>CP070685.1:0-28414 GCA_020352895.1 Phycisphaerales bacterium
AGGTCCTGTTTGACCTTGGCCAGCGCCGCCGCCATGGAGTCAGCTCGATACGTCCGCAAGTTCATTGGGCAACACCACCATTCCGTGAGAGACTACTTCCAGCCCCCGAACGATCTCGTTGTAGGCCAGTACGCCAATCTGGGGCATGCCTGGCTCGATCATGCGCCGCACCCAGGCCCGCACCTGGGGCGAGCAGAGGATGACCACGGTTCGGCCGCCCGACAGCTTGATTGCTTCGTCGATCTGCTCCCGAACGGCCGAGACCAGTTGGTTCTGGACCGCGGGCGAGATGGTCAGCACCGAGCCGGTCTCGCTCCGGTCCAGGTGTGCATTGAGCAGGTCTTCGACCTTCGGATCCAGCGTGATGCAATGGATCTTGGGAGGTCCGCCCGGCTCTCCCGGGTCGCGGTACTGCTGGCAGATGGTGCGGGCCAGAGCGTTACGCACGTACTCGGTCAGCACGTCGGCGTCCTTGGTACGTGCCGCCCAGTCGGCCAGAGTCTCCAGGATCGTTTCCAGATCTCGGATGGGCACACGCTCGCGCAGCAGGGCCTGGAGCACCTTCTGCACCTCGCCGGGCTTCATCACCTCCGGCACCAGCTCCTCGACCACCTTGGGCGAGCGTTCCTTCAGGTTGTCCAGGAGCCGGTGGACCTCTTCGCGAGTCAGCAGCTCAGCCGCGTGGCTGCGAATCACCTCGGTGAGGTGGGTGGCCATCACGCTGGAGGGCTCGACCACCGTGTAGTTGCGGTGCTCGGCCACGTGACGGTCCTGATCCGAGATCCACAGAGCCGGCAGGCCGAAGGCCGGCTCCTTCGTCTCGATGCCTCCGATCGGGTCCGTGACCATGCCCGAGTCGATGGCCAACAACTGCCCCGGCATGACCTCGCCGCGGGCCACTTCCATTCCGCGAATCTTGGTTACGTATTGGTTGGGCTCGAGCTGGATGTTGTCCCGGATTCGAATGGGCGGCACCACGATGCCCCAATCCAGGGCGATCTGCCTGCGCATGTTGGTGATCCGGTCCAGCAGGTCGCCGCCCTGTTTGCGGTCCACCAGCCGGATCAGTCCGTAGCCTACCTCCAACTCCATGGGATCGACGGCCAGGAGGGTTTCGGGTTTCTCCGGCCTGCGAGCCGCGTCCTTGGCGGCGACCTGTTCGGCCTGCTTCCTGGCGACCTGGGCCTGCCGTGACAGGACGATGGCAATGCCTGCACAGCCGCCGCCCATCATCAGCAGAGGCAGCTTGGGCAGAGGTGTCAGGGCCAGCAGGCCGAGGAACCCGGCGGTGACGCCCAGGGCCACCGGGCGGGAAGTGAACTGCCCCAATAACTCTTCGCCCAGACTCTCTTCCCCTTTGGTCCGGGTGATGATCATACCCGCTGCGATCGAGACGATGAACGCAGGGATTTGAGAGACCAGGCCGTCGCCAATGGTCAGCTTGGTGAACGTCTCCAGGCACCAGAACAGGGGCTGGCCCAGGAAGATCATGCCGACAATGAGCCCCCCGACGATGTTGATGAGGGTGATGATCAAGCCGGCAATAGCGTCACCGCGTACGAACTTGGCGGCACCGTCCATGGCCCCGAAGAAGTCCGCCTCGCGAGTGATTTCCTCGCGGCGAGCCTTGGCTTCGGCCTCGCCGATCAGGCCGGCGTTCAGGTCCGCGTCAATGGCCATCTGCTTGCCTGGCATCCCGTCGAGGGTAAACCGCGCCGCCACTTCGGCGATACGCGTGGCTCCTTTGGTGATGACCACGAATTGAATGATGATGATGATCAGGAAGATGATCACTCCGACCACCAGCGAGCCGGAGGCGACGAACTCCCCGAACTGTTCGATAACGTGCCCCGCGGCCGCTGTGCCCTTGTCCGCGTTGGTCAGAATCAGTCGCGTCGTGGCCGTGTTCAGCACCAGCCGGAACAGCGTCATGCTCAGCAGCAGCGAGGGGAAGGTCGCGAACTCCAGCGGACCGTGCATGTACATGACGGTCAGCAGCACCACGGCCGAAGCCGTGATGTTGGTCACCAGCAGCAGGTCCATCAGCCAGGTGGGAAGGGGCACCAGGATGACCAGGATCAGGGTCATCGAGGCCAGCGGATAGGCCAGGGCGCGCAGGCGTTTCACGACCTGCGGTGGCAGCAAAGCGGGGGTTGTGTTCTCGGCCATGCTCGTTCCGTTGCTCCGCCTATGCTAAACAGGCGCGCTAGGTGCCTGCGGGCACGGCGCTACGCTTGCGCCGGTAGCCTCTTCCGGCCAACTCGTACACAAAGGCCAGAATCTCCGCGACCGCCTTGTAGAACTGCGGCGGGATCTCCTGGCCGATTTCCACGATCTTGAACATTGCCTGTGCCAGCAGCTTCCGCTCCACCACGGGCACACCGGCTTCGATGGCGATTTCACGAATTCGTTGGGCCAGCAGCCCCCTGCCCTTGGCCACGACCTTGGGCGCGCTCATGATCTCGGGGTCATACTTGAGGGCGATGGCCAGTTGCGTCGGGTTGGTCACCACGACGTCGGCCTGGGGCACGGCGGCCCGAATTCGTTGCAGGGCGAGTTGGAACTGCACCTGGCGCTGCCGGCGCTTAACTACCGGATCGCCCTCCATCTGGCGCATTTCCTCCTTGATCTCCTGCTTGGTCATCTTGAGGTTGTCTTTGTGCTTCCAGCGCTGGTAGGCGTAATCCAACAGGGCCAGGATGAGCAGGGCCAGCCCGATGCGCATCCCCAGGTCGTAGACCAGCTTGGCCCCCAAGCCCACGACCGTGTTGTGGGGCAGCGCGCTGGAAGCCACGATGGCATCCAACTGGCTTCGGAGTGTGAGGAACGCCACCAGCACCACCACGCTCGTCTTGGCCAGGCTCATACCCAGCTTCACCAGGGAGGACAGGCTCAGCAGCCGCCGCAGTCCGGTAACGGGATTGAGCCGGTTGAATTTCATCTCCAGCGGTTTGAGGGTGAAGAGCCAGCCGACCTGGGCGTACAGCACGATCAGTCCGCCGACGGCCATGGCCAGGAGGAAAGGGGCGGCCGTCTCCAGGAGGGCCCGAAACATGGCCATGGTGATTTTGTCGAGCTGTTCAACGTTGAGTGGTATGGGGGTCAGGGACAGGTAATAGCGTACGTTCGACACGAGCCGGTTGAGCAGGTGCAGGCCGAAGAACTTCAGGAACACCAGCGAGAGGAGGAGGGTGACCGCTGCCACGAGATCGACACTCTTTGGCACTTGGCCTCGACGCCTCGCCTCGCTCAACCGCTTTGTGGTCGGCTGCTCGGTGCGTTCCTGTCCCTGGTCCTCAGCCATCGGCCTCTACTCTCCTGTGGCTATGTGAACAGGTTGGCGATCCGGTCGGCGAAGTCCCAGAACGACTGGGCAAACATGTGCGCCACTGCACCGATGCCGGCCGCAATGATCCAGACGCCCACCAGCACGCGAATCGCGAAGCCGACCGACAGAATATTCAACTGCTGCAGCGTGCGGTTTATGAACTGCAGCGACATTGAGGACAGGAAGATTGCGATCAGCGCCGGCGCGGCCATGCGCAGGCCGAAAGAAAACGCGGCCGTCACCAGATCGTTTAACACATCCACGATCGACGGCGTGATCGTAAACGCAATCGGTGGTGCAGTACGAAAAGTGTCCAGCAGGCAGATTACCAGGGCATGGTGCCCGCCGATGGCGAAGAACACCAACAGCGTGAAGAAGAAGTAGATCTCGCCGATGGCCGTGGATGACTCTTGGAAGACCGGGTCGAACAGCGCCGTACGCGACAGCCCGGCCTGCTGCCCGACCAGTTGCGCCGCGATGCTCGCTCCGGCGAAAATCAACGAGAAGCCCAGCCCAATGACCAGCCCGATCAACAGTTCGCCCACCAGCCCCACGGCCACCTGCCCGAGCGACAACGCCGGCGGCACCGTGTGCTGCACGGCGGGGAAGATCATGGCCGAGGCCGCCACCACGAAGAAGATCCGAACCTGTCCGGGCACCACCGGGCTGCCGAAGAACGGTGCAGACAAGACGATGCCGGAGATCCGCGTGACCACGATCGCGAACGAGGGCAGGATCATGGGCAGGCGCAAGAGGTCGTCGAGCATGAGGCACGCAGCACCTTGGCTAGAGTGGTGGTTCCCCTATCAGTACCGAGGCATAGTCCAGGAGCTTGGCCGCCAGAACGGGGATGAGAATGCCCGTGGCCAGGGCCATGGCGAAGATCTTGGGGACGAACTGGAGGGTCTGCTCCTGGAGTGAGGTGACGGCCTGAAACAGGGCTATCATCAGGCCCACGGCCACGCCAAACAGCAGAATGGGTCCGGCGATGTACAGGACCATGAACAAGGCCCCGCGGGCCAGATCGATTGCCTGCACCATACTCATGGCGTGAAGCTGTCCAGAAGATTACCCACCACCAGATGCCAGCCGTCTGCCAGCACGAACATCAACACCTTGAAGGGCAACGAGATCATTACGGGCGGCAGCATCAACATGCCCATCGAAATCAGGATCGAGGCGATGACCATGTCGATGACCAGAAACGGCAGATACACTCGAAAGCCCATCACGAAGGCGATCTTCAGCTCACTCAGCATGAAGGCCGGGATCATGGCCGTCGCCGGCACGTCCGCCAAGCGGACCTGCTCGTCCAGAGGAATCTCGCGCTGTTGCTGGTACTCCAGAAACAGGTAAATGTCCTCTTCGTTGCCGGCTCGTTCGATCTGGCGGTACATGAAGTCGCGCACGGTGTTGCCCGCCAACTCCAGCGCCCTAGCCTGGGTCATGCCCGGCTCGTCGTTCAGATAGGGTTGGATGGCTTCGCGGTTGATCTTCCCCCAGGTGGGGGCCATGATCAGGATGGTCATGAACAGGCTCAGCCCCATGATCACCTGGCCGGGGGGAAGATTCGAGGTGCCCACCGCCTGGCGCATGAACCCCAGGACCACAATGATGCGCGTGAAGCATGTGGTCATCACGACGATAGAGGGGGCCAGAGCCAGCACCGTCATGATCACGAAGATCTTCAGTGTGGCGCTGATGCCTTCCCGGTCGGTGGCGGGTGGCAGGACCTCGCTCAGGTCGGGAATCTGCAGAGGGTTGTCGATTGGAAAGGAGGGGGGCTGGGCCCGGGCCGGCACCGTCAGGGCCAGGCCGGCGACCACAAAGGCCGCAAGACAAACCACCTGTGAGCGTCCCTGCTCCAGTTGCATGCGCTACTCCTTAGCGCACGTGGCCGCGACTATCCGGCCACCCTTGGTTCGCTTAGCTCCTCCCCGTCGGGCACTTCGGCGCCGTTGCCGGCGCGACCGAAGCCGCGCATCCGGTCGATGGCTGCTTGTAGTTGGCGCCGGGTTTGCGTGACGACCTCCGGCCGTTTTTCCCGGCCGGAAGCTTCATGCGCCTCCGTATTCGCGTACTGCTGGGCCTCGTCCTCCAAACGCCGGGCGAATTGGCTGCTGATTGATCCGCTCTTGTCCGCGGCTGCCCCGCCGATCAGGTGTGCGGCTTCCAAGGAATCGTCAAGGCATGTCAGCAGGTTGACCCTGCTGGCGGTCACGCCCACCACGAGTACGCGCCGCCCGGCTCTAATCAGGGCGACACTCTGCTTGTTGCCCACATATGTGCGGGCCAGCACTTCGAGGTCTCTGCCTCCCATGCGGACCTTGGGCAGAATGAACCGCCGGACCAGATAGCCGAGCAGGAAGATCAGGCCCAGTACCAGACCCAGTGACACCACCCCGGTGACGTACCAACGGTCCTTGAGCCACAGTGTCGTATTCTGCTCCTCAGAGCGCGCCGGCAGCAGCGTTGCGTCTTCGGGGCCGTCCTGTCGAGCCCGAAAGGCGGATTGCCGGTGCGTGATCACGGTCTCAGAGGGAGTTTCCTGAATAGCCTGTGCGGTGTTGGCGACGGGTTCCGTCGGCTCGCCGGCCTGCTGGGCCAGGGCGGGCAACGCACCCAATAGTGCGGCTGCGCCTATCACCCCCGCCGATTTCAATGGGAAACGAACGCAAGCGCGTGTACGGCCCCGGGTCGTCCAGCCCTGACCAAGCGGATTGCTCATGGTTGTCATCCTGCCTCACGCTGATCGCCGCTTGCCCGCGACGATCAACCCGGCCTCCTGCCGGCATGCATCCCTGTCGGGACCGGTTCTCGTCTCGCTGCACTACCCTCTGGTCCTAGCCCACCTGGCGCGAGACGATCTCATTCACCCGTATGCATAGGTTGTCATTTAGCACAAGTACCTCGCCGCGGGCCACTAGCCGCTCGTTGACGAGGATGTCAACCGGATCCCCCGCCAGCCGGTCCAGTTCGACGACCGAGCCGGTGCCCAGGGCTAGCACTTCCTCTACCGTCTTGTGAGTCCGCCCGAGCTCGATCTTGACCTGCAGTTCGACGTCGCTGAGCAGCCCGATGCCCTGGGCCATGGCGCCGGCCTCAGCCGTGCTCTCCCGGAAGGCGCCCAGCTCCAGCGAGGCGGCCTCGGACAGACCGGGCGGTGGAGCGGTGGACCTCGACTGCGGGACCGAGGCGGCGTTGGCGGCTTTCTCGATTTCGGCGGTCATCGCCGCGGCAATCTCATCAAAGGGTTTGTCAGCCGAGTTCCGCTGGGCCTCCTCTGTGGCCGTCTCGACTGCCGCGGCCGCGTCGGCGCTTCCATTCAGGGCTGAATCAATGTCGGCCTGCGAGAAGGATGTGGCTGGATCGGTCTGATCGGCGTCATGTTCGGCCAGGCCCCCCTGGTCCATTGGCTCCTCTGCCAGAGGGGTATCGGCCTCGGCTTGAGGCGGGTTCAGCGATGCTTCGCTGCCGGCCCCATCCACCGGTGCAGGTGGCGTCTGCCTCGCGGCGTCCCCGGCCAGTCCGGCCGTCGCTGCATCGACGTCAACCCCGCTGAGACTCTGATCCTCCTGATCGGCCATAATAAATTGCAGTCCGTTGCAGAGAAAAGCAATTATGCTTTAATTTTCCGTTCCGGCCTAGTCCTTCCCCGCGCCTTAGAAGTCGGCACGGAACTTCTGGAATCGCGTGATCAATAACTCCTCTACGATGGTATCATCGTCAAGAATCTTATCCAATTCGAATTTCATCTTCCGCCGGATTGTCGCTAAATCCTCTTCTTTTAAATGGTTAGGCTCGGCCGACCGGACAGCTAAGGTCAACCTGTCCACGATAGTCTTGGACTTCTCCTCCACCAGGCGCTCGGCGTCCTCGGCGCGGTCCATGGGCACTTTCGCGGATACGGATATATCGACCACAAAGGTCAGTCCACTTTTCTCATTAAGAGCCTTGAAATCGGCAATGTCCATTTCCACGCTCTTGGGCTGGAGATCGGCTCCCACACCTGCGATCGTATCCATAGCCAATGCTCGGTCAGGGCCGGGGCCGAACAGCTTGACGGCGCCGAAGATAGCCACGCCCTCGACAAGCATGGCCGAAGCCACGACAGCAGGAAGTAGGAGTTTACGTTTTGGACTCACACTTTCCGTATTTTCCACTTGCGGCGTTGAGTCTTCTTTGGGCATGATGCTACTGCTCCTGAAAGTCGGCTTCCTCGCCGGCAAATTCGGTCACCAGCGACTCGCGCACCAGCACCTCCACGCGGCGATTCGCGGCTCTTCGGTCCTCGCTGTAAGCCTGCCCCTTCAATCGCTCCGTGTCCCCGGCGGCAACGATTCGAATGCGCGATGCGCGGATGCCCTGGCCGATCAGCCCCTCCGCCACAGACCGGGCCCGCTCATAGGCAAGGTCATAGGCGTCGCGGTAGGGTGAGTCTGCAGGCAGTGGCTCGGACGTGGCGTGTCCTCGCACTTCGATCTTGGTGTTGTGCCCCCGAACCAGCTCGGCGATTTTGGCGGCCTGTTCGGCCCCCGTGGGGCTCAGCTCTGCACGGAAGCGCTCGAAGGTGATGGGCCCCCCGTAGGCCACCTCGACGCCCTCACGGACTTGGCTGATGCGGAAGCTCTTGCCCTGGATGCCCTGCTGCTGGCTGTCGCCTATGTTGCTGGGCTCGTGCGGCTTGGCCGCCTCCTGCAGCTTATCCAGCATGCTGGTCCGCGGGACCATGTGCGTGGGCACCCTACCCAGCCCGCCGACGAACCCGAAGGCCTCCTGGATCGAACGAACCACGTCCTCGTACTTGCGGTCCTTCTTGACCTCGCTCATGGCCACCAGGATCACGAAGAAGCACAGGAGCAGGGTCATCATGTCCCCGTAGGTCACCATCCAGGCGGGGGCCCCGGCTTTCTGCTTATTCTCCTTCTTGACCAACAGCCTGCTCCGCGTTTGATGACGGCCCTATTTGGCCGGCTCCTCGGCAGACGCCCGCAAGGAGGGCCGCAAAAAGGTCTTCAGCTTCTGTTCCACCGTCCTCGGGTTGTCGCCCGACTGAATGCTCATGACCCCCTTGACCACGATGGTCTTCAGGAAGATCTCCTCTTCGGAGCGCACGCTCAGTTTGCCGGCGATGGGCAGGGCAAACATGTTGGCCATCATCGATCCGTAGAGCGTGGTCAACAGGGCCACGGCCATGCCGGGGCCGATCTTGCTCGGGTCATCCATGTTCTGCAGCATGATGACCAGACCGATCAACGTTCCGATCATCCCGAACGCCGGTCCGAACATGGCGATGGTGTCGAACAGCGCTTTGCCCCGGCTGTGCCGATCGGCCACCGACTGCAGCTCGTCGGTCAGGATCTGCTCGATCAGTTCCGGATCGGTGCCGTCCACAGCCATTTGGATGCCCGTAATGATGAATGGGTCGTCGATCTCGTTGGTCATCCCCTCCAGTGCCAGAATCCCGTCACGGCGGGCGATTTCGGCAAAGCGGACCATGTCTGCGATCAGATCCCTGGGATCCCTGGGTTTGGTGAAGAAGGCGTTCTTGAGGACGCCGGCCAGATTAGTCAGATTCTTCAGCGGGAAACTCATGCAGGCGGCCCCGATCGAGCCGCCGATCACCATGGCCACGGAGGGCCAGTTGACAAAGGCCCCCGCACTGTCGCCGGCCCCCGAAACGATGGCCCATGCCACAAGGCCGACGGCCGTGAGCATGCCTAGAATCGTGGCAATATCCATAGCGCGATCCGGAACATCACGGCGCCAATCGTACGGCGTCGCAGATAGTCACCCTCGTGGTTATATCGTCGGCCCTGCGTGCGCAATTCAGGTGCGGATGCGGATGATATAGGGCGCTGCCGCAGGCTCCGTCCCGCGTTTGCGGTTGCAGGGGCCGCCCCAGTGGCGTTCCGGGTTATGGGGCGTGCCCGACCGCGGCCCTTCCTGCGGGCATGTCGAAGGTGCGCAGCTCTCGATAGTAGTCGATGGCTTTGCGCACGACTTCGCTCATGGCCTCCCGGACCAGAACCTGATCGCCGTTCATCAGCGTGATGAGTGTGTCGGGCGTCTCCTCGACCGTCTTGATCTGGTCGGCGTTGACGGTGATCGGCCGGTTGTTCAGTCGGGTGAGGAGGATCATCTTGCCATCCGTCGACAGGCACTGGGTCCAACCCCGCCGTCCGTAGCGGGGCCCCGTCTGTATATCGTCCAAAACACTCCTCTGCTGGCCCTGCTGGAGACGTTTTCGAAGGCCCGGCCGTCCGTTACCGGTCCTCAGCGGCCATGGCCGCGCCCGTCTACCGAGCAAGTACCATCAGCTCGTCGAGCAGTTCGTTTGAGGTTGAGACCACGCGCCCGGCACCCGAGAAGCCGGTCGAGGCGGTGATCAGGCCGACGAATTCGCGGGCCAGGTCCACGTTGGACAGTTCCAGGGCGCCGGCCAGAATCCGTCCGGCTCCGAGCTCCAGCGGCTTGGTGATCACCGCGTCTCCGCTGTTGGGGCCGACGCTATAGGTGTTATTACTCTCCTGCACCAGCCCCTCCGGGTTTGCGAAGGAGGCCATGGCGATCTGGCCCAGGGTCCGCGACAGACCGTTGGTGAACGTGCCTGTAATGGTCCCGTCCGTGCCGATGCTGAAGTTGTTGAGCGAGCCCGGCGGAAAGCCGTCTTGCCAGGTCATCAGCAGGGTGGAAGTGCGCGCGTCCAGTCCGCTGACTCGGGCGAAATCCAGTTCGACAGTCAAGGGGTTCTCTGAGCCCATGTCCACCCGGTCGATGGTGAAGATGTTGTCTGTGGCCGAGAAGAACTGCCCGTCGGTGTCGAAGGTGAGTGTGCCCGACCCCACCACCAGATCGACGTCCGAATCGTCCGGGCTCTCCACGTAAAATCGCCAGGTGTTGCCCGTGGTGGCCTTCTGCACCAGCACCATGGTGACGTCCAGGTCCACCTCGGACCCCAGCGAATCATAGGCCTTGAAGCTGGTGAATACACTATCGCCCGTGGCGCTCTGATCTTCGGTCCAGGTAAACGGACGCGGGGTCCCAGCGTTGCTGGACAGGATGTCGCCCTCGTCGATGGTGAGTTCGTTGGCCGTGCCGTAATTGCCTGTGATCATGATTTCGCCCAGGGCGGTGATGGTCACGCCGGCACCGTCGGGCAGAGCCGCATCGGCGTTGACGCCCAGGGCGTCTTCCAAAAAATCCATGTAGTCCTGCAGCGTGCTCGTGGCCTGCACGGTGAAGGTGGCGTCGGTCAATTGGCGCCCGCCCTTGGTGATGCCGGTCAGGGTGATGGTGTCGCCGGCATTGAACAAGGCGACACCGGGGTTGGTGGCATCCTCGAGATTGGTCAGCAGCGAACCGGCCACCGCCGGGCCCGGCCCCAGGGTCGTGTCCATCAGCGCGTTGGAGCGCAGGATCCCCCCCTGCGTGGCCACCACGGTATCCGGCCCGGATGACAGGTTGCCGTCGAACTCCGCCCTGCTCGTGGCTACAGCCGTGCTCAGGGTGCCCAGCGGAATGTTGATGTCCGTCAGCACGCCTTCGATCAGGTTGAAGTTCTCGTCGACCATGTAGCCTTGCACTCGGAAGCCGTCCGCGCTGACCAGATCGCTGCTCGCGCTCAGCGTGAAGGCTCCATCGCGCGTGTACGTCTGCTCGTTGGTGGCCTTGCGAAGGATGAAGAAACCGTTGCCTTCGATGGCCAGGTCCGTGCCCACGCCGGTGGTCTCGATCGATCCGGGGGTAAATTTCTTCTGGATCGCCCCCAGGACCGAGCCCAAACCGATCTGCATCGGGTTGGTGCCGCCTTCGGCCTGGCCCGGTGCCGAGCCGGTCGTAAAGGTCTGCGAAAACTGGGTCTGGAATGAGGCCCGGCCGCCCTTGAAGGCGACGGTGTTGATATTGGCGATGTTGTCACCGATGACGTCGATGCGGAACTGGTTGGAGTTCAGGCCGGTGAGTCCGGTGTACAGTGCTGAGGTCAGTCCCATGGTATGGTCTCCTGTCCTGTAGGTGAGTGTTCGTCTGGCGTTCTCGAAAACGGTCTATTCGTTTTGCTCCTCGACAATCTGGCGGAAGTATTGGAGGGGCATCTCCGTGCCGTCGTCCAGGATCAGGACGGGCAGGCCGATGTCGTCGGTCCTGACGTCCTCCACGAGCCCCTCGATGGTGATCGGGCTGCCCGATTCGTCCGGCATCTCGCCGCGAACCACCTTGCCGATCAGCTTGAGGGCTACCCGGTTCACTTCTTCAATGCTGGTTACCTGCATCACTTGACCGAGATCCAGTTCATCCCCCTGGTGAAGCTGTAGGATGGGCTTGCCGGTCGTGTCGAAACGGACGCCTGTCACGACGCCAGCAACGAAGCGGCTGTTGCCCTCCTCATCGGTGATCGCCCCTTCGATGTAGGAACCGACCAGGGCCGAGGCCGAGCCCATACGCTGCTGGTCGGTCAGCGACTGCTGCATCTCCGCCAGCTTGTCCAACGTGTTACTCAGCTTGGTGGAGGCCTCCAGATCACGGATCTGCGAGATCTGCTGCACGATCTCACTGTTGGACATAGGCTCCATGGGGTCCTGCGTCCGCATCTGGGCAACCAGCAGCTCGAAGAAGTCCTCCGGCCGCATCTCGTCCATTCTCCGCGTGGTCGGCTGCGATGTGGCGATCACACCTGCGTCGGTAACGCCTGCGGACTCCATCATGCGTCTCCTTTTCGCATTCGTTCGGCGATGCCTGTCCTATTCTCTGGTGTCGTAAACATGTCATTCCATGATCCGGCCTACGCCACAAGGTTCACCAATGCGGCCGGCGACTCTTCCGGTTCGTCGTTCAACTCCGCCGTTGCCTCGAAGGCGTGTTCGGGTTCATTCTGCGCGGGCGGCTGTTCTGCCTCACCTTCGGTCTGATGCTGACCGCCGCGGTGAGCGTCCGGCTGTGCATCCCTCATCGGGTTGTTTGTTCCCGACTGATCCTGCTGATGGTGCGACGATGACGCCTGGCCGGGGCTGCGGAGCTCGATGTGCACGCGTTCCAGGTTCAATCCCTGGGCCTGCAGTGTGTTGCGCAGCTCTGCCGCCCGAGAATTGAGCAACTGATGGGCCTGCTCGGTCTGCGTCTGGACGTGCATCTGAATGGTGCTGCCGTTCATGCGCACGCTGATACGGACGCGGCCGAGCTCCGGCGGTTCGAGCTGCAGATCGACCTGCGAATGGCGGGCTCCGATCTGGGCCCGGGCCGCCCGCACGACCTGCTCGGCAGGAGAAGTCTCGGGGCCCTGTTCCCCTGCGTGAAGGAGTGCCGTTTTCGCGTCACCGGACGTGTTCGGCCCGGGGCGCAGAGACTGGTTGCCCGCTTCTTCGGCGCCGCCTGTCGTGGTTACGACCATTGTCTCGGCGGGCAAGGGCGACGGTGGGCTCCCGGAGGTTCTGCCTTCGGACGCCGGAGTCAGGTCGTCCGGCTTTCCTGTCTGGAGGGCCTGCTCTGTGGTTGTCTGGACGATCCGCACGCCCAGCAGGATGCGAGCCAGCTCCGATGCCACTCCGCTGTCATTGCCGGCGGGCTGGGGCTGGGTCCCATGATCGGCGTTGGCAACGAGCGGCGACCTTGGGGCGTCCGTCTCGCGGATCACCGTGGCCTGTTCGAGCATGACCAGTGGCTTCGAGGGCGCTTCTAACTGAGCCGGGATGGGCCGCGCCGCGGTCTCGACGGGTGGCGGCGTGTGTGTCTGTACGGGTCGCGAGGGTACTTCCCGGGCTGCCGGGCGTGGAGTTGGGGCGGCGTTGATCTGAGGTTGCGTTGGGGCCGGAGCCCTTGCAGGGGCAGGTTGAGGTTCCCGGGAGGCCGGCTTGGTCTCGCCCTCGGCCGGGATGTACACCTTGACGGGTGGCTCCGGCGAAGCCGTGCGGCCGGATTGCGGTAGAGCCGTGCGGGTCTGTCCGGCGTTCGAGTTTTGTTGCTGGCTGCCGCTCTCGGTGGGGGCGGGGGGAAGCACGCTGATGGTGCTGGTGTTGGGCTCGCTGGTGCCTGCGAAGAGCGCATCGAACACCGCCGAGAAGCCGGTCTGAGCGGCTGTGGCCACAGCCGGGACAGGGATGCTCCCCGCCGCATGAGCCTGGGGCTGTCCTCGCGCGGCGGGCTGGGTCACCTTCGTCTCGGAGGTCTGCTCAGCGGCCGGCTGGTCCTGTTTCACGTCGTTGTTTTCGGAGTTGTCGGCTGCCGGCTGGGTCGCCTCTCCTTGATTCGGTGCGGGTTGCTCAGCGGAGGACTCCGCCGTTGTGTCCGCCGGAGGCTCTGGTTCGGGCGCGGTCTGCGCTGGTTCTTCACAATCCTTTCGGGATCCGTCGGCTGCTTTGTCTGGCGCTTCGGGCTTGGATTGCGGTGGTTCCGGCCGGGGCTCCGGCCGAGGGCGTGGCTTCAGGCTGCCGGCCAGCATCCCGGCAAAGTCCGGGCCGGTGGCATGGTCTCCGCGGCGTGATCTCTCTGCTGTGCCCAACCGGGTCGGGTTGGGCTGGCCAACCAGAATGTTATGGAACAGTTCCGTGATGAGGTTTGCTGGCATGGAGCGGTTCCTTCATCAAGTAGTGGGCCGCTTCGACGCGGCCTCTTGGCCCAGGCCCCACGCGCACTGCTTTCGCGCACGTCGGGGCACCGCCAGTGGCCCGCCCAGGGCGGGAGCCTCCTGCTCGTTTGAACCGGACTCCGCCCGGTGTTGCACACGGGAGAGCCTCCTGCTCCATGTTCAGCCGGACTCCGCCGACAACGAAATGCTACTGAGCGTCCTGCTCGCCTGCTTCGGTCTCCGCCGAAGGCGTAGGTGTCTGCTGCGTCTGAATCAGGTGCAGGATGCGGCTGATCCAGACTTTCTCCTCCTTTGTCTTGCAGGCCTCGATCACCTGCTTTCCGGCCCGCTCGTCCATTTCCATCATGAGCTTGACCACGTCCGCGTCGCTCTTGTTTATGAGCATGTCCCTGCGGACTTTGGGCTTCACTGAAGTCAGCAGCGCAAGCTCTTTGACGAAGCCCTCATGCAAGCGCTCTTCCTCGATCTTGCGCTGCTGATCCTCAAAGGCCGATCGATCCGAGCTCAGAGCCTCCTGCCGGCGGACCACATCCATCACCAGGGCCTCGGCCAGGCGATGGCGGTCCGCTATCTCGCGGCGCCTCCGTTCCAGTGCGAGGGACGCCAGATCGGTTTCCTCTCGAGCCCGGGCCAGGCGGGTCTCGGCGGTTTCCGCCTCCACCGGCTGGGTGGTCGGCTGCGTGGTCGGGGCCGCTTGCACGGGCGGTTCGCCGCGCAGCACGGCCGCGATCTGATCTACCCGTTCAGCGCTGAGCCGATCTGTGGCCGCCAGGAAGACCACCAGGCCGGCGATGCACAGCAAGTTGGCGATGGCCAGGATGCTGATGACTTGATACAGGGTCTTCACCACGGGCGATCACTCCTGGACGGCTGCTTGTCTGAAACCCCGGCGACGTTCGTCTCGGTCCGCGAAGCGCTTCTGGTCACAATCGGCTGGGGCGGCCGGAAACGGAGAATGGACATCTCATCCAGTTCGCGGGTCTCGGCCCGCCGCTCTTCCTGATCGTGACGGAGCCTTTGCCTCTCTTTGAGCTTCTCCAGAGCCTTGGCCTCCTTGGCCGCGCGGGCCAGGTCGGACCTCTCCTGAGCGAGGTGAGCTTTGATGACCCGCGCGTGTCCTTGCGTCTCAAGCAGACCTCGCTGCAGGTGGGTCAGCCAGTGCCGGCCGCGGGCCAGGGCTTCGATGCTGATCGCGCCTCGGGCTCGGCTGGATCGAACCGCCTCGGTCTCCGCGGCGATCTGTCGCTCCTGCGCGGCCATGCGCTGGCGTACCGCGTTCAACTGGCGGATGCGTCCGGCCACGATGCGCTTATGTTTGTCCTCGTTCTGCTTCCGCAGTTTCAGGACGGTCTCCAGTCTGAACTTGAACGGTCTGGGCATGATTGCTCCCGCCGTCCGCGTGGATTCCCTTCTAGGCCTTCCCGCCCGGCTTGACGGAGCCGAGCTTCCTGGCTGTCTGCTGAATCTCCGCGCTGAGTTTGAGCAGCGACTGATACGCCGCCTGAAAGTCGACCTTCTCCTCGAGGCCCTGCTGGAGGAAGACATCGATCTTAGGCTTCATTTCAATGGCCAGGTCGAACGCCGGCGTCGTGCCGCGGGCGTACGCCCCGATGTTGACCAGGTCCTCGATTTCCTCCCATGTGGCCAGCACCTGCGACACGCTGTTGGCCGCCGCCTGTTGTGCTGCATCGGTCACGTGCGGCATGATTCGGCTTACACTCTCCAACACGCCGATGGCCGGATAGTGTTTGCGGTTGGCCAGCGGCCGCGACAGCCAAATGTGCCCGTCGAGCGTGCCGCGCACGGCATCGGAGATCGGCTCTGTGACGTCGTCACCTTCCACCAGCACGGCAAAGAACCCGGTGATCGATCCGCGCTGCGTGCGGCCCGAGCGCTCCAGAAGTTGCGGTAGCAGGGCGAACGTGCTGGGCGGATATCCCTTGGTGGTCGGCGGCTCGCCGGCCGCAAGCCCGATTTGCCGCTGGGCCATGGCCATGCGCGTCAGCGAGTCCATCAGCAGAAGCACGTCCTTGCCCTGATCGCGGTAGTACTCCGCCACGGCCATGGCGGTGAAGCAGGCCCGCACGCGCAGCACGGGTGATTGGTCCGAGGTGGCCACCACGACTGTGCTGCGAGTAAGTCCCTCTTTGCCGAGGTCGCGCCGCAGGAAGTCGCCCACCTCGCGGCCGCGCTCGCCCACCATGGCCATTACCAGGCAGTCTGCGCTGGTGTGCCGAGCGATCATGCCCAGCAGTGTGCTCTTGCCCACACCTGTGCCTGAGAAGATGCCCACCCTTTGGCCGCATCCCACGGTCACCATGGCGTCCATGGCTCGAATACCCGTGCCCAAGGGCAAGTCGATCTCGCGACGCTCCATGGCCAGCGGCGCCGGGGCGTACACGGGATAGTGGTTGACGCACTGGGCGGGTGGTCTGCCGTCCAGGGGGCGCCCCAATCCGTCGATCACTCTGCCCAGCAGCTCGAACCCCACCGGCACCGTCGCCCTGTCGATGCCACCCTTAACCGACTCCACCCGGTCGCCACATGAGACGCCCTGGAGATCTTCCAGCGGCATGACGATGGCCAGTTCGTCGCGGCGACCGATGACCTGCCCCAGCACGCTCCGCCCGGCATTCGGGCGTACGCGGCACATCGCCCCGACGGGCACGTGCAGGTCGGCGACCACCACGGTCAGGCCGGCTGCCTCGACCACACGTCCGCTCACGGCGAGCGTATCGATGCCGGCGACAAGGTCGATCTGTGGAGCCAGCGTGGCTGTCATTCCGTGTGGTCTCCGGGCAGCAGAGCCGCCGCGATGCGATCCAGTTGGGTTTCAACTCCGGCGTCGATCTCGCCGTCCGGGAGCCTGATCCGACAGCCGCCCGGTTGGACGTCCGCCTCTTCGGCGATGGTTACGTTGTGCCAGCGCGACTCGGCCTGGGCCAGACCGGCGGCAAAGCGGCGCATGGCCTCGGCGTCGGCCGGGTTCACCGCGATCCGGGTAACATGCCGCTGCCCGACGCGCTCGATGATCTCTTTGAGATTCTCCACTGCCACTTCCGTGTCACTTTCGGCGTAGCGCTTGGTCACTCGGCGGGCGATGGCCACGGCCAACCGAATCATCTCGTCTCGGGCCCCGGCCAACAGCTGGTTGCGCTGGCTCTCGAATTCTTTCAGAGCGCCCTGGAGGGCTTCCACGAGCTGATCCTGGTCCGCGGCGAACTGCTCGGCAGCTTCGGTGAGCGCCTGTTCGTGTCCCTGCATCCGGCCCTCTGCGAGCCCTTGTTCGAAGCCCTCCTTGTGACCGGCCTCGGCAGCCCCTCGGCGAAACGTTTCTGCCTCCTGCTGCGCCTGGATCAGAATCTGTTTGGCCCGATCACGCGCCCCCCGGATGACGCGCTGGGCCAGGGCCTCGAGATCCTCGAGGTTCAGCGGCTGCGCCCGGTGGGCCTTCAGCGTCGCATCGTCTGCCTTGATCACCGTGGCCATCAGACGATCATCTCCTTCTCGCCGCCGCGGCCTGCGATGATGATCTCGCCGGCGTCTTCAAGCCGCCGCACGACGTCGACGATGCGCTGCTGGGCGGCCTCCACGTCCGAGATCCGCACCGGCCCCATGTACTCCATATCCTCCTGGATCAGCGTCGCCGCCCGTTCCGACATGTTCTTGAAGATCTTCTCCTTCAGCTCCGGACTGGCCGTCTTGAGTGCCAGGGCCAGCTCGTCGTTGTCCACCTCCTTGAGCACCGCCTGGATGCCGCGGTCGTTGACC
Source organism: Phycisphaerales bacterium (assembly GCA_020352895.1). Taxonomy (GTDB): domain Bacteria; phylum Planctomycetota; class Phycisphaerae; order UBA1845. Next base: position 17,682 of record CP070685.1, read on the forward strand.
AGGAGGATGTCCTCGAACACGAACATGAGCCGCCGGATGTCCTCCACCAGGTCCGGGTCGTCCGACTCAAGCGACTCGAGGATTCCCTTCTCGGTGGCCCGATCGGCCAAGTTGAGCATTTCGGCCACGGCCTCGACGCCACCGGCACGCTGCAGCCTCTGTCCGACGATCCCCGCGAGCCGATTCTCCAGCCCCCGCTCCACCTCGCGGATCACCATCGGGTCCGTCTGTTCCATCTGCGCGATGCGCTTGACCACTTCCACCTGCTTGGCGGCGGGCAGGGCCACCAGAATCTCGCTGCCCTTGGAGGGCATCAGGTGGGCCAGGATCAGGGCGATGGTTTGTGGATGCTCGTCCTGAATAAACGTCAAGAGGTTTTCGCTCTCGGTTCGCTGGAGGAAGCTGAATGGCTGCTGGAAGGCGAGTTGTTCGAGCTGCTCGATGATCCGCTTGGCCTCTTCCTTGGGAAAAGTGTGGTTGATTAACTTGGCGGCATATCCCAGGCCGCCCGGGTCAAGGAACTGGGAGTTCAGCGCTTCGGAGTAGAACTCCTCGACCACGCTGTTCATGGTTGTCAAGTCGACGTCGCCAAGCGTTGTGATCTGCCGGCTCAACTCCTCCACGTTGTCGCGGTCCATGTGCTTGAGGATTTGCGAGCCGACTTCCGGCTTCAGGGCCAGCATGAGTATGGCAGCCTTCTTCAAGCCGCCTCGCTGCGACTCGCCGCTCTTTGGTGGTATGTCAGGCACCGATTGCGTCCTTACCTGCCGTTTGGTCCGACTCCCGCGTTACGGGTTCGTGTCATTCATCCATCGTTCCACCAGGGAGGCGGCCATGGCCGGGTCGTCCTTGACCATCTTGTTGACCTGCTCGGCGACTTGCACGCTGTGCAACTGATCCTTGTCCAGCTCGTGGCCGGTCAACACCTCGCCTTCGTTGCCCAAGGGATAACTGCCTACCGTAGGCACCTCCGGCGCCTCGGGCATCTCCGCATCCTCCAGATCGGTGAGCTTGCCGTGGCGTTTTCTGAAATCGCTCTCGTCGCCGGCCTTGCGGACCATGAACATCATCAGAACCAGACTAAAGGCGGCCAAGCCAACGACGGCCAACTCCATGGCGCGGGATCGTACAAAGCCCATTGTGCCGCTCTCCGCCTGCATGGGCGGGCCTATCATCCCACCGGTAGCTCCGCCGCCTGCCCCGTTGGCGGCCAGGGGTGTGGCGGATGTGTCCGCAAAGCTGGACACCGCCACCTGCTCGTTTTCCTCGGCGTTGATGATCCGCTTGACGGCGTCAACGATCTTGGCGAATTCGGCCTGCTCGAATGCCTGGAGGGCTTGTTCGTCCGGCAGATCGACCGTCTGCTTGAGTTCCATATAGGTCTGTACGAGCCAGCTTCGCGGCACGCCGATTGAGGCAGTGAGTCGTGTGACTACGCCCCGCGTGTTTTGCCGTGTGGTGACCTCCCGCCCGCGTTCACCGAGAAACTCCTCATCGGTGATTTCCTTCTCCATTTGCTCGGCCATGCCGCCGGCCGCCACTGCAGCCCCGACGTTGGGGCGCACACCCGGCTCGGCGGAAGCCGGCCCGCGCGTCTCGCTTGTGGTCTCGGTGCTCGACTTGGAGATCGCCGGCTTGCCCAGCGTGGTCTGCTGCGTGTGGGTCTGGCTGGTCTCCTGTTCGGCGAAGACGCTGACCAGCACGCCCGGGATGTAGCTCAGCCGCTCGTAGATCTTGCCCTCGTAGTGCCGCTCCTCGCTGCGGCGCATCTCCAGCAGGTCGGCGGCCAGGGCGTCCTCCGGGTCGGAAGGCGTGTAGGAACGCCCGGCGGCTTCGTCCACCACCCGCACCTTGGAGATGTCGAGTCCGGCCACCGCGCCCGCCACCAGCGAGGCCAGCATGTGCACGCGCTTCTTGTCCATCTCGAAATCGCGGGCCGGCACCACGGCCACCACCGCGGACGGAGATACCGAGCGCCCGGCGAACCCGCGGCGCATGGTGTTGTCGATGAACACGCGGGCGCTGGCTATTCCGGACATGCTGCTGATGGTCTTACTCAGCTCGCTGCTCAGGGCCACGGTGCGCCGCCACTGTTTCTCGTTTTCGCTCAGCCAGGGCGAATCCGATTCGATCAGATTAGCGAAGTCGATGGCCAGCTTTCCGGAGATGGAGTCGGATTCCATCAGCCGCCCCAGAATCAGGGTGCGCTGATGCGGTGGCACCAGGACGCGATTGTCCTCAATTCGGTAGTCGACGCCCATGCTTACCAGAGCGGACTCGGCCTCGCTCAACTCATCGGCGTTCATCTCGGCCAAAGGTAGCGGGACGTAACTCCGTGAGGCCGACCAGCGCACCAGCATGATCAGCGCCCCGGCCACAATCACCACACACAGACCGATGGCGATACGCTGCGATCGGGTCAGTCCCCGCAAGTGATCCCCGGTCTGCGTCCACAGCTTCCTGACGAAGTCCATCAGCGTGATCTCCACACACGAACGTGCCACCGACGCATCATCAGCATCGGCGGCGTGGGACCTCCATGTCCTCCGCGTCCGGCCCGTTCCCCGGCCGCTATACGCGCATCTCCTTCAGCTCGCGATAAGCATCGAGCAGCTTGTTGCGCATTTCCATCAACAGATCGAAGGCTACGTCCGCCTTGCGAATGGCACTGAACACCTCGTCCGGATTGGTCGTCTCTCCGGTCAGCAGTCTGTTGGTGCTGGCTGCGGCCTCATCCTGGAGGCGTTTGACTTGCTCCAGGCTCTGGATCAGCGTCTCGGAGAACGAACCGGATGCCTTGTCTGCCTGGCCGGGTGCCGAGGGCCCCGCCCCCGGTCCGGCGATCCTGCCGACATTGCTCAGGTTTTGAAACTGGATCGGTTCGGCCATGTCACTTTCCTGCGGCTATGTCGGCTCAGGCCAGCAGCCTGAGCGAAGATGAAATCACGGTCTTGACGGCATCGGCCACCGTAGCGTTGGCCTCATAGGCCCTGGCCGCCTCGATGGCGTTGATCATCTCTGTGCTCAGTTCCACGTTGGGCATCCGCACGTAGCCCTTTTGCGCTCCGCTCTGGATCGCGTGCGGATGATTCGGGTCCCAGATCAGAGGCCCAGGCGAGGGATCCTCGACGATCCGCGACACATGAACACCCGGTGCTCCTCGTCCTCGTTCCGCATCGCCAGAAGCAAACAAGGCGACGCGCCGCTGATAGGGCCCTGGTCGTCCGTCCAGGCGCTGCGTCGCGTGCATGTTGGCAATGTTGCCCGCGATGGTGTCCATGCGGATGCGCTGGGCAATCAATCCCGAAGTAGCCGTATCCAGAGCTCCGAACATTCACCAAGCCTCCCTGGTTCCTAGACAACCTGCCCCGCGATCGCCTTCTTCAGACCGTCGTACTGGCCCCGCAGAAGCTCGACCGCTGCCTGATGCATCATGACCGTCTCGGCCAGGGCCTTCATCTGGCTCTCGATGCGCATGTCCGAACGGTCGTGAAACAGGATGTTCTCTTGCGGTTCGTGGGCGGGCGTGAACACCAGCTTGCCTTCCCGATCCTGATGAGACTGCCGCGTGCTTTGGAGCCGCAGGGGGCTGCCCGGGCGGGGATCTTGCCTCTCGATGGCCCGCTTCAAGGCTTCCTGGAAAGGCTGCGGATCGAGTATCTTCGTCCGATAACCCACGGTGTCCGCGTTGGCGATGTTGTCCGCGATCACGTCCAGCCGTGCCGACAGAAACGACAGCATGCTGTCCAGCGCCGGAATGCGACCCGAATTGACCACGTCTTCGATCAACACGCCTGTCGTCTCCAACCAGGGGCGCAGCCTCATCCCCTTACGGGGCGGAGCAACCTCCATACCACCGGTTTGGGGCTGCACTGGCGGGGCTGATATCAGCCATTCCGACGGCGCAGGGCCCGCAAAACCGGCCGGCCAGGCGCGAAATCTGCGCCGGCGGCTACCCCGCCTGGCGAGCCTCCTCACGCCACTTCTTCAGCTTCATCCCCAGCGTGCGAATACCGATTCCGAGGGCCTTGGCCGTCTTGGCCCGATGCCCGTTGAACCGCACCAGGGTCCGTTCGATCAGATTACGCTCCATGTCTTCCAGCAGGTGGCCGGGCCGAAGAGTGGCCGGCCCCGCATCGGCCGCCTCGTCCTGGGTTGAACCGGCCGACAACCAGGGGCGGATGATGTCCGCCTCGATGACGTTCTCCGTGGCCAACACGCTGGCCCGCTGGCAGATGTTCTCAAGCTCGCGCACGTTTCCCGGCCAGCTGTAGGTCGCCATGATCTCCAGGGCCTGGTCGTCAAACGTTTTCCGCGTACGCCCGTCCTGACGCACAATCCGGTCCAGGAAATAGGCCGCCAGTTCGGGGATGTCTTCGCAGCGCTCCCGTAGCGGTGGCAGCATCAGAGGCAGCACACTGAGGCGGAAGTACAGGTCTTCGCGGAATCTTCCTTCGCGGACCCACCGGGCCAGCTCACGGTTGGTGGTGGCGACAACGCGTACGTCCACATTGCGCGTCACCGACGCCCCGACCCGCTCAAACTGCCCCTCTTGCAGCACGCGCAGCAACTTGGCCTGCAGGGGCAGGTCCATCTCAGAAATCTCGTCCAGCAGCAGAGTGCCCCCGTCGGCCAGTTCGAAGCGCCCCTTGCGCAGCCGGTCCGCCCCGGTAAACGCTCCCCGTTCGTGCCCGAACAACTCGCTTTCCAGGAGCTGGCTGGACAGCGCCGGACAGTTCAGACACAGGAGCGGCCGGTCGGCCCGCGGCGAGGCCTGATGGATGGCCCGGGCCACCAACTCCTTGCCCGTGCCCGACTCGCCCTGGATCAGCACGGTGGCGTTCGAGTTGGCCATGCGCTCAATCTTGTCGCGAACCTCCGCGAAGACGGCGCTGGATCCGACCAGGGACTTAGCCCGGTCCGCGTCCCGCAGCGACTCGCGCAAGGCCTCATTTTCGCGACGCAACGCGCCGTGCTGCAGGGCCCGCTCCACCAGGATGCAGATCTCCTCGGCGCTGAACGGCTTCTGGATGTAGTCGTACGCCCCCAGTTTCATGGCCTCGACCGCCGTCGGCACGCTGGCATACGCGGTCATCATGATCATCGGTACTTCGACCCCCGCCTGGCGAAGCTCCTTCATCAGCGCGATGCCGTCCATCTTGGGCATGCGCAGATCTGTGATGACCAGGTCGACGGACTGACTGCGCATCTCGCGGACCGCCTCGACCGGATCCTTGAAGCCGCGGACGCGATGCTCCTCGCGGGTCAGGGCCTCGGTCAGCGACTCGCGGATGATCTCCTTGTCGTCGACGATGCAGACGTTGGCCATCAGCGCAGCGCCTCCTCCATAGAATCCGCCCTTACACCCCCATCGGCACAGCTCTGTCCAGGCAACTCGATGCAAAAGCGGGCCCCACCCGCGGCGAGGTTCTCCGCCCGGATGCAGCCACCGTGCGCTTCGATGATGCGATGCACCTGGGCCAGCCCCAGGCCGGTTCCTGTGTCCTTGGTCGTGAAGAACGGGTTGAATATCTTGTCCAGATTTTCCTCGGGAATACCAGGTCCGTTGTCGGCGATGCTGATTTGCGCGGCCTCCCGGTCATCGCGGCTATTCAGGAGGATGAAGATGCGTCCCTGTTGGCCCGCGGCCTCCACCGCGTTGCGCAGCAGGTTGAGCAGCGCTGAGCGCACCTGGTTGCCGTCCACAACAAGCCTGGCCGTGTCCGGCAGGTCGGTGACGATCTCGGATCGCCTCTGGTTGATCAGAGGGGTAAGCAGTTCCACCGCCTCGTGCACCAGCCGGACCAAGTCCACCTCGGCAAACTGAAGTTCCATCTCACCGGCACAGTTGAGAATGTCGCTGACCAGTCCGTCGAGCACGCACACGCCGCTGGAAATCTTCTGCACCAGAGCGTGCTGCTCGGGCATGTGCCCCAGGTCCTTCTCGAGCAGCGAGGCGAACAGTTGGATGCCGCCCAGTGGATTGCGAATCTCGTGGGCCAGGCCGGCCGCCATCTGCCCGAGGGCCGCCAGGCGCTCGCTCCGGGCCAACCGGGCGCTCTTGTCGGTCAACTCGTCGCGCAGCTTGCGCACCTCCTGCTGCAATTGTTCGTGCGACAGCCGCAGTTTCTCGGTGACTTCGTTGTAGGCCCCCAGGATCGACACGAGTTCCTGTTCGCGTGTCAGCAGGGTTTGCGGTGAGATCTCCGTCGCGGTCGTGGTCATGAGTTCTGGTCCGTGCAATCGAAGTACCGACTGAGGTTCGGGGCCTGGGCACCGTAGGCGGCGTGGGCCTGTTGCGCGGCCCCGATGGTCTGCAAGGCCGCTTGCACATTTATTTTGCGGCCTTCAAGCAGCTCGGTGTCCTTCTGGTCTGAGGCGATAATCTCTTCCAGCAACTGGCGCGATTCCTGAAAGGCGGCCTTGGCTCGGCGTCGCGCGCTGACCGACAGGGTAGGGCTGATGCGGTCCCATTCCCGGCGAACCGGAGCGATCTTCGCGTCAAGCTCGGCCAGTTCGTCCAGCAGCCGCTGTCGCTCTGCCAGGAGAACCAGCAGCGCGGCCGGATCCTCCTCGGAAACCAGAGCGTGTTGCTGAACGGCCATGGCATTGAGCTTCTGATACAGGTTCAACTGCTTGTCCAGAAGTGCCAACAACTCGTCCGTAGCCACCCTGCGGCTTCCGGGCGGAGCCTGTCTCGCCGGCGTTCGTTGGTTTGGAGGCATCTGTCGTCTCCGTATGCGCTCGACGCGGACCGATTCACTGACGGAACAGTGGTGAATCCTCCACGCGGGCCAGGAACAACTCCCATTCGCGCCGCGTCATCCCTCCGGTAGTCTGCTCGAATCGATCTTCCGGAATCCTGCCCACCAACTGCTTGGCGCGCTTCAGGGCAGTCACGGCCTCATTCATCTGCCCCATCCTCTGGTAGCAACTGACGATTTGTATGTAGGCCGACAGGGCTGTAGGGCTGTGGTGCCGGCGCCAACTGATCTCCTCATACAGCGGCAAGGCCTGGCCGTAGAGGCCCAGGTCAAACAGACAATCCGCTTGGTAGGACAGGCTCAGGTGCAGGTACTCCTCGCGGGCTTTTTCACTGAGATCAGTTCTTTCCTTCTCGAATTCCGCCGCGGCTTGGGCGAACAGATCGTGGGCCCGGCGCAAGCGTCGTTTGTGTTCCGAGAGCAGCCGTAGCCGGGCAGGCCCTGCGTCCGGACTTTCCGCGTCCCCCCTCAACGCCAAGGCGCTGAGCCGATAGGAATCCGCCAGGACAAATCGCGTCACGCTGGCCCGCGGGTCGTTTGGGTAGCGCGTCAGCCTCTCTTCCAGCATGGAGATAGCCTTCTCGTATTCGCGGGCCTGAACATACATCTCTCCGAGAAAGAACAGCGCCTCGCGGTACTGCTTCGCGCTCGGAAGGACCAGGGCCTCCGGCTCCGCGCTCTGATCCAGCAGGGATCGCAGCACCTGCTCGGCCTGTTTGAAGTGGTCGTCCCCCAGGGTCAGGTAGCAGCGGGCCATCGGCACGGCTGATTCAAGGGCGGCCGGAGTACGTGGATACTCGCTCAGGTTCCGCCTGTACGTGTCGATAGCCTCTGCGTACATGCCCGCTGCCTGGTAGCTCTGCCCCAGCCGCAGCAGGGCCAGCGGGATCAGCGGGCCGGTCGTTCTTGTCCTGACGAACTCACGCAGCACCTCGATGGTCTTTTGGGCCTCCCCCGCCCGGTCGTAGTACTCGGCCGCCATCCACAGGGCTTCGGTGGCCACCTCTTCGTCGCTGGTCGATGGCTTGGCCAGTCTTAGCGATGCCTCCGCCGCTCGGCGGTAGTGCCGGCGCATCAGAGCGGCCGGATCGTTCTTGTTGTCCGCCCCGGCGCCGTGCGATTCGTCCTCGGTCGTGGTCCCTTCGTCGGTCTTGGCGGCGTCGGCCTGTCTCTGGTACTGCTCGGCCAGGGCCACATGAGCCTCGATCAGCCATTTCAGGAACACCGCCTGCACGGACTCCGGGGCGCTGTCCGTGATTTCGTTCGCCAACTCGATGAAGAGCAGCGCCTCGCTCGGCCGCGCATCGTGTCGCAGGGTGTCGTACTGCACGGCCAGCGACGTACGGATCATCTCTTCGTTGATGTACTTGCTGTCGAAGCCGAAAGGCAGCATGGCGATCAGTTCTCGGTAGCACGCGACAGCCCGTTCGTGATATCTCAGCAAGGCCTGTGTCTCTGCGGAGATCAACAGGGCCGTCGCCAAGTATGGGCCCGAGGTGTAGGACTCGAGGATGTCTTCGCAGAACGACAGAGCCTCGTAGGGGCGATCGTCGCGCAGGTTCAGCCTCGCCAGAAGACATGTCGCTTGGGCGTAGGTCTCGTTTCGAACCTCGAGCTTGGCCCGCAGCGATCGCAGGAGCCTTTCCGCCTCATCGAAGCGCTCCTCGCGGTACCACAGCATGGCGTCAAGCAGGTCGGCCTGATCGTCTCGCCCCAGCTTTCGCAACTGAGGTTCGGCCCGATCCAACAGGGCCCGGGCCGCCTCACGGTCGCCGGCCTCGTGATGCAGATCGATCTTGGCCCGCAGGGCCCAGACGAATTCATCCGGGGCATCCTGGGCCAGCCCCATGTAGCGGTCGAGCAGACGGTGATGCTCTTCGTTCGAGAGAAGGTTCAGCTCGCCCTTCAAGTCCATGATGTGTCGTTCGACGACCAGCGCGTCGTCTACGCCGGCCCACAGGGCCAATTGATAGTCGTCCAGGGCCCGCTGGGGATTCCCAAGCCATTCCCAGGCCGCCGCAGACCAGCACCGGTTCTCCCCCGTCGGCGTGAACCCCTTGTCCTCGGCAAGCTGCAGGTTGCGAATGATCCATTGAGCGTTTTCCGGGTGATGTCGCCGCCGCTTTCCTTCGGCCAGATGCGTGGCCTCGGCCATCAGCACGTAGAGCCGTGCCTCCTGAAGCGGGCCGAGTTCCTCCTCCCTCAACAGCGCTCCCGCGTCGGCGACGACCAGGTCGTACAGTCCTGCCCGCATCATCCGCTGAAGGGGCTCCAAGTGCTCTTCGAAACTAGGCAACGGTGTCGGCGGGCGAAGCTGGAGAAGTGAGATGACAAGGAGGCCCGTGGCCACCAGCAGCAACGGGATTTGCCACTGGTGCGCCGGCCCGATGTGCTCCCCGAATGGCTGGGGCTCGGCGTTTATTCCCGTGGGCGTGTCGGCACTCATCCTGAGTCTCATTCAGCCCGGTCTTCCTGACCGGGGGGTACCTTGGCGGTGAGCAGACACGAGGTTCGGACTCACCCTGACCGCCCCGCAGGTTCCGTCGGGAGCGCCGACCACCTGCGGCGGACACTCACGCTCGCCCGCGGCTGCTGCACGAGCTGCGCCGGGCCGGCAGGCCGATGCGCAGAATCGGCCGGCCTCCCGTTTCTTGGCCTTTTGTCGGCATTCGGCAGGACTCGTCTGAAGCGGCGTCCGATAGATGGGGAAGTCTTCCCCGATGCCGTCGAGGGTCCTCACTCATGAAGACGCGGCTGGAAGAAGCGCAAGTATATGTCATTACGGAGGATAGGTCGCTTCTGGCAGCTGTCCGTCACTTGGTTCACTCCGTTTGGTGCACCCCGAATGCCCTCCGCCCCGCCTCACGAGTTCACGACCTGCCGCCCACCATCGGACTGCACGACCTGTTGGTGATCGACGCCGAATGCTGCCCGCCTGCCGACCCCGTACTTTTGGAGCTGCCTTGCGAAAAGGTCATTCTCAGCGGGCCCGGCTCTGCGGCCCTGGACGAGTTGCGGAGCACCCTTGAAAGACGTCGTGGGCGCGGGCCGCGTGGCGGGAGCGGGGCGTTCAAGCGCTACCCGGGAGCACGGGCGGGCGGCCTGGAGTCCCCCGCCCTGCGGCTGAGCTCCGCCCAGCGGGAGCAGTGCCTGTTGTCTCTGGCGTGCCGTCTGGCGACCCTCAAACCGGCGAAGATCGTGGAGGCCTGTCGCGAGATTCTGCCTGCTCTCGTCGGTGCCCGGCGTTGCTCGGGGTACTTTTTCAATCCGGGTCAGGGACGCCTGGAACTCGTTTGGCGCGTCCCTGACGAGCCCCTGGCCGAGCACGTGGCGGTCTCCCCCTTTCGTACCGACAGCGCCATGGCCGTGGCCGTCAATCACCGCTGTGCCTGGCACCCCCGGAATGTGGACCAGGAACTGACCGCGATGGGCCTGGCCCTGGACCGCCGTTATGCTGGCCGCTACGAGACCGCCTCGTGCATCGTCGCCCCGGTGGTTTATGGAGCCGAACTGCAGGGCGTGCTGAACTTCTCCGATCCCCTGGATGGGCCTCATTTCGACTGGACCGAGCTCGGACCGCTGGTGGAAGGCCTCACACACTTGCTGGCCGCCACGCTGCAGAGCGTCGGAACCGCGGAGACTCTGGAGCAGATGGCTCGGACCGACGGCTTGACCGGCTTGGCCAACTACCGTGCCTTTGAGGAGACCATCGTTCGAGAAGTGGTCCGGGCCAAACGGTATAACCTGCCCCTTAGCCTTATCCTGATGGATGTGGACCAGCTCAAGCTGGTCAACGACCGCTACGGCCATCAGGCCGGAGACCTGCTGCTTCGCGAAGTTGCGCGTCGCATCAAAGAGGCCGTCCGCGAGACGGACATCGCCGCCCGCCAGGGTGGTGACGAGTTCAGCGTCATCCTGCCCAACACCCCCTCGCCGGCCGCTCAACAGGTGGCCGACCGCATCGAGGAG
>CP070685.1:28514-51254 GCA_020352895.1 Phycisphaerales bacterium
GAGCATGCGTTTCACTAGTCCTTACGAAGGGCTCGACACGCGGTTCGATGCCTTTCTTATTTTTTTTCGCCCTTGTAGTCCGCCCGCGTCTTGGCCGTCTCCCAGACCCTAACATTTTCCAGCTCCCCGCCCAGGATCCGGCCCTCCAGCAGTCCCCAGATCACCATGGCGATGTTCTCCACAGACGGATTCACGTCCGCAAACTCCGGGCAGTCCACGTTGAGATGCTTGTGGTCAAACCGATCCAGCACTCGCTCCTGTACTGCGGCCTCCATCCGCGGCAGCGAGAACGGCTCCCGACCCTCGGCATCAGCCTCAGGGTCGACCCGCACCGTCACTTCCAGCCCGTAGTTATGTCCGTGCCCGTTCGGGTTCGAACACTTCCCGAAAATCTCGCGATTCTTCGCGTCCGAGAACTCGGCGCACGCCAACCGGTGCGAAGCGGCGAACTCAAAACACTGCGTCACGCTGACCATCGCTACCTCCCCGCCCGATACGGCATACCGCAAATAAGGCGTCGCCAGCAACTCCAGCTCACATAGCTCCGCGGGCCCCAACCAGCGATCCTCCAGCGACTGCCAAATACCCCTCACGGCGTCCAACAGCGGTCTGCCGACCAACTGCGTTGTCCCCAGGACCGCTCCGCGCAACGCCTCGTCGATCAGACGAATGTCCACCAGATACCCGGTCTGAGCGTCCGGCTCCCCCCGAAAAGTGCCCCGAACCACCGCGTATGGGCTCAGCGTCCGCGCCGCCGGCCACCCTGCCCACGTATTGGCGCCCCGACCAGGACCGACCACGGTCGCGGCTTCATTCTCGAGACTGAGCCGTACTTCGCGGGTCAGTTGAATCATGCCGTGATTCTAGCGGCGGCGAGTAGACCCCCGCCACTAAGGTGCTTCTTGTAACCAGACAAAAAGGAAGGCCACACGGCCGCTTCGGGAAAAGTGGCCACATGGCCTAGAAGGGACTCTTGACTAACGCGGCGCCTTCGCATCAAAGGGCGCTGCACTCTAAGTATGCCACACCTTTTGCCTCAAGCAAACCACCCTGGCCAATTCCTCTTTTTTTCTCCTTTTGTCCACCTGCACTTGAACTCCCCGGCGTTTCCGCCACCTTACTTTCCGCTTGCATGCGATCCCCTAGCTTCGCGTACCCCTCATGCCCGAACCGTCTCTTGGCTGATTGCCGAGCGGGACCGATAATGCCCGCATGCCCTCGGACACTGACGCACCCCTGATCCTCCTCGCCGAGCCCATGAGCGAGCCCGCAGTCATCCGCCTCAAGGGCGCTGGGCGCGTCCTCGGCCCGTTTGAGAGCCGGCCCGATGAATGGCGCCGGCACCTCCCCGACGCCGACGCCCTTCTCGTCAGAAGCTATGCCCAGGTCACCGACGAAGATATGGCTGCTGCCCCCAAACTCAAGGTCATCGGCCGGGCTGGCGTGGGCCTCGATAACATCGACCTCGGCGCTGCCCGCCGCCACGGGATCGAGGTCGCCTATACCCCCGCCGCCAGTACGCGCGCCGTCGCTGAACTGACCGTCGGATTCATCATTGCCCTCCAACGCAACATCCTTGCCTCAGACAGAGCCGTGCGAGACGACCGCTTCATCGAAGCCCGCGGGCTGCCCGGACCCAAGGAACTCGCCCAACAAACCATCGGCATCGTCGGCATGGGACGCATCGGCCGCGCTGTCGGCCGCATATGCAGCCGTGGCTTCGGAGCCAGAGTCCTGTTCAATGACATCATCCCAATCACTGGGCTGGACTTCGCCGCCGAGGAACGCTCCAAGACCCAGCTCTACGCCGAGAGCGACGTAGTCACCCTCCACGTACCGCTCACGAACTTGACCCGAAACCTGATCGACGCCCGGGCCCTGGAGAGCTTCCAGCCCACGGCCTGGCTCATCAACACGGCCCGAGGCGTCGTCGTCGATTCTGCGGCCCTCGCCACTGCCCTCCACCAAGGCCGGCTCGCCGGCGCCGCTCTCGACGTCCTCGATGTCGAACCTCCTGCACCCGACCACCCCCTACTCTCCACTCCCAACTGCCTCCTCTCCCCTCACGTCGGCTCCCGCACGGAGGCCTCTCTGGCAGCCATGAACGACGTGGTTGACGACGTCATGGCCGTGCTCGCCGGACGAGCACCCACCTTCCCTGCCCCCTGAGCATCCTCCTCCCGGGCACAATAACGCCCCTCAAGCAGCCGAATTGATCCCTGGCCGGCCCGTGCGTAACATGCCGTACCCTGGCGCGGTTATGGACCACCAACAAGGCTGGATCATATAAAGACGCGTCTTATTGAGAACTGAGTCTTGGTGCCGGGTGGCGTGCGTATGGCACTCGCAGTATCCTGGAACATCTTCACCCACAACTGGGCCCTGATTTCCATGGGCCTCATGCTCACCTTGCTCATCCTCGTCCCCGTCTTCGTCCTCAACAAGTACATCCGCATCATGCTCAACATCATCAAGGACACGCCTCCACCCCTGTCCATGGGCCCCCAGGACTTCGAGCCCCCCGACGGCGAACAGATCAACTTTCGGGCCTTCGACGGCCTCAGCCTCCGGGGCATGTTCCTCCGCGGCAATCCCGTTCTGCCCGACACGGGCGTCATCATCTTCGCCCACGAATTCGCTTCCGACCGCCTGAGCTGCGCCCGCTACTGCCGCCCCCTCCTCGAAGCGGGCTACGATGTCTTCGCCTTCGATTTCCGCGCCCACGGTCAGTCCAGCCACGAAGACGACTACCAGCCTCGACAGTGGGCCTCTGACCGCGAGGTCGCCGACATGATTGGGGCCATCGCCTTCGTGGAGGATTGGCTCGAGGAACGCGGTCGACCCGTCAACCTCGGCCTCTTCGGCATCTCCCGCGGGGCCTGCGCCGCCATCCTCGCGGCCTGGAACGACCCCCGCGTCACCGCCATCCTCTGCGACGGCGCCTTCAGCTCCGACACCACGCTCGAATACCTCATGAAACGCTGGGCCTATATCTTCGCCAAGGTCCGGTTCGTCTACGAGAACCACCCTCCCACCTTCTGGCGATTCCTCCGCTGGCTCCTCTTTCTCCGCTGCCGCAGGAACCTCAACTGCGAATTCCCATCCGTGCGCAAAGCCCTGGCCCGTATGAAGAACAAGCCCGTCTTCTTCATCCATGGCCAGTGCGATAGCTACATCCCCTCAAGCCAGGCCGAGATGCTGTACGCCCTGTCCGGGAAACCCAAGTACCTCTGGATTGTGCCCGCCGCCCGCCACAACGAGGCCGTCGTTGTCCAGCCCACCCAATACGCCCAACGCATCGTCGCTTTCTTCGACCGCCACCTCGCCGGTCGTGACACGCCCGACCATCTCCTCGACGCCCCCTCCTTCAGCGAGCTGACGCAACCGCTGGCCTATCTCGACACCGCCCGCCCTCCCGGGGCCTTTCGTCGCCGCCGAAACGGCCCCGACAAGAAGCGCCTCCCCGTCCGGTCCCAACCTGACAACGACGTCCGATAAGCGCTCCGCTCGCTCCCTCGCCGCACCCGACGGTCAACCTGCTCTTGAGGTCTGCGAAGTCGATCCCTCCGGAGCCCATTCCGCCCCGAGATAGCTAAAACCGTCGGTCCGGTAAGCCGAAGTCTAATAGGACCCAAAGGCCTCTGGACGACCGCGGCGCACGCTCATCGACGATCCGAGAACGCGTCCCATCCGCGACCGCGGCGGCGTTTGCGCCCAGCGAAAGGACCGGCTCTTGATCCCGAATCTGGCCACAGCACCGCAAGCCGTACCGCCATGGACTGCTGGCGCCGCGACCGGGAGCCCAAGCGCCAGCCTCTCGGAACACGCTCCGTCGCTATCGGCTGCCCTCGACTTCTCCATCGCTCTGGCCACTCGCAACCGCGCCCGTGTTCTTGGCCTGACCCTGGCCAGCTTGACCCGCCTCGACACCGGCAGCCTCCGCTGGGAACTCGTCGTTGTGGACAATGGCTCGACAGACTACACACAACTCACCGTCCGCCGCTTCGCAACCCGCCTGCCCATCAGATACGAATTTGAGCCCCAACCCGGCAAAAGCATCGCCCTCAACCGCGTCGCCGCCACGCTGCGAGGCCGCCTGGTCTGCTTCACCGACGACGACATCATCTTTCCGCCCCACTGGATGAAGCACGCCGTCGCCTGGACCGATCGGCACCCTGCCTTCGGCGCCTTCGCCGGCCCCGTCAGCCCGATCTGGACCCGCTCCAATCGCGCCGCCTTCCTGCGCCACCCGTACGCCCCGCAGGCTTACACCATCTGCGACCGAGGCGATCGCCCCCACGAATATCCAGCGCAGTCCTGGCCGCCCGGCGCCAACACCGTCTATCGTCGAGAACTCCTGCCGCTCCCGCCCTTCGACCCGGACCTGGGCCCCGTCGGTACCACACGCCTCATCGGCAACGACACCGCCCTGGCCAAACGCCTCGCCGCCCGCGGCGTCCGCATCCTTTACGTTCCCGAAATCCGCGCAGGCCACATCATCCAGCCAGCTCAAGTCTCGCCGGTGTACCTCTGGCGCCGGTCCTACCAGCGTGCCAAGACTCTGGCACATCAGGGCCTCGTCGCGCCGGCTCCCCGCCTGGCCGGAATCCCCCGGTGGATGTTCGGCGAACTCGCCCGACGGGCCGGACGGCTCCTGCTCGGCTGGACCGGCCTGACCCGCAGCCCGCGCATCAACGCCGAAATCGACCTGGCCGACATACTCGGCTGGATCGCGGGAGCCCGACGGACACGTCACCACCAAGGAGCACACCCATGAACAGCCCCCGCATCGGCCTCGTCACTCGCGAATGGCCCACCTCCCGCGAAGACAGCGGCGGGATTGGCACCTACTTCCGCAACCTCGCAGTCGGCCTGTCGCAGTGCGGCGCCCGACCCGTCGTCATTACCGGACCGGCCGCGGAAACCGAACCCGATGAACCCTCTTATCCCTTCCCGGTTATGCACCTGCCTGAGTCCACACTCGGCCTGGCCCGCCGCCTTGTCGAGAGGCTCTACCCGGAGACGGCTTCCTATCAGGCCGCCGCCTACCACACAGCCCTTCAGAGACGCGACGCCCTCAAGCGCTATCTCGTCCCGCTGATCACCCAGTACGGAATCGAGGTCCTCGTCGGTCCACTGTGGGGCGGCGAACTCGCCGACCTTACCAAGCATACCGGGCTGCCCGTAGTCCTCCGTGCCAGCGGCCTGATGCGCTACATCGTCCGGGCCAACGGCGATCCGCTCGATCGCCACGGCCGACGGTTGGACCAACTCGAACAGCGCGCCCTCAATAGCTGCGCCGCTCTCTACGCCCCTTCCTCCGTAGCGCTCCGAGAGCTGCTCGACTGCATAAACACGCCCAACGTGCCTCATCCCGTTATCCCCTCCGGCGTGGACTGCGACCTGTTTACGCCGGCGCACACGTTGCCCGCCCCTCGGTGTCGCCTCCTGTTCGTCGGCCGGCTCGAGCCGCAGAAGGGCATGACCCTGCTCACGACCATTCTGCCGACGGTGCTCGACCGATCCCGCATCGCCGACTTCTGGTTCGTCGGCCGGGATACGCCGACGGCCCCGGACGGAGGAACATGGCAGGACTATCTGCTCGACGCTTGTCCTCAACGTCTGTCCCGGCGCTGCCGTTTCTGGGGCCGACTGCCCTGGAGTGGCATGCCCGAAATCTATCGCCGGTGCGCTGCCCTGCTCGTGCCTTCGACCCGCGACCGCTTCCCCAACGCCGCTCTCGAAGCCATGGCCTGCCGCCTGCCCGTCATCGCGTCCGCCGGTGCGGGCCTCGCTGAGATCATCCAGCCTGGCCACAACGGGCTAATCATCCCCGACCGGAGTCCTGGCGCTTGGGCCGAAGCGCTCTGCGCCCTCGCCGCCACTCCGCGCCAGACGCGCCAGTTGGGACACGGGGCCCGAAGCTACGTCGAACAGCACCTCTCGCTCACCGCCGCCGCCGAGCCGGTCATCGAGCTCTGCCGCCAGGCCGTCCGCCGCCGCACGACCCGCGGCGTGCCCACCGACTCCCTGGAGGGCCTGCCCGCATGAGGGCGCGCGAAGACCTGACCATCGTCGTCTGCACGCACAACCGTGCCGACATGCTGCGCCAGATGCTTATCTCCCTGTCCCATTCCATGGCCGGCTCCCTGGACGACGCCCACGTGCTGGTCATCGACAACGCCAGCACGGACCACACGCGACACGTCGTCAGGCAGGCCGCCTCCCACGTACACCTCCGCTGCGTGACGGAGCCGAAGCTCGGCCTGTCCGCAGCCCGCAATCGCGCTTTGCGAGAATCCCCCGAAGGCGCCGTCTGGTTCCTCGATGACGATGTCACCGTTACGCCCGAGTGGTTCCCCGCCGCCCGCCGCGCCCTGGCCGACCACCCCGAGGCCGACTGGATGGGCGGCCGAATCCTGCCCCGCTGGCCCCGACGCGTCCCCTCCTGGATGCCGACCGATCCCGCCTGCCCCTACAAAGGAATGCTGGTCTGGTACGACCAGGGACCTGATGACAGAGTTCTGACACCCGACATGCCGCCGTTCTTCGGGGCCAACCTCATGTTCCGCACTCGCGTCTTCCACGCCGCCCGCCGCTTCGACGAGGGCCTCGGCCCGCTCGGCAAGCGCCCGCGACTCGGCGACGACGTGAGTCTGCAGTCCGGTTTGCTCGCCGAAGGCCGCGTCGGACGCTACGTCCCCCGGGCAGCCGTGTATCATCCCGCCATGCCGGAACGCCTCCGCCTGTACTACCTGCTCTGCTGGCATTGCGAATCCGGCCTGGCCACGGTCCGCATCGCCCGACAATCGAAAGTCGACGGCCGCTGGCTCGGCGTGCCCCGCTACATCTACCGCCAGACCCTGAACAACCTGTTCGACGGCACCGGTCTGCTGGCCGCAGGCCTGATCACAGCCCATCCGATCCGGGCCGCCCGCGGCCTCTCCCTCCTGGCCCTGGCTGGCGGCAAGGCCGCCGGCATCGGGCTGACTGCTTTCGATCCACCACACGCAGGTCAGAGCGACATGAACGTGACACCAGAAGGCAGCGGGCTGCAACCCGCCTGTGCGGAGGACTGAACCGTGCGCCCCCGGATCCTCTACATCGAGAACGGGCTGGGATTTGGAGGCGCCACTCGCTGCCTCTACTCCCTTGTCCGCGCGGCCTTACGGCACGACTACGAACCCTTCGTGGCGATCTCCTACGCAGACCCTGATCTGACGGAACGGCTCGACGAGCAACATATTATCGACATCCGCCCCTTCCGCCGCTTCGGCGCTGCCGCCGAGCCCCCGGACGCGAACGGTCGGTGGACCGCCGGTCTGGCCGGCAAGATGGTCGGCACCACCCGAAACCTGCTTAACGCCGCCGCCAGAGACGTACCTCTGACACGTTTCCTGAAAAAGCAGATCAAGGCACATGACATCAACATCGTCCACACCAACAACGGTCTGCTCGCGAACCGCGCCGAAATCGAGGCCGCCTCACAGGCCGGCGTGCCTCTGGTCGCTACGGTCCGAGGATGGGAGTGGCCCTGCCACCGAACCCGGAACCTGGCCCGCCTGCCCTGGTGCATCGTGGCCGTCTCCGAGGCCGTTCGCCGCGACCTGCTCCGTGTCGGTGCCCCACAGGATGCCGTCATCTGTCTTTACGACGGCATCGACCTGAAGCAGTTCACGCCCGATCCGCACCGCGGGGCTGTCCTGCGCCAAGAACTAGGTTTCCGCCAACAGGACATTGTCGTCGGCCTGGTGGCCACGTTGCTGCCATGGAAAGGTCACGACGTCTACCTCAAAGCCCTTCACATGCTAAGCCGCAGCCATGACGCCATACGCGGGCTTGTCGTCGGTGGACGCCCTGCCAACGCGGCACCCATGTCGCCGCCGCCCGCGGAAACCGCCCGCCACCTGAACATTGCCGACCGCATCACCTTCCTTGACCACGTGCTGGACCCGCAGAACATTTATGCCGCCTGCGACATCGTTGTGCACACATCAAAGCGACCCGAGCCATTCGGGCTGGTGGTCATCGAAGCCATGGCCTGCGGGCGACCGGTTGTGGCCACCCAGGAGGGCGGCCCCGCCGAGACCATCCTCGATCATCAGACCGGGCTGCTCTATCCCCTGGGTGATCATGTTGCCCTGGCCCGGGCCATCGGAACGCTGGTCAGCGATCATCAACTCAGGGACAGGCTCGGACAGGCCGCAAGAAAACACGCCCAGCGGCATTTCGACGAGCGCAGAAACATCGATGGCTACTTCGATCTTTACTCCCGCATCGCCGCGGCGACTTCCGCGGCCCAATGGTGTGATTAATCATGCCCATTAAGACCATCGCGTTCCTGATCGGCCTCGTCATCTGCACCACGGCGAGCCTCTTCAATCCCCTCTATGGGATCGTCGGCTACGTCTTCCATTACACCGTTTGGCCTGAAATGCAGTGGTGGGGCAGTATCTTTAACCCCTGGGGCGTCCGCTACTCACTGATCTTCGCCACGGTCACGCTGATCGGTATCATCGTAAACATGCACCGCCTTCGGTGGGGTCGGCACTTCATCTCTCGCCAGGAGGCCCTCATAGGTCTGTTCCTCGTCGTGGCCCTGCTGACCGACCAGATGGCCCGCAGCGACACCGTCCTCAACCCCGATCCCGATCCCAACGGCCTCATGCTCAAGCTGGTCAAGATCACGGCCTTCGTCTTCATGTTGTCACACGTCATCACCGACGTGGGAAAGTTCCGCGCCCTCCTGTGGGTCTTCGTACTCACCGCCCTGTATCTCGGCGTGCAGGCCTATAACGCCCCCATCTCCAGATTCACACAAGCGCGGCTCAACCACATGGGCGGACCCGACTTCTGGGAATCCAGCTTCTTCGGCGCACACTTGGTCGCCATGCTGCCCTTCCTCGGTATCTTCTTCCTCTGCGGCACCATCCGCATGAAAGTCTTCGCCCTTCTGACCACCGGCTTCGTCATCAATGCCATCATCCTGACGCGCACCAGGGCCGCCTTCATCGGCGTCCTGGCCGGACTGCTCGCCGCTCTCTTCGTCAGATTCAAACGCCGCAAACTGCGCCTCATCCTCTGCCTCGTTCCCGCCATCGCCGTGTCCCTCTGGTTGACCGACGCCGGTTTCCGTCGTCGCATGCAAACCATCCTCAATCCACCCGAACAACGAGACACCTCCGCAACGAACCGCCTGGAGATCTGGGACGCAGCCTACCGCATGGTCCAGGACCGCCCCTTCGGGGTCGGGGCCGGCAACTTCGCTTATGCCATCAAATTCTGGCACCCCAGCGGCGTCATGCGCGATGCCCACAACACCTTCATCCGCTGCGCCGGCGAACTCGGCGTCCACTCCGCCGCCCTGCTCCTGATCATCGTCCTCAACGGGTGGGTCACCATCCTCCAGGCCTGGCGACGATGCCGGGGTACACGCGATGAACGGGAAATCCAACACTACTGCTATGCGATCGCCGTCTGCCAGTGTGCGTACTTCGCCACAGGCATGTTCATGACCACACTCTATGTCGAGGAGTTCTGGTGGTTCCTGGTCATGCCTGTATGCATCCTGCGCTGCGCCGAAAACGCGCAAGCCGAGACCGCCGAGCTGCCGCTTGACCTCGCGGAGGCCCGAAGACCGGCCGCGTTGAAATACGAACTGCCCCCCCTGGCTTGGGGCCGGGACCTGTAAACCAGGACCGCTGAGGAATGAGTGTATGGCACGGAAGATTCTCCACCTTGTCCATTCTCTTCCGATTGCCGGGATGGAACGCGTCCTGGTCTCCCTGGCGAACGGCCTACAAAAACGCGGCTGGCCGCAGACCGTCTGCTGCCTGCGCCAAACGGGCGCTCTGGCCGAGTCCCTCTCTCCACAAGTCGACCTCGTCGCCATGAATGCCAAAGGCCGTGACTGGGCCCTGGCACGCCGACTCCGCTGCCTCGCCGACCAACGCCGCCCCGACCTCGTGCACGGCCAGAACCTGGGAACCTGGTGCGATGTGGTCCGCGCCTTTGCCGGCCGATACCCTGTCGTTCAGAGCTTCCATGGTTTCCTCAAAAACACCCTGCCGCTGCCACAACGAGTTCTGGCCCGCCGCCTGGCCCGCCGCACCGATCGACTCGTGGCCGTAAGCCAGCCGCTGGCCCGGGAGATGGCTCGCCGATTCGAAGTGTCCCCAGACTCCATCGACATCGTCGCCAACGGCATCGACACCGATCACTTCACCCCCCAGCAGCCCGGCCGCCACGAAGTGCAAATCCGCGCTTCAGTAAAGGGGCGTTTCCTATGCGTGACCGTCGCCTCTCTCTCCCCGGCCAAGTCCCCCGAGACGCTGGTTCAGACCGCTCGCCGACTGCCCGACAACATCGCCTTCATCTGGGTCGGTACCGGCCCCCTTGAGAAGCGTGTGCGCCAAATGATCGAAGACGCCGGCCTCCGGCAGCGCTTCCTCCTCGCCGGAGCGCATGCCGACGTACGACCCTTCCTCCGCGCGGCCGACGTGTTCGTGCTGCCGTCACACACCGAGGCCCTGCCCATCAGTGCGCTCGAGGCCCAGGCCGTAGGCCTCCCCGTGGTGGCCACCAGCGTCGGCGCCCTCCCGGAAATCGTCGCCCAAAGCCAGACCGGGTTGCTCTCCGAACCCGAAAACCCAGACGCTCTGAGCGCCTGCATCATGAGTCTGGCCGACGACCCGGCCACACGACATCGCATGGGCCGCGCCGCCCGCGACAGCGTCATCCGGCGCTTCAGCCTGAGCCGCATGATCGACCGGTACATCGCCATTTACGAATCGTTGATCGGCGCCGCGGCCCAATTGGCCGGAGGAGTACAGTCCACATGTTGACGTGCGGCATGTGCAGCAAGCCTCGCGTGCTGATGATCGGCCCCACGCCCCCCGCCGTCGGCGGCATGGTCTCGGTCATGCAGACCCTGGTGACTTCGCCGCTGCGCCACACTGTGCACCTGTCCGTGCTCTCCGCCAATCCCTCCTGGTTCCGCAAGTGGGGCCCCGTCGGCTCGCTCCTCCGCCACTCGTCTCTGCTCTTCACCCTGCTGTGGCGGGTCCTCCGCACGCGCGCTGATATCGTCCACATCCACGCGTCCAGCTTCTTCACCTTCTACCGTCACCTGCTCGATCTGGCCTTCCTCCGCCTGCTTCGCCGCCGCGTTCTCCTCCACCTGCACGGTGGCTATTTTGACGACTTCTACCGCCGCGCAACCGGCCCGGGACGCCTCCTCATCCGCGCCGGCCTGCGCAAAGCCCATGCGGTGGTCGTCCTCAGCGAACCGTGGAGACATTGGATTGGCACCGTCGTGCCGACAGCCAACGTCCACGTTATCCCCAACGCCGTCCACATGCCCGAGCTCGATCCGCCCCGCACCTACGCGCCTCGTCCGACCTGCCGCTTCCTCTACCTGGGAACGCTCAGCGAGCACAAGGGCCTGTTCGATCTCCTCACCGCCACAGCAAAACTGCGCGACGACGAATTGCCGTTTGAGGTGATCCTGGCCGGTCCCTGGGGCTCACCGGGGGATGGCTCGCGCTTCACCGACGCGCTGTGCCGCCACGGTCTCAACGACGTGGTCCGCCACGCGGGCATCGCCGACGGCGACGAGCGTGTCCGCCTCCTCCGCCAAGCCGACGTCTTCATACTTCCCAGCCACCGCGAAGCCATGCCTGTCGCCATCCTCGAAGCCATGAGCTTCGCCCTACCGGTCATCGCCACGGATGTCGGCGCCGTCGTCGAGGCCGTTCCTCATATGCAGGCCGGTCTCATCCTTTCGCCCCACAGCCCCGACCGGCTTGCCGCGGCCATGCGCACCCTCATCACCGACCCCGATCTGCGGAACACGCTCGGGAGTCAGGCCCGCCGCCGCGCCGCCAGACATTACAACGACAACCTCCAGGCCGACGCCGTTCTGGCCCTTTATCAGTCACTCCTGCCGCCTGCCAGAGCCCCGGCCCTCGCCCTGGATCGCTGACCGTTGTGCCTCCGCGACAAGTCCATCAAGCCGATCCGACGGCAGGTCGATACATGGCTGTGAATCCCTGGATCGTCAAACACTGCTTCTACCCGATTCACGAGCGCCTCCTCGGCCGCTCCAGTCTCGCGTCTCTCCGCCAACTCGAGAAGTCGCAGTGGCTCACGCCGGCCGAGCTCCACCGCCTTCAACAAGCCAAGCTTCGCGACCTGCTCACCCACGCCAACCGGCATTGTCCCTTCTACAGACAACGCCTCGCCGACGCCCAAATCGTCCCCGAACTCGCCCGCGTCGAAGACTTGATCCGCCTCCCACTCCTGACCAAGGCCGACATCCGCCGCTATGGCCCATTGTTCACCTGGCTGGACGCCCCCGGCGGCGTGCACCGCTACACCACCGGTGGCTCCACCGGCGAACCGCTCGTCTTCTTCTTCGACCGCCGCCGCCAAGCCTACGACCAGGCCGCCCGCGTCAGATCCCACCGCTGGTTCGGCGCCGACCTCGGCGACCGCGAAGTCTACATGTGGGGCTCGCCGCTCGAGCTGAACCGTCAGAACCGTGCCCGCGCGCTCCGCGACCGCCTGACAAACCACCTGCTCCTGAGTGCCTTTGCAATGTCACCAACGAGGATGGACGCGTACCTGGAAAGCATCCAGCGCTACGACCCCGTCTCCATCTTCGGGTATCCCTCCAGCCTGGCCCTGCTCGTGTCCCGCGCCCGGGCCACAGGGCGCACCCTGCACCTCCCCCACTTGCGGGCCGTCTTCGTCACCGGAGAGACGCTCATGCCCGCGGACCGGGCCGAACTCGAAGACTACTTCGGCGTCCCCGTCGCCAACGGGTACGGCTCCCGCGAGGGCGGCTTCATCGCCCACGAGTGCCCGCACGGCCGGCTACACGTCACCGACGAGAACCTCATCATCGAGATCATCGACTCGCGCGCCCGGCCGGTCGCCCCCAGTGAGCTCGGCCGCCTCGTCATCACCCACCTCGATACGTACGCCATGCCCTTCATCCGCTACCTCACCGGCGACCTCGCCCGCCGTGCCGCTGACCAAACACTCTGCCCCTGCGGCCGAGGCCTGTCCACCATCGAGTCTGTCGAGGGACGCCAGACCGACTTCCTCGTCGCCCGCGACGGCACCATCCGCCACGCCCTCTCGGCCATCTATGTGCTTCGCGAATGCGACCGGATCGAACGCTACCGCATCACTCAGGACGCGGACTTGGCCGTACACGTCGACGTGGTCTGCCGCGAACCGCTCGCCGATTCGCTCCTCCAACACCTGCACGACGGCCTGGCCGCCGCCCTCGGCCACGACCTGTCCATCACCATCAACCAGGTGGAGAACATCCGACCCGCGCCCTCCGGCAAGCTCCGCCCCGTCATCTCCCACGTCCAACCCGTCGCCGCCCTAACGCCGTAAGCCCCCCGCCCCCGTGATTGTCTCCAAGCATCATCGGTGGTGATCCGCCCTCCACTCCTTCTTCAGTGCCTCCGGTTCGACCACCGACGTCACCACGAAATACCGATAGAACTGATAGACCGCCTGCGTTAGCGGCATGTTCTCCTTTTCCGCCACCTCAAACGGCAGCCCGATCATCTTCCCGCTCTCGTACCCGTTCAGCACGCATCGCGTCCCTTCCGGAAGCCTCTCGACATTCTCGATCCATATCCGGATGCGCGGAGACACTTCCCGCCCATCGATCCTCTCTACCGCCAGCGTCTTCACGCCGACCTTCCCGCGCTCTGCCCTGACCCCCTCGATCCTCAGATACGTCCCCAGCGGATACCCCAGCCGCCCGGCCGGTAACCGTTCCGCCGAACGCTCCACGCGTTCTCTCGCCGGCTCCCTCGTACCCGACTCACACCCGCCGACCGCAACCGCGACGACGATCGCTGTAAGAATACGCCCCATATTCTCAGCGCCCGCACCCATAACCTGCACTCCATCT
This sequence comes from Phycisphaerales bacterium, assembly GCA_020352895.1. Classification (GTDB taxonomy): domain Bacteria; phylum Planctomycetota; class Phycisphaerae; order UBA1845. The sequence continues at coordinate 42,454 of CP070685.1, forward strand.
GCCGTCGCCGCGCAGCATAAAGCCAAGCATCCACTGTCGCAACGACGGCACTTCTGGTTGTACGCGGTACACGCTTGCCAAGTGTTTAGGCCTACAACGCTACCGCTCAAAAGAAGTGAAACTGAAATGCCCCTCCAGGCTGCCCAGCTCGGCCGATGACTGCTAACGGCTGACGGCCAACGGCTCTTGGCTCCTACCCATCTGTGTAAGCCGGTGTTCACCTGTGGTTCCAGAGAACGCCGCCCTCGGCGCCCAGGCCAGCCCGCGCAGATGATCCGTGACCCACACGTGAAATCCCACGCCGGCCGCCCCGCCCAGCATCGCCACCACTAGGTCGGTCGCGTCCGGGTTCCGCGTCGGAATAAACACCTGCATCACTTCGATCACCAGCGACAGTAACACGCACCAGCCGCACACCACCAGCACGCGCCGCGGGCTTCGCAGCGCCGCGCCCGCCCCCATCGCCATCGAAATCACCAGACCCAGCATCCCGAACCGCAGCAGCTTGAAGATCACATCCTCCAGCGCCACCGGCACCCGCGCCTGAAAATACTGATAAAACGGCAACAGCACCGGGGCGTGGATCGCCACAGGCCCCTGCTCAGACACCGAAATGAAGAACGGCACCCAGCCCATGTACAACACCACGAACACGGCCAACGGCACCAGCAGCCACCGCACCCGCTTGGACACCCAGAACTCCCGCTCCGCCCATCGCTTCAACACGCGCCGACGCGTCCACTCGGCCGGCACCCACCGAAACACCGCCAGCCCCAACGCACACCCGTACAGCCGGCACGCATACATCAGATAGTCGCCCGAACCGAATCGCACCATGAGCTGCATCAGCCCTATGAACGTCGCCAGCCCGCCCACCAGCCACGCGGTCAACAGAATCCGCGGCCATCTCCCGAAGCCCAGGTCCAGCTCCAGAATCCGCGAAACCAGCGCGGCCAGCACCGCAAAGCTCAGCAGCTCCCACAAGCCCGTCATCACCGTTTCCATCGCCTCACGTCGCCCCGCCGCCGCGCTGTCATAGGCCATGAGGCTTGGATACTCCTCCGCCGCTACAAGCGACGCGGCCAGCCTGGCCGTGTCCACCCGCGCCTCGCCAAGCCGCTCCAGAAGCTGCGTCCGGCTCACCGTGAACGACCACGGCACCAGCGCCACCACCACCAGCACCGCCGCGTACAACTTGGCCAGCGATGCCAGCGGGCCGGCGCCCAGCTCCCCCAGCCAGTGACGCCGCGCCTGCCGCACAAGTGCGAAGATCAGCGGCGCACACAACGCCCCCACCGCCGCCCCGACCACATTGCAGAACACGTCGCCCGCTGAAGAAACGCGCGCGGCCGTGTACTGCTGCACGTATTCCACGCCGTAACTCAGGCCCGCGCAGAGGACCACCGATGTCAGTGTCCCTGCCAGCAGGCTCCGCCTCTGCCGCCAGTAACGCAGCGCCAGCAGTCCGCCCAGCGGAACATACGCCATGATGTTGCTCATCGCGTCCGGGTAACTCAGTCCGCTCACCGGAAGACCGAGCAACCGCTTGCCGTCCGCCGCCGGCCCCCCCTCGAAATCCGGCTGGAACGGGATCAGGCTGTTCCACAGCAGGAGCAGCAGGTACACCCACAAAATGGGACCGATAGCCCCCATCGTTTGGCTGCGGGGAGATCGCCTTTCCGCAACCCCCATCCATCCGTCGGTTGAACTTGCCTGCTCCCGCACCATGGCGTGCTCATCCTGCCACTGCGTCTGTCTGATCGAAGCAACGCCCGGTCAAAAAGGATCTGCCTATTCACGACGTGAACTCGGGATCGGCCTGCGCCACGGCCCCTTCCACCTCCTGCCGCTCCTTCAACTCCAACACGCAGTCGTGCACCAGCCCCCGGAACTTCAGCGCCGCCTGATACCGCGGATCCACATGCCGGTCGTCATCCTCACCCCGGTCCATCGGCCGATCCATCTCGAAGCCGCGGAGTATCGGCGGCTTATCGCTCGCCGCCACGGTGGCCAGAATCTCCCCCGTCCGCGTGTCGATCATCACGCCGATCACACGCGCCTCACCCCACTGGAGATCGCTCTCCGCGTACACCAGCAACAACCTTGCCCGGTAGCGCCCGGCCACCGCAGCCATCTCCTCCAGCGATATCGTCTTGCCCGGGAAGTCCGTCCTCAGCAGGAAGAAGACTTCACAGACCTCCGGAATATCCCTCATACATTCGTGCCATGCCGGCCGCTCAGCGTATGGCACCTTGCTGAACACCAGCCGCGGCTCGTCCGGAAGACACGCCGTGTCCGCCACCGTCACTCGCGCCACCGCCACCCGCGTCGGAAAACGCCACGCGCCCTCATCCGCCGTCATGATGCGGTAGTCCGTCGAGTCGTAGTCCTCACGCCCCGAACCCAGATCCGTGAAGCTCACCACCGGACGCGCCGAGTACGAACGCTCGGAATCGCAGCCCGCCACGCTCACAACGAACGCCGCTACCCACATCGCGAACACGACCCGCCCAGTCCTGATGTGCCTTGTAGGTTCCACGCGCACCGGCGTTCCTTGAGGCGATAACCCACACTGCCCCGCCTGCGGACGCAGCGCTCCTGCTCATCTCTATCGGGTCCTCGGGCCTGCGCCTGGACAAGATTCACCCTGCAGCACCCGCCTGTGTTCTCGGACCTCCCGTGTTATCGGCCGCCGAATACGGAACTTAGGTCGCAGTCCCAATACGCCGATGCACAGAGCCATACCGGAGGCACTTGCCGTGTCGGCCGACATCACGGTCATACCGCAGCCCGCCGTTGCCGCCCACCCACCCTGCGCGCCCATCATCCGCGCGCCCGTCACGTCCGCTCCCAGGCAAACCCCATCCCTCTCCGCCTTCGCCCGAATCGGACGCGTGCTCCTCGCCCTGCCCAAGTTCTGGTGGATGGCCCTCGACGCCGCCTTCGCCGGAATCGGACTCTACCTGGGCTACTGGCTGTTCCACTCCTCCGCATGGGGCAACTGGAACCAGGTGCTCTTCTGGCAGGCCGCCATTGTCCTCTGTCCCACCGTCATGATCGCCGGGCTGCTGCTCGGCCTGCACGAGCATGAAACCCTGTCCACCCGTTCCTGGATCGTCGGCCGAGTCCTGCTCACCACGCTGGTCTCCGCCCTCATTGCCTACGCCTTCATCCACGTTGTCCTCTACGATATCTGGAGCCGCCGCTGCGCCGCCATTGCTCTCGGAGGCTACGCCCTGCTGGGAATCTCCTTCCGACTGTTCGCCTCTCAGGCCATCCGCGCCCTTCACCCTGCCCTACTGTTCATTGGCAAAACCACCAGGACCGACTACATGAACGCCCTTCTCGCCGATCCCCGCATGGCCAACTACGGGCGCCTCCACCAACTAGATTGTGACGCCGCCAGTATCCAAGACGACGATCCCCTCCAGCACATCGACCGAGTGTGCCGGGCCAACGACATTCGCGAGATCGTCATCCACTCCGATGAGTTCAAGGACGCCACCGTGCTCCGTGCCGCCCTCGGCTTGCTTCGCAAGGGCCGCCGTGTCACCGATGCCGTGACCTTCTATGAAAAAACACTCCATCGTGTGCCCGTGGACGAGATCAGCGCCGAGTGGTTTCTCTTCGCCGACCTCCAGCTCTATCGCCACGAACAGGCCACGCTCAAGCGCATCTTCGACGTCCTTGTCGCCTCCATCGGCCTGCTCGTCTCCCTGGTCCTGACACCCGTCATCGCCCTGGCCATCAGGCTCGACAGCCCCGGACCCATCTTCTACAGCCAGGACCGCATCGGCCTGAAGGGCAGAGTCTTCCGTCTACACAAGTTCCGCACCATGACCACCAACGCCGAAGGCGGCGGCATCGTCTGGTCCTTCAAGGGTGACAAGCGTGTCACACGCGTGGGACGCTTCCTCCGCCGAACCCGCCTGGACGAACTGCCCCAGTTCTGGAATATCCTGCGCGGCCAGATGTCCATCGTTGGGCCGCGGCCCGAAAGACCCGAGTTCGTCGCCCAACTCGCCGAGGCCATCCCTTTCTACGACCAGCGGCACCTCATCATGCCCGGGCTCACCGGGTGGGCCCAAGTCAACTATCGCTATGGAAGCTGCACCGAGGACGCCAGGTGGAAACTCGAGTACGACCTGTATTACATGAAGCACATGTCCCTGGAACTCGATCTGCTCATTCTTCTCCGTACCTGCTTCACCGTTCTTAGCGATAACCACTAGCCCCGGATTGCCCACAAGCAGGTCACTTTATGCCCATCTGGCCACCATGAGGGCAATAATGCCCTACACTACTGCTTTATTGGGCCATAGATTACCCAACATTGCCCACACAGGTCAGCAAGTCGCGCCACTACGGTGCCGGTCGTTTCTATAATTGCTTGTTATAAAAGATTTTATAGGTTTATGGGCAATATGCCCGGCATGGCACCCGGATTGCTCATCCTCATACCATCTGGCTCAGCCGGCCGCCTATCAAGGCAGCAACCAACGCCGGCTGAGCCAGAGGATTGAATTCAAAGGTGTATCAGCCACCAACGCGCCGATGGGGCCCGACAGAGCAGACCTAAGAGCCCGGGTCGCGCTCTGCGGGTCCCGCTTATTGGGCCCACTGGCCTTTGTGACCCAGACCGCTATGAGCCCGTCAGCATCCCCCAGACTCGCTCCGGATTGCACGGCAGCGTCGCAGGCGCCTTACCCGTCGCGTCATATATCGCAGACAACACGGCCGGCACCGCCCCGATCAGAGGCGGTTCCCCCACCCCCTTGGCCCCGTACGGCCCCAGCGGATCGTTGCTTTCCAGCACCACGCACTCCACCGGCGGCACGTCCCGCACCGTCGGCAGGATGTAGTCCGTGAATCCCGGATTCAAGATCCGCCCCCCCCGGTACACCACCTCCTCCATCAAGGCCATGCCGATTCCCTGGACCACGCCCCCCGTGATCTGCCCGCGCACGGCCTCCGGGTTGATCGCCCTGCCCACATCGTGACAGGCCACGTGGCGCTCCACGCGCACCTCACCCGTCTCCACGTCCACCAGCACCTGGGACACATGCGCCCCGAACATGTACGTAATGAACGCCCGCGGCGACTGTCCCGTCTCAAAGTCTTCACAGATGGTCCGCGGCTTGAACAGCGCCTCCGCCTCGAGCTCGTAGCCGCGCTTCCGGGCCGCCGCCACCAGCTCCCCCAGCGAACAACACAGACCCTCGTCGAACCGCCCCCGAATCTCCTCGCCCCGAAACTCCAGCTCGTTGGGATGCACGCAGAGCAACTCGCCCGCCGCGTCCAGCAGCTTCTCCTTCAGCTCCCCCGCCGCCAGCCGCACCGCGTTGCCCGCGAAAAATGTGGACCGCGTCGCCGAGCACGAACCCGATTCGGGTGTCATGTGCGTGTCAGCCGTGATCACCCGAGTATGCTCAAGCCCCACGCCCATCTCCTCGGCAGCCACCTGCGCGATGACGTTCTCCGCTCCCTGGCCCACGTCCACGATCCCGCTGTAGACCTCCACACAACCGTCCGCCCCGATCCGCACCCGAGCCCGGCTCGCGTCCGGGAAGCCATCCCCGTATCCCATCCCGAAACAGATCACGCTGACGCCCCAGCCGCGGCGCAGGTGCGTCGGCAACGGCTCGCTCGGCATGGACTTGCTGCCATACTGCCTCAGCACCGCCTCCAGGCATTCCACTGCCGTCGGGCTGGGCACCACCTGCCCGGTGGTCACCGCGTCCCCCGGCCGGATCAGGTTGGCCCGGCGGAACTCCACACGATCCACGCCCAGCTTGGCGGCCAACCGGTCCATCATCCCCTCGTAGGCGATGGCAATCTGCGTCGCCCCGAAGCCCCGCATCGCCCCGGTCGGGTTGTTGTTCGTGTGCACCCCGAACACGTCCACCCGCACGTGCGGCACGCGATACGGCCCCGTCGCGTGGCTGGACATCTTGCGACACACCGCAATGCCCGTCGAGGCGTACGCCCCCTCGTCCGAATAGATCGCCACCTTCGCCGCCGTCAGCCGCCCCTCCCGGTCCGCCCCCATGGCGTACTCGATGCGCATCGGGTGCCGCTTGTGCCGCGCCCGCATCGACTCGGCCCGGTCATAGCGCAGTGCCACCGTCTTGCCCGCAAAGCGCAGCGCCGCCAGACCCACATAGATCTGAATGCTGATGTCCTCGCGGCCGCCGAACGCGCCGCCCGCCGCCGGCTGAATGATCCGCACCCGCTCCACCGGCAGGCCCAGAGCCAGTGCTACCAGCCGGGCCTCCTCATGCACCCACTGCCCGCTCACTCGGATGGTCAGCAACTCGCCATCCCAGCGGGCCACGCCCGCCTCCACATCCAGAAACGCGTGATCCACCGTCTGCGTGCGGAACGTCTCGCTCACCACCACGTGCGAATCGGCCAGTGCCGAGTCCGCGTCACCCTTGCGGATCCGCCTGCCCCCCATCACGTTGCCGCCCGGCTGCAAGTGCGGCGCACCCGGGGCCATGGCCTGCTCGATGCTCTCCACCGTCGGCAGCACCCGGTACTCGACCTTCACCGCGTCACGCCCCGCGGCCGCCGCTTGCTCGGTCTTGGCCACCACGATGGCCACCGCATCGCCCCGATACCGCACTCGGTCCTTGGCCAGCACCGGATGGTCCCGCCGGATCAGCCCGTGACGGTTGGTCCCCTTCACGTCTTCGGCTGTCAGAACCGCCAGCACGCCATCGACCCGCAGCGCCTCCTTCGTATCGATCGACACCACCTCCGCGTGGGCGTGCTCGCTCCGCACGACCTTGGCGTGCAGGTCCGCCTCCCGGGCGATCAGGTCCGCCCCGTACAGCTTCGTCCCCGTGACCCGCTCCACCCCGTCGATCTTGTCGCAACTGCGCCCCACCGGCCCGCGCACCTTCTCCGCAAACGGCGAGGGCGTGATCGGCGCCTCCGTCGGAAGCACGTGCTCCTTCTCGCGCGGTGGAGCCGCCGGCGTCTGTGTCCCGAACGCACGCCCGCTCATCCGTGGATCTCCCGGTACGCGTCGCGGATCGCCTGCCGGATCGACTCATACCCCGTACACCGGCAGATGTTCGCCTCGATCGCCGTGGTGAACTCCTGCTCCGTCGGGCTCGGGTTCGCGTCCAGCATGGCCTTCGCCGCCATGATCAGCCCCGGCGTGCAGTACCCGCACTGTGCCGCCCCCGTCGCGATGAAATGCTTCTGCAACGCGTGCAGTTTCTTATCGTCCCCGATCCCTTCGATAGTCTGAATCGAGCACCCTTGGGCCTGCCCCGCCAGCATCAGACAACTGTTGATCGGCCGGCCGTCCACGATCACCGTACACGACCCGCACTCGCCCTCCAGGCACGCCCCCTTCGTCCCCGTCAACAACAAATGCTCGCGCAAGAATGTCAGCAGCGTGATCCGCGGATCGACCTCCGCCTCCACCGGCTCCCCGTTCACCGTACACGACAGATGCCATGCGCCCCCGCTGTCACCCATCACGCAACTCCCGAAGCAGCCGCCTGACCAGCACCCTGCACATCGCCTCTCGATACCGCGCCGAACTTCGCTGATCGTCGATCGGCGCCGCTTCCAGCTCCGCCGCCTCCGCCGCCCGCTCGATCACCTCGTCAGCTAAATATGCCACTGCTCTGTGAGCAGCGTCCGTCGAGTCTCCATTGAGCACAGCCTCCGCCTCCATCGCCCGCATCGGAACCGGCCCCACGCTCCCCAGCGCGATCCGATACGCACCCGCCGGCGACCGCCCGATCGCGCAGCACACGATGCTGATGTTCACCGCACCCCGCTTGCCAATCTTGTACCACACACTCTCGAAGTCCGACGGGAACCGCACCCGCGTGATCAGCTCGTCCGGCTGCAACGCCGTCCGCTTGTAGTCGAGAAAGAACTCCTCCAGCCGCACCCACCGGCTGCCCCGCTCGACGTGCGAAAGCTCCACCTCCGCGTCCAGGGCCAGAAGTGCCACCGATCCGTCGCCTGCCGGCGACGCCGTCCCCAGGTTCCCCGCGATCGTCCCCACGTTGCGGATCTGCGGCCCGCCCACGCTCCGCGCCGCCTCGGCCAGGGCCCGCACCGGCAGCTTCGCCATCTGCGCGAATGTCACCCCCCCGCCCAGCAGGTAAATCCCGTTAACCCGCTCGACCGAATCACGCCCCGCCACGCGCGACAGATCCAGAAACGCCTCCGGCCGCGCCACCCCGTGGTTCATCGCCACCACCACGTCCGTCCCCCCGCAGACCGTGACCACCTCCGGACCCAGCTCCGCCCGCAGCCGCAACGCCTCCGCCATGTCGGTCGGTTGATAGAACATCGCGCCTCACGCCAGATGTGCCACCCGCCACACTTGTCCCCGAAAGCGTACCGCAAAACGCGGCCCACTTCCAAGCAGAGGCGACTCTTCCCCTATGCCCCCTTGAGATGCTTGCTCTTTGACCTGCCCCCTACTGTGCCCCCGTGTAGTTCTGGGCAAACGTGGCGAAGTCCGCCAGGTCAACGTCACCATCGTCATCGAAGTCACTCTCGGTGAACTCGCTGGCCGAGCACCCCGGCGGCGCGACCGTGACACTCGCTCCATGGTAGCACAGCGCAAACGTGGCGAAGTCGGCTAGGTCCACGTCCCGATCATGATCTAGATCGCCGCGGGCGTAGCTCCTGATTCCCAGGCCGTGTGTATTGCCCGCGGCCAGCGCTACGAAGTCCGTGTTCGGCACGGGAACGTCGCACTGGCCGTAGGAGTTGTGTCCCCACGACACAATCGAGCCATCGGCCTTCAGGCCAACACCATGGTA
>CP070685.1:51354-69690 GCA_020352895.1 Phycisphaerales bacterium
AATGGGCCCGGCAGGAGTCGAACCTGCGACCTCGTCGTTATCAGCGACGCGCTCTAACCAACTGAGCTACGAGCCCGCAGAAGTCGCTTCTCGACGGGAATCGGCAATACAACGCATCGGCGCCCGCTTGTCAAGGCGGCCTGGACGCTGAGCCGGCCGAAGCCCTTTCGAGAATCTCCCGCCGCGAACCCGGAGGCCGACTGACTCACCGAGCCGCTATTCACTTGTCCGAGGCCACCGACGAAAAAAGCCACCCGAAGGTGGCTGACTCGGTCCTCGCGGACCACAAGACGGCCGACCTTTCAGGTTTTGCGATTCCCGTCGATGACGCTTGCTCTCGGCAAAAGGCCTATTCCTCTGGCAGCCCGGCCTGGACCTACGCGGTTGTGCCGGACCACAACATCCTATTGCCAACACAGCAGTGTAGCACGTTGCCACGGGCTGTCAAGGGACGCTGACTAGGCTTCTTTCGGCCCCGCTGGAGCAGCCCTTGAGCACTCCCGGGCTAATCGAGCTCTGTTGCTTGCGGCCCGCCTCCCCCATAGCATGCCCCGCGACCGCTCCGACCCCGGTGGCCGGCCCAAAGGAACCATGAAGCCCCGCCTATCCCGCAAATGGACCCTCGCCTGCGTGCTGACCCTCCCTGTCGCCGCGGCCCTGCTCACCGTGTCACCCCTTACCAGCACAGGCCGACGCCTGCGGGCCATGCCCCTGGATCTCCTGCGGCAGCCGGCCCAGGCGACCGTTGTCGAACCCTCCGCGGCGGCCTACCACCCCAACCGCGGCACGGTTCTGGTCGCCAGCGACGAAGGCCTGATCGTCGAACTCAGCCTTAGCGGGGCCGAACTGGCCCGTTACGAGCTCGCTGGCGACCTTGAGGGCTTGGCCGTACACCCTGAGACCGGTCTGCTCTATGCCGCGTTTGAGCAGGACCCCAGAATCCTCGAGTTCGACCTGGACGTCGGCGAGGTCCTGCGGCAGTGGTGCGTAGAGGCGCCCGAACTGGCCCCTCGGGACCCCAACCGTCAGATTGAGGGACTGGCTATCGCACCCGGCCCCAACGGCTCCCCCGCCCTGCTGATCGCCTGGGAGGCGCGCCCGGCTCTCGTGGCCCGCCTGGACGCGGACCTCACCCCCGCGAGGTCGTTTCCGGCGGACAATACAAATGATTTTAATTTGCCGACCCGGATCGCTTCCAGCTTCGCCCCCGGCCCCCCTCAACTCTCCGGTCTGAGCTACGACCCCCCCACCGGCCTGCTGCTGGTCCTGTCAGCTCAGGACCGCACCATCACGGCCTGCACACCGGAAGGCGCGATTCGCGCTCGCTACCGCCTCGACATCAGCAAACCCGAAGGCATCTGCCTTTTGCCCGACGGCGACGCCGTCATCTGCCAGGAAGACAAAGACACCATCTGGTTCTACCGTGGATTCCGAGGACTACTCGCGAGCGACTCGGATTAGTCTACTGCCTCCTCCTCCGTTCTCACGAGCGGGGATTCCAGGATCGGCGGCTTGTCGAAGTCGCGGTCGATCTTGGCCAGGTCCAGCTCCTCGAACAACATGGCCGGTGCCACCACGGTGCGGCCCACACTGCCGCCCGTGTTCAGCACATGACGCTCCTTGCCCGCGGCCAACATCCGCTTGAACGCCTTGATGTCGAAGCTGGCGATCTCCGCCCCGCGCACCAATTCCTCATGCCCGTCTGGGTAGACCTTATACATCGCCAGCGGCGTGCTGCTGCCGCCCGGCCCTCCGAACCCGCCAAACCCGCTGAAGTCATAGCGGCTATAGTATTGGCTGTACCGCCCCCCGCCGCCGCTGCCGAATGACGCGATCCTGATGCCGAACTCCAGGTCTTCATCCTGACAAGCCTCGATCAGTTCCCGTGTGAGCGCATCGGTGTCCAGGCCGTCTGCCGCCTCCACGAGCAGGCAGCCCACCGACGCCCGCGGCCCATACGTGCCTCTCCCGTGCCCCGTTGACCTGTCCGCCACCTTCGACGGATTGCGGGACATCAATTGCCTCTTCAAGCGCCCGTCCTCGACGACCTGTACCGGTCGGGCCGGCACGCCTTGCTCGTCATAGGCGTAGTGCCCCATGACCGGCTCGCCATCGATCTCCCGCTGCGTGGGATCATCCACCACGTTCATCCAACGCGGCAGGATCCGCTTGCCGATCTTCTTCTCGAAATCGTCCGGCGGCGTACGGCCGCCCACGGCCCGCTGGCCGCCGGCGAACTTGTCCGCGAAACGCGTCAGGAACAGCGAGGCCGCTGCCTCCTTGTCGAACAGCACCGGTCCCGTGTAACTCTCCAGCTTCGGTGCCGCTCGCAGGGCAAGCAGACCTTGCACCATGTCCGTACATCGCTTGACCAGTTCCTCCTCATCGGGGAGCTCATCCTGCCTCCGCGCATACACAGTGAACGAATCGCTTAGCTTCATCCCGTCTTCTGCCTGGACGGTCGCGTTGACCGACACGGAGAACCGGCCGTCCGCCACGCGAAGACGAGTTCCCTCCGTGTTGACCAGGTACTTGTTGGCGCCGCCCCCGTGAATATCCACGCCCGACGTTTGCACGTCAGGGTGTCTCCGGAACACCTCCGACAACCGAACCGATAGCGCCTCCAATCTGCCATCATCCAACTTCAGATCCAGCTTTGCGTCGAAATGCGTGGCCGGCTCCTCACGAGAGAAGTCACTGGGTTTGTCCTCGATATGTTTGCTCTCCATGAACGCCTTCTTCTTTACCAGGTTCTCGGCCACCTCCTTGTACTTGCCGTCGGTCTGAAGCCAGATGGCCTGGCGTATCGCGTTGTAGTCGTCCTCCAGCGGCACGCCCGCGCCCCCCATCATGGCGAACATCCCCCCGTACCATCCCCAGCCGTCCCCGCGGAAATTCGTGTTGTCCAGCTCGTACGAGCCCACCCGAACCTCCGTCCGCAACCACCGGCGCCGGTCGTCCGACCGACTGGTCACCGCTCCCAGAACCGCCGAGTAGCTCACGGAGATAGAATCGTTCAGGGCATACTCGATGAAGTACGGCCGGGCCAGGTCCTCAAGCTCCAGACCGACCTGCCCCCGCTCCAGCTCATCCACCAGCGCCCGAAGAACCACGTCCTGGGCCAACGCCTTCTTGACCTCGTCCTCGTCCGCCGCCACGACCGGCAGGGCCAACGACACCGCGAATCCGATTATCATCATGAACCGCTTCATATCAGCATCTCCACCAAGAAGGTGAGTACTGTCACCATGCCGGCCGGGCCGATCCCGTGCTACGCCTCGTCCTTGCCCTCCGCCTCCGACGCAATAGGCGCCTCGAGAATCGGGGGACGGTCCTGGGCCTTCTGCTTCTTCTCGACCTCGATCTTCTCCACCAGAATGCTTGGCGAGACCGCCGAAACCGGCACGGCTCCCGACTCCGCCCCGCACATCCCGTTGAACACTCCCGGATCGTCCCCGGTGGCCATGATCATCGAGAAGCACGTCAGCGGCGTGCCCACGATGTCCACGCCGCGGACCAGCTCGTCCGGCCGGCCGTCGACATACACGCGATACACCAGAATCGGCATGACCTTGAACGCCTGCGGCATCCATCGCCGCGTCATCGTGAAACCGCCCGAGATATCCGCAAACAGCAAACCGAACTCCTTGTCTTGCCTCTTGCATTCGGCAATCAGCATCTCGCGAAGTCTCTCGATCGACAGCTGCTTGCTCGACTCGATGATAGTGTTTCCCATACGCGAAACCACCCGCGTCCCGGGCTGACGCCGGCCGTGACCGTTGGACTTGGTGATCCCCCGCGCAGGCGTCCGCGACATCAGAAACCTCTTGAGCACGCCGTTCTCCACCAGCGCCGCGCGCTGGGCGGGCACGCATTCCTCATCGAACCGGTAGTACCCGTTGAGTTCCTCGTCGCCGAACGTCCGCTGCGTCGGGTCGTCGATTACGCTCAGAAACTCCGGCAGAATCTGCTCCCCGAGCTTCTGGGCGAAGGTCTGCCCCTCATCTACATCCTTCTGGCGGTGCCCCTCGATCCGGTGCCCGAAGATTTCGTGGAAGAACACGCCGCTCGCCCGGTTCACCAGGATCGCCGGCCCCGTGTACGGCTCGACGATCGGTGCTTCGCGAAGGGCCATGACCTCCGCGATGACCTTGTCCACGCCGGCGGCCATTGTCTCCTCGTCCGGCAACGCATCGTAGAAATGGGCGTCAAACGACGTGTATTGCCACAACTCCATGCCATCCTCGGCCACGCTCGAGGCGTAGATGCCGACCCGCCACCGACCCTGGCCGTGCTGCAGGTTGCTGCCCTCGGAGCTGACGATCAAACGGTTGGTCACATCGCCCGACAGCGTGACACCGGAGCTGTAGATGAGCGGATAGGCTCGGAACTTCCGTGACAGTCTCCGCACCAGTCCCGTCGCTTCCTTGCCAGGATGAACAAACTCGACCCACTCCCCGACGTAGACGCTGGGCTCCTCGCGGGAGAAGTCATCCGAGGCGTCCTCTTCCTCGACCTTGACCTTGAGATTGGCCTTCACCTGGGCCAGTCGCTTCACAGCGTCCTTGAAGCGCTGGTCCGTCTCCAGCCAGATGGCCTGCTTTGTGGCCACCGGATCGCCGTCCAGCGGCAGCGCGGCCGTCCCGCCGCCCCACGAATACGAGCCGCCGTAGGACCCGCGTATCTGCCGGGTGCTGTCCAGCGCGTAGTCGCCGACGCGAAGGTCCACCTCCAGCAGCCTCCGGTGGTCGTCGTCCTCGCTGGTCACCGCCCCCAGCGACGCCGACACGCCGAGGGACTGCATGTCGGTCACCGTGTATTGGAGGAAATAGGGCTTGACCCCATCCGGAGGGGCCTCCAGCTTCTCCATCGACAGACTCAATTCGCCCCGCATCACGGCCAGCAGAGGGTGTTCCTCCGCCGCCATGCCGGCCCCCGGACAGGCGAAGATCATGATTGCCGCCACCAAGACGATCACGGAGAACCCCCAGGCTCTTCCTTGAAGCTCTGTCATGCGCGTGCCCTCACAGTTCGAGGCCTTACCTACGCCCCAAGACCCGTTCGCCAGACCGCACCCCCGCCCTCAATACCATACCCCTCAGCCGCCCGCCGCGAAACCGAGAGCGGCCGTGACACTATCGTCCTACCGGCCCGCTGATTTCCGGTTGCAGCCGCAGACTCCCTACTGGAATATACGGGGGTAAGATGTGGAATCTGCTCACCAGACTGCTCGACATAGACCAAATCCGCGATGCCGAACCCGGCAGCATCACCTTGCGCTGGCAGAACCCCTGGGCCAACTGGGTCCTCCTGCTTACGGTTGTCCTCGCGCTCGTCTTCGTTGCCCTCACTTACGACCGAGAGCGCGTTCGCCCGCGATTGCGCCTGGCGCTTGCCGCCCTCCGTACCCTGCTGGTGCTCATGATCGTCGCGCTTCTGTGCCGCCCGGTTCTAGTCTGGGAACGGAGCCATGAGGAACCGTCGATCACCGCTGTTCTGATTGACACGTCCGCCTCCATGGCCCGCGCTGACCTCTATTCCGATGTCCGGGAGGAAAAGGCAGCTCGCTTCGCCGCCGCGCGCGTCACCTCGCCGACAACCACCCCGTCAACCCGCGAATCGCCCCCGGCATTCGGCCCGACACTCCCGTCACGCTTCGAGCTGCTGCACGCCGCCCTGGAGGCGAGCGTTAACGAACCGGGAGTGTTAAGCGGCTGCCTGTCGACAAACCAAGTCGAACTCCACACGTTCGGAACGAGGCTCACTCACGTAGCGGCCGCGGCCTCAGAGCAGCAACTTGACGAGGCGCTCGACATCCTTTGGCAGTGCCGCCCACAGGAGCAGACCACCGACGTCGCCGGGGCTCTGGAAGAAGCGATGACGACGCCGCGGACCGGGCGCCTGTCAGCACTGGTCGTCGCCAGCGACGGGCAGGCCACCACACCAAGTGACTACCGCCGGATTGTCGATATGGCCAAGCGCCGTCGCGTTCCAATCATCCCTCTGCTGACCGGTTCGAGCGCGCCAACAGTGGACGTCGCCGTAGGACCTCTTCTTGCAGATGAAACCGTGTTCGTCAAAGACATCGTGGCCATTCGCGGCACACTTCGTGCAGTGCTGCCAGAGGAACAGCCTTTACAAATCGACCTGTTCGAGAGGAGCCGCACCGACCCGGTCGCCTCACAGAGCGTGAACCTCGGTGGGGAGAACAGACGCGGCGAATTCGAATTCCGCGTTCGTCCCTTCCGGGCCGGCCTGCACAGTTATCGTGTGACGGCCCGCAGCCTGCCCAACGAGATTGACCTCGCCAACAACGTCAGTCACGTCGAGATCCGGGCCATCGAGGACAAGACCCGCGTCCTCTACGTCGAGGCCTATCCGCGGTTCGAGTACCGCTACTTGAAGAACACGCTGGTCCGAGAGCCAACCATCGTTTCCTCCGTGTTGCTGCTCAGCGCTGACGAAGGCTTCTCCCAAGAAGGCACCGCGCCGGTTCTTCGGTTCCCCGAGGCTGAGGACGAACTGTCCAGCTATGACGTGGTCATCCTCGGTGACGTGGATCCGCGTTCGGGCGCCACCGGTGCCGCGGGCTGGCTTACCCCGCAGCAAGCCGAGCTGCTCGTCAGGTTCGTAGGTCAAAGGGGCGGCGGCTTTATTCTGCTGGCCGGCCAGCGTTCCGCACCGCAGGCGTTCCGCGGCACCCCGCTTGAGAAGCTCCTGCCCGTCATGATCGACCCCCAGTACTCCGGCCTGCCCAGTTCCTGGCAAAACGCCGACGCGACGACCATCACTGCGGGATACCAGCTCGAACTGACGCCCGAAGGGCACGAGAGCCCGATATTCAGATTCGAGAAGGAGCCCGAAGAGAACCTGGAAACCATCGCATCCCTGCCAGCCCTGTTCTGGCACGCCCCCACGTTGGGCCCCAAACCTGCGGCGGAGGTCCTTGCCCGTCATCCCATCGACCGCACCGTCAGCGGGCCGGCGCCCATCGTCGTGACGGGCCGCTACGGTGCTGGCCGCGTCCTGTTCCACGGCACTGACGATACCTGGCGTTGGCGGCGCGGTGCGGGCGAAGCCTATTACGACACGTACTGGCTTCAGGCCATCCGCTATTGCACCGAGAACCGCCTGCTGGCGCAGACCCGCGCCGCCCGGCTCTTCACGGATCGCAGCCGCTATCAGTACGGCGAGCCGGTCGAAGTGACATTGCGCTTGGCCTCCTCGGATCTGGCCGAGTCTCTGGCCGAGGAAGTCCTCGCTCAGTATCGAAGTTTGGACCTCAGACATGCCGGCGATCTCACCCTCTCCCGGTTGGGCCCCGAGGCCCGCCTGTTCGAAGGACGCTTCAGCCCGCCTGCGGAGGGCAGCTACGTACTCTCTGTCGATCTCGGCCTCTTGGCAGGCCAGCCGGTCATTCCTGAGGTCAACATTCAGGTGCAGGCCACAAGCCTCGAGTCCCTCCGTCGCGAGGCGGATCATGTGACGCTGCGCCAGTTGGCCGCCCAGACGGGTGGGCAGGCCCTCTACCTGGACGAGCTTGGGCGCCTCGCTGGGCTACTGCCAGATCGCCGGGTCGAAATCCCCGACGACGTAGCCGAGCCCCTCTGGGACATGCGCCTCGTGCTCGGATTGATGGTCCTGGTGCTGACTGTGGAATGGAGCCTCCGCAAGTGGTTCGGCCTGATTTAGCCATCGAGCACGAAGCGAGGCAGGAAGCCGCCCCCTGAGCCTCTAAAATTCAGAGAGGACGCAGTGAGCGCATCACCCCATCACATCCTGAAGTTGATGGATCGCCTCAGGCGGCGAACCCGCATCCTGGTGCTCCTCTCTGGCCTGCTGGGCTTTGCCTCCTGCCTGCTGGCAGGTTTCCTCGTGCTCGGGCTGGTAGACTGGCTGGTTTGGCTTCCGCCGATGGTGCGACTCGTTCTCTCCCTGGCCCTTTTGTGCGGCCTGGGCCACGTGGCTCTCAAATACATGGTGCGCCCGCTTGTCGCCCCGCTGAGCCGCGTGGCCCTGGCCAGTCGCCTCGAATACCGATACCACCACCTGGGCAACCGCTTGAGCAGTGCCGTCCAGTTCCTGGAGAGTCCGCCCCGCGGCTCGGCCGACATGATGGGCGAAGTCGTGCGCCGGGCCCAAGGGGATGTCTGCGATCTTGACTTCGACGACGCGTTTGCCTACCGCATTCTCTGGCGGCGAAGCGCCGGCGCCTTGATCTCTGTAGTCGGCCTTCTTCTGCTCGCTACCGTACTGCCCTACTGGCCGCGCGTCGCTCTGGCCCGCCTGGCCTATCCCTTCGGAAACACCATCTGGCCGCGGACGGTCCAGATTGCCCCTTTGGCCTACACCGCCAAGGTCCCTACTGGAGGGAGCTTCACGCCCGAAATGCGGGTTGAGCGCGGCGACAGACCCAAGCTGCGGGCCTTCGTCCATGTCCGCCACGCCGACCGACGCGAGGACACATTCCCCATGCAACGAGGAGCTGAGGGGATCTACCGATGGACGCTAGAGGGTCTGACCCAGGATGCCTACTATTGGTTCGAAGCCGGCGACGACTCGACCAGGAACAAGCCCGGATTGATTCAGATCGTGCCCCGACCCGCCGTTGAATCCGTGGCCCTGACCGTGCGGCAGCCAGAATATGCGGGGGGCGAGTATGAGGTCCGGCTTCCGCTTGAACCCGGTAAGGTGGACATTCTTTCCGGAAGCGACGTTCGCATCGACGTCCGCGCCAATAAGCCCATCAAGCCTATGGAGGACGGTAGCCCGGACGCGTGGATTGTCACGTCCGGAGCAGAGAATTGGCCGCTGTCCTGGGGCGACGACCCAGAGCGCCGCGAAGCGTATCACTTCTTCAGACTCACCGAGTCCGTGGGTTTTCAGACCCAATTCCACTGCAAGGACGGATTCCAGAACGACTCCTCCGCCGAATACCAGCTCGTGGCCAGAATTGACCAGCCCCCCTCGGTCTCGGTGCTTGAGCCAACGGCTTCGCTCGATGTTACGCCACAGTCTGAGGTCGGTCTGTGGCTCGCTCTGACTGACGATGTCGGCCTGGCCGCACTTTCTCTGCATGCGTCCGTGGTAGGCGCCGAGGATCTTCTCCCGCCACTCGACCTGACAGAGCTGCTCTTAGAAGCCTCCGCCCTTGCCACCGAAACCGCCCCGGCCGAGGGCAGCCTGCGGCGAGCCGAGCAGGACAAGCGGGAGGTGCGATACTCGTGGAAGCTGTCCGACCTGGATCTCAACCCGGGCGACACACTGGACTACCACCTCCAGGTTTCCGACAACTTCGCCCTGGACGGCGCGGACCCGCACGTAGTCCGCAGCGTACCCATGAGACTCCGCATTCTCAGCCAGGCCCAGTTCGCCGACCGCCTCCAGGTCGAGTTTCAGATGTTGCGTAACAGGCTCCTCGAGCTGCTTACCGAACAGGAAGCGTTGCTCTACTCGGCCGAGCAGGTGCGCGAAGCCCACGGTGGCGGAGGACCGCTTTTGGATGAGGCCAACGAGTCGCTCAGCCGCATCGGCGGAGCCCAAAGCCGTCTGGCAGCCAGGGCCGGGCAGCTTGCTCGTCAGTTCGAGCGCATGGTGGAGCGCATGCTGCGCAACCGTTATGAGGACCAAAGCGCGCGGGAGGACACCAAACGCATCGCCTTTGAATTGCAGCGTCTCGGTGAGGGCGTCATGACCGAGGCGGGCCGCAGGGCAGACCGGGCCGTACAAACCGACTCGCCCGCCGATCAGGCCGCCGAGCTCCAGGCCCTGGTCGTCGCTCAGCAGCAGGCCACCAACACACTGGAGCGTTTGCTACAAGAACTGCAGCGCTGGGGCAGCTTTCAGGAAATGGTCCGCAAAACGCAGGAGATGCTGGATCGCCAGCAGGAGACGACCCGAGAGACGGCCGACTTACATTTGCGTACGCTGGGCATTCCTGCCGACTCTTTGAGCCAAGCCGACCGCGAGGCAGCGGCCGCCTTGGCTCGCCGGCAGGACCGCCTGGGCGACGAAGCCGACGAACTTCTGCGCCGCATGGCCGACATGTCCGAGGCTACCCAAGAAACGGAGCCGACCACCAGCGAGTCCCTAGCCGAGGCCCAGCGGACGGCCGGCGCCGGCAGTCTCTCACGCCGCCTGCATCAGGCGGCTGACGCCATCAGCCGCAACCGCGCCGGCCGCGCCGCCACCGAGCAAGAAGCCGCTGAGGAAACTCTGAAAGAGATGCTGCGGCGGCTGGGAGATCGCGAGTCGCGGCAGTTGTGGGAACTCACCCGCCGCGCTGAGCAAGCCGAAGACCTGGTACGATACTTCCTGCAGCAGCAGATCGAGCTTCGCGACCGAACGCAGCAAGCTGCCCAGGAGCATGACCCGCCAGCCCGCTATGCCGAACTCGCCCCAGAGCAGGAGACTCTGGAGGCCAACACGCGCCAGCTCTCCAAAGACCTGATGGGTGATCTTGAGACGGCCCGCCCGGCTCGTCGCATCCGGGCCGCGGCGGGCAAAATGGGCTCGGCCGCTGTGCGGCTTCGTCAGGCGCATGGCCAAGAGGTCGATCGGTTCCAGACCGCTGCCATCGACGAGCTGGAGGCGGCCCTGGAAGCACTCGCCGAACTCCGCCGCAAGGCCCAGCAGGAGCTGGCGGCGCAGGCCGTGATGGCCGTTCGAAATAAACTGATCGAAATCCACAACGAGGAGCTCGATATCCGGATCAACTTCGACCAGGTTCTTGAGGAGCACGACCGCCAGGGGCGTCTGCGCCGCGCACAAACCCGCGAGCTCTCGCGGATGGAGACCATGCAGTTACGACTCAAGGGCGAGATGGACGGGCTCATCGAGCAGGTCAAACAGGTCGTGGTACACAAGTGGCTGTTCGAGAGGATTGCCGCGGACATGGAATCCGCTGGGCAGCGAATGCGGCAGCGCCAGGTCAACCAGGACACCGCCGAGTTGCTCGGTAGGATTGTCTCCGCCCTGTCACGGGCCATCGACTCGCTGGATCTGGCCGACGTCGAGCCGGAGAATCAGTTCGCTCAAGCCGGCGGCGGGGGCGGCGGCCCCTTCCAGGGTATCAAGCCGGTCCCCACGGTCGCGGAGTTGAGGCTCCTCAGGCAGATGCAGACCGACATTAACGAACAGACGGTGGCCTTGAGCCAGGAGACCGATCCCCAAAGGCCCACCGAGAAGCAGTTGCGCCGCGTGCGCGACCTTGCCGATCAGCAAGCGGAAATACGCCGGCTGACCGTCAAGCTCTTCGAAGGACAAGACTGATGCAGGCTCCACAGACTTTGCGGATTATTGCGTTTGCGGTGCTGGTGGCGTCGCTAGGGCTGGCGGCCTCGACGACCCGGACACTGGCACAACATCAGCCGACGACGCAGCCCGCCGCGGATGGAAGTGCCGCGCAGGAGGGACTGATCAAGCGGCTACGCGAAGCCGGTGGCGGCAGCGAGGATATCTTCGATCGCATCGTCCGCCTGATGGACACTTCGCGCGAGCGCCTCGCCGTCACACTCGACGCTGGTGAAACGACCCAGGCCGTACAGCAGCAGATCATCCAGGAGTTGGACGCGGCCATTGACATCGCCAAGCAGAATTTGCGGCGCGGCTCCCCGTCAACAGCAGACCCGCAACAGGAGGGCGAGAAGCGCTCTGAAGGCCAGCGCCAGCGCGAGCAGGCTGTCCGGGCGGATAAAAGCAGCAGCACCGACGCGGCAGAACAGCCCTCCACCGGCGGCGAACAGGCGGACGCAGCCCACGGAGAAACGCCATCACGCCCCGCGCGCTCCTGGGGCAACCTCCCCGAACGCGATCGTGAAGCTGTGATTCAAGGTTTCAAGGAGGATTACCTCCGTAAGTACGGCGAACTGATTGAGCAGTACTACAGGGCGCTTTCGGAGGAGGCCGAGGAATAGAATTGAATGAGGTAAGTGTGGGTGATGTCTCGGCTTCTGACTAAGGCGATATGGCGGGCGGGGCCCGCCCTTCTCCTGCTAAGCGTAGCCGCCCCGAGCTCAAGCGTGTGCGCCGAGCCGGCCCAATCGCCCGCCGAAGACACCGTCTCGATGATCACGCCACGGACAGTGATGTCGGTGCAGCGCGGGCTCGACTGGCTTGCTTCCAAGCAGGAGTCCGACGGTTCATACGGGCGGACCTCCAACTACGGACGGCATGTCGGCCTGACCGGCCTGGCCGGACTCGCCTTCCTGTCGGACGGCAGTGCTCCCGGCCGCGGCAAGTACGGTCGCCAACTGGACGGATGCGTGAGCTTTATCCTCGATTGCAGCGGCGAGTCCGGCCTCCTTGCCGCCGAAACCAGCCACGGCCCAATGTACGGGCACGGCTTCGCCACACTGTTCCTCGCCGAAATCTACGGCATGACCAGCGATCCCCGAATCGACGAGGCCTTGCACAAGGCCGTCCGCTTGATTGTCTACACGCAGAACGACCAGGGCGGCTGGCGCTATCAGCCCGTACGCGCCGACGCGGATATTTCCGTCACCGTTTGCGAGGTCATGGCCCTGCGAGCTGCTCGCAACGTAGGCATCTACGTTCCCAAGAGCACCATCGACGCGGCCATCGCGTACGTCAAGCTCAGCCAGAACGACGATGGCGGCTTCCGCTACATGCTTACCTCCGGCAGCTCGGCCTTCGCCCGCTCGGCCGCCGGCGTGGCCACGCTCCAGTATGCCGGCATTTACCGCGACGAGACCATCGATCGGGCTCTTCGTTACCTTGAGCAGTTTCGCCCCGGCGGCGATACGGAACGCAACGTGGGCCACTATTTCTACGGCCATTACTACGCCGCCCAGGCCATGTTTCAGGCCGGCGAGCAATACTGGCGGGACTGGTATCCGGCCATCCGGGACGAACTGCTGGAGAGCCAGGAGCCCGAGGGCTACTGGCGCGGCCAGGCCGGAACCGAATACGGAACGGCCATGGCCCTGATTATTCTGCAAATGCCCAACCGATTGTTGCCGATCTTTCAGAAATAGGGCATACGGGGGGCCTTCGTTGAGTGTTGTACGAACCAGGATCGTGATCAGCCGCCTAGCCGCGCGGATAGTCTGCGCTTGGACGATCGCCGCCCTGTGCTTCGCGAGAACCGTGCAGCCGGTCTCGGCTTTCGAGGTCACCGTGCGCACCGTCGACGGAACGGAAACCGTCGGTCATCTGACCTCATTCTCGCTTGATGGTAGCCTCGACTGGCAACCTGCCGAGACCGGAGACGTCAAGACGCCTGCATATGAGATCGTCGCCATTACGTCACTTCATCAGACGCCGCCCGCCCCCCCGACAGGTGCCGCGGTCTATCTCAGCCACCAGGGCCTACTCTTCGGTGAAATCGGCGACACCGACGAAAACGGACTCGAGCTGACCAGCCCCCTTCTGGGTCGTCTGCGCGTCCCGCTCGAATGCGTCACAGCCATGGTCACGGAGCGCGGCCGACGTACGTTGTCGGCCTCGGCCGTCCGCGCCGCCGCGCGTCGCACAGACCGCGACACGGACGAACTCTGGTTCGCCAACGGCGACCGCCTGTCCGGCTCGCTGCTCGCGATCAACCACGAGTACGTGCTGGTCGAAACGGGCTCGGGCTCGTCTCAAACGCCGACCGAATACCTGCTCGGAGTGTTCCTGGCAGAAGCCCCGCCGGCGGCGGACCGCAAGCCACGCGGCATCCTGCGGCTGGTCGACTCGAGCGCTGTGCCGGTAAATCATCTGCGGTGGTACGGCCCCGAGGTCCAAGCGGCGTCGGAGGACTGGCTGGACCTCGCGTTCGCCGCGAAGCATCTGGCCAGCCTGGAAGTGCTTGGCGGTCGTTGGCGCTGGCTCGGGAGCCTCGTGCCCAGCGAGTACGAACAATCCTCACTGGCCGGCGCGCGGTGGCCCTATCGCATCGACGCCAACGTGATGGATGAGCCGTTGTCCATCAACGGCCGTACCTACGACCGAGGTATCGGCCTGCACAGCGCTGCCCGCCTCGTGTACTACCTCGGCGGTGACTACGAGGCCTTTGTCGCCCGAGTGGGCATGGATGACTCGGCCGGCTCCTTGGCCGACGCGGACTTCGAGATTCTTGTTGACGAGCGCACAGCCTTCCGTCGAACCGGTATCGGCCGGGCCGAGCCGCCCATCCCGGTGCGCCTTGATATCGACGGAGTGCAGCGACTGGAAATCCGCGTCGGCTTCGGACGCAACGGCGACATCCAGGATCGCGTCAATCTCGCAGACGCAGCGCTGATTCGCAGAGCCGCCCCCCCGGTAGGGCCCTCCGCCCCGTAACCGCGAGTCCACACGCGGCTCGCACGACGATTTACCGTCAGCCACGTTTGGTTTGAACCTGCCGCGCCGCGCTGGTACCATCCGCCGACTACTCGGGGCGCGCCTGACACGTGCCGCGCCCTGCCGGAACCACTGCCCATGAGCCACACGTACAAGGAAGAACGCGAAAAGAAGCGCAACAAGCTACACGACGAGCTCGGCGTGGATCCGTATGGGCGGCGCTATCCCGACGTCGAGCACATAGGCGATGTCCGCGCCCGCTGCGAGAGGCTCGGCATCCAGGCGGGCCAGATCATAGACGACCAGGCCGCCCGCGTCGCGGGCCGTATCATGCTCCTCCGCAGCTTCGGCAGCCTCACCTTCGTGACGCTCCGCGACGCCACAGGCAGCATTCAGCTCGGAATCAGCAAGAAGGCCATCGGCAACCGATGGCCCGTCGCCAAGCTGCTTGACCTCGGGGACATCATCGGCGTGACCGGTCGGCTCGGCGCCACCCAGACCGGCGAAATGACCGTATGGGCCGACAATTTCACGCTATTGTGCAAATCGCTCCGCCCGCCGCCCGGGAAATGGCACGGTCTGTCCGACGTCGAGCTGCGCTATCGCCACCGCTACGTGGACCTCTTCGCCAACCCCGAGGTGCGGGATGTTTTTCGGGCCCGCTCGCAGATCATCGACGCCGTCCGTCGCTGCCTCGTCGACCGCGGCTTCATCGAGGTCGAAACGCCCATGCTTCAGCCTCAATATGGCGGTGCCGCCGCGCGGCCTTTCGTCACCCACCACAACACGCTGGACATCGACCTGTACCTGCGCATCAGCCCGGAACTCTATCTCAAGCGTCTTCTCGTCGGCGGGCTGGAACGCGTTTTCGAGATCAACCGCAATTTCCGCAACGAGGGCATCAGTACGCGACACAACCCCGAGTTCACTATGCTCGAGCTGTACCAGGCGTACGCCGACCGCGACGACATGATGGACATCACCGAGGCCATGACCGCCGCCGCCATCGATCGAATTGGCGGCGGCTATAAGCGGCCCTTCGGCGAACACGAACTCGACTTCACGACGCCCTGGCCGCGCCACAAATATTCCGACCTGTTGGCTGAATACGCCGGCGTGCAGATGGAGGACGTCGCGGCCGTGCGCTCCAAGGCCGCCGAGCTGGGCATCGATCATGCGGACAAGGACGACGCCGTGGTGATCAACGAACTCTTCGAGCGAGCCGTCGAGGATCACCTCATACAGCCCTGTTTCGTCTATGACTACCCCGCCGCCATATGTCCCCTCACCCGCCGACACCCCGACGATCCCAATATCGCCTTGCGCTTCGAGGCCTTCGCTGCCACCATGGAGCTGGGCAACGCGTACACCGAATTGAACGACCCTGCCGTTCAGCGGGCCAATCTCGAGCGGCAGGTCGCCGGCGAAGGCGACCAGACCATGGCCGTCATGGATGAGGATTTTCTGCTGGCGTTGGAGTACGGCATGCCCCCGGCCGGCGGGCTTGGCGTCGGCATCGACCGGCTGGTCATGGTCCTGACCAACTCGCCCAGCATTCGGGACGTGATCCTCTTCCCGCTGCAGCGTCCAGCCGGCAAGACCGAACCACCCGACGAACAGGAAGCCCGAGGCGACGAGAACGCTAAACGGGAGCAAGAGACGTAGCCCAGCCGGCCAAACGGCCGTACGAACCGTCCGATCATGTACAAACTCTTCCTCTGCACCCGCTACCTGCTCAAACGGCGCATCGCCTTCTTCGCCGTCGCGGCCGTCACCCTGTGCACCGCCATGGTTCTCATCGTCATCAGCGTCATGGGCGGCTTCCTCGATATGGTCAAGGAACGCTCGCGCGGGCTGCTCGCCGACCTCATCGTGGACAACTACTCCCTCCAGGGCTTCCCTTTCTACCAGGAGTTCGTCGACCAGATCCTCACCGACATGCCGGATGTCGTGCGGGCCGCAACCCCCGTCGTCTACAACTATGGCACGCTCCGCTTTCCCGACGGGATCACCAAGCCGGTCTACCTGGTCGGCGTCCGCCTCGAAGAAGCTTACGTCACCAATGAGTTCAAGCAGAGCCTCTACTACGAGAAACATTACCCGGGCACGACCACCCTGGCCGAGCAAAAGCAACCCGTCTTCGGCTTCGATGATGAACTGATCCCCCGGCTCCCGGCCGAATTGGAACTTGCCCTGGAGAAGGCCGTCACCGCCAAGGACAGCGCCGCAGACGAAGCCGATCGCACACCGCGGCTCGAACGCGAAGCGCGCGCCGCCTTCCCTGGACCCGGCTTCTACGGCTCGCCCTTGTTTTTGACGGTCGTACACACCGAGCGATTCGCCCGCGACTTCAGAACATTCGCCGAGGACCTCATCTTTCAGCTCGGCCAGCCACCCGACCAGCGCGACCCCGAGTACACCGCCGATTGGCTCGACGAGTTCGAGGACGACGTTCCCGACCTGCTGGAACGCGCTGAGAATGCCGACCTCCAACCCGAGGACCTCGGCCATTTCAGCACCGTGCAGGCCGCTCTGGGCAGACTCCGCACCGCCATCCAACAGGACAACCTCGAGCAGATCGGCGAGCAGCTCGATGCGATCATGGAGGCCGTCAGCATCCTGATTGAGTCACTTCGCGACAAGCTTGCCCCCGGGTACATCGGTACCGAATTGCCCGGTATCATCATCGGCCGCGACATGATCGGCAGACCCCTTGAAGGCAGCGACTACGACCGCTACTACCCCCGCGGCGAGCGCGTGATCATCACCATGCTGCCCTTCTCACGCAAGGGCGCCATCGCCCCAAGCGGCGCCGTCAGCAAGGCCATGCGCTACGTGGATGACTCGCGATACGGCGTCTACGAGATCGACTCGCGCAACGTGTACTTCGACTTCGACCTCGCCCAGCAGTGGCTGGGCATGGGCTCGCAGCGCCTCGACGAGGAACTCAGCGGCGGC
Organism: Phycisphaerales bacterium; assembly: GCA_020352895.1. Lineage (GTDB taxonomy): Bacteria > Planctomycetota > Phycisphaerae > UBA1845. The sequence goes on from CP070685.1 coordinate 68,596, forward strand.
ATGACTCCGCCACGGGCCACTCAGATCCAGATCAAGCTCGCCGAAGGCGTCGACGCCAGGAACCGATTGGCCCTCGAGGAAGCCGCCGTCCGCGTGCAGGAGGCGTGGTTCGGTCTGACCCAACGCATATCCGACCGGCGCCCGCCCGGCGTCACCGACGAGGACATCGATCTCATGTCCGCAGCCACGGTGGAGACCTGGCAGGATCGCCAGCGGCAATACATCGCCGCCGTCGAGAAGGAGAAGGTACTGGTCACCATCCTCTTCGCCATCATCAGCGTCGTGGCTGTCTTCCTTGTGGGTTGCACTTTCTACATGATCGTCCAGCAGAAGACCCGCGACATCGGCATCATCAAAAGCATGGGGGCGACGTCCGCGGGCGTGGCCAGCATCTTCATCAGCTACGGCCTGCTGGTCGGCGTGGTCGGCTCACTGGTCGGCTTGCTCTTTGGTGCTGTCTTCGTTCATTACATCAACGAGATTCAGGACGCCTTGGCGGCGCTCAACCCCAACCTCCGCGTGTGGAGCCGCGAAACCTACAGCTTCGACTACATCCCCAACACCGTGAAGGCCGGTGAGGCCGCCGTCATCGTCATCGTCGCGATTATCTCCTCGATCCTCGGCTCGCTGGTCCCCGCCTGGCGGGCCAGCCGCGTCTGGCCCGTGGAGGCCCTGCGATATGAGTGACAAGGCCATCCTGCGAGCGAAGAACCTGCACAAGACCTATCAGCTCGGTCGCGTGGAGCTGCCCGTGCTGCGCGGCCTGTCGCTGTCCGTTCGCCCCGGCGAGTTCGTCGCCATCCGCGGCGCCTCCGGCAGCGGCAAGTCCACCCTGCTTCACATTCTCGGCGCCCTCGACGTACCCACCGCCGGACACGTTCTCTTCGAGGGCGACGACGTCTTTACATCGAGCCATGCCGCCCGAGACCGCATGCGCAACCGCACCTTCGGCTTCATCTTCCAGTTCTATCACCTCCTGCCCGAGCTGAATGTGCTCGAGAACGTCGTCGTGGCCCGTATGATCGGAAGCTCCATCTTGCGCTGGAGCGGTCAGCGAAGTGACGCCCGCAAGCTCGCCGCCGAGCTGCTCGACCG
>CP070685.1:69790-88026 GCA_020352895.1 Phycisphaerales bacterium
CCGTAGTAACACACCGCAAACGTGGCGAAGTCGCCGAGGTCCACGTCACCATCGCCGTCCATATCGCCGCAGACCCCTGCCGGCTCCGGGAACGGCCAGTGCATCACCGCGGCGTTGTAGATCTCCCAGGGGTTACCGTTGGATACGCCCGGACGCTGCGCCCACGCGACGATCTTGATGTTCTCCTGAAGGGCCCAGTCGTCCGTGTTGAACGTGAAGGTCCTTACGACATCCTGACACTCGCCCGGAGCGAGCGTAACGTCCTCCGTGGCGGCGGCCTGCCGAAACGTATTTCGGGAGTAATCCGGAACGGTGGGATAGAAGTTCTGCACCTGCACCATGTACAAGCGCACGGTCTTCCCGACGCCGCCCGCCTCGATGCACACGGTAGCCGTAACTTCGTATGTGCGCGTGCCGACCTCCTCGGCAACCATGTCAATGGTCACGTCCGTGGGCGTGGCCAGCCGGTCGGCAAAGTAGTCCGCGTAATAAGGCTGGACAGGCGTTCCGACACGCTCGTACATCCCGTCGAACCACGCCGTCGGCGTGTACTTCGTACCGGGAACGTAGAAGCCCATGCGGTTCCATCCCCACGTCGTGGCGTACGCGTCGCCGACATGATACTCCACCGCCGTATACGTAGTAGGGTTGTCATCCAACATGTTCCTGAACGCGAGACCCGCGTTTTGGCAGTACGGTCAACCCGTGCTCGTGAACAGTTCCCCCAAGACCATCTTGTCCGCGCCGAACGCGGCCAGCGGTACGGCCGTCAAGGCCAGCAACGCAACCACGGCCAGGCCCCGCCCCGCCCCGCGGGTCCGCCGGAAAGAACATCCATTCATCGTCTACTCCTTATTCCGATCCACCGTTTGTCCAGGCAGAGCCCGACACCGCCACTAACATCTACGCTTCGGCCGCAACGCCGACTTTGCGATCGCGGCCGCTACTGAGCTCCTGTGTAATTCAGTGCAAAGGTGGCGAAGTCGCCCAAGTCCACGTCGCCGTCACCGTCGCAGTCCGCATCTGCGAATTCGTCCGGTGAGCAGCCCGGCGGCGGTATGGTCACGGCCGACCCGTAGTAACACACCGCAAACGTGGCGAAGTCACCCAGGTCCACGTCACCGTCGCTGTCCAAATCACCGCACTCCCCCGGCGGCGCAGGGAACGGCCAACCCATTACCGCCGCCTGGTGAACCTCCGCCGTGCCGGTGGGGGCGGGGGCTATCGGATCCTGGGCCCAAGCGATGATCTTGATGTCATCCTGGTTGCTCCAGTCGACCGCGCCAAAAGTAAACGTCCGTGTGACCTCCGCGCACTCGCCGGCGCTGAGCACCAGGTCCGCCGTGCTGGCGGCCAGCCGGAAGCAGTTGCGCGAGTACGAAGGGGTCGAGGGATAATTGTCCAGCACCTGCACCATGTACAGACGCACGGTCTTCGAAGTGCCGCCCGGCTCTATGCACACCGTAGCCGTGATGTCCCAGGTGCTCCCGCTGACCTGCTCACCAACCATGTCGATGGTGACGTCTGTCTCACTCTCCATGCGCGCAAACAGGCCGTTGTCCCTGTAGTAGTTGTACTGCTGGGTCACGTTCGAGTAAGAGCCGACGTGCTCGATCATCCCGTCCCATATCGCCGTCGGCGTGTACTGCGTGCCAGGAACATAGAAATCAAAGCGGTTCCATCCCCAGGTTGTGGCGTATCCATCACCGACGTGGATCTGCACCAACGCCAGGTTGTCGGGGAAATCGTTCATCAGCATGCTTAACGCGGTACCCGCGTAGGAGCAGGCCGGTCACCCCGTATTCGAGAATTCCTCGGCCAGAACCATCCGTTTCGCCCCCAGGGCAGTGGCCGGCGCAGCCGCAATCGCCAGGGCGGCTGCGAGCAACCCGGCACCGCAGACAGGGAGGTAGAAGCCTCTTTTCATCGCCGTCTCCTTACTTTGACTTGCCAGCAGGCAGTCGAAAGGCCGAACGACCCGCTCGACGCACATATGACTATCACAACGGCAGAGGCGCCGCCGTGACCCACTTCACAACGCTCCCGGGCTCCGGCACCGGCAACACCATGGATAGAACCCGACAGCCTCCCTGCCGTCCTCAGCACGGAACGCCCGCACGTCCAGACGCAGAGGCCACTGGTGTTTCGGCCGCAGCTACGGCAGCAGAACTGGGCCGAAGCGTCATCCTGCCCGAAGGCCACGGAACCGGTACTCGCCGAAGGGATTACCCGCAGAGCCCCGACCCCCAGGGACACTTCTATCCTTCCCTTCCTCGGTCAGGCCGCCCAAGGGCATCGCCGATCCTTCTGATCTTCATTCTACACGATCCCAGACCGGCTCCCAACCGTTTTCCTCCTCACGCCCTCACCAACCCGCAGTTTAGCGGACTTTGCAGTGCTCAGACCGCGGTCTCACGTGCGTTCCCACGCACGCCCACGGACTGCTTTGGCCTCAGAGGCGCGCGATCGAGGATTTTTCCAGTCGTGTTTCGTTACTGAGGCTTGCCGAGGAACAAAGTCGCCCCAACGCGGTCCAATCGGGATGGAACGGCAGAGTTCCGTTGCGATGGAACCACGCATTCGAGACAACTAGCCGTCCACCAAGCACGAGGAGAACAGAAATGAGTGCAAGATCCCGCTGTGCGGGGCTCGCTCTGGGCGTAGTCGTGACGCTGGCCGCCGGCATACTGATCGGGCGCGGCCTGAATGGGACGGGCCCGGACGGCGGCGCGCTGACCGCCGGGCCTGCGACCACCGTCCCGCAATCGACAGCCGAAGCCCGCGGCCCCGATCCCGCCAAAGATGGCCGGTACCGCCGGCCTCCTCCTGGACGCGGCGGCAGTGACCGGTTGGAGGGGGAATGGGGCAAAGATGACAACACTCAGGCGGACCCGGATCAGTGGATTCGTCCCCCGACGAAACCCACAAAAGGGCCCTCATCCGGCGGAAGGCCCCGCCCCCCGCGGGTTCGAGAGGATGGACTTGGGGACGGGGCGTCCAAGCCGGAGCCGGAGCGCCGCGGCGGATCTGACGCCGTAGACGCATGACCCACGCTGGGCAACCGTCCCGCGCCCAGCCATCCAGCAAACCGGGGCATCTCCCTCAGGATGCCCGGGGGCACTGCCCGGGACCCCAACATGGTCCGAGGTTCCCGGCCGGACAACCCTGCGTCTAACGGGCTGCCCCCGGGCACCCGCAGGCAGGTGGGCTCCATCGGCCTGCTGGTGTTCACACATACCCGGCTTCGGGTACCATGTGGTGCGGTGACGAGCATGGCCGGCGAGCAAATCGTGATCATCGACGATGATCCTGACTTCCGCGAGGCTTTGAGCATGATCCTGGAGCCCCGGGGTTATCGCTTGACGTGCTGTGCCACCGGACCGGAGGGGCTGGACGCCATCCGCAAGAACCCGCCCGATCTTATCCTGCTGGACATCATGCTCGCCTCGCCGTCCGAAGGGCTTCACGTAGCCCGAGAGTTACGGCAGCACGAGACGCTCCGTCGAATTCCGATCATTATGATCACGGCATACCGGGCGACTCTCGGTATGGACTACGCCAAGGAATTGGGTAGCGACTACGTACCGCCGGAAAGATTCCTCGACAAGCCGCTTACGGCCGAGACGGTACTCCAGGCCGTTCAGGAAGCTCTGGCCAAGGCACCCCATCCAGAGGATCGTTGAAGACCAGTGCTTGAAACCACGGCAGGACGACCGTGGTCGCTTACCCTTGCGCGGCGAATCCTGCTGACCAATCGGCCTGCGTCAAGTGCAATACGACGCCAGGATAGCGCGGGTCCGGCCGAAACCCGAATTGAGCCAACCAGTCCACCAAGACAAACTCGGCCGATACCACCGCCACGCCCTCGGCACCCTGGCGGCGCAGAAACTCATGGAGCAGCAGGCGCCCGATGCCGCGGTTGCGACAACGAGGCAGAACGGCGATCTTGTCGAGCAGCGCGTGATACGGCGTCCGGTGAATGTAACCGATGCCGCCGAGCACATACCCGGCGGAATCCACTGCCACCAGGAGCCTCTCCTGCCCACTTAACCCGCCGGCGATACCGCCCGCATAAAAAATGCGATAGAGGGTGTCTACCTCGGCGGAGCTGGCCACGGGGCGGATGCGGAATTCACCTCCGGTGCGGTCCGTATGCGCGGTCACCAGCTCAGCCCGGTCCGGCCCGACCTCCGCGGTGGTCACGAGCTCGGCCTTCTCGTCCAGTTCCAGGTGCGGATAGGCGGCCCGGGTCAGGAAGAACTGCTGGTCATGCGACGGCAGCTTCTCCTTCAGCTCGTTGTATAACCGACCCAGAACCTGTTTGATGTCCGCGCCCGTGCGAAGACTCCGCATCGCCTGCTCAAGCGTGCGCTTGGCTTCCGGCGGGCTGTCCCGCAGGACGGTCTCCGCGTACAGCCATAAACGCACCTCGGGGAACCTGCGTGCCAGGGCGTCTAGACGATAGCCGTGCTGCAACTCTCGCAACTGCGCCGCCTGCGCGTGCAGGCTTGCATCGGGCACCTGTTCGGACCAGGCACGATAGCGTGCGATGGCGAAGTACAACGTCTTCGGCATGTAACCGCTCTCGGAAACCTGGTCGACATAGCGGGCGATGCGCTGACGGACCGCCATTGTCTCTTCATCCGGTTTCTCGGCACGCTCCGCCTCGGCAAGCGCCTCGCGCAAGAAGGCTGTGCCCTCCTGTGGCCCGTACGCTTCCATCACGGCCGCAAACAGGAGCTCTTCGTCTGTGTTCGAAGCCAGGGAGGGGTAGTAGAAACGAACGCGATCAAGGAAAGCCCGCTTCAGCCTGACGATCATGTCCAGGCAACCGCCGAAGGGCTGCCAGGCAGCCGCGGACAGGACCCGCGTGTTCTCCTCGAAATCGTTCAGCGACACGCGGATGTCCCGGGCCACATTCCCAGCCAACATCCAGCGACACTCGGTGCGCCGGTGGAACTCAAACGCGGCAGTCAGCGCCGACCAGCAGAGGTGCCGCCAGGCGTCTCTCAGACGTTGGCGCACATCCCGATCAGGATGATCATGCATGTGCCGGATCAGGGCTTCAACGGGTTCGCCGGAGACATATCCGAGCGTGGCGACTCCGTACTCGGGCCAGTAACCGCCCAGTTGCAGCGCCAGGGGCGATTCGCCCCAGTGGCCGGCTGCGGAACACATCAGGCACAGGTCCGTCCTGAACTTCTCCGCGGCCACCGCGCCTCGGACGTACAACGTGAAGTCGACGCGCTCGTAGTTGCGCAGCTGGATCGCCACATGGTAAACGCTGCGACCGAATCGCGCCTCAACGAAACTCAGCCAGACGCTTTTCGGCGGCAAATCGGGCAGATCGATGCGCCCTTGCTGACTAAGCAAGTAGACGGCTTCACGAACGAGCTCCGTGTGCTGGAACGCGCCAGCGATCCGCTCGAACTCTCCCTCATCGATACCGTCTTCCGCTTGAAGCGTATCCTTCCACGAGTAGCTTCGCCTCGTCTTTGGATCGGCAGTGCGGCTCCGCTTCTTCCCCAGACGCCAACGAAAACCCGCCGTCAGCTCGTCGCTGATGTCAGACGCGGCCTCGCGGACAGCTTCGGAAACCGGCGCGAGCATCCACGCCATAAGCTCCCGGCGAACAGGCAGATAGAAGGACGCCTGAAGTTCACTTACCCGCCCAAGCGCGCGAAGCAGACGCAGGGCGAATCGCTCGACCGGTTCCGAGTCTTCCTCGGCAGCTTTGCGCCGCAAAGATGCGAATGCCTCGCTTAATGCCCGCCATTGTTCAGGGCGTACGCCGATTCGGGCAATCCGCTCGCAGGCCTCCTCATCGAGAAAGTCCAGCAGCGATTCGCAGAACAGCGATGCGGTACGGCCGAAGGAATGGTCCGGCTGATGGACCAGCAGAGCGGCGAACGCGCGACTGCGCACGGTCAAGTCGTCGTGAAACGCCGCGTTCTGTAAGAGCGACTCCGACAGTTCCTGGTATCGGACCCGCCCCACGCGCATCGTGCGAACCAGGTAATCGATGGATCGGTAGGCGTGTTGAGTCACACCGGAGAACAGCATCACTGCGGCGGCGTGCACCATCAGCAGGCTCGGGGCCTCATCGCGCGGCGCGTCCAGCCGGGCCCTCCATTCGTCGGTGGGCACTTCCGAGGAGGCCACTCGCACCCTGCTGCTGCGCGTGATCCGATCGTTCCTGGAAAGTGACCAGAGCAGGATGCTCTCGCCGGTGATCTGGGTCAGCTCGGCATTGCCTACCCACAGCTCCGGAATGCGAAGCCAGTCGTCCAGATCGATCGTCTCGCCCACGGCGTCGTAGCAACAGTTGCCTATCCAGACGCGAGCCGCGTCGGCGGAGTCGCGACGAATCCGCAGCCTCTTGCCGACCGCGCGAAAGACCAGCTCATCGTTGTCCGCCACCGTGCCGGCCTCGGTCGCGCCGAGATGCTGAAGCAGTACAACCGGCACTTTCACCCGGAGACCGCCAACGAGGCGCTCGATGGTGGCAGAGACGTACATCGGCTCGATGACATCCCGGAAGTTCTCCACCACAGCCGAGCGGCGAAACGATCCCTTGGGGGTCAGCTCGCTCTGCTCCACCGAGAAGTCGCGATCGATGAGGGCGAAATTGACAACCCGCTCAAACGGTGCCAGAAACCGATTGCAGGCCACCACCAGCCCGCGAAAGTACTCGCGAAGGTCCGCTTCCGACATGACATCGAGGGCCACGTCACCAAACGCCAGGTTGGGGCGAACCAGCAAAGTCATGTAATCCCGCCCATCGCCCACCGCGAAAACACGCGATACCTCGGGGAAATCGGCGAACAGTCCCTCGATCCGCTGGGGGGCAACCGTCCGGCCCCGGGCATTCTTATAAATGTCCTTCTTGCGGTCGACATGCCTGAAGTATCCGCGCGAGTCACAGGCGACGATGTCCCCGGTGCACAGCCAGCCTTCGCGAAAGGCTGCAGCATTGTCCTGAGGGTCTGTATAGCCGCTGATTACATACGGCCCACGCAGGAGCAATTCACCATCCCCGGAGACTCGCAGCTCGATACCCGGCAATGCCCGGCCGATCGTATCGTCGACGTACTCACCGGGGGGGGACATAGTGATGCCACCCGTGGCCTCCGTCATCCCGTAGCCGCTCATCAAATCGATGCCGTGGCGCTGAAAGAACCTGAAGATTACAGAGTCCAAGTGACCTGCTGCGCTGAGCCCCCATCGAAGCCGATCGCCGGTTAGCTCCCGCAGGGCCCTTCCAACCGCCTCCTGGCTCTCGGGGGGCTGGTCGCTCGGCATGACGCGATGATACAGGTCAAGCCACTTCTTCGGCACGCTGATCAGCCCCGTCGGTCGAAAACGCTGCATCTGCCTGATCAAAGTCTCCGTGGAGGGATCGCCAGCGAATACGTAGGTTCCCCCCAAGTGAATCACGCCGAGCATCTCCAGGTACCGCCCGAACGTGTGATACAGCGGCAGGAAGCAGACCAGGACCTCATCCTCGTCGATGTCCGGAAGAGCGAAAACGCGGGCGAACCGCTTGCTGACCAGGTTCAGGTGAGAGAACTTGATGCCCTTCGGCACGCCGGTGGTCCCTGAGGTGTACATCGTCGTGGCGAGGTCAGTGGACCGGACGTGTTCGACTCGCCGCTCCAGCGCATCAGGCGGGATTCCTTTCGCGCGATCGATCACCTCATCCAGCCCGAGAACCTTTGCGGCGGGCGTCGTTGGCAGCGGATCAAGCGTGACGACCCATTCCAGCGCCGGGAGTGCCTCCAGCATGCCAAGGGCACCTCGGATCTGCTCCGAACCGGACACCACGAGCATGCGCGCACCCGATTCCACCAGGATGTGCTCGAGGTGCGACTCCACCACGTTCGAGGGAATCAGCGTGTCGAATATGCCGTTGTTCAGGCACGCCAGATCGAACAACGCGCCCTCAAGGCGGTTCGGCGTGAAGATCGCCACCCGGGGGTCTTCTCCCAACAGGGCCAGCACGCCGCCCGCGATCCGCCGGGTCGTGTCCTCAACCTGTTCCCAGGACAGCTCGGTGGCCAGCTCGTCCTGGGGCACGACGAACAGCGTCTTGTGCCCGTACTGGGCGGCTCGTTGTCGAAACATCCTCCCTACCGTGAAGTCCGTTCGCTCGATGAGCTGTATGATTCGATCCAGCAGAAGACCGCCCGGCCGATCCCCCTCGGCCGGGAACGCGGGCCGACGTATGCACCTGCAACGCGCCAAGTCAATGAAATCGTGAGCCACGGCCGCCAAAGACCGTCGTTCATCACCCGGCTCGTGCGTTGCGAGTGCCACCAGAAGGGCATCGGCAACTGCCGCCAGCGAAGCAATGTCAACGGGGCCCGCACAGTGCTCGCGGGACGCAGCCACCAGGCCTCGCGCAGCCTCCAGCGCTGCGTCTAGGTCCTCAGCAGAGCGAAGTTGCCCGACTTGATCAGCCAGCGCGGACGGAGCACTCCCCCTCACAGGGTTTGTATCGGCTTGGCCCATGTAGGCCGATTCTCTCACTCGGCCAGCAGCACCGCAAGCCGCCTGCCCCCGCATCATCGGCTGACGCTCGGTCCATCCAGCAATGATCTGATAATGGCGTCTGACTGGCCCGGACCGGCCCGAACTCCCCCGTCAGCGACCGCACGGCGCACGACGGTCGTTCTGCGACTACGCCCCGTAGAAATCCCGCACCATTCACACCTGCAGCTTCGGCAGGTGACCATGGTCCTCCAGGTACTTGATCACCGTGAGGGCAGCCTCCTGCGGCGAGACCTTGCTGGCATCGATGACCAACTCGGGATGGAGCGGCGCCTCATAGGGATCGTCAACCCCGGTGAACTGCTTGACCTCACCCGCCCGGGCTTTCTTGTAGAGTCCCTTCGGGTCGCGCTCCTCGCACACCTCGATGGGTGTGTCCATGAACACCTCGACGAAGGGCAGCCCCGCGTCCGCGTGCAGCCTCCTGGCCCGGTCCCGGTCCTTCCGGTAGGGACTGATGAAGCTGGTCATGGTGATCAGGCCCGCGTCCGCGAACAGCTTGGCCACCTCGCCGATGCGCCGGATGTTCTCGTCGCGGTCCTCGGCCGAAAAGCCCAGATTCTTGTTCAGCCCATGCCTCACATTATCGCCGTCCAACACATAAGCCAGGCGCCCTTGCTCCACCAGGACGTGCTCCACAGTGAAAGCCGTGGTGCTCTTGCCACACGCACTCAAACCCGTGAACCAGATGGTCACGCCCGTCTGGTCGAGGAGCGTCTCACGCGCAGAGCGTGAAACGTGTCCCTCATGCCATGTAATATTCGTCGCCTTGATCTTGGTCATTCGTCAATGAACTCCATGTCTTCGAACCGAGGTAGTGCACCTCGAGATCCGGTCAGCCAGGGATTCGCTTGTGACATATGAGAATCTGCGATGCAACTTCTGTGCCGGGCGCATGAAAACGAACCGTCCGGCCGATAATCACGCGACCGCGTTCTGCCGCCCTGGGCTACTCGCCTTGTGGGTGAGCGGATCGCCGTCCGGCCCGGAATCGCTTCCAGTCCACGCCCAGCTTGCGCATCCGGGCCCGGAGAGTATGAGGGTTGATTCCCAGCAACTGTGCGGCCCCGTCCTGCCCTTCGATCCGTCCATGCGTCTGCTGCAACGCCGCCTCGATATGTCCCACCACGGCCATGTCGAGGGTGACGAGGCCCTTCACCTTGCGCGGCGGCCTGAGCGGCTCCTCTGCCGGGGGAGTTACGGAGCGCCGAATCTGAGTGTCAATGCCAAGAGCCTTGGCTACCTCGAGCCGCCGCCCGTTGCCCAGTATCGCCGCTCGCTCCATCACGGCGGACAGTTCGCGGGCGTTGCCGGGCCACGAATAAGATACAAGCAGGTCGTTGTCTTCGGGCGAGGGTATCAGCGGAACCATCCCGAGACGCTTGGCAGCTCGCAGGGCAAAGTGAGCGGCCAGGGCAGGTATGTCCTCGATACGCTCCCGCAAGGACGGGATTCGAATCGGAAACACCGCGATGCGGTACCACAGATCCTCGCGAAACGCTCCCCGAGCCACTTCGCCTTGCAGATCGCAATTGGTCGCCGCCACGATTCGCACGTCCACGCGCAACTGCCGCTGTCCTCCGACACGCTCGAACGTGCCATCCTGTAATATTCGCAGCAGCCGCACCTGGGCGGCCTGCGGCAACTCACCGATCTCGTCGAGAAAAAGCGTCCCACCGTCCGCGCGTTCGAACCACCCCTTGCGGGTGCTTACAGCACCGGTAAAACTGCCACGCTCATGACCGAAAAGCTCGGAATCCACCAACTCGGGAGGAATAGCGCCGCAATTTACGCGCAGCACCGGTCCGGAGGCACGCCGTGACTGAGTGTGAATGGCTCGGGCCACCACCTCCTTGCCTGATCCGGTCTCCCCAAGTATCAACACCGGCGCGTCCGATAGCGCCACCAGCTCGACGCGTTCCATCACCTGACGCAGCCCGGTCTCCGCTCCCACAATGGTGTCAACAATGTCGTGCCTGCCCAGACGCGAAAGAAGCGAGCGGTTGTCCGCCTCCACCGCCTCGCGGAGCTTCTTCAATTCGCGAACCTGACGGTCGTTCGCCAAGGCTACGCCGAAGGGCTCGAGCAGGGCGAGCACCATCGACTCGTGCTTCACATCGAAACTGCGCGGCGGGAACGCCACAAGGATCAGCACACCCGCGGGCTCGCCTTGCCCACCCAATGGGCCCACGAGCGCGCTACCCTCGACACCTTCCGGTAAGAGCGCCGGCAGGCGAGCACGCAACTCGGTAATATCGCTGCGGATCACACTCCCCTCGCGCATCCACGCCAGCAGGCTCTCCATCTCGTGGGGCCCACAACTGCTCCGCATCGGTTGGGCGAGCCGGGCGTGTGTGCACAATCCCGTCGCCACCGTGTCGACGCTGGCCCGCTCAAGGTTCAATCTCCGGACCAGCACCAAGTCGGCCGGCAACCGTCGGATCAGCACCGGCGCCATGCGCTCAACGGACTCCCGAATCTCAATGTGGCGGCAAGCCTCTTTCCACACCTCGAACAGAAGGGGCATGAACTTCTGCATAGTGCTCGTCATCCATCAAATACACCAATCGTGCCGTGAAATAACATGCCAATTCTACCATATATCACGGGCACGTCAACCACAGCCTCACCTGCGCTGCCGAACCAAGACCGGATCAGGCCCGGAAAGGGCCGAGAATCCTTGTCCAGGAGCCTTGCGGGGCTGCGTGGGCCGATGCCGGGCAACCCGGAGCCGCCTGGCACGAAACCTGCTCGTTGCCAGATGAGATCTGCCACTGGTAGGGCGCCTCCCGGTCACGCGACGGCCTGCTGACCGGGAGGCAGCCTTCCGGGTCACGGGATGACGAGCAACTGAGGACGTTCCGCCTGGCTTTGATGGCCCCGCACAAGCTTTGGCGGAGCCACCGTCACCGAGGCACAACGACCGGCCTTGTGCAACCGGCAGGCAACACGACCAGCATCAGGATTCTCGCTTCGTCGGCTTGATGAGAAGGAAACGGCAAGCGTCACAGGAGGAATACCCATGACAGCCCGTCTGGCTGTTGCGTCGGTCCTGATCAGCGTGATGTGGCCGCTTGTACCTGCGGTAGTGACAGCGCAGGAAATCACCCTGTTGAACGTGTCTTATGACCCGACGCGCGAGTTGTACGAGGAACTGAACCAGGCGTTCATTGATCACTGGAGGGACGAGACCCGTCAGAAGCTCATTATCCGTCAATCGCACGGCGGGTCCGGCAAACAGGCTCGCTCGGTGATTGACGGGCTGGAAGCCGACGTGGTAACTCTGGCTCTGGCCTTCGACATCGACGCGCTGCACCGACGGGGCGGACTGATCCCTGCCGATTGGCAGCAACGCCTGCCGCACAACAGCTCGCCCTACACATCCACGATCGTCTTCCTGGTTCGCAAAGGCAATCCCAAACATATCGTGGACTGGGATGATCTGGTGCGGCCCGAGGTCGCCGTGATTACGCCCAACCCCAAGACGTCTGGCGGGGCACGCTGGAACCACTTGGCCGCCTGGGGCTATGCATACCAGAAGTTGAACGGCGATGAGGCTCAGGTACGCGAGTTCATGAAGAAGCTGTACGCGAACGTGCCTGTCTTGGATACGGGTGCTCGCGGATCCACCAACACATTCGTCCAGCGCCGTATCGGGGATGTATTCCTGGCCTGGGAAAACGAGGCCATGCTGGTCACCAACCGACTTCGTCCCGGCGAATTCGAGATCGTCGTGCCGTCGGTCAGCATCCTGGCCGAGCCGCCGGTGACCATCGTCGATAAGTTTGTCGATAAGCACGGCACGCGTGCCGTGGCCACCGCCTACCTTGAGTATCTCTACACGGAAACGGGGCAGGAACTCATCGCCAAGTATTACTATCGGCCGCGGATGGACTCCGTGCTCCGGAAATTCGCCGAACGCTATCCCGCCGTGAGGCTCTTCACCATCGACGACGCGATGTTTGGCGGCTGGCAGAAAGCCCACGCCATCCATTTCGCCGAAGGGGGCGTGTTCGATCAGATCTACGGGCAGTAGACGGACATCGTCGGCGAACGGGAACCGAAGCAGCGCTTCGGAGATGAAGATGGGATTCTGTCGACGCCGAAACCACAGCGTGCTCGCCGGATTTCGACTCACACCCCGGTTTCACCCCGCTTTGCCTGAGTCTTCTGGTGCCCACCCCGCTTCCTACGCTGACCCTGTGTATGGAACGAGTGGGATGCGAGGAGCTTTGGAGCATGTGTACCGCCCCACAGACACTAGCGGTGTACCGCTTCAGTCCGCTCGGCGCTTTGATCGCTGCGGGTACCAACATCGTCCTTGGGTTGCTGGCATGAGAATCATTGTGGTGGTTCCGCACACCGGGACGCGTCGGAAGCGCCGTTGGGCCAAGAATGACCTGGTCGTCAGCGTCGTGGAAAAGCCGATTGGAGGCCGCCGCATGGCGGCGGTGATCGATGGCCTCCTGGGAGACCTCTTCGCGCCGGAAGGCAGGGACTTGCAGGGTACGGCCTGAAAGGAGCAGCGATGACCGAGGCACAGATGCCCGAGACCGACTTGAGTCTGACTGAGGACGGTTTCCTTAAAGAGCTGTCGGACTGGAGCCGGGAGAAGGCGCGAGAGCTCGCTGAGAGGTACGGCATTGGCCCGCTCACCGAGAAGCATTGGAAGATCATTGAGTTTGTGAAGGAGTACTACGAAACCTACGGCAGCGGCCCTCCGGTGGTGAAGATCGGCAGGAACGCGAGCCTGAGCTCCAACGAAATCTGCCGCCTCTTTCCTTGCGGGGTGATCAGAGGGGCGTACCGCCTGGCCGGTCTGCCGCGCCCGCCCGGATGCATTTGAGCCCCGGAACGGGGCAGGAGAGCGAGGGCAAGCCCGGACTGGAGTCGTTCAGCCCGGATCAGGAAGGATTCACGGCACATGGAGAGCGTGAAGCGGGTTGGGACCATCATCATCACGGGCAACAGGATGCGCTTCGGCTTTGAGCACTTCGACCTGGCCCTAACCCGAAAGTACCCCGGGCATCTCGCCCGGTTCCGCAGTGTCACCGGCCCGCATGGATTCCACATGCGGGAGATTCACGGAACCCTATCCCACCGTGAGGCTTCTCACCGTCGGCGAAGCGATGTTTGGTGGCTGGCAGATAACCCACGCCACCGATGTTGCCGAAGGGGGCGTGTTCGATCAGACCTACGGGCAGTAGGCGGACATCGTCGGTGAAGGGGGACCGAAGCATCGCTTCGGAAACGAAGATGGGATTCTGTCGACGCCGAAATCGTCGCGTGCTGCCCGGATTCCGACTCACGCTGGGTTTCACCCTACTGTATTTGAGTCTGCTGGTACTCATCCCGCTCTCGACGCTGGTCCTGTGGATGGGACGGCTGGGCTGGGAAGAGCTATGGAGCACGTTTACCGCCCCGCGGACGCTCGCGGCGTACCGCCTCAGCCTGCTCGGCGCGTTGATCGCTGCGGGCACCAACGCCGTCTTCGGGTTACTGGTGGCCTGGGTCCTGGTTCGTTACCGCTTTCCTGGAAGACGGCTGCTCGACACGCTGGTAGACCTCCCCTTTGCCCTCCCGACCGCGGTGGCAGGAATCGCCTTGACTGCCATCTATGCTCCCACCGGTGTCATCGGGCGCCTCTTCGCTTCCGTGGGGATCCAGACGGCCTACAGCCCCCTGGGCGTAGTCCTGGCCATGGTCTTCGTGAGTCTGCCCTTCGTGATCCGCATCACGCAGCCCGTACTGCAAGACATTGACCGCGAGGTAGAGGAGGCGGCGGCCACCCTTGGAGCCACGCGCCTGCAAACCTTCACCCGCGTGATCCTTCCGGCCATTATACCCGCCGTACTGACCGGCTTCGCCATGGCCTTTGCCCGGGCGGTCGGTGAGTACGGCTCGATAGTGTTCATCTCGGGAAACATGCCTGGCCGGACCGAGATTGTACCCTTGCTGATCATGACGCGGCTGGAGGAATTCAACTACGCTGGGGCCACTTCGGTGGCACTGGTCTTGTTATTGCTGTCTTTTGTCATGCTGTTGCTTATCAACCTGCTTCAGGCCTGGATACGACGCGGGGCGCCGGTGTAGAACCGGACGAACCGCCCGGAGACAACGCCACATGGAATCCGGCACCGGTGTGATGCCCGCCCCGATGATCGATGCGAATGTCACCTCCGTCGCCGGGCAGGTACCCTCCGCACCCGTCCGCTGGACCCTCACCGCTGTGGCTGTCGGGTTTCTGGCAGTAACGCTTGTTCTGCCTCTGGTGGTCGTATTCATCAACGCCTTGGCGCAGGGCTGGCAAACCGCCATCGCCGCCTGGAAACACCCGGACGCCTTGGCTGCCATCCGCCTGACCGCGCTCACGCTCGCCATCGTGGTGCCTTTGAACACCACGTTCGGCCTCGCAGCGGCCTGGGCCATCAGCAAGTTTCGCTTCGCCGGCAAGAGCCTTCTTGTGACCCTGATCGACCTGCCCTTCAGCGTTTCGCCGGTGATCTCCGGCATGGTCTTCGTCCTGCTGTTCGGTGCCCAGGGGCTGCTGGGACCGTGGCTCTCCGAGCACGGCATCCGAATAATCTTCGCCGTGCCCGGCATCGTCCTGGCCACGACTTTCGTCACCCTGCCGTTCGTCGCCCGCGAACTCATCCCGCTCATGCAGGCGCAGGGACAGGAAGAGGAAGAAGCCGCCGTGAGCCTGGGAGCCGGAGGCTGGCAGGTTTTCTTGCGCGTGACGCTGCCCAATATCAAGTGGGGCCTGGCCTACGGCACGATCCTGTGCGGGGCCCGAACCCTGGGCGAGTTCGGCGCCGTCTCCGTCGTGTCCGGCCACATACGGGGCGAAACCAACACCATGCCTCTCCACGTGGAGATCCTCTACAACGAATACCAGTTTGCCGCCGCCTTCAGCGTGGCATCCCTCCTGGTCGCCATCGCCCTGATCACCATCATTGGCAAGAGCATCGTCGAGTGGCGCATGCAGGGGAGTCTGCGCGACAGCGCCGGCATCGTCCGCCAGCAGCATCCAGCGCCTAACGGGGGGCTTGGAGATGAAGATTGAGGTCGTAGACGTGACCAAGACGTTCGGGTGCCATCGGGCGCTCGACGGGGTCACTCTTCAGGTCGATGATGGCGAACTGGTCGCTTTGCTCGGGCCCTCCGGATGCGGCAAGACCACCTTGCTCCGCATCATCGCCGGGCTGGAAACGGCAGACCAGGGGGAGGTGCTGTTCGACGGCGAGAATGCCAGCGGGCGACACGCCCGCGAACGGCGCGTCGGCTTTGTATTCCAGCACTATGCCCTCTTTCGGCATATGACCGTCTTTGGCAACGTGGCCTTCGGCCTGCGCGTCCGCCCACGTCGCCAACGGCCCGGGCGCGCCCAGATCCGCCAGCGGGTCTACGAGTTGCTCCGCCTAGTCCAGCTCGAAGAGTTTGCGGGCAGCTACCCCGCACAGCTCTCCGGCGGACAGCGCCAGCGCGTCGCCTTGGCCAGGGCTCTCGCCCTTCAGCCCCGCGTGCTGCTCCTGGACGAACCCTTCGGCGCGCTGGACGCCAAGGTCCGCCAGGAACTACGGCGCTGGCTTCGTCGGCTTCATGACGAACTTCACGTCACCAGCGTGTTTGTCACACACGATCAGGAAGAGGCTTTGGAGGTTGCCGACCGCGTGGTAGTCATGAACCAGGGGGGCATCATGCAAATCGGAACTCCGCCGGATGTGTTCCATAATCCGGCCAGCGAGTTCGTCATGAACTTCCTGGGCAGCGTGAACGTTTTTCATGGCCGGGTTGAGGGGGGCCGGGCGTTTCTTGGCCCGCTGCAGGTCGACTGCTCATCCGATCACCCCCTCGCCCGGCCCGCTCGGGCCTTGGTCCGTCCCTACAACCTCGACCTGGACACACGCTCCAACGGCCGGCCGTGCTTTCTGGCCACGGTCCGTCACATCCACGCCGCCGGCCCACGCGTCAAGGTCGAACTGACCACCGAAGCCGGGGCGTTCGTCGAAGTGGACCTGGCTCCCGAACGGTACCAGGAACTCAACCTCTCCGTAGGTGAGTCCGTATTCGTCAGCGCCCGCGACGTCAGGGTGTTCGTCGGTGACGAACCCGAGCGGAGCCACCGCTTGGAGTTCCAGGACGGCGACTCACCTACCGTAATGGATGATCTTCGGCCCGGCACTGAGGGCCGGTCTGGTTAAGCGTGAACGAGGCCGCTCGAAGGAGACAGCCTTCCCATGAAAGCCCGAATTGTGAAACGCCCCCTTTCCTTGGTCCTCGCCGCGCTCCCAACCGTCGCCCTTTCCGCGGTCCGTGCCCAGCCGCCTCAGGCAGACCGCCCCCAGACCCAGCCGGCTCAGGGACAGCAGCCCGCCACCCAACCGCCCTCAAGCGAACAAGGCCCGCAACCGGCTGAACCCGAACCCTGGAAACCTTACCGATCCAAGGCCTGGGGCGTGCGCCTCGAAACCGAACCCCCCGGCTACGTCAATACATTGGATAAGTCTGGCATCAAGGGGCTTGAGGAACTGAGTTGGCTCGAGTTCGGCCTGGAAAACATGACCCGCTACGAATTCCGGGATTGCGACTATGGCAGGCCGCAACTCGAGCACGAAGACCCATTCCTGATGCGAAGCCGTGTCTACCTGGGCGTCCGCGAAATCATCGACCCGTTTCGATTCGGCATCGAGTTCATGGACTCCCGCGTCTTCAACAGCAACTATCCACCCAGTAACCGCGAGAAGAACGAAGCCGACTTCCTCCAGGCCTTTGGCGAGCTCTACTTCGAGGACGCCCTCGGCGAGGGAATCCCCGTCAGCTTTCGCTTCGGTCGCATGTGCCTCGAATATGTGGACCGCCGCCAGGTCGGCCGCAACCGCTGGCGCGTCGGCGTCAATGCCTTCGACGGCTTCCGGCTCCGCCTCGGCCAGCCCAGCGCCAAGTGGCAATTCGACTTCTTCGCAGTGATGCCGGTCGAGCGACGCCAGTCGCGTCTCGACCGCTCCGATGAGGAACGCTGGTTCTACGGTCTGGTCGGCGCATGGCGCGGCTGGTCCCAATACGTGACTCTCGAGCCTTATTACTTCATCCTTGACGAGGACATAAAGGACCCCAATCGCGACGATAGAGAGATCCACACGATAGGCCTGCATGCCTACGGCCCGATTGGACGCACTCGCTTCGACTACGACGCCGACGTTGCCTTCCAGTTCGGCGACGACGGGCCTCGAGACCATTGCGCCTTCGCCATGTACGGCGAAGTGGGCTATATTTTCCGGCACGCTTGGAAGCCGCGCCTGAGCTTCTCCACCATGTACGCCAGCGGCGATCGTGATCCCGATGACAATCGAAGCGAGCGATACGACCGCCTCTTCCAGCCGGGCCACCCCTACTCCATGCAAGACTATTGGAACTGGCAGAATGTCATCAATCCTGAGCTCCGCTTGTCCCTCCGACCCCTGGATACACTGCGCATCGATACAGGATACGGCGCCTTCTGGCTGGCCAGCGACAACGACGCCTGGACCCGCCCCGGGCGCCGCGATCCCACCGGCCACAGCGGCGACTTCGTGGGACAGCAAATCGATCTTCGCATCCGCTGGCAACTGGACCCGCGCATTGAGATCGAGACAGGATATAGTCACTTCTTCGCAGGGGACTTTCCTCACAACACCGGCGAAGGG
>CP070685.1:88126-105212 GCA_020352895.1 Phycisphaerales bacterium
GCGGAGATCAGCAAGCACATCGACGAGTTGCGTACCAGTGCCAGGGATGAGGCCGCCAAGCAGCTTAGGCTAAGTTTCATCATGGAGAGTGTGGCCGAGCAGCGCCACGTCCACGTCTCCGAGGAGGAGGTTAATACGCAAATTGCTCAGATCGCCGCCCGATACAACCGCCGGTTCGACCGCGTACGCGATGATCTGTCCAGAGGAGAGGGGCTCAGCAGTCTCTACCTGCACATTCGTGACGAGAAGATCATCGATGCCCTGATCGCCGACGCCGAGATCACCGAGAAGGAAGTCCCCAAGAAGGGCGCGCCCAAGTCCGCTGCGGGGCAGAAGAAGCCCAAGAAAGAGCCCGCGACCAAGAAGACGCCCTCGGCCAAAAAGGCGCCTTCGACCAAGAAAGGCGCGGGCCAAAAGAGCAAGCAGAAGAAGTCCGAATAGACGGCTCGTGGCCGGAGCGGGCCGCCGGGCTCAAGAAGATGCCCAGGCCGTCCGAATTTGCTGAAGTCAGGGGGCCGAACCATCGAAGTGCATCCAGGGATACGAGGCGCGGCGCCGACGTCCCATAATGGCGCGTCCGGTTCCGCTCCGGTCTCCGGATGTTTACGTCGTCATCAAAGGAGTGAGCTCGAATGAGCACGTATGACCCTCGGTTGCCGGGAACGCTGGACCAGTATCAGGCCCCGCAGCGCTACCGCGAAATGTCCATCGAGGACCTGCTGCTGGACAACCGCATCATCTTCCTGGCCGGCCCCATCACGGAGCGAACGGCCAGCATCGTGATCATGCGGCTCTTGTATCTGCAGTCCATCAAGAAGGCCTCGGATATCAATCTCTACATCAACTCCCCTGGCGGCCTCGTGGACCAGACCCTCGCCATTTACGACACCATGAAATTCCTGGGCTGCGATGTGGCCACGTATTGCATCGGGCAGGCATCAAGCGGCGCGGCCATCATTCTCGCCGCCGGTGCCAAGGGCAAGCGCTTTGCTCTACCCAACGCCAAGATCATGCTGCACCAGCCTTATGGCGGCATCACCGGCCAGGCCGAGGACATCCGCATTCAGGCGGAGGAAGTCATCAAGGACAAGAAATTGCTGATTGACATCCTGGCCAAGTGCACCGGGCAGGCTCCTGAAGTGATCGAACGGGAGACCGAGCGCGACCGGTACATGAACGCCGAGGAGGCCATGAAATACGGCCTGGTTGACGAAATCCTGAGCGAAGTGGAGCCCAGCGAGAAGAAGAAGAAATAGCCGGGCCCGACCGGGAGGCCCGTTTCGGCAGAGCGGCCGGGATTACGCTCTGCGTGACCGCGACGGTTTGGTCTCCCCGGGTGGCGACGTTTCTGCGGCCGACCAATGGAGCGGAGTCCTTGCGTCGATCCCTGTTGAATGGCTTTGGAGAGAGTGGCTTGGCGTCCGTCGGGCGATGCGCGGGGGCAGGCGGTGCTCGATTCGGACTCGTGACCCGGTGGTGTCTGCCCCCGTTGTCTCGCTGCTTGTCCAAGCTGGATCACAGGCCACGCCGCGCATCGTAAGAGCAGGCATATGATATCTGCACTCTGGCACGCACCATGACGGGACGGCCAGTCAATCACAGCACGGAGAAACGATTTGATGACCACGCTTAGTCAGAACGTACCCATCGTCATTGAGAAGACCGGCCGGGGCGAGCGAGCTTACGACATCTACTCCCGACTGCTCAGGGACCGTATCGTGTTCCTCGGCGGCGTCATCAGCGACGAGACGGCCAACCTGATCGTCGCCCAGATGCTCTTTCTCAGCAACGAGGACCCCAAGGGCGACATCCACTTCTATATCAACTCGCAGGGTGGTTCTGTCTCGGCAGGGCTGGCCATCTACGACACGATGCAGTTCCTTCGCTGTGACGTGGCCACGTATTGCGTAGGCATAGCCGCCAGCATGGGAGCCGTTCTCCAGTGCGGCGGGACGAAAGGCAAGCGCTTCACGCTGCCGAATGCTCGCATGCTCCTGCACCAGCCGCTCATCGGTGGGGTGCTGGAGGGATCGGCCACGGACCTGGCCATCGAGGCGGCCGAGATCATCCGCCTACGTAAGCTGCTGTACGCCATCATGTCGAGGCATACCGGCAAGGAGGAGGACCAGATTGCCAAGGACTGCGACCGCAATCTGTGGCTGGATGCAGAGCAGGCGATCGAGTATGGTCTGGCGGACAGCGTACTGAGGCAAATGCCCCTACCGTCGTCGGTGCGCGAAAAGGAGTAATCCGGCGCCGGCGGGGTTGATTGCAATCCGGACCACCGCCATGAGCCGTTTTACCGAATCTGTAACTCTGACCGACTGTCGAGCGTTCCGCGGCGCCTTTCGAGGCGTAGTCTGTCTCGCTCTGCTGGTGTTGCCCGCGGGCTGCGACGATCCGGGCGCCACAATCGCCGAGTTGCGTCAACGGAACAGCAGCCTGGAAAAGCAACTCGGCCAGTTCCAGCGCGACCACGTGGCCCTTCAGGAGGAACTCAAGAACCGTAAGGCCCAGATCACCCGATTGCAGCGCTTGGGCACCCGACGCCTCGACCTGCTCAACCCCGCGGCCCGCATTGAGATCGACCGCCTCAGCGGTGGCTATGATGAGGACGGTCTGCCAGGTGACGAAGGTGTGGTCGTCTACCTGAAACCCATCGACGCGGAGGGGGATGTAATCAAGGCCACCGGAGAGATCGAGATTCAGTTGTGGGACTTGGCCGCCTCCAGCGAGGAAGTGCTCATCGGCCAGTATGTGCTCGACGCCGTCCATGCCCGCAAGCTGTGGTACGGCAAGTTTTTGACCTACCACTATACCATCCGTTGTCCCTGGCGTGAGGAACCGCCCCGGCACGACGAGGTCACCGTCCGTGTCTTGTTCACGGACTACGTCAGCGGCGATGTCCTTCGCGACCAGCGAGTTTGCAGGATCAATATCGCGACTTTACCGGACAGACTTTCCCCCGAGTAAACCCGGGACGTCGTTATTCATGTCACTGCGTACGCCGCCGCATACCTCCCGCACACTTTCCGACACCAGGGAGAATCGCCCCAGATGCCCCGATATACTTGTGTGGGTGAATCATGCAACGCAGAGTCTTGGGAAACAGTGGCCTGGAAGTCTCTCCCATCGCCCTCGGCTGCCTGGCCATGGGCGCCGACGGGTCGTGGGGGCCCGTAAACGACAACGAGTCCATCGCCGCCATCCAGACGGCCCTGGACCTCGGCATCAACTTGATCGATACCTCGCCGTACCAGGGGGGCGGGCATAGCGAAATACTCGTCGGTAAGGCCATCCAGTCCCGTCGAGATGAGGTGATCATCTCCAGCAAGTGCGGCCTGTTTCATGATCCCGACGACTCACTTCCGCGACGCTGCCTGAAGAAGGACGCCATTCTGCACGAATGTGAGGGCAGTCTGCGCCGCCTCCGTGTTGACACCATCGACCTGTATCAGTGCCACTGGCCTGACCCGAAAACGCCCATCGTCGAAACCATGGGAGCCATGGAACTGCTGTTGCGGCAGGGCAAGATCCGGGCCATCGGGCTGTGCAATTACGGCTGTGAGCGGCTCCACGAGGCCCGTACGGCCGGGACCGTCCATGCCTGCCAGATGCTCCTGAACATGCTCCAGCGGCAGGTGACCGAGGAACTGCTTCCGTACTGTCAGGAGTACAGGATGGGCGTGCTGGCCTATTCTCCGCTCTGCAAGGGACTGCTGACCGGAAAGTTCGATCGCCAGAGCCGCTTCGAGGACCTGCGCCGAAACCACCCAGAGTTCCTGGGCGTGCGGTTTGCCCGCAATCTGGCCATCCTTGAAAAACTCCGGCGGATCAGTCAGAATTACGGCAAGACGGTCGGGCAGTTGGCCCTGAACTGGGCCTGCAATCACCCTGGCGTGACCGCCGTGATCCTCGGGGCGAAGAGGCCTTCCCAGATTCGCGAGAACGTCGGCGCCCTGGGCTGGCAGATCACGACCGATGATCTGGACGAGATACACGCCATCCTGAAGGCCTGATGGACGACGTGACGCGCCGCGGTGGCGCGCCCCCTGGTTGGCACCGAGTTCCCTACCGAAACGGTCCTACCCTTTGGCATTGCGACCTAGAGAGCACGCTGAGGCGGTCAAACGCCTCAAGAGAGAGTTGCGGGAGCTAGAGGCTGCCCACGGTGAACGACCGCCCATCGGACTGGTCAAGGATCCGGTCGACGATGAGCAGCCGGACACGCGCTCGCGCGTCCGTGCTGGACGGAACCCCTGGCGCAGAGTCGCGGCTCACGCCCTCGCCTATCTTCTGCCCTCCGCAGTTGCCGGGGCTGTCTTGGGCTCAGCCGCCTGGCGCCAGTTCCCCCTGGAGTATGAACTCGGATTCCAGGTCCGGTGCCAGTTTCCAGATGCGGCCGGGCAGATCGAGCTCCAGAAGGTGATCCGCCAACTGCAGGTTCCCCCTCAAGGCGCTCAGCAGCTTACCTCGGCCTGGCCTTTCGGAGACCTGCTGGCGAACGCATCGGTCCGTTTCAAAGCGGACCCTGCCACCTCTGCAATCGATGTCCGCGTCCAGACGCGGCAGCCCGAGCAAGCTCGGGGCATGGTAACAGACTGGCTGGACGAGCGACTCGCGACCATCGGCGTCAACGTCGCGGCCGAGCGGATCGACGCCTTGCTGGGCAGCCTCCCCGGGGTAGACAGCCTCCCGGACGGCGACGCTAATCGATATCACCGGGCTCTGCAGTCGCTGAGGGACTCCCGAGAGCAGCTCGTTCTGTATCAGCAGCAACGTGCCGAGAAATCGGCTCAGCTTGAGCGGCTTCGAAGCGAACCGCCTCCGAAAGGGGAGGTGGAGCCCCAACGAAGACGCGAGGCCCTGCTGGCCAACATCGCCCTGCAGCAGGACCTGAGGCATCTGCGGGCTCGTACGGAAGAAGTCCGCAGCGCCGCCATCAACGATCTGACCCTCTGTGTCCAGGCGGATGACCGTATTCGACCCGCCATCGAGGGACTGGGATCGGCGCTCCGTGACCTTCACGTCCGCGGTGTCGACGCTCGGACCGAAGCTGTCCTCCCGGAGATCGAGTCGTTCCTGGAGCAGTTCGCCCGTCGATACGAGGAGCTGCGCGACGTGCTCGTCGGTTCGTTGGCAGCCCTTCAGGAGGCATCGGCCCGCAATCCTCAGGCCACTCTGGACGTCGTAGATCGTCTCAATGCGGCTGTGCATCTCTGGATGGACTCCGGAGAGGAGGAGCTCGCACAGCAGGAGGGATTGGTCGACGGACTGACCGACGGACAGGAATCCTCCGTCCGCAGGGTTCTGATTCATAATCAACTGAAGCGGCGTCTCTTCGCCCTGGAGATTGAGCGCCAGACGCTGGCTGACAGGCTTGCCGCGCTGCGTTGCGACTGGAACTTCCGGCTGGACGCCCTGGCCAGGTCGGTCCGCGGTCTATCGCAGCGTGTGACTCTGCAAACAAGACAGATCGAGCGTCGCCTCCAGGCGGAAGCGGACGAGGCCGCCAAGCGTGTCCGTGAGGCGGAAATCGCCAGCTTGCAGGAGGTGGTCCACGAGATCGAACAGGCCGAGTACAAGGTTTTGGCAGGCTTTCTGGAGACCTTTGACCTGATGGCCTCATTGGAAGGCACGGCCGTCCAGGAAGAGGTTGGACGCCAGCGCAGCCTCTGGATGAGCGAACTACGCCAACGTCTAGGCGATTACTCGCGGGGCGATCTGGATGGCGTGGTCTTGATCGCCACCGACCTCGAAGTGTGTCCTGAGCCTGTTAACGCCACAACGCGCGCTCGCTGGACGGCGGCGTTGGGTGGCGGCGGCGGGGCGGCTTGCCTTTTGACCCTGGTGGTTTTTAGCCTGTTTCGACGGTTGCTGTCGGGAAGTGGACGCATGCCTGACGGAACGGCCGGCTAGTACTCGCCGGGACCTGCTATCGACTTCGCAGCTCGCATCGGGCACAGCCCGCATGACTTGCCATGGCGGTTGACGCTCTTGGGATTCTGGCTTTGACTCTGGCCGCGCTGTTGGGGGTGCTGCTGGCAGCCCTCCAACTGCCGGGCACATGGCTGATTCTGGCCGCGGCCATCGTCTATGACTGGTGCTATGACTGGGCCAAGCTCGGGCTTGTCGTGCTGAGCGTACTCGCGGGCCTGGCTGTTCTCGGTGAGGTCGTTGAATTCGCCGCCTCGTATGTGTTCGCCGGCAAAGCCGGGGGATCACGGCGCGCTGCCTGGGGCGGCGTCATCGGGGGCTTGGTCGGCATGTTCGTTTTTACCCTGCCGGTGCCGGTGCTCGGGACCATTGCTGGCGGGATTATCGGCTGCTTTGTCGGCGCCATTGTCGGCGAGATGACCCGGCACGACGACCTCCAGCGGAGCGCCCGCGTGGGCATCGGCGCCGCCCTCGGCCACATTGCCGGCATGATCGCCAAGCTGGCCCTGGCTTTCGTCATCGCCGGCGTGGCCGTCTCCCTGGCCATCTTCCGCTAGACCCGCCCGCGTGCCGGTTCACTCCCTCAACTCTTCGATTGTCTCGGCGCTCACCCAGTAGATGTCGCCCAAGCCATTTCCAGGGCCGCGGTTCGCGCCCGGATCATCCGCCTTCCGGTAGCTCCTGTTGCTGACGAAGAACAGGAACTTACCGTCATGACTGACCAGAGGGAACCTGTTGTCGAACTCGTCGTTCACGATGCGGCCCGCGTTTCTTGCCTCGGACAGCACACCGTTCTTCTTTCGGACGCTCACGAAGAGATCGCCCAGGCCGAATGTCTTCCCTCTTTCGGATGCCGTGAAGATCAGATAGCTCTCATCCGGACCGATGTAGGGATAACTCTCCTGTCCGCTCGAATTGACGGTCGCTCCTAGATTCCTGGGCTCAAGATACTGCCCGGCCCTCATTTGGGAAGAGTAGATGTCGAACTTCCCAAAACCGCCTGGCCTGTCAGAATGAAAGTACAAAGTGCCGGTCTTGCTCACCGATGGGGAGAACTCGTCCCACGCGGAGTTCACGGTCAAGCCGAGGTGGACAGGGTCACCCCACTGCTCGCCTCTCCGCTCGACGAACCACAGATCGAAGTCCTTTGTGAGCACGCCATCCTGTTGTGCGGGACGGTCGGAGTAGAAGAAGAGCCTCCTCCCGTCAGGAGAGATGAAGGGACCGCCGTCCGAGTACTGCCCCGAGAAAGGCGCTATCATCGGCCGAGTCCAGACGTCATCGGCACGCTTCATGCACATGATCAGCTGTGGTTGATTGACGTCCCTGAACACCGACCAATAGATCTCTCTCCCGTCAGGAGAGAATGTAGGCGCGCTGTGTTCATGGTTGCCGGTTGACACAACTGCAGGGGCGAAGAGCAGGGGACTTCTCTCCGGGGTCTCCATTCCCAGGTACTCACCTTTCAGGACAGCGGGCTTCTCCTGTGCAAAACCGTCCAAGCCCAGCAAGATGATGCAGAAACAGCAGATCTGGCAGAAGCGCCGACTCTCGGTCGTGATCATGGACGCGCCTTCCGGTTCCTCTCGTGCCGCCAGGCAACCCGTGCTCCAGCGGACACCATCGACCCGCGGGCGGAATCAGTCGCTGTGGTTAAGGAACTTGCTGATGGCCCCTTCGGCACTCGCCACCGAGCGCATATCCTCGTGCACCGCGCGCACATAGGCGGCGGCTTTCTCCTTGTCCAGTCCCTGGATCTCAATGAGCACCCTCTTGGTCCGTTCCAGCGCGTCTGGGGTGCTCTCCAGGAAGACGTTGGCCCAGTGCTCCACGCGTGCCATCAGTTGGTCCGCGGGAACCACTTCGTTGACTAGGCCCATCTCGGCCGCCCTCGATGCGCTGACCAACTCACCGGTCAGCAGCAACTGCTTGGCCCGCCGCTCGCCGATCTGCCGTGTGAGGTACACCATCACGATCGCTGCCACGAGGCCACGCTTGACCTCCGGGTAGCCTACGCGGGCGGTCTCCGCCGCTATGACCAGATCGCACACGGTCATCAGACCCGCGCCGCCCGCCACAGCCGGCCCGTTGACCGCTGCAATGGTGGGCTTGGGGCAGTGGTAGAGGCGGTCGAACGTCTCGTAGAAGATGTCTCCGGCCTCGCGCCGCCGCGGCGGATCCTCGCGCAGCTCCTGAACCTCGTGAAGGTCCATTCCTGCGCAGAAACCCGGGCCCGCTCCAGTAATCGCGATGCAGCGCACAGCCTCATCTTCGATCGCCTCTCCTGTCGCCGCGTGCAACTCCTTCAGCAGGGCGACTGTAAGAGCGTTGCGCTTTTGCGGGCGGTTCAAGGTCAACAGCCGCAGACCATCCCGTTGCTCGCTCAATACCAGTTGATTCACGAATCCTGCTCCCCCGTTGGCTTAGCGCGGTGGACGCGGTCCGTTTGGCTCACCGTCCCGAGGCTTCCCCGCGCGAAGTCGGCGCTGACGGCCTGT
This sequence comes from Phycisphaerales bacterium, assembly GCA_020352895.1. Taxonomy (GTDB): domain Bacteria; phylum Planctomycetota; class Phycisphaerae; order UBA1845. The sequence goes on from CP070685.1 coordinate 96,562, forward strand.
CCGATCGGCTCAACAACCGCCCGTGTGTAGACCATCGTGGCTATGATGGAGCGGCCGCTCTTCGACTGCTCGTGGGCAAAGGCGATGTCGGACAGCGCGATGAACTCGGCCAACCTCTCGCCTCCGTACTTCCGCTGGGGAGCGGCGGATGAAGACTGCCGGCCCCTCAGCGAGTGGGACCATACAGATATTCGTTCAGGTACTTGATGGTTTCCTGCTGGGCTGCGGCCTCGTGGGCCATGATGTCGCCGATGCTGAGCATGCCCACCAGGCGGTTATCGTCCACCACCGGTAGGTGCCGCATCCGCCGCGTCGTCATCACGGCCCGGCATTCCTCTAGCTCCGTGTCGCTCTGGCAACAGGCCACCGGGGCGGTCATCACCTCGTGGACCCGGGTTTGGGCCGCGTCGCGGTGCTCCGCCACCACCCGGCAGAGAATATCGCGCTCGGTGAAGATCCCCACCACGCGCGGGCCACTGGTCACCACCAGGGCACCGATCCGACGCTGGTTCATCAAGTGGGCGGCCTCGGCGACGGTGGCATCCTGGCTCACCGAGGCAACTTCCTGAGCCTTCTTGGCGAGAATGTCACGGACCTTGACGGGCATATCGTATCTCCATTTCAGGCCGGAGTTGAGTCAGGGCATTGTAGCGATCGCCTAGCACCCTGCCCACCCGACAGGCACGTTTCGCAGGGCTATTGCATTCCGAGGGCTCCCCGGCTAGACTTCGAGCCCATGGGCACGCCCAGCGCGGAAGGGCCGGCCCATTCAGAGTTTTCATGGTCCTCAGGTAGGAAGCTAGCATGTATACGATGAGGCCACGCCGTTGGACTTGGGCAGGGCTGGCCCTCTGTGCAACAGCACTCTTCCAGGCCGCCGGCTGTTTCACGCTCGACCAGGTCGCGCAGGTCTTCGCGGATCAGGTTGCCCTGACGTCCGCCACGCTCGTCCGAAGCGTGGTTAGCGCTGCATTTGGGGCGCTAGGCGGGTAGATCGACACCGGTATAGAGGGTTGACACATGAGAACCCGTATGTCGAAGGTCGGTAAGCTGCTGTTGACTGGGGTCGCGTCGGTACCCCTTTTGCAGATCGTGGGCTGCCCCCAAGTCACGCTGCTCGATGCGGTGTCGTTCGAGGTCAGCAACGTCTTCGCCTCGTTGGCGTTCGAGTACACTCAGGTCATCGTCGAGAACCTGCTCGACCTCTAGATTGGCCCCGCCAAGCCCCTAAGGTGCCTTAGAGGCACTCCATCTCCCCTGGACGGAAAAAAACGTCCCAAATTCATGTTTCTGAAGGCATCTGGCCGATAACCATTCCCAGCCTGGGACTGGGCCGCAGGCTCTGCTTGCGGCCATTCCGAGTCAGGCTCGGTTCGCCCTTGCGGGCGAGCCCCTAGGACGCATTCTTCGCTGGTGCCTCTTACCACTGCCCTTGGCCCGCGGCTGCCCAACCGCGGGCCCGCCCTTTTTTACGGCCACCTGATGCCTGGGCCCCCCCAAGGCCCCGGGAGAAGGCCACCACGGGGCCGCACGGGCCCTCAGGGACGGCTTGGACGCTTCCGGTGGGACATCCCTCCGTGCCGCAGAGACCACCGTTCCTCTGCCTCAGGGATGCGAACGTAAATGGGCAGGAGCCGCTCCGGGTCGGTGTAGCACCCAGCCGCGGCCATCTCCCAACCTAGGCGGTGAACCTCCTCCGCCCGTGGCCACCGGTGTTCCTCAGGTACCCACGGTGTGTCCGCTGCCCTGAAGGCCTCGGCGTGGTACGTCAGCCCCTCCCCCGTCAGCCACCGGGGCTGGGGAGTCCGGGCGAGCAGCCCGGCCGGACTCAGTAGACAGGCCTCCGCTAGAGGCCTGTAGCGACCAGCCTGGAGGCGATACACGGCCCCGAAGACCTGCTTACGCTTGGCGTCCAGGGCGACGCCCAGATTGGGCGGCGGGTCGGCGAGTTCCTCAGCTCTGGCGGCGATGACGTCCAGGGTCGGCACAGCTACCACCCTAAGGCGCAGGCTGATGGCCAGCGCCTTGGCCACCGTCACGGCGATCCGCAATCCGGTGAAGCTCCCGGGGCCGGCCGATACGTGGATCTCGTCCAGTGTCTTCGGGTCCCACCCCTGCCGCATGCAGAGATTGTCGATAGTGGGCATAAGCAACTGGCAGTGCTGGCTGGTCGTGGCCAGATCGCTCACCGCCAACAGGTGGGGCCCCTCTCCCAGAGCTACGCTCCCACGCGCGCTGGAAGTCTCGATAGCAAGTACGCGGCGTTGGCCCGAGCGCGCGTCCATATCCCCATTGTACGCGCCCAGGCCAAAGGCGCGAAAGCGCGCCTCTCGGGGGCGCGACAACGCCCCGCAGCACCTCCAGGACCCGAGCGGCCGCGCTCCGGGAATATTCCGCAAGTCCCCACGCAATTCTCTCATGGGTGTTGCTGATCAGGCCGTATTGAGGTGTACCCTCACTGTGGATTGACGCCGGCCCGGCCCCCTTCTAGCATGTGGTGTTCGCGTCGCGACGGCGGTCAGACTGGCAGGCCCGCTCGGGAAAGCCGATATGGCGCGGGCCGAATTGTGATGGTTGTCATGGGGCAGTTCGCCATCATCTCAGACATTCACAGCAACATCGAGGCCTTGGCCGCGGTGTTGAAGGACATTGAGCGCCGCGGCATCAAGAGGATCTTCTGCCTCGGCGATATCGTTGGTTACGGGGCCTCGCCGCTGGAATGCCTGGATCTGGTTGCCGAACGGACAGAGGGATGTCTTTGCGGCAATCATGATATGGCCGTGTTCTACGAGCCGACCAACTTCAACATCAGCGCGGAGCGGGCCTGCTACTGGACGCGGCATCTTCTGGAAGAGGAGACAAACAAGCCCAACCGCGACCGCCGATGGGAGTTCTTGGGCAAGCTGCCGGCCAAGCTCGTATACCACGACATACTGTTGGTCCACGGATCGCCGCGGCGTCCCGTGAACGAGTATCTCTTTGCCGAGGATGTGTACACGAATCCGCACAAAATCCTGGCCAACTTCGAGCGTCTTGATAACCACGTTCGGGCCTGCTTTGTGGGACACACCCATGTCCCCGGGGTCTTTCTCGACGATCCTTATTTCGACCCTCCGTCGGAGTTGAGTGACGGAGGCAAGTACCTGATTGCTGATGACGAGAAGGCCATTATTAACGTGGGCAGCGTAGGGCAGCCGCGCGACCGTGACGTTCGAGCCAGCTACGTGGTGGTGACGGAGGAGGATGGCGGCAATTGGGAAGAGTTCGTTAAGAGCAGTGGCAACGGGGCGTACCCCAAGACAACCGCGGAGTTTGTCCGCGTGGAGTATGACGTTGAGAAGGCGGTCGGCCGTGTACTGGCGGTCCCGGAGTTGGACGACTTCTTGGGTGCCCGTCTCTGGGAGGGCCGTTAGCGCCGTGACGATGTGAGAGTGAGCCACGCGGGGAGCATCCCTGCCGGACAATCAGCCTGGTATATCCGCGGGCCGGGCCGGCCGCTGCTTTCCACGCGGCAGCAATCCCACCTGCGACTGATACACCCGCGACAAAGGTCCCTGACACGTGGAGAACAAAACACTGATTCAGGCGCTGTTGGCCATGATGGTCACCATGCTCCTATGGATCGTCGTAGTCAAGACGTTCTTCCCGCCTTCCGAAGTGCAGCCCGTACCCGGCCGGCAGCCAGCGACTCCTACCCAGCCTGCTCTGCCCCCTTCAGGCCCGAGCACACCCTCGGGAGACCGGATCACGGCCCAGCCTGAAACCGCGACTGTCGCCTCGCCAGCCGGCGAGCTGGCGGCAGTGGGGGCCGAAGAGCGGCGCCGGGACGACTGGATTGGCGACCTCTCTGGGTACCGGCAGGGGCCCTACAGGATGAAGATCCAGGGAGACAGCCGAGGCGCTTCGATCAGCCAGGTGTTACTGACCGACTACATGGCCCATATCACGTCCCCGAGCGATTACGAGAAGGCAGCCCATCAGCAACTGTTGCGGCCGGCAAGGGACCCCCGATCTGGAGCCGAGTACCTGAGCATGAGCACCTCCGGCATCACTTTGCTGGAAGGTCAGCAGAGCTCCACTGTCGACTTGAGCCAAGTCGATTGGCGCAGCTCTGTTAAGCGGGAAGGTGATGACGACCAAAGCCTGCGCTACCAAGTGGGGATCGAGCGGGGCGGCGCGCCGCTGCTCGAGATCGAAAAGGAGTACATTCTTCCCGCCGAGTCGCTCGACAGCGGGCGCTATGACGTTTTCCTCCGGCTGCAGGTACGCAACGTCGGTTCCGCCCCAGTGACCTTCACGCTGGTTCAGGACGGCCCCGTCGGAATGCCCAAGGAAGGCAAGCGGAGCGACGAGCGCTCCGTCTACGGCGGCACGCTGGGACCGGCCGGTATTGAAGTCGCTCGCAAGACCTGGCGCAATCTGAACGGTAAGGGCAGCATTGACCTGAGTTATGGACAGCCGCTTGCCTGGGCCGCTCTGGCCAACAAGTTCTTCATGGTGCTCATGGCGCCGGCCTATGATGAGCCGGATACGTTTGGCGACCTGATTGCCCGGGCCGAGGGCTTCAGCCTGATCAGCGACAACAGCGAGCTCGATGCCAGCAGCGGGCTCTCATTCCACTTCCTCACCTCGCCGCAGACTCTTCAGCCCGGCGGCGACGTAGCCTTCAAGTTCGCCTGCTACCTCGGCCCCAAGGCGCGGACCGGGCTGGTCAAGAGCGACATATACCAACAGCGCAACTATCTCGGCGTCCTGGACAAGGGATATGCCAGTTGCACCTTCGTAGCCCTCGCCAAGCTGATGACCCGCCTGCTGATCTTCTTCCGTGGCATCCTGCTCCACAACTACGGGCTGGCTATCATCGCCCTGGTATTGATCGTTCGCGTGATCCTGCATCCCGTGACCAAAAAAGGACAGGTCAACATGGTCAAGATGCAGGAGAAAATGCAGGTCATGCAGCCCAAGCTGGAGGAGATTAAGAAGAAGTACGCCAACGACAAGGCCAAGCTGAACCAGGCCACCATGGAGGTCTACCGGGAAAGCGGGCTGTCACCTGCCGGCCAGATGCTCACCTGTTTGCCTATGGTGCTGCAGATGCCCATTTGGGTGGCTCTGTTCACCAGCCTCAACTATACCGTGGAGATGCGCCACGAGCCCTTCTGCCTGTGGATCAGCGACCTGACCGGCACGGACGCGATCAACGAATGGCTCGGCTGGCACTTTGAGCCGTTCAGCATTCCCCTGCTGAGTGGGATGATCGGCCAAATCGACGCCGTAAACATTCTGCCCATCATCCTGTCTGTCACCATGTACCTCCAGCAGCGCTTCATGCCTAAGGCCGCCTCGGCTCAGAAGCGCCAATCCAAAACGCCTGACCAGCTCGCCCAGCAGCAGAAGATCATGAACTTCATGATGGTCTTCTTCGGCGTGCTGTTTTACAACGCGCCCGCCGGTCTCAACCTGTACATCCTTTCCAGCAACGTCTTCGGCATGATCGAACAGTGGCGCATCCGTCGGCACATCGCCGTAGAAAAGGCCCAGGGTAAACTGGCCCCGCCGGCCCCAAAGCCCAGAGAGCTCCGCCAGCCGGGCTTCCTGAAGAAGCTGGAGAAGATGGCCGAGCAGGCCAAGCGCGTGCAATCCTCCCGGACCGGCAGGGGCTGAGCGATTACCCGCGTGCCAGCGGCGGGCCGGGCGATGGATGCCCCGTGGACCACATCGTGATCGACAATCTGACTCGTCGCTATGGGCCGCGCGTCGGCGTTGAAGGTCTGAGCCTGCGCGTTCCCAGCGGCACGGTGTTCGGATTTCTCGGTCCCAACGGGGCGGGCAAGACGACCACCATCCGCGTACTGCTGGGCTTTCTGCGGCCGACCGCTGGCCGGGCCCGCATCTTCGGTCGCGACTGCTGGCGTGATACGCACGTCATTAAGGGGGAGGTCGGCTACATGCCCGGTGACCTGCGGCTCTATCCGTGGATGACCGGAGCCGATGGCCTGCAAATCTTCGGGCGGGTCCGCGGGCGCGACCTCCGCACGCCGGGCGCCGAACTGGCCGACCGGTTCGGCTTGGACCTGGATGTTCCGGCAAAAGCCATGTCCCGGGGCATGCGCCAGAAGCTCGGACTGATCCTGGCCCTGGTTCACGAACCCAAGCTGCTGATTCTGGACGAACCTACGGCCAGCCTCGATCCCCTGATGCAGGATCGGCTGAATCAGCACCTGCGGGAACTCGCCGCGCGGGGGCACACCGTCTTCTTCTCCAGCCACAGCCTTAGCGAGGTGGAGCAACTGTGCGACCGTGTGGCTATCCTCCGGAATGGAAAGCTGGTGGCCGACGAGTCGCTCGATTCGCTTCGGACCCGGGTGCATCGCGACGTCGTGATTCGGTGGCCCTCGGGCGATGCGGCCGCCACAACGGAACCTCCGGGGTGTCTCGATGTTGACCTGCGCGAAGGACGCTACTGGCAAGGCAGTCTTCGCGGGCCGATGAGTGAACTGGTCTCCTGGCTGGCCGGGCGACAGGTGAGCGACCTGACCATCGCGCCGCCCGATCTGGAGAGCCTGTTTCGCAGGTACTACAAGGAGGAGTCGGGCGAGCCGTGAGCCGCGGATTGATCGGCAAAACGCTGCGCGAGGTCTGGGTGGCCCTGCTGCTGTTCGCCGCCGGGATCATGGCCTTCGAGGCCTTGTTCGCATACGTATGGCCTCAGTTCTACGAGGACTTTGTAGGCACGGTCCTGCAGTTCAAGCTCATCCAACACATATTCAAGGGGCTGCTGGGCACGGAAGTGGGGCCCGGTATCGGGCTGACCACGTTCGCCGGCATGGCCTGGGTCCACCCAATCGTGCTTGCCCTGCTGTGGGCCCAGGAGATGACCTTCTGTACGCGCGTACCGGCCGGAGAGGTTGATCGCGGAACCGTCGACCTCCTTTTGGGCCTGCCGGTGTCCCGAAGGCAGGTATTCCTTTGCGAGTCCGCGGTCTGGCTGCTCACTGGTCTGATCCTAGTTTGCTCCGGACTGTTGGGCTCGCTGCTGGGAGGGTTGGCCGCGGATAAGGAAATGCGCCAGCCGATCGGCCGCCTGTTGATTGTGGCGATCAATTTCTACGGCTTGTACGTGGCGGTGGGTGGGATCTGCTGGCTGGTTTCCAGCCTCAGCGATCACCGTGGTCGTGCCATTGCCGTCGTCTTCGCCCTGGTGCTGGTCTCGTTTCTGCTGAATTTCCTGGGGCAACTCTGGGAACCGGCCCAGGCGGTTCAGTTTCTCGGCGTGCTCAACTACTACCGGCCGGTGGTGATCCTGGGTGATGGGGTCTGGCCGCTTGCGGACATGTTGACCCTCGTCACGGTCGGTGGTGTCTGCTGGCTAATCGGCGGCGTGGTCTTCGCCCGGCGCGACATCTGCACCGTGTGATTGTACTTGGACTCCACGCCTTCCTCGGTGCCACCCACCTGACGCTCTACACGTTGAAGCGGAACTGGATCACGTCTCCGTCGGCGACGACGTAGCTCTTGCCCTCCAGACGGACCTTGCCCGCCGCCTTGGCCGCCTTGTGGTCGCCGGCCTCGCCCAGATCGTCATAAGCCACTACTTCGGCCCGTATGAATCCACGGGCGATGTCGGTGTGAATCTTGCCGGCGGCCTCCAGCGCATCGGCTCCCTTGCGCACCGTCCAGGCTCGGCACTCATCTCCCGCATAGGTCAGGAAACAGATCATGCCCGCGGCTTCATAACACAGGTGGATCAGTCGGTCGTGAGCCGCCTCGGCCACGCCCAGGTCCTCCAGAAAGGCTTTGCGGTCATCCCCCTCGAGCTGGGCGATCTCGGCCTCGATCTCCGCGCACAAGGCGATTGTCGAATGGGCGTCCTTCGCCTGGAAGTCGGGGGCTGCGGCGGCACGGCCCTCGTCGACGTTGATCACTACGACCAGTGGCTTCTCGGTCAGGAACTGGAAGCTGCTTACCCACTTGTGCTCCTCCGCGCTCTCCACCACCGAAGACACGGGTTTCTCGGCCTCCAGAGCTTCCTGCAGCCGCTGCATGAACGCCAGCTCCGCCTTCTCTTCAGCCGAGGTCTTGGACGGCCGGCTCAACGACTTGTTCAGCCGTTGGATCCGGTTCGCCACCGCTTCCAGATCAGCGAAGATGAGCTCGGTGCGAAGCTCTTCCAGGTCCGCAGCAGCGTCCACGCGGTTGCGATATGTCGCTACTCTGTCGCTGGCAAAGTCGCGCACCACCGCCACCAGACAGTCACAAAGCCTCAGACTGGGGAAGTGCTTGCGGAACTCCTCCTGCTGGTGCGGTGTCTCCAACGAAAAGCCGGGAATGTCGACGAATTCGATGTGGGCTTCGACCCGTTTCTTCGGCTTATAAAGCTGAACCAGCAGGTCGAGCCGCGGTTCCGGCACGGTGACCGTAGCCAGGTTCTCCTGGGCCATGTGGGCCGGGTCGGGCGCCTGCCCGGTGATGGCCGAGAACAGCGTCGTCTTGCCGGACTGGGTGGGGCCGATCAATCCGATTCGCATGGTGGATGGTGCTCCGTGAAGATGCGGCCACGATTGTAGATGGGTCGGTAGGGCGGTCAAGCGGGCCGCGGGGGAACCACTGAGCAGAACCGCTGGATCTGCTCCCGGGCTTGCTCTAGCGGG
>CP070685.1:105312-120235 GCA_020352895.1 Phycisphaerales bacterium
ACCCTGCACACGAATGACGCGCCCGGCGCCGTGGTGCGCCTCAGCGACATGGGCATGGAGCACTTCCTCATCGCTTCGGCCCTCAACGGCGTTATCGCCCAGCGCCTGGCCCGAACCATCTGCAAGTCCTGTCGCGCCCGCTACTTTCCCCCCAAGCACCTGCTCCAGCAGGTCGGCTGGGTCGGGCCCGCCCATGAAACCCTCAACTTGTATCACGGAGAGGGCTGCCGTCAGTGCCATGACTCCGGACATCGGGGACGCATCGGCATCTACGAGATCATGGAAATGGACGTAACGCTCCGCGAGATGGTGCACAACCACTGTGACGAGGGAGAGCTGCGGGCCCACCTCCAGGCCAGGGGCTTCATGACGCTCCGGGAGGAAGGCCTCATCTGCGTCCAGAAAGGCATCACCACGCTGGAGGAAATTCTGCGCGTGACTCACGCCGAGGATTCCGAGGCCGAGGAAGACCGCGGCCGCAAGTGGGTCCGACAATCAGGGACGCCGCAATCGCCTCCGCGACAGGGCGAGCCGCACGACGAGGCCGACCAGCCTGTCGGCGCAGCCGCCAGCCATACATGAGCATGAACACGTGAGGCCGAAGCGATGAGACTTGCCTACGAAGCCATGGACAGCAGGGGGGGGACGCGATCCGAGGTGCTCGAGGTCGCCTCGCCCGAGGAAGCGATGGACCTCATCCGCCGCGAAGGATTGTTTCTCACCAAGCTGACCCCGGTCCGCGAAAACAAGACCCCTGAGTCTGTCCGCCCACAGGGCGTGATCAGGCGTAGACTGCTTTCGGTTCTCGGCCAGAACCACAGGCAACTGGTCCTCTTCAGCCGGCAGATGGCCATGCTGACCGGCGTCGGTACCGGCGTCGTTCCGGCCCTGGACGCCCTGTACCGCCAAGGGGAGAACCTCAAGTGGCGCGAAGCGCTCAAGCGCATTCACGACGACGTGGAGAGGGGCACCCCTCTCGCCACCGCCCTGCAACAGGAACCCGAACTGTTCAACGAGGTGTTCTGCAGCATGGTGGCCGCAGGCGAGGCCACCGCCAGCCTGCCTACTATGCTCAACCGACTTTCCGCACTGGCCACGCAGCAATGGCAGGTGCGCAACCGGGTGCTTGGCGCCGCCCTCTATCCAATGGTGCTCGTGGCCATCTCTACGGCCGTCATCACCATGCTCATCCTGTTTGTCATTCCGCGTTTTGCGGGTCTGTTTGAAACCCTTCACGTGGAAGTCCCGGCCAGCACGGCCCAGTTGCTGAAGCTTTCGCACTTTCTCACCGTTCACGGGACCTGGGTCGGCGGCGCGGCTGCCGGCATCATGATCGGTGCGGCTCTCTTGCTTCGTACGCAAATGGCCCGCGAAGGCATCGGCTGGCTGAGCATTCGCCTGCCCGTGTTGGGAAAGCTGACTCGTTCGCTCATCCTGGCCCGCCTCTGCCGATTGCTCGGGGTCATGGTTCAGGCCCACGTGCCTTTGTTGGAATCCGTGGACCTCGCTCTCAGGGCCACCAGGCACAGGGAATACCGTGACCTGATGAACCGTGTTCGCGATGCGGTCACCGAGGGCCATCCCATGGCTACCGCCCTGGGCGGTTCGCACCTGGTCCCACCGGCCGTTACGCAAGGCGTGTCCGCGGGCGAGCAGAGCGGCACCCTCGCCGAGGCCCTGATCTTCATGGCCGATTGGATGGATGAGGAGAACAGCCAGTTGATCGCATCCCTGTCCAAGATATTTGAACCGCTGGTCCTGATATTCATGGGCCTCGTCGTCGGCGGTGTCGCTATTTCGTTGTTCATGCCGCTGTTCGACATGGCTACGGCCGCTGCGGGGTGATCTTGTGTTAGCCAAGCTGGGCCAGAGCGCGGAGCGATGGAGTCGGTCGCTGATCGGAGGCACACTTCCGATCGGGCTCGACCTCGGTACGCATGCCCTTCGCGCCGTCCAACTCGAGTCGGAGTGCGTTGGAACCGAAGATCGCCCTCGCTACCGGCTTCGCGCGGCCGTCCGGGCCCGACGAGATGAATCCGCCGATCTCGAGAACGAAGGGCCCACCGCCACCGCCCTACGCCCCGGACTCAGGCAGTTGTTCGGTCGTGGCGGCTTTAAGGGACGGAACGTCGTCGTCGGGCTCGATCCCCCGGAACTGGTGGCCACCGCGGTGAATTTGCCCCTCAATGGCAAGTCGTTGGATGATCCCCAGATCCGCAGCGCTCTGTCCTTCGAGTTGGCCCGGCACATCACCTGCGAGCCAGCGGAGGCGGAAATTCGAGCTTGGTCCCTGCCCAAAGGCGCAGGCATGGCCCCCACGGTCATGGGCGTCGCCGTCCCCCGGAAACTGGTCACCGACCTGCACGACCTCGTCGCCTCGGCGGGCTACTCGTGCCGCCGCATCGATGCCGGCGCCTGCGCCTTGGCACGGTGTTGCACGGTCTTCTGCCAGCCTCCATCGGACACCATCTGGGGTGTGCTCGATATCGGACAATCTACCAGCCGACTGGTTGTTGTGGTGGACGGCGTGCCCGTGTTGCAACGCGAGCTGCCTACCGGCGGGCGCATCTTTACGTTTCGAGTGGCTGAATCTGTGAAGCTTGCACCCACGGCGGCCGAGCGGCTCAAGAGGGACTATGGCATCGTCGGGGGATACCCTCGCTCGCCGAACGCTATGTCCGCCGCCGAGCACGGCGATGAACCGTCCGGACTGCAACGTCAGTCGCCGGAGCCGGACCAGCCCGCGGACGAAGTGCAGGTGCCGCGCCTTGTGTTCTCAGCAGTGCGACGCAGCCTGACCAACCTGGCGCTCGAGGTCGAGAAGTCCATGGCCTATGCCATGCACCTCCACGGCGACTTACCCGTGTCGAATCTGTATCTGGCCGGCGGCGGCGCCGGCCTGAAAGGACTCGCCGACCTCCTCTCTCAAGAGATTGGAATCGACGTGAAGCTGGCCGATCCCCTGGCCGGACTGAGTTTCGAGGGTCCGCTACCCGGTGGAGATCCCTCCTGTGCGTGGACCCGGGCCATAGGCTTGGCCTTATTGGGGCGAGTGAGCTGAGGGACCCGAGGCATGGCTGTGACGGCCACTGTTGACCTGCTGCCTCCTGAGATTCATCGGCGACGCAACCGTCGTGCTCGCCTCCGTGCGTACTTCATCGCCTCGGCGATGGTCTTCGTGGCCATGGGGCTCTTTGGTCTTCACACCTCTCGCCAGGCCAAACGGGTGGAGGATATCAACCAGATCGCCGCCAGACTCCGCGCGGCCGAGAGGCAGCTGGAATCCCAGGGAGCCTCCATGCGCGCCGAACTTGCCCGCACCCAGAGGCTCCTCCACGAGGCCGAACAACTCCGCGATGGACGCCGCTGGAGTCGTGTCATGACTCTCCTTGCTTCTCAGGTGCCCGATTCCGTGCTCCTCGTGATGGTCTCTACCGATCCTCCCGAGCCCGGCAGCGGAGGCTCGGTCAGGCACACGGCGCGCAGCCACCCCAACTCTCAGCCTCGCAAGGATGTCAGTCCAACAGCCTTGGCCATCCGTGGTTATGCCCGAGAGCACGCAGACCTGGCAGCCTTCCTGGCCGAGCTCAAGCAGGAAGACGTGTTTGATTCGGTGAGTCTCTTGCACAGCAAGCGCGAGCCCTTCCTTGCCGGCGAAGGGGTCGCCTTCACGGTGACCTGTCACTGGTGAGTGCACCGTCATGAAGGTGCCATCCACACCCAGCTTTGGCGCGGATCTGATCGTACTGCCGATCTTGGGGATCCTGTGCGCCGCCGGCTACTTCCTCTGGATCGGTCCCAGCCTTGAAACCATTCGTGCTCAGGCCGCGGCCCGGGCCGTCTGCGAAGCGCAGGAGATGCGCTACCGCGCCGCTCGCGCGAACCATTTCCGGATACGCCGCACCTTGCAGGACCTGCTCGAGCAGGTCGAACGCGAAGGTGGAGGCATGCCTCTCTCCTGGGCAGTGGATCAGCGCATCGCCCAGATGGCCGCCGCTGCACAGAGCTGCGGCGTGGTCATCGAAGAGGTGAATCCGCAAGCCCTGCCTCAGACGGCCGAGCACCTGGCGATACGGATCGACTTCCGCGCCCGCGGCAGCTATAGCGGCTTTCGCCGATTCCTCCGGCAGGTCGAGGAACAAATGTCCTTCTTGGACATTACGCACTTCGCTATGACACGCAACGCGGCCCCTATTGACGGCGGCTGTCAGATCACCTGGTCGGTACGCATGTATTCCCGCACCGATGAACCCGTCGCCAGCCGCGACGCGCCGCGACGCTTTCGCTCGGCCTCCGGCGAGGAGGGCCAGACCACGTGAGCAGGAAGAGAAGGCTCCAGATCAACGCCGGCATCATCGCCTTGTGTATCACGGCCCTCGCCGTGGACAAGCTCTTGCTCTCGGACGGCGCGCGACCCGAGCTGGCGGGCGCGGCCGAGCCGGCATCGGGCCAGTCGATCTCCGACACCGATGCGACCTCGGAAAACGGGCCCGCCCCGCTCGCACTCCGCCTCGATCAGAAGCTGGCCGAGTATGACGACGTCGATCCCCCGCGCGACCCCTTCCAGTTATCCGACACCATGAAGGCCGCGCTCCCGCCGCCTCCATCTGCGAAACGGAACCCGCAGACCGTCGGAACTCCGCCCGGACCGCCAGAGCTCACCGCAGAGGGCTTCGAGTCCATACACCGTTTGGAGGCCGTCCTCGTCGCAGGTTCTTCCTCGATGGCCGTGGTCAACGGGCAGACCGTTTACTTGGGTGAAAGTCTGGATGGCTTTGCCCTCGTTTCCGTAGAAGACCGCTCGGCCGTATTCGAGCGGGGTGAAGAGCGAGTCACGCTGATCCTGCCGCTGGAGTGAGTCGATGGCGGATTCTTAGCGGGCGTTGTTATCGCTTCGGTCACCATCGAACGGAGGAAGGGCCCCTCCCACTCCGATCATGGGTTTGATAATCCCAGCGGCGCAATGCCACAGGGGGCTCCCATAACCCAGGACAGCGACAAGATCGTTTCTGACGCGGGAAGTTATATGTTAGCTTCTGTTCCAGTGAAAAGTGTAACTGTAGCCACCAGACGCCGGCATCGACGCACAGGCTTCACGCTTGTCGAGCTCGTTACGGTCACCGTGGTCATCGGCACCGTGGCCTCCATCGCCGTCCCACGTATCAGCCGCGGAGCCGAGGGGGCCAGTGCTGCCGCCGTGAAGGCCGACCTGGCCGTGCTACGCACCGCCATCGACATGTACGCTGCCGAGCACGGCGGTGTTTTTCCGGGCGAAAACCCCGACGGCCAGGGCGGAACCGCTCGTTCCGAGAACGCTTTTCTCTCGCAGATGCTCAAGTTCACCGACTTCCAGGGACGGTCCAGTGACACCAGGACCTATCCGTTCATCTACGGTCCCTACGTGGCCAAGGCCATGCCCGCCGCCCCCATCGGCGCCTACCAGGGCTCGTCCGCCGTCAAGGTCGTCATCACCGGGCCGGAGCGCGTCAGTTCCGGTAACTACGGTTGGGTCTATAACGTCCTCAATGGCGAGATCATCCTCAACACCAGCGCCGAGGAAGAGGAAGTCATCCAGGAGAGATTCGACTTGCCAAAGGGTGACATAGGGCCTGCCCAAACCTGATGCGGAACGCACCGCACCTTGGGAGACAACCCGCCGGGCTAGTATATCGGACGTTCCACCGGCGCTCTCAATCGACACAAGCGTCTTGGCCCTGCGACAGATTCACACGACCGCCTTCTTATATTCCCGGGTGGAATGACCGATCAATAGTAGTCAGTCCTGTTGGTCTGTGACTTTAACCGTGCCGAGAGTGCACCGCCTAGCGTAAGCGAAAGGAGATTCCATGCGGTCCAGTACCCCCAGACGTAGTGGCTTCAGCCTGGTTGAACTTGTCATCGTCATCGTCATCATCGGCGTGATCGCGGCTATTGCCATCCCGCGAATCAGCCGGGGGGCCAAAGGGGCCGATGAATCTTCTCTCCTCGGCAACCTGGCCGTCCTACGCAGCGCCATCGACATGTATGCAGCCGAACACGGCGGTACGTTCCCCGCTGCTACCGCCGCCGGCGCTGCCGCCCCGGACGGCGTCGGCGCTGTACAGACCGAAGGGGCCTTCGTCGGCCAGCTCATCATGTACTCCAAGGCGGACGGCACGGTGAACGCCACCAAGGACGTGGCCAACGGCTTTAAGTTCGGACCCTACCTGCGCAAGGGCATGCCGCCCTGCCCCGTGGGCAGCAACCGAGGCAAGATCACCGTCGTGGTCGTCGCCGGAGCGCCCACCTATCAGGCTACCGGTGAGGGTTGGGTCTATAGCTACGACACGGGTGATATTATTGCTAACTGCGCCGACACCGACGTCGACGAGGCCGGCGTCAAGTACAGCACGTATTAGTCTTCGCCCGGCGAGCGCCGGTTGAGAAGAACGGATGCTCTCGTGGCCGGCTCCGCCTTCAGGAGCCGGCCACGCTATTTCATACGGACCGCATCCCGTCGATGCGGGGGGCAGACGGATCATGGGCGTTGGGGGCGGTCACCGCAAGTTCTCTCAACCACAAGCGGTCATCGGTGCCGCCCTGTTGGTCGTGGTGCTGGCATCGTCCGCTCACGTGATCCGCGTTTCCATCCGCAGTGCTGAGGCCGTGCCTGATCGCATCGCCTCCCGGATCGACGCTTCGCGTATCGCCCCACAGATCGCAGTTGCGCCCATCTCCCCGCAAATAGATGCTTTGCCCATCGCGCCTCAGATTGACCCTTTCCGCATCGCCCCGCAGGTCGAAGCCCCGCCCATCTGCCCGCAGATCGACGCTTCGCACATCCTCTCCCAGATCGGTGACGAGCTGGCCACCGCCACGGCCGTCAATTGGGCCGACGGCTCCTCCATTTCCTTCACCGTGCCCGACTCCGATAACGACGGCGTTGAGGAGACTGTCGACTACCGGTTGACGGCCGGCCGGCTCATCCGAACCTGCAATGGATCGTCCGCAGCCCTGATGGACAACGCCGACGAGCTCCGGTTTGAATACCGCCTCTCCATTAGCGATGAACAGGTCAGCGAGACCGTCACCGAGCAATCCGCCGAACTCGTCCTCGCCCACCATGACGGCTATCCAGGCTACGACTACTACCACGCCTTCCTCGACATAAGTCCGGGGCGCCAATGGGCCCACCAGTTCGAGGTCACCGGACTGCCGGAGGGCACCGTCTCATTCACCGTCGCCTACGTCATGGTCCGCGCGGGCAAGTCCTACGATTCCAGCACGGGCCCCCTGATCCTGAGCATGGAAAGACCCTTGAGCCCCGCGAAGGGTTGGCCGAACGGCAACGTCCTGGACCAGGCCACTATCGACATCGGCACCATGACGACCATTCCCGGCTGGCATCGCGTGACCTTCAGCAACCTGGTCGACATCCCTGTCCATGACAACGCCTTCTCCTTGCGCGTGTACGGTGGGACTGCCCTCGATTGCTCGGTGTGGGCTTCGTTTCTCGACCATCCTCCCGGCCCGGACGACGGTCAGCAGGCCTATTACACCCAGGACGGTGGTGCCTCCTGGAATCCCGGCAGCGTCGATCACAGCGGAGACTTGCGCTACTTCGTCTACGGAACGTTCAACACGGCGCACACCGTGGAGGAAATCGCCCGCGTCCAACGGATTACCGGCGTGCAGATCACCCTGACGCCGCAAGGCAGCGAGTTGACGGTCACGCGCTTCGCTCAGCTTGCTCGCGAGCCGGCCTGCGACCAGAGCCTCGCCGACTTGGAACTGGGCAACGTTCCCGATCAACCGATCGTGATCGAAGATTCAACGGATCCACTGCCGATGACTCCGCTTGCCGCCGATCCGCCGGAGATATAAACGCCCATGAAGCGCCGCGCCTTTACATTGTTGGAACTGTCCGTCGTGCTGGTGCTCGTCAGCATCCTGGCTGCCATGGCCCTGCCGCGATTCATCAATTCCACGGCTGGTCACCGGCTCAACGCGGCCGCGGTCCGAATCGTGGCGGACCTGTCCATGGCTCAGCGGCACGCCAGGACCACGAGCACCAGCCAATCGATTCAGTTCGAGCCGGACAAGGATGGATACCGGCTCCCCGGGATGGCAGACATCGACCATCCCGGCTCCGTCTACTACGTGCAACTGTTCGCAGAGCCCTACCAGACCGCCTTGGTCTCGGCGGATTTCGGTGGGGACGCGGAGATCATCTTTGATGGTTACGGGAAGCCCGACAGCGGCGGATCGGTCGTGGTCCAGTTGCGCCACCAGAAGAAGACGATCAGCGTCGACGCCCAGACCGGCCGGGCCACCGTCGGCGACGTAGTGTGGGAGGAGATTCCCAAGGACCCCAAGCTTCCTGAGCCCCCGGCCCAGATTGATTAGACGGTGCCCAATGCAGTGCACACGCGATTACAGAGTGGCAGCCTTCACCCTGACGGAAGTCGTCATGAGCACTGCCCTCATGGCTGTCCTCATGGCCAGCATCGCCTCCGCCGTGCTCATTACCTCCCGGGCCATGCCCGTGGCGCAGGACCCTTCCGATGCGGTCCTCGACGGCTCGCGAGTGGCGGATCAGATCGCCTCCGACCTGTTGTGCGCCCAGTCTTTCACCACCCGAACTCAGCACGAAGTTGAGTTCACCGTCGCCGACCGCAACACCGACGACGTGCCCGAAACCATCCGCTATGCCTGGTCCGGCACGCCGGGTGATCCGTTGATCTGGCAGTACAACGCCGGAACCGAAGTCAGTCTTCTCGACGATGTCCAGAATTTCGATCTGGCCTACATCTATCGCACCATCACCGAGACGACCGTCCAGGAGGTGACCGCCGACAGCGGCGAAGTGCTTCTGGGTTTCTTCGAAGGCTGGGACGGAATCACGGTGCAGGGCACGCCCATGTCCGATTGGGCTTCGGAGTACTTCGTCGCCGGCATACCGGACGGCGTCGGCAAGCTCACCATCTCTCGTGTCATGCTCAAGATGCAACGGCTCGTACCCGGAACCGCTGACAAGATTGTGGCTATCCACAAGCCCGCCGTCCCCGGCTCTCCCGAGCCCGCTTCCTCTCCACTGGGCACGCCGGCCGTCGTCGACAACAACTCTCTGCCCACCATCCCCATGTGGGTGCCCTTCTACTTCTCCGACGTCGTGATCGAGAACCCGGACAAGGAGTACTGCATCGTGGTCACGGGAACGCCATGGAGCGGGCCGCTGTTTTACAGTGATCGCAACGCACCTGCCGACACGACGGTCGGCCTCTGGTCCACCGATGGCGGGGCCTCGTGGGCCCCGGCGGCCAACAAACGCAATCAGAACGACATGCTGTTCCACGCCTACGGCTCCTACGGCTCGACAACCACGCAGGAGGTGGAGGCCTCCCGCTACTTCATCACCGTCGTCAACATCAAGCTTCGTGCCGGTTCCGAGACGTCTTTCGATATCGAGACCGCCGCCCAGGTCCTCAACACCCCGGAGGTCGCTGCCCCATGATCACCGTTCCAGCAGTCACAACGCGCCGCCCCGCGCAGCGGGCCTTCAGCATGATCGAGGCCACCGTCTCCATCGTCATCGTCGCTGGCATGCTTGTAGCCGCGGTGACCACGGTCGGCGCGGCCACGCGCGCCCGTCAGACCATGACCGGCCGAGAGCTGGGCGCGCTCCTGGCTCAGCAACTGATGTCGGAGATTCTGCCGCTGGCTTATGAAGAGCCGGAGGACACGCCGGCCTTCGGCCTCGAGCCTCCGGAGAGCACGGACTCGCGCGCCGCGTACGACGACGTGGACGATTACCACGGCTGGTCGGCCTCACCGCCGGAAGACAAGGACGGAACCGTTCTGCCCGACCTGGACGGCTGGCAACGCTCCGTAACGGTCGAGTGGGCCAAGCCCAACGACCCCAAGCAGGCCGTAGGCTCGGATCTGGGCCTGAAGTCCATCACCGTCACCGTCAGCCGGAATGACGTGGATGCCGCCACCTTGGTAGCCCTCCGGTCCCTGGCCCGTGATTACGCCGTGGCCGAATGAACGGGAGGTACCCAATGCTCCTGAACCGCCCTTGTCGCCGCCGGGCCAGTACCTACTTCCTCGTGCTGGCCAGCGCCAGCATCGTGGCCATGGCGGGCCTCTCTGCACTGACCCTACAGCGCGTTCGCCTGCGCGGCAGCCGGCAGGACGCCGCCCTGGCCCAGGCTCGCTTCTATGCCCAGTCCGCCATCGATCTGGGCCTCGCCTGGGTCGAGCAGGACCCCGACTGGCGGGACAATCGCCCCAGCGGCTTGTGGGTCGCCGACATGCCAGTCGGCAACGGCACGTTCACCCTGGAGGGGATTGATCCCGGCGATAATAATCTCAAGGACGGTAACTACGATCCTCTGGTGTTGACCGGCACCGGCTTCAGCGGCCCGGCCCGCTACAAACTGCAGGTCGCCCTGACGGTAAGCGCCTGGCCTCTGACCTGCCTGGAAGTCTCGCTCCACGCCAACAACGACGTCGTAGTCACGGACCCCTCCACGGTTGACGGCGACCAGATCATCAGCGCGAATGACGTGATTCAAGCTATCGGTAATTGTACGATTTATCCGGCCTCGGAATCGGTCAACGGTTTTGTGGGGAGCGTCGGACCCGGGCCGACAACGTTCCCCATCACCCCGCGGACCATGCCCGACCCTGTCACCGTGTTCGACTACTACAGGGAGAAGGGCACCTGGATTCCGATCGACTCGCTCGACACCGTGGGCGGCGTTTGCACCATCGCAGACACCCTGTTGAGTCCCGCGACCGCCCCGTACGGCTCGGGGGAAACCAACGCGGAAGGAATCTATGTCATCGATTGCCAGTCTCGCGACGTTCAAATCCGGGACTCCCGTATCGTAGGAACGCTGGTTCTGCTGAACGCCGGGACCGGCTCGGCCATCTACAACTCCGTCAACTGGGAGCCTGCCGTAGCCAACTATCCGGCACTACTGGTTAGCGGCAGCATGGATCTGGCATACACCAAGGCAGCACTCGCCGAGAACGGAAGCTACAACTACAACCCCCCCGGGACTCCCTATGAGGGCGTCGCAGATATGGATACGGGAGACACCTATCCCTCCGTAATCAAAGGGCTCGTCTACGCCTCCGGGGATATCCTGACCGATAAGAGTCCCATCCCCATTGACTACAGCCTGGCCCAGATGCACCCCACCGTCGACGGCGCGCTGATCGTCGGCAATACGCTGACCCTCGCCAACGAAGCGAACCTGGACGTGGCCTTCCGCTCCGTCTATCTCAACGATCCGCCCCCCGGCTTCAGCATCAGCACCTACCTGAGAATATCCCCCGGCACATGGCGCCAGGTGGTCGACTGACACGCCCCGGCGCCCCCCAGCCCTGTCCGGCCGGTCGTCCCATAATACCCAGCACACATCCTCCCGCCCGTGTCAACCCGCGGCCCGCACGTCCCCGATTGCTGGTCAGCCGAACCGGGATTGCAGGGTCCGCGGAAATTTTCCAGCAGACCGAACGGTTCGCTTCCCGCCACCCGCGACGACCAACATCTGTTTATTGCCGTCGAGCCGGGCCTGAAGCCTATCTCCACCGAACATCAGGGTTGCACGAGAAGAGAGTCAACGCCGCGCACGCACCTGCAGCATATGGCACACAGACGGCGCCTTTTGCTCACTCCCCATTATTTTAGATGGCCTTACCAAATGCTTACAAAAAGCCGTATCCATCCTGTATAATTGCGCCCGTGAGGCGGCACATGGGGATTCTCGAATAAGCGGCAATCGCGCACCATTGCTCGCAATGGTGACACGGCGGTGCCTTCTGCGGTCGGGGTGCGTTGCCCGGACACGACCTGGATCCCCGCTCTTGCAAAGGAGGAATGAGCATGTTGAGGTTCAATCGAATAGTGTGTGTCGTGTTGGTCTGCGCCCTGGCCGCCGCTGCCTACCCGGCGGCGGTCAAGAGCAGGGAGATGATCGCGGCGGGTCTCGGCGAAGAGTTAACTCCCGATGTGGACGGTATGATCATCATGAACTTCCATGACTCCAACACGCCCGCCACGGAGGTTCAGATCAAGGTCACCGGCTTGGAGCCTGGCGTCACCTACGGCGTTCAGGTGGACCCTGGCTTCACCGATCCGCTGGCCTTCACTACGAGTGCGTCCGGCAACGGGTCTTACCACGGATCTGTGAACTTCCCATTTGACATCAGCGCGTACGCGGTCGTACGCATCTTCGAGTGGGACGGGGTGGACCAAACCCTTGTCTATGTCTCCTACGACGAGCTGAGAGCCTACGGTTGCGTGGCGGACACGTGCAGTGTCGTTCACTGCGACACCGACGCGGATTGCGACTCGGGCTTTGACTGCCTGCGCGACACCTGCGAGGGTGGTCTCTGCTTCCATGAGAGCAGGGACATCGACTGCGACGACAACGATCCCTGCACTGCGGACTTCTGCAACGGCGTCGACGAGAACGGAAACACCACTTGCGAGCATATCCCCATTTACGATCCCCCGCTTTGCGATCCGTTCTAGTACTTGGACTCAACCGCTGTATCAGGGGCGACTACCGGTCGCCCCTTCTTTTTGTCACCTCAGTAACCCTTGCATCATCGCCCTCACTGTGGCAACGACCGGCCACGGGAAGCTGGGTATGGATCGGCGCCATAGCTTGCGCCGGACCCCGGCGCGCGAGCACGAACGCTTGGCACCTTCGTGTTCTGAAGTGCGGGGCTCTTACCAGGTATGCTAGCTAGAATTGTCGGGAGTCAGCCGCGGCCAATGGCTCCAGCATGCGCAGGGCCGACCTCGCCGCCTCACACTCCGGGTCGAGCTCCAGCCCATGCTCGTACAGCCGGATCGCTCGCTTGCGGTCCCCCTCGCGCCGCGCGATGTCCGCCAGCAGGCAGTAGTTAAGCGCATCCGTAGGGTTCAACTGCACCGCCTGCTCGGCCGCCTCAAAGGCCAGCTCATAGTCTTCCGCCCGCAACGCCAGCCCGGCCAGAATCTGATGGGCCAGACTGTTGTCCCCGTCCAGTGCTATGGCCCGCTTGGCATTGTTGATCGCCGCCCGTATCTCACCGCAATCCGCCGACGCCTCGCTCAACATCAGCCACGCCCAGGGATCTTCGTAGGTCCGCACCAGCACCCCCAGCCGCACCCGCGCCTTGGCTGCCCGCCCCGTCTCCAGATAACAGCGCGCCAGGGCCATCACCATCGATGGTGATACCTCCTGCTCCTCCTCCTTCTCCTGCGCGGCCACGATGGGCTCCAGCAACTCGGCCGCTCGCCAGTAATCCCTTAGGTTCATGTGCACGGCGCTGGCCGTGGCCAGCGTGTGGATGTCCTCAGACCCCAGGTGAATCGCGTTCTCGTAGGCCACAGCGGCGCGACCGGCGTCGCCGTACAGACGCAGGGCCTCACCAAGAAGCAGATGGTAAGCGGGCATCGACTCCAATCCTCCCGGTGCTCGCTGAAGCTGCTCCAGCCAGTCCACAGCCGCCTGCGCGTTGCCGTCGCTCAGGAAGCACTCGGCCACCGCCAGGGCATATTCGCTGTTTGTGGGCTCCAGCGCGCAGGCCGTCTGATAGTGCTCGATGGCTTCTGCGGGTCGCTTGCGATGCTGCAACGCTACGCCCAGAAGGTAATGCGCCTCGGCCGAATGAGGGTCAGCGTCCACCGCCACGCGCAGCACCGACTCGGCCGCGAAGAAGTCCCCCCGCCCCATCAGAATCTTGGCCTTCAACAGATCGGCCCCCGCCACGTCCGGCGTCTGCAACTCGGCCGTGGCCAACTGGGCCGCCGCCTCCTCGTAGTGCCCCTTGTTCAGCTCGTCCTCGGCCATGGCCATGCGCACGTCGCTACGCACTCGGTTCCATCGAGCCTCGGCCGCCCTTCTGTTCTTGTTCAGCCACCCCGGCTTCCAGCCGTCTGAACAGCCCCCGGCCAGCGCCGCCATGCAGCACAGCACGCCACACACGACGGCCCTGACAGCTCGACCATGTGTCCGCCACAGGCGCCGTGGACTCATGATTCGTCTCCAACCTCTTCGAATTCTTCGGCCGGAGCCATCCCAGGCAGGTTCGGATCGTGCAACACATCCGGGCGGCCGAAGTACGGATGGCCGTCCGGCCCGTTGCCCTCGACCAACTCACGCAGGAAAACGCGCATGTGCGTGCCTTCATCGTCCCAGACACGCTGCTGACGGATGCGCTCCTCCAGCTTGATCGCCGCCAGCATCCGCGTGCTGTTGTGCAGCGCGAAGTTCACGTCCCACAGGGCCGCGCTCAAGTTCCCACGCTGGAGGTGCTCGACCGCCCACTGATAGTGTGCCTGGGCCAGCCTCTCCCGCCCGATCCCCAGAAGCCGCCGCCGCGACCCCACTCGCAGCCGCTCGGCCTCTTCCGCCAGGCCTTCAAAGAACGCGTCTTCCTCCGGCGTGTCCTTGATGATGTGCACCGTCAGCAGAATGATCACTTCCTCGCGGGCGCTCTCGTCGTTGATCCGCTGGAACAGCAGTCCCAGCCCCGGAATGCTGCCCAGCCCCGGCACCTGCGCCCGCCCCGCATTGGTCCGCTCACGGAACAGCCCGCCAATCAGGATCGTGTGTCCGTCGCGGAGCATGATGTTCGCGGTGACCTCCGTCGTCTCCTCGAACGGCAGGTTCGCCGAGGTCAGACCGCCCGAGCTGTCCTCCGGGTGGATCTCCATCCGCACCCAGCCGTCGTCGCCGATGAACGGCCGGAACAACAGTTGTGTGCCCGTCTCCAGGAACTCCACCGTCTGAACGGCCGCCGTCTCCGTCACCGTCGTGGTCAAGTAGCCGTCGCGTCGGCCCACGATGATCTCGCCCCGCTGCTTGTTGAGAGCCAGCACCTTCGGGTTGGCCATCACCGTCGCGTCCGTGACCTGCTCCAGGGCTCGGATGAACAC
>CP070685.1:120335-135060 GCA_020352895.1 Phycisphaerales bacterium
AGGCCAAAACGCGACAGCCGGCCATACGTCGGCTTGAGTCCCACAACTCCGCAGAAACTGGCCGGCTGGCGCACGGAACCACCCGTATCCGTCCCCAGCGCCACTGGCACCAGACGTGCCGCCACAACAGCGGCCGAGCCGCCGGAGGAGCCCCCGGGAACATGTTCCGCCTGCCAAGGGTTGCGTGTCTTTACAAACGCGCTGCTCTCGGTACTGGATCCCATGCCGAACTCATCCAGGTTGGTCTTGCCGACGATGATCGCACCGGCATGCTCGAGACGCTCCACAACGTGTGCGCTATAGGGCGAGCGGTAATCGGCCAGCATCCTGGAGCCGCACGTTGTCTTGCCTTCGGCGGTGCAGATGTTGTCCTTTACCGCGACAGGAACACCAGCCAGGGCGCCCGGAACCTCGCCGCGGGCCACCTTCGCGTCGACCTCCGCCGCGCGGCGCAGGGCCTGATCACGGTGCACTTCGAGGAACGCACCGATTCGAGAATCCAGAGCATCGATCCGCTCGAGGCAGCCTTGAATGACAGTCCGGGCAGACGTCTCGCCGCCCCGGACAGCTGCGGCAAGCTGACGGACACTCGGGCACGCCTGATGCATGCGTTGGCCCCTTACGCCTCTCCCCTCTGCGCCAGCACTCTGGGCACGACAAAGAACCGACCGCTGCACGCGGGCGCGTTCCGGAGCACCATGGCAATATCCTGGGTCTGGCCCGCTTGATCCTCGGCAAACACGTTGCTGACCGGCAGCGGGTGTGCCGTGGGCTCGACATCGCGCGTGTCGACGTCGTCCAGCCTGGCCATGTAATTCAGAACAGCCTGAAGCTGCCCCATATAAAGGGCAACCTCATGGTCCGACAATTCAAGCCTGGCCAGGTCAGCAACATGTCTGACGAGTTGTTCGTCGATCGGCCTCGTCACCGCTACGGGTTCCCGCGTCCCGCTCGCACGCTGCCCGCCGAACCGGCGAGGCAGGACTAAACGTCCAGGTTCTTGACGTGAATGGCGTTGGTCTCGATGAAGTTCCGGCGCGACTCGACGTCATCCCCCATGAGTATGGAGAAGATCCGGTCGCCTTCGCGCAGATCGGCGTCAAGCTGCTCGGGGTCGCCCGGGTCCTCCGAGATCTCCACGCGCTGAAGGGTGCGGGTCTCGGGATTCATCGTCGTCTGCCACAGTTCTTCCGGGTTCATCTCCCCCAGACCCTTGAAGCGCTTGACCTGCCAGCCGCGCCCCCCGATTTCGCACAAGGCTGTGACGAGTCCGGAGAGGTTCTCGACCTCCAGGAAGCGGTCGCCTTCGCCCTCATGGTCGCCCTGACCGGTGATCAACACGAACTTGGCGGCCGGGCGCTCTCCGGTCACGCCTTCCTCGCGCTGCAGGAAGAAATCGGACACGCCCAACCCATGCTCTTCGAGGGTCCGGAGAGCATCCTCGATCGCCTTGCACTCGCTCAATTCGTAGCGCACGATGCGGTGCAAGGCGCCGCCCTGCGAGCCGTTGCCGTTGCTTTCGCGGGGCTCGACGCGCAGATGCTGCTGGGAAGCATCCACCATCTCCAGTTCGCCGGGCTCGGCGTCGACGCGCTGACGCAGTTCGGTCAGCTCTTGCTCCTCAAAATAGTAGTGCACTTCGGGCTCATCCCGGTCCGGGTAGTACACGTCGGCGCGGATCACCGGAAGGCGCTTGCGGTCCATATCCCAATGGTGTGTGAGGAACTCACGGAAATTCAGGCCGCGCCGACGAAGGATGCGCGCCTGCGTCTCCACCGTTTCCAGAACGCTCACCAACCCGCGCAGCTCCGCCCCACCGATACGGCGCTCCTGGCCGTCCGAACCGCGTACCAGTAGCACGGTTCGCTCGATGGCCAAGTCGGTCAGCTTGCGGCTCAGGATGACGTCGTTGAGGACATACTCGACGTGTCGGCCCCTCTTGAGCTGATACAGCGGCGGTTGGGCCACATAGACGTGCCCACCCTCCACCAGGGGGCGCATGTGGCGGAAGAGGAAGGTGAGGATGAGTGTACGGATGTGGCTGCCGTCCACATCCGCATCGCACATGATCACGATTTTGTCGTAGCGGCGTTTGGAGATGTCGAACTCGTCGCCGCCAATGCCGCAACCAACGGCGGAGATGATGGTGCGAATCTCCTCGTGAGCCAGCATTTTGTCGAGCCGGGCCTTTTCCACATTGAGGATCTTGCCGCGAAGGGAGAGGATTGCCTGACGCTGGGTGTCGCGTCCCTGTTTGGCCGAGCCGCCGGCGGAGTCACCCTCCACCAGGAACAACTCGGTTTCGTCGCGGTTCCGCGAGGAACAGTCCTTCAGCTTATCAGGCATGCCGCCGGTGTTGAGCACGCTCTTTCGGGCCTGCTCGCGGGCCCGTCGGGCCGCCTCACGGGCCTGGGCAGCCTGCACGCCCTTCATGGCGACCCGCTTCGCGTCAGCCGGGTTCTCTTCCATGAAGTTGGTCAACTGCTCGTTGACCGTCTGGGCCACGAACGTGCCCACCTCCGGGTTCATGAGCCGGACCTTGGTCTGGGCCTCGAACTGGGGCTCCGGAACGCGCACGGCGATCACCGCGGTGAGTCCTTCCCGCAGGTCTTCGCCCGTCGGGGTGACGTTCTTTTTCAGAATGCCCTCCTTGCGGGCATAGGCGTTGATCGTGCGTGTCAGGGCACTGCGGAAGGCAGACAGGTGCGTACCGCCGTCGATGTTGTGCACGTTGTTCGCGAAACAAAGGGTGGACTCGGTGAATCCCGAGTTGTACTGAACGGCCACATCGCAGACCAAGCTCTGCTCCTCATCGACGGCATGCAGAATGATCGGCTTGTGAAGGCAGTCCTTGCCTTGATTGAGGTGCTTGAGGAACTCACGCAGGCCGTCCTGATAGTGGAAAGCCGCATCCTTGCCGGTCCGCTCGTCAGCGACGCGGATGCTCACGCCTTCGTTGAGGAAGGCCAGTTCGCGGAGGCGCGCGGCCAGCGTCTCGTAGCGGAACTCGCAATCAGGAAAAATCTCCGGGTCGGGCTCGAACTCGATTCGCGTGCCGTTCCTGCCGCTTTTGCCAATCTGCTGTAGCCCCCGGGTGACCCTTCCCCGGGCAAAGTGCATGGAATAGGTCTCACCCTCGCGTGTGGTCTCGACCACCAACGACTTGCTCAAGGCATTGACCACGCTCACGCCCACGCCGTGGAGGCCGCCGGACACCTTGTAACTGCAGCGGTCAAACTTGCCCCCGGCGTGCAGGATGGTCATGACAATCTCGAGGGTGCTTTTGCCGCGCAGCTTGGGGTCGGTTGTTTTCTCGAAAGGACCGACCGGTATGCCCCGCCCGTCGTCTTTGACCACCACGGATCCATCCGCATTGATCTTGACGAGGATGTTCCGGCAGAACCCGGCCATGGCCTCGTCGATGGCGTTGTCTACCACCTCGTAGACCAGATGGTGCAGGCCGGCGGTCGCGGTGTCGCCGATGTACATCGCGGGGCGCTTACGTACCGCCTCGATGCCTTCCAGCACACGGATCCTGCTCTCGTCATAGTCGCCACCGGCCGCGAGCTCGGAACCTCGGCCCTCTGCCCGCTCGACCGGTACCTCGATATCCTGCTCGATGGAATCTGGATTTGCACTCATCGCAAGCGCCGCCCCGCCGGGCACCCCCGCCTCAGGTCAAGCACGAATTTCAGCCCATCAACTCTCGCTTCGGGGGCCGCGGCCTGCACCGCACCGAGGATCCGCGTGTACCAATAGTTCTGAATCTCAAAGCGGTAGGCGGGATCGTCCACCGTAACCACCAAATGACCCGCCTTTACGCCGCCCACGGACACATGCGCGGCCAGCGAGGGCGTAAGCGTTCCCGCGACCACTTCGGCCAAGCGGCTCTGTGTGGCGGGCTCCGCCAGCCAGGGCGACTCCCGTAGCTGACCGACAAGCTCACCAATAGGCACCGCCGGAGCCTTGCGGGCCGGCCACCACTGGCGATTCTTCCAGACCCAAGCCGAGAGCATTGGTTCCATGGCTCCTGGACCTAGTTCAGGTTCACCGGCATCACCACGTAGAGGAAGTCGCTGCCGCAGCGCAGCACTGCCGGACGGTTTGGCTCCTTCAGCTCCACGGTCACCTTGTCCTCGT
Organism: Phycisphaerales bacterium; assembly: GCA_020352895.1. Taxonomy (GTDB): domain Bacteria; phylum Planctomycetota; class Phycisphaerae; order UBA1845. The sequence goes on from CP070685.1 coordinate 124,476, forward strand.
CCAGCACGCGCAGTGTGTCGACCAGGAACTGCGGATTGAAGCCGATGTCCAGCGGCGGGTGGGCATATTCCAGGGCCAGGCGTATGGTGGCCTCGCCCTGTTCGCTTGCCCGACTGGATAGTGTGAGTGTATTGTCGGCGAACGCGAAACGGACGCCCTTCGACTCAGGCGTGGTGAGCAGGGCGGCTCGCCGCACCGCGCTGAGCAGGGCCTCGCGCTCCACCTCCAATGTCTTGTCGCTGTCCCGCGGGACCACATCCTCATACTTGGGGAAGTGCCCCTCGACCAACACGCTGCCCACCGTCCAATCCCCATACTCGATGATGCACTGGCTGGGTTCGAACTTCACTTTCGCGACCGCACTCGGGTCAGCCAGATTGCGAGCCAGGAAACTCATGGTCTTGGCGGGCATGATGAGCTGGCGATCGTCGCCCACACTCAACTCCGCCGCACCCACAGCCTGGGCCAGACGGCGCCCATCCGTAGCCACCAGTTGCAGCCGGTTGCCCAGCTTCTCCCACAGGATCCCGTTGATGGCATATCGCGTATTCTCTTTGGCTACGGCGTAGATGGTGCGGTTAATCATGGTAGCCAGCACGCCCGCCTTGATTTCCAGGTCGGCCTTGCCGGTAAGTTCAGTGACCGGCGGGAACTCCTTTGGATCGCGCCCGTAAATGCGGAAAAGGCTGTCCCCACCGCGCACCTCCAGGGCATCATCGTCGCCTTCGAGCGCCAGGGTGTCGTCGACGGATTCCCGCACGATGGCGGCCAGCTTGTCCGCCGCTACCAGCGACTCCCCGGTCTCCTCGGTCTCTACCTGGCGTACGAGACAACGGATGCCTACCTGGAGATCGGTGGCCGACAACACCAAGCCGTCCTCGCCGGCGGAGAGCTTGACGCACTGCAGGACCGGCCTGGGCGTTCTCGTGGCGGCCACGGTTCCGACCATGCCTAATGCTTCCGCCAAGGCGCTACGATTGATGACGCATTTCATGGTGTAATGTCCTTCCGGGCTAACACCGGCATGGCCGGTTCTGGTTGCTGTTTTATTGTAAATGAATACTCGTAGAGGGGCTAGGGCCTGTGAGGGGCGGGGGGAGGTAGGCGACCCGCGGACAAGGCTCGTTATCAGGGGAGGTTACGAGCTGGACGGGCTGGAGGCAGCGGTGCATATGCTGGGGGCTGAGGCGTGTGGTAACTCCCCGAAATTCCCGCCTCCGGGGGAGTGGCCCGCGGTCCGCCGTGCCTGGGCTGATGGCCCTCCGATGATCCCACATTTTGTCCACAAGGTTACTTACGGGCGCGCCGCCTAGACGCCCCGCTTGATCTGCTCGGCGAGGGCTTCCAGTTCCTCTTGAAAGGCCTTGTCGTTCTGCGCCGCGGCAAGCACCTTCTGGCGGGCGTGCAGCACTGTCGTATGGTCTCGTCCGCCGAAGTAGCCGCCGATCTCTCCGAGGCTGAGGGTGGTCAGTTTGCGAGCCAAGTACATACAGACTTGACGAGGCAGGGTGATGGACTTGGTGCGGCGCTTGCCCTGGATATCGGAGACTTTGACCCGGTAGTGTCGGGCGACCACGTCGATAATGTGGGCGATGGTGATATTCGGCGGGGGTACCTGGGGGCTTTCGTTGACGGCCTGGGCTGCCAGGGCATCGTCGATGACGCCGCCGATCTGTTGGCTGAGGAGATCAAGCTTGGTGATAGCGCCCTCCAACTCTCGCGTGTTGCTCACGATCCTGGAGGCCACCAGGTGGACCACGCTCTCCGGGAGGTCAATACAACGCAGGCGGGCCTTCTTTCTGAGAATGGCCATTCGGGTTTCCAGGCAGGGTTTGTCGATGCGCGCGACCAGGCCCCAGTTGAACCGGCTTACAAGGCGCTCTTCCAGAGTGGGGATTTCATTGGGCGGCGCGTCGGAAGCCAAGACGATCTGCTTCTGTTCCTGGTAGAGGGCGTTGAAAGTGTGGAAGAACTCTTCCTGGCTACGCTCGCGTTCCGCGAGGAACTGGATGTCGTCGATGACCAGGACGTCAACGTGGCGGTAGCGATCGCGGAAACTGTGCAGAGCGCCACACTCAACCGCCTCCAGGAAGTGATTGGTGAAGTCCTCCCCGGTAAGATAGAGAATATTAGCTGGCTGGTGGCCGTGGTCGACGGTGTGGCAGATGCCCTGGAGAAGGTGCGTTTTGCCCAAGCCCACGTCTCCGTGGATGAAGAGTGGGTTGTAGGACTGGCCCGGGGCGTCGCCCACCGCAATGGCGGCCGCGTGGGCCAAGCGATTGCAGGGGCCGGTCACGAAGTTCTCGAAGGTGTACTCCGGGTTCAGGCGCAGAGAGCTGGTCTCGAATGAGAGGGGAAAGGCATGGGAAACGAGACTTCCCTCAACCAGTCCTTGCCCGTTGTGGTTGTTGCAGTAGAAGTGGACTGCGATGAGGCGTCCGGTGACGGCCTGGACAGCCTGGGCGAAGCCAGAGCCGCAAAAACGCTTGAGGTACTCCACCTGAGCGGGATTGGCCGCACGGATATGCAGGGTCCCGCCGTTCAATTGCTCTGGTACGAGTTGACCGAACCAACCACGGAGCAGCTCGTGATGTTCTGCGCGGAGCCGGGCCAGCACCTGGCCCCACGCTTCGCGATTGAAGGCACCGGGACCGTTCCGGGATGGGCTTGGCATGGGTCGCTCTGTCGTGTCCAGGTTTCAGTGTGTAGCGTATAGACAGGGTCGCGCCGCGAGCTGCCGTAAGTCGTTCGTTCACAAAGAGATAGGTGGCGCCCGCCCACTGCCCTTTACGAGTCGAAGTATAAACCGTTTGTCGGTGAATCACAATGGTCTATCTTGAAAGCGCGGCGCACGCGCGTGTGGCGCTCGGCGATGGAGTGCGCGGCGATACGCTGAATCTTGTGTCGGCCTGAGCCGGGGCTACGATACGTCGTGTAACGCGGGCGTGAAAAAAGTCTTTAAAAAAAGTGCGCGCCCTGCGCGCACTTGGGGTGCGCCTCTCGACCACCCTGGCGGGTTGCCGTTTGTCGCTGTGCCGGGCATGATGCTGCTGGCACACGAGCGGCGGCAAGGGCATCGGCGCGGGCCGGCAAGGGTACATAAGTGGTTGCGAACGATAAGGCGAACGTGATCCAGTCAGGCGCTTCGGGGCGCGAAGTCAACGCGCCGGGGGCGCGCGCAGGTGGTCTGAGGGCCGCTTTGCCCCTCCTATTGATCATTCTGTTTGCGTTTGGCGCGGCGGGCATCAGTTGGATGCTGGCGGCGTATCACATCTCGCATGGGCGCCAGGCTGTCGGTATGTACGATCTGATGTGCGGCTATCGGGGGTCCGGGTGCCAGGCCGTGTTGCAGAGTCGCTACGGATATCTTCGCGGCACCACCATCCCCGTGGCCGTTCTCGGGGTGGCTTACTTCCTGGCTTTGGGTTTGTGGTACCTGATAGTAGGTCGTCCCAGCCGCCGCGGCCGCTGGTGGCAGGTGATTCCCATGGGGCTCAACCTGGTGGGCTTGATTTCCTCGGTGCAGTTCACCTGGGTCATGTTCGCTGTCGTGCGCGAAGTCTGCCTCTGGTGCCTGACGACGCACGTGCTCAATCTGCTGATCCTGGTCCTCGCCTTCATGCTGTGGCCTCGTCGCGGCGGACTTGCCGAGCCGGCACGGCCGAGCCTGCGTTTGGGTGTTGCCGGCTGCCTTCTGATGGTCGGGGCATTTGTCATTCCCGTGCTCGTTGTGAATTCGATGCAGTGGCGCGTGACGGTGGAGGCGGCCAAGGAGTACCTGAACCGATATCGGGATGACCCCGCCCTGATGGCCTTTGCGTATCAGCGCCGGGAAGCCGTGGAGATTCCGTTGCGCAAGGACGATCCTAGTTGGGGCCCGGCGGAGGCCCCGCATACGGTCGTGGTTTTCAGCGATTTTCGCTGTTCGGCCTGCGCTCGACTGGCGCGTGTTCTGTATGGGGAGGTGCTGCCGGAATTCAGCAATCAGCTCCGAGTGGTCTTCAAGCACTATCCGCTGGACAACGAGTGCAATCCCACAGCGGCGTGGGCGAGCAGCTTCAACTCGTGCGCCGCCGCCGAAGCTGCGGAAGCCGCACGCGCGATTCATGGCGACGCCGGTTTCTGGAAGATGCATGAGCAGCTCTTCGAGAACCAGGATCGCTTGCGTGACGAGCCGGACTTCCGCACGCTGGCCGATGAGGTCGGCCTGGACGGTGAGGGCATAGCCCGGGCGGTAGCCGAGCATACCTATCGCGACCGCGTCGTCGAGGACATCAATGTGGCACTTCGTTTAAAGGTAGCCGGAACGCCTGTCGTATTTCTGGACGGCAGGCGCATGACCGAGTGGCACCGACCATCGATGTGGCGGGCGATTCTCAGCCCCGAGAGAGAGTGGAAGTCCGAGGAGGCCGCATCGCGCTACGATGTGCTAAGCAGATGACGGTCTTGCCACCGCACTTGGGCGTCAACATCCTGAGGTTCACTGGTTGGGACGTTCCAAAAGCTGCAGAGCACGGTCCACCACTTCAATGCACTGGATGACACGTTCTTTATCGCTGGCGATTGGCTCGGTCATGGTAGCGAGGCGGCGCCGCTCCTGTTGGAAGTAGCGTAGAGCTTCGTCGATGTGCCCCGTCCGCCGGTAACACTCAGCCAAGCGCTTGTAGAGCCATGCCTGCGGAGGGCCGAGGGCGACGGCCTTCCTGTATGCCTCGACCGCTCGGGCGCAGTCGGGCTCCGGGGCGTTGTGCCACGCGTGACCTCGAATCCACCAACCCTGCCAGGTATCCGGCCAATCCAGCTTGCCGGCCCAGTAACTGCGCATGAATTCGATGGTGGCCGGGTGGCTGCTCAGACCGTTGACAAGCAGGATACCTCGCTCATCCTGAATCACCGGGTGCCAGTAAGCGGTCTCCAGAAGGGGAGCGACGATGCGTGAGGCCCATTCAGGGTTGTGTGGAGCCAGAACGAGGTCGATGCCGAGGCGGGCGAATCGGGCGTCGATCTCGCGCCCACGCGTGACTCGCGGTTCGTGGTCTCGGCTGGGGTCGTTCTTGAGGCGGAAGTACTGCTCACAATGGGCGGCGCTGTATAGCGACTGGGCCCGGCCGTCGATGAACACCTTGAATTGCGGGGCGTGGAAAATGACGTAGCCGCCCCAACTCCATTCGTTGTAGATGGGGCCGGACAGGCCGCAACGGGCGGCGAACTCCACCAATGCGGCGGGGTCGGCCTCATGAAGAATGTGGCGGTGGAACAAGCGCGTGGTATATGGCTCGGCGGATGCGGGTGTGTATGCTTGCCTAAGGTCGGTGGCTCGCGCGCCGCCGAAGTAGGCGGCCACGGCCACGTTGATGCAGGTGAGCGCCACAAGTAACCGGGTTGACAGTGCGCCTCGCGAAGTTGCTCGTGCGTGGGCAGGGAGAGTTCGGCTCCCGAGCAGTGAGCTCAGCATCTTTGCGGTCACCGGTAGCGAAAGCAGTACGAAGTAGGGGGCGAATCGCAGATGCTTGAGGCCCAGATACAGCCCAGTAGTCACCAGGATGATCTCGGTTGCGTCGAACAGAACGGGGTGGCCGGCCCATTCGTTCTGCGGGCTTTCGCTCTGCGTCCGCCGGTCCCGCAAGGCGGCCCCAATCCAGAGTACGGCCGAGATGCCTACCAGCACCCAGAAGGCGGTCGCCTGTGGAAGGAGGGCGAACAGGGCGTGAGGAGGCCGCCACTCGACGATGGCCTGAAAGATGTCGCGGTCCGGGCCGGTCATGATGGTGAACGGATGTGTGAAGTTGGACAGGCCGTACGGGCTGCTGATGGCGACGAAGGCGGCAGAAATAACGGTCGCAAGCAGCAGAACCGCGAGCCGTCTTGTTGGCGTCAGGATGACTCGGCGCCCGAGGGCCCGCTGCCCGGCCTCGGTACACAGAAACAAGAAGATCAGCGCGTATCCGAACATGAAGCTGCCGTGGGCGTTTCCCCAGAAAGTCAGCAGCGGCAGCGCCAGCCACGCCACCCAGCCCCGCCGGTACTTCAGCGATATCAGTATCCAGTACAGCGACGCCAGGCAGACAAGCCCCAGTGAGTTGGGGCGGATGTCGAAGAAGGGGGCGGCAAAAAGCAGGGCGACGCAAGCGCAAAGAAGGGACGCCGGCTGGCTACCGCTCAGCAGCCACGCGCTTCGCCATGTGGCCAGGCCCACAAGCGCGATCAGGGCCAGTTTCAGGCCGACCAGCGCCGAGGGGCACAAGTGGTCATACACCCACCAGTAGATGACGTGGGACAGCCAGTTCTGATTGGTCCAGACCTCTCCTTGAAAGGTGAAGCTGAACTCATCTTTGAGCGGAAAATCGAAGTAGCCTCGTTCACAGATCAGCCGCCCAGCGGCCAGTGCGATCCACGTGTCACCAGCTGCTCGGACCCTGGAGCCGGCCCAGAGGACGGAGGCTAGGCACAGGGCTGCCGCGCTGATCCGCCAGGCGGGCGAGCACCATCGGGAGGGCCCAGTGGTCTTGCGCGCGAAGATCGGGTCACTGTCTGAAGGCGTTGCGGCCACTGTTCTGCGTTGGACTCGTTGTTGTCAGCGGCGATTTCCGTGGGCCATTGTATGCCAAGCCTTAGTGCGTTACCAAGTGAGCCATCGGCGAGCTGCTTTGGGGACAGTGGCAGCGCGATCAACCGATCAGCAGAACACCGGCACCGTCGATCCTGCAGGTCTTGAGGTCCTGCAAGGCTTGGTTGGCCTCGGACAAGGGGTAGGTCTGCGTGTGAGTCCGCACGGGGATCTCCGCGGCGGCGCGCAGCAGTTCCTCGCCGTCCTCTCGCGTGTTGTTGGCTACGCTGCGCAGGCAGCGCTCCCAATACAGGTGATCGCGGTAGTCGAGTTCCGGCGTCGGTGACATATGGATGCCGGCCAGGGCTACGGTGCCGCCCCGATCGGTGACGCGCAGGGCTTCGCGCACCAGGGGACCGGCTGGCGCGAATACGATCGAGGCGTCGAGCTTGTGCGGTGGCGTGTCCTCGGCCCGGCCGACCCAGGCGGCGCCGAGCTGCTCGGCCAGTTTCTGATGTTCTTGGCTGCGGGTAAAGACGTACACTTCGCTGCTGCGGTGCCGGGCGATCTGGATGGCGATATGTGCCGAGGCGCCAAAGCCGTACAGGCCCAGGCGTAACCCGCTCTGCGCCCCGCTGAGCCGCAGGGCCCGATATCCGATGATGCCTGCGCAGAGCAGCGGGGCGGTCTGGATCTCGTTCAGCTCGCCGGGCAGCCGATAGGCGAACTGCTGGTGGCCGAGCGCGTATTCGGCGTACCCGCCGGGAAAGTCGTACCCGGTAAACTCGGCCGCCTCGCAGAGGTTCTCTCGTCCGGTGACACAGAAGCGACACTTACCACAGGTCCGCCCCAGCCAGGCCAGTCCCACGCGATCGCCCGGGGACAGTCGATCGACCCCCGGCCCCAGGGCATCGACCACACCCACGACCTGATGGCCGGGGACGACCGGGCCCTTCCAGGGCAGATCCTGCTCGAGTTCGTGCAGGTCGGTGAGGCAGATCCCGCAGACGCTGACGCGCACGCGGATCTGTCCCGACCCGGGCTCGGGAACAGGCACATCCACCGGCGCGAGCGGGTTGCTTTCGATCGGTCCCGGCCGGTCGGCGCGCATGGCTCTCATGAGGAGGGCTCCTTCAGTGGAACCGCTTGGCGGCGATGGGTCCGCGCGACCGGGCGAGCCGGAAAAAAACGGGCGGTCGAACCGCCCGTGACAGCCTTCTTCAAGTTTCCAGCGCGTCGCCGCGGAACCTGCTGAATGCTATTCGAGGTAGCCCAGGTCAGCCAGTCGCTTGGTCAGGGCTTCCCTTTCGGCCTCGGTGTAGACCTCCTCCTCGGGGCCTTCGGCGCCCTTGATTCGTGGCGGTTCGCGCTCGATCACCGGCGGCTTCTCAAACATGTCCACCATGACCTTCCCCTCCATGTCGATGGGCACGCGCAGCCCCAGCATGGCCAGAAGCGTCGGTGTAATATCCACGATGTCTGCGGTGATCTTGTGTCCCTTACGGACGTACGGGCCGTAGCCGACAACCACGCCCTCCACGCGGTGTGTACCTTCCAGCCGGGACCGCGAGCACCAGCGTAACGGGGAGGCGCCGCGGATCTTGCGCACGACCGCCAGGCCCGGCGCAGGCACCAGCAGCAGATCGGGCATGGACGTGTTTTCCTCTCGCTTGCAGTTGTACAGCTCCTCGGGCTTGTAGATATCGGGGAAGATGCGCATCAGGCGGCCCTTGCGATCGCGTGATTCGGCCTTGAGCATACGCTGGCGGATCTCGTCGCGGAGTTGCTCGTAGTCCGCCGGATCGACGACGCCCTGCGGCTGGCGGCCCTTCAGGTTGATATAGAGAAAGCCGTATATCCCCGCATGCATGACGCAGGCGCGCGTCCGCGTCCAATCCACGGCCAGCTCGCGTTCGAAGCCGTTCTGAATGTGGAAGCGCCCGGACTCCTTGCGGGTCATGCGGTGATAAATGTAGGCGCCGCGCGTCTGGGCCCGAACCAGCGGGCTCTTGAGTTGCAGGTAGCCCCACTGGCTCAGAAGCAGATTGGGTTGGGCCTTGCCGTCCAGGCTGCCGTGCCCGTGGTCGGACATCATCAGCACGGTAGCCTCGTTTTCCCTGGCGTACTCGACGAGCCGGCCCAGGACCTTGTCCAGTTCGGTAAAGCAGCGGGCGGACATCTCGGCGCGCCTGTGATTGACGTGCCGTGTGGCCGGGTCCAGATATTTCCAGGCCTTGTGTTGGAGGTTGTCCACCAGCTTGAACAGTACCATCATCACGTCCCAGCCGTAGCGGCGACCGCAGAAGGTGGCCAGTTCGAAGCCTTGGCGAAAGCTGTGACTGATGAAATCCAGGTTGCGTGCGAAGATTTCGTTGCCGCCGAATGCCTTGCGCTTCCAACTCGTGCCGAAGGTGTAGTCCGGCCAGTTGTTCAGGATCTCGTTTTTCAGCTCGGGGGGCCAGGTGAACTCGACGTCGGTACTGGGTGTTTCGAAGCCGCTGATCAGAAAGCCGTTGACCTTCTTGGGCGGGTAGGTCATCGGCAGGTTGACCGAGCCTACGCGAAACCCTTTCTCGGAGAGGATCTCCCAGATGGTCTTTTCGCGGATCTCGAAGGTGCTGTTGAACTGGAGCGTGTTGTTGCGGGCGTCGTATTTCTCGAAGTCGACGATTCCGTGGCGGCCGGGGCCTTTGCCGGTCATGAAGGTCGTCCAGGCGGCGGGTGTGATCGGCGGCCTGGTGGAATTGAGGATGCCCGATGTGCCCTGGCTACAGATGCGCCTGAGATTGGGCATGTAGCCCTCGTCCATCAAGGGGCCCAGGACGTCGAAAGTGGCTCCGTCCAGCCCGACGATCAGGACGCGCTTGGCCAGGGCTTCCACTTCACGCTTGGGCGGCGCCTGGCCCACTTCTGCACGCGATTCGGTGAGTGCTGTCGGTGTCACCTGATTGCCTCCGCCCTGGTTCCGTCAGGAGACAGACCTGCTCAGCAACGGATTATACTTGGATGCCGGCGCGCTTCAAGCGCAGCCTGCGGGTTGCCGACCGGGGTTGGCATCAGGCTACGGCCTGCCCTCCGGGCCCGACTTCGTCGAACTTCACGGAGACCAGGGTGGATACGCCCGCCTCCTGCATGGTCACGCCATAGAGCTTGTTGGCGACGCTCATGGTGCGCTTGGAGTGGGTGATGACGATGAATTGGGAGTCACTCAGAAAGTCGGTGACGACGCGGTTGAAGCGGTCGTTGTTGGCCTCGTCCAGGGCCGCATCCACCTCATCCAGCACGGCGAACGGAGACGGCCGGCTTTTGAAGATGGCCAGCAGGAGGGCGATGGCGGTCATGCTCTTCTCGCCGCCGGACATCAGGGAAATGCTCAGCAGTTCCTTGCCCGGTGGCTGGGCGATGATTTCGATGCCGCTTTCCAGCAGGTCGTCGGGATTCTCCAGGATGATGTTGGCCTTGCCGCCGCCGAAGAGCCGGCGGAACAAGTCCTGGAAGTGCGTACGTGTCGCCTCGAAGGTGGAGCGGAAGCGATCGCGGCATTCGGCGTCGAGGCGGCTGATCAGGCTTTCGAGCTGGCGCCGCGAATCGACCAGATCATGATGTTGCTTGTTGAGGAACTCGGCCCGCTTCTCCAACTCTTCCTGCTCGGCGATCGCGTCCAGGTTCACGTTGCCCAGCCGCTCGATCTTCAGCTTGAGTGCGTCAATCTCTTCCTCGACGGCCGTCCAGTCCTGCTCCTCGTGCTGGTACCGGGTGTGCAGCGTGGCCAGCTCCATGTGCATTTCGCCGCGTACTCGGGCGACCAGCTCGTCGCGCCGTACCTGGGCTTCCTGGCGATGCAACTGCAATTCGTGCACTCTGTTTTCGGCCAGTTCCAGCTCGCCTCTGGCGGCCTTAATCTGTCCGGCCAGCCCCTCAAGCTCGGTGCGGGCGTCCTCGCGCTGCTTGCGCAGGTTCAGCGCATCGCCGGCCAGTTGCTCCTCCTCTCGTCGCAGAGTGACGAGCGTCTCTTCAGCCTTGGCCAGCGTCTGCTCG
>CP070685.1:135160-149666 GCA_020352895.1 Phycisphaerales bacterium
TCCACAAGTACGTTGCCAGGCGCCGCACGTGCCGGGCGTTCAGCGACCGTCCGGTGCCGCGCGAGATCATCGAGGCTTGCGTGGCCGCGGCCAACACCGCGCCCAGCGGGGCCAACTCGCAGCCGTGGCACTTTGTCGCCATCGATGATATGGACGTCAAACGCGAGATCCGAACCGTTGCCGAGAAGGAAGACGAACTCAACTACGGCGGCCGCATGCCCGCCGGCTGGCGCGCCACCATGAAGTACGTCGGCGCCGGCCCCGGCAAGTTATTCCTCGAGTCCGCTCCCTGGCTCATGGCCGTGTTCCGACTCAACTGGCAGGCTGTAAACGGTCAGCGACTAAAAACCTTCTTCCCGATCGAGTCCGTCGGTCTGGCCTGTGGCTTCTTCCTGGTTGCCTGCCATATGGCCGGGCTGGCGACCATGGTCCACGCGCCCAACCCCAACCGTCTACTGGGTCGAATCTTGAACCGCCCGTCCAACGAAGTGCCGTTCCTGCTTATTCCTGTCGGCTACCCGGCTGAGGACTGCCAGGTCCCGCACTTGGCTAAGAAGGCCGTCGATCAGGTCTTGACCTGGAACCGGCGATCTCGGCCGCTGCCCCAACAACGGATCAAAGAGCCGGTTCATCTGCCGGCACAGCCCTAAGATCGCCTATAATGCCGACATGGACTTTCTGATTCTTTGGGCTGTCGAAACTTGGACCGTGCTTCTGCAAGCCGCGCCGTGGCTGGTTGGCGGCTTCGTGCTCGCCGGGGCGGTTCACGTGCTTCTGCCCGCGCGCTGGGCCATCACGCATCTGGGCCAGCCCGGCTGGAGCAGCGTGATTAAGGCCTCGCTGTTGGGTGTGCCGCTGCCGCTTTGCTCATGCAGCGTCATCCCGGTGGCATCGTCGATACGCCAGCGCGGGGCGAGCCGCGGCGCCACGGCCAGCTTCCTGATCAGCACGCCCGAGTCCGGCGTCGACTCGATTGCGATTTCGTATGCCCTGCTCGGCCCGTTTCTGGCCATCGTCCGCCCGGTAGCGGCGTTTGCGACGGCCATCACAGCCGGCTCACTGATCCACTGGCTAGGGCCTCGAGAGCGCCTCGCCGGGGCAAGCCAGCCCGCGGAGTCCTCCTGCGGCTGCTGCTGCGGGGGCGAACCGCCGCCCGCCGAGAAGCCCTCCGCCCGGTTGGCCGGCGCGCTGCGCTACGGTCTGATCGACATGTTCGCCGACCTGTCACACTGGCTGTTGCTGGGCTTCGTGCTGGCGGGACTGGCCGGCGCCCTGTTCCCGCCGCAGTTCCTCGAACGCCACGTCGGCACGGGCCTCGGGGCCATGCTGCTCATGGCGGTTGTCGGCTTGCCTGTGTACGTTTGTGCTACTTCCTCGACACCGTTCGCCGCAGCCCTGATCGCCAAAGGCCTCAGCCCCGGCGCGGCCCTGGTGTTCCTGCTGGTCGGACCGGCTACCAACCTGGCCACCATGCTGATTGTCGGCCGCGACCTTGGCCGCCGCAGCCTGGTGATTTACCTGCTGACGATTGTAGTTGTGGCCGTCCTGTTCGGTTTGGCCACCGATGCGTTCGTCGGGGTCGCCCCGGTCCTGGGCACCACTGCTCTGCACGAGCACGATGCAGCCGGCACACTGGCTTTCATCTCCGCACTGCTGCTGGCTGCGCTCATGGTCAACGGCCTGCGCCTCCGCTTTCTTCAATCTAAGCCCTCCCGTGGCCTGAGCGTCGGCGAAGCGTCGGCCTGACGGCTTGGCCGAGCATTCCTCAATAACAGAAGGGCGGAACCGGCGTGCAGGGCTGCTGCATAGCCTATAATGCTCGCGTGACTCTTCCAGAGCGGATCAGCGAAGAGCTGCTGCCTCGTGTGGAGCAGCCGGGGCAGTATATAGGCCGTGAGGTCAACCAACTCGTGGCCGACGGCGACTGGGACGCGGCCGAGCTGCGCGTGGCCATCGCCTTCCCCGACGCATACACCATCGGCATGAGCCACCTCGGCTGCCAGATCATATACTGGCTGTGCAACCACACGCCCGGCGTCTGCGCGGAGCGCGTATTTGTCCCCTGGCTCGACGCTGAGCGAGTGATGCGCGACAAAGGCATTCCGCTGTTCACCTGGGACACGCGCCGCGAAGTGCGCTCCGCCGACATCCTCGCGATCTCCCTGCAGTACGAGATGACCTTCACCAACGTGCTCACGCTGCTCGACCTGGCTGGCATTCCCCTGCATAGCGCCGAGCGCGACGACAGTCACCCGCTCGTACTGGTTGGCGGTCCGCAGGCCGACAACCCAGAACCGCTGGCTGACTTCATCGACCTCGTCGTCCTCGGCGACGGCGAAGTCGCCATGGGCGACATCCTGGGCGCGTGCCGCGAGCTCAAAGCGGCGGGTCTGCCTCGCCGCGAATGGGTCGCCGAGCTAGCCAGGCGTTTCGAGTGGCTCTACGCGCCCAATCTCTACGAAGCCAGCTATCACGCCGACGGCACGCTTGAGTCCATGCGCCCGGTGCGCGACGACCTGCCGGTCGTCATCCGGCGTTGCCAGACTCCCGACTTTGAGAAGGCCTCGTTCCCCCTTCGCCCGCTCGTGCCCCATGTCCAGGTGGTCCACGACCGCGTGAGCCTGGAGATCATGCGCGGCTGCCCGAGGCGCTGCCGTTTCTGCCACGCCGGCTACACCAAGCGTCCGCTGCGATACCGCTCCGTCGATTGGGTCCTGCGGGCCGCAGAGGAGGGGATTGCGGCCACAGGTATGAACGAGGTCGGTCTACTCAGCCTGTCCACGGCGGATTATCCGCAGCTCCATGAACTCGGCGCCCGCTTCAACGAACGCTTCGCCTCCTCGCGAGTCAACATCGCCGTGCCCTCCCTGCGCGTTGACAGCATGCTTGCACACATCCCCTGGATGGTGAGCGAAGTGCGCAAGAGCGGTCTGACCATCGCCGTGGAGGCCGCCTGCGACGACATGCGACAGATCATCCGCAAGAAGGTGGCCGACGTCGATTTGCTGGAGGGCGTCCGGGCCGCTTACAGGGCCGGCTACCGCTCGGTCAAGCTTTACTACATGGTCGGTTTTCCCGGCGAGACCCAGGCCGATATTGACGGCATCGTAGAGCTGTCCCGCAAGGTCAGCGAAGCCCGCCGCGAGGTCGCCGGCCAATCCGCGGCCGTAACGGCCTCGGTCGGCTGGCTGGTGCCTAAGCCATTCACACCCCTCCAGTGGGCCGCTCAGCCCCCGGCGGACTACTTCCATGAGGTTCGCTCCGCCCTTCGCAGACTCGCCCGCGGCACGCCCGTGCGCATCTCGACGCCCCGTGTGGAGCGCTCGGTGCTCGAAGCCGTGTTCTCAAGGGGTGACAGGAAACTGGCATCTGTGATCAAGACCGCCTGGCAGGGAGGCGCCCGCTTCGACGGTTGGAACGAGACCTTCGACGCCGCCGTGTGGGACCGGGCCTTCGAGCAGACCGGAGTCGACCCGGCCTTCTACGCGCACCGCGAGCGGTCCCCGGACGAGTTGCTTTGCTGGCAGCACCTGTACAGCGGCCCGGCGTTCGATTATCTACGACGCCAGTACAACGAGTTGAAACAGCGAACCGACGAACGCCGGCTCAATCCCCGGTCGACGTGACCGGCTCGGCGCTGGATCCCTCTGGCCGCGACGACGGTCCTCTCATCGCTTGGTCCCTCTGGGGCTCATACGACACAAAGGTCCAGGTCGAATCCTGCATGATCAGGGTCCTTGTTGCGGCCGCTCCTTGTCCGCTCGTGACCTCAGTCTTGGAACTCTCGGTCCAGATCGCAGAAGAGAGTCGGTTGCGCTCCAGGTTCCAGGTCAGGTGTCCGTCCAGCCAACCACCCAGAAACTCGGTACGTACGTCCTGGGAAACCGGTTGCGAGGTCAACGGCTCAGCCGACTTCAGCTCTCCCGTCGCCTGTATGTGAGCCACCCGCGCCGTTTCCTCCCGCCCGGTCTGCTTGAACCGGCACTGGAGTTCAGCCCGCACGGATGATCGGGCATCCAAGGGATCGCGGTATTCCGCTTTCCATTCGGCGCCCGGCGCGGCCTCCGCCGGCGCCCCGGCCACCAGATACGCGCCGATCTTGTGTTCCAGCGAACGAGGATCCAGCAGGCCCTCGATCGAGTCGCGCCACATTTCCGGGGCTTTGGTTTTCGCCGCCCGGACAATCTGGTCCGCGCCGGGCATCTGTGTGACTCTGCCTTGCGCGTCGAGCTTCAGGACCACCGGCTTGCCCAGCAGCGAGGCCAGGGCCGAGCCCATGGGCCCTTCCGCGGTCTTTTCCCGGCGAGAGTCAAACGCAGCATGGAGCCCGGGTCCCGTCACGCGCCTCGACAGCCACAACAGGGTGAAGCGCAACAACATCTCCTCGGAATTGTCCGCCTCCAACCGCTCCACGCGGCAGGCCCACTCCGTCTTGATGTCCAGTTGCTGCGTGCTGCGCTGCTCCCCGCGTGCAACCTGGGTGTTCAGCGTGACGCGTCCTCCGTAGACATAGTGCGCTACCTGCCCGTCCGCGGGATCGAAGTGAAGCCCGCCGGCCGGGGTGGCGGATCGTGCGGCGGCGGGCCAAGCCGAGGCTACGGCGAGGGACGCCGTGATCACGACCGCGGCCGCGAGACATAGCCCAGCATTGTTTTTCATGACTCGCCTTCGTCAGCCGTCTGCGCCCGTCAACTGAGTCGCAGGAGCGGGCGGTGGGCTTTGCGGCACGGCCGGCTGCGTGGTGGCGGGTTCTCCGGCCGGCTGCGTGGCCACCGGTGGCGTGCGTGCCGGCGGCCTGCGCAGCTCTGCCAGCGT
Source organism: Phycisphaerales bacterium (assembly GCA_020352895.1). Lineage (GTDB taxonomy): Bacteria > Planctomycetota > Phycisphaerae > UBA1845. The sequence goes on from CP070685.1 coordinate 139,976, forward strand.
GGTTCGTCGCAGACTGATGCTGGTCAGCTGATCCACGATGCGCTGCACTCCCATCCTCGCCTCAGGACGCCGCCAGCGAACGTATTGTTTGGTCTGTTGTCGGCACTCCACTTGGTTGAAGGCGCGTTTGGCCACGTCGATGTAAAGTGTTCCGTTCTCTGTACCTTCGAGCTTATAGATCCAAAGGGGATAGTCCGCCGGATGGGAAGTCGGGGCGTCACCCAGTGAAATGTCTCCCGACATGGAGACCGTGGCCACCGGGCGAAGGCCCACGAGCTTGACCTGATCGAGCACGAACTTCACGTCACGCACCATCTGCACCGTGCCTCCGGCGAGGGGTCTGAGGAAGCGAGAAGACCACGTGCCGCCGACCAGAATCTCCGCGGGCACATCCTTGAGCAGGTTCAATAGTAGTAGCTGCTCGATTGCCTCTGGCTGTAAGAGGGCCTGATAGTGTTCCTGCGCCGCCCGATGCACACCCTGCGAATGTTCCTTGAGTACATCCTCCAGACCGCTGATGGATGCCACCGAACCGTCCCCCCGCACCACGACACGAAACGGACGATTCAGCAGCGCCTGTGCCATCCGCGCGTGCGGTGCGGTTGGTTCCTTGTCCACGCGAGAGTCATAGGACAAATCCAGTTGACCGCCGAAACGATGTGCCAGGACCAAGAAGGTCAGTTCAAGCGGCTGGTTATCAGGCTGTCCGCCGTCCAGCACCCGCAGGCGGTAGCCAATCTCCGAATCCACGGCGCTCAGGGAACCCTGCATTACGTCCGCCCGCCTCATTACCGAGCGCAGACTCATCTCATGCAGGAAGTACGTTTCCTCTCCGGCAGCCAGGCCTGGGCGAAGATCGACGTACTGCTGCCCCCAGGCGCTACCCGATGCCACTGCCCACCATAGCCATGCCGCTGCTGCAAAACGAATCTTGCCGTTCATGTTCCTCGAGGACCTTTCACGTTTGTAAGACCGGCAAAGACGGATCCGGCCGGCCGCCCGGCCACTCCCGCTGGTCCGACTCAAAGCTCGCTCTGCGCCGGTACCGCAACATCCAGCCAGTGTAAGAGCCGACGGATTGCGCTGCAAGCCGCTCCCGATCAGAACGGTTGGCCGCCCCCGATGTCGTGCGTACAATGGGACATGCCGATCGTGGTTCGCATCGGCAGACACGGCGACCAGTTCCATGGCCAACCGAGATTATTACGACATTCTGGGGGTACCACGTTCGGCTGGCGAGGCCGAGATCAAGCGTGCGTACCGCCGCCTGGCCAAGAAGTATCACCCCGATCGCAACCCCAACGACCGCGCTGCCGAGACGCGCTTCAAGGAGGTGCAGGAGGCTTACGACGTACTGTCCGATAAGGAGAAGCGCGCCGCTTATGACCGCTTCGGCCGGGCGGGGGTTGATCCTCAGGCGGCCTCCCCGAGGGGGTATGCCTGGTCCGGCTCCGGGCCGGGCGGCGGCTACAGCGCCGAGTTCAACATTGACGACCTGCGCGATCTCTTTGAGCATGGTGGCGGCGGAGGTCCCTTCGGGGACTTTTTTGACCGCTTTGCTCAGGGCCCGCGCGCGGCCCGCCGGCATGCGCGCCGTGCTACGCCGATGCGCGGCCAGGACCTCGAGCACACCGTCAATATGTCCTTCGAACAAGCCGTCCACGGAGCGACCTTTGAGATCGACCTGCGCACCACCACCGGCACCGAGACCAAGACACAGACCCTTTCTGTGAAGATTCCTGCCGGCGTGCGTGACGGCCAGCGCATCCGCCTGCGCGGCAAGGGACAGCCCGGTGTGGATGGCGGTCCGGCAGGCGACCTACATGTGATCTGTTGCATCCGTCCCCACCGGTACTTCCGCCGTGAACAGGACGACATCTACGTCGAGGTGCCCATCTCTATCGCCGAGGCCACACTTGGGGCCAAGGTCGAGGTGCCCAGCCTTGAGGGCCGCAGCACGGTCACCGTCCCGCCGGGTACCTCCAGCGGAACCAAGCTGCGCCTCAAGGACCGCGGCATCTACAACGCCGCGAAGAAAACGCGGGGGCACCAGTACGTGGTCATCAAGATCGTTCCGCCGGACAAGCTCGAACCGCAACAGGAACAGCTCCTCCGCGAATTGCTCGCGCACAATCCGCGCAAGAACTTTCAGTGGTGAGACATGGAACCGGCCCCCACAGCTTCCCGGTCGGCCAGGATATCGAGGGATGCCCCGAGCCGGTGGCGTCGCCTTTTGCTCGTCGGGTCACAGGTGCTGCTGTTGCACACCGCCGCCTCGGCCGCGCCCTATTCGCCCTCGGTCGGCCGCATGTTCCGCCACGGCCTGCTCTGGACCGTGGTCATCCTGATCATCCTGGCAGCGTCTCTTCTCGCCTTGCGCCGCTTCAGCTACCGCTACAATCAGTTGCTGAGGACCAAACGTCGCCGTTCCGAGGTTTCTGACGCGTGGACTCAACACCGGCTGCCCGAAGACTGGGACGAGCGGGCACCTGCGCCGCCGGATGATCTGGACGAGTCCGACGGTTTCATGGATGGTGGAGGCGACGGCAACGGCGAAGACGCTTGACGAGGCAGGCGAGCCCTCCATAGCCTGATCATCCACGAGATTCATCGCCCATGTCCGACACCAACGCTGTCAAATGGCTCCGTACGCAGAACGTTGAGTTTAACGTTCTTGAATACACCTTCACAGAAATCGGCGCCGATCACGCGGCCGAGGCCCTGCACCGCCCGCTGGAGGAGGTCTGCAAGACGTTGGTTGTCAAGGTCGATGGCGGAACCTCTTACTGGGTCGCCATTATCCCGGGCGACCAGCGCTTCGACACCAGCAGAATGGCACACGCCGTCGGCGCCCGACATGCCGACCTGGCTCCCACGGCCGAGGCCGAGAAGGTGACCGGCTACCACGTCGGTGGGATTTCCCCCTTCGCCATGCGTCGCCATCTGCACACGGTTATCGAGGAGTCGCTTCTGGCTCTCGACACCATCGTCGTCAACGGCGGCCGACGCGGGGTGCTCGTGGAGATGAGAACCGAAGACCTGGTCCGCCTGCTCGACGCCAAGCCCGCCGACATCTGCTACTAGCAAGAGATTGATACTGAGCGTTCGCGACAAGACGTCGCGGGGGCTACGGCCACAGGTCCCGCAGGTCCTCGGAGCACGGCGCCGGGATGTTGTTGTTCCGCAGGATCCCGTTCTGATACTGGGCCACCAGTTTCGGGTCCAGCACCACCGACTCGTCCATCTCTTCCTCAAACCGGAATACGATGAATTCCTCGGTGTTGTCCTTGATGGCCTGGATCATCTGGCGCAGGTTCCGCACCGGCATATCGTTCACGTGCGTGACCACCGACAGGGGCAGCACACCGTAACCTTTGGTCAGTTTGTGCGGCAGAATGGGGCAGGTCAGCACGACGATCTCGTCGTCCGGCTGCTCACGGTAGTCCCGCAACCGCTTGGCCAGCAGCCGGCTGCCCGATCCCAGAAAGGCATAAAACTTCCGCGCTATCGACAATTCCATTTCCAGCGTGACCGGGCTGAACACCAGACCGCCATAGATGAAGTAGGTCGGCCGCTCGTCCGCCATCCGCTGTACCAGGCGGTTCGACTCGGTAACTGTGGGCGCCTCCACCTCCAATCGTTCTCCCCGCCGATAGATGGCCAGCCGCACTGTGCTTCCGGGCTTCTGTTTCGTGGTCAGATATCGCCAGCTCACCCGTACGCCCTCGGTCAGCGGCACCATTCCGAGATTGTCAATGGCAATGCCGTTGCACTCAGCGATAACGTCCCAGCGCTGCAGTGTGCCCTTCAGGCTATGTTGATTGACCCGCAGCGTTACCATGCCGGTCATGTCGCGGTCCAGCTTGAGGTATCGCCGCAGCGTCGGGTTCTCGGCCGTGGCCAGATTCACGTCGAGCACCGGAAACCCGTCATATTTCCCGTCTTCGGTCCAGTCGTCGAGGAAGTGTCGGATCACTTCGGCCGGGATCAGGTAGCCTATGTTCTCCGCCTCGTCCAGTCGGCTGAACACCAGTCCCGCCACCTCGCCGTCCACCAGCCCCGGGCCGCCGCTGTTGCCCGGGTTGATGGCTGCATCCACCTGGATACGCAGGGCGGCCGCGTCGTAGTAATACGGGCCGAACTCGATCCGCGATACCACCCCCTCGGTTACCGACAGCGTGTCCCCTCCGGTCGGATATCCATACACGTTGACCTTGGCTTGTAACGGCGGCAGCGCATCTGCCAGCGGCAACGGCTTCAGCTCTGCGATGGCCTCAGGGTTGTCCAGGCGCAAGGTCGCCAGGTCGATGTCCGAGGAGCTGAACTCCACTTCCGCATCCAGCTTCTCCGAAGACTCGTACGGCTGCACGTAGATCTGATGGGCGAACTCCACCACGTGCGCGTTCGTCAGAATACGCCCGTCTTGAAACACGATCCCAGTTCCCGTGATCTGCTTCGGCGGGGATACCTCCCACGGTCGGAACATGTTCGGCGGCGATTTGCTCGCGAAGATCTTCACTACCGATCTGCGAATCTCTCCCTCGTCCGCCCGAACGGCGGACGCCGAAATCGCCACCGCCGCGAGACTGAGCAGGCCAAGCCCAAACCGAATGGATTTCATACTCTCGCTTCCTGCACCTCGTGCTGTCGAAGGCATTTGCGCGGCCACACAGGCCATCCCTGCGAACAAACCACACTCATTTCCAGGCGTACATTATCTTAGTCGCCGACTTGGCCCCTGCCCAATTCCGCCCACGCGGCGATGGTGACCGCTCGCGACGATGATTACGCTCAGATATTATGGCCTATGGAATCGAGGCATGTGACCGGAGCCGATCGGCGTGTGATCGTACGCGCGATGAGGTCCAGCATGAGTGAGCCGATGAACAGGGATGTGCACGAGGCCAACCGTCGTTCGTGGAACGCCGCCACCGCCGCCCACAACAGCCACAAGCGGGATCAGGCCGACTTCCTGCGGCGCGGAGGCAGCACCCTGTTTCCGGAGGAATTGGGCCTCCTCGGGAACATCGCCGGGAGGCGTCTTGTGCACCTCCAGTGCAACGCCGGTCAGGACACGCTGAGCCTGGCGCGGCTCGGTGCTACGGTTACAGGCGTTGATATCAGCGACGAGGCCATCGAATTCGCCAGGAAGCTGTCGGCGGACACCGGCATCCCGGCCACATTCCACAGGGCCGACGTGTACGACTGGCTCGACGCCGCACGGCAACGCCGCGAACAGTTCGACATCGTCTTCTGTTCGTACGGTTGTGTCTGCTGGCTCTCCGATCTGGACCGCTGGGCCGCCGGCATATCCGCTGTGCTCGTCCCGGGAGGGCGAATCGTGGCCGTGGACTTCCATCCCGTCGCGCTCATGTTCGACGAGCATCTGAACCTGGCTTTCCCTTATTTCGGCAAGGGCGAACCGTTACAGTGGGGAGAAGGTGTGTCCGATTACGTGGCCGCGTCGGGTCCGGCTATGACGCCTTCGGGTTACCAGGAGGGCGTCCAAAGTTTCAAGAACCCACATGCTGCCTATGAGTTCCAATGGCACCTGGGCGCGATCCTCACCGCGCTGCTGCGTTCCGGTTTGCGGATCGACCAGTTCTGCGAATACCCATTCTTCAACGCGGCCAAACTCTACAACGACATGCGCGAAGAGGGCCGGCGCATGTATCCGCCGGATCGTGTGCCGAGCTTCCCCCTCATGTTCGGGGTTGTTGCCGCCAAGCCGGATTCGAACAAAGCATGAAGTGGAAGCGTGCGCGGTTGGCCGGCCGTTGGCTTGCGGATTACTCGACCTCCGGGAGGGTCGCCCCGGTAGCGACGCCGATCAGCCCGCAAAGTGACAGGATCAGGATGATGCCGGCAGGCGTAACGACCGTGGCCAGGGCCGCAATCGAGCCGGTCAGCAACAGGATGATTCCAATCACGGTGTTGCTGACGGCCACATAATCCGTCCGGCGGTTGCCGCCGGCCATGTCGATGATGTACGTCTTGCGTCCCAGCCGAACGCCGCTGTGGGCGACGCTTAGCAGGAAGAAGGCCGCGGCATACGTCCAGCCCGAATGGCGCAGCGGATTGTCGAAAGTGGCCACGGCGAAGACCGCCACGCCGAGCAGGGCCGCCATGGTCGCCGCCCGCAACAGCACCCGCCTGCTGGAAACGTCGGCCATCGCCCCCCAGAGCGCGGCACTGAGGCTCGATGCCAAGCCGTAGGCGAGAACAAACGCCCCAAGCGTTTGCAGGTCGGTACCGTGCTGTTGTTGAGCCAGGATCACGTAGAACGGCGCGGACAAAGCCGAGCACAGCAGCAGGGCCCGCGTGATCACGAATCGGCGAAAGTTGCGGTCCGTGCGGAGCAAGTCGAGACGCCGGAGGGCTTCCCAGAAGGCGTTGCCACCGCCTTCGGTCTCGCCGGGGAACTCGCGCACGTTGGCATACGTGAGGCCCGCCGACAGCCAGAGCAGTGCCGCCCCGAGCAGCATCATCACGTAAGGCAGGGGAGAGCTCGGTTCCTCATGGATGGCTCCGAGATAAATGCCGAGAAGAACTGCGGTCACGCCCGAGATCGTCGCGCCGAGGCCGGCCACCCTGCCCCGGCGCGTTTTGGGGATGGTCTTGCCGAGCACATCCTTGGAGGCGACGGAGCTGAGCCCTCGCGACAGGCTGAATACGACGAGCAGGGACAGAATGAGCCACCCGGCCGTGGCTCCTGTGAGCAGGGCAGCGGCCAGGCCGATGCCGAGCACGGCCAGCGCCTGAAGGAAACTGCCCGCAACCCAGACGAACTTCCGCCGTGAGAGTCGGCGCACGAAGCCGGCAATGAAGAGTTGAGGCACCATGGAGCCGGATTCGCGAATGGGCACCAGCAGGCCGACGAGCGAGGCTGGGGCTCCGACAAACCCGAACAGCCAGGCCAGCACGGTTTTGGGGTTGGCCAGGTGGTCACCGAGGTTGCTCAGCGTGTGGGAGATTGCGATCAGAAAGAAATTGCGCGGGACGTAGTGGCAGGCCTGTTCCGAGATGTCCGTGCAAACCCGGGCGTCTTCCTCGTTGACGATCGCTTGATAGATGCGGTCGAGTCTGCCCGGGGCCGACGCTCGTTCCATTCGACACCTCCGTTGTATCCGGGAATGCGGGCGTCTTTTTTTCTGGCACCCGTATTGGCTTCTCGGGATCTGCCTACAAGGCAGCCGGCCCCAAGTGCAACTGGAGCCGGTCTTGTTCGGCCTGCACTTGCTCGCGGCCGCTACGAGGCGTCGACCCCCAGCGTGCTTGGCGCGGTTTCATGATACACATGCACGTCACGCTGCGGGAACGGAATCGAAATGCCCTTTGCGTCGAACTGCTCCTTCACGGCTCTCGTGATCTCCCAGTACACCTTCCAATAGTCCTCGGTGCGGACCCATGGGCGAACCACGAAGTTAACCGACGAGTCGCCCAACTCGTGCAGGCGGATCGTCGGTTCCGGGTCCTCGAGCACAAGCGGATGCTTGTTGACGATATCCTCCAGCACCCGCTGGGTCCTGTTGATATCGTCGCCATATCCGATGCCGAAAACCATGTCGACGCGCCGCGTCGGCAGCCCGGTCACGTTCGTAACCACGCCGCCCCAGATAGAATTGTTGGGCACGATCATCCGCTGGTTGTCAAATGTCTTGATCGTCGTCGACAGCACGCTCATGCTCTCCACCGTGCCCGCCACATCAGCGGCCTTGACCACGTCCCCTACGTCGAACGGCCGGTGAAGTAGAATCATGATCCCGCTGGCGAAGTTGCTGAGCGTGCCCTGAAGCGCCAGCCCGATGACCAGCCCCGCCGCGCCGATCACCGCGAGGAACGGAGCAATCGGCACCTCCAGCATCGACAGCGCGATGACAAACCCCACGAAGAACACCGTCCGCCGCACGATCTTCACCATGAATTCCTTCAGCAGAACCGATGTGCTCCGCGCGACCATCATCGCCTTGCCGGTCGCGGACCCCACAGCGCGGCTCACCACGTAGGAAACCAGTAGCGTTATGATAAAAAGCGTTATGTTGCGGCCCCAGCGCTGGCCTCCCTCCTTGGACGTAAACCACCCGCGAATCGCGATCCACGTCCCTCCCACGTCGGTTACATCGACCGACGGCGTCAGTCCGCTCACCGCGTTTACATAGAGACGAAGTTCCTTCACATCTCCGCCCTTGGACTCCAGTGCGTCGATGACCGCGTTGGTGCGGTCGGTGAGGGACACGCGTTGTTCCCGCAGCGCGGTCAGTTCCTCCAGCGTGTCCTCCTTGTCCGCCTTGTGCGCCTCGGCCTCCGCTTCGGCTGCGGCCTTCTCCGCCTCCTTGCGACGCGCCTCGGCTTCGGCCGCCGCCTTCAGCGCGGCCGCTTCTTCCGCACTCAGTTCCTCTTCGTCCGTCTTGCCCTGGGCGTTCGCCGACACGTCCGGTGGCTGCTCACTGCCGGCCTCCGCCTCGATCTCGGCCCCGCTCGAGAGCGTTTCTTCAACCTCCTCGGCCGTTTTCTCTGCCTCGCGTTTTGCCTTCTCGGCCTCGCTGGCATCCTGCTTCGCCTGGCTGATCTGCTGCTTCTTTTGCTTCACGTCCAATTCGTGCCGGCTGATCTCTGCCACCTTGGCCTTCAACAGATCCCGCCACGCCGCCGCCTCGACTTCCAATTCGCCCTTGGTCAAGGGCAGCAACATCAGCTTCAGCTCATCGACGGGAATCCCTGGATCGGCGGTGGTGACGGCCTTTGGAGGTGCCTGGTCCGGCGTCGTCGCACGGGTAGATGGCCCTGCCAGAACCGCCGCCATGATCATCAACAAGCAGGGCCACACGCGTCCCGCCTGTCCTCCAATTCGCATGAACGCTGGCGCAAACATAATCACCCGTTCCTTTTCGTAGTGCCTTGTAGATCAGACCGCGTTAAGGAAGAAGACCCCAACCGCCGCGGACCCGTCGCGGAATACGCCCTTGCCAGCAAAGCGCCGGCCGGGTTCCGGCACGCACGCCCAGCGCGGCCCTGGCACCGGGATTAGTATAGCACTGCCCGCCATGCCCGGGGAGCACGACTGTATTTTCCCCTGGGCGAGAACAACTTGGAGCAAGTTCGGGCCGCCTGCCGGTCACTCGTTACTATAGGCGCTTGACTGCGTGGCGCTGCGGCTTGAAGCATACACGTCAAACATGAAAGTGCCCTAGGTCAAACGCGTCCCGGGGCCGCTACAGGCGCGCGGCCGCGATCAGCGATGGGCCGCCGAAGCAGGCTCGGTATCATCTTGTCGTAGATTCAGTGCCTCTGTCAGTACACGTCCAGGTCGCTGCCGCAGCGCACTTCTCCGTCGTAAGACTGCGCGATCTCGGCCAACAGATCGTCGCATGTACATCCCCAGAACAACTGGTGCGCGAGTACCAGGATCCCGGGCTGAACCTGCCGGGCGATCTTCGCCAGTTCGAGCGTGGACGTGTGAAACGAGGCATGGTACTTCTGCCACTCGGGCGGTCGAGACTGAAACCCGGCGTGGCAGTAGACCTCGTGCACCAGGACATCGCAGCCTCGGGCGTGCTCGATGAGGTTCTCACTTGGTATCGTATCGCCGGAGATGACGACAGTGCGGTCCGGCGTTTCGAATCGGTACCCGAAGGCGTGCTCCCACGACCCATGCCGGCCAGAGAAGGCGGTTACGCGCACGTGCTCATCC
>CP070685.1:149766-164075 GCA_020352895.1 Phycisphaerales bacterium
CCGGCACAGTCCTGATCGGCCTGATCGAAGATGATCTCGGGGCCGACCGGAGCCAGGATGTAGGTGTAGCGGGATTGGGCGCCCGGGATGGGCTCGGTGTGGGTGACCGGGAAGCTCCGGGGCACCGGTTTGGCCCGTGGCAACTGGGAATCGACCCAGTTGAAGCCTGGGGCGTTATCCTCCGCCTTGGGCACAGGGGCTTGGGCCGTCACCGACGTGGTGACCAAGGCGATCAGCCCTGCCGCCGCCACCAGGCAGATTAACGTTTTCCATTTCAACTTCGGGTGCATCAGTTCTATCCTCCAATTCTCCTCGGCGACACGAAAGCCAACCACGGCCATCCGTGCCAGGACTACGAAAATACCCACAATGACGATTTGAAGGGAAGTTACATAGCAGTTAGCGGGTCCGCGGACCCATAAACAGGTGGGTACGGCCCGGGCTGATCGAACTGCCCCTCGCCCCGGGCCACCCGCAGCCAAGTCGCAAGGCGAACGAACCTGGCACTCGGCCCGCTAACCAGCTTTTGCTTCCGTCCTTCCTCACTCGCCTTTTATGGAAACGGCTCGGGCGGGGTGCCCATTGCACCCCAACCCGCCGTCAAATCCGTCGCGACACAAAAGATGGGACCAGCCGCGGGCGGCATCAGGCATCCACGACGCCGGCAGCAGCTCTGCCCCTTTCCTCCTGCTCTTCCTCTTCTTCTTCGCCTTCGCCTTCACGATCGCGCGACCGCCCGGCATCTCGATCGGGGACGCGTCGCCTGCGGGTCGGCGTGCGAACAGCCGGACCCGAGGTATCTTCCTGTCCCTCGTCTGCGGTTACCTGATCCTCCTCCGGCTGATCGCCGAGGCGGTCCGCACTCCGAACCCGATCGCCACTGCGACTTCGGCTCCGTCGCGATTCCCGCACGGGCTCGTCGGCCGCAGCCTCGTCGGCGGCCGGCTCCTCGGCCGCGGTTCTGGGCTCCTGAGGAACCGGCCCGCGGGGTCGTCGGTCTCCTCCCCCAACCATGCCGCGGACGACGAATACGGCCACGGCCAGGACCACGATGACCCCGACAAGCATCAAAAGCTTTTTGTCTCTAGGGGACATACCTGCTTTCACCTTACGATTCGACACCCACTCCTGGGAGCAGGGCGTCTCTGTTGTCGATGGATCGATCCGCCCAGGTTACCTCCGGGTTCCGAAAATATGCTTAACGCTTCAGACCCCTCGGGATACCTAGCCCTGGGCCGATTACCCGCCCGGATCGTGGATATTGGTCACGATCGGCGGGCTGGGCAGGCAGTCGAGCTGCCAGCGCGGTCCGCGAAGGATGATCCGGCGGTCTCGGCCGTTCTCACCGCTGTCCTTGCCACAGCACCCTTCGCCGGAGAACCCGACCACGTCCTCGCAATACGTACCCCGCATGCGGATGAACTCAGCGTGGCCGTCGGTGAACACGTTGTTAAAGAAGTAGTCCTTCTTGTGCCAGCCATGGGCGATGTTGGTCAGCGACTCCTCACCGCGGATGCACCTCTTGTCGGGTACAATGCATGGATCGCATGGATCGTTGTCCTCCACGCGCTCGTACTTGTAGGCATCCTTGGCGGCGAGCTCCTGGTACAGCACGGTCCGCGTCGGGTTGGGCACGCGGCTAAGCGGACGCAGGAAGCAGGTGTTGCTCATCAACAAATCGTGAGGGTTGCCGCCGATGTAGCGGACCCAAACGATCTGTCCGGTGTAACTGTTGCCGAAGTAATTGTAGCCTGTGACGCGCTGATCCGCGCCCTGCCAGGTCTGGAGGATGGGCGGCATGATGACGCCGCCGGGAAAGCCCTTGTCGGAGGGGCAGCGGAAGAGCTTCAGATCGAGCGCAGCGTCTTCAGCCCAGCGGTCCGGCTCTCTGAAATAGTCGGGAAACTCCGTCTTGTAAATGGTCCTGTTGAGAGGACGCGTGGCCGGCCCGCAGTAGTTTCTCGTACCCAACGAATCGAAGGTCGCCCCCTGGGTGGGGCCGATGCCCGACTTGCCTCCCCACGTGTGACGGGCCAGGCTCAGCTCGTCGTAGTCGGCGGCCTGCGACCACATCAGGAAGTGGGCTGGAATCGCGTTCTCGTTCTTGTCCTCGGCCGCGTAAGTCAGCCCCGCCTCGGCAATGCCCCTGAGGTTGGTCATGCACATGGTCTGCTTGGTTTGTTCGCGGGCCTTGGCCAACGAAGGCAGCAGAATGGCGATCAGCAGTGCGATAATAGAGATGACCACCAACAGTTCGACGAGCGTAAAGCCGAAGCGACGTTTCTTGCCTTTCCCCCGCCCTCCTTGAGGTTGCCTGGTTAGCATTGATGACTCCAAACTGTGGACGCCTAGCCCGGACACGATGAGAGAGCAGCCCCTATCACCATAGAGGTGCTTTCCGGTGTCCAGTGTGTGGATAAACTAACCAATCCCCCTAAGTTGTATCCAGAACCGGGGGGGTGTGTCAATACAATTCTTGTCGGCGTCCGGGGGCAGATTCTCGGCGATTTCTGTGTTTTTGACGGTTTCCAGGGATGGTTTCTCGGAGGCTGAGGGCAGGATTTCGCAGGAAGTAGTCCGGGTGGTCCGCGAGGACACATTATACACCAACACGCGATTATTGCCGTTGTCACTGTCAGGCGGAATTGGGCGTTGGAGGGCTCGCGGAGGCGAGAGCCATATGTTGGGACCGGATGGCCGATAACGGCCAAGCACTGGGCCCCATGGGCTCGGCAGCACGGTCGCTGACTGCCCGAATCAACGCCCGGGAAAAAGTCGCCCGAGCTGTCGACAGGTGGCGGGGGCGTGCCCGGCGTAGTGGTTGTTGACGAAGGCCGCCACCTCCATGCCGGCGGGGAGGCGGCCCAGGGCGGCGGCCAGGGATTTCAGGCGTTCCGAGCGGTCCACGACCTGCCGGTCCCAGGAGGAGGTGATCTGTTCCATGCCTTTACGGTCCCCGATGAGACGGAGAAAGAGAAACGGTCCCGTCGCTACGTTGTGCTCGGCGAGGACCCGGTCGATTGGCGGCATCCAGGCGTGATCGCAGGCGGCGAAGGCGATGTGGTAGCGGGTCAGGAGATCAAAGAACTCGGGCTGGAGCCACCCCTTGTTGCGAATCTCGACGGCCACCGGGCAAGGGGGACGGAACTTCTCCAGGAAAGAGCCCAGGCGTTCGAGGAAGGGCTCGAGGCCCATCAAGACGCTTCGGTTGAAGTAGCCGAACTGTAACAGGATGCTGTGCAGCTTGGGGCCGAGGGGACCCACGGCCTCGAGGAACTCATCGCACTCGGCTTGGCAATCGAGCAGCACCTTCTCATGGGTGACGGTGCGGACCATTTTGAGGGCGAACCGGAAGTCGTCGGGGGTCTTTTCGGCCCAGCCGCGGACCACGGAGGGCAACGGGGTCCGATAGTGGGTGCTGTCCACTTCGACGATGTCGAAGTGCTCGGCGTAGAGGCGCAGGTAGTCACTCGGGCGTGTGCCTTTCGGGTAAAAAGGACCGACCCAGTCGCGGTAGGACCAGCCCGAGGTTCCGATACGGATGACGGGCATGTCCGCATTGTAGGGCGGCGAAGAGAGGGAACAACGAACCACCGGGTTCTTGGAGGCCGACTGCGGCGAGCCTATCATCGGTCCTGTCGACCGGCTGCGAGAGGAGATCTGCGCGTCGAGAGTCTGCCGGCCCGGCGGTTGCAGTAATGGATCGTGGCGTTGAACCAGGAGCCTCTGAGAGCGAGACCGTCGGACTCAGCCTGGAGTCTGGGCAGAGAGGGAGGGAGCGGTGCGGTTTGGGTTCTTGCCCTGATCGTGGCGGTGGGGGCGTTCGTTCCCTTCTGGCCGGCGCTGAGCAACGATTTCGTCAACTGGGACGATGACCTGTATCTGACCGGCCATACCCAGTGGCGGGGGCTGAGCTGGGGGCACATCCGCTGGATGTTCACCACGACGCACGGGGGGCCGTACCAGCCGCTGAGCTGGCTGAGCTGGGCCGTCGATCACGCCATATGGGGGATGAACCCTCGGGGCTTTCACCTGACGAGCATGGTGTTGCACGCGGCCAACGCAGCGGTGTTCTTCCTGATCGCGCTGGCGCTGCTGGAACGGGCGGCAGCCCGGACGGCGAGGAGCGCGGTGTGCGCGGGTGCCGTTATTGCGGCACTCCTGTTTGCCGCGCATCCATTACGGGTCGAATCCGTCGCCTGGGCCACCGAGCGGCGGGACGTGTTGAGCGGGCTGTTCTACCTGCTGAGCGTGCTGGCATACCTGCGGTGGTGGTCGCGGGCCGCGGACCAGGCCGCAGGGCGGTGCCGAGGCTGGCCGGGGGGAGCGTTCGTGTTGTTCGTGCTGGCGCTGTTCGCGAAGGGGATGAGCGTCACGCTGCCGGTCGTGCTGCTGGTGCTGGACGCCTATCCGCTGCGACGGATTCGCTTCGCGACTGAGCCGGACACGCCGTGGTTCACGGGGGACACGCGGCGTGCGATTCTGGAGAAGGTCCCGTTCCTGGTCGCCTCGCTGGTGATCGGGGCGGTGGCCGTCTGGGGCGTGCGGACCATGGGACCGTTCGCCCGAACGGACCTGCTTCTGACACAGCGGCTGATGACGTCCTGTTATGCGGCCTGCTTCTACATAAGCAAGTCAGTCTGGCCGGTCGGTCTATCGCCGCTGTACGAGTTCCCGCTGCGGATGAGTCTGGGGGAGGCAAGATTCTGGGGCAGCGTGCTGGTGTTCGCGGCGACATGCGTGCTGGTGTACCGATGGCGCCGGCGGCTGCCGGGTGTGGCGGCGGCATGGGTGTGCTACCTGGTGGTGCTGGCCCCGGTGTCGGGGCTGTTGCAGGCGGGACCGCAGATCGCGGCCGACCGGTACACGTACCTGGCCACGCTGAGCCTGGCCCTGCTGATCGGTGGGGCGTTTGCAGGGATGTGGGCCTGGGCGAAGGTGGGCCGGAAGCAAACGGCGCTCAGTGCCATCGCAGCGGCGGTGACGGTTTGCCTTGCGGTACTGACGTGGCGGCAAACGCTGGCATGGCGAGACTCGATGACACTGTGGCAGCATGCCTACCGGGTCAATCCAGACAGTTGGAACGCCAAGCGAAACCTGGGAATCGCGTTGGCGCAGGAGAAGCGCCTGGACGAGGCGATCGCCCTGTACCGTCAGGCCGTGGAGGCGAACCCTGGTGACGCCAAGGGGCATTACAACCTGGGCAATGCGCTGGCACAGCAGGGTAATGGGGACGCAGCGCTGAAGCACTACGAACAGGCGGTGGAGCTGGATCCAGGGTATGCGGACGCGCGGTTGAAGCTGGGCGTTGCGCTAGGCGGTCGGGGGCGGGCGGCGGAGGCGCTGGAACATTTCGAGGCGGCGGTGCAAGCCCGGCCGGGTTGGGTCGAGGCGCGGGTGAACCTGGGCACATGTCTGCTGCAATTGGGGCGGACGGCCGAGGCCATCGAGCGCTATCAGGAGGCATTGCGAGTGAGACCTGCCAGCGTTCTGGCGCGGGTCAATCTCGGGCACGCATTGCACGTAAATGGAAAGCTGAGGGAAGCCGAGCAGGCCTTCCGCGAGGCCCTTCGCCTCAATCCGGCCAGCGCCGAAGGGCATTGGGGGCTGGCGCGGGTGCTGGCGGAGCAGGGGCGTACGGCTGAAGCGGCGGTCGAGGGTCACCAGGCGCTGCGGCTCGATCCGCAACGTCGAGACATCCGGCGGTGGCTGGAGGGACTGCCCCCCAGGGAGGAATGACGGCGTTGCGGGTCACTCCAGTTAGCCGGTGAAGAGGACGGCGAACGTGGCGAAATCGGCCAGATCGACGTCACCGTCGGTGTCGAGATCGGCGATGCGGTGGTTCTGGTCGGTACAGCCGGGCGGTGGCACGGTGACGCCGCTTCCATAGTAACACTGGGCGAACGTGGCGAAATCGGCCAAGTCCAGATCGCAGTCGAAGTCGAAATCGCCGGCGGGAGCGGGGCAGCCGGGGGTGCCCCACAGGCGCAGGGTCCACTCGCTAAGGCTGGCCGTGTTGCCGGGCACCTCGTCGATGACGCGAAGGGTCCACACGCCGGGACTGTGTTCGTCCCAGTGCTGAATGCTGGTGAAGGTCCAGTTGTAGTTGTTGTTGGTGTCGTGGTTGGACTCGGCGAGGATGCTGACGGTGCCGTCGGGCGAAGTCAGCTCGATGCGCAGGTCGCCGCGGTTGGGAGTCCAGATCAGGACGGGTATCTCAACGGTCTCGATCTTGATGTCCGCGTCGATCGTGATCTGGGAGGTGACGCCAGCAGGGTCATCATCGGGGACGGCCAGGCTGGGGGCGATGGTCTGTTCAACGGACACCTCCGGGGGCACGTTGACCCAGGACTGGGCGAGTTGTACCGCGGCCAGGGCATCAAGGCGCCCGAAGCCGTACTTGTGGTTGTACTCGTGGCCAGCCCCGTTGACCGCCCATCCATAGTCAATGGCATGATTCTTGGCGACCGAGTTGACCAAGACATGCTGCACGTCGCGCCAGGTCAGTTGCGGATTGGCGGCCAACACGAGGGCCACGACGCCGGCGCCCTGAGGGGCGGCGCCGGAGGTGCCGCCGAAAGTGTCGCGGTAATCGCCTGCGGTGCCACCACAGGAGCCACTGTTGTCCGTGGTTGTCAGGTATGAGCTGCCACCGGCGGAGGGCGCACTGGCCATGATGCAGGCGCCGCGCTCGGTGTAGTTGGGCTTGATGTCACCGTCGGTAATTGAGGTAATGGCAATGCTGTAGCGCGAGTTGGCGTAGCCATCGTAGTTGACATTATCGTTGGACAGACCTCCGTTGCCGGCGGCCCAGACGTACACGCAGCCTTTGCCGCCGCGACCTTCGTTAATGCCCGTCTCGATCGCCGCAGCCGCCGAGACACCAGGGCCCTGCTTGACGGTGCCGTTGTCGTACGGGCCCCAACTGTTGTTGTAGATGGAGATGGCATCAGCGCGGTGCTGGAGGGCCAAGCCCTCCTGGACATCGGTGTGGGCCGCGCCCAGGAGGCGTATCCCGGCGAGGGTCGCAAGCGGGGCCGCGCCGACGACACCTGTCCCATTGTACCCGCGGGCCGCGGCGAGCCCGGCCACTCCGGTGCCATGATTCTGATAACAGGTGGGAGAAGGATCCGGGTCGTTGTCGTTGTAGTCGTAGCCGAGGGAGTTGTCGTGGTTGCCGGCCAGGTCGGGGTGGTTGATCTCCAAGCCGTCGTCGACGATCCCGATGACCGTGCCGCTGCCGTCGGACACGGCCCAGGCAGACTCGGCGTTGATGTCTATCCCAGGGACGCCCCCGCCTTGACCGGTGTTGTTCAGGTGCCACTGGTCGGGATAAAGCGGATCGTTGGGAAATCGCTTGGCCATGACCTCTTCGATGATCGGCTGAGCGGCGACGGCCGCGCCGACCTCGCGAAGCATGTTGGCCAGGCGTACCGCCTCCAGTTCATCTTCGGCGGCGAAGAGATAGAGATCCGATCCAATGGGCAGGCGTCGCACCAGGTTGGCCCCGGAGAGTCGAACGACGCTCTCCGGATCATCGCCAGGGTGCAGGCGAACAACGAACTCGGTGGTCAGCACCTTGCGACGGAGCGGATCGCGGGCGACGAGGGCCTCGGGCGAATCGTAGGCCACGGGATGCACGCGGCTGGCCCACTCGGACTGTCTGAGCCGGGCAGCGGTGCGCATCAGCGACGGGATACCGGCGTGGGCAGCACACCGAAAGGAAGCGGTTCCCTGGCCGGTGGCTTCGAGACGCCCGGGAGGCATATCGAGAGGCCGGTTGTGAACGTTCCAAGCGGCGAGGTCGGCCTCGGCGCCGGGCGCCACACGTACGTCCAGCTCGTCGAGAGCGAGAGAGAGGTCAACGCGATGATCGCCACGGTAGTAGTAGATGTCGTGGTAGGTCTCTTCGGCGCCGATGGCCGATGTCAAGCTGGCGACGACTGCGAGGACCGAAGTGAGCAGACGTACCCACGCGCACATGTTCAAATACCTAAACACTGCCGTCGAAAGAGCGGCCGCACAATGACTGGCATCCTCCGGCCCGGCCGGATCAACGTGACCGCCGTGCGTCCAAGCATTCCCGGCGACTGCGCTCGCCCATTCGCTGGTGGTCCGTCGCAGCAACTGAAGGGATGTGTCCGAGGGCAAGCGGCACGACAGGTCGAGGCACCTTGTGCCGTCCCCGGCGAAGCCCCTCCTAGCCTTAGAAACGACGATCACCTGTCCTATTTCTATTTTTAACGCTGGGCGGGGCACAATCAAGCCAATTCGCGATTGAGAAAGGACAGGTGTTTTCGGACCAAGGCGGGCCGCGCGCAACGATCTGAAGCGCGCCTTGCCGATGACGGGACGACGTCACCCACCCGCGCCTGGGCAAGGCGATGGCTGCCTTCCTCGTGCCTTGTGGATTCAGTTGGAGGCGCCTTTCGACAGCGCAAGGTGCCGCCTCAGCCGAGCTTAGAACAGGCAAGGCTCTGCCCGGGGCTTACCGGACCGATGCCCCGGATGCCAAGCCCGGTAGGACCAGCACGACCGTCATATCCAGCTCCGAACGTAATCTGCTTTTTTTCAACAGGTTACAGCCGTCGTGGGGCGCGGCCCTAGGAGGGACGCCGCCGTGCCTTATCAGCCTGTCGACATGCCTGGAGCGCGTGTCAGGACGGGAGAGAGGCTCCCCAACGGAGTGGAGAGCAGAAGCACCCCAGGGAGGGGGAGGGAGCGAGGGCCATGTATATCAACCCTGTGGGAGCAGGACCGGCGGCGGCGCAGCAGAGCACTCGCCCGGGGGCCGGAACGGTCGGCCCGGGCGACACGGTGCAGGGCGCGGAGGCCTCATCGTCGAATCTCAGTCAGTCGGCCAGCGTGGCCGCGTCCTCCTCGTCGCTGTCAATCACAGCGACCCAGATGTCGACCAGCCAGAGCATTTCGTCGCTCATCACGACGTTTGCCCCCTACTCCGCCGACCAGGACCTGATGAAACTGCTGCTGTTGCTGATCGCCCTGGAGCTGATCAGCGGCCAAGGCAAGCAGGAACAGGAAGGCCGAGGTATCGGCTTGATGTTTCTGCAGGCCAGCAGTGAGCAGAGCTTCCAGTCCATCGAGTACACGCAGAGCGAGATGAGTATCAGCTACGGCATCAGCGCCTACAGCGAGCAGAATCAGATTGTGAGTGAATCGTCGAGCGGCGGCCCGGCCGGTGAGGCGAGCACCAACGGCGGGGCCGGACAGAATCTGGACCTCCAAGCCTGATTGACTGATTCGACCCTCCGACGCGTTTTGGAGAGCGGGCTAGCCACGTCTGCCCGCTCTGCTTTTTGTGGGTGGAATCGGCAGGCCATGCTCCGTGAACAAGGGGCACTGGGGCGCGGCGTCACGCCGGGGGCCATTCGTCGCTGAAGCAGACGGTGCGATCCGTGCCGGCACGCCGAAGCCTGACTCGGGACAGCACCCGCTCGAGATGATGGCCCCCTTCCCGCCCGCCGTACCCACCAAGTTCCCGCCAACGGCACCGGGCCTGATCGCGACGGGATCGCTCGTGCGGCAAAACCGTCGGTGTGCGCTACGGACGACTTCATACGGCATCGGCTTCGACGCGATGTGATCACCGCGCTGCGGGGCCGGGGCGGGACGATCTCATGCTCATGCGGGCACTCGGCATTGTGTCGTTCACGGCAATGTTTTGGGAATGGTGTGGCCCGGCATCGGCAGGCAATGCATCTGAAGAAATCCACCAGATCACGAACCACCCCGCGGCGGACTACCAGCCTCGGTGGTCGCCAAATGGACCGAACAGCGCATTCGTCTCTAGTCGCATCGGAGGCGGTGAGATCCAGATGATGTGAATCGAAACGCCCGCTGCAGGCGCGAGGACAGATTGAGGCATAGGTTCGCGCATCGAGGAAAACAAATACAAAGGAGCACGCTATGAGTCGCAAGTGCATTCCCCTGATTCCTGCCGCCGTCGCACTGTTCATCCTCTCGGCACGCGCGCCGGCAGGAACGATCCACGTGGCGGCCGAGCAGGGAGACACCGCCAAGGTGGAGCAGCTCCTCCAGAGGCGTCCGGATCTCGCGAGAGCCAAGGACGGCGAGGGGATGACGCCGCTGCACTATGCGGCTTACGCGGGTCACCTCGATACGGCACGGCTGCTGATCGAGAAGGGAGCAGACGTCAGCGCGGCCAAGAACAACGGGAGCACGCCCTTACACGGCGCTTCGCTGCACGGCAAGGTGGAGGCGGTGCGTCTACTGCTCGACAGTGGCGCGGACGTGAATCTCCAGAACGAGGCCGGCTACAGTCCGCTGCTCAGCGCCGTGGCCGGCGGGCAGGCCGAGGTGGTGAATCTTCTGCTGGCAAAAGGAGCGGACGTTGGGGCCACGCTGGTCGACGGTGCGACAGCCCTGCATCGCGCCGTGTACGGTGAGACGCAGAGCCTGGAGATTGTCAAGCTCTTGCTGGCCAATGGCGCCGACCCGAACGCCAAGAACCCGCACGGCGTTACTCCCCTGTTCATGGCCACCTGGGGCGAGGGCCCCGAGATCGTCTCGGCGTTGATCGCGGGGGGCGCGGACGTGAATGACGGGCCGCAGGGCGGACGGACCCCTCTCATGGTGGCCGTCAGCCATGGCAACGAGGATGTCGTCAAGCTCCTGACCGAGAAAGGTGCCGAAGTCGACGCACAGGCCGAAGACGGTGCCACGCCGCTAACACTCGCCGTCACGAAGGGCTTTGCGAGTACTGTCGAGGTTCTCCTGAGCCGTGGTGCGTCAGTCGACAAGAAGGACGAGCACTTAGGGCGTACCCCTCTGCACCTGGCAGCGATCAAGGGTTACCGGGACGTGGCGGCGCTTCTTCTCGCGAAAAGCGCGAAGATCGACGCCACGGATGCCGTCGGGCGCACGGCGCTGCACCTGGCCGCAAGGTATGGCCACCGGGACGTGGCGGAGCTGCTCAGGGCGCATGGAGCGACGCCGGGCGAGGACACGGGCGACTACGACGCGTCGCCGCATCTGAAGAAAGAGCTGAATGAGAAACAGGCGGTCCTGTGGTACCTGGGGCACTGCGGCTGGGCGATCAAGACCGCGAATCACCTGTTGATCTTCGACTACTGGAACGAGTATCGAGACCCGAGCGAACCATCGCTGGCCAACGGGCTCATCGCGCCGGACGAGCTGGCCGGTCAGAAGGTGACCGTGTTCGTGAGCCACGAGCATCGTGATCACTTCGACCCAGAGATTCTCTCCTGGAAAGAATCGTTGAAGGACATCACGTACGTGTTCGGTTTTCGGCCCGAGCAATTGCCCGAGAACCGGGAATCCGGGTACCGCGGGCCGGCCTATGAGTACGTCGGGCCACGCGAGACGAGGAGCCTGGCCGGACTGGAGATCCGCGCGCTTCGGGCCAACGACGCCGGCGTGGGCTTTCTGGTCAAGGCGGACGGGCTCACCATTTACCATGCCGGCGATCACGCCGGTTGGCAGGAAGGAGAACGGCAAGGGTACACGGGCGAGATCGACTTCCTGGCCGAACACATAGAGGACCTCGATCTTGCATTTTTGAACGTGACGGGCTGCCACGCGCACGGAGAGGAGCCGCTGAAGGAAGGAACGTTGTACACGCTGGAGAAACTTCGCCCCAAGATCATGATCCCGACGCATGCCGGGGACCGGGAGCGAATCTACAAACAGGCCGCCCAGGAGGCGGCGCAAATGGACCTGAAGACCAAGATGCATTGCCCCGAGAACCGGGGAGATCGATTCTCCTACGACGCCGGCCAGGTAAGGTGAGCCTGCGGGGAACACAAGCGAGGGTCTGAACGATGCAGAGGCTGCGAGGAACGGTCCTGGCCGCGATGGTCGTCAGTTCGGTGTGCGGGTCAGCGCGGGCGTGCACGGTATTCATGGCCGCGGCCAGGGGTGAAGTGCTGTACGGCAACAACGAGGACTGGTTCGACCCGAACTCTTTCCTGTGGACAGTCCCGGCCGCGAACGGACAGTACGGGCGGGTATACGTCGGCTTCGGCAACGGGTTTCCGCAGGGCGGGGTGAACGAGAAGGGTCTGTGCTTTGACGGGCTGATGGTGCCCCGGCTGGAGGTGGCCAACACAGCCGGCAAGAAGGTGTACTCCGGGAACCTGATCGACAAGGTGATGGCCGAGTGCGCCACGGTAGCCGAGGCGCTCGCGATGCTGGACCAGTACAACCTGCGCATGTTCGAGCGAGCGCAGTTTCTGCTGGCGGATGCCACGGGTGACGCGGCCGTGATCGAAGCGGAGTCGGTCCACCGCAAGGAGGGTCGATACCAGGTAGCGACGAACTTCCGGCTGTCGCAGGTCGAGCCGGGGGAGGCTCCGTGCCGGCGATACCAGATCGCCACGCGGATGCTGGAGGAGAACGACCGGATCACGGTGGATCTGTTCAAGCGGATTCTGGCGGCGGTACACCAGGAGGGGCAAGCGGCGACGCAATATTCGACGATCTACGACCTGAAGCGGGGGATCATCTACCTGTACCACTTCCACAACTTCACGAATGTGGTGAGGCTCAACGTGGCGGAGGAGCTGGCCAAGGGGGCCTACCATGCGGCGATCCCGTCGTTGTTTCCACCGACGTATGTGGCCATGGTGCACGCGGGGGCGCAGCCCGACCCGATCGACGAGGCGATACGCGGTACGATCGACAAGCATGGCGTGGACGAGGCGATCAAGAAATACCGGTTCCTCAAAAAGCATGAGCGGGAGTACTGGCGGTTCGAGGAGGATTGCTTGAACCGGCTGGGGTACGCGCTGTTGCGCGCGCGGAAGACTGCCGAGGCGATCGAGATCTTCAAGCTGAATGTCGAAGAGTACCCGGAGGCGTGGAACCCGTACGACAGCCTGGGCGAGGCGTACATGGTTAATGGCGACATCGATCTGGCGATTGCGTACTACGAGAAGTCTTTGGGGCTGAATCCGGGGAACACGAACGCAGCCGAGAAGCTGAAGGAACTGAGGGCGGCCAGGCGCAAGGCTGCGCGGTCGCCCAGTATGCGGTAGTCTGGCTGTCTGTGTGCATCAGTAGCAAGGCGCACAATATATGCGGCCGTGCAGTTGAGTCCCCTACCAGCCGTGCGCGACTCACTCGGTCCATGTCGGAGGGATTTGTCTCCAGCCGCCGCCGATCTCATGCTCATCGTCGAGCGGCAAATCCATAACCACCTTGGTCACTCGCGAAACGAAGCCCTTCGGACCGAAGGGGCCGACACTTTCGGCGCGGACCCTCAGACGTCTGCCGAGGCGCATATACACGTAGACGGATGGGGCATCTACGACCAGCCTATCGTGCTCGGCCGTAGGATACAGACGCTGGAGATCCCTTACGGCGTCGATCGTTGACCGAAGCTCTTCGGCGGAGACCCGCCCCTCTACATACGATTGGCCGACTGTCTCCGGACCTGAGACACGAACCACTCTGCCACTAGGCCACACCGCAAAAACCAGACCGTTATCAAGTTCCTTGCCGGGCACGGGATAACCGGGGTACCGATACGCTGCAACAAGCGGCAGTTCCGGTTCATCGGTTCTGAGATCCGTGTCGCGTGAACACCCCGGGAACAAGCACGCTGCTGCACTCAGCGAGATCAGGGCATTGCGCGTCAACGTGGTTCTCCTCGCCAGCGTCTGACTCTTCGCATAGCCGATGGCGACTGACAAGTATACCCCGGTTCCATAAGGCCACCGGGGGTTTAGATGCGCGCGGGCGCGGCGGAGTTCCAGTGTGCACAACCGAGGGCGGCTGTGCCACACGGCAGCCCGGCCGCCCTACCGGGACCAGTTGGCCAGGATCTGGGCGATGCGTTGTGCGGCGCGGCCGTCCCAGAGGTCGGGGGTGCGGCCGGTCATCCGGCCGG
This sequence comes from Phycisphaerales bacterium, assembly GCA_020352895.1. GTDB lineage: Bacteria > Planctomycetota > Phycisphaerae > UBA1845. Next base: position 163,658 of record CP070685.1, read on the forward strand.
TCTTGATCTTCTCGTAGCCCGCGAGGATGCGGGCGGTGTCGGTGCCGACGAGCTGGTTGGTGCCGACCTCGACGGTGATGGGCCGCTCGGTGTTCTCGCGGATGGTCAGACAGGGCACGCCGAGGATGGTGGTCTCCTCCTGGATGCCGCCGGAGTCGGTGAGCACGAGGCGCGAGCGGTCCATCAGGCGGAGGAAATCGAGGTAGCCAAGCGGTTCGAGCAGGCGCAGCTCGGGCACAGCGTCGAGGCGGGGCTGAAGGCCCAGCGCGGCGAGGTTCTTGCGCGTGCGCGGGTGGCACGGCAGGACGATGGGCATGTCGGCGCAGATGACCTCGAGGGCGTCGAGGATGCGGCCGAAGGCGGCCGGGTCGTCCACGTTGCTCGGGCGGTGCAGGGTCATGGCCGCGTAGCCGCGGTC
>CP070685.1:164175-178446 GCA_020352895.1 Phycisphaerales bacterium
GCTCACGGGCACGATCTCGCTCGTGCCGCGGATCCGCTCGGGCAGGTCGTCCACGTCCAGCGTATCCCCCTCGGCCAGCACCACCATTCCGGCGATGGTGTTCTTGAGTTCGCGCACGTTGTTCTCCTGCCAGTGGTAGTGCACCAACTTGCGCCGCGCCTCCGGGGTGATGTGCCTGACCTCCGTCCCGTGCTCCTCGTTGGCCTGTCGAATGAACGTGTCGATCAACAGCGGGGTGTCCTCCCGGCGCTCCCGCAGGGGCGGGATGCGCAGCGTCACCGAGTTGATTCGATAGAGCAGATCGTTGCGGAACTTGTCCTCTTTAACCATCTCCCGCAAGTCTCGATGCGTCGCTGCAATCACCCGCACGTCCACTTTGCGGGCATCGTTGCTGCCCACGGGCACGATCTCGCCGGCTTCCAGGGCCCGCAGCAGTTTGGCCTGCATGGCCAGTGGCATGTCGCCGATCTCGTCCAGGAAGAGCGTTCCCCCGTGGGCTGCTTCGAACAGTCCCTTGCGGTCCGACGACGCCCCCGTGAAAGAACCCTTGACGTGGCCGAACAGTTCGCTTTCCAGGAGGTTCTCGTGGAAGCCCGCACAGTTGGCTACCTTGAACGGTTTCTTGCTGCGGTCCGAGTTGTGGTGAATGGCCCGGGCCACCAAGTCCTTGCCGGTCCCCGACTCGCCCACGATCAGGACGCTGATCTTCGAGCGGGCCACCTGCTTGATGCGCTTGACCAGCTTGGCCATGGCCTCGCTGGACCCGATGATGCCCTCGAAGCTGAAGCTCTTGTCCAACTGCTCCAGCAGGTCCCGGTTCATCCGAGAGGTCAGGGCCTGTCGGGCCGCCCGGCCCACCTTCTTGCAGGCCTCTTCCAGGTCCAGCGGTCCGGTCAGGTAGTCATATGCCCGCAGTTCCTCGTCCGCCCCTACGGCCTCCTGGGCCGCGCCCCCGTCCTCCTTGCCCGTGACCAAGATGACCTCCGTGTCCGGGGAGATCCGCCTAGTCTCCCGCAGCACGTCCAGCCCCCCGGACCCGCCGCCCAAGTCGAGCCCGGCCACCACTACGTCCGGCGGGCGCTGGTGCACCGATGCGACCGCGTCGGCGCTGTTGGAGACCACCCGGCACGCGTGCCCTGCTCGAACCAGCCTCTCGGCCAGGGCCTCGGCCTGGTCGGGCTCATCGACGGCAATCAATACGAAAGCCCGTTCGTCGTCCATGGTCTGCTCCGGTCCAATTGTACCGCGTGGCGCGATACCGGCCAGCTTGAGCGTGACTCCACGTCGTCCGCCGGGCTGTGCCCGCCGGCTGGAAACGAGTACCCTGACACGCTGCGGCGACGCGGCCGCGGGAGCAAAGGCAGGATGCAGAACCTTGACTTGTTCGCTGTTTACCGTCGCTTGCTGGTCATCTTCGGAACGACCTATTCGCTGGTCAAGCTGGTCTACCTGATTCGTCAATCTCGGCTCTGGCTCCGCTCGCGCGACACCAAAGCCGTGATGATGCGATACTACGCCTACGCTCAGATCTCCGAGATTCGCCCCAGGCGCTTCCTGCCGGACACGTTGCAGATTGTGGCCCTTGTGTTGATTCTGGGCGTGGTGATTTATCTTCACAAGCACATGGTGTAGATCGTTGAGCCTCAACATGGATAAGGCCAGCTCCTCCGTATCTCTGTCCGACTTGCCGCGGGATGAGCTGCTCCGTTACGGCCGCAGCCTGGCACTGTCGCTCCGAGATGACATTCCGGAAGGAGAATTGCTTCGCAGGATTCGGGCCCGCCAGGAGATGCTTCTGGAGATTGACCGCGAAGCACTGCTGGACGTAGTGGTCTGGTCTCGCATCCCGGTTCGGGCCTCGGCCGCCAAGGAGGAGCTGGTCAACGCGATCGCAGACCTGTACGCCCACCGCTACTCTGGGCTGTCGCGGCGCGGCCTCGAAGCCCTTGCCCGCTTGCGCGACCTGGAGCTACGGCCCGGTGAGACCGACCAAGAGCTGGATATGCGCATCCGAAGGACGGAGAGCGTTTGGGACCGCATGCGCCGGCGCCGGCGCAAAGTCATCGGTGATCTGCTCGGTCGAGCCTTGGCGCGCCAGCCCCGCGAGCGTCACCGTGAGTACCATTTCCTGCCGGAAACCGATGCCACGGCTCAGTTGGCACCGGACGGGGGCAAGCGCGGCTTGGTCGGCGGCATCGCTCAGAGACTCAAGGGCGAGATTCAAGGTGCCGCGGACGAGTACATTGACGCCAAGCTGAGCGAAGTGGAACGGCGCATCGACGCGAAGCTCGATGAGATCGATGTCAGGCTGGCGGAGTGGCGCGACCGCGAGGTCCGTAACCGTTTGAAAATCCTAAAGATTACGCTCCTGGCGACCGTCGTGGTGGCCCTGCTCAGTTTGGGGTATAACTACCTTCGCGCCAGGCTGGCGGGCGGCGATGTGGAGCCGCCGCCAGCGGGGCGGCTGCAGTCTACGGATCAGGCGAACCTGGGCCCGCAACGCCCACTCGCGTACACCGACGAGTAGAACGCGACATGCACGAGAGGCTCAGCAAAACCGTCGAGGCGGCCATCCGCGCCGCCAACGACATCGCTCGCTCTTACGACAAGGATTACGTCGGTACCGAGCACTTACTCTTGGGTGTTGCCAGGCAACAGGGCAGCCCGGCGGCGACGCTGCTGGCCCGGCGCAAGATCACCCCTGCCCGCCTTCGCAAGGAAATCGACAGGCTTGCTGCCAAGAGCATGGAGGAGACCTGGGTCTTCGGGCGCCTGCCCGGCACGCCTCACTTCAAGAATGTCATGGCCAAGGCTATTGAAGAGGCCCGAGCCATGGGATCGGACCGCATCTGCACTCAGCACCTGCTGCTCGGATTGCTGGACGAAAAGGGGAGCGTTGCTGAACGGGCACTGGCGAGCCTGAAAGTCGCTGCCGCGGACATCAGGAAAGAAGCCGCCAAGCTGCACGAGACCGAGGAATAGGCTCACACGGGGCTGTGAGCCGGAGTCGCCGTGGGCCTCCGATCTTCAGCCAGTGTGGGGCTTGCCAGCAAACAATGCGCATCGCTTACTTCGATTGCTTCTGTGGAGCCGCTGGCGACATGATCCTGGCGGCCATGCTTGATGCGGGTCTGCCTGCCGAACTTCTGCGCAGCTTGCCGAACCGCCTGGGGCTGGTAGGTGTTCAGGTGGATGCCGAGAAAATCAGCAAGCAGGGTTTCTCTGCCACCCAGCTGACTATCCACTGCGATCATGCCAGCCAGCCGGGGCGGCACTTGGCTGATATCCGCAGGCTCATCGTGGATAGCTCCTTGTCCGACCGCGTCAAGGACTCGGCCCTGCGCATCTTTGGCCGGTTGGCCGAAGCCGAGGCTCGAGCACACGGCACTGGCGTCGAGCAGGTTCACTTTCATGAGGTTGGTGCCGTGGATGCGATCGTGGATGTGGTCGGGGCCTGCTTCGGCCTGGAGACACTGGCGATTGGGCGGATCGTCTGCTCGCCGATCCCGGCCGGATCCGGCACCGTTCAGTGTGCCCACGGCACGCTTCCAGTGCCCGCTCCGGCGACGTTGGCCCTGTTGGAGGGGGTCCCTCTGGCCCAATGTGACGAGCCCGGCGAATTGACCACCCCTACGGGCGCCGCCATTCTGACCACCCTGGCCGATGAGTACGGGGCGATTCCGCCGATGCGCGTCGAGGCCGCCGGCTACGGGGCCGGAAGTCGTGAGGGTCGGACCCGCCCCAATCTCCACCGCTTGATCCTCGGCAAGGCCGAGACGCCCGGCAGCGTGGACGAAGTGGTCCAGCTCCAGGCCAACCTCGACGATGCCACCGGCCAGGTAGTCGCCCACGCCACCGAGCGGCTCCTTGAGGCCGGGGCCCTGGACGTGTTCACCACGCCGATCGGGATGAAGAAGGGCCGTCCGGCCACCATGGTCACGGTCCTGGCCCGGCCGGAGGACGCTGATGCCCTGGAGGAGATTCTCTTCGCCGAGACCACGACGTTTGGTGTCCGCCGTTGGATCGCTAGGCGTGCCAAGCTCGAACGCCGCTGGCAGGAAGTTTCCACCCCCTGGGGACCGGTTCGGATCAAGCTCGGGCTGCGTTCGGGTCGATGCATTACAGCGACGCCCGAATATGACGATTGCCACAAGCTGGCCGCCGACCGAGGCGTGCCTCTACGCGTGGTCCTTGAGCGGGTGCAACAGGTGGTCGAGGTCCTGCGGGCCGCCACCGAGCAGCAGAAGGGCTGATCCGGCAGCTCAGTCGGTATCACCATGACTGATTTTGGGATCAACACGCCGCAGCTTGTCCTGCTGGCCCTGCTTGTGGTGACCATTGCCCTGACTCTGGGCAATACGCGTCGCAAGCTGCGCCAGCGTGGTCGCAGCCCCAGCGAGTATGCCCGAGAGCAAGTCTCCCGGCTCAAGGAGCAGCAGGGTGTCAAAGGGGATCTGGAGCAGCTCCTGATTGAGCTCCACGAGGCAGCCCGGCGGCTGAATGCTCAGATGGATACCAAGGCCAGCCGGCTCGAAGCCCTCATCCGCGATGCCGACGCTCGCATCATCCGCCTGGAGCAGACATTGGCTGCTTCAGCCCCCGGGTCCCGGGTCCAGTCATCCCCCCCGCAGGCGGGTTCTCCCGAGATCGACGTCGCTGTGGGCGACTCGACCGGGGGTGCGGAGCCCTCCAAGAGCGAGAATCCGGTCCGGCACCGCATCCTGTCCCTTGCCCGAGAGGGCAGAAATGCAGTCCAGATAGCCCAGGACACAGGTGTGCCCCCCGGAGAAGTGCAATTGATCCTTGCTCTACACGGTGCCAGCGGCCCCATTCCCTCGCCGTCACCCGAGGCTTGAAGGGCCGTTTTAGCGGACTGCTCGGCGTACAGCATCGGCGCCTCAGACTTTATCCGCCGCAGGCTTGCCTTCGCCTGCCGGCCTCATAGACTTTTGATGTTTGCAACCGGGAATCTGGGTTGACACTTCCGGGGCTTTCCCGACGGTGAAAGAGCATGCCTGTGACCACCATACTGGCCAGCGGACCTCCCAACTCTGGTAAGACGCAGGTGCTCATGGCCATCGCCGCGAGCCTGCTGGCCGACGATCCGCCTCATCACGTGAGATTTATTCGGGATGGACGATGTGCAGGGACTGAGGTGAAGCCGATACCCAGTCGGGCTGGGATCCCGCTCCGCGGCTGTTGGCAGGTGCCCTACAATGCGGATCTGGCCTTCGAGATTCTCCCCGAGGCCATTCACCGGATACGCAACCGGGTCAAGTACGTGACCATGCTGCTGGAGGCCGACGCCGATCCGTCCCTGCGATATGCGTACGGCTATACGCACCGGATCTTCTGCATGGCCGCTCCCAGCAGCATCAGCGACGTCTTCCGCTCCCCCAGACAGGCTCTTCGGGCCCTCCAGGAGGTCCTGGATGATACAGCCGCGTTCGCTGCGGAAATCTTCGGCTTATTCGGCAGTGAACTCATGGATGAGATCGCTGACGCGGTGACCATACCCATGCCGAGCGAGTTGGCCCGTAGGCGCGGAGAGCTTTCGGCTGCACAAATGCGCCGCTTCCTCAGCTCGCCGCTTGGGGCCGAGATCGCTTCCCGCATACAGTTGCAGCCGCTGTACCACAGTCTTGCCGAGAGTGATTGCGTCGTCATCAACACCGGGCGGGAAGGCGATGGTTCCGTTCTGGCCAATTGCGTCCGCCGGCTGGGTACGCTGCTGAATCGGGTCCGCGAGGGTACGGGGAAAGAGAGGCAGTTGTTCATCTGCGATCCAAGCGACGCGAAGGATCCCGGAACCGCCAAGCTGATGGCTCGTCTGAAGGAGCTGCTCTCTGCCGGCCGCTAGCCGGCTCCCTGGATTCAGAATTGGATGCCGAAGCCGCGGTACTGTCCGCTGGCTGGGATCTCGGTCGTGTGCATCTCACCGACGTAGCCGCGCATGGCTCGACAGACAGCGTCTATGAATCGAGCGCTCTCCTCCCTTGAGCCTTCGCAGATCATCTCCACGCGCCCGTCAGGAAGGTTCTTCACGTAGCCGCTTACGACAAAGTCTCTGGCCACGTCGCACGTAGTGTATCGAAATCCCACGCCCTGTACGCGCCCCGAAAACAGGACGCGACGAGCGACCTGATCCTCCGGTTTCTCTGTCATAGACTATCGCTCGTCGTTTGCAGGAGCTGGGGCCCGGGCCTCGGCGCGCCGATGAGCTGGCACTTACCTGTTTCTCTTGAGCAGGCGGACCTCGTTGCCGCGCTCCGAGAAGGTTACCTCGTCCAGATAGGCTCGCATCAACATGATGCCTCTGCCGTCCGGCAGTGAGATTCGCTCCGGAGTCGTGCAATCCGGCACTTTGCAGGGCTCGAATCCCGTGCCCTCATCGGCCACGCATATGACCGCCTCCTCCGGCCCGATCGAATACCGAATCGTCACACGCTTGCTCGGGTCCCCGCCGTTGCCGTGCTTGATAGCGTTGGTGAGGGCTTCCTCCAGGGCCAGGCGGATGGCGAAACAGGCGTCGTTGCTGTAGCCGTGACGCCGGGCCTGTTCCAGGATGGCTTGTTCGGGCTCCCTGGCGGCGGCCAGCTTGTTCTGGATGACCATAGTGGTCTCGGGCGGGTTTTCCGGGCGGTCTGAGTCAGTCATAGGGGTCGGACGCCGCGGGCCAACCACACTAGCTCTGTTGCTCGGCGAATGCCTGCATGGCCTGGGCGGCGGTGTCATGGATGTCAAACAGTCTGTGCAGCTTGGTGATCTTGAAGACCTCATATATCTGCGGGCGGATGTTCGACAGTTTCAAGTGCCCGCCCTTCTCGCGCACTTGACTGCGCAGCGTGATCAGCATGCCCAGGGCCGCGCTGGACAGGTGCTCCACGTTGCGGAAGCTCAGCACCATCCGCAGGTCAGGTTCGGAGCCTACCACATCCAAGAGCAGGTCGCCGATCTCGCTGATGGAGACTTCTTCCAGGATCTTGCGGTCTTCGAACTCTACGATGCAGACGCCGGCGTTGCGGGTTATATTCAAGTGCGATTTTTCTTCCTCAGCCATCAATGATCCTCAAAGCACGTATGTGTCATGCCCGTATTTCATTAAAGGGGGCCTCTCACCCGCTGTCAAGCGTGGCGCTTGTCCCAGCGGGCGTCGGACGACTCTGACCGGTATGATCTTGGAAATACTTCCTGCACGATTGTACAATACTCCGTTCGAGGCGGCGGCGTGGCGAGGCCGATCCTGCGGTCGTGTCCTTGTGAGGTGTCGATGTTCTTGTACCGATGGCTTCCCGCCGCGGTGGGTGCGGTGACCTATCTGTTGCTGTCCGCGGAGCCGGCTGCCGCCTGGGGTCCGGCTACGCACGTCATGCTGGCCCGCGACGTACTTGCCCAGTTGGCCCTGCTGCCGGCCGCCGTCGCCGCGGTCCTCACGCGCCACGGCCTCGACTACGTCTACGGCAGTTTGACGGCAGACGTCGTCCTCGCCAAGCGGCTTAGCCGGGTCAAGCAGTTCTGCCACCATTGGGCCACCGGCTTCGCCATGTTCGACGACGCGGACGATGACCAGCGCCGAGCCTTCGCCCTCGGCTATCTGTCTCACCTGGCTGCCGACACCGTGGCCCACAACAAGTACGTGCCGCATCAGTTGATGGTTTCCGATACTACGGTCTCCTTCGGCCACGTCTACTGGGAACTTCGATCCGAGCAGGTCGTGCCTGAAGAGCATTGGGCCGAGCTACGCCGTCTGCTCCATCACAGCTTTCCAAGGCATGAAGTGACCATGTCCGCGCGGCTCGACCAGGCCTTCCTGCCGTTTGCGATCAACAATCGCATTTTCTATTCCATGAATCGGCTGTTCAGCAATCTGACCTGGAGGCGCGGTGCTCGCACGTGGCTTCGTATGTCCCGCTGGCCGCTCAGCCAGCAACTCCTGGCGGGCTACCACGTCGAGTGTGTCGGCCGCATCAGGTCCGTTCTGAGCCACTTGCACGACGCCCCGGTCCTGCGCGAAGACCCCAACGGCACCAGCGCCCTGTTACGCGTGGCGCGCACCCGTCGCCACCTGCGCCGGATGGCACGTGCCGGCGTCCTGACCACTCCGGCTTTCGCCGAGGCCCTCGCTCGCCATCTTCCAGTGGTCGACCGCATCCACCCGGCCGCCGCGGCTGGCGTCGCCTGACCTGTAGCGGCGGCTCGAATGCCCCGGAGTCACACCACGAAACTCCTGGGAGGCGGCGCGGGCGGACCACCCCTCTTGCCCGCGGCCACTCGTGGCCCGGCCGAGATCGTCGCTACTCGAACAGTACCATGCGTTCCTGTTGGCGGACAAACCCGGCGAATTCGTCCTCGACGAAGTCGAACGGCCCCTCATCCCAATTATCACCGTAGTGATACAGGCAGGTCTTCTTCTTGATCTCCGCGGGCATCGTGCGCAGGTCGCTTAACAGCGAGTGCACGGGGTCTTTTTGCTCGATCAGTTGCACGTCGTGGAAACATGTCTGGGCTCGGTGCATCATCTCAGCGTAGGCCGCGTAGTCGAAGCGCGTGTCCCCCGAGAAAAACACGGCCTTCCCGGTCTGTGTGTCTTCAACGAACAGTCCGTGGCTGGGCCAATCGTACTTGCGCGTGATCTGCACGTGGTCGGTAGCAAACAGCTTGAAGCGATAACGCTTGATCATGTTGAAGCTCTCGCGCCCCTGTTGCTCCGGCACCAGCGACAGAATGAAGAAGTAATCCTGCAGGAGGGCGTACTTGCCGGGCACCGTGTTGAGCCCGCCCTTCAGCGAGTTGTCCCACAAGTTCATCAGCACATTGATCGAGCTGATCAACTGCGGCTTGTACGGCTTGCCCGTATCCGGATCGCCGAACGTAAACATGTTCATCAGAGCCAGCTCTTCCAGCCCCCCAATGTGATCCGCGTGCTGGTGCGTGATGAAGATCTTGCGAATGGCAGGATAGTAGATTCGCCGGTCATTACTGAGGTAGCCGAAGCCCTTCTTGTGCCGCAGCTCGTTGAGGGCCAAGGGGGCGATGCTGCCGAAGTCGATCAGCAGAGTGTCGTCCGGACGCTCCTGATAGTCCGGCCCCTTCCTCCAGGCCTCTACCAGCACGTTTGACTGGAAATTGCGCTTAGCGAAGGCAGCGCCTACGCCCAGAAATGTCCAAGTTAACAAGGGCCCTTCTCCTGCGCCCTTAATAGGGCCGCTCTCAAACGTCCAGACCTTGATAGGCCCGGGACCACCCCGGTGCCTCCCTGCACGGGGAGATGCTTTGGCGAAGCCATCTCCATGGGGATGCTGCTGCAGATCCGCCCGCCGAGGCTCAGGCCCCGTCAGGACGCAAGACGGCTACGCACAACTGATATGATAATCGGCTGCAGGGATTCCCGCCAACTACAATTCCCATCCCCCCGAGAGTCATAACCCTGCCACGGCCCATACGGCTCCCAGAAGGGCCAATCCCGATAGAATCGCCCCGATCAAGATTAAGGGACGTGAGGAGCCTTGGCCCGGGCGGGTCTTGGACCAGCCCCACAAGCCCAGGCCGAGGGAAACGAGGGCTGGCACGCCGCCAATTGCGCCCCCGCACACCGCTATGGGCAGGGCGAACAAACCTAGAATCAGGGACAGCACCGCCAGCGCATTGCCGGTCTGGGGCGCAGCCGGCACGACCCCCGCCATGGTGAACGGTCTGCCGCACGCCGGGCACGCCTCTGCTTCAATGCCGGCCGTCCGCCTGCACTGCGGGCACTCGATCAGGCGCGACCCGTCTGGCCTGTCCACGATTCGCGGGGCCATCTCGCCTGCCGATGCATAGGCGTGTACCGGGAAGCGCTCCCAAGCCACCTGCGAGGGGTCGACGAGTCCCACCGGCGCACCAAGGCTCACTCCCGGCTCCGGGATGATCATCTCCACGCCGCAGCTCGGGCACCGTCCCGTCCGCCCGCTTTGCGAGGGCAGGGCCTCGAGCGTCGATTCGCACCGCCCGCACACGAAACTGAAGCGCGGCCCTTGCTCTTCCCCCTCGGTCTGTGTCCTTGCGGGCTCACTCACCGATTTTCTTTCTCTGGGCCGAAACCGCCGCTGTGGCCGACCCACCACGCGCAACACCGTATGCGGCGGGCGGCGCGACGGCCCGCCCGTGATTCACTTTGCCTTCTGCGTTTCCAGGCGCGTGTCGCGGGATGTTCACTCGGCCTGGTTTGCCAGCCACTCAGCGTTGCTCTTATGCTTGCCCAGCGACCCCAACAGTGCTTCCATGTCCTGGATCGCGTCGCGCCCTGTCAACAAGCGTCGAACGCGATGTGACATCTTCAGGGCCTTCTCCCCCAGCAGCAGTTCCTCCTTCCGCGTGCCCGACAGGTTCAGGTCAATCGCCGGCCAGACACGCCGGTTGGCCAGCTCGCGCGAGAGCATGATCTCCATGTTTCCCGTGCCCTTGAACTCGTTGAAAATCAGCTCGTCCATTCGCGAGCCCGTGTCGATCAGCGCCGTCGCGATGATAGTCAGCGACCCGCCTTCCTCCAGGTTCCGGGCTGCCCCGAACACCCCCTTCGGCTCTTCCATTGCCCGAATGTCGAGCCCCCCGCTCATGGTCCGCCCGCTGGTGCCCACGTACGCGTTGAACGCCCGCCCCAGCCTTGTCAGCGAATCCATCAACACCAGCACGTCCTGCCCGGACTCCACCAGCCGCTTGGCCCGCTCGATCACCAGCCGCGTGATCCGTACATGAGAGCGAAAGTCCTTGTCATTGCTGGAGGCCACCACCTCACCGTGCACTTTGCGGCGCATTTCGGTGACCTCTTCCGGCCGTTCGTCCACGAGCAGCACCATCATGTAAATCTCGGGATGGTTCGCCGTTACTCCCGCCGCCATCTGATGGAGCAGCACCGTCTTGCCCGTGCGCGGTGGTGCGCAGATCAATCCCCGCTGGCCCTTACCGATCGGCGTCAGCAGGTCAATCACGCGCATGCTCAGCGGGCCGTCGGGCGTCTCAAACCGAATCTGTTCCCGTGGATCGATCGGCGTCAATTCGCCGATCTCCTTTACATCAATGTACTCGTCTGCCGGCCGCTCGTTGATGGTTTCGATCCGCGTCAGCTCCACCGGTCCGCGCTTACCGGAAGGCCGCCCCAGTCCGCCGATCATCTCTGCCCCGCGCAGCCCGTGTCGCTGCACCAGTTCCCGGCGGATCCGCGGATCGTTCGGCCGCACACCGTAATTGCGATGGGCGTCACGCAGGAAGCCCTCCTTCCGCTCGGTCAGTTCAAGCACACCATGGACCTCAGTTTGCTGTGAGGACATCAACGACTCCCAAGTTGTCGATCCTGAAAGACGGCCTTCCCGCGTCGGTCGTTCAGCCGGAAGGGCCCCAACGAAAAGCTGCTGACTGCGAGTATAAACCCTGCATCGGCCGCCAGCTACCCCGCCAGTCTCATCTCGATCCGAATGGCCGGAACTGCCCGGCCGCGTGGCGTCGGGCCAACTCAAGATACCGCGCAGCGATTTCCGCTGCCAGGAGTCGTTCGGCGGGCTTGGCTTCACGCACCACCTTGCCCGGTGTTCCCATCACCACGGTGCCGTCCGGCACCACGGTCCCCGGTGCCAGCACCGCCCCGGCGGCAATCAGGCATTCCTGCCCGATCCTACAGTCGTCCAGCACAATCGCTCCGATGCCGATCAGCGTCCGCGGACCAACACTCCTGCCGTGGAACACCACACGGTGCCCCATGACCACCTCGTCGCCGATGGTCGCGGGCACCCCTGTGCGGCAGTGTATGATCGTCGCGTCCTGGATGTTCGCCCGCGCCCCGACCGTGATCGGTGCCACGTCCCCCCGAATGACCACATGGTGCCAGATGTTTGTCCCTTCTCCCAGCAGAACGTCTCCCAGCACCACCGCCGAGGCGGACAGGAAACACCCGTCGATCTCCCTGATCGCCCCGAGACTCATGATCGACTCGCCTGCCCAACGGGCATGCTACGACATGTTCTTGACGATGGCCTCTCCGAATTCGCTACACTTCAGCAGCGTGGCCTCCTGCCCCTCGGCTTTCATCAGCCGGTGAAAATCGTATGTCACTGTCCGGGCCGCGATGGCTTTCTCCAGTCCTCGGACGATCAGGTCGGCCGCCTCCTGCCAGCCCATGTGCTCGAGCATCAATACGCCTGACAGAATCATCGATCCGGGATTCACCTTGTCTTGGTTCGCGTACTTCGGCGCTGTTCCGTGCGTCGCCTCGAAAATGGCGTGCCCCGTGTCGTAGTTGATGTTCCCTCCTGGGGCGATACCGATCCCGCCGACCTGCGCGGCGAGCGCGTCGGACACGTAGTCCCCGTTTAGATTCATCGTCGCTACCACGTCGAATTCGTTTGCCCGGGTCAGCACCTGCTGAAGCGTGATGTCGGCGATGGTATCTTTGATCATCAGCATGTTCTTCCACTTGCCGCCGCCGTGTGTGTCCCAGATCGCCGCCAGCGTCGACTTCACCTCTTCGAGCACCACCTTCTGGTCCTCGGCCCGCAGCGAATCGTACGAGGGCTCGATGAGCCGCGCATTGTCTTGGTCAGACAGCCCTGCGTTCGACTCCTTGTTACCCAGGATCCACGATTCTCGCTGGGTCACGACCCGATCGCGGAATTCTTCACGAGCCAACTGATACCCCCAGTCGCGGAAGGCCCCCTCGGTGAACTTCATGATGTTGCCCTTGTGCACCATCGTCACGCTAGCCCGCTGATGTCGCAGCGCGTAGTTGATCGCTGCCCGGACCAGCCGCGCCGTTCCTTCCTGACTCACCGGCTTGATTCCGATCCCGCTCGTCTCTGGAAAGCGGATCTTGGAAACGCCCATCTCTTTGGCCAGGAAAGCCTTGACCTTCTTGCACTCTTCCGTGCCGGCCGCCCACTCGATCCCCGCATAGATATCCTCGCTGTTCTCGCGGAAGATCACCATGTTCACCAGCTCCGGCCGCTTCACCGGCGACGGCACGCCTTGAAAGTACCGCACTGGACGCAGACACACGTACAAATCCAACATCTGACGTAGGGCTACATTCAGGGAGCGAATCCCTCCGCCCACCGGCGTAGTCAGCGGGCCCTTGATCCCCACGATGAACTCCCGAAATGCCGTCAAGGTGTCATCCGGAAGCCAGGTCTTGAACTTCTCGAAGGACTTTTGCCCGGCGAAAACCTCAAACCAGGCAATGCTCCGCTTCCCGCCGTATGCCTTCTCGATGGCCGCGTCGAACACGCGCTGCGATGCTCGCCAGATGTCGGGGCCGGTGCCATCGCCCTCAATGAACGGCATGATGGGCCGATCGGGCACCTCCAGTTTCCCGTTCCTGTCTACGCGGATCGGTTGCCCGTCTCCGGGCGGGGTCACGTCCTGAAACTTCGCAGTCATGATGGCGGTCCTCTCCTGGCAATTAGCTGACTCACGGCCGGCCACCCCGGTGGGCCGTGCCGCCCCCGCTGCCCCCACTCAGGCTGTCCAGCTTAGTCGATTACGGGCTGCTCAGGAAGATATGCCCTTCCCGGAGTGGCGTCCGGAGCCGCACGATCCGCTTGTGGGCTTGCCCGAACACCCCGAACGACCTTACAATTCGCCCGATTTGGATCGGCTCCCTGTCGCTGGCGTCCCGAGATGGGCAGGAGGCCCTGGTGTGCTTTGGACGACGGCGGGATCACGTCCCGTCTCGCAGGAATTCTCCATGACGCGGATTGCTAGTGCGCCCCTGGCCTCACCGCAGCCGCGCGAGCTGACCGAGCGCCGGCTGGACCACAACCAGATTCACTGGCGCGTGGCTGCCCAATACGAATGGCTGGTCCGCGGCCCGGCCGCACCCAACTGGTCCCGCTTGGCCTCCTGTCCCACGGCCGAACTCATCAAGCGCAACGAAATCCGCGAGGTCTGGCGTATCGCTCTTCGAGATCAGTGGTTTTACGCCAAGATCTACTTTGCCTCCGGCCTGGGCACGCGCATCAAGAACCGCCTTCGCGGAGCCGCCCCGCTGAAGGAATGGCGGACCGGCTGGTACGCTATCCGCCACCAGATTCCTTCCATCGTGCCCGTGGCCTGTGGACTGCCCACCTCGCCCGACGACCCCGTTACCGGCGTGCTGGTCACCGTCGCTTTGGACAGCGCCGTTCCCCTCGATGTCTATTGGCAGAGTCTCGACACCGACGAAGACAGCAACAAGCCCTGGATCGAAGTCCAGCATCTGACCGACGCCGTGGCCGAGGCCATCGCCAGGGCTCACCACGGGGGCTT
>CP070685.1:178546-192473 GCA_020352895.1 Phycisphaerales bacterium
ACCGACCTCAACTGGATGGCCAACGCCACCGTCACGACCAGCCCGAGGACTCCGCCGACCAGATCCCGCAAAACCAGCGGCCGCACCTGCACATGCCGCTGACAGGTCAGCACCGCGATCGAACTGAATCCCCGCAGAACGGAACTCAGCCCGGCAACGGGAATCATCAAGGCCAGCAGGGGCTCCCCATACAGCCGCGCCGCCGGCCAGGCCAGCAGGCTGGCACAGAGCCACAGCGCCATGCCCCTTACGGCGCCGATCGTCCACGCCGTGTTCAAGAACGAGGGCTCATCTCCACGCTTGTCGCGGATGACGCTGCCCTGCACGCCGACGTCCGAGAACATCTCCAGGCCGTTGAGCACGACGTAGACCAGCGCCATCAATCCAAACGCCTCCGGAAACAGAACGCGTGTCAGGACGAGGTTCCCGGCCAGGCGCAGGCCGTACCTGGCTCCGTGGCCGCCAATAGTCCAGAGGGAGCCGCGGATTGCGCGCGTGCGCAGGGAGGGCACCGCCGCCGCCGTGACTGTCGGCGACGCGGGCGTACCAGCACGCCCGCGGGAATCCGAGTCGGTCACTTCGATCTCGGCAGGCGATTCCGTTCTGGCTTGGATCGTCGTCACGGCAATAGCGTTCTAACCGTTGACGTACGGCATTGAATTGAGGATCGGTTCTTGAATCTGGACCGCAAGGTCGCACAACACCGCGACGTCGGAATCGCGGTCAGAGGAAGCCCGTGTCGAGATCTGCACGCGAGTCATGTACGCCGGCCGCTCACCCAGTAAGCCGGGGCTGCGACTGTTGAAGCGGTGCAGATTGCGAGGGTCATTCGTATAGCCTCCATTGATCACATACGTCGCGAGCACCAGCGTATGCTCCCCAAACGCCCCGGGGGCCTGGAACTCATAGAGCATTCCTGGAATCCCCACACCATCCGCAGCCTCGATCATGGTCGGCTGCGAGCCAAGGAGCTCGGCTCCATGTGCGGCATAACAGACGTCCGGACGATGACCGAAGTGTGCCCGGGGTCGGCCTACGTAGCCTACGAACAACCCGACCCGGCGACCTGTCTCGCGATGAGCATACGAGCGGTTGATATACTCGTCGTCAAACCACGCGACGCGCGAGGCGATATCATCCATCGCGATTTCCTGCCCGTGCCAGCCTCCCAGCTCAAGCGGCAGGCTCGTCAGCGGCCGCGATAACTCGGCGACCTTCCCCACAGCCAGATCAATCTGTGCGACCAGGGCGCGATGTGCCCAACCCCCCGCGAGCAACACCACTGCAGCGACGCCGACGGCCGCCCAGGCGCGGTTGTGTGGCGCAGCGGCATTGCCAGCCGCAGTGACCTCTTGTCGCCTGCCCTGCTTCTGAGCCTTGCGCCCGCTCATACCGGACATTTCCCCATCTTCGCAGCGGCGGCCCTGCCCGCCAGCGCGGGACCGTCGCTGGCGTCCACCCCCGGCGGCTTCTCAGGCCTCTGAACGACGGCCGAAAGAAAGCGCAGTTCCAGCAGCAGGACCACGATCGCAAACGGCATCATGAGGAGCCCCACGATATCGTGGAACCGCTGCCCGGCCACCTCGCCGTCCACGTAATACATGAACACGCCCGTTCCCAACACGCGGAGGCCGTTGGAGATGATGGCGACGGGGATGCTTGACAGCATCAGGGCCACGTACTGCCAGCGCGGCCGCTTGACGACGAAACACAGCACCGCCGTCGTGAAAACGAAGGCCGTGAGCATGCGCAGACCACTGCATGCCTCGGCCACCATCACCGTGGTGACGTCTTCCACGTGAACTACATTGCCCTCACGCCACACAAAAAATCCCAGCAACTCCAGCCCGCTGGCACCTATGAATGTGGCCCAGCCCTGCAATGGCAGTGCAATGGCGTCATGTACGCGTTGCGGCAGCGGGATCATCAACAACAGGAAGCAAAGGATCCAGAACATCCGTCGAAACAGCGACCATCCTCCCAGCAGCAACACGAGGGCCCAGAGGGTGAACACCAATGAATAGCGCTCGGCCGATCCGTAAGCGTAGTAAACCCCCGCGAAGCGAACGGCCTGTGCGAAGGCCAGACCGACGAGTCCCCACCGCCAACTGGGCCGCAACACTCCCTGTGAGAGCCGATGCCGTTGCCGCCATACAAGATAGACGCCGACCAGCGGCACAAGTTGGCAGACAGAATAATCTTCATTGGTCTGCCAGAACTCGGCCAGCTCCAACAGCGTCGGCCAATAGCTCCAGATCAGCGTCGCCAGGAGAATCACTGGCAGGATGAGTAGACTCCTCTCCTGCCAGACCGCGTGTGGCGCGTCGGCAACACGGATGCTCATGAAGGCGTCTCCTGGTCGGCAGGGGCCGTCATGGACTTCACATCAAGCGTCTCGGCGCTGAGTCTTTCCAATTCCCTTGTCACGGGCCGATCCCGATGGCCAAGAACCGTCTAGCGTCTGCGCGACAATCCTCCGGCGCGCGATGTTTGCCGCCGTCCATAAGTCAGCCGTCTAGGCCTGTACATCCCGACGGGCACTTCGATCCGGAGATCGCACTCACGACGACGTCCTGCTCGGCATTGCGGATGGATCGCGGACACACTGGCTCCAGGCCATGGCATACGTATCCGATCCTTTCGCCCGACGATGAGCGAGGTCCCTTCAGATGCCGTCTGCAGCCAGCAGTCACGAGCCGGATTGGAATCTCCGATGCCGCGCGTCGCACACTTATCGGGAGGGATTAGAATCATGGTGCCGTGGCGAGGCTCTGCAAAGCGTAATTGCGAATGAGAGAGCCATAGGGGTCGTATATGTCCGCGCCATACCTGTCACCATACCTGGCGCCCTGCAGACTGCGGCGGTTCAGGAACTCGATTCCGGTCACGTCATAGCTCACGTTGGCAACCACGCCGGCGCGAATGAAGAAGTTGCGGTTCACGAAGTCCTGCACCCGGGTCTCGATGGTGTCGGGAACCCACAGAATGTCACCCGCCGCCAGGAGAATGTTGGGATCTTCCCCCGTGGTCACACGATCGAGGTCCAACTTCACATGAACATCCTGGCCGTCCGGCATGCGACGGATCAACGTCGCTTCCCTGGGAGTCACGTCCGTCCGCAGACCGCCGGATGCGGCGATCGCCTGCAACACCGTAACATTCGCCCCCGGAGGAAGAACCTGCGGCCGCGGTGCGTTCAGCAGGCCACCCGTATATATCGTGTTCGGCGTGGCCGCCTCCACGTGGACGATGTCCCCGTCTTCGAGAGGAGCCAGGGCCAGCGCCGCGTGCAGCTCCTCCGGTTCGGTCAGCTCGAGCGTCACTTCCTCATCAGGATGCCTGATGCGACGCAGGGTCACCCGCCCGGACGCGATGTCCGAAATACCCCCGGCCGCAACGATGGCGAACAGAAGGTTCCGTTCCGTCCGACGGAGGTGAACCAGCCCCGGAAGCGTAACCGCCCCATGAACAAGCACGTTGGTTGTGTCCGGCTCCACCACCGATACGTGAACGACCGCACTACGATAGACATTGGGAACGAACGCCGCCTTCACGGCGTCTTCCACATCCTCAATCTCGAGGGCCGCGACTGAGATCGCCCCGACCAGGGGGAGATCGATCCGTCCATCGCGGTCAACGCGGACTTCCACCGGGGGCATGACCGCCGCCTCCTCCGTCCCGGTCAGCGTCACCACAAGCTCATCTGACGGGCCCACCCGGTATGGACCCAGTTGGCGGTCAACCAGCGCCCGGACCTGCTCTTGAAGCTCCGCCGGCTGCGTGGTTGGCTCCGCCACATAGGCCTCTTGCTGCATCTCCAGAAACTGAGTCAGGCTGATCCGGTGGTCCGTGCAGCCCCCTGCGCTTAGCCACAAGGCTGAGCCCAGGAGAAGGCCAACCGCCCCGACACAGTTCGTAGACGACCGTGCTCTGCGCTTCTTCGTGCCTTCCATTGGTCTCGTTCCTCACCTACCGTTTCTACCGGAGCGACCTTGTCGGTGCGGCCTGAGGTGTCGACAACACCGAATAGCCCCTCCCCATCAACCGTCCCTTCGACAAGCTATTGTGTACGCCCCTGCGAACCGGAAGCTACGCCGGGATAGCTTGGCGTAGCGGACCCGGCGCCGACTTGGAACCGTGTACCAGCCAGGACAAGGGCACTCTGTACCTTCCCGCAAGCGACAGCACCGTGGCCAAAAGAATCTTCAGATCCAGCCAGATCGAGAAATGACGGACATAGGCCATGTCGTAGAAAATCCACTGGTGGAAATCTCCCCCGCGGCGATTGTCCCGGCAGAGCTGCCACAGCCCGGTGATCCCGGGGCGTACGGAAAGTCGGGCCCGCCGCCACGGCACGCAGATCTGGTTCTCTCGAAACGGCGACGGACGAGGGCCGACCAGACTCATGTGGCCCAGCAGCACGTTGATCAATTGGGGGAGCTCGTCAACGTTGGTGGCCCGTATCCAGCGTCCCACCCTGGTGACTCGGGGATCGTTAAGCAGCTTGAACTGGGGACCGTCGACCTCGTTACTCTTGTACAAAGCCCGCTGCAGGCTATGAGCGCCGGCCGACATCGTGCGAAACTTGAAACACTGAAACTCCTTGCCCCCCCTCTGCTCGCGGCGGTGGCTGAACAGAACCGGGCCGGGTGAATCTCGCTTGATCAGAACGGCCACAACGGCCAGCAGCGGAGCCAGGACCACGAGCGCCGCCGCGGACAGAACCACATCCATCACCCGCTTGATCGCCAGGTGTACCTGTCGGCGCTTGCCCCGCAATCGGGGTTTGAGATCCGCGCCTTCGTCGGCGGGGCTCACCCCGGTCAATCGAAGCGCCGCAGGGCTCGAGGAGCGGTGCACAGCCGTTTGGGTAGACGCCCCGGACCAGCAACCGGAAACCAATTGCTGCTGCGTGGTGCTGCCAGGCGCGACGACCGTGTGAGCAGCCACCACAGACTGAGCCACGACCGCACCGGCACCAACTTGGCTGCCCATGCCCACCACCGTCGGACCGATGATGGTGGCCCCTTCTCCAACAGCCACGCTGCGATGCAGAATGAGCGGTCCAATCAGCCTGGCGGACGAGTGAATCTGACACCCCTCGCCGACCAGAATCCCATCGTCCCCCCTGGAGAACCCGTGCGGTCTCTCCTGCCGGACAGCCGCCGCCAGAACGCTTTCGTTCAGGGCCAGGAAACCCCGCTCCTTGCTCAAATCGACCACATCCAGAGCAAGGGGCAGGTCGTGGTTCAGGGCGCCTTTCGCGGACAACGCGGTACGCAGTTCGGGCAACGAGGTGAAGCCGATGTCCCCCAGCGCCCCCACAGGCCCGATGGATAGGAAATGGGCAGTGCCAGCCACTTCCGGCCAGTTCACTTGGTCATACAGACGTTGCACGCGCTTGACACGGCCGATGTCGTCCCGCTCCACGCGTTCACGAACGCGCTCGGAGTCGGCCCCAACGGCCACCGCGTGAACGAAGCCTCCGTAGCCGTTGTGCCGGCGCGTGATATCTCCGAGATCAAAGCCGTTAATGGGCCATCGCGCCGGATCCACAACGAGCAGTTGGTCCGAGGGTTCGTACTCTCCCAACACGGACCACAATGTATCCGGCGGAATGACCCGCGTACGGATCGAGGCGGCACTGCGAATTTCCTGCTCGTACTGCTCATCACGCCGGAAACCCGGCATGATCAGCAGTCCCTGCGGGCCGGTGCAGCCAAGACGAGCGGCAAGATGATCGAGAAACGAGCGCGGACCGAGCGGCAGGGTCAGCAGCGAGGCCGCCCCGGACGCCGACCGCACATACGCCGTTCGCCGGTCAATCAGCAGCGGTATCAAGAGATATCCCTGGGAGGAGCAGGTGAATCTATGCGGTTAAGGCGCGGGGCTCGCGGCCGTACGGCTCATAATCCCCGTAGTAGTAACCAGGGCCTGACCCGCCGCGGACGCCAACCAGGATCGTTCCCAGCAGCGTGCCCCCCGCAGCACTGAGGTCGGCATAGGCCTGCACGACTTCGGGTCGCCGAGAATGAGATGCCCGCAGGACCATGATGGTGCCATCCGCCTGGCCGGCGAGAATGCGCGCATCCGCCACGGGAAGAACAGGCGGGCTGTCCAGCAGGACAAAGTCGTACCGACTCTTCCACCGCCTCAGGCACGACGCCAGGACACCGTTGGCAAGCAGTTCGGCGTCAAAGCCCGGCGGATACTCCCCGGCCATCAGCACGTCGAACCCCGAGACGCTGGTGGGCAGGATAGCCTGTTCGTCGTTTGCGGCACCGGCCAGCGAGGCGGCCAGACCGGACTTCGACTCGAGGTTCAATCGGCCCGAGAGCGACGGCCGGCGCAGGTCGGCTTCCACCAGCAGCACTTTCTTGCCCAGCAGGGCCAGGCTCTTGGCCAGCAGGACGGCGACGCTGGTCTTGCCGCTCTGGCTACTTGAACTGGTGATCAGGACCACGCGCTTGTCGGTGCCGCTAAGTCGCCTCAACAGTGCCGTGCGCACCATGCGCGTGGTCTCTATAAGCAGTGGGCTGCATTCGGCGAGCAGGTCCGTTTCGGTCGGAAGCGACGGCAGTTGCCCGAGGAACGGAACATGGACACTGCCCTGAACGTCCCTGGCTTCCCGGATCCTCTGGTCTGTGCTGGTACGAACGTAGGCCAGAGCCCAACCCAGCATCAGGGCTCCGCCCAGGCACACCGCGGTCAGTTTCAGCCGCCGATCCCGACTCGGCTGAGTCGGCACGTTGGCCAGCGACGCGATGCTGATCCGGCCTGCGGCCGTGCCCTCCGTCTCGAGGGCGGTCCGGCGGGACTGAAACTTGCCATATAGCTCGCGGTTGCGAGTCAGTTCTTCCTCATAATCGGAAAACGTCTTGGCGATGTCCGCGATCTGCAGAAACTTGTCCTTTGTCTCCTCCATGTCCTTGGTGAGTTGTTCAATCTCGCGCTCTAGCTTCTGGACGTCTAGCTCGAGGAATGCCCGCCGCATCTCTGGAGTCGATTCGCCGGGGGAGGTAACGAACCCTCCGCCACCCTGAGCCCACTGTTCATCAAGTTGTAACTCCCGCTCCTTCAGTCGCTGCTCTACGTCCTTGAGTTCGGCCAATAACCTTTGAATTCGATGGTGTGATTCGCCATATTGCAGCCGCGCTAGCTCCAGTTCGAGCTTAAGGTCCTTGCGGGTATTACTTAGCGTTGCCCAGTCCCCATCGTGGGCGTACCGGCGGTAAGCCTCAACATCGCTGCTCCCGCCCTCCCCGACGCCTTGGCCGGCCTCTTCGGTCGGCGCGAGCAGGCTTAACTCCAGTCTGGCTATGTCTAGCGCCCGCTCCGAGTCCTCGCGTTTCGATTCTAGGGTGTCAAGCCGCGCAATTAGACGAGAGCGATAATCCTGCGGGTCGTCGATCTCTAGCCGCTTCGCTTCGTTGTGCATGTGTTCGCGGAGCCGGGAGATGTCCTGCTCCACTTCCGTCAGCTGTCTCTGCAAATAGTCTAGGCGCCTAATATCCTCCTTGTGAATCTTTTCATCGCTGTCTTTCTTGTATTCCTCGACGACGGCATTCACGATGACGGCCGCGCTTCGCGGATCCAACGCGGCCATGGACACTTCGACCAATTCGGTGTTCTTGACGTGCTTGACCTCCAGGCAATCCTTGAGTCTCTCCAGCAGTGTAGGCGGATCGCCGAGCAGTGGATGAACCTTCTCCTGGCCCCAGTTCGTTCGACGAACCTTTTCCCGATCCAGCACGCGGTCCAAAACAGTCGCACTCTTGATAATGGCCACCTGCGTATTCACGAATATCGGGTACAGACGAGGGACATCCGTATTCTCAGGTATCGAAAAGGCGATGACCTTAACGTTCGGGGCCACCCTGACCAGCGCCGTGGCCTCGTACATCGGCGTCACGAACAGCCAAATACACGGGACCGTCACCGCGGAGGCCAGCACGAACACCCCGAGGATAAACCACTTGCGCCGAAGCGCTACAGAGAGCGGCGTCGGCCCGGCAGGCTCGCCATCCAGACTCGGCTGCATCTCCGCCACACCGTTGGGCTCCAGATGCGCCATGGCACCCCCGGGATCGAAGCCCGGCGACCCACGCGAAATCACCGCGTTCTCCCCCTTTGCGCCCGGCCGACGCTCCGGTTGTTCGTCTCGCCCTGACATCAGGTCTTGCCCTCCAGGGGCGACGACATCGGCCGCCCGTATTGCCTGGCCCACATGGTAGGCGGGTGAAAGGGTTCAATGGAAGGCGGTAGGCTCCGCGCGGTCTGTCCCCCAGGCGGCAAGGGCTGCCCCTCCCCCAGCTCCCCCATGCGATCGCTTCTGTGCGCGCTTCGCAGGAGCGACACCAACCGGCCCACGATCGTTGTACGCGAACTGAGCGGAGCAACGCATACCGTGCTGCTGAGCACCGCGCCCGGCTCTAAACACGAATCGTCCGTCAGAATGCACTGGTCGAGACGGGCGGCCGCACCAACCCTGCAGCGCTCCCATACTGCCGACCGGCTGATGACGGCCTGCTCAGCGACCGTGCTGCCGGCGCCAACCGTGGTCGGCCCGATGATCATGGCTCCGGGGGCGATCACACATCCCGGCCCGACCAACACGTCGCCCACGAATCGAACTGCTGAGTCCACGCGGGCCGAGGTATGAATCCAGGCCCCATTCACTCGCGCGTATCCGGGCAAAGGCGGCCCACCCGAAACCGTTTCTTCCAAGGCCCACATATTCAGCGCGAGATACGAGGTCGCGTCGGTCACGCGCGGAGGCAGCTCTCCACCGGCCGCAAACGTACCGACAAACTTGCCATTGTTGTAGAGGCGAGGGATTAGTGTCTCCTTGATGTCCTGGTAACCCAGGTCCGGCACCTCCTCGATGACGCCCGGCGAGAACACGTAGATGCCGACCGGTTGCGCATTCTCGCCGACGCTCCCATTTCGCGGCTCGCCCTCCCCTACAACGACGGTCAGAGCCGCCCGCGAACTCTTGTGAGCCTCAAGCAGCTTGAGCAGGTCGACCTGAGGCACGATGGTGCCTTCCACCACCACAAACGCCGATGCGCGGCGACCCACGGACGCATCCCGGGCGCAGCCTGCCGGACCGCGGGGCATGATGTCCTCGTAGTACTCCAAGGCCATGTCCCAGCCTGCTCCGTCCCCAAGTCTGCGGAGCAGGACCGTCGTGTCGCTGTTCCCACAGATCGATGCCTGCGTGACGCCCCCACCGCGAAGCCACTGCAGTACGTGCCATATCAGAGGACGCCCGGCCACGGGCAGCAGGGGTCTGGCAACGACGCTCTCCAGCACGTCCGTGTTCCAGGCGTGGACGCCGGCCAGGACGATGCCGCGTACGCCGACCGGCTCCTGCGATTCGCGCTCACCCTTCCGCCGCGGTTCCTGCTGACCACCGGCAAGCCCGTGTGCAGTCTTCGTTTTTCCGTTTCTCACCGCGCTGCTCCCTGAGCCCCTTTCGTCCTGTTCAAGTCCGAAACGCGCGCTCTCAATCCTCCGCATCCCCGCCCGGTCCAACCGCGGAAGACCACGCAGCAGATCACCGGCCCTTCCGGGCCTTGGCCGCTTACGCGAAGACCCAGGCTTCCGTGCTCGGGCTTGCGGCGCCTAGACCCGGCGCCAGCAAAGTGCCACAAGAGCGGCACCGACCTCTACTCAGACTCCGTCCCCGTCGGCTACAGCGCGATTCGCACGTAACCGATTAGGCCACAAGACTTTATCTCCAAGCCCCCGCTACTCGATGATCGCGAGCAGCGAGGCGTCGATCTCTACCTCGGCCGACTGCCCCAGTGCAACGACGCCGATATACACCCGGCACACGCCGCGACGCCTGATCACCACACCCTCAATGCCTTTCAGGCACCCGTGAGTGACGCGGCAACGTCGCCCTCGACGAATTCCGGGATACACGTCCACCGGTTCCTTACTGGTTGTGACCCGAAAGATCTGGCGCAGATCGGCCTTCAGACGATCTTGATCGACGACCCGGATGACATTGGCCACTCTGTTCGTCCCGAGCGCGGCCAGGCGCTCTTCCGGGCCTCCGGACAAGAACAGGTACCCGGGAAAAAGCGGGATATCGACGTAAACCCTTCTGCCGCCGTATCTCCTGCTCGTGTGGGCCAGCGGCAGATAACACCCAATCCCCAGGTAGTTCAGGTCTGCCGCCAACGCCTTCTCATTCCGTGCCTTGGTATGCACCAGCCACCAAGGCCCCCCGAGCACGTCGACCGGCGACAGACCCTGCCCTTCCTGAAGCCAGGCAGTGGATTGAGAAACCCCTGTGTATCCTGACGCACGTTTGAGTTGGACTGGTGGGCTCGCCATGTCCTCTATACCTTCTTCCCCGTAGACCGGTTGCCTCTTGCCGCTTTCCCGTTGGACGTGTGCAGAGCCTGAAGCGCAACGGCTACTCGGCTCCCAAATGATGATCTGGCCCCCCGGCCCTTGCGGTCAAAGCCCAGGCTCGGCCCGGCGTTCATACCGCGCCTGGACCAACCCAGACATCACCTCCAACACCGACCTAGTTGAGCCTCAATCACCCCGGCAGGCAGCGCACGCCTGCACCGGACTGTGCCAACTGATCGTCCGCTTTCATCCCTGAAATGAACACGCCGACCGAACCCGACGTGTCAAGCGAGAATGTGTCGCCCCATCCCTGAAAATGTGCTGCCCCTTCCCCTCACCGTGCCACTACACCAAACCACGCGCCGAACGCCGTCCGGTTGGCACAGTTCTGCTCTTCTCCACACCCACTCATGGACTTATGATCACGCCAGCTCCTTCAACAAGTCGCCGTCGGGGAGATGTCCATTATTCGAAGGCGGCCCTCAACGATTGCTGCACGCCTCCTTAATGCGGTCTTTCATAACTTGTTTATCACGGGCGTTCTCGTATGTCAATGTTGGGCAACGGATTAAAGCCATTCACCTCCCTATAACCTCGGGCCAGTCTTACAGTCTTAGTCGACTAAAGATGAAGTTATCGGACTATCCTGTCCAACCGCATCGAATCGCGATCCGCACCAAGTCGACAACAACATCTTGGGGGTAGCCCCTCACGTTACCCACATGCAGAAGCGTGGCACTCTGCCCGCGCCGCGCTTCCGCGCGCTGACTAGGGGAGTACCGTCTTCGGCCCGCGTGAGTACCGGTCATGCACGATCGCTGAGCGTGATAATGACGCTGCTTCAAGGCTTGAACACAGGGACCAGCGTGGCGCGGACTCAGGACATTTCTGCCTCCTCGTTACGAATCGCGGCCGACAATTCACCGCCGGACTGTGACCTCTCGCTACGTTCGCTGCTCTTATTGCTCACCGGGCTATCTGAGCATCCGTCAAAGGCTCCACCAACGATATGCAACAAACACGCTGCCGTTGGACATGATCCTGGCAGCCCGCAGCTCTCGGCAGCTGCTGTGAAGGCACAGTTTACCAGCAATTACATCCCTCGTTTTACGTCCTTTGTGCCCGCTGACCTGGACGTCCGCCCGAGTATCTTGACATCCTCAGGCGGAATCGGGACAATCACTGTAGTGTAGAGTCTGAATGTCGGCGGACTCTTTCGGGGACAGAGCCATGTCCTCGCCAAACGCGTCTTGCTATCGCTCTCCTCAGGATGACCACCAAAACCACCGCAACAGCGGCTGGCGGCTGGACCTCAAACACTGGCTGCTGACCAACACCCTCGTGGCCGGCATTCTCGCACTTATTTGGCTCATCCTGCGCACCGGGGCGAAACCGAGCCGGTTCACGTACCCGTGCCAGCAGGCCGCGGCATCAGCAGCAACGCTGGCGTTTGTCGCGCCCGCGCTGTCGGCCATCCTTAACGGGCGACGCCGGCTGGCGAACGCGGTGCGGACTCCTGTGGGCATGGCCATCGCTGCCGGCGGACTGGTCTGCGCGGCCGGGCTGTGGTGCTGCGTCTCCGGTCCCTGGTCATACGCCGAGAGCGTCGCAGCGCCGAGACAGGCACGAGACGGACTGTCCCGGGTAGTGATCGCCTATCATCCCGGGGCCCACGACGGATCGAGCGGACGAGACAACGTGCACCTGATCGATGACGCGGTGCGGATGATGGTTGACGAGGCGGTCATGGCGTTCGCCGGAACGACCTCACTGATCGAAGCATGGGAGCAGATCATCCCGGATCCGACCCGAAAAGTAGCCATCAAGATCAACTGCCAGATCGCCGGCATATTCACCAAGGCCAAGGTGGTGTTCCCGATCTGCGACGGCCTGATCGCCCGGGGTGTTCCGCCGGACAACATCATCATCTACGACCGACGGCAAACGGGCTTCAACTACGCGGGTTTCGTGCGTGATCCGGACGGCCCCGGCATCCGGGTCGGCGTCCTGACGGAGGGCGATTTCGGGGGCTACAGCGCCCACAGCAACCTCTATCACATCGCTAAGCTGCTGATCGATGAGAGCGGCGAGTTCGACTGCGATTACATTATCAACGTGCCGGTGTGCAAGGCGCTGGACGGCTACTCCGGTGTGACCTTGTCAATGAAGAACCACTACGGCACCTGCGACCCGGAGCACACCGACATCCATAACGCGATCTGCGAGAGGAACGCTCTGTCGGCGATCCGGGACAAGACGCGGCTGATAGTCTTGGACGCCTGCTACTGCGAGTACAAATGGATCAACGGCCGGGATCAGACCTGGGTGGACGTGGTCAACAAGATCATGATCGGCGACGATCCCGTGGCGATCGACTACCTCGGCTGGCAGATCATTGAGCAGCTTCGCAGCGACCATGCGTTGCCGCCCTGCAATCCCTACCCCTACTTCATCGATTATGCGGCCGACGTGTACGGATTGGGAACCAACGATCCGGAACAGATGGAGATCATCGAGCTCCTTCTGCCGCGCGGCGATTTGGATGGCGACGGTGACGTAGACTTGTGGGACTTTGCCACGTTCGGGCCGTGTTACAGCGGGCAGGGGACCATTCCCCCGCCGGCCTGCAATGAGGAGTCGTTCAGCCGCTCAGATCTCGACGACGATGGCGACGTGGACCTGGCCGACTTCGCCACCTTTGCAATGAACTTCACGGGCCCGCAATGAGACGCGCCCTCTTTTCCGGGGGCCTCGCTGATTGCATCGAGCGCCTCGATTTGCATCCCCTCCACCACGACTTCGCCCGGGCCCATCTGAGTAGGAAGGCAGACCGCGAAGCCTGAAGCTTCCGCCCGCTACTGCGCCCCATCAAGGGCATGGGCAGCGTCCTACTTCACCGTCTTTAGCCCCCACTGGCACGGGTAGTGCGGCACCCGCTGACGCCGATGCCGAAGCGAACTTCTTCAGCTTCTCTTCGCCCCAGGCTTCATCGCTCGACCTCGCCGCGCACCCACACCGCGATCTTCCGCACACCCGCCAGAACATGCCCGCACCACAGCTCCAGGAAATCCTCAGGCAGCTCCTCATCCAGCGGTATGTTCTCGCTCGCCGCCAGGGCCCGCGAACCGTCAAAATCCACGTAGCTCAACCGCGCTGTCAGCTCCTCCCCCGGCCGCGCGAACGCCGAGCCGGGCAGCATCGCCACCCCGCTGTCCTGCAATAGCCGATCGCACAGCGCCGCTCCATTGTGAATGCCCCGCTGAACCAGCACCTCACGCAGCGACGAAAAGTCCAGATACAAATAGAACGCCCCCGCCGGCGCACATACCTCAATCCCCGCCTCACTCAACATCTGCACGCACCGCCGCGCCAACGCCGCAAGAATGCGCCGCGCATGCCACAGGTACCGCTCGATCCGCACGCCTCCACGAAACGCCCGCACCGCCGCATACTGAATCGGCGCGCTCACCGACGTATACGTCTCGCTGGCCACCACCGCCATCACGTCCAGCAGCCAGACCAGATCCGGCGGAAACAGAAACGTCCCCAGCCGCCAGCC
>CP070685.1:192573-205619 GCA_020352895.1 Phycisphaerales bacterium
GCCAGACTGAGCCACGCCCCGGGGGACCATGATCAGCGGGTATCTCGTCCGGAACCCGCCTTCGGTGGAGCTCATCCTAGCCGGACGCCGGTCAAATGCAAGGCTGGTCCCAATCGCCCGGCTTTGCTGCGCTTCGACCAATCATCTGGACAGGCGGCTGGAGGAGCACAATCGCGGGTGCCCGCCCGCCTCCCGCGGGTCAGGGTTTCAGGCGAATGGCTCGAGCGATCCCCGAGAGCCGTATCTCTGGCTACCTTGTCGGCGGTCAGCGTCCGAATACAACCGCGAAGGTTGCGAAGTCGCTGAGATTGACGAAGCCGTTGCCATCCATGTCGCTGGCGGCGACTGCCTCTGGTGAACAGCCCGGCGGGGGGGATGTGACCGGAAATCCGTAGCACAGGGCGAAGGTGGCAAAGTCTGTGAGGTACACGTGGCCGTCGCCGTCGATGTCCCCGACGACCGAGTCGCTGCGAATCACGGTTACCTTGGCATACCCCTGCGTAAAGACGAAGTCGCCCTGATAAGCTACGACGCGCAGCTCGTGCGGGCCCTCGGGCAGGGCCGAAAGGTCGATCGTGGTATCGATGGAGAGAGTCGTGCGGCCCACGCTCGCGAACACGTGGACCTGGGCCTGTGTCGCGGCCACTTCATCGGCTGGCACCGCATTCATGCCGCCTTGCAGGGTAGAGTCGCTCAGCCGCGTTGTCACGCCGAGATCCGCGGCCGCGCCCGGTGCCGTATCGATCAACACGGGGATGCCATTGCCGGCCGAACCGGCCGTGGTGGCCAACACTTTCAGGTAGGCCGCCCGCCCGTTGGTTGTCTCGGCGGGGATGAACAGCTCGACGCCCGGCGTGGTGCCCGCGTTGTCCTTGAGGCCCTTGAGGATGTCGTATGCGTCATCGCCGGCAGCCGTCGTGTAGACGATGGGGGTGCCGTTGGCGGTCAGCGTGATTTCATTACCGGCCGGGGTGCTCAGATCGGCCAGTGTATCAAACAGCTTGCCGTCTACGTAGAGTTCCATACGCGAGAGGTAGTCGCCACGTGGATGCATCGCCTCCACGCTGAGCTCCACGAGGCCGGTGGTCGAGGTTCCGTCCTGCGGCAGGAAGATGTTCACCACCGGTTTGACCGCCCACGGCTGGGCGAGCGGATCGCCCACGATGATGGTCTGCCAAGGCTGCACCAGGCTCATCCAGATCGATTCGGCTTGGTTGAAGCCGACCGCATACCGCTCGTACATCTGTGCGTTGGCGAACTTCTGGGCGTAGTTGCACGGCTCGGTGACGGTGCCGGACGAGCCGGCCACGCCTTCGTCAGTGAACTCGAGGATGGACATCTGCCCGCCGGCGTTCAGCAGGTCGCCGCCGAAGCTGGTCAGGTGGTCGGCGATCGCCCCGGGAAGGTAGGTGTTGGACAGCACCTCGACCCGCGTGGCGCCGGTCAAGTAGCCCATCACGTCCGGAGCGTCGTAGAGGCTGGCGCTGGCTTCGTCGGGCACCACGAAGTGGGCACTGGCTACGCCAAGGCTCATCAAGGCGGCGCGGACGGGGGCGATCTGGTCGTGCCGCGGATACAGCCGCGCGTTGACCGCGGGTTGCTGTGGGTCAAAAGGGGCGCTGAACATGTACACGGTTCCCGTCGGCATGGTTTCGTCGCTGGCCACGCCCGAGTCGATGTTGTTCATCGCACCGGCCACGGTGAACCCGCTGAGCATCATGACCAGCCGTCGGTTCTTCAGCGGTATGGTGCCCCTTTCGTACTGCTTGTTGTAGTCGAAGTACTCGGCCTTGAATGCGTACGGATTGTGGAGCTCGACCTTGCCCAGGTAGCACTCGCCCGGCCAGGTGTCCGTTTCCTCGCTGAACAGGATCGAGCTCACGGAGTCGCGCCGGCCCGAGAACTTGTAGGGGATCCCCTTGGTGAGCACGATGTAGTCGATCTGGTAGCCGATCCCCTCTGCGACGACGTAGTCCTTGATGGGCGTGGCCAGGTTGTTGATCACGTCGTTGAAGGTGTTCAGCACGGGGGCGTTCAGCCGCAGCACGTTGCACTCGGGAATGTCGCGTAGCGTGACGTAATACTCGCCGATAGCGAGCGAGTCGGGATCGGCATCGTCGATGACCACGAGCACGTTCTGCGGGCCGCCCCCGCCCAGAGCCGTCTGGGCCAACAGAACAAAACCGATGATGATTGCGGGCAAGAGGCCGAGGACACGATTCCGCCGGCAGGGTCGGACGCCGCGCCCGGCGTCGGCTTGGCTGTGCATGGTGCTTCTCCCGCTCCTGCGAAGTTCGAAGGAGGTCGCCTTGATTCTAGGGAGTCCGAGTGTGTCGACTCAAGCGTGTCAATGCGGGGAGCGTGAATCCCGACTGATTCGGAGCGGATTCAGGAGGCATGTGGAGTTCCTAGAGCAGCCCCATGACGAGGTCACGGATATCCTGATACCAGAGCACCCAGATGCCGCAGCCGAGCAGCCCGATGGTGAGCACGCCGATGCCGCCGCGTCGTGTATCGCGCCAGTAGCAACGTGCTCCGAGCAGGCCGCAAATCGCCCCAGCCAGCGTGATCAGAGGCACCAGGATATCGCTGGCGCGCGTGCAGGCGCCGAGCAGGTCTGTGCTGGTTTCATCTACAATGAGCAACAGGAGCACGATCGCCAACGGAAGAATCGCGCACAGAAAAGCCAGATGCGCACACAGATTCGGCGCGGCCGACCCGCGGCCTGTGGCGGATGCGCTCGACATTGCAGACTCCTGGCTCGAGATTTGTCCGGGCAAAGACATGCCATGCCCCGCAGGCGCTTGTAATGAGCCTGATCGCTGATATGTCCAATACCTAGGTTGCCAGAGGTGTCTGCCCTTGTCAAGCACAATGCCTAATGGCCTTGGCGGTTCTGTATGGCGACGCCGACCGCCGGTTCTACGGAGACAGAGTCCGAGGGGACGGGGAATGTCAGGCGCTGCTTGTCCGTAGTGGCCCGTGGCGTGCCCGCTACCCCTGGCAGAGGGTCGCCGCTTGTCATACTATGCGACCGGTGCTGGTACGTGCGGGGCCGTCTGACGGGGAGCGGCTCGGCCGCCAGGTGCAGCGGTAGGGCATGGCCGTGTGGGACGCCGTAACCGGATATCTCCATCGACTCCAGGCGGGCGGATACAGCCCCTGGGTTATATTCTTTGAGTTCCTTCTCATCGGCGTGGTGGTCTACAGTGTGCTGCGCTTTCTGCACGGCACTCGGGGAGCCCGTCTGCTGCAGGGCGTCCTGTTCCTGATCATTGCTGGCTTCCTCGTGGTGCGGGTGCTGGCTGAGGCTTTTGCCTGGACGCGCATCAGCATCCTGTACCAGTACTTCGTCATGGGCGTCTTCCTGACTACCCTGGTCGCATTTCAGCCGGAGTTGAGACGAGGGCTGATGCGCCTGGGCGAAACCCGATGGTTGAGACGCTACCTGGGCACTCGCCAGGCTATGGTTGAACCCATCCTTCAGGCCGTGGCCAAGTTGTCCAGCAAGAAGATCGGGGTCCTGATCGCGGTTCAGCGTGAGGGCGGGCTGGGTGCCGTGGCCGAGACAGGCACTCGTCTTGACGCGATTCTCAGCGCTGATTTGCTCGAGACCATCTTCTGGCCGGGGACGGCCCTTCACGACATGGGAGTCATCGTGGCCGAGAACCAATTGGTGGCGGCAGGGTGCCAGTTTCCGCTCGCCGAGAGTGAAGAGGTGGATCGCGCCCTCGGGAGCAGACACCGGGCCGCCGTCGGGCTCAGTCATGAGTCCGATGCCTTGGTGATTGTGGTCAGCGAGGAGACAGGGACCATTTCCGTGGCCGAGAGCGGCCGGCTCAGGCGTGACTTGACCCCGGCGGACCTGGCCATGATTCTGGCCGAAGGCTTGCAGGTCGGGTCTACCTCGAAGGGCCGGGCCGCCGCAGCCTCATGATTGATCCGTCTGCGGAGGGAGCGACCTGTGTGGACGAAAGCCAAGCTCGTCGCCACCACATTCCTGCTAACCGTCCTGATCTGGGTCTTCGCCGACCAGTCTGATCGGCGCGAGGCCACGCTCACCGTCCAGTTGAGACTGATCCCTGATCCTGGCAGCGATCTGGTGGCCAGTTTCGTCAGCCCCGAGAGCGGTCGGGCCACTGTTCTGTTCCGGGGCACCAACAAGGTCATCGAGAAACTCACCTCGGGAAGCGCGGACGCGCCGTTACAGGTGGATTGGCCTATTCACGCCGACTCGCCCCTCGGCCCGAGCACATACCCATTGCAGCGCGTTGTGTCCGACTCGCCCCGGTTCGCCGGTGTGGTGGTGGCCGACACGTTCCCCAAGCAAGCCAGCATCCTCGTGGATCGGTTCGTGAAGCAGGAACTGCCGGTCCGCGTGCAAGAGGGGGCCTATGCCTTCGCGGGCGAGCCGCAGATTGACCCGCCGAGCGTCACCGTCCGCATCCGAGAGTCAGCGTGGAGGCAAGTCCCCGTGGAGGCCCGGCAACTCCAACTCGGGCTCGAGAACTACCTTCGGCGGCAGCCGGAGGGGCGGCTCTTGACCTTTGAAGTGGCCCCCCCCACGCAACTGGCCGGTCACGCGATTGAGGTGACCCCGGCGGCGGTGACAGTGAGCCTTACGCTAAAAGAGCGTACGTCCGAGCGTCGTATCGCCCCAGTGGTGGTGAAGTTCGCCGTGGCCAGCGAGCTGGGTGGGGGGTACCGCATCGAACTCCGGGATCCCTCCATGGAGCGGCTGGAGATCGCTGTCGTGGGCTCGGAGGATGCGTTGGCCCAGTTGGCCGCTAAGGACGTGTTGGGGATCATCGATGTGACCAGCGACGACGTGGCGCCCGAAGGCGAGTTCCGTTTCAAGCGACCCGTGTTCATCCTTCCTCCTGGTATACGGTTGAAGGGCGAGGCTCCCCAAGTCGAGTTCATGCTTCGGCCGATCGGTTCCTAAATCGTATGTATTGTGCATAAAACTTGCAGTCTGCGTGGCTGCGCTCAGCCGGGTGGCCGGCCCCATGGTACCCGCGGCGGGGGCCCCGTTGCATCGGGGGGGTGCCATTGGTTATACTGAACCAGGTAAAAATACCGGGCCTTGTTCTTTGCAGGGCGAGGTGAATCGGAGCGGGAAGGCGTGAATGCCGGCTGCATAGTTGGCCGAGCTCAGGGTCTTCAGTACCAGCTAGTTTGTGTGCTTGGCTTGCGGGAAGGTTTTGCATGCGCGCCCTGAATGCGTGCGCCTCTGGCCCCGCCGAGAGCGTAGGTCATACGGCAGCTTGGGCAATCCCGGAGAGATCGGGCTGGATCGTCTCTGGCAGGAGGGTGTGAAGAAGATGCGAGCGCCCCGATACCTGTTGGCGTTGGCTTTGGTGCTGATGCTCGGAACCACCGGCCGGGGGATGCTCACGGAAGATCAGGTGCTGCTGGTGGTCAACGGCAGCAGCGAGGTGAGCGCCTATGTGGCCGAGATGTATCGCCAATACTATCCCGGCATTTCTGATGATCAGGTGATCGAGCTTTCCGGACTGCCCGACTCTGCAAGCCCGACGGCCAACGCGTACGACGAGATCATTACCCGGCAGGAATATGAGAGCCTGATCGCCGAGCCGATTCGTCAGCATCTCATCAACACAGGGCTGGTCAACGACATCTACTGTCTGGTCACCATAGCTGGAATGCCCTACCGGATCGAGGACACCAACCTTGATTACGCCGACGTGGTGAAACCCTATGGCTCGGACGCCAGCATCGTGGTGGCTCATTATGGCCAGATCGACGCGGCTACGGTGGAGGCGGAGTTGGCCCTGCTGTGGCAGACGGACCCGGCTCTGGAGGAATGGCCCAGCGGGCCGCGAGTTCGCCTCAGGAATCGCGTGGTCAATCCATATCAGGGTTATCGATCATCGATTACGGAGTGGTCTCAGGAGCGCGATCTGCTCAACCGGCGGCTGTCGTTCCGCTGGACCAGTGTGATGTTGGCTGGCGGGGCCCTAATGGAGGGCGAGCCCGATCCGAGCGGTATTTCCGCATTGAACCGCCTGATGTCCCCGGCGGACATCTACCTGGTCGTGCGGCTGGACGGTCCCCGGAACGTTGGGGAGTCTCCCATCTTCGCCGTGCGGGAGATTCTCGATCGCTCGGCTCGGGTAAGCGATCCGAGCCACGTGCGCTTCGCCGGATTCTGGCCGAGCGATTCCGCGGTGGTCTTCGATCATGCGCCGGCGGCGCCGGGTGGCAATCTCGTGGGCAATGACGTGCTGAATTTCCCTCCTACCTGGGATTTCGGCCAGGGCCCGGTAACGCTGTGGACCCTCTCGTACGCGGAGTTCCCGGTTCCGCCGACGGCTGATGTCATCAATTACCGGGACGATTATGTCCTCGGTTTCGAAATGCTTACAGGGTATGTGCCCCTGGAGGACCAGCTTTCTCTAGCGCCCGGGGAAGATGACTTACTGGGCGGCCGGGTATACTTGGACGACACCTCGACCATGATGGACTATGAGGAGCTGCACGTCGACGAGTCTCTCTTCGCCTTGGCCACGTTTGGCAAGAACAGTGACGACGGCCGCGATCGGCACTACCTCAAGACCGGCGGGAACGACGGGCGACCGTTGTTCCGCATGGTTCCCGGCGCCGTATTCGCTTCGGCCGAGAGCTTCAACGCCGTCACCATGTTCCTGAACTACAACACGTTCCAGGGCAAGATCGTGGACTTCCTGCATGTTGGAGGTACTGGCGCGGTAGGGCACGGCTTCGAGCCCATGGCCGATGCCATCATCGACACTCAGTTTCTGTTCGAGAACCTGCTTCGAGACGAGGACGGGGACTCCATTGGCGACATGTGTTTTGCCGAGGCCGCCGTCAGTGCGATGCCCTACGTGAGCTGGGCCGAAGTGGCCGTGGGTGACCCGCTTATGCGGCTGCACCTGGGGCCGGGGGCGATGGTCTATGTGGATGCTGCCGGGACGACTTTTGAGCCCGGCGACTGCGACGGCGACGGGGATGTGGACGCTGCCGACGCGGTCTGGATCCTCTCAGTGCTGAACGATGGTGAAGCGGCCTTCGGTGACGGCCGGTACGATGATAGGGCCGATATCGATCGTGACGGTTACGTCGAATTCAACGACCTGGATGCCCTGATTAACACTCTCTGGGGTACGGATTACGAGGCCCTCAGCCAAAGTCTAAGCGCCTGGCCGCGGGAAACGCTTGGCATGGCCGAGGCGCCTCCGGGCCAGCGTCCACCACCAAGCGAGGCGATCGGCGGCCTCTAGTCCCCACCGGCGGATTTTAGCCTTGAAGTAAGGTCCGAGTCCGATTATATTGGTGCGAGTGAATGGGAGGCGCGGGGTGCGTAGGAAGCCCGTTCTGGGTGGACCGGAGAGGGTGTGGAGGAGGCCATCGGTCGGTGGGCCGTTGGTTGGGCGAAGAGGTCCCCTCAACGCAGGGGTAGGAAGGGAAAAGTCACGATGGACGCATGTCCCAAGAAGCGCTCTGTGAGACGAGCGCTAGTCCCGTTGGCTGTGCTGCTCGTTGTGGCTTGGGGGAGCGGCGTAGCACTGGCCACGCCTCTGATCACGTCAATGGCTTCCAACATTGGCAGCGGCAAGTATTACGACGCCACGCTCCAGGAGTGGCAATGGAATGACGTTCTGGTAACGGGTGGCAGCATCGTTACAGAGCCCTTCGGTTTCTACTACTTCAACGGGACGGCGGACTGGACCAGCGGGCTGTACGCGGACACTTCCGGCCCCCCGCTGTGGGCGGAGGGCCGGGCCAATGCTTCTTTTCTGGGTGCCGGAACCCTCAGTATGACCGGTACGTTCTACAGCATGTCGGATTCGGACATCTACACCGGTTTGCTGTTCCAGGCCCACGTGGCGGCCTGGGAGCTCCTGGAGTCTGCGGTGGACAGCGACAGTCTGGACACGGTTTTCAGTGTGGAGATCACCCCTCAAAGTGGGTACTTGGTGAACGATCCGGCCAACACCTACGCCGTTATGCAGGATATATATGAGTTCGAGTTGTCATTCCCGGCGGCCGCGCAGGAGGATGGCGGCCCGCTTCCCGTGACGGACTTTCAGTTGGACATTTGGGCTACTGCGGGTTCGCAGTGGATCATGGCCCACCAGGTGCCGGAACCGGGAACGTTGTTGATCGTGGCGCTGGGATTCGTGGGGCTTATGGCCCGACGCCGAAACTAGGATTTCGCGTTCTGCTTGGCGTGCGCTGGTTTGTCCTAGGCAGCAAAGCGCCGGGCGGAAGTGGGGTTTTTGAGGAAGAAGGGTTCCGCAAAACAGTCTTACGGAGAAGGGGAAAGCAAATGTCATTTCGCAGAGTCATCGGCGCGGTGGCCGTGTGTCTTTTGGTGGTCTTTCCGGCCCAGGCGGAGTACACCAGCATTCAGGCGAATATGCTCAATGGCATCGCTGACACAGTCTACTCGGGCGGAGTGATGACCATCGACACTAACGATTCCACGAGCCAGTTGACGCTCAATGATCCGGGCCCGTTGGCCGACCTCGTCGAAGGGAACGTCGATCTGGACCTGACCACGACGTTCCATCATGTGTACTGGGACGGGCCGGACCTCAAGGCTGTCTTCAGCGGCGGCAACTTCTCGCTGAACTTCACGTATGATTCCAACCCCTACTACATCCAAGGGCCAATCAGCAACATGATCTTCTGGGTGAGCGGGACGGGGGCAAACAGCTATATCGATGGCGAGGGGCTGTTTGACGCGGTGTTCGATTTGCCTGGATCCAATGACTGGCCGGCTCCTCTAGAGAGCAGCATCAAGTCGCTGACTATCACGGTCGGTACCGATCTGAGCGAGTTCGATTGGTCCACACCGCTGATGGATCACAACGAGACGGTTTTGACGCTTTACCCGGATAACAGCGCGATCCCGGGGCCGGCTACGCTGCTGCTGCTCCTGCCGGGTGTGGCTGTGCTCCGGCGCCGCTGAGTTGCGGCGTGCCCCGCGATCCTCTTCTTGCTCGCTGACCAGCGCGATCCGTGATGCTTCACGGGTCGCGTTCTTTATGGGCCGTGCGTATCTGATCGAGCGGCTGGGTTCCCCGCGGCTCTGATCCGTTTGATGGTGCGTCTTGGTGGAGAGGACACGGCGCCGGCCCCATGCGGCGTTCGTAGCACATGAGGGTGTTACCGTCGAGCGGTTGAGCCGATCACACCAGTACACTCTGCGCGGCCTATGCGATTCCGGGCGTGGCCGCGGTTGGGGCCTTACAGGAGTCGGCTTCATTGGGCTGTCAGGGTCACTTAGCCATTGACATGCATCAGGCGGATCTGATACACTGTTTTCCGTCGGGTGGGACGGTGCGCTAGTATTCAGCCGGAGAAGGGGAAAGCCCATGTCTACGCGGGGGATTCTCGCATCACTGGTCGTAGCGTTTTTATTGGTCCTGCCTGCCAAGGCTGAGTACACCAGCATCCAGGCCAACATGCTCGATGGTCTTCCAGACACCAACTACACGAACGGAGTTATGACCATCAGCTCGAACACGGCTACGAGCCAGTTGACGCTCAACGATCCGTCTGCCTTGGGCGGCACCGTCACGAACTTCGATCTGGATCTCGTCACGACTTTCCATCACGTGTACTGGGACGGGCCGGACCTGAAGGCCGTCTTCAGCGGCGGCGACTTCTCGTTGAGTTTCGACCACGAATCGACACCCTACTACATCCAAGGTCCGATCAGTAACCTCGTCTTCTGGGTGAGCGGGGTCGGGGAGACCAGCTATATCGATGGCCAGGGACTCTTCGACGCGGTCTTCGATCTGCCCGGCTCCGGCGATTGGCCGGCCCCCGCTCAAAGCAGCATCAAATCGCTGACCATGGCCTTCCATACGGATCTGTCCGAGTTTGACTGGGAGTCCAACCTGACCGGCCCCATGGAGACAGTCGTGACACTCTACCCGGATGACAGCGCGATTCCGGGCCCGGCGACGCTGCTGCTCCTGGTACCCGGTGTGGCTCTGCTGCGTCGCCGATAGAACGTCTACGCGGATCTTGCCCTTCCGAAGTCATCGCGGCCCGCTTTCCGGCGGGCCGCGTTACTCATGGGCCCGGTTCCTTGAAGTCGCCAGGCTGGTACCAAGTCCTCAGGCCGGGCATAATACCCGCAGACGCAGCGTGAGCTTCTGTGGAGGCCAAATAGGCCGTTCCAGCCGCTCTGAATGACGCGGGAGGGTAATGCCATGTCCATTCGAGAGCCTGTGGTCGCCGGCTCGTTCTACCCGGGGCAGGCTGAGTCATGCCGCCGGGAGCTAGCTGCCTGCGTTCCCGATTCCCTTCCAGCCGAGGTGGATGACAGGAAGCTGGTCGGAGGCGTGGTCCCGCACGCAGGATGGATGTTCAGCGGGGCGGTTGCCGGAAAGGTCCTTGCGGCGTTGGCTCGCCAGGGTCGCTGCAGCACGTACGTGTTGTTTGGTGCGGCCCACCGCTCGCTTGCCGGCCCGAACGCGCTTTTCGCTACGGGAGTGTGGCGCACGCCGCTGGGGGATGTAAGCGTGGACGGGGACTTGGCGCACGAGCTCATGAACGCCTGCCCGGACATCGTCGCGGATGAGGAGGCCCATCGGCTGGAGCACTCGCTGGAAGTGCAATTGCCCTTCATCCAGCACGTGGCCCCCGAAGCGCGTTTCGTACCCATTATGGTGCTACCCTCCTCCCGGGCAGCCGAATTGGGTCGGCAAATCGGCGAGGCTGTAGCGGGCATCCGTCAAGACGTTACCTTCGTTGGATCCAGCGATCTGACGCACTACGGGCCGCGGTACGGCTTTCAACCCGCTGGAACCGGCGAGAAGGGTCTGGAGTGGTCGCGAAACGTGAATGATCGTCGGATGATCGACTGCTTGGTGAGCATGCGGGCGGAGGAGATCGTCGGGGAGGCGGCCACGAACCATAACGCCTGCGGGGCGGGTGCTCTGGCGGCCACGGTGGCCGCCTGCCGGGCGTGCGGCGCGAAAAGGGGCATTCTCCTGGATTACCGAACCAGTGCCGACGTGGAGCCATCACGGGGTCTGCTTGACCGAGCGGTGTGTGAGGACATGGTGGGCTATGCAGGTGTGGTATTTGCTTAAGGGGCCCTGAGGGGGAATCCTGTTGTCCGGCCGAGCATCATGTCTGATCGGGATCGACCTGGGTGGCACCGCGGTGAAGTTCGGGCTGCTCGATACGGAAGGGCGGGTGCTCGCCAAGTGCTCGCTCCCCACAGAGGCGGAGCGCGGCCCGGATCAGGCTCTGGAGACGTTCGAAGCCGGCGTGAGCCAATTGCTGGCCGATGCCGGGCGGCGTCGCGATGATCTGCTGTCCGTTGGGATCGGCTCTCCGGGCCCACTCAGCCATTCCGAGGGCAAGCTTCACGACCCGGGGAATCTGCCCGGCTGGAAAGGATTCCCCTTGCGCGATCGCCTGGCCAAGCGTTTGGGCAGACCCGTTGCGTTGGACAACGACGCCAACATGGCGGCCCTCGGTGAGTTCTGGAAGGGGGCCGGCCAGGGGGTGCGCGACATGGTCCTCTTCACGCTGGGCACGGGCGTCGGCAGCGGGATCATCCTCGACGGGCTGGTTTTTCACGGCCGTTTCGAGAACGGCGCCGAGTTGGGGCACACTATCGTTGTGCCTGGCGGGCGGCCCTGTTCCTGTGGCCAGCGAGGCTGTCTGGAGGCATACTCCTCGGCCACCGCCGCCGTGGACCAGGCGGTCGAGGCCGCCCGCAGGGAGCCAGAATCCAAGCTGCGGGCGATGCTCGAGGCCCGTGGGTCTCTGACTGCCGAGGATCTGGAGGCGACCTGCCGCGAAGGCGACGCAGCGGCTGAGGCCGTGTGGGACATCGTTTGCCACATGCTGGCTGTGGCCTGCGTGAATGTGCAGCACGGCTTCAACGTGGAACTGATCGTTCTCGGGGGGGGCATGAGCGGTGCGGGCGAGCTGCTTCTGTCCTGCGTGCAGAGGCATTTCGACCGGGAGACCTGGAAGCTGGCGGAGGATTACCCTCGAATCGTGCTGGCCGGGTTGGGCAACGACGCCGGCATGATGGGGGCCGCGCGGATGGCGTTGCAGATGTTGACCGCGAGCGCCTGACCAGCGGGCCGGTCAGTCCTCGGCGTAGACCGCCTGGTCGCGCATCTCGTCAGCCCGTTGCACCAGCGCGTCTACGTCCGGGTCCGGTTCGGGGTCCAGTACGGCCAGGGGGATCTCCTGATGATCGTGGATCTCCCAGGGGATCAGCACCTCGCTGAAGAAGTCAAGCGGAAACAACTGATACCAGGGTTCCCTCACGCGGTGGTGGGTCACGAGCGTGGTGTAGCCCTCTTTGCGGTAAACGACGTCGTAGTCGCCGTACCAGGTGAAATCGACCGTGACCGGGGTGCGGCCGATCTCGACATCGTTCAGATGCACGATCGCGCCTTGCGGGTCGGTGTTGAAGCTCATGGTCCGCCGGACGCAGCCGACCGCAAGCGTGACAGACAACAAGCCGATCAGCAGAACGATTGGTCTGGCGGGCACGATGGAATCCTCCGCTATTCGGAAACGTCGATGATCTCGGCCGAAAGTGAGTCCGTGTTTAAGACGGCGACGGTCCCTCGGCCGTTCACCCAGCCGCAACATTCGCCAGGATTGAGGAAGAGCCTGCCGTCGCGGCGTTCGTTCACCACGCCGTGCGTATGCCCCGTGATGATCACGTCGGCCCGCTCGATGTGGGATGGTTTACACCAGTCGATGAAATGATGCACGAGGACATTCCGTTGGTCGAGTTTGACAAAGAGCGGGCCGTCCTGAATCTCGGGCAGCACCTACTTGAGCCC
This sequence comes from Phycisphaerales bacterium, assembly GCA_020352895.1. Lineage (GTDB taxonomy): Bacteria > Planctomycetota > Phycisphaerae > UBA1845. The sequence continues at coordinate 205,398 of CP070685.1, forward strand.
GGACCGCTCCCCGTCGTTGTTGCCGTAGGTTATGTATAGCGGACCGGGCCACAGCCGGATGCGCTCGGCGGCGAACGGGGCCACGACGTCTCCGGGATGGATCAGCACCTCGGCCCCGCGTTCCCGCAGAACGGCCAGGGCCCGGTCGATGAGGGGCAGCCGGTCGTGCGTGTCGGAGATGACACCGATGCGCATGAACCACGCCTCCTTGCTGCGGTGTAT
>CP070685.1:205719-218223 GCA_020352895.1 Phycisphaerales bacterium
GCCGAAGCTGACCCAGTTGACCGGCTGATAATGGCCGAGAAGCGTGGTGGCGAACATCCAGCGCAGGTTGTCGGATGCGAGGCCGCGGTAATCGCGGTTATTCACCAGCAGCTTGTCGTCGTCCCAGTCGAGGAACTCGCCGTCGAGCGCCGGCCAGAAGGCCGTCGCGGCGAAGGCGATGATCAGCAGCGGCGTGAGCCAGGCGAGGAGCGTTTCGGCCCCCATGCGGTTGGCGCAGGTTCGCTCGCCGGGCGAGGGGTGCGGTTCAGGAAACGGGCTGTCCACTTCCGAAGCCATCGAAGGTGCGTTGTAACGTCTCGAAGCGAAGTTGCATAGCCACCTCGATCGTGACAGGGCTCGTCACAAGTGACGGCGCACCCTATACTTGTCGGCCGTGCCGAGCCAAAGCGGTTCGCAGCACATTCTCGGCCGCGGGGCCGCCGGGCCGCGCGTTCATGCGTCGCCGCGATGAGCCGATGGGAACCGGTGTGAGCGCTGAGCAAACCAAGCCCGAGGTACCGGCAGCAACCAAGCTGCAGCGGCGCTTCGTGCCCGCGCTGCTTGCGGTCTGCGCGGTGGGCGTGGTGCTTCGCGCGCTGATGCTGGGCGAGTTCCTGCTGCGGAACCCGATCGCCGAGTCGCCCATCGGCGACGGGTGGGTGTACTGGCGCTGGGCGGGGCGGATCGCCGAGGGCCAGATTCTCGGCGAGACACCGTTCCTCTCGGCGCCACTGTATCCATACTTTTTGGGGCTGCTGCGGGCGATGGGGCTGGGGCTGACGGGCGTGTATGTCATGCAGTTGGTCATGCACGTGGGCACGGGGCTGCTGATCGGGCTGATCGCGCGGCGGGTCTTCGGTGCCGCCGCGGGCGTATTGGCAGTGGTGCTGTTCCTGTTGCTGGCCGACCCGGCGTTTGACAGCACGCGGATCCTGGCGTCGACGTTGCAGCTCCTGCTGATCAGCGCACTGCTCGGGCAGTTGGTGTTGGCCCGCGAGGCGGAGAAGTTGGGCCGATGGGGGCTCGCCGGGCTGCTGCTCGGGCTGTTCTGTCTGGCGTACCCGGCGGGGGTCCTGCTGATTCCCGGGCTGGGGGTATGGCTGTGGTGGCGCAAAGAGAAGCCGGCGCGGAAGGCTGGCCCCGCGGCGGTGGTGGTGATCACGGCGTGCGTCGTGATCGCGCCGGCCACGTGGCACAACTGGCGGGCGACGGGCGGCGAGTTCATCCCGATCACGGCGCATTCGGGCATCACGTTTTTGCAGGGCAACACGCCGGAAGCCCGAGGCATGTATCGGGCGGTGCCGGGCATCAGCCGAGCGCGGGAACTGATGCACTACGACGCGGCGGCCGTCTACCAGCAGGCCACGGGCAAAGCGGGGTCGTGGGGCCAGATCGACCGGTTCTACCGGAACCAGGGGCTGGCATTCTGGCGCGATCATCCAGCGCAGGCGCTGTGGCTGATCTCCAAGCGCATCTACCTGTTCTTCACGGCACGGTACTACAACGAGATCCACTGGCCGGCGATTGAAATGCGGCGGAGTGTGGGTCGCCTGCAATGGCTGGCCCCTCTGCCGACGCCGTGGGTGCTGGGGCTGGCCGCATGGGGATTGCTCACGATCAGGAAAGACGTGCGCAGGCACGGAGCGGAGTGGGCCCTGTTTCTGCTGCCGCTGCTGGTCGTGGCGGTGTTCTTCTATTCGCCTCGGTACAGGATGGTGGTGCTGCCGGTAGCCGTGGTGCTCGCTGCGAGAGTCGTGCTGGGCGTGCTGCGACGAGGCGCGGGTGTAGGCCCGCCGGAATTGTCCCGACGGTGGTCGATTGCGGCGGTGGGCTTGCTGGTGGCCGGGATGGTGACGGGCCCGGTGAATGCGAGGCTGGGCATCGACCATCCGATGCAGGACAACGGCGCGTACGACTTCAACCTGGGTGTTTGTCTGGCGCGCCAGGGGCAGACGGAGCAGGCCATCGAGCACTTGCGGCGGGCCGTGGAGACCAATCCGCGGTTGTTTGAAGCAAGGTTCAACCTGGGGATGACGTTCGCTCGAGACGGCCGGCCGGCAGATGCCGAGCGGGAGTACCGTCGGGCACTGGAAACCGAGCCCGGTTACTGGCCGGCCCGCAAGGGACTAGCCCAAGCCCTCGCGGCCCAGGATCGCTTCGGCGAGGCCGTCGAAGAATACAGGATGCTCCTGGAGCAGCGGCCCGGGGATGCTGGCGCACACCATGAGTTGGGCATCTTATACGAGAGACAAGGCGACCTGGAGCTTGCCGAGGAACATTATCTTCGTGCCGTGCGACTGGCACCCGAAGTCGAGCTTTTCCATGAGTCGCTGGCCCGCTTGACGCGGCGCGGCGACGGAACGTAGCCCGCGCCCGCCGGCCTGCGAGATGGGATTGCCGGTGGAGCTTGTCGACCGCCGGGCGCCCGGGGCGGCCCGGGGGCCGTCACCACGACGGGAGCGGGCATTCCGAGCGGAAGCCAGAGACTTCGCAAGCGGCAGCGCGGAGACCGGCTGGCCGGGCGTTGACGGCCCGTACGGCCGCCGCCAGGTGGGCGCCATCTGGCTTGCGAGCCGGACACAAGGTATCCTTGCGGCTCTGAGAGGCTGACGGGCGGGGTGTGGGGAAACCGACCGCGAGGGGCACGCGAGTATGACAAAGAAGGCGGTGGTACTGGGGTGCGGTCTGGTCGGTGCGGCGGTGGCCAAAGATCTGGTCACCGATCACGGCGTTGAGGTGACCGCCGTTGACTGTAACCCGGAGAACCTCAGGAGACTCAACGGCAACGCCAAGATCACCACGCGGCACGCGGACCTGAGCAAACCGTCCATAATCAAAGAGGTCGTCCTCAACGCCGACATCGTCATCGGAGCGCTGCCCGGCCGGCTGGGCCCGTCGACCCTCAGGGCGGTGGTCGAAAGCGGCAGGAATTACTGCGACACCTCTTTCATGGAGCAGGACGCGTCCGACTTCAACGATCTGGCCCGCAACAGCAAGGTCACGGCCGTCGTGGACTGCGGCGTGGCTCCCGGTCTGAGCAACATGATCGCCGGCTACCTGAATGAGCGGCTCGAACGGCTCGACAAGCTGCACATCTACGTCGGAGGGCTGCCCAAGAAGCGGACCTGGCCGTTTCATTACAAGGCGCCGTTTTCGCCCGCCGACGTGATCGAAGTCTACACGCGTCCGACGCGGCTCGTGGAGAACGGAAAGGTGGTGGTCCGACCGGCCCTCTCGGAGGCTGAGCTGATTGACTTTCCGTGGATCGGCACACTGGAGGCATTCAACACCGACGGGCTTCGAACGCTGATCAGCAACATTGACGCACCGGACATGCGCGAGAAGACACTCCGCTACCCGGGTCACGTCGAGTTGATGCGCGTCTTCCGCGAGGTGGGCCTCTTCGATCTGAACGAGATCGAGATCAGGGGAGTCAGGGTGCGACCGCGGGACCTGACCTCCATGCTCCTGTTCCCGAGATGGGCGTTCGACGAGGGCGAAGAGGACTTCACGCTGATGCGCGTGATCGCGGAGGGCACCGAGAGTAGCCGGCGCATGCGGCATACCTACGATCTGTACGACGAGTACGACCGGGAGAAGGGGCAATCATCCATGGCCCGCACGACCGGCTTTCCCTGCGCGATCGTAGCCCGCCTGATCGTCAGCAGGAGGTTTACAAAGCCGGGGATCCATCCGCCGGAGGCGCTGGCCCGTCATCCGGACCTGTTCGAACACGTGCTGGCTGAGCTGGCCAAACGCGGCGTGGTGATCAGCTCGACGCAGGAACCCATCGATTCAGAGTAAGCGTTCGGCCGTCGGCGTACCCTCGGGCCGGGCCGTCAACCACGGAGGCCATGAACAACAAGCCGAATTCAATCCGTAGTGAGGACCGGAGCGCTGGCGCGCCGGATGTGCGAAGCCTGCCGGCCGCGCTGAACGTCATCGTGGCCGGGTCCGCGGAACTGACCGGCAGGCTGGCTCTGCCGTGGACCGACGAGGATGCCGAAATGGCCGCGGCTCTGCGCTTCCTCCTGGGCGCCGCCCCGGGAGCACCCACCGTCCTGCCGCTGCGGACGGCGGGGATTGTGGGCGGGGCCAGCAGCGGCAAGAGCACCCTGTTCAACAATCTGCTCGGCGGGCGCCATGCCAGCCATGTCACCATGATGTCACATACAACCAAGGGACCGGTGCTGGCCGTGCACCTGGAAGCGGAGGACACGCTGGCGGAGTGGCTGAATGGAGACCACCTGTTCATGCCGCGGCTGAGTCACGCGACGGCCAACCCCGATGATCGGACGGAAGGACGCACCGGCGTGTTGACGGTCATTGGCGTACACGCTGACCTGCCGAGCGACCTGCTCCTGGTGGATACGCCGGACTTCACTTCGCAGGCGGCCTTGCGGGAAGGCGATACCACGCGAAACATGCTTTGCTGGTTTGACTGCGTGCTCGTGATGGTGGACGAGGACCGGTGGTTCGACCGGCAGACCTTCGGCTGGTTGCGCGACCGGCTGGACCGATACGAGCTGCCCCGGCTGGTGGTCTTCAATCGGAACGAGCGCGGGGGCCCGTTGAGCGAACCCGACCTGATCAGGTTAGCCAATCAGGCGTCGCGGCTTCACGCCGACCAAGTGGTCGTCGAGCACGTACCGGGGCGCGGATTGCGAACGCTGCCTACCGAGAGCCTGGCTCCCATCCGCGAATGGCTCACCCAGAGCGGAGCGGAGGGCAACGCCTCGCGGCGGCGAGCCCGGCTGGAGCATCTGCTGGGCGACCGGGCCGGCCATGTACTTAACGCGAACGCCCAAAGGCTCGCGTGGCTTGAGAGTCTCGACGAGGCCCTGGCGCAAACCATCCGCAGCGAGATGAAGTCGGAGGCGGCGCTGGCGTACAACGTGCTGCTAAGCACCTCGCAGGCTCGGATGCTGAGTCCATACTGGCAGGGATTCGCCCGTCCGGGCGTCTGGCTGGCGGAGAGGACTTCCGCCTTGTTGCGGCGCATTCCAGGCATGGAGGTATTGACGGGGCTGTACGAATCGCCGGGGTCGGACGAGGAGGCGACCGATGACATCATCACGCGAGGAACGGCGTTCTTCGCGGCAGAGGTGACCCGCATCGCAGACCATCTCCTGGTTGGTGCAGCCGACAGCCCGTTGTTCGAGCGTGCGGCATTCAGGAGGGAGCAGCGCGCAGCGCTGCGTCCAAAGCTCGCGGAGCAAGAGGAGAAGGGTCGGCAGCAGGCCGCGCGATGCGGCGAGGCCTTCAAGCGATTTGTGGAGGCCGTGGAGAGGGGCGCGGCCGCGCTGGACATCAGGCTGGCCGCCTCGGGCGGGCTGCTCGCCGGTGCCGTTATCGGCGCCGTGCTCACGGCACCGGCCGGCGGGTTCGGATTGCCCGCCGGGGCGCTGATCGGCGCGGCCATTGGGGGTCCGGCAACCGGACTCTCGGCCCGGAGCATGGTGCGCCTGTACAAGACGCTGGCCCGCTCGCCCGAACGGCGCCATCTCTGGGACGCGATTAAAGACTACCGTGGTGCGATCATAGGCGAATTGGAAGCGGTGCAGAGCAGCATACAACGGCTGGGCCGCGGCACGACGCTTAGCGAGAAACACGCTCTTTACCAGGCGTTGACCGTGCTGCGCGACCGTACCGGCTGGGGGGCGGCGCGATGAGCACTCCGACGAATCCGCCGGCGCCGGCCGGCCCGGACGCAAAGAGGCTGGAGTCGTTGAACGCGGCCCTGGCCGAGATGTTTCCCGACCGTGGGCCGGCGCTGCTGGTGGCGGACAGCACCGCCTGCCAGGCCGATTCGCTGGTGCTCTGCGGCGTGCTGGGCGGCAAGGACGTGGGCAAAAGCACGTTGATCAACGCCATCGCCCAGGCACCCGTATCCGAGGATGCCGACGAGGTGGGACGGGGCACGGCCCGTCCGGTGGCTTACGTCCATGAGGCCGAACAGGAAGCTCTACTGCGGCGCTTCGAGGTAGTCGACGGCAAGCCGGAAGGACTGCAGATCCACACCCACACCGCCGAGCCAGCTCGCAACCTGGTCTTGCTCGATCTGCCGGACTTCGACAGCACGTTCACGCGACATCTCGAGATCGTTCGCGACGCGATCGGCCGAATGGATCGGGTCGTGTGGATCTGCGACCCCAAGAAGATAGGCGACCGCTTGTGGGGCGAGCTGCTGCCGCAGGTAGTCAAGGACCCGTCCAACGTCTACTGCGTTCTGAACAAGTTCGATCTGCTCTTGCGCGACGAGTCGGGCGACGGGCTGCAAGGCGCGTTCGAACAGGCGCATCGGTACCTGGAGGAATGCCTGGCTTCGCTTCAGGTCGGCAACGACCCGCAGCAGCGTTTCGTGCTGAGCGCGGCATTCCCCGACGTGGAACGTTTCACCGGCGCGGTCGCACATCACTGGGACGACAAGAGCTGGACCGCTTACAGCGATGCGCGGCCCGCCGTGGAAGAACTGGGCCGCGCGTGTGTGGGGGAACTCAACCGCATGCGGGAGATGATTAACGCGCCCGTAGGACCCGAGCGGGTACGGAGCATCAAGCTGGCCAATCAGCGGGCCGAGGCGCAGGCCAATGTGCGGGCGATACGCGAACACTTCACCATCGAGCAACACCTGGGCGCCCTCGAGCGGGCGGCGGCGGGATTAGCCGGCGAAATGGACGCCCGCTTCGACCGCGAGTTCATTAGCGTGGTCAGCGAGCGGATGGCCAGGGAAGGTCGCAGCGACGCCGACCTGGCCGACGAGGTGATGACACATCGCGTCGAACCCTGGCCGATCCTTTCAACGATCTTCTGGACCTGCCGGGGCGTGGTGCGGTGGTTAGGGCGGCGGATTGCGCCCTCGGCCGCGGCCGTGCGGGGGCCGTCCGATCCTTGGCGTGTGCACGGCATATCCCTGGAAGATCGGTTGGGGGCGATGCAGGTTTCGCTGCGCAGCCGCTTCGCAACGCTGCTGGCTAGCATGAAGCTGGATGCCGGCTGGCCCTCGCCTCGGGAACAGGAACGTCGCGTGCGAGGAGAGTTCGAGGCCGCGACCGAGCGGATGGACCAGCAGATTGTCGAGGCGTGTCGCGCGGAATATCGCCGGCCGGGACCGCTGGGCAAGCTGCTGGTCTGGCTGCCCCTGTTGTGGTTCCCGCTGATTCAACCGCTGACCGAGGGGCTGTTGGAAACCATCGCCGCCCAGGGCATGCTCAACACCGTGCACGGGCTGTCACTGGTGGTGCGCGCGTTTGGGGCGGCCTCGCTGTTGCGCGGACTGCTGATTGTGTTGCTCCTGTATGTGTTCGCGCTGGCGGCCATGTACGCCCGCTCGCTACGGGCGGTGCGGGCGGCGCGCCGGGGGCCGGCGATTCGCGAGGACCGCCCAGAGGGCGCGGAGGAAGACGGAGGTGAGGACGGGGCGTATGCAGAGCTGCTGCGGCAGGTGCTGGCCGAGGAGGCGTTTGCGCCGCTGGTCGCGCCACTGGAAGCGGCCCACGAGCGGTTACGCGACATCGACGCCAAGCTTCGGGCGATCGCGGCAGAGACGCACCCCGGCGGCACGTCCACACGAGCGGCCTGACCACCACCACGCCATATTCGGCTGACAGCACACAGCTTACGAATGCGCCCACCACGACGGCTCAGATTGCAGGTGGGTTGTGTTATAATGGACCCCGGTAGGTTATCCCGCCGGACGCGGCAGAGGCTTGTTCTTCAGGGTGACATACGGCCATGAGCGGTCTTCGACCGCTCGGCTCCCGCCGATCCTCAGAAAGGAGGGTATCTCATGCGATGGTCAAAACGATGGCTCTGTTGTGCGGCGGTGGTCGCCGGCATGATGACGGCGTCAGCCCCGACGGCTATGGCCGACACGATCTTCGAGAGCTTTGAAGGCGACCTCCGCCCGTGGCGCGCGGAGGAATACACGCCTCTGCTTTGGTACGTTCTGCCGACGCAGGACACGGCCCAGGAGGGATCCTGGGCGGTGGACATCACTGCGGACGGCCGGGCCGACGACGGCACGATATGGCTGGTCCGCGAGATTCAGCTTCCGGCCGGCACCTGGAACATCGGGCTGGAGTTCTACACCATCGGGTACCCGGCTGGCACCATGGGTGTGTGGCCGACGGTTGCGTTCATCGGGCCGTACGAGCCGCAGGTGGAGACGGATTTCACGCAAAGCGAGTACGGATTCAATCTGGGAATGATCGTCGGCAGCGGTTGGACGCCGGTCAATGTGTCGAAGACCTTGGACGTGAGCCAACCCACCGTGGCGTACGTCGCATTCGGCACCAACATCACCTTCGAGGTGGAGCGGACGCACTACTTCGATTCGGCCACGATCACAGGCGTGCCCGTGCAGTGCGGCAACGGCGATTGCTTTGGCGGTGAGGACGCCTGCAACTGCCCGGCCGACTGCGGCCCGCCGGCGGGCAGCGAGTCCATCTGCGACGATGGGATCGACGACGATTGCGATGGGTTCACCGATTGCGTGGACGGGGAGTGCACCTTCGACCCGGTGTGCGAAGGTATCGTCTGCGACGGCGACAGTGTATGTGAGACCGGCGAGCACAGTTGCTACTGCTGGGTCGATTGCGGGCCGTGGTCGTTGTATGAGTGGTGCGACGACGAGATCGACAACAACTGTAACGGGCTGATTGATTGCGACGACTTCTTCTATTGCGGAGGCGCTCCGGAGTGTTGGGAGCCGCCGCCGTGCGATTATGACGGCACTTGCGAAGAGGGCGAGGACTGCAACAACTGCCCGAATGACTGCTACAGCGCGAGCGGAGCGATCTGCGGCAACGACGTCTGCGAGATCGGCGACGGCGAGGACTGTCTGTCTTGCCCTGCGGACTGCAACGGCGTCCAGGGAGGCAAGCCCAGCGGCAGATACTGCTGCGGTGACGGGGCCGGGTCGAATCCGGTCGGCTGCGGTGACCCGCGCTGCACCGGCGACGGCAACACCTGCACCGCCGAGCCCGCCCTGGCTTCGTGCTGCGGCGACGGAACCTGCGAGGGAACCGAGGACAGCTACAACTGCGCGATCGACTGCGGCGCCCCACCGGGCTGCGGCGACGGCACATGTGATCCGGGTGAGGATCCGTGCAACTGCCCGGACGACTGCGGAGCGCCGCCCGCCAGCGAGACCGACTGCACCGACGGAGTCGATGAGGACTGCGACAGTCTGACGGATTGCGGCGATGACGACTGCGCCGGCGATCCGGCGTGCGCCGATCCCTGCGGAGACGATTTCTGCGACACGGGCGGGGGCGAAGACCAGTGCAACTGCCCGGAGGATTGCGGAACGCCGCCGGCCAGCGAAGGCAACTGCACCAACGGGTTCGACGACGACTGCGACGGGCCGGCTGATTGCGAGGACAGCGACTGCGCGGGCGACCCGGCCTGCGCTTGTCTTCCCAAAGGCGCGGCCTGTAGCACAGACGGCGAGTGCTGCTCGAACTGGTGCCATCGCGGGGCGTGCAAGTAGCGGCCGGCTGACGGAAATCGGCTCGGGCTGCTACCGACCATGAGTTTAAAGGGCGGAGCAAGTTTGGCCTGCTCCGCCCTTTTTGTCTGCGCACTCGGCAGGGCAGCGGTGATGAACAGAGCACCCGGCCACGTACGAAGACGCGAACGACGTGGAGTGGTCCCCCATCGATCGGCCATGGGCCGCGTTGGCAAAGGTGTGCAAAACAGGATGCGAGGTCGTGCGTCTGGTGTTTGCTTGCGGACACACAGGCATCTCGGATACCATGACGTGGTTAGGCCAGACGAACGGGACATATCCACAGTAGGTCTACATATCGCTGGAGGAGTCCCTCATGAACCGCCTGATTACGACGGCTATGTTCGCTGCCACGCCGTTGGTATTGACCGGGTGTCGGACCTACGGCACCGAGCAGGCCTTCGAGCTGACGGCACCTTGGAAGGACTACGAACGCCTCGTAGTGCGCAGCCCCAGAGGCAGTGTCACGCTCCGAAAGACCGACGTGCCGGATATTCGCATATCCGGCACCAAGCATGCCAGTGGCTTAACGCTCGAAGAGGCCCAGGAGAACCTCAAGCACGTGCGGATCGTCGCACAACCTGACGCAGGCAAAGCATCGGTGTTTGTGGTCGAGGTCAGACATCCGTGGTGGCTGAGCGGCGGGTCGGTCGGGGGCAGCTTCGAGATCCAGGTGCCCATATCCTGCGCGGCGGACATACAAACCGATGACGGCAGCGTCGCGGTAAGCGGCCTCATAACGGAAACGGTGCTGAAGACCAGCAACGGAGAGATCACAATTGACGATGTTGCCGGCGACGTCCGGGCGCATAGCAGCCGAGGCAGGATCGTGGCGGAGAACGTGACCGGTGATCTGTTGGCCGTGACGAGCAACGGCGAGATCCGGGCGAAGACCATTCGAGGAGACTGCGATCTGACCACGTCCAACGGGGCGGTTCATATGGAGGACGTTTGCGGCAGCGTGAAGGCGAGCCTTTCCAACGGAGACATCCGCCTGGACGGGACGCCGCCCGAAGGCGGCCACGCTGTGCTGCGCACGAGGAACGGCTCGATCTATCTGACGCTGCCGGCCGATTTGAAGGCTGAGCTGGACCTGCAAACCGGCAACGGGGTGGTGCAGACGACGCTGGAGGACATGCCCCTGCGGGTCCGCCGGTGGAGCCAGAACCGTGTTCAAGCGGGAATCAACGGCGGCGGAGGAACAAGCGTCATCGCCACCACAACGAGGGGCGTGATTACCCTGGAATGTCGCTGAGTCGAGTGCCGGCGGCCTCAGGGTCGGATCAGCCGTTGAGGGCTCTGATCAAGGCGTTAGCGGCCTTGTTGGTATCGCTGGTGCTGTCGAAGGCCAAGTGAAAAACAACCTGCTCGCCAATCTTGGCGGCCGAAGCCCCGCGCATGCTGACGCCGGCTAAGGCCACGGCGCGGGCAATATCCGCACCGAGTTCGCGGCGGTCGGGACCTTCGATGCGGAGCCCGTGGGCGGTCGTCCACCGGCTCAGCCCGGACTTCTCGGCAGCCAGGATGGCGTCCTCTGCGGACAGGGGCGTCATGAAGAAGCCGCCGGCGCCGGGCGTATCCAGGGTGCGCATGGCGATCATGAACTCCAGGTTCACTCCGGCCCGAGAGAGGACCTCAAGCCTCTCGGCCAGACCGCCGGGGCGGTCCTCGACTGCGCCCACCCAAACCTCTTCCTTGTCGATCTGGTACGTCATCAACGGTCTCCTTGCCTGCTGGAGGCTTACCTCGGCCGATAGCGGTACCGTCAGGTAAAGCTATCCCGGTTCGGCCCCAGAGGCAACGAAAGGTGCCCTACCGGCCGGCGCGAGAGTGTCCGGCGACGGTGGCGGGCTGCTGCGGAGAGCTCTTAGGCCCCGCTCTTGCCCGCCTTGATCCGGCGGTGGTATACTTCATGGCACCCGGGGGCGCTGGGGTGAGGTCCTGCCCGCTGGAAGAGGCCGAAGACCTAGCACTATGAATACGCTGATCCATCTTCTCGTGACCACGCCGTTTGTGTTCGCGGGCCCGCCGCAGGCCGGCCCCGTGAGCAAGAGCTGGAACCTGGAATTCCAGTACGCCGACCCTCAACGGATCACCGTGGGCCTGCCCGGACGCGAAAGGCCGCAGACATTCTGGTATCTGCTTTATACCGTGACCAACAACTCCGGGCAGGAAGTCGATTTCTACCCGCGCTTTGCCATCCTGACCGGCTCGGGGCACGAACTCCAGAGTGAGCGCGGGGTGAGCCCACTCGTGTTCGAGGCCATCAAGAAGCGGCACGCCAAGACTCATCCGTTCCTGCAGAAGCATTCGGAGATTATCGGGCGGTTGCTCCAGACGCCCGACCAGGCCAAGGACGGTGTGGCCGTCTGGCCGGAGTTCAGCGTCCTGTCCAGCAAGTTCACGATCTACGTTGCAGGCCTCAGCGGCGACTTCGTAGAGGTGCCCAACCCGGGCTACAAAGAGGACCAGCCCCAGCGGGTGGAGGAGAAGCTGGCGGACGGCATTACCATCCCCCGCGTGGTGAATCCCCGGCAGTTCACACTTCACAGAACGCTGGCTATCCACTATGATCTTCCTGGTGATGCCCAGACGCGCACCCGGGCCGAGCCGGTTCGCACCGGGCAGGAATGGGTAATGAGGTAGGCTCGGCCTATCGTTTGGCCGACAGGAACAGCAGCATCGAGGCCGGATGTCGACCCTCGGCAGCCGGCCAACGTAGGACGGAGCAGGTGCCATGGCCCACAAGAAAGGACAAGGTAGCAGCCGCAACGGGCGCGATAGTGGCCCGCAGTTCCGTGGCGTAAAGATATTCGGTGGCCAGCAGGTCACCACGGGCAGCATCATCGTGCGTCAGTGCGGCACGCCGTTCCAGCCTGGGCTGGGCGTGGGGCGAGGGCGGGACGACACTCTCTTTGCCCTGCGAAACGGCACCGTCCGCTTCCACGGACGCCGAGTCAGCGTGATCCCCGAGGAGGCGTAGCGTCCTGCGC
>CP070685.1:218323-230711 GCA_020352895.1 Phycisphaerales bacterium
ACACCCAGGGCGATGCGGTGAGGCGTATCGTCGGCGTGCAGGACACGATAAACGACTACGTGTCGCAGTCGGCGATAAACGTATTGGGTCATTCGGGATTGAGCTCCCCCGGGCCGCCCCGCGCCCGGTTGGTTCCTGCTGCCGGCCTCGGTGGCGGGCTACGTTGAGGCCGCGGCGAGGTCCGGGTTCCGGACGTGTATCACATTATAGCGCAGTTGATGTCTCCACAAGTCGATGATCCGTTCGGCGACGGGCTGCGGCGCGACTTCGTGCATACATCGGTGTTGGAAGCGGCAGCGGGACAGTTTTTTTAGATAGCAGGGTGAGCAGGGGATATCGGCCCTGAACAGGTCGTCGTTCCGGCCGTAAGGGCTGGTGCGGCGTGGATTCGTCGGCCCGTAGACGGTGACCAACGGTTTGCCGAGAGCAACGGCCACGTCCTTGGTGCCGGAATCGTTGCAGAGGATGACCCGGGCCGCATCGACCGCGGCGACGAGTTCGGGGATCGAGGTTTTCCCGGCGATAGTGATCGGACGGCTGCGGCAGCCCGAAGCGACGCGGTGGCAGAGTTCGGTTTCCTGCGGGCTGCCCAGCAGCACGGAGGGGACGCCGACGCGGTCGTGCACGGTGTCGATGACGGCGGCAAAGGAGTCGAGTCGCCAGAGTTTGGTTTCCCAACGTGCGCCCGGTGCGACGGCCAGGAAGTCTGCGCCGGGCGGCAGGCCAAGTTCGGCGAGCTTGCTCTGGAGCGAGTCACGGGCTGCAGGCCGCACGGGGAGGCTCAGGTCGATGGGAGCGTCGGCGCAGCCGAGCAGCTCGGTGACACGGAAGTTGCGGTCCACGGCGTGGGCATCGCCGCGGATGGGCGGGATGCGGTGGGTGTAGAAGACCCAGGCGACCTCGCGGGCCTGGCCGAAGCCGATGCGGACCGCGGCGCCGCAGGCCCAGGACAAGAAGCCGGAACGGAGCAAGCCCTGAAGGTCGATGATCAGATCGAAGCGTCGGCGGCGGAGATCGGCGGCGAAGCGGGCGAAGCTGATGGTGACGGGGATGCTCCGGCCGATCCGGCGATATTTGACGCGGTCGAAGCGGATGACTTCGTCGAGGCCCGGGATGTCTTCGATGAGCGGAGCGAAGGACGAGCCGACCAGCCAGGCGATGTGGGCCCGGGGGTATCGGCGGCGGAGGGCCCAGAGCACGGGGACTCCGTGCAGTACGTCGCCCAGGCTGGAGGGCTTGATCAGCAGGATGCGGCGGAAGTTCTTGTGGGCGAGTGCAGACATATGCGTCGATGTTGTCACCTTCTCGCGATCGTGCTCTGCGCGAAGGTTCATTGTAGCCGCAAGGCCCATGGCGCCGCGAGGTGTCCTGAGCCGGGGCTTTGCTCACAGACGCCGCCCGGTTAACTGGTTTTCTTGAGTTTGTCGACGACTCGTTCTTCTTTGGAGAGGATCATGTGGAGGGCGGTTTCGGGCTCGTCGGTGGAGCGGAGGTCTGTCAGGAGTTCATCATCGAACATGCGCATGAGGCGGGCGAGGACCTGGAGGTGGCTTCGGTCGTCGTGGCTGCAGATTAGGACGAACACGTCGGTGAGCCCGCCGCCGCGGGCGTCAAAATAGACGCCGGCCTGGACGCGGCCGAGACAGAGCAGGGGCTCGGCGGTGGCATAGGGCATAGGCTGTCGGGGGTGAGGAATGGCCAGCCCGTTGGGCAGGGCGGTCGAGCCGAGAGATTCACGCTCCATGACCGAGTCGAGCAGGCCTTCCTTGTCGTAAAGCATGCCGGTGGCCCCGACCATTTCGACGAGGTAGCGCAGGACGGAGGGCTTGCTCTTGGCGTTCATGTGCATGTCGATGGCTTCGAGTCCGAGGCGATTGCTGACGATCATCTCCTCGTCGTCGTGGGCGCCGTTGCCCATGGCCCGTTCGAGGTTGACGAGTTGTTCGTTAGAGAGGGTGTGGGCTTCCTGCTGGAGCCATTCGGTGACCTGGGCGCGGTTGACGCGCCACTGCCCGCCCACCTTGCGCCCGGGGAGCCGGCCGCGATCGGCCAGCTTGTAGACCTCGCGCACATCCATTCCGATGTGTCTGGCGAGTTCCTCGAGCGTCATGTTGCGATAGGGCATGACGGCCACCTTGCGATCCGGATGCCGACGCTGCGGATCGTTTCACTTTATCGGTGCTCCCGACGCGGCAGATTCACACTGCCGCCTACTAAATCATACCCGCGGTGGGCTCCCGCGGCACGGGGGCAGGCGAGAGGGTACCTACCGAGGCCGAGGGCAGCGCCGGCGGGCGATCCCCTGATGCGGTCAGTGGGGGTCGGTTCACGGGCTGGTAGTGGGGGGGGCGCGGACGCCGTCGGGGGACTCCCAGTTGTGATAGTCCGGCATCAGCTGGTGCGGCCGGAAGCGGGCTTTGTAGCTCATCGCGGGGCAGTCGCGGATGTAGTAGCCCAGGTAGTAATACGGAATCTCCTGGCGACGGCAGTACTCGACTTCCCAGAGAATCGAGAAGGTGCCCAGGCTGCGTTTGTGCAGGTCGGGGTCGAAGAAGGCGTAGACGCTGCTGAGAGAGAACCGGCAGAAGTCGGTGATGCTGACCGCCGCAATGCGCCGGCCGAGACGGTACACGAACTCGATCGATCGGACATTCGATTCGTAAAGGAAGGTGCGAAAGGCCTCGAAGTCATCGGACATGGTGCCGTCGGTGCGGGCGAGGAGGTGCCGGGCGTAGATGCGCCATTTCTCGCGCGTGCATTCGAGGGGGCCCACCGAGACGGTAAGATCCCGGTTCTTGCGCCGGACGCGCGCCTGATTGCGCGAGGGTTTGAACCATGCGACGGGCACGCGAAGAGGGACGCATTCGCGGCACCCTTCGCAGGCAGGACGGTAGATCAGCGATCCGCTACGGCGGAAACCGCGGTCCATGAGGCGGTGATACAGTTCGGGGGCGAACTCGTCGGCGACGAATCCGCATAGCCGCGCCATCCGCCCCGGGAGATAGGGACAGGGGTGCGGATCGGCCGGGTGCTGCTCGAGGTGCTCGATCAGGCGGTCCAGAGTCAGATCCTGCTCAGGCAAGCTCATGTCGACTTTATTGTACTTCACATTCGCCGCGGAGGTGTTCGTGGAGTGCGCGAAGAAACCCCCGACCGGGGTCGGGGGAGCGGGGCTGCAAGACTCGCCGGCCGGTACGTGGCCCGGTCAGAGGGTGGTCGGGCCGGGGGGAGGGTCGTGCCCAGTGCGGGCTGCGGTGCCCGCTGGCTGGGCACGGCCAGCCAGGTAGCCTGGGAGTATCACTTGACGCGGGTGGTGGCCGGGCGTGGCTTCCAGCAACAATCGCACGGTCCAGTCCACGAAGGTTTCTCTCTCGAAGCCGTAAGTCAGTTCGCTGTCCTTGGGGAGTCGTGCGTCGCCTGGTGGGAGTATCGTGGCGATGACCGGGCCAGGGGCGGCATCACCGACAGCGAAGGCCTCTCGGATTCGGGCGCGGCCTTCCCGAGAGAATCCGATGAGGGCACTGGGGCGCTCCAGCGATGCGGCTGCGGCGGCCAGGAACTCGGCGTCACCCTTCAGGACGCTGCCTTCGTCCTGGCCGTTACGGGCCAGCGCGGCGCGGTAGCCGCGCTCGGCTTGACGAGCCTGATTCGGTCGGTGGGGTGATACCACCAGGGCAATACGCCGATGCCCCAGCCAGAGGAGCTGCTCGGTCAGCTCAAAGGCGGCCCGGGCCCAATCGGGGAGGACGGCGTTGCACTTAATGGCTGCGGCGCTGCAGCCGGCCATGACGAGGGGGATGCGTCTCCGATGGAGGTCAGCTAGGAACTCGTCCGGGGGTCTGGCGGCATGGATGATGAGGCCGTCGATGTCCCGCAGTGAAGCAGGTGTGGCCCAACTGGCGTCAAGGAGTCCAGCTTTGTCCGTCCCGACAGTCTGGAGCTCGAGTTCGTGCCCGGCGCGGCGCAGGCGGGCTGCGGCCATGTCAAAGACAACCTTGGGCTGAACGTCGCCGGCGTCGTCGCTCATCAGCCAGCGGTAGCTATGGGCCCGGCCCAAGGTATGGTGCTGGTCGATCTGGTCGGCCACGAAAGTGCCGCGGCCTACCTGTCTGATGAGCAGCCCTTCGGAGGTCAGATCGGTGAGCGCTTTACTGATGGTCTTGGCGTTGACCTGATAGCGGCGGGCCAATTCACGCTCGCCGGGCAGCTTTCCACTGAGTTCGCCGGAGTGGATGGCTTGTCGGAGACGCTCACGTAGGCGCTGGAATTTATAACTGCCGACCTTAGCCTTCGTGATCTGGTGTGCTCCGGTTTCCATCGACTCAGTCCTCGCGTTCACGTGCGAAGGCATCCGTGCGTGTCCTGGCTGCAGCATACGTAAGGGGCTGCAAGGGAACCTGGCGTTGACTTGGGGGAGATCAGCCCTGGGGCTGCAAGACGCGGTTCTTCCTTTTCCAGTGCGACGTTAACGGGTCGCAAGATTCATGTCAAGCTGATTTAGAATCGGCGACGTCCCTATGAAGCCGATCCGGCGCCGGTGAACAGGGTTTCGGGTGTCTCGTCAACCGTCGAGGCCCAACAGATGCCAGGGATGGCCCGTTATTGGGCAAGGTGCCGATAATCGCTTCAGTAGTGGTCCCAGAGGCGCTGCGATGCGGGAGTACAGGACATGATCTATGCGGCGATGACAGGGTGGCTGCTGGTCATCATCTTCACTGCGTGGGGTGTACACAGGCTGTGGACCGGCTTAATTCCGCCACGAGTGGTGAATTCTGCTCTTCTGCCGGGCACTTTTGTGGCTCAAGTGGGGCGAGTGCTAGGCCTTCTGGCGACAGGTGGGACCATTGACAGCACGGCGCTGGTCAAGGACGACGGGTCCGCCGAACCGCAGGCACCCGCGGACCCGCGCACACGTATTCCAGTGCTGGGACCCATCATCGTGGCGCTGCTCCCGCTCGTAGCGTGCGGGGCGGCCATCTACCTGGTGGCCTCATGGCTGGGTCGGGAAACCGTGCTGGCTCTTGGGCAGAATCCGGTGGCGGAGCAACTGCCGGTTTCGCTTGCGGCCGTCTTCCAACTCCTGCGAGATGGGCTCAGCCAGGCGGAGAACCTGGGAAGGGTTGTCATCCAGAGCGACTTCGGGGCTTGGCAGACCTGGATGTTCGTGTATCTGGCTATCTGTTTTACCGTGCGGATGGCACCATTGGAGGGGAACCTGCGCGGTGCGATCGGCGCGACGGTGTTGCTGGGCCTGTTGGCGGCGCTGGTGGGCGGCCTGTCTCCCGCCGGTCTCGAAGCTGTGGTCTCCGGCTGGCCGATCCTGAGTTTCTCGGTGACGGCGTTGCTGCTGCTGCTGCTCATCAGCTTGGCCATGCGCGGGCTGGTGGGGCTGGTCAGGCTGCTCATGTCCGGTGCCTGATGCCGATGGGCAGGGGTACGGGGAAGGAAGGGCGCTGGCGTTTCCTACTCCAGCAGATTCTCGCGGATGCGACGCTGGACCTTGAAAGGGACGCCCATGTCATAGAGGTATTGGTGGATGCCACCGGCCGCGTCGATGTCCGCAAAGATGGCGTTGATGTTCTCGTAGTCGCACGATTTGCCCACTTCGCCGCTCAGGTCGTACTCGGCGCGGATGATGCGGCGGTCCACGCCGAGCATGTCCAGCAGGACGAATGAGATGATGCCGGCGCGGTCGCGTCCTTGGGTGCAGTGATAGAGCAGGGGGAAGCGGCCCTGGTCCGCCAAGGTTTCGCAGACGTTCTTGATCGTGTTGGTGTTGCGCCGTACGAGAGCGCGGATGGCCTCTGCCTTGGTATCGCCTTTCTTGCGGGGGGGGATGAAGCGGAACAGCTCCATGTTGGCGGCGGCCTGAACGCAGGCCGGATCGCCGTCGTGCAGCGTCGTGTCCACGATGAGGCGGTCACGCAGGTCGATCACCGTGTGGATGTTCAGCGAGCGGAAGACTTCGCAGCCGTGCTCGTCGAGGTCGCGAAGGCGTCCGGAGCGGAACAGGACGCCCCAGCGGGTGGTCTTGCCGTCATAGGTAGGGTAGCCGCCGAGGTCCCGAGCGTTGACCACGCCGGGGAAGTCCAACCACCGGGGGCGCCCTTCCGGCTCCACGAGCTGAGCGATCTGTTCGGGTCGCAGGTCGGTCATCCACTCGCCGGGCGCGGTGCGCTCGATAGGCGGATCATACTTGCTGTACCAGACACCGGCGGCGATCAGCGGGATCGGGATGAGTAGGATCAGGAGGGCGATCCGCAGAACGCGGGGGCGGCGGCGTGCGGTGTGGCTCTCTTGAGTCGCTTGCTCGCCGAGCGATGCGGCGTTTTCCGGTCGTTCGCCCACGTCTTGTGTCCGGTATCTTGCGGTCGCAGGTTGCGGTGTCCGCCTGCTTATGGATTCGAGGAATCGTTCGTTGCGGGCCGCCCAGCCGCGCGGTCCGGTAACGTGATTCGCATTGTAGATGGATCGGCAGCGGCGACAAGGGGCGGTTGGCGCGGCGTGACTCGCGTGCCTAGGATTGGATTAACCGTCGGGTTTTGCGAGGCCCTTGACGCGGCGTCGCGGGTTGCGGCGGCCCATGGTGGGTATCTACGCGGGGGAGAAGCGGTGATGAGGTCATGTGGCGGCTGGCGATGGGACGTTTTTTTGGCCATCCAGCACGGAACCGTGGTTCTGGCGATTGCCGCGGCCTTGCTGGGGCAGGCATCTCGGGCTCAGGCGGGCGGATTCTCCGGTGATCGGGCCGACCATGGCGCAGTCGTCACAATGGATGCCACGAATGTGTCACTTAAGGAACGCCACCTCAAACGGACCCTGGTGTGCTGCGGTATGACGGCCCGGCCGATACCGCCCCTGTTGCCCGGGGATCCGCCGACCGTCACAGAGGACACGGGCGTCGCGCCAGCCGTCGGCCAGGGCGCAGGGATCGCAGAGCCGCTATGGGATGCCGGCGGGGCCTGCGGCGCCGGTGTGGGCATGGGCAACCTGGCGGTCTTCTGGTCGCTGTGCGCGTTGGGTCTGACAGCCGTGCCGCGCGGCTGGCGGCTGCGCTGATCCTGTCTTCTCGCGGTTACGCACCTCCCCTGCCAACGGCATTCCTGGAGAGAAGGGCCGGGTCCTACCTGCTTTCATTCCTTGCAAGGTAAGCCCCGCTTCGTTACACTGGTTTCAATGTTCTTATAGTCCTACTGCTTCGAATCGGGCTCATTTCAGGGGTAGTGTTCGGCGTCGCCTGAATTTTGTTGCGAGGCCTGGCGTCCGGTCAGGCGACTACGCAGGTACGAACGGCGACCGGATTTCCTTGTCACCTCGCGGCGAGGAGGTGAGAACATGTCCAAGCCATCGAGTGACCGCGGCTTTCGGCGTGTCTGGCAGCTAATCGCGTCGGCGGCGCTTATCGTGGTGATCTGGCCGTGCAGCGCCGGTGGTGTGCGGCCGTGTGCGATATCGGCGCGTACGAGCAGCAGTTTGCCGACTGCAATGAGAACGGCGTATCGGATGCGGACGATCTGGCGACGGTTGGAGATTGCGACGGCAACGGCGTGCCGGACGAATGTCAAGCCGACGCCGACGGTGACGGCGTGATTGACGCGTGCGAACCCGCGCTTGCCCCCGCGCCTGAGGCCGCAGCCTGTGGCTGCGGGGCGGCCACGGCGGTGCTGATGAGCCTGTGGGCGATGGGATTGACCAAGCTGGCCCGTCGGCGGCGAGTGCGGCAAAGCTAGGCAATCCGGGGTGATGATACCGGGCAAAGGGAGTAAGTCATGTGTGGTGATAGAAGCGCTATTGGGGTGATCATCTGCTGCGCGATGCCTGTGGCGATTGCGCTACCGTCTGTCGCGGCCACGTACACGGTGTCGGATTTTGGAGATGATGGTTCGCCGGGGCAGTTGCGAACCTTGGTCGCGGGGGCGGCAGACACGGACGTCATCAATATACCGGCCGGTACGATTGTCCTACAAACGGGACGCATTTCGATCCTCGCGAGTATTACCATCCAGGGAGCGGGTGCGACGAACACGATCATCGACGGCGACGATGCCGATCGCGTTTTTCGGACTGCATTGGGGACGACGGTAACGATTGCTAATGTGACCATTCGCAACGGATTCACCCCGTTCAACGGCGGTGGTGTGGAAAGCGGGGGGACGATGACCCTGGTCAACTGTGTGGTGACCGGCTGCGAGGCGAGAGGTGTCGGTGTCTATGGAGGAGGTGTGTTCTCGACCGGGCCGCTGACCCTTACCCATTGCCGTATCGAGGGCAACGAAGCCGTGGACGGACACGGGGGCGGGGTGTCTGCGGAAGGCCCGCTGACCGTCGAGGCATGTACGATCCGAGACAATGAGGCGTCGATCGACGTGGGTGGCGTGGTCACAAGTGGCGGTGGCGTTTTCGCGAGCGGAGGCGGCACCGTCACCGACAGCACGATCACTGACAACGAGAGCGATTGGGGAGGCGGAATCTTCATCCACGCTACACCTCTGACCTTGACCAACGTGACCGTTAGCGGTAGCCGCTCCCGCGACAACGGAGGGGGCATCGCAGACAACAACATCGGTTCGGTGCTGGAGTGCGTTACGATCATGGGCAATGCCGCCGACGTCGACGGGGACGGTCTGGGCACCGGCGGCGGGCTATACGTCGTATTCGCGCCGATCAACGTGCGCAACACGGTCATCGCAGGAAACACCGACTCGGCGAGTCATGCCCCCGACTGCTGGGGTACAGTCGAGTCCGGCGGGCACAACCTGATTCAGAACACCGACAATTGCACCATCAATGGCGTCACCGACGGTAACATCTACGGCGTCGAGGCGCGTCTGGGACCATTGCAGGACAACGGTGGCCGGACGCACACGCACGCACCGCTGGCTGACAGCCCGGTGATCGATGCCGGCGATTCCGCTGCCTGCCCCATGGAGGACCAGCGTGGCGTCGCTCGGCCGGTGGACTACGACGGCGACGGTGTGGCCGATTGTGATATCGGCGCGGTCGAAGCGATTATCGACTGCAACGGCAACATGGTCCATGACGCGGGCGATCTCGCGGGCGGCACTAGTACCGACTGCGACGGCAACGGCGTGCCGGATGAATGTCAGCCGGACAGCGACGGTGACGGGACCATCGACGCGTGCGAGGGCCCCTGCGGCTGCGGGGCGACCACGGCGGTTTTGGCGAGCCTGTGGGTTCTGGCGGCCGTTAGGCTGACGCGGCGGCGCAAAGGGCGGTGAGGAAGTGTCGGGCCGCAGCGGAGAACCGGCATGATAAAAGAGGTGGGCGTGCGACAGGTATGCGTTTGTATCGCGGTCGCGATAGTGACCTGCGCGGCGGCCGACGCTCGCGGGCAGGACTGCAACGACAACGGGGTCGAGGATGATTGGGACGTGGCCGCCGGAACCAGCGAGGACTGTCAGCTCAACGGCGTGCCTGACGAGTGCGAGTTGGCCGGCAACGACTGCAACGGCAACGACGTGCCGGATGACTGCGACGTGGGCGGTGCGTCAAGACTGATCGTCGTGGAATACCCGTACACCAACGACGTCCCTGACGGCGGCTCGCTGAGCATGGACGCTGCCGCGGACATTTCATCCGGGAGCACCATCGCGGACGTGAACGTCGCCCTCAGGCTGTTCCACTTGGCCGTCGAGACGCTGACGATCCAGATTGAGCATGACGTCCGGACCGTGGTGTTGTGGGACGGCGGATGTGCGGGCGGCATCGTGGAGGAGATCGACGCGGTCTTTGATGAAGAGGCCGTGGCTGGCTTCTGCGTGCGCGTACTGGAGGGGCGGCGCCCTCCCGACGGGTTCCTGTCTGCGTTTGACGGTCGGGATGCGTTCGGCACGTGGCAACTGCGCATTGGCGATAGCGCGGCCGACGGGATTGCTGCAGTGATGGACGAGTGGGCCGTGGTGATCCGCACGACGATCGAGGCCCCCGCCAGCACCGACTGCAACGGCAACGGCGTGCCGGACGAGTGCGAGGCCGACGGTGATGCTGACGCGGTGATCGACGCGTGTGACAACTGCCCGTCTGTGGCCAATGCCGACCAGGCCGACAGCAACGGCGACGGTGTGGGAGACGCGTGTCTGCCGGGCGGGCCGGCGGCCTGCGGCTGCGGGGCGATGACGGCCGTGCTTATGATCTTATGGGGACTGGGGGCGATGAAGCTGGCCCGTCGGCGGCGGATGGCATGCAGGTGATCACGGTTCTGCCGGTGCGGCGGGCCAAAGGGGGAGACCATGTGGGGTGAAAGAGCAAATGTGCGGATGGCGACTGCCTGTGCGGTTCTCGCGCTGGTATCGATGCCGGCCGGGGCGGCCACGACGCACACGGTGACGGATTCTGGGGACGATGGTTCGCCGGGGCAGTTGCGCACGCTGATTACCGCGGCCGCGCCCGGCGACACGATCGTCATTCCGGCCGGTACCATCATTTTGCAGGGTGCCAGCGCCGAGAATGAGAACCTCAGCGGTGATCTGGACATCAACAAAGACCTGACCATTCGGGGGTCTGGTGCGGGCGTAACCATCGTCGATGCCAACGAGGTTGATCGGGCGTTTCACATTCTCCCCTCTGGTGCGAAGGTGGTCATCGAGGACCTGTCCATCCGGGACGGGCGATTGGTCGCGGAATACGCCCAAGGGGGCGGGGTGCTCAACAAGGCGGAGCTCACCCTGCGACGCTGCGAGATCGCGGAGAACAGTGCGGCCGTCGGCGGCGGGGTCCATAGCGAGGGCGAGCTGACCGTGGAGAGCTGCCTGATCCGCGACAACGTAGGGTCGACGGCCGGCGGCGGCTTGTACGTGGCCGGCGTAGCCAATATGGTCAACTGCACACTGGACGGCAACCAGGGCAACGCGATCAACGTCGCGGGGCCCGGTGCACTAACCACCATTAACTGCACCATAACCGGGACGACGGCCGGGAGCGCGCTGCTGTCGATCAGTGATCTTCGCGTACGCAACACGGTGTTCGCTAACAACGTGCACGGCAACTGCGCCGGCCTGCTGGAGGGCGTTTCGGACGGGTATAACCTGTCCGACGACGACACCTGCGGCTTTGTCGGCCCCGGGGACAGGAACAAGACGGACGCGATGTTGGGCCCGCTGGCGGACAACGGCGGGCCGACGTGGACGCGAGCGCCGCTGCCGGGCAGTCGGCTAATCGACGGAGGGACCGACGCTTTCTGTCCCGCGTCGGATCAGCGCGGCCTGTTCAGGCCCGTCGACGGTGACGGTAACGGGTTCGACCGGTGCGACATCGGAGCGTACGAGCAGCAGTTCGCGGACTGCAACGCCGACGGCTGGCCGGATGAGGACGGGCCGGACGCAGACGGGGACGGCACATTCGACGCGTGCGACGCCTGCCCGCAGGATGCCAATAAAACGGCACCCGGCCAGTGCGGCTGCGGCATTCCGGACAGCGACGCGGACGGTGATGGCGTGGCCGATTGCCTGGACAACTGCCCGGCGGTGGCCAACCCCGACCAGGCCGACAGGGACGCCGACGGGTCGGGTGACGCCTGTCAGGTGGCCGGACCGGGGGCGTGCGGTTGCGGGGCGCTTTCGGCGGCCCTGATCGGGCTATGGGCATTGTGTGCGTTGAAGCAGGCTCGGCCCGGGGTCCGCTGTACACTGCGACTGTAACGTGCGGTCAATCAACGGCGGGCGCACTCGCCGCAAGCAGGTTATCGGTCGTTGCGGAACACGTTGTCTTGTGAGGGACAAGCTGGTTCAGTTAGGATGCTGAGGAGGGTCATCGAGCGGCGTTATCGGGCGCGACGCGTTGTTGTTATCCTGAAGAGAAAGGTTCGGAAGCAGCGGGGGACACAAGGAGAACGGGTATGCGTATTGGCGAGTGTACAAGAGTGTGGCGACTCGGCGCGGCCGTGATGGCTCTGAGTTGCCTGGTTGTTGCGAATGGAGCCCAGGCGGCCGACCTGCTCTGCGAGGAGTTCGACGTGGTGTTCCTGGTCGATACTTCCGGTTCGATTCAGGACGAAGGCGCTGTCCTCTGTGGCAACATCCTTCAGATCGTCGCCGATCTGGCTGCGAGCAATTATTTCCTGGAATACACCATCCTCGGGATCGTGGAGAATCCTCCGGGCAGTTCTTTCGCCTGCCTGCTCGACAATGTTCCCAACATGTATGGCACGACCGTTCCGGGCATCCCGCCCGCCTGCTGCCCCACGCTCAACAAGAACGAGGACTGGGCCGCGGCTACGGCCATCGTGGCTCAAAACCGCACCTGGAAGTATGGGGCCTTGCGGGTGATCATCCCCATCAGCGATGAGGGGGCCGAAGACGGGGACCCATGTGACGACCCGGGCCTGGACCGGGCCAGCATCACGAACGCCATCAACGTGGCCATAGCCAAC
>CP070685.1:230811-243140 GCA_020352895.1 Phycisphaerales bacterium
TGGACCGCGGCAGGTGCGTCCGAGGTGATGGAGATGTGACGGAACTGACCATAGACGCAGCGGCCGGTGACCAGGTGCCTTCGCCGCGCTGTATTCCAGGCATGGCGGAGCAGGGCGAGGCGGCTGGAACAAGGGTAGACGCAGAGGTCCGCCCGGCCGTCGTCCCATCGAGCGCGATCCAGAATGCGCAGGCCCAAGGCGTAGCGGGCCATGTTGCCGATGAAGGCCAGCCCCCTACCTGTGAAGACCTCTTTGCCGTCGGCAAAGACGCGGAAAGAAGGGAAGCGATGGCCGAGCCAGGTCTGCGTGAAGGGAATCAGGTAGGTTGCGTAGCTGACATGCCGGCGCCGGCGTCGGGCCAGGTGGGCCACGACCTCCGCGTCGAAGCCGACTCCGGCCACGACCAGGAAGATGTGCTGGCCGGCCCGGAGCAGATCCACGGGCCTGGCATGCCCGGTAAAGAGAAGGCGGGACAAGAAGTCGGCGTCGGCCCGGTATCCCATGACCCGGGCGGTGAGGTTTTCTGTACCTGCGGGCAGGACGGCCATGGGTAGTCCGCTTCCGGCCAATCCGGCGGCTGCCTCGCGGACGGTGCCGTCTCCTCCGCAAACCACGACTGCCCGATGGTGGCGAGGGATTTGGCGGCAGATCTTGATGGCGTGTCCCGGGCGGCACGTGTCATGGACATGCCCGCGCCACGAAGCGGCGTGTAGCCGGGCGAGGGCGCGCTTGATGATGGCGCGGCGCGGCCCGCGGCCGGCAATCGGGTTGACCAAGAAGTGCACGTCTACGGACACGTAAGTTCTTCCTCTGTCACTGTTTATGACTCCCGGAGCGGGGCCGTCGACATCGGCTGGCGCCGAGCGGTCGAGGGGGCTGAGCCCGCGGTCGGGGTCCCCGGAGCGGGGGGCGCCGGGCACGATGTACCCTCTATCGTACGTCCAGGGACTCTACTATGCACTGCGGCGGGCGTCCGGGCGCGGTTTCAGAGAGAGGATTCGACTGCATTTGCCATACTCTACAAAGGGGATACAATCCCGTACGCGGTCGGGGCGCATATGTTCGCCCACGTTCAAAGCGACAGGTGAATCCCACCAGGGGCTGTGTCAACGATCAAACGGGTCCGTCCCCCACACCCCAGCCCGGAGGTTGCATTGCCAATGGCCAATACCATGCAAGCGCAGACGCTTCTGCCTGCACAGATCGAGGGCTTTGCCGACTACGAGCGACTCCGGGAGCGGGTCTACGAGTCACACGCCTCGTATGAGCAGTTTCTCCAAGAGGTTCTGCATGCCGAGGAAGATGCGGCCAATGCCGGTCGTGTTGAGCCGGGCACCGCGCAAGCGATCGGGGCCGGCCTGATGCTCACGGGGCGATATCGACTGGCCGCCAAGTACATCGGGCGAGGGCCGGAGAACGCCCTGGCCCAGTTCCTGCGGGGCCGATGCGAGCGCGATGCTCACCGCTTTGACGCCGCTGTGGACTTGTTCAATCAGGCGGCCGAGACGGGTGCGGATCGCGCGATGTGCAACCTGGAGATTGTGGAGACTCTTCTGGAAGCGCAGCGACTTGAGGAGGCCCGGAAGACGCTGGAGGCGATTCCCGACGACAAAGCATACCGTCACGTCCGCCTCTACCTGGCCGGCGTCGTCCAAGCGCAGGATGGATTCTACGAGGAAGCCATCGAGTCGCTCGAGGCGTCGGTGGAAATTGCGCCGCACTATCACAAGGCCCTGTTCAAACTCGCCTACCTGTTGGATTTATATGGAGATGACGAGCGGGCGCTGGAAGCGTATCGCAACTGCACGGCCACACCACCCGTGCATATCAACGCGCTGATCAATCTCGCTGCGTTGCACAAGGACATGGGCCAGTTGGACGAGGCCGAGCGCTGTGTGCAGAGCGTGCTGGATACGGACCCGAACCACGAGCGGGCCAAGCTGTTCCTCAAGGACATCCGCAGCTCGCGCAGCATGCTTTACGATGAGGACCAGGAGAGGCTGCTGGAGACGCGGAACGCGTTGCTGGACATCCCTATCTCGGAGTTCGAATTGAGCGTTCGCAGCCGGAACTGCCTGAAGCGCATGCAGATCGACACTCTTGGCGACCTGCTGCGGACCACTGAGGCGGAGTTGCTGGCCTACAAGAATTTCGGCGAGACATCGCTGAACGAGATCAAGAACATGCTCAGCCAGAAGGGCCTGCGTCTGGGGCAGATGGCGCATGAAGCCCGAGTTTTGGTGGGGGCGGAGGTGGAGGAGCTGGAACAGCATGCCGGTTACGTACCGCCCGGCAGTCTGGCAGTACTGAACAAGCCGGTAAGCGAGATCGAGCTTTCGGTGCGATCGCGGAAGTGTCTTCAGCGGCTGGGCATTGTCACACTGGGGGAGCTGGCTTCGCGTACTGAGGCGGAGCTTTTGGGGGCGAAGAATTTCGGGGTCACGTCGCTGAACGAGATCAAGCAGCGGTTGGCCGAACACGGTCTGTCGCTGCGCCGTCTGGAAGACTGACCCGCACCGGCGCGCGGTCCGGCGCGGGATTCACACACAATGGACGGGCAGTCATGCGCCTTCGTTGCGCGAAGCCGGGAAGAGGTCTCTACGTGCTGGCGTGGCTGTATGCCTGCGGCGCGGTCAGTGTGCTGGTGACGGTCTCATGCAGCATTTCGGACGCCGCCCCGCAGGACGGTGCTTCCATCGAGGTGCATCCGGCACGGAGCGTCCGGGTTCTGCTGGCGCGTGACACGGAGCGGCTGGTGGTATCCACGTCCGGTCGGCTTCGAGTCCGCGACCAGAACGGGCAGGAGTTGTCCGACCCGCTGCCACCTTTGAGGAGGGCGCCGATCCTGTTCGGCCACAGCAGCCCG
The DNA here is from genome assembly GCA_020352895.1 of Phycisphaerales bacterium. GTDB lineage: Bacteria > Planctomycetota > Phycisphaerae > UBA1845. The sequence goes on from CP070685.1 coordinate 233,678, forward strand.
ACGTCCATGGTGGTGGGACCGCACCGGATCACGGCGGAGGTGATCGAGTTGATTCCGGCGGCGGGTGAGCGGATCGAGCTGCTGATGCCCGCCGGCGGGGACAAAGAAGTGATGCGGCGTTATCCGGGATTCCTCCGGTGCCTGCTGAAGGACGACGGCACGGCGGACATCATCAACGTCGTCGACGTAGAGGCCTATCTACGCGGTGTGCTGCGGGGCGAAGTGCCACCCAACTGGCACAGAGAGACGTACAGAGCTCAGGCCATCGCGGCTCGGACCTATGTTTTGTATGAGAAGGGCACGGTCGGTCGCAACCGCGACTGGGACGTCACGTCGACCGCCCGGTCTCAGATGTACGTGGGGATCGACGTCGAGACGGAGAAGACCAAGGCGGCCCGGGCGGTAGACGCCACGCGAGGCATCGTGCTGACCTGGCAATATCCCGAGGGAGACCACATCTTCTGCACGTATTACAGTGCGGTTTGCGGCGGAACGACGCAGGATGCTTCGTTCGTGGGGAACGCCGGGAGTATTCCGCCGCTGGCCGGCGGGGTGGAGTGCGATTACTGTTGGCGGGCTCCGAAGGGCACGTACCGCTGGAAGCCGGTCACGTTCCCGAAGAAGGCCGTCGGTCGGGCTCTGGCCCGGCGCTATGACGATTTCGCCAGCCTCGGTTCGGTCGCCGAGGTTGAGGTGACTGATCGCGCCCCGGACCATCGGGCTCGGACCATTCGCGTGACGGGCCACAAGGGGAAGTCGGCTGAGCTGCCGGCGGAGGCTTTCCGCCTGACGATTGATCCGACGGGATGGACCGTCAAGAGCACGCATTTCCGGATTCGCGACGACGGCAAGGCGGTAACGTTCACTCACGGCCGGGGCTGGGGCCACGGGGCAGGTCTTTGCCAGTGGGGTGCCGAAGGTATGGCCCGCAACGGGGCCACCGCAGAGCAAATCCTGGGTCACTACTATCCGGGGGCCAGGCTGGCGAAGGTCTACGAGTGACCGGCCGGACTCCGAGTGATTCGCCCCTGTCATCATCAAGGAGGTGATTCTCGTGTCTCGTACGCCCTTCTGTATCGTTGATGTCTTTGCAGAGCGCAAGTACGTCGGCAATCAGCTCGCGGTGGTCCGAAACGGCGCCGCCATTTCCGACGAGGACATGCAGCTCATCGCCAGGGAAATGCACTTCTCGGAAACCACCTTCATCCTCTCCGAGCGGCAGCGCGACGGCGGCTTTGACGTACGCATCTTCACGCCCGAAGAGGAACTGCCCTTCGCCGGACACCCTACGCTGGGCACCGCGTACGTGATTCAGCAGGAAGTTCTCCGAGAGCGCACGGAGGAGGTGAGGCTCAACCTGAAAGTGGGTCAGATTCCGGTGAGCTTCACGTATCGCGACGGGCAACCGGAGGTCCTGTGGATGCGGCAGAAACCGCCAGAGTTCGGCCAGGACGTGGACCGCAAGTCCATCGCCGAGGTGCTGAACCTCACGCAGGAGCAGATCGACGATCGCTTCCCGGTGCAGGAGGTGTCCACCGGGGTGTTCTTTGTCATTGTCCCGCTAAAGTCGCTGGATGCGGTCCGCAAGGCCCACGTGAACCGCGAGAAGTACTTCGAACTGATCAGGAGCATCCAGGCCAAGGCGATCCTAGTTTTCGCGCCCGAGACCTACGATCCGCAGAATCAACTCAACGTCCGGGTTTTCGCCGACTACTACGGCGTGGTCGAGGACCCCGCCACCGGAAGCGCGAACGGGTGCCTGGCCGGTTACCTGGTCAAGCATCGCTGTTTCCAGGCCGAGCAGATCGATCTTCGCGCAGAGCAGGGCCACGAAATCAAACGGCCTTCGCTGCTGCTGCTCAAGGCCCAGGGCCGCGAGGGGAGAATCGACGTATCTGTCGGTGGAGGCGTGGTCATGGTGGCCAGGGGGGATCTTGTCTGAGCCGCCGGGCCAGGGGGAGGGGCGAAGCCAGGCTCAAGTGTCAATTGAAGCCGGTGCTGGACGCGGGCAAATCGGTCGCGCCCACCAGCGGTCCGGCTGCGTCCTCCGGCTTCGGCGGTGAGCAACGCCTGCGTTTCTGCTGCGCGCCTTGACAGGGTGGGAAACGCGGGGTATATTTGCATGATGACGCAAATGAGCAAACGACCATCGCAACGACCAAGGCCTGTCCGTTCGGGCCGGAAGCTGGCCGCGCTGTTCGAGGCAGGGTTCTTTAAAGCCCTGGGCGATCCGGGCCGCATCGGCATTCTCTGTCGCCTGGCGACCCTGGGCGGGCCGGCCACGGTCTCGGAGTTAGCCGGGTGCTGTCCGCAAGACGTTTCCGTGGTGTGCCGACACCTAGCCATGCTGAAAAGAGCGGGGATCCTACAGAGCCAGAAGCGCGGCAAGGAAGTGTACTACAGCGTCCGCTTCCCCGAGTTCATTGACACTTTGCGGGCCATGGCCAACGCCCTCGAAACGTGCTGCGGGTTACAACGCTCAAGGAAGAAGAGAGGCAAGTCATGAGTGATCCGCAACAGATTCGCGATCATGTCGCTCAGACGTACGCCCGCGCCGGGTGCGCGACCTCGTCGCGGCCGCTCTCCCGGCCCGAGCCTTCTCACATAGTCAGCCGTCTGGCCGGGTACACACCTGATGAACTGGAAGCCCTGCCGCCTGCAGCAGTACTGAACTCATACGGGTGCGGGCATCCGCTGGCGTTTAGCGAGGTGCAGGCAGGTGAAGTGGTGCTGGACCTCGGTTGCGGCGCGGGACTTGACTTGTTGCTGGCCGGCAGAATGGTCGGTCCGGCGGGGCGAGTCATCGGCGTGGATATGACCGAGCAATTGCTGGAGAGGGCCCGGGTCAACATTGCGGAGGCGGGCCTGATCAACGTGGAGGTGCGCAAAGGGATCATCGAGGAACTGCCGGTCGAGAACGAGTCGGTGGACTGGGTGATCTCGAACTGTGTGATCAACCTGTCTCCCGAGAAGCACCGAGTCTTTGCGGAGATCGCCCGCGTTCTGCGTCCGGGCGGGCGCATGCTGGTATCCGATATCGTGGTCGAGGCGCTGCCCGCGTGGGCGCGCGAGAGCGAAGCGCTGTACGGTTCCTGCGTGGCCGGCGCAATCAGCGAAAAGGAATATGTTAACGAGCTGCGTCAGGCCGGACTGACGGACGTCCGGATTCGGAACCGCATCGTCTATGACGAGGGGCAGTTGGGCGAGTTTCTCGGCGGCGAGCTGTCTGAATCCTCGGGCGTGTGCTCGTGCGGCGCGAATCGGACGGCGGTTGGTGGGCCGGCCGACGACCTCGCCCGGCAGCTCGTGGGCAAGATCTGGAGCGCGAAGATATTCGCCTGCAAGCCCGCATCAGCATGTCCGTAGGGCGAGATTCGCGGCCGCGGGCCGGCTGGCAACGGTGCGGGCACCCACCAGCCCGTCGGCAGCACTGCGAAACGGAACCGTGTGATTGACGAAGGCAAGCGAGACGTCCTGATTCGAAGGGCGGGACCCGAGGATGCTGCGGCGGTCGCGGCGGTTCTGCGGGAGGCCTTTCGCGAATACGAGCCGCTCTACACGCCCGCGGCGTTCGCGGCCACCACGCCGGGCCCCCATCAGATCAGGTCGCGCTGGGAGGAAGGGCTCGTTTTTGTCGTGATGCAGGAAGGCCGCGTGGCGGGAACGGTGTCGGTGGTGGACCGGGCCGAGGATCTCTACGTGTGCAGGATGGCTGTCTTGCCGGCTGCGCAGGGTCGGAAGCTGGGCTGGCATCTGTTGGAGCACGTGGAGCGATACGCTGCGCGGGCCGGGTTCAAGCGCCTGGTTCTGAGCACGACGCCGTTTCTCGACAAGGCGATATGGCTGTATGAGAAGTCCGGTTTCCGTCGCAGCGACAAGGGGCCGTGGGAACTTCTGGGCACGCCGCTGTTCACCATGGCCAAGGCCCTCTGAGGGTGCGCGTTCGTGGGCGGTCCTCATTTGAATAATCTTCGAGCAGGCACGAATAAGCAGTCGTGAGCCGAGTCCTGATCAAAGCCGCACGAGTTGTCGTCCTTGGCGGCGCGTGGTTCTTCGCCGTCGCCAGCGGGCTGTACGCCGCCGGCGCCGGTGCTTCTCAACTGATCGGGCCGAACACCAGCAGCACGCTGTACGGCACCTACGTGGAGGGAGAGCGTTACGAGGCCGTCAAGCTGACCTACGACACCGCCGCCGAGCACCTGTTCGCCGGCGTGCAGGCCCTCTTCGTTTTCGGCTGCCTCGTGCTGAGCACGGGCCGTCGCCTCGCCCTCCGGCGGATCGGACACCTGGGCCTGATCGTGTGGGCCGGCCTGTGGCTGGGCAACATGATTCGCTTTCTCTTCATCGAAGAGGTGTGGATCACCGTCGTCACCACCGCCGTCATCGCATTCCTGTTCGCCTGCACCGTGTTGCGCGCCGTCATCGGCTGGACGCCGCGTAGCGCTTGACGTACGCCCCGCGCTACTTTATTCAACAAGTACGTCCAATCTGGAGGGCATCTTCATGCCCGAGACCGAGCCAACCTCCGTCCTGAAGGACCGCCACGCTGTTCACCTGGAGAAGACCCTGTGAGAGGAAAGCCTGATATCGATGTGGCCGTCGATTACGTGCGGTCGCACGGCGATCCCATCGAGCAGGCTCGGCTGGCGGCCGTCCTTTATGGACGGTCTCCCGAACAGAAGGCTTTGGGCGAGCTGTCCGGGCTGCAGAACGCCGACGGAGGATTCGGCTACTGGCTGGCGGACCGAAGCGTGAGCACGGTTTGCGACACGACCTACGTCCTGGGTTGGCTGGACGATCTTTCGATCCGTGGCGGGCCGATGGTCGAGACTGCGGTCCGGTTTCTGTTCCGGTACCAGGAGGCCGACGGCGGCTGGGACGAAGTGCCGGAGATCACGAGGCTCGATCCTCCGGAGTTCTTGACGCCGGGCGAAACGAAAACGCGCGTGTGGCTGACGGCCTACTGCGCGCACCGGCTGATGCGGTTCGGCTACGCCGAGTCGCCGTTGTGCCGCGGTTGTCCCATTACGTATCTGCTCGCTCATCGGGAGGAGCCCGGCCGTCTGGTGGGCTACCAGCGGGCCACGTGGGACGCACTGCCGCTGTTTGCCCGGTTTCCGCTGGAGGGCATGAAGCCTTTCGAGCAAGCCCTGCGGGTTACACAAGCAGAGTTCGCACCGCGGGAGTGGGCGGGGTCTTATCTGGCGTGGCTGTTGCGGTGCCTTCGCGACGCCGATTTGCCCGGCAGTCATCCGCTGGTTCGAGAGGCCCTCGATGAACTCGTCGGCCGGCAAGGGCCGGACGGAAGCTGGGACTCGGAGGACGGCGAGAGCTATGCGGCGTCCGCCACGGTCGAGGCCCTTCGCGTGCTCAAGGATTATGGTATCGTCTGACAACGCACACCGGGCGTGAGCCCTGATGTCGCAATCCACACGGAGGATGAACCCATGTCTCAGGATAACCCAACGACGCGTGTTGAAGATCAAGGCGCTGTTCGGAAGATCATCCTCAACCGCCCCGACGTGCTCAACGCGTTCAATGCGGACCTGCTTGAGTCTTTGGGTAGGGCCGTGCGCGACGCGGACAAGGACGAGGCCGTCCGCTGCGTCCTCATCACCGGCGCCGGGCGGGCGTTCTGCTCCGGGCAGGACGTGGCCGACCTGGTCAACGGCCTCGAACGTGGCGAGCCGGTCGACCTGGAGAAGGTACTTCACGAACGGTACAACCCTATCGTCACGCGCATCCGCGAGATGAAGAAACCGGTCATCGCGGCGGTGAACGGCGCGGCCGCGGGCGCCGGCTGGAGCCTGGCTCTGGCCTGCGACCTGCGCATTGCGGCCGAGTCGGCCGTGTTCCTTCAGGCCTTCATCAACATCGGCGCGGTGCCTGACGCCGGCAGCACCTATATGCTTCCGCGCCTGGTAGGCATGGCCCGCGCGGCGGAGCTGTGCTTCACCGGCCGCAAGGTGAGTGCCGCCGAGGCGCTTCAACTCGGTCTGGTCAATAGGGTGGTGCCTAACGAGCAGCTTGCGGACGAAGCCATGCAGCTCGCTCGGGAATTGGCGGCGCGACCGACGCGTACCATCGGCTGGTGCAAACGAGCCCTGGACGAAGCCTGGACCGAGGACTTCGACGACCAGCTCGAACGGGAAGCCAAGCTCCAGGGCAAGGCCATCCGCACGGAGGACTATGCCGAGGGCATCCGGGCGTTTATCGAGAAACGCCCCGCGCAGTTCAAGGGCCGATGAAAGACGAGTCCTACAGAAGCGATTCGCGGCAACAACAAGAACGACTGTAGGCAATCGTCGTGCCTGTTCGAGGCCATTTCGAGCAGGCACGCTCCCTTTACCAACTAATCACGTACTTTGGGCTCGTCCCTGATCGAGTGGGTTGTAAACGCAGGCCCACCGACTACACTGCCCTGTCTTGCATTACAGTCAATCCGGGCACGGGCGACGAGCGAGCGCTCCAACGCGTTGATGGAGGCGGGCAGTGGCGCAGACGAGGATGAACAGGATTCGCAACGGCAACTTCGCGGCCGGGCGGAAGACTCCGACATCGTGGCAATGGGAGGTGCTGGCGGGCTCGCCGATATGGCGGCTGGCCAGCGAAAGCAGCAACGGTGACGGGCGGAGGCTGGTAGTAGAGACGGCCAGCGAAGAAGAGGCCGGGCAGTGGTCGCAGTCCTTTCGCTGCCGCAGCAAGCACGACTACCGTATCGAAATCAGGGGGGCGTGTCGGGCTAAGGGTGGTGCGGACGACGGCGGGCTGAGCGTGCTGATTCGCTGCACGGGGCGGGACGGCAAGCCGGTCGGCCCGTTGCGGTGTTACGGTCCGTGGCGAAGCAGCAAGCTGACCTGGTGGCGGGTGCATTTGCGCACACCTGTGGGATCGACACGTCTGGAGATGTCCATCCGCGTGAGGCGGGTCCAAGGCACGGCGGAACTGGAGCAGGTGCGGGCGATCCCGATGGATTACGTTTGCCTGGAGCCGCATCCGATCAGCGTGCCGCCCTGGCCGTTCAGGTATGCGCGGCCGCGGGCGGCCGGAAGCGTGTTCGTGGTGGACGAGTCGGAGCGGGCGGAGCGACTGACGGCGATTCTGCGAGCACGGTTCGGCCGGGGGAAGGTGCAGGCTGTGCCACCCGGAAAGCTGGAGCGCGGGGGCGGGACGGCGGACGCGATCGTGGTGTCGAACGTCGGAGTGCTGCCGAAGAGCTGGACCTGGCGGATGGTCAGGCGGTGGGCGGAGCGCCGGGTGGTGGTGCTTTCACTGCCGGCGTTCGCACAGTTGGTCAATCGCAAGCTGCCCGATTGTGTGCGGGTTCGCAGGCACGAACAGGAGGACGACACGCTGGGGGCGCAGGTCAGGTACGCGAATTTCATCACCAACGGCTTTTCGCTGCTGGACATCTTCGAATTCGCCGAGTTCGACGAGAGTGACGGTGTATTCCGGCAGCGGCAGTTGGTCCGCACGTCGCCGCTACGGCAGTTCATGCGGGCGCAGGGCATCGAGACGATCCTGATCGCGGACACGAACATGGAGCACAGCAGCGGGCGGCCGATCTGCCTGTACAAGGAGACGCCGGGTGGGGCGCTGGTGGTGATGGACGTCGATCCGCTGCTGTCGGCGGCCGCGTGCGACAATCAGCCGAACACGGCCGCGCAGTTGCTGATGAATGTTCTGTGCGCCGCGACGGTGAGCGTGGGACAGTTGGCCGACCCGGGGCTGCGGGAGACGGCGCTGATCGAACAGATTCGCTCGATGGCCCGGCAGATCCCGGATGTGTGTCTGAGCTGGACTGGATTAGAGAAGCGCGGCGGGGAGGCCGGTGATGCGCAGCCGGTGCTGACGGTGGGACACGGGCACGCCGCGGTACCGGAGTTTCAGATGCCGGCGGTGCTGGTGCGGACGGGGCTGGACGCGAGCGGGCGTTTTGGTGTGGAAGGGGCCAACGTCTGGCTCAAGACGCTGGTTCGCCCGGAGCCGTGCAAGGCGTGGTACGCGCCGGCGTTGCTTCGGCGCAGGCAGTTCGTCTGGCTGCCGTTCGGGCGGGCGGTCAGCAGGGAGGGGCTGGCCAGCGTGCTGAATCCGAAACTGGTGCGGCTGGTGGTGGACGTGCGGCCGGCCGAGTGGAACGAGCTGCGGGTGATCGTGCCGCAACGCAACGACGCGTACGCCCGGTACTTCGAGGTGTTGCCGGTGCTGGACAAGCAATTGCGGCTCGGGCGGATGTTCGGGCGGCTGCCGGCGGCCGGGCAGGCGATGGGCGACGCGGATCATTACGCGTGGCGCAGCGACGAGGCGCCGCTGGTCGTGCGGGCGGACGCCGAGGCATTCGAGGACGAGACATTGGCACTGCGGGAGGGGACGCGGCGCGTGCGGGTGGAAGTGCCGGCGACGAGCCCGCCGTCGGCGGCGAACTCGATCGTGGAGACGGATCGGCTGGCCCTGCTGCTGGAGTGGATCGCCGGGAGCGAGATCGGGGCGGTGGCGGTGAACCGGGACCCGGAGCCGAAGGACATCGCGGTGCCCGTGCCGGGCGGTGCGTGCGAGGCGACGATCATCGAGGCCGACGGGGAAGCGCGGGCGCTGGATGCGGAGGAGGTGTCGCGCCTGGCGTCGGATGGCATGGGCCTTGCCCCCGGCGCGACGCTGGTGGTGGAGCGAGACAGCTCTGAGTGACGCGCGACACGAGAGGTCTCAGGTTTCAGTGTTCGGTGTTCAGGACAGGAGTAAGACCATGCGTGTGCAACACGGACGCAAAGCATTGATGATTGTGACAGCCCTGGTGTTCGCTGCGACCTTCACGGCGAGCAGCAGCAACGCGGACGCCCCGCCGGGTTACAACACGCCGATCCCGCCGGAAATCATGACGCCGGACAGGGTGGAGACCCGGATCGGTACGCTGGAGTTCTTCGACGGGTTGCCCACCAAGGAGACCGCGCAGAGAGTCTTCGACAACCTAAACTTCATGCGCGGGGTGGAGGTGTTTCTGAACGGGATCCCGGCCGCGTCGCTGGAGGCGATGCGCCGGGGGAACGAACAGATGGGAGTCGCGAGGGCGAATCAGGTTCTCCTGTTCGACCACTTAATGGACTCGAACCCGCTGTTCCTGACCGGGAACACCGACACCGTGTACGCTTCGGCAGTTCTCGATCTGAAACGGGACGGCCCGACGGTGGTGGAGATTCCGCCCGGTTGCGGGCCGGGCACGGTGAACGATGCGTGGTTCCGGTACGTGGCCGACATGGGGGCTCCCGGCCCCGACAAGGGCCGAGGCGGGAATTACCTGATCCTGCCGCCCGGCTACGAGAGCGAGGTGCCGGACGGGTATTTCGTCTCAAGGTCGCGCTCGTACGCAAACTGGCTGATCCTGCGGGGCTTCCTGGTGGACGGGAAGCCCGACGCGGCGGCCGCGATGTTCCGGACCGGCCTGAAGATCTACCCCCTGTCGCGGGCG
>CP070685.1:243240-255489 GCA_020352895.1 Phycisphaerales bacterium
GCGGGGGACCTCCATGAGATGGATTTGGATTGACGGCTTCGAGCAGTTTGAGAGTGGCCGGCGTGCCGTGGCCGTCAAGAACATATCCTTGGCTGAAGAGCACCTGCATCATAAGTACCCCGGCCTGCCGCTCATGCCGCCCCCCCTCATGATAGAGGGCATGGCCCAGACGGCCGGTATTCTCGTCGGCGAGGCCAGGAGTTTTGCGGAGAAGGTCATCCTGGCTAAAATCCGCAAAGCGCGGTTTGACCGGCGGGTCGTGCCTGGTGACCGCCTCCGCTATGAGGCCGAGATCGAGACCATCAACGAGGCCGGCGCCGCGACGAGGGGCGAGGTGTTTTGCAACGATCGACTGATCGGGCGAATCGATCTGTTCTTCTCGCACGTGGATCAGAACCTGAGCGGGCTGCAGTTCCCCAAGGAGAACTTCGTGTTCACCGAGCAGTTCAAGGCACTGCTGGCCTCGATCCAGGGTGACCTCGAGCGACCCAGGAATCGGCCCCAGGAGAAAGAGTCTCATCCGTGAACCGAGATCGACGCGCCGTCATTACGGGGCTGGGCATCGTCACGCCGCTGGGCCTTGGGGCCGAGGCCCTCTGGACGGGCCTGGTCGAGAAGCGCAGCGCTGTCCGGCGCATCGGTGCCTTCGACCCCAGCGGATTCCAATGCCAGGTGGGCGGTGAGATCGACGGGCTGAAGATGTCCGACTTCGTGCCCAAGAGCTACCGCAAGAGCACCAAGGTCATGGCGCGCGACATCGAGATCGCCGTGGCCTGCGCCTATCTGGCCGCGCAGGACGCCCGACTCAAGACCAAGTGTCTGATCGAGCGAGGGGAGGTCGAAGGCCCGCCCAACATCGATCCCGCGCGTCTCGGAGCGAACATCGGCTCGGGTCTGATCTGTGCCGACCTGGTCGAGCTGGCCGGTGCCCTGGCCAGTTCCGTGGACGAGGCCGGTGAGTTCTCGCTGGCGCAGTGGGGGCTCGAGGGCATGAGCAACCTCACTCCGCTGTGGCTGCTCAAGTTTCTGCCCAACATGCTGGCCTGCCACGTGACCATCGTGCACGACGCCCAAGCCCCCTCCAACACCATTACGTGTGGCGAGGCCTCCAGCCATCTGGCCATCGGGGAAGCCGTGCGAACCATCGCCCGCGGGTCCGCGGATATCTGCATCTGCGGCGGTGCCGAGAGCAAGCTCAATCCCATGGGGCTGCTCCGGCAGGAGCTCTTGGGCCGCCTGTGCACGTCATGCAACGATAATCCGGCCGGGGCCTGCCGTCCCTTTGACGCCAAGCGGGACGGGACTGTCATCAGCGAGGGCGGCGGGCTCATCATTGTGGAGGAGCTGGAGCACGCCAAGGCCCGAGGAGCTCGGATTTATGGAGAGGTGAGCGGCTTCGGGGCGAGTGCGGACACGACGAGTTGGAGGTCCCCCGATCCGGAAGGCCGTGGCATCGCAACCAGTATTCGTAAGGCACTGTATGACGCGTCGCTTACGGCTGACCAGGTCGACTTGATCGCCGCTCAGGGCCTGGGTACCAGGGAGCACGATCTGGCCGAAGCCGCCGGGATACGGGCGGCCCTGGGTCGGCGGGGCGCTACTGTTCCCGTGATGGGTACCAGGGGGACCATCGGGAACAACGGCGCCGGGAGCGGGGCGATCGACTTAGCGGCGTCCGTGCTGGCCCTGGCCCACAACACGATCCCCCCCTCGCTGAACACCACCAGGGTGGACCCGGCGTGCGGGCTCAACGTGATTCACGGCGACCCCGTTGACGCCCGAATCGACGCTGTGATCAGTACTTCGTTTGCCCCGAGCGGCGGGCAGGCGGCCTGTTTGGTCATCAGGCGCTATGGAGACTAGTCCGACAGGAGCCTTGGCGTGTCTCGACGCGTAGTAGTCACCGGCATGGGCTGGATCACGCCCCTCGGCCACGATGTGGAAGGGGTCTGGCAACGGCTGCTGGGGGGCCACAGCGGCATGGCCTACACCACGCTTTTCGACGCGACGACGTTCCCGACCAAGTTCGCGGCGGAGGTCAAGGACTTCCGCCTCCAGGACTTCCTGGGCGAGTCGTACGGGGCGCACACCGACGCCAGCCGAAACACGAGTTTCGCCCTGGCCGCGGCCAAGCTGGCCTGGGACGGTGCCGGCCTCAGCACGGCCTCTGACCTCGATCCCACACAGGTAGGGGTTTATTTGGGGGGAGGCGAGGGCCCCCTGGATTTCGACAACTTCGTGGAGGCCGCCGTCAAGGGCTGGGATCACCAGGCCAATTCGGGTCAGGGCGGCCTGGATGCGGTCAAATGGTACCAGATCGCTCACCGGAAGCTGTCGCCGGTCAGAGAGTTGGAGCAGGATCCCAACATGGCCGCCGGTCACCTGGCTGTGCTTTTCAACGCCCAGGGGCCCAATCTGAACACGCTGACGGCCTGCGCGGCCAGCACCCAGGCCCTGGGTGAGGCTACGTGCATCATTCGCCGCGGGGACGCCGACGTGATGGTTTCTGGGGGTACTCACAGCATGGTGCATCCGTTTGGGGCCACGGGCTTCAACCGCCTGACGGCCCTGTCCACCCGCAACGAGGACTGCCTGAAGGCCTCGCGCCCCTTCGATCGGAACCGAGACGGCTTTGTGCTCGGGGAGGGGGCTGGCATGGTTATTCTCGAGGAGCTGGAGCACGCCAGGGCTCGTGGAGCACAGCCCCTGGCCGAGATTGCCGGCTACGGTTCCACGGCCGACGCGTTCCGCATCACCGACATCCACGAGGACGGAAGGGGGGCCATTGCCGCTATTCGAGCGGCCCTGGCTGATGCCGGGCTCCAGCCTAAGGATATTGATTACATCTCTGCCCACGGCACCAGCACCGAGGAGAACGACAAGATCGAGTCCCTGGCCATAAGGCAGGTTTTTTGCGGAGAGGGGCGCAAGGTGGCCATCAGCAGCATCAAAAGCATGATGGGGCACCTGATCGCGGCCGCGGGAGCCGTTGAGCTGATTACCTGTGTGCTGTCCGTCAGGGACGGTGTGGTCCCACCGACCATCAACTACGAGAATCCCGATCCTAACTGCGATTTGGATTATGTGCCCAATCAGGCCCGCAAGATGACCGTTCGCCACGCCTTGTCCAACAGCTTCGGCTTCGGCGGCCAGAACGACACGCTGGTCATCTCCGCAGTCGAGGGGTAGCGGGGATGCGGGGCCTGGAGGGAGCCCTCTCGTCCTGCCTTCGGTCGTCCGCTTGACAAAGCTGCCGTACCCGCTATACTTCGTGGCGCTGGTGAGTTTGCGTGCGGGGAAACACCTGTTCCCATTCCGAACACAGTAGTGAAGCCCGTACGGCCGATGGTAGTCCCGAGTGGCGAGAGTAGGTGATTGCCAGCTTTTTTGAAGAAGCCCGCGATCCGCGTTTTGCGGCCAGCGGGTTTTTTCATGCGCTGGCCTTCGGCTCCGACAGCCATCGAACGTCGCTACGGGCGGTACAAAGTCACGGGGGCGACGTCGGGCGGCATCTCCGGGGCCGGCTGCAGCGGTGAGGACAGGCTTCCGTGTGAAATGTGAGCGCCACGGAGCATTAGTGACGGCACGAGAATCGGAACTCGAAGCGGACGAACTGGGTCGGCTCGGGTGCGTGTGCGCCTTGTTCCCGGCCGGGCGGATCAACCTCCAGGCGGATCGTGACCTCTTCATCTTTCTGGGGATAATAACCGAAGAGCACATGGCCGCCCGTGGCCTCGTTCGGTTCCAGCTCCCTTTGCCGCAATAACTCGGTCAGGAACTGGGCGATGCGTTCACGAGAAAGTTGTTGCTCGTACAGACCGTCGTAATAGTCGTAATAGTAGTATGGTCCCCATCCGAAGTACCAATACGTGCCGTAGTACGGTTCGCAATAGTAGGGCCGGTGGTAACTTCGGTAGCGGTAGTAGGATGCCCTTCCGCAGCGGGGTCGGTGTCGATAGCCTGACACGACGGCGTGGCGTAAATGCGCCGGAACGCCCTCGGCCGCGTCACTTACGGCGCTCTCAAAGGCCTGTTCCAACACCGCGGGGTCGACCGCCCGGCGGGCGATCCCCTCTTCGTCAACCAGGGCGAGACGACCGGGACCGATTGCCAGCGACTCGGCGCGCGAGTTCGTGATCTCGACGTTGAAGGCAGTGAATCGACTGCCGTGATCCCATGGAATTGACTGGACGCGGACCAGGACGGCGACACCGGTGCGCTTCTCCAGGATGCCCTGGTCATCTCCGACAGGCACCTGACCGTCGGCCGGCAGGGCGGTGAAGGATCGTCCGCAACCGGTGGCGATGCACATCGTGAAAGCAGGCACAAGCAGGAGCGGGTTCTTCCACATACTGTGTATCTTCATGCGGGGGCAATTCCGATTCATGTCAACGGCCTGCGCGTGGCTCGGCCTCCTATGATACCTGTAAAAGCCGCCACGTAGTATAATGCATGACTGCCATCTGCGGGGCGCAGGAAAAGGGCTGCTGCCTGTAAAGACCCGCCGCCGGTAGGAGAACGCTGTGCTGTACCAGCCGCCTTTGCCTCCGCAATACCAGGGGCTCAGCATCGAGGCGCTCAAGCTGCGCGTCGCCGAACGGAAGAGGCAGCTCGGGAGCCGCCTGGTGATCCTCGGCCACCACTACCAGGAAGATGACGTCATCGCCTTTGCCGATTTCACGGGTGACAGCCTCAAGCTCTCACAACTGGCTGCCGAGCAGGCCACGTGCGAATTCGTGGTTTTCTGCGGCGTGCACTTCATGGCCGAGTCCGCCGACATTCTCACCGAGGACAACGTCAAGGTGATTCTTCCCGACCTGTCCGCGGGCTGCAGCATGGCCGACATGGCTACGCTCGAGCAGCTTGAGGAGGCCTGGGAGATCGTCACCGGCGTCACCGCCGCAAGGGTCATTCCCATCACCTACGTGAATTCCTCGGCCGACATCAAGTCCTTCTGCGGTCTTCATGGTGGTGCGTGCTGCACGAGCAGCAATGCCGCCCGCGTTCTGAGCTGGGCGCTCGATCAGGGCGAGAAGATCATGTTTCTGCCCGATCAGCATCTAGGGCGCAACACCGCGTATGCCATGGGCTTTCCACTTGATTCCATGGCAGTGGTCGATCCGAACAAGCCGCGTCTTGGCCTGCGCGACGATGGCATCCGTGACGCCAGGTTCTTCCTGTGGAAGGGACACTGCAGTGTCCACACCCTGTTCAGCCCCGAGCAGTGCGACGAGATTCGTCGCATCGATCCCGAGTTCCGCATCATCGTGCACCCGGAGTGTGATTGGGCCGTCGTTCAGAAGGCGGACCTGTCGGGCAGCACCGAGGCGATCATCCGTACCGTCCGACAGTCTCCCGAGGGCAGCAAGTGGGCCGTGGGCACCGAGATCCACCTGGTCAGCCGCCTGGCCCAGGAGCAAGCTGGCAAGCGGGTGGTCCGCAGTCTGGCCGGTATTCAGTGCTTGTGCACGACGATGTACCGCATCGATCTTCCCCACCTGTTGTACGCTCTCGATGAGTTAGCCGCCGGTCGCGTTGTCAACCAGGTCCGAGTGGACGACCACACGCGGCGGTGGTCCCGCGTAGCCCTTCAGCGCATGCTCAGTCTGCCCGCCTTGCGGGCCGCCGGCAGTTAGGTCTGCTGGAGCGTGACCGGGCGGACTGCTCGACCAAGCCGACGGCGGGCATGTCGTTGCTGCTGGGGCGGTCACGAGTTGTCCAGGTCGTTGTTGCCAAAGTCGCATGAATGCAGGCAGGGTGCTTGCGAGGGTCGGAAACCGGTGCCGACATGGTGCCGATGTGCAGGCGGCGCGCAAAAAGAAGTGCAGGTGCCAGCCGACCTTGCCCTACATTAAGAGACACCGAGCGCTCAGGGTGTCAAAACGCGCACGGGCGTTCGTTTTCGGGCAGCACGACTTCTTATATGAGTCGCGTTACAGGCCGAACCCAACCTGCACTGCTCTAGTATGCCACAGATCGCGCGCAAATGCAAGAACAAACCAAACGGATCTGTCGTTCTTTACGCGTCTTGGCGTGCTGCGGTGTCGGCGGCGGGGCGCTGCCCGGGGCCCGCGTTTCCCCGGCCCAGCCGTCCGGAAGACGTCCGCTTCTGGGACGCAAGGCCGTGCACCGTTCAGTTGCGGTAAAGCCCGGATCGAAGGGAAGAATAGTACAGGTGACGGCTTGTCGCCATCGACGTGGCGGTGATGGTCATGGTGGAGGCATCATCGCGTAGGCTTCTTCGATATCGGGAAGCGAATCCTCGCCATATACTTTGTCCAACCCGAATAGACGCAGGATTTCCGTGCAGCGTTTGATCTGGTCGTTGCTAATATCCTTGCGCCAACTGTCCGTCAGGCTGCCACCCGAGAGGATAGCACTGCCCGCGCGTACCATGGTGGACGGGTTCTTCAGATGCGACAGGACCTTCTCATCAACCTGGCGTCCCAAGAATGAGAAAAGCCGTTCGGTTTCCGATCGCGGGTGCTGGCAGAACGGTTCGTAGAAGGCCAGGTGTAGCTCGCCGCGGCGGAATTGCCTGAGGGGTACGTAGTTCTCGACGCACCATAAGAAGACGTGCTTCTCGAACTCCGTCCGGGCCGCGGCCATTGCCGCCTGGACCGGGCTCAGGAAGTCCTCGATCAGTTCCGGCTGCTCGAGAAACTCGCTCAGGTGCGTAGACCATCGCAGCTTGAGCTTGGAGTTGGCCACGGCGCACGGATGCCGAAAGATCAGGATCATGCCCAGGCCCGGAAAGCGCGTATGCATCCAACGCAGCAGCAGGTTGGCTCGGATGTCCTTGATGAGGCGTCTGGAGGCCCACAACTTGCGGTTTTCTCTGTCGATCCAGGGATTGCGAATCCGGCCGGTCAGGATAGCTCGCGCAGGTTCGACATAGACCGGGTCGTCGTTGTCCGGCCGGAGGTACTGCCGATAGCGGAAGTGCCGTACCAGCCCCACCTTCTGGGGAAAGAAGGGCTCGAAGAGCACGCGATGGTCGTTGCGAAAATTGACGATGTCCGCGACCCAGGTCGTGCCGCTTCTTCCGGTGCCAGCCACGAATACTGATGCCCCAGGCTTCGGATTAGTGTCTACGAACAGTCGGCTGTGAATCCTGCGCTGCAGCTTTCCGATGAACTTGCCCATGTTGCGTTCCCGGTCGGAACGAGTGTGAACCGCTTCTGACCCCCCGGGTCAAGTGTAGGACTCGGGGTAAGACCTCGCAACCATGATGCTCGATCCTGTTCTCGGGCCCACTGAGCGGGAGAGGCACGCCAGCGTGATGCCCTTGAAGGCGTCTGCTGACCGCCCCCGCTGGACATCATCCAGGGGGAACGGGAGAATGTGTGCCGTTGATCGCGCTGCGGCGCCATCAAGATCGCGTGAACGCGCGCCTGATTGCCGTAGTCAGGAAGACCGCGACGGCGCAATGGATAGGCGTGATCAGTCGTGAGAACGTCGACGATGGGAAGATTGTGGTTTGCTCTGCGCGCCCTGATTCGTGACGAGGAGCCTGTACTGGGGTTCTTCGAGGCGCTTTTGGCGATGCCCAGGGCGTCCTTCCGCAAGCCCGCCGAACGGTCCTCGCCCGCCGACTGCACGCCAGAGGACCTGCGGCGCATGTTGCACTGGATGGCGGAGGCCGAACGCGGAACCGTCGGCTTTCCCAGCGTGGATGTGCTTCTTGGGCAAGTGGTACGGAGCCTTGAGCAGGCTGATCTCTCGTTGCAGCAACGACTCCGTGGGGAACTGGCCTCACACGTAAAGGATCTAGGTGATCCGGTCTTTGGCAGCGCGCTGGCCGTTGCCGCTCGCTGGCCGCTGCCCGAGGCCAAGCTGTTCCTTTTGCGCCTGCTGACTACCCGTTCCTCTGGCGGGAACGGTCCTGAGAGCCGCGGCGGAGATGCGCCTGCCGCGCTCGGGCACGGGCGCGTTCCTCTGTCGGTCAACGGTCATGCCCAGCGTCTCGATTATCGCACGGCCGTGATCGCCGCCCTGGGCGCGCTGCGCGACCCGAAGCTCAGGTCGCTCTTTGAGATGCTCTTGAACAAACATCTGGACCGCGGGCTGGCCGACCCGGTACGGCTGGAGATCTGCCGCGAGGCCGGGGTAGCCCTGGTGCTTCTGGATCCGGAGGCCCTGGGCAGTGCGCTTCCGCTGGAGTTGAGTACCGACGTTCTCCTGCTCGATCGTCTGCTGAGCCGCCCGGAATCTGAGGTCCGCCGTGCCGTCATGGACTGGGTCAATTCGCGACCACAACCCGCCAGAGCGCATCTCAGCGAGGCTCTGGCTGTCCTTCGAGGTCGTCACCGCGCGAGTGCCTTAATCGCGTGATGGGCTCCCGCTCGGACTGTTGGCCCTGAGACAGCCCCGACTCGATCCGATGTCTGAGCGCGTGAAAACCGCCCCGCGAGGAAGCGGGGCGATTCTCGGGCACATTCGGGCAAAGGAGGATAGAAAGGTATAGTCTGTCGCGGACCTACGTCAGCGGGTCCGTGGTCCTGCTTCCTTGTGATGCCAGCCTGAGCAGCTCGGCGTGCGAAGAGGCGGCAAGACGACGCACGCAGACCTCATCACTGCTTACCCAGTAGCCCTGACCACACTGTCGGCAAAGGCGACCCTTGCCGCGGCTTCGCGCGGGAACGACCACTGGATGCAGGCAATGCGGGCAGTGGACTAGGGTAGGCACGTGTTCTTCTCCTGAGGTGCGGAGGGTTCTTCAGGTAACCGGTCTCCGGCCTCACCTTCTTGGACAATCATACGCACGGGCGGTTGCAGGCCCGGTGGCGCTTTTCTCTCCGATAATGAGACGTTTGTGCCGCCTAGCTGGTCATGCATGATATCCCGGAGCCGCGGGCGGAACCCTCTAGCCGCCAGGTACGTCGCCCCCGCCGGGTCCCGAGCGGAGAGCCCGGGCCTATTTCAGCCCCACAATCACTTGGAGCAGGAGCCAGGAATCCTGCGTCCCGATGGGAAAGATGCTGTCGTCTAGAGGGGCTTCCTTGAAGAGTTGAGGCAGCACGAGTGACTCCGGTCCCCCCGATGTGTCCATCAGGGCCGACACATCTGCCACGTGGTTCAGCCCCAATAAGTGCCCCGCTTCGTGAGCGGCTACGTTCCCGATCGCCGTGCCCAGCTCTTCGGCGATCAGCACTCGGCCAAACAAATCCGGACGGAAAGTCTCCGTGAAGATCACAGCCCCGTCCGTCGGTTCAGAGTTGAGCATATCCACCGTGGCTGCGATTCCGAAACGACGCTCATCCTCCCCCCCGAAAAGGATACGTGAGAAAGGCGCGCTTGCGGCCGCCTCCCCTTCGTCGCTGGTGAAGGTCAGCACGTCGAGGCCATCGTAGGCTCCTTTGAAAAGGGCCACGATCACATCCTTGACCTCGTCGGTCATCCCCGCGTAGGCAGGATCGATGTTGGCTGTGTCGAACGCACCGACGGAAGTGATTGACACGCCTGGAATGTCTACCGTCCCACCGTCGAAGTCCAGGAAGAACGCCTGGGGTCTGGGCGCCGGTGTGGGGCCACCGCGTGTCACCGTGACCGTGATTCTGTAGATGCCCGTGGACGGCCCGAATGCGCTGTCTGTGACGGCCAGGAAGTAGCGGTCGCTGGCCAGACGGACCGCCTCGTCGAGGAACGGGTCCAGCAATGAGGCGTCCAGGTCCCGGTCGTCGTTCTCGATGAATAGCCGCCCCCTCTCGTCGAAGATCGCTATAGCCGCATCCAGGCCGCTCTCCTGGCCGACGGCATCCACGGCGATCCGATCGCCCGGCTGCATCGGTCCCAGGTCGTAGACGTCGACATCTTCGGTGGTTTCGACATTCCCTTGCAGCCGGGCCACACCTGCTTCGTCATATAGCGCGGGGATGGCTTGGGCGAAGGTGCCGTTTGGTTCGCCCTGCGGCTTGCTGGTGTTGCCGTCCGCCGTGGGGGCGGCGGGGGGCACGCAACTCACACACGGCGTCAGAAGGGCGGCCGCAATCAGCAGAACGATATACCTGTGGAGGGGCCCCATGCGGCTTCCCCTTTTTTGAAGGCTGCTGGGCACCGAGATTATAAGCATCGGCATTCTTCAGGGGGTTTTGAAGACTCCCGACCCGGTCGGCGCGCAGGTCCGAGATCCTTTTGTCACATCTTATGCAACACCATAGGTCCCGCCACACGCAACGGGATGGCGCACGCAGGCCCAGGTTGTGGCTCCCCCAGCCTCGGACGACCGGGCGGCCGTCCCGCCGGGCTGGCGTGGGGCGGCTGTTTTGAGTAGATACAGGACCTTTCTCGGAGCCCCGACGGGTCTGTCTTTTGCTCATCGGGATAGACGGCAAGGAATCCACGTGCCTGAGCATCCTACACCTGCCCCAAGCGATCCCGACCGCGGCCCCCCAGTCCTAAACGCCTCGGGGCCCTCAGGGCCTGGTCCGGCAAGCGGCCCGGCCGCCGGCCCTCCACAGGTGGCCTGGTGGCACTGGCATCGGCGGTTGTACGACTGGGTCCTCCATTGGGCAGACACGCCATACGGCGGCCCAGCTCTGTTCGTCATGGCCTTCGCCGAGTCGAGTTTCTTCCCAGTCCCCCCCGACGTCCTGTTGGCTCCCTTGGTCCTCGGGAACCGCCGCAAATGGCTCGGCTACGCCCTGGCGTGCTCGTTGGCATCCCTTGTGGGGGGCGTCTTCGGCTACGCGATCGGCTACTTTGCCTGGCAGGCGGTGGGCGGCATCTTTCACGATCACGTGCCCGGGTTCAGCCGTGACGTGGTGGTCCTACGCGACGGTACGCGGATCGAGGGGATGATTGATTCAAGAGGCGTAAAGGTGGCCCTGCCACTCATGCGGGCCGAACTGCAATTCCCGGACGATAGCGCCGAGCCGCTTCGGATCACCGATTCCCTGGGCCGGGCCCACGCTCTGACCGAAGACACCGTTGTTGAATACAGCGTGCATCCCTTCACCAAGGCCGGCGGCCTCTACCAGACGTACGACTTCTGGATCGTGTTCATCGCCGGTTTCACGCCGCTGCCCTACAAGGTGATTACCATCACGGCCGGTGTTTTCGGGATCAACTTTCCTGTCTTTCTGATCGCCTCGGCGGTCAGCCGATCGGCTCGCTTCTTCCTGGTGGCCGGCCTGATCGGGCTGTGCGGCGACTGGATCAAGCCTAAGATCGATCGCTACTTCAACTTGCTGTGCATTCTCTTCGTGGTCCTGCTGGTGGGAGGCTTTGCGGTAATCAGGTACCTCTAGCAGGTTGGACGGCACCTCCGGCTCCGGCAGGCGGGCGGCGGAGGGTTTTTGCGTGCAAGCCGGCCGCGCCGAGGGTATATTACCCGTGGCGCAGGCCTGCGGGCTTGCCATCGCCTCAGGTTCATCTCATGGATGCGGACGATCGCAGGTTTCTGCTTGAGTTGGCCCGTGCGACCATGGTGGAGCGGTTGGGCGGTCGCCCCAACGTGTCGTCCGCCCGTCGGGACCTGCCGGCCGAGGGGTATGGCGGTCTGTTCGTCAGTCTCCATAAAGACAAACAGCTTCGCGGGTGCATGGGTACGTTTTCCATTCCGGGCGACTTGGCCCGCGCGGTGGAGTCCATGTCGGTGGCGGTGCTCAATGACCCCAGGTTCGTCACGATGCCAGTGACTCTCAAGGATCTGCCGGAACTGGATATCGAGATCTCGTTGCTCAGCCGACCGGAGCCGACCGACGATCCTCTGTCACTCGAGATCGGCAGGCACGGCATCATCGTGGAGCGCGGCGGACATACCGGTTGCTTTCTGCCTCAGGTGGGTTCCCAGTTCGGCTGGACCGCGGAGCGACTCCTCAGCGAATGCTGCGCTCAGAAGGCGCACTTACCCGCCGATGCGTGGAAGGAGCCTCAGACTCGCGTGTCATTGTTTACCGCGGAAGTGCTGTCCGAGTCGCCGTAGGCCAGACTTCACAACGCTTTCGGGGGCACAGGAGTTCGGTTATGTCCGGCCGGATGAGCACAGGTGTTCGCTCAGTGTGTGGCATACCGTTTCACAGCCTTCCAGAGGAAGCGCCTGAAGCTGGAGGAGTGAGCCCAATTCCTGTACGTCGAGTTCCGTCTCGTCCAACATCTCCAGTAGCCCCGACGCATCCGTGCCTACCTGCTCGACGGCCTCCAGGCATGTACTGATGATGATCTCGTCGTCTCGCCGGCCGGTCACCAGCCAACTGATCTGCCCCGCACCGTTGAGCAACTGGGCGAGGCTGCGCTGCTCGCTGTGGC
>CP070685.1:255589-267651 GCA_020352895.1 Phycisphaerales bacterium
TGGAACCCGCCGTTGTTGAGCAGCAGGGCGCGGTCAATGCCAGGGCGGACCAGGTCGAGCAGCCCATCTCCGTCGGCGTCCAGGATCAGGGTGCAGCTCCCCACCGGGCCGGTCAGCCCTTCGTCGTAAGGAGCTATCATGAGCTGCAGATTAGCCAGTTGCCGGTAGATATGCGTGTAGATCGGCCCTCCGTAAACATTGCCCGGGGCGATGATGTCGCGCAGCCCGTCGTCGTCCAGGTCGGCCATGCCGATTCCATACACTGAATGCACGGCCAACGGCAGCGGAACCTCCGCAAACGATCCGTCTGTCTGGTTGAGGAAGAATCTGAGCATATCAAGGGCGTATGGCACAAGGACATCCGGGTAATCATCGCCATTGAGATCCTGCATGCGGAGTGAAATGGAACTCGCTCCGGAAGTGGGCAGCCCGGTCTCTGCGATCACGTTTTGGAATATCTGCACGGCGACGGGGAACTCGAAGGCGGTACTGCCTTCATCGTACTGGCACGACATTTCAAAAAGCAGATGCTGCCCCCAGGGGATAGTCGAGTCGAGGTGAATCCCCAAAGGTTCCGCCGAATTGTCGGCCTCTTGGCCGCCGGGGATGTTACCCACGACTGCCTGCGGCTGTGTGACGGTCACGCCCGGAGTCGCGCAACTCAGCGCGAGCTGTGTGTTGTGGGCATCGGTCCACTCGTTGCGCAGCGTCACCACCAGTTCGAACGAACGATCCGGTACGGCGGGGCCCAGGACCCTGACACCGGTTACTTCGAGATAGGGCTGTGGTGCGGCTGTCAGAGAGAGCACTGCATTGACGCGACCGGACCCCAGAAGACCTTCGAAGCCCGGATTCAATTGATCGATCGATTCCGCCCCCGCTTTGAGTCGCCCGCGCACTTCCTGCCGGATTGCGCCCGGGTACGCGCTGCGCACCAAGGCGGCTACGCCGGCCACGTGGGGCGCGGCCATACTCGTGCCCGCCAAGCGCATGTAGTTGTTGCCGATGACGTAGGGCCAACTAGCGAAGGCAGATTCCGCAGCCAGGAGGGAGAGGATCGAATAGTCCGGTCGGTTCACGTCCGCCGGTTCGCTCTCGCCCCCGCCCGGAGCGGCGATGTCCACAGCCATGCCGAAGTTGCTGAAGGGGGCCTTATAGTCTTCGTGGTCGGTGGCCGCCACTGTGATCGTCGTTTCATAACTGGCGGGGATGTAGAACTCGGCGTAGGCGTTGGCGTTGCCTGCGGAGACGACACTGATCACGTCCGCGTCGGCCGCGTACTCGAACGCGGCCCGCAACTCCGGCGTATCGAGAAAACCGCCCCAACTGCTGTTGGACACGCGAGCACCGTTGTCCGCCAGGTACACGACGGCTTCGGCTGCCGCCGACACGCTCACACCGCTGCCGGCGTCTCCCCCCACCTTCAGGGCCATGATGCGCGCTTGCGGCGCCACACCGATGATGCCCAAGGCGTTGTTGCCGACCGCGGCCACGGTGCCGGCCACGTGGGTCCCGTGGCCGAGCGGATCGACGGGATCGGGATCGGGGATGAGGCCGTCGCCGACGAAGTCGTATCCGACCACGTCGTCGGCGTAGCCGTTGCCGTCGTTATCGAGGCCATCCAGGTCGCCGGCCACGCCGTCTCGGATCTCGTCAGCCGGCCAGTTGTCGAACTGGCCGTTGCCGTTGATGTCCTCGGGCAGATTCACCCACATGTTGGCGGCCAGGTCGGGGTGGTTGTAGTCCACTCCGCTGTCAACGATGGCTACGACGGTGCCTTCGCCTTGGGTGATGTCCCAGGCCGCCGCGCAGTCCAGCAGCTTGGGGCCGTAGAGGTCGTCGTATGCCTGTCCCCAAGATCCGGCCGAGTGGTAATACGGATCATTGGGCTCCATGTCGTAAGTGAATAAGTAGTCTGGGTGAGCCCACTCGATCTCCGGCACGGCGACCAGCTCGCGGCAGAGCGCAGCCACATTGGTCGCAGCAGGCACGGTCACCACCTCGATGTCCGTCAGCCCGCGTTTCTGCCGCATGATCATGCGGTCTTCCCAAAAACGGCGCAGAGGCTGAGTTTGGCGAGCCATCGCGGGGGAGCGCAGCAGCGGACGGCGATTCAGGACCGCGCCGCCTGCGAGCCGGTCCAGCACCTGGCGGGTTGCATCGGGGAGTGTCCTGGGCAGACGTTTGTTGGGGCCGGTGCCCGTGGTGGCATATTTGATGATCAGCCGGCCGGGGACGGCCTGCGGAGCCGGGTTCGCCTGCAGCACCGGCCTGGTTTGAAGACCTCTCAAATCTGCGGAGTCGTCTTCCGTCGGCTGTGCGACGACTGCAGCCGACATCAGGCCCGCCCCCAGAAGCGCGAGGGGGAGGCTCAAGAAGCGCGCGGCGTTCGCCTGTGCCTCGTGCGCCTGTTCAATCCAGGTTGTCGCGCGCTCCATGACGACTCCAGGTACATGCATGATGGAGCGGTCTCCGCCTGATTGACCCCCGCACGCATCGGTCCACATTCCATTTTAGCCCACGCACCCCCTGGAATGATACCCGTCATTCGCTTCTTGTTTCCTGAAAATCTGGCGAAAACAGCCAGCCCCTCCCATCCCACGCCCATCTCTTTCCCGACACGCTGAGGATGCGCTGGACTCCCAGGATCAGCACCGGCCTGTCGCTTTGGGCAAGTGACCCCGGGGCCGCCGTCGATGGACACGCGTCCGGGCCCCTGGTGATGTTACAAGTTGATGGTGATGCCCGCCCGCATAGCGCCCTCCGCAGCACTTAGCGCTTAGTGGTAGAGGCGCGACTCGTCGATCGCGACCTTGAACCAGTCCACTGGCTGTCGGCCGGCATCCGGTGACCGTTGCCTACGGCCGGCGGATACCTGCTGTCGCGGTAGACGGCCGCCTTGCCCGCTCTGACGCCGGCGTCAACTGAAGGATGGCCTGCGTTCTTGCACATCGTTCTATTTGTGCAATGCACCGACAATCGGGGTGACGGGCTCTTGAATGCGGTAATGCGTATTGTTACCATTGGTCCATGGTGGCATCTTGGAGCACTTGAACGCACCCACCATGCGTGGGGAAGGAATGCGTTGTGTTGCGGTCACGCCTCGGTGTTCCGGGATGTTCCTGGATGGTATCTGCAGTTCTGATGTTTTAAGGAGACACACATGTCACGCAAACCGTGCAAGGCGTCGGCTCGCGCAGGCTGGGCCGTAGGGTTTGGGATTGCGTTCTTCACCGGCGCAGCCATGGCTCAAACCGAGTTGTCGCTTCAGGAAACCGAATTGAACGTCACGGCCGACCACTCCGGCAACCAGACGGTCAACATCCATCTTGACTCCGTCGGTGCCCATGCCGCGGTGTACGGAATCGTGGGCCGATCGAATGGACAAGCCAGGGCGAGGATGATTGCTCCGGGGACTCCTGGTCCTCGCGAGTCGACCGTCGTGCAATACGATGGGGTCGTCGACTGGGCCGCCCCCCACCAAGCAGACGAGTTGATCGTCTGCTACGATGCTCAGTGGGGCGAGGGCGTGAACCGGCCCAACGCCGTTGCGGCCGTTCGTCAACAGAAGAATGATCTCCACGCCGGCATGGGGGCCACGTTCTGCAAGGAGCTCCGGAGCATCAACGCCGACGTGGTCAAGGTGCCGCCGGGAGTCAGCTTGCAGGCGATGGCGCGGCGTTACGCTACTCGGCCGGGCGTTACCTTCGTTCAGCCGAACTACATTTACAAGGCGATTGGCCTTCCGGACGATCCCAACTTTCCCTTCGTGCCAAGCTCCCTGGGGCCTCCAGACGATCAACTCATGTGGGGTCTTCATACGACGGCCCAGGACGGTGCCTCCATTCCGTCGGACGTCGCTTTCGATTCGGACATCGACGCGGCGGAGGCGTGGGAGGTGACCACGGGCAGCTCCGACATGGTGGTGGCCGTCATTGACACCGGCGTCGACTACACGCACCCGGACATCGTGGCGAACATGTGGACCAACGCGGGTGAAATCAACGGCAACGGCCTCGACGACGACGGCAACGGGTTCGTGGATGACTACTACGGCTACGATTTCAAGAACGACGACGGTGATCCCTTCGACGATCACTATCACGGCACGCACGTGGCCGGCACGATCGGCGCTGTCGGCAACAACGGCGTCAATATCGCGGGCGTCAATTGGAACGTCCGTATCATGGCCCTCAAGTTCCTCGGCTCCGACGGGCGCGGCTCGACATCCGATGCCGTCGAGGCCATCGATTATGCCGTGCTGATGGGTGCTACCATCTCCAACAACTCATGGGGCGGCGGAGGGTTTGATGCCAGCCTGCTCGCCGCGATCAACAACGCGGGAGCGGCCGGCCACCTGTTCGTCGCGGCCGCCGGAAACGACACCGTAAACACCGACATCTATCCGCATTACCCCTCCTCGTACAACCTGGACGACATCATCTCCGTAGCCGCGTGGGGCAAGGATGAGCACCTCGCGTACTTCTCCAATTACGGCGCGACCACGACGGACTTGGCTGCCCCCGGTCTGGGCATCTATTCGCTGCAGCTCGGCGGCGGCATCTTTCCTCTCAACGGGACGTCCATGGCCGCGCCCCACGTCGCCGGGGTGGCCGCGTTGCTCAAGGTGGTTCGGCCGGACGCCGGGCCGTTGCAGATCAAAGAGTGGATCCTGGACGGCGTCACGCCTCACCCCAACCTGACAGGGAAAGTCCTTACCGGTGGCCGTCTCAATGCCGTCGAGCCGCTCCGCCTGGCTACCATGCCCTGGCTGCGCGTGGACAATCGGGAGGGCATCATCGACGCCGCCGAGTCCCTGACCATCCCCGTCACGTTTGTCACGGAAAACGTGCCTGTGGGCTTCTACAGCGGATCGCTGATCGTCCTTGACCTGTCTTACGACAACGCCGTGACTCCCCGGATCGAGATCCCCGTGACCATGGATCTGCAGTTCGTGGAACTGGCGCCCATCGTGGAAGATGTTCATCAGTTCGTGGTGCAGAACGTCGATACGACCGTCACGCTGGTGGGAAGGGATCCGAATATCGGTCAGTCGGTAGACTTCACGATCGAGACGTTGCCCACGCAGGGCACGCTCATCGACCCGGCGACGGGGTTGCCGATCTCGTCGACGCCCTACGCGCTGGCCGAGGACGCCGACACGGTAGTCTATTCGCCCGCCACCGATCAGCTCTATACGGAGACGTTTCAGTACACCGCAACGGACGGCACCTTGACATCGAACCTCGGCACGGTGACCGTCGAGGTGGTCGCGCCGCCGCACGCGCCGGAAGACGTGTCGGCCTATTCTGGCAACATTGTGGTGGAGCTGAACTGGTTGCCCAACGTCGAGCCGGATCTGGCGGGTTACCACATATATGTTTCGCCCGATTCCGGCGGACCGTACCTCAAAATCACGTCATCGCCGATCACAAGCACAACATATCGTCATTATCCGGGCGGCCAAGCGCCGACGTACTACGTGATCACGGCCGTACGTGACAACGGTGCCGAGAGTGCGTTCAGCGCCGAGGTCTCGGGCCAGCCGACGTTCTCCAGTCATTACGCTCCGCTCAATCTCTGCGCGACGCCGGGCTACGAGAAAGTTTATCTGGAGTGGGAGGCTCCGTGGGAGTTTCTCGGCACATACCGGATCATCCGAACCCTGCACGATGGAGGCGGTGCGGAGATCGTCGGCGAACTCAGCGACAAGCACACCACGACGTTCGTCGACGAGGCCATGCAGTGGACCAACGGCCCGGAGAACGGCGTGACCTACGACTACGAGGTCGAGAACTGGACGTATTGGGACCTGTGGGGATCCTCGAGCAACCTGGTCACCGTAACGCCAAGCGAATCCACGCCTCCGACGATTCCGACCGGAGTGAGTGCCGTGGGTGGTGAATCGTTCGTGGATGTGACCTGGGATGCCAATCCGGAGCTCGACATTGACGAATACTGGGTCCTGCGTGCCACCTCGCTGGGCGGACCGTACTACTACCGCGGATCCGTGAACGACCGGCGCTACTATGATCTGGCCGTCGCACCGTTCACGACCTACTACTACATCATTGTCGCCCTCGATATCGACGGGGACGAGAGTGACTGGAGTGAGCCGGTATCGGCCACCACGGGCGGCGACACGACGCCCCCGGCCGCGCCGACCAACTTGACCGCCACGCCCGGTGACGGCGTCGTCTTCCTGGACTGGGACGACAACACCGAGCCGGACCTGATGGCCTACTTCATCTACAGATCCACGACCGGCGGCGGTCCGTACGAAGAGGTCGACAACGACGACCCCAGCCAGTTCCCCGACTACAGCGTGGTCAACGGCACGACGTACTACTATGTCGTGACCGCGAAGGACATTGCAGGCAACGAGAGCGCGTTCAGCAACGAGGCGTCGGCTACGCCGCAGGCCCCCGTGAGCTGCACGTTCGATTGGGAATGCGACGACGACACGTACTGCAACGGAGCGGAAACGTGCGTGACCGGACAGTGCCAGGCGGGCACGCCGGTGGATTGCGATGACGGCATCGCCTGCACGAACGATTCCTGCAACGAGGCGACCGACTCGTGCGACAACATCGCCGACGACGCCGCCTGCGACGACGGGCTGTTCTGCAACGGGGCGGAAACGTGCAACGTGACGCTCGGCTGTCAGGCGGGCTCACCCGTCGATTGCGACGACGGTGTCGGCTGCACGGACGATTCGTGCAACGAGGTCACCGACGCCTGCGACAACGTGCCCGACGACGGGTACTGCGACGACGGCCTCTTCTGCAACGGTGTGGAGACCTGCCACCTGGTGTACGACTGCCAGATCGGCACTGATCCCTGCCCCGGCCAGGATTGTGACGAGGGCAACGACGTTTGCGTGCCCGTCGGCTGCGACAACGACGGTGTCTGTGAATCCGGCGAGGACTGCAACAACTGCTCGGCCGACTGCATCAGCGGCGGCGGAGGCGGCGGGTGCGGCAACGGCGTGTGCGAGCCCTCTCTAGGCGAGGATTGTCTGAGCTGTCCGGCGGACTGCAACGGCAAGCAGGTCGGCGCGACCAAGCTGCAGTTCTGCTGCGGGGATGGGGACGGCACCAACCCGGTGGGGTGCGACGACGCTCGCTGTAACAGCGAGGGCTTCTCATGCGGCGACGCACCGCCCGATCCGTACTGCTGCGGCGACCTTGTGTGCGAAGGCGCCGAAGATGGATACAACTGCGAGATCGACTGCGGCGCCCCGCCGTTCTGCGGCGACGCCAACTGCGACCCGGGCGAGGATCAGTGCAACTGTCCGGACGATTGCGGCTTCCCGCCCGCGACAGAGAGCAACTGCACCGACGGCCTCGACGAGGACTGCGACGGCGCGGCCGACTGCGACGATCCCACCGGTGACTGCGACGCCGACCCCGCCTGCTCGTGTCTGGCGAAGGGCGAGGCCTGCTCGACGAACGAGGAGTGCTGCTCCAACAAGTGCCTGAAAGGCCTCTGCAAGTAGGAGGCTCCGAGGGACCACCTGCCAGCAGGGCGCCCCTGTGTCGCGTTAACCGAGGGCGGGACGGCTTATCCGTTCCGCCCTCGCTTGTGCGCCCTTTGGTGTGGCTTGGCCGTCGAAGGGGGGCTGCTATTGTCGGCGTGCGGCTCGGTCCCGCTGGGCCCTGGTGGCCGACATGCCGAGCCGACCGCTCTCCGCCGGTTCATGGCCACCTGCCGCTGAGGGTTGCGGGCGGAGTGTCGGGCCCCCTCGATTGCCCCCCAACGCGGGGAGTTGCGAAAGCGCCAACGGCCCCGCGAATGCAAAAAACCGCGTTCTCGGCGTGAGAACGCGGCCAAACGGAGAGGGGGGGATTCGAACCCCCGGTACGGTTACCCGCACACTGGTTTTCGAAACCAGCTCCTTCAGCCGCTCGGACACCTCTCCAGATGGCCACCGGCCAAGCATTCGTGCCGCCGCAACGGCTGCCCGGCCAGCCCAACGACACCCCGTAGGACGCGCGAGGACCAGCGTCCACGCACAACGAAGATAGTCGGCCGCGCATTGATAATCAAGCAGATGGACAACGAGTGCCTGATCTGTCAAGAGGACAGAGTCGTCGGCGTGGATGTTCTCGTCGGACGTATCGGCCTGCTGTTCAGAGAATTTCAAAGGATTCTGAACGAACGTTCCATCAAA
Source organism: Phycisphaerales bacterium (assembly GCA_020352895.1). Taxonomy (GTDB): domain Bacteria; phylum Planctomycetota; class Phycisphaerae; order UBA1845. Next base: position 263,763 of record CP070685.1, read on the forward strand.
ATTCTGATGCGAGAACCGCCCAGAGACCGCGTTGATCCACAGAAGACCCACGGTTACACTACAGCAAACATGTTGACCAGGCCGTTCCTGTACAAGTGACCGCCCGTAGATGCTGGCCAGGTACGCCGAGCAATCCGTATGCTCCCTGGTCATCGTGACGGCCTGCCGTTACCTACACATCAGTCATAAGGCAGAAGGCGGTATCATAGGCGACAGGAGTCCGACGGGTGTCCGAATGCAAACGGGCATGGGTCGCGCGAGCGGTTGAGGGGGATGCAGACGCCTTGAGCGCCCTTCTGCAGGAAGCTGGCCCGATCGTGCGTAGGAGACTGCGCATCGCCTCTACATGGCAAGCCACGTTGGACTTGGCCGACGTGATGCAGGTAACATACATGGAGGCTTTTCTGCGGGTCGGACAGCTCAATGAGCGTACACACGAAGCTTTTCTCGCGTGGCTGACCAAAATCGCTGAGAACAATCTCCGCGACGCGGTCAGAGAACTCGAACGGGCCAGGCGGCCCGATCCGCGGCGGCGCGTCCACCGCAGGAACCCGGAAGAAACAACGATCACACTCCTTGAGGCGCTCGGTTGCACGACGGCAACCGCCAGTCGCCATGCCGCCGACCGCGAAGCACGGCAAATGATCGAAGCAGCCATTGCCCGGCTCCCTGACACGTACCAGAAGGTCGTCCACCTCTGCGATCTTGAGGATCAGCCGGTGCAGAAGGTTGCCGAGGCGCTCGGGAAGTCACCTGGCGCAGTCTACATGTTGCGCGCCCGGGCTCACGACCGCCTACGCGAGATCCTGGGTTCCGAGTCGAGATTCTTCTCCGGCAGCGCGTGAGTCATGGGCGCGAATGTCGCCATACAAGATGCTGATGGGCGCCTTTGTCAGCAATGATGAGACCGCGTAGGTTAACGGCACGAGGGAGGTGCAGTCTTGAACGGAGAAGGCCCCTCCGATGAAGTTCCCGAGGACTCTGCCGCTCATGACGCGGAGTTGATCGACGCTGCCCGGCGAGAGGTCGAGCGGACTGACAAGCCGGAGGGGCCCGTCCTTGTCCCGCCGGTGGGTCCGGGGGATGCCCGGCCTGCCTTCACCGGCCCGCCGCCGGACTCGTTCACCGGCTACACGATCGCCCGCGAAATCCACCGCGGCGGACAGGGCGTGGTCTATCAGGCCATCCAGGAATCGACCAACCGCAAGGTGGCCATCAAAGTTATGAGAGAGGGGCCCTTCGCCGGACCGGCCGACCGAGCCCGTTTCGAACGCGAAGTACGCATTCTCGGCCAGCTCAACCATCCCAACATCGTGGCCATCCACGACACGGGCAGCGCCGCGGGCAGCTTCTACTTCGTGATGGACTACGTCGGCGGTCAACCGCTGGACGTATACATGGCCAGTCGCGTGCGGTCGGTCGACGAGACACTCAGGCTGTTCGGCAAGGTCTGTGAGGCGGTAAACGCCGCGCATCTGCGCGGGATCATCCACCGCGATCTCAAGCCGGGCAATATCCGCATCGACGCCGAAGGCGGGCCGCACATTCTGGATTTTGGACTGGCCAAGGTGGTCACCAGCGAGGCCGAGGCTTCGAAGATGACCATGACCGGCCAGTTCATCGGCTCGCTGCCCTGGGCCAGCCCGGAGCAGGCCGAGGGCGCCCCCGGCAAGATCGATGTTCGCACGGATGTCTACTCGCTGGGAGTGATCCTGTACCAGATGCTCACCGGCAAGTTCCCGTACGAGGTCATGGGCAACATACGTGATGTGTTGGACCGGATCATGAAGGCTGAGCCGGCGCGCCCCAGCGCGATCCGCAGGCAGATCAACGACGAGGTCGAGACCATCGTGCTGAAATGCCTGAGCAAGGATCGCGAACGGCGCTACCAGTCGGCGGGCGAGTTGCGCAGGGACATCGGACATTACCTGAAGCACGAACCCATCGAGGCCAAGCGCGACAGCACGTGGTATGTCTTCCGCAAGTCTCTTCGTCGGTATCGCGCCGTGGTCTCCGTGGCCGTCGCGTTCGTGGTACTGCTGGCCGGCTCCGCTGTCAGCATGTGGCTCATGTACCGCCGTGCCCGGACCGAGGCCCAGACCGTCGGCCAGGTGGTGGAGTTTCTTCAGAAGGCCCTGACCGAGGCGGACCCGTACGTCACCGACAAGAGTAACCAGACCCTGCGCGGACTGCTGGATTACTCGGCCCAACGGATCGAAACCGAACCCATCGATTCGCCACTGGTCCGCGCGTCCGTGCAGCAGACCCTGGGGGCCTCGTACTTCAACCTGGGAGAACTCGAGCAGGCAGGCAATCACCTTCTCGCGGCCCTAAAGACACGCCGCGCGTTGCTCGGCGAAGACCATCCCGACGTGGCCGAGAGCCAGTCGGGCCTCGCGGGGGTGCGGGGGAATCAGGGGCATTACGATGAAGCCGAGTCCCTGTTGCGCGACGCGATCGCCGTCCAGCGCCGCCTTGAAGGCCCCGAGCGGCTCTCTCTGGCACGGAGCATGGGACGGTTGGCCATCGTGCTGATGAATCAGGGCATTCTGGACGAAGCGCAGTCGGCGGCGCGCGAGTTCCTGCAGCTCGTCCGAGAGATCCGGGGAGACACCCACACAGAAACCGCCACCGCCCTGAACATCCTGTCCATCTTGACCCAGGAGAAGGGCGACTACGCCGGCGCCGAGCCTCTGCTTCGGCAGGCGCTCCAGATCGATCGCGCGTATTATGGCAGCGACCACGTCCGCGTGGCCCGTGACCTTCAGAACCTCTCCATACTCTGTAGCCGACTGGGCGACCATGCGGCGGCCGAGCAGCATGGGCGGGAAGCCCTGGCAATCCAGCGCCGCGTACATGGAGAGGAGAACCCCGCCCTGGCCACGAGCATGGACAGCCTTGCCTATGTCTTGACGCAAAAGGGTGACACATCGGCGGCCCGACCTCTGCTTGAGCAGGCCCTGGCCCTGCGCCTCCAGCAGTTCGGTGAATCACACCCCTTGGTGGCGGCCAGTTGGCTCGACCTGGCAGAGTCATTCCGGCTCGAGGGCGACTATGCCGCGGCGGAAGAGCCCGCCAGAAAGGCCCTCGCCATCTGTCGACAGACGCTGGGGGACAGCCACGTGCGCACCGCCAAGGCCATGGCCGACCTGGGCGAACTGCTGCGGGTCTCCGGCCGGCTCGAAGAAGCCGCGGTCAACCTGACCGCAGCGCTGGACGTCCAACGCGAAGCCTTTGGGGACGAGCACAATGTGACGCTCGAAACCGTCCAGCGCCTGGTCGCGCTGTACGAAGCCCGAGGAATGCCGGACCAGGCTGACGTGTACCGCGCGATGCTGCCGCCGCCCAACCACAGCGACGGTTCAGTGACACCGTAACGCACCTGCCAGGGGCACGTCCCGGAGACGCCGCACTGCACTCACCGTCGGGGGCGGCAGTCCATCCACACCACGATCCACATTCTGAAGCCCCGAGCCGATTTCTCGGCATTTCCGCGTGAGGCCGCGGCGCGTTTGTCGCCGGGAGGATAGCCGGGAAATCCTGCGTCCCTTCGACTCACCGAGAGCCGGACCACGCGGGGATCCGTCGGAGAGTACCCCGGCCGGCAAGACGGTTGGCCGACAAACAGGTTCCTGACCCACATCGAACGAGGAGGTCAAACGATGAACACAAGAACGTATTCGACATTGTTGCGCGCGGCCGCAGCACTGATGGCAGCCCCGGCGTCGCTCGTCGCACAGGTAGACATGGGTACGGCCGTCACCTACCAGGGCCAGCTCAAGTATGACGGCCTGCCGGTCACCGAAACGGTGGATTTCAGGTTCACGCTGTGGGATGCGAACACGCTTGGCAGCCCTGTGGGTGCGACGCTCCTGTTCAACGGCCAGCC
>CP070685.1:267751-279420 GCA_020352895.1 Phycisphaerales bacterium
GGTGGTTACAGTCCTTGCGGTGCTGGCCCTGGTCGCCTTCGCAAGCGGATTCCTTCTGGCCGGTCTGCTCGGCTGGTGGCTGTTACAGGCCCTGTGCCGGGCGGGAGTGGTCGGCGTGCCTGCCGCCACTCCTTTGGTCGCGGCGCCCCGGCGCACGTGGTTCGGCATCGCCGCCCTGGCCATCGTCGTCGCGCTGTTTGCGCTTGCCGGCCGGTTCTCCACCGTGCGCGCCAGCGTCGGTCCCGCTCAAGAGGAGCCCGCGCCGGCAGACAGGTCCGCCGATACAATCGCCTCATCATGATCCACTTCGACGGTTTCAGTTGGCAGTTCGCCGGGGCGGCCGCGTGGGCGCTGCGGGATGTGTCTCTGAATATCGACCGCGGTGAGTTCGTCGTGATTGCCGGACCGAGCGGTTCGGGCAAGACGACTCTGGCCCTGGCCATGTGCGGCCTGCTCATGGGGCGATACGAGGGTCGAGTCGATGGCAGCGTACGCGTCGATGGGCGTGATGCCGCCGAGACGCCGACCCATCAAATCGCACAGACCATCGGTCTCGTTCAACAGAACCCGGAAACGCACTTCGCCACGTTGAGGGTCAGCGACGAGATCGCCTTCGCATTGGAGAACCGCTGCCTGACCCGCGATGACATTGTCTTGGCAGTTAGAAACGCTATGCGAATGTTGTCCATCGATCACTTGCATGACCGCGATCTGGCATCACTGTCCGGGGGCGAGAAGCAGCGCGTGGCCGTGGCTTCGATCGTCGCCGGCAGTCCGGCCGTCCTGGTGCTGGACGAGCCCACCGCTAGCCTCGACCCCCGGGCCTCGCGCGACCTGTTTCGCGTCCTGGCCGACCTGTGCCGTCGGACGGAACTGACCGTAGTGATCATCGAACACAAGCTCGACCACCTGCTGCCTTTGGAGCCGCGACTGGTGGCGCTGCAGGACGGCCGCGTGGTCTGCGACCAGGCTAACGCCTCCTCGGCCGCATCGTTGCCTGCGTTCCTGGCGGCATCGGAGATCAGAAGACCCGACATACCGCAAAGCCCGCTCTCCCCACGCCCGGATCCTCCCTTGGTTGAAGTATCCGACCTTGCCGTCGAACTCGACAGCCGCCTAGTGCTTCATGATCTTTCTCTGCGGGTCCAACCGGGCGAGATGCTCGCCGTGCTGGGGCCCACAGGCGGCGGCAAGACCACGCTGCTCTACAGCCTTATGGGGCTGGCGGAACGCGCGCACGGCACCGTGCGCGTCTGCGGCATGGAGGTCTCGCCGCGAGCCGTATCACGGCTGGCTCGGCACGTCGGCTTCGTGTTTCAGAATGCAGACCACCAGCTTGTGGCCGATACGGTCCAGCGCGAGGCGCTTTTCGCGCCGCGGCGTCTCGGAGTGATGAATGATGCCGTGCAGGCGGAAGCCGATCGGTTGCTGGAGCGGGCGGGCTTGGGGCAGCAGCGCGAGGATCATCCGTTTCGCTTGAGCTGGGGACAGAAACGCCGGCTCAATGTCATTTCGGCGGTTCTTCATCGCCCTCGGCTGTTACTGCTGGACGAGCCGTTTGCCGGGCAGGACTGGGAGCACGCAGCCTTCCTGCTCGAGGCCGTTCGCGCCGTCCTTTGCGGCACGCTGGCGTCTGCTAGCACATCAGCAGAAACACCATCCCCCGGCGCCTGCCTTATGGTTACGCACGATATGCGCGTCGTTGCTCGCGCCTGCACGCGCGTCCTGTTCGTCGAGAACGGGCGGATCACATTAGACGCCCCCCTGCCAGAGGTGTTCGAGCGGCTGCTGTCCATGAGGCACGATGCATATGTGCCATCCGAGTACCGCCAACACGGCGCGGGGCCTGGCGCGGTAAAGCCGCAAGCTCGCACGGGGGCCGACACTTGAAGGCTACATCCATCCCATCGTGGATTCATCGCCTGCACCCGTTGGTCAAGCTGGCCTGGCTGCTGTGGGCGACAGTAGCCGTCTTCGCCTTTGATTCGCCCGTGCTTCCAGTGGCCGTCGTGGGATCGGCCTTGGTTTTGTTCCGGCTGGCCGGTTTCGCGCTCTGGCGCGTTCCGGGAATGCGCCTCTGCCTGACCGTGGGAGCCATGCTTTTGCTCGCCCAGGTCGCGGTCGTGCGGCAAGGAGAGCCCGTGCTCGGGCCGGTCACCGACGCAGGGCTGATCGCAGGCGTGCGTGCGGCCGGCCGGTTGCTGGCCGTAATCCTGCTGAGCACGCTGTTTGTGACCACCACAGAACCGTTCAATCTGGCCTACGCGATGATGAAGGCGGGGCTGCCCTATCGCTGGGGCTTTGCGCTGGTGACCGCGATGCGGCTGGCTCCAATCTTCCGCCTGGAGGCCCACCACGTCTACCGGGCACAGTTGGTGCGCGGCGTGGCGTACGACGCCAGAATCCCGCGCCGCCTCTGGCTTGTTCTGCGCCACCTCTACTTCCCGCTGGTCGTCTCGGCGCTGCGAACGGCCCACTCGCTGTCGCTCTCCATGGAAGGACGCGGATTCGGGCTGCAGCCGAAACGTACGTGTATGCACGAAGTGCGTACAGGATCTGCCGATCGGTTCGCCGCGGTTCTCCTGGTTCTCTCGTTGGCAACGGCAGTAAGTCTGTGGCTGAGCGATTAGGTGTAAACCAGGGTGCCGCCCGCTGGGTGAACTGCGCACCTCGCGCCGCTAGTGTTGAAAGAGTCGAAGGAGTCTGCGAATGCGGGCCAGATGATAGTCGTCGTGATCGGCCACGAACACACACAGATCCAGAAGCCTCATGGGCGTGTTCAGCCGCGGGTGCAACGATGACCGCGCGAAATGCTCCGCCTCAAGGCCGTCGAGACGGTCCATGAGTCTCCCACGCGCGGCCCGAAAACGCTGTAGCACCTCCCCTATGAGCTTTTCGTTATGCCCAGCCTGATGGGTCTTGGCGTTGGTCATATCGGCAGGCCGTAGCGTGGCTGCCCCGGCCTGAAAGTCATCCAACCGCCCCTTCCAAAGCTCTTCCGCGTCTCCCAGGTGCCCGACGTTTTCCTGGATGGACCAGCTTCCTTCCTTTTCGCGACGGGTGAGAACATCCTTGTTCAGGTCGCGCACGGCCTCAGCCGCCCGCGCCGGCGTTCCCCGCAAACGCTCCAGAATGTCAGGATACAACTCCACGGGTAGATCAAACTTCCATTTCCGCTCAATCCAGGGCAACATGGCAAACCTCGTAGAAGGTTCAAGCAGACGGAGTACCTCGTCCGAGTTCGTGAGAACTCAACACCGCCAAAGATCACCGACAGCGAGCCCGCACGGCCGGTCGCTATCCCCCGCCGATGGGGGGCCAAATGCTCACGGCGCAGCCGTCTTGAAGCTCGCGGGTCCTGTCCGCTTCGTAGCGCCCGTCGACCAGAACCAGATGGGCGATCGCCGCGGGGATGCCAAGCCTGTCGAGCAAGTCGCAGATACGCGTCCCTTCCTGCATCTCGATCTGCGCGCTGGTCCGTCCGCTGCCGGCCGGCAGGTATTCCCGCAATGTCGCGAACAGCCGAACTTCGACGTTCATTACGGCGGACTCTAACCCAGCGCCGCCTCAGGTGCCCGCCGGGCACGACTACAAACGCAAAGCAAGTGCGCCACTACAGGCCCAGGGCGGCGAGCTTCTCCTGCGTGGGCGCGCCCTGTTCGTCCCAGCCGCGGAGGCGGTAGTACTGCGTCAGCATCTCGTCCAGCGGCACGGTCAGCCCCTTGGCCGGGCCGGCGGGCATGGGCTCGCTCAGCAAACGCCTGGGCAACGTGTCGTCCTTACGCGTGAGCCCGGCCTTCATGTTGAACAGTTTCTCGAGGTTCCAGATGCGCTCGCCTACCTGCATGAACTCGTCCGCGTCGTAATCAAAGCCGGTGGCCGTCTTGAGCATCGCGGCCAGCTCCGGCGCCCCGATGGAAAACGTGACGAACAGGCAGACTCCGATCGAATCGAGCGCGGCCGTCAGATTCTGGAACGCGATGTTGGTCTCGGCCTTGCCTTGGGGCGTATGCGCGTCCAGCTTCTGAGGCACTCCGAGGATCTCGGGGGCAATCATGTAGCCTCGTACATGGCAGCCGCCGCGATTGGACGTGGCGTACTGGACGCCCATCCCGAACACGCCGCGCGGGTCGTAGGCGGGCATCTCCTGCTTCTTGACTCCCATGAAGAGCTCCGGCCGGCCGTACCTCTCGGCGACGCGGGCCGAGCCTTCGGCCAGCACGTCGCCAAAGCCCTCGCGGTTGCCGATCTTCGTCATCATATCCACCACAGCCTCGGCGTCCCCGAACTTGAGCTTGCGGCCCACATCCTTCTCGCTGAGCACGCCCTCCTCGAACAGTTCCATGGCGCAAGCGACCGTCGCCCCAGCGGTGATGGTGTCCATGCCCAGCTCGTTGCAGACGTAGTTGGCCTTGGTGACTGCGCCGAGGTCCTCGACGCCCGTGTCCGCTCCCAATGCCCAGACCGTCTCGTACTCCGGACCGTCCCCCCTGCTCCGGTACGGACCACCCCTGACTTCGGTCACGCGCCCGCAGGCGATCGGGCAGGCCACGCAGGCCCGTGGTCGCACCAGGATTTCCTCCGCGATCGTCTCGCCGCTGATCTTCTCGGCCGACTCGAACTGGCCCTGCCGGAAGTTCCGCGTCGGAAACACGCCGCTCTCGTTAATGATGTTGACCAGGATAGCGGTTCCGAAAGACTGGAGGCCCTGGCCGGTGATCTCGCCCGCCTCGAGTTTGGCCAGAGAGTCCAGGCAGGCCGCCCGAAACCCTGGGGGGTCGGCCACGCTCAGGCCGCCGGTTCCGCGGACCGCAATGGCCTTGAGCTTCTTTGAGCCCATGACGGCGCCGACGCCGCTGCGCCCCGCCGCCCGACCCTTGTCGTTGATGATGGCCGCGAAGCGCACCAGCTTCTCGCCGGCCGGTCCGATGCTGACCAGTTGGAAGTCCCGGCCGAGTTCTCCGTGCAGCCTGTCCTCCGTCTCGTGAACATTCAGACCCCATAGCTCGCCCGCCGGGTGCAGCTCGACTTTGCCGTCCTCGATCACCATCAGCAGTGGCTCGCTGGCCGCCCCTTCAAGCACAACCATGTCGTAACCGGCATACTTCAGTTCCGGTCCAAATGTGCCCCCGCAATTCGAGGAGGCGATGGTCCCGGTCAACGGACCTTTGGTGACGGCCATGAATCGCCCGCCGCACATGGCCGACGTGCCCGTCAGCGGTCCCGTGGCCAGTATCAACGTGTTGGCTGGTGAAAGCGGATCCACCTGCGGATGGACGGCCTCCGAGAGCATCTTGGTGGCCAGTCCCCGGCCGCCGATGAAGCGGCGAGCCGCATCCGGATCGATCGATTCGGACCGGACCTGCCGGCTGGTCAGATCCACGCGAAGCAGCTTTCCCGCATAGGCTGATATCATGCCTGGGCCTCCTCACACAAGCTGCGCAGGCGGTCGGTGTAGGTCTCGCGTGCGGCCCGCGGCCATCGACCAGGCTCGGCATACTGGATGGCGCCGGTCGCACAGAATCGCACGCATTCCGGGTCACCGCCGCACAGATCACACTTTCGGGCCAGGCCGTCCAGACAGCGAATGACGCCGTAGGGACAGGCCGATTCGCAGATGGCACACTCGTCACACTTCTCGGCAACCACCACGACGGCGTTGGTCACCGGATCGCGGACCAGGGCCTCTGTGGGACACTCTTCCATACACGGCGCGTCATCACATTGAATGCACACCATGGGAACATACTCCGCCGCCTCGGCGTCGATCCAGACGCGAACGCGCGATCGCGAGGGACGGAAGATGCCCTCACCCCTCTCGCTGCACACGAGTTCACACAGGCGGCAGGTCGTGCACTTTTCGGGTTCGATCAGCAACATGTTGGCCATGGGAATCGCTCACTCACCGCAAGACTCGACTTATCGCACAACCACAGTCCGAGATGTGTACGCCGGACCGCTCAGATAGCCCATCAGACCGCCTGTGTCAAGACGCACGCGCTCAGGCACGCGTGCCGTCCGTCTTTTTTGGCCCGGCGGGACCGATCCGGGAGGCAAGCCTCGGCGCGGCATTCATCTACGCACGCCGCGCGTATCCTGGTACGATTCACCAAGGATTGACGGTACCCTGACGGCCGAAGGCGACGCGAGGCGCATGACGACAGTATGTTCTTGATCTCGATGGCATGATGGCCATGGCGGAAGAATCGAACAGCCGAGCCCATGCTCACAAGCCTGTATTCGTAACCGGCGCCACCGGCTACCTGGGAGGACGTCTGGTTCCGCGCCTGCTGGATGCCGGCCGACGCGTGCGCTGTTTCGCGCGCAGCGCGCGGAAGCTCGCAGCCCGCCCGTGGGCCGGCGACCCGCGCGCGGAGATCATCGAAGGCGACGTGGGCGACGCGGACCTCCTGCTCCGGGCTATGCGCGGCTGCGGCGCGGCCTATTATCTGGTCCATTCCATGATGGCGGTGGGGCCGGAATACCGACGCCGGGACAACCATTTGGCACGCGTCTTCGCTCAGGCGGCCGATGAGGCGGAACTCGAGAGGATTATCTACCTGGGCGGCTTGGGAGAAACGGGAGATAACCTGAGCGAGCATCTCACCTCGCGACGCGAGGTGGAGGCGGCTCTTGCCTCGGGAGCGGTGCCGGTAACGGTGTTTCGGGCCGCGATGATCATCGGCTCCGGCTCGGCGTCATTCGAAATTCTGCGCTATCTCGTCGAGCGTCTGCCGATCATGGTGACCCCGCGCTGGGTCGGCACGGAGAGCCAGCCGATTGCCGTCCGCAACGTCATTCATTACCTGACGGCATGCCTGGATATACCGGAAACCGTCGGTCGCACGCTCGACATCGGCGGCCCGGACGTCGTGACGTACCGCCAGTTGATGCAGACCATGGCCGCCGTCATCGGTCTTCCCAGGCGCATCATCGTCCCCGTGCCGGTGCTCACGCCTCGGCTGAGTTCTCTATGGATACACCTCGTGACGCCAATCAGTCATCGCATCGCCCGCCCCCTGGCCGAAGGCCTGCGCAACCGCGTGGTCTGTCGGAACGATGAGGCACATCGACTGATGCCGCAACACCTACTCACTGTTCGCGAGGCCATTGAGCTGGCCCTGGGCCGCGTGCAAGCCAACGAGGTGCAGACGGCCTGGTCCGATGCAGGTCCCGTGCCGGGGGATCCAGGCTTCTCAGGCGGGAAAGTATTCGTGGATCCTCGGTCTATCGAGATCGAAGCACCGCAGCGGCACGTCTATCAAGCCGTGTGCCGAATCGGCGGCGGACGCGGGTACTACGCGGCCGACTGGCTGTGGCGCCTGCGCGGCTGGATGGACCGCCTGGTCGGCGGCCCGGGGTTGCGCCGCGGAAGGCGAGATCCGGAGCGGGTCGCCTACGGTGAAGCCCTCGACTTCTGGCGGGTCACCGGGATCATACCCGGCCGTCGCCTGGAACTGCGCGCGGAGATGAAGCTGCCCGGCGAAGCCTTGCTGGAATTCGACGTGGAGCCTGTTGACTCATCTCCAGATCGCTGCATCCTGAGGCAAACGGCTCGTTTCAAACCCAAAGGACTTGCCGGCCTGGCCTACTGGTATGCCGTCGTGCCCCTACACGCCATCGTCTTCCGGGGGATGCTTGAGGGAATACGGCGGGAGGCCATGAAGATCGCTGCAGAATCGCCCGCAGGAATCGGTGCCGGCCGGACCTGACCGGACCCGGCCGCGTTGCACCGCTGCCTTGCACAACGAGCCGGCTGTAGCCAAGATCATTGCATATTGCATGTCGTTCTTCAGGAGCCCATTTCATGTCCGGCTCGCTGTTCCCGCTGGTCATAGCGGCGCTCATGGCTCCACCCGGTCAGGTCAACTTGGAGCAACCTCCCCCGCCCGAGGGCTTCGACTGCGACAAGCCAATCCCTGTCATCCTCCCGGCAGAGTTCCCTTACGTGAGTGTCAACACGACGTGCGAGGCCGGCAACGACTACACCAACACCTGCCTGGGGTATTACGACGAGGGTGAGGATCTCGTTTATCAACGGACCGTGACCGAAGCGCTCACGGCCGTGTTCACGCTCGATCCGCTGGGCACGCCGTGGTCGGCCATCGCTGTGGACTACATGTGCCCACCGGACGACCACTGCCTGACTCAGAGCACGAAGTCGGCCGGCACCGAACACGAGACAGACGATGTGTTCCTCGAACCGGGGACGTACTACGTGATGGTAGACACGTGGCCTTCGCCGGACTGCGTCCCGCAGTTCACCCTGACCATTCACGAAGGTTGGTGGCCCGTCGGCGCGTGCTGCCTTACCGACGGAACCTGCCTCGACGGAATGTGGCCGTCCGAGTGTGCGGATACAAACGGCGCCTATCAGGGTGACTGGACGGAATGCGAGCCCGACGTCTGCCCGCAGCCATGTCGTTGCGGGGACATTGATGGCGGTGGCCAGCCTGTGGACCTCAACGATTTTGCCACCTTCGCGCTTTGCTTCGGATCGACCCAGCCCGGTCCGATGTGCGATGCCGCCGCAAGGAACTGCTGCGATCTGAACGGCGACCAGACGATCGACCTCGACGACTTTGCCACCTTGGCCGTAGTTCACGGCACGGCCTCGACGCGTTGCGTGCCCGACTGCCTCGCCGGGTAGCACCAGCCTGCCGAGTCGGTTGACACCCGCCGGCCGGCCGGGTCCGCGACGGCGGCCTCCCTCTCGCCCGGCGGGCGGAAATATACCCTGCCGGACGCGGAATCTCCTGGCGGCGTTACGCCGCTAGCGTCACTTTCGCTATATTCTATGAGCGCAGGGACTGTGCGCCATGTCCGCACCTCGAGGACCTCAGGTTGACGGAAATGCCGCTCATCTCGTCACGAAGAACCGTCGGCGTCCGGGACATTCCCCTGGCGCTGCTGGCTCCGCGCCGCTTGTTCCTGCGAGTCGAAGACGTGACGGCCTACAAGTGGCCCCTAGTAATCCTGCTGACGGCCGTCACCCTCATCGGCTACGCCACAGTCCAGACCGGCCTCATCAGCCGGGAGGTGGATCGACAAGTCCGTGAACGGATCGCCGTGATCGAGAGCCAGCAGCGAGACGTGGTGGAGCGCTCCGCCCTCCGCGAGACATACGAGCGGGAGTACAAGAAGGGAGCCTTCGAGAAACTTGTCCGCCGAATACAGGTCGTTGCGGCCGAGCCGGTTCAAGCGTTGGTCTCAGTGCTCGTGGTGGCGGCCGTGCTCTACGGAGTCGTGGCCCTGACCGGCCGCAAGACGGAATGGCACACGCTGCTTACAATTTGCGTTTTCGCCGGCTTCATCGACGTTGTCCGCTTGTTGGTGAAACTGGCGCTGATGCTCCAGTTCCGAACGCTGGAGGTGGATACCTCCCTGGCATGTTTGACACCGTCGCTGGTCCCGCTGGAGCAGACCGATCCCAAACTGGCGGCGGCCCTCTGGGGAGGGCTGACGGCCCTCGACCCGTTCCGGATCTGGTTCTGGGCGGTGGTCATCATCGGGCTCTATGCGACGGCTCAGCTTCGCGGGTGGCGGGCTTGGCTGACTTGCCTGCTCTGTTGGTTGATCGCAGGCGGCGGCCGGGCCGCCATAGCGGCCGCCACGATCGGCGGAATGACCGGATCGGGCGCTCCGAACCCATAGAATCTCAACCACCGCACCGACAGGCGGTGATGTGGAGTGAACCATGAAAACGCTTCTTGGAGTCGTAGCCCTCAGTGCTGTCGTGGGGGCCTTGTTCTATCTAAACGACATCACCAAGACCGAGGATGGTAAGAGTATCCTGCACGTCGCCCGTGAACTCGAAGTCCCCGTCGATACGGCACGTCCCCAGCAGCGCGGCATCGTGCGCACGGTCCAGGCGCCGGGCGAGGTCGAGGCCTTCGCCGAAGTGGACATCAGTTCGGAGCTCGTCTCCAAGATCATCGAGATGCCCGTCGAGGAGGGCGATGAGGTGCAGAAAGATGACCTGCTCTGCCGCCTGGACGACGCCGACTACAAGGCCCGCGCCCTCGCTGCCGAGGCCAACGTCGGACGGCTCAAGGCCCTGGTCAAGCAGTCCGAAGCCGATCTGGCCAAGGCCCAGAGAGACTGGGATAGACAGAAACGACTCAGCGAGGCCAACGCCACCAGCACGCTGGAGCTGGCCGATTACCACACGGCCCTGCTGCGGGCTCAGGCCGCGCTGGACATGACCGGCCACCAGCTCGCGGAAGCCGAAGCCGCTTTCCAGGCCGCCCGAGAGGACCTCGCCAAGACCGTCATCTCCGCGCCCATGGGCGGCGTGGTCTCACAGTTGTTCGCCGAGCAGGGCGAGGTCGTGGTCACCGGAACCATGAACAATCCAGGCACGCGCATCATGGTAGTCAGCGACCTGTCCAAGATGCAGGTCCGCTGCCGCGTCGACGAGAGCGATGCCCCGCTCGTCGCCCCGGGGCAGAACGCCCGCATTTACCTCCAGTCCGACACACGCAAGAGCATTGCCGGCGAGGTGCTGCGGGTGGCCACCAAAGGCACCAAGCTGCTCGGGCGCGACGTCGTCACCTTCGAAACGCGCGTTCTGATCACCGGGGACGACCCGCGCGTCAAGCCGGGCATGACGGCCAACCTGGAGATTGAAGTCGCGCAGAAAGAAGATGCCGTGACCGTTCCCGTCGAAGCCGTCGTATATCGCAAACGGCGGGACCTGCCGGAAGATCTGGTCAAGGCGCACGACAAACGCCTGGGCGAGGGTGAGCCCGGCACGACTCAAAACATCGCCCAGTACATCAAGCTGGTGTTTTGCGTCGACGATGGCGGCAAGGCCGAACCGCGACTCGTGGAGACCGGCATTAGCGACGCCACGAAGGTGGAGATCACGGAGGGACTAGCCCTGGTCGATACGGTGATCGTCGGCCCCTACCGCAGCCTGGATCAGCTCAAGGCCGGCTCGCCGCTGAAGATCAACGAGCCCGACAAAGAGAAACAGCCGGACAAGGATGAAAGTACGGGGCAGGACGGCGATGAGAGCCCGGCCCAGGACAACGGCGGCGACACGGTGCTGGCCAGTTCCCAACAGGAGCCGCAGGCTTCGACGCAGTCGAGCGAAGGCGAATGAAAGCCGCAGGTGAATCCAACAACCAGGCGGTCATCGAGCTCATCGACCTGCACAAGACGTACCGGGTCGGGACGGAGCTCGTGCACGCTTTGCAGGATGTGTCATTATGCATCCGCCAGAACGAGTACGTGGCCGTCATGGGGCCGTCGGGCTCGGGCAAGAGCACCCTCATGAACATCATCGGCTGCCTGGACGTGCCTACCAGCGGCGCCTATCGCCTTGGCGGACAGGATGTCTCCAAGCTTTCGCAGTCCAAGCTGGCCGGTATTCGCGGTCGGCGGATCGGCTTCGTCTTCCAATCCTTCGAGCTGCTGCCGCGCACTACGGCGCTCAAAAACGTAGAGCTTCCCCTCGGCTACACGCGCACGCGCGGCAGGCGGCAGCGCGCTTTGGAGGCGCTGACCCGAGTCAACCTGCGGGAACGTGCCCACCATCGCCCCAATCAACTCTCCGGTGGGGAGAAGCAGCGCGTGGCCATCGCCCGGGCCCTGGCTCAGCAGCCCGACATCATCCTGGCCGACGAGCCCACCGGCAATCTGGACAGCCGTACCGGCGAGGAGAT
>CP070685.1:279520-291182 GCA_020352895.1 Phycisphaerales bacterium
GCTCACGCTGGCCGCGCAGGCGGCGCACGTGGCTGAGTATGCCGAGCGATTGCGCAGGGGGCCGGTCTGGCTGCTGGGGCACAGCATGGGGGGAGCGATCGTGATGATGCTGGCGGACGAGCGGCCGGAGCTGGTCGCGGGGATCATCAACGTCGAGGGCAACTTAACGCTGAAGGACGCGTTCTGGTCGAGCCGGATCATCCGCAAGAATCCGGCGGAGTGGGCGGAGGAGTACGGCGCGATGCTGACCGACATTTCGGCCACGTTGCGGCGATGGGGCATCGACCCGACGCCACAGCGAATTCGATGGATGGGCCACGTGCTCAGGAACCAGCCTCCAAAGACGGTATACGCCATGTCCGAGGCGCTCGTGGCCGAGACGCAACCACCGGAGTACCTGGAGGCCGTGCAGCGCGTGGTGAATCGTGGCCGGCCGTTGCATCTGATCGCCGGGGAGAAGTCGGCGGGGGCCTGGGATGTTCCCGAGTTCGTACGCGCGGGCGCGGAGTCCTATACGAAACAGCGGAACGTCGGACACCTCATGATGTTGGAAGAGCCCGACGAGTTCTGTCACATCATCAATCGGCTTCTGCCCACAGCGTAGTGACAACGGAGCGCCGGCTCTCGCCCCCCTACCGGCCCGCACCACGCGCCGTCAGGTCGCGTTGCTCAGGTAGTACCAGATCAGGGACTTGGCGTTGAACAGCGAGTGGATAAGCAAGGGGGCAATGAGTGATCCGGTGGCCTCGTAGACGAAGCCGAGGACCATCCCCATGAACATCAGGGGAACGATGGCAGCCACCTGGCCGCTGTGCACCAGCCCGAAGCAGACGCCGGCGAGAGCCAAAGCCGCCCAACGGCTCTTCAGCGTCGATTTGAGCTTGGTTTGCAGGACGCCGCGGAAGAAGAATTCTTCGGCCGCAGGGGCGACGGCCACGGCCGTGATGATGAGCAGGACGGCGGCCCAATCGGGCAAGGCGGGATTCTCCAACGAACCGATGACCCGGTGATCCTGGAGATACTCCTCGCCCGGCCAGTAGCGCACGGCCCGCTCGGAAAGCCACAAGAGCCCGGCCGCGACAGGCCAAAGGGCCAGGGTCGTCAACACCGCCCATGCCAAGTCGGGGCCGAAGCGGCGCAGAGTCAGGCCGAAGCCGCGCCAACGCGCACGGAAGCGACGCCAAGCCAGCCACAGACATGCGGCGCCCGCCGCGCCGAAGGAGGCCGCGTTGATGCAGGCCAGAATGATATCTTCGGCCAGGCCTTCATCGGCTTCCTCCTCCAGCAGTCCGCCAGCCACACCGCCCGCGATGGACGCGGCGGCCACGTACGCGAGAATCACAAATACGACGGCGGCCCAGTCGAGCCTGTGCAGGCGGATGAACGCACCGCGCAGCGGATCGCGACCGCGCACCCACAGCGTGGCCAGGGCCGCCAGGCAGACCACGGTCCCGACTACGTAAAGCGCTGTGTCCACCTGCCTAAGGCTCATGATGTCCAACCTTGCGGAGACGCGTTGATCACGGCGTCTCCTGCACCTAGACTGGCCGCGTCGAGACGCGCAGGCCGACTGCCCTCAAACGACGTCCGCGGAGCAGTCATGGGCAATATATTGTCGCAGATTGTCGAGTCCAAGAAGGCCGAGGTCGAGCAGCGCAGGAGACGGCAAAGCGTGGCCGATCTACAGGCCCGTATTGCGGACCTTCCGCGGCCGAGGAATCTCTACGCCGCCCTGATGGGGCTGCCGAGGTGGCAGGTGCATCTGATCGCCGAGATCAAGAAGGCCTCTCCCTCGGCGGGTCTGCTTCGGGCAAACTTCGATCCGGTCGCGATCGCACAAACGTATCACGAGTGCGGGGCCTCCGCGGTGAGCGTGGTTACGGACGAGACGTACTTCTCCGGGTCACTGGAGCACATTGAACAGGTCAAAACGGCCATGCCGCTGCCCGTGCTGCGGAAGGACTTTTTGATAGACGAGTACCAGGTGTACGAGTCTCGGGCGGCTGGGGCCGACGCCATTCTGCTGATCGCTGAGATTCTGGAGCCGTCGCGGCTGATGGACATGCTGATTCTGGCCAATGAGCTGAACCTGACGGCCCTCATCGAAGTACATGAGGCCGATGCGCTGATGCGTTTCCGGTCGCTGGTGGGGTTTCCGCTGAAGGGGTACTCGCTGCTGGGCATCAACAACCGCAACCTCAGAACGGAGGTTGTGGACGTCGGCACGACGATCCGACTCATGGGCATGCTGGACGACGATGTGCCAGTCGTGTCGGAGAGTGGCATCACGACGAGGCAGGATGTCGAGAAGCTAGCGCGAGCGGGTGTGCGGGGATTGCTCGTGGGCGAGACGCTGATGCGGGCCGATGACATCGCGGCTAAGATCGCTGAGCTATTCCAGAACTGAAGGCGGCCGATGCGGGACGAACGTGAGCATTAGGCTACCCGAAGGAGAGGCCCCGCCATCGACGCGAACGCACCGGCGGTCGAACTTCCGGGCACGAATCGCATGAACGGCGCCGCGGTTGACGAAAAGAGCCAACAGAGCCAAGTCTCATCGCGATCGCAGCAGAACGGGACCGCAGAAAGGATCATAACGGCGCTGTCGCCCTGCCCCCCAGCGCGGCTCACGCCCCGGCGGATCGGCATTTGGATAGGCTTGGCGGGCACGTGGCTGGCGCCTCGCACATTCGGACCTCACCTTGCGGCCGGATCATGGAGACCGGCTGTAGCGGCGCACGTCATCGGCGTGGCGAGCACAGCCATTCTCCTGCCCCTTCTGGCTTTTAACACCACGGAGGAGCCGCGAGGACTTATGGATGGCGTCGTGCGCCTGCTGACTGGCGACCTGTTCCTCATCACGACGGCAATCCCGCGATTCCTGTCCGAGGCCCAGAATGCTGCCCTTGCGTTGCTGACTGTGATCAGCATCGAAGCGATGGTGATCGGTGTGGCAGTGGCCCTGGTGCCCTGGGCCGCGGCTGGCGAGCACACGCGGCGGTCTTTCTTCCGCTGCCTCAAATGGACATGGTGGTGCAGTTCGCTGGCCTTGCCCGTGCTCATCGCGCTCAACGCCGCCGCTCTGGCGACGGAGTATGCGCACGGCCTTCCCTTCGCCTACGTGTTTCGCTTCGGCGACGGCCCTATCGCCGTGCCCATCTTCACGGCAACCACGTACTTGTGTGCCTGGTGGGTCATCGTGGTGCTCTTTCGGGGACTGTTGGACTATGCCGGCCCGGCTGCGGGGCCCGGATGGGAGCCGCGTGACCCGGTTTGCGAGGGGTGCGGCTACCGGCTGGCCTTCCTCCAGCCTAGCGGTATTTGCCCGGAGTGCGCCAAGCCGGCGGCCGAATCGCTGCGATATGGCGATGGTGGCGGGGCGGCACGGCCGGTGAACGGCCAGTCCGCGGTAGTCGGATTCGTCCAACTGACTCTGGGGCTCCTGGTTCGACAGCCTTTGCACACGCGCCGCCCGCGACTGGAACGGACAGAAGCCCGCCGGTTCGCCGTCGCAACACTGATGCTGATGCTGGTCCCGATGCATCTGACCATGCCGGTGCTGCTGACAGTCTACGAAGCGCTGGCCGACGATTGGGGCGAGTTCGTTCTGGCTGTCATGGTCATGGGAGCGGTCTTCGGCAGCGAACTGCTGGCGTTCGTAAGCGGCGCCTGGGTGTTGACGTTCATCGCGGGGTGGTGGCAAGACAGGAGGCGCGATGCCCGCGTGGCGGCAACCACGGCCATGTACTGCACAGCCCTGTTCTGGCCCTTTGTGGCGCTGGTGATGGTGTTTTTCTGGTCCGTCTTTGCCCTGCCGGACATCTTCATCCCTCCCCTATCCGGCAGACAGCCGGAGTTTCTCGGCCTGACGGTCCGGGAACTGATCCTGACCGGCTACGGCCTCGTGACATTGCTGCTGGTGTTCTGGTGGGGGCTGAGAACTCGCGCGCACCTTCGCAGCGTCCGATACACGAACTCATGATATGCGGTACGGCCCGCGGGGCGCCAGCGATCCCAGCATTGAAAGCCCCTACGATCGAGATGATCGTCCCTCCGACGACCGATACATGAGAATACTCGGCGGAGGGCGAGCCGACCGACCGACGCGTTTGCCAACACGCCAAGCGAATCGTAAGTTTCAGAGACGTAGCTCGGTTAGGGGAACTCAGACAAGGGGAGACCTGACATGGATCTACCCCGACATCTACGCACTTTCGTCCGCGATGAATCCGGGCCGACCGGCGTCGAGTACGGCGTGATGCTCGCCTTGATCGCCTGCGTCGCGCTGGTTGCCGTCAAGGCGTTGGGGGCCACGATCAACGCGATGTTTGTGGACCTGACCACCTACCTAAGCGGCCTGGTACCCGCCGCCGGGTTTGGCTAAGCCGTGCCCGGCACACCGGCCGTCTCGGGTCGCCCCCGGTTCACTCGATCGCCATTTCAAGAATCGCATCCAGCGCCGGATCGCGCCCAGCCAGGTATTGGGCAAAGGTCATCGCTACGCAGACGTCGGGCATAATCGAAGGGGCGTCGCCGTCTACCAATTGAAAGTACTTGGTCGAGTATTCGACCGTCAGTCCGGAGTGGGGAAGCCTGAAGCTACGGACCTCGCCGAAGTGGTTGGGCTTCTGGGCGGTGGGCTCGCCGACAAGGATGGCCTCGGTCCGCTGCCGCAGCTCGACCGCGTTCATGGCGGCCGAGGAGAAGGTCCCGCGACCGACGATCACAAAAAACCGGCCTCGCCGGTTCAAGGTGTCGTGTGACTTAAGCCGAGCGATCAGCGGAGCGGCCACGGAAGAGTCCCCCCCACCGTTGTTGCGTAAGTCCAGAACAAAGCGATCGACCGGATGCTCGTCAACGAAGCGGAACATGCGCTCGACGAACTGCGCCAAGGGCTCGTCTTTCTGATTGGCGCATATGTTGTATTGACAATAGAGAGTCTTTGAGTCTGGCAGGTACTCGAACCGGTAGAACCGCCTGGCCTCTCGCAAGTACAGCGGCCCGGGAAGTCGCGCCCAATTCGCGGTCGCGCCCCGCCGCTGAGACCGAAGGTCAAGAACGAGCGGTTGCCCGTCAGGGTCCTCGAGGGCGAATCGGGCCTGATCGCGGCTCGGCGACAGGCCCAGGGCGTGCAGGATCTCGGGTACGACCATGAAGTCCGGCGCCGCCTCCCGAAAGCCCTGCTCGTTCTCCGCCGGCACCACAGCGCTCAGGACGGTGCAGGCCAGGCGCAGCTTGTGGCCGTTGATGCCCTCAAGCCGGCAGCCCAGGGCGCGTTCGTACTCCCTTGCAGCGCCAATGACGTAGAGCCCGTCGGCGAACCAGCGGAGTTCGAGGGGATAGCGGCCGAATCCGACGTGCTCCCGCCACAGGAGGCGCGTGTGGGCGTCGCCGATCATGTTGGTCAGGCGCATCAGGCCCACGATGATCTGGTGCTCTTCCAGAGAGTCGATGGAGCGGTCGAGTGACTCGACGACCTGGTCGAAATCGCCTGGCTTGCACCGGTGAAACGGCTCCTTGTGGAGCTTCTTGAGGTTGGCGGCAAGAAAGTGCAGGTCCTGGCGCCAGCGTTCCTGTGGGGTCGCGGCTAGAGGTGTGGGCTCGGTCGGACCGGCGCAGCCGATCACGAATGGGTAGAGCGTCGTGGATATGCCGGCGGCCAGCACCAGCAGCGTCCATGGCGCGGTATCACGAGAAGTCCGACGCAGGGGAATGCGGAACACGGGAGGTATCCATGGAGTGGATCTATTCGATGATGACCCTGCTCTCACCCGGAGTCATCAACGTGTACAGCAAGGCAATATCCTCGGCCAGCAGGCGCACGCAGCCCATGGACACATCCTTGCCAACTGTCTCAGGTTCGATAGTGCCGTGAATGCCATAGCCCACCTGGCCGAGCGCTTCACCCGAAACCCCCTTCAAGCCGATCCAGTATTCGCCCAGCGGATTCTTGGGATCATCGGCGGCGATGATGTCACCACCCCGCGATGCAGGAGGATAGTACGTGGGATTGGTCAGTTTGTCGCTTGTCAGCCATTCTCCGGTGGGCGTGCTGCCGTACTCGCCCAGCCCGACGGGGAATTCCACCACAAGGACATCGCCCAGGAAGACCCGGCACTGGTGCGTCTGTTTGAAGATCACCGCATGGAATGGACCATGGACGACCTTGAGGCGTTGACCGAGGCCTATGCGATTCTTATCGGGTATGCCGTTGATCAGGGCCAACAAGTCCGCGGTTACGCTGTAGGACTTGGCGATTCGGGCCAGCACTTCGCCGGCCTGAACCACGTGGATGTCAGTGAGGGGATCGCTCCCGAAGCGCGTAGGACTGAGGATCGTCTGCCGGGCGATGTCCACGAGAACCGCACGAACCGCGGACTCCTCGGCTTCGGGCAAGCCGACGCCCACGGCACGCGACAGCAGTCGGCGAGCGGTCAGCAAATCGCCCCGGCTTCGCGCCTGCAGCCCTTCTTCCACTTGACGTTGGACAGCCTCCAAACCGGACGCCGCGGCCGGCAACTGAGATGGCCCTGAATCAAGGCCCTTGGAGGCGCTCGTCGGCCCGCGCCCGTCCGCTGATTCGTTGGTGACTTCGGCGGTCAGGCGAGCGAGGGGCCCTGGCTCACGGCTCTGGTCCTGCCCATCGGACTCCGCGAGGGGCTGTGATGCGGGCGACGTAAGCCCACGCGGTCCGAACGGCCAGGTCGCCTGCCGATAGGACCATGCGAGTCCCGCCACGACTACAACCATCAGAACGAGAAGCAGTCTGCGCGAACGGCTGCGTCGGCGTCTAGCCATAATGACGATCCCAGGCTGACTGTGTCGTAACCCGTAAGATTCAGAGAGCCCTTCCTTGGACCGGGAACTCCAACGGATGACCGCGCTAGTGAAAGGATAACCCTCCTCCAGCCAAATGCAAGCGGGAATCAGAGCGGGTGGACCGGGTGTTACCACGTGCAGGCCTCTCCGCCGAAGCCTACAGGGCTCCCGGCTCGTCGCCTTCGCCAGGGTGAGCACAGAGCCTCTTGAACTCCTCAAGATAGCGGCCCATGGCGGCCTCGGTCCCGCGGTTCGTGGGACGGTAGTATGTCTTGTCCACGCCCATGTACTGGCCGGGCACGACACCGCCCTCCGCGTCGTGCGGATACTCATATCCGTCGCCGTGGCCAAGGCGCTGGCTGCCGGCGTAATGCGAGTCCCGCAGGTGCTTTGGGACGGGGCGAGTCCGGTTGTTCCGGACGTCTTCGCAAGCCTGCCAGATGGCGGTGGCCGACGCGTTGGATTTCGGCGCACAGGCGATGTAGATGGCGGCCTGAGCGAGGGGCAACTGACACTCGGGCATGCCCACAAAGAGGGTCACCTGCAAGGCCGCGTTGGCGAGGACCAGGGCCTGCGGATCGGCGTTGCCCACGTCCTCGGCGGCACAGATGGCCACGCGCCTGGCGATGAACCGGGGGTCTTCACCGGCCTCCAGCATGCGAGCCAGCCAGTACACCGTGGCATCCGGATCGCCTCCGCGCATCGACTTGATCAGCGCGCTGGCCAGGTCATAGTGCTCGTCACCTCGCCCGTCATAGACAAGGGCCTTCCTCTGAATCGATTCGGCCGCGACCGCCGCGTCGATCCGAATGGGCACGTCCTCATCAAGTCCAGCCCGCTGCGACAATACCGCCACCTCGAGGGCCGTCAGGGCCCGCCGTGCATCACCGTCGCTTTGGAGCGCCAACAGCTCGAGGGCCTCCGGGGCCATGTCCACCGTCAACCGGCCGAAGCCGCGCTCCGTGTCGGCCAACGCCCGACGCAACAGCGTGAGGACCTGTTCTGCTGACAGCGGCTCGAACTGGAAGACCTGGCTTCGCGATACCAACGGCGCGTTGATGACGAAGAATGGATTCTCGGTAGTGGCGCCGATGAGAATGACCACGCCCCGCTCCACTTCGTCCAGCAGCACGTCCTGCTGGGCGCGGTTGAACCGGTGGAGTTCATCAATGAATAGTACGGTCCGCTGGCGGGCGGCCGCCAGCCGATCGCACGCCGCCGCGAGAATCTCCCGGACTTCTTTCACGCCAGCCGCTGACGCATGAAGCTGTTCGAAGCTGGCCTGCGTCTGGTTGGCGATGATGTGAGCCAGCGTGGTCTTGCCGGTGCCTGGAGGACCGTAGAAGATCGCGCTGGTGATGCGATCGGCCTCCAGCATGCGACGCAGAAGTCTTCCGGGGCCGAGGAAGTGTTCCTGCCCGACGAACTCCTCTAACGTCGCGGGGCGCATCCGAACCGCCAGAGGCTCTGCGCTCCGCAGGGCGTTCTCGCGCTGCTCGGCAAACAGGTCCGACACGCCGGCGTCTCTCCAACAACGTCCACGTTTCGCCCAAGTGGCAGCCCCATTATCACCGCCATGCGGCGCGTTCGTAAAGCCGTCTGTGACGCGCCAGGCAAGGCGGGCGACGCCGGAGAAGGAGCCCGGGGGGAATGGGAGGTCGATTGCCTAGGGACCTGGATACTCGTTGAGAATCCAGTCCCGATCCGGCTCGAAGATGCGCACCAGCTCATCCATCATGGGCGTTTCTGACTCGAAGTGGCCGTACCACAGAGAGAGCTCCGCCCGGGCCGCTTCCCGCGGCTCGCCCGCAACGACCATCCGCCAGATGGCTGAGACGGCACCGGTCCGATCCGCGCCCGCCTGGCAATGAATCAGGATGGGATGCTCGGCGGTGGTAATTGTGTCGTAGATGGCCAACAAGGTATCTCGGGAAGGCAGTGACTTGGCGCTCATGGGGATATTGACCAGCGTGACACCTTTCTCCAGCGTGGCCGCCACCTCCTGCTGATACCACAGTTCGTCCGGATTCTCGCCCCGCAGGTTAATAACCGTCCTGATCCCGTGGATGTCAAAGACGAGCTTGAAGGACTCCCCATCGAGCTGGGCGGACCGATAGGCCTGCCCATCCTTGATCACGTGGAAGTTGTCAGTCGGGCGCAACCAGGCGAAGCCGTCGGTCGCGGCCAGCCCGCATCCGGCCAGCAAGGCTACCCCGGCGAGCAACATCCATGTGCATAGACCCGGTCGTGATCGGCGTGGCATGATGCTCATCGTTACCCCTTATCTCGGCTTGTCGGTTCTCGTCCGATGATTCTATTGCCCGCCGTTCCGTTGACAAACACGGGAACGTCCAGCCCGCGCTCGACACTCAGAGCTTCATTCGGGATGCCAGGAACCGGCCCGTGTGGCTGTGCTCGTGGGCAGCGACCTGCTCGGGAGTTCCCTGGACCACGATCCGCCCGCCGGCGTCGCCTCCTTCCGGACCCAGGTCAATGATCCAGTCGGCCATCTTGATGACCTCAAGATTGTGCTCGATGACCAGGACCGTGTTGCGGTAACTCACGAGGCGGTTGAGCACGTTCAGCAGGTTGTGGATGTCGGCGATGTGCAGCCCGGTGGTCGGCTCGTCGAGCACATAGAGCGTGTGACCCGTGGAGGGCTTGCCCAGCTCGGCCGCCAGCTTGATCCGCTGAGCTTCGCCTCCGGACAAAGTAGTCGAAGACTGTCCTAGTGCGATGTAGCCGAGTCCCACATCACTCAGGGCTCTCAACAACTGCTTGATCTTGGAGAAGCTGTCGAAGAACTCGATGGCCTCTTCCACGCGCAGGTTCAGCACATCGGCAATGCTCCGGCCGCGATACTTGACCTCCAACGTCTCCCGGTTGTATCGCGAACCGTGGCAGGAGTCACAAGTCACGTAGACGTCGGGTAGGAAGTGCATCTCAATCCGCTTGGTACCCTGGCCCTGACACTCCTCGCAGCGCCCACCCTTGACGTTGAAGCTGAAGCGGCCGGCGTTATAGCCGCGCAGCTTGGCCTCGCGCGTCTTGGCGTATACCTGCCGGATCAGGTCAAACACGCTCGTGTATGTAGCCGGGTTGCTGCGCGGCGTCCGCCCAATCGGAGTCTGGTCGATCTGCACAACTTTGTCCACGTGTGCAGCTCCTACAAGGCGGTCGTGATCGCCGGGCTTTTCCCGCGAGTTGTACAGCCGTCGTTTCAGGGCCGGCAGCAGCGTCTGGTCCACCAGGCTGCTTTTGCCGCTGCCCGACACTCCGGTGACACACACGAAGCATCCTAAGGGGAAGCGTACGTTGATGTTCTGCAGGTTGTTGTGCCGTGCCCCGAGCAGTTCAATGTAGGCATCCGGCTCCGGACTCCGGCGCTCGGAGGGCAGGGGGATTCGGGCCTTGCCGCTGAGATACCGCCCGGTGACCGACCTTCTGTTGGCCGTCACCTCCTTGAGCGTTCCCTGAGCCACGATCTCTCCGCCGTGAGCGCCGGCACCCGGCCCCATGTCAATCACATGGTCGGCCGCGCGGATGGTGTCTTCGTCGTGCTCCACCACCACCACGGTATTGCCCAGTTCCGTCAGGTGGCGCAAGGTCTTGATCAGCTTCTGGGAGTCCCGCTGGTGCAGCCCGATGGTCGGCTCATCCAGGACGTAACATACGCCCACCAGGCCGCTACCCACTTGAGTAGCCAGACGGATGCGCTGACTCTCGCCGCCGGACAGCGTGCCGCTGGTCCGGTTCAGCGTCAGGTACCCGATGCCGACACTATTCATAAACGCCAGGCGGTGACAGACCTCGCGGAGCACAGGTTCGGCGATGGCCTTTCGCTCGCCCATCAAAGCAAGCCCGGACAGAAATTCGTGGGCTTGCGCTATGCTCATGCTGGTCAAGCTGTCGATGTTCTTGCCGCCGATGGTCACGGCCAGGGCTTCCTTGACCAGGCGGGCGCCTCCGCACTGCCGGCAGGGGGATTCGTTAAGGTACGAGTGTAAACGCTGCTTGACGGCTTCGCTCTCGGTGGTCTCCCACCGACGCTTGAGGTTCGGCAGTACGCCCTCGAACCGTTTGCCGTATTTGCGCTCGTCCTTCCGCCGCGTTCCATGCATCAGGATTTGGCACAGGTCCTGGGAAAGATTGCGCAGGGGCACTTCCGGCGAAATGCCGAAGCCGGCGCAGAAGTCCTTCATCAGCCGGTGATAGAACGCGTTCATCCGCTTGCCGCCGTGGCGCCAGGGGTCGATGGCCCCCTGGGCCAGTGACAGCGAGTCGTCATAAACCACGAGGTCGGCGTCGAATTCGAGCACCGTGCCCAGGCCGTGGCACGATGGGCACGCTCCCTGAGGCGAGTTAAAGCTGAAGAGTTTGGGCTCGAGCTCTGGCAGGGCCGCCTGTGGATGGCGGGGACAGATGTATTGAGAGCTGAACAGGTGATCGGTCGTCTTGGACTCGCCGTTCAGCTCGCTGATGATGACCGTTCCGTTCGAGGTCGCCAGGGCAAAGGCTATGCTGTCGGCCAGCCGGGTGCGCGTCTCCGGCCTGACGGTCAACTGACGCTCGACCACGGCCTCGACCGTGTGGGTGCGACTCCGGCTCAGTTCAGGCAGCTCACGAATGTCAAACACTTCCCCATCGATCCGGAGCCGCACGAACCCGGCCTTCTGCGCGCAGCGGACCAGTTCCGCGTGGTCTTCGCGCCGTCCCCGGGCGAGCGGCGCGAGCACCATGAATCGCGTCTCGGGCGGGAGGCTCAGCACGGCGTCCACCATTTGGGCCGTCGAGTGTCTGCGGATTGGTCTGCGACAGACCGAACAGTGCGGCTCGCCAGCAC
>CP070685.1:291282-302909 GCA_020352895.1 Phycisphaerales bacterium
GGATGCCCACCGTGGCCATGCCCAGCGTGAGAATCGACAGGGCCAGCAGCACTTCGAACAACATCGATCCGTGCCGCCCGCAGCGACGCCTGCCCTGACTCCGCGTTGTCATGTGCACGGCACTCATAGCAGATCCTTGAGCCGCAGAATGTTTTCCTCGGTGATCGGCGGCGCGTTGATGCGGTCGGTATGCAGGATGTGCGACCCGTTCTCCCGTAGGAGCAGCTCAATCTCCTCGTCAGTCAAAGGCTGCTGAATCCAGATCTGCCCGGTCCGGCCGTCCAGCAGCACGTTCAGCGTCGGGGCCAGCTCCGGGTTCTCTTCCTCCTCGGGCGTCCGCAGCCAGGCCAGCGTAAACGTGGCCCAGTCGCTCGACCCATCCGGCTCGACGTACAGCTTGAACGCCGACAACTCCTCGATGTCCAATTCCTCACCCGTATCGAAATCCTCCTGTGTTTCCGTTTCCGCCTGCGCTTCGGTCAGCTCGTCGAATTCCTTGGGCACGGGCGGCATACCCAGCACGAACTTCACGCAGCGCACGTTTCGCCGCAGGACGGGCTCGCGGGCCCAGGCCGCCTGCACCTCGGTGAACACGCCGGCCTCCTCGATCGGGAGGGCCTCGCGCTCCACCAGTGGCTGAAACAATCTCTCCAGGTCATCCTCCACTTCATCCTCGGTTGGGAAGCGTACCCGATAGCGCAGCCCTTCCATCATGGCGCTGGCCCGCACCTGATACAGCAGAGCCCGCAGGTCCCGCGCCGAAGTGGGCAATGCCTCTGCCTGAAACGTGCCCCAGAACGAAGGCAACACGTACCCCACCAGCATGCTGATCAGGGCCATTACCAGCACGAGCTCCAGGACGGTAAAACCCCGTCCGCCCGTCTTGTCATGGTCGCCATACATGCGCACGCGAACCGCCGACCCCCGCGGCCGGATCAGGGCTACTCCTTGGTCCAGTTGACCACGTCGTCGTCCGTGCCGTCCTCCTTGTCCGGCCCCATGGCCCACAGGTCATAGCCATTCGTGTTGAACTCCCCGGGGTAGCGGTACTGGTACTCGTTCTTGCCCCAGGGATCGATCAGGCTCTTGACGTCCGCGATGTACGGCCCGTTCCACTTGACGTCCTCGTCCAGTGAGTCGGGCCGCTCCCACAGGGCCCGCAGACCGTCCTCGGTGGAGGGATAATCGCCCACGGCCAGCCGGTACATATCCAGGGACGAGGCGATCGGCCCGCTGCGACTGACCTGAATCTGGGCAGCGTCGATCTTGGCCTGCTCTCCTGCACCCATGAAAGAGGGCACCACAAACGCCGCCAGTACGCCCAGAATGGCGATGACCAACAGCACCTCGATCAGTGTGAAGCCTACACGTTTCCTCCGTCTCATGGCCGTTTCTCCTTAACTTGCCTCTCTGTCCGATATTCGCCAGCCCGGCACGGCTGCCAACCATCACAGACCGGCGCCTTTGCTTATCGTCAGGATGGGCACCAGCAGGGCCAACGCAATCAACAACACCATGCCCGCCATAGCCATTAACAGCAACGGTTCGAGGATGCGAACCGCAATGTCAATACTGCGAGCGGTCCTGACCTCGTTGGAATCCGCGATCTGAATCAGGACATTCTCGAGATTGTTGCTCTCCTCCGCGATGGCCAACATATCAACGATGTCAGAGGGGAACAGCCCGCTCTGGCCCAGCGGCTCCGAAAGCGTCTCTCCGCGGTTGACGTTCTCTGAGGCCTCCCCGATCGCGTCACTGATAATGACGTTGCCGGCCGACTCCTTGCTCACCGTCAATGCTGAAAGCATGGGTACGCCACTGTTCAGCAGCGTGCCCAGAATGCGGCAGAACTGACACACCGAGACCAGGGTGACGATGTTGCCCACGACTGGAATCTTCAGCTTGACACGATCCACCAGCCGCCGGCCCGCCGGGGAACGCAGGTACGGGCGTAATGCCAGCAGCAGCAACACGACACCGACAAACACGAACAACCCGTAGTTAGTCACCACGTCGCAGAAGCCGAACACCACCTTGGTCAGGGCCGGGAGTTCGCGCCCACCGCCGGTCAGGAATGGCCGGATCTTCGGCACGACAAAACTCATCACGAAGAACACCACCGCCGTGCCGGCCGTCAGCAGGATGCAGGGGTAGATCATCGACCCGATCAGCTTGCTTCGCAGCTCGCTCTGACGCTCGGTGAAATGGGCAATCCGCGTGAGCACGTCCTCCAGGAACCCGCCGCGCTCCCCGGCCCGAACCATAGCCACCTGAAGGTCGGTGAAAATCTGTGGGTGCTTGGCCATGCTGTCGGCCAGTGAATCGCCTCCCGATACGTCCTCGCGGACCTCGCGCAGCACCTCGGACAGCAGCGGGCTTGTGGTCTGCTTGGCCAGCAGATCCAGGCCGCGCAGCACCGGGACTCCGGCCCGCAGCAAATCTGCAAACTGCCCGTAGAACGTTGCCAGATGCCGCGCCCCGACGCGACGACGCACGCCCAGAGAGCCCCGCTGAGCCTGCCCCCCTTCCCTGAGGTCGAGCGGAAACAGGGCCCGATCGTCCAACTGGCGGAGGGCCGACGGCTGATTCTCGGCGGTGATCACACCGGAGACCATGCTCCCGTCCAGAGTCCGGGCTTTATACGCATATGTCGGCACCGCAAAAACCCCGTATCTTCATTTTATATATATGGTTACGGGCATTTCGACAGCGGCGCAAAGCGCCCCCGCCGCCGAACCGCAAGTCCATCCTCTTATACGCCGCCTAGCGCAGGGCGCCGCACGGCGCGCACCCCAATACCTAGGCCCCCAGACCCTCGCTTATCGGTCTTTCTCCAATTATTCGTGAACCACCCGCTAAGTCACACAAAGTCGGCCCACAGAACTGCCTTACCAGTACTCTGAGGCACGTTCGGGGGACTTACTGCACGGGCAGGTCCCCGGCGGCCCGAGGAACGCTGGGGAGAAGACCAACCTGTCTCATATCCTTACCACCCGGGCCTCAACCCCCTGCGTAAGCCTGGGGACCCTGACAAGCAGGCCCAAGCAGAGGATTAGGGTGCGTTGCTTTGTCTACGCCCACGACACACGCAGCCAGGATCGCGCGTGGACGTCCGATAATAGTGGAGTTGGTCGAAGCCAAATGCCCGTCGCAATCACGGTGCCCCGGTTGGAGGCCGAACGCCCTCCTCTTCGGCTTGATCCGGCACTCGCTCGGCACCGGAATCTCGCGGGCCTGCTATCATCCCCTCCTCGACAGCGAGGCGCGGAGGACGTGCCGGGCTGCTCGTCCATCCACAAGAACCGGTCCCAGATCAGCCAGTTCGTCCTGGTTTGCAGGTCGTTAGTCTCAGGGCCACACAAGTATGGCAGGGCCTTTCCGTACCGCGAGAGGGTCCACAGTTGGCCTGCCCCAGGAAACCGAACCAAGCGGTATAAGAGTCGTTTGCCCGCCATTCCGGACAGACGGTGGGGCTGCTCAGGGAGGAACTGTCCACGAAGCTGAAGCACCAAAATCTGCAACAGGCCGTCGCCGAGCGCTGCGATGCCGACATGCGCCAGGGCCGCACTGTGGGAGCGCCGGAGCTGGCGTCTGCGAGAGCCGGGGAATGAAGGGTGATAGACGGGATTCGAACCCGCGACCCCTAGGACCACAACCTAGTGCTCTAGCCGACTGAGCTACTATCACCATGGGCCGCCCGCCACCAAGGCAGCAGTCGACTCATCTAGATTAGCGCGCCCGCCAGCCGGTTGCAACGTCGTCCGCCGCGCCGCCGGCCACCCCACTCGGCCGCACCCTAGGCGAGGGCAGCACACAAGGGAGCCCCGTGCTCCCTTCCGGCCCTTGTGCGACTGAAAGGGCTGCGGTACGGTGAATGTTTCTGTTCGCCCGAGCCTGAGTCAGCCATGAAGCTTACCGACATTCTCAGTCCGGCATGCATCAAGACACCCCTGGAGTCCACGGAAAAGATCGCGGTGATCGGTGAACTGGTCGATCTGCTCGGCCAGCAGGGCTTGCTCCGCGACAGCGAAGAAGTCCGCAACTGCGTGCTGGAGCGGGAGCGCACCCGATCCACCGGCATCGGCAACGGACTGGCCGTGCCTCACGGCAAGTCGCCGGCTTGCGACAACCTAGTCATGGCCATCGGCGTCCCGAGTCAGCCGCTCGACTTCGAAAGCAAAGACGGCCAGCCGGTCAATTTCGTCGTGCTGCTGGTCAGCCCCCCGGATCAAACCGGACCCCACATTCAGGCTCTGGCTCGGGTCAGCCGGCTCATGCTCATGGAGAAATTCCGAACCGCTCTCGCTCGGGCCAACAGCGCTCAGGAAATCTACGATATCATCGCGCGGCACGAAGCCTGACCCCCACCAACACGAGGCCGCAAGACAGCCCGTTGCATCGCCAGGTCTCGGGTCGTGCCAGCGCGCACCAATGAGCATGCACCAATCCTGACGGTCACTCGCCGCAGGTGTCAGCTAACGATCTTCTCGATCCTGACGCGAAGATACTTCTGCCGGTGACCGGTTCTGGTCCGCGAATTCTTGCGCCGTCTGAAATGCTGAACGACGAGCTTCTCCCCCTTATGCTCGCCCTCGATCCGGGCCGTGACCTTGGCCTCCGCAACCACAGGTTGACCGACCACAGAATGCTCCCCGTTCCCGACCATGAGCACGCGATCGAATTCCAGCTCCTCCTGCCCCTCGGTCAAATCGCGCCGGTCCACTTCAATCGTGTCACCCTCGGACACTCTGTATTGCCTGCCCCCATCTTCGATGATCGCGTACACGTGTTGTTCTCCACCAATGCTCGACCCTATTCGAACCGGGCATTCTCGCCCTTACCAGCAGCCGGGTCAAGACCACCCGGCCCAAACCGGCCGACCTCCCACGCCTGCTGCGCCCTGACAATGTGTAGCAACCGCCCTTAGATTGTTTCTCGGACCGTCCACGCCGCGGCCCGGCCGGGGGTACTTCCTAAAGGCCCCCCGCGACGCGGACGATATAGCTCCCAAGGCTGTGAGTCATCCCGCCGCTCGGCGGGGCAGCCTGGCTTGGAGGGTCCGAGTAACGGCGAGCTCGGATCCTCTTTTTTTGCGCCCGTCCGGAGACCATACTTCCCAGTTGTCTCCCGGCACGCCTTTCAAGAAGGCGGCGGGCCGCAGACCCCTGCGACCCGCCGCGAGATTGCCGCTACTGTGTGAATCTCACCTGAAGCAACTACGGATACAAGAACGAGTCCGTGGACGAGTGTCTGTTGGTGTCCAGGGACTGCTCACCCGGCCTCCTCGAGTCGGGCGCAGGAGCACGGCCGAGGGTCATTTCGGCCTTTCCTTTGATATCCAGATTCGTGAAGATGTTGTCTTCATCAACGCCCGTAAAGGAAGTCTGCATGAACTCCACGTGGCCGTCCTGGAAGAGGCAGTTCTGGCCCTCACCGTTGCCCACACCGCCGTGGTTCGGAGAATTGAGGGCCCGCATGTCCTCCCGCGAGAACTGGCTTAGCCTCATCCCCGTGCTGGACATCGTGTCGCCCACGTACACTTTCTCTTGGGCAACCTCCTGACCGCTGGCGCTTTCAGTCATCGTCCAGGGACCGCGGTCGGCCGCCAGTACCATCCGCGGGTCCATGTCCTCACTGGGACGGCAATAGTCCGGCGTGGGATATGGAATCTGGTAGCCATAGCTGACGAACCCGCTACCCTTGAAGTCGTAGTAGGTGTTCAGGTTCTCCGTGTCGTCCATGAGCTCATTCGAGCTGGGGCACTTCATCAGCTTGACGGTTATGTCGCCATTGCGGATCAGCATCCAGAAATTCCGCGTGGTGGACATGGTCGAGCTGGATGAGTCGCTCACGCTCGAGCGGTTCAAACCGATGGCATCGATGTACGTCACCTTGCCGGTGGTGGTCTCCACCGTGGGCCAGAACTCCTCGTTCTCCTGGGCGTAGATCTTGCACGCCTGACCTACGCCGCGCATGTTCGCCGAGCAAACCGTCCTCTTGGACAGTTCGCGGGCTCGAGCCAGACTGGGCAGCAGAATCGAGATCAGCAGCGCGATGATCGCGACCACCACCAGCAGCTCGATCAAAGTAAACGCTTTTGTCTTTCTCATACTAGGTCACTCCCGAACCTCGAGGTTGTCAGAAAGGGCTGCCCGCGGAAGGTCCCGACGGTCCCGTCGACCCGTAGAACGGATTTGATATCGTGCATTAGTGCATGGCCTCTCTGAGGAGGCGGGCGACGCGACCTATAAGACAAGACTTTTCCTCCCGTGGTCTCCCACACCCACCCTGGGAGGTTCATGCCAGGAGTGGGGCTGATGCACACAGGCCGACGCCGACCTTCTGCGCATCTGGACACACAATAGCGGCGCGAATACTGCCGTTGCATAACCACCGTCGCGGCCAACACGGTATCGCCGCGACAGATACCGATAGTCACCTCTTGTCTGTGGGTATCGATTCAGGAAAGCAACTCAGGGTATGGATGAGAGCAGGAATAATTTAGGCACCCGTTATAACAAAGCTTATGAGCACGTCGGGGTGCAGCGACGCAATCGCAACCCACGTCAAAATGTTAGATTAAACCGCCGGCCGTGTCAATGCGGCATCCTCCGCCAAGGGCTGCGTACTGCAGCCTTTCGGGGGACAGAATTGCGGCCGGAACCCATCCACGTCTACAGAATGTGGGTCTGCCGGCTGATCCTGTCCAGATTCGCTGATCCTACACCGGTGGCCTCGGCGGCGTGAAGATAGGCAACATGCTGATGCTGACCCCCAACTGGGGGCAGTCCGCGTTCCTTACGCAGCCGATTCAACCAGAACAGCCCGCACGTGTCCACGGCCACCGGGTCCGTACCCACAAGCAGCAGATAGGCTGGCTCCACGTACTGCTCATCCGCCTGGGGCCCATGATCAATCATGGCCCTGAGGGCATCGACGATGTTCAGCCGCAGTTTACGGCGGATGGCCTCACAGCCGACGATGTCCCCGATATAGGGTGAGCAGCCACACTCGTGGTACCGCCCAGGGTGTTTGACCAACCCGTGAGAGAGGTTTTTGAGGCATCCCGTCATACCCGCCAGGTTGTGCGTCTTGAGGAAGGGGACATTGATGACTGCCGTGGCCTCCTCTAGCGCCGCCCGGAACTGGTCACGGCCACTGCCGAAGTCGTATTCCTTGTCCGACCAGCCGGCCGGCGGCTGCCGAGTGCCCAGTTCCCCGGCCAGGTGCCCGGGGGCCTCGAGGAGCATGATCTGATCCGGCGCGATATCAGCCTCACCAAGGGAGGACACTACCGTCCGACACATCACCTCGGTAGTCCGGATCGAGTCGGCGCCGGACCGGTTGAACTTAGCCAGGATCAGGTCATCGTCAGAGAGCCAGTGACGCCAGGCCTCTCCTACGCGCTCGCTGCCGGCGATGAGGCACAGAGCCTGGCTCAGCATCTGGCCCACCAGCGCCGGGTGCGCCCTGCGGCGAATGACGGCCTCTTTCATGAAGACCTCACAGACCGCAGGCGGGGGCGGCAGCACCGGCGAACCGGGTGACCGCGCCTGCCCGAACGTCATCCTGCCTCCTGTCCAAACGGCCGCTCCGCAGGACGCGGCCGCCCTCAGGAAGCGGCGACGTGTCAGGGGGGCCGGCAAGTCGATGCCGCGATACTCGTTCGCCTCAGTCATATGCGGTAGACTCCCCAGCCCCGGCGACGGCGGCTTTGCTGCCGCCACCGGGTGTCTCTAATGGACTATCGGCTTGGCCACCGGCCGACCTGAGAGCCGAGCGCCCGGAGCAGGCTTCACGAACATGCCTTCGCAGCAGTACGAGAGAATCAAGGCCCGCCTGACCGGCTACGGGCAACCTCACCTGCTGCACTTCTGGCCCGAGCTGAGCGATACCGAGCGAGCCTCCCTGTTGGCGGACATCGAGCGCGTGGCCTTCGAGCCCCTGCCCAAGCTGGTCGAGACGCACGTTCGGGGCCATCCCTCCGTGCACATCGGCGGCCGAATCGAACCCGTGGATACGTTGCCGGCCCGTGCGGACGGGAAACGGGCCGAGCAATATGAAGAGGCGCGCCGGCGTGGCACTGAATTGATCTGTCAGGGGCGCGTGGCGGTCCTCACCGTGGCCGGCGGCCAGGGCACCCGGCTGGGCTATCGCGGTCCCAAGGGTTGTTTCGAGATCTCTCCCGTCCGGCACAAGCCCCTGTTCCAGTTGTTCGCCGAAGCTATCCTAGCCGCGCGCCGCCGATACGCTGCCCGTCTTCCCTGGTATGTGATGACCTCACCGGGCAATGACGTCCAGACGCAGAAGTTCTTTGAAGCCCACCGCTTCTTCGACCTGCCCCGCGAGGACGTCATCTTCTTCACTCAAGGCGTCATACCGGCGTTCAGCCACGACGGCCTTATTCTGCTCGAGTCCAAGCACAATCTCGTCCTCTCGCCCGACGGACACGGCGGGACGCTGCTGGCCCTGAGGCGGTCGGGCGCGCTGCAGGACATGAAGGGGCGAGGCACAACCGTCATCAGCTACTTCCAGGTGGACAACCCTCTGGCTAAGCCCGTCGATCCCCTCTTCTTGGGCCTGCACGACCGGGCCCGGTCGGAGATGTCCAGCAAGGCCGTGTCCAAGGCCGACGACCTGGAACGCGTCGGCAATTTCGTCCGCCTGGACGGCAAGGTCCAGGTCATCGAATACTCCGACTTGCCCGAAGAGTTGTCCCATCGAAGAAACGATAAGGGTTTGCGCGCCTTCGATGCCGGCAGCATTGCCATTCACGCGCTCGATGTGGCGTTCGTCGAGCGACTGACAGCCGACGAATCCTCCTTCGCCCTGCCCTGGCACCGGGCCGACAAGAAGGTGACCTGCGTCGACCCGCACACAGGCAAACGCATCGAGCCCGACGAGCCCAACGCCGTGAAGCTGGAGACGTTCATCTTCGATGCCATCCCGTTGGCCCGCAACCCGATCGTGTGCCAGGCCCTGCGCCGCGAGGAGTTCAGTCCGGTCAAGAACGCGACCGGTGTAGACTCCGCCGAAACCGCCCGGCGAGACATGGTCTTGCGCGCCGCTCGTTGGCTGGAGCAGGCCGGGGTCGACGTGCCGCGACTTCCGGATGGACGGCCCAACGCCGTCATTGAAATCAGCCCGCTGTTCGCCCTCGACGCGGAGATGCTGGCCGAACGCAAGTCCGAGATCTTGCCCATACGTCCCGGCGAAAGTACGTACATAGGTTGATCGCCGGGAGGCTGATATGCTCGAGGGCCCCTACAAGCTGCTCACCTTCGATTGCTATGGAACGCTAATCGACTGGGCCAGCGGAATCCGCGCGGGGCTTTCCTCGCTTCTGGATGAGGCCGGCGCGCAGGCCACAACCGACGAAATCTACGAGGCGTACCTGCCCATCGAGATGGAGTTGGAGAAGCCTCCGTGGCGACCGTACGCAGAGGTGTTGCAGCAAGCGGTCGTGCAACTGGGAGCTCGCTTCGGCTTCGAGGTCAACGAGCAGAACCGCCACGCCCTGGTAGATTCACTGCCCTCCTGGGCGCCGTTTCCCGATACCAACGGCGCCCTAAAGCGGCTGAAGGCGAAGTACAGGTTGGCTGTCCTCTCGAACATCGACCGCGACCTGTTCGCGCGCACGTCCGAGCATTTCGATGTGGAATTCGACTGGGTGGTGACCGCCGAGGACGTAAGGGCCTACAAGCCGGCCCTCGGCCATTTCGAGCGGATCGTTCAGCTCAGCGGCATTTCGCCTACAGAGATCCTGCACACCGCTCAGAGTTTACACCACGACATCGTGCCATGCACCCGCCTCGGTCGTGCCTGCGTGTGGATCAATCGCCGCGGAGAAGCCGACGTCGCCGGAGGGACCCCGCCCACACAGTTCCCCAACCTCGCCGCCCTGGCCGATGACCTCGGGGCTTGACCGCACCGCATTGAGGCTCTGCGAGATGGCTGCCGCCGACCAGAGTCCACTCGTATCACCTTCCTCCGGCAGGCACTCTGCTTTCTAACAGCTCGAGTTCGGCAGGCTGACTTCGGTCGCACCCCGCGCCCGGGCTGTCGAACCGCCGGAGTAGTGCTCGCTTCCGTCGCCAAGAGCAACGAGGGCTTGACGTCGCGGGGCAATCTCGCTACAAGCATCGTTGCGCCACGGCGAAAGCAGTCAGGGCGTGTGTCCGAGTGGCCAAAGGAAGCGGGCTGTAAACCCGTTGGCGTATGCCTACGTTGGTTCGAATCCAACCGCGCCCAGTCGAGCTTTCGCCTGCAACGGCCCGCGACCGGCGGGCCTTTTCTTTGCGCCCCACTGACGGTCAACTACGGCCCCCGGCCAGGGGCTGATAATCCGCGCCTCGCTTCCGGCCAGCTTCAGAACCACCCCCCGCTTGGCCGATGTTTGTAGCGATACCGTACGGTCCTAGTACACAACATCCCCAACGAGGTGATCCCACATGTGGATAGTCATTCTGATCGGTAATCTTCTGACCATGATTCTCGGCATCGTCGGCTTCGCGGTCACCGCGACGCCCGGTACGTCCGGCAGCGGAGGGAGCGGGCCGCTGCCCGGCATCCTCTGACCCGTACGAGAGTCAATCCCCTCGCCGACTGACCACGGCGTCTTGCGCCACGCCTGAGCTATCCTGTGCGCCCACCACTTCGGCCAACCGCCCCGGTTTCATCCGGTCCGCGAGATGACAGGCCGCCAGGTGCGCCGGCTCGCAGCCTTCGTGTACGCTCAACTCCGGCCGCTCACGATGGCAACGATCCTCCGCCAACGGACACCGCGGGTGAAACGCGCACCCGCTCGGTGG
Source organism: Phycisphaerales bacterium (assembly GCA_020352895.1). Classification (GTDB taxonomy): domain Bacteria; phylum Planctomycetota; class Phycisphaerae; order UBA1845. The sequence continues at coordinate 302,094 of CP070685.1, forward strand.
ATCCGCAGGCGAGGGCACCTCTCCCCCGAGCACGACTCGCTGGCCTCTTGCGTCGGGATCGGGCTCGGGCACGGCCGACATCAGCGCCTGCGTGTAAGGGTGCCGAGGGTCCTCGTAGAGCTGATCGGCCGGAGCCGTCTCGACGATCCGGCCCAGATACATGACCGCTACGTCGTCGCAGAAGTGCTCGATGACCGCCAGGTTGTGGGCGATGAACAGGTAGCTCAGCCCCAACCCTTCGCGCAGATCCGCCAGCAGATTGATAATCTGTGCCTGTACCGAGACATCGAGCGCGCTTACCGGCTCGTCGCAGATGACCAGCTTCGGGTCGAGTGCCAGCGCGCGGGCGATGCCGATACGCTGGCGCTGCCCGCCGGAGAACTCATGAGGATAACGATCCAGACAGTCGGCACCGAGGCCCACCCGCTCCAGCAACCGCGCCACCCGTGCCCGCCGCTCGCGCCCCCGGGCGATCCGGTGAATCGCCATACCCTCACCAACGATCGTCTCGACGCTGTGTCGCGGATTCAGACTGCCGACCGGATCCTGGAAGATGACCTGGATGCTCCGCCGTGCCGCCCGCAAGTCAGCGCCCCGAAGCGCTAGAAAGTCCCGGCCGTCGAAGACCACCCGCCCCGACGTCGCCGGGATCAGCCGCAGGACAGTTCGTGCCAGCGTGGTCTTGCCGCAGCCGCTCTCGCCGACGAGGCCCAGCGTGGTGCCGCGGCGAACGCGGAAGCTGACCCCGTCGACCGCTCGCACGTATCCGGCCACGCGCGAGAACACACCCTTGCGCAAGGGGAAATAGGTCACCAG
>CP070685.1:303009-314624 GCA_020352895.1 Phycisphaerales bacterium
ACACCACGAAGACGCGCTCCATCAGACAGGTCAGGAACGGGCGGTCCAGCGTCGTTAGTGTGAAGGTGCGTTCGTCGATTCGCGTCCACCGCAGGCCTCTCGTGCCGGCCTGCATGGGCCAGAAGCGAACCGTGCGGTCGCCCGTCTCAATCGTCCAGGTCCATATAAGGCCAAGGCTCACGACTTGATCGGGCGGCTGAAGAATGAATATCTCACGATAGGGCCGGCCCTCGGGTGGCATCTCTGCGGTCAGGACGGTTTCGCGGAGGCGCCCGGCCATCCTGGCACCGAATCTGCTGCTGACGGCCACATTGAGTGTAGAGAGCAGGCAGGCTGTAATGAACAGCGCGATGCCGAGCGCGCGCCCGGCTTGCGGTCGCTCCACGCTGGCCTTATCGAACACGGCCCGGTAAATGAAGATCGCCAGCAGACCAGCGCTGCCCACACGGACGCCCAGCAGCAGACGACCCGATGGAGGGGCACCTCCCTGCGGCAGCAGCGCGAGGACCACCCAGGCGATCAGGAAGGGTGTTGCCGCATGCGCGCGGAGCGTCGGCCACATAATTCGGACCACTGCGAGGACAACCCCGAGGCAGACCGCGCCGGTCAGCCACCTCGACCACGGCAATCCGAGTAACAGGTCGGTCGAGAGAGGCGTCAGCATGCTGAACATACCGAACGAGAGCAGCTTGCCCATGCGCGTGATGTAGCCCAGCGGGTCGCCCCAGGGAGGTGAGTAGAACAGCGTGTTCGTGCCGAAACCGCTAACCACCAGAAAGAGTACGTAGCCTGCGGCAAGTGCGATACTGAGCGCAGACCCTGCGACAGCCCAGCTTCGGACATCGCCCGAGCCACCGCGCCACTGCCAAAGCAGATAGGCCGCGATCATCGCGAACGCGGAAACGCCGGATTCCTTGGCCAGGCAGGCGAGAGTGGCCAGCAACAAGGCACAGGTCAGCGTCGGCCAGCGGCCCCAAGTTCTGTGCCGTGTCAGCGTCAGGACCGACGCGACCATGAAGGTGACCGCCAGCAGGCCGTTGCGGTTCGCCGGCCATCCGACGTTGAACACCGTGGCGTCCGACGCGGCGAGCAGAGCGATGCCCAGCAGCGCGGCCCGGGGCGGCAGGGCCAGCGAGCGAAAGAGGGCGTAGGTCAGCAGCAGGAGCAGCGCATACCAGACGAGGCTGGTCAGGTGATAGCCCGGCGACCAGCCGCCAAACAAGGTGTGATCCAACCAGAGCGTGCAACTGGTTAACGGCCGGAAGAAGCGGCCTTTCCAGTCTCGTGGCGTCCACCAGGGAAACAGCCCCGCGTCCCAGGCTTCGTCCTCCGGCCGGGGATAGACGCCGAAATCGTACAGGTTCCAGGGTCTAAGGTTCTGATGTTGTCTGATGCCCTGCAGAATGATCTGGTGGCCGTAATCGTCGCTGAAGAAGCCCATGTTGACCGCGGGCAGGTGCAGGGCCAGGCCCGCCAGGATCACGACCGGCACGGGCCACCAACGATTCCTCCTCGCCCTTTCCGAGCGTCGATTCGTCTTGTTGAGTTCGGGCTGTTCTGACGGTGCGATCGGATGGACTCCCTTCATTTGTACCGTGCTGCTTCTCCTCGCTCTGCCGCGCCGTTCGCGGAGGGAAGGGAACGGTCGGGTCCAGCAGTTTGGGCTGCTGCCAATCGGACTTTCCGGTCCATTCGGTCAGGGCAATGGCGAACCCGTTGGGATCATATACCGTAAAGGTCCGCGCTCCCCACTTGCTGGTCCGCAACTGGGTGAAGTCATTGTAACCGCAATCGCGCACCCGTTCGTACATGGCACTGACGTCGCTTACCTCCCAGTGCAGTTGCAGGTTGTTCATGCGCATGGGCTTGTAGTCGGACGGATTGGACGGGTAGGCCCCGATGCACAGGCGCGTCTGTCCGGCCTGGAAGTAGTAGTAGACTTTGGGATTCGTGGGATCCCCGCGGTCGTCCGTCTTGGAGCCGACGAACTTCATGCCCAGTATCTCATGATAGAAGCGGAAGGTTCTTTCCGCGTCAATGGCCCGGATGTACAGGTGGGACCATCCGCGGATCGCTGGGCCGCCGGTTGGGTCACCGGCCAATACCAGATCGGCCGGGAAGGACAGAACCAGACAGAACATACTTGCGGTGACGAATGTGGTGACGTGACGCTTCATAGAGCACCTCCTTCACGGCGGGCGGACCCCGAAGCCCGGCTATTTCAGATGTGCACTCCTGTTCACCAGGAATGTCGTCAAGCTGGCATCCAATGATTTTGACGTATCGAACACGCTGTAGTCAATGCGCATGTTTCGACAGGCCCGCCGCACGGTGGCCAGGAACTTATCCACCTCCTCCCGGTACCGCCTGCGGAGGCCGCCGGCGTCGGTGAACAGCCTGCCTGTCTGCTCGAGGCCTTCGAACAGGACCGGACCGCGGAAGGAGAACTCCAGTTCCTGCGGGTCCATGATCTGGAGGATGATCACCTCGTGCTTGCGATACCGCATCTTCCGCAAGCCTTGAATGATTCGCGTGGGGTTGTCGAACATATCGCTGACCAGGACGATCAATGCGCGCCGCTGGATGCGCTCGGCCAAATCGCTGAGGACCGAGCGCAGCGACGTCTTCCTGGGGCCGAGGTTCTGTTCCATCTCGTGGATCAGGGTCTTCCAGTGGGCCAGGTTGTTCGACGGCCTCATGAAACGCGAAACGGAGTCGTCGAAGGTGGCCAGGCCCACGGCGTCCTGTTGGTGCAGAGCCAGATAAGCAATGGCCGCCGCGGCGGTGGCCCCATACTCATGCTTGCTGAGGCCGTCCGGGTCGGACTTGTAGCCCATGGACTCGCTGCAGTCTACCACCAGCATGCACGTCAGGTTGGTCTCTTCCTCATACTGCTTGATGTAGAGCTTGTCCGTGCGGCCGTAGACTTTCCAGTCCATGTGCTTGACGTCGTCGCCAGGGGTGTAGTGGCGGTGCTCAGCGAATTCCACGCTGAAGCCGTGGTAGGGGCTGCGATGCATGCCGGTGACGTAGCCCTCGACCACCAGGCGCGCCCTCAGGCTCAGACCGGCGATCTTGGCCAGCATACGCGGGTCCAGGTACTTGGCGTAGCCCTCGGTTACGGGGACTTCCATTCGACGCCTACTCGTTCAGCACGCGATCGGCCCCCGCGGCTTCCAGTTCGCCGCCGTCTTCGACGGGAACCTCGCGGATCAACCGATCGATGATTCGGTCTGTGGTCACACCCTCGGCCTCGGCGTTGAAGTTGGTAATGATCCGATGCCGGAGAACCGGGTGCGCTACGGCCTTGATGTCCGCCATGGAGACATGGAAGCGGCCCTGGAGGATGGCCCGGGCCTTGGCGGCCAGCACCAGGTATTGAGAGGCCCGCGGGCCTGCACCCCAGGCGACGTAGTCGTTGATGAACTGAGGGACGTCGCCTTCTATGCGGCGTGTCAGCCGCGGCAGGCTCATGGCCCATCTCACGATGTGATCGGCCACCGGAACCTGCCGGACCAGGCGCTGCAGATGGAGGATCTGCTCGGCGCTGAGAATCCGGTGGACTTGCGATGTCTCCTGGGTCGTGGTCCGGCAAACGATCTCGAATTCTTCCTCTTCGGTGGGGTAGGGTACCCGGACCTTGAACATGAAGCGGTCGAGCTGGGCCTCCGGCAGCGGGTAGGTGCCCTCCTGCTCGATGGGGTTCTGCGTGGCCAGCACGAAGAAAGGCTGGGGCAGCTTGTAGGGCTGGCCGGCGGCGGTGACCTGGTGTTCCTGCATGGCTTCAAGCAGGGCGGCCTGTGTCTTGGGCGGCGTGCGGTTGATCTCGTCGGCCAGAACGACGTTGGCGAAGACCGGCCCTTTCACGAAACGAAGCTGCCGCGATCCGGTGCTCTTGTCCTCCTCGATGATGTCCGTTCCCGTGATATCCGAGGGCATGAGGTCCGGAGTGAACTGGATCCGGGAGAAGCTGAGCGTAAGCGTCCGGGCGAGCGTGGAGACCATCAAGGTCTTGGCCAGACCCGGAACCCCCTCCAGAATGCAGTGCCCGCGGCAAAGCAGGGTGGTGATCATCTCGGCCAGGACTTCTTCCTGGCCGATGATGACCTTGGCCAATTCGGTTCGTATCTGTCGATAGCTTTCGGCCAGGTGACGTACGGCTTCCACGTCGGAGCCACCGGGAATGGCGTCTGTATCGGGGGCTTCTTTCATTGCGGCTTTTCTCCGGGAATCGTGGTTTGGGGGATTCTAACCGCTGGGCCAGACGGATGACAGCGTTGTGATCGGTCCTCTTGGGCGGTTGGCCGGACGGCCTGATGGCTTTACCATGACGCGCCCCGAGCGGGAGGCGGCCGTCAACATGCCTGAGTTGCCGGAGATCGAGAATGTGGTCCGGGCTCTGCGAGCGGACCTGGAGGGTGCCCGGCTGGGAAGGGTGCGTTACTGGCGTCGCGGTGTGGTGTACGGCGTCTCGCGATCGCTGGATGGGGTGCTCCGTGGCAGAGTCGTCGAGGCGGTTGGCCGCACCGGGAAGCGTATCGAGATCCGCCTCTCAGGAGACATGCGTATGTACGCCCACCTGGGGATGACCGGCCATCTGGCCGTACTCCCTGCGGGAGAGGAATGGGCGCCGCACACACACCTGTGCGTCGATCTGGCCGGGCGCGAGGCGCAGTTGCGGTTCCGGGATGTCCGTCGATTCGGAGGCATCTGGCTTCGAGGAGCGCATGCCCGTCATCGGGGGAGGCCGTTGCCGGCGGCCGGTCCCGACGTGCTCGCCTTGGGGCTGCGTCGTTTCAGGGAAGTGATGAGGCGGCCGCGGCAGATCAAGGCCCTCTTCCTGGACCAGCGGGCCTTGGCGGGCATGGGCAACATCTACTGCGACGAAGTGCTCTTTCGCTGCGGCGTTCACCCGCTGCGCAAGGCGTCAACGCTGCGCGACGACGACGTAAAGAGGTTGTATCAGTGCGTGCGGCGGGTGCTGCACGCCGCGATCCGGAGCGGAGGCTCAACCGTCCGCGACTACCGCGGGGCCCGCAATGAACGGGGCGCATACCAGCGAAGGCACCAAGTCTACGGGCGTGCCGGGCAGCGGTGTTACCGCTGCGGGGCCGTACTGGTCAGGATGCAGGCGGCCGGCCGGGGCACGGTGATCTGTCCTTGCTGCCAGCCTTCGCCGACGTGATGGCGATCCGGCCAGCTCGGTTGACGGTGTGTCGCAAGGGGCTACAATCGCCGGCTCTTCCAGAAAGGCGTTTGATGACCGGTCGAAGGAAATGCGTGGGATTGATTCCGGTCGTTCTCGGTAGCCTGCTTGCAGGTGCGATCGGGTGTAACGAGCCGGGCCCGGTGACGGATGCCGAAGCCCGCCAGCAGGCCTTGGCTTTGCTGCTGCCCCAGCAGGTGCGCATCGAGCCGTTCACGCAGGCGGCTCTGAGCCCGACCGACGGGATGCCCAGCGAGCTGATCGTGTACGTGCGGGCGGAGGATCAATTCGGCGATCCGGTGAAGGTGGCCGGCACGTTCAATTGTGAGCTGTACAGCTTCAAGCGGGCCAGTGGCGATCCCAAGGGGGAACGAATCGAGCTGTGGCACGTCGAGGTTCTGGATCGGGAAGATCAGGTGCGCTACTGGGATCATACTGCCCAGATGTACGAGTTCCGCCTGCAAATCCGGCACTTGGCGAGCGAGGGCGGGCCGCCGGCCTCGGGAGCGGACAAAGCCGTTTTGCTTCTGACATACAACACACCGTGGGGTGAACATCTGGAGGATGAGTACGTCCTCGATCTGCGCGCCCAGCGTAGAGGGTTGGCCGAGGCCGAGATGTAGCACGCCTCCCAGCGTGTTCGGACATCCCCTTCTCCCCTCCCGTAGACGATTTGAGGATGACTCGCGGTCCTCGTCAGGTTGCGTCGAACTTGGCCAGTTCGGCGATCTGCTCGAACCAGCCGATACGGGGCAAGTCGCCGATCAGCGGGCGTACGTACTCCCGGAAGTTGTTCGTGACGTTGTTGCCTTCGGCGCTGATGTACTTGTCCGGGAGGGTCTTGACGAAAGGCGGGTCGTCCGGTGCAACGGCCTTGAGGTCCACCAACTTGGTGCCCACGGCATAACGCGAACCGGGCAAGCGAAGAAGGGCCACGCTGCCGTTGGCGGTTGCATCGACGGAATAACTAACGGCCATCTGCCCACAAAGGCGAGCCTCCCAGGAATCGACGATGCTTACCGAGCCCGGGTACGACCGCTGCAGATAGCCGGCCACGTCTGCCCGCACGCGGTGAATGTTCTTGCAGCGGTGGCGAAGGGTGCCGGCCAGAAAATCGGCCAGCGAGCCGGTTCCCATGCCCAATTGCAGATTCCCGAAGGCATCTCGTTCGATGTGCTCCTGCCGCAGAACGGAGACCCTTTCAGCCCACAGCTTGCCTTGTCCGTCGTGGATGCCCTCGCTGACCGCCACCAGGCACCGGCCGAGGCGAGTGTACACTGCCTCTACGTCCTCCACGAACCTGTCCAGGTCGAAAGGCCGCTCGGGCACATAGACCAAGTGGGGGCCGTCATCATCCCGGAAGCGGGCCAGGATGCTCGCCGCCGTGATGAAGCCGGCATTGCGTCCCATAAGCAGGTTGATCTTCACGCCCGGCAGGGCCCTGTTGTCGAGGTTGTCGCCGATGAAGGCCGAAGCGACGAACTTGGCGCAACTTCCGTAGCCCGGCGTGTGGTCCGATACAAGCAGATCGTTGTCGATGGTCTTGGGGATGTGGATGATGCGCAGTTCATACTTGGCGTCCTCGGCTACGCGGCTGATGATGCGCGAGGTACGGGCCGAGTCGTTCCCGCCGACATAGAAGAAGTAGCGTATGTCGAGGCGTTTGAGCTCTTCAAGTATTCGATAGCAGTAGTCCTCATCGGGCCTTACGCGCGTTGAGCCAAGGGCGGCGGCGGGGGTTTGGGCGACCAGGTCCAACATGTTGTCCGGCTGGCGTAGCAGGTCGAAGTATTCCCTGTCGACGATCCCCTCGACGCCACGACGGGCCCCGAAAAGATGAGCGATGTGCATGCTCTTTTCGGTTTCCTGAATGACCCCCAGCACGGACTGGTTGATCACTACCGTGGGGCCTCCGGCCGTCCCGACCACAGCGTTACCCGTACGCATGTCTTCCGCCTTCGCTGGTTTGGGGTCGCCTGAAGCCCGCCATCATCTCCGGCTCGCGCCCGCTGATCGCATTCTGCCCAGTCCGCCTCGAGCATTCATCGGCTGGCGACAAGCGGCGGTCCATTGCTCGGATCCCGGCCCCATTGCCGGGCGGCCAATAATAACACCCGTTTCCGACCCTGTGAACGACGGATCCGGCGAGGGCGACATCCGCCTGTCCCGCGCAATCAGCACGGAGCCATGCTGCGCCCCTTCTCATCTAAGGTGTTAATTTATAGCTACTTACGTCAACTGAGGTGCGCCTCGTGGTCCAATCGGGGCCAGAGGCTTCTCCGGGTTCGCCGATCTGCCTCGTCTTCTCCCAAGAGCGGCGGGTCCGAGTTGCTGCATGGTACTCGTTGTTCACTCCTACCTTGATCCCCGGTCGGACTTCAGCAATTCGGGAGAGTTCACCATCATGCGCGGCTGACCGGTGCACTCGATCACGCTCTCCCAGAAGTTGCCCCTGGGATCGAGCCGCTTGGTCCTGGACACGGCAGCGGCGATAGGCACGTACGTGAACTGATTGTTCCAGTATCCCACGAACATGGCTGTCTTGCCGGCCATGGCGGCGTGGGCGGCCATCTGGCCCAGAATTCCCGCGAACAGGGCGTCGTTGGCCTGCGGCGGCGCCGAGCGGATCAGGTAGCTCGGCTCGATGTACTTCAGCGTGAACTCCATGCCCATCGCCTTGAGGTATTCGCTGATCTTATCTCGCAGGAACACGCCGATGTCCTTCAGCCGAATGTTGCCGGACGCATCGGTGGCGCCGCCTCCCTCCTCGCTCTGGATCAGGTCCTGGCCGGCGCCCTCGGCCACGACCACGACGGCGTGCTTGCGATCCTCCAGCCGGCGGTACAGATGTGGAAGAAAGCCGTTCTCACCGCCCAGTTCGAAAGGTACTTCGGGAACCAGCACGAAGTTGGCGTCGCGGCTGGCCAGCACGGCGTTGGCGGCGATGAATCCGGCGTGTCGGCCCATCAGCTTAAGCAGGCCGATTCCATTCCGCGCCCCCGTGGCTTCCACGTGAGCGCCGCGAATGGCAGCCGCTGCGATGGCGTAGGCCGTCTCGAACCCGAAAGTCCGGGAGGTATAGGGAATATCGTTATCGATCGTTTTGGGTACGCCGATCACGCCGATCTTCAGGTTTCGGGTCTGGATCTGGCTGCACAGTTTGAGCGCGCCGCGTAAGGTCCCGTCGCCCCCGATGCAGAACAGCACCTGGATGTTGAGCCGCTCGAGTGCATCGACCATCTCCTCGGGCGATTGCGGGCCGCGCGAGGAGGCCAGGATCGAGCCGCCCCGTTGATGGATGTGTTTAACCCGCTCATGGTCGAGAATGAGGGCTTCGTGGCCGTACCGGGGCACCAGGCCCTCAAAACCATACTGAAAACCGTAGATGTTCCTGACCCCATAGTGGTGGTAGAGTTGAAGCACGATAGCCCTGATCACGTTGTTCAATCCGGGGCACAGCCCGCCGCAGGTGACGATTCCGCATCGGATCTTGGATGGGTCGAAGTAGATCTTCTCTCGCGGCCCGGCCAACTCAAAGCCGTACGAGGCTGCGGCCGGGTCGTGGGCGAGGGACTCGCTCGACGGGCCTGTGAGAGTGTGGTACAGCGTCCGCTGATCGTCGGAGACATACTGGTAAGCCTTGTAAGGCGACGCGATCTTGCGCGGGCCAAGCTGCTGAATGGTGAAGTCCACTGGCTCTTGTGTCTCGTTCTCGAACATGGTGGTTGACCGCTCACTAGGACAGGATCCACAACTCCACTGACGCCGCCAACCCGGCCCGAATGCCTTAGATCACGGGGCGCCGTCGCGATTATAGTGTCATTGCTGAGCGGAGCGAAAGCGGTAGCGTTGAATGGAGCTGAAGACTCCGCCAATGAGAAGCGTCTGGGGGCGCAAGAGCCCCTACGGCGAGTCAGTTGTCTCTTCCCCAAGCGCGCATAGGGCTCAGGAGGGAGTGGTGGGGATTGCCTCCGAGGCTAAGGCGGCTAGAATTCCCCGAGTGTGCGGGCATCGCGGGCGACGGGAGCACATGACTGCGGGCCGCACGTCAAGCCCTTGACGGTTTTACGTCAGCCGCCGGACTTCGCGAGGCACTCGGCGCGTCTCGCGTATCGATATCGGCCGTCTTGGAATCGGGAGATGAAGTCATGGAAATGTCGGATCTCGTCTGCGAGTATGGACTCGAGTATCTCGGCCTGAACCACCTTGGCAACATCAACTGGAACACATCTACCCCGGCGCTATACGAGCACGCCATGCATCATTATGAAGCCCAGCTTTCCCATTTGGGTCCACTCGTCGTGCGCATGGGTCAACACACCGGGCGCGCCGCCAAAGACAAATACGTTGTGGAAGAACCGGCCACTCGTGACAACATCTGGTGGGGAAAGATCAACGTGCCGTACGCCGAGGAGCGGTTCGATGCGCTTCAGCGGCGCATGTGCGCTTATCTGCGCGGCAAGGATGTATGGGTGCAGGACTGCTACGCCGGCGCCGATCAGCGTTATCGGCTGCCGGTACGCGTCATCACCGAGTTCGCCTGGCACAGCCTGTTTGCAAGGAACATGTTTATTCAGCAGCCGCGGGAACGGGAAGCGATCAAGAACTTTCGCCCTGAATTCACGGTCCTCCAGTGCCCGGACTTCCACGCCGATCCCGACCTGGATCGGACGCGCAGCGGTACCTTTGTGGCGCTGAATCTGTCCCGCCGGCTCGTTCTCATCGGCGGGACGGCCTACGCCGGCGAGATCAAGAAGTCGATCTTCACGGCCCTGAACTACCTGCTGCCCGGCAAGGGCATCCTCTCGATGCACTGTTCGGCCAATGTCAGCAGGGACGACCCGAACGACGTGGCCGTATTCTTCGGCCTGTCCGGCACGGGAAAGACCACGTTGTCCGCCGATCCGCGGCGCATGCTGATCGGCGACGACGAGCACGGCTGGTCCGACGACGGCATCTTCAATTTCGAGGGCGGCTGTTACGCGAAAGTGATTCGGCTGTCCCGCGAGTCCGAGCCGGAGATCTACGAATGCACGCGCCGGTTCGGCACGATACTGGAGAACGTGTCCCTCAATCCCGCCACTCGGCGCGTCGACCTAGACGACGCGAGCATCACGGAGAACACGCGAGCCTCGTATCCGTTGACGCACATTCCGAATATCGTGCGCACGGCAATGGCGGGGCACCCGCGGACCGTAGTCATGCTCACGGCCGATGCGTTCGGCGTGCTGCCGCCGATCGCCAAGCTGACCCCCGAGCAGGCCATGTACCACTTTATCAGCGGGTACACGGCCAAGGTGGCCGGGACCGAGGCCGGCGTCACGGAACCGAGCGCCACGTTCAGCGCCTGCTTCGGTGCGCCGTTTATGGCTCGCCATCCGTCCGTGTACGCCGATCTGCTGGCCCAGAAACTGGTCAAGCACAAAACCGAGTGCTGGCTGGTCAACACGGGGTGGACCGGCGGCCCTTACGGCGTCGGGTCGCGGATGAAAATCGGCGTCACGCGAGCCCTGCTGAACGCTGCCCTCAGCGGCGCGCTGGCCGGCGTCAAGATGGAAACTGATCCGCTATTCGGATTCCAGGTCCCTCAGGAAGCATCGGGCGTTCCGACCGAAGTGCTGAATCCTCGCGGAACGTGGTCCGATCCCGCTGCCTATGATCAGCAGGCTCGAAAACTGGCCGGCATGTTTCGCGAGAACTTCGGGCAATTCAAGGACGAAACGGCAGCGGAGGTCGCGGCCGCCGGACCACGCGCAGACGCGTCGGTTTCCGTCGGCTGAGAAGCGGCTCGCCGCGGTCGGTCACCAGGTCCGTTCAATGAATCCGGTGTCAACCTGTCCCTGCTGGAAGGCGGGGTGACCGCAGATCTCCAGGTGGAACGGGATGGTGGTCTTGAGCGGCTCAATCATGAACTCGGACAGGCAACGCTGCGTCGCCCGGATGGCTTCATCGCGAGTGGGCCGATGTACGATCAGCTTGCCGATCAGCGAGTCGTAGCGGGGGCTGATCTCAGTTCCGGGGTGGACGTGTGAGTCCACGCGTACGCCCACGCCGCCGGCCGCGAAGTAGTCCTCGATGGTGCCGGCACACGGGCGGAAGTCGGCTTTGGGGTCCTCGGCGTTGATGCGACACTCGATGGCGGCGCCGCGAGGTTTGATGTCACGCTGCCTGAGATCGATCGCTTCCCCGGCGGCGATGCGAATCTGCCACTTGACCAGATCGATGCCTGTAATCATCTCCGTAACGGGATGCTCGACCTGAATCCGCGCGTTGACCTCCATGAAGTAGAAGTTCTGATCCTGGTCGACCAGGAACTCCACCGTGCCGGCCGAGTAGTAGCCGGCCTCGCGGGCCAGCCGCAACGCCGCCTTGCACAGCTCCTCCCGCGTCTTGGGTGTGATATGGGGCG
>CP070685.1:314724-325811 GCA_020352895.1 Phycisphaerales bacterium
CAGAAGGTGCAGATTAAGGCTGGCGGACTAATAGGCGAGGTGCGGGGCCTCTGGTGCAGCTTTGAGAACGTGCGCTGGTGCGCCGTCATGTACTCAGACGGGAATGGCAGGGTGCATGAGCAATACATTCGGGAATCAGACCTCGCGCCGGCTGATGACTGAAAACTGAGGATATGCGGGCTAGGCGTCGGGCAGAGCCCGACCTACGGAGAACGGAGTCTCGATGGCCTTCCAGCGCGTAGATGGTCCTGAGTGTCCGGACTGTGGCTGTCAGGACTCTACGCGCCTCTCGGAGGCCTCCAAGTGGGGCAAGAAGGCCCACTGGCGGGAGTGTCGGCACTGCCGGCGGCGGTGGATCGCCCAGAGCCAGGCCGAGGCGGAAACCAACCACGGAACGCCCCAAGTCTCGCACGGCGAGCCGGTGGTGGTGTACCCCACGCCGGCGAAGATCCACTGCCCGGAGTGCAACTGCACCGATACGCGGGTGACCACTACACGTAGGCCGGTGCGGCACCACAAGTGCCGGCACTGCGGGGCGAGGTTTAAGAGTTGTGAGAGAGAAGGATGAGCCGGAAACAACGAGACACGAACTGCTGCAACTGGAACCTGGAATTGGGGAGCTTTTATGGTCCCGAGGGGATTCGGTGGGCGGTGTTTGTCAGAGGCCCCGGGCTGTGGTGCCACCTTATAGGGACCGAGCGTCGTTTCAAAAAAGACTTAATTCCATTGGTCAGGCGGCTGCGGTCCGATGCGAAACGAGGGGCGTTTGACGAGATCACGCGGGCGATCACCGCGGCTATTGCGAAACAGATAGACGAATACCGCTTCGATCCTTCCCTCCGCCCTTTCTTCACTTAGATTACAGCGCTGTAACCAAATCGTTGGACCCGTCCGGGTCCGAGGCATACCAAAGTACAGCATGAGTGTCTCGACCGAGGTTGACACCCTGATGGCCGCTGCGCGGTCCGCTATGGCTTCCGCGGACTGGGCGACGGCCAAGCTGTACCTCGCCCAAGCCCTGACCCACCTCACCAGCATTCCCAAGAGCGAGTTTGCCGGGCAGAGCATGGACTGGGACGGGGCCCAAAAAAGCATTTTGGCCCTGATGACGGAGTGCTCGCGCTCGCTGAGCGCAGCGACGGGGATCCAGCGGCAGAAGGTGACCCGGGTAGTGGTGAGTGACTGATGTTTGGGCGGTTAAAGCGCATCTTCAGCAAGCCGAAGCCCTGGAAGTGGTCGGGGACGGCAAGGCAGGCAGACAGCCCCGCCAAAGAACCGGCATCGGCTTCGGCGATAAACCTGCGCCGCTGGGAGTCGGGGAAGACCAACAGGCTCAACAGCGCCCACTGGACGCCGGTCACCGGGCAGACCATCAATCAGGATCTCAAGAGCTACCTGGAGACCATCCGCACGCGGGCGGAGTTCGAGGTTGCAACCAACTCCCTGGCCGAGGGAGCGATCAACACCCACCAGGTCGACATGGTCGGCGAGAATGGGCCACTGCTACAAGTCCTAAGCGACAACCCGGACTACAACGCCAAGCTCGAGGAGGTCTGGGCCGATTTCTGGGAGAATCCGGACATCAACGGGCAGCTTCCCGGGCCCGAGCTGCTCAAGCTGTGGCTGCGCACGCTGTGGACCGCCGGAGAGTTCGTGGCTCAGGTCGTGACCGATCGCAGTGCCAAGGGGACCATCCGGACGCGACTGCACAACCTCAACCCGCGCCGGCTGGGCACGCTGGACACCACCGCGATCGACGACAAGGTCATTATGGGGGTGGAGCGAACGGCGACCGGGAAACCGATCGCCTATCACATCGACAAGAGCCCGGAAACCGATCTCAGCCAGACGCCAAAGGTAGTGCGGATACTGGCCAAGAACATTATCCATGAGTTTCATCACCTCGAGGCCGGGCAAGCCAGAGGTATTCCGTGGTTGAGTGCCTCGCTGCAGGACGTGGCCGACCTGCGGGATTATGACAACGAGGTGCTCGACGCGGCCCGGGCGGCGGCGGATAGCGGGAACCTGATCCACACGACTCACCCGGACGTCGAGCCTGTGGTGGTCGAGGAGTCCTGCGAGATCGAGCGGCGGACGAATACCGTTCTGCCACCGGGCTACACCGCCACCCAGATGACACCTCAGCAGCCGTCTACGCAGTACAACGACTACCACGATGAGCTGGTACGGCGGCTCGGGTCTTACGTGGCCATGCCGCTGATGATCATCAAGCACGACTCGCGCAAGCACAACTACAGCTCGGCGCGGTTCGACGACCAGGGATACAACCGGGCCAACAAGACCTTGCAGGGGTGGCTGGCCAGGCGGGTACTGAACCGGCTGGTGGAGATGGTGGCCACGGAAGCGGAACGGGCTGGGGTACTCAAGCGGCCGGAGCGGGTGAAGTACAAGTGGACCTGGCCAGCACGGCCCCACGTGGATGATCAGAAAGAGGCCAAGGGCTCGAGTGAGCGGCTGGCCAACTGCACGTCCAGCCTGCGCGATGAGTGCGCCGCTCTGGGCAAGGACTGGGAAGAGCTGATCGAGCAGCAGGGCCGGGAGAAGAAGGCCCTAGAGGCGCAGGAGCTGCCGTCACCGTTCGGCCGGATCGGCAAGGGGCTGGTCGGCGAGGAAGACGACGGCGACGACGACCAGGAAACAACGGAGACCAAGTCCGATGAACGATTGGCCTATTACTATCCGTGAGACTCCACGGCGAGAGCTGCACGACCTGACCGCCCGGACGCTGACCGTTCGAGCGGAGTCGATCAACGAAGAGGCTCGCAGCGTGGAGGCGGTGCTGGCCACCGAAGCGCCTACCACGGTCTATGACTTTCGCTCCTGGCGGCTGATCGACGAGGTGCTGCGAGTGGAAGGGGCTCAACTGCCTGCCCAGGTGGTGATGCTCGAATCGCACATGCGCTATGGCCTCGACACCGTGCTGGGCTCGGTCCGCGGCATGAAGAAGGAAAGCGGCGAGGTGGTGGGACGACTGTTCTTCGCCGAAGGCGACGAGGCCGCGGAGCGGGCCTGGCAAAAGGTGAAGCAGGGGCACCTGACCGACGTGTCGGTGGGCTATCGGGCGATCGAGTACACCGACATTAAGCCCAACACATCGGCGGTGGTCAACGGGAAACGATACACCGCGGGGGAACGGACCCTGCGGATCACGACTAAGTGGAGAATTCGCGAAGGCTCTTTAGTGCCGATCGGGGCCGATGAGGGCGCGAAGATTCGCGAAGAGCACTGTGGGACCCAACACAGGGAGACCAAGATGAACGAGGAACTCAGGAAGTACCTGGAGTCGCTCGGGCTCAGAACGTCGGCCTCGGAAGACAGCGCGTGGGCCTTCTTCGGCATGCTCGACGGCGACAGGCGGGCGGAAGCCGAGACGTTGCGGGACGGGAAGCCGGAGCAGAAATCCGAGGATCCGTCGAAGCCGGAGCCGGCCGAGCCGCAACGGCAGCAACCGGAGCATAAGCCGGAAGCACCCACACCCCAACTGTCAACGGTTGACACCGAAGCGGTGCGGGCCGACGCGATCCGCGCGGAACGCAAGCGGGTAACCGAGATCCGCAAGCTGGCTGGCGAGGACATCTCCGAGGAGCTGGTGCAACGGGCCATCGACGAGGGCTGGGATACCGGACGGGCTTCGGAAGCGTTTCTCAAGGCCATGCGCGACGGGCGGGACGCGCCGGTTGACGGCGACGTGCCAGCGATTCATTCGCGCGACCATGAGCGAGACTGCAACGTCCGGACTCTGGCGGCTGGCGTGCAAATGCGAGCCGACGTCGACCTGATCGAACCCGGCGCGTCGGACGCCCAGCGGGCGGCGATGGCCAACCTGATGGAGCAAGGCCAGCGGTACGCGGATATGTCGATGCTGGATGTCTGCCGCGAGTGTATCCGGCTCGACGGCGGGCGGCTGCCGCACACGCGTATCGACCAGGTGCGGGCAGCGGTCTCCGGAGCGACGCTGGCCAGCGTGTTCACCACCGCGGTGCAGGCCCGGATGCTGCGGTCCTACGTGGAGTATCCGGACTCGACCGACTGGGCGGGCTCCGAAGACGTGATGGACTTCAAGACCAACGAGCGCATGCAACTCGGCAAGACCGCCGGGCTGCAGAAGCTGGCTCGTGGGGACACCGCCAAGCACGCGACTATCGGCGACAACAAGGAAGAGTACAAAGTCGCCCGGTACGCCAAGCAGTTCGTCGCCGACGAGATGGACATCATCGATGACCGGTTTAACGTCATCCGCCAGACGCCGGCGGAGATGGGAGCGGCGGCTCGCAGGCTGCGGCCGGATCTGGTTTACTCGATCCTCCTGGCCAACGCGGCATTGGGCAACGATAGCATCGCGCTGTTCCAGGCGGCGACGCACGCCAACTATGGCACCACCGGTACCACCCTGGCGGCGGCGACGCTGCAGGCTGGGATCGCGGCGATGGCCAAGCAGACCCAGGACGGCGTCAATCTGAACCTGAATCCGCGGTGGCTGATCGTTCCGCAGGACCTGCGCTTCACCGCGCGAATCCTGCTCAAATCGGCGGAACGGATCATCGCCTCGGCCTCGGGCGGCACGCTCAACCCGCTGCTGCAGGAAGACATTGAAATCCGCATGGACAACCGGATCGGCGCCGCCGGAGTTACCGACCCGGCAACGGGAACGGCATATACCGGAGGGGCCGCTTACTGGTATCTGGCCGCGTCCACGACGCAAGCTCCGACGATCATCGTTGGGTATCTGCGGGGGACCGGCAGGACGCCCGTCTTGCGGTCCTTCCCGCTCACGCAAGGTCAGTGGGGCATCGGCTGGGACATCAAGATGGACATCGGGGCCAAGGCTCTGGATTACCGGGGACTCTATTTCGCGACCGGCGCTTCCTAGTGAGGCGGGCCGCTTAGGACGGCACAGGCAAGCGGTCCGCACAGCGGACCCTACGTAGGAGATCAAGACAATGGCTGAAGGAACATTGCTCCGGTCGCCGGCAACCCATGAGTTCACGGCGGCCAAGGCTTTCACCTCGGGCGAGGTGGTGCAACTAATCGACGGGCGGGCGGGGGTCTATAACGGACTGAACGCCGCGGCGATCGGGGATCAGGTGAGCGTGGCCGTCGAGGGCGAGTACACCCTGGCCAAGACCGCCAGCGTGGTCATGCTCGAGGGCCAGCGGGTCTACTGGGTGAAGTCCACCGGGAAGGCGAACTATACCGGCGACTTCTACATCGGGCTGGTGGTGGCAGACGCGGCCGCGGCGGCTACGACGGTGCGGGTGCGGATCAACGAGCATCCGCCACACGACGTCGACGTGATGAAGAACTGGATGGACGACGTCGCTCTGCTGGGCCTGGGCGTGACGCGAGTGGGCGACCAGGTCCAGCTGGCCTTCGATGCGGTGGCCGAGGTGGCGGCGGCGCATGCCCTCAGCGGGATCTCCGTGCCGGTGGCCTCGGGGATGATCCTCGACTTCGAGATGGCCATCTTCGACATCGGGGACGACGGGGCCCTGGATATCAACGTCGGACTGGCCAACGCCACGCACGCCTCGGACTGCGACTCGATAACCGAGTCGGTCTTCATCCACCTGGACGGTAGCGCCCTTAGCATCTTGGCTGAGTCGGACGACGGGACCACCGAGGTAGCGGCGACCGACACCACGGTCGACGCGGTGGACGATACCTGGTTCCGCGTGCAGATCGACGCCAGGACCACGACGGACATCCAGATTTACATCAATGGGGTCAACGTGCTGCCGGCCTCGGTGTTCAAGCTCAATGCGGCCACCGGGCCTATGAAGTTCCTGGCCCACATTGAGAAGACCAGCAACGACACCACGGCGGACGTGCGCGTGCGCCGGGTGACTCTGCAGCCGGGGTCGGTGATATAGGAAATGCGGAATGGTGAAGGCGGAATGCTGAAGGCAGCGGACGCACGTTGTCAGCATTCATAATTCAGCGTTCACCATTCTACGGGAGAGCGCCTTGTGTCACTGCACGACCTTCGTGCGGATGTCTTCGTCAAAGCCGGGCTTGATATGGGCCTCGATGCCACCGAGGTCACGTATCACCCGGCGGCCGGGGGCAATGTGACGATTGACGTGGTCTTCATGCGCGACGGGCCGGGGCACGAGGTAGGCGAGTTCGAAGGGCGCAGCGATGTCATAACCGGGACACTGAGGTTCGCCAAGGATGCGGTCAACGGAATAACGGCGCCGACATCCGGGGATGAGGTGACCATCGACAGCGAGCGGTGGGCGATAGACGGCAAGCCGGACGGGTCGGCGGGCTACTGGCTGGCCAACGTGCACCAGAGCGAGGTGATTGATCGGGCGCCGTCGGGGTATGTGAAGGAACGGGTGTAAAGAGAGATGGTGGACTTCGCGGGATTTGCGGCTCTGCCGATTACGTATTGCAAGTACCTAATCGCCGCGTCCACGACGTTCCAAAGCTGGACGAGCCAGGGGACGTACACCCTGGCCAAAACCCGCGTGTATGAGCTGGCGATCAGTACGCCTGCCAGTGCGGACTACCCCTATGCCGCAGTGGGCCCGCGGCAGGACGAACCCTTTCGCATTGAGAAGATCGCCGAGCCCGCGGGGTTCGAGGCGGCGGGGACACTGGCCGTGCTGTTCTGCGATGACTACGCCTCCGGCGATGAAACCGACGCGGCGAAGACGTTCTACAACGCCGTCGTCGGGATCGTCAAGGACATGGCCGTCAACAGCGGGAAGAACTCGGACTCTGACCTGTTTCTGGACTTTGTCAGCGCCAACTGTGTGGACTGGGGACTGAGCCATCCGGACAGCCATACCAAGGAAGCGCGGCGGTTCATGGCCCGGTTCGATGTGCCCTGGGCGAATGCGAAGGTGTATTGAGGTGGTCTACTGTCAGCAAATGGTGGTGATCGGGGTCTTCGAGGACGCTCCGCGCAAGATGAAGAAGTTCATCAAGCGGCGAATGTGGGAGTTCCTCAAGTTCGTCTGGCACAAGCGGATGCTGCGGAAGCACTTCCGGCCTGGGGCGGCACGCGAATACAGGTACAAGCCACGGCGGCGAGGGTATGTCGAAGAGAAGCGAGAAGAGAAGGGGCACGCCGTTCCTCTGGTGTGGGGCGGAGCTACGCGGCGCGAAGCGACCGGACACGTACTGGTTACCGGCACTTCGCAGCAAGCGACCGTGCGGCTGGCTGTGCCGTGGTATGTGGCGAAGAAGCCCAAAAAGGCCCATGCGCCAAAGCTGCCCCGGGAGATCTTCGCGGTTTCCTCGCGGGACCTGAGCGCGGCCGCGAAGTGGCTATCGGAAAAGGTGGCCGAGGACATGAACAACGACCGGAGCCGCAAAACGATAAGGATCTGATGCGATGTCACTTGCAGCATATAGCCTCTACGCGGTAGGGATCGGGACCGAAGGGACCATCCGACAGATCAGCGCCCAAGGGATGGACCCGGCGATACAGAAGGCCCTGCTCTCCGGTGACGGCAGCGTGGAGCCGACCTGGGCCTCGGTGATCCAACAGGAGCCGCGGGCGACGTTTACGACTACGCAGATCAAAACCGTGCTGGATCTGGTGTGGCCGTACGGCTATGTGATCCCGACGAACTCTCAGCCGCTCGACCTATGGTTCCGCAAGCGTGCCGCCGGCTCCACGTTCGCCAGCGGTAGCGACCACGTCAAGTGCACCATCAACAAGGGACTGCTCGTGCCGCAGGTGATCCGGGCGACGCAAGGTCAACCGGCGACCATCGACTGCGAGGTGGTGATCCTGTGGGACGGGACGAATGATCCGATCGTGATCGAGGCCGACCAGGCGCTCGACGATCTGAGCCCGGTGGTTTCGGAGGTCTACACGCTGGGCCCCTGGTGGATCGACAACGTCAAGTACGAGGATTCGATCCAGGATTTCACGTTCGATCCGGGGCTGCGGATCGAGACCGTGAAGGGCGGCGGGAAGGTCTGGCCGCTGCAGGCCTCGATCCACGATCACAATGCGGCGATGCGTTGCACGCTGCTTGATCTGAGCATTTTGGACAAGACCGCTGACCTGGGCGTGTTCGGCAAGGCGATCTCGACCGGCGTTACGAGAGCATTTCTGCGCAAGCTCGTGGAGGGGGCGACGTATGTGCCGGACACTGGCACGGGCAACGAGGTCCACATCCTGTTCGACATCGACGAGGCCCAGGTGGAGTGGGAGAACTTCAACGCGGCCCACGGCGAGAACGCGGCCCTGCCGATCCTGTGCACTCCGCTGAAGGAGACCGTGGGGAGTCCGGCACCGGCGCTCGTGGAGTTGGACACCACTGCGTTCATAAACAATACCCCGCTACCGTGACAAGGTGACGAATGGCAGGCTTTCTGTACTACATACCGGACGATCAGAAGCGTACGCTAACGCAAGAGCGGCTGCGGGAGGTCGGATTCCCGCACGCGAATCTGGCGGCGGTGCCGGGCGGTGGAGCCAACGGAGGGCCGGACGGCGGCGTGGGACACATCGTCAGGCTGAAGCAGCCACCGCATCCTGCGGGCGAGCAGCCGCGCCTGATGTACATGCAGCCTTCCGAAGACGGCAGCGAACAAGAGCAGGTGTGGCGAGAGTGCGCCGACGGCAAGTGGTGGCTCGGCTGGGAGAAGCACCGGCCGCCGACACCTTTCGACTTGCAGCGTGCGGGCACCGCAGTCGGGCGACCGGTTACGCTGCTCGACGGGCACGAGTGGATCGTGCCGGTGGTACGCAATATCGACGGCACGCCGGCGGTGGATACCGTGGTGGGGATCTCGTCGTCGGGCAAGATAACCTGCGAGAAACCGGTGCCGCCCTACGAGAAGCTCTGGGGGCTGGTGGGCAGGCTGGTAAGTCGGGCCGAGGAGAACCTGCCCGGCGCTCTTAGCGACGAGCAAGCGTTCGAGCTGCTCTGCGAAACTTTGACGCTCAATTATCGAGTCAGCGAGTGGGAACTCGGACATCTGGGCATCTTTGCGATGTCCAAGCTGCATCACGTCTTCATGGCGATCCTTGACCTTCCGGAGTCACTTGATCAGGAGGGCTAACGGGTGGCCGAGATTAAACAGGTCTGGGTTTCCGACACGGACAAGGCCATTCACCGGCTGAACAAGCTGCTGCAGAAGCAAAAAGAGCAGATTGCGGCACTGCGCAAAGGTAAACGCGAGGCGGCGGGATTTGCTAGTACGGCGGGGAAGCTCGACGGGGTGTTCTCTTCTCTGGCTACCAAGGCGGCGGGGATACTCTCAGTGGCCGGGGCCATCAGGGCCGTCGGCAGTGCCCTGGCCTATGCCGATGAGAAGCGACGGCGGGCGGCGCAGACGGCTCGGGAGGGAATAGCCTGGCGCAAGGAGCTGGTGCAAATCAGCCAGACTCCGGAGGACCTGGCCCGCAAGATGGGGCTGGCACGCTACGGAGCACAGTTCGGCGTCGGCATCAACGAGGCTGGCCCGCTGGTCTTCGGCGAACTATCCCAAGCCTTTACCGAGGCGGAGATCCGCCAGTCCTTCAAGTACAAGCGGTTCATCCAAGAGAACCTGGCAGGCGTAATGGAGGCGATCGCGGGGATGCGCGGAGCTTTCCCCGCGTTGCGCGAGCGGTCTGTTGACGTCCTTATGTCACAACTGCTGGCGACGGCTCAACAGTCGAAGGTAGGGGTGGCCAAGATCGCTCCGCCGATTCTGGCCGGAGCGGCTTCGGCGAAGATGTTCGAGTCAACCTTCGAGGAGTGGGGCGCAGCCGTAGCGACACTGACCAAGGTGCTCGGTTCGGAGGAGGCATCAGTCGCCGCGGCTCGGTTGCAGGATATAGCCCGGCGCGACAAGCGCTTTCGCGGTATCGGACTCGAGGGGCTGCTGGCCGAGCTGGGCAAGATGACCACGGAGGAGTTCGAGAAGGTTGTCGGAGCCCAGGTGCGAGCCGAACGCGGTGGGGCACTGCTGCGAGACATGCCGCAACTGTACGCCACGATTCTGGGCGAAGTGCGGCGCCAAGCGGTTATTGGCGCAACCGCCGAAGGGAAAGCGGGAGTGGCCTACCGGTTGGCGGCACAAGACGAGCAGATCCGGGGGTATGAATTAGCTGCTCGTCAGCGGGCCATGGCTGAAGTGGCCGAACTGGAGGCGTTGGCCCCAAAGCAGTTCCAGCGAGATGCGGTTGTTGAATGGTTTCGGCGGGAACAGGCAGCGGCCGGTATCGAAGGCGGACTGCCGACGTGGGCCATAAGGAAGCAGAAGGAGTGGGGACTCAGTCCGGAAAGAATGGCGGAAGCGGCTATTCGCATGGCTGCGCCGCCGGAGGTGTTGGAGCGCCGGACCTTGGAGGGAGGCGTAATGCGGCAGCCGGACTTCGAGGCTTACATGCAGCGTTCCTTGGAAGACATGCGGGAACTCAACGCGAACCTCCTCGAGGAAACCAGAAAGCAGACCGCCCTTATGGGTGGGGCGCCGGGCCAGGAAGTGTTCGACAAGAGCGTGGGGCTTGAGGATTACTGATGGCGTCGAGCATTGCCAATGCGACCTTGGGGATCACCCTGGAGTTCATCACTCTGGGGCGGATCGAGTCACCCAAGCCGCCGGGCAGAGAGACGCAGATCATCGCCCGGGAAGGGGTAGACGGGTTCGCCTACAAGAACCTCGGAGTGCGCGGGGAGGTCTACCGCATACGTGGACAGGTAGACGTGGTTGACGCGGCGTCGCGGGCGACGTGGATAAAGAACGCCCGGGCCCTGAAAGGGCGTCGGTGTACCTACGTGGATGACTTCGGTACGAGCTGGGCGAACCAACTGGTGCACAATGTGACTATTCCCGAAAACCGGGCGATCGTAAACCCGGTGGGCGGGAAACAGGGGACCAGCGGGACGATCATGCTGACGATCGTCTTCGGGCTGGTGGATCTGAGGACGAGTGCGTAGATGGCGGTAACCATCGAAGAGCCTGTGTTCGTCGGTCCTAACGCCCAGCTGGTGTGCTGGGAGTCGGATCTGTCCGAGCCGCTCTACTATGTGTATGTGAACGGCAGATGTCTGATGCGCGGGACACGGCAGACGTCAATGGTGATTACTGCCAAGTTCGATGAGTCGGTGGTG
>CP070685.1:325911-336641 GCA_020352895.1 Phycisphaerales bacterium
TCATTGGGCACGAACTCGTCGAGCAATACCTGATCGAGAACGGGATGCCGCCCGTCGCGGATGATGAGCTGCCCGTCGTCAACGATCTCCGGGCGAACGTATCGCCGCTCGACGGCCAGTTCGGCAAGGCTTGCGACACAGTCGAGGCGCCCGACGGCGTCGGCCATTCGCATGAGGTCGGCGGTTCGGGCGGCCACCTGCTGCCGCACCTGTTCGAAGAGCGTGTACTCGCGGTCGTTGGCTCGCTCCTGGGCCGTGAGGACTTCGCTCTCGAACTTCTTGAGCTCGTCGGTAATGTAGCGCTCGGCGTTCTTGACGGTCTGCCGCCGAACATAGTCGGCCGGCACCCGGTCCTTGAACGGGTTGGTCACCTCGATGTAGTAGCCGAAGACACGGTTGAACCCGACCTTCAAGGTGGTGATGCCGGTGCGGTCCATCTCGCGCTTCTGGTATTCGCTCAGCCACTTCTGGGCGTCGCGGCTCATGGAGCGCAGGCGGTCGAGCTCTTCGTCGAAACCATCGGCAATGAAGCCGCCCTCGCGGAGGTTGGCGGCCGGCTCTTCGGCGATGGCCTTGGCGAGCAGGTCGGCGATCTCGTGGAGGCCGCCGAGGTCGCACGTGACGGCGTCCAGGAATGCCACGCGGCTGTCACCGAGTTCCGTGATGAGCCGCGGCAGACTGGCAAGGGCCGCACCCAGACCCTTCATGTCACGCGGCATCGCCCGGGCCAGCGAGACGCGTGCGGTGATTCGCTCGACGTCGGCCATCGCGCGGAGCAACTTGCGAATTCGCCCACGGGCGAAGTCGTGGCCGACGAACCAGGCGATAGCGTCCTGACGGGCGATAATCTCGTCTTCTTGTCGCAACGGGGCACAGAGCCAGTGGCGAAGGCGGCGTGCGCCGATGGGATGGACCGTGCGGTCGATCGCGTGCAGTAGTGAGCCTTCGCGCTGGCCGCCGCGCAGCGTGCGGTCGATCTCCAGGGCCCGCCAACTGCTGTGGTCGATCTGGACGTACTCGTCCGACACGCGGCGGGTCATCGAGGCGATGTGATCGAGCGTGCTCTTCTGCGTCTCTTGAAGGTACTGGATGATACCGCCGGCGGCACAGAGTGACAGACTCATGGCATCGAAGCCAAAGCCGGCCAGCGTGGACACGCCGAAGTGGGAAAGCAGCGATTTTTCCGCCTGGTAGGTGGAGGTCTCGTGGGTCAGCCGGCGGGTGACGGTTGTGCCACACAGGTCGCGCAGCTCCTGGGCCATCCTGGCGGCTTCGCTGTGCCGCTCGTCGTCAACGAGAATTTCTGCGGGCTTGAGACGAACCAGTTCGTCGAGGAGCGTGTTCGGATGAACGTCAATCACCTCGAAGCGCCCGCCGGCCAACTCGACGATGGCCAGGCCGGCACCCCCGCCGCGCAGACAGATGCATGCCAGGATGTTGTCATCCCGCTCGTCGAGGAGGTTTTCGTCGGTCAGCGTACCGGCGGTGACGATCCGCACAACGTCCCGCTTGACCACGCCCTTGGCCAGCTTGGCGTCTTCGAGCTGCTCGGAGATGGCCACGTGATACCCGGCGGCCACCAGCTTCCGCAGGTATCCGTCCAGCGCGTGATAGGGAATCCCCGCCAGAGGGATGGCGTCCTCCCCCTTG
Source organism: Phycisphaerales bacterium (assembly GCA_020352895.1). Lineage (GTDB taxonomy): Bacteria > Planctomycetota > Phycisphaerae > UBA1845. The sequence continues at coordinate 327,562 of CP070685.1, forward strand.
TTCCGCGACGTCAGCACAATCCCCAAGACCTTCGAGCACAGGACCGCGTCGTCGTAAAACGTCTCGTAAAAGTCCCCCATCCGAAACAGCAGAATCGCATCCCCCACCCGCTTCTTCTGCTCCAAGTATTGGCGCATAGCCGGCGTCCGGGACGGGTCCTGGGACCGAACCTTCTTCGGTTTCGGATGCATTGATGGAGGAGACTTCGACGTCAAAGTTTCTCGCCCGAAGACCCGAGGCGCTGCGAAGCAAGACCCGGGTGAAGATCCACGGTTTTCCTGGAGCCCTCAAAGAGGAAGGGCGGAGGCGACCGTACGATGGAATTCGCTCGCCGGTGTCACGGATTCAACTTACATTCGACGGGTATAATGTACCAGTCTTCGTCAAAGGCAGCCAACGGCGCGGCCCGCACGTGCCCTCCTGGGAGTCTCGGCCTTTTGTCGGCAAGCTGCGCGCGGCTACAATCCGATTGATGGCCGAAAGCAAGGGCGAAAAAGTTGTCGTCGCGATGAGCGGCGGGGTGGATTCTAGCGTGGCCGCGTGTCTGCTCAATGAGCGGGGCTACGACGTGACCGGTCTGTTCATGCGTGTCGGCGTGGAGGCCCCGCCGGAGCCGGTATGCGAGTCGGGCATCATGACCGCGGGGCGGAGCCATCAGGGCTGCTGCAGCGCGTCGGACGCGTCCGACGCCCGGTTTGTGGCCGGCATGCTCGACATTCCGTTTTACGCGCTCAATTTCAAGAAGGACTTCGAGACGATCATCGAGTACTTCGCCGACGAGTACGTCCATGGCCGGACGCCCAACCCGTGCGTCGCGTGCAACAACGATCTGAAGTTCGGGCGAATCGTCGAGTACGCCGATGCCATCGGGGCGAAGTACCTCGCCACCGGGCACTACGCCCGCACCGGAGAGCGTGACGGCCGGCGGGTTCTCATGCGGGCCGTCGATCGGGAGAAGGATCAGTCCTACGTCCTGTTCGGGCTGGATCGCGCGGTGCTCGGCCGCGTCCTGTTTCCCGTCGGCGAATTTGAAAAGGACCAGGTCCGCGATCTTGCGGCGCGGTTCGGCCTGCCCAACCGCGATAAGCCCGACTCGGTCGAAATCTGCTTCGTGCCCGATCGCGACTATGCCCGCGTGGTTCGCGAGCGCCGCCCCGATGCCTTCGCCGAAGGAGACGTGCTGGATCAGGAAGGCAAGGTCATCGGCAGGCACAAGGGCATCGGCCAGTACACCATCGGCCAGCGGCGGGGCTTGGGCATCGCGGCCGGCAAGCCGATATACGTGACGGAGATCGACGTCCGCACCAACACCGTGACCATGGGCGACAACGACGACCTGCTCCGCGCCGGCCTGATCGCTTCAAAGGCCAACTTCCTGATCGACCCGCCCGCCAAGTCCTTCCGCGCGGATGTGAAGATCCGCTACCTGCACACTGCCACGTCGGCCACCGTGGAACGGCTCGACGAAGGCAGTTTTCGCGTGATCTTCGACCAACCGCAGCGCGCTGTCACGCCGGGTCAGGCAGCCGTCCTCTACGACGGCGACGTCGTCATCGGCGGCGGATGGATCGATCGATCGGAAACCAACGCCGATTCATAGTCATTTCATCACTCACCGCAGAGTACGCAGAGGGTGCAGAGTAACCTAACAGTAAAGTCCTATGCGCGCACCAGTCGTCCATCCTGGCTACTGCTGCGAAGCCGCCGATTCCCTTCTTCGTCCGCGGTCTCCGCGCACTCTGCGGTGGGTCTCTTCGCGGCAGGATCAGAACATTCTCAACTGATGCCGCTCCATGGCGTACTTGTCGACGGGGGTGGTGACGTTGATGGGGTATTCGCCGGAGAAGCAGGCCGTGCAGTACTTGTTCGGTGCCATGTGCACGCACTTGAGCATGCCTTCCAGCGAGAGGTACTCCAGCGAGTCGACCTCCAGGTACGCGCGGATCTGTTCCACGGTGCGTTCGTACGCCACCAGCTCATGCTGGTCTGGAAAGTCAATGCCGAAATAGCAGGGATGGCGAATGGGTGGGCTGGCTACTCGGAGGTGGATCTCCGTGGCCCCGGCCGCCCGCAGCGCGCCCATCTTTCCGTGGGTGGTCGTACCGCGAACCACCGAGTCCTCGACCACGACGAGCCTCTTTCCTCGAACGGCCTCCTTGATGACGCTGAGCTTCATCTTGACGGCCATATCCCGGCCCGACTGCGTCGGAAGGATGAACGATCGCCCGGCAAAGTGACTGGTCGTGAACGCTCGCCCGCCGGGAATGCCAGACTCCGCCGCATAGCCGATGGCTGCACAGCGGGCGCACGTCGGCACCGGTACCACCAGGTCCGCCTCGGTCGGTGCCTCGATCGCAAGCTGGCGCCCCATGGCCACGCGGACCAGGTGAACATTGTCGCCGAAGATTTCGCTCGAGGGATCGGCGAAGTACACGTGCTCGAAGATGCAGGCCGCACCGCAGCCGTTGTGCTCGCCGCCGAAATGCCGGCTTTGAACGCCATCGTTGCTGATCGTAACGATCTCGCCGGCCTCGATGTCGCGCACGTGTTCCGCATCGATCATATCCAGAGCCTTCGTCTCCGATGCCACAACAATGGCACCTCCGGTAAGCTTGCCGAGACACAGAGGCCTGAAGCCTAGCGGATCACGGACCGCGATCATCCGGTCGGGATGCAGAAGCAGCAGCGAATACGCGCCCTGTAAATGGGCCAGCACATGGGCGAGCGGATCCCGTATGCCCTGATGCGCGTGCTTGGCCAGCAGGTGGATGATGACCTCCGTATCGCTGGAGGTCTGGAAGATGTGGCCCCGCTCCTCGTACTTACTGCGCAGCAGCGCGGCGTTGATCAGATTGCCGTTGTGAGCGCTGGCCACCTGCCCGCCGGCAAAGCTGAACATCAGCGGCTGCGCGTTGAGCTGGCTGCTCGAACCGGTGGTTGAATAGCGTACGTGCCCGATGGCCACGCGCCCGCGAATGGCCTCGAGGCTCCGCTTATCGAAGACCTGATTGACCAGCCCGAGCCCGGCACGGCGGCGAAGCTCACGCCCGTCGCTGGACACGATGCCCGCGGACTCCACGCCTCGATGCTGAAGGGCGTACAGGCCTAAGTGCGAGAGAAAGACGGCGTCATCGTGCCCCCAGACGCCGAAAAGGCCACAATGATGTTTCACTGAAGGTTCGTGCACAAGCGGTATCGACAAGCCTCAAATAGGGTGGCTTAGACCTCCCATAAGGAAGGTAGTGGCCGCATGGTGCTGAGTCAACGGACAGAATGGGGAGCGACGCCCGCCGGTGAGGATTATTCCGGCTACCCGACCGGCGCCAGGGCCTCCTGCCCCCGCTGCGGAGGCCCAACCGCCGGATGCTCAAGCAAAGACGCCGCTAAACTTCGAGAGCAACGCCCTCGGGCCAGGGATCGCGGCTGCAGATTCCCCAGAGGCGGCTGACGTAGTCGATAGAGAAGAGGTCCTCGATCCAGTGAAGCCAATAGGCCCCACCGTCCGTGCAGACGACTTCGTCTTCGTTCTGCCGAACCAGCCCAAGGAGGGCCAGAGCCCTGATGTACCGACCATAGACCTCATCGAAGTCCCGACCGAAGCGCCTGCAAAAGTCGTTCTTGCGGAAGCGCGTCTCGTAGAGTCGCCAGTACAACCAGCCGGCCATCTGCATCTGCTCGGAGAGCTGCAGCGAGAGCGCAATCGGCAGGCGGCCCCGATCCAAAGCGGCCACATACGCCGGAACGTCGAAGCTGTTTAGGTAAAAAATATCCTTGAGATAGGTCCCCCCGGCGGCACCCAGGCCCAAATACAACGGCACGGTCACCGAGCAGTACTTGGGCACGCCATGGCGGGTAAAGGCCCAGACGGATGTCCGGCGAAAGCCCGCATCGTAGAAAATGCTCTCGAGAACGGCGAGCATCCGCCGTTTGGCCAGGGCACCAAAGGCTTTGTAGCCGTTGTGTCGGGCAATCTCCTTCCACCGGGTGTACGGGAATTCAAACAGCGGATACGCCGCGACCTGGTCGACACCCAGCTTCACGAAGCTCCGCCCCAGCTCATCCACCTCCGACAGCGTCTGGTCGGGCAGGGCAAAGATCGCGTCCACATTGACACAGTCAAAACCGACACCGACGGCCCGGCCGACGGCCTCCTTAACCTGCGCAACCGTGTACGGCCGATGCAGCGCCTTAAGATGTCGGTCCTGCAACGCCTCGACGCCGATGCTCAGGTGTCGCACGCCGAGTGAGGAGATGATGCGCAGATTCTCCGGCGTCAGATCATTGGGGTGGCTCTCCATGTGGATGTCGCACCGCATGTTGAAGCGGGCGAAGATGTGCTCCAGCATGCGGTCCAGGCCATGGTGCAGCATGGTCGTCGGCGTGCCGCCGCCGATGTAAAAGGAAGTCACAGGCCTCCCGCCCACGAGATCGGCATAGAGGTCGATCTCCCGGATGACAGCGCCCGCGTACCTTTGAGCAAGGTCCGGGGCAAAGAGCTGCCTGCTGTAAGGGCAATAGGGACAGATCTGGCGGCAGACCGGGACGTGCAGGTACAGGCCGAGTGAGTCGAGGTCCGCGAACCGGCTCTCCAGATGAGGCGGCTCTTTTGCCAGGACCAGACGTCTCTGCCTTGTCAGCAGGCGTCCCAGCCGGCGCCTTATTTCCCGTTTGAGCCACACCGTACTTGCACATCTGAGGAATGCACCGCGCTCTAGTCAGCCCGCAGCCGACCCGACTACGTGATTGTCCCCCGTCGGACCCCACCGATCAATCGGGAGCCGAAGCATGGGTCTTGTCTGGTCGGCTTATCGAGAAGCTACTCGATTGAATTCAGGAAAACGGTGAAGGACTATTCGGGAACTACGAGCGGGCGGAGGGCTGGATAGACACGGGCGACGGCTGCGGCGGCCACCAGAGCGAGAAGTGGGGAAGTCAGATCAAGCCCCGTCGGCGCCGCGGTGGCTCGGATGCCCTCGGCGAGAAGGCTCATTACGATCACGAATACACCGACGGGCAGCCATGGTCTCGACCAGCCCTCGCGGCGCAGAAGGACGGCGATCGTCAGAACCAGCAGGCCGTATTGCAGGGTAAGCGAAGCGATCTCCATGGCGGCCAGGGACATCGAGCCCCGCCAGAGACCTTCGAACGGCAGACAGCCGATGCCCGCCAGGCGAACCGCGGGCCAGGCGGAGACGGCCTTCGTCAGCGGCGGCGCGAGCAAAAACACCACTTGAGCGAGCAGGGCCACAACCACCATCGAAGTCGGGACCGCCATTCTGAAGGGATTGCGCCAGGCAGACACCGCCGGGCCATCGACGATGAACATGGCCACCCAGGCACCGATCAGGCCGGCCACCCCGTGAAGAATGATTTCCGGCACGCTGAATACGTGTGATTGAGTGAACAGTTGCATCACTTCGATCACGATGGCAAGGATAACCACACCTTGAAATGCAAAGAGCAGTGCGGCCACCCGATGGCGGTGGGACTCACGTCCGGCCAGGGCCGCAACGTAACCGAGCAGCCCGAACCACGACGCGCCCGCAACCATGGCCGTGATTGAGGCCCATTGTCCGCCAACGACCGCATCTTGAAACCGCAGCACATCCCACTCCGCGCGGTGGAACGCCGCGTACAACCCTCCAGTGCTGTAGACGAAATCAAACGGGGCCAGACTCCAGGCAACCAGCGCGAGGCCGAGCCCGGCAGCGATCGTTTGCATGGGAGCCAGCGCCATCCTGGACCTGACGTGTGACAGCGCACGTCGCGCAGCCGGTGCCAGCATCGCACCAAGCAGCGCGCCGGCGTAGCATCCCAGCACATTCAGGACCACGTCGGTCCACGAGGACACCCGCCCCGCGATACCACCCTGCAGGGTCTCCGCCAGCAGGCTGAGCAGGATTCCCATCCCGCACGCACAAACAAGCCGAATCCCGATGCCGCGCCCTGCCAACCCGCGCGTCCAGACCAGCACCGCACCGAGCGGCACGTAGATCAACAGGTTCGTCAGATGATCCTCGAACGTGCCCGGCTGCCAGGTAAGGTGTGCAAGACGGAAGAGGTCGGACAACTGGAGACGCGTCGTCGAGAATTCAAAGGGAATGAGCGATCCATACAGGATGCCGGCCGCGACAACAATAGCCCACAGACCCGAGAAGCCGGCAAGCGGCTCAGCGGGCTTGATGCCCCGGACCCGCGTCCCAATCTGGTTGGGTTGGGCGACGATCAAGCTTGCCTCTCTCCCCGCGGATGCGATCGCGAAAACGCGAGCGATCGAAACAGACAGCAACTCCGGAGAAAAAGCCGGCATGATCGAGGCCCCTGAACCGATGAGCAGATTCTCGGTCGTCGGCCGCTGAGTAGACCGCTGCCGTCCAATAAGATCAAGTGCGCGAGTCAGCGAGAAGTGGCCCGACATCCAAAGGAACGGCGGTCTGTTGGCTTGGGCAAGCTGTGCGTTGCATGTCAGTTAAAGCGGCTGAAGCAAAGCCGTGGCCGCAAGAAACAACTCATGATGATCAGACGCACGGGCCCCGAGATCACCTAAGAGTCCGTTGAAAAAGGGGACTGGCTCCGAGCGTAAACCCACTGGCTCCCGTGAAATCGCCGTTCGGCGAGGTGCCTGTCTCCTTTTTCAACGGACAGCTAAGCCCGTCAGCGGTTGCGACCTCCAGAACGGATAGTTACCCTCCCTGATCACACCGGCGCGGAGGCCGGTCCTACTCATTACCGCCGGCGCCTCTGCCGGAACAATCAGAGTACCGCCGGCATCCCTGCCGGCACACACCGGCACGGAGGCCGGTCCCACTCAGGAGAGTGACCTTATGAAAGCGGCGGTATTCCACGAGTTCGGCGGGCCGGAAGTGTTCCGATACGAAGAGGTGCCGACCCCTGCACCCGGACCGGGCGAGGTGGTGGTCAAGGTGGCCGCGTGCGGCATCAACCGCTACGACCTGTACATGCGCATGGGCGCCGTCTTCACCGACATCGAGATGCCGCACATCGTCGGGGCGGACGTGGCCGGCACCATTGCCGCCGTGGACCCGGAGGTCACCGGCCTCAAGGAGGGCGACAAGGTCATCGTCGCACCGGGCTATCCGATCGACCCCGCCGACTGGGACATCGTTCCGGAGAACATGGCCCCGAGCTTCGAGGTCACCGGCACGCACACCCAGGGCGGCAACGCCGAGTTCATCCGCGTGCCCGCGCGGTTCGTCCTGCCGGACGACACCGGCTTGCCCGCCGATGAAGTGGCGGCCATGCCGCTCGTGCTGATGACCGCGATGCACGCCGTCGAGACGTTGGGCCAAGTCCGCGCCGGGCAGAAGGTGCTCGTCCAGGCCGGGGCATCCGGCAGTGGCAACGCGTGCGTCCAAGTGGCCAAAGCGTTGGGCGCTCAGGTCGCATCGACGGTCGGCTCGGCCGAGAAGTTCGACATGGTCAAGGCCTCCGGTGCGGAGCTGGTCATCAATTACAACGAGGAGCGCTTCGCCGACCGCGTCCTCGACTGGACGGACGGCAAAGGCGTCGACGTGGTCATCGACAACATCGGCGCGAGCGTGTTCGAAGACTGCCTGAGTTCCCTGCGGGTCGGCGGCACGTTCGTCAACTTCGGCCTGGTCGGCGGCATCAAGGCCACCCTCAACATCCGCAACCTCTTCTTCCGCCAGCACACGCTTAAGGGCTCATTCATGGGCAGCATGAACGAACTCCGCCGCGGCCTCGCCCTCCTACGCGACGGCAAGGTCAAGGCCTTCGTCGACAAAACCTACCCGCTCAAAGACGCGGCCGATGCCCACCGCCACATCGAATCCCGCGCGGTCAAAGGAAAGGTCGTGCTGGTGCCATAACACGGATACCGGCGAAAGCGGAGCCAGTCTGCCAGAAACCAAGATAGCCGCGACACTGAAGGATAGATCGTAGGCAGCGCCCGTCCCTTACCGTTCGCTGCGCGAAGGATGCGGCACAAGTTTCTTACAACGCACAGATCCCGACGCGACGATTCAGGTGCCAATTCCCGACACTGACTGATGTTGCAGGCGGCTCCGCCGATGTGGAGGCTGGCTGTACTTTCAGGCGCCGGCCCGGGGAGAAAATGGTCTCGCACGCCGCTGCGGAGCACAACGCGCTTTCCCGCGCCGGCACGGAGGCCGGCGGTACTTTCAGATCGCAGCACCGAGGCCGGCGGCACTTTCAGGGGCTGGTCCGGGGGGACAACAGTCTTTCGCGCGCCGGCACAGAGGGTGGCGGTGCTTTGGGACGCGGGCGAGTTGTTCGGCTCAGTCGAGGCGGATGCCCTTTTTCTGGAGCCATTCCTTGAGGTCGCCCATTTGCGTATCGAAGACCTCGTTGTCGTAGTCCCCTTCGAGCTTCTCGATCATGCTGGCCAGTTCGGGATTCTCCTCGAGGACAGAGTTCAGCCGCCTCTCCCACTGGTCGGTCACTTTGCGCAGGTTATCCAGAGAGATCTCGAGCCCCAGGATCCCCAACAGTTTCCTGAGGACGGCCTCGATGCACTTCGGGTTGGTGCCCTGAATGTACGCGGGGATTTCCGCGACTAGGCTGGCCATGCGAAAGCCGCGGCCGGGCGCGTGAGTCAAAAGGTGCGTGGAGAAACTGGCCGGCCCTTCATAATCGGTGAAGCTGACCCGGTACTGGTGGAGCGTGGATTTGAGACGCTGATCGGAAACCGTGCTCGTCAAGCGCGGCTCCCGCGTGTGCGGCACCGTGCCGCCGTAGCTGCCGACGAAATACATCGTCGTGATGCCGGCATGTGCGGCGAAGGTGAAGATGCAGTCCGCAAACTTGCCCCAATTAAAGTGCGGCTCCTTGCCCTGAAACAGAAGGAGGTTCTCGTCCTCGCTGCAATAGAACGTGTTGGTGGGCGGCTGGTACGTTGTGATCGCACCGCTTTCGATCTTGGTATGCGGGCGGAACAGCGCCGACAGCTCCATCGAGCCGGGGAAGTTATAGATATAAAACTGCTGCGGATCGATGCTTCCGGTCTGCTCGGCATCGAGCTTGGCCGCGAGCCATTCGAGCGTACCCGTCGAGACGTCGCCGCCGTCCATCCAGCCGGA
>CP070685.1:336741-347393 GCA_020352895.1 Phycisphaerales bacterium
AGCCGAGCAGGTCGCCGGGATAGAGGGTACGCGAGCGGCTGGCGAAGCTGATCATCTGCGAGAAAGTATAGTGGCTCGTGCCGCTGTTGCCTTCGCTCCAGAGTTCGTCGTTGACGTAGGCCCGCATGTTCAGGTTGCGTACGTCGGGGAGTTCGTCGGGCGTGACCAGGAACGGACCGAGGGCCGAGCCGTGGTCCTTGCCGCGGGCAGGGCCGAGCCCGATGGGCATGACCTGTGCCTGAAGGCTTCGGGCGGAGAAGTCGTTGAGGATCGTGTAGCCGGCGATGACACGGTCGGCGTCGGCTTCCGCAACGTTGCGGCAGGTCGTGCCGATGATGCAGGCCAGTTCCAGCTCGAAGTCGAGGCTGTCCTCCTCGGGCGGGAAAGGGACCTTCATGCCGTGGCCGAACAGGGCGGACGTGTTCGAGTTGTAGTAGGCGGGGACCTGATACCACTCCGGGACGACGCCGAGGCCGCGCTTGGCGCGGCAGGTCCGGACGTGCTGCTCGAAGGTGTAGAAGTCGAGGAAGGCGCAGGGGCGCAACACCGGCGGGGCCAGGAACACATCGTCGAGCGGATATCGCTCGGAATTCGTACGAGGCATGCTGCTCTGGGTGCCAGCGACGGCCTCGAGATAGGGGGGCAGATCCAGCCCATCGGTTGCCTGGCCGGACGGCAAGGACAGGGGGACCACATGTTGGCCCTCTACGAGGCCAAGGCGCGCCTGGCGCGGCCGGCGCAGGGCCAGGTCCGTTTCACGCTGTGCGCCGGAATGGTAGAACTGGCAGATCCTCATGACATACTGACTGGTGCGCGTGGTCGTGCGCCTGATGTTCAGTCGGACTGGCGCGGCGCGCGGTTAGCCTACAGTGCGAGATGGTAGGCGCGGGCGAGGTTCCGGGCAAGGCGTACAGCGCGCGCGTCAATCCCGGAACGTCTTGAATCACCGGGGCGGTTTCCTATCATACTGATGGCGGCCTGCATGTTCATCGGCGGACTGCCGGGCTGCAAGGGTTGCAGAGCCCGGGTTGGCATGGAGTACTGGTGTTGGCAGAGGTGAGTAATCGAAGTAAATCTGCGATTGGTTATGAACGGGCGCGTCGAGTTCTGGTCGGGGGCGTAAACAGCCCGGTGCGCGCGTTTCGGGCGGTCGGTGGCCAGCCGGTATTTCTGGAGCGGGCCGAGGGCGCGTACGTATTCGACGTGGACGGGAACCGGTACGTCGATCTGGTGGGCAGTTGGGGGCCGGCCATAGTGGGGCACGCGCATCCGGCGGTGGTCGAAGCGGTGCGGGAGGCGGCCGGGCGGGGGTTGAGTTTCGGGGCGTGCTGCGCTGCCGAGGCCGAGCTGGCCGAGATCATCGTAGGAGCGCTTCCTTCGGTCGAGCTGATTCGGTTCGTGAACAGCGGGACGGAAGCGACGATGAGTGCCATGCGCCTGGCGCGGGCGGCAACTGGGCGCTCGAGGGTGGTCAAGTTTCTCGGGTGTTATCACGGGCACGTGGATGCGCTGCTGGTGGCGGCGGGCTCGGGCGCGGCGACATTCGGCGTGCCGGACTCGGCAGGGGTGCCACCGGCGGTTGCGGAGACGACGCTGCTGGCACCGTATAACGACCTGGGAGCCGTCGAGCGGATCATGGAGGAGCACGGCCAGGACGCGGCGGCGATTCTCGTCGAGCCGATTGCGGGCAACATGGGATTCGTCGAGCCGTCCGAAGGTTTCCTCGAGGGTTTGCGGGGCGTCTGCGATCGATACGGGAGCCTGTTGGTTTTCGACGAGGTTATGACGGGCTTTCGCGTGGCGTGGGGTGGATACCAGAATGTATGCGGCGTGCGACCCGATCTGACGTGCCTAGGTAAGGTGATCGGCGGCGGGATGCCGGTGGCGGCGTACGGCGGGCCGCGATCGCTGATGGAGATGGTCAGTCCGCTGGGTCCGACGTACCAGGCGGGCACGCTGAGCGGCAACCCCGTGGGCATGGCCGCAGGCCTGGCTACGTTGCGTGTTTGCCGCGAGGCGGGATTCTATGCGTCGCTGCATGAGAAGGCCGGCCGGCTGGCGGAAGGTCTGCGGGCGGCCGCGCGGGAAGCGGGCGTGGCGGTGCAAACGGGGCGGCACGGCGGGATGTTCGGCGTGGTGTTCTCGGATCGGCGGCCGCGGGACTTTGCGGACGTTCAGGCGTGCGACCACGAGGCTTTCGCGCGGTTCTTTCGGGAGATGCTGGATCGCGGCGTGTGGCTTCCGCCTTCCGGGTACGAAGCGATGTTCGTATCTGCGGCGCACGACGACGCGGCCATCGGGCAGATCATCGAAGCCGCCGGGGAGAGCTTCAGACGGATGGCGTCATGACTCGGCTTCGAGTGGGCACACGCGGCAGCGAGCTTGCCTTGTGGCAGACGCGGTGGGTCTGCCGAGAGTTGACCAAGATCCATCCTTCGCTGCACATTGAAGAAGTGATCATCAGGACGCATGGGGACAAGGTAACCGACCGGCCGTTCGGCGGTGACTGGCCGGTGGGCGCATTCGTCCGGGCGATCGAACAGGCCTTGATGGACAAGCGTGTCGATTTCGCTGTTCACAGCCACAAGGACCTGCAGACCGCACCGACGGCCGGCCTGGTGGTCGCGGCAGTGCCGCGCCGCGAGGCGGTTCATGACGTGTTGTTGACACGAGAGCGGGTTGACTTGGACAACCTTCCGGCGGGATTCCGGCTCGGCACGAGCAGCCCGCGTCGGTCGGCGCAGTTTCGACGGCTGGGGGGCGTGGTGGTTGTACCGATTCGGGGCAACGTGCCGACCCGCGTGGCAAAGCTCACCCGTGAGAATCTGGACGGGGTGGTGATGGCCGCGGCGGGCCTCGAGCGTCTGGGCATCCGACACGAGCCGCGTATCGACCTGCCCACCGAGCGGTTCGTGCCGGCACCGGGGCAGGGCGCGCTGGCGGTGCAGGCCCTGGACGCGAGTGAAGCCCTTGAGATCATCCGGCCGCTTGATGATGGGCTGAGCCGGCTGGCGGTCGAGGCGGAGCGGAGTTTCCTTCGGGGGATCAATGCCGGTTGCCACACACCGGCGGGGGCGCTGGCGACGGTGGAGGGCGTACGCGTGTCGTTGCGGGCCCAGTTGTTCAGCGATGACGGGGGGCGCATGGTTGAAGGTGTGGAGGTCGGTGAAGACGCGACGGCCGTGGGGCTGGCCATGGCCCGGCGGCTGTTGGCCGATCTGGCGAGCATCTCCTGACTGAGCGGGTACGAATCAGGTCCAGTACTCGCGCCACCACTGAGCGTATTCCAAGGCGGCGTATGTGAAAATGACATCTGCGCCTGCACGTGCGATTGCGCTGAGAGCTTCGGTCGTGCAGGCCCTTTCGTCGAGCCAACCGTTTTGAGCCGCGGCCTTGATCATCGCGTACTCACCGCTGACGTGGTAGGCGGCGATGGGCAGATTCGTTTCGGCGCGCAGTCGGGCTATGACGTCGAGATAGGGCAGGGCAGGCTTGACCATGAGAATGTCCGCGCCTTCGTCGATGTCCAGTCGTGCCTCGATCGACGCCTCGCGGGCGTTGGCGGGATCCATCTGGTACGTTTTCTTGTCGCGCGGGACGTTCGGCGCGTCCACCGGCGCCGAATCGAGGGCCTCGCGGAACGGCCCGTAGAACGCGGAGGCGTACTTGGCGGTGTAGCTCAGGATGGCGACCTGCTGATGCCCGGCGGCATCGAGGGCCGTTCGGATGGCACCCACACGTCCGTCCATCATGTCCGAGGGTGAAACGATGTCCGCCCCCGCGTGGGCATGGAGCACGCTCATCGCCGCCAGGACGTCAACGGTTTCGTCGTTGAGAACCACGCCGTCGTCGCTGATGAGGCCGTCGTGGCCCAGGCTCGAGTAGGGGTCCAGGGCGATGTCGGTGATCAGGCAGGCCTCCGGCAAAGCTGCCTTGATGGCTCGCACGGCGCGGCAGGTGAGGTTCTCGGGATTGAGAGCTTCCTTGGCGTCCGGGGTCTTGAGCGCTGGGTCGGTGGCCTGAAACACGTCGAAGGCATGGACGCCGAGGGAGAGCGCGTTCTCGCATTCGCGAACGGCCCGGTCGATGGAGAGGCGGGCGCGACCGGGCATGGCCGCGATCGGCTCGGAGACGTTTTTGCCGTCGATGAGGAACAGAGGCAGCACGAGCCTGTCGGGCGTGAGCGTCGTCTCTCGCACGAGACGTCGAATAGCGTCCGTGCGTCGCAGCCTGCGGGGCCGGCGTTGGGGGCGTGGTAGTTCGGGTGTGTGTTTCATCTGCGGAGCTCCTGAGCCAGGCCCGCCAGTGTATCGTCTCGGTTCATCGTGTCGGGCAGGTTCTTTCTTCGGCCGGCGAGATCGGGACATGATCGCGGATCCACAATCCGGCGGCTTCGGCTGCCCGGGCGAAGCCCTCGCCCGCGCACATGTCCCGGGCGTATTCCGCCGCGGCGGCTTCCAGTTCCTCGGCGGTATAGAGGCGAACGCCGTCGACGTTTTCCATGCCCGTCGTGGAGCCGAAGAGATTGAAATCAAAGATCGCGAGCGGCCGGGCCGTGAAGTCGCGCAGCCCGCGGACTTGCTCGGCGGTGAGCACGGGTTCCTTGCGGTCGAGGCCGAAGAACACGACGTCGGCCTCAGCGATGGCACGGAAGGCTGCGGTTTCATCGTACTTATTGACTCGTATGCGCCGTCCGTTGCCGATGGCCTTGCGGAGCATTTTGAGGTGGCCGCCGTGGCCGTGGCCGCGGTGCAGCAGCGTCAACTGACGCCTTGCCACGCCGAAGCGCTCCGCCAGCGCCTCGAGGATTCCACAAGAGGTGGTCGAACCGCCGATGACAACGCAGCGGCAGTCGGGCAGGTCGAGCCCGATTGATTGCACAATCCGGGAGATGGAGGCGTAGCAGTGGTCGGGCTGGAACCGGCCCCATTCGGTCTGTTCGCGCAGGCGGCATTCGTGGTCCGAGACGTGGGCCAGCAGCCGGTCGGTGAGCGGACCTCCGGTGCCGGCGCGTTCTGCCAGGCGTTGGGCAGCGTGGAGCTGTTGCAGCACCTCGCGCTCTCCGGGCAATCCGCTGTTGAGGCCGGCGGCAGTTCGCATCAGGTGATGCCAAGCGTCTGGGCCGTATAATACATTCACGTCCGGGGCGTCCATCTTTCCATTGTGAGTGAAGAGTTGCCGGCGGATGTTGGCGACGATTTCAGCGCGTTGGGCGTCGTCCGCTGTGTTCGCAAGCCATCCGTAGAACTCAAAACGCCGACAGGTGTTCCACAACAGGGCTTCGCGAACCGTTTCACCGTCGCACACGGCGCGCAGCATGTCGGGCACGTCGCATCGGGGCTTCTTGATTTTGCGGAACTCCTCGGAGTCGGCGTGGGCCGATTGGGGGCCCTGGCCGGGGCCGAGGCTGCTGCCAAGCGACATCCCTACCATGACCAGGGAATCGATGGGAACCTCCGCTTTTTCCTGCGACGGATCGGGTGTCCGCCCGGCGGCCAGCAGGCACGGTTCGATATCGTGGGGGCAGACGGGGTGTCTTCCGTGCAGGGCCAGGTTCTTGAGAGCGGCGATGAAAGGTTCGGACACGTTCAGCGGCGGGCAGGCGAAGAAGCGGCCGCCGTTCTGCTCGAACTGCTCGCGATACCGCGTCTGGATACGGTCCAGTGTTTCCAGGCAATCGGTGGTGAAACTGAGCGGACAGACAAGGGCTTGCATCCGCTGGGCGCGCGAGAGATCAGCGAGCACGCGGGAGGTCGTCGGCCGGAGGCCGTTGCTCACTTCCGGGCGGCTCTGGTAGCTCAGCGAGGTTCGGTCCGACGGCCAACCCAGTCGGCGGGTGACCAGATCGGCCGTCCGGCGGATCTGCAGTAAGTATGGATCGCCCCGCTCGATGGATGAGAGGGGTATTGAATGTGCCGAGTATATGAGGTGCGTGTTTTCCGGGGTGAGTCCATGGGCCCTGACATACTCGTGGATGAGTCTGGCCTGGGCGTTGATGTAACCCGCGTCGTCGTACCAGATGCTTCGCATGGTGACGTCTATTCGGCACTTGTGGCGTTTGATCTGCCGGTAGAACTCGCGAACCGTGGTCAGCGTGGTGGTTCCGCTGTATTGGGGGTACATGGGGACCACGATGAGCTCTTCGATGCCGAGTGCGGCGATTCGCTGGAGGGTTTCAGCGATCCCGGGTCGGCCGTAGCGCATGGCACAGAAGACGCGCATCTGGCCGGGCAGCTTCGCCTGCAAGGCGGATATTTGTTCTTGGACGACGGCTCGAAGAGGAGAGCCTTCATCGGTCCAAATCCTCTGGTAGTTTCTGGCAGCGGGGGCTGCTCTGAATGAGGAAAGGGCACGGCCCAGGAGGGGATTCAGCCAACGCAGACCGCCGGGCAGGGGGATCAGCTCAGGATCGCTGAGGACCCGGGCCAAATAACGGCGTACGGAACGTACGTCGGGCGCGTCCGGCATTCCGAGATGAAGGAGCAACAAGGCTCGTCGGCGTCGGATGGCTCCTCTACGACGCGCGTTACCTGCTGCGTTGTCCGTGGTGCCGAGTTCCAGCGAACACATATCGTAGTCCGGTACGTCCTGTCCAATGGGTATCGTGGCGCTTCGGTCGATTCTACTGCAGGCTACGGTGATGGACAACCGTCACTCGCGCCGGGCGTTGAGGATCGCATCGATCAAACCCGTGGCCGTGTGTGAAGAGGCTTCCGCCGCCGGCTCGTAGCCGAGATCGCGCAGGGCCGTGGAGGTCAGAGGGCTGATGCTTGCGAGTCGAGCGGATCTCAGGGCGTCGCCGTAAAGCCTGGCCAGCGACGCAGCCGTCGCGGAACTCGTGACCATGATCCAGTCGATCCGCCCGGAGGACAGGGCCGCGGCCACCTCGGGGTTGGGGTCTTCGACGTCAATGCTGTCGTAAACCACGACCTGGTCCACATGGGCTCCACAGTTGTCCAGCTCATCGGCGAGCACCTGACGACCGCGGCCGGCGCGGGCCAGCAGGAAGCGGCGGCCTTTTGCCTCCGGCGCGAGGGCCTGGGCCAGGGATTCGGCATGGAAGTGTTCGGGCACCAAGTCGGCTCGCAGGTGGTATCGGGTCAAGCGTTCTGCGGTTCCGGGTCCTACGGCGGCCAGCTTGACATGGCCGAGCTGGCGGATGTCGCCTCCACGGTCGAAGAGCCGACGGAACAGGTAATCAACTCCGTTTCCGCTGGAGAATACGAGCCAGTCGTACTGGTCGAGCCTGTCCAATGCGGCGTCGACGGGCGCCCAGTCCGGCGGATCGGTGATGCGAATTGCGGGTTGCCGGATCACATCGGCACCCAGGTCGGTGAGTGCGGCGCCGAGCTTTTCGGACATGCCGGGCGATCCCGCCAGAAGGACGCGCGTGCCGAACAATGGCCGCGCGACGAACCAGGAGAGCGCGGGAGCAAGGTCGACGACCTTCCCAATGACGAAGACCGCGGGCGGACGAACGCCCCGTTTCTCGACGACCTCCGCCACCGTCCCAAGGGTACAGCGGACGATCTGCTGTTGTGGCCGGGTGCACCATCGCACGACTGCCACAGGAGTCTCAGGCGACCTGCCGTTCTCGATCAGAGCCCGGCTCCAGTTCGCGGCTTTGGTGACGCCCATGTAGAAGATGAGCGTGCCGGGGAACGCGGCCAAGGCGTGGTAGTCCAAGCTGGAGGCGGCCTTGTCGGGCCGCTCCTGCCCGGTGATCAGGGCGACGGCGGACGCACCGTCGTGATGGGTGATAGGGATTTCGCAGTAGGCCGCGACGGCAAGACCGGCGGTGATTCCAGGGACGATCTCGAATGGAATGCCCGCAGCGCGCAGGGCCTCGATTTCGCCCGCGCCGCGGGCGAAGACCGAGGGATCACCACCCTTCAGGTGCACGACAGTTCTGCCGCTTCGGGCTGCATCGAGCATGCGGGCGATGATCTGGTCCTGGGAGAGGAGGCGTCCGGTGCTGGGGCGGCCCAGGCAGACGAGCTCGGCGGAGGGCGAGGCGTGATCTATAAGGACGGGGTTGGCGAGATAGTCGTATAAGACCAAGTCGGCCTGCCGGAGGCAATCGGCTGCGCGCAGGGTAATCAGACCGGGGTCGCCGGGGCCGGCGCCCACCAGATAGACGGTCGCGGGGGGAGTGCTTGGCGTGGAGGTCATGCGTTCAACTAGCTCCGGCGGGGAGAAACCGCTGGCACCGCATTTCTGTTCTGGAGAAGGGGCGAGGGCACCGTTTGGGTCCGGCGCTCCGCCGACAACGGCCCAGACTACGTGATTCAAACCCTATTGGCCTGTGCGCCATAGTCAAGGGGAAAGAGGCCGGCGCACCTGACAGGCGCTCGGTTCGGGCTTCATTCGCTCGACTGAAGGGCAATCTTGCAGAGCAGTTCACGGAGTAATGGGTGCTGGCCCAGGGGCGGAAGCAGTTCCACTTCGATGGGCGCGAGGTCCTTGCGGAGCTTGTCAACCAAGGGGCGAATGTGCCGGTCTACATGCCCCTCCGTGGTTAGAAACAGCGGCAGAGCACGGATTTTTTTGATGCCCATCGCGGCTGCCTGGAAGGCCACGTCTGGGAGCGTCGGGGGCGTGTATTGCATGTAGGCCAACTGCACCTTGTCCGGACCGAGAGTAGCCTGGAGGGATTGGGTCAGTGTTTCAACCGAATCCCGCCAGCGCGGGTTGGGGCTTCCATGGGCAATGAGGATCAGCATCGAGAGTACCACCGGCGATAGGCCGTTGGATCGGCCATGAGCTTCATGCGGTGCCAAGAGATTGAGGAGTTCAGCCTTTGCCCCCCGACACGGCCTAGTGCCTGAGATGATAGGCGATCTCAGACAGTCCAATAGAAATATGCTCGTTACGTACCAGAACGCCCGGAGGCACCGTCAGCCGGGTGGGCGTAAAGTTCCAGATCGCCTTGACTCCGACCGTGACCAGGCGGTCCGTGAGTTTCTGAGACACAGTCACAGGAGTGGTCAGGATGGCGAGGCGAATTTTACGGCTCTTTATAAAAGGCGTCATGGCCCTCATGGGTTTGACGGTATGCCCTGCGACTCGGCTGCCTATCCTGCGGTCGTCGTTGTCGAAGGCCGCTACGATCTCCAGCCCGTACCTGGCAAAACCTGAGTAGGCCAGCAGGGCCCCGCCCAAGTGCCCGGTGCCTATCAAGATGGCGTTGTGGTTCTGATCAAAGCCGAGGACGACCCTTATGGCACGGCACACTTCGCACACGTCGAAGCCCACGCGGCCCATTCCCAGGATTCCGATGGCGCCGAAATCCTTGCGCACCTGGGTCGGGTCTATGTCCAAGGCGTCAGCGATCTGGGCGCTTGTGACGGTCCTAACCGGTTTCCTGGAGGTCAGTTCAGAGAGGAACCGGTGATATAGCATCAATCGTTCGAGGACCAGTCTCCCAAGGTGTGCCAAGAGTTATCCCTGCGTGAATCAAATCAGTCGTTCATTCAACCGTAAGGCAACGAGCCGGGGCGGGTGAAGACGCTCAGCTTGCCTTTCGATCTGCCGGGCCATTCTAAGTGATCGAATTCACCGGGTCAACAAGCAAGCCCTATGAGGGCGTCTCACATTCGTGGCAGGTCACAGGGCGCGGCCATGCACGGGGAGCCGCTGAGATTGTCGGCGACAGGACAAGTGTTGTCGCCGCGGGTTGCGGTCCGGCGCCCCACGAGAGTACATCGGCGAGGTAATCGCACCAGCGGTGATTGCATCCATCAAGGCGCCGGGAACCTGGACCTTCGTCTTTAGGTCCCTGCGCATCGGGCCTGCCGCAGGATTGTGGGAACTGATGAAGTTCGGATGGCCGCTGTTTCGGGCGTTTGGTGCCGGCGCAGCGATCCACGTCCCGCTGGGACACCATCAGTCTTGCGTCGTGGTCCGCGGGCGGCTCTGCTTGCGGGTGGGTGATGGACGGGCCGAGCAGGATTCGGCTCGCTGCTGGTGTGGAAAAGGATGTTTTCGTGCGCGGTTGCAAATCCCGCGAATGTTCCTCGTGGACGTCCGGCTGCGATGGTTTTTTCACAAGGCCGCAGGGCAGGGTTACGCTGATGGATGCGGGGTCCGGGTTGTCTCCGCGGGTCGAGGGACGTCATCGTAACTTAAAGCAGAGCAACGAATAACACGTATAAACGCGCGCATCCGTTTATTCTTCCGTCGTTGCCGATCGCTACTGAAAGATGGCCCAAGGTGGGTGAGTGGCGGCACGGAAATAAATCGTGAAAAAAATCTCACAAAGCCTTGACGCGCGTGATCGGGATAGCTAGAAGGGAATTTTTGGGCAAGGGTGAGCAGCCTTTTTCATTATCGAATCTGGCGCGTGTTCAGGGGGGACGCGGCGATTTGAGGCGGGCCTGCATAGCCGGGCGCGTCGAGTAAGAGGATGTTGGTGCCGTCATGCAGCAACAGGCTAAATGAGGTTCCCGGAAGTGCCCTATCTTAGCAGAAAGGAAGCAAGAACATGCCAAGCTACGTGATTCCGGACAAATGTGACGGGTGTAAGGCGCTCGACAAGACGGCCTGCCAATACATCTGCCCCAACGACCTGATGGTTTTGGACAAGCAGACCACGAAGGCCTACAACCAGGATCCGTCGATGTGCTGGGAATGCTACAGTTGCGTCAAGATCT
>CP070685.1:347493-358018 GCA_020352895.1 Phycisphaerales bacterium
CGGTTCGCGGTCACGGGCTGCGTGGTGTGCCACACTGCCGGAGCCGAGGACCTGATCACCGATCCGGAAACGACTCCGGGCGTTACCATTCTGTTCAAGGACATGATCCATAAGGTCCACAGCGGTCACGGTCTGCCGACCGTCGCCGCCACGGCCAACGGCGCCGATCCGTACCGGTACGAGATCATCGGGTATGGCGAAAGCGTGCACGACTTCTCCGACGTCGGATTCCCGGTGATCCCCAAGGGCATCACCGACTGCGCTGCCTGCCACGGCGGGACCGCGCAAGAGGCCGAGATTTTTACGAACATTAGTCGCACCAACTGTGCGACATGCCACAATGACATCGATTTCGCCACGGGCACCATCCTGGACGAGACCAATCCCTCGGTGCAGGACGGCGTCTTGACGGTCGCGGACTTGACTGACCCCACGTACCGCGCCTTCCCAGGCGGCATCAACCACACCTTTGTGGACGACACGGCTTGCGGGGCCTGCCACGGGCCGGGCGCAGCTTGGGACGTAGAAGTGATGCACCAGCATCCGACTGACCCGGAGCAGGAAGGCACGGACCCAGTCATCGAGATCGTCAGCGTGGGCGGCATGACCGGCGGCGGCGGCACCTACTTTGTGGCGGGAGACATTCCGGAGGTCACCTTCAGGCTGCGCGACAACTCCAACGATCCGCTGGAGCTCGTGCCTGGCGATTCCAGCGTTCTAGACAGGTTGGAGTTCTACGTCGCGGGTACGACCTCCCTGTACCAGACCGTCATCGGCCGGCAGCGACCGTGGAGTGGCGGATCGCTCGCTGTGGACCCCGGAAACTGGGTTGATAACTTCCTCGTAGACGGGACCTACACGTTCATCTTTGTGGATCCATTCCCGGCGGACTACCCGGCCCAGGCAAACGCCCTGGGCGAGCCTCCGGCGGAGTTGATCTTCCCGTTCGAGGAGGGCTGGGGACATCTATACACCGCCGGTGGCACCCCGCTGGACAACGGCACGTACACGGTCTTCGGACTGGGCCGCCGGTTGACCCCGACGGCCGGCGAGCGCGAACCGTTTGTTGCAGATGCCTTCGACGTTGCCTTCGGCACGAACGATCCCATCATGCCGTACGATGACACGGTGACGTCCGAGATGTGCAATGCCTGCCACGGTGTTATGGCGTTCCACGGCAACCAGCGAGAGGGCGTCCAAACCTGCCTAGCGTGCCACACGGCCGGCAGTCAGGACGGCGGAACCTATGAGAGCGTGGACTTCCGAATCATGCTCCATAAGCTCCACAACGCCAGGAACCTCGATGTGGTGGCCCAGGGCGGGGCCTACGAGTTGAGCGGTTTCTCCGGGGTCGCGGACTTCAGCCACCTGCTGATCTCGGCCATGCCCGGCGAGGCCGCTGAGTGTGAGGCCTGCCACGTCACCGACGATTGGAAGAACCCGCCGATGCGTGCCAACATGCGGACCTGGAAGGTGGTCTGTACGTCTTGCCATGATGCGCCCGCCACGGCGGCACACGTGGAGGCCGCCACGGTGGCCGGAACATTCGTGGAAAGCTGCGCTTCCTGCCACGGTCCGGGTGCTGCCTTCTCGGTCGAGAAGGAGCATGCGTCGCCTTAGCGTCGTGACCCTGCGTGACCGAGCACATGGCTGTGTTGCTTGTGCATCGAGCCTGAGGCCAGCGATGAGCGGGAGCAAAATGCGTGACGCGGGTCCGGTCAATCGGACCCGACTGGAGAAACGGAGACTCCGAAAGGGCAAGCGGGAGTGAGATTCGCCCAAGACGACAAGCGCCTACATGAGGTGACCGACTCATGAATATCAAAAGATCCTTTAAAGCAGGACCCAACGTGGTCCGTACAGTCCTGGCTTTCACTGCGGTGCTGACCCTCGGCATAGCGGGAGTAGTAGCTCCCAGTACTGCTGTGGCCGCCGAAGCCGTCAACGTATATCCGACCGCCGGCGGCACGATCGCGGACGGAGGCATCTACGGCACTTTCGACGGCAGCCCGGACAACTGGGACTGGACCTTCAACCAGTCGGGTTACGAGGGAGCCATCACCTTGACCACCCAGACTCTCCCCAGCAGCCAGGAGAACCGCGTCGTCTGGGAATACGATCTGAGGAGCCTGTCCCTTCCGTCACCTTTGACGGCCACGCTGGTCTTTATCGTTCGCGGAGGCGCGGCCGAACCCATGCCCGACGCGGAGATTCACGTGTACTCGTTCCCGAGTGACCTGATGGAGACGGCGGCTGACTTTGGGGCCGGCCCGGCGATGCTCCGGGGAAGTGTCACGGTCGCGGCTCGCCAGGCGCCAACCGAGGTCACGGTCAACGTTACTGATGCGGTGCGTGAAGCCGTCAACGGCACGAAGAAAGTGGCCTTCCGGCTGCAGATTAACCCGTCCACTCCGCATGCCAAGAACCAGGCGTTCATTGATGCTCTGGATTCCGACTACACGACCAAGCCGCGCCTCAGCATCAATGAGGGGCTGGCAGGCGATTTCGACGGGGACGGCCACGTGACCTTGGTCGATTTCGCGACTTTCGCGGTGTGCTTCAGCATGCCGGTGAGCACCGGTGGCCCGGGCTGTTCGCCCTCAACGGCCCAGGCCTGCGACCTCAATGGCAGCGGGACGGTGGACTTGGCCGACTTCAGTACCTTTGCCCTCAACTTCGGTCGGTGAGGCGGCCAAGAAGCCCTGGCCGAGTGTTGTCCTTGATCGAGCCCCGAGGAGGCGACTTCCGGGGCTCGCTTCTGGGAGGCAACGACGGCAGCTCATCCGCGCTAGGGTTCCGGGTGCATCTCGGGGGAACTCGGACCGCAGGCGATCCGGATCAGACTGCCGTTCTCAACACTGAGAGGCTTTCTCCTCCGGATTCCCATGCCTGGAAAATCCGAGTCGCTGCGGCTAGATTCCCTGTGAGCAAGCCGCGGCCGGAGGCCTCTATCCAGGTCAGCGTCTGAACCTGCGCGGGCACGCCTGGACCCTCCCCATCGCCGCCTGTGATGGCATGCGAATTGCCCCCCCCTTATCCGGAGGCCCCTGCGAAATCCGCCTCGCGCTGCCGGCGATTCGGCCCGGGATTGCCCCGACGCTATGATTCTAATATGGCCGGTGGTTTCTGAAGCGGCCGCGGTGCCAGGGCCTGGGGGACACGGCCGGTACCTGAGGTAGAAGCGGGTGCAGATCCACCAATCTCGACAGGCGCGATGGACGCCTTCCGTTACCCAAACGCGTTGGCTTTGGGTTGCGGTCGCGTGTATCCACATGCCCGCCCTGACTTCATCTCTTCGCACATTCATCGAAAGCGGTCTGGATCCGAGCAAGGTGGGCAGCCTGGGGGCTTTGGTCCTGTCCATGCTGTTTTTTCTTGCGAAGATCCGGGGATTCAAAGCCCTTGAGTTTGCAGCGAATCGCGGCGCGGTCCTGTCCATCACAGTGGGTTTGGCGCTGCTCCATGCCGACGCGGTAGGGGCCTATCTGGGCTCTCCGGAAGTGCCCAGGGCTCTCCCCATAGCGGCTACCACACTCCTGGCTTCCGGGCTGACCACTGTACAGCGGGTGATTGACACCGTCGTTTCGTTGGTCGGTCGAGCGCTCAAACGCCGCCACCGGTTGATACACGGGGTAAGAGCTGCATCTCCCGACGAACCAACACGCAGCCATGCCGGTGATCATGCGTGCCCTTGCATCCCTCGTGCGCCTCCTGCGTGAGGCTCTCCTCTTACGAACATAGAGAACGCAAGAGTTGAAGGCCCGCGGACGAGCGCCCTTCTCCCCCGAGCGGTTAGACGGGAAGAGGTGAATCGGTTCGCCAGGCGCCGCCCCCCGGGCCCAGAGCCAGCGAAGGAGGCCTCAACGCACAGGAAGAATCATATGTTCCTGCATTTTCCAAACAGCAGCACGCGCCGCAGGGCGTCTGACCAGCCGCGGGTGGGTCCCACCCACCGACGCGCGGTTCTGCTGGTCAACACGGGGACACCGGACCGCCCGGACGTCGCCGCCGTGCAGAAGTATTTGGCTGAATTTTTGAGCGACCCGATGGTCATTCAACTGCCCAGAGGGCTGAGATGGTTCGGCGGCCTGCTTGGGCGGTTGATCGCCAGGTTCCGCGCCGCGCATTCCGCGGAACTCTATAGGAGTATCTGGACCGAGCGCGGGTCTCCCCTGATGGCCATCATGGAAGACCAAGCCTCGGCTCTTACGTCGGTGCTTCCGGAGGGGTGGCGTGCCTGGGTGGGCATGCGCTATGGCCGGCCGGCGATTGCCGACGTCCTGCGAGAGATCGCAACGGCCGGAACCGAGGAACTGGTGGTCGTGCCGATGTACCCGCAGTTCAGCCGGACCACTACGGGTACGGTGCTTCGCGAGATCTACCGGGTTCTGAAACAAGTGGGCCCGCACCTCCGCGTCGCAACACGAACAAGCTGGTACGACGACGCCGCCTACGTGCATGCTCAGGCCAAGCTTATCGCCGAGCATGCCTCTACTCATGGCTTGAAGCCTGCCAACTGTCACCTGGTGTTCTCGGCTCACGGTCTGCCCGTTTCGTACGTGAGGCGCGGTGACCCGTATGTCCAGCACGTGGAACGGTCGGTGGAGCTGGTGGCCCAGAGGTTGGGCTGGCCAGCGGACCGTCGCAGTCTGGCGTACCAGAGTCGATTGGGGCCCGCCGAATGGCTCAAGCCGGACCTCAAAGAGGTCCTGGTCCAACTACGTGAGCAGGGCGAGAGGTCCGTGCTGGTCTGCCCCATCAGCTTCTCGGTAGATTGCCTTGAGACGCTGGAAGAGATTGACATCCGCCTTCGGGCGGAGTTTGAGTCAGGCGGCGGCGCACTGCACCTGTGTCCAGCTCTGAACGACAGCGAGGCGTTCATCAGCGCCTTGAAGAATCTGGTGTTGCGCGGGCCACAGCCGGCAAGCCCTGGGGGAAACGGCCAGAAGCCCCTGCTGGCCGAGAAGACTCGCCAGCAGCCGGCCGACTGCGACCTGAAGTCTCTGGTGATGATCGGCGCCTCTCTGGCGAGCCGCGTGGGCCCGGGCCGAGGCCCGTACGTTGGATACACCGAGCCGACGTCCTTCGCCTGCATTAAGAAGCCCCACGACGACGTCTTGTCGATCCTGCGATCCATCGGCGGTCAGGGCCTCTCCCGCGAAGGTCTGATCTGGAACACATGCCACCGATTCGAGTTCTACGGGTGGCTTGAGAAGCCGCCCAACGGCGATTGCGCCGTCGCCCGTATGCGGAGCCGCCTCTTCGACTGCGAATCGCCCGGCCTTGAGGTGAACGTGCTGTTTGGCAAAGAGGCGTGGCATCATCTGGTCCGGACCGCGGTGGGCTTGAACAGCGGCCTGCCCGGAGATTCAGACGTGGTCGAACAGCTTCAGACAGCCTATCGGGTTGCCGAGGGAGCGGGGACCGCGGGGCCCCGACTGAAATGCCTGCTGGACGAGGCCGTGACCGTGGCTCGGGCGGTGCGCGAGGAGACAGAATGGAGACGGCACTCGCGAGGCTATTGCCTGGCCACAATCACGCGCGTTTGCGAGACGACCGGTCTTAATATGGCCGCCCGCCGGCATGTGGCCATCGGGGGCTCCACCACCTCCTGTGCAGTGCTGCAAACGCTTCGCGAGCACTTCGGGGTAAACGCGCGACAGATAACCTTGGTCTACCGCAGCCGCCGCAACGGACAGATCAAGCTGCTGCGCAAGGCCATCGGAGGCGGCCGGCGAGTGCGAGTTCAAACGTACACCGAGCGGGCTGTCACCGACGCCGTCGCGCAAGCGGATGTGGTCTACTTCGGTATCGACTCCGAGGCGCCGGTTATGAAAGCAGACGACCTTCGTGGCGTGCGCGACTTCGCGAAGCGCCCGTTGACGGTCATTGATTTCAACAGCTTCGGCTCGACCGTGGATCTGGAGATGATCGACGGGGTCACGGTGTGGAACGCAGCTCGTCTGGAACGCGAAGTTGCTGCCTATGCGGAAACAGTGTGCACCCGGACAGGATTCAGCACTGCCCTGGCAGAAGTGGAGCGTTGGATCGCCCAGCGCACTCCGCCGGCGGTGGTGCCGGCCCTGGATCTGCCTTGTGCGGAGCAGGGGCAGGTGCTTCCCCCGCGTTGTTCGGGGTGCAGAACAAGACTCCATAGCGAGTCCGTCGGGAGTACAGCGAGATGACTTCAGGACTGAGCACCATAGACCTCGACGTGTTCCGCAGGTATTCGGGTCTGTCACTGCCGCGCCACGTGTCCTACCCCATGCCCACGGGCTGGCGGGACCTGCAGGCAGTCGAGGCAACCGCAATGCTGCGGGAGAGCCGGCAACGCTCGCCGGCCAACGATATCTCCCTTTATCTACACGTCCCGTTCTGCGAGCGGCTGTGCAGGTATTGCGCCTGTACTCGGATCATCCGGCCCAGGAGTCAAGCGGAGTCGATTTCGCGAACGCGCGACTATGTGGCCGCCCTGCTCACCGAGATTGACGCCCTGGCCGGCCTTGTGGGTGGTGGTCGAACCTTACGCCAGGTTCACTGGGGCGGAGGCACGCCCACCTACCTGTCTACCGAACAGCTTGAGCGCGTCCACGCGGCCCTGAGCGAATCATTCTGCCTGGCCGACGACGCGGAAGTGGCCATGGAGCTTGACCCGCGAGTGCTTACCAGCGATGTCCTCGAGCACCTCCGCCGGCTGGGGGTCTGTCGAGTCTCGCTTGGCGTCCAAGACTTCAACGCTCGCGTGCAGGAGCATGTCCGCCGAGTCCAGCCGTTCGAGATGGTCCGCGACATCGTGGCAGCCTGCCGCGACTTGGGCTTCACCAGCCTCAACTTCGATTTGATCTATGGGCTTCCCTACCAGACGCGGCAGACCATCCAGGAGACAATCGACAAGACCATCGCCCTGTCGCCCGACCGCATCGCGTACTACCACTACGCTCAAATACCCGAGAAGGTCGCCAGCCAGCGCGGCTTGGACTACACCCGCCTGCCCGACAGCGAGTCCAAACTCGAGATGTTTCTCCTGGGCGTGGAACGGTTCGAGGCCGCCGGATACGTCTTCATTGGGCTGGATCATTTCGCCAAACCGGATGAGCCGTTGGCTGTCGCGCTTCGCGAGGGCACCCTGCAGCGCAACTTCCAGGGCATGACCACCGGTGGGGGCCTGGACCTGATCGGCGTGGGGGCAAGCGCGATCGGCCACCTGGCAGGGATAGGCTTCCTGCAGAACGTCCACGATCCCGACGAATACGTGGCCTGCCTCAACAGGGGAGACTGGCCGGTAACCCGCGGCAAGCGTCTGACCTTCGACGATCGGGTCAGGCAGTCCGTCATCACCCAGCTCTACTGTTCGGCGGAGATTCGACCCACGGACATCGAGGAACAGTTCGGTGTGACGTTCGCCAGCTACTTCGGACCTGAGTTGGACGCCTTGAGGGAACTTGAGGCCGACGGCCTGGTCACGCTCCAGGACGACGGCCGCGTAAAGGTGACTCGGCCAATGGGGCGCGTCTTGCTGCGCAACATAGCCGCGGTGTTTGACGCTTATCTCGAGCCCAATGCATACCGCGAGGGCGATCGGCGCTGTTTCTCGGCCAGCGCTTGAATCGGAGCACGCTTATGAAACTGAAGAATGATCTTTTCCTGCGGGCGGCCCGCCGAGAGCGCACCGAACGAACACCGGTGTGGATGATGCGGCAGGCGGGTCGCTTTGACCCTGAGTATCGTCGGATTCGAGAAAGGGCGAACCTGCCCTTGGAGGAGATGTTCCGCAATCCTGACCTGGCCGCTGAGATTTCAGTGCTACCCAGGCGGTTGGGCGTCGATGCCATCATCTTCTACCAGGACATCCTTACTCCATTGAGGCCGATGGGAGCCGAGTTCGTCTTCCGGCCCGGGCCGCGGCTCGATTCGCCGGTGCGCAACTCGGCCGACGTTGAAGCTCTGCGGGCATTCGATCCGTCCTCGGAGCTCGGCTTCGTTTCCCGGACACTCCGGCTGGTGAGCCAAGCGCTGGACAGTGAGCTTCCGCTCCTGGGATTCGCCGGAGCTCCCCTGACCCTGGCCTTCTTCTTGGTCGAGGGTGGCAGCCCCGGTTCCGATCCTCGATCGGCCCGGGCCTTGATGCGAGCGGACCCTCTGTTGCTGCACCGCCTGCTCGATCGTCTGGCCGACATGACGGTGGATTACCTGAGACTGCAGATCGAGTCCGGCGTCGACGCAGTCCAGTTGTTCGAGTCGGTCGCGGATTTGATTTCGGAGACCGAGTACCGCGAGTTCGCCCATCCCTACCACGTGAAGGTGTTCTCGGAGTTGGTCGCCAGGGTGCCAACCATCCTGTTCGTGAAGGAGCAGCCCTGGATCGAACTCATGGCCGAATCCGGGGCGGACGTCCTGAGTGTGGGGACCTGCGTCGACCTGGCCCAGGCCAAGCGCCGCTTCGGGACGAAGGTGGCCCTGCAGGGCAATGTCGATAACCGATTGCTGGTATCCGGCCCAAAGGATAGGATTGACCGGGCCGTGCGGTCCTGCGTGCAGACGGGCAGGAACGAAGGCTATATCTTGAATCTTAATCACGGGCTGCTCAAGGACACGCCGTTTGAGAACGTATGCCAATTGATCTCGACCTGTAAGGCAACCGCGAACGGCGACAAGCCGTCGCCGGCCAGTCGTTGAGGACCATGGACCAGAGCCCCCGAGACGTCATCGTGGTGGGGGGCGGCATCAGCGGGTTGACCGTAGCCTGGCACCTGGCCCGGGCGGGCGTAGGCGTCACCCTTCTCGAAGCCGACCATGAAGTGGGCGGCTGCATGCGCAGCGAACACCGCGACGGGTTCCTGCTGGAGAAGGGTCCCTTCAACGTGATCGTCCGTGACGAGTCTTTTGAGGAACTGCTCACCAGCTTGTCCGACCAGGTGCAGGTGGTCGCGGCCAGCAAGGCCGCCAGGGCTCGCTACATTTATCGCAACGGCCGCCTGATCAGAGTTCCCACCAACCCAGCGGCGCTGGTGTCCTCGCCGTTGCTGAGTTTTGAGGCCAAGTGCCGGCTCCTTCGTGGTGTGCTTGCCAGCCGCCGCGGTAGCGACGCCGACTACACCATCGAGGATTTTGCTGTTCGTCGACTCGGACAGGAAGTGTCCGACACCCTGGTGAGCGCCGCCATTGCTGGCATATTGGCCGGGGACATCCGCAAGCTCAGCCTCAGGGCCTGCTTTCCTTCCATCTGGAGCTTCGACCGCCGAGCCCGCAGTCCCTTGGCCTATGCCTTGGGCACCCCCTTTCGCAAGAAGAAAGGCGGCAAGCGCTCCCGTCGCTGGCGCGGCTTGGTCAGCATCGACCGAGGCCTGGGCGCCTTGGCAGAGGCGGCGGGCAAAGACCTGGGCGAAGGTCTGGTTACCGGGTGTCGGGTGGAGGCACTCAGCCTCCGCGACAACGGATTCGGGCTGACCTGCGTGGACGACGGTGGGGCGGCCCGCTCCTGGTCCTGCCGCCGCCTCGTGATGGCCCTGCCGGCGGCGGATGCTGGCCGGCTGCTCGGGACACACCTACCGGAAGTCGGGAGCATCCTGGACAGCATCGTCAGCGCGCCCCTTGTTGTGCTGAACCTGGCCTTCAAGGCCCCAGACGTGGGGCATCCAATGCAGGGCTTCGGTTTTCTCGTTCCACACAACGAACCCGACTTCCCTCTCATGGGTGTCCTGTGGGCCGACAGCGCTTTCCCGCATCACGGCAGGGTCGGCCACAGGCTGATCCGCGTGTTCATCGGGGGTACGCGCACGCCGGAGGTCCTGTCACGCAGCGACGATGAACTGCTGGCCACTGCATCCGGGGCGCTGAGAGAGCTGCTCCAGATTACCGGTGAACCGACCCTCGTTGACGTGTGCCGCTACCCGGCCGCCATTCCACAGTATCACCTGGGGTACGTCGAGAAAATCGAGCGGCTGCGGGCGGCCGCCTCGTCCGTCAACGGCCTGCATCTGGCCGGCAATTACCTGGAAGGCGTATCCATTAATGACTGCGTGCGTTTAGGGAGGCGCGTGGCCCGCGAGATCATCGACGCCCGGTAGACTTGGCGTGGAACGAGACCATCCCTGGACTCGGTCAGCGGCTTCCCCGTACCGGAGACGATGCACGCGGCAGGGCGGGCCCATCGTCGGACGCAGATTGCGTGGCTCCTCCGCCGAATCGTGCAGGACGGAGCTGCCCCTTTCACGCTCTGCTTCCGACCGGTCAACTTCCGATATGCTGCTGCACCCCGGCAACGACGGAGTACGGATTCACCGGCTTGTCCACGAACATCTGCGGCCCAACAGATCCTTCGGCACACAGCTCCCGGATTCTCTCCGTCAAGGATTCCCGAAGGAGTCCGAAGGGCTTCTCGTAGATTTCATCCTTGTGAGTCTCCAGTTCCTCGATGACCCCGTTCACGCCGGAGAGCATGAGACTGGGCATATCCCTTTACCGCTCGTGCCGCTTGAACTCCTTGAACAGCACCGGCCCGTCTTCTTGGGCATCATGATGTCCA
>CP070685.1:358118-368507 GCA_020352895.1 Phycisphaerales bacterium
ACGGACGACTCCTGCGACGCGGAGACGGGCGTGGTGACGAACGCGCCGAACTACAACACGGAGACGGAGTGTTGCGACCCGGCTTCGGGTAACATCGCTGTGATCGAAGACGAGACCGAGTGCACGGAGGATACCTGCGATCCCGAGACCGGCACAGTGACCCACATCGCCATCGATGCGCGGTGCGACGATGGGGTCCAATGCACGGTCGACAGCTGCGACCGGGAACTGGGATGCGTGAGCGAGCCTGACGACGGTTTCTGTGATGACGGGGACGACTGCACCATCGATAGCTGCGACCCCGAGTCCGGATGTGAGCATGTCTTCGACGATACGGACTCGGATGGCAACGGCGTTCCCGATTGCATTACCTGCCCGGCTCTGGACGTAGTGTTTGTGATGGACACATCGGGCACGATATCGGACGAGGCAGAGATTCTGTGTGCGAGAATCGACAGTGTGATCGCCAAGCTGGCCTTGGCCGGCATTGACTTTAACGCGACGATCTGGGGGATCACCCAGACGCCGGGCGGGGCCTTCTCCTGCCTGACGGATACGGTGGCCAACGCGTTGGGTACGGACGTGCCGGGCAATCCCCCGTGCTGTCCGTCAATCGTGTCCGAAGAGGACTGGGCCTTGGCCACGGCCATCGTGGCGGAGGGCTTCGGCTGGCTGCCGGGGGCCATTCGTGTGGTCGTGCCTTTGGGTGACGAGGGGCCGCTTGACGGCGACCCGTGCGAGGATCCGGGTGGGGATCGTGACGCGATCACGCATGCCATCGATGTGGCTCGGGCGAACGGCGTGCTTGTGACGCCGATCACGGGCGACGGATCGAGTCCGTGTGTCGTCGCGTTGGCCGAGGCACTCGCAACTGAGACCGGCGGCGACATATTCAGGTCGACGGAACCTGCAGCGGATGTGGCCGACGCCATCGAGAATGCGGTGGTGGAAATCTGCCTTGCCATGGGTCCGAACGGCGGGCTCGGTGATGGAGACGGATGTCCGTTGAATCCCGACAAGGCCGAACCCGGTGTGTGTGGCTGCAACCTGCCGGACGTGGACCGGGACGCGAACGGCGTCGTGGATTGTCTTGGCGAGGAGGCGGGGCAGCCGACCCCGCAGCCGCCTCCGGCTGATGCGAGTTGCGGCGCGTGCGGTGCATCCGGTGCGGGATTGTACTCCCTGGTCGGGGCGGCGTACGTCATGCTTCTGTGCGTCAGGCGCAGACGGCGCTAATCGCGGCTCTCGCTGAGTAGCTTTATCGGACCGGGCTGCCCAATGTGCGGGCGGCCCGGTTTTTTGCTGAGCGAGCCGTTGCCGATGGCGCGGCGACAGACGGCCCTCAAGGCTGTTGTCCCAATGACCCCCGTCGCGACACCGTCAGCCTCCGCCGGCCTGCCTGCCGGGTAAGACGCTGAGCAGGCGGGTCACGACCGCTGCGGGATCGGGGTCGCTGATCACGGCGCCGCATACGGCCGCGCAGAAGGGGCGGCATGGCTGCAGTTGGCAGACGTTCTCGGCGCTGATCCCACCGATAGCGATGATGGGAAGCTCGGTCCCGGTGGCAGCCTGGGCGAGCAGTGCCGGTCCGGCGATGTGTTCCTGGGGCTTGGTGGCCGAGTCGAACATAGGACCGACGGCGACGTAGTCGGGCTGCTGCCGGAAGGCTTCTTCGAGCTGTCCGAGGTTGTGCGCGGAAAGTCCGACCAACATCTCCGGGCCGATGATGCGGCGCACGGCGGCCACGGGCAGGTCGTCTTGGCCTACATGAACGCCATCGGCTTTGCACAGGCAGGCGATGTCGGGCCGGTCATTGATGATGAACAAGGCGCCGTGATTGCGGCAGATCGTGGTTGCTTTTGCAGCCCGGCGAAGGAGCTCGCCGTCTTCCAGGCTCTTCTCCCGAAGTTGCACGATGTCGGCCCCGGCTCGGGCGACCTGTTCGATGGTCTCCAGCGCGTCCCGGCGGCAGAGCGATTCGGTGACGAGCACGTAGAGTCGCGCCTCGCGCAAACGCCGGTGTCTGCGTCCCACGAAGGCCAGCTTGCGGCCCAGCTCGTAACTGCGGTAGCGGCAGGCTTCCAGGCGCGCGGCGGTCTGCGGATCGATGACCTTGCCGAATTCCTCTAGGGCCCTGAGGGACTCAGCCAGGCGGGCTGCGGCGGAGTCGAACACGGCGAGCGCGTCGGCCCGGTGTTGTTCTGCCGATACCGTCAAGCTGGTGCCGACGTCGCCGGGCGTGTCGCGCGCGGCCAGGCGTTGACCCACGGGAGCCATCGTGTTGATCGCGGCGGTCAGTTCGTGGCGAAGGGACTTGAGCTGTTCCGTGGCGGCCTTGTCGTCCAGGACGAAACGAGCGTACTCCTCCATGACTCGCAGGGCTTCGCGGGAGCGGTTGAAATTGGCGTCGATGATGCGAAGGAGATCGGGGGTCATGTCAGGCCCGCCCGGGGCGGGCGATTCGAGCCGGTCTAAATATCGGGGAGCACGTGCCCCATCTTGTCGCGCTTGGCCCGCAGGTACTTCTCGTTTTCGGGATTGGGCGGAATCTGCAAGGGGATCTGCTCGACAACGTCCAACCCGTAGACCTTGAGGCGGCTGACCTTCTTGGGGTTGTTGGTCAGGACTCGGATTCTCTGCACTCCCAGGTCGCGGAGGATTTGGGCTCCGATCCCATAGTCTCGTTTGTCGGCCGGGAACCCCAGTTCTCGGTTGGCCTCAACGGTGTCCAGACCATAGGTTTCCTGAAGGTGATAGGCTCGCAGCTTGTTGGCAAGCCCGATGCCGCGTCCTTCCTGGCGCAGGTAGATGACGACGCCCTTGCCCTCCCGGGCGATGAGTTCCATGGCTCGACGGAGTTGTTCGCCGCATTCGCAACGCAGGGAGCCGAACGTGTCCCCGGTCAGACATTCGGAGTGAACGCGGACGAGTACGGGTTCATTGTGGATGATCGGGTTGCCCTGCACGTCCAGATCCCCCGGCCCGCCTATGCAGAGCGCCAGGTGCGGTTGGGGATCGGTGCAGGCCAGGTAGTAAAGGAGATTGAACGTGCCCCACTTGGTGGGCAGGGTCACGGACGCCTCCCGAGTCAGCAGCTTCTCGCGCGTCAGCCTGTACTCGATCAACTGGGCGATGGTGCACAGTTTGATATCGTGCTTGCGACCGAACTCGATGAGCTGAGGTAGGCGTGCCATGGTGCCGTCAGGATTCATGATCTCGATGATGGCTCCGGCCGGCTTCAGGCCCGCCAGGCGAGCCAGATCCACCGATCCCTCGGTTTGGCCGGCGCGCACCAGCACGCCGCCCTCGCGGGCCATGATGGGCTGAATGTGCCCGGGGCGGGTGAAATCCTCGGGCGTGGCGTCCTCCCGGCAGGCAGTCAGGATGGTGGTGCAGCGGTCGCGGGCGGAAACGCCGGTGCTCACGCCGAACTTGTGGTGGGCGTCGATGCTGACGGTGAAGGCGGTACCCATGGCCGCGGTGTTCTCCGTGGCCTGGGGCGGGAGATTCAGGGCCACGCATCGCTTACGCGTGAGGGTCATGCAGAGCAGGCCCCGGCCGCGCGTCAGCATGAAGTTCACGATCTCGGGTGTGACTTTCTCCGCGGCGCAGACCAAATCCCCTTCGTTCTCTCGATCTTCATCATCCATGAGGATGACCATTCGTCCGGCGCGGATTTCCTCAAGAGCCTCAGGAATGGTGCAGAATGGCGAACTCATCTTGGTTGCGGTGACCTCGCTACGCGTGGAAACAACCCATTTTACAGCATTTGTCGGTCCTTGCCAATCCTGCAGAGGCACCCGAACCTGCCGCATGGACCGCCAGGCGCGATCGGGCCGCGGCCCGAAGCGACGGAGAGGGGCTTCCGCCCGCCCAGTCACTGGCTGGGCGGCGGAGGGGACTTGCCCTGCTCAGCGAATCGCAGAAAGTCCTCCTGGCTGATGGGCCCGACGCGAACGCTGTACTTGCGGTCGGGACGGACGAACACGAACGCCGGGCAGCGGCGCAGCCTGTACTTGCTGGCGATCTCCTGGCTCCAATCCCACTCGAGCCAGCAGTTGATGGTGTCCTTCAAGGCGCTGGTAACCTCTGGCGAGGTGAGGAACCATTCGCTCTCGATTTTGCTGCACTCTGTGGAGTGCCACTGTCGGAAATAGATGAACAGGTCCTTTTGTTCGAGTCGGGCCTTGGACTCGGCCGCGCCGAAGTCGTACTCCCACTTTATACCGCTGCAGGCCGTGCACGATAGTGCCAGGACGGCGGCCAGGATCGAGAAGAACAGAGCTTCGAGGCGTCGCATTTTTGGTCTGCTGCCATTCCCAGAGCCGGGCCCGAACGGCGGCAGCGCCGGGGCGACGCCGGTGTCGAAGCCTGGCAGGGTAGGTAGTGTAACGGGGCTGGTACGGGCTGCAAGTGCTTCGCAGAACGGGCTTTGAGGCCAGAGGCTTACGGATGGTCACAGGGGCGCAAAACGGCTGCCGAAAATCGAGGGATATTCGGACTGTCGGTGAGGGCGGCGTGCCTCCCGTGGTCGCGGCGCGGCAGCAGCCTCGATTTCGTATGCAGTGGCGGAGTACAAGAAGCGCTCCCGCTTCGCTCGGTTTCTCCGACAGAGTCGGCAAGGGAGCGGCAAGCTAGTGGAAATAGTCGCGGGGAATATAATGATCAGGAGAATCCCTCATTGAATCTGCGGCCTGAGTTTGGTTTACTAGCAGTAATGGGCAGCAGCGACATACGATCGGTTCTGGAGAACTGGCCCTATGATCCGGGGCACATCACCGTGCGCAAGATCGTCGGCGAGGACGGCCGGGTCAAGGTGCAGATGCGTTTGGATCTGGGACTGCTCCAGTTTGAGTTGGACGGGCGTCCGGACGCCAAGCGCCCACACGGCTATGAGTCTCTGCTGCACTATCATCTCGATCGGTTGGGCGAGTATCGCCGCGTCAACGGCAGCGACGTAGGTTTTGAGCTCACGCCAAGCGAGTGTCGCGAGTTGCGCGGCGAGTGTTCCATGTATTACCATCGCTATCTGTCGCTGTTCGTGTTGGAGGAGTTCGATCGCGTCAAGCGCGATACGGAGCGTAACCTCAACGTGCTGGATTTGTGTCGTCGCTATGGGGCCGAGGAGCGCGACCGTCTGGTGCTTCAGCAATTCCGGCCGTACCTGCTGATGATGAACACGCGCGCCCGCGTGTTGCAGGCCGTCAAGGCCAAGCGATGGCCTCAGGCCTTGCATGATGTGGAGGAAGGCATCGCCAGGATTGGCGAGTTCTTTGCGGAGTTCGGGCAGAAGAAGGCCGCTCGACGCTGCGCAGAGTTGAAGCTCCTGCGGCGGCTTCGCCGCAAGATTCACCGGCAGCTTCCGGTTGATCCGGTGAAGAAGCTTCAGCGGGAGCTTTCAGCGGCCGTCGGCCAAGAGCGCTACGAGGACGCCGCCCGGATTCGCGACCGTATTGCCGCCATGAAGGATAGGAGGCGTAAAGAGGCGTCCTCCGCCAAGCTTGGCGAGGGGGATGACTCCTGAGGCGCGGGCGGCGATCGGACCAGCCACATCGTACGGTCGTGCTCTGTTTGCGGTTTATGAATGAGCGGAGAATCGGGCCCGTAGTTCGGCGATAAGCGATTTCCAGCGCTGAACCGTGTCGCCGATCTCGTACTGGAGTATGTCGGCCAGCATGACGTAGTCGCGGGCCTCCAGGCTTTCCTTGATCTGGGCCAGCCTGTCCCTCAGCCCGCTGATGATGTCCACGCTGGGTGTGCCCTCGACCTGCACATCGTCCAGGTCGACCCGCCCCAACCGCACGGCCTGAAGAACGGCTTCGTGGGCCTGTTGCCACAGGCGGAAGCTGCCCGCCAGCAGTTCCATCCCCCGCACGGTGTTGCCTTCGTTGAGCAGTTCGACGATATCGCACTGGTTTCGCTCGGTCTCCTGGACCAGGGCGGCCGCCTGATTCAGGACCGCGGCCGCCACTTCGCTCGCGGGCAGAGAGCTGAGTTCCACCCGCTGGAATTTGCTAAGCGGCTTGGCCAGCGCTTCGGTCAACTGTTCGGCGTTGACTTCTTGCCCGTCGCAGTAGATGGCGATCACCGTTCGGCCCTTGTCGGCGGCGTCGCGGTTGACCAAGGCCAGCAGCGCTTCGAGCTTGTCGCCGTCCGTAAGGCAATGATCCCACGGTTCGTTGTCTAGAAATGCATCCATCCGATAACCTCAAAGCCGGGTCAAAGCGTACCCGAACCCCCGGGCCGACGCCAGGGCCGGTTCCGCAGCAGACAAGGCGTTGGACGAGGCCGGAGCGAGGTCGTAGAATCCGCCGTTCCGGTGGGGACGCGTCGTTATTGAAGGCGATGCCCGAGCCGCTCAGGAAAGGAACGCTTGCCCATGATGCCGACGATCTTCAATGTGCCGATTCTGGGCTGGCCCATACGCGGCTATGGGTTCATGCTCTTTCTCGGATTCCTCACGGCGATCTGGCTTGCTGCCCGGCGGGCGCAGAAGGTCAAGGCCGATCCCGACGTCATCCTCAATGTCGGCTTCATCGCTTTGATCGGAGGGGTGGTGGGCGCGCGGCTGTTCTTCGTGATTCATTATTGGGAGAAGGCCTTTGCCATGCACCCCAATCCGATCGTGGCGGCCGTGGACATCACGAAAGGCGGCATGGAGTTCTACGGCGGCTTCCTGCTGGTGGTGGTGTTGATTCTCGGCTACCTGAGGCTCAAGCGCCTGTCGGTCCGGCTGTATACGGACATCATGGCCCCGTCCTTGATGTTGGGGCTGGCCTTCGGCCGAATGGGCTGTTTTCTAAACGGTTGCTGTTGGGGGGCTCTGTGCGTAAACGAGCAGGGTGAAAAGGCCTTGCCGTGGGCAGTCACGTTCCCCTACGGAAGTTGGGCGTGTACGCAGCAGTGGAGTTTCCGGGAACTGACCCTGCCTGCCGAGCTGCTTTACGTCTCGGAACTGGGGGATGTCCGCCCGGTGTTGCGAGATACCTTGTCGATGCCCGTCGAGAAACTGCTCGGACCACAGAAAGCGGTCCAGGATGCGACCACGGCGCTCACTGCCGCCCGAGAGGCCGGGGCCTCGCAGCAGGAGATCGACCGGCTGAGCAGGGCTTTGAGTCGGGCGCAGCAACGATTCGCCAATCACAGAATGATGGTCGGTGACGTGGTGCACGCCACCGGGTTGTTCGGCCCGGGCTATGGGGCGGGGGAGAAACCCACGGTCGGGGAATTGCAGCAAATAGCCGCGAAAATTCGCTCGCTGCCCGTGCATCCGGCTCAGTTGTACAGCGTGATCAACGCCTTGCTCCTGAGCTTGTTGCTCAGCGCGATCTTCGCCGTGCGCAAGCGCCATGGGATTCTTCCGCCGATCATGTTTATCCTCTATGCGATTTCTCGGAGCGTGCTGGAGATGCTTCGAGTGGACAATCCCCTGGATTCGGCCGGGCTGACGGTCTCTCAGTTCATCAGCGTTGTGACTGTTGTGCTCTCTCTACTTTGGCTTCTTTTGCTCTGGCGCATGCCGTTGCGGAGCCCGAGGGCCGTGCCCTTTGTACCCGAGCCGGCCCACAAGCCCGGCGTGAACCGGCCGGCGCACGCCTGATGGGTTCGGGGCTACGCGTCCGATGTTCATTTCATCAGCCGCTGTTCTGCTCGGCATCCTGCTCGCGCCGGGGCCGATTCCTGCACAAGCCTCTGCCGGCTCCGTACGGCTGGCCCATAGTACGCATCGCGACCTGCTGATGCGTTATGATGTGGAGCTCGAGCTGTCGGCCCGGGCTCAGGACGGAGCCTGCCAGGTGCTTGGCACACAGCGGTGCCAGTGGACGGGCTACGTCGTAGGCGCCGGTCGAGCGGACGACGTCGAGTGCGTCCAGATGTTGGTAGTGGATCCTCCCCTAAAGTCTCCTGACGAACCGCTGGCCAGGGCCGTCGCGCACACCGGGGTCCGGCTGTCCGTGGAGCCCTGGTCCGGGACGGCGGTGGAATGGATGCGGCCGGACGCGGACGCCGAGATTGAAGAGGCCCTACGCGGGTTGTGGGCGTGGTGCCGTTGGCCGAGCCGGCCGATCATCGCGGGACAGGAATGGGAAACATCGTTGGGGCAGGCTGATTCCGTCTGGCATTGGGTGTTCAAGGTGGAACCAGCAGATAAGTCGGTGGAGGAAGCCGAGGCCGTGGTTCGTTTCCAAGGGTCTTGCGGTGATCCCGTACGGCTGCTCGTTGAGGGCGAAGTCGTCTGGGACACGGAGGATGATCTGTTGATCCGGGCCGAGGCCGTGGGGCAGTGGTCCCGCGATCGGGGCCATCGGGTCTTGCGCCTGAGGGCCGACCGAGAATCGGCGGAGGTTGCTGCCCTGACGGAGCGGGCGAAGGTGCGAGGAAGTTTCAGCCAGGCGGTTCGCGTGGCGGCCGCGTACCGCGCGGGCGAATACGAGCAGGCTTCTACGCTGGCTCGCCGGTTTCTTCAGAAATACGCCCACAGTCCGTGGCGGCCTGTAGCGGAGTCCATCGCCGGTCCGGCTGATGAACAGGCTGCCCTCCGGCTTCAGGAGCATCCGGAGGGCTTGGCGCGAACGTTGTCGCGATTGGTGGTTGCTTGGCAGGAATCGGCGTCGGGGAGCCCGGGAGCATGCCCGAACGACATACCTGAGCTGGCTGAGCTGGCCGGCCGGTTTCGGGCGCTGGCAATGCGGTACCGGACCGAACTGATAAGCATGGCCGTGACGGAGGACCAGGACCGGAGGGCGATGGCGGCGTTCGCGCTGGGATTCTCGGATGATCCGGCCACGTTGGCGCTCTTGTATGACCTGGCCCAGCGTCCCAGCCCGCGCGTGCGGGCTTGGGCTGTGTATGCGCTGAGCGTTCGAGCTGATCCGCAGACCGACGCCCGGCTACTGGCCGGCCTTCTGAGCGACGAGGATGACACCGTGAGGGCTCGGGCCTGCCAGGCGGTGGCGGCCTGCCTCACGTCCAACCAGGAGGTCCGGGCGCGCGTCAAGCGGCTGTTGTTTGCCAGGCTTGACGATGATTCGAATCAGGTTCGCTTCCAGGCCGCCGTAGCGCTGCAGCATTTCGCCGATGCCGAGGATCTGGCGCGGCTCAAGGAGAGGGCTGCACACGAGGACGTTTCTCTGATCAAATCGCGCCTGGAGGCGGTTATCGCTCGTCTCGAATCCGGCCCGAGGTAGGCTGGTTCAGGTAGCCCAGAGGGCACGAGGCCGTACATCCTGCCAGAGTCGAAGCCGTCCGTCCGGCTACGGATCCGCCGCATCTTCCTGAGTCATGGGTGACAACACCGTAATGTTGGTGCTGGCCCGGAGTTCGCGGTCGTCTTTGGTAACCACGAGTACACTGATCTTGTGCTCGCCGGCGTGAGCCAGGACTTTCTGACCGGATGGGCCGTTGCCGATGGGCATGTCGTTGTCGAACCAAAGGAAATCGGCCCCGCGTTCGTATTCAGCCGGTAGTTTGACCGCGTAGTCGATCAGGAGCGGGGCGATACCCAGGTTCGCACTGACTTCTACGGAAATGGGGATCCGGGGGACAGCGGCAGCTTGGCGCTGGGGAGCCCCTCGTCGAGGGGTGGGGGAGACTGGCGTTCGCGAGGGTGGAATGTAGACCGGTCTTCTGTACTCACGGAACGGGGGTGCGTCGCCGTTCGTTTGGGAAGACATTGCGGAGGCCGCACGCAAGGAGCCGTCGCCGCTCGCAAGGGGCCGAGGAGCGAACGCATTCGGGTTGCCGGCGCTCCTGTCCGCGGGCCCGGATTGGTTGGCGCGGTTCTGGTTCTGGCGCCTCGCGCCGGTCGGGTCGTCCGGGCTGTTCGGATCGGACTCGGGTGTCGCGGTACTCCGAGCGTCGCGGTTGAACAGCACGCCGGAAGGCGCGCTTCCACCGCTTGGTCCGCTTTGATTGGCGCGCCGTGCACTGGAGAAGAGCGAGCTGTCCGAGTAGTTGGTGATGTCCGTACGGTGGGCTCGCGGGACAGGCTTGATGGGCACACCATTCGAGGGTGCGGCCTTGGCCAGGGCTTCGAGCGGCACTTCGTCGATTCGGATTCGGGCCAGCTTCGTGGGAGGCGTCTTGGGCGTGGCGCCACAGACCCGGGCAAAGAAATCCGCGGCGACCTCGGGAGTGCGCTCGTGCCCGAAGGCCTGGACTTGACCCGCTTCCAGTCGCGTCGCGCCGAATTCCTTGTACCAGGCGATGGCCCGCAACGTATCCCGCTTGCATACGCCGAAGTCGTTGGTCGTGTAGTACAGCCCGATGGGCATGTTGCGGTACTGGGCGAACCGCTTGGTATCCATGATCTCGCCGTTGAAGTTGGACTGTCGCGTGGACAGGCAACTGAAGCGGTCCGGGTGCCGGTTCACGATGTAATGGGCCACG
>CP070685.1:368607-378760 GCA_020352895.1 Phycisphaerales bacterium
GTCGGATTCGTGCGTTCGGAGACGTGGTTGGAAGTGCAGAAGCTCAGTGCTTCTGAATCCGGGGCCGTGTTGCTGACGAGTGAAGAGCTACCGCCGGGTCATTACCACGCTCGTATCGAGCTAGACGAGAGCCATGGTTGGCCGGCACCGATGTTCTGGGCGCCGTATGACAAGCCGGTGGTTGCGGAGACGGAGTTCCGGATCGAAGCGGAGAGCGAGGCTACGTCCCGCTGACGGCGCGTGCGTCGGTCCTCTTGTAAGGGGCAATTCGCCGGTCTGCGGCCCCGCGACGGCGTGTACTTGCCCCTCGGTTTGGGCAGGCGTAGAGTGCGCTCGTGACCAAGCGCCTGTATCTCATCGACGGGCACGCGCAGATTTACCGGGCTCATTACGCGCCGTTTCGCGAGCTGAACGCTCCGTCCGGCGAGCCGACCAAGGCCACGCACGTTTTCTGGCAGATGATGCTGACGCTGGCGCGCGAGAAGCGGCCGGACTATCTGGCGGTCACATTCGATGTCAGCGACAAGACCACCTTCCGCACCAGCATCTTTCCCGAGTACAAGGCCAACCGCGAGGCACCACCCGAGGACCTGAGCCTCCAGATGGAGCGCATCATGGGGATGCTGGAGACGGCCGGCGTGCCCATCCTGCGGCTGGAGGGCTTCGAGGCGGACGACATCATGGCCACCGCGGCCGAACGGCTCGCCGGCGAGGACCTCGACGTCTACATGGTCAGCAAGGACAAGGACCTCGAGCAACTCGTTGGCGACCACGTCTTCATGTACGACCCGGCCAAGGACCAGGTAATCGACGCCGAGACGCTGCGCGAGAGCAAGGGTTACGGCCCCGAGCAGGCCGTCGAGGTGCAGACGCTGATGGGCGACTGCACCGACAACATTCCCGGCGTGGTCGGCGTCGGGCCCAAGAAAGCCGCGCAGTTGATCGGCAAGTACTTATCGGCCCAGGCCGTTCTGGATCACGCTGACGAGCTGACACCAAAGCTGCGCGAAAACGTGTTGGCGTTCGCCGAGCAGATCGAGCGGACACGGCAACTGGTGACACTCCGCCGCGACGTGCCCGTTGACATGGATGTGGATGCCTGGCGCTTGCGGGCGGACCGCTGGAGCGCCGTGGTCCCGGTGTTCGAGGAGCTGGGCTTCCGTCGTCTCACCGAGCAACTGGCCTCACTGACAGGCGACGAGGCGACCCCGGCCGCTCGTATCGAGGAGACCAAGGGGCCGACCCGGTACGAGCTCGTCGACAGTCCCGCCAAGCTCGAAGCGTTCACCCGCAAGCTGGCGAAGCAGCGCAGCTTTGCGTTCGACACGGAAACCACGGGGCTCAACCCGGTGGCATCGGACACGGTGGGTATGTCGTTCTCGTGGAAGGCTGGCGAGGCGTACTACCTCCCGGTGCGAACGGCCGTGGGCAAGGCCCTGGACGTCGGGCAGGTCCGCGAGGCCGTCGGTCCGATCCTGGCCGATCCGGCGATCCGCAAGTGCGGACACAACGTCAAATACGATCTGGTCGTGCTCCGATCGGCCGGCTTCGAGGTCGGCGGCGTGGACTTCGACTCGATGATCGCCAGTTTTCTGCTCGAGCCGACGCGGCGGTCGCACGGCATGGACTACCTCGCCGGGACGCTGCTGGGCCACCAGACCATCCCGATCACCGATCTGATCGGCCGGGGCAAGGACCAGCTCACGCTCGACCAGGTCGATGTCAGGCAGGTGTGCGAGTATGCCTGCGAGGACGCGGACGTTACCTGGCGGCTGCGCGAGGAGCTGGAGCCGGGGATCGAAGCCGCAGGGCAGACGGCCGAGTTGTTCCACCTGACGGAGATGCCGTTGGTGGAAGTGCTGGCCGAGATGGAGTTGAACGGCGTAGCCCTGGACACGGAGTTCCTGGCGCGGATGAGCAACAGCCTGGCCGACCGGCTCGTCGATCTCACGCGGCAGGTTCACCGGGCGGCCCGTCGCGAGTTCAACATCGACTCCACGCGGCAATTAGGCGAGGTGCTGTTCGACGACCTGGGTCTGCCCGTGATCAAGCGAACCAAGACGGGTCGAAGCACAGATGCCGAGACGCTGGAGACGCTGGCTCTGGAGACCGACAACCGGGTCCCGCGGCTGGTGCTGGAGTATCGTGAACTCACCAAACTCAAGAGCACGTACCTGGACGCTCTGCCGGAGCGGATCTGCGAGCGCACCGGGAGGGTACATGCCAGCTTCCACCAGACTGGAGCGATCACCGGGCGGCTCTCATCGAGCGATCCGAACCTGCAGAACATCCCGATTCGGACGGAGTTGGGTCGGGAGATTCGACGGGCGTTCGTGGCGGGACGGGCGGATCACGTTCTGATCACGGCTGACTATTCGCAGATCGAACTGCGCGTGCTGGCTCACTTCTCGAAGGACCCGGCGCTCATGCGGGCGTTCGAGGAGGATCAGGACATTCACCGCTTCGTAGCGGCGCAAGTCTTCGGCGTGGATCTTGAGGACGTGACACCGGAACAGCGCGGCAGGGCCAAGGCGGTCAATTTCGGCATCATCTACGGACAAACGCCGTACGGTCTGTCGCGCGGTACGGGCATGGCTGTCAGCGAGGCCAAGCTGTTTATCGACACGTACTTCATGCGTTACCCGGGCATTCGCCTGTTCATGGACGGGGTCATCGAGCAGGCCCGCCGAGAGGGGTTGGTGCGGACGATGCTGGGGCGCGTGCGGCCGATTGAGGGGCTCAACTCACGGAACAAGCAGACCGTGGCGGCCGCGGAGCGCCTGGCCGTCAACACGGTGATCCAGGGTTCGGCGGCCGATCTGATCAAGCGGGCCATGATCGGCGTGCACCGCCGGATTCACGAAGGCGGGCGTGCTTCCCGGATGATCATTCAGGTGCACGATGAACTGGTCTTTGAGGCGCCTGCGAAGGCCGTGGAGTCCGAGCAGCTCATGATCCGCGAAGAGATGGAGAAGGCTCTCCCTCTGGCGGTGCCCATCAGAGTAGACCTCGGCTCGGGGATCAACTGGCTGGAGAGTAAGTAATCGGCGGTTCGGGCGCGGCTCGATGCGTCAGCGTATCGGCCGGGGTATCGGTCTGATCGAGCCAGGCTGGTCGGCCCAGTCCGCCATTTGACTGAGCCCGTGGTCGTGGCGCAGCGTCATCGGGCCGTAACCGGCGGGACTCCGGTGGGGTGATGCGTCATGCGTGACCTGCGAGTCGGGCAACTCCTCGCTCAGATCCCAGGGCAAGAGCGGATCAGCCCCGGGTTCGAACATCGCGGCCGCAGCCAGGGACGAGGCGGTCGATCCGCTCGTTGGACGTGGGATCAGGAGTCCCTGTAATTCCGCGGGATGAGGTTGGTCCCCTGCGCCGAGATCGTCAGCCGGAGCTGCAAACACCGGGTGCGCGGGTGACAATGCTGCGTCATCCACATCATCAAAGTCGACCCAGGTTCGGGTTTCGCTGATGGTCGGCGCCAGCGGTTGCATGGGGCCGTCCATCTTGGCGGCAACCAACTCGGCCAGTGACGTCTCTTCGTCGGCGAGGAGTTCTCGGTAACGCTCCGTCGGCGTGCTGCGCCAGGCCGCGTCTTGATCATCTTCGGCGTCCGGACGCGGCCGGGGAGAAGAGGTCGCGGCCAGCTCAGCCGTCCGCTCCTGCATGGGGAAGTCATTCTCCAAGTCGTAGGGGAAATCCTCGTTGGGCCACTCGGCCGTACTCACGTCACCCCAGACGTCGAAGAAGGTTTGATCCTCGCCCCAGCAGGGATGGTCCTCAGGGATTTCGCCCGGCGACGAACCGGTGTCGGCAGTCTGGACGAGGGTCAGCGGACGTTCCACCGGCCCCTCGGCGTGGCTCACCCGCGGACGATCCCACATCATCTGGGCGCCGTCGCGCAGCGTGACCATGAACATGGCCCAGCGCTCATGCAGGCGCGCCGTGATCGCGTTTGTTGCCAGCGCCCACTCGGGAGACGCGTCCCAGAGAGCGAC
This sequence comes from Phycisphaerales bacterium, assembly GCA_020352895.1. Taxonomy (GTDB): domain Bacteria; phylum Planctomycetota; class Phycisphaerae; order UBA1845. The sequence continues at coordinate 372,603 of CP070685.1, forward strand.
GGGCGATGGCGAGGGTTCGGCCTCGAAGTCGTCGACAGGTTCGAGTGGAAGGAGAAGCGGCTCTGGGGCTGTCGGCATCTCAGGCGCGGGCATCTCGGCCTCAAGAGACCGCAGTTCGGAGGGCTCAAGGTCCTGGGCTTGGGGCGATGCGCCTGCGGGCGGTGTGGTGGGCAAGGCCAGTGCGGCTGTGAATGCGGTCTCCGGCTCCTGCACAGGTGTAAGCTCCAGGACTTGCTCAGCGGGAGGCGGGGCCGGTTCCGTACCAGCGTCCGCGGTCACGAGGGGCGCGGACTTGGCAGGCTCCGGCTCCGAGGCAGCCTGGAGTGACGGCACGGCGCGTTCCTCTGCGGCTGCCAACTCCGCCGCGGGCGCACCGGCCGTGGTCGTCTCAATGAGCGGCTGGCCCGGCTCGGCCGTCGTGGACGGCAGTCCTGCAAGATGAACGCGAGCTGCGGTCAGTCCTGGGTTGGCACGCAGCGCGGCCTCGAAGGCGCGCCGCGCCTCTTCGTGCTTGAGATTCTGCCGCAAGACCAAGCCCAGGTTGTATTGGGCCTGATCTTCGGTCAACGCCTGGCGGAAAGATTCGAGGGCCTCATCCGTCTGTCCCAACTGTGCCAGGGTGATGCCCAGGTTCACGCGGGCGCGGTCATAGGTGGGATCCGCCAACAGGGCGTTGTCGAAGCTCGCGGCCGCCTGGCGGTAGTGGCGCTGCAACAGATGGTGGAAGCCAAGGTTGTTGTGCAGTGAGGGATTGTTCGGCGCCCGCTCAATGGCTTTGACCCAGACCTGCTCGGCCTCGTAGTAATGTCCGACGCGATCCAGCAACAGGCCCAGGCGCTCGTAGGCCGCGATGAAATCGTGGTTCAGGGCGATGGCCTGCCGATACTGCATCAGGGCGCCGGTCAGATCGCCGCTCTCCTCGAGCAATTGGGCCGACGCGAAATGCGTTACGGGCAGCAGGCTGGGCTCTCCCTGCGGACGCAGCGAACCGACGCGCGAGTGCTGCGGCTTCTCCCACGCCGGGGCCGGGCGTGACAATGTATCCTGCTGGCAGCCAACGGCGAACATCATAAAGACCGGCAGCATCAGGCCTGCCACTGCCCTTCGTGCGCACCTGTGTTGTTGATCCTCCGAGCTGTGGGGAATCATCCGTCGCACCTCCATGTGCCTCGCTGTGATTTGTGCATCGATCCAGTCAAACAGACCGCGCGATCTTGACAGCCGGTGTCACTAATACCCCGACGACATTCCGCTCTCGATCGCCGCGCGCCTACTCTCGCTGGTGTCCGCAGCGTCGAGTGCCTCAATCGCATCCGTGGCCCGTACGCCGCGACCGCCGGGGTGCCCGACAACAATCTCAAACTTGTCCGGATCAAGACCGGCGAGTTTCGCGTACTCGACGGCGTGTTCCACGCGCTTCTGGATCAGCGGGTCGCTGCCGTCCAATTCGGTGTCATAATGCAGGGTGCCGCCATAGACGGCTAGGAGCTGGGCATAGCGATTCAGGCGGCGGGCGCCGAGTCCGTTCAGCTCGGCGGTATGCGGAACGAAGTGGATGTCCGAGATGGACATGTCTGCCAGCAGGGCGTTGTCCTGCATGTAGACGTACTGCTCCTGTAGCGGGTTGGCCTGTTCGGCCGCGCCTTGCGGCGGCGCGTTTAGTCGCTCGGACGATTGCGTGCATCCGCTAACGGTCAACACCATGGTCAGCACCAGGCAAGTGGCAACGGCTCTTAGCATGGGGACGGCTCCTTACGTTGGTGGGGGTTTCTCTCGGCCGATGGGGTCCGCCAGCCTTCGATCCGCAGAGGTCTGACCGATTACAGCGAAGGTCCGGCGGGCGCGGGCCCGCGGCCGGAATCGACTAACGGCTTATCGTTCGCAAGCCGCCCGAAGGTCCACGAATTCTCACCTGCTGCGCAGAGATAATATGGGTCTTGGTCACGAGGGATGACTCGACCCGCGACGGCAGTACTGATATGGCCGTCGCCTTCGATCGCCGATGTGAACCGTCGCGTCGCCCTACCCGGCCAAGCCGGTTTCGTGGAAGGCTTCAATGAACTTCAGGGCGGCCGGGCCTCCCAACACCACAAAGATAGCCGGGAAGATGAACAGGATAAGCGGCAGCATCAGCTTGACGGTGGTTTTCTGGGCGCGTTCTTCGGCCGCCTGGCGCCGTTTGACTCTCAAGGCGTCCGCCTGGTTGCGCAGGGCCCTAGCAATGCTGGTACCGAACCGCTCGGCCTGGGTAACCACCGCCACCAGGGAGCGCATTTCAGCCACGCCAGTGCGGTTGGCCAGGTTGGCCAAAGACTCGGCCCGGGGCAGCCCCATCTGCGTTTCCAGGGTTGCTATGACCAGTTCCTGGCTGAGAATCGGGTGGACTTTGGCCATTTCTTCGCTAACCCGCTGGATGGCCGCATCCAGCCCCAGCCCGGCCTCCACGGAGATGACCATGAGGTCCAGGGAGTCCGGCAGGCCGTTCCGGATGGCTTCGGCCCGCTTCCGCCGGGCCAGCCACAGCCAGGCCTCAGGCAATACAAAGCCGATAGTGCCGATGATGGCGGCCAGGCCGAACACGGTCATGCCCTGGGAGCCTCTCTTCAGGGCGAGAACAGCGGTTCCGATGCCAAAGATGAGAGCCAGAATGGTCTTACTGGCCAGAAAGATGCTCGAGGCGTTCTCATCGCGGAAGCCGGCGTTGGCCAGCCTGACGCGAAGCATGGACATCTGCTCATCGCTCCTGGGCATGACCGGTTTCATGGCCAGGGGCGCGACCTTGGTCATGATATTCTTGGCAGCCTGGTCGATGCCGGAGTCGGCCTTGGGCTCTGCAGTATCCTTGGACTTGCCAGCCACGCGCCGGAGCACTTTCCCGTGTTCCTTATCGCGGCCGCCCCAGAGCGCGTAGGCCACCAAAGCGACGCCGACGGCCAGCAATCCTGCGATCATATACATTTCCATGTTCAGGTCTCCGTAAGTGGCGAGCAGCGCGACGGCCTTCACACCTTGATGTTGATGATGTAGCGAATCATGGCCAGACCCATGAGCTGCATGGCTCCGGCAACGAACAGCAGCAGCTTGCCCCGCGGGTCAGTCAGGAGCACGCTGGCATAATCGGGGTTGAGGAACAAGGCCCCGCAGAACACGACGATGGGCAGAGCGAAGAGGACGTAGCCAGACATACGGCCCTCGGCCGTAAGCGTCCTGACCTGCCCGAACAGCTCGATGCGCTGGCGGATGACCGAGCTGATCTTGTCGAGCACTTCGCGCAGATCCCCGCCCGTGGAGCGCGAGATGAGCACAGCGGTTACGAAGAAGCGCACGTCCAGCATGTCCACGCGGTTGCCCATGTTCATCAGGGCGTCTTCGATCTTCAGACCCAGGTTCTGTTCGTGAAAGACGCGGGCGAACTCCGTGCGGGCCGGGTCCGGCATCTGCTCGGCAATCAGGTGAATGCTGCTGGCCAAGGAGTGCCCTGCGCTGAGGGCCTGTCCCATAAGCTCGAACACATCGGGCAACTGCATGACCAGCTTGTTGAGCCGCCGCGCCCGACGCTTGACGAAGTAGAAGAGAGGCAGCAGGACGACGGCAGCGCCAATTCCGATGCCCAGGAGGGTACCTTTGCCGAGCAGAATGCAGCCCAGCATGGTCAGAATTCCCAGTCCAACGAGGTTGACCAGCGTCCGGGCAGCCGACCAGGGCAGGTTGCCCTGATCCAGCACGCGCTGGAGCTTGCTGACCACGGCGAACTGCCGGACCACGGCCTCCAGGGGATTCACGACCCTTTCCTGGTCGCCTTTGCGCAGAAGCGACTGGAATGAGACGTCCTTCATGCCCTTGGCCTTGCCCTCGAGGCGCTCCATGAGCTTGTGGTGCTCGGTGCGTCGCAGGTCACGCACCAGATTGAAGATGGCGTAAGCCAGCATCACCGAGCCCACCATGGGCAGGATCAGGAACATAACACTGTCGGAACCCGAAGCCAGGTAGAAGTTTGCAATCATGGTCTCGATCCTGATGCGACGTTCTTAATTGAGCGTCTCTAGATTCCTTAAGGCGATCAGTCGTTCACGTCCTCATCGGCGCATAGGACCTGCCGCTCGAAGACGGACGTATCCACGTTACAACCGCAGGTCTTCAGACGTTCGAGCACCGTGGGACGGATGCCGGTGGCGACATGCCGGCCGTAGGCCCTGCCCCGCTTGTCGACCCCGATTTGCTCGAATACGAAGATGTCCTGCATGGTCACGGCGTCGCCCTCCATGCCCAGCACCTCGGCGACGCTGGTGACCTTGCGGCGACCACCGGTTAGGCGCTGGGCCTGGACGATCAGATCGATGGCCGAGGAGAACTGCTGCCGGATGGCCCGGGTGGGCAGATCGAAGCCGGCCATCATGACCATGGTTTCCACGCGTTGCATGGCGTCACGAGTGTTGTTGGCGTGGACCGTGGTCAGCGATCCGTCGTGACCGGTATTCATGGCCTGTAGCATGTCCAGCGTTTCGGGCCCGCGGCACTCCCCCACCACGATCCGGTCGGGCCTCATGCGCAGGCTGTTGATCAGGAGATCGCGGATGGTGATACGCCCCTTGCCCTCGATGTTGGGCGGGCGCGACTCAAGTCGGACCACGTGCGGCTGGCGGAGCTGCAGCTCGGCCGCATCCTCGATGGTTACGATGCGCTCCGAGCACGGAATGAAGCTGGACAGATTGTTCAGCAAGGTGGTCTTGCCCGAGCCGGTCCCGCCCACGATGAGAATGTTCAGGCGGCTGATGACGCAGGCCTCCAGAAAGTCTCTTATCTGTCGCGGGCAGGACTTGAGGCGCTCGTAGTCATCCCAGTCAATCGGATCCGTTCCGAAGCGGCGAATGGAAAGGCTCGGTCCATCGATGGCCAGAGGGCCGATGATGGCGTTGACGCGTGATCCGTCGTTGAGCCGGGCGTCCACCATGGGGCTGACCTCGTCACAGCGTCGCCCCACCGCGCTAACGATCTTGTCGATGACGTGCATGAGATGAGCGTCGTCCCGGAAGCGCACGTCAGTAAGATCAAGTTTTCCGGCCCGTTCGACATAAATCTGCGCGGACCCGTTGACCAGGATGTCCGAGATGGAGGGGTCCGCCAAGAGGACTTCCAGCGGCCCCAGACCGAAGGTCTCGTCGAGCACTTCTTCCACCAGACGCTGCCGCTCGTTGAAATTGAGCAGCGCGTTCTCCTGCTCGGTCAGGGAGGCGACGAGCTTACGGACCTGATCACGGATCTGCTCGTCGCTGCCGCTGAGCCGCTGGAGATCGAGCTTTTCCACCAGTTTTCGATGGATGCGCGTCTTAAGTTCGTTGTAGGCCCGAACTCGATCATCGATGGCCTTGGCCTCCGCGGCAGAGCGCTTGGGCGGCTCCGGTGTCGGGGGCGGTGGTTCGACAACCGGGGCAACCGTGCCCGTCGACGCCGAGCCCTTGGGCGGTGGCTCGTCGGCGGATTTCGGGGTAACGATGGACTTCACCTTACCGAACACATCAAAGCCCTCCCCATGAGGCCGCACGACAGCGGCTTGGGTGCGCCCTCGGGTCGGCGGGCCCGCTGGCAACAATCCTGGAATTCGATCGGCACTGTACTGCCCCCTTTACCGTCCCGACGCCGGTCACGGGCGCACAGGCGCGTCAGTGAAAATCTTCATCTCGCCCAGAAAGCCGGCCGTCTTGTGGCCTCTTTATGCTGCGCTGCAAGGCGCTCCGGCTCGCGAGTCCTCTCGGCCAATTCCCTTATGGCCAGGCGAACCGGCTTTTTGGGATTGTTGATGCACAACGGCTCGCCCAGATCCAGCGCCGTGCAGCAAGTTTTGAAGTCATCAGGCACCACCATGGCCACGTCGCGGCCCAGGGTGGACTCCGCGTGCTCGACGGTCAGTTGGCAATTCGCCTTGCTGTAGCGGTTGCAGACCAGGGAAACGCGATTGATGTTGAGGCCACCGGAGCGCATGGCGTCGAGCATGCGTTGCGTGCTGCGGATGGACAGTACCGAAAGCTGGATCACCAGGTAGTTGATGTCGGCCAGATCGAACACCGGTCGGCCGCAGGGATCTAAACGATACGGCCCGTCAACAACGACGAAGTCGTAGATTTCCTGTAAGGCGCCAAGGACGGCCGCCGTATGCGCTG
>CP070685.1:378860-388977 GCA_020352895.1 Phycisphaerales bacterium
GCGGTGCCTCGTAATGCGGACGCCGCACTGATTTGACGTCGGACAAGATCATGGCCGCCAGCCACTTCTTGGCGAACTCGTGCCGGGCCCACCCTAGGTGCGATCCGTCGCAGCCCGCCCCGGCCATGCGCCTGTTGTGAGGAACATCGTGAAGCTTGGTTCGATAGAGTTTGCGACCTTCCTCACTCAGACCGGCGGGCGGGCGAAAGCCAACCGCCCCCGCGGCACGCGTGTGCGACCGGTCGATCGTGCCGAACATGCTCGTACCCCAACCCAGGAACCCGACATCCTTGGGCGAGTAGAAATTCCAGATACCCAACTCGGTTCGCTTCAACGATTCGGTAAGGTCATAATCGGGCGAGACCGCCGCCGCCAGCAGGTATGCCGCGGTGATCTTGCGGCTCTCGGGCAAGCATTGCAGGGCCAGTATAGCAATGCCTGCGCCTCCGGAGTGGCCGATCACGTGCACGGGGCGGCCGGGAAAAGCATCCTGATAACGAATGATCCGCTCCGCCAACCTCTCGCCCTGCTTGCGGTTCCGCTCCAACGCTGTGAGGTTCAGCAGGAACCCGCCAGGCGCCTCCACGCCCCAATCGAAAATCTCAATGGCGCTGTCCACATAGCCGTCGCCCAGGCCCCGGGCGATGTTCGTGTTGTAGATGCTGCGCCCTTCAATGCCGGGCAGAACCACCACCAGGCCGGCTGCATAGCGGTCGGCTGTGGCCAGATCCGCCACGCTGCAACCGCTCCAGACGACCCCCCCCAGCAAAGCCGAAGCACAAAGCCGGGCGGCCCTCCAAATCGATCCTCGGTCGATATCCATCAGACTCATGTATCCCCCACCAACATCTCCCTGGGCAAAACCTAACGCATGACTATTGTCCGCGCCAAGATGATTATTGCGAGATTCCTCGGCTCGTTTAGACTCTCGGCCCTGCGGCCGAAGCAAGTCGAGCCCTCCGGGCAACACGCCAGGTATTCTAGACACCGCGGGCCCGTCCGGCCTCCAGCCGGTCAAGCGTCCGCCGCCGCAGGTGCTGGAACGGCCGGAAGACTGTCGTATACGCACGGACATGGCCCGGTTTCTTTCGCGACCGGGCGATCTGCTCGTCGGTGAGTTGGTCCGGCCTGTTCCGCCGCCAGTGCTTCATCCAGTGGTACCGATCACCCTCCTGAAGGCAACGAAGTAGCCAGCGGGCAGGGGCGCTGCGACCGCCCCACGCCGGCGGCCAGTAAAAGGAGATTTGAAAGTCGATCAGCCCCGGCCGGCCGTCGGCACGGACCAGGATGTTCTCGCTCTTCTCCAAGTCCACGTAGGCCATGTCCCGTGCGTGCACCTGGCTCAACAGGGCCTTCAGTTGGTCGAAAAACTCGTCGCCGACCCGTTCCCCGCGCCGCAGCACATGCCCCGGCAGGTACTCATGCAGAAAGCCGGTCTCGCCGACCAGGCCGATGTACGCGGGCACTCCATCCAGACCACGCAATCGTCCGTACGCCCGGGCTTCGCGCCGACACAGCCAACCACCCAGCCATGCCATGGGAAACCCGAACAGGTCGGCCGTCCGCCCCACCTTGTAGACCGCACGCCGACCGCCCTGCTCGTACAGCCCCGTGGCGGCGAAGAAATCGTGCTTGAACACTTGGACGCGTCTGTATGTCACCCCATTACAGACAATCGTCTCGGGCAGATCCCTCTGGCCCAGCGCCTTGAGCCATGCGGGCGGATCGCGTCTCTGCCCGGATCGGTCCGACCTTCTGCTCATGGAATTCCCTTCGGCATGAAGTATCGCAAATCTGCCACGCAGAACAAGAGTCGACCGCGGCCAACGACCGGGCCGCTTTGACCAGGTGCTGACAGCACCTTAGACTCCTTCTTCCTTCCCTCGAGTGAGGAGACGCCACCCATGACCAAGGCACCCAAACTGGATGTGTACGACACGCAACTGCTGGTCATCGACGTGCAGGTCAAGCTTTTGCCCCTCATCCACGGCAACGACGCCCTGGTGGCCACGTGCTCGCGGATGATCCGGGCCGCAGACGTGTTCGCCCTGCCCATCACCATGACCGAGCAATACCCCCAGGGCCTCGGCCGGACCCACCAGACCATCCTGGACGACCTGGAGAAGGTCAAGCACGCCAGGTTCGAGAAGATGTCCTTCAGCGGCTGCGGCGACAGGGCCGTCACGGACCAATTGGCAGCGGTGGGCCGCCGACAGATTCTCGTTTGCGGCATCGAATCGCACGTCTGCGTGCAGCAGACCACGCTCGATCTGCTGAATCTGGACTTCGAGGTGTTCGTGCTGGCCGACGGCGTATCCTCTCGCTCGGAGTTCGACTACGACATCGCGCTGCTGCGCATGCAGCAGGCCGGCGCCGTCATCACCACCTCCGAGAGCGTCATGTTCGAGCTCTGCGGGCTGTCCGGCACCGACCAGTTCCGCAGAATCCTCGACATCGTCAAAGAAACCACATAGGCTGTGCTTCGGCGGCGGGACATCCTCATCGCCTTCAGGAGCGCGTCGTGGATTGCGACGACGGTTATGACGACGACGGCGGCCCTGATGATGCCGTCGACGGAGACCTGCTGGACGAGGACGACGGTGTCTTCGGCGATCCCGATTACGACGAAGCCCTGTGCCCATCCTGCGGAGCATCGATCAGCGCCGAAGCGCAAAAGTGCCCCCACTGCGGCGATTGGATCGTTCAGGAGGGAGAGGCCGGCAAGCGCTCGCGGACTTGGTTCTGGCCCATCATCATCGTCCTGATGATCCTCGGTCTGATCATGCTCTTTACGTGATCATCTGCCCGTTGGTGTGGCGCCGAAGAGTCATTCGCGCTCAGGGGACCTACTCGGGCGCATTCATCTGGCCGCCGAGTCGTTCCAGCATCTGTCTCATCTCTTCGACCAGTTCCGTCTTGCCCTGTGCTTCGGCCAGCCTCAGAGCCTCACTCGCCGCCCGAGAAGCTTCCGCCGCCTGTCCCAAGGCGGCGTGCGCCTCGGCGAGGGCCGCCAGGGGTTCCGGCCACTCGTTGTCCGTCAACTCGCAGGCCCGCCGGGCCAGCCGCAGCGCTTCCTCTTCATCGCGCAGCCGCGGCTGCGGGCACCTCGCCAGGAACTTCGCAGCCTGAGCCATCAGGAACGGATCCATCATCGGCAGGGCCAAACCGCGTTCCAGGACGTCTCCGGCCTCTTCGTAACGCCCCGCTTGAATGAGCAGCTCCGCCAGCAATCGATAGCCGCTCGTGCGATCCGGCTGGGACTCAACAAACCGACGGGCCTCCGCAAGCGCCTCCTCCAGCTTGCCTTGGCGCTGCATGACCATCGCGAGATTGTAATGGGCGTCCGTGAATCCGGGATTTAACTCCAGGGCACGCCGGTACTCGCGGATTGATTGATCAAGCCGACCACCGAACAGGCAGGCTGCACCCCGGTCCGAGTGCCACTTGGCCCAATCGTACGGGTGCGGCTCGGGCATGCGGCCGAAGAACACGCACGCCACCAGCCAGACAAATCCCGCAACACCCACCCGCAGGCCGCCTCTCGCCCGGGCCGCCGCCATCACCCCCTCGAGCCCGTAGGTACCGACGACGATCAGAAACGGGACAATGGGCACGCGGTAACGGGCCGCCAGGAAGAACGGCAGAAGCGACAGGAAGAACGTGACGATCAACAGGAGAACCAGCACCAGCATCTCCCAGCAGCGGCTGTCCTCGACGCGAATCACGCACGGATCCTGCTCGCTGCGCGCCCCCCACCGATGCACAAATCGCACCAGGCCGAGAACGAACAAACCGAGTACCAGTCCGAAGTCCAGCGGTATCGCACGCAATGCGCCCGAATCCATCCGCTCGCAGTCGATCATCTTGTTGTGCGAGATTTCACGCGGCGACCAGAACATGATCGCCTTGTTGACGGTCAGGCTAATGGTTCGGGCCGGGTTCGCGCGTATGAATCCCAACGCCTCGCTCGCGAAATACGACGAGACCTGCGAGTCGGTGAGCTCCCTTCCCAGCTTATGCTCGAGGTTGCGGACCAGCGCCGGGTAATCATAGCACGTGCCAAACGGGCCTAGGCCGGGAATGACCATGGCCACACGGCCGTCAGCTTGCGGATTGTTACCAATGTAAAGATTGATCCCGGCGTTGGACGAGATTAGCACGAACTCGCCGGACACCGTGTAATTGCGGATCGTCGCCGGAGCCACGGCAATCGCCAGGCCAAAGACAAACCCCAATCCGTCAACCAGCACCCTGCGGCCATACCGCCTCCGCGCGGCGACCCAGCAGCCCCACGCGAGTGCCACCGCGGCGAACACGAGCACATTGGGCCGGACCAGCGCGGCCGCGCCCAGCAACACCCCCGCGACCACGGCACGAGCGAGCCGCGGCCGGTCGCGCCACAGCCCCATCGCCGCCAACATCAGCCACAGCAACAGAATCAGCAGGGCCGGCGCATGCAACTCGCCCTCGAAGTAGATGAACGCCCAGTACAGCGACGTGCACGCGACACTAAGCAGCGCTACGGTCCGCCCAAACCACCGCCGAGCGAACCAGTACGCCAGCAGACAGCTCGCCAGCCCCAGCACCATATTCACCACGCGCGGCGCGACGTAGCCCTCCCCGGCCACGCGGTAGATCAGGGCGAGGAAGTACGGATATCCCGGCGGGCGCAGATAGGCATGCTCGCGCAGCTTGGGATCGACGTAATGGTGCGGCGGGACCCACTCCCCGAAAGCCAGCCCGCGGGCCCAATAATCGTGAAAGCCCGCGTCGACCCCCGGCACCGTGAACTCCGGCTTGGCCACGTTCTCGCGCAGGTACATCCCGCGCAACACCGACCCGACCAACAGAATGACCGCGACGGCGAGCCACTCTCTTCGTCGCGTCGATGCCGGCTCGGCGGCCTTGCATGGCGGACTTGGCACGCTGCCGTTCCTTCCGATCAAAGAGAGTACGAAGGCGACTCTTAAGTATCACCATTCTAATGCCGTCGCAACCGCGTCCCACCTGCGTACACCGGCTCCGACTTGCCCTCGACCAAGCGATGCCGGTAGCATCTCGATACCATCGGATCGGTCCGGCGCGGAGTCTTTATGCAAGGCAAAATCCCCAATGGATGACCAGGAACCCTCCATCCCGGCATCGAAGCCGCGACTTCGGCTACACAAGAAACTCCTGTTCGCTGGGGTGTTCCTGGTGGGCGCGTTGCTGGTCGGTGAATTGGTGGCCAGAGTAGTCGGGCCGGATTCGCGCGTGGTTTACACTTTTACGGTGCAGCAAGGACTGCAACTGGACCAGGAGAAGGATCTGCTCCGCAATCCCCTGCCCGACGTGCCCTACCTTCTCGCACCGCATGCGAACTTCTCGCAGCGTTGGCCCAGCAATCCCCGCGGATACTTCGACGAGCCGACCAGTAGCCTGACCTACCCGGTCAACGAGGCGGGTTTCCGCGGAGACGACTTCCCGGACGCGCGGAGCGGCGCTGTGCGCATCGCCCTGCTGGGCGACTCCTTCTGCTGGGGACTGGGCGTGCGGGACCAGGATCTCTTCGTCGTCCGCTTGGGCCGGGCACTGCAGGGATCCGGCTTGTTCGACGGACGGTTCGAGATCCTCAATTTCGGCCTGGGAGGCTACAACACCAAAGGTGAGGTGGCCTTGTTCGAACACGTGGTCCTGCCCTATCAACCCGACGTGGCCGTGATCTGGTTCTTCCTGAACGACTGGGAGTATGGCGCGCAAACGGCCGTAACAAACCGCTATCTGATCGGGAACAACATCCTCCAAAAGCCGAGGCGGTACAGCAGACTCCTGGACTGGATCGCCACCCCCATCGACGCCCATTTGGGAAAGCAGCGCCTCGTCCGGACCTTCAACAAGGCCTTTGAAGCGGACAGCACTGCCACGCAGGTCCTGTCCGCTGCGCTGCGTCGCTTTGCCGCTATTTGCCAGGACTACGGCATCGTTCCTGTTCTGGCCATTCATCCAGTGCTGATCGATCTCGATAAGGACTATCCCTTCGCCGTCGTGCATCAGAAGGTCACCGAGCTAGCCCGCCGGGCCGGCATTCATGTCGTGGACCTGTTTGCCGCCTTCGAGGGATACTCGGCCTCCAAGCTCTGGGTGCACTCCCTCGACAAGCACCCCAACGAGATTGCTCATCGCCTCGTCGCCGACTACTTCTTCGAGCGTCTAACGCCCATCCTACAGGCCAACGAACAGACCATCCGCCGCCACGTGGCCGAGGCCGCGCAGTAAGCCCCCCGTGTCGCGCGGTACGCTCGCCCCAGCGCCAGGCACGGTTTCATTGCTCAGGAAAGTCGGTAACCTACCGGAGATGGGCAACAACACTCCCTACGTTATTCTCGCGGCAGAGCGGTTTGAGAGGAGTCGGCTGCGCATCACATGGACCGACGAGCCGCGCGCGACGACCGATGAGATCGAGCGATTGATCGCCGAGCAATGGCAACGGCGGCTCGCCCAGGCGCAACTCACCGGCCAGATGCTCTTCAACGGCGAGCTGGCTCGCTATGTCTCCCACGAGGTCGCCGACGGCAAGTTGCGCATCACAGTCGGCCCGACCTGCTACCGCGATTTCCTCGGCACAAACCTCTACAACAGCCATCGCGTCGACGAACTGGGCTGGCACCGCTTCGGCAACCCGCTGGGCACCACCGGCCTGCTGATCACCGCCGACGATCAGATCGTGCTCGGCCGGCGCAGCCATCGAGTGGCCTTCCACGGCGGCTACCTGCACACCGTCGGCGGCGCCCTGGAGATGCAGGACATTGATGATCCGGCCGACGTCGACGCCTTCGCCGCCCTGCTCCGCGAACTCAGCGAAGAAGTGGGCCTGACCGCCGGCGAAATCACGTCCACCCGCTGTATGGGGTTGATTCGCGACACGGATATCTTCCAGCCCGAGTTGCTGTTCGAGGTCTGCCTCAGCCTCACCGCCTCTGAACTGTGCGCCCGCCTCGACCACGACGACGCCAACCAGGAACACGTCGGTCTGGAATGCTGCCCGAACCGCCCATATGCAATCGTGGATTTCCTGCACGCCGCACGGCCGGTCGCACCGGTCGCAGTCGCCACCACGATGATTCACGGAATGCTGACCTGGGGGGACCAATGGTACGCGGAACAGACCGCCAGGCTCTGACAGACGCAGTACTGCGGGCTACTGCAGGACCTTCACCACCACCAGCGTGATGTCATCGTCTTGATCGCGGTCGCCGCGGAAAAACGTGACCGCCGATGTGATCGCCTCACTGATCTTCGCCGCCGGCTTGGCGTGATGGTCGCGAATCACCTGCCGCAGACGATCCATGCCGAACATCTGGTCGGCGTCGTCGCGGGCCTCCCAGATGCCGTCGGTACCCACCACCACAACCTGCCCCGGCTCCAACGCCCGCGGCCCGTACTCCTCGTACTCCCACCCGCCGTCGATCCCCAGCGGCAGACCTCCGCCGCCGAGATCGTCGAACGAATCCCTCGAAGGCGTATATACGATGGCCGGGTCATGCCCGGCGCTGGCCCAGCGGACGACGCGCTCCTGCGAGTCGAGCAGCATGTAGCTAAGGGTCATGAACCGCCCGGCCGGTACAGCCGCGGTCAAGTGTGCATTCACGTCGCTGAGCAAGTCGCCCAGGCTTCCCGGTTGGTCAGTGCGTATGCGCAGCAGCCCGCGGGCCGTGGCCATCAACAGCGCCGCCGCGATGCCGTGCCCGGTCACGTCTCCCAGGGCGACCCCCAGCTTGTGCGGGCTGATCTGCGACAGATCGATGAAGTCGTAGTAGTCCCCGCCGGTCTCGTCGCAGTAGATACTGCGGCCAGCGATGTCGAAACCCTCCACCTTCGGCGGCTTGTCGGGAAGTAGGCTCTGTTGCACCTCCATGGCCACCGCCAGCGACGAACGCATGCGGACCTGGTCCCGCAGCTTCGGCACCATGTCGTTGAACGTGTGGGCCAACTGACCGATCTCATCCGCGCTCCGAACCGCGACCCGCGTATCGAAGTCGCCGCCGGCGATTCGCTCCGCTCCTTCCGCCAGCGTCTGAAGTGGCGTGGTCACCGCCCGAGAACTGAAGAACGCAATCAGCAGAACAATGAGCACGACGACCCCACAAATCACCCCGGTGACGGCCAACTGGGACCAAGTGAGTTCCATGGCCGCGGCCTGGGCGGCATCGGCCTCTGCAACGACGTCCTCCTGCGGCACGATGGCTACGAGGTACGGCTTGTCGACTCTCCCATACGCCCACAGGCAATGCCGGCCTTCGTACTCCATCGCTCGAACAGCCGAACGACCCTCTTTCATGTCCTCCATCATGGCCAGAAACTCCACCTCGTCCGCTGACTCCAGCCACATGGCCTCAAACGGACGAGCCTCGAGTCCGCGAGCCTCCGCAGGCTCGGAAACCGCCACGATGTACAGTCCCGCCCGACTCGGATCGATGGTGCGCGGATCGACGACGGGCGGATCGAGCCGATCGAATTCCGCATGGGGCATCATGATAACCAGCCTGGCGACGGCCGATTTGTACCCGGCCGGCGTCACATCCTGCATGAGGTCCGCGCGCGTGACGTCGATGGCCGTCACGCCGGCGAAGCTGCCATCGGGCCGCCTGACCGGCATCATCGCGGAGAGCACCGTCCGTCGCGACGTGGCGTCCAAGTACGGCGGCATCCAGGAAAGCCCGTCGCGGCTCTTGGCCCGGCGGTACCAGGCCCGACGGCGGTGGTCGTATCCCTCGGGAAACGGCCCGTAGCCCGGGTAACTGCTATAAAGCCCGTTCTCCAACCCCGTGTACTGCCAGAAGATCAGGCCGGAGCCGGTGTCGAGCTCGGCAATCTGGCGATAAACGGCGCTCATGCCAGCCAGGCGCTGTACGTCGGGCTCGCACTCCTCTGCGTCAGCGCCCGGCGCAAAGACGAACACCTGGTGGCCGCGGCTGATCTGCATACCCACCGTACCGCCGTCCTCCGTCACGCGGACAAACCGATCGGAGACCTCCAGATCAGGCGGGGCCGTGGCGGGATCCTGGAAGTCCTGCGAGACATAGACCTTCCGGCCCTCCTGAGGTTCCGACGCCAGCGCCCGCTCGACCCTGTCCGCCTGCCAGCGAAGGGCCATCATCACGAAGTCCGTGGCTCTCCGCATGAGTTCAGCCTTATCCTCAATGTAAAGCCCAAGGCGCTCCTCGGCCCGGTCGATCAGAGCTGCCCGCGTATCCTGCCCGATACGCCGACCCAGCTCGTAGGTCCCCCTCGTGGCCCGGATCCCAAGAAGGACCACCGGTACCAGCGCCACCAGGAGCAGGAGGATCAACAGCTTCCAGCGAATCGCCATGGCTCATCTCCAGCAATCGCCTCGAACGGACCCGCGCAGGCTCATTCGAACGACCGCGCCGGCAGCTTGCCGACGAGAAGGGATCGTATCAACCGACGGCCTAGTGTAACCGGCACCACGCAGCGGTCCAGAAACAATCGCCGCGTCGGAGGCCTCTCCCGGATGCCGCTCCACCCCCACTATCAGTACAGAGAATTTGATCTTGGGACCGATACTGATACCGGGTATCGGGCGGGGAACGTATGCGCGGCATAACCCAGCCGGGTCGCCGCACAGAAGGTGAAGCAGGACCGACCAATGACGTCCACCAATGCATCGAGAGGCGATGCCCTGCGGGCGGGCCTGTGCCTGCTTTGTCTGTTGGGTTGCGCCTTCGCCTGGGCAGCCGTGTGGAACTTCGATCTCGCCGACTGGCCCAGCACAAAGATCGCCCCACACAACGAGGTTGTGCACAACGCCTGCGGCCGCGTCGGAGCATGGCTCGCCTACCAGCTCTTCTCCTATCTCGGCCCCGGCACGTACGCCCTGCTGGTCTGCATTAGCGGCATCCTCCTTGTCTGGGTCACGCGAGGCCGTGTCACCGCTCCCTGGCAACGTTCCCTGGGGGTCGCCCTGCTGGTGGCCGTGACGGCCGGGACCGCGTACCTGCTCAACTCCGCCCCCCCGAGCAAGCCGCCTATCGATAGCGGCGGCATCGTCGGCGTGGGACTCGGCCGATTCCTCCAAACGAACTTTCACCTGGCAGGAACCGCCCTCATTCTGCTCTAC
>CP070685.1:389077-399087 GCA_020352895.1 Phycisphaerales bacterium
ATACGCAGGACAATCTCTACTTCTATGACATCTATGCATCCCAAATCATCAAGTGGGATCGCCACGGGAACCTGAGCATTTTCCTGACCAATCAGGAGGTTAAGGATTTCATGGGCGATCCGGATATGCAGGTCCACCCGTCTTACATGACCGTGGTGCACAACGAGCTGGTCTTTGTTTCGGGCAACGTGAGCGGCCACGTGCTTGCCGCCCGCCTGCCGGTCCTGCACGATGAAATGGTGACCATTCCGGGAACGGACTATGAGGTGGACGGGCCGACCTACACGTACGAGATCGGAAAGTTCGAGCTTACCAACGCCCAATACTGTATCTTCCTCAATGATGCGGAGTTGACCCAACAGACCGATCCGGACAGTCCCCGCTGTACGCACATGTGGTTCGACCCCTCCAGTGGCGATGTCTACATGGAGGATGTCACCGGTTACCCCCCCGGCTCCGAGTGGTATGACCGGACGCTGTACAAGACCTCGGACATCCCGGATTCCAAGATCAAGTACAACGTATCTTACGCTCCAGGAAGTCGCTTCTACGTGTTGAGCGGCTTCGAGCACCATCCGGTCGGCACGGTGAGTTGGTTCGGCGCGGCTAAGTTCTGCAATTGGCTGACCATCGAGTCCGGCATAGATGCTTCCCAGATCTGCAACCACGAGGGCACGACGAAGTACGACTGGTACGCTATCACGGCCTCCGACTGGGCCAACAACGGGCTGTTGGACGCCGAGCGTCTCGAATTGGTGCGGAACTACGAGGGTTACCGACTGCCGATGGATGGCGTCAACGTGGACTTCGGCGGGCCTGGAGTGGCCCATTCGTGGAACATCGATGCCAATCCGTACAACGAGTGGTACAAGGCCGCAGCGTTTGATCCGGCCGCTCCGGATACGGTACGGACGGGGCCGGGTGACTACGAGGAGGTCCAACCTGATCACTGGATCTTCGGCTTCGGCAGGGATGCGCTGACCGCCGCCGACGCCAACGTCGCCAACAGCCTGTTGCCGTTCGACGAGACCACGCCTGTCGGCTGGTTCGACGGCGTGAACCAACTCACCGATGCCACAGTGACCCATGATACGGCGAACCGCTACGGCCTCTACGACATGTGCGGAAACGTGGCCGAGTGGATCGCCGACACGGCCCTGGAGTACCCGTGGGATTCCACGTACCGCGGGACCCGCGGCGGCCGCTGGAGCAATCCCGAGGAGAAGTGGGCCACGAACAGCGTGCGCGTGATCACCATTGCGCGGTACTACACCGAGAACAACCTGGGCTTTCGCGTGGCCCGCTCTCCAGGCTATGCCGATTTCGACGGCGATGGCGCGGTGGACGGCGACGACTTAAGCTTTTTCGGAGGCGCCATGACCGGCCCCGTGGAGACCGTTGCCCCCGGCCTCGGACATGAGGCGGCGGACTACGACGGGGACGGACACGTGGATTTGCGTGACTTGGCGAGGATGCTGGATAGAATGTGCGATATGCCATAAGGACCCGAGCGGTCCGACCGTCGCCGCGATTGAGGACAGACGGGCAGACACGGCGGCGAAGAGGAGTCTTCCCATGCGTGCAGTTACATGGCTTGTTGGGTTCGTGATACCGATGGCAGTGCCGCTCTCAGGGCAGCCGGTGTGGGCACAGCACACCGTCGATGTGTCGGTGTCCGCGGATGTGGCCGGGCAGACGATCTCACCCGGAACCACTGTGAACTGGGAGATTACTGCTGAAATCACCGCCGGAGATGGCCTGGGACTCGCCCTGATCAGCGTGGATTTCCTGCAGAATCCCGCCAACCCGGAACAAATTGCGCTGCCGCCCGGCGACACCTTGCCCGCCGGCATGGAGTCCTTCCTTCCGCCGAACGGAATCACCAACCCGGGTGCCCCGCCCCTATACGGCTTCGGCGGAACGCCGAGCGGCAATAATCTCAAACAGATCGGCGGCGGACAGAACACCAGCGGCGCTGTAACTGTTGTCGGTGACGTTGGGGTGGGTTCTGCCCAGGTCGTCGCCGAGGGATCTTTCAGCGCCCCGAGCACAGTAGGACTCTACGAATATCAGATTGAGTCCGCCGTGGCCCGCGTTCTGGACGCGATCAACGCTCCCCCGGAATGCAGCCCCGTCTCCCCGGCGACCATCACCATGGGCACCGCGGCCTTCCAGTTCACTGTCCAAATGCCGTCCTGCATATGCGGCGACATCGATGGTAGCGGCGGCGGGTCGAACTTGGCCGACTTCGCCACGTTCGCTGCCTGTTACGGCTACGCCGCCCCGAATCCGCCGGACTGCGACGAGCAGGCCCTGGCCTGCTCCGACCTGGACGGCAACGGCACCATCGACCTGGCCGACTTTGCCACCTTCGCGGCGTTTTACGGTCTGGACACCACCTACACCGTGCCCAGCTGCATCCTACCATAGGAGCTAACGCCACGACCAAACCTATTGGTCTCGGTCGGCGATGACAGCAGAGACCGCGTCAGGAATGTCATGGCGCGGTCCTTTCATTGCACAGCACAGCCTTCCTGAACAGAGGCGGGCTTGGCCAGTGTTGGCTCCTCACATCAATGCGCTACTGTTGCGGAACCAAGGAGATCCTATTACTGTGCGGTTCTTCCCACGCGCTTCGTCATGGAGCAGTCTGAACGCGCCAACAGATTATTGCGGGTGATGAATGTGAGTGATGTGAGGATGGGCATGCGGAATTCGTTGGCGACCGCGATGGATCAGCGCGGGTTACATGGCACGCGCGTGTTAACGCGGACCTCTTGCCGTCCGAAGACTGATCGTTGCCCGAGTGGGCGCGGCCGGCGTATCAGTCCAGCACCACCCTTCTCTTTAGTCTACCGGTAAGCCGGCTGACGTTGCCCGGATCGAGCATCTGGCTCCGCAGCACCTGGCAGGCCCGACGTTCCGAGACGTTCGGCTCCACGGCCCAGACGCCCTCGATAGCCTGACGTCGATGCGTCGCGTTCAGCAGTTTGGGTCTGCTGCTTCCCGCAGGATGGCGTTGTCCAGCTTCAGGTCGGCGACGACCTTCTTTAGCCGGAGGCTCTCCCGCTCGATCATTCGGCCCAGTCTTTCATCTCCGCAAACCAAGCGGTCATTTTGCTGCGCTTCTTCTCGAAGAGCGCGAACAGGGTGATAATCCCCGCGCCAAGGGCAATGCCTGCGACGTACCATGCCCAGGTCCAGCCAAGGTTCGCCGCAGCGTGCCAAATCATGGTCAGCAGGGAGAGGCATAAGAAGCCGGTTCCCAGGAACAGAAAGGAACGAACGCGAGACGCGAAGCCAATCAGGATGCCGGCGACGGATAGTCCCGCCAGGACGAGGGGCAACCACGGAGCCTGAGCTACGCCGACCAGGAAGATATCCGCCGTGGACGAAAGATATATGATGAGCAGGCAGCCATAGTGGAGTGCCCTGCGGTGCGGTTCGCGAAGCCGGTCCCGATTCAGATGGCCCGCCGCGAGCACCGCCAACGAGGGCGGTATGAACCACAGTTGCGGATGCTGCGTGATCCCGAAGCCCGGGGAGTGGTGCAGCAGATACCACAGGCTGCCGTTGAGTGACAGCGCCGAGAGTGCTCCGATCCAAACCGATCGACGGAGCCCTGCCAGTGCTGCATAGAATGCCCCGGCCGTTAGCAGCACGATCGAGTAATGCACCTGCGAAGCCGCGATCAGCAGCTCGATCAGCACCAGCATAGGCAGGAATACACCGGTCCTCCCAAAGGGTAGGGCGAGTTCTCTCAGGCCGCGACGCTCCAGTACTTCTCCCACGGCTGCCGCGGCCAATGCCAGCGCTATCACGAGCATGGGCCAAAACCGCGCAACCACGCCTGAGAACAACCAGGGCATCGTGGCGCCCAGGTGCAGGGTCAGCAGGCCGCCCAGGATCTCGGCCGCATACACGTAGGCGCCCTTCACGTTCGCTTTGACCTGGAGGGGATCCAGCCGGTCGTGAATAGCGAAGACCATGCAGCAAACGATCATCGTGGCCAACGCCACAATCATCGCCGCAGTGGCCGCAGTTCCCAATGATACAGTTCTGCCCTCCACAAGGGTGAGAGCCTCGTAGCAGGAACAGCAAAGCAGTGCAGCAATGGCAACGGCGTTCATCCCGACTACAGTGCGCCGCACCGCCGTCATCCATGAGGGGCGCGCATGAATCCAGAACAGTGCGGCGCTAGAGCTTGCCGTCAGGACCGTTATCGCCGCGATCAGGCCGATCGCACGGTACAGCCATTCCGCTGACGTGTCGGGTTGGACCCATGACCAGGCGAGCAACACGCCGCCGACGGCAATGAGAATGAGACTGCGTGTCTCCATGGCTGTCCGGCGGATCCCCGCGGCCGCTAGCACGGCGGCGCCAGCACAGAGCACCGGCGAGCAAACGATCAGCATGCGCATCGTGAGCCTCGGATCGTTCAGGATCACGTAACTCCCCAGGAGCACGGACACCGTCGTGAGCGCCGCGTTGGCCCACGACAGCAATGGACCTTCTGCTGACATGGCGGACAGCGAGGGGACGATCCTTGCACAGGTGCGATAAGCCAGTGTCATCAGCAGTACATATCCGGCGAGCGCCAGCGAAAGTGTGCCGGGGAGCGCCAGGGAGGAGACCCCGCTGTGGGCAGTGATCAGCACTACAGCCGTCAAGCCCAGGGCGTACAGCCCCGCGGGCGCGTATCGGCACGAACGCCTCAGGCCGCAGAGGATCATCAGTAGTGTTGCAGTCGCCCACGCCGTCCAGCTTAATAGTGCCACGCCACGAAGCGGCTCGTGGGTCGCTGTGCCGAAAAGGGTCAGGCCTGCCATTGCGGCGACTGCAATAGCCGATATTACGGCTGCCGCATCGTGAAAGGCCGGCCAGCGTCCCGCATTTCCGGCCGTCAATCGGCGCGACAGGACCTTCCGCTCGACGAAAAGCCAACACAAGCCGGTGATCACGATGGCCACGATATTGACGCTCAGCAGATTGCAGAAGTCTTCGGCTATGTCGGCGCCCGTCTTTCCCCAACGCAGAGGTATCCAACATACGCTAGCTGCCAGGCAGACTTCGAGGCCGCCGACGTAGGCGAGGACCCTGCTCGGGGTTCGAGCGGCCAGGGCGATGCACAAGGCACTCAATGCAGCCAGTACTGCCGTGGACCACCAGGGGAGCTGGGGATCATCGACGGCGCTTCGCAATGCGAACACTGTGCCGAGGGCCGTGAAGGTCATTACCGCCACTACGGTTTGCGCCCGGGCCCGGAGGAGGTGTGAGGCCCACTGGGGAGTCAACCTGTTGACTGCAGCTTCCAGGGAGCTCGCGATCGCCTCATTGCATTCCGGGCAGCGGGCGGACGGGAGAAGGCCACGAACGTTGTAGCCACACCCGATACACGACAGGTCATGATCGATTTCCCCCGCCAGGCCTCTCGCCTGCGCGGATGCCGTGTCGTACGTTTCTTGCCAGCCGGCCCCGATGAGCCGGCGTACCTGCTGACTGCCGGCGTAGATTCGGAGCCAGCCCGCCGCCACCAACGATACCATCAACGCGTGGAAACACAGCCAGTTGCCGGTGTCGAATCGCCCCAGAGAGCATGCGACAAGAAGAGCCCCGAAGAACAGCCACAGAGTCGGGCGATGCACCTCGAGGTCCCTGTCCGGTGTGTGACATGCCGCGAACAAAGCCCACTCGACCAGGAGCACGCCGACAATGCCCCAAAGCGTTCCTGCCCGGACCAGGGCAGCCGATACGGATTCGGGGGCGATCCACAGTCCCACGGCCACGAGGAGGAGCATGATCCCGATGGTCACGCGGCTGGCTAGAAGGGGCCAGCGCGGGAAGCCCGACGGATCTTCGTGACTCACTGTCCAGCCTCGTGCAGCACGCCAGATGATGGCCGTGGCGGCGATCACCAGCGCATTCAGCTGCACCAGCCAAACCACGAATTCGTAGGTGATCGGAAGTCCGGAGAGACTGTGCACGATGGTCTCAGTGTAGAGCACCAGCGCGCTGGCCAGGATGGCCGCTGCCGCTGGATATGTTGGCTTCCGTTCGTCGATGCCATATCCAATGACGCAGATCACCACAAGTGCCATGGGACCAAGCAGCGACAGGCGCAGCCACGCGTCGGCCTGGGCGTCCGGCGGTGACACATCGCCAGCTACCAGGGCCATTGAATACGTGATGGTCAGCAACAAGGCCGGTACAGCGAACAGGCCAGCCAGGGCGAGGCGGAAGCTGCCAGCGGGTAGCGGGCCCTCCTTGTCTGTGGCGACGGTGAGACGGGATACCCTTTCCAGCCAGAATCTTCGGGTCCAGACCACGATCGACGTGATCAGAAACGCCGACGCCAAGAGCCACCGCCACGTACTGACAACCTGGCCGTGTGCCTCGATTCGTGCGGCCAGCAGGGCCGTTCCGCATGCCATCACAACCACCATGCCAAGGCCCCCCAGACCCCTGATTCCCTCGGACATGTGCAAGGCAAGCGTGACAAAGAGAAGTGCCAGGAGGAGCCAGGCGCCCGCTCCCGCCGCGTGCGCGTGAGAGGTAACGGGCAAATCCTGCATTTGCCAGCCGTGTTCCGCCAACAGAACTGGGCCGATACTCCAGCCGGACAAACCAACAAGCCCCAGCAAAACGAGGGCCGTAACCCATCGATCGAAAGCGGGTATGCGCGGATTGAGCAGCCTCACCGCCAACTCGAGGCGATCCTCCTGGCGCCCCGTGGGCGGTTGCGGCGCCTCGCCATGCAGTTCACCGGAGGCATATCGCCGTACCAATAGTGTTCGGGCCAGTGCCCAGACCATACACAATACACACGTGACTAGTAGGTGGGCCTGCCACACTCGTGGATCGTACAGCGGGGACGAGAGTGCTCCATACCAAGCCAGTCCACCAATGTGATGCTGTACGGCAGCGCATACGGCAACGACCAGCGCTGCCTGCGAACCGGCCAGCATCAACGGCCAGCAGTTCATAAACGCCAGTGCGAGCCAAAGCGCGGAGAGCCAGGCCGTTCTCACGGCAAGGGAGGCGAACGTGCCCGTTGCGAAGATGACTGCTAACCACGCCGCTGCAGAGAGTGAAGTCAAGGCTGCGAGCCAAGTCATCGGGCCAGCGAGAGGCTGCACCACTGAGGGGGGGATGAGGCGCCACTTGAGGATCAGGGCGGCCGTGCCAAAGGCCGTGCTACCTACCAGAAGCGCTGTGGGCCACACGAAATGCCGGGTCGGCCACACGTAGACGAGCACCTGCAGGATTGCCATCTGAACCAGGACGCCGCCGCACCATGCGCTCAACGCCCCGTGTCGACGCCGGGCACTCGCGAAGGCCGCTGCGGCGTAAACCAGGTAGACCCACGTGATACGCTTGTCGTCGCCCGCAACTCCGAATCCGTATGCCGTGACAAGGGCCACGCTGATCAGCGCGAGAGCCAGGGCAACTAGAACGTATGCCCGGGACACCAGGTGGCGCTGACGGCGCCCGAGCCACACGGCGATGATCAGGAATGCTGCAACCGCGGCCACGAGAGCCTTGCCGCTCCCTGAGGACAAGAGGGCCGTGAACGCTACTTCCGCCGTGCTCGTTGACCACGAAAGACCGCCGGAGATCAGGTGGAATCCGATAGTCCATGCCGCCGCGAACCACAGAGCCCCAGCCGCGTGCACGGCAGGGTGACGGGTCAGCCGGCTCATCACGACCATGACCATCAAGTTAACAAGCAGCGCGGGCAGGAGACGCGAAGGTACTGGCCAAGACAATCCTGCCCCGAGGATCATCACTCCCACTGCAACCAGCGCGACGCTCGCGGCCGCTGTGCCAATCTGTGGATATGCAGTCGGTGACAGTCGTCGCCAGAGGAGTAACCCAGTAGCCAGGGCCGGACCGGCAAGCACGCAGACCAGCGGCGCCAGGACCCGCAGGGCCTCGGCCGCCCGGCCAGTCTGGTATAAGAGGAGCCCCAGCGGTACCAGGCACGCGAGCGATTGGACGCCCAGGCCAAGGAGTAGTCGCTTGGCCTCCTCATCGTCCACTTGTCGCGCCCGCGATTGGCGCCACACTGACACGGCCATCACCGCGACGTAGGGCCCGAGGGGAATCAGCGATGTCCCCAGGAGCCCCGTGTTCGTGAGAGGGGACGCATAACGTATGACAAGGGAACACGACGACAGGCCCGCCACGCCAGCGGCGAAGAGCACAGGCGCATTCGTCATCACCACGCGGCCGGCAAGAAACGCTAGCCATCCGAATAGTACAATGGCTACCAGTTCAGAGCCGATCGTCCAACCGTCACCGACGGTTCGCGGCTGCGAAAACGCGGCGAATGCCAAGAGGTTCAGCGGCACCAGCAGCGTCGATGTAATGAGCAGAGCGTGGCCGGTCGTTGGCAGGTTCCAGCGATGGTGGACGAACAAGCCCGCGCCGAACAGCCCGGCTGTCACGGCAGTGAAGATGAGGAACTTGAAGACGGGTATCGACTCGATCTGCGACCAGAGGCTGATCACAAGAGCTGTCGAGCTACCGACAATCAGCAGGCCGCCAACCAGTTCGCCCCAGCGTATGTTTTTTTCCGCCATGAAGCTGGCGAGGATGACGCCCAACGGTCGTCGTGGCGGTGATGCAGGTACCTCCGGCTTGGGTAGGGGCGGTGGACGTAAATCCTGTTTCGCCTCAAAGGCTACACCCTGGCGTGCCGAGGCGGGCTCCGGAGGGCAGGGGGCAGGCTCTGGCCATGGCCGAGGTTGTGCTTCCTGCAGCTCCCCTGCCCAATCATCCACACTGGTTTCTTCGGCCTGTGCCTCGGTGAGTTCGTGCGTACGGGCCGCATGCTCCGGGGGAGTAGGCATTGGCGGCACGTCGATCGCGATCAGCTTCATCAGCCGCGCATGCGTTTCGTCGTCAAGTACGGCGCGTGATTGCAGGTGCCGGAGATAGCGTGCTGTCGCTGCGCGGTCGTCGCTGTACGTCGGTTCGAAATCGATTCTGTCCCGCCGACGGCGTCCGCCCCGAAGCAGCCAGGCGGCCGCCACCCAGATACCGTGCCCGACCACCGTCACCAAGCCAAGTACAAGGAGTAGAATGAGGACCGATTCCATCATCGACTCCTGGGACGGATGTCGCGGCCAGGCGCGGTATTCCCAGCGACGTATCGCTCGGGGAGGGTACCCCAGCGGACACCGAAGCTAAAGCGCTGGCGCCATCGGCGGCCAAGCGGTTTGTCTTCGCTTTGGCTGGCCTTGTCAAGAAGGTGTGTGACTCTGGATTCAGGCCTCCCAAGTACCCTCTGGTGGCCAGCACGCTCCGCAAAATCCTTCATGATGTCCTGCAGCGAATGCCATCGGCGCGGCCTAGAGAGCTACTGTCAAGCAATGGGGCTGCATTCCTGAGCAAAGCGTCGAGCCAGGAGAAACGGCCGATCCGTCCCAGCTTCACCGCTTCAGGGAGAATATGCAGACAGTGCGGTCTGGCTTGAGAACCGGCATATGCCAGCGGCATATGAGATGTATGGGCTTGCACATAGAAGAGATGCTGCCGGTGTCCTGCCCCCAAACCTTGTATCACTTCCTATGTTAGCCCATCGTACGTTTGACCGATACCTGTGCGCCCCCCCGGGGTTTTTCGGAGGGGTTTTGAAGCCGGAGGTGCGGAGGCTGAACCCCCACCAGTAATCCGACATCCGCATCTTCGGCCGGTGCCGCTCGTGACTAATACAGCACCAGCTTTCTCTTCAGCCGCCCGGTCAGCCCGGCCATCGCGGCCTTGAGCTGCCGCAGCTTGCCCGCCGCTTCGCCGTCCCCGAACACGTTCATGCTGTGGAAGGTCTCGATCTTGCGGCGGATGGCCTGCAGCGTCTTGCCGTGCACCTGGCCCTTGGCCTCGACGACCTGATCGCAGAACTCGGCCACCTCCTTGCGGAAGCCCAGCACGTACTGCTCGACGAACTGCTGGCACTCGGCCCGCAGGTTCTGCTTCATCTGGGCCAGCTGCTCGGCGCGAACCTGCTG
>CP070685.1:399187-408970 GCA_020352895.1 Phycisphaerales bacterium
CCTGAGCCCGTCCTCGAGGGCGTCTCCCAGGTCATGCTCTTCGGCAAGCCCAGCTACGCCGTCGCCCGCAATAAGGCCCTGGTCATCGCCCCCAACCCCGACAGCGCCAAGCTCCTGGCCAAGGAAGGCCCCGGCATCGATACCAAGCTTAAGCCCGGCGAAAAGAAAACCATGGCCGACCTCGACGTCATCGCCTGGATCGATGCCACTACCGGCATGAAGATCTTCCAGCCCATGATCGATGAGTTCATGGGTGCCTTCACCGCTGCCGCCGGCGCCGAAGAAGGCTCCCTCCAGGCCATCCAGGCCGAGCAGATGACCAGGAACATCAATATGCTCAAGGAGGGCGCCGAGACGATCAACGTGGGCCTGTCGCTCGCCAAGAGCGGCCTCGGACTCCGTTTCGGCGTAACCTTCAAGCCCGGCAGCGAGCTCGCCAAGCTCAGCAGCATCACCGAACTGTCCACCAAGTCCCTCCTCGTCGGCCTGCCCCAGGAAAACTACATCCTCGCCGGCGGTATCATCATGACCGCACAACAGGCCGCCGAAGCCATCAAGCAGTATGAACACTACCTGGGAGCCAAGGAAATCGTGGACGCCATCGGCAAGGAGAAGGCCGACAAGCTCGCCGAAGATGCCAAGGAATGCTATGCCATGATGCGCGGCGGGTCCTTCTCCATCGTTTCTTTGCCGCCGGGTCCTGAAGGCCTCATCGGCCTGTCCATCGTCTGCAAGGTCGCTGACGCCGTCCAGTGGAAGGACCGAATGCAGACCATGATCGAAGAGATCAAAAACATCGAAACCGAGAACGCGGAGGTCTCCTCACTCCTTCGGGCCATCATCTACAAGGCCGGTGCCGATACCACCGGCGACGTATCCGTGGATCATCTGTCGCTCGACCTCTCCGCCATGGAAGACGTCGACCCCGAGGATCTCGAGCAGATCACAAAGGTTCTGGGCAAGGATGGTTTGTTGCTTCGAGTCGCCGCAGTCAGCGACAAGCACGTCGTCATGGCCTTCGGCGGCGGCCAGTCCCGCATGAGCGAGCTGGTCGCTCACGCCAAAGCCGCTAAGGCCCCCCTCAGCACCGACGCCGGAATCAGTCGCGTCGCCGACAACCTCCCCAAAGGCAAGACCTACGAGTACTATCTGGCCGTCGACCGCATCCTGGGCCTTGTCAAGAACATCGGCGAAGCCGTCGGAGAGGATACCGTCCCCTTTACCATGGCCGAGGTCAACGCACCCATCGCCATGGCCGGCTCAGGAGACAAGACGTACGCCTACGCCGACGTCTTCTTCCCCATGGAACTCATCGTGGCCGTGAAGGAAACCGCCATGCAGGCCATGGGCATGATGATGGGTGGAGGAGCCCAGCCCGGCGCGGGCCAGCCGTCTGACGATGTTGACGACGACTTGATGGGGGACGAAGAAGAGGAGGAAGAACCCGGCGAATGATCCCGACCTCGGAATCTTCGCCCCCGTTCCCACACAGGCAACCAAGGCATGAGCGGTCCTAGTGGCCGCTCATGCTTTGTCGTCGTTCCGCCCCTCTCCATCGCCCTCATCTGTACGTCCGTCCTGCCCCACGTTAGGATGAATGCACCGCGGCCGGCATCCCCGATGCTCGATGCGGAGAAACGCCGAGTCCCCAGACTGCCGCATCAGGCTGTGACTGGGTCCACCCGGCTACCATCTCGGAGGCGTGTACCAACGCAGCGAAGGACGGACGGGGCCATGAAAGACCGAAAAACTCCCCAGGCCCGCGTGCAGGACAAAATCGCCTCATTGCGGGCTCGCGTCGCCGATCTGGAGAAGCAATGTCTTCGCCGTAAACAGGCTGAGCAGGTTCTGCGCTCCATCGTCGAGGCCACCGGCGCGGTCGTCGGCCGGGAATTCTTCCGGTCTCTGGTCCGCCACCTGGCCGACGCCCTCTACGTCCGCTATGCGTTCGTTTCGCAAGTCGTCGACAACGCCGGCCGCACGGCCCGACTGCTGGCCATATGGGCAGGCGATCACCACGGCCCCGAATCCGAATACCGCCTCGAAGGCACCCCATGCCAAGAGGTCCTCTCCAGCAAGTCCATCGTCTGTTATCCCAACGGATTGCCGAAGAAGTTCCCGGCCGATCAGTGGATCCGGCACGGTGACGTCCAAAGCTACTTGGCCATCCCCCTCTGCAGCCCCGACGGGGACATCCTCGGACTCATGGGCGTCATGCACAACGCCCCCATGGAGCGCAGTTTCGCCGGCGAATCCGCCCTCAAGGTGTTCGCCGCACGCGCCGCCGCCGAGCTCAGTCGCGCTCGCGTCGAGCAGAATCTCCTACTGCTCGACTCCGCCGTCAACCAGGCCATCGACGGTCTCGCGGTTGCCGGCCTGGATGGCAACCTGATCTTCGTGAACGCCGCGTGCTCTGCCATGCACGGTTATGCGCCGGCAAAGCTCGAAGGCAAATCTCTGTCAGTCTTCCACAATTCAGACCAGATCCCTGCCTTCGAGAAGATCCTCCGTCAGCTCAAACAGAGCGGCGAGTTCCGCGGCGAATGCTGGCACACGCGTGCCGACGGCTCCACCTTCCCCACCTTCACACACATGACCACGCTGCGCGACGACGCCGGCGAAGCCGTCGGGCTGATCGCCAACATCCGCGACATCACCCAGCGCAAACGCGCCCAACAAGCCCTGCGCGAGTCCGAGCGCGCTTTAACGACCCTCATGACCAATCTCCCCGGCATGGTCTATCGCTGCCGCAACGACAGTGACTGGACCATGCAGTTTGTCAGCGACGGATGCTTCGACCTGACCGGCTATCCACCGGCCGACCTTCTGGACAACCGCAAGGTCTCTTACGCCAGTCTGATCCACCCCGAGGACCGCGAAGCAGTATGGCAGGGCGTCCAACAGGGCGTGGCTGGCCGCGAGCCCTTCCGCCTGACCTACCGTATCTCCACGGCCGACGGCCAGGAGAAGTGGGTCTGGGAGCAAGGCCGCGGCGTCTTCTCACCCGACGATGAACTGCTCGCTTTGGAGGGCTTCGTCACCGACGTCACGGAACGCCGCCGCGCTGAAGAGGCCCTTCGCGAAAGCCGCGAACGGTTTCGAGCCATCGCCGACTACACCTACGATCTGGAAAGCTGGGTCAGCCCCGACGGCCGCCTCCTCTGGGTCAACCCCGCCGCCCAGCGCCTGACCGGCTATACCGTCCCCGAGTGCATGGCTATGACCGATTTCCCTCTGTCCATCATCCATGAAGAGGATCGGGAACGCATGGCCAGGATCTTCCGGGGCGCCGCTCAATCTGACACCGGCCACGATGTTCGGTTCCGCCTCCGGCGAAAGGACGGCTCCGTCGCCTGGATGGCCGTCTCCTGGCAGCCCCTCCTCGACACCCAGGGAGGGCCGCTCGGCTACCGTGCCAGCATCCGCGACGTCACCGAACGAAAACGCGCTGAAGACGAACGCCACCAGAGCGAAACCCTCCTGCGGACCATCATCAATGCCACCAGGGAGGCCATGATCTCCATCGACGAGCAAGGGCTCATCACCCTGTTCAATCCCGCCGCCGAAGAGATGTTCGGACGCAAAGCCGACGACATGATCGGTCAGCACCTCGATTGCCTCATGCCCGAGTCGTACCGAAAGACCCACCGCAAATACGTCCGCAGCTACTTCGCCACCGGAAAGCCGGATGACGCCATCGGCAAGCTCTTCGAACTTCCGGCACTCCGCAGCGACGGCACCGAGTTCCGCATGGAAATATCTCTCGCCGCCGGCAGGTACGATGACCGCCGATTCGTCATCGCCGTCGCCCGTGACATCACCAAGCGCAGGCACGACGAAAAGAAACTGCAGGAATCACAACAGATGCTCCAACTCGTGCTGAACAACATCCCCCAGAGGATCTTCTGGAAGGACCGTAACAGCACCTATGGCGGGGGAAACATGAACTTCGTCCGCGACGCCGGCGCGGAGAGGCCCGAAGACCTTGAGGGCAAGACCGACTACGACTTGCCCTGGAGGAAGGAGGAGGCCGATTTCTACCGTGAGTGCGACCGCCGGGTCATGGATACGGACACGCCGGAATACCACATCATCGAATCTGAACTCCGAGCCGACGGGACCCAGGCCTGGGTGGAAACGAATAAGGTTCCCCTGCACGACGCCGAAGGAAATGTGGTGGGCATCCTGGGCACCTATGAGGACATCACCGAGAGGATACGCGACGAACAGAACAAGAGACGCGCTGAACAAGAACTCCGGGAAAGCCAAGAACGCCTTAAGCTCGCCCTGGAGGCTGCCAACGACGGACTTTGGGATTGGGATGTGCCTTCCGGCCAGGCCTACTTCTCGCCTCGCTACTACACAATGCTCGGCTACGAACCCGATGAACCACCCCCTTCCTATGAGACGTGGATCAGCCTGCTCCACCCCGATGACCGCGATCAGGCCGAAAGAAGCGTCGCAGCCTGCATCAAACGTAAGCAGGAAGCCTTCGAAATCGAGTTCCGCATGCGTACTAAGTCGGGGCAGTGGCGCTGGATCCTCAGCCGCGGCAAGGCCATGGGGCACGACAAAGACGGCCGGGTCAAGCGAATGGTGGGCACCCACGTCGATATCACCGAACGCCGCCTCCTCGAAGAACAGCTCCGTCAGACCCAGAAGATGGAGTCCCTTGGCACGCTCACCAGCGGCATCGCCCACGACTTCAACAACCTGCTCACCGTCATCATGGGCAACGCTTCCTTCATGGCGGGCAAGGTCGAGCCGGGCTCCCATCTGCACAACGCACTGACCGATATCGAGAAAGCCAGTGCCAGCGCCAGCTCCCTCATCCAGCGATTGTTGGCCTTCAGCCGCAGGTCCGTCCTCCAGATGCGCCCCACCGACCTTCAGCAGTGCGTGGACGAAACCATCGCGCTGCTGAAACGCACCCTAGGCGCCGGCATCGAGATCGACGTGCGCGAACAACCCACGCCTTGGATCATCCACGCCGACCCCGACCAGATGAACCAGGTCATCGTGAACCTCTGCGTCAATGCACGAGACTCTATGCCTTCCGGCGGCACGATCACCATCGACACCGAAAACGTGGTCATCGACGAGGCCTACTGCCGTCGGAACCAGGATGCCCGCCCCGGCGAGTATGTCCAACTCACCGTCGCCGACACCGGCACCGGCATGGACCGCAAGACCCGGGACCGCATCTTCGAACCCTTCTTCACCACCAAGAAAGCCGGCGTGGGCACCGGCCTCGGCCTGTCCATGGTCTACGGCATCGTCACCCAGCACGGCGGCTGGATCACTGTCGATAGCAAGCCACGACGCGGAACCACGTTCCGCATCTTCCTGCCCCGCAGCGCTACTCACGACGAACGCCCTGCTTCCGAAACCGAAGTGGACCTCCCTAAGGGAATCGAGACCATCCTGCTGGTAGATGACGAACAGCCCATCCTCGACATGGCCGACCGCATCCTCCTCGACTGCGGCTACAACACCGTCACCGCCACGGAAGGCCGGCTGGCCGTCGATATGTTCCGTGACTATCAGGATGACATCGACTTGGTGATGCTCGACATCACCCTCCCCGATATGGACGGATACCAGGTCCTTGCCGCCATCCGCGAAATCAAACCCGACGTCAAGGTCATCCTCTGCAGTGCAGACGTGATGCAGGAGACAACCACCCAGGCCAAAAAACTTGCCGCCGACGTCCCCCGACTGTCCAAACCGCTCCGCGCCGAAGCTCTGGCCCGCGCCGTCCGCAAGACGCTCGACGCGTGACCGGCCCGCGCCACCTCAACGCCGCCCCACCTACAGACGCGACAGCAGATCCTTGAGCAACCCCCTCAGAACGCCCGGAGACACGTCCGCAAGCTCCGCCGGAGGCATGGGATCGACCGACAGTCGCTGCACGAACTGCTTCGCCTCATCGGCCTGCCCCTTGATCTTCGCCACCAGCCGCTCGGCGCGCTCCAGTTGCGAACCCTTCATCGCCACCAGAAACTCGATCACCAGCCCCTCCACGCCCTCGCGCTGTGACGGCACCCCACCACCGGCACCACGGTCTATTCCCCCGCCCTCCGGAGCCTCCTTCTCGTGCCGCAGCGCCTCACTGATTTGCTCGGCCTCCGCCTCCAGCCGCGCCTTCTGCTTCTTCCAGTCCTCGTCCTCCGGCGCCAGGTCCAACTCCTCGATCTGTTCCGGCGGCGTCGGCACGTATACCTCTCCGTGACAATACGGACACTTGGCTCGGCGCCCGGCCGCGTTGTCCGGAGCCCGCACCAGCTTGTTGCAGTGGACGCAATGCAGTTCGATGGACATCTTCAGGGCTCCTCGACGGATCGTGGTCCCGCCGGCCTCTCCTTCGTCCGCGCCGGCCGCCGGGCCCGCAGCAGCAATCGTATCGGCACCTCCGCATATGGCAAGCGCTCACGAAACCGGTTCAACAGAAACCGCCGATACTCGTTGCCGAACAACGACGGGTCGTTGACCGAAACCATGATGGTAGGAGGGCCAACCGCAATCTGACTCGCATAGTACATCTTCGGTACCCCGCCGCCTCGCTTCACCGATGGGCCCCGCAGAGCCATGATCTCCCGCAGAATCCGGTTCAACGCGCTCGTGGACACGCGCATCTGCGCCTGCTTGTACAAATGCTTGGCTAGGTCTACCGTGGACTCCACGTTGCGCCCGTCCCGGGCCGTCATGAACGCGATCGGCGCGTAATCCAGCTCCGGTATCGTCTTGGTCAGGTACTCGCCGTATTCCTCCGTGCTCGCCCGGCCCTTCGCCAGGTCCCACTTGTTTACCACCAGTATGCAAGGCTTGCTCAGCTCGGCAATCTGTCCCCCCAGCTTCTTGTCCACCTGGCTCACCGGCTCGGCCGCGTCAATCATGAACAACACCACGTCTGACCGCCGCACGCTCCGCACCGCCCGCGCGTACGCATAGAATTCCACGTCGTCCGCCAGCTTCGCCCGCTTGCGCAGCCCCGCCGTATCGATGGCCGTGAACTTCTCCCCGCTCCGCTCGAACTCCACGTCGATCGCGTCGCGCGTCGTCCCCGGCACCTCGCTGACGATCGTCCGCGGGCCCGCCGCCAGCGCATTGACCAGCGTGCTCTTGCCCACATTGCGCCGGCCCACGATGGCCAGCTTCATCACCGCTTCCGCCGGCCGCTCCGT
This sequence comes from Phycisphaerales bacterium, assembly GCA_020352895.1. Classification (GTDB taxonomy): domain Bacteria; phylum Planctomycetota; class Phycisphaerae; order UBA1845. Next base: position 406,372 of record CP070685.1, read on the forward strand.
CTCCACCTCTCCCACCGTCTCGAAGATACGCTTGAGCAGCTCGTGCTTGCCCCGCCCGTGGAGCGCCGACACGCAAAGCGGCTCTGCAAATCCCAGCCGATAGAACTCGCCGGCCGCCGGGTCGTGCTTCTCGTCATCTGCCTTATTGGCAATCAGGATGACGCTGCTCCTCTTCTCGCGCAGCAACTCCGCCACGCGCACGTCCAACGGAGTCACGCCCGCTCGCACGTCCACTACAAACAGCACCAGAACCGCCTGCTCGACCGCGTAACGAATCTGTGTCTCGATATGCTCGGTCAGGTCGTCGCGGTCCTCGACCCCGTACCCGCCGGTATCGACCAGCTCGAAGTAGCCCCCCTCCGCCTCGATGACCGTGCTCACCCGGTCGCGCGTCACCCCCGCCGTCGGATCGACGATGCTGATCCGCCTCTTGGCCAGACAGTTCAGCAGCGAGCTCTTGCCCACGTTCGGCCGGCCCACAATCGCCACAAGCGGCAAGCCCACAACGACCTCACGTTAAGCAAGGATGAATCTGCGCACCTGTAGGGATGGTGAAGCGAAGCGAAACCCACCATCCCTCTCTACTTCTTGACCCGCAACCACCGCCGCCGATAGATGTCCCGCAGCCGCTCTGTCAGGCTCACACGCATCCGCCCGGTATCCGTCCGCCAGTCCGAAGCCGCCGCCCGCCGCAACTCCTCCTGGCTCGCCGACACGCGCCGCCAGCGCACCGCCGCAGCGATCAGTCGACTCCACCATTCCTCGCGAACCGCCGGCCTTCTCATCACCGCTGTACCGCCACGTGTGTCGTCGCGAGCACCTCTTCAGAGCTGCGCGAAACGCCGTCCTCGCTGCCCCAGATCTGCTCGCGGGCCAGCGTCTCGCAACGCTTCTCATAGAAGTCGGTCACGTGACTGACACCGCCCTCGACGTAGTCCCCGCCCGCGTAGTCCGCGTCCAGCAGCCAGCGGCTGATCTGCTCGCTGTACTCCGCCGGATAGATCAATGCCACGACGAATCCCGGCTCGGCGCCCTCGGTCCGCGTTAGTTGCAGCTTGGCCCGGCAGGGGGGCACCGCCTCCTTTGCCAGCCGCCGCAAATCCTCGAAGTCCGCCCTCGCCCGCGCCTCGTCCCCCCGGTGAAAGAACATCCCCTCTTCCATCTGAAACCGCCGCCCGTCCACTCCTTTCAACTCCAGCGTGCCGTCCGGCTGGGCCCGGTGAATCTTGTACACCCGGCAGTCGCGGTACTTCTCATGATCCAGCAGCACCTCGACCTCGCGCGCCGTGTACCCCACGGCCGTCTGCTCCCCGAAGTCCACCACGTACAGCCCCGCGTACCGCGTCGGATCAGTCAACCTGGGCAACTTCATCGCGCTCACTCCTGCGCTCACATCCTATCCCCCGCCACGCCCGCAATCAACCGTACGCCATCCCCCCCTGAAACTCTAAAACCATTCCCCTCAGGCGTTTGCGTCATATGCTTTGCTCGGCTCCGTGCCCCGCCTGCCTCCAATAACATATGGACACCTTCAAAATCCCCGGTGGCCCACTTGTCCCGACACTTCGGGCCACATACCCATTATGTGGACACCAATCCACGCACTGCGAGCAGGGATATGCGGTGAGCCGTACACTTCCCAACTCAACATCGTCGCGGTCCCTCGGCCTCACACGCTTATCCCGCATTTGATCACACGCCCGCGATTCTCCCCCGCTCTATGCGTCGTGGAGCCTCGCGCCCGCGTCAGGAGCAACACGATGTCTCCCTCCGATTCCCGCCGGCCCACCGCGCCCAGTGCCCGTCCTGACCGATCCAGCCTCTCCAGCAAATGTGGCCTGGTTATCCTAGCCTGCTCTTTCATCATCCTCGCAGTACCCTCGAGAAGCCCGGCCGGAGCACAGCTCCGCCTCGGCTCCCCCGACGACTGCCAGCTCGTCGCCACCGAGGCCGTGCTCCCCGCAGGCCAGAACGCTGAACTCGAATTCCGCTGGGGTCTCAACTTGGCCGACCTCGACCTCGACGGCCGAGTCACCCTCAACGACTTCTCCACGTTTGCCAACTGCTTCGCCGGCGCCGGGGGTCTCCGGCCCTCGGGTTGCTCCACGGACGACTTCCGCGCCAGCGACCTCGACGCTGACGGCGATGTCGACGACGCCGACAAGTTGCACTTTCAGGCCGCCCATCGCACCCAGGCTCCGTTCGTTCTCGAAGAGATTCTCTGGAAGGGCGCCGACGAGATCGAACACACGACGACCGGGTCACGCGCCGCCCTCGACACGTCCACCCCGGCCACCGTCTCCGTCGCCGCCGAGGCCCAGCTCTTCGACTCGATCACCGGCCGTCGCGTCACGCGCGCCCGCCGGGCCACGTTCCATATTCTCGATATCGTCCCCGAGCAAATAAGCATCGGCTTCGAACAGCCCTTCACCACATTACAGGAATTCGACGTTCCTGTCGGTCCGCCTCCTCCCATGGCCTTTAGGGTATTCGTCCACACCGACAACCCGGCTGGCCCCAGCCGCATCGCACCTGGGGATCTGGTCTACTTCGACATCGGTGTCCGCGCTGCCCAATGCGACCTGGACAACGACCCGAA
>CP070685.1:409070-418770 GCA_020352895.1 Phycisphaerales bacterium
TATTGTACTGGTACTCTAATACATACCTACAAGTCTGTCAAGCGGATTCTCCCCGATTTACACACATTTGTTACTGCTGCCTGGCGGACGGGGGCCTTGATCATCGTAAACTATTTGCCAGTAAGATTTTACGCACTGACCCGGAACGGGGCGAAAGGCCCTCGGCCGCTGGGCGACGGTCGTACCAGAGCTGTCGGCCCCGCTACGGTCTGAAGCCGTACCCGAACGCTGTTCCTTGCCTCAGAACAGCGGCCCGCTCGCTCTGGGGCCAGCTCTGTGCCCGGGAAGCCAGAGTTCGGCAGTGGGGCTCCTGTCAGCCTGGCACCAAGGACGCGGTCTGTCAGAACACGCCGAGCCAGTGAGGTTTACAGCCGAAGTGGCGCGATCTCTCAAGTCCACATCCATCGTCGAAGTCATGGCTGGCGAATGTGTGTTTGAGTGTCTGGGTTTGGGGGCAGTGTTGCATGCGCCAGACTCTGCGCAGGAAGACGATCCTGGTGTGGCCCTCGGTGCACTCAGAAGTCTGTCCTTACCTCACGCGAACGGGAGGCCCATCGGTCATCGACAAGCAACTACCGTCCTCCTGCCGGCAGTGAGTTCCGACTACGACCACCTCCCTGAGTCCTTGTGACGGACGCTCCTGTAAGAGTATGATCATTTGCAGAGACGCGGTGGATGACGGACATCTGTTCTATGTCTGTTTGGGGAATTCTGCAACGATCCGCGGCGCTGAGCGCGCACCAGCCGGCCGTCGTTGACGGAGAAACACGATATGACTATGCCGAACTTGGGCGGCGGGCGTCGGCGTTGGCACACTATCTCCGCGAGCGCGGTATCCGGCCCGGCGACCGCATCTCGATTCTCGACGACAACTCGCACACATTCTTGGAAACCTACTTCGCCGCCGCTGGAACCGGCGCCATACTAAACCCTCTGAACACGCGGCTGCATCCACAGGAAGTCGCAGCGATACTCAACGACGCGGGATGTCTATGGCTGCTGGCCGACCCAAGGTTCGCCCCTCAGGTCGAGGAGGCACTCGCCGCTGCACGTTCCGTGCGAGGGGTCCTGTGGTTGGACGACGAATGTGCTGGGGACTTCGGGCTCACGGCAGATCATTACGAATCGGTCACATCCGGCGAACACCGCATCCTCGATCCCACGCCGGTCAAAGATGATCAGGTCGTGCAGTTGTACTACACAAGCGGGACCACTGGTCGGCCCAAGGGCGTCATGCTGACGCAGCGGAACGTCACCGTTCATGCGCTGGCGGCAATCGCCGAGCTGCAGCTGACCGGAGACGACATCTGGGGACATATCGCCCCCATGTTCCATCTGGCCGACGCCTGGGCGAGTTTCGCGATCACCTGGGTCGGCGGGCGTCACGTCATGCAGCGCCGTTTTGATCCGGCCGGCGTGCTGAGCACCATCGAGCAAGAGAGGATCACGATTACGAATCTGATTCCCACAATGCTGAACGCGATGGTTCACCACCCGCATGCCCGGTCAGCGGATTGCCGGAGCCTGAGACTGATCCTCAGCGGCGGGGCCCCGATCGCTCCTGCACTCGTCGAGCGGATCATCCAGACGTTGGGGTGCGATTACGCCCAGACTTACGGCATGACCGAGACCAGCCCTTATTTGACCATAAGCCTTCTCAAGCCGCACCTTCGTTCCCTGCCGCCAAACGAGGAGCTTCGGTACAAGGCGAAGACGGGGTGGTCGTTTCTGCCCGTCGAACTCGAGGTTGTCGACGAGTCCGATCAAGCGGTCACGCCAAACGACCAGGACGTGGGCGAGATTCGTGTCCGCGGAGGCACCATCTCACCCGGTTATTGGCATCAACCGGACGAGACGGCCATCGCGATCCGCGACGGCTGGTTGTATACGGGCGATCTGGCCACGGTTGATGACGAGGGATACGTGACCATCGTGGACCGCAAGAAAGACATGATCATCAGCGGCGGGGAGAACGTGTACTCGACGGAGGTCGAGAACGTCCTTTTTTCTCATCCCCAGGTGCGCGAGGCGGCGGTTTTCGGTGTACCGGACTCCCAATGGGGCGAGGCGGTCACGGCCGCCGTCGTGCTTCGGGAAGGCACATCGACCTCTGAAGAGGAGATTGTGGCCCACTGCAGGCAACATCTGGCGGCGTTCAAGGTTCCCAAGTCGATCGTGTTTGTAGGCGAGCTGCCTCGAACCGGCTCGGGCAAGATTAGCAAGAGCGTGCTGCGAGAAGCATACATGAGCGGTCGATTGACTTGCGAGCCGCCGGAGCTACGTTGAAGCTGTCGTCGGACCTGCTATTCTTGAGGAGTGCAAACGTGCCCGATCAGACCTGCCGATCACGACGAATGGCTCCGCCTGCGAAAAGCACTGTGGGCCGACTGCGCCATCGAGACCCTCAATGAAGAGATGGCGGATATCCTGGGCGACCGGGAGCACCAGGCTGTGTTCGTAGCCGTTCGTCCGGCGGGCGGCTTGGGCGGCTTCGTCGAGGTTTCGACCCATCCCCACGCCATCGGTTGCGAGACACGACCCATCGCCTACATCGAGGGCTGGTACGTTGACCCGGACCTGCGGGGGACTGGCGTCGGGCGCGGACTTGTTGCGGCGGCCGAATCATGGGCGCGCTCAAAGGGCTTCGATGAGATGGCTTCAGATACGTTGTTTGACAACGAGGCTGGTCTCGCCGCGCACCGCGCGTGCGGGTACGTCGTCACCGGCAGGCTGATTCATTTCAGGAAACGGCTTGGATAACATACGGCTCAGCCTGTACGTTCAAGTCGTTCTACCATATCAAGATGTCGCTCGTGTCTGCGGGCATTAGTCAAAACACATCAGTGATCGGAACAGGTGTGCTGCTGACGGCGCGACTTGCCTGGCGTTACGGGCGCAGATATGTTCAGTGGCGGCTCAGTCGCCGCCCAGCGACAGTGACGAGCCAGGAGGCATGTGATGGCAGTCGAGGTCGCCCGAATCGACGTGTGGTTTGGCGAGATCGAGGATCGCTCCGGCGGACTGGCGGAGAAGATCGAGGCGGTCGCAGCGGCCGGAGCGAATCTGGAGTTTGTCATCGCTCGCCGGGCACCGGATCGGCCGGGTATGGGTGTCGTGTTCATGGCCCCGTTACGAGGTTGCGCACAGATTCGGGCGGCCAGGAAAGCTGGAATGCTCAAGGCGCCGAACGTGTATGCGGTTCGTTGGGAAGGACCTAACCAGCCGGGCTTCGGCGCCGCGATTACGCGTTCCATAGCCGACGCGGGGATCAACATGCGCGGGCTATCGGGGACAGCGCTCGGGCGCCGATGTGCGATTTACCTCGCTTTTGACAGCAACGAAGATGCCAACAAGGCGCGTCGGATCCTGAGAAAGACGTTTCAAGGCGAGTAGCCAAATCGGCGTGAACGGAGGATCATACTCGGGTTCTCCTGAAGATGTTTCCAGCCTCAAGAAATCGGGATTAGCTGAAACCCGATTGCGGGAGTCGGCGATGATGTCTCGCCATCAAGGCGCAGATCTAATTCTGGTTCCAACTTGAGCAGGAGGTCCTGGCTGAAACGCGTGTGGACGTGAGCGCCCCTTTGATTTCTCTTTGATGAACGTCAGCGATCCAGTATACTATGGGCGGAATAGAGACTCGCTATCCAGCAGGGTAAGACGCGGCGAACCGGGTACGCCGTGATGCTGGGTGGGGATATTCGGAGGAGGAAAAGATGCGTTCACTTCTGGCCGTTGCGGTATCCCTATTGATGCTCGGAGTCATGCCAGCGAGCGCGACGACGTACACAGGAAGCCTCACGTACACAGCCCCGCTTCCTCCCGGCTCAGATGACGGCATCTACGTCATTGGCATACCCGGGCAATGGCCGGACTATGACGTGTCCATGTCCTGGACGGTCACCGATGAGGATCCCTACGACACCACGTATTTGTGGAAGTACACCTACACCTTCGATCTGGAATACAGTGATACGTGGGGAGCTATAAGCCACATCATCATCGAAGGATCGGAAGGCATCGGCAGCGGAGACATCATCGGGACCACCGGCGCCCTCGTGGATTCCGTGGGCTACCAGGCGGTGAATTACGGTTTCGAAGACATGCCCGAGGACATGTGGGGGATTAACTTTGATCCGCCGACCGCCGACGATTACTTCACGATGACCTGGTCCTTCTGGAGCAATCGTATGCCCGTGTGGGGCGACTTCTACGCCCGATGCGGCGGCGGACCGGGGGGCGATGAGATCAACAAGGCCTACAACTACAACAACGACGGGCTCGGTACCGAGCTGGGTTTTCTCGATCCGAACGGCTTGGACAACGTGCTGGACGACATCGATCCGACGGATCCTCCGTCCGACGGGTCGATCGACTACCACATCCTGCGGCCGGACTCGTACATCCCAGAGCCTGGGGCGATGGGGCTGATCGTGTTCGCCGGTCTGATGGCCGTACGGCGACGACGGTAGCGGCCGTTCCCAGTCACAAGCGATCACGGGCCGTTCTTGCGAGCGGCCCTTTCTCTTGCGCACTTCGCCGCGTGCCAGGCGCGCGCTGCACTCCTTACGCGACGAAGCGATCCCTGCCTTTCAGCAAGCTGTTTTTCTGACCGGCAGGCTCTCTCTCAGGCGTCCATACATATGTGGCCAACGTGACGGGCGTGGGGGATAAGCCTACCCTGTGTTGCTGGCAGGCTACACGGGCGCCGAGCGTTTGCGCATCGGGGGGCCCCGCCGGTGGCCGATCGCACAGCAGCCGGCTCGAAAGGGAAGGTGGGCCAATGACACTCCTCCGAGAAGTGGCGTTCATGGTGCTTCTACTGTGTCTCGTGCCGAACCCGGCGGCCCAGGCCCACGAACTGGGCGAGGCCGACTATCGTATCCTGCAAACCTGCGAAGGAATCCTTCGGCTCTTCGAGCAGTCACCCGACGCAGTGTGGCCTGGCTACAACCTGGTGGAGCGGCCCGTAGTCGTGTATCGCCCCAACGAGTGGGCCCTCTTGTGGGGAAACGCGGGAGACGCAGGCAGCTTCGCCCCTTACCCTTCAGGGTGGCCGAGTTTAGGGCATCCCGCACGAATCCACGTCGGGCCTTATGAGAACCTCGCCGGGCAGCTCGTGTTCGACTTCCCCATCGGAGAGACGAAAGGCCTGGCCATCGGCTTGCCCGACGACGTCTCCGGCATACCCGGCCTGGACAAGCTGCCCTACGAAGCTGTCATTCTCGGGCACATCGTCCACGAGGCATTTCATCAGTTCCAGAACGAGCAGTTTGGCGAGATCCCCTGGGGCTATGAGGAGAAGTATCCCATACTCGATGCGGAGAACAGCGCGCTCGCGTGCCTCGAAATGCACCTGCTCACCGGCGCCCTGCAAGCGACCCAACGGAATGACAACCGGGCCTGTAAGCAGGCCCTCGGCCGATTCGCGGCCGTTCGCCAGCACCGGTGGAAGCGCGCGGGGCCTGTCATCGAGAATTACGAGCGCGGTTTGGAGTTACGCGAGGGCACTGCCAAGTACGTGGAGGTGCGTGCCGTTGAGTCGGCCGGCAATCTGGCGTATCGCTCGGAGGTTCCTGCCGACAAGCCGCTGCCCGAAAAGCTGGCCGGGCTGTCGTCCACATCACTTCTGCTGGCGGACTTCGAGACCCGCCTGACGGACGGGGCGGTGTCGCCAGACGACATGCCCCGCAATCGCGTTTACCCCGTTGCCGCCGCGCAGTGTCTTCTTCTTGACTCCCTCGCAGCGGATTGGAAAGCGGATGCACAGCGGGCCGGAGACAAGTTCTCGTACGTCGAGCTGCTGCAGCGGCACCTAGCGATAGATGAATCGGATCTGGCCGACCTCGTTGGGCAGGCAAAGGACCGATACGGATACGACGAGGTCACGTTCGCCACGAACGCACAGATCGACCGGTATCGCGATGCCTTTGAGGAAACGCTTAACGCGTTCGAGGCCCAGCCCGGCCAGCGCCTCGAGGTCGCGCTCTCGACCAATGGGCTGAGGCGGTCACGGGTATCGGCCGCGCGGAAGTGGCTCATGGACGAGGGGCGACGTTCCCTATGCGCACAATACGAAGTCTACGTACTGACGAGAGTCGGGCTTCGCCTGCAGGTGCAGTCGTCAGGCGTCCTGGAACTCAACGACTGGGAGACGCGGACGCGAACCGCGATCTGTTATGTCCCGGGCACCACGGAGTTCGAAGTGGATGGCACCCCGCTGACGCCGGAGGACGGCCGTCTGTACCGCTTCGGCCAAATCAGTCTACGCGGCGACAACGTGACAATCGAGTGCTCGAACCCAGGAACTATTCTCCGATCGGGAAACCGTCTGGCAATCGACCTGCGTACGAAGGCCGGCTGACCTTTCATGCCGGGGTCAGCAGACGGGTGGCCTACGGTTCGCAGTTCGGCACGGTCTGGGCCGTCTCCAGTCCGAACCAGATTGCGAACGTGGCGAAGTCGCCGAGTTCGACCGTGCCGCTGGCATCCATATCGCTGCAGGCGAACGCAGCCGCGTCGCAGTCCGGTGGATTGGGTGCGCTCAGGCCAAAGCAAACGGCAAAGGTCGCGAAGTCGCCCAGGTTCGCCGGCCCGCCACTGTGGTCGATATCGGCGCAAACGCAAGCGCACTCGCACCAGTAGTCCGTGGTGCCGTCCGGGTTGTCGGCCGAATACAGACGAGGCTGGTATCCGGAGGGGCACAGGCCCTCACACCAAACAGTGCCGCCGGCGGCATCGAAGGCCACGTGAGCAGCATCCGTATCGAGGCAGTCACAGTCCACCACCTGCAACTCGGGCGGCGGAGGCGGCAACACGTGCTGAACGCTGTGAATCCAATAGTCGGTCGGACTACCGTCCAGGAATAGCTCGACGGGATCCCAGACCTCGGGAGTCTCGAAGACCGCCTCCCAGGGAGGTAGCGTGTAGAACGAGTCGGCGGCAATGAAGATGGGCGTTTCGTTGTACAGGCCGAAAGCGCCGAGCGAGGGTATGTCCACGTTGACGAACACGTCGAAGATGCCGCTGGCCGGATAGTCTGAAGAAGCGTCCCATCCTTGGATCACTCCCATACTTGCTTGGGAAAGAGCCATGTTGACCAGCGCCGTGGTCGCCCCGTCGCTGGCGGTCAACTCCATGGAAGTGATCTCGGTCTGGATGGTGCAGGGGTTGATCCCGTCGCAGTACGGGTCCTGCCGTTCGACGACGGTGGGATTCGAGTCTTGCTGGATGGTGAAGACGCTCACGCCGCTGTCGGGAATCTCGATCTCCAACTGCCCGGAAGTGAAGCGGATCACGTCGGTGCCGGCCGGGGGAAAGCCCGGACCGGCAAACGCCCGCCGCACCCGGATCGGCGTGCAGTCGTCGAAGGGGTCCGGGCAGACCACGTCGTCACAGTCCGATCCGTCGACGAGCGGCAGGCAGTAGAAGCACCACGGACAGCCCGGTGGGCGGGCGCAGTGCTGATGCGGCGCCGTGCCGAACGACGAATGGCACGTCTCCGGGCAGCACCGTGCCGAGGGGTCGGGATCGTAATGCATCCCGGCGGCGAAGCCGTCCTGCGTACACTGGTCGAAGCTCTCGTCCGTGGACCAGTGCGCGTATGCGTCGGTCAGCATCAGGATCGGCGGCAAGCCCTCGGCGGCCGTGTCGAACACCCGCATGTCGTTCGGGGGAGCGACGCGGGTGAAGGTGTACACCGGCTGAACGTAAAAGGCGGCCTCGAAGTACCCGCCGTTCTCGTGGGTCTTGGTGGCGGTCAGGGTTCCGGTCGGCTGCACATCGGACAGGGAAACCTCCACGTTCCAGTCCCCGCTGCCGGTAACGGTGATGAACTGGCAGCCGACCAGGTCCAGTTGCACCAGCTGCACGTCCACCTGGTCGGAGGACGGGTAGGGCGTGCCGAAGCACATGCGGTCGAGCCGCTCCACGATGGTGTCGATGCCGCCGGTGGCCCCGCCCAACTCGATCACGCCGTCGAACGGCTCAGAGCCGGGATCAAAGAAGTCGGCCGGGATGGGGTTGTCGGAAAAGTCGGCCTGCGTTCCCAGGCCGCAGTCGGTGGCCCAGCAGTCCTGCCCCGGCCCCACACAGTCCCCAGTCAGGCACAGGCCAACATCAAACTCGCTGGCGTGCATGGTGCCGTCTTCCACATCCTCCCTCCAGCCGGCGTCGTCGCCGATTAACGACTCCCACCACGAGAAGTAGCAGTCCTCCCCGTAGTCGATGCCGACGACAGAGACCCACCCCTGCGACAGGTCACAGCACGAGGCCAGATCGGCGCTGTACCGGTAAAAGCCCAAGCCGGTATCTTCCCTGAGCGGCGTCACGGTGTACGGGCCGCAAGCAACCGGACCGGGCTGGTCGCTGCCATCGTCCAGATAGAAGGTGATTTCGAAGTCATCTGGATCCTTGATGCACGAACCGCTCTGATCATCGGCCGCGTCTCCCCACCAGTGGACGTCGCAGATGGGCTCGCTGACACCCCAGAAGTTCTCGTAGGCTCTCCAGCCGGAGCTTCCCAACCCGTAATCGCTCGGCGAGTGGTGGGTCCCGCTGTCCAACGACGGCGGTTGAGAGAAGAGGGAGCCCTCCGAACAGGGAGGCTCCAGGACAATATGAAGGTCGTGAATACCCGCCGCGGAGCCGTGGCCATCGACAATGATGTAGTAGGTGTGCCCGGCGGTCAGGCTCAGGCCCGGGAGCTGGGATACGCCGCTGGCCAAACTGGTAGAACAGGCGTCGTCATTGCAGGCGAAGTACTCGGCATCCGGGCAGGCGTCTTCGTAGACATAAAGTTTCGTGTCGTAACTCGTGATGGAGTCGTTCCCGCAAAGGGTGATGTTGACCAACTGGTCCTCGGTCGGCGTGTAGGCATACACGACGTCCGCGGCGGTCGCCGGGTCCGGGCAGGCCTCGTCGTAGTCATCGGTGTAGCCCACAGTCGTCCCGCCCGTGGAGATGGGCAGCGGGCCGGAAAGCGCGATGGCGGTCGCGCAGATGTCACCGGGGGCGTAGGCCCGGTAGGCCAGCGTGTAGGTGAGGGCGTCACCATAGTATTCGTCAACCGCCAGGTAGTAGTTCCCGTCAGCCGGCGGCGACCAGGTCTCATACGCCGAGCCCAGCGTGGTCGCGTCGTAACCGCAGCCGGACGGCCCGTCGAGGTACCACAACTCCGCGCCCGTGGCGTCGTACATGGTCAGGTCGCCATCGCCCGGATTGGCTGAGCCACCTACACCGTCGAGGTCGCAGATGCTGAAGTCGTACGCGGAGCCAGCCTCCAGGTACATCTCGTAGACGCGGGCCCCGCCCGCGGGGACATCCACCGGACCGTGTGTCTGCCAGGAGGTGGTGGGCGTGATGGTAAAGTGCGGCCCCGACAGGCACAGACTAAGATCCTCGTCTTCAAAATACCATGTGCCGTCGTCCAGGTCCTCCAGCCAGGCGGCCTCATCACCGACCCGCGACTCGATCCAGAAGAAGTAGCAGTTCTGCCCCTGGTCTATGCCCACGATCGAGACCCAGCCCTCGGCCAGGTCGCAGCAGGGTGCCAGGTCGGCGTGGTAATACAGGCCTTTCCCGGGGATGGGCTCTTCTTTGACCGGTGTCAGCGTGTACGGGCCGCAAGCCACGCTGCCAGGCGCCCCGGCATCGTCATGGTAGAAGGTGATCTCGTAATCATCGGGGTCCTTGACGCATG
>CP070685.1:418870-428534 GCA_020352895.1 Phycisphaerales bacterium
GCCACGAGACCCAGCTCAAGGAGATCCGGATCCGCCCCAAGACCGATGCCCATGACCGGGAGATCAAGATCAACAGAGCCCGGGGCTTCCTCGAGAAGAACGACAAGGTGCAGTTCACCATGCTCTTCCGCGGGCGTGAGCGCGTGCATCGGCAAGTTGGCCAGAAGGCATTCAGCGACATCGTAGACCTGCTGTCGGACATCGCCAAGGTCGAGCGCGAGGTCAAGATGGAAGGTCGCCGGATGACCATGGTTCTGGCCCCAAACAGGTTGGGCAAGTGAGCGAGCAGGCATCTTGATGCCCGGTTCCCGGCGCGAGATGCTCAACGGCTTGTCGTCGCCGGCGGATTCGTCTATCATGCACGGATCACCGGGGTGGACCCGCCGGCGTTGGGACCCGACCTACTGCCATGAATTGGCTTGAGTAAGACTGCGGCTCGAGGCCGCGCTGGCGAAGTCTCCCCTGAAGCGGCCGACCGGTCGCCGTCGATTTCGCGGAATCCTGAGTCGTCGCGCACGGCAGCGAGGCTCCGGGGCCGAAGACCCGCGTCGTGCCCGCCCGTACCAGCTTGAGAAACGGACATCGATGAGCGATTCAGATTCCCTCCGGATTCCCTACGCGGTTCCCTCGGCCGTCGTCGAGACTTTGCGGGCGGCCAAACACCTGGTGGTGGCCGGCCACGTGACACCCGATGCCGACTGCCTGGGTTCCATCTTGGGTACCGCCCGGGTGCTCCAGGCCGGCCTGGGCTGCCGGGCCGAACCAGCGGTAGCAGGTGGGGACGTGCCTCGACGCCTGCGGTTCATGATCGAAATGGCCGGCATGCCGGTCGTGACCGGCGCCGTAGGACCCGCAGCCGACACGGCCCTGATTCTGGATACGGCCAAGTCCTCTCGTGTGAACGTGCCCGGCGATTGGGCGGGCATTCAGGCTCCCGGCCGCAAACTCGTGAACATCGACCACCATGCCAGCAACCAGGGCTATGCTCCGGTCAACTGGGTCGTGGGCACGGCCAGCAGTACCTCCGAGATCGTGTACTGGCTGATACAGGAGATGGGCCTGCCTATCGATGTCACGACCGCGTCCTTGCTGTACTGCGGCATCTGGGGAGACACCGCGGGCTTCTCGCTGCCTAACACCGGCGGGTCGGCCCTGCAGGCCGCGGCAGGGCTGGTTGCAGTCGGGGTGGACGTCGAATACATCGGCCAGCACATGTGCCGCTCCATCGCCCCGGGTGAGTTCCAGTTGCAGCGCATTGTCTATGACAACACGAGGGTTGTAGCGGGCAGTCGCATCGCCTACTCGACCATTGATCACGAGGAGCTGTCGTCCACCGGCTGCACGGCGGTCGACATCGATGACCAGGTTGAGATACCCCGAAGGTTGGACGGTTCCTACATTGCCATGCTTTTCAGCGAAGGGCACCGCGGCAAGATTCGGATTAATCTTCGGGGCGAACGGGGCACCAATGTTCTGCCTTTGGCACAGAGGCTGGGGGGCGGCGGACACGACAAGGCGGCCGGGGCCATCATCGACGGCACCATTCCCGACGTGGTTGCCAGGGTCCTGGCAGAGGCCGAGGCATACCTCGATCAGTTATCCGTGGGGACGTGACTCCGGCGCCAGACAGTAGGCGGCGCGTGACGGCGTTCGGCTAATCGCCCGCCGCTTGCGACGTTGTCGGCTGGGTTTCGGCGAACGGTTCTTCATCCTCGGTCTGTGTCTCCCGCCAGGCAGCCCGCATGGCCCGATTGATGCGCTCGTCCGGGGAAGGAGCGAAGACCCACTCACCCTCCTCACGAAACGCCACGACACTGACGAGCCGGACGGGCTCATCTTTGACATATTCTTCCCGCAGCTTCACGCGGGCGAGGACGGCATAAGCGGGCGGGGGCAGGTCGACTTTCTCGGGAAGCCGTTTGATCAGCTCAATACGCACGTGTTCCGCCGCGTGCCAGATGTTCTCGAAGCGCTCCTTCTCCAGCGGGTCGGTCAGGACACTGACCATGGGACGATAGCGCCCGTACTCGCCGCGCTCGCAGATCCCTCGGAATTCGTCGAGGAACTCGTTTAGCGACTCGTTCTTGCTGCGGCATTCCTCGGGGAATTCAAAGACGGGAGGCTCCTCCTCGGGGGGCAGTCGCGTGTCGATGGTGTCCACAAGGGCTGCCGAGGTTGGCTCGGGTCCGTCCTCGCCGCGACAGCCGCAGGTGAGGACCAGCGCCGCGGCGCACACCGCGCGTATGAACAGTCGCCCTGACGTGGTTTCGTTCAACGCCATTCTCCGCACCGGGTGGGCCGTCACGGCCTCCCGTGAAGCGCACAGCATAGGAATCCGCCCCGCGAGGGCAAGTGTCCGTCAGCGGTTCCGCCCGAACCACGTGGCGACGAGCGGCTCGAGCAGGAGCAGGAAGAACGCCAGATAAAGCAGATTCCACCCCAGTTCCCGCTTGGCTGACGCTGAAGATGGTTGGACACGCGGCACCTCGTCGACGTACAGATTGAAGGGGCCGCCGATCTGCTCACGGAGGGCGGCGGCCGACATCGGCGCCAAATCGGATTCGGCCGGGTCGACGTTGCAGGCGGTCGTTGTGGTCATGGCGCCCACTTCATGGAGGTAGAAGCCCGGTTGATCCGCCCGGGACAACCGGGCGGAGAATCCCTGCCCGTCGGGAGTGATCTCCGCCGCGACCCGCGTTCCATCCGGCAAGACAAACTCGTTGCCGGCCGAGAACTGAGCCGCCGTCAGCTTGTGTCGAAGCGGTTCGCCAACCAGGAAGTTGCGTTCGACTCCGCTTCGCGGCCAGGCATATCCCACCAAATTCCACATCAGTGAGACGAAATCACCTTTGGCCGGCAGATTCGTCCAGTCCATGTTGGCTGTCGTGGCCACCAGCAGCGAGGTTCCCTTGCCGATCAGCCTTTCGACGATAGCGCCGTCTCCATTCTGAAAGCTCATCAGGGCTCGTACGGCCGGGGCGTCCGGACTCTCCCGTCCGGGAACGGCCAACTCATAGTACTGGTGCGTTCGTGCCAAAAACAGGCTGCCCGCGGCGTGATTAGCGAAGTCAGCCATGACCGGGTGCGTGAGGTTCTCTCGCGAGAGAAGTACGAACGCGGATGGTTCAAGTTGATCCTCCATGGCCCGCGGGCCGATTGAGGTGGCCAGCACCCCGGCGCCCTCGGCGAAGCCCATCCGGTTGTAGTGTTCGACCAGCACGTTGTCGCCGAGGAACACCACCAGAGCGCCGCCGCGTTCTACAAAATCTTTGAGCCTGTCCCAGGTTTCGGCGGCGAGCCGACGGACGTTGCAGAGTGCGATCAGGCCGTAGTCGCTGAAGACCTCGGTGGTCAGCTCCGCGTCCGTAATCAGTCTGGGATGGATCTGGTGCGCGGCCTGACGTTTCACGCCCGGAGCCAAAGCTGTGGCCAGGTAACCGCACTGCGACTCGAATCGGCGCGCGGCAGGCTTGCCGTCCACGAGCAGAACGCGGGCGGCGTCGGTCGCATCCAGTGTCAAGTACCGCCTGTTATCCGCCGCGAGTGCATCGCTGTCAGCACCGGCCAGTATGGCCTGCAGCTTCTGCTCGCCCGCTTGCTCGAACTGGAGACGGAACCTCAGAACGGAACTTGTCTCCGGGGCCAAGGCCGGCACTTCCAGCTCGCGGGCGATCTGACCGTTCAGCAGGATCTGCACCCGCGCGGCGCGGACCGGCCTCTTGGAGTGGTTCGAGATGCTCAGCCGCAGGGGTGTGGGCAGCAAGGTGCCCACAAGGTGAGCCTCCGGGGCGAATTCCTCGATGCACAGGTTGTCCCGTATCGAAGGCGAAGCCTGCACTATGGTCATTCGGGACTGTAGGGCCAGTTCGGCCGCCTGCCGGATGGCCGAGCCCGATTCAGCCTGCTCGCCATCCGCGGGCCCTCCCAACCAGGCGGCTCGCAGGTTGTCGGTGAATACGATGACCGCGTGGTTGGAGGAGGGTATCTCCGATCGCTGCAACGTCTCCTTCGTCAGGCGGAATCCGCCGCTTAGGTCCGTGCCGCGAAAGGTGGCTTGGGTGGCTTCAATCTGCTCGCGAGCCAGTTGACGGTCGTATGAGCCGCCCTCCAGGGCAAGGGCGGCGGGCGAGGCAAGGGGACATACCGTGACCGTGTCTCCCGACGGAAGCGAGTCGACCAGATCCAAGGCGGCGTTCTTGATGAACTCGAAGGTTGTGGCCGCAGCGACGCCGGGTACCGATGTGGACAAGGAGTTGTCGATGAGTAGAACAAGGTGGTGGCGCGTTTGCCCCAGGCCCAATGCGGCCCCAGGCGAAAGGAACGGCCGGGCCATGCCCAGCCCCAGCAGCAGGATGATCAGGCATCGCAGGGCCAGCAGCAGGAACTGTTCGATTCGAAGTCGCTTCGCCGAGCGTTTGTGAGCGGCCAGCAGGAATTCCATGGCCGCCCACTCCATGCGTCGATATCGCCGGCGGTTCAAGATGTGAATGATGATGGGGATCGTTGCCAGAGCCAGACCGGCCCAGGCCAGACCCGGGTGGACGAACTGTCCCAGGATGACGATGCTACTGCCGATCATTCATCACATCCGTTGTGGGCCAAACGCTTCATTGGCGAGGATTCTCTCTATCGCGGTTGCCGGCGTCCAGTGCGCAGTACCTGTGCCCGGCCAAATCCTGCGGGCACACGAGCAAAGCGGGCCGTAGTGTCGCCATGAATGATAGGAGTTTTGACGAGGCGGGATCGACGGCGGAGGCAGTTGCAGCGCCTTCGCCCGGCGCGTGCGAGCAGGTCGGTTTCAGCCGCGCGTGCCGCCGTAAGCCGCGGTCCGGCAAGCCGGAGGTTCCCGTCATCCACGGCCTGGCGAACCTGGTAGTTCTCTTGTGTCTGATCGCTCTACAAGGCAGTGTCCTGTTGGGCCTTGGCCCGATTCCGGGGGCTGTCGCCGCAGGTCTTCTGCTCGCCGGTATCCTGGCGTGGAGTGTTGTGCATATCAGACGGAGGCGTCGAATCTTCGATGCTGCCGACCTCGATGTTGCCGACGATACCGTGCGTCTCCTCTGCATAGGCTCCCGGGCGTATCTCGAGCGCCACGGGCCGCTGGCGGACCTGGCCTTCGAACCGGCCATCTTCCGCTCGTTGTTCGTCCAGCGGTCCATGAAATATCAGGTGGTCGTCTTCGTGTTGCTCTTGATTCCGGCCTACGCGGCCGTCCATTATTTCCTGGCATGGTTCATGGGCAAGCCGCAGTGGAGCTGGCAGCTTGTCTTGAAGATCTGGCTGGCGATCGGTGTGGTGCTGTGGTTCACGGGGTGGATGTGGCCGACGTACTTCCGCGTGGTGCCGGGGCGCCTAGACGTAATGCGCTTCAGCAATCTCCGCGGCCGGCCCATCGCGGTGAGCCGGTACGACCTGCGACGGTCGAGGATCACCGTGGACCTGCGCAGGTCCATCCTCTTCATCGACGGCGAGGATGGCCAGGCCGATTTCACGTTCCTGTTGATGCGCGAGCGGGATCGTTTCGGCTACTACATTCTCTTGGGAGCGTTGTCCACGCACCAGCCGCCTCCGCTGCCGGAGGATGCCCTGCTGGGCTGACCTATGGCCGTGGGGCCGGGGTGGCATGGCCGCGATGGGCTCACGAAGCGACCGTTTCCATCTGGTCGATGTTCTCGGCGTCGCCCGCCGATCGGGCCGCCTGGGCCTCAGCGAGTGCGGCCCGGTACTCCGCGTAGGTCTGCTCGATGAACCGGTCCGCCTCCTCGCCGCTGAGCCCGGGATACTGAAGTACCGAAAGGAGAAAGCCATCCAACGCGGATGCCTCGCGTGTCTTCATGGCTCCGTGCTCGACGGCCCAGTCTTCCAGGGTCGTGCCCGGCAGAGGCATGGCTCGCGAGATCTGAAGAGAATCCGGCAGGAGCTCCAGAATCAGTTCGCGCGTCCTGGCCAACGTCTGGCGGGATTCGCCAGGCAGGCCCACAGTGAAGGTGAGATGTACGCTGATGCCCAACTCGCGGCACACGCGCACAGTCTCTCGAACCCTGTCCAGGCTCAGGCGTTTGCCCATCGCCTCGACCATGCCCTGATCGCCGGATTCGACGCCGAACTTGACGGCCACCAGCCCGGCTTCGGCCATCAATGCCCACTGTTCCGGCCGGAACGTGTCCGCTCGAGACATGATGCTCCAGTCGAAGTCCAGCCGATTCCGCCGGATCAGGTCGGCGAAGTGCTCGATCCAGGCTCCGCCGGGGCTGAACATGTCATCGTCGAAATACACGGTCTGAAAGCCGTAACGCGTAACCAAGTCGCGTACTTCGTCGAAGACGCGCTCCACGCTGCGCCGCTGGATCTTGCGGGGCTCGTAGAAGACCTGAGGCCACTGGCAGAATGTGCATTCGTAGGGGCATCCGCGCGTGGACATGAGCTGGGCGATGGGCTCGCGCAGCGTGCCGAAGCGGTCGCGGTAGTTGTACAGTGGCAGGCGCAGCCGGTCGGCGGTGCCCACCTCGTCGAACGGGACCGGTTGGGGACGGCCCGTGTCCACAATGGACTCGCCATCACGGAAAGTCAGCCCGGGCAGCGAGCGCAGGTCTCCGCCGGATTCCCATAGCTCCACGAGCCGGGCGAGAGTCGCCTCGTACTCGCCGGTCAGGACCGCGTCGATGTGCGGCTCGCTTTGCAGGATCTCGCGTCGGCGCGCCGTCGCGTGCGGACCGGCCAGGACGAATCGTGCGCGCGGCAGGACGTCTTTCAGGCGAGTCCACACCCTCCGGTCGTTATCGTAGGAGGCCGCGGATGTTTCCATGACCATGATGTGAGGCTCAAACCCGACGGCCCGTTCGTGGAATTCGCTGTAGCTGAGTCCCTCGGCGATCGCGTCCACAATGGCGTTGGGCTTGCCTTTGCCGTTGAGCACTTCGGCAGCCTGAGCCAGGAAGAACGGGAACGGCACGTAGCGCGGGATCGGTTTTTCGTCCCGACGGTCCATGGTGAAGGGCCAGCGGGAGCCGGCCCGTACGCCCTGGCGCTCGGCCGTGTACCAGGGAGGGTTGGCCAGCAGCGTACGCATGGGCCCAGTGCTCGTCTCGGCCAGGCGCTGTTCCAGGTCCCAACGCCGCAGGGAGAACTCGATTTGCGACCAGCGCAGCTTCTCGGTGGGCAGAGCGCGCCTCGCGGTCCTCTCAAAGGCCGCCAGGTATGTCGCATGCGGTGAGCTCGATTCTTCCTTGCGTTCGGCGAACAAGCAGTTGTGAAGTCCGGTCAGCGCCTCGGTGGCCCGCCGGATGACGTAGTCACTGCCGCCCATCAGGCCCACTATGGATTGCATGCGCTGGATGAGTGCGTCCGCGGTCGCCGCCGTGCCCTCCAGTTGAGCCAGATCATGCAAGGCCATCCACCACGGTAGCAGGAAGGTCGGCCCGAGGAGATGGGGTCTGGCTTCCCGGCGGTCTTTGCCGAAGCGATGCTCGAAGATCCCCCAGATGACCGGTTTGATCCGATCGCCAATGAGCGATTCGATGGAATCGAACTGTCCCAGGTCCTGTCCTCGGGGGGCAAACCACTGCCAGAACCCGGACAAAACACTTTCGATCGTATCGCGCCTTTGATGGCGGGCGATGCACGAGGGTTCATATGCCGCACGCATGCCCTCTTCGTACATGCGCTGCGTGAGGTCCACGTCTTCATGGTTGGTGCGGTAGCGCTCGTCCCAGCCGCCCAGTTCCTCGAGTGCAAACCGGCGAACGGTGGTCACCGACCCGTAGCATATGCGTGGGTTCTCCATCCAGTCCGGGCCGTGGTGCTGGGCCATATGAACCTGCCGCCAGCGGTCCGGCAGGAGCACGCTGTGCGCTTCGATGAGCTGTCCGCAGACGGCATCCGATTTGGGATTGCGCCGAAAGGCGGCCTCGACGCGTTCCAGGTAGTCCGGTGCCGGGATGGCGTCCACGTCGAGTCCCGCGAGCAGATCGCCGCGGGCGGCTTTCAGGGCGGTGTTTCGAGCGGCTGCGATGCCACGATTCTGCATGTGGGAGATCAGGCCTACGCCCATCTCGGTGGCGATGGCGGCGCTGCCGTCCGTGGAGCCATCGTCTACGACGATGATCTCGTCGGGGATGCGGCTTTGGGCCACCAGGGCTTCCAGGACCCTGCGCAGGTGGGTTCGGCCGTTGTAGCAGGGAATGTAGGCGGTGATGAACATCCGGTCCTCCGAGCTGTCTTCCCGCCGGTGCCGGCCCCGCGGCGGGTCCGATATCGCTTGTCACCGCCTCATACATCGGCCAAAATGACGCCCAAGTTCGGTCAACATTCTCGGTCCTTGGCCGGAAAGGCACGATGCGGCCGGCAGAGGGTTGGGGCTTATAAACATGCGGGGCACCCGCCTTAGTGAGGTGGCTATGCGAGTCATATTTCGCGGTTGCGCGCTGCGGCTGATGGTGGCGGGAGGGCTCCTGGGCTTCCTTTTCGGCACGCCGGCGCTCCGGGCGGACGAGGCCGATGTTCCGGAGGCCGCCGTGGAGCAGGCTCGGACTTCCGAGCCGCGCTCAGAGGGCTTCTGGCCCACGGAACGGATGATCGATTACGCCGTTCGCCGGTGGTGCGGGCAGGTCAGCTACGAGTACGACCTGGACCAGGAGCAGGCGGCACGTCTGGAGGAGATGATGCAGCGCCGCTGGCCGCGCTGGATGAAGGAGCACCGGCGCGAACTCCAGCCGTTGATCAATGAGTTCATGGAGAATCGGTTGGCCCCGGAGCCTCCCTCTTCTGAGCAGGTCTCCCAGTGGGCGGGGAAGGCGCTACGCCTGTTCAACCTCGGCCGCGAGGAGCTGCGTGCTGCCCAGGTGGAGTTCCGGCAATCGCTTCGCCCCACACAAAAGATGAAGTTCGACGCGGACGTGGCCAAGATCAATGTGGGCATGGAGATATTTGAGCGTAAGTTGCAGGGGTGGAAGGACGGGCGCTTCGCCCGGAACGAGTTGTGGGATGAGCCTTACTGGGTGCGCGAGCAAGAACGTCAGACGGCCGAGCCACGAACTGCAGAACTGGCCTCTGCCGACTCGGCACGCTCCGCTGCAACGGGGGAATCCGAGCCCGTTCCTCTGGACATGTGGGAATCGTATGTGGCTGGGTTCATCAAGGAGTACGCGCTGGACGACGCCCAAATCACCAGCGCTTGGACGATCATGGGCGATCTTCGCGCCCGGGCGGATCGGCACCGGGATCGCCACAGCGCCGAGTATGCCCGCATTCAGGAACAATGGGAGCAATCTGACGAAGAGACCCGCAAGATGCTGGTGA
Source organism: Phycisphaerales bacterium (assembly GCA_020352895.1). Lineage (GTDB taxonomy): Bacteria > Planctomycetota > Phycisphaerae > UBA1845. The sequence continues at coordinate 428,168 of CP070685.1, forward strand.
CCCGGCAGGAGGAGTTGGACGCACCGCTGGCGCAGCTCTTCGACGAGCTTAAGGACCGTCTCAGCCGCCTGCTGACCGACGCCCAGCGCCGCGCCGTGGAGGGCGAGCCCAAAGCCGGTGTTGAGCCGGCGGCGTCCAACTCGTAGCGCCGACATTCCGCTCAGTCGGCGAACCAGGTGATCGGCTTTCCTGCGGGCAGCTCGACGGTCTCGCCCACCTTCGGGGGCGGCACGGCGACGAGCTTCATCTCTCGAGTCACCAGGAAGACATAGTGCGGCGCCTCCAGGGACTCAGGGCAGGTTACGCGGAAGCTCCGCAGCCCTCCGGGTCCCGACTCGACCGCCTCGACCTCGAACAGGGCCGTCCG
>CP070685.1:428634-438258 GCA_020352895.1 Phycisphaerales bacterium
TGAACGACCTGAACCTCGGGCCGCGAGCGGCGCACCGCAAGTGCGCCAAGATCGCGGGCGACACGTCCGGCAACTATCACCCGCACGGCGAGCAGGTGGTGTATCCGACGCTGGTGCGTATGGCCCAGCCGTGGAACCTGATTCATCCGCTGGTGGACGGGCAGGGCAACTTCGGCTCGATCGACGGCGATCCGCCGGCTGCCATGCGATACACGGAGGCGCGGCTGGCGGCACCGGCGACGGAGATGCTGGAGGACCTCAAGCTCGAGACGGTCGACTTCGAGGACAACTACGACGCCACGCGCACCGAGCCGGTCGTGTTGCCGAGCAAGTTCCCGAACCTCCTGGTGAACGGGAGCACGGGGATTGCGGTGGGCATGGCCACGAACCTGCCTCCGCACAATCTGGGGGAGATCTGCGACGGCCTGCTGGCGCTGCTGGACAAGCCCGACATCAGCACGGCCGAGCTGATGCGGCACGTGCCCGGGCCGGATTTCCCGACCGGGGCGACCATCTGCGGACGGAGTGGCATCGCCGAGGCGTACGAGAACGGACGCGGGGCGATCACCGTGCGCGGCACGGTGAAGGTGGAGCAAAGCAAGCGCGACAAGATGCGGGTGGTCATTACGGAGATCCCCTATCTTATCCTGAAGAACACGATCGCGGAGAAGATCGCGGACTGCGTCAAACGGGGCGTGCTGCCGGAGGTCTCCGACGTGCGGGACGAGTCCGGGCGGAAACACCCGGTGCGGATCGTGCTGGAGCTGCGGCGGGACGCGAACGAGGACGTGGTCATCAACAAGCTGTATCAATACACGCCGCTGCAAAGCAACTTCACGATCATGAACATCGCCCTGGTAGGCCGTCAGCCGCGCACGCTGTCACTCAAGCAGCTCATGGAAGTGTTCGTGGATCACCGTAAGGAGGTGATCCGCCGGCGGGCAACGTTTCTGCTGCGCAAGGCGCGGCAGCGGGCTCACGTGGTGGAGGGTCTGATCCTGGCGGTGGGGTCGATCGACCAGGTCATCGAGGTGATCCGCAGGTCGCCCGATCCGTTGACGGCCAAGGATCGGCTGATGGATATGCGGTTGCGGCTGGCGGTGGCCGAGACGTTGCGGGCCCTGCTGCCGGAGCCGTTCGTGCAGCGGGCCGCCGGCGCGGACCAGCGGCTGACCGGGGTGCAGGCGGAAGCCATTCTGGGCATGCAGCTCCAGCGGCTGACGGGACTGGAGATCGAGAGGCTGATCAAGGAATACGCCGGGCTCAGCGAGGAGATCGCCGAGCACGAGGCCGTCCTCCGAGAAGAACGGCGCGTGATCGACATCATCCGCAACGAGACCATGGAATTGAAGAGCAAATACGCCCGGCCGCGGCGAACCCAGTTCGGGCCGACTGTAGGCGAGATGAGGATGGAGGAGTTGATCGCCGACGAGCAGGTCATCGTCACACTCTCGCACCAGGGCTATATCAAGCGTGTACCCGTCGAGACGTACCGGCGACAGGGGCGCGGGGGCAAGGGCGTGCGGGGCGGCGAGGCCCGCGAAGGGGATTTTCTGGCGAGTTTGTTCGTGGCCAGCACGCACAATTATCTATTGGTGTTCACCAATCGGGGGCGGGTGTACTGGCTGAAGGTGTACGACATTCCGTCGATGTCGCGGACGTCCCGGGGCCGGTCCCTCGTGAATCTGCTGAAGATGCAGGCCAACGAGGAATACCGGGCGGTGCTGCCGGTCAAGGTGTTCGAGGAGAAGTTCGTCTTCTTCGGGACCGCGAAGGGGATCGTGAAGAAGACGCCTTTGGGCGCGTTCAGCCGGCCGCGCCCGAGCGGGATCATCGCCATCACGCTGGACCCGGACGACGCCCTGGTGAACGTGGTCCTGACGGAAGGCGGCCAGGAGATCGTGCTGGGGTCGCGGGAGGGATACGCGATACGGTTCAACGAGTCGGACGTGCGAGCCATGGGAAGGAGCGCGCGGGGTGTCAAAGGGATGACCTTGCGCGGGACCGACCAGGTGGTGGACATGGTCGTGATCGAGACGGGCAAGAGCCTGCTGACGGTGTGCGAGAAGGGGCTGGGCAAGCGGTCAGCGATCGACGAGTACAGGCTGACCAAGCGCGGCGGCATGGGCGTCATCAACATCAAGGTTACGGACAAGAACGGTCCGGTAGTAGGGCTCAAGTCGGTGGAGGACACCGACGAGATCATGATGATCACGGCCAAGGGAATCATGCTGCGGACTGATCTGAGCGAGGTGCGCGAGATCGGGCGGGCCACGCAGGGCGTCAGGCTGATCCGCATAGACGAGGGGGACAAGCTCGTGTCGGTGGCCCATATCGCGCGGGAGGAAGATGAGGAGGACGAAGAGCAAGCCGCAGAGGGTGCGGGCGAATCGGGGGCCGGTTCGGCTGACGCCCAAGCGGAAGAGGCCGCTGCGGATCAGCCCGCTCAGTTTGAGGCCGACACCGAGGGAGGGCCGCCAACCGAAGAAAACGACGCGCCAGGAACAGATCAGGCGTAGAACATCTCCTGAATTCCTCTGGCCGGTGGAGAACCACCCCGGCCAGCCACATACATCCCCCAGAGAATCCTCGTTTCGCCCCAGATCCACGGGCGAGCCGCAGGTCCAGGTGTCTGTCTCGTGACCAAGTGCGTCGCGACGTGCAGGCTTCGTCGGAGAGGGCGGCGGGCGTGGTTCTTGCGCGAAGGGGGCAGATAGTGCGCGGCGGGCGTGGGCCTGTCGGCTCTGGGAAGGCGGAAAGAGCCCCCGGATGACGGGCGCGCCGGTTGCCTCCTTGGCGAATACGGCGGAAGGGCTGCGCCTGGAGCGTGCGCGGCCGGTCCTCGGAACCGGGGCAAGCCCCCCGACCGCGAACGGCCGTTGCGGTCGGCTGAGTGAGACAACGAGCGAGCAAGGCAATGCGATATTCAGATCGAGCCTATTGCGCGGTTGCACTGGCGGCAGTGATTCTGGCGGCCTTCCTGGCCGAGCCGCGGCCTGCAAAGGCAGCCACCGTAGGTGTGATTACGGCCGGGGGCACACCGGTGGTCGACATCGCTTCGACGGGACTCTTCAGCGCTGGGGAGATCACCGTGCTATACCCGCAGGGAGCGACGCCCACGCTGGTGGACGCGCTCGGCGAGCCGCTGTTTGATGCGGTGCTGGCGTACTCGAACGGAGCGTTCGACGATCCGGCGGGGCTCGGTGACGTGCTGGCGGACTTCGTTGACGCCGGCGGAGGCGTGGTGCTGGCGACGTTCTGCTTCGCTACTTCGGCACAGTATCGGATCGGCGGGCGCATCGTGGAGGAGGTGGGATACTCTCCGTTCGTTCCTGAGGATGAGTTGGGGACAGCCCCAGGGACGTTTGCCTGGCCGCCCCCGACGCCGTGCCATCCGCTGTTTGATGGAATCGATGAGGCGCCGACATACCTGTGGTACAGCACCTTCGGTAAGCCGGCCCTGAATTGTCCCGACGGCGGATGCGACCCGCAGCAGCCGGAGGCTGTGGTGCTGGCGTGGACCGACGGAGGGGACACTCTGGCAGCCAGCAATGCCGCGGGAACGGTCATGGCGGTCAACATCCACGCGAATGTGAACACGGTATACAACCAGGCGGCAACGCGGATGTTCGCCAACGCGTTGTGGATCGTGGCCCACGGCGGTGTGGCGGACTGCAACGGCAACGGGACGCCGGACAACTGCGACATCAAGCAGGCGACGAGCGCCGACTGTCAGAGCAATGGCATACCGGACGAATGTGAGATCGAGGCCGGCAGCGCCGACGACTGTAACGGCGACGGCGTGCCGGACGCGTGTGAGATTACGGCGGGCACAGCCGATGACTGCAACGACAACGGAATTCCTGACGTCTGCGAAATTGACCAGAACAGCGGTGCGCCGGACGGGCCGTTCTATTGCACAAGCGAATGCGCGCCGGACTGCAACGACAACGGAGTGCCCGACGGTTGCGAGCCGACCGAGCCGGGCACCTGCGACTGCAACGGTAACGGCATCGCCGACGGGGATGACATCGCCGGCCCAACGAGCGACGACTGCAACGGCGACGGGCGGCCCGACGAGTGCGAAATGGCGATTGCAGTCCTTGAGAGCATAGATTATCGGACGGTGGCGGGTCTGACGATCCCTGATGCGGCCACGGTTGAGGACACCATCGTGGTGGCCGACGCTGGGATGATCGCCGACGTCGAAGTTGAAGTGGACATCACGCACAGTTGGGTACGTGACCTGACCATGACACTGCAGCACGGAGACGTTGCTGTGCTGCTGGTCGCGGCGCGGGGCGGCGGTGGACAGAATTTCGACGGCACGGTGTTTGACGATGAAGCGAGCGAGTCCGTTGCGGACGGGTCGGCCCCCTTTGCGGGCGCTTACCGGCCGGAGGAAAGCCTGGAGGCGTTCGACAGTGCGGATCAGGCGGGCGATTGGACCCTCGTGATCACCGACGCGATGGCGCCGGATGACGGGGTGTTGAACGAGTGGACGCTGCACCTGGAAATCGAGTCGGAAGGAACGCTGGACTGCAACGGGAACGACGTGTTGGACGAGTGCGATATCGCGGGCACGACCAGCAGCGACGTGAACGGCAACGAGGTGCCGGACGATTGCGAGGAGGACTGCAACTACAACGGTGTGCCGGACGGTGTCGACGTGGCCGAGGGAACCTCGCCGGACTGCAATGGAAACGGGCGGCCGGACGAGTGCGATCGGCGAGATGACCCGTCGCTGGACTGTAACGACAACTTGGTGCTGGACGAGTGCGACATCGCACAGGGAACGTCGCTGGACCTCAACGGCGATGGGCTTCCCGATGAGTGTGACCGGCCGTGCATTTGCGGCGACTTGAGCGGCGACGGGTTCGTGGAACTGGACGACTTCGCCACGTTCGCGGTGTGTTACCTGGCCACGCCGACGTATCTGCCGCCGGACTGCACGCCGGAATCCTATTTGTGTGCGGACTTCAACGGCGACGGGACCGTCAATCTGCCGGACTTTGCCACTTTCAGCGTCATATTCCGACTGCTGCCCGACAACGCGAACTGCAACTGGTAGCCGGGGAAGAACTGGCATGCGGGCCAGGGCAGATCTTCTGTTGCAGTCTGCGGACGCGTGTGCGAGACTTGAGGCGCGGAGGTTACGCACATGCGGATGTCACGCTGGCGGCCGGTGTGTCCGGAGTGCGGCTACAGCCTACGCGGCTGTCGCAGTGAGCGGTGCCCGGAATGCGGCGTGGCGTTTCCGACGACGGCGCGATTCTTTCGGCGCTGGGCCAACCGGCGACTGACCTGGGACCGCCAGCGGCGCGGGGGGCTGATCTTCTCTTATGCCGAGACGATCGTGACGCTGGTGGTGATGCCGTGGAAGGCAGGACGCGGGCTGGCCATCCCCGACCACCAAGGAAGAGCAATTCGCTGGGCAGCATTCCACCTCATCATCGCAGCGCTAATCGGCGCGGCGCTTGGGAGTCAGGGATTCTTCACATATCGAATCGAGAGCGAGTTTCGCGACTCGCCGTGGAGCCACCCAGCCGGTTTCACGAGCACACCGGCTCCCTGGTCGCGTGTGGCAACGTGGTTTGCCGAATCGACCCTCGCCTGGGTGGTGGCGCTCGCCAGCATCGTCGCCCTGGGCCTGTTCCTGAGTGTTGCGCTACCGAGGCGGCACCTAGCCGCGAAGCGTGGCGGCGTCAAGGTGAGTCTGTACCTGACGGTACTTGGGCCGCTGGCGATCGGCGGGTGGTATGCGTACAAGGCCGTCCGGCCGGACACCTTGGAACACCCGATCGTGGGCTTCAGCTTGCCGGTGCCCGCCCTACCACCGGAGGTTTCGCTGATAGCATACTGGTACGGCGCGTGGTGGGCGTGCGCTGTTGCGTGGAACCCGCTGGAACGATGGCGTGGCATTTGGCAGTCGGTGCTTTACGCCACGCTGTTCATGGGTTTGTGGTGGCTGGCAGCTCACAATTTGTTCCCGATGAAGGAACTTCGGTGCCTGCTGTAGACGATATGCTACGGCGACGTGCGTATGACTCGTGGCAACGCGAGTCTGTCGTGGCAATCGTGGGCGTGTTTTTCGTGGCCACTAGCGCGTGGTTATGGAATTGCGTGAAGCCGGGGACTCTCGACTGGCTGGCTCGTCGCAGCGTAGGCTGTCACGCGCGAGTGATGCTCATCGCTCGCGCATTATGGGAAGGGGAAGGTGGTGTGGCTATTCATGACGCGGATACCTGGCGTATTCGACCACCGCTGATGACTCACGCCGTCCCTGCTCCCGGTTGGGCGGCCTGGTACAGGATCTTGGAGCCGCAGGCTAGGGACAGAGAGAGCCATCTCGTTTATCAGGTCTGGTTTGCCGATCATGAGCTGACGTGGCGAGGACGAGTCCGCTCGGATCGATGGCTGCTATTCGCACCGGACGACATCGATGGGGACGGGCATTGGGAAGTGTTGTGGTACTGCGACGCGTTCGATTACGACCCCCAAGCCCCCGCCAGGAACAAGCTGGTACTCATGGCCGTTGTCCGGCTTGGCGAGACTTCGAACGAGGTAGTGTGGGCGGGGCTGACAGGATTCGATTTCCATCCTGACGCTAACACGTATTACCGCATCGTGCCGATGTGGCGCGACGAGGACGGCGACGGGCGCAAGGAACTGGTGTTCGTAACGCGGGAGGCGACGAGGTCGCAGCCGGGCTTCAAGAAGCCGCGCACGGTAGCCGTGCTCGAATGGGATGCTGCAAGGGGCATTCTTCGACCACGGGGTGACCTGAAGGGCAGCGGCGTGTTGCCGTGGGAGCCGCCGGAAGGAAGATCGCTCGTGGTCGATCCGGACGAGGACCTGCGGCCGATACTCATGGAGTTGATACGGCTGCCGCAGGAGTTCCTACCGATGCGAGAGGCGGAGCCGGGGTTGGATACGGGGTAGGCAGCAGAATGCCTTGCGAACACCTCAGCTAAGCGATCAAGCCCGGCTGAATTTAGCTCATGGACTAAATTTAGTCGTCGGGCTAAAGAACCCTAAAAACGCATATTGCCCAACCCCTTGACGGCCGAGGTGGTCCGCCTGGGCTGGATATTCGCCCGGTTTCGGTTGTTCCTTCATCCAAGGGAATGCCGCTACGGCCCAGCAACGTTAGACAGTGCCAAGTGCGTCGGGGAGGGTCCAGAGGTATTGGGTCGGGTGGGCGAGGATGAAGGATTCGAGCGCCGCGATCAACTGTTGGGACACATCCGGGGCGGCCGGCTCGATACGCTGGCCGAAGCGCAGGGTGAACTCGAAGCGCCACGGTTCGCGCGTACAGGCGAAGGGAACCACCGGGGCGCTGTAGCGCTGGCTGAGAAGGCGAACGGTCTGGTAGGCGCGGTGCGCCCGGCCGAGGAAGCGGACCGCGTCGCCTTTCGGGCGTCGGGGCGGGACGTCTGAGGTTGGCTCGTCGCGAAAGGCCTCACCGACGAGCACGATCTTGCCGCCGGACTCGAGGATGGCGGGGAGCTTCGTCAACGATTCAGAACGCCCGATCAGGCGCACGTGTGGCTGGCCGTACATGTCGGCCTGCCATGTGCGAAGGACGGGCTGGGCGAGCAGATCGACCAACACGTGGACAGGCCGGCAGAGCTGTCCGAGAACGAACGCGCCGACGCCGGGATGGCCGAGATAGCCGGTGACGAAGATCGCGGGGGACGGTCCGTGGCAGACGTCGAGCAAGTCGGGTTCGCGGTCGATGCGGACGCAACGGCGCCAAGTTGACGGCCGCATGCGGCGACGGAAGAAGAGCGTCTCGATCCAGAAGGCAGCGATGTTCTCATAACAGAGGCGGACCAGCTCGGCCGGTTCGCCGGGCGGCGCAGCCAGCGCAGTCTGTGCGGCAACAATGCGCTGCTCGGCGCGGCGTCGGGCCGGACCGTACAGATCGTAAACGCCGCGGGCCAGGGCCCGTGCCAGGCGCAGGGCGGCCTCAAAGCCGACCGCGTGCAAAGCCGTGCCGACGACGCGACGGAGATAGACAAAGCGTAGGGCCTCCATAAAAGGGAGTTGGCGGGTCGGCGGTGAGGCGGTCTGTCGCGGCGGATGGGCCATGGGGCTGGTCACGCGGTGGCGGGCCGGTTAGGGTACGGCCTTGCACGTTCAGTGCCCGCGGGCAAGCAGAAAAGGCCGCATGCTTGAATGATCTAGGCCATTCCTTCGGCCCCGGGTCCTTGCTTGCCAAGGGGCTGACGGCAGCCTAAGTTGGCAGCGGCAGGCGAGCAAGATGCCCAAGCCGAGGCCTCGCTCGGCCAAGCCTTCTTAACCACCATGACGACGAACCAGGAAACGCACCAGCCTGAGCCGCACAGCGCCTTCGCCGAGGCAGACGCAACTTCATCGGCCACGGCAGGAGACGGGGGGCGATGGTTGCGCGCGGTCGGGGCCGGACTGCTGGTGGGCGTGCCCGTGTCGGTGCTGCTGTCGTTCGCCGGGCTGCTGCCGTTTTATTTGGGTCCTTTCTTTTTTCTGTTGTTCGGGCTGGCGGTGGGGGCGGGCGTGTTCCGCGTGGCCCGACCGATGCGCCCGGTCTGGCGAGTGAGTGCCTGCGCGGCAGCGGCGGCGGTCATCTTTCCGATTTTCCTCGCATCACTTCTGCTGGAGAACGCCCAGCTCGGGCCACACGCCGGGAAAATGGTGGCCAAGCAGGTGCGCGAGCTGCCCGCCGGCATGAGCCCGAGGCAATTCCGGCGGACGGTGGGCGACAGGCTTCGCGAGCAGATCGCCGCTGAGAATCCAGGCAGCGGACTGCTGGCCTACATGTGCTGGGCCGCGACCAGCGGAAGGTGTGAGCTGGAGCTGCCCGCGGGCGCGCACCCAGCCAGCGCGGTGTACACCATGTCGCAGAGTCCGGTGGGCTGGACACTGCGCGTCATTGTGAGCCTTATCCTGTTAGCCGGAGGTGTTCTGTCACAGGTCCTGCCGCTGGGAAAGCCGGAGCCGCGGCCGAAGGAGAACGACAGCGGGGCGCTGGAATGCGCACAGTCGCGGCCCCATCCATAGCCCTCAGAGAGATGGGACGTGAGCCGGGGCTGGCTGCCGAGGCCGGTGGAAGCCACCCGGCGACTTGACTATACTGTGTGGCCCGAGTCCCGTTTGCTCATTCAGACTTGATTCCGGCCGCTGGTAGCCCTTTCGCAGCCGTGCGAAGGCCTATTCTGGCCCCAAGCACAGATTTAGGTTAATCGCCGCTGAACAAAGACGGAGGCTTGCACGATCTACGGGGGGCGCGGGTTGATCCCCCGCCGCTGCCAGGAGAACCCGGACCCACCAAGCAGAGGGCCGATCACGGTGCCAAAGAAGAAGATAGAGTGCGACGCGGGGCCGATCGAGCGGATCGAGATCCTGGCTGAAGACGGGACGGTCGATGCCGATCTGGAACCGGAACTGAGCCCGGATGAGCTTCGCAAGTGTTACCGGGCCATGTTGCAGGCCCGACGGCTGGACGAGCGGATGCTGAAGCTGCAGCGCCAGGGCCGGATGGGAACGTTTCCGTTGTGCCGCGGGCAGGAAGCGTCGGCCATCGGCTCGGTGTTCGCGCTGGGCAGGGACGATTGGCTGGTACCGGCGTATCGGGAGATGGGG
>CP070685.1:438358-447969 GCA_020352895.1 Phycisphaerales bacterium
CGGCGACTACAGCTACACCACGCTGGACCCTGTCGAGGAACTGACCATCTGGACCATTCAGGAGTATGGGCACGCTGACGAAATCTGGGGCACCTGGGTCGGCGTGCTGACCTCAGCCGACTGCAACGGAAACCAGGTCGATGATTATCAGGACATCGCCGAGGGCACCAGCGACGACTGTAACGCCAACAACGTGCCCGATGAATGCGAGCCCAACGAGGACTGCAACGGCAACTCCGTGCAGGACATCTGCGACATGGCCGGCGTGACGAGCAGTGATTGCAACGCCAACAAGGTCCCTGACGAGTGCGACATCAGCGCAGGGACCAGCGCCGACGACAACGGCAACAACGTGGCCGACGAATGCGAGGCGGCGCGCCTTTACGTGGATGGCTCCGCCACCGGCCTTGAGCAGGGCACCACCTGGGCTAACGCCTACACCGACCTTCAAGACGCCTTGGACATTGCCGCTCTGCCCGGCAGCGCCGCAACCGAGATCTGGGTCGCCGCCGGTACCTATCTGCCGACCAGGCTCATTTCCTCCGATCCACGCAGCGCTGCGTTTCTGCTTGTTGACGACGTGACCCTCCTCGGCGGCTTCGCCGGCGACGAGACGTTTGTGGAGCAGCGTGATCCCGGCGTCCGCGAGACGATCCTGAGCGGTGATCTTGGCCAGAACGACGGCTCCGGCGTTATGGACGACAACGCTTACCACGTCGTGATCGCCCAGGGTGTCGGCTCCACGGCCGTCCTCGACGGTTTCGTAATCACCGCCGGGCGGGCGGATGCCGCGGGCGATCCCAACGACCGCGGTGGCGGCTTTCTTTGTGATAATGCCTCCCCGACGATCCTCGGCTGTGTGTTCCGGCAGAACCATGCCGCGGATCGCGGCGGCGGCTTCATGGTCAAGGAGGTGTCCGGCCCGGTGCTGAATGCCTGTGTGTTCCAGAGCAACACGGCGGACGGCCGGGGCGGTGGGTTGTTCAACAGCGGGAGCGGCACGGCCACCATCGTCAACGGCCTGTTTACCGGGAACTCGGCCGTCTACGGCGGCGGCATGGCCAACGCAGGTGTTCCTGATGTGATCTGCTGCTCTTTCAGCGGCAACACCGCTTCCACCTGGGGCGGCGGGATTTACAGCTACACGAGCGACGCCGTGCTCACCGTGACGAACTCCATCCTCTGGGGTAACAGCGACGGCGGCGGGACTGACGAGTCGGCACAGGTGCATGTAGCCAGCGGCAACACGGCCATCACATATGACTGCATCCAGGGCTGGTCCAGCCCCGGCGTGGACGGCAACGTCGATACCGATCCACAGTTCGTGGACGCAAACGGCGACGATGACGTGTTCGGCACAGCCGATGATAACCTGCGGTTGACCGCAGGCTCGGGCTGCATCGACGCTGGCGACAACGCCGCTGTGCCGTCCGGAGTCGTCTCCGATCTGGACGGCCGCCTACGCCTCCGTGATGGGGACGGCGACCAGATCGCCATCGTCGACATGGGCGCGTATGAATACATGTCGCCTGCTTCGGGATGCATCTGTGGGGACATCAATGGCAGCGGGGGGCTCGTCGATCTGAATGACTTCAGCCTGTTCGCGCTTTGCTTCGGCCAAAGTGGGGCCGGCGGCGACTGCTCCGAGCAGGCCTTCGCCTGCAGCGACCTCGATGCCAGCGGCAGCGTGAACCTGAGCGACTTCAGCACATTTGCGGTACTCTTCGGCGTGACCTCCTCAAGCGAGGTTCCCGCCTGCCTCGACTGAGAGTCCCGCTCGTGAGGACCTGCGCGGCGCGGCTTACTCTAATCTGGTCTGAATGAAGGCAGGATCGCCTGTTCTGTTGGCGCGCCCGACTGATCGGTGACCAAGAACTTGACGGCCAAGGGCTGAACGCCGCGCCGGCAGACAATCTGCCGCCCACTTTGTGGCCGGGCGAGACGCATGGTGGCAGGGCTATTGGTCGACGGGCTCGACCTGTTCTTGGCAGCAGGCAGCGCCGGCGTCGCACTGTGCCGGATCCTGGTCCGTATCGCATGCGTCCGCAATCAGCGGTGCCAGTGTCTCGGTGCCGAGGAACCCCCGCACGCGGCCGTGCAGCCGCCGCAGTCCAAAATAGGCCTTGCAACGCTGATCGGGCATCAGCGGGCAGTTTCGCGATTCGAACCGTGCCTCGTCCTCCTCTGGTCCCAAAGCGTCCACTAGTTCGCCGATGGTGATTTCTTCGGGCGGCTTGGCCAGCGCATAGCCCCCGCGACGACCCCGTACTGAACGAACGACCCCTGCCCGGGCCAAGGCCTGGAGGATCTTGGCTGTCTGCTCCGGGGGGACGCTCATGGCCTCGGCGATGGGGCCCGCAGGCACGACCGTACCCGGTTCCTTACGGCTCAGATGACAAAGAACGTAGACCCCCTGAATCATGGTCTTGGAGAAGAGCATTGCGTTTCCTCTGGTCGCCGGGGTGTACGGACACGCTCCGTTCGCGGCCCCGGCTTCATGAACATGTCGCTCGTCATCCAGCGCCCCCGACCCCTTCTAAGCGAAGCTGTCGTTCCCTCCGTCATTCGGGATCGGCGTCCAGCCCTGAAGACGGAGTCGTTCCGGCGCCGTTGCCTTATCATAGTAGTCACCGCCCAGAAACGTGGAATATTACTTTCCGATTCGGGTCTCTTATCGGGCCGTGATCGCCCCTCGGCGCCGACCGGCCGGTTTGAGCGGCGGAGCACCGCATGGTTCTCCGCCGATTCGGCGTCGGCGGGCTTGACCGTCGAGGCGATCCGAAAGAGGCGAGCTCGGGACTGCCGCGCGGGGCCGCCTGCAGCGCGCGGTACGGGGCCGCCTTGTGTCGTTCTCGTGGTCCGGCCGGCCTCATTGACATGTTAGAACCCCTCGCATAATCTTGTGGGCCCTTTATCAAGAGAGGTGGCAACCGTGCTGAAGACCGCCCTGCATGACGTGCACGAGCAGCTCGGCGCCCGTATGGTCGAGTTCGCCGGTTGGCGTATGCCTATGCTGTACACGTCCATTGTCGATGAACACCGCCACACGCGCAAATGCTGCAGTGTCTTCGACGTTTCGCACATGGGCCGCATAGACCTGAGCGGCCCTGACGCGGAGGCTCTTGTCAACCACGTGCTGACGCGCGACGTCAGCAGGATGGCCGTCGGTCAGTGTGCCTATGCCCACGTCTGCCGAGAGGACGGCGGCATCCTCGACGACGTCCTGGCCTCGAGGTACGAGGATCACTGGATGATCGTCTGCAACGCCTCCAACCGCGACAAGATCATGGGCTGGCTCGGCCAGCACGCCGCCGGAAGGGACGTCAGCATCGACGACAAGACCCTCCGCACCAGCATGCTGGCCATTCAGGGGCCGCGGACCATCGAGTTGCTCGGCCAGATCATGCCCGTTCCCCTGGGCAACCTGAAGCGCTACCGGTTTACCAGCGGCGAATACATGGGCCTGCCGTATACGATTTCGCGGACCGGCTACACCGGCGAGGATGGCGTCGAGCTCATCCTTCCCAACGAGATCGCCGCCACGGCCTACCAGTTCCTCCGGGCCGACGAGGCCCTCTGTGAGCGAATCCTGCCAGCCGGGCTGGGGGCGCGCGACACCCTGCGACTCGAGGCCGCCATGCCGCTCTACGGGCATGAGCTGAACGAGGATATCGATTCGATCAGCACAGGGCAGGGCTGGTGTGTGCATCTGGAGACCGACTTCGTCGGCGCCGAGGCCCTTCGGAGGATCAAGGAGGAGGGCCCCAAGCGCAGGATTGTCGGCCTTGAGCTGGCGGGCAAGCGCATCGCCCGCGAGGGCTGGACCATCCTCCACGACGGCGTCCAGGTCGGCGTGGTGACCAGCGGGACCATGAGCCCGACACTCGGTAAGAGCATCGCCATGGGCTGCGTCACCAGCGGGTTAGCCGAACCGGGCACCAAGCTGGTCGCGGCCCCGAGAGGAAACACGAACCGGGGCGAAGAGGCCGTCCTCGTGCCTCTTCCGTTCTATAAAGCCGGCAAGTAATCCAAGGAGCCTATCTTGAACATCCCTGACGATCTGCGTTTTCTGGCATCGCACGAATGGCACCGCCTGGACGATCAGTTGGTTACCATCGGCATTTCGCAGTATGCCGCCGATGAGCTCACCGACATTACCTACGTCGATTTGCCTAAGGTCGGCGCGGTCCTGGAGGCCGGCAGTCCGTTCGGCGAAATTGAATCCGTCAAGGCCACTGCCGAGTTGAGCTCTGGAGTCACGGGCGCCGTTCGCGAGGTCAACGAACGGCTTGCCGATGAGCCCGAGCTGGTCAACAACGATCCCTACGGCGACGGATGGATGATCCGCGTCGAGGTCAAGGGTCCCGCGGACTTCGATAAGTTGATGGGGCCTGCGGAATACGCCAAGCACATCGGTGGTTGACCGCGCGCCGGGCGTGGCCCCCAAACCTGAGCAGTAAGTCGGGGCTATCTGCCGGTTTCCATGGCCGGCTTCTCTGCCGGTGACTTCTGCGGGGGGCCGGTCGGCTGATCGCGCGGCGCCGAAGATGAGGCCAATTGTTCGGTGGCCAGCCAGGTCTGAGTTCGCTCGGACCACACGCGATCGTTCTCCCAGAGATGCACCCCACCATTACGATCGGTGGCGACAAGATGCCGCTCGTCGTCGCTGAAGGCGACCGATGTGAACCAGGTGCTTTCCCTGCCGAGGGAGACCAGCTCCACTCCGGCCGACGGATCCCAGACGCGGACCGTGCCGTCGGCGCTTGCCGAGGCCAGCTTGTTCCCGTCGGCCGTGAAAGCCATTTGGGAGACAAGGGCTTGGTGCCCGCGCAGAATCTTCAGGATGGCACCATCGGCGGCACTCACTATGCGAATGGCCCGGTCGCTTCCTGCTACGGCCAGTGCGCCCTGCGGGCTGCAGGCCACAGCCGTGGCCCGCAGGGGGAAGCGCTGCACGACTTGGCGGTTGTTCATATCCAGCACGGCCACACTGTGGTTTCTGAGCGCGGCGTACAGGAGGCCGCCTCGCGGATCGAGGGCCAGGGATAAGGGCACAGCGCCCAGAGACCCCGAGGACCAGGCCCTGTACTGCTTGTCCACGTTGTAGGCCCTGATGCTCTCATCCCACTCCCCGACCAGGAGTGTGCTTCCGTCATGCGTGAAGGTCCCGGTCGCCGGCGGCTTCTTCAGCGGGTCGGTCTTGTACAATACTTCCCCGGATCTGACGTTCCAGACCAGCAGTTGCCGGTCGACATTGACCCCCGCGGCGCGCTCGCCGTTCGCACTGATGGCCAGCACCCTGCCTGCCGGGTGTGGGAACGAGCGTTCTCGGTCGGCGTCCAAGTCCCACGCCCAGATTCCGCTCATGTTACCGGCCAGAAGCCGGTCTCCTGCGAACGACAATCGTCTGCCCTGGGATTCCATTCGGCCCAACATGCGATAAGGCGACCCCACCGGGGCGGCGAGTATGTCTACCGCGCCCGGGCTGCCTACGGCGATCCTGGAGCCGTCTGCCCGTACCGCAACGGATTGGATGTCGCCGCAGCGCCCCGTCATGCTCGACACCATCTCGCGGCCGGCCGGATCCCACAAGCTCAGCGTGTGATCCCGACCGATCAGCAGCCATTGCCGGAACGGAATGAAGGCCACCTGGCACGTACCTTCGGAGGGGTTATCCACCGTGAGGATCTCCTTCCCTGTTGCGACCTCGTAGACTACGGCTTCTTCCTGATGGCCACAGGCCAACAGTGCGCCGTCCGGCGAGAACGCGATGGACACCTCGTCCGACGCCTGCCCCTTGCCAAGCATGCTGAGTAGCTTTCCGGTGGCGATGTCGATCAGGAGAATCTGTCCGCGCAGGGTCATCGCGGCCAGCACCTTGCCGTCGGGGCTGTAGGCCAGCGCCCCGACACCGTGTTCGAGCTCGGCCAGGGTCGAGATCAGCTTGCCGTCGTGCGTACTCCAAAGCGCGATCTTCCCACCCAGGGAACCGGACGCGAACGTGTCGCCGTCCGGCGAGAAAGCCAGCCCGCGGATCGGCGTAAGCTGCTGGGGCACACTCAGGATTTCCAGGCCCACTTGGGTCTGCCACAGCCTCACTTTGCCGTCGTCGCCGCCCGATGCCAGGATGTTGCCCTTGGGGTGGAACACCACGCGCCGCACCCATTTTCTGTGGGCATACAGTGTGTGGAGATGCCTGCCCGTTTCCGCCTCCAGCAGGTGGACGTTTCCGGCCGTAGCGCCGGCGGCCACCAACGTCCCGTCAGGACTGAAATCAACAGCCAGAATGCGACCGCGGAGTTTGTCGCCGCGGGACACCGGGTGCATGGTCAGGCCTGCTGCCAAGCTGCGCAGATAGCCGGACGCCCAGTGCTGATTGTCAACGGGCGCGTCGGCCAGCCACTCCAGTGCGTCCGCGTAGCGGGCCTGGGAGCAGAGCCTTGCCGCCTCAATAAGGCACCCGGTCTGGCCGAAGGCTCCCTCTGCCAGTGAGGCCAGCCTCATCGTTGCCGGTTGTCTTGGAGAAGGTTCTGCCTTCGTTGGAGTCGGCTTGGGCTTGCTCGGAGGCCGCACCTGCCTGGGTCTCTGGCTCCAGGCGTTGCTGGCCGTGACCGGCAGCAGAATGGCCATCGTCAGAAGGTGGCGGACGAAATCGTACCGAGTATTCATTTCATTGGTGCTCCCGTTGGCTTAGAGACGGTGCATACGTATCGACGTTCCCGGTGTGACACGCGAGCCGCTCACGTATCTTCCTGGTCCTCGTCGACCAGCGGCTCAAGCTCGGGCGCATCGTTGCTGCCTGCCTGCAGCTTCTGGATCTTCTGCTCGGCGGAGGCCAGGATCGCACGCGCATGGGCGATCAGCTCGGTGCCTTCCTCGTAACGCTGCACGGATTCCTCCAATTCGACCTTGCCCTGCTCGATCTCGTGGACGATCTGTTCGATGCGCTCGAGTGTCTGCTTGAAAGTCTTCGGCTTGTTCTTCATCTTCTCGTCACTCAGTCTCATCCTCTGAGATTCGTTCGACCCGGCTGTCTACGGTACCATCTCGCAATTGCGTCGTGATCAACCTTCCGGTCTGGACGTCTGAAGACCTTCGGATGATTCTACCGCTTTCCGCGTCACGGGTCAGCGAGTAGCCGCGCGCCAGCACGCTTCGGTGACTGCAGCCCTCCAGCCGCGCCGCCAGGGCGTTCAGAGCTCTGGCCAGTTCCGCGTCGCGTCGACTTATGCCCACGGCCAAACGCAGTCCCAACTGCCGCACGGCTTCGTCGCCCCGTTCGGCCAGGCGTGCCGGGCCCCGCCGTTCCAGGGCTTCGCCCAACGCCGCCAGGCGCCGCTCGCGTCTTCGCAGTGCGGCCACGCCGGCCTCGGCGAGGCGCCTTTCAAGGCGGTCCACTCGCTGTTGCTCGTGCCCGAGCAGCCGTGCCGGCCGCAAGCGCTGCATCAGCCGCTCCTGTCCATCCAGCAGGCGCCGATACGCGTCCAGCAACTCCATCGGCGCCCACCGAACGCGGCCCGCCACTTCGTCCACGCGTTGGTGCGCGCGGTTGATAAGGTTCTCCGGCCTGCGAAAAGTCTCATCTTGCTGCAGCCGGGCGAGCCACGCCGCCGACAGTTCGAGCGCGTGCCGCATGACCCGGGCGAGCCGGACACTCAGAGTCTCCAGAAGCGCGAGGACCTCTTCTCGATCAGGCACGGCCAGTTCTGCCGCGGCCGTGGGGGTAGGAGCTCGAACGTCCGCCACCAAGTCGCTGATGGTCATGTCGATCTCATGACCCACGGCGCTGATCACCGGCAGGTGGCTGCGGGCGATGGCTCGGGCCACGATTTCCTCGTTGAAAGCCCACAAGTCTTCCAGCGATCCGCCGCCTCGGCCGACGATCAACAGGTCGAGGCCACCGAGCCTTTGGTCCAAGGCGTTGAAACGGTTGATGGCCGCGGCGATCTCCTCTGCTGCCCCCGCCCCCTGGACCTTTACCGGAGAGAGGATCAGTTCCACGGGTGGATAGCGACGACCCAGTGTCTGGATGATGTCATGGATGGCGGCCCCAGTTGCAGAAGTGACAACGCCGATGCGTTCGGGATACTCCGGCAGGGGTTTCTTTCGTTCGGTGTCGAACAGGCCCTCGGCGCGCAATCTCTCGTACAACTGATGGAAGGCGAGTTCCAGAGCTCCCCGCCCGCGTGGTTCGAGCTTGCGGATGTAGAACTGCACCTGCCCGCGCGGCTCGTACACGTCCACGGAACCGGTCGCCAACACTTCCAATCCGTCCTTGGGATCGAACTTCAACGACCGTGCCGACGAACGCCACATTACCGCCCGGACCTCGCAGTTGGCGTCCTTGAGGGTCATGTAGACGTGCCCGCTGGCCGGCCGCGAGAGGTCGCTGATCTCGCCGATCAACAGAATCGTGTGGCCGAGCCGATCCAGCAGGGCGCTCCTGATACGGTGGACCAACTGGCTGACGGTGATGGGAACGATCGGCTTGTCGGCCGGGGCCGCGGCGCCCCTTTCGCTGGGAGACGAGTCACTTGGGGCCGGATCGAACAACGTCGGCTCGGTGGCCCGCGATGGCCGATCGCTTCCGCCGGCAACACGTTTTGGGTCGAAAGGTTTTCTAGCCATGTTCGCCGGAGGCGATTACGGAGTCTCGGGCGGCATCAGCATCCGGCCCCGGCACCGCCTCGTCCAACGTATAGGCCACGCGCTCGATATGCAGGCACCGCCCCGTGCCGGCGTCCAGCGTCGCCACGATCCCGTGCAGGCGAAGGTCGCCCTCCGCGACGCTGAACGGCGTCGGTGTCGCTGCGATGAATGACTTCAGGACGCGATCTTTGTTGCGCCCTAGGACGCCGTCGTGCGGGCCGGTCATGCCCAGATCGGTGATGTATCCCGTCCCCCGTGGCAGGACGCGTTCGTCAGCCGTGGTCACATGCGTGTGCGTTCCGAACACAAGGCTCACTCGCCCGTCGAGATGCCATCCCATGGAGATTTTCTCGCTGGTGGCTTCGGCGTGCATCTCCACCACGATCATCTTGATCTCGTCGTCCAGCGATTCCAGCAGGCGGTCGACCGTGCGATAGGGGCAGTCCACCGCGGGCTTCATGAACAAACGGCCCATCAGTGTGATCACCGCGACCCGCTGCCCTTCCTTGGTTTCGTGTACGACCATCGTTTTGCCGGGCGCCTCCGGGGGGAGATTGGCTGGCCGCAGAATGCAGGAGGAGCGCTCCAGCACGGGAATGATCTCGGCCCTTCGATAGACGTGGTCTCCCATGGTCATCACGTCCACGCCGTAACGTCTTATCTTGCCGTGCAGATTCTCGGTCAGTCCGCTGCCGCCGGCCGCGTTCTCCACGTTGGCGATGACACAGTCGAGCTCGTGTTCCTCTTTCAGCGCAGGCAGGCCCTGCGACAGCACCCGGCATCCCGGCTTGCCTACGACATCCCCCACGCACAGAATCCTGAATCTCATGCGTCGGTCCTTCCGAGCGCCGTCCCGGATCGCGAGACGGCGTCCGGCTCCCGGCCTCGCCTTCAGGCCGGGCGGTCAGCGTGCGTACTCGATGGCCCGCACCTCCCGCAACAGTGTTACTCGAACTTCGCCC
>CP070685.1:448069-457440 GCA_020352895.1 Phycisphaerales bacterium
TTGCCCACGAGGCCGACGTGATCATATATTCCCTGCGCGAGGTGCCGGCCCTGCTGGACCTCTAGGAGCTGCCCATGACCTGGTTGCCGCTGGCCTATGTGATGCACCGCAAGGTGCGTTCGGGGCTGTCGATCTTGGCCGTGGGCATCGGTATCGCCATGCTCATCGTGATGCTGGCTCTGACGCACGGCACGCTGCGCGAGGTGGCCCAGCGCATGCAGAGTGTCGATGCGGATCTCATCGTCCTGCCGCGGCAGGACAATGTTATCTTCACAGCGGGCGCGCCCTTCTCCGACAAGTACATCCCGCTGATCAGCGAAAGCGAGGTCGACGGAGAGGCGGTCGTACAGACGGTCATTCCGGTGATGTTCGATCAGATCCGCATGGCCGGACAGCAACAGCGCTTGTTCGGCGTCGACCCGGAGCAACTAGCCGCGTTCCTGGGAAATCGTCGGCTGGTCTCAGGTCGGGTGTTCGACGGCGATCTTCGCTTCAAGCGGCTGCTGGCCGAGCGTTCGACGCCGGAGAGGCGCTATGACCCGGCCGGCATCACTGAAGAGGAATTGGGCGGCGCTTGCGAGCTGGTCATCGACACCCGACTGGCCCGCGTAGGGAATTACGAACTCGGGGATACGGTGACGGCTTTAGGCCGCGAGTTTCGCATCGTCGGCATCGTGGATGCGGGCGTGGCCGGCCGAGTCTTTACGAGCATCCAGGTGCTGCGTCATCTGAAGAACGCCGGCGTGCCCTGGTCCAGCATGTTCTTCGTCAAGCTGCGCGACCCGACCAAGGCCGAGGCCGCCGCCGACGTCATCGCCGAACGCACCAAGGCCCGCGTGGAACTCAAGAGCGACTATGGCCGGCTGCTGTTCGAGAGCTTCGAACAGATCTACATGTACATCAACATTGCCTCGGGCGTAGCCCTGGTGGTCTGCTTCCTGATCATTCTGTTGACCATGTACACGATGGTGGTGGAGCGTACGAGGGAGATCGGCGTCCTGCGGGCGCTGGGGGCATCGCGTTTCATGATCCTGCGCGGAGCGCTGGGCGAGTCGCTTCTAATCTGTTGCGCGGGCACCATCGTCGGTATCATCCTGGCCTACTCGGCGAAGTTCGGCATCGAGCAGGTCAAGCCACTGCTCACCGTGGCCATCGAGCCGCGCTGGGTGCTGTTGGCTCTGGTGATCGGGATTGTGGGTGGCACACTCAGCGCGTTGTATCCGGGTTGGCGGGCGGCGCGACTCGACCCGGGCCTGGCACTGACGTTGGATTGAGCGATGCGGCCGACCCCAAGCCGCACAAGAGAAGGGATCAAATGGCAGAAGCAGATATGCCGGAGCCCATGATTCAGGTTCGTGACCTGCACCACAGCTACGCGGACGGCGCGGAGGTGGTCGAGGTCCTCCACGGCATCGATCTGCAAGTCGAACGGGGGCAGTTCGTGGCCGTCATGGGACCCTCGGGGTGCGGAAAGACCACGCTGCTGCATATATTGGGCCTGATCACCAGGCCGACGCGAGCCGCCCGTCTCCGACTGGACGGCGTTGAGACGACGGGGCTGGGCGACGGCGCCCGAACGGAACTGCGCAACGGCCAGATCGGCATGGTGTTCCAGCGATTCAACCTTCTGCCGGTCCTCTCGGCGGTGGACAACGTGAAGCTGCCTTTGCGGATCCGCGGTCAATCGCTCAACGGCGAGGCCGAGAGCATGCTGGAGATGGTGGGCCTGGGCGCGGAGCGCCACCGCAAGCCCGGTAAGTTGTCGACGGGCCAGCAGCAGCGCGTGGCCATCGCCCGAGCCATGGTGGTCGGCCCCAAGCTGTTGCTGGCCGACGAGCCGACGGGCAACCTGGACAGCGAAAACGCGGATGCGATTCTCGAACTGCTAACGCGGTGCCATCGTGAATTCGGACAGACCATCGTGATGGTGACGCACGACCGCGGGGTGGCCGAGCGAGCGGACGCCGTGCTGGCCATGAAGGACGGCCGATTCCGTGAGTGCTGAAGCCGCAACTGTCGCCGCGGCCCAGAACGGCGCCCCATCGCAGGAGGTGCGCGGGCTGCGCCGCTGGTTTCTGTTCTATGCCGTATGGCTGACGGGTTTGTGCCTGTTGGCCCTGTGGGCTCAGGATCAGTATGCCGCGGGTATGGCCGCCGCCCAGAAGCTCTGGCTGGCCGCGGTCTATCTTTTCTACCTCTCCCTGTGCTGCACGTTCTTCCCGCTGCCGACCGCGTGGATCGTGATGTTGCTGGCTTCACGTGAGGCAAGCCTGCTGGATTCCGTGGGCTGGCGCGTGCTGGCCGTCACGACGCTCGGAGCCCTGGCCACCGGCATCGCTAATCTCACCGAGTACCACGTCTGGACCGTGGCCCTGCGCTACCGGCACGTGAATCGCGTACGGGAGACCCGCCTGTTTCGCTGGGCCAGCCGCAAGTTCCAGGTCTCCCCGTTCGCCGTGCTCGTGGGATTCAGTTTCGTCCCCATCCCCGTGGACGTGATCCGGTGGCTGGCGGTGGCGTGCTGCTACTCGCGGTGGCGGTTCTTCTGGGCCTACTTCCTGGGGCGCTGGGTCCGTTACGGGCTGCTGGCTCTGGGCACGGTCTGGCTCGGGTTGGGAATGTGGCATATCGTGGGTGTGCAGGCCGGGCTGATCGTCCTGGCGGCGGCCCGCTTCGTCGCGGCACACCGCTCGCCGCGGGACGACGCTTCCTTGAGAAACGGGCGAGAGCACTGCTCGGAGGACTCCAAGTGAACCCCCATCGCAGGAGATACACACCGTTGTGGTTTATGGCCGGTCTGGCGGCCTTGCTTGTGAGCCAGAGCGCGTCGTCGGTAGGTGCGCCCGGCGAGAACGAGGACCTCGACGCAGTGTTGGACCGGCTGGAAAGGGCCGGCGACAACGTTCATGACATTCGCAGCAGCCTGGTCTTTGAGACGTTCAACACGGTGCTGGAGGACCGCATCATCAAGACCGGGCTTCTGCTGTACAAGAAGCAGAAGCCGAACGCGATGTTCCTGGTGCGGTTCGACCGCATCCACCAGGGCGGCGTCAGCAGCGAGAGCCGCGAGTGGCACCTGTTTGACGGCCGCTGGTACACCGAAGCCCGGCAGACCACCCGTCAGGTCATCAAGCGTGAGATCGTGCGGGAAGGTGAACAGATCAATCCGTTTGAACTCGGAAAGGGTCCTTTCCCCCTGCCATTCGGGCAGAAGAAGTCCGAACTGGTCAAGCTCTTCGACATCGAACTGGAGCCGCCGGTCGCCGGCGATCCGCCCAAGACAACGCATCTCCGGTGCGAGCCCAAGGTGGGCACCGAGATGGCGGACAAATACAAGATCCTGCACCTTTTTGTCAGCGATGCGCTGGACCTGCCGATCCGAATCGTCGCGGAGCAGACCGACGAGAACATCGTCACGGTGATCTTCGAGAAGCTGGAAATCAATCCCGCTGTGGCTGGCAGCGAGTTTCGGTTGCCATCGGATACAGAAGATTGGGATGTGGAGGTTGAGCCGTTGCCTCCTGCGACGGGCCCGTAAAGACCTTTTGTTCAGTGCTCCGCTCGGCGCCGTCGTGGCGCGCGAGGGAAAATTTGTCCGGAAGGCCCCCTACTCTGCATTCCCGCCGGCCTCTTCGATGAGTGTAACCAACGGCCGGACTTCGAAAGGCTTCTTGAGGTACGCGTCGAAGCCCTGCTGAATGTAGCCCTGGCCCTGGCCATCGGTCATGGCACCGCTGGTGGCGATGAGTCTGGTCTCCTGTAGGACCGGGTTTGTCCGCACGTGGCGGCAGAGGCGCTTGGTGTCCAGATCCGAGAAGGAAACATCCAGGACGATGACGTGGGGCCGAAAGGACTCGGCCACTGCGCCCGCCTCGAAGGTCCCCGAGGCGGTACGAACGTCATAGCTGTAGTCGTCTTCAAGCGTCTTGCGAAGCACACCGAGCAGCTCCTCGTCCGGGTCGGCCACCAAAACGCGCACGGCCCCGGTCTCCATGCCTTCGAGGGGCATACCGTGAGCTTTCATGAAGCGGATCAACTGCTGCCGAGGAATGCGGCGGTCCTTGCTTCCGGGGATGCGATAACCCCGTAACTGCCCGGTGTCAAACCACTTGGACACGGTCCGGGGAGCCACGTTGCAGATCTTGGCTACTTGCCCGGTGGTAAGAACGTCCTTCGGCTTCCCCATGGCACGAACTCCACTGTGGTCCGTCAGCACGCAGGTCCCTGTGTTGCAGGCGGCAACAGGACCCTTTACTACCGGCAAAACCGTAAGCTCCGGGAAGCCGGAGCACCCGTCCCGGGTCGGAGGGCTGCCGTATGACGGCTATGCATCGGACAGAATCCTGCCCCAATGCAACTAATCGTTAGAAACCGGAGAATGGTCATCCTCTCCGATGGCCCTCAGTATGGCTGTAGACCCACGGGAGACCAGTCCACAGCGGAGAACGGTACAGAATTGCCGGTGGGCGGTGCCGCGACCGGCGGCTCGCGCTCGATCAGGTGTACTCCAGACAATCCTAGGCCCCTAGATGGGCCAAGGCAAGCCGTTGAGAGCGTGCAACCGGCATACACCCTCGATTTGACAGAACCCACCCAGCCAGGCGCGTGGGCCACGAGGGATCCCAGGAAAAGCCCGAGGAGAAAAAAAGAAAACACCGGGTACACAAAGGCACCCGGTGCTTTCCGGAGGGGAAAAGCTTTATGGACTCGCCCGAAGGCGCGTTCCGCAGAGTAACTCCATAAGAGTAGTGCAAATGCAATGAAAGGGCAAGAGGTCCTTCTTTTTTTACGTTGCCCGCATTGCGGCGGCACGGCCCGAGAATCGTAAGCCCGTGGCTATAAATAGGTTATGTGCCGGACCGCGTGAGGCCCAGGCGGGCCGAAATTACGCCCCAGCGGCAGGTTCCCGCGGCCGGGCCGACACCAGGGCCTTGTTCCGACAGTCGCTCAGGGGGACAGCGCCGCCGCCAGTGTAGCAAAGTCCGCCAAGTCCACATCACCGTCGCCGTCCAGGTCCGACCAGGAGGAATTGCGTGGCGAGCAGCCCGGCGGCGGCACAGTCACGCTTGCGCCGCTGAAGCACATGGCGAAGGTGGCGAAGTCATTCAGGTCCACGTCGCCATCACAATCCAGATCGGCGCGATACCAAGTGGTCTGGTACACGGTTTCCGGAACGTAGTCCACCGCAGCCTGAGTCTCTGGGAAACTCAACATGGGCACTTGTGGCTCGGTGTAGTCTTCAGGTCTTACCGGCACCGGTTGTTGATAGAAGTCCGACCCGACGGGCGGCTGGAAGTAGTCGGCGGCGGCCGCTCCTTCCAGCGTGCGTATCCCATCCACGTCCACGGGCGGCTCCGAGACTGTCACCTGAAACGGCGAATCCACCGTATAGGTCCGGCCGAACCACGACTCTCGCCAGTCGCGCGGTGGCAGGTTGTTGTCAAAGTCGAGCGGATAGCCATTCTGGAAAGAATAGCCTGTTCGTCTCCAGCGCAAAGTGACCGTCGCAGCGGTCACGTCGAAGCCCGCGTAGCCCATCATGTGCATCAGGTTGCGCATCCACGGGCGGTCCTCTCCCTGCCGCAGGAGGTCCCCGTACGAGTCGCGCATGCCCTGTCCCTGAAACCACAGATTCAACCTGGTCGGCCGGGCACAGCAGATGTAGTTGACACCGTCAAGCACGCTGTGCGTGAAAGCGTGGTCGTGACCGTAGAGGAAGAACTGCACACCGTAATCGACCATGAGTTGGTGAAGCACGGCTTGGTCCGTGTCCGGTGTGTCGGCCTCGATGGCACTGCCGCGACCGTACGCGATCCCCTGTCCGTCGAAGATGGGTAATCCGTCGGCGTCAATCAGGCCTCCTCCCACCTGGTGATGGGCGATGACGAATTTCCATATCTGCGTGGAATTGGCCAGGGTATCGGCCACCCACTGAAGTTGCGTCGGTCCGAGCCGGTGATGTGTGGGAGATGTGGGCCGATCGAAAGAGTCCACCAAGCTGTACCGGAAGGGATCGACGACGATGAACAAAGCATCTCCCCAGGTCCAGGCGTAGAAGTTCTGCAAATGCTCGCACGTGCCGTCATTCCAGGGATCGGAGCCGGCGCCCCACTCGGCCGCCGTGTCGTAGCCCGGCGCGCTCTCCCCGCCCTGCGGGTATGTGTCACCGCGGGGATTGGGGATGAAGGTAAGGCGGGCCTCGGTGCCCCACTTCTGCAGATATTGCTCCGGTCCGAGCAGGTTGTCGGCGAAGCCCGCGTTCTCCCGGTCCGGCCGGCCCCGGCGGTAGTACCCGGCCTCCCGCTCATGATTGCCCAGAACGAAGTAGCAGGTCATGCGCCTCAGCAGCGTCGACATCACCTGACGATAACCAAGGTAGCGGTCGACGGCAGCCTGTTGATCGTCTACACCGACGAGTACGGTCGGATCCCCGCCGTCGATGCAGAAATCGAAGGGCCCGTCGGCGAGAATCTGCTGAAGGCACTGAAGCCCGTTCCAGCTTTCGGCCGTGTTCCCCTCGTATCCGCACGTGGTGTTCCCCCAATGACCGTCGGACAACATGCAGAAGGAAAAGGGCCGGCTCCCGGTCTTCTGCGTGAAGAACTCGCCCGGATCCAGATTGTGCCAGTCGCCATACTCCTTGAACTGCACCAGATAGTAGTAACGCGTGTTTGCCTGGAGCGGCCCGACGACGATCTCGACCGCCCGAAGCGGCTGGGCGTACACGTGGGTCTCGGTCACAAACGGCGAATGCTCGATGTCGTCTAGAGTCAGGGACCAGCGGACGCGCACCGGCAATTCGCTGTCCAGATAGGGCGAGGTCACCAGGTGAATGACTGCAGAGCTTGAGGTGACGCGGCCGGCGGTCGGCGGACAGGCGAAGTCCTGAGCGGTGGCAGCCCTACAGGCCGCGTGCAAGACGAGCACAACAAGCATCAGACGAGTTTCCATCGAACCCGTCCTCGTATGTTTCCGCGAGATATGAACCAAATCCATTGTGCCGATGGCCTACGCCCGAAGCAAGAGAAAACTATGGGCCGTCATTCTTGCGAGGAGTCGGAGGCGGGCACGATCGATGCCGAAGACAAAGTCCCACCGGGAACGATCTGCTCGGCGGTGTGTGCGGTAACTGCAAGAGCGGCAACGTCTTCGAGCCCGGCCGACTTGTCGGCGCCCGACACCTGCCGGGCATGCCGAGTGGACCCTTGGGTGATGAGGCGGCTAACATAAAGTGAGATGCTCGCGAACGGAATCTCCCTCCCCTTTCTCGTTGCGAGCGGCCTGAGCGTCTACGGACCGCTGATTCGCGGCGGCGGCTCTTGCGCCGGTGCCTACGGCAGGCAGTTCGGCGGCGTGTCCGTCGTGCTGGACGCGAACAGAACGGCGAAGGTGCTGAAATCGTTGAGCGTCACCTCGCCGTCGGTGTCCAGATCGCTGCAGGCGAACTGGTCGGCCTCGCAGGTCGGCGGAGCCGCGGCCACCAGTCCGTAACAGTTGGCGAAGACCGCGAAGTCGCTCATATCCACGGCGCCGCCCGAGTTGTCGATGTCGCCGCAGCCGCAGACCGGGGCGCAATCACCGTCGGCTTGATCGGTCAGCCCGTCGCAGTCGTTGTCGACAGTGTCGGCGCACTCGGCTTCGCTCGGCCCCTGAGGCTCGGTCAGGGCCGGCTCGTAGGGGCAGCCGTCGCAGGCGTCCCCGACTTCGTCTCCATCGTCGTCCTCCTGCATCGGATTGGGATCGACAGGACAATTATCCTCGGCGTCAGGGATGCTGTCGCCGTCGGCATCGTCGTTGCACGTCATGGCGACGATCTGCACGTCATCGATGTTCCACCCACAGTACCTCCACCCACCGTCGGTAGCGCCCATGGTCCAGCGCAGGTACACCGTGGGTGCGCCGTCCGCCACGGCCGAGATGTCCAGGTCCATTTCCTGCCAAGCCGTGTCGGCGATCTCCATGTCGTTCTGCCAGACCGTGGTCCAATCGCTCCCGTTGCTGCTGACTCGAACGTAGGCATGGTCATAGGCAGGCTGTTCCACGCCCAACCATCGCCAGAACTTCAGACGCACGTTGGCCAGGCCGGTACAATCGACGGCCGAAGAGGTCAGGTGCTGCTCCGAGAGATTGTTGGCATAGTCACCGTCGAGGTTGTAACCGTACACTTTGAGTCCGGTGTAGCCGCTGGTCGGGTCAGGCCCGCCATATTCGCCGCCGCCCCCGGTTGGCTGCCCGAAAGCCCATTGTCCCTGCGTGGCCCAGCCGGGGTCGCTGTCGAGGTTCTCCTGCACGATCACGGCAAGCTCACCCACATCGGCGGCGTATGTATCGGCCGGGGCGGTCCACGGACTGGTGACCACTCCGCTGACCGTGCCCTCTGCGCTGAAGTAATACTCGGGAGTGTCAGCACATATCGCCGGAGGCAGCGTGGCCAGATACAACTCGCCCCCCAACGGGGTCAGCGAAGCGGTCAGGAACGAGCCACCGTCGTAGCGATAGTGCAGCAGCCCGGTTCCTGCAACGTAGCTCTCATCACCTTCGACGATCTGGACGGTGATGTCGGTCTCCTCACCGGGCGCTAGGAGATCGGGCAGCTCATCGGGGAACTGGAAGTACAGCCGCGCCGCCGAGGACAACTCCAGGTTGGGGTTGCCCCACAGCGAGCCCCACTCGAACATCTCGTACTTGTCGTAGCCCCACAATCCGTTCACGTACATTTGCCGCAGGGCCCACTGGTGGGCGGCTCCTTGCGTGCGGTTCCCGGAGGTGACCTCCGTGGTGAAGTAGTAATCGAGCGACTGGCTGGAGCCGTCGAGGGGGTCATTCCAAGCGGGGCAACCAAGGGCCACCTTTGTGGCACCAAGGAAGCCCACGGCGCCCTGCTGGATCATGGCCTGGCCGATGTTGAGATAGTCCGTGTCCGAATTGCTGCAGGCGTCGGCAAAGATGATGGCCGGATAATTGTCGTTTAAAGAGGAGCAGTCTGAAGAGGAGATGAAGGCCGGTGCCCCCAGACCGTATATATGCGACGACGTCGGCGAGCCGTGGCCGGCCCAGTTGACGAAGGCGAACTGGCCCGTCGGCCAGACGGCCATCACGTTGCTGTGCAGCAGCTCGTAATCGCAATCATAGCTGGAGTAGCACTCCGCGTTCTTCTCGTACATTCGAGTGAAGGTCCAGTCGGCCATCCACGGCTGGTCGATCTTGGCCTCCATCAGCTCGGCGTTGTCGGTCCGCGGATTCGGATCGTCGTTCCAGAAGAACGCCCCCAGCAGAAGCATGTTCCTCTTGAACGCCGGATCTTCGTTTTGCTCGTAGGCGACCGACTTGTTACAGATGCCCTGCACGGTGGCGGCATCGCTCCAGGGGAT
>CP070685.1:457540-466728 GCA_020352895.1 Phycisphaerales bacterium
AGCGGCGAGCCACAAGACACGGCAGATGGACAGAGGCGGTTCGGATCCGATGAGACGCAGACGGCGAGCTGGGCCGCGATCGGTGGCACGCCGAGCGGAGCGCCGATCCCGCAGCGGATCGGGCACTACCGCATCGTACGGCTGATCGGCGAGGGCGGGATGGCCCTGGTGTTCGAGGCGGAGCAGGAGCATCCGCAGCGGCGGGTGGCGCTGAAGCTCATCAAGCCGGGATATGCTTCGCGCGAGTCGTTGCGGCGGTTCGAACAGGAAGCGGAGGTGCTTGGGCGGCTGGAGCACGAGGGGATCGCGCGGATCTACGAAGCCGGGACGGAAGATACGGGTGCGGGTCCGCAGCCGTACTTCGCGATGGAGTACTTGCGGGGGCAGAATCTGCGCGAGTATGCCAACGCGCGCAACCTGGGCACGCGGCAGAGGCTGGAGTTGTTCGCCAAGGTGTGTGATGCGGTGCAGCACGCGCACCAGAAGGGAATCATTCATCGCGATCTGAAACCCGGAAACATCATGGTGACGGAAGCCGGTCAGCCGAAGGTGCTGGACTTCGGCGTGGCCCGGGTCACGGACAGCGACGTACAGACCACGACGCTGCGGACGGACATGGGGCAGTTGATCGGGACGGTGCCGTACATGAGCCCGGAGCAGGTGGCGGCCGACCCGCTGGAGCTGGACACGCGGAGCGACGTGTACGCGCTGGGCGTGGTGCTGTACGAGTTGCTGGCCAGGCGGCTGCCGTACGACCTGCGGCAGCGGATGATTCATGAAGCCGTGCGGGTGATCCGTGAGGAGGACGCCACGCCGCTGAGTTCGGTGAACCGGGTGTTCCGCGGAGACGTGGAGACCATCGTTGCCAAGGCGCTGGAGAAGGAGAAGGAGCGGCGGTACCAGTCCGCGCTGGATTTCGCGTCGGACATCCGGCGGTACTTGAGCGACGAGCCGATCGTGGCCCGGCCGGCGAGCGCGATGTATCAGCTCGGCAAGTTCGCCAAGCGGAACCGCGTGCTGGTGGGCGGCGCCGCGGCCGTGTTCGTGGTGCTGGTGCTTGGTGTAATCGGGACGGGCATCGGGATGGCTCGGGCGCTGGCCGCGGAGGACTTGGCGGAGCGGCGGCTGGAGGAGGCCCAGGCTGCGAGGCAGGCGGAGATGGAGGAGCGCAAGCGCGCCGAGGGTGAAGCCGCCAAAGCCGGGGCCATCAACACGTTCCTGCAGGACATGCTCGGTTCGGTGGAGCCGAGCCGTGCCCTGGGTCGCGAGGTGACCGTACGGCAAGTGTTGGACGAAGCGGCCGGTCAGATCGATCGGGGCTCGCTGCAAGACCAGCCCGAGGTCGAGGCCGCGGTGCGGGCGACCCTTGGGAACACGTATTCCGCATTGGGGCTTTACCCGTCTGGCGAGCGGCAAATGCGCGGGGCCCTGGAAATCCACCAGCGACTCTTCGGCAACGAGCACCGCGCCGTGGCCGCCGACATGAACGATTTGGGGGTTGTACTGTGGCGCAGTGGCGACTACGCGGAGGCCGAGCCGCTGTTCCGCGAGTCGCTGGCCCTGCGCCGCAAGTTGCTGGGCGAGGAGCATCCCAGCGTAGCGTTGAGCATGCACAACCTGGGGGGATTGTTGCGGGATCAAGGCGACCACGCCGCCGCCGAGTCACTGGCGCGCGAGGCGCTGGCGATGAGGCGCAGACTGTTGGGCGATGAGCATCAGGACGTGGCCCACAGCCTGCACAGCCTGGCGGTGCTGCTGAGAGAGAAAGGTGATTTCGATGCGGCCGAGCCGCTGTTCCGCGAAGCACTGGCGATGACGCGCAAGCTGCATGGGGATGTGCACCCGGACGTGGCCTCGCATTTGGATGGCCTGGTGAGCGTGCTGCACGCCAAAGGCGACTATGCCGCGGCCGAGTCGGTGGCCCAAGAGACGCTGGCCATGCATGAGGAACTCTTGGGCGAGGCGCACCCGCGCACGCTGGCGGCGATGAACGCGTTGGCCGCGGTATATAACGATCAGGGGCGGTATGCAGAGGCTGAGCCGTTGTTCCTCGAGGTGCTCGACGTTCGCCGCCGCCGGCTTGGCGAGGAAAATGTGGAGACGCTGATCAGCATGAACGACCTGGCCGCGTTGTATGGTCGCCAGGACCGGTTTGAAGAGGCCGAGGGGTTGTACCAGGAGTCGTTGCAGATCGTGCGCCGTGTGCTGGGTGAGGAGCACCCGCACACGCTGGCCACCATGGGCAACCTGGCCGTCCTGTACGGTCGGCAGGGACTTTACGATAAGGCCGAGCCTTTGCTGGTCAGGACGCTTGAAATCCGCCGCAAGTCGGGCGACGAGCACCCGAACACGCTGATAGCCATGAACAACCTGGCCATGCTCTATAAGCGGCAAGGGCGGCATGACGAGGCCGAGGCGCTCTTCCGGGAGGCGATGGAAGGCCAGCGCCGCGTACTCAGCCGAGAGCACCCCAGCACGCTGGACACGATGGAGAACCTGGCCATGCTGTACGCCGACCTGGGCCGGCAGGAGGAATCGGAGTCGCTTCTTCTCGAGGCGCTGGCGGTCCGCCGTCGCTTGTGGGGCGAGACACACCCGGCCACGTTGTACTGCTTGAACAATCTGGCCTGGCTGTACAACAGCGAACGGCGATTCGCCGAGGCCGAGCCGTTGCTCGCCGAGGCCGTGGAGGCCGTGCGGTCCGCAGAGGGCGGGTTGCCGGAGGGCCACTGGTTCACGGGTGTGCTTTTGGCGAGGTACGGCGTGTGCCTGCGCGGCCTGGATCGCTACGACGAGGCCGAGTCGGTGTTGCTCGAGGGGCATGAGATTCTGGAGTCGGCTCGAGGCCCTACGCACGAACGTACGCTTGGCGCGGTTCGATCACTTGTTGATCTTTACGACGCATGGGGCAAGGCGGAGGAGGCGGCCGCGTGGCGGGCGGAGCTGGAGGCGCGACAAGCGGCGACGCAGCCGGCGGAGGAATGACACGATGGATCCTGGTTGCGGGTTGGGATGTCACTCGAGCAGCACGGGCGAACGGAGCATGTCAAGGCCAGTCAGAGTCGTCGGTTAGGGGTTCTTGCCCTGAAGGGCGGAGAGGTGGCGGACTGTGCAGCGGCCGACGGCGGGGAGGTCGTAGCCGCCTTCGAGCATGGAGACGAGCCGGCCGTTACAGAGCTGATCGGCCAGGCGCACGCTGCGGCGCGCGAGCATTTCATAACCGTCATCAGTCAGGTCGATGTGGGCCAGCGGGTCGGCCCGGTGGGCGTCGAAGCCGACGTCGACCAGCAGGAACTGAGGCTTGAGTTCCTGGAAGAACGGCTCCACCCACTCGACGAATGCCTGCTCGTAATCGCGGTTGCTGGCCCCGGGCATCATGGGGATGTTGCGGGTGGTGCCCTTGCCGGGCCCCGTGCCACGCTCGGTGGTGTATCCGGTGCCGGGGTAGAGGAACCGGGGGTGTTCGTGCATGCTGCAGAACAAGACCGTGGGGTCGGCGTCGAAGGAGTGTTGCGTGCCGTTGCCGTGGTGGACGTCGTAATCCAGGATGCCGATCCGCTCGACGCTGTGGTGTTGCTGCAGGTAGCGCGCGGCCACGGCGATGTTGTTGAAGAAGCAAAAGCCCATGGCCCGGTTGGCTTCGGCGTGATGGCCGGGGGGGCGTACAGCGCAGAAGCCGTTGTCGATCTCCCCGGACATGACGGCATCGACTGCGCCAAGTACGGCCCCGGCTGCCAATAGAGCGATGTTGTAGCTCTCGGGGCATACCGCGCACTCGGGGTCCATGAAGTAGGGGACGCCCTGCTCGCAGACCTGGCGCATGTCATCCACGTAGGAGCCGGGATGAATCACACGGATCAGGTCGGGGTCGATCGGCTCGTAATGCGGGGTGATCAGGGTGTTGGTTAGCGGTGAGCCTTCCACGGCGTTGCGAATCGCGGTGATGCGCTCGCGGCGCTCCGGATGAGCCGGTCCGGTGTCGTGGTCGGCGAAGCGCGGGTCGCAGATGAACGCGGTCTTGTGCATAGGGGTCCCCTGCGGGTCGGCGTTGTCTGGGAAGGGGATTCTAACCGATCTCGGTGTAAAAGCGGAACGGGCCGCAACTGCCGGCTAGGTAGCAACTGCGGCCCGCTGAAGTGGCGGCCCTCGTCCGGGGCCTTAGCCCGTGTAGTTGAGGGCGAAGGTGCTGAAGTCGCTGAGGTCTACGTCTCCGTCGGTGTCGAGGTCTGCGGCGGCGAACTCGACGGGGGTGCATCCGCCGGGCGGGGTGGTGACGGCCGCGCCGTGGAAGCAGAGGGCGAAGGTGGCGAAGTCGTTGAGATCGACATCGCCGTCGCCGTCCATGTCACCCGGGGTAGATCGGATGACCACGAAGCTGATGACGGCGTTGCCGCCGGGCGTTCCCTCTCCGGAAGGCAGCGAGGCGGGGTCGGCAGGGTCGGCGATTTCCCCGTCGAGGCTCTGGCCGCTGTCGACGGCGACGACATTGTCGGCGACGGTGAGCGTGTAAGTGTCGGGTGCCAGCGGCGCATCGAGATTGAGGACGATGGGATTGACGTCGGAGCCGTCTGGGAGAGTGAAGCCCACGGGGCCGAAGAGGTTGCCGACGAGGTCCAGGTCGCCGGCGGTGGCGTTGACGTTGGTGTGGAACCAGATGGTGACGGTATCGGTTGCGGCGTCGGACTCGATCTCGGCGCCGGGGGCCGGTGTGGTCTCGACGATCTTGGGCGGGCCGGGGCTGTACGCCACGTTGCTGGAGCCGCTACGAAGAACCCAGCGGTCCGGATCGAACAACACCTCGGCGGCGGCACCATTTACCGGGATGACGAAGTTCTCGGGGTCGGCGTCGTTCCAGATGGTGTGATCGACACCATCGATGCGCATATCGACGGGCATGGTGAAGCGGAGTTGCCCGGCATCCTGGACCTGATCGATGGAGAGGAGCACGTAGTTGCTTCCGTTGATCTCGGCCTGGTCCCATCCCCACTGATACTGGCCGTTGTACTCGCCGTAGACCCACTGGCTGAAGAACCAGTCCAGGCTGGCGCCGTAGAAGGATTCGCAGACGGCCTGGAGGTCTTCGGTGGTGGCCGCGCCGAACTCGAAGGAGGCGCGGTAGGCAGCGAGCATGTCGAAGAAATTCTCGTCACCCAGGACGTGGCGGAGCATGTGCACCACCCAGGCGCCTTTATCGTAGGAGGTATTGCCGTCAAAGATGTCATACAGGCTGCCGAGTTCCTCGTCCTGGACGTACACAGTGCCGGCGCCCGTGTACTTCATGTTCTGCATGGCGGTCCTCAGGGCGGCCAGGTCGCTGGTGCCTGATTGAAACTCCGCCCACAATGCTTCGGAGTAGGAGGCGAAGCCCTCGTTGAGCCAGATGTGGTTCCAGGTCTTGCAGGTGACCATGTTGCCCCACCACTGGTGGCCCAATTCATGCACGCTGACGGACTCGACGAAGGTGCCCTGGGCCGTGAAGGTCTGGTGTTCCATGCCGCCACCGAACTGGCACTCGTAGATGCCGTATTTCTCGTTGACGAAGGGATACTCGCCGAACAGGCCGCGGAACACGTACAGGGCATCGACCACCACTTCCCAGGCGTCGCGGTTGGCAGCATTGTCATGCTCGGGATAGATATAGAAGTCCACGGGCATGGAACCTCCGGCGATGGGCGTGTAGTCCACCGTCCAGGCGTTGTAGTTGGTGGAACTGAAACAGACCAGGTAGGTGCTGATCGGATAGTTGTGGGACCAACGGTAGCGCTTGCGGCTTCCGGAGAGGGTGTCGATGCCCTGGATCAGGCCGTTCGAGGCGGTGACCATGTCGTCGGGAGCGATGACGGCCATATCCAGAGTGAACTTGTCGGAGTTGTCGCCGGCCTGGCCCCAGTCGCCGTCCTTGCAGGGCCACCACGTGTAGGCGTAGTAGGATTCGGAGAGGGTGTAGACGATGTCGGCGCCGTTGTGTGCATCGAATTCGATGGAGCCGAAGCCGAGGGATTCGGCGTGTCCGTAGTAGGAGATGTCCAGGGTGAAGATCTCATCCATGGTGTAGGTGCGGTCGAGCGTAATCACCTTGCTTGTAGAGGTGGACGTGTAGCTGACGGGCGTGCCGTTGACAGTGATGCTGGTGATGTTGTACTGCGTGCGAAGCCGGATGGTGAAGGTGGTCAGAGCGGGCGACTTGCTTTGGACGGTCATGACGTTGGTGCCGGTAATGTTGTCGTACTGGCCGGGTAAGACTTCGACTTCCAGATTGCAGTGCAGCACGTCAGTGTCTTCCAGGGCTTCACGGAGGCCCGCGGCGCGTTGCGCCTCGTAGTCGCGTTGCCATTGTTCGTACGTATGGTCCGGTTGAGGTTGGCAGGCGGCTTTGCGGGCATGGCCGCAGGCGGCGTGAGGCTTGTCGTGGGGGGGCAGATACGGCCGGTGGGCGAAGCTGACGGGCGCCCAGGCGCATACGACGAGTGTCACGGCAAGGCCGGTCCAGGCCGTGCAGCCGTTATTGCAGCGAAGAATCATCGAGTCACTCCAGACTGGTGCTACGGCGACGCAGGGTACGTGCCTACACCGGACCAGTTGTCATTCGGCTCACCCCGAGAGAACGCGGAACAGCGCCGTCACCTTCCCTTCGTTTATGTTAGACAGTTGCCCAGTCTGAGTAAAGGGTTTTTCCCGTGTGGCGCGGGCATGCGGATTCAATGTACGGCCGTCAATAAGGCCGTGAGGGGCAGCCCGGCGGTTGGCAATTGAGGTGCGGAGGGCGGGCGGCGTCTGTTGGCGTCAGGGAGCGGACTCGGGTCCATCGCGAGTAATACGGATCACGCGGGAGGCGGTGTACGTATGTCCGAACATGTCTGTGGTGCGCACGCGGACCAAATGGGTGCCGATGGGCGGGTCGGCGGGTAGCTGGCCGTGCCACAAGTGGTGGCAGTCGCGCGTTCGCCTGGGCAGCTTCTCCCAGGGCGGACTTTCGAGTTTGCTTTCCATGGCCTGGAGTTGTGCGTAACTGGGGTCGAGGCGTTCGGTCCGTTTCATGGTGATCCAGTGGCCGCGGTCGCCAAGCCTCATCTCGACGGTGGAGCGGTCGGAGCCGGCGAAGACATTGACGAGGACCTCGCACTGGGCGGTCTGGCTCTGCGCAACTTCTTCGGGTGCGTAGATGTTCATCTGATAATCCGCGGGCCGGCGGGCGGCTTTGAAGACAATGTCGTAGCGGTTGCGGTCGAATGTGATGAACGAGTAGCCGTTGGGGGCGCCGTCGCGCATGATTGTGTGCGGGATGCCGAGTTCATCCGGGGCGCCGGTCCACCAGCTTCCGCAGGCGGTGGCATGGATCAGATGATGGTGAGGGTTGGGGGCGTTCCAGCCGTCATCCGAGTCGAGAAACATGTGGGCCTGGAAGTGGTAGTGAGCGGAGAGGGAGAGGGTGTACGGGCGTTCCTGGAGGATCCTGAACAACTCGGCCCGGTCTTCGACCTCGATCAGCGGGATGTGCATGGCGAGGACAATGAGTTTCTCGGCAGGC
This sequence comes from Phycisphaerales bacterium, assembly GCA_020352895.1. GTDB lineage: Bacteria > Planctomycetota > Phycisphaerae > UBA1845. The sequence continues at coordinate 465,069 of CP070685.1, forward strand.
ACGAGGGCCAGGTCGTTGCGGATGAACTCAAGTTGCTTGCGGCCGAGGCCGGCGTGGTAGCTTCGGCGTTTGTCCGGCTCGGGCTTCTCCCAGACCACATCATCGAGGACGACAAAGTGGACTTGGCCGTAGTCGAAGGCGTAGTGCGGGGGGCCGAAGAAGCGTTGGAAGGTCTCGCTGGAGTACCGATCGTCGAGGGAGTCTTGATTCTTGTCGTGATTGCCCAGCACGTAGTGCCAGGGCAGGCCGAGCACGCCGATGGTTTCGATCAGGGGCTCGAGCAGGGACAGGTCGTTGTTCACCAGGTCGCCGAGACTGATGCCGAAGGCGGCGTCGACGCCGACGAGTTCCTCGATGATGTCGTGGGCGAGGTAGTGAATGTCCTGTTGGCTGTCAGGCTGGGTGTCGCCGAAGAGGATAACGCGAAAGCGCTCGGGCTCGTGGTTCCGCACAAGAGGGAAGTCGACGGAGTCCGGCAGGGGTCCGGTAGGGGCGACGCCGGGGTATGTGAGCCTGGGTGAGCCGGCGGGTTTGTGGACGTAGTAGAAGCGCGGGGCGTTGTCCTCATCCAGCGGCGTCATCCAGCCGGCCGGCTTGATGACGAAGATGACGGTGTCGTCGGTGAGGGGCAGGCGGTAGCGGCCCTCAGCGTCGGTGCGGACGACGTCCCGCCCGTTGGACACGCCCACGCCGGGGAGCCCGCTTTCGTCCGGGTCGCGGAGCCCGTCTCCATCCCGATCGTGATAAACGACACCTGTGGCCTGTGGGGCCGACGGGTCAGGTTGTCGGGCCGACAGAGCTGCGAGCCCGACCCAGCCGAAGGCGCCGGCGAACGCAAGAGCTCGCAGCGGCCAGCGGATTCTTTGGGGTGTTCTCATGGTCCGTCGGTCAAGTGGTCTGTTGGTTCGGGTCAATGGTACCGGTGAAGACCGGCGTGCTCGCGACCGCGCCGGGAAAGCCCCTTCAAACATGAGAGCATCATATCCCGGCCGCGGCCCTGAGGCCACCCGACTCTGGAGCGGATGTGCCCGCCGGCTCAGGTGAAGAGCGGTCAGGCTTCGCTCTTAAAGAGCATGTGCAGCGTGTAGACGCCTTCGTGCAGCTTGCTTTCAATGGCCAGTTCGGCTTTGTGGAAGACGCGAAGCATGGGCTGGTTGTCGGCCAAAACTTCGGCGGTGAATCCCTGGATTCCATGGGCTTTGGCGCTTTCGATAAGGGCTTTGAGCAGGGCGGTGCCCAGCCCTCTGTTCTGCCAATCGTCGCGGACCAGGAAGGCGACCTCGGCCATGTTGGTGTGATGGTCGAGGTTGTATCGGCCGACGGCGATGAGCGGGTCGGCTTCACCCTTTCCGGTGGAAGCCACCAGCACCATGTCGTTCTGGTAGTCGATCCTCATGAACTGCTGGATCTTGGGGTGCGGCATGGATCGGAGAGGCTGGAAGAAGCGGTGGTAGATGCTCTCAGGGCTGAGCTTATAGAACATGTCGCGCATGGCGGATTCGTCGGTCAGGCGCAGGGGACGGATGAAGGCCCGCAAGCCCTGCTTGACCTCTGCCCATTGCTCCAGTTCCAGAGGGTAGATCGGTGTCGAGATGGGCAACTCGATCTGGTCGGCGTAGACCAGGTTGCGCGCTTTGGCTTCGGCCAGCAGCCAGGGGCG
>CP070685.1:466828-475436 GCA_020352895.1 Phycisphaerales bacterium
CCGGCGTACACCCAGTAAACGGAATGGATCCTGGGGTGGAATCATGGCTCTTCGCGGAGATTCTAGTCCCTCAGGTCCCTTTTCCCTCAAAATCGCCCATCCGCATGACCCCTGGAGGCACCCACGTCATTCCTGAAAGCCCCGGGGGCTTCCATCTTGCCAGCCCTGACCGGCATCCCTTGAACCCACTGAAGTGCCATTATACACCGGTACCGGCCCGCTCCGGCAGGACTTCGGGCCGACTCCAAGGAGCGCGCCGAACACAGCATGCTCGTCGACCTTGGCCGCAACGAGGTGGGCAAAGTCGCCGGCGTCGGATCGGTCGTGCTGAGCAATGTGATGAGCGTCGAGTGCTGTTCGCACATGATGTGCATCTGCACCAACGTGGCTGGACTGTCGGCCGAGCGAATGACCACCTTCGACGCGCTCTGCGGGCCACGCTACCCCTGGGCACCGCGTGGACGGAGCCCCCAAGGTGCGGGCCATGCAGATCATGGACGAGCTCGAACCACGCCGCCGGTGCCCGCCGATAACACCGAGCATCGGCTGCCGGCGCGGCACGGCCAGGAGGCCTTCGCAGCCCGATAGAGATCGACAAGCTGAGCCGCTCGTTTTGCAGTGAAAATAAACTCGGATCTTGACATCTGCCCCTGCCAGTCTTGGAGGCGATCTGGCGGCCGCCCCCGGATGGGCCGTGTCGACCTGGCGCCAAACCGTGCCGCGCTGCGGCTCGACCTTCGCGCCGATCAGACCTCTCCGAGACCTCGCGTAACCAACAAGCGCCGGCAGCGCGCCGACCGCCGGCCCGGCCTTTCAGCCAATCTTGCTGCCCAAGCACCAACGACAACTACCCCCTTGCCCCAACGACCGCTTCATGAGCCGCTTGCCGGCGGATCGGCACCCTAATAGAATGCTGATCTTGCGATCGGAGAGTGCCCGGCGAGGGCGTACACTCACCGGCCTACTGGGAGCAATCCGGCTCGGTTGCTTTGCTCTTCCCGAAGCGCAAGTCGGCCCGCCTGACAGGGAGGGCGCGGCAGGTGGAGCCAGGTTACGCTGGATTGTCATAGCGTACCGACCAAGGAACACTGTGTGGTCAGTAACGACACTATAGAGCTGGAAGGCGTAGTGACCGCCGCTTTGCCCAACGCCATGTTCAGGGTGGAAGCTGATTTGGAAGGCACCAGGCACGAGATTCTGGCCCACGTCTCCGGCAAAATGCGCAAGTACTTCATTCGCATCCTTCCCGGTGATACGGTCCGTGTCGAACTCTCGCCCTATGACCTGACGCGCGGCCGCATCGTCTACCGCAAGTAGCATCCACGACAGACGCAAACCCTTCCACGTTATGGATCTTTGCTCTTGTGCCGTGCGACTTGCCGACTCTGCCCCGCAGCGACGGAAGTCTGCAGCGGTCAGACTTGCCTACATCCGTTCCGTACCCAGGATCTCGACCGTGTCCTGCGGCAGCGCCTGAATCTCGTCGACAACACTCATGCCGCTGACCACTTCGCCGAAGACCGCGTACCCGGGAGGGTTGTTCTCCGGGTCGAATCCCGGGTTGTCTTTCGTGTTCACGTAGAACTGGCTCGTGGCCGAGTTGGGGTCGCTGGTGCGAGCCATCGCAATCGTCCCCCGCAGATTCTTCAGCCCGTTATCTGCCTCCAGCACGATCGGGTCGTTCGTCGCCTTCCGCGTCCCGTCCTTTGTGAAGCCGCCCCCCTGGATGATGCCCAAGCCGGTATCCACGCGGTGAAACATGGTGCCCGAGTAGAAGTCGTCTTCCACATAGCTCAGAAAGTTGGCCACCGTGATCGGCGCCAACTCATCGTTCAGCTCGACGATAAAGTTGCCTTCGGTGGTCCGTATGCGGACCTGCGGCATGGTCGCCGGCAGCGGCTCGCACAGGTCACCGACCTCGTCGCCGTCGCTGTCCTCCTGCTCGACGTTGGCCACCTTCGGGCAGTTGTCCTCCGCGTCAGCAATGGCATCCCCGTCGGTGTCGGTTACCGCTGCGGCCTCGTAACTGCCAGGCAGGGGGATCCGCGCTCCTCCCATGGAGAAGCCGATGTCCGGCCCCATGCACTGAGCACCGGCCAAGAGCGGCAATACGCCCAGACACGCGCACACCCGCAAAACACAGGACATGGTTCTCATCTCTGCAGAGACCCCCTATCGGCGAAGCTCCCCCCTGTTCGATTATATCACCGCCAGGTGCCCGACCAAGGAATCCGGAGCAACCTCGCCCCCACGGCTCGCCCCGTCCGGAATGAAGCAGGTGCTGGATGGATGCCGCCGGCTATTCGGACCTCGTTCCCGGCTGTTCCTCGTCGGCAGCCTCGGATTCATCCGCACCCTCAGAAGCCTGTGCTTCTTCCGAAGCCACACCCGCATCGCTCGTCTCGCTCCACGTCGCCGGCGACTCGCCCGGGGTGGACGGCGAAACCGCAGCCCCCTCGACGCCTCCCTCCTCGTCGGAACTCCCGCCAGCGGCAGTTTCCTCCTCGGCTGTCTCAGCGGGAGAGGAAGGTCCCTCCTCATCCTCCCCCAGCCGTCTGACCACCGGGATGGTCGTCGCCTCCGCCCCTTGCACCGTGACCTGCGGCTCCAGTTGCGGACCGAATACCGCCGGCCCTTGGATCTTCTCTGGTACAGGAGGCGCCGGGGCGAAGACAATCGGCTCCCGCAAGTCATCAACGCGCACCAGGGCCTCTTCAGCCAACTCGGCCAGCGACGTTCCTTCAGACGCCGGCACAGACGTGATCCGCCGGTAAAGCTCCTGGGCCCGGTCAAAATCGCCTTGTTCCTCGGCAATCACAGCCAGCGCCATCATGGCCTTGCCGACCGACCACTCGTCGTCGGAGAAATCCCGCGTGATCTGCTCAAACGCGCCGGTCGCCTCTTCCAGGGCACGGGCTTTCGTCGCCGCGTCGGAGCCCTCGCCCAAAGCGTTCACGGCATAAGCCCAGCAGAAGTCCCCCAGGCCCTCGAGCAGCAGCAGTCGTACGCGAGGATCGCTGACGGCCGAGACACGCGCCTTATACCGAGAAACCAATCCCTCGAGATCGTTGGCCCCCGCCACCTCGGTGCCCTGAAGCGAAGCCACGACAAACTGTACCGCATCACGCTCCAGGTTGTAGTAGTCCTCCCACTGACGCCGGTGTTCGGCCAACTGGGAGTTTCGGTGCCACAGGAGCGCCCCCAGAATGACCACCACCACTACCACCGCGCCCGCCACGTACGTACCGTACTTCTCCAGAAACTCGCGGGCCTGCCGCAGAGTCTCTGCCAGCTCGTTCGTCTTGAGTTCTTGTCGCCGCTGCGCCTTCATCGCCTTGTACTTGCCTTCACCGATGGAGGGGCTTCCGTCACGTGCCGGGGCATGACCACCACCTGAATCTCCGCCATGTTGCTCAGTCCGCCCCGCCGACGAAACTCCACCTCGCAACCCTCGTTGTCTTTCTCGAAGCGAAGAGTAAACCGCCCCTCTTCAAACCGCCGGTTCACCTCCCGCCAGCGCCCTACGGGCATCTGCTCACAGTAGAAGTCCCGAACAGCCATCAGATCGGCCCGCCCCTCATACACATGCCGCACCAGCCGCACCGACCCGCTGACCAGGTCCATGGATCGCTCGTCCACCCGCTTGAATCCCGAGGGGACGGGGATGTCCGCGAAGTGGGGCAGAGGGCTCGGGGACAAGCGCACCGGCGCCTGCCCAGAGTTTTCGGCCCCGGTGCACCCCGTCGCCAGCCACAGCGCCAGTCCGGCCACCCCGCCCAAGCTAAGTCCTTTTCTGACCATGGTTCGCGACCCTCAGTCCCGACCGCAGGGAGGATTCTACCCCGCCCGCAGCGCTACCCAGGTCCTTGTAAACCAAGAAGCAAACGGCGTCAACGCGGCCCAGCCCCCACCACGGGTGGCCACCAATCATGTCACCCGGAGCGAATCCGGCATTGAGCCGTTCCCGGCCACATTTACCGGTCCTGCCACCCCCACACGCCAACCGATCCCAGGGGGTTGATTGGGACAGTTACGCCCAGCTATAAATAAACGTGGGGAAATTGCGCCATAACCCACTCTGCGAGGCTGGTTCTTGCTCTGTGGCACGGCCCTTTGGGAACGGCGCCAGCGGAGGATTCCGCGTGCGCCCCGCACGAGCCCGATCCCGGGAAACAATCGTTAGCCTGAACCCAGCGGAGAAACCTTGATGCGAGCTTACACAGCACTCATCGGCATGCTCGCCCTCGTGGGTGGCCTTCTTCTGAGCCCTACGACCGCCCAGGCCCAGTCCACCTGGCACGTGGATTGTGCCGCGACCGGCACCGGTACTGGCGAGACCTGGATCGACGCGTTTACCAACCTCCAGGATGCCCTGACGGCAGCCTCGTCCGGCGACGAGATCTGGGTGGCCGCCTGCAGCGCACCGCCGTTTGCTTACACGCCGGACCAGGGTACCGGCCACACGCCCGGCTTGCGCGACGAGGCCTTCGACCTCATCAACGGCGTGGCCATCTACGGCGGCTTCGCCGGTACCGAAGATCCGGCGACGTTCAACCTGGCCGACCGCGACTTCGCCGCCAACGAGACTATCCTCAGCGGCGATCTGGCCGGAGATGATATTCTCTACAGCAGTTGTTGCACCGCTCGTCAGGGCGAGACCGGATGTGACACCGCTGCCTGCGAGACGAACGTGTGTGCCCAGGACCCGGACTGCTGCAACATCGAGTGGGACCAGGGTTGCGTAGACTTAGCGGCCACTTTGTGCCCCGGTCTCTGCGCAGTCGGCGACATTTCCGAGAACAGCTACCACGTGGTCGTCAGCAACAGCAACGATGCCAGTGCCGTCCTCGACGGATTCACCATCACCCGCGGGTTTGCCGACGGCGCCGCCTTGCCCCGGAACACCGGTGCGGGCCTATACATCTCCAGCGGCAATCCCACCATGAACAACCTGGTCATCAAGAACAACATCGCCACCAGCGCAGGAGGCGGCGCGTTCGTGACCGTCGCCAGCCCCGCATTCACCGACTGCGAGATACGCGACAACGCCGCGGGTACCGCCGCGTCGCCCGCGGCCGATGGCGGCGGCATGTACGTGACCGACTCAGCCAGCCCTACCCTGCTCGGCTGTAGTCTCACCAACAACACCGCCCGGCGGTATGGCGCCGGCATGTACGTCACCGGCACCAGCACTCCAGGGCTCACCAACTGCGGCTTCAACGGGAACGCGGCCGAGAGTCACGGCGGGGGCATGTACAACGCCGACGGCAGCACTCCCGTGCTGGCCACCTGCATATTCACCGCCAACACCGCGGTGGGTAACGGCGGCGGCATGTACAGCACCGGGGGGAGCGATCCCCAGATCACCGACAGCGACTTTGAGGACAACGAAGCCTCCGACGGCGGCGGCATGTACGTCACTCAGTCCAGCCCGGTCCTGGAGCGTACCGACTTCGTCCTGAATACCGCAAGCTCGGAGGGCGGTGCCCTGTTTTGCGGCACGGGCAGCGCCCCCTCCATCACCGATTGCACCTTCGATAGCAACTCCTGCCCGACGCGAGGCGGGGCGGTCTACCTGTTCGACGCCGGACCGCAGTTCACGGGATGCTCGTTCACCGGAAACCAGGCGAGTGGCGCGCTGGGTCGCGGCGGCGCCATGTACTGCGACGGTGCCGCGCCCACCTTGATCCGCTGCGCATTCAACGTCAACACCGCCGCCCAGGACGGCGGGGCCATGTACAACATCGGAGCAAGCCTCCCCCTCCTGACGCGATGCATCTTTTACTGGAACACCACCCCCGGCAACGGTGGCGCCCTGTACAACCGGGCGAGCAGCAATGCCGAGGTACACAACTGCCTGTTCAACAAGAATGCGGCCTCTCTCAACGGTGGGGCCGTCTACAATCGGGACTCCAGGCCCAGACTTACCAGTTGCACCATCAGCGGAAACAACGCCGTGGGTGTGGGCGGAGGCATCGCCAACACCACCTATGCCAGACCGACTCTGGCCAACTGCATCCTATGGGGCAACACGGATGGGACGACGGACATCACCGGCGCGCAGATCACGCCTTCGGAGGAAGACCCGCAGGTAACCTACAGTTGCATCCAGGACGCCGACCCCAACGACGGCTCCGTATTCGTCGGTACCGGCAACATCGACGACAATCCGATGTTCGTAAACCCGACCGGGAACGATTTCGAGCTGGACGGTAACGACCCGCCTGACACGGTGCCGGGCAGCTCGCCTTGCATCGACGCCGGCTTCAACGCGCAGGTCCATCCCACGGTTACGGCCGACCTGGCTGGCCGATACCGCTTCATCAACCACCCGGACGTGGCCGACACGGGCGTGGGAACCGGCCCCATCGTGGACATGGGCGCTTACGAGCACGCCGCCAACTGCAATGCGGATGACCCGAACGACATCGATGATGTGTGCGAACTGGCCTGCGGCGAGATCGGCGGACCGTGCGACGTCGCAGGCTGCGGCACCCTGAACGACTGTAATCTGAATGACAAGCCCGACACCTGCGAGCCCCAGGAAGACTGCCAGCCCAACGGCGTGCAGGACATCTGCGACATCGCCGCCGGCACCAGCAGCGATTGCAACGACAACCAGGTGCCCGACGAGTGCGACATCTCCTCAGGAACCAGCCTGGACTGCACGAGCAACGGCATCCCCGACGAGTGCGAGCCCGACTGCAACGGCAACACCGTCGCCGACAGTTGCGACATCCTCTCGGGCACCAGCCTGGACTGCAACGCCAACGACATCCCCGACGAATGCGACATCGACGCCGGGACCAGTTCGGACTGCCAGCCCAACGGCGTCCCCGATTCCTGCGACATCACCGGCCCCACCAGCAACGACTGCAGCGGCGACGGAGTCCCCGACGAATGTGATCCCGACTGCCAGCCCAACGGAATTCCTGACAGTTGCGACATCTTCTTTGAGAGCAGCGAGGACTGCTCCTCCAACGGCATCCCCGATGAGTGTGAGCTGGCGGCCGGCGACTGCAACAGCAGCGGAGTGGCCGATAGCTGCGACGTCTTTTACGGCAGCAGCGAGGACTGCAACGAGAACGAAGTCCCGGATGAGTGCGATCCGGACGTGGACTGCAACAACAACGGCAGCCAGGATATCTGCGATATCGCCAACCGCCTGAGCGAGGACTGCAACGGCAATTGGGTGCCCGACGAGTGCGACGTGACCGGCGGCACGAGCACCGACTGCGACAACAACGATGTCCCCGACGAGTGCCAGCCCGACTGCAACGGCAACGGCGTGGCCGACCCCTGCGACATCAGCGGCCCGACCAGCACCGACTGCAACAACAACGACATCCCCGACGACTGCGAGTCCGACGAGGACTGCAATGGCAACCTCATTTCGGATATCTGCGACATCGCCGGCCCGACCAGCGACGATTGCAACACCAACGGCATCCCGGACGAATGTGAGATCGACGCCGGTTCCAGCACCGACTGTGATCTAAACGACGTGCCCGATGAGTGCCAAACCGACTGCAACGGCAACGGCCTGGCCGATGCCTGCGACCTGCTGGCCGGTGCCCCGGACTGCAACCTCAACGCCATCCTCGATGAGTGCGAAACCGCGGGCGGCACCTTGCTGCAAACCAGCTTCGAGTCCGAGACGGGCTGGCCCGCAGGCTGGACCGTCTCGGACTACTTCGGGGCAACCTCGCTGTGGCACACGACCGATCAGTGCCCGCCCGGCGGCACCCCGGCCGGAACCCGCTGGGCCTACTTCGGCCTGGACCAAAGCTGCACCTTCGACGGCGGTATCGTTGCCGGCTCGCTGACCGCCCCGAGCGTGTTCATTCCGCCTACCGCCAAGCGGGCCATGCTGACCTACGCCTCCGCCTACCAGGGCGAGAACGGCGATGCGCCCGGCGGCTTCGACGCGGCCTGGGTCGAGATCAATGGCTTCTATGAGGCCGATGACGTCAGCCTGGCCGGCGACCAGACCGACTGGCAGACCCGCAGCGTGGACCTCAGCGCCTACATCGGGCAGATCATTACCATCCGTTTCAACTTCCACTCACAGGACGGGTTCAACAACGACGGCCTCGGCTGGCTCATCGACGACGTCCTGCTCACCTACGACGGTACAGACTGCCACGGTGACGGCATCCCGGACGTCTGCCAGTTGGAGACGGACTGCAACTTCAACCAGGTCCCGGACGAGTGTGAGCCGGATTGCAACTCCAACGGGGTGGCCGACGAGTGCGACATCATCTACGGCACCTCCACCGACTGCAACTTCAACGATGCGCCGGACATCTGCGACTGGAATCTGTCGGACACCATGGCGGCCGACGTCTGCTTCAAGTCCTGGTACGTCTGTCCCGGACCCAGCCCATACGTCGGCTCCACCGACGACGCCACCACCGACGGCTCGGTCTCCTGCGATCCCGAGGGCGAGACCAGCCCGGACGTCTGGTATCGCTACGCCCCGCAGGCCGACGGAGACCTCACGGTCTCACTGTGCGGGTCGGGCTTCGACACGGTCCTCAGCATCCACGAGCGCTGCCCCGGCAGTACGGCCAACCAACTGGCCTGCAACGACGACGGTACGTGCCCG
>CP070685.1:475536-483927 GCA_020352895.1 Phycisphaerales bacterium
GCTGGAGAGGATCAGATAGCGGTCTCCGCCTCGCGGCCACGGGGCGTGCGCCCGCTGGCTCGAAGGAAACCCCGCTTCAGGATTCTCGGGGCCCTCGAACTCCAGCTTCGCCGCACAGTAGCGGGGCAGCTTGACCGCGGGCAGACCCACGGCCGCGCCCACCAGAAACGGATTCGGCTCCAGGAATTTCTTGACATAGATTTCGCGGGCGGTGTTCTCGGCCATGTCCCCCAGAAACCGGCGATCGGGCTTGTCGAACGCGCCCCGAAACAGGATCTCCTCGCAGAACAGCCCGTAGTTCAAGGCCACTTGGGCTGCAATCATCGAGGCGAGATTCAGGTCGGCGGGGTCGTCCGGTCGAAACACGTCCTCTTCGTACCGATAGATCAACTCGAATGTATCCGTGCCGCCGGCCTGCTCTACTGCATACGGCGCTACCACCCGGCGCGGCTCGATCCGCACCGGCCCCACCGTCAGACGCCGGATGACTAGCAACCGTCGTAGGGTCGGATCTCCGGCCTGAGTTCCTTTCGTCTGTTCACTGCCCGCATCGGAGACAGGTTCTCGGCTCATGCGCGCACCGCCTTTCTGGACAGGTACCCGGCGACCACCGCGGCCACATCAGCCGGCCCGTCACGGAGCACGTCGAACGCCGGCCGTCCTGTCGTCCGCCGGATTTCAGCCTTGGCCTCCACAAGCTGCGCGTGGGTCAGCGATTCGTGGTTGAGCGTGATGGCGACCACGGGCTTGCCCGAGATCAGCTCCACCGCCTGAATCTGCTTGTCCAGCGGATGCATCGGGTACCCCGGAAATCCGTCGTATTCCTTGCGGGCCGGGGCGTGCTGCAACACCACGACATCCGGGCGCCCCGCGGCAAGAATCTCGAAACCGCCGGGATACGCCGGGTTCAGCAGGCTTCCCTGCCCCTCGATCACGATCACTTCCGGATGCACCTCGTGCCACGCGCTCCAGACGGCGTGCTCGATCTCGCCGGCTACGAAGTCGTTCACCAGCGCGTCTAGGATGATGCCGTAGCGCACTCCCTGCATCCATGCGGTCTGGCCGGTGCCGATCATCTCGGCCGTGCGGCCGAGTTGGCGAAGCCCTTCCACCAGAAGCAGCGCGGTCGTCCGCTTGCCGATCGCAGAGTCGGTCCCCAGCACGGCCACCGTCAGGCTGTCCACCTGTTCGATCTTGCCGGAGAAGAAGTGCAATTCACTGCGCGGCGGTGGCCTGCGCACGTCCCGAATACGCACACCGGCCTTCTCGGCGAGCCCGATCAACTTCGGGTCCTCGCTGAGGAAATCGTGCAGGCCACAGTCGACGTTCAGCCCCCGGCGAATCGCCTCCATCACGTCCTCACGCGCCGTCGGCGGTAGCCGTCCCCCGTCCGGCGCGAGCCCCACGACCAGGTGCGTGGCGGGCGTCCCGCTCGCCGCGGCGGCCTGAACGGCCGAAGGCACGTCGACCATTACGCGTACCCCGTTCGCCCGGTCGTCCAGGACTACCCCGGCATCGGCTCCCGCGCGCCGCGAGTCCACCACGGACAGAACCCGGTACCGGTCGGTGCGGCGCACCAACCCGTGGGCCGTCTTGCCGTTGGGTGTCCCGAAGGCCTTCTCGCAATACACGATGGCGCTGCCCTCCGGCATCGTGATCATGTTCGTTTCCCCGTCAGGACCGCCACATAGCGGTCGTTGGGCAGCGCCTGTCTCTGATGAAGGTCCAGCAGGGCGATGAGCCCGGCCGTCGATGCCGGAAGGACACTCAGCCCTTCCCTTTCGCGCAGCAGCTTCGCGTACGTAAGCATGCTCCTGTCGGTGGCATAGGCCGCGTGGCCTTTCGTGGCCCGGACTGCCTCGACCGCGTTATCCCCGTCGATGGCGTGCCAGTTGATCAGAGGCTCGTTTACCTTCGACTCCCGGATGCGCTCCGGGGCCAGATCGCCACAGCTCGGCATGTTCTTCAGCAGGGTGTGCACAATCGGGTTCTTGCCATAGGTCGAGCCGGCGATGAAACGCGGCATCCGTGAAGTCTTGCCCCTGCGATAGAGGCTCAGGAATCCCTTGTAGATGCCCGCCAGCGTCGTTCCGTTCGACACCGGCACCGCTACCGCGGCCGGAGCGTCGCGCAGTTCGTCATAGATCTCCGTGGCGATCTCGCCGTAGGCGTGGAGTTGCAGGGCTGTGTTGGCGCCGCCGGGGTTGGCGTCATAGATCTCTTCGCTAGTCGCCCTCTCGCGGGAGACCTCCACCGCGTGCTCGTAGTCGCCAGGCACACGCGTGATCTCTACACCCGGTTGCTCCATCTCAACCAAACGCTTGCTCTGGTAAGCCTGCGGGATGTAGATCAAACACCGCAGTCCGGCGATGGACGCGGCCGTCGAGATCGCCGCTCCATAGTTGCCGCACGTAGCCATAGTGATGGCGTCGAACCCGCGGCGCAGAGCGTCCATCACTTGGGCAAACGCAATGCGATCCTTCTGTGTGCCGGTCGGATTGCCTCCTTCGAATTTCAGAAAGATCTGGCGACACCCTACCTCGCGCTCCACATTACGCGCCCGCGAGAAAGCCGTGTCACCCACCTCGGAATCAATCACGTCCTCGAAGGCCTCGAGCCGCTCTTCCAGGGGCCGGTTCGGGTCCGCGGCCACGGCTCGCTGATCTACGACGACATCTCGGAATCGCTCGTGGTCCGGAGTGGCACCGTCCAACAGGCTGTCCGCCGGCATCGGAGTTTGTGCTTGACTCATGTTCGTGCTTTCCTTCAGCGCTTCTCCCGCGGATTCCGCGTTTGCTTAGCACCAGCGTTTAAACACCCGGTGAAATCGACGTGAAAAACCTCTCATTCAGTTCCCAACCGGGCTGCGTCGGCCGCAGGAAGCGCCTGGGATTGTAGCACATATGAGGTCGATTTCATGCCGTCTTCACGGCCGCTTCATGCCCGCCGGGCATGCTTGCTGCGAACGCACGCGATCGGAGGCACGAAGCCCCGCAGCGGGCAGGCCTGCGCGTGCGTAGGTGCCCCGGCATCTGAGCGCGAGGAATGTAGGCGTCGTCTCGGCGGAGGGCCTTCCCCGGACGACCGGACTCGCCGGGCTCAAGCATGTGAGCCATACGCTGCTCACTGAGCAGGATGTCCGGGACATCCACGCTAGGGCAGGCCAACCCTCTTCAGCGGGAGCCCCGCTTCATGTTGCGACAATGGCCTTCGCTGCCGGGTGTGTTCCTGCCTGCGATGAGCGCCGCGGCCCCATGCCCGGCTTCTGGCATAGGATTCAGTCATGGGCCATCTCATTGATCCTGGAACGCTGTGCCGCCATCTGGAGTGTCCCGGATGCCACAAGGCTATGCGATGGTCCGGCGACTCTTCCGGTCGCCTCCGCTGTCCCTACTGCCGCACACGATTCATCGTCCTGCTCCGCCGAAACGGCACCTGCATAGCCAGGCCCGAGTCCGACGAGACCGTGGATGAGCTGATCCTCGACTGGCTGAGGCCTCAGATCGAGGAAGACGACGACGAGGAACGGCCCACGCCTCCGCAGGACTCGCCAGAACATCGTTCGGTGGCAGCGCTGAAGTCGAGACGCAACTCCCGTGCTGTCAGGCCCTGGTCCCGGACCGGCATCGCTTCCCTCCGGTAACCCACGTATGAGCCAAGCCGTCCCGACGCTGACTCGCCCTCAGACGACAGGATCCCTCGAGCCGCTGAGACGCAAACGCGGCCCCGCCCGCTGGCCAAGACCGGCGCGACCAGGCGGCCTCCGCCCGCGCCCAGCCCAAGTGTTGGTCCGACTGGCTCGGCCGGGGCTCACCCGCTCGGAGGGTCACCGGGGGAGATCACGCCCGATACCTCACTGACCGGTGGGCGCCGTCTGGACACACGTGAGATGGATTCATAGCATCACGACTGCCGTTGCGGCGAATGAGGCCTCTCCTTTGCGTCTGCTGGTCATCGAGGACAACCCGAAGATGGCGGCCATGCTCGCCAAGGGGCTGACCGAGTTGGGCTATGCCGTGGACACGGCGGCCACCGGGCACGAGGGCGAGCATGCGGCGGCAGCGGTGGAGTATGACGTCATCGTCCTCGATCTCATGTTGCCCGATCAGGACGGCGTGACGGTCTGTCGAAACCTCCGCCGCCGCGGCGTGGCCACGCCTGTCCTGATGCTGACGGCCCTGTCAGCCACCCAGGACAAAATCACCGGCCTGGCGGCCGGAGCCGACGACTACCTGACCAAGCCGTTCGAGTTCGACGAGCTCACCGCCCGCATCCGGGCCTTGATGCGGCGCGGGCAGGCCCGTGAATCCTCCGTCCTGCGCTTTGAGGGCATCGAGATGGACCTGCTCAAACGCAGCGTCACCCGCGACGGAGACAAGGTCAAGCTCTCCGCCAAGGAATTCGCCCTGCTGGAGTACTTCCTGCGGAACCCCAACCGGGTCCTGACCCGCACGGGCATCGGAGAGCACGTCTGGGACATGAACTTCGAGCCCGACAGCAACGTCATCGATGTGTACGTTTCCATGCTCCGGCGGCGCATCGACCGAGACTACGACAAGCGACTCATCCATACCGTCATAGGTTCAGGCTACATGCTCAGCGCGGAGCCGCCCGACCAGTAGGACCCCGCCGCCACACCGCACGCTGCTTGTTCATCGGCACCGGGTCCCACGCCGCTGTCAGCCATTCCCCCTGCGGCGAATCGGTCCGTGAGTGAAAGCCATTTAACCCGGATTTCAGCCCGCTTTCAGCCGACCCCGGCACAATCACGACAAGGTTCGGCCCGAGCTGGCCGGGCGACGTTCGGCCTGAGACAGGCGCGAATGCCCCGGGGGAGGGAGTTGAACACGGCCGTCCCGGCTCCGCCGAGAAACGGAGGTCAGCGAAAGGCTTTGACTTTCGCCGGCGGCGATAGGTGCCGTGCGTGACGGTACCGGCGGATCATCGAGACTAGCTCTCGTGAGTGCCTTGTGGATCAAGGAGCCGGGGCGGGGCGCCCTAGATGAGCAACCCCGGGGGGCGCAGCCGTCGCCGCATGAAAGAATACAGTGCCATCGTGGGCACGAGCGGGCCGGCGATCGGCTGACGCCCCCAAACATGATCAAGGAGTGTCATCCATGTTTCGCAAGAGGTTCGTTGTTGTTGGTTCCGTTGCTTTACTCGCCGCACTGGCATGCCTCGCTACTCTCCAGGCCCAGGAACGCCACCAGGACGCAGTGCAAGGCAAGGAAATGACCCTGCGCGGCAAGATCGTGGACCTGCAATGTTACATGAGCGGGCAGTTCCCCAGCGCCGACAAGGCACGATGCACGCGCGAATGCATTCGCGCCGGTGTGCCGGCCGCATTGGAGACGCCAGATGGGCTCGTGATGATCGGCAAGGGCCACCGCGGACCGGCACAAGCCATCGCCCCACACGCCTTCCTGGAAGTCGACATGCGCGGAAGACTCTATGAGAAGAACAACCTCAGATACATCGATCTCCTCTCGGTGACACCCGTTTCGACCTCGGAGGAGGATGTCCAGCCGGATGATGATGAAGGCTGGACAGAGGACGAGCAACAAGAGGACCAGGATTGGGATTCGTAAGGGTCCCGCCAGAAGGAGAGCTTGACGGGGAGGTCTGACTGGCCTGTAGGGGGCCTATGCGCCCCCTACTCCTTCCCTTGGCCGCAGCCCCACTCCAGGGAGCCGAGCCTTGACCAGGCAGCACAAGCGCATGACCGGACAACGCCAGCATGACCGCAGTGCCTTGACCAATCGTCTGGAACTGCTCCGGCGGCAGTTATTGTCCGACATCCGGCACTATCGGGATTGCATGCGCGTCGGCGGCACCGAGCCGGGTGACCTGGACGACTCCCAGGAACTGTGCCAGGCGACTGCCGCAGGCGCAGTGCGGCACCTGCTTGATGATCTTCGGGCCATCGACCGAGCACTGGAGCGAATCTCCAGCGGGGAATACGGCGTCTGCATCGATTGCGGACGGTCCATCCCTCGCGCTCGCCTCGAGTTCCTGCCGACCGCCGTCCGATGCACGGATTGTCAGCGGGTGGTCGACCAAAGCCTCCCTCGGGCCTCTTGAGCCCCTGGCGGTCCCCGCGGACACGCCGCCCGGCAGGCCGCAGCCATGCGCTCTCTTGATACCCCCCAATGTCTGGCAGCACCGAAAGGGGAGCCTTGGCCGGCCTGCTGCCGGCACCAATGGCTTCGCCCCTGACGCCTGTCTGGACGCTCCGTCACACACGCCTGTAGACTTCCCGTGACCGTTGATCCCATACTGCGAACCGGTCCGGCTGACCCCGGCGCCGCACGCGCGGCTCCGAGCAGCGGAGCCCTCCCCATGCTGCCCAGGTTTCGCACCCTTCGACTCAAACTCGCCCTCCTGAATCTCCTTGTGTTTGGCGTCATCTTCACCGCCCTGTCTGTTCTCGTCATGGCTGTTCGGGAGCGGCAGTTGCGCGAGGACTTCGACGAACGGCTGACCGATAAGGCGGAAAGCATGATCGACGTGATCGGCCACGACGCGCGTGATTGGCTCCTGACCGAGCCAAGACCCCAGCCGCGGACCCGACTCAACCCGTTTCGCTTTCCCGGATACTACTTCCAGCTCCGGGATGTCGACGGCCGATCCCTGGAACGATCCGCAAACCTGCTATCCAACGATTTGCCCTTTAGCGCCCAGGCGCGTTCCATCCGTTTCGGCGAAGGCCCCCTGCTGGAGACCCTCGCGGAAAAAGCGGCTCGCCCGATTCTCGGCTCAGCGGGCAGGCTGCAGCTCATCACCCTGTATCAGGAGGAACTCGACACGCCGCCGTTCTTCCTGCAGGTCGCTCATCGCCTCGATCGCGTCGAACAGGCCATCCATCAGTTACGGCGGCTGTTCATGATTGTGATCCCGGCGGGCCTTGGCCTGGTCGGTGGGGCCTCATGGTGGATGGCCAGACGGTCCCTCGCTCCCATCCGTCGGATCGCCCGAGAGACCCGGGAGCTCACCGCCGCCCGTCTCGACCGCCGTATTCCAGTCCCCCCGGGACGTGATGAAGTCGTCGAGATGACCACCACCGTCAATCAGATGCTGGACCGCCTCCAGAAAGCCTTCCTCGCTCAGGAAAGGTTCATCGCCGACGCTTCGCATGAGTTGAAGACGCCGCTGGCCGTCGTCCTGACCGGAGCGCAGTTGCTCCGCCAAAAAGAGCGTACCCCGGAAGAGTATGACCGATTCGTGGCCGACCTGCAGGATCAGTTGCGGCAGGTCTCTCGTCTCATTGATAGCCTGCTGACTCTCGCCCGGGCCGACGCCGGTTTCCCGCTGGCCAAAGCCCTGCCGGTTAACCTCAACGAACTGGTAACTGAGGCCACGCAACAGTGCGAGCCGCTGGCCTCCCATCGCGAGGTGCGACTGGTCCCGCGCCTCGCTCCCCTGGCGGATGAAGCCCCGGAGCCCGTCGTCTCCGGCGATCCCACCCTCCTTCGCGCCGTGCTGGACAACCTCATCCGCAATGCCATTCGTCACTCCCCTGTGGAGGAAGCGATCGAGATCGAGGTGAAAACGGACCAGGACAAGCACCGGGCATGCGTGGCGATCCGTGATCGCGGCCCGGGGATTCCCCCCGCCCAAATGGAACAGGTCTTCGAGCGGTTCTTTCAAGCCCCCCGCGGCGGCGAGACTTCCGAGGGCGCCGGTCTCGGACTGGCCATTGCCAAGGGCGTCGTCTCCCTTCATGGCGGGTCCATCCACGTGGCCAACCGCCCTGACGGCGGATGTGAATTCACGCTTCAGCTCCCCCTTCGCCTCCCTGATTGACCACCCTGGAGGGGCACCCGCGGCCTCACCGGCCGGCTTCCTGGAGCGCCTTCGGCAGGTTCGCACTTCCGTGCCGGCCGGTGAAAGCGATTTCATGTCTATTTAACGGGTGCTTCAGAGTACGAAGGCATACTGGCTATGTACCTGTCGATTCGTGAGAGCGGCTATGGGTGATCCTGCACCGATCTCGGCCATCATTCAGATCTGTCTGCGCGTTCGTGATGCTCGACGCAGCGCCGATTTTTACCGGACCGTTCTCGGGCTGGAGGAAGTGCCCGGCCCATCCGGAAACACCCTCATGTGTGTGTCTCGAAACAGTTGCGGGCGAGACGCCTGCAGGCTCACGCTGCTGGAAGGACTGCCCCCCGGCGATCACCTCATCGGCCTGGACCATTTCAGCCTTGAGGTCCGCTCGCCACACGATGTCGAGGCTGTCTACCAGAAGGCGGAGTCCTACGGATGCAGGGTGACGAAACCGCGCCTCACCGACGGGCGAATGCAGTTGTTCGTCTTCGATCCGGACGGTTACAAGCTGGCGGTGGCGAGTGACAACACCCACCCCGGATCGGGAGCACAGGAAACGACCGC
>CP070685.1:484027-492182 GCA_020352895.1 Phycisphaerales bacterium
ACGCGGATGACCTGCTCGCGGTCGTTGATGTTGCCGGGGTTCAGCCGGATTTTGTGCACACCGGCATCGACGGCCTCGAGGGCCCGCTCGAAGTGGAAGTGAACGTCGGCGATGATGGGGACGGGCGAGGCGGAGAGGATGTCCGGCAGGGCTTCGGTATCCTTGCGGTGGGGCACGGCCACGCGAACCAAGTCGGCCCCGGCGCGGGCAAGCCCAAGGATTTGGGCGACAGTGGCATCCACGTCATGCGTGTAGGTGTTGGTCATGGACTGGATGGCCACCGGGGCACCCCCTCCGAGGGGGACGGTGCCGACCATGACCCTGCGGGTCGGCCTACGCTGGTTCAGTTCGCTCATGCGGCTTGTTTCCGGTAGCTCCGTCGCGACAGGCGATTGTAGAAGTCGGAGATGGGAGGATCAAATCCGGCCTTCGGTCGCTCGCGGCACGAATCTGATGCTCCGGGGCTTGACCCAGCCGCCCGGCAAGCGTACTGTCCCGGCACTATGAGCCGCCCAGGTGGGCGGCCGGGCGAAGACAGGCTGGGATCATCCCATTTCCCACATGTGTTGTCAGAGATTGCAGCCCGCTCGGAATGGCGCGGCTCGCTCAGGTTATACAGGAGGTTTTCAATGAGGACGTCACGCGCGACAGCGGTCGTATTGCTGGCCTTGTGTTCCATGGCATTGGTCACGGGGTGTGGTCCCAAGGAGAAGGCTACGTTGGCGATTGAGTACAACTTTCAGCCTGACAGGGGCATGCCGCCGGGGATGAGATCCGTTGCGGTCATGCAGTTGGAGGCCCAGAGCGAGGGCACGGCCGGCAGCGAATTCGATGAGAACAAGTGGCAGGAGATCGTGGCGGAGATGATGCATCGCCGCCTGACCGTGGCTAACGAGAAGCATGGTCTCGGGCTGACCGTGGCCGACCGGGCCAGCACCAAGGAAGTGATGAAGGAGAAGGACCTGGCGTTGTCCGGGATGGCCGAGGGAGCCGAATTAGCCGAAGCCTCCAAGCTGTTAGGCGTACAGGGTCTGATCAGAGGTCGCGTCATCGTTAAGATCGACAAGCAGGAGGGCAAGGGCCGGTCGATGAAGGCCAGCAGCATATGGGGCTGGGCGTATGGCGGCGGCGGTTCGATGGACACGGAGGAGAGTTCGGCGGTCCGACGGACGATCACCGTGACTCCTAGCTTCCGGCTGGTGGACGCCGGAACGGGCAAGGACTGGTTCACGTGGGCACCGGACAAGCCGTTCATGCAATCCGAAGCCAAGAAGCCCGGGTTCTTCTTCGGCAGCGGCCAAACGGAGGCCAATCTCGAGCCGCGCGACGAGATCATCGCCATGTGCGTCGAGGATGCGATTGTGGAGTTTCTCAGTCACCTGATTCCTCTGGAGTACGATTTCAAGATCGAGCTGGAGTCCAGCAGCAATAAGGCCTGTGCCATGGGCGTCAAGCTGATTCGCGGCGAGGACTACGAGGGGGCGTTGTCGCAGTTCGACGCGGCGTTGCTGGAGAATCCCGAGGACGACAAGGCGGCGTTTGCGGCCGGTGTGGTCAGCGAGAAGCTGGGCAAGTACGATCAAGCTCTCGAGTACTACAAGAAGGCGTGCGTGATCGAACAGGATCCGGCGTACACAGAGGCTCGGGATCGCGTGAAGGCGCACAAGGCGCGGGCTTAGGGACGGGCGCGGACAATGACGTGTAACTTCGGCGGGCCAGAGGCAGAGGCCATTCGGCGGAGGCTCGTCGAAAGGAGAAGCGGACCAGGCCGGGATCATGGCTTGCATTTTGGAGGAGTCGCCATGCGACACGTTTTGAGAAGGATGTTGCTGCTGGGGATGGGCGTTGTGGTCGGCGCGGCTGCGATGGAAGCCTATGGGCAGAGCCGCGAGTTGACCGACGCGCAGAAGAAGCTGCTGGCACAGCGGGCGGCGCGGGTGGACGCGATGCGCAAGCTGGCTGAGCAGATCAAGGGCTTGCGCATCACCTCGAGCACGTACGTCAAGGACTTCGTGGCCGAGGACGACCGGATCGAGACGGAGCTGCGAGCCTTCCTGCGCGGAGCACGGGAGGCAGGTCCGCCCCGGTACTACTCGGACGGCGTGTGCGATCTGGACATGGAGGTCACCATGGAGTGGGTGGTGACCACGTTGAAGGAGCTGCACACGCGGCACTACAAGGGCGACCGGATCAAAGCCACCGATTTTGAGCAGATGACACAGCGGAATGAGCGGCAAGTCATCAAGGTGACCGGGAGCGGCGCACCACCCAGCGATGAGATCGAGATCGACGACGCGGACAGCTACGGCGATTTCGGGGCCCCGGCGACCCGCGCAGTCCCGTTCGGCTGGGAGAACGTCATGCCGCAAGGTCGTCTGATGGCCCGGCGGGCCGCCGAGGTGGACGCCATGCGGAAGCTGGCAGAGCGGATCAAGGGTCTGCAAATCACATCGACCACGTTTGTGCGCGATTTTGTGGCCGAGGATGACCGGATCAACACTGAGCTGAACACGTTCATCCGTGGCGTGCGAAAAGGTGAGCCGCGGTATGAGCCCGACCAGATCTGCAGCGTCGAGTGTGAGGTGACTCTGGAGCAGGTGATCAGCACGCTGAAGGAGTTGCACACGCGGCACTACAAGGGCGATCGGATCAGGGCCACGGACTTCGAGCAGATGACGCAAAGGGTCGAGACGAAGGTCATCAAGGAGACCGGCAACGGCGTACCTCCGGCGCAGTACATCAAGCAGCCGCCTCCCGTGCCGCCCGCACCGGACCTACCTGACTGGGTGACCGAGCGAGTCCAAGCCGTGGGTAACGGCGTTCCGCCGGCCGACATGCAGGGGACGGCCCAGGGCCGGCTGATGGCCGCCCGGGCCGCCGAGTTGGACGCCAAGCGGAAGCTGGCCGAAGAGCTGAACGGCTTCTTCATCACCTCAGACACGACGGTCAGGGATTTCGTTGCTCAGCATGACGAGATTCGTACGGACCTGGATACATTCATCCAGGGTGCCTCGGTTGTCAGCACGGAGTATGACGAAGAGGATACGGCCACGGTGACGGTGGAGATTCCTCTACAGCGTCTCTGGGAGATCGTAAGTATCCGCATGGAGTTGCGGCGGGGTTAGGGACCGCCGGTCCGGCTCCCCGCTGCGTCACGGGCAGCTTCAGCAAGGAGGTCACTGGAATGATTCGTCGGATCATCACAGCGGTCATGACTCTGTCGGTCGCGTTCTTCCTCAGTTCGGCCATCGTCGGCTGCGAGGAGAACGAGACCGAGACGGTTCAGCAGCACGAGCAGGTGCACAAATCCGAGCCGAGAGAGGTGATCGAGTAGGCTACCAGGCAGAATTCAGTGCAAGCTTTGCGGGCGCCGCGCCGAATCATCGGTTGCGGCGCCCGTTTGTTCTCTGGGCGTTCTACGGCATCTCGGAGAGGGGATGGTGAGGAGACGGCGGGGGCCTCGCAGCCGGGCGATGGCTAGCTGGCGCGGAAGAAGCGGGCGTCGGTGCCGTCCGGGCTGATGGGAATGCGGAGCGGCAGGCCGCAGCGAGGGCACTTGCCTTCATACGCGGTGCCGGCGGCGTTGCGATAGATGCGGTAGTAAACGTCACAGCATTCGAACAGCACGCCGAGCCATTTGCGGCCGGCCGGCGAAGCGCGCTTGCGGGCAGGGCAATCGGCCTCGGCCGGGTCGTTCGGTTCGTCAGCCATGGGGGATACATCGACCCTCGGCCGCGCACAGCTTTAGCCGGTGGATCAGCCTTAGGAGGGCAGGGCGAGCTTCTCATTGATGGCCGCGCGAATCGAGGCCAGGTGCAGTTCGGCGTGGGACAGGGCGCCGGTAATCTGGGCTCGATACGTGTTGAGTAGGCGGTCATCGGTGAGGTTCTTGAGGTTGAGACGAGCATTGACGGCTGCGGCTTGGCAGGCCCCGTGCAGCAGGTGGGCGGCAGCCAGCAGATCGGAAAGCAGGTAGCTGCTGGCCACGTCCTTGAGTTCGTCGCACGCCTTCAGCGTCGCCGAGGCCAGGGCGGTGATCTCGGTGGGCACGGCCACTACGGCCAAGGTGGCCTGCCTGCGCTGCTCGCGAAACTCCGGCGTGTCGACGGTCTTGCGCGCCTCGACGTACGCCAGGTAGGCTTCCATGTCTTCAACGACCATGCGACGGAAAAGCCCGTCGGCCTCGGCTAGGCGGGAGTCCAGCTCGCGCACCCGGTCATGTACGTCGGCGAGCTTGGCGTTGCCGAGCGTGTACGCGGCCGCCATGCGGGCCAGGCTCACTCCCAGCACGGCGGACATCGAGGTGACGCTTCCGCCACCGGGCGTGGGTTTCCCGGCCGCGCTATCCTCCACGAACTGCCTGAGGGGCAGATCGAAATAATCGGGGATGGGTTCGCTCATTTTCGGATCCTTTGCGGCGGCGCCGATGGGAAGTCGTTCTATCCTTCGGAAGACTGTGCTCCGGGCACAGTCTTGATTAGAGCCATGGTGCGGTCGAGTTGGGTCTTCAGGTGCCGGATGCGCAGTAAGCTCTGGATGCGTTTGACCAGCTCCATGCGGTTGACCGGCTTGCTAAGGAAATCGTCACAGCCGCACTCGATGCCTTTCTCGTGGTCGGCAATCTCATTGAGCGCAGTCACCATGACGATGGGGATGTCCTTCGTGGCGGGGTCTGACTTGAGCCGGCGGCACACCTCAAAGCCGGACATCTTGGGCATCATGATGTCCAGGAGGATTAGGTCGGGGCGCTCGCGGGCCACGGCTTCCAGAGCGTCGGAGCCGTCGACCGCCGAGACGATCGTGGTCTGAGGCAGATCCTGGACATAGGCTTCCAGTAGTTCGCGGTTCTGATCGTTGTCGTCTACCACCAGGATCTTGGAGGGGACGTTGGCTCCGTCGACGGTATCCATGAGTTTGCTCCCGAAGCGAACGGGGTACACGGCTGTTGCGGACATCGCGGGGGCGGGCCGGGCGAGGTCCGGACGGTCTCAGACTGTATTGATGCGGGCGTCGGCAGGTGCCGCCAACAGGAGGCCCTGCGGTGTTCATTATAGGGCATGGTGGCGGGGCGTCTCCAGTGAGGCCGCAAGGCCGGGCCCGAGGGTCAAGAGCGGGGAAGGGAATTCCGATAGCACCATCGGGCCGCCATGCGGCCCGGATCGCCTGCCGTGGGCTTGATGGGAGCCGTCCAGTCAATCGCATCTTAGGGGCATTCGCATGCGTGTTCGATTCGCACAGTACATGGTGTCGCGCGGCTATCTCGACAGTGATACGGCCATCAGCCTGGCCGTTGAGAGTGGCTCTTTTCACGAATTGATCGGCGCGATTGCCATGTCTCACCGATTGATCGATATGACGCAGTTGGACCACGTTCTTTCGCAGTTGACCGGCGAGAAGCGCTTCGGCGAGGTGGCCATCGAGCTGGGCTACCTGACGTCTGAGCAGATTGAGGCGATGCTGCAGATCCAGGAGATCCAGGAGGCCATGGAGTTTGGCGAAGCCCTGATCGTGCGGGGCATCGCCACACGTGCCCAACTCATGGAGGAGATGGGGCGGTTCTTCACGCAGGTCGATGCCGAGCCCCGGGAGGACGCGCCGGCTACGTGCAATCCTGCCTCCAACTGATCCATTTCTTGACCAAAGGGTCGCGTTCAAGAGCACCCAGCATGTCTAGAGTTTGTGCGCTCACTCCGGCCGTTCGGCCAGCTTGGAGAGCGTCGCTCGTACTAGCGGCAGCACGTGCATAGCGGACTCCTCTTCCGGCGACCAGGAACCGGCCAGGAAGCGGTCAATGGGGGACAACAGCACGGCGGCTGGCACGGACGGCGTGGACATGGCGGCTCCAGCCTGTCGGTCAAGCGCGTTCTTGTAGCGTGCATAGGCACTCCGGGCGTCGCCCGGTGTGGGATACTCGATCAACCACACGATGTTGGGCGGTTCGGCAGGGTCGCTCTGGTACGCGGCTGCCGCCAGACCGCGAGCCCGAGGCATCCTGAGGATGTCATCCAGGGCAACGGCCTGCTCGGCGGTCAGGAGCCGCGCCCCTGAAGCGGCCAACGGCAGGCATGTCGGGGCGAACCAGATCCTGTCGGCTTGCCGCACCTCGCTGGGCAGTGTACGTACCAGGAGCGGCGGGTCTGCCTTGGGAAGGGCCAGGAGGATGCGTCCCATGAATTGCCTTGCCTGGGATAGCGGCGTCTCGCCGTCGGCTGGAGTCGCGGTGGCGCGTAGGTAGTAATCGGATCGCCACGCATGTAGAAGATAGTAGTCGTCCTGTCTGTCGGCCCAAACCCTGTGGGCGTGCCCGAGGTCTCTCCCCAGGCGCTGTGTGCTGCACAGGCCGTAAGCGTCGGCGGATGAACGGCAACGCAA
Organism: Phycisphaerales bacterium; assembly: GCA_020352895.1. Lineage (GTDB taxonomy): Bacteria > Planctomycetota > Phycisphaerae > UBA1845. Next base: position 490,400 of record CP070685.1, read on the forward strand.
CAGCTCCACGGCGAGGCGCGATGGCCGGTTACCGGCCTGCTTCTCGTATGTGCACGTCGCGACGTCCATGATGCCGTAGGGGCGCATGTGAGACGCGGCGTACGAATCCGGCAGATTCTGGAGGTACCTCTCGCCCGATTCGATCCGGATGGCCTGCGTCTTGACCCACCCAGGAACGGTATCGCTGTGCGGCAGGCATGCAGGTGCGCGCGGGTCATCATCGTCATCCCGGGCGACGAGGCCGCTGGCAAGCATTTCGGGGGCGGTCGCGGTGGTGCTGGCCAAGTGCGTCTCGGTGCCAGTGCCAGCTTCCTCTGCGATGGCGGCCGGTTCGTCTTCTGTCGGGGTGGGCTGCCGGTTGCATGCGCTAACGAAGAGATTGGTCACGAGGAAGGCCGCCGGCAGCCACGTTGCGATGAGCGGAGACAATGAGCATGCGGATCGCATGGCATGTCCTCCTTGAAAACCTGGAGAGACGTGAACCACATTGTACGCTCCGGGATAGTAGAAGCAATGTCTCGCGGACAACGCTCGATATGACGAGGCCGGGGACAGCCCCGCCGGCGTGTGCCTTGTGTTGACGGACTGGTACAATGCGGCCTATGCGTCTGGCTTTTGTAACACCGTGGTTTGGCGACAATCTTCCCGGCGGAGCGGAGGCGGTGACGCGTGAGTTGATTCGTCGCCTGCGTGCGCAAGGTGTTGCCGTCGAAGTTCTGACCACAAGCATTCACGACTTCCATGCGGACTGGTCGGTGAATCATCACGCGCCCGGTGTGAGCGACAGCGGGCCGGCGCCGGTGTGGCGATTCGGCGTGGAACGGAGGGATCGGCGGCGGTTCGATCGCATCAACAAGTATCTGATGTTTGAGGCGCGCGGAAGGCCGGGAGAATCTCCACTGAGCGCGACCGACGAGCAGACGTATATCGATGAACAGATGCGCTGCCCGCTGCTGTTTGCGCACCTCAGAGGCCATGCGCACTACTACGACGCATTCGTTTTTATGCCATACATGTTCGCGACGACGGTATACGGCGTGGAGGCGGTCGGCGAGCGGGCCGTGATCATTCCGGCACTTCACGATGAGTCGTATGCCTACATGGAGATCTACCGGCAGATGGCCGAGAAGGCGGGCTGCATCGTGACGCAGACGCCGGCGGAGGATTGGCTGGTGGGGCGCATCTGGGGCGAGCGGGCGGCGGCGCGGACGCGTCTGCTGGGCATGGGCATCGACACGGATTGGCATGCTGACGGGCGGCGGTTTCGCGAGCGGTTCGGCATCGAAGGGCCGTTTCTCTTGAGCGTGGGGCGGCGCGACACAACCAAGGGGCTGTACCGGCTGGTATGGAACTGGCTGGAGTATCGGCGGGCCGGCGGGCGGCAGTCGCTGGTGATGATCGGGCCGGGCTCATTGCCGGCGGAGCTGCATCGAATCGAGGGGCTGGTAGACCTGGGTTTCGTGGACCGCCAGAGCAAGTATGATGCCCACGCCGCCGCCTCGGTGCTCGTGCAGCCGTCGCAGCGCGAGGCGTTCAGCATCGTGGTGCTGGAGTCGTGGCTGGCGGGGCGGCCGGTCTTGGTGGAGGGGCGGAGCGGCGTGAACCGGGACCATTGCCTGCGCGGTGGCGGTGGGCTGTACTACGAGACGACGGCGGAGTTCGTCGAGGCGGTGCGCTGGTTTGAAGCGAACGAGGCGCGGATGCCCGAGATGATGCATCGTGCGCGGGAGTATGTCGTCGCGAACTACACGTGGCCGGTCGTGATCGAACGCTTTCTCGGGCT
>CP070685.1:492282-499932 GCA_020352895.1 Phycisphaerales bacterium
GACAGTTGTGGTGAATCTGCCTGCCGTAGTAGGCCAGCGGCCGGCGATGGGCATCCAGCGGCGGGGCGTACCCGTTGGTCAGCAAATAGGTAATGGTGCCGACGATCCAGTCGGGATGCGCCGGGCAACCCGGGATGTTGATGAGGCGCGGATCGGTGCCCAGGATGTCGCTGACGCCCTGGGCCTGGGTCGGATTGGGCGCGCCAGCGGTCACGCCGCCGTACGATGCACAGGCACCGATCGCCAGGATGAAACTCGCGTCCGGCGCATAGGCGAGCAGACCGTCATACATGCTCATGTTGGGCCAGAGCATGCAGTATTTTCCGCTGGCTCCCGTGGGGATGGCCCCTTCGACCGCCAGGACATAGCCGGGCTCGGCGGCCGCGCCCTGAGCGGCGGAGACGGCCAGGTCTCCGGCGGCGGCCATGACCGTGTTGTGGAACTCCAGGCTGATCGAACCCGTCAGCACGTCAGCGATGCCGGCGTAGTGAATGCTGTTCAACAAGGAGATGGTGCATCCGTCGCAACCCTGACCGTGCAGCCAGATGACGCGCGGCAGGTCCCTGGAGAGCAGCGCCCTGCGCAGATCGGCGAGTGCCGCCGGTGTGATGCGGCCGGCGGCCGCGGCTGCCGCTGCCGCTTTCAGGAAATCTCGACGACTGATTCGCATTAACGCACCTCCCCTCCGCCGATGGCGCCATCAGTTCGAAGGTCTCCCCAGAATCCAAGAGCATTCTGCGGAGCCTGCAACAGCCATGGGGCGATGCCGAAGAAGGCCTCCGCCTCGGCCAGGAGAGCCCGGGCATAGATGGCGTTGTGTGAACCGAAGGACTTGTCGGTCAGGACGAATTCGTAATCGAACCTGGCGATCTCGAGCTGAATCAGCTCTTCCGGCGAGAGAGTGGCCGGGTCGACGTAGAGCGGGTCACCCGGGTCCAAGTAGCGGGCGATCATATTCAGGCGGGTCTCGATCTCCTCGCGGGTCACCGCAACGAGGGCCGTAGCCACGGCCTCGCTGTGGCAGGGGTCGCAGGCCCTCGTGTTGGCCACGAAGGTGTGGCCGCTGTCCACCGGCTGATCCGGACCTCCATAAGTCTGCTTGTAGACGTGACAGGCGGCACACTCGTTGGGAATGCCCCACCAGTGCTCGGTGTACGGGCCGTTCATCATGGCCCCGTCCAGGGCAAACCCGCCGGTGCTGTGCAGCATCTCGGTCTGGGGCTGGGCTGGTCCCTCGCCGGGCACGGCGCCCTGAGTCGTGTGACAGTCGGCGCAGAGTAGATGTGCCGGTTGTCGAAGCTGGGCGGTGTTGGGACCGCCGTGCGGGTTGTGGCAGGCGACGCACTCAACGTCGTATATGGCCGTATCGATCGTGGGCTTGTCTCCGAGTGGTGCCAGGCGGTAGTCCGTCGAATGGCACTGCAGACACTCATCCGCAAAGTCCGGCCCCCATTGGATGTTCATCAGGGCGAATGCGTGCATGGACGTGGACCACTGTTCGTACTGTGGATGGTGATCCTCGCCGCACAGACCGTGGCAGGACTGGTGGCAGGCGCCACACATCTCACCGGACATGTCGACGTTGAGGTGCGAACCAAGAGAGTCGGCCACGTGATTACTGCCCGGCCCGTGGCAGTTCTCACATTGCACGTTGGCCAGGTGCGGCGTCACGGTTGGGTTCACGAAGCCGCTGGGCTGGCCATAGCCCACCGCGTGGCACGGGTAACATAGTTCGTTGTCTCCTTCGCCATCGGCCACCAACGTGGCGAAGGCCGAGGCGTGAATGGTCTCGGTCCACAAGGCGTGTCGGTCCGGATGGCATTCCAGGCACGAGGCCTGGCCGACATAGTTCGGCGGGCTGACGAGCGGCCCGCTGTAATTCTGCGCGAAGGTAGCGAAGTCGCCCAGATCCACATCGCCGTCGGCGTCGATGTCGCAGCGAGCGAACTCCTCGGCGCTGCAGCCGGGGGGCGGACCGCTTACCGTCGAGCCGGTAAAGCACAGTGCCAGGGTAGTAAAGTCTGCCAGATCAACATCGCAGTCCAAGTCGATGGTTCCCAGCGACTTGCCGAACGTGTCCACGCCGCCGGGGGCGGCAACCTCCGGGCAGGAGTCGCACGCGTCACCAACGGCATCGGCGTCGGCGTCTTCCTGACCAATGTGATGCAGCACGGGACAGTTGTCGCAGGCATTACCGAAGCCGTCCTCGTCGCTGTCGAGCTGATCGGGATTGGCCACGTCGTCGCAGTTATCGCAATCGTCGCCGACACTGTCTCCGTCGGCATCAGCCTGATCCGGGTTGTAGCGCGAAGGGCAATTGTCGGTCGCATCGGCGAAGCCGTCGCCGTCGAAGTCGCCGGGGTAGGACTCCAGCGGCCAGTCTCGTACGGCCGCCTGATAGACCTCGGCCGGGGCTTGGTCGTTGGGCGCCTGAGCCCAGGCGACAATCCTGATGTTCTCCTGGTTGGCCCAACTGTCGGCGTCGAAACTCAGATCACTCTGGACGACCTGGGATTCTCCAGGGGCCAAGGTGATATCCTGCGCGGGAGCGGCCAGCTTGAATGCGTTGCGGCTGTAGGATGGGTCAGCCGGCCAGTGGTCCAGCACCTGCACTACATATATGCGCATGGTCTTTGCGGTGCCGCCGGGTTCGATGGCGACCTCGGCCGAGATCCGGTAGTCCTGCCCGCCGAGCGACACACCGCTCACCTGCATGGTCACGTCTGTGGGGACCGCACGCTGCGGCAGGAAATGATTGGTCCGGTAAATGACATACTGCTGGTCGGAGTCCGAGGTGGACCCGACTACCTCATCCACGCCATCGAACATGGCCGTGGGTGTGTAGATGGCATCATAGAAGCTTCTGCGATCGATCGCCCAGGGCAGGGAATAAGGGTCAAATACGTGGTACTGCACGAAGGCGAACGTATCGGCGTAGACGTCAGTCAGCGTGCTCAACGCGGGACCCGCGTGGGCGCAACTGAGTCACCCCGTGTTGGTGAACTCTTCGCATAGCACCATCCGGTCGGCGGCCGTCGCCGGCAGGGCGACACCCAGCATGGCTGCTACACAGGCCGCGACGGCGATCGGAAGGCCCAGAGGCTGTCGAGTCGAGAGCCAATGGTGATTCATTATCGGCACCTCGCGCTGATAAGCTTGGGGACTCCCCGCGCCGCGTGGCCCCGCGGGAAAAACCTGGCCGGCCCGAGCCCCCAATATGTGCCCTCACACCTCATTACAACGAATGTGCTTGCTGAATTCAATAGAGTCTTGCTCAAAGGCGGGCTTCAGAGCGCGAGAAAGAGAGCGGTATCCGGCGGCGGCTCTCACCGAGGCTGTAATAAATCGAGAATGGGAAAGCACGATCGAGAGCGGCAAGCAGAACAGCGAGGCAATCAGGCTCATTTTGGTGCGGTTGAGCAACATAGTAACGGTCCGAGTCACGGGGGGTCCCGGCGATGTGGGCATTCGCCCTGATCGAGAGGCATGGCAACATGGTGGTCTGCAATCGAGGCCGTCGCACGTTTGCCGGGAGCGTTAGGCTGCTCCAAGCCATCAGGTCTTGCCGGGGCGCCAGACAGGGTCGTGCTTGTCGCGTGTGGTAGGCTCGAACCACCGGGTCATGATCATGCGTTGCTGCGTATAGAAGGCCATGCCCTCCTTGGCCTGGATGTGCAGGTCCCCAAAGAAGGAGTTGTTCCACCCGGTGAAGGGGAACCAGGCCATCGGCGCCGGCACGCCGACGTTGACGCCGATCATGCCCGCGTTGAACCGTTGTTTGAACTCGCGGGCGACCAGGCCGGATTGCGTGAAGATGACCGCACCGTTACCGAACTTGCAGCGATGCCCAAGCTCCATGGCCTCTTCGAACGTCTTGACGCGCACGAAAGGCAGCACCGGGCCGAACACTTCCTCGCAGGCGACGGTCATTTCGGGTCGGACGTGGTCGACGACCGTGGGGCCGACGAAGAAGCCACCGGGAGCGTCGGCCACTTCGATCTGGCGCCCATCCAGCACGACCTCGGCTCCCTCCTCCTGAGCGCCGTCGATGTAGCCGCGCACGCGCTCCATGTGTTTGCGCGTGATCAGCGGACCCATGTCGGCGGCGGAATCGGGCAGGTCGGTGCGGCCGACGCGAATCTTGCCAACCTCGGCGGCGAAACGCTCGATCAGTTCATCGGCAATGTCTCCGACGGGCACGGCCAGGCTTCCGGCCATGCAGCGTTCGCCCGCACAGCCGAAAGCCGAATGCAGGAGGCCCGCGATGGTCGGGGCCATCTCGGCGTCGGGCATGATGACGACGTGGTTCTTGGCGCCGCCTGCGGCCTGCACACGCTTTCCGTTGGCCGTGCCGGTCTGATAGATGTAGCGGGCCACCGGCGTCGAACCGACAAAAGAGACGGCCCTGATGTCCGGATGGCTCAGCAGAGCATCGACGCAGGTCTTGTCGCCATGCACGATGGAGAACACGCCTTCGGGAAGTCCGGCCTCCAGAAGCAGTTCGGCGATGCGGATGGACGAGAGCGGCACACGCTCCGACGGCTTGAGCACGAAGCAGTTTCCGCAGGTCAGGGCCATCGGGTACATCCACAGGGGAACCATCGCGGGGAAGTTGAACGGCGTGATGCCGGCGACGACACCCAGCGGATGGCGCACGGTTTCGCTGTCGACACCGGGGGCGATGTTGGCCAGCATGTCTCCGGTCAGCAGGGACGGCAGCCCGCTGGCGAACTCGACCATCTCCACGCCGCGCTGCACCGAGGCGCGGGACTCGGCCAGAGTCTTGCCGTGCTCGCGCGTGCAGATGCGGGCGATGTCTTCGGCGTGGCGCTCGAGCAGATCGCGGAAGCGGAACATGACGCGGGCACGATCCGTCGAGGGTGTGTCGCGCCAATGAGGAAACGCCTTGAGGGCCGCCTGCACGGCGCGGTCCACGTCGGGCTGCCCGCAGAAGGGCACTCGAGCGATGACTTCGCCCGTAGAGGGGTTCCAGACTTCGCCGAACCGGTCCGTCTGCGCTTCAGTCCACTTTCCGTCGATCAGGCAGGAGCAGGTTTTGACATCGGCCATCTACACAATCTCCCATGTGACGAGTTTTCTCGTATCAAGTAATGTGGTGATTATATCGGCCCGAGGGCTCTCCTGAAAGGTCCCGGCCCTTGCATCATGGCGAGTTGTGACATAGCTTTACTCGGTTTGACCGGAGACATGATGGACTATTCGAGTCGCGTATGAGGTAGGGACTATGGCCCGCATGGTACGAGGTGGATTGATCCAGGCGGTACTGAACGAGCCGACGGGCTCCTCGGTCGAGAAGATCAAGAAAGCGATGATCGACAAGCACGTCGGTTTGATTGGCCAGGCGGCGGACAAGGGGGTACAGCTCGCATGTTTGCAGGAGCTGTTCTACGGCCCGTACTTCCCCGCGGAACAGAACGTCAAATGGTACGAGATGGTCGAGCGCATCCCGGATGGGCCGACCACCCAACTGATGTGCGAGCTGGCCCGCAAGCACAGCATGGTTTTGGTCGTACCGCTGTACGAGGAGGAGATGACCGGCGTGTTCTACAACACGGCCGCGGTCATCGACGCGGACGGTACGTACCTGGGCAAGTATCGCAAGCACCACATCCCTCACTGCTACCCGGGCTTCTGGGAGAAGTTCTACTTCCGGCCGGGCAACCTGGGCTATCCGGTGTTCGAGACGCGCGTGGGCAAGGTCGGCGTATACATCTGTTACGACCGGCACTTTCCGGAAGGAGCCCGCTGCCTGGGCCTCAACGGTGCGGAGATCATTCTGAACCCCTCGGCGACGGTGGCGGGGCTGTCCGAATACCTGTGGAAACTGGAGCAGCCGGCCCACGCGGTGGCCAACCAATACTTCCTGGGGGCCATCAATCGTCCGGGCACCGAGCAGCCATGGAGCATCGGCGAGTTCTACGGGACGTCTTACTGGTGTGACCCTCGCGGTCAGATCATGACTGAAGGATCGCGCAACGGCGACGACATCGTCATCGCGGACATGGACCTGGACATGATCCGCGAGGTCCGCAACGTGTGGCAGTTCTTCCGCGACCGCCGCCCGGACAGCTACGAGCCGATCGTCACCGAGTAGGATGCGCAAACCTCACCGAAACCCCGACCAGAGGAATGACGGCCATGGTCGATGATCCAAGGATCATCTATCCGATCGACTCCCGGCCACCGCCGGTACGGACGGTGGTGCTGGCCGCCCAGCACGTGTTGACCATGTTCGGGGCGACGGTGGCGGTTCCCTTGCTGTTGGGGCCGCAGATGGGCATGGACCAGGAGCAGATCGCCGTGCTGATCAGCTCGGTTATGGTCTGCTCCGGGCTGGCTACGCTGTTGCAGGCCACCTTCGGGACGCGCTTGCCCATCATCCAGGGCGTCTCGTTCTCTTTTCTGGCGGCCTTCATGGCCATCATCGCCTACGGAAGGGCCAGGGGGCTGACACCCGAGGAAATGATGCAGCTCATCGCCGGGTCGATCATCGTCGGCTCGATGGTGGAGAGCATCGTCGGCTTCAGCGGTTTGATCGGCTGGGTGCGCCGCATCCTCTCGCCCGTGGTGATCGGACCGGTGATCATGCTGATCGGGCTGGCCTTGTTTCAGCACGGAGCACCCAAAGCGGGCACACACTGGCCGACGTCGGGGGCGACGATCCTGTTGGTGCTGGCGTTCTCGTTGTTGCTGGCGCCGCGATTGCGCTTCTTTCGGATGTTCCCGATCCTCAGCGCCGTGGTCATCATCTGCGCGGTGTGCGGCGTGCTCTCCGGCACGGGCACGCTGGCGCCCGGACACCCCGCCTATGTAAGCCTGGACGGGGTCCGCAACGCCTCGTGGCTGCGGATTAATCCCGGCGAAGTGATCCTGCCCTGGGGCCGGCCGGAGTTCCACGGCGGTTTCATCGTGGCCGTGCTGGCCGGGTTCCTGGCCTCGATGATCGAGTCGGTCGGCGACTATCACGCCTGCTCATACATGGCTGGCGGCGGCGACCCGACGGCCAGGCAGATCTCGCGGGGCATCGGCTGCGAGGGAGTGGCCTGCCTGATGACCGGGCTGCTGGGCGGATTCAGCTCGACCTCGTACTCCGAAAACATCGGGCTGGTCAAGCTGACCCGCGTCGGCTCGCGCTACGTGGTGCAAGTGGCCGGCGTGTTGCTCATTCTGTTGGGGGTGTTCGCCAAGTTCGGCGGCCTGGCCGCGGCCATCCCCGGGCCGGTAGTCGGCGGCTTATACTGCACGCTGTTCGGACTCATCTCGGCGGTGGGAGTACAGCAGCTCGCCAAGGCGGACCTGAGCAGTGACAGGAACCTGTTCATCGCCGGCTTCAGCCTGTTCATGGGCCTGTCGGTGCCCGCGTATTTCGAAGGATACGTTACAATGTATTCTCCCGGTGCCGCCGAGCTACTGGCCGGATGCCCCGAGGCCGTGCAGAATATGGTCCGATCGGTCGGCATGACCGGCATGGCGGTGGCGGCCATCATCGGCATCGTGCTGGACAACGTGGTGCCCGGCACCGCCCGAGAGCGCGGGCTGGAAGGGATCAGTCCGGCCGTCCTGGCATCGGCGGCCCCGGACCCCCGGCCCGGCTCATCCAAGGAGTCCTGAAATGACCAGCGACAGCAC
>CP070685.1:500032-507351 GCA_020352895.1 Phycisphaerales bacterium
TGGGCGACCAGCACACGGCACTCCGGCACGATCTGCCGCAGCTTCTCAGCTACCGTGTCGATTCCGCGGACCAGGTTGTGCAGGAAATAGACCTGCCCGTCGCGGTTCATCTCCCGGATGGTAGCCTCACGGATCAGCTCGTCGCTCCACGGCCGTACCTGCGTGATGATGTTCCGGCGGTCCATCGGCGGCGTGGTCAGCGAGCTGATGTCCCGCAGCCCCATCATGGACATGTGGAGCGTCCGTGGAATCGGCGTGGCCGTCATGGTCAGCACGTCCACGGTGCTGCGTAGGCGCTTGAGCCGCTCCTTATGCTCCACGCCGAAGCGCTGCTCCTCGTCGATGACCACTAGACCCAGGTCGGCAAAGCCCACGTCCTTGCTGAGCAGGCGGTGCGTGCCGACGAGGACATCCACCTGCCCCTTGCGAGCCCGCTTGACGATGTCAGCCTGTTGGCTCTTGCTCCGGAATCGAGACAACGCCTCGATGATGAACGGATAATCTGCACACCGCTCGAGGAATGTCTTGTAATGCTGCTCGGCCAGCACCGTGGTGGGCACCAGCACGGCCACCTGCTTGCCGTACTCGACGGCCTTGAACGCCGCCCGCATGGCCAGCTCGGTCTTGCCATAACCGACGTCGCCGCACAGCAGCCGATCCATGGGCCGCGACCGGCACATATCCTGCTTGATCTCCTCGTTGACCAGCAGTTGGTCCTCGGTCTCGGTATAGATGAACGAGCCCTCGAACTCCCGCTGCCACGTCGTGTCGGCCGGGTAGGCGATGCCCAGCCTGGCCTCGCGCTCGGCCTGGATCATCAGCAGCTCCCCGGCCAGCGATCCGACTGCCTCTTCCACGGACGCCTTTGTCTTCTTCCAGCGCGTCCCGCCGATCTTGGACAGCCTCGGCCGAATTCCGCCGGCACCGATGTACTTCTGCACAAGGTCGATCTGCGAGACCGGCACGTTGACCACGGCCTTGTCCGCAAACGTCAACGTCAGAAATTCCTCGCGCTTGTGGGAGTCGGCCTTGCGAAGCGTCTTCATCCCGTCGAAGCGACCGATGCCGTGCTGCACGTGCACGACGTAATCCCCCGCTTCCAGGTCGAGCCAGCTCTCCACCGGACGCACCGCCCGCGTCCGCCGGATGCGATGGCGCTGTTCATAACGGTGGAATATCTCGTGATGACCCACCGCCACCAGCTTGCCCGGCACCCAGCGGAACCCGCGATGCAGCAGGCCGATGGGCATCTGAATGCGAGCCAGGACCTTGTCATCTCCCAGATCCGGCCGGAGCTCGGACTGCTCGACGATCATGTCTCGAAAGCGCTTCCGCTCCGCTTCATTGTCACAAAAAACCAACACGTCGTTCTCGCGGGCCAGTTCGCAGAGCGTGCCGATCGCCTCGGGCGCCTTGGCCTCGAACCGGGCCAGACTCTCGGTTTGAAAGTGCACCGTCTCGATGCCCGCCGTGCCCGAGAACCGCCCCAGGTGCAGTTGGGCGAACCCGTCCACCGCGCGCAGGACCGCCTCGACCGGATACATGGCCCGTGGCGCGTCGAGCCGATCCCACAAGGCCCGCCCGATCTCCTCGATCTCCAGCGGCTCGTCCAGAACAATCACGGCGTCGGAGGGCAGGTAGGAGAAGAAGCTGGTGACGTTGCTCGCCTCTGCATAGTCGATGTTCTCTCGAGCCGCCGGCACCCGTGCGGATGAGAGTCGTTGACTCGAGCGCTGGGTACTGACGTCGAAGCGGCGGATGGAGTCCACCTGCTCGCCCAGCAGCTCGACGCGGATCGGATCATTCTCCCCGACCGCGAAGATATCCAGGATGTCCCCGCGGACGGCGAAATCCCCGGGCGATTCCACCAAGTCCAGACGTGTGTACTCGTGGCCGACCAGCCAGCCGATGAGGGTTTCAAGCCGAACCGTCTCCCCACGCCGAATGAGCAGGCTGTCTTGCGTCAATCGCTCGCGAGCGGGCACCGGCTGCATCAGGGCCTGCAGCGGCGCCACGACGATTTGCGGCGCAGACCGATCGTTTACGTCCATGGCCGGCTGTCCCGCCCCAGCCGCCGGAGCCTCATCCCCCTCGACCAGGCGAATCAACAACCGTGTCCGCTCGGCGGCGATCTCCCCGCCGGCCGGGCCCTGTCCGGGAACGGTCTCCCACGCGGCCAGCAGATCCACGGCGGACCCGAGGGCCAATTCCAGGTCGTCCCTGGCCGCATCGGCCTGATCGAAATGGGCGGTGATGTACAGAAACAGACGCCCAAGGGTCTTGGCGAGGCCCCCCGCCAGGATAGGCGCGCACGATCCCCACAGCCCGCTGGCGCAAACCGCTCCCCTGGGCTCCCTGAGCCGATCCGCCAGCGTCCGGAATCCTTCTGCGGTGGCGATCCGCTCGACCACCATGAGCCCACCCATGGTAACAACGCCACCCGCTCAGCCCAAGGGCGCTCTCCACCGAGCCGACCACCGTTACCACGGCCTTGGACCGCCGAGCATGGCGCTTATCGTATTGGGCCGGTAATCTGGCCGGCCAAGCGGCCCGGCGGCGGATCACGCGGGAGGGGCAGAACGCCGGGTAGGCCCTTTTCTCGACACGCGCGGTGGTCGGGTACGCTCTGAAGGTTGGCTGACGCTGCGGCTGCGCCCCGGCTCCCCCGTAGCCGGCATCACCCTTTCCTGGGTGCTCCGGTTCCGTATTCATGGTGTTCAGCCGGCGAGCACTCCCGTCGAGTGTCGCTCCCGCTCGCCGCAGGAGAAGTCAAGGTGAGTCTGTGTAGAAAGGATCCCGCCATGCGTCTCTCGTCACGAACCTTCCTGGTCGCTTGCCTGACCGCGCTCGCGGCGTTGCCGGCTATGGCCGACAAACGGTGGTCCCTGGACAGCGCGGTCCCCGACGACGTGTACCTTTACGTACACACGGTCAAGAACCCCGAAAACGAGTTCCTTGAGGCCTACTGGGCCCAGGTCTGGGAGGCCTTCTGGAACGTCGGCCTGCTCGATGAAGTCAAAGGCCTGATCCTCTCGAAGATCCCCGAAGCGCCGGCCACGCCTGACCAGCCGGAGCAACCTTCCCCCCGAGCCGTCTACAAGGAAAAGTTGAACCAGCTGACCGGCCTCGTCAAGCAGGTCGATTGGAAAGAGCTGCTCGGCAATGAATTCGCCTACGCCCAGCGTATGGCCATCCCCAACCAGAGCCACCTGTATCTGTTCCGCATGGACAGGAAAATGGCCGACAAGAACGCCGCCGGCCTCAAGGCCATCCTCAAAGGAATCCCCGGCTTGGCGGGCATGGGCGAGGGCGGCGCGCTCACCGTCACCGAAAGCGAGCGGCATGGAGCCAAGATCTGCCTGTTGGAGTTGGGTGGCGAAGTGTCCCTCGCCGTGGCCCAACGCGGTGACACCATCGCGGTCGGCTTCGAAACGACCCTGGTCCACGTCGAGGACGAAGGCCGACCGGCGGCCGCGAATCATGGCCCCACCAACCGAATGCTGGATAGCGCTCTCAGGCTGCTCAATGGCGACAAGACCGTCAAGAGGCTCATCGATCGCGAGAACTTCAAGAGAGCCATGGCCGAACTGCCCAAGCCGGAGAACGAGCGCTTCTTCTTTGACGCCGGCAATCTGTTCGACTCCCTCCAAAAGGGGCTGGACGTCGTGCAGACCTCGATAATCCCTGAGGCTGACCAAGCCGATACCGCGCCGATCATGCGCGCCGTCCAGAAGGCCATCGACCACCTCCGGTTCATCGACTGCAGCGCCTCCGTGGAGCTGACCGAGGGCTTCAGCACGCACTGCTACAGTGTCACCGTAATGACGCCCAACGCCAAGGACAAGCCGCTCTATCGGGCTTTCTGCGGCACGCCGCCCGTCAAGGAGTTCGACAAGTACATTCCCAAGAAGGCCACCGGATTCAATGTTTCTTCCGGCATTGAATGGCTCGCCCTGTACGAGGCCGTGATCGGCTTCGTCCGGGATGACGTGCCCGGAGGACAGGAGAAGCTGGCTGAATGGGACGCCATACAGGAGAAGATGGGCCTACGCCTTGACCGCGACATCCTGAGCTGGATGGGCGATACCATGATCAGTGTCAGCATGCCTCCCGTTATCCCCAATCCCTTCGGCGGCGAGGACTGGGTCCTGCTCATGAAGGTCAAGGACGAGGCTCGAGCCAGACAGACCATCGAATCGGGGGTGGCCGCCCTGACCGCCCTGCTCAGCGGCAACCAGGGCAAGATGCCACTGACCACGCAGCCGGCCCAGAACCCCTCGCTGGAAGGCTTCATCTCGGTGACCTATCAGCCGCTAATGATGTTCTTCCGCCCGATCTACGGATTCGCCGATGGGTTCCTCATCATCGGTTCGAGCGAAAACGTCATCAACCGCTGCCTCAAGACCGCTCGTGGCGAATCGCCCAGCGTGCGCGAGAACAAACGGTTTCAGGAGGAAGGCCTCATGCCCTCCGGCCCCGTCACGGGCATCTCCTTCGCCGACAAATCCCAGATGGGACAACAGTTGGCGCAGGCTATGGGCATGCTCGGCATGTTCGGCGGAATGATACCCATGCCCGAAGAGGAAGCAGCCCAGATCGTCCGCACCATCTTCAACATGCTTCAGAAACTGGCTCCCGTCGTGGCCCAGATTAACTTCTACCGGAGCAAAGCTTCGGTCTGCACCTTCGATGGCAAGATCTATCGAAGTGAAACGGTCACCAACTACAAGAAGCCGGCACCGCCCGAGCCGGAGGCCGAGGAGGAAACCACCGCGGCCGCGCCGCCAAAAACATGAAACGGAATGATCGACGGCCGCACGCGAAGCGTTCTCTGTTCTGACCGGTTCGCTCGGCGACGACCGTCATTAACCATACGAGCTTACCATCATTTCCCCATCGTCCCCGCTGATTCCTAGCCGTTGGCGGGGACGGAACTTTTTTACCGAAGTGCCTGTCTACGGCGCCGGCCGGCGCCCCATGTTCTGACCATCAAAGCCCAGCAGCTCCGCCGAGCCGTCGTATGAACACCGAAACACAAACAGGCCCTCGCGGCTCAGCGACGGGTGGAAATCGAACCGTAGGGCCTGCACGCCGCTGCGATCCGCCTGCAGCACCACGACGTCGAACAGCTCGTTCGGCTCGAAACGCTGCCCTTCGCCAAACATCCGCCTCCAGCCGCCCACCTCCAGCAGTGCGGTGCCCTCCGGCCCGGAGAAGTAGGCCGGCCCTGCCGCTTCAACGCGAAGCGCACGCTCTTCCACCGGGGTCAGGCGTCCCGCCTGGTCCGGCCCGGCCGACAAGGGCCGGACTGTCAGGCAATGCATCGTCGTACTCCCGGGCTCGAGACCCAGCTCCCTCTCAATAGTCGCGTTGGCCGTGCAGGCCAACAGCGGCATGTCCACGAACGCCAGGTGGTCACCCGCCTTGATCCGACCACGATGTCGAGCGACCGAGGAGATCAAGGCGTGCTCGGCATTCATCTGCTCGCGCAGGTAGTAGCCGGCTATGTTGCAGCCCACCGTGAACCCGACCACGGCAATACCGAGTACTACCAGGCTGATCCGGCGGCGCTTGTCACTTTTCCGGCCCCCGAGCATGAGGGCCGCGGCCAGCAGTACCGCCCACCCCGCAAGCGGCGTGTACAGATGATGCGAGGCGGCAAACACCGGCAGCAACGGCGCCAGAAACACAGCCGGCCATAGCAGCCAGGCCCAGGCACCGCGCCGTTCACACATCGCGGGGAAAAAATGCACCCACGCCGCCGCGGCCGCCGCGATCACCAGAAGCGTCCCGAAGACAAGATGGGACTCCAGCCAGACTCCGACCGGGATCTGAAGCGCGGGCACATAGACGAACACGGCAAGGAAGTACAACAAGGCCTTCGTATAAATAAAACGCAGGAATTCGGGATCGTCCGGAGGCACGATGTGCGGACGGCCCTGCTGGAAGGTCCCCCCCAGAGCTCGCGACGCCAGCAGAAGATATACCGCCGCAACCAGCACCAGACACGCGTACCCCACCCACTGCCGTCGTCCGATTCGCCGCCCCCACAAACAGTCGAGGACGAACAGCGCTGCCGGCAGTACCAGTGCGCTCTCCCGACAGCCGAGCGCAGCCGCGTACCCTGCGCATGCGCCGATCAGCCATTGGTATGAGCCAGCGGCGTCCGTCTCCGGCAGGCCGCCTCCCCGCGGCCAGCCGCTGAAATTCGCGTAGCACAACGTGGCCAGCAGGAGGAAGAACGCGCCGGTCAACTCCGTCTGGGCCATGACCCACTGGACGGTCTCGAAGTGTCCCGGATGAAGCGCGAACACCCCCCCCGCTGCCGTGGCCCAGAAGGCGTCCCCCAGGAAACGCCAAGCCAGCAGCATGACCAGAACCGCGTTGGCCACATGCCAGACCAGTGAAAACGCGTGCATGGGCCAGGCTCGATACCCGCACAAGGTATGCTCCACCTTCATGATGGCCAGCGTCAGCGGTCGCAACGGATGCCAGCGTGTCTCGTACTGCAGCCACCAGTAACGAACCATCAGTACGTCCGTGCCCAGCAGGCTGGCCTGCACGAAATCGCCGGGGTGCCAGCCCCCGTTCTTCAGATGGGCGATGTGCACGTGGTCGTCATGAAAAAAGCCGGACGGCAGCGAGGCCCCGTGCCCGGCGAAGATGAGCAGGGCCAGGACGGCCGTCCGTTTCCAGAACGCCGGAATGCGAATCGCAACGGGTTGCAGCGGCGATGTGTTCACGGGTCGGCACCCAGTGCAGGCTCCTACGGACAACCCTGCGTCAACTCCGCGACGAAGACCCCGTCGCGTACCTGCCGGGCTATGGCGAAGATGTCCACCAAGCCCCCCCCGGAACGCGGCGCTCGCTGAAACGATGGCGCGACGGAATCCGAGCAGGAGAATTCCGGCTCGACGGCGGCCGGGCCACGGCGCCCCGCCGTAAGCAGCAGCTCGGCGGTCACCTTCAGCGCAGGGCAGACCACAGAAAGATAGGTAAGCAGCGCACCGGCACGCCGCCGGCGAACCAGGTCAAACGCGCCCTCGAGTCTCCCTGCCGTGGCCCTCATCAGGAGGATTCAAAAAGAACCTGTTGCCAGAAATGCGTGGAGAAGATCCGCGTAAAGCTGCCCTTGCCCACCTCGATGCGGGGTATGCGCACACCCCACGCACTGTTTCGTAGTCCCTCCTCCAGATACCGCCCGGTCTCGAACAGCATCCGCCTCTGCAGCATGTCCCACGATCTGTCGCGACCGCGGAAGAATCGAATCATCAGGTCCCCTCCTGGGACGTGGGCACGTACACCTTGTGCGCCGACCA
>CP070685.1:507451-514688 GCA_020352895.1 Phycisphaerales bacterium
TCGTCAGCGCGATGAGTGCGCTTCTCCTTGGCGCCACCTCGGCCTGCTGCTTGGCCCAGATGATGGGAGCCGGTTACAGACCCGGCACCGTTCATGAAGAGCAAGGTCTCGGTGCCCCGCTCGAACCGCCCGCGCAGCCCGACGACCCGGCGTTCTGGCAAGTCGAGAAGGACATCCGTCTGCACCACTTCTCTGTCGGCAAAGGCATGCCCGTCCTGTTTGTGCACGGTGGTCCAGGCTTCCCCACGCGCGAAGTACCCCCCGGTTTGGAGCGACTCGCTGACGAGTACAGCGTTCACTTTTATGACCAGCGCGGCTGCGGCCGCTCCACTCGCCCCTTTGACCGCTTCGATACCCAGACCTTCCCCCAGAGCATGATGAAGCTCAACCAAACCCTCGGCATCGCCGCCCAGATCGCCGACATCGAGCGCATCCGTCGCATTCTCGGCCCCGACAAGCTCATCCTCGTTGGGCATTCCTTCGGCGGCTTTATCGCCTCGCTCTACGCTGCCGAGTTCCCCGACCGTGTCCACGCGATGGTTCTGATCGCCCCGGCCGATATGCTCGTCTTCCCTCCGCAGGATTCTTCCGGTGGACTGTTCGAGGTAATACGCCGCAGACTTCCCGAAGACAAACAGGAAGAGTATGCCAAGTTCATGCGTGAGTACATGGACTTCTCCGGCGTTTTCGCCAAGACCGACAGCGAACTGGCCGCCAACAACTACAGGCTAGCCGAGTTCTACCGCATGGCCGAAGGTGAGGACTCCCCAACGACCGTGTCTCAACCGGCTCTCGAAGACTGCGGCGGCTGGATGGTCACGGCCATTTACTTCACTTTGGGCATGAGCTACGACCTGCGGGATCCCCTTCGCGAGGTCAAGGCCCCCGTCCTCGTCCTTCACGGCGACCGTGATCTGGTCCGCCCGGAGGTCAGTCGCGGCTATGTCGACGTCTTCCCCAACGCCCGTTTCGAGATGATCGCCAGCGCCGGCCACATGATATTCAACGACCTCCCCGACGAGTTCGCCGATGCGGTCCGAAGCTTCCTTCGAGACCTCAAGGACGAGTAACCCGCCGGCATGGGACTGGTCGACAGGCAGATTCGCCAGTTCAGGCGGACTCGAGCCGGCAGCTCTTCGAACTGGTGGTGCCCATCCGCCAGATGGGGATCGTCGGCTGCGAACGGGACGCGCCCGGACTTAGCACGCGACCCGGGAACGGTCGGCCGAGCCGCCCTCGGAAGGGGCGCTTGGGCAAAAATATTCACGGCTTCTCACCGAATAGAAGGGCGTGCGGCTGCTACTGTAGTCTTGCCCTCTGCATTCTCGGACAGTAGGTGGCTAATAGTTGCCTTCGATCATGAACTCTGTAGCCCAAAGGACGCTCGCGACGACGTCTGACCGATCCAACAACGGGGCCGCCCCGGTTGCGGTCATCGACCTCGATCGCTTCTGCGACGGCTGCGGTTACAACCTCCGTACGCTGCCCGTTTATCTCGACGACCGCACGGGCATCCCCGTCGTTCGCTGCACCGAGTGCGGCCGGTACCAGGCGGCCAGCGACGGGGCCACCGCCCTGCGTCCCTGGCTCAACCGCCTCACCGCTCTGTTCTTGTGGGCTTGGGTGCTCACGGTCTTCAGCGGCTTTGTGCTCATCGTGCTCGGCGAAGGTGCTCTCGCCTACGCGACCCTCGATGAACTGACCGTCCGTGGCGGCGCGACGACACAGATCATCAACAACACCGTCATCCGCACCTGGCAGCGGATGGGCCCCCTGGAAGTCGACACCGCGTACCGGGATTACTGGCTCTTCATCTCTGGCATCTACGGGTCCTCCTTTCTCCTCGCCTTCACCGGTGGCATGTACCTCATGATCGTCGTTCCGCATTGGCGGCGTGTGGCCTACACCGGCGTCGTCCTGGCCGTTCCGCTGCTGGTCGGCCTGGTGGTTGCGTTCTCCTGGAACGAACAGGCCCCGCACCTGTTCGGGTGGGGTTTAACCTACGTTGCCGCTCACGCCGGAGTCCAGGTCCTCGGTGGTGTCCTCGGCGTCGTCCTCGGAAGACCCGCGGCCCGAATGCTCGTGCGCCTTGTCCTGCCTGCGAGCATCCGCCCGCGCCTGGCTTATCTATGGCTGGCCGACAACAAGCCGTTTCCCAAGGCTTGACATGCGCAAGTGCCGACTCCGCCATTCGAATATTCCCCTCACCATTGAGAATACGTCATCAACAAGGTGTCGGGCCTTTAGCTAATCCCCTGATCGTCTCGCGCCCGTGGCCCTTGCACCTCGTTCGTGCCGTTTGGCCCGTGCCCGGGCTCGTCGTTTGTGCCGATAGCCCATCCTCTTCGAGGAGATCACAGATGAACACCGACAACTCCCACCGCGGCCTTTTGGTTCGGAGTCTCGAAATCATCATCATCGCCGCTGCTGCGTTGAGCCTGCTTGCGCCGTTTCTATATGCCCAAGACGAGGCCACGGCCGTCGCGGACCGTACGCTGCCCATTGAGAATCCGCGTTTTGCGTTGCAGCAGGGTACTGACCAGCTCATCAATGACTGGACCTTCGAGTCGCTCAAGCTCGACGTCGACCAGGAAACCGCCAGCGGCAAGGTCGAGGTCACACCTCAGGGCGAGGCCCTCTTGCGCGTCCCCGACGATGGCCGGGGCGTCATTCTGGAGGGCACCACCGAGACGGCGCGCGGCGACTTGGTTTCAGCGCCGTTTGAGCTGGCTCCGTTTCGTCTCGTGGACGTGACCGTCGAATACGCCTTCGAGTCCGGTGAACCGCTCCTGTTCGTCTGCCTTCGCCCGACCGCCGACCGCGGCATGGTGGACCTCGACTTTCTGCCCAAGAACCCGCCGGGGACCGAAAGCCGGGCCACCGTCCGGCTGCACTCCGGGCTTCTCCAGGGCGAGTACTCCCTGGCTGTCTCTGTCGTCGGCGTCGGCTCCGCACGCGTGTGCTCGATCGAAGCTCGCGAGGCCGGCGAGTACCCGCGCCCCCACAAGCCGGTCTTCGTCGTTGACCTGCTTCGCGACAACCCGCGCCCGGATGGCGAGCTCGGGTGGGGCGATGCGGAGAAGTTCACCAAGCTGTTCGGTTTCCCCTCCATCGAGTACGCCCACTACACCGAGCTGACTCCGGAGAAGCTCGCGGCCGCCGATCCCGCGCTCATCATCCTCTCACCCAAGAGCCGTGATCTGGTACGCCCCGACCGGGGCAAACTCACGACCGCGATGAATGCCGTGATGGGTTACGACGCGCCCGTCGTCGGCATCTGCGCCGGTCACCAGGTCCTGCCTATGGTCATCGGCCAAGGTGCATACGTCTATCGCCAGGCCGAGGACACGCCCGAAGGCCGGAAGTACCTTTCGGAGTGGGGCCCCACCAAGCTTCAGGTTGTCAAGGACGATCCTCTCTTCAAGGGATTCCCGCGATACCCCTACTTCTATGCTTCTGAGTCGCATGAGGCATCGGTCTCCGGTGAGTTTCAAGGTGCCGACATCCTGGCCTCCACCGAATTCTGCCCGACGCAGATCTTCAAATACCCTGACAAGCCCTGGTATACATTCCAGTGCCACATCGAGCGCGACTGGGAGTTCGCCTGCCCGGAGTCCTATCTGTTTTGGAAAAACATGCTCCGCATGTGGAACCTGGCTCCGTAATGGCGGACTCGCGATCCTTCGATCGTCCGGGCGCCCCCACCATGGCTTAACGGGATGAACGGCCCATGAGACGTTTCTTCGTCGCCGTTGCCAAGACGCTTGCTTATGTCATCGGGGTATGGATAGCGGCCCGCGTCGTGGCCGTGCCCATCAAAATGCAGGTGGGCCGTTTGAGGGACCTCGAGCTTGGCGTCCAAATCGCGCTGATCGGCCTTTTCGTTGCAGCCGGCGTCGCACTGGTGAACTCTCTGATGGTGTGGGTCGGCAAGTCCAACCTCATCAAAGCCGGCTGGCCTCCGCCGCGCGCCGGTTTACGCGGCTTTGGCTTCGGGGCCCTGCTCGGCCTGGCCATGTGCGCGGGCATGCTGTTGCTGACGCTGGTTACCGGCGGCGCTCGCTTCACCCTCACGGAGGGAGACCTGGCGGCCTACCTGCTGCGCATCTTTCCGCTCTTGGGCTGCCTGCTGTTGGCTTCTCTCGGCGAGGAACTGCTCTTCCGTGGCTACCCACTCACCGTATTTGCCCATGCGCTGGGCCGCGGCTGGGCCAATCTGCTGCTGGCGGTACTGTTCTCCGCGGCGCACGCCGCCGAGTCCGGGTTCAACGGGCTCATCGCTCTCAACATCGTCGTCGGTTCGCTGACCGTCGGCGCGATTCGATTCACGTCCGGCGGCATTCCGGCGGCGTGGGGCTTCCACTTCGCCTGGAATGGGCTACAGGTTCTCGCCGGATCGACCCTCTCCGGCGAAGACTACGGGGTGCCCCTAGTCCGTCTGGTCAACGACGGCCCTGCCGTCTTCTCCGGCGCGGCGTTCGGCCCCGAGGGTGGTCTCGGCGCCACGTTCGCTACCGTCATCATGCTGGTGTTTTTGGCTCGCTACTTCCGGCGCCGCGGCCTGGCCGACTTGCCCGTCCCGTTCGCGCGTTCGCGACCCCTCGAACGCAGCGAGCTCGTGCCACCCCCGGCATAGACTCGAATTTCGCCGCAACTCCGCACATCACCGCGAATATTCCTTCAGATGTTCAGAATGGTCTCGTGCCGATGGTTTGCGCGTATGCCGACCAGCTTCGTCAGCCGCTACGCATGTTCTGTGTATCAAACGAGAGTGCCATCACGCTGGTACTGTCGATTCGCTTCCGTAGTAGCCGACCACAGTGACTCTGGCACACTCTTTTCCCAGGTGCCGTAATCCCGTCATCCCGCCGCCAAGGAGACAGACATGAAACGTGCATGCCCGCTTGCTACCACGGTCTTACTGATGCTCTCTTCCATTGCCTGGGCGACCTCCCGTGTCCCCGGCGAGAATTGGATGATGTACGCCTCGCCCGAAGAGGCTGGCTTCTCGGCAGAGAAGCTCGCCGAGGCCAAAGCCTACTGGGAATCCATCCCCTCCGCCGCGCTCATGGTCATCTACGACGGCGCCGTCGCCGTCGCTTGGGGCGATGTCGACCGCCGCTACATGTGTCACTCCGTCCGGAAGAGCCTCCTCAGCGGCCTGATCGGCATCCATGTTGATGCCGGTCACATAAACCTTGAAAAGAACCTTGCCCAACTCGGCATCGACGACGATCCACCGCTCACAGACACCGAGAAACAGGCCCGCATCATCGATCTGCTCCGGGCTCGTTCCGGTGTCTACCGTCTCGCCGCCTACGAGCCGCCGCAGAACCCCAAGCCCCCGCGTGGCAGCCACGCACCCGGCACCAACTGGTGCTACAACAACTGGGATTTCAACACGCTCTGTACCATCTTCGAGCGGGAAACCGGCACGAAGATCTTCGAGGAGTTCGAGAAACGGTTCGCCGCCCCCCTCGGCATGCAGGACTTCCGCGTCCGCGACGGTTACTACCACTACGAGCGCGATAAGTCTATCCACCCGGCCTACCCCTTCCGCATGTCCGCCCGTGACATGGCCCGCTTCGGCCTGCTCTTCCTCAACAAGGGCGAATGGGACGGCCGGCGCATCCTCTCCGAGGAATGGGTTGCCGACAGCACGACCTCATACTCCGACACCGGCCGTGGCTTGGGCTACGGATACATGTGGTGGATCGCCCTCATGGAACCGTTCGCCGGCCTCGGCACCTATGCTGCCCGCGGCGTCGGCGAGCAGTGCATCGACGTCCTGCCTGGTGCCAACATGGTCTTCGTCAACCGGGCCGACACCTACCACAGACAGATGGTCAACGGCGGCCAGCACGTCGAGTTGCTAACCATGATCCTTGACGCCAAGACCGGCGAACCCAAGCCCAATCCCAAGCTCGTGCCGCTGCCCCCGGTTCCCCGGACCTACAACCCGGTGCCCCTCAGTGATGACAAGAAGAAGGCACTTTGCGGAGAGTATCCCATCAATCCTGGCCTGGACGCTACCATCCGCGTCCGACTCGACGGCCAGGATTTGGTCCTCGAAACCAACGGCGGTGACTTCGACCTCACCCCCCTGGCCGGGGGCAAGTTCCTGGTTGGTGACGCCGAGCAGGAATGCCGCGTCCTGTACAAAGGCGACGGCTCCGTCGCGAACGTCTTCAGCGAGCTCATCCTCAACCACGCCGGTTACCGCTATCTCAACGCTGGCCAAACGGGCGAGGCCATACGCGTACTCAAGAAGGCCACGGCCGAATTCCCCGGTTCCGCCAACGCCTACGACAGCCTCGCCGAGGCCTACCTGCGAGCCGGCAAAGAGGAACTCGCCGTCCGGGCCTACGAAAAAGTGCTCCGGCTCGACCCGCTCAACCGCGGCGCCATGCAGAACCTCAAGCGACTCGGCGCCTGGAATCCCAAGCCGGCCAAACGCTGCAAGTTGCCCGAAACCCCCGTCGGCCAGTGCGCCGCGGCCTACTTCGATGTCTTCAACTCCGGCGACGATGACCGTATGCGATCGTACCTGATTCGGTACAAAACCGACGCCGACCTCCAGGAGCACCCCCTCGACCAGCGCATCCAGCAGTACCATGATCTGCGCAATCAGTGGGGCACATTGACGCCCACCAAGGTCGCTCGCCAGGACCAACGCCAGCTCACCGTGCTGGTCCGCGACAGCAAGGCCGACGACGGCTGGGTGCTCCACTTCCAGCTTGTGCAGAGCCCTCCCGACAAGCTCGACTTTCTGACCTTTTCCGGGCCGTTCCCTCCGGACCTTAAGGACGAGACCATCATCGAGATCGCCGAGAACGCCCGGCCCTAATGAACCTCGGGCAACTGAGCTTGAGATGACGGATCCCGGTGCCGTAGCCCCCGGATGCTTCCCGCAGGCCCAGGGCTGGTCGCAAAGGGCGGATGAAATGCCCGCCCACCGTTTCTATGGAACGCTTGGCTGCGGCTCACATTCGCGCATGGTGTTGCCGGCCACGATCTCCTTTCCGTCTCCCACCACGTCGTGCGTCCAGCAATCGTCCTCCTCGGCCACGGCAGGTACTTGCGACAGGCTAGGAACCAGGTCAGCGGTTCCCGGAATGAAACGGGGACCTGCTCGTATGTGCGCAAATAAACGGCCGCGTGCGCGGCCGCTTCGTCTGATGGGATGGGCGATACTGGACTCGAACCAGTGACCTCATGCATGTCGAGCATGCGCTCT
>CP070685.1:514788-522014 GCA_020352895.1 Phycisphaerales bacterium
GTGCCCTGGGCGATGTCGCAGTCATCGGGCACGCTGTTGTCGTTGCAGTCGGTTTCGCACTCGTCGGGGATTCCGTTCGGCTGGCAGTCATCGCTGGTGCCATCAGCGATGTCCGTCTCGTCGCCGACGCCGTTGTTGTTGCAGTCGTAATCGCCGATGCGCAAGTAGTAGACATCCTGCTCCCCGTTGAAGGTGGCGGCGTAAGCCACGTGGGCTCCCACCAGGTCGGAGACCATGTGGTAGTAGTCGCCCAGTTTGTTCTGCTGGGGCCAACCCAGGTGGGGATCGAACGGCACGCTGAGAGCCTCGTTGACCGACCAAGTCCCTCCGGCGTCGGTGGAGTAGGAATAGTAGAGCTCGGAGTCGTAGCCGCCGGGATCGTTGCGGGTGTCATTCCAGATCACGTCGATGCGCCCGTTTGGCGCCACCGCCAGGGTGCCGAACCACTGCCAGGCGTTGGTCCCGGCCGCGTCGTCATTGATGCGGATGGGCACGCTCCAGGAAACTCCGCCGTCAGTGCTCCGGATGAAGTGGAGGTCCAGGGGGTCGTCGCCCGGCGGGTCCACCGAGGCGAGCACATACACGTTGCCACGGGTAGGCAGGGTGGAGTGATCGGTCGCGATCCAGACCTGTCCGAGCAAGCCTTCGGGATTGGGGCTGTCGTCCACGAAGTAACGCAGACTTCCCCCGAGGTCGATCGGCTGGGCGAAGTCGAAGGCCATCGCCACCATCGGATCCTGCACGGTGGTGGACTTGGCCACGACGAACTGCGAACCGGTCGACTCCAGCCGTCCGGCGACGTAGACCTCGCCGTCCGGCCCGACGGTCGTGACGCCCCAGATCGGCCGTCCGGGAACTGGGACGGGGAACTCGTAGGTCAGGCCGCCATCGGTCGAGCGCGTGAACCAGTTGTCGCCGCAACACCCCGCGTAGTCCCAGGCGTGATAGATGTTGCCGTCGCCGATGCCGCCGGTGCGGTCGATGGCCATCCACGCCTTGTCACCGCCATAGGCGTAGACCCCCGCATCCCAGGTCATCCCGCCGTTGACGGACTTGAAGATAGTGCAGGAATAATTGTCGTCGTCGTCCACGACGAGGCTGTTGTAGAAGAAGTCTCCGTCGGCGGTGAAGTCCAGCACAGGGTCGCTGCGGAATACGCCCGGCTCCAGCACGCCGGGAAACGTCCATGTTCGCCCCCCGTCGGTGGTGTAGCCCCAGCCGGCTTGGCGGAAGTTACTGGCGATGGTGTCGAACTGCCGCCAGCCAATGGCCATGTGGTTCGGGTTGGTCGGGTCGACGGCGATCGAGGGCTCGTTGGCGGCGTCGCCCACGATGTTGTTGCCGTCGCTATCGACGTTGACCTGGGCGCTGACGTAAGGTCCGCGGAGCGGTGCCGCGGCGGGTACGGCCGGGCGTGCTTCCCGGGCTGCGGGCATGTACGGGTCGTCTGGGAACTCCAGGGGCCCCCGTACATAATCTTCGTTCGCGAGATTGTCGGTGTTCTCCTGGCAGGTGAGGCCCATCAGCATGGCGGCCACGGCCATCGCCAAAATCGAGGCAAGCTTCTGTGCACGCATGTTCGTTCTCCTTCGCTGAGGCGGCCCGTTATGGACCTCGATCGAAGTGTCTGGTCGTTGATTGTTCGAGCAGCCGCAGGGTATGTGCCCTGGCGAAAGCGCCAACGTTACTGCTACGATTCAGCGGCCGAGTCCCCGCGGCTGGATTGCCCACCCGATCGCAATCGGGCTATTCCTCCAAAGGACACTTTTACCCTAAAAGGCGCGTCGGAGCAAGGCTGGAAGCAGGCATTGTCGCATTTGTGCGCTAGTTATTCCCAGGCCGTGACTTAGGCCTGCCCGTGGTGACGGTTCCGCCGGAGGCAGACCTGTGATTTGGCGTCTGTGGATATGGGATTGGTCGCCTACGACGGGCGTTGCTGAGCGCTGGCGTAGGGGTCCTGCGGGAGAATTGCGGGGGCCGGCTGCCCGCAGGGCAAGGAGTCCTGCTTTGGCGTTCTGCTCGCGGTGCGCCGTGGGGCAGGTGGGCGGCACTCAGTTGTGATCAGTGTTGGTGCCACCTTCTTGGCGCTGATTCCGAGGCGGCGACAAAGTTTTTTCCTGTTTACTTGACGTTGGATTGCCCGCAGCGAATAATGGGGATACCGGGAAGGCAGCTCGACGTCTCGAGTCAGCACAGGCGCGGGACGCGAGACGGTCGAGTGCCCGTAGTGAGGGGACATTACTCTCCCGATCTTTACGTTACCTGTAGAAGATGCGGCGGTGCTGACCGTAGCGACGCCGAGTGTGTTGCTTTGGCGGGGATGCCGGTCGGCTGATATGACCGCTGTGGATATGAGTGTCTGCGCGCGGGGGGCCGTCGCACGGTCTCAGTGCGTCCAGGCGCGAGCGTAGTCCGTGTGCCCGGATCTCCGATGTGGAGTCCGGCGAGAGGCGGTACGGATGGGCGACGGGCGTCATCAGGACATGGAATCTCGCCTCGGAGGATGGGAGGCCACTGGCGTGGCAGTACGTGCTGGAAATTTTCTGCCGCGAATTGGGACACCATCTGGACTGGATGATGTGGGATTAGTGTTCTCATTCGCCCACGTTTTACGTACGGACGGCGAGGCTTTACAAAGAGTTGTTCTTTTACTTGTTTAGCCGGATCGAAGCGTGCGTGGTGAGGCATGCTGCCCGGGCGGCGCCAAGTTGCTCGAGGGGCCGAAGTGACGACAGGGGTGCGCGGACATGGCAGAGTGACGGCGGGAGCGCCGGTCATTGTGTGCTTTATATAGTAATGTATGAACGGCATTGGGAAATTTTGCCGGCGCCGCCCGTGAATGCGTGCTATATTGTCTGTGGGCAGATGACGCTCCTGAGTCACTCGACGAGCAGGGCGATCGAAGCGACCTTCCAAAGCGCGGCAGAACCGGGGTTTATGAGGATGCGCGGGCGCGGGGCCTACATCGTGACCTTCCAGGAAGACCCCGAAATCAACTGGTGCATTGAGCATATGCGTGATCCCCGCAGCCCCAATCACGTTGTCTACACAACGATCACGGCCGAGGTGCTGATCGAGGTGATCGAGCGTCCGGTGGACGTAGTCATCGCGGGTGAGGCTCACGTGGGGAATCCGCCGGATGTGTTGCGGCGCCTGCGGCTAGCCTGGGATCGGATGTTGGCGGACCGCAGGAATGCAGGCGGCGCAGGACCACCGCTGCCGGCCGAGTCGATCGGGGGGGCGACTCATCTGTCTCGGCTGATCTACCAGATCGATCCGGGTGTGCTGGTGATTCGCTTCACCGGATTCCCGCTGTACGAGAACCCGGGCCCATTTCCCGCGATGAGGCCTAGAGACGAAGATGGGTGCCGCATCGTCGGCGATCTGCCGAAGCCGTGCCGGAAAGAAGAAGTGTTCGGGCTCTTCGACTCGCCCAGCCTGGGGAAAATCGTTCGACATCGAGACTGGGCGGGGATGCGGCGGAAGTTCCCGCAGGTGATCTTCTATTGCACGCTGGAGCGGGACCATGGGTATCGGGTGTAGCCCCGGCCGCGCGATGCGTTGGAGCCGGGATGTTTGCCAGGAAGCGGGAGAGGGCAGGATGCGGACGGAGGGCAGAGGAAGTCCACGCGAATGTTCGAGCCTGCCTGAGTAATGAAGGTGCGGCTGGTGGGCCGCCGCACGGCTCGCCGCCGCAGTAATTATGTAGTCTGAAGAAGCGCGGTGACCGAAGGCATGCCGGCCAAGGCCGGGACGGTCTTACCATGCGCCCAATGCCGGTTGCCATGCGGGGAGATATCGTGGTTTCCCGCCCAGCCTACATCGTGTTCTACCAGATGGACGACGAGATTCTTGAGTTCTATAGGCACTTGCTCGGCAACCGCGCGGTCAACCACGTGGTCTTCACGCACTACACGGCCGAGGTGCTGGCCGAGGTGATAGCCAACCCCGTGGATCTCGTGGTCGCCGGTGAGGCGTATTACAGGGATTCGGCCAGGGCGCGGCTCAGGCTTACTCTGGCCTTGGAGAAGGCGAGGAGCTCTGGAAACAAGTACGTCGGTTTGCCGGGCGACAGGATTCGAGGGTGCACGCACCTTTCGCAACTCATCTATGACGTTGACCCCCGCGTGTTGGTAATTCGTTACAGCGGGTTTGGCCCCTTGCCGCCTAGGGGCAGCTATCCTCCGCCATCGGAGGACAGGTTGGAATGGCCGGACAGGGTCGTCGGCGAGGTGCCGAAGCCGTCTCCCGCGGATGGGATACTCGGGCTGTTCGACTCACCGAGTCTGGCGGAGATCATCCGAGACCGCGACTGGATGCGGCTGCGGCGGATGCATCCGCGGGTTCATTTTTACGCCACGTTGGAGCGGGATCACGGGTTTCGTGTCTAGGTTAGGCACGCGAAGTATCGAGGGGAGAGAGACTGTGACGAAAGGGAAGGACGAAGAAACGCGAGGGAGACCGATGGGGCGACGATCTGACGAGCATGTCGCTAGGACCCCGCACGCGGCCAGGGGACAAGGTCTGCGTGCGACCGTCACACGCGCGAGGGAGATCGTGCGGGCGGGGGCCACCCTGCCGGCCGCGTTGCTGCGGAGCGATTCACTCGCGAGGCACGGGATGTCCGCGCTGGCCAAGGGGGGCGTACGCATCGAGTGGCTCCCGCCGTTCAAACACGCGATTTCTGCGCACTGCCTGATCTCCGACGAGCTGGGCGAGCGAGCCCTGCTGATTGGCGGATGGGGCAACGAGGACGTCTGGGAGTTCTGTTTCGAGGACCGCGCTTGGCGCTGTCTCAAGACGACAGAGCCGCGCCCCGCAGGCGTGGTCTGGCCGGCGGTCGTCCTGGACGAACGCCGGCGACGCGTGCTGTGGTTCGGCGGCTGGCCGTACAACAAGGAGGACCCAGCCGAAGATCTGTATGTCCTGGACCTCGAAGAGGCCGAGCCCCTGCGGTGGCGGATTGTGCCGCACACGAGGCGATGGCCCAAGCCGCGCTTCCAGGCGAGCTTCGTGTACGACGCCCAGCGCGACCGGTGCGTGTTGTACGGAGGGGATTCCGTCGCCCGGAGGAATCCCGAACCGATGAGGGATCTGTGGGTGCTGGACCTGGAGACGCTGGAGTGGCGGCGGTCGATGGTGCGCACGCACGCGTCGCATCCGGGGCCGCGACGGTGCCATCAGGCTGTCGTGGATGCGGCCCGCGACCGGATGATCCTGTACGGCGGGTTCGGGCCCTTCGAGGAATCGGCGCAAAGCTGCGCGAACGGCCCCCCGGCGCGAATTCACACGAGTGGATCAGCCGACGGGGCGGTGCACGCACTCGATCTGCGGACCATGAGTTGGCAGAGGGTTCACTCTTACGGCGTGAATCTGCCGTCGACGTTCGGACACGTCATGGCCTGCGCCCCCGACAGCCATGCGTTGATCGTCCACGGTGGGATTCCCAACGCGCTGGTGGGGCGGGTTCGCCCTGCATCCTCCTTATGGTCCTGCGATCTGGAGACGATGCGCGTGGAGCACCCGGAAGGCCAGCCGGTCCCCGAGCGTTTCTGTCATGGGGCGTGCTACTGCCGGCACCGTCGGGCACTGTTGTGCGTGGGAGGAAGCAGCCGGGGCAGGGTGAACATCGCCCATGCAACGGCGGAGGAACACGAGGACGCGTTCCTGATTCATGTTGGATAGCGATGCGGAGGAGATGGGAGCATGAAAGCCCATGGTGACTCGCACGGCGACTGGGAACCGAGCGCCGCGGACGGCCTGGAAGTCAGCAAGGTCAAGACGGCCGAGCAGATTCTGGAGAGCCGGGTCCTTCGCCTGCGCGACAAGTGGGCCTGTCGGGCTCGGGACTGCGAGGATCTGCGCGCCGAGCTGACCCGGTTTCGGCAGGCGTATCATGCGGCCGTAGGCGATCTCACCGTCCGGCTGGAGCGTATCCGGCTGAAGGTGGACCGCTGGCACGTCGGGTTCGAGATCATTGAGCGCACGCCCGATCTACCCACCGAGGAGTTGCGCCGCTGGATCGGGCTGCGACTGCGGGATCGGGGCAAGGCATTTGACCTGCTGGAGAAGGAAGTCGCCGGGGATTCACGGGCCTTCGAGGAATGGAAGCGCCGAGATGAACTTACACCGCGGGAGGAACAATTGCTGCGGCGGCTCTATCGCAAGCTGGCCGTAATGTATCATCCCGATCTGCAACTCGATCCGGAGGCCAAGCGTGACTGCGAGGTGATCATGGCCCGGCTCAATGCGCTGTATCGGGCGAAGGACCTCGAGGGGCTGGAGATCATCGCTGAGCAGTCGGTGAAGGTGGTGCGGCAGGTGTTCGCGAGCAAGGCCGAGTATCGCGAGTGGCTCGAGACACGTGTGGTGCGTTTGCGGGCGGCGATCCGCGAGTTGGAGAAGGAGATGGAGGAGTTGCGGACGAGTGATCTGGCCGTGCTCAAGCGCCGCCACGATGATGCGAAGCGGGCGGGTCGGGACTTTTTGCGGGAGATGTCGGAGGAGCTGAAGGCCCAGTACGAGGAGCAGCGGCAGGAGCTGTTTGCCCTGTGGGAGCGGGCTAGGGCGCTTCCGGAGGAGGTTCGCGAGCGGCTGGAACATGCCGTGCGCATCTGAGGGTGGCCCCGGCAGATTCGCGAGCCTTCCCGGTAAATGAGTTGCGAACCGCAGTCAAATGCCGCTGTGTGCAGTTGCACTTGAACTGCGGTCGTTGTTCCAGCAGTCACACAGGGACCGGGTCAATCACGTCCTTGGTGATGTTGATAATATTCTTTGACATCACTTGTTATGACAGCTAGGCGGCCTCAGTCTGCGGCGCGGCGGCCCGCCTGATGGAGTCGAACCTGCCGCGATCGGGAGTGGGGCACTCCGCCACAGAGCCCGGTCGACCCCTGTCTGTTCGGAAGAGAGGCGCCGCGGCCGACGCCGCGTCGCATCGGCACCGGTGATACAAGTCGGTGCATGGCTGCCAAGTCTTACCTGTACATGGCATTGAACCATGACGGCGGCTCCGGTACGATGTTTTGCGCGCTGTTCTAGCTCCTGGCTGGGCAGTGACTTCACCTCGCAAACGACATGTTGAAAGGAGAACACGATATGCGCCCTTGCAGACTCGTCATCGCAAGCGCGTTGGCAATCGCCTGGTTCGTCGCCAGTGCCGCACAGGCTCAGACGACGTTATATGTTGATCCCGATTCGCCCTACGACGGGCCGGGCAACGACTG
>CP070685.1:522114-529020 GCA_020352895.1 Phycisphaerales bacterium
AGACCCAGGACAAGGTCGTGCGCAGAGAGCTTCGCCTGTTCCCCGGGGAGCTGTTCGACCTGAACAAGACCCGCGAGGCCGAGTTGCGCCTGCGGGAAACGGGCCTGTTCTCCGCCGCGTCCGTCACGCCCGTGGGCGACGAACCGGGCGTGCGCGACGCCCTCGTGGATGTCACCGAACAGGACCGCACCGTCCAGTTCCTGTTCGGCGTGGGAGTGACCAGCAACAGCGGCGTGCTCGGCAACATCATGATCGAGAACCGCAACTTCGATCTTTTTGACTGGCCGCGCAGCTTCAGCGAGTTCGTCAAGGGGCAATCCTTCCGCGGCGCGGGTCAGACCATGCGCATCCAGCTCGAGCCCGGCACCGAGCTGACCCGCTTCCGCATCGATTTTCTGGAGCCCTACTTTCTCGACCGAGAGATGAGCCTGGGCACCAGCCTGTATTTCTTCGAGCGCGGTCGGGACGACTACGACGAGGAACGGCTGGGCGGTTCCGTCAGCTTCGGCAAACGCTTTCGCAAGGGTCGCATGAGGAACTGGGCCGCTGAGCTCTCGCTCCGCCTGGAGAACGTGGACATCGATGACGTGGACTGGCTCGACGGCAGAGACATTCGTGACGTCGAAGGCAACAACTACATCTCGTCCGTCAGAGGCACGCTGGTACACGACACCACCGACAGCCGCTTTCTCCCGTCGCGTGGCCACCGGTTCCGGATCAGTTATGAACAGGCCGGCGTCTTCGGCGGCGATTACACCTTCGGCAAGATCCAGACGAGCTACCGGTGGCATCACACGCTTTACACCGACGAGTTCGACCGCAAGCAGATTGTGGCCCTGGGCGGTCGGGTCGGGGGCATCATTGGTGACGCGCCGGTCTTCGAGCGCTTCTACGGAGGCGGGTTGGGCTCGATCCGCGGCTTCGAGTTCCGCGGAGTCTCCCCGCGCCAGGGCCTGCGCGACAGTGCCGTCGGCGGTGATTTCATGATCCTGTTCAACGCGGAGTACTCGTTCCCGCTGGTGGGCAAGAACCTGCGCGGCGTGGCCTTCGCGGACATGGGCACCGTGGAACAGGACTATGAGATCACCACCTGGCGGGCTTCGATCGGAGGGGGCATCCGGCTCCTGGTGGATTTCTTCGGCCCCATCCCCCTCGAGTTCGACCTGGCCGTCCCGCTGTCCAGGGACGACGACGACGACCGGCAAATCTTCAGCTTTTTCTTCGGCACCACATTCTGAATCGCCCTCGGCATGGGGTACCGCACCGGAGCAGGCTTGTCGGACCGACCGGAGTGGGGACAATGGCGGCCTGGATACGTACCCTGGGCACCAAACGCGTGGAAGGAGAAGCATATGAGGACCCGCAAGCAGATAGTCGTCCTGGCCGGGCTGGCTACAGCCCTGGCAGCGGTACTGTTCATCGACGAATTGTGGGCCCAGGGGTCCACGTCAGCCGGCGGTCCGATCGCCGTGATTGATGTCGTCAAGGTCTTCAACGAATTCCGCCAGACCCAGGACCTGAACGAGGAATTCGACAAGCGGCGCCGTCAGGTCCAGGAGGAACTCGACGCGCGCGATGTGACCCTCGAAACCAAGGCCGGGGAGTTGGAGGCCTTCCATCCCGACTCCGCCGACTACAACAAGCGCCGCCGAGAGCTTCTACGCCTCCGCATCGACCGCGAGAACTACATGCGCTTCGCCGAGATAGAGGTCCGCGAGCTGTTCCGCGACTGGACCAAGCGGACCTACGAACAGATTTGTCAGACGGCCGCCGAGGTCGCCCGCGAGCGAGGCTTCGAGGTGGTTCTGGCCCGCGAGGAATTGGAGGAAGGCCTGCCCGACGCCGCTGCCCTCAAACAGCAGATTCGCTCGCGCAAAGTCATCTTCTTCAATCAGGAGAGCGACATCACGGATCAAGTGCTGGATCGCCTGAACCGGTCCTATGAACAGAAGGCCAAGCGGCCGGAGTTGGCGCCCCTTACGCCGTAGGAACCCCGGTGGTGCGGTTCCGGCCGGCGGCGCCTCATGTATGTCACGATTCGAGGTGATCGCGGAAATGCGCAAGAAACTGACCCTCGCGGAACTGGCCAAGGTCGCGGGCGGCACGGTTCGCGGACCGGCCACGCTGCCCATCGGCGGCGTCAACACCGTCATCGATGCCCGCGAGGACGAAATCACCTGGGTCCGGGGCGACGAGTTTCGCAAGAAGCTGGAGACCAGCCGGGCGGGTGCCGTGGTCGTGTCCCCGTCTTTCGGGGCAACGCCCATGCCGGCCGTGCTCTGCGAAGACCCGGAACTCGGGTTCCTGCGAATCCTGGAGCGGTTCGCCCCCCCGATTCCGCGCCCGCCGGTCGGCATCGACCCCGCCGCCCGAGTAGCCGAAAATGTCACCTTGGGCGGGGCCGTGGCCATCGGGCCGCACGTAGTCATAGGGGAACGCGCTGAAATCGGCGACCGCACCGTGCTGCACGCGGGCGTATTTGTGGGCCCCGATACTACAGTCGGGGCCGACTGCGAGCTGTGGGCCGGCGTAGTGGTCCGCGAGCGGTGCCGGCTGGGCAACCGGGTAATCATCCACCCCAACGCCGTCATCGGGGCCGACGGATTCGGTTACCACTTCACCGAAGGGCGGCACCAGAAGATCCCCCAGATCGGCAGTGTCCGGATTGAGGACGACGTGGAAATCGGGGCCAACAGTTGCATCGACCGGGCCAAGTTCGGAGTGACCGTCATCGGCCAGGGCACCAAAATTGATAACCTGGTCCAGGTGGCCCATAATGTTCAGATCGGCACACATTGTGTCCTGGCCGGTCAAGTCGGCCTGTCGGGTAGCGTCCGGCTGGGACGCTACGTGGTGCTTGGTGGTCAGGCCGGCGTGGCCGACCATATCGGCCTGGGTGACGGCGTGCGGGTCGCAGCGACATCACTGGTGATGAGGAGCTTTCCGGCGGGCAAGACCATCGGCGGTTCTCCGGCGAAGGAGCATCGAGACTGGCTTCGAGAGGAGGTCCAGTTGCGGCGGCTTCCGGAATGGGTCGCGGCCCTCAAGGACCTGACCAGACGGATCGAACGACTTGAGCGCGCAGCAGACAATCAGCAAACCAGTTGAGCTGAGTGGCCGCGGGCTGTTCACCGGCGAGCCGGTTACCGTGCGCTTCCGTCCGGCCCCACCCAATACCGGCATCATATTCATCCGCACAGATCAGGGCGGTCCGGTGCGCGTCCCCGCTTTGGTAGACAACGTCACCAAGCGGGCTCGGCGCACGAGTCTCCGCAACGGCACGGTGGCCATCGAAACCGTGGAACACTGCCTCAGCGCCTGTGCGGGCCTGGGCGTCGACAACATCGAGGCTGAGCTCAACGGCTGCGAACTGCCCGCCCTGGACGGAAGCTGCCAGGAATTCGTGGACTGCTTGACCGAGGCGGGCCTCACAGAGCAGAGCGCCGATCGCAAGTGCTTCCGCATCAACCAGCCGGTTCGCGTGGCGGACGGCGAAGCCGAGCTCGTGGCCTTCCCCGGAGCCGAGGACCGCCTGCGCATCATCTACGAGCTGGACTATGCACAGTATCAGGCCATCGGGCACCAGATGCTCCGCGTCGACCTGTCGCCGGAAACGTACCGGACGGAGATCGCTCCGTCACGCACCTTCCTGCTGCGGGAGGAGGCCGAGCAGTTCCGGGCCGCCGGGCTGGGCCAGCACCTCACATACCAGGATATTCTCGTCTTCGGGGACGACGGCCCCATCGACAACCCGCTTCGCTTCAAGGACGAGTGTGTCCGGCACAAGATCCTGGATCTGATCGGCGACCTCGTGCTTCTGGGCCGTTTCGTTTTCGGAACCGTCTACGCTCGCAAGAGCGGGCATGCTCTCAACCACGAACTGATCCGCAAGCTCCGCGACCAAGTCGAGGCCGAGGAGTTGGCACGCCGATCCAGCGAGCCCGTGCTGGACATCCGGCGCATCCAACGAACCCTGCCCCACCGCTACCCCTTCCTGCTCATCGATCGCATCCTCCAGATGGAGGGGACCAAGCGAGCGGTCGGGATCAAGAACGTGACCATCAACGAGGAGTTCTTCCAGGGGCACTACCCGGGCCAGCCGATCATGCCCGGCGTGCTCATCATCGAGGCCATGGCCCAGCTGGCCGGCATCCTGCTGAGCCAGGAGCTCGAGCACAAGGGTAAGATCGCCGTGCTGCTCAGCATGGATCGGGCCCGCTTCCGCCGGCCCGTGGTGCCCGGCGACCAGTTGGTCCTGGAAGCCGTTTCCCTGCGCGTCAAGTCGCGCACGGGGCATGTACGTTGCAGCGCCCGCGTGGGTGACACTTTGGTGGCCGAGGCCACCATCAAGTTCATGCTGGTCGACGCCGACCCAGTGTAAGACCCAACGGCCCGACGGCCCCGCGGGGCTGAACCGCTTGACGCGGTGAGGAGCTTATGACCGACATCCATCCTCATGCATGTGTGGAATCCGGCGCCGAACTCGGCCGGAACGTGAGGGTCGGGCCGTTCTGCGTCGTCGGCCCCCATGTGCAGCTCGGCGACGGCTGCGTCCTGCACAACAACGTCACGGTCACCGGGCGGACCCGTATCGGCCCCAACAACGAGTTCTTCCCCGGCGCCGTGGTCGGCACCTCGCCCCAGGATCTCAAGTACAAAGGCACCGAGACCGAGCTGCACGTCGGCTCCGGCAACATCTTCCGTGAGTTCGTCACCGTGCACACCGGAACTGAGGTCGCCAGCAGGATCACCCGCATCGGCAGCAACAACCGCTTTCTGGCCGGCGTGCACCTGGCCCACGACTGCATGGTCGGCGACCAGTGCGTCATCGCCAATTACGTCCAACTGGCCGGACACGTGCACGTGGAGGACTACTGCCACATCGGCGGCCTGGCCGCGTTCCACCACTTCGTAACCATCGGCCGCTACAGCTACGTCGGCGGCATGGCCCGCGTCACCGTCGACGTCCCGCCGTACATGATCATGCAGGGCTATCCGGCCCGCGTCCGCGGCGTCAACGTCAATGGCATGAATCGATGGGGCCTCAACAGCGACAGTGTGGCCGCCCTCAAGGACGCCTACCGGCGCCTCTTCGCCCGAAAGGGCGAGGACGATTTCGCCAACCTGACCGGGCGGATCGAGAGGCTCGAGGCCGCCGGTGATCTGGACGAACACGCCCGCTACCTGTGTGAGTTTCTGCGGCGCTCCACGCACGAGGGCGTCTACGGGCGCTATCGTGAGTCGCTGCGGGCCGACACCGCCGCGGACCGAGCCGGCTACTACGGCGAATCCTCCAAGGGGGGCTCCGGGCCATCCAAGGGCAAGACCAAAACATGAGCGAACCAATCCCCGTTGCGGTCATCGGCGTCGGGCATATGGGCAGGCACCACGCCCGCATCTACCACGAACTGCCGGAAACACGGCTGGTGGCGGTGGTGGACCGCGACGCCGGCCGGGCCGGGGAGATCGCCCACAAGCACGAGTGCGAAGCCCTGACCGAGCCGGACAAGATTCTCGACAAGGTCCGCGCCGTCTCGGTTTCCGTGCCGACCGTGCACCACCTGGAGGCGGCCCGGCCTTTCCTCGAGCGCGGCGTGGCCGCCCTCATCGAAAAGCCCATCGCCGGCACGCCCGACGAGGCCGAAGAGCTGTTGGCCCTGGCCCGCCGGCACCACGCCCTGATTCAGGTCGGCCACACCGAACGCTTCAACCCGGTGGTCACGGCCATCGGACGCATGGGCATCACGCCGAAGTTCATCGAGACGCACCGCATTTCGCCGTTCACGTTCCGCTCGGCCGACATCGGCGTGGTCATGGACATGATGATCCATGACATCGACATCGTGCTGCATCTGGTGCGTGATCGGAACCCGCGCGTGGACGCCGTGGGCGTCAACGTGCTCGGGCCGCACGAGGACATCGCCAACGCCCGCCTGCGCTTCGGCAACGGGTGCGTGGCCAACCTGACCGCCTCGCGGCTGGCGCTCAAGACCGAACGCAAGATCCGCGTCTTCAGCCACGAGGCCTATCTGTCGCTGGATTATCAGAAGAAGAGCGGCATCGCCATCAAGAAGGACGCCAACCTC
Organism: Phycisphaerales bacterium; assembly: GCA_020352895.1. GTDB lineage: Bacteria > Planctomycetota > Phycisphaerae > UBA1845. Next base: position 528,201 of record CP070685.1, read on the forward strand.
GACGTGCTCAAGCTGGCCCGCGAGCGCAATGCCGATGATCTGGCCCAGCTCGCCGGCACCGACTTCGGCAAGATGGTCAAGGTCGAGCCGCTGATCATCGAGGACGCCGAGCCGCTCAAGGCCGAGCTGGAGGCCTTCATCCACTGCGTGCGCACCGGCGACACGCCGCCGGTCACCGCCGAGGACGGCGCCGCCGCCGTCCGCCTCGCCCACGAAATCACCGACTCGATCAAATCCCATTCCTGGCACGGGTAACTGAGGCAACCTCGGCAACGCAGCCGCGCCGTACAGCTCGCGCTGTAGACTCCGCCGTGCAACGGACTCGGCGTGATCGCCTGCGCTGCCAAGCAACCTTTGCGCGAGATGTGATGATTACCGGCCACCTCGTGCGGTGTCGTCATCCGCAGGGCCGACTTGCGGCTGGGGCACGGAGCGGAGCACTTCGAGCTGGAACTCCTGCCAGCGCTGGACGGTGGCGTTTTCGCGGAGTCGGCCGAGATACTCGCGCTCCATCTCCGCCAGGCGCTGTTCGCGCAGCGCGGCCTTGATCTGCGGCTGAGCGCGCTCGAAGGAAACCACCTGCTTGGGCATCGCGTAGCCCGTGCCGACAATGATGTAGGCATCTTCCCCCTCGACGACGGCGCTGTGCTGATAGGCTTCCATGCCTTTCAGCGTCTCGGTCACCACATGATATCTTCCCACCAGTCCGGTCGGGCCGATCACGCCCCAAGCCCCGCCGTCGGCCGCGTGAATGCCCTTGGAGTACGTCCGGGCCACGGCCGCGAAATCCATCCCGCTGTCCAGCTCGGCCAGCGCCTTG
>CP070685.1:529120-536007 GCA_020352895.1 Phycisphaerales bacterium
CGCGCATCCCGGTAATAGCGCTCCACCGGATAGTCACAGATATAGCCGTAGCCCCCGAAGACCTGCACGGCCTCGTCGGCCACCTTGTTGCACACCTCGCTGGCGTGCAGCTTGGCCATGGCCGCCTGCACGCCGTAGGGTTGTCCCCGGTCCTTCAGCCACGCCCCCCGGTACATCAACAGCCGGGCCGCCTCGATGCCCACCGCCATGTCCGCCAGCTTGAATTGAATGGCCTGAAACTGCCCGATCGGCTGGTTGAACTGCACTCGCGTGTTGGCGTAGTTCACCGACTCCCGCAAGCACGCCTCCGCGATGCCCAACGCCTGAGCCGCGATCCCCAGCCGACCCCCATCCAGCGTGGACAGGGCCACCTTGATACCGTGGCCCTGCTCACCCAGGAGGTTCTCTTTGGGAACCACACAATCCTCGAAGACGAACTCCGCCGTCGAGGAACACTTGATCCCCATCTTCTTCTCCAGCTTGCCGACGCGCAGCCCCTCGGAGGGCTTGTCCACGATGAACGCGCTCAGCCGCCGCCTGGGGTTGTCCGGGTCGGTCACCGCGATCAGCACCATCACGCCCGCCTCACCGCCGTTGGTGACGAAACACTTGGTGCCGTTGATGTGCCACCCGTCATCCTTCAACACCGCCGTGCAGCTCGCCGCGTTGGCGTCACTGCCGCTGCCGGGCTCAGTGAGCGAAAGACATCCGATCGTTCCGCCGGCAAACTTCGGCAAGTACTTCTGCTTCTGCTCCTCCGTGCCGTAATGCAAGATCGGATCCACGCACAGACTGTTGTGCGCCGAGACCAGAACGCCCGTGCCCGCGCAGGCCTTGGAGACCTCCTCCACGATCAGACATGAACTCACTGTGTCCATCCCCGCCCCGCCGTACTTCTCGGGAATGCAGATGCCGAACAGGCCCAGCTCGGCCACCTGATCGATGAGCTCCTGGGGCATCTTGGCCGCCTGGTCGCGCTCCTCCGCGCCGGGGGCCACCTGCTCCTCCGCGAATTCCCGGATGGACTGCTGCAGCATCCGGTGATCTTCGCTCAGTTCAAAATCCATCGACTCAGCCCTTCTATAAGTTCGCCTTGGACAAAACGTGCCTGGCGATCACCATCCGCTGGATCTGGCTGCTGCCCTCGCCAATCTCGCACAGCTTGGCGTCACGCATCAGACGCTCCATGGGCATGTCCTTCGTGTAGCCGTAGCCCCCGGCGATCTGAATCGCGTTCAGGCAGTGCCGCGTAGCGATCTCGCTGGCAAAGAGCTTGCACGCGGCCGCCTCGAAGTTGGCTTCTCCCGTCTCGTCCATCTTCACCGCCGCCCGCCTCACCAGAAGACGGGCCGCGTCCACATCCATGGCCATGTCCGCCAGCATGAACTGGATGGCCTGATGCTCGATCAGCGGCTTGCCGAATGTCTTGCGCTCCTTGGCGTAAGCCAGGGCGCATTCCATCGCCCCGCGGGCTAAGCCCGTGGCCAGCGTCCCGATGGTGATCCGGCCCCGCTCCAGCACCTTCATGGCGTGCTGAAAACCCTTGTTGTACTCCCCGCACATCGCCGAATCCGGCACGCGACAATCCTCGAACGTCAACGGCACCGTGTCACTGCCCCGCATGCCGAACTTGTCCTCTTTCGGCCCGATCTTCAGCCCCGGGTTGCCCCGCTCAACCAGAAATGTGCTGATCCCCTTGGCCCGCTTGTCCGGTTCGGTCATGCAGATAACCACGAAAACGCCGGCCCGCACTCCGCTCGTGATGAACTGCTTGGCACCGTTAATCACCCAATGCTTACCATCCTTTACCGCCAGCGTGCTCATGTTGGCCGCATCCGACCCGCAGCCCGGCTCGGTCAGGCACCAGGCCCCCAGATACTCCCCCGAAGCCAGCGAGGGCAGATACCGCTTCTTCTGCTCCTCGTTGGCCGCCAGTTTGATGTGAGCCCCAGCCAGGCCGTTGTGGGCCGCCACCATCAGCGCCGTCGCCCCACAATGAACGGCCAACTCCTCGATGATCGCCGAGAAGTGCAGATACCCCAGCCCGGAGCCCCCGTACTCTGTCGGGATCAGCGCCCCCATGAACCCCAGCTCGCCTAGCTTCTGAATCAGCTCATCCGGAAAGGCCATCTCCGCGTCCCACGCGCGTGCGTTGGGGGCGATGTAGTCCGCCGCGAACTTCCTGGCCATATCCCGAACGGCCACAACGTCTTCCGGTAAATCAAAATCCATGTTCATAACACCCAACGAACCAGTAATCTGCACACTGCGGCCAAATAATACCGGCACGCGCGCATTTCATCAAATAGTCACCCGACGGCCGTCGCCGCCACACAGACCATCCACCCGAGAACCGCCTCCACCGTTAACGCGGTTTTGAATCCCGTCGCTATGCTTCTGAGCAAGCCCACCGACGCGTGCTCATCGGCGCGCCAGACACGGCCCCCGCGGCCCAACCGTGAAGCACCGAAGGCCAATGTTGAGCGCTACACGACGCAGATTCATCCGTCTACTCGGCCTCCCGGCGAACGTAACCCCGCGACCGAGACCGCTCCGCGGTATCCGTGTTCAGAACCGTGAGGGCATCCGTGTCGTCAAGTCCGGTTGGAAATTCCGGATACCCATCCGGTTCCGGCGCGGCCAGGTTAACCGTCTCACCAGGATCAGCCTACAGATTGTGAAGTTCGGTATCATCGGGGCATAGACGATGATGTGCCGAATCCCACGCGAGTGTAGTTGTAGCACTTGTATTCGTGTGAAATCGGGCAGTGAGGAATGTTGCACGACGTCGGGTTGATCGAGCCGGCAAATACGCGCGGGTCCTCAGGCCGCACCAATTCGTCGCCTGTCAACCAGGGGACCGGGTATCCCCGCCGACGCGTAGTCGGCCAAGCCGTCGACCATTGGTGTCGCGGAAGTGGCACCACAGTCGCGCCTTAGTCTCTCAGCCCTTTAGCCCGCGCCCAATGACGACGCGCTGTATCTCGCTTGTGCCCTCATAGATGGTCGTCACGCGGGCGTCCCGCGCCAACCGTTCGACGCGCGTCTCGTTCACGTAACCCGCCCCCCCGTGCACCTGCACGGCGCGGTACGCCACCCGGTTGGCCGCCTCCGATGCGAACAGCTTCGCCTTGGCCGCAGCCTGCGTGTACGGCTCACCCGAATCCCGCAGCCGCGCCGCGTGCAGCGTCAACGCCCGCGCCGCCTCCAGCTCCACCGCCGAGTCGGCGATCATGAACTGAATCGCCTGCCTCTCCGCGATCGGGTGGCCGAACTGCACCCGCTGCTTCGCATAGGACGTCATCTCGTCCAGGCACGCCTCCATGATCCCTGTCGCCTGGCTGGCAATGCCGATCCTCCCCCCATCCAACGCCGCAAGGGCAATCTCCAGTCCTTGTCCATCCTCACCCAGCAGCCACGCCCGCGGAACCTTCACCTGCGTATAGTGGAGTGCCGCTGTCTCGCTGCCGCGAATTCCCGTCTTGCCCTTGATCTCCAGCCGCTCGACCCCCGGGTCGTTGCCATCCACCCAGAATGCGCATATCCCCTTCTTGCCCTCCCCGGTGCGCGCCAAGGTCATGAACCACCGCCCGCTCAGCGCGTTGGTAATCCACATCTTGGCCCCATCGAGGACGTAGTAATCCCCCTTCAACTCGGCCCTCGTCTGAATCGAGGAAGGATCAGAGCCCGCGTCCGCCTCGCTGATCGCGAACGTGCCCAGCGACTCGGCCTTGCCCCAATCCGGCAACATCTGCCGGCGGAGCTCCTCACTGCCGTACTTCTGAAGCACCTCCCCCACCATGTTGTGCACGCTCAGCGTCACCGACACCGACGGCGAGGCATACGCGAGCTCATGCAGGATCCGTGAGTACACGACCATGGAACACCCCAGGCCGCCGTACTCCTCCCGCACGCGCATGTTCATGAAGCCCATCTCGGCCAACGAGGGCAACTCATCACCCAGGGACTGCTCCGTCGCGTCCCACACCCGGTCTTTCGCGATCAGCTCCGCGCGGGCGTAGTCACGAGCCGCCTCGACCAGAAACCGCTGATCCTCATCCAAGTGCCAGTACACGACCTGTCACCGTCCCTACGCACGCCGCGGCCTGCTACTGCCCCGCCGCGCCTCGCGGACCTCCAGCTTGGCCGGCCGCAAGGTCCGGTCAGTATAGACTCGCAGGCAGCGCAGGCAACATGCCCCGTGCGTCTCCCCCGGCTTCCGCCTTGCGCCCGTATGTAAGTTTCAGAGGTTTGTAGGAATGGCTCCGGCTGCCCCGCGCCGACAGATCAGTAGCCCAGCTCTTCGATCAATATGTCTACCGTGGCGTTGATCCGCTCCGGGGTCTCGTAGGTACCGGCCTCGATCTCCGCGCGAATCCGTTCGACAAGCCCGTGCCGGATCATCGACGCACCGTGCAACTGGCCCATAAATCTCGCCAGATCAGAGATTTCCACGCGATCGGTGGGTGCCTTGCCGGCCTGGATCCGCACCTCCTCCCGCGCCGGCAACCGGAGCCGGAGCCGCGGGGCGGCCTGCTGAGTCCCGTTAACGTTGTTGACCTCGTTCATCGAGTACATCCCGTCTGGGCACCCTGCTCTATTGAAGGCGCAAACCACTCCCGCCTACGCATAGGTCGCCTCGCGTGTAAGCCGTGGCTATAAGCTCAACTAGGTGGGCCTCCAGACCCGTCCTGATCGCAGCCCCTCACTCACCGTCCCCCGCTCATCCTGAACCCTGGTGAACGGTGTCGCGATCAAGCCAGCGTCTGGGTCGATCCATCGGACCCTTCTGGCAGTACTGTTCTGCTCTCTATTATCGACTCGCCCGAGGTCCGATCTTGAAGCAAAACGTGTCTTTTTCCCGATTCCAGCGGTGTTGCGGCCGATTCTATCGCGCTCGCGCCGCTCGCTGGCAGGCCCCGGCTCGGAACCGCCCGAGTTGCCCGAAGCGCAAAATGACAGCCGCTTTTCTCGGACCGAAGTGGAATCCTCTCCCCGCCGCGCCACGCCGGAGCAGCCCTGCCACGCAGTCTTTTTGGGCCCGACCCTACTGGGCCATCTTCCAGAGCATCGACTCCACCCTGCCGAACTCGGCCTTGGCGTCTTCGAGTTGCTGACGAGCCGCCACCAATTGAGGGTCGTCCGGGGCCACGCCCGCGCCTCTCAGCTCCAGCACCGCCCGCAGGTGGGCCATCGCGTCATCTAGCCGCGTCGCCGCCTCGGTGAACTCTCGGGCCATCTGTGCCGTCTGCCGTTCCTGGCTGTCCTTGTCCTGCGGTGGACTGATCAACAACCAAGGATGCGCCATCACATTCTTGATCCCGGCCTTCAGGTAATCCGAGGCCACCTTCAGGTTCGTCATAGCAGAGTTTACGTTGTATTTGTTCAGTAGAACCATATCTTTAGCATTATCACTGATAATCGCCAGGTTATCCAGCGAAACGTTCACCTGGTCCATCGCATCGTGCATTCCCGCCAACAGCGAGCCCTCGTTCTCGGGCCGGAACTCCGCCGCCAGTTGCGCAACGACTTCCTGGTTGATCGTCCGAGCCATCTCCTCGATCTCGCCGACCGTCTTGCCCACGGGCTCGCGGTTCTCCTTCAGCATGGCCACCGCTTCGGCCAACCCGTCGTTGACCTGGTCCATGGCCCGATGCAGACCGTGCATCAACGCAGCGTCACTCCCCGGATTGACTTCGTCACGCAGCAGCGACGTCGCCTCGTTAATGTTGCCGAGGATCGCATGGAGCTTCACCAGGAGCACGTCCTTTTCCTTCGGATCCATCTCGATGCTCAGTCGCCCCGTGACCGTGTTGATGTCACGCATCGACTTGTGGATCTTCGCCATCAGCGAGGCCGCCTCCGCCGGGTCAAGCTGACCCTTGATCGTCGCCAGGAGGCTCCCGGGCTTGGTCTCATCCAGCTCCTGGGCCAGCGACTCCATGATCGCCCCAAACGACCCCGCCTTGCGCCCCTCGATGATCGTCGTCTCGTCCGCCAGTTGGTCCGCCACGCCCCGATTGTTGATCGCCAGAGAGCCGCTTCCGCCCAGCAAGGGCCCCTGAGCCGTAATGTGGCAGTCCGTCCGCAGGCCCACACTCCGATCCACCGTGAACCGGACATACACGTTGAGCGCCTCGTCCAGCTCATCCGCACCCTCCGGCGTCGCCCCTCCGAACCAGACGCGTTTGACCTGCCCCACCTGGCTCGCTCCGCAGAACACCGCGCTGCCCTGCTTGAGCACGGGCAGCCCCACGTCGTGCCCGAACCGAACCGTGGTCTCCTGCACGTTTCGGCCCCAATCGCGCCCCCCGATGTACAGCAGGACCACGAAGAACAGGCCGATGATCACGATGCCCGCCAGCCCCAACCGAAAGGCGTTACGTTCCCTGGGCACTGTCAAACTCCTTCCGCCTCATGCGTCCGCTCCGGCCGGCCCGAAGCGTCAGCCGCCCGTCGACGTCATATTGCCCTGGATCTGTTTCTCATACTCCGACATACCCTCGGCGTCCGTCAGCGGCCCGGATCCCGCACCGTTGAGAAACTGGTGAATCAAGCGCTCCTCCTGGCTGGGCAGGGTCTTTGGATCGGCATCCCGGATCGCCTCGAACTCGCTTCGTACGCCGATCCTCAGCACCCGCCCCTTGTCAAGCATCACCATCCGGTCCGCGATCCGGAACGCGGAGTCCATCTCGTGCGTTACCACCACGCTCGTCACCGACAGCTTCTTGGAAAGATCGATCATCAACTCGTCGATCGCCGCCGAGGTCACCGGATCCAGCCCCGCCGACGGCTCGTCGTAGAACAGAATCTCGGGGTCCAGGGCCAGCGCCCGGGCCAGCCCCGCGCGCTTCTTCTGGCCGCCCGAAAGCTGTGCCGGCATCTTG
>CP070685.1:536107-542975 GCA_020352895.1 Phycisphaerales bacterium
GGACCGAAGATCTCCTCCTGCGCCAGCCGCGAGGTAGGATCCACGTCGGCCAGTATCACCGGCGGCACATAATACCCGCCTGTCTCGGCCAAGACGCTGACATCCCCCTTCATCACACACCGGGCCTGGGCCTCGCCCTGCTCGATGTAGCTCAGGATTCTGTCCCGGGCCTCCGCATCGATCACCGGGCTGACCACTGTGTGCGGTTCTTCCGCCGGACCGATGGCCAGCGTCCGGGCCGCTTCCACCAGCTTGCCCAGAAACTCGTCGTACACATCCTCCAGCGCGATCACCCGCGAACACGCCGTGCACTTCTGCCCCGCAAACCCGAACGCGCTGGCCTTGATCCCCATCACCGCCTGATCCAGCTCCGCGTCCAGGTCTACGATCACCGCATTCTTGCCGCCCATCGTCGCCAGCACATGTTTCAGATGCCGCTGCCCCGTGCGCACCTTGGCCGCCTCGGCATAGACCTGCGCTCCCACTTCGCCTGAGCCGGTGAACGCGATCATGGCCACGTTCGGGTGTGCCACCAGGGCCGCCCCCACCGTCTTGCCCTCCCCCGGGAGGTAGTTTACTACTCCCGGCGGCACCTCCGCCTCACCGATGATCTCCATCAGCTTCGCGGCAATCACTCCCGAAGGCGAGGCCGGCTTCATCACCACCGTGTTGCCAGCCACCAACGCCGCCGCCACCTGCCCCGTCAGCAGGGCCAGCGGGAAGTTCCACGTGCTGATCACCGCCACCACGCCACGCGGGGCATACGCGTACATGTTGCTCTCGCCGGGCACATTGCGCAGCCCCGGCCGCGCCGCAATTCGCTCCATCTCCCGCGCGTAGTAGTTGCAGTAATCCACCGCCTCGCTTACGTCCGCGTCCGCCTCCGGCCAGCCTTTGCTCACCTCCAGACTGATCCACGCGCCCAGCTCGAATCGACGCTCCCGCAGCAGCCCCCCGATCCGCCGAAGGCTCGCGGCCCGCTGCTCCACAGTCTTGGCCGACCACCCCGGCAACGCCGCTAGCGCGGCCTGAACCGCGCGCTCAGCCTCCGCCGGGCTCGTCTTGCCAACCAAACCCACGACCTCGGAGGGCTCGGCCGGATTCACCGAGGAGTACCACAAGCCCGTGGATATCTCCTCACCCCCGATCACCGGGCCGTATTCCTGGCCGAACTGACTCCGGACTGAAGCCAACGCCTCGGTAAAACGCTTTCGATTCGCCTCAACCGTGAAGTCCGTGTCCGCGACGTTTTCAAACGGTCGCATCGCCTGCTCCTCGTCGTCGAACCAGTTCTGTGTCACCGTCGGCGGCAGCGGCGCGGGCTCGCCCCGCATCCCCACCTCGTCCGGCGCCATCAGCAACTCCTCCTCGCCCACCCCCTCCACGAAGCTCTGCCGCAGGAAACCCTCGTTCGAAGTGTTCTCCAGCAGCCTGCGAATCAGATACGCCATCCCCGGAACCAGGTCCCCGTACGGCGAGTAGATGCGCACTCGATAGCCCATGTCGGTCAGGGCCCGCTTCAGCGGCTCTCCCATCCCGGCCAGCATCTGCGCCTCAAAGAAATGCGGATCCAGCCCCAGCCGCTCCGCCGTCGCGATCCCCACCGCGAGGCTGCGGACGTTGTGACTCGCCAGAGCCACTTGCATGACATCCGCATTCTCCATCAGCATCCGCGTGATCCGCTCATAGCAGGCGTCCGACTCCCATTTCCGCGTCCACACCGGAATGCGCCGCCGATCACGAATCGCTGCCGCCGTCTCCGAATCCCAGTACGCCCCCTTGACCAGCCGTACCGTGATCGGTGCCCCCCGCCGCCGCGTCCAGTCGATCAGGTCCAGGGCCAGATCCTCGGCATCCGTCAGGTACGCCTGCACCACGGTGCCCATGTCGGGCCAGTCGCTGAACTCCGGCTCCTCCAGGATGCTCTTGAACACCCGCGTGGTGATGTCCACATAGCGGTATTGCTCCATGTCCACGGTGATGAACGCGCCGCCCTTCCGTGCCGCCTGCAGAATCGGCCGCAACCGATCCTTCAGAATCGCCACCGTCCGCTCCGGCGAGATCAGGTCGAACGTCGAAACCAGACAGCTCAGCTTCACCGAAACATTTACCCGCGGCAGCGGCCCGTCCGGCCCCCCGTCAATCTGCTCGACATACGGCCGGCCCCGCAAAGCCGGCACCAGGTCCTCCACAAGCTGCACGTACCGCTGCACGTACGCTTCGGCCACAGCCCTGCTCGTGCAGGCCTCGCCCAGAATATCCATGGTGAACGCCATCGGGCGACGCCGGAGCCGCAACACATACCGAATGGCCTCCCGCGCATTGGAGCCGCAGATGAATCCGCCCGCCATCAACGGCGCGCTCAGTTTGGCCGCCGTGCCCGCCAAGAGCCCGACCGGCGAGCGCGGCGAACGGTAACAGCTCAGCAGCATTCGCAGACCCGCCGGCAGTCTCAGCTCGGGATCATGCAGAAACTGCTGCAGGTAGTCCGCCACCTGCGCGGCCGTCTTCAGCTTCGGCAAAACGTTGACAAACCGAAAGAGCTGACCCTGGGCGCGCCGATCGCCCGCGGTCAGCTCCATGCCCTTCTGGCTCCACCAGTGATAGGAGAAGATGCTCGGTTCCGCCGCCCGGGCTCGAGCCATGATCGCGCGGCCCAACTGGCCTACGCGCCTCTCCAACCCACGCCTGCCCGTCACTGCGATCATCGACTTCTCAGACCGTCTACGACAACCCGTCCCCGCGGAACTCCCCGTTGTCACCGGCACCCGAATGGCCCACCACTCTATCACCGATCCCAACGCTCATCAACGTTCGCTCGCCGCTTAAGACCCTGCAATACAACGATTTGCAGCCTATCCGGCGACGCGACCGAAGCAGGTTTTCTCCCAGCGAGACAGCGGTTCAAGTCCTACAGATTTCCCTCGCCTGTCGGGCGCTACGCCGATGTGAGCTCGCAGAATACGCTCGAGCCGTCTACCTCTTCGATCACCGCCCGCGCGCCCAGGCTGGTCGCAAGCGCCGCAAACTCCTCGGGCCCAACCGTGGTCGCCCGGAACCCGTCCTTGCACACGATCACCCCGTCCCGGGTCCGCTCCCGGTCGAGCTCGCCGAGCAGCCCGTGCGCAGCCTGCAACTCGAACCACTCAAGCCTTGCATCCCAAAAACCCGCCGCATAGCTTGAGAACAACACCACGCCCTCCGGACGGGTCACGCGCAGCGCCTCTCCCATCAGCATCCGCCTGTCCACCTGAAACGCCGAGATACCGTTCTGAATACAGACCACCGCATCAAAGCTCGCTTCGCAGAACGCAAGCACAACGGCGTCCATGACGGCCAATCGGCAATTGGAATGAGCTCTCAGGCACCGCTGCCCCATCGCAATGCTCGCCGCCGAGGTGTCGATGCCTGTGGCGAGACCGGCAGCGCCCGCCAGCCGCAGCAGCACTCGACCGTATCCACAGCCCAACTCCAGAACCCGATCGCCCGGACAAATCCTGGCCAGCACGTGCTGCACCTCGGCCTCGAGGTACTGCCGCACTCGCGGCGGGGCAATCTCATAGCACTGCCGGAGACGCTCAGCCGCCAGTTTGTCGTCGTAGTAGCCCGGCATGGCCCGCGATTCCCCAACAAACGCACACCTCTCCTGACCGCAGCAGCACCCCCCACAATAACACACCGACACGTCAGCAACCACTTGCCTCTCGAGTGGATGCGACCTTCAGCGCCACATGCTCATCAGTCTATCGCTGCCCGATACCACAGCGCCATCCTACGCGAGCGTAACCCGCTCATCCGGTTCGCGCTTAGGGCTACAGGCCGGAAGAACTCCCCGAGACATGCAGAAAATGCGGCACTCACGCGCTCGCGTGCAGGGCCCAGTCCACCTTCGGCGCGTCCCCCCAAAGCAGCTCCAGGTCGTAATACGTCCGCCGCTCGGGGTCAAAGAGATGCACCACCACATCCACAAAGTCGATCAGCACCCACTGGCCGAGCTGGTATCCGCTCCGCCCGAACGCCCGCGTCCCCACCTTCCGCCCGTACTCTTCGATCCGATCCGCTACGCTGCGCATCTGTCGGTCCGACGTACCCGTGGCGATGACGAAGAAATCGGTTACGCTGCTCAGCCCGCGCAGGTCCATCACCACCACGTCATCACACTTGAAGTCCGTGGCGATACGGGCTGCCTCCACCGCGAACTGTCGCCCTTCAATCGATGTGGCCATCTACAGATATTCTAGCCGCCTCCGCCGAGCCAGCCAAGAAGCCCCCCCCGAAAACCCGTCGCTATCGGAACGCCAACCCGCCCCCTTATCCTCCCTCCAACTCCTCGGCATACCGCTCTGGCGCCATGCGCTCCCGGGCTTCCTCTCGCACGCGCCTCTCCTGCGCATCAGACCGCACCTTCAGAATCCGTCGGGCGGTCAGGTTGACGGCCAACGCGATACCGATGCCAAAGACACCTAAACGATAAATCCCGCCGGCAACCAACCCTCCGGCCACAACAGCGATCGCCGCCCCCATGAACCAACTGAACACCACCCAGATCGCCCGCCCCAGCTTCAGCACCGAGTCGCCGCGTTGGAAGATCCGGTCCGCCATCCCCGTCGCCACGACCGCGGCGAAGGCCACATAAGTCGTCGACACAGGCATGCCCAAGTCCGATGCGGTCGCGATGACACTGGCCGATACGGCCATAATCACAGAAGCCCGGAGCGAATCATAGTGCACCACCTCCCCCGCCGTGGTCAGCGGAACACGAGGAGCGAAAGACTGGGCCCGCGGCCGCCCGCGCAGAAGAAACCTCGCCAACGCCAGGCACCACGCCGGCGCCCACAACTCCACGTGGTCCCCCTGGCTGCCCGTGCTCGCCGCCGCATGCGTGACGCGCTGAGCGTAACGCGTCGTCATCCCAACCATGAGGAAAACCCCGCAGACAAGCAACGCCGTCCGCGGAATGGCGATTTCCGTAGCCCCCACGACACCCTGATCGCGGTGCCAAATCAGGTTCAGTATCGCCAGACCCGCCGATGCGCAATTGGCCAGGTCGTTCTGCCCGAACGCGAACGCCATCGCCAACATGCCCAACACCGCCATGGTGGGGAACAAGAGACGGGCGGCCTTCTTGCCGAACACCACCAGGAGAATGTGGATCACGATCGTAAAGCCGCCCCACAGCGCGAAGATCACTACCACCGCGTCGAAAGTGCCAAACAGATACTCCCGCAACGACCCGATCAGTGGAATCTGCCTCATCCCCTTCAGCAACAGGAAGTAGCACAACCCGGCCGCCATGCCCCCTCCAACCCACCCGCCGTGGGCAAGCATCGTGGCCCAATGTCCCGCACGCTCGCGAATCGCTCCCCGAACCGCACGCTGAAGCACGAATGAGGAGAGGCCCGTCAGAACGATCGAAAGAATAATCGCGGCAATCACCTTGCTCGAGACAGCCCAATTCACGATGCCCCCGCCGCCAACGACGCTGGCTGCCCCAAGCAACGTGAACACAAGCGTCGCCGTCGTGCTGACCGGCATGCCGAAGGCCGAGTACCCGTACAGCAGCACCGTGTCGACCACGTACACACTGAGATAGATGCCGATGGCTGCCTGTTCAGGATGTGCCATACTCTCCAATGCACTCGGTTCGAAGATGCCTTTTCGAGCCGTCTCGATCACCTTCGAAGACAGAGCCGCCCCAACCACGACCGCCAGCCCCGCCAGCCACACCGCCCGACGACGCGACATCAGCCGGGCCCCGAACACCGCGTTCACCAGGTTGGCCGCGTCGTTACGGCCCACCTCCACCGTGTCCCAGATCAGCATGATCAGGGCCAGGCCGCCCGCAACCCACAAGAATATGCTCATGTTCGTGCGAAAGCTTTAGTGAAACCGCCGTGACTCACCACACGCTCAGTGCGTCGCAGGGTATCCCTCCCCATCAGCCTCGCCGTCCGATCGCGCGCTGCCATCCCGCGCCTAGGTGGTCAGCATCCGCCGAATCCGGTCCCCCGTCTTCTCCGCATGGTTGGCCAGCTTGCCCAGTGTCGTGAAGATGTTGGACCAGAGGAAAACATCCGTCGCCCGCATCTCCTCCTCCAACGCGAACAGCTTGCGGGCCAACGCATATTGGACCTTGTCCGCCTCCCACTCCCCCAGTTCCGCTCGGCTCACCTTGTCGAGCACATCGCCGATCCCTTCCCCCTCCAGGCCCGCCTTGGTCAGCTCACGCAGCAGGCCCGTGATCTCATAGACGCTCTGATAGACTTCCAGCACCTTGTCCACCAGCGCCAGCACATCCGGCGCCAGCTTCTCAGGCAACTCCAGCTTCTTGATAGTCAACAACACCGCCAGGTTCTCCACCGAGTCCGCGATGTTGTCCTGGAGCTTCAAGTAGCTCAGCAGATCGCCGCGATAAACCGGCAGAAAGAAGGTCGTGGGTATGGTCCGGCGAATCTCCGTCTTGATCTGATCCGCCTGGTGCTCCAGCTTGAACACACGCTTGGAGATCTCCTCCAGCCCCTGGTAATCCTTGTCCCGAACCCGCTCGAACATGGGCCGCAGCAGATCCACGGTCTCCTTGACCTTGTCCATGTGCTGCCGCAAAGGCTCGAATGGCGACTCGCTGAACAACTCGCGAAATCCCATGCTAGGCCGCTCCTCCGGGATGGCACCCACGCCACAACGACCCGCTCCGCAGAATCCTCCTTAGCCTGGAGGCGTGATACCGTATCGCTCCGGGCGCGGTCAATAGGCTCCGGCTGATAATCTCCGCAGCCCCTTCCCTATCCCGGCATCTTACCATTCGCTTCACAAACCCGCATTACCATCGCTGCAAAAAACCAACTCACGCCAAAGCCCCGCTCCGCCC
>CP070685.1:543075-549848 GCA_020352895.1 Phycisphaerales bacterium
TTCAGGAAAGCGACGCGGCCCTTTACCGGCTTGCGGTAGGGGACCTTTCGCCGAAGGGGCAGGCCCAGCCCGTCAATGACGGAAAAGGAGGACTCCTTCATGCAGAGGGCCCGCGGGAAGGGATGTGCGGCCAGCGTCTCTCGATGGATCAAGGCGAATTCGTCACACAGGTAGGAGAATCCTCTGGCCAGAAGCCCGGCGGTCAAGGTTGACTTTCCGCACCCCGGGTTGCCCGGAAGGATGAGTGCGTTCCCCCCGATCTCCAAGGTGGCGGCATGAAACTGAACGTACTCGGCTCGCTGCTGAATAATCTGCCAGTTGATGATCCACTCCAGGTGCGGCAGAACCTCGCGCCGACGACGCACTTGAAACTCCTTGATACCCTCGCTTCGGATGAGAAAAGGGCCCCGCCGCCAGGGAAAGCGATGCCCGGCCCGGATCTCCACGGCGATGGCGTCGTTGGCCGACTCACGGCGATACGGGGCATAGAGCGATAGATACTCGTCCACAAATGAACGGCAATCGCTGAGAAGTGTGACTCTGATGCCGCCGATCGAGAAATGCGCCCGTCGCATCTTCATGGATTGCTCTTGCCAGTACCTGTTATCGTTCGGCTATCGGCGACTCGTCTGCAATGAAATACGACTGATCGCCCGCGGCGACGACCGCCTGGGCCTGCAGATCCGCGGAGACCGCTTCCCAAAAAACGGGATTGTATAAGGATAGCGGGGGCACGGGGCGCCCGTTGAGAAACACCGCGGGAGTACCGGTGACGCCCAGCTCCGCGGCCAGATCGATGTCGGCGGCAACCGCCTGGCGAACACTCGGGTCTCGCATGTCCGCGAGGAGTCGTTCACTGTCCAGGCCGAGCTCAGCCGCGAGCTCCGCGTACAGGTCTTCGCCGAGGCGGCGGCTGTTTCTGAACAACGCGTGGTGCATTTGCCAAAAGGCTTCATCGCCGCCCTGCAGTCGAGCCGCTTCCGCGGCGTAGCTGGCCTGGCATGCTTGGGCATGAATACGCTCGGTGACCGCGTTGTTGCAGTCTGGCCAAAGCGGGAAATGACGCAACCGGATCCGAAGCGGCCCTTGCCAAAGGGGTTGGAAGTCCTTCCGCCAGCGACTGGCGAAGCAGGCACAGTGAGGACATTGGAAATCGACGAAGATGTCCAGCCGGGGTTCGAGGAGACAAGTGTCGGCCTGGGCCTCATGCGCCCGAGCGAGGATCAACCGTTGCGGAACCGCGTAGTACTCGCGAAGAAGAAAGGTCGGGTCCTTCTGCTGAGCGTCAACGAGTTCCTTGTAAGGCAGCAGCCTGGCAACCTGTCGCCGGATATCCAGCTTCGCTCCTCGATACACCCACAGGCCCAGGATGAGCAGCACCGCGAATCCGGTGACTCTCAAGGCCGACCAGGTCGTCAGCTTCGGCCGGTCGCATCGAACGAAACGCACCCGGGATGGCGCAGTCGCCCTGAGGGCCGCCGGGGCCTGCTTTCGCGGCCACAAACACAGCGTGCCAAGTAGAACCAGGCCGTTGATCCCGTGCGTGACCAGGCACCAGGTGCACGGCGCCTCCACTTTGAAGAGCAGGATCCATAAGAGCAAGGCAGAGCCGGCCGAACCGGCCAGAACGGCGCTCAGCGGAACCAGGAACCATCGGTACCCCCACAAATGGGGCGCCCCGGCCAAGGCGTACCAGACACCGAGAAACACGAAGTAGCCCAGACCCACGAAGGCCGTCGGTATCACCACGCGGGACCACCCAACGGTCAGGTTTCGGGTCACAACAGGCACGGTGAAGTCGACCGCGCTCCACTTGCTGTCCAGAACGGTGGCGCAAGCGGACTGCCCGTCCGGGCCGGACCCGCACAGACCGACGGCCGCGCCGGAGGCGTGCTCGGAGGACGGCCAGGGACCGGCCTGTTCCTTGACCAGCTCGGAGCAGACCCACGCCCCGGCCACACAGAGCACCAGGACGGCCAGACGCAAGACACCTTGAGAGGTTACATGCATGGTGGAATCGCTTCACCACATCCTACTGACAGGCTCCGGGATGCCATCCAAGCGGCGTCACTCGCACTTGCCGGCGTTGCAGATGTCCGCTGGGAAGTTGCAGCAGTCCTCGTCCCGGTAACAAGTCGTCTTGCCGCTCTTGATACAGCACACTTGTTCGGGCCACTGACACTGTGCCCCAGCCGCACCGCCGCAGCATTCAAAGGCCCCAGTGCATGAGTAGCCCGGGTTCTTGCATCCGCCAGCACCGAAGACACTTGCGGCCGGGTTTATGGGGTTGCTGGCACAGGCCGGCCTTGCGAAGAACGTAGAGATCGCCGGCGCCGCGAAGGCCAGCTTGGTCGCCCCGCCCCGCAGCACCGCTCGGCGCGAAAGCAGGCGGCGCACAGATGGATTCCGGCGCATGGATCCCGACATGCTGCCTGTCTGCCCGCCGGGCTCAGCCGTCGGCGCGAGGTCAGCGACCGCTCGTGCCCCGGTGTCCACGTCGCGCACGGCAGGAACCTTAGCTGCGGCAGCGCAACCGTTGGCCAGCAGATCCCGCGTACAGAGTTCCGCGACGACGTGATTGACGTGGCCGAGTGCTTCGTCCGCGTCCACGGTGTAGGTTGCCGTTACGGCCTTGGCGATGTCCGCGGCACTGTGTGACCCGTCGCAGGCGTCCCACACGAACAGGGTCAAGGCGTTGAAACGATGCACGGCCCCGCATCGGGGGTCGTAGAGCACGGCCTCGCCGTCCAGCTCCTCTAGAAAGAGGTCGGCTCGCCGTAGGGGCTTGTCATGTGGCATGCTCTCTTGTTGTGCGCCGTCCGTGTTCATGCTTCACCTGCCCCACGCGACTAGTGAGCGGTCCTGCTCAGCGGCCGGCTCTGCCGCCTAGGCCTGGGCTGCCCAGTCCCGCCTGCAATCAGCAGACGATTCAAGGCACCGACTGCATGCAGCGCAGAGCCTGGAGAGTGGCGCAGGGGCGCCATGGCCCCCTGAAAGCTATCGGATGGCAATGAGCAGCCTTTGAGGATTAAGCCGATCTTGGCTTCTTTCCTGCCTCCCTCAGGACATGGAACTTGCAATCAGACGGCGAAGGCCGTTCAGGACGCGACAGGCATAATATCGGACCTCTCCGCGGCCGATGGGCGAAGGTCGCGGGTGGTGGCGCCGCGTCGAGTCCGGCGAGTGCATCGCAGCATGATGAGGAATCATCAGTAATCACGGCTGATCTTCTGATTGAGAGACCCGCGTGTCGCCACTCTCAGAGTGGAATCTTCCGCTGGCAGTGTGCGGAGCCGAACGCTCGTTCCGCTTGACTGCAGACAACGTCGAACTGGCAAGCGCGTTGCAGGTTATCCTGTGCGTGGCTGAGGACCGATGCCGACGACCATTGCCATGCGACCGGTTGGAAGCGGCTGAGCCAGGGGAGTCACTGATGCTTACTCAGCGGCACCATGCCGTAAGCGTGCCGGAGTTCATGGCGCTCTATGAGCGGGCCCATCAGTAGCGTCCTCAATCTCCGCGAAGAACTGTCCTTTCGTGCCGTGACGGCCCGTAGGGCCGGGGAGATACCAACTCAGGGGGAGAAGCTCCGGCCGGAACTCTCGGCCACTTCCGCTTTGGAGGCCGAGACCACAGAGGGTACTAGGGGCAGCGGTGGACGCCCTCGGGGGGGCGACAGGCCCCCAGTGGCGGTTACATGGCGTGGTGCCCGGTCGATTCTCCGGCCCGTGGCTCAGCTTTCGGTCGGCCAGTTCCGCTGCCCCGGCTGCCCTGGCCGTACGCCCATCAGTCGAAGCAGCACCCCAAGAGTACCAGTCGATGGTCGGACGGACTCGGGTGCTTCACCTCCTAAGGACCCGCTGACTCCAGGTACACTTTAGAAAGTGGCTTGAATAAATGCTATTGATCTGGTAGAGTGAAGCAGTTACGCTTCAGGCTAGGGCATCCGGGGCGGGCCAACAGCGGATGCCGCTGAGCGTCAAAGCAGGTTCGGGCACGGGAGTTTTCGCTTGCCTGGGTGCCAGATCGCAGGTGCCGGCGTGTAGAGTCGGTCCCCGGATCTTTGTGCGGTGTCATCTCGGCCGCGATGACTCATATGCCTACGTGCAGCGCACGGGGTTAGACACCAACCACACCATCAGGAGCTTCGAGGCCGGCCAAGCCGCGCTCCGGCTTGTGCCTTGTAAGGAGAAAGGGATGCAATTATCGACTGGAAACGCAAGAGTCTGGTGTGCAGCGATCTTGAGCTTCGTCTTGTTGAGCCCCGCGGCCCTGGGGCAGGAGCTCTGGTTCTCCGCATCACCACAGTGGGAGACCGCCCTCGAGCCGCTCGCCGTGCCCGAGGTGCCCACCGTGGCCGTGCACGCTTATGATGCATCCGCGATCCGTCTGACGGTGTCCACACCGGGGGCGGGTCTCAGGCCGCTGCAGAGTGACGCGGGTGCTTTCGTCGAGCTCCACTGGCCGGACGCCGCTCTGGCCGGGGACATCGGCACGCCGGCCCTCCCGGTGGTGCGCCGCGTCTTCGTGGCGCCGCCCGGAGCCGCCGTGATGGTGACTGCCCTGGAGGGGCCCGCCGTTGTCCTGGACCTGCGGCAAGCCGGCCTTCCCGCGCGGGTCATGCCGGCACAAGCGCCGGTCCCCAAGCTGCCCGGAGCCCTGGAGAACGCACCGTTCAGCTTCGACCAGTCGGCCTACGACCGGAAAGGCAGCGTTTTCCGCCAGCGAGCCGTGGTCGAAGAAGCCGGGGTGATGCGCGGGCAGCACCTTTATGTACTGGAGGTGCGCCCGGTGGACTATGATCCGGCCGCCGGGACGGTCACCCTGTACACCAAGATTGACGTGACCCTCACCTTCGAGGGCGGCCGAGCCCCTGACCCAGCCGTCATGCCACTGCCTGGCTTACAGCATATGCTGCTGAACCCCGCCCCGAGCGCGGCCCTGGGGCGCTCCGGCGGCAACTACCTGATCATCGTCACCAACACGTTTGAGACCGAGATCGCCACTTTCGCCGCGGCCAAGCAGGCCCAGGGCTTCAACGTAACCACGCATTCGGTGGCAGACGGGACGAGCAACAGCGTGATCAAGAGCTACATCGAGAGCCTGTGGGGAACAGCCGACCAGCCGGAGTACGTTCTGCTGGTCGGCGACACCAACCTCATCCCGAACTGGATCGGCGGCGGCGTGGGCAACCCGGCCACCGACCTGCCCTATGCCTGCATGGACGGTGCCACCGATTGGTATCCGGACATCTCCCTGGGGCGCTTCCCGGCCCGGACCTCGGCCCACCTGACCGCCATGGTTGACAAGACGCTCTACTACGAGAACGGCCCCTTGGCCGATCAGGACTACCTGATGCGAGCGGTGTTCATGGCCTCCGAGGACAACTACACGGTAAGCGAAGGCACCCACAATTACGTCATCAACAACTACATGAACCCCAACGGCTATACTTCCGACAAGCTGTACTGCCACACCTACAACGCCACCACGCAGCAGGTGCGCGATGCCTTTAACGACGGGCGCTTCTTTGGCATCTACAGCGGCCACGGAGACACTTACTACTGGGCCGACGGCCCGGTCTTCAGTCAGAGCGACGTCAATAACCTGACCAACCAGGAGATGTATCCGTTCGTCTTCAGCTTCTCGTGCATAACCGGAACGTACACGGTCAGCGAGTGTTTTGTAGAGACCTGGATTCGGGCCCCCATGAAAGGGGCCGTCTGCATCTACGGTTCCTCGGTCAACAGCTACTGGACCGAGGATGACGTGCTGGAACGTCGTTTGTTCGACGTGATCTTCGACGAGTCTGACGCCGTGGAGGCCACCGTCGGGCCGGTCTGGCTCGAAACGCTGCTGCGGTATCGCACGCAGATGGGCTCCGGTTCGACGACCCGGCGTTACTACGAGATGTACAACCTCATGGGCGACCCCACGCTGAGGTTCCCCAACAACTACGGCCCGCAGCCGCCGCTGGTCTACGACATGAGTCTGGAGATCCCTCCCAACACGCCGCTGACCATCGAGTTGGCCGCGGGCGATGATGGCCAGCCCGACCCGCCGGGGGCACTGGACTACATCATTACGTCGCTGCCCGGGAACGGATCCATCAGTGATCCCGGCGGCGGTTCGATTGCGAGCGCCCCCTACACCCTGGCCAACCACGGTAATCAGGTCGTCTACACGCCGGTGTTCAATTACCTCGGGCCGGACGCCTTCACCTTCATGGTCGACGACGGTGGCGTGCCGCCCGAGGGTGGCGAGTCCGCGGAAGCCACGGTCTCGATCGAGGTGGGTGGCCCCTCTCCGCTGTATCAGACCATGTTGGACGAGGATCCCGGCTGGAGTTGCGAAGGCCAGTGGGCTTTTGGCGTGCCCACCGGCGGCGGCAGCCATGACGGCGACCCCAACAGCGGACACACCGGCGACAATGTCTACGGCTACAACCTGGACGGCGACTACCCCGATGGCATGCCGCAGCACTTCCTGACGGCCGGCCCGTTCGATTGCAGCGGTGCCACCGACGTGGAGCTTCGCTTCTGGAGGTGGCTGGGTGTGGAGTGGCCCTTCGACCATGCCCACGTGGCCGTGTCGAACAACGGCACTGATTGGACCACGGTCTGGACATCCGCCGCGACCATATCGGATTCCTCCTGGAATCAGATGGTCCTGGACATCTCCGCAGCGGCCGACGATCAGCCGACCGTCTACGTCCGCTGGTGCATGGGTACCAGCGACGGGTCGAACACGTATCCCGGCTGGAACATCGATGA
>CP070685.1:549948-556553 GCA_020352895.1 Phycisphaerales bacterium
GCTGCTGCTGTTCGTTGCCGGGGTGCTTTTCTTCTACTTCATTGTGCTGCCCCTGGTCTTGAACTTCTTCGTTTCTTTTGCCGGGAAGCTGACCACCGAGTCAGTCACGCCGAACGCGTTCCAGCGTCTGGTCACCGGTGCCCCGGACACGAAGGTCGTCGCTACGCGCCCGGCGGGCCCTCAGATTCCGGTCTTGGAGGGCTCGCCCGCGGAACCCCGGCCCGGCGACCAGTGGATCGACACGACCGCGAAGCAATACCGCGTGGCCATCGAGGACGGTGTGTACGGCATGCCCCTCACGCGAGTGGGCGAGTATCGGATGGTGCAAAGTCAGTTCCGCCTGAAGGAGTACATCTCCTTCGTCGGAATGCTGGCCCTGAGTTTCGGAGCAGCTTTTCAGATGCCCGTGGTGGTGGTTTTCCTGGCCTGGGCGGGCATTTTCTCGGCCGGGCAGATGGGGCGTGCCCGCAAGTTCGTGATCCTCGGCATCGCCGTAGGGGCCGCGGTCCTGACCCCCACTCCGGATGCCATCAGCATGTCGCTGTTGGCTCTGCCTATGTACGGGCTGTTCGAGGGGGGATTACTTCTAGCCAGAGCACTGGAGCGCAAGCCGGAGCCGACGTCCACCGCCTAGGAGACTAGGGCGCCTCATCATTCGCCGGGATGCTCTGCTCAGCGAATTTGGCGGCCAGGTTGCGATACGCCCCGACCAGGTCGTGGCAGACCAAGTCCACCCGCTGGCGAAGCTCGCGACGTTCGCGCACGATGCGCGAGGCGAGTTCATGGAGGCGCCGCCGACGGACCTCCTCCCGCCGCCGGGCCAACTGGGCCTTCGCCGCCTCGCGTACCGCATCGCTCAGGTGCCGCAGATCGAAGGGCTTGATCAGCATGTCGCACGCGCCCAGGCGCATCGACTCAATTGCCTTGCCCAGCGTCGCGTTCCCAGTGATGATCAGGATGGCCGGCTCAGCGTGATGGCGCATCTTCCGGACCATGGACAGGCCATCTTCGTCCGGGAGCGCCAGGTCGGCCAGGAGCACATCCGCCGGGCGCGCGTGGAAGAAGTCCATGGCCTGCCTTGCTGAGGTCGCCCAGCGCACGGTAACGGGCGCGTCGATGGTGCCGTCAGAGAGCGCGGCCTCCAGGTGGTCCGCCACCATGATGGCGATTTCCTCATCGTCGTCCACGATCAGGATGTCGATCTCCGGCTCTGTCATGATTGCCAATACCCCGTTTGCGCATCGGCGAGGTTAGAACCCCGCCCAAGCGGCATCGCGATGGGCAAGCGCGCCGGTTGCCGATCGCAACAGGTCGGGCCGGAATCGGTCGCAGCCCTAGGAAGGCGTGTCGGAGGCAGGCTTGGCGGGCAGCGTGACTATGGCCGTGGTGCCCTTGCCCGGCGTGCTCTCCAAGCGGAGCTGGCCGTGGTTGATTTCCACCATGCGGTACGCATGGCACAGTCCCAGGCCTCGCCCCCGCCCCGCGGGCCGATCGGAATAGAACGGATCAAAAGCCCGCTCCAGAACGTCAGGGGCCATGCCGCGACCGTTATCCGACATCGCGATGACCACCTGTTCATCGGCGGGATCATAATGGCAGTTTACGTGCAGACGCGGCGGACGCTCCGTCATGGCCCCCAGGGCATTGTTGAGCAATTCGTTGATGGCGCAGGTGATCTGGTCGCGGTCCGCGTGAGCCTCCATCGCCGGGTCCGATAGCTCCAGGACGAAGCTCTCGGGCGTGAGGGGGCTGCACCGCACGATGTCGTCGCGGACCTCATTGAGGATGTCGGCCACCGAATGCAGGGCCGACTGAGGCATTGGAGGTTGCGCGAACTGGAGCAGCTCCATGACGATGTTGCTGCACCGATGGGCCTGCTCGGTGATGATCTTGGCAACGGATTCGACTTTCTCGGGCGGGGTGTCAGCCGACAGCAACTGGGCGCGGCCTGAAATCACCGCCAACGGGTTATTCAGCTCGTGAGCAGCGCCGCCGGCCATTTCCGAGATCATGGTCAGGGTTTGCTGGCGCAGCAGCAAACGTTGCGATTCGTAAAGCCGGCGGTTGGCCTCCGAGAGATCCTCGGCCAAGTGCTCGGCCGCCGCGTGCGTGCGGGCGTTACTCAAAGCCACCCCGATGGCGGAAACCAGCGGAGCCGACTCCTGGACCCCGGCCGCCATGGCCTGCTCACCACCCTGAGCCGCCTGCGTGAAGACCATGCCCACGACCTGTCTGGCATACGTGATTGTGGTCATGCTCGTGGGCGTACCACCCAGCATGTCTCTCATCCGAACAAAGCACTCGCGGTCGAGGGGACGGTGCGGCGGCAACGGCTCTACACTGGTGCTCACATTCTTCGCCCTCTCCCCCCTGCCCGACCATGTTTTGGCAGACTCGAGCACGTGACTCTCGCTGGACTCGGAGTCCAGCCGGGACAGGCCGAGATGGTAAATGCCAGCAGAGTCCGGCTGGCTGCAAACCACCACGGCCTCAGCGGACAGGACCTCTCGCAGGGCACCGGCGGCCTTCTGGCAGACTTTCGTAAGCGGATCGCCCGGCGACAGGCACTTGGAGAAGTCCGACACCGCCTCCAGCATGCGCGAACGCGATTCGAGCTCGCGGTTTTGCCCGACCAGGGACTCGTTCAGGCTGACCAGTTCACGGTTGGCCTGAGCCAGGGCTTCCAGATAAAGCCCCTCACCTGAAAGGTCCTGCACATTGATCAGTTCGGCCCGCTGCTCGATCCGACCGACCAGATCCTTGAGCACGCGGGCGTGATTCCGCTGGTCAATGCCGATGCTCGCCGCCACATCGGCAGACGACTCGACACGCAGATGATTGCCCGATTGCCCGATGCGCATCTCGCGCCCGATCAGGTCCGCCAGATACACCACGCGTATCAGATCCGCGTGATCCACAGTGTCGGGAAGAGCCGCCGGCGGGTGATGGTGCAGCCACAGGCAGGCGGTGATCGACTCAGGAAGCTGCCATTGGCGAGCCAGCCGCTTGCCCGCCACCATGTGGTCGACGCCTATGATGCTCCGCTCCACGTCGGCCAGGCTGGTTCGGCGGGAGACGGCGGCCCGGATGACCCGGTCGTAGCTCTTGGGCATCACCGCATGAAGGGCGATCTTGCCAAGGTCGTGTAGCAGCCCGCAGACGAACGCCTCATGCGGATTGACTCGCGGCCTGTAATAGTCGGCCAGCAGCTCCGCGGCACACCCCACCGCCAGGCAGTGCTTCCAGAACTCGCTCCGCCGGAAGGCCGGTTCCTCGCTGTCGGCCAGTTCGTCCCCTGGGAATGTGCTCAGCACTTCCACAGCCAGTACCAGGTTGCGGATCGCATGCATGCCGAGCAGCAACACGGCCTTCTCGACACTCCTGACCTCACCGCCGGCGCCCACATCGGCCCGGCGAATCATGGACAGGACTTTGGCCACCAGAGGAGGGTCGGCCTCAATCAGCCGGATCACCTCGCGAACGTCCGCCTGACTGTCCGTAGTCAACTGGAGCAGTCTCGTGGCGATCGCAGACAGCGAGGGCAACTGCTGCAACTGTGACAGGACGACTTCAACCCGCTGCGTCGAAGTCGGTTCAACGGTAGTAGTGGGGGCCATGTTGCCCGTCTCCGCAAGGTTGGCTGTGGACCTGAGTGAGGATCGGTGGGCCTGACGTCACGCCCACCCCCGTAGAGCTATCGACCGGGTAGACGCTAGAGTTTCAGCAGCTCGGCCATCCGACTGATGACCTGATCGATCTGGAATGGCTTGCGAATGAACTCATCCGCCCCCGCGTCCAGTAACATTTGCACCTCGGACGGTTCAGCCACGCCGCTGATCAGGATGATGCGCATGTGGTCAAATTCGGGTTTGGATCGGACAGTCTGGCATACCACGTTGCCGTTTACGTCCGGTAATTTGTAGTCCAGGATCATCAAGTCGGGCCGGTGCTTCTCGACCATGATCCCCGCGTTGAACCCGCCGTTGGCCGTCTGAACCTCAAAACGCCCGTCCCGCTCCAACAGCTCGACGAACATCTCCACGATGGCTTCGTCGTCATCAACCACGAGGATGCGTTTCTTGCCAGAATCGAGGTTGTCCAGCGGGATGTTGTTCTTCTTCATGAAGGCGACGAGGCTCTCGCGCGGGATGCGCCTGAACTTCGAGCCGGGCACGCGGAAACCCTCCAGCTTCCCGCTGTCAAAACAGCGAATCACCGTCTGCTGGCTTACCTTACAGATCTGGGCAACCTCTCCGGTGGTGTAGACACCCTTCATACGTACCTCACCCCTTCCCACCTCACCTTGGCGGTTCCCCGCCTCGCCTAGACGGACCATTCTTATCCATTCCCCCCAGTTTGCCTTGATTGTACATTCCTCACCTCAGGCCGGTCAAGGCGATTCTCTGTGAATCCGGGTGAAATATGCGGGTATTTCTGAAAAAATCGGTTTCTTAGGCAGAATCGCTGCTATTCGGACCCGGGCCTGCCCCGCCGGCACGCTGCATCGCCACCCACAGCACAGCGACATCCGCCGGGTTGACTCCAGGAATGCGAGCCACCTGCCCCAAGCTGCCAGGTCCTATAGCAGCCAGCTTCTCCCGGGCTTCTCGGCGCAAGCCCGGCACGGAGTCGAACTCGAAGCCCGGCGGAATCCGCCTGTCTTCCAGCGACCGATACCGCTCAATCTGGCGCTGCTGCCGCCGCACGTAGCCGTCGTACTTGACGGCGATTTCCACGCCGTCCAGAACGCGAGCATCGAGGTTTGCCAGGGCTTCCAGGGCGGGCGACCTCTTGATGAGATCTGCCAGAGTCGTCTCAGGGCGGCGCAGCAGATCGCGCGCCAACACTCCATCGATGCGCGCCCTGGTCAGCGATTGTTCGGCCTCAGCACTCTGTCTGCACGTACGCTGGAACACTTCCCACCGGTGATCGCACACCAAACCCAACTCACGTCCCAAGTGTGTAAGGCGCTTGTCCGCATTGTCGCACCGCAGCGTCATCCGGTATTCCGCCCGAGACGTGAACATTCGATACGGCTCATCCGGCGGGCGAGTCACCAGGTCATCAATCATCACGCCGATGTAGGCCTGGTCTCGCCGTAGAATGAGAGAATCCTGCCCCCGCAGGCGGCGGACTGCATTGATCCCCGCGATGATGCCCTGCCCGGCCGCCTCCTCGTACCCGCTCGTGCCGTTGATCTGCCCCGCCAGAAACAGCCCCCCGATTGCCTTAACCTCGAGGGATGCGCCGATCTGATCGGTGGGCACAGAATCGTACTCGATCGCATAGCCATACTGCAGGATGCGGGCGTGCTCCAGACCTGCGATCGAATGCACCACAGCCTCCTGCACGTCGGGCGGCAGCGAAGTGCTGATCCCGTTGCAGTAGATGCGCTCGCTGTCCACTCCCTCCGGTTCAAGGAAGACATGATGATGCGCTTTGTCCGCGAACCGCACCACCTTGTCCTCGATGCTCGGGCAATAACGCGGCCCGCGCGCCCGTATCTGCCCGCTATACAGCGGCGCGCAATGCAGGTTGGCCCGGATCACCTCGTGCGTTGCCTGGTTTGTGTGTGTGATCCAGCAGCACGTCTGCGGTCGATCGATCCGATCGGTCAGGAATGAGAATGGCACCGGTTCCTCATCGCCCCGCTGTTCGGCCAATGCGCCGAAGCGGACGGATTCGCGATCAACGCGCGGCGGCGTACCCGTCTTGAGCCGAGCCAAGCACAGTCCCAGGTCAGACAGGCACCTGCTGAGTCCCACGGAAGCCGGCTCTCCAATTCGCCCGCCTTCGGTCTGCTTCGGACCGCAGTGCATCAGGCCGTGCAGGAACGTACCCACCGTGACGATAACCGAGCGCGTTTTGAAGAAACGCCCGTCGTCCAGCCGCAATCCTGCGACCTCCGGTAGACGGCCCGAAGCCCGCGTCTCGATCTCCTCGACGGTGCCCTCCAGCAGAGTCAGCCCCGGGGTCTCCTCCAACAATCGCCTTACTTCGGCGGAGTAGCGCCCGCTGTCAGCCTGAGCCCGCGGAGCCCGGACGGCGGGGCCCTTGCTCCGGTTCAGAAGCCGGAATTGAATACCAACTGCGTCGATCGCCCACCCCATCAGCCCCCCCAGGGCATCGACCTCGCGGACGATTTGCCCCTTGCCCAGCCCCCCGATGGCCGGGTTGCAGGACATTCGAGCGATGGCCTCCAGGTTCATCGTCACCAGGGCGGTGTCCGCACCCAGGCGCGCGGCGGCGTGGGCCGCCTCAACGCCGGCATGCCCTCCGCCGATGACCACGATGTCGAAACTTGCCGCCATCCCGTCTCGCTCCGTCCGCCTTTTGGCCGCCGCTCCCCTTGAGCGATACCTCAGTTTAGACTTGCAGGGAGGTCGTTCAAGTCGATCAGGCCGGCCCCGAGCCACACCCGAGGACTCGGAACCGCCATTAGTCTGCGGAGCAGCGGCCGAAAGTAGTTATGTCCTCAGAGCAGCGATGCAAGAGACATCCGTTCCTCGCGTTGCCGTCCCATGTGAGTTGGCCTGAACGCAAGGGCCTGCTTCGCGTCCAGACACGTGTGGCCGTCGTTGCGGCCTACCTACTGACCGCGCTGG
>CP070685.1:556653-563176 GCA_020352895.1 Phycisphaerales bacterium
ACTGAAGGCTGAGGGGATTCAGACACCTGCCTACACGTGTCTGGAGCGGAAGGGGATGCAGACCGAGTGCGGCAGCTACCGGATTCCGGCGGTGGTCAAGCCGGTGGACAGTGGCAGCAGTGTGGATACGGTGATTGCGTTCCATTCGCTCCAGTTGCTGAACGCGGCGCATCGGCTGTTGCGGAAGTACGGTCGCTGCCTCATCGAGGAATACATCAGCGGGCCTGAGTTGACGGTGGGGGTGCTGGGTGACGACGCTCTAGGGCCGTTGGAGATCCGGCCGCGGCGTGGCTTCTATGATTACCAAGCCAAATATATCGACGACAACACGGAATACCTCTTCGACGTGGACCTGCCTGCAGAGCTGCTGGAGCGGGTACGTGTGGACAGTCTGCGCGTGCACCGGCTGCTGGGCTGTCGGGACTTTTCGCGCATCGATTGGATGGTCGATCGGCGGAGCGGCCTAGCGTATTGCCTGGAGGCCAACACCATTCCGGGATTCACCAGTCACTCGCTGCTGCCAAAGATGGCGGCTGAGGCCGGGCTCGATTTTCCGGCCTTCTGTCAGCGGATCGTCGATCTGGCTATGCAGCGCTAAGGTCCGCGCCGGGTACAAGACGATCGGGAACTTCTGATGACCAGGAGACGGAGATCATCGCGCCGCTGGGCCAAACGAGCGGTGTTGGAGGTGGCCGGCGCGCTGGCCGCGTTGTTTGGGGGGCACGGGCGCGGCCTGCTGCATCTGGCTGGGGTGGTTGCGGTGGTGGCGGGCATCATGTTTGGGCTGAGCGCCCTGAAGGAGCGCGTGTATGCCCTGCCCGAGTACGACATGCCGGTTACGGTGAGGTTGGTGGATGCTCCCTCGTGGCTGAACCAGGAACAGTTGGATGAGATGCTGTGGGGGCTGGAGCCGATGCGTTTTCTCGATGAGCGGGCCACGCGGGGAGTGGCCGCGCATCTCGAAGGCAGCGGCTGGATAGAGCGAGTCGTTCGTGCGGAGCGGTGCCGCGGCGGCGAGATCAAGGCCCACTGCACGTTCCGCCAGCCGCTGGCTGTCGTGCAGCAGGGCGGCCAGTTCATGCTGGTGAACGAGCGTGGAGTCCGATTGCCTGGGGTCTACTCGGACCCAGGGGAGTTTGTTATCGTCCAGGGCGTGGGGGAGCCGGCACCGCCGGTGGGTGAGGTGTGGGAGGGGGCAGACCTGGAGGCAGGCTTGCGGCTGGTGAAGTTGCTCGTAGGGGAACCATTCTGCGGTCAGGTGGGGGCCGTCAGCGTGCACAACCACGGGGGGCGCGAATCGGCCAAGGAGGCCCATTTGGCGCTTCTGACGCGGCCCGGCGGGCCGAGAGGGGTGTGGGGCCGGGTGCTGTGGGGCTCCGGTCCGGGGGAGGAGATTGAAGAGCCGACAGCGAGCGAAAAGATTCGGCTGCTTCGGGCGAATTATCAGCAGTGCGGCCGAATCGACGCCGGGGCAGCGTGGATCGACGTATCGATCAGCCCCGGGGAGTACCGCAAGCCGGCGGACGGGCAATCAGCGTGAGTCCCGTGGCCCAGAGGTCGATATACAGGCCACGTGGGGCTGCGCTGTCGGCCGTTCGCGAAGGTGCCGATAGCGGCAGGAAGAAGACGTGATGGACCAGGTAAGAGCGGAGATCGAGCCACTGTTGGAAGTGGTGCGGCACCACGTGCCGCCCGAGTTGCTGGACCATGCCCTGATCGCAGCGGGGCTCGGCGGGCTTATCGGGCTCATACTGGCCCTGTGGGGCGTGCGTGTGTTCCGGTCCGCGCTGGTCTTGGCGTTTGTCGGAGGCGGTGTTCTGGTTGGCCTGGCCGGGAATCAGTGGGTGAACCTGGGGCAGTGGTTCTGCGTCATTTGCGGCGGACTGGTATTCGGGGCGTTGGGTTTCGTGCTGTACCGCCTTTGGGTGGGTGTCGGTTGGGCGGCACTCCTGGTGTGCGTGGGATTGAGCGCGTTCGGGCACAAGCAGGCCTGGCCGCACTGGGACGCATTCAGCGAGGCGCGGCTGTCGGACACGATCCTGGCCGATCAGGGCTTCCAACCGCCGACTGTGGAGGAGCAGGGTTCTTTCAACGAGCCGGATCCACTGCAGGTGTTCCGCGAGTTCGGCGGGTACCTGAATGAGAACGTTCCGAACATCCGGCGGAACGCGCTTGTGACGGTAAGCCTGGCAGGCGTGCTGGGCCTGTTGATGGGTTTGCTGGCGGTGAAGTTCACCGTAGTCTTGGCTACGGCTTTTAT
This sequence comes from Phycisphaerales bacterium, assembly GCA_020352895.1. Classification (GTDB taxonomy): domain Bacteria; phylum Planctomycetota; class Phycisphaerae; order UBA1845. Next base: position 558,914 of record CP070685.1, read on the forward strand.
CGGGGTGTCGTTGTTGGCCGGGGCGGCCGGGTATTTTCTGTCGCGGTTCCAGCCGCAGGTGCTGGATCAGGCGATGAGCAAACCGGCGGCAGTGTGGGCCGGCCTGGGGATTGTGGTGCTGGTGTCCATGATGATCCAGTACTTCCAGACTCGACCACGGCCGGTAGCCGAGGCAGGTACGACGACGAACAGCAGGTAATCTCGCCCTCGGGGGATGATTCGTGAGTTGCGTTCTGGCGTTCTCGGTGTCGGATGTGCTGCCGACGTGGCGGGAGTGGTTCGAGCAGATGTGGGTGGGGGGCCAGGGGCTGGGCATTCTGCTGGTGTTGCTCGGCGTCGGGTTCGCGTTTTTCGGCCACTCCATTTACCGGATCTTCACCGCGATATCCTTCGCTTTTCTGGGGTGGTGGTTCACGTCGCTGGGTTGCGCGCACTTGCACGTGGAGGGTATTGGGATGCTGGCTGCGTCGCTCACAGTGGCAGCGCTGCTGGGAGCGGTTGCGCTGAAGCTGGCCAGATACAGCGTGGCGCTGCTGGGAGGGCTGGCGGCGGCGGTGATCTGTTGGCAACTGCTATATGTGGGCTGGCGGGTAAACAGCACAGCTAGCCTGGTGGTGTGCGTTGCGGCTCTGGTAGGGATATCGGCGCTGGCGATCGTGCGTCACACCGAGGTGGTGGTGTTCGCTTCGACGGCGTTCGGGGCCATGATCATAGTGTCGGGGGTAGTGGCGGTGGGCGCGGACATACCGCACATCGGGGGAAACTTCCGGGAGCTTCTGACGCGATATCCGATTCTGATCTGGATGTCGTTCATCACGCCGCTGGTGATCGGGCTGGCCTTTCAGTTCGCGGTGCTCAAGAACAAGGGCAAGGCGATGCTACAGCAGTAGGGCCTCGACCCGCCGCGCCGACGCTCAATCCTCATCGCCATATGGTTCGGGTTCAACGCGGGCTCCGCGATCGGGCCTGAACGCGCCCTGCGTCACAGGGGCGGTGCGCGCAGCGCGGAGATAGGCGAGGTTCTGGCGGACGGCTTCGGGCGAGAAGCTGAGGACGAGCCAGTTGTCGTCGACACCAAGGCCCAGAACGGCGAAGATGCCGGCTTGCCAGTACCAGATGCCATCGGCGCGCCGGGCCTGGAGGATGCAGGGCTTGCGGTCGGATGGAGCCGCCGGCTGTGAGGCGGACTGCGTGTCCGGGGTCGAGACGGGCGTCAACAGCCTGGCAAGGGTGCGCTCGACGCGGGCGGGGTCGCCCTTGATTTCAAACAGGAACGTGCACAGGAAGGGCACGCCGAGCGGATGCGGCGGATAGGTGTGCAGGACTGTAGTTTCGCCCAGTTGATCGAGCAGGTCCTGTTGCACGTTGATACTCAATTCGGTCTGAAGGTCATCCCACCAGGTGTTGATGGTCGCGCGGTGTTGTTCGCTGCGCGAGGCGACGTAGGCGCGGACCACGCGAGGCAGCCAGCGGGCGAGGCTCCAGCGCATGATGGCGTAGTGTTCGGCTTCGGGCGGGATCAGGGCCAGATGCTCTGAACGGAAGGCGTGCGGATCGGAAACGGGTGTGAAGGTGTATTGACCGTCGATCGAAGAAGCGGAGTAGCAGGTGATGGCGCGCTCCAGGCGGCCGAACGTGTGGAGGCTCTTCTGGTAACGGTTCATTTGGAGGGCGCCGATGACGCGGTCGGCAGGATCAGGAGCGGTCTGGCCGATGCGGTCGCGAATGCGAAGCGGATCGAGCAGGACGGCGATCTGGGCATCGGGGCCGCGACAGTCGGCGTAGGCTTGCCGAAACCACGGGTCAGCTCCGAGTGAAGGGGCTTGGCCGGTGGCGGCGCGGGCGGCGTGTTCCCACGTGCCGGTGCCAAAGCCAACGATGTAGAGGTCGTCGATAGGGCCCCACTCGCACGCGGCCCATTCAGGCAGGCGCGAGTCAAGCAGTCGATGATACGTGATGGGAGTGTCTGGCCCGCCAAGGGATGAGTCCGGCCGCCAGTCGACCTGCTCGACGTGGCTGACCTGGTCGTTGGTATAGGCGCGAATGGCATACGCAATGCGTCGCTCGATGAGCTCCACTTCTTCACCACAGCGCACGAGGACGACGGCGTGCAAGGTGTTGAGGCGATGACTGTCCGCGCCGATAGGGGAGACGGTGACGTCGAGTAGGGCGCCTGCGTGCGGGTAACGGCCGAGCAGAGGCAGCGCTGATAGCATGTCGGCGTAATGGCGGCCACCCCTGGGCCACAGGCCCATCTGCCGGGCAGTACCGGCAAGGGCGAGAAAGCCGGCGGCGGTGGAGGGTTGATGGTCGGTTGTTGCGACGGGCCGGCCCGCGTAGACGGCCATGGCGTCGGCCGGCAGAAGTGTGATCGGCGAAGGAGCCCGGGCCTGAGCGGAGAGAGAGGCGGTGACTGATTCTTGTGCGGGGTGCGTTTGCGCGTCGGCAAGTCTGAAGCCGAAGGGACTGCACAGGCTGAAGACTCCGGTCAGGATAAGCAGTCGAGTGCGTAGGCTGTGTAGCATGGGCATGAGGATAACGCCCGCGGGCGCAAGCGCGAAGTGCGGGGTCGGGAATAGGGCGCGGCAGTTTGCAGAAAAAGCGGTCACGTCTGTCTTATCCGGAGCGTGATACTCCGTGAGATGTGACGTGGATACGGTAGAGGAGCGGCGTGACGAGGGTGGAGTCCAACGAGGACGTCTCTGTGCGCTGATAAGCGGCCGACGGGGGATCCACGTGAGTGTCGTCGGAACCGCTGTTGACGGTGCGCGGTGGCGGGTTCTAGGATGCCCCTTTCCTCCCAGTGCCTCGCGACGCCGGAGGGATCGTGCATCACAAAAACGGGCTGAGTCCGCAGGCGTTTGAGCCGCCGCCCGAGGGACGGGTGTACGAGCCGTTCGTGCCGGCGGCCGAAAGCGTCGTCGAGTTCACAATCAAGGCGGTGGTGCCGGGCGTGGCCTTCGGGATCATGTTCGGGGCGGCCAACGCTTACCTCGGATTGCAGGCCGGGCTGACCATTTCCACGTCGATCCCCGTCGCGGTGATGACGGTAGCGCTGTTTCGGGCGATGCAAGCGATGGGGCGTCGCGGGACGATCCTGGAGGCGAACCTGTCGCAGACGATCGGCTCGGCCTCGAGTTCGATCGCGAGCGGCGTGATCTTCACGCTGCCGGCGCTGTTTCTGTGGGGGCTGGATCCGACGCTGGTGCAGATGACGCTGCTGGGGATGTTCGGCGGTCTGCTGGGCGTGCTGTTCATGGTGCCGCTGCGGCGGTTCCTGATCGAGCGGGAGCACGGCAAGCTGCCGTATCCGGAGGGCACGGCGTGCGCCGAGGTTCTGGTGGCCAGCGAGGTCGGCGGCGGGCGGGCGCGGAACGTGTTTCTCGGATTGGGGCTGGGGGCGGTCGTCAAGCTGGTGGTGGGGCTGGCCAAGGTGGTGCCGGCGAAGGTGCAGGTGGCGGTGCCGCTGCTGCCGCGGGCGGAGATCGGCTGCAAGGTTTCCTCGGCGCTGTTCGGCGTGGGCTACATATTGGGGCCGCGGATCGCGTCGGTGATGGTGGGCGGCGGGCTGCTGTCGTCGCTGGTAATCATTCCGGCGATCTACTTTTGGGGGCAGGACCGAGTTGAGCCGCTGTTTCCGGAGACGGACAAGGTGATCGGGGAGATGACGGCGGGGGAAATCTGGGAGCGGTACGTGCGGTACATCGGTGCGGGGGCGGTGGCGTGCGCGGGGCTGATCACACTGATCCGCAGCATCCCGGTGATGATCGAGAGTTTTCGGATCGGAGCCCAGCAGCTACGGGCGCGGCTGGAGAGCGGGGAGTCGCGTGTGCTGCGGACAGGTCGTGATCTGCCGCTGCATGTCGTCGGATTCGGCGTGATGGTCATTGCCATGTGCATGGCACTGGTGCCGCACGTCTTCGGCACGATCGACACGCTGGCCATCCGGGCGGTGGCGGCGGTGCTGGTGGCGGCGTTCGCGTTCTTCTTCGTGACGGTCTCGTCGCGGATCGTGGGGCTGGTGGGCGTCACGTCGAACCCGACGAGCGGGATGACCATTGCCTCGCTGATCTGCACGTCGAGCGTGTTCTTCGTGATGGGCTGGACGGACGACGCGGGGAAAGTGGCCGCCCTGTGCGTGGGCAGCGTGGTGGCCATCGCGGCGTCGATCGCGGGGGACACGTCGCAGGATCTCAAGACGGGGTTTCTGTTGGGGGCGACGCCGAGCCGACAGCAGGTGGGCGAACTGGTCGGAGTGATCAC
>CP070685.1:563276-569553 GCA_020352895.1 Phycisphaerales bacterium
CTCATTCTGACCGACTACAACGTACCGCATGCCTGTAACTTGCAGGTCTACGCGACCGAGCTGCTGGCCTGGGCGAGCAACTACCCTGAGCCCGTCCATGTGCTTTGGCGGTCGTTGCCGCTTGTTGTGCTCTTGGTCATTCTGGCCGCAGCCTTCTGGGCATGCTGGAGGCGCTGGCGAGAGGCGCCGAGTGAAACAAGCCTGGCACCCGTACGGCGCGAAGTATCCGCCTGGCCGGCTTGGTGCACGACTCTCGCGCTGGTTGCGGCGCCACAACTGGGCCTGCAGAGCCAGGCAGTTCTCCTGGGCGGGATGAGCGAAACGCTTCGCACCTACGGCGCGGAGATGGTCGCCGGCTTCTCTCTTTCGCTGGTGGGGGGGCTGCTCGCACTCTGGGTGGGGTTGGCCGTGTCGACGTGGACGACGTGGGACCGGCCGGCCATGCTCCTGCTGTTTGCGGCTGGATTCCTGCCAGCAGCCCTGATAGGCAAGGCCCTGGCCATCACGTACGTTCATGTGCCGGCGATCTACGACCACTGGCCGATTCTGGTTCTTGTATACGCCGCGCGGTTTGCGTGGATCGGCGCGCTCGTCGGCTGGCTCATGCGCGCCGGCGGCTCGGATGACCTCGAGCGCGTCGCCGGGCTGGACGGCGCAACCGCCGAACAAGTCTTCTGGCGAGTGCGCGTCGCCCTCCATGGGCCTCTGGTCCTGTGCGGTTGGCTGGCCGCGAGCGGCTTCTGCCTTGCGGAACTGGCGGCGGCCTCACAGGTCGCCCTCCCGCAATACGGGCTCCTCTCGATGATCCTCATCGAGAAGTTCCATCGTTTTGAGGAACAGATGCTTGTGTCCATCAGCCTGACGCTGCAATTGCTGCCGCTGGTGGCAGCGGGGGTGTTGATACTCGTATTGAGCCGACGAGCTTCGGGGGCCTGACGTGGTACGGATACAACAAGATGCCGGCCGTGCCCTCATACCTGTGCCGCTGATGCGCGTGTTAGCCGGCTGTCTGATCGTGGGAGGAGCGCTGTATGGCTGCGGTCCCAGTCTGCCGCCGGCCGAGCCGGAGTTCGTCTTCGGTGAGACCGGGCTGGGGCCGGGCGAGTTCAGCTATCCCCGTGCCATCGCTGTGGCTCCCGATGATGCTGTGTTCGTGGTGGACAAGTCCGGCCGTATCCAGCGCTTCGATCCGGACGGCAACGTTGAAACCGTCTGGCACATGCCCGAGTATGCAGCCGGCAAGCCCACGGGCATGACCGTCCACCCGGACGGCCGCCTGTTCGTTGCGGACACGCACTACAACCGCGTCCTTGTCTTTGACCGGGATGGAGAGGAGCTGGCTCGCTTCGGCGAAGCGGGCACCGGCCCGGGGCAGTTCATGTTGCCTACAGACGTGGCCCTTGATGCCTCGGGTCGCATCTACGTGTCGGAATATGGTGGCAACGATCGCATCAGTCGCTTCAGCCCCGACTTCGAATTCGAGCTGAGCTTCGGAGGCCCCGAGAGCGGCGCGGCTAGGTTGACGCGCCCGGCGGGCATGGCGTTCGACGAGGAGGGCATGCTCTGGGTCGCGGACGCCTGCAACCACCGCCTCTGCCGATTCAATCCCGAAGGCAAGCTCTTGCAGACCATCGGCGAGATGGGACGTGACCAGGGCCAATTGCGCTATCCGTACGACATCGATCTGCTGGATGACGGCACCCTGGTCGTCTGTGAATATGGCAACAACCGTCTGCAATGGTTCTCGCCGACGGGAGAATCACTTGGAATCTGGGGTGGCGCGGGACGGCGGCCCGGGCAAATGGCCTATCCCTGGGGTGTGGCTCGCAACAACGCCGGCCGCTTGTATGTAGTGGACTCGGGAAACAACCGCGTGCAGGCGCTCAAGCCATAAAACGACCGTGTTCATTACTCTCTGGTAGGCACGGACAGAAGGAAGGTGCGGAGAGGGCCCCGGCGCAGTGCGGTGGAGCGGTTGGGCGCGGTTTGGTAGGATGCCGGGCGAAGGTGGTGTGAACGGCGAACGTCGGCGGGAGCGGTCGTTTGATGAAGATGTGGTTGTCTGTTGCAGGATCGATCTGCCTGCTGTTGCCTGGCGCCTCCTGCCGCCTCGCCCAGGACCGGTCGGCTCCGGCCGCCGCGTCGGTTCAGAATGCCGACGACGTGGCCGCGCTCATGCGCCTCAGGGAGGATTGGCGTAACGGGTGGCTGGCCGGCGACGCGGACGCGCTGGCCGCTCTCTACGCGGATGATCCGGTCCTCATGCCGCAGAGCCAGCCGGAGGTGGTTGGAAAGGAAGCGATCCGGTCGCTATATCAATCGGTCTTCGAGGAATACACCGTCCAGGGCGACGGCGAACTGCTGGAGGTCGAAGTGGCCGGCGACTGGGCGTTCTACCGGAGCACTTACAGGTTGAAGGCCACGCCGAAGGCCGGCGGCGAGCCGATCGAGGACACCGGCAAGAGTCTGTTCATCGTGAGGCGCCAGCCCGACGGCTCCTGGAAGATCGCCCGTTTGATCGCCAACAGTGATTTGCCACCTGCCGACGGTTCTTAAGTCGAGGGCACCCAACGGAACCGCAGGCGCGAGGGGGCAATCTGAACGGCAGTTGATGATGATGCTGGCTTGGGTGTGGCCCATCGAGTTCGAACAGCCCTGGTGGCTGCTGGCCGCCCTGGCCGCGCCACTGCTTGTACTTCTGTCGCGCCGCTCGTTGGCCGGACTAGAGCCGGCTCAGCGTTGGGGCGCACTCGCCCTGCGGAGCCTGGTCTGGCTGGCGGCCGTCGGCGCGTTGGCCGGGGCGACGTTCCTTCGCGAGAACGAGAGCCTCTCGGTGCTGTTCGTGCTCGATCGCTCGCGCAGCATCCCGGAGCAGTTGCTGCGTCAGCAGGAGGCGTATATCCGGTCGGCCTGCGACGATATGCCGGCGGAAGACCGTGCCGGCGTGGTCAGCCTTGCCGGGCAGGCCAACATCGAGCAGCTTCCCAGCCGCGGCGGCATACACTTCGATCAGTTGCCGGCCCCGACTGATCCGGAACGAACCAACATCTCCCAGGCTCTCAAGATGGCCATGGCCACCTTCCCGGAGGACACGGCCAAGCGAATCGTCCTGCTCAGCGACGGCAATGAGAACGTGGGCGACGCCCTGGGCGACGCCCAGGCGGCGGCCGCTGCCGGCGTAGCTTTGGACGTCTGGCCCATGCACTACAGCCACCGCAGCGAGGTCTTCCTGGACCGCATGGCGGTGCCTGCGCAGGCCTACCAGGATGAGGAGGTCCCCATTCGTCTGTCTGTTCGCTCGCGTCAGCCCATTAGCGGACGGATCGAGTTCTATCATGACGGTCGGCCGGTCGACCTGGATCCCGACAGCGCCGAGCTCGGACAGAACGTTGTACTCCGGGAGGGCATCAACGCATTGCAGCTCAGGTTGCCGCTACGCGCGGCGCGGGCCCACCGCTTCGAGGCCCGCTTCCTTCCCGACGATCCCGCCGCCGATTCCATCGCCCAGAACAACGTGGCCACCGGCCTGACCGTAGTCACGGGCGGCAACCGCGTGTTGCTGGTCACCGCCGACCCGGCGGCCGACGCCGCCCTGGCCGATGCACTGCGACGCGAGGGTGTGGAGGTGGTCCTTCAGCGCGTCGAGGACGCCCGCCTCGATTTGGTCGAGCTGGAGTCTTATTCGGCCGTGATTCTGGCCAACTTGCCGGCACACGATTTCGCCGACGTGCAGCACGAGGCCCTCTCCACGTATGTCAAGGACCTCGGCGGCGGGCTGATCATGATCGGCGGCAACGAAGCCTTTGGCGCCGGCGGGTGGATCGGTTCGCCGGTCGAGGAGGTCATGCCCGTCGCGTTCGACGTCAAGGACAAGAAGATCATCCCGCGCGGCGCCCTGGTCATCATCAACCACACATGTGAGCTGCCGCGCGGGAACTACTGGGGCGAGCAGGTGGCACTCAAGGCGGTCGACACGATCAGCACCCGCGACTACATCGGCGTGCTGGCCTACACCTGGGGCAGGGGCGTGGACTGGGAGGTGCCGCTCCAGCTCAACACCAACAGGACGGCCATCAAGAACCGGATCAGGCAGATGCAGATCGGCGACATGCCGGACTTCGCCGAGACCATGGAGATGGCGGTCAAGGGACTCCAGGGCACCGACGCCGCGCAGAAGCACATGATCATCATCAGCGACGGAGACGCGAGTCCGCCCAACGATTCCACCCTCAAAGCCATGCAACGGGCCAAGATTACCTGCAGCACGGTGGCCATCGGCTATGGCGTGCACGTGACCGAGTTCACCCTGCGGGACATCGCCACCAAGACGGGCGGGCGCTTCTATGCGTGCCGCAACCCCATGCAACTTCCCAAGATCTTCGTCAAGGAAAGCAAGATCGTCCGCCGCAGCCTGATCGACGAGCAACCTTTCCAGCCTCTGGTGGACTACGGCTGGTCCGATGTGCTGGGCGCCCTGTCGACGGCCGACCTGCCTCGATTGGGAGGCATCGTGGTGACCACGGCTAAGCCGCTCGCCGAAGTCCCCCTGGCCAAGCGGACCAAAGAGGGCAAGGATCCGCTGCTCGCCTACTGGCAGTCCGGGCTCGGACGTACCGTCGCGTTTACCAGCGGCTGGTGGCCATATTGGGGGCAGAGTTGGGCTTCGTGGCAGCGGTTCGGCAACTTCTGGGCGCAGATCGTGCGCTGGGCTATGCGCCAAGGCGAGACGGCCGACCTCGACGTGACCACGCGCGTGGAGGGCGACCGCGGTTTTGTCACGGTCGAGGCCGGCGACACGGAGGCGGCCTTCCAGAAGTTCCTGGAGATCGGCGGGGCGGTGATCGATCCGGAGATGGAGGCCGCGCCGATTCGTTTGGAGCAGACCGGGCCGGGCCGCTATGAGGCCAGCTTCGAGGTGGCTAAGGACGGCCAGTATCTTCTGAACCTTCAGTACGGCGCGCCAGGAGAACGCAAACGCTCGCTTCGCGTCGGGCTCAGCGTGCCGTACTCGCCCGAGTACCGCGAGCTGAGTACCAATGACGCGGTCCTGGCACAGCTCAAGGGTGACAACGGCCGGTGGCTGGACGGGGACCCCAAGGCCGACGACGTCTTCGCGCACAACCTGCCGCCGTGTGTGTCGCGGCAGCCGGTGTGGGAATGGATCGTCGCCTGGCTCGTGCTGCCGCTTTTCATGATCGATGTGGCCACCCGGCGGCTCGCCTCGAGCGTGGCCCTCTCGATCTTCGTCGAACTCGCGCTGTTGCTGTTTCTGCTCTTCGGCCTGGGCATCTACAAGGGGCCGTGGTGGGGCTGGCTCGGGGCGATTCTTTTCGCCGAGCTGGTGGGCTGGTCGCTTCGCTATCGCGCCATCGGCCCGACCATCGAGTTCTTCACCTATACTGTGGCCACGTTGGGTCGCGCCGGTGAGCGCAGCGGCCGGCGGCTCTCGCGACTCCGCCAGGTGCGCGATGAGGCCCGCCAGCGCCTGGCCCGCGGCGAGACCGCCATGCCGACCGCCGAGCCGACCACGGATGAGAAGGCCGCGGCACGCAGACGGCGCCAGGCCCGCTTCGACGTCGGCGGCGAAGTCGGCGCCGGCCAGCCGGCCGAGGACCTGACTGAGGCGCTGGGCGGCGCCCGCGAGGCAGCTCCACCGCAGACGAAGCCCGCGGCCAAGCCGGGCGAGAGTGCCGAAGAGATGGCCCGCGAGGAGAAGACTTCACGTTTGTTCGAAGCCAAGAAGAAGGCCCGCAAGGAGATCGACGACCGCGGCAAGGACGGCTCGTGACGCCGTGACGGAGCACATAACGCTACATTGACTTGATTATACCGGTCCTTCGCGCAAGGCCGGTCAGCCATACAGGAGTGCAACAACCATGGCAGCCAACATCGACCCCAACGTACAAGCGGCCTGCGACGAGTTCCGCCACAAGTACGCCGCGGTCCGCGCGGAGGTAGCCAAGGCCATCGTCGGCCACGACGAGATCGTGGACGGTGTGCTGACCTGCCTGTTCACCGGCGGGCACGCCCTGCTCGAAGGCGTGCCCGGCCTGGGCAAGACCTACCTGATCCGCTCGCTGGCCCAGGCCCTCAGCCTCGACTTCAGCCGCATCCAGTTCACGCCCGACCTGATGCCCGCCGACATCATCGGCACCAACATCATCATGGAGGACCAGAAGACCGGCCGCCGCGAGTTCCAGTTCCAGCGCGGCCCGCTCTTCGCCCAGATGATCCTGGCCGACGAGATCAACCGGGCCACGCCCAAGACCCAGTCCGC
>CP070685.1:569653-575849 GCA_020352895.1 Phycisphaerales bacterium
ACTGGCGGCGGACATGGTTGTGTCGATGCCGAAGCTGAAGACGCACCATTGGGCGGGCATGACATGCGCGATGAAGAACCTGTTCGGCGTGATGCCGGGCACTGTCTATGGGTGGCCGAAGAACGTGCTGCATTGGGCGGGGATTCCGCGGGCCATTCTCGACATCACGGTGACGGTGCGGCCGGCGTTGTCGATTGTGGATGGAATCGTCGGGATGGAGGGTGATGGACCGATCATGGGCGAGGCGAAGCCGGTCGGTGCACTGGTGGTCGGGCGGAACCCGGTGGCAGTGGACGCGGTGTGCGGGCGGTTGATGGGTCTGAGCCCGCAGCGGATGGCATATCTGCGCGGCGCCTCGGGGCGGCTCGGGCCGATTCTCGAGCACAATATCGAGCAGCGCGGCGAGCCGATTGCGGCGTTGCGGACGAACTTCGCGATCCTCGATGCGCCGCATCTGACGCGGCTACGGGATGGGTAGCGGCTTTTCGTGGGAAGGCGTCGAGATATGGTGGCGAGCGAACCGAAGGCGACGGGTCGTGTGCGTGCGGGCTACATGGTGATGGCCATTGTCGCGGTCGCGCTGGGGCTGGTGTTTCTGTTGCGGGATCCGGCGGCCATTCATGGCAATCTCGCCAGCGTCGCCCGGAGCGTCGCACCGGCAGCCTTTGCCACGGACAACACCGCGACGGCAGGGGATGTGAACGTCTGTATCTTCCTGATCGATACGCTGCGGGCGGACCGACTGAATGTTTACGGCTATGACCGGCACGTCACGTCGCCGCACATGGATGCGTTGGCGCGGTCCGGGGTGGTGTTCGAGCAGGCGTATTCGCCGGCGCCATGGACGCTGCCGTCGGTGGCGAGTCTGATGACTTCCCAGTTTCCGTGTGAGCACGGGCTGGTCGAGACGCGGCAGGCGTTCGCGGAGCACGTCGAGACGCTGCCAGAGCACCTGAAGTCGATCGGGTTTACGACGATCGGGCTGTATGCGAATACGATGGTCTCGCCGGCCTTCGGATTCGGCGAGGGGTACGATTTCTATTGCGAGTCGCTCTACAACGAGGGGGCACAGATCGCCGAGGCGCGGCGGTTGTATGCGGGACGGCCGTTCTTTCTCTACGTGCACAACTACGAGCCGCACAACCCTGAGTACTTTGCGCCGGCGCATACGCCGGGCTTTCGTGACGTTCCCCTATCCGTGCGCGCTCGGATGAGCCAACATTACCGCAAATATCGGGCGGCGGTTTGGGGCGATTACGAGGCGGGTCGACCGGCCGGGTCGACGGACGTCCGGTCGGTGCAGGCCGAGCATGTGCAGGCGTTCGTGCGCATGCTGGACGATTACAACGAGTTGTACGACGCTGCTGTGCGTAAGGCGGACGATCGGATGGGTTCGGTGATCGACGCGTTGAAGCGGCGTGGCGAGTGGAACAGTACGCTGTTCATTCTGCTGTCGGACCATGGCGAAGAGATGTATGACCACGGCGGGTGGTCGCACGACCAGTCCGTGTATGAGGAGATGGTGCGGGTGCCGCTGATCGTGAAGTTCCCGCGGAACCAGTATGCGGGGACGCGGGTTCGCGAGGTGGTGTCGCTGGTGGATGTGATGCCGACGGTGCTCGATGTGATCGGGCAGGCGGATCGGCCGACGGAAGCGCGCGGGGCGAGCCTACGGCCGCTGATCGAGACGCGGGGGCGGCAGCCGGCGGGGGCGATGGTGGTTCCGGCCATGCGGCACAACGTCATGAGCACGTATCCGTATTGGCAAGAGCGCATCGGCGATTTGAACGTCGTCGTGCGGCAAGATGAATGGAAGGCGATCTGGAACGTCGAGAAGGCATCGACTGAGCTGTACGACCTTTCGACCGACCCGCGTGAACAGCGTAACGTCGCCGCCGAGCATCCTGAGCGGGCCGAGGCGATGCGGCGGACCGCCGAACAGTGGTACACGGCTTGTGGCAACCGGGCGGCAGCGTCGCCGAACGTGCAGCCGAACGAGCTGGACGAAGAGACGATCCGGCGGCTGCGGACGCTGGGGTATATGGGCTAGCGGCCGGTTGCACGTTGTCTTCGTCCCCCCTGCTTTTCCATGTGCGGCTCTCATCAGACGATCCGGGGGCATGGAACACTTCCGGTGTGGGTGCATCCGAGAGCTGGGGGATTCTGTGCCAGTGGCCCTTGGGGGTACTTGAGGGTCAAGACCATGTCGATTTCGAGAGCTTCGTCGCCATGTAGCTGTCGACCGTCTTGAGCGCATCGAGCAGGGGCCATGGGTTGAACGCGGCGCGGATCGACATCGGACGTCCTCGAATGGCCGCCGTACACCTCGCGAGAGGCGGAACGGATCGAACGGAAGCCTCAAGAAGAAATGCACCTACGACAGCAGGCGGCGTCGATTGACACCACCTGCCGAAAAGCGGGCGATCGGATTCGAACCGACGACGTCCAGCTTGGGAAGCTGGCATTCTACCACTGAATTACGCCCGCAACGGCTTTCCTCTTAGATTATCGGCGGGATCGAGCGTGCGTCAAGGTAGTACCGTTGCCTTCGCAGACGGTTCCTGTGCCATTCGGGGCCGCTTTCGGTTCCCAGGCGCTGGCTTCCCCGATGGCAGCTCACCATGCTCCTGTGGCCGCTTGACGGGGCATTCGCCTAGCCTGAGGCCCGAACAGCAGGGGGCATGAGGCGGAGTTTGACCGGCCCGGCCGCGCCGGATAGCTTTCGAGCTCTCGGGGATCCGAGAAGAAGCCCGGGCGGGCCGAAGACTGCGTGACCGTGCGATCATCACCACTGGCAGCGCTATGAGGAGAGCATCCAATGGCCGACGGCAAGACGAGTATGATCGAAGGGTTGCAGAAGGCGATCCAATCCGAAAGAGACGGCCACAGCTTCTACATGATGGCGGCCAACAGTACCGAAGACCTCAAAGGAAAAGACGTCTTTGCCACGCTGGCCAAGGAAGAACTGGACCATATGCAGTTTCTCACGGCGCAGTACGACTCGCTGCTGAAAACGGGCAAGCCCGACCGATCCGCGAAGCTTGGCCCTCGGGCCGACCTGTCCGGTGGCTTCCCGATCTTCTCGGACGGCATCAGGGCGCGCATCAAGCAGGCCAACTTCGAGATGAGCGCCTTGTCGATCGGCATCCGGCTCGAACTGGACGCCATGAAGTTCTATCAGTCGCAATCCAAGGCAGCGGATGATCCGGAGGTGAAGGGATTCTATGCCGAGCTGGCAGACTGGGAATCCGGACACTACCACGCACTCCTCAAGCAACAGGAAGTGCTCAAAGAGGACTATTGGTCGGCCGGCGGTTTCTCGCCCTTCTGATTGCCGGGCCGTTTGCTCTTCGTCATACCTGGGCGCTCCGGAATCCTGCTGACTTCAGAAAGCGCGTAACCAGATCGGTGTCTCCGAAACAGGCCGGTTGAATCTGTCGGCAGATTGGGCGATGCTTTGGTCTGCGCCGCGTCAGGGCGGCCCTGTACCGCCGGCTTGAACGGCCATCTTGCGGAGGAATTGAACATGGGCAGGGAATGGACTGCCGACGACGTTCTGGGCATGGTCAAGGGCTATCAGGCCAGTTGCGTTCTCGTCGCGGCCGCAGAACTGGACCTGTTCAGCATCCTGGCAAGCGGGCCGGCAGAGTCACGACGTATCGCACAGATCCTTGACGCCGATCTGCGGGGAACGACGACACTGCTCGATGCACTGGTCGCTCTTCGCCTGCTGGACAAGCACGGGGGCAACTACACCTTGGCGCCAAAGGCCGAGGAACTCTTGTTGCCCAATCGCCCGGGCAGCGTGCTGGCCATGGTCCGCCATCATGCCAACTGCATGCGGCGATGGGCCCGATTGGCGCGTGTGGTACGAAACGGGCAGCCGGTCGAGCGCGAGCCGAGCATCCGTGGCGAGGCAGCCGACGAGGAATCGTTCATCGAGGCCATGCACGATGTGTCCAGCACGACGGCTCCGGGGCTGGTGGAAGAGCTCGAGGCTGTGGAATTCGACCACCTGCTCGATATTGGCGGAGGTCCCGGCACGTGGACCATCGCCTTCCTGCGGGCGCGCCCTGCCGCCACGGCCACCCTGTTCGATTTGCCGCACGTCATCCCCATCGCCCAGCGGCACATCGAGGCGGAAGGGCTGGCCGATCGCGTGCGCCTCGTGGCCGGCGACTTCGCGGCCGATCCGCTTCCGGCCGGGGCGGATCTGGCTTGGCTTGGGGCGATCGTTCACCAGAACTCTCGCCAGCAGAACCGTCGCCTGTTCGGCTCCGTCTTCGCCGCACTGAAGCGCGGCGGGCGGCTTCTCATACGCGACGTGCTCATGGATGAATCGCGGACGTCGCCGCCGGCAGGGGCCCTGTTTGCGGTCAACATGCTGGTGGCCACCGAGGGTGGCGGGACCTTCACCTTCGCCGAGTTGCAGGAGGATTTAGAGGCCGTCGGTTTCGCGGATGTCGTCGCTCTGCGGCGCGACGAAGCGATGAACTCGATCATCCAGGCCACAAGACCCGCCGACACCGAATGACATGGGAGGTCTTTCGCCTTGCGGGGGCGGTTTCATCCTCAAGACCGATTCTGCTAAGCTAGGGTTTTCGCGACAGGAGGCCTATTGCCCATGAAGGTGCAGTTTCTCGGTGCGGTGCGGCAGGTGACGGGCTCGCGGTGCCTGTTGGAGGCTGGCGGGCTGCGCGTGCTGATCGATTGCGGCTACTATCAGGAGCGCGACTATCTGGCCCGTAACTGGGAGCCGATGCCTGTTGATCCAGCGAGCATCGACTACTTGCTGCTTACACACGCGCACTTGGATCACTGCGGGTCGACTCCCAAGTTCGTGGGGGAGGGCTTTGCGGGGACAATCCTGACCACGGCCGCCACGAGGGATCTGGCCGAGATCATCATGTTCGACTCAGCCCACATCCAGGAGGAGGATGCGGCCTACAAGCGCAAGCGGCACGAGCGCGAGGGGCGCAAGGGACCCTACCCGGTGCGGGCGTTGTACACGGCCGACGACGTGCGCCAGACGCTGCCCTTGTTCAAGACCGCGCGATACGACCAGCCGACGCCCCTGAATGATGATGTCTCGGTTACGTACCATGACGCCGGGCACATCCTCGGCTCGGCCATGCTGGAACTGAACGTTCGCAGCAACGGCGAGGCCCGCACGGTTGTCTTCTCCGGCGACATCGGGCAATGGGACAAACCGATCGTGCGTGACCCATCCGTGTTCGAGCGGGCCGACTACATCGTCATGGAATCGACGTATGGCGGGCGCAACCACGACGAAACGCGGGCGGTTGAAGACCAACTCTGCGACGTGATCAACGAGACCGTTGCGGCCGGGGGTAACGTTGTGATTCCGACCTTCGCCGTCGAGCGTGCCCAGGAGCTCATGTACCACATCAGCCGGCTGACCGAGGACCGGCGCATCCCGCAGCTCATCGCGTTTCTCGACAGCCCCATGGCGGCAGACGTGACCGAGGTGTTCCGGCAGCACCAGGATTGCATGGACGAGGAGGCCCTGGCGATTCTCCGCTCGGGCAACCGACTGATGCAGTTCCCGGGCTGCAATTTCACGCGGACGACGGGAGAATCCAAGGCCATCAACCGTATCAAGGGCTCGTGCATCATCATGGCCACGTCAGGGATGTGCACGGCCGGGCGGATCAAGCACCACTTGGCCAACAACGTGGGCCGGCCGGAATCTTCGCTGGTGTTCATCGGATTTCAGGCCCACGGCACGCTGGGGCGCGAGTTCGTCGACGGAAAGAGGCGCGTGCGGATTCACGGTCAGCATCACGAGGTCAAGGCCCGCGTGGTACAGATACACGGCTTCAGCGCCCACGCGGACCAGAGCGGCTTGCTGAAGTGGCTGGGGGCCTTGAAGGAGGCGCCAAGGCAGGTGTTCCTGATGCACGGCGAGGAGGAAGCGGCGCTAGCCCTGGCGGACAAGATCCGCGAGCGGTGGAGCTGGGATGCCGTCGTGCCCGACTACCAGGACGAGCACGAGCTGGACTGAGCAGCGCCGCGAGTGCCTGGCGGCGTTTTCACGTAGTCAACATCACGCATTCCGCCGGAGGCGCGGATGTCGCAGGGAGAACCGCCGCCGGACGCACCGGTTGTCAGCGACAGCGGCATGCGCTGCCTGGTCTGCGACTACAACGTCACCGGACTGCGCGAGAACCGCTGC
>CP070685.1:575949-582134 GCA_020352895.1 Phycisphaerales bacterium
GTCGGGGCACTGGTGCTGGCACTGCTGCTCCGCTTCAGACTGCCGCCCCTCACCGCCGCCTTCGGCACGGCCTTGATCGTCAACAACTACCCGTTCCCCTGGTCCACCCTTAGCGGCATGGAGACGGCCCTGGCCACGTTTCTCACCACGGCGGCCGTGCTGGCCCATGTCACCTGGGGGCGGAGGTCCGGATGGCGCATGGTCGTCGCTCCGATTCTGATGGCTCTGGCTGCTATGGCCCGCCCCGAGAACCTCGTCCTGTTCCCTCTGAGCGAAATCGACCGCCTGATCCTCCGATGGCGCGGCGGGAAGCAGGCCCCGCGCAAGCGCCCCGCCCTGCGGTTCGCGTTTCGTGCCGCGGCCTTTGCATTGACCATGCTGCCTTACTTCGCCTTGAACTACACCGTCCACGGGGCGATGCTCCCTAACACATACGCCGCGAAGATCGGCAAGCTCGATTTGGCCCACGATGTGCGCTCTACAGGAGCCGAGTCGCTGGGGCTGCGGGTCAAGGTGGCATGGGATTGTCTGCGGGACGGCTTTGGCTACATATGGGGATCGGACAACGCCGTGCTGCTGGCGCTGGCCGGGGTCGGAATCCTGATTCTATTTCTGCCCAGGCGCTACCGAGGTCCTTCCGGCGATTCGCTGTTTCCCTTGCTGGTCTTTGTCGTGGGATGCACCGCTACAGGTATCATCACGCTCGGCATCTTTTTCCCAGGCCAGAGTCAACGTTATCTGATCCAGTGGATTCCACTGGTGCTCGTTTACGGCGTCGTGGGCCTTTATCTGGTCGCAATGGTGATCGGCGCCTTCCTGCCGCGCATCGCCAAGCCGGCCAGTACCACTGTTGTTGGGGCAGTGCTCCTGGGAAGCGCGTTGTGGATGGCCCGAGAGTATCCCGACCAGGTCACGGACTACGTGACCAGCGTCAAGAACATCAACGAGATGCAGGTCGCTCTGGGCCACTGGGTCAACGACAACACGCCGCCCGAGGCCGTCATCGCCACGAATGACATTGGAGCCATCGCCTTCTACGGAAACCGTCCCATCGTGGACACCATAGGCCTGATCGATCCGGAAGTCGTACGCCGGAAGAACGCACCCGATGCCACTGACCAGATGGTCGACTACCTCCGACAGCGCGGGGCGACCCACGCGCTTCTGTTTCCTACGTGGCATCCGGACTTAATCCTCGACGAGCACTTCCGCCCCGTCCACCGAGTGGTACTTGATGACAACGTCATCTGCGGCGACAGTCGTATGCTGGTCATGGCACTGGACTGGGAACTCGTCCAGCGGGATCAGCCTCCGCCCGAGTGGGCGGATGAGGAATACGATAACGCGAAGATGTGGTTCAAGGTCAAGACGGCCTTCAACCGGTAGAGCGCCGGCTGCGTTCACCGCTACGGCACCCCCGACGGTCCGAGTTCGCACACCTGCCGCGGCTCTAGGAACACCAGCACCCTCTGCGTGACCGGCAGGCCGGTGAGTTCGTGCGCGGCCCGAGCGTACAGATCCAACTGCGGTCGGTACTGCTCGGCCCTCGCCGGCACCTCGTCCGTGCCGATCCGATCCGTCTTGTAGTCGATCACCCGACAGCCGTCCGCGTCGACCAGCAGCACATCGATGACGCCTCGGACGAGAATCGCGTCGCGCTCATCCAGCCTCCGGACGGCAGGGTCAAACATCTCCGGCGGTATGCGCGAGACGAACATCACTTCACGACGCAGTTGCTTGCCAGCCTGCCGGAGTTCACGCCCGAGCGGCGTTTGGAAGAACCATAGCACGGCCTGCCGATCGATCAGCTCAACCTGCGTGTGGCTCAGCAATCCCCGCCCGATCAGTTTCTCTACCTCGACGTCAAGGAGGTCGGGGCCCGAGACTGCTGCGAGGTCCACGTGCTGCAGCAGCAGATGCGTGGCCGTCCCGCGTTCCGCTGCCAGATCGCGGACTTCTTCAGCGCGCGCGGCTCCCTCGCCACGCATTGCCCGCCCCCTGCCGGAGCCTGCAAACGTGCCCGGCCAAGCCAGGGCCAACTCGCGACTCTGATCATCCAGTTGGCGTGTAGCCTCGTAACGTCGCTTCAGCTCCGTAACCGCCAGCACCGAAGGCACGGCCGTGAGGTCATCATACGCGTACGCCTGACGCAACCGTCGCAGGGTTTCATCTACCAGCGGCTCGTCACCGGCCACCGGCTCGTCCGGCGAAAGCGGCTTCATGTCCGCAAAGCCGCTTCGCTCCTCGCGTTCCCTCGCTACCAACTCCTCCGAGAAGGCCCACCCGTGTATCTCCTCGGCCGAGTGCGTGGACACACTCAGCCACGGCGGCCACGGATCACTGGCGGAGGCTCTCTGGCATCCGAGGGCCGGAAGTAACCAGTCCAGGTACGAGTTCGCGGCCGACAAGGTCAGGGCAGGCGGAGCTCCCCTGTACCCGGCCCATTCCGCCCCCAGGGCGTCCGCCGGCGTCGCGGTCAGGAGAGCCGTCCCCACGATAATCAGCTTCTCCCGAGCTCGCGTCATAGCAACGTACAGAACGCGCATCTCCTCGGTCCGTGTCTGAGTCTCGCCGTCCTCAACCGCCAGGGCGTGAGCCACCGTTGGAAACTCAATGTCCAATTCGTCATCAACGACCTTCGGCCCTATGTAGTAATCGCGCGATACCACGATCCGTCCGCGCGTGTCCTCGAAGTTGAACGCCTTGGCCAGGTCCGGCAGAATGACTATGGGGAACTCCAGCCCCTTGCTGGCGTGAATGCTCATGATCCGTACGACGTTATCCGACTCGGAGGCCGGCAGGGCCGCGCCCAGGTCTCGACCAGCCTCTTCGAGCTGCTGCATGAAACGCAGGAATCGGTAAAGGCCCTGTCGCGCAAAAGTCCCGAATTGTCGCGCCCGCTCGTGAAGCTTGATGAGGTTCGCCCGGCGTTGACGGCCCCCCGGTAGGCCCGCCACGTAGGCCAGACACCCGGTTTCGGCATAGATCTGCCATAAACCGTCAGCCAAAGGCCGTCGTCTCACGAGAGAGGAAAAACGGTCCAGCAGGCGGCCCAGCAGCGCACAACGCTCGGCCAGAGACGCGTATTCCCCTTTGCGCGCGTACAGGCTGACGGCTTCGTGAAACGGCACTGCCGCATCGACGCTACGAACACGAACCAGATCGGATTCGTCGAAATGCGGAGCGAGCAGCGGGCTGCGCATCGCCGCGGCCAGCGGGATGTCCTGCTGTCGGTTATCCAGCAGGGACAGCAGGGCGAGCACGTCCCGCACCTCCGTGCTCTCGAAGTAGCCGCTGGACAGCTCGGCGTGCACGGGAATATCCATCCGACTCAGCACATTCGCGATGGGCTCCGCCTTGTACTGCCGCGAGCGCAGCAGAATCACGATGTGCCGGAAGTCCAGTGGCTCGGTCTTCATCTCGCCCCCCGGCTCCTCGGGCTTCACACAAACGCAAGCCCGCTCGAAGCCGTTTTCCATGCCCATCAACTGGCGGATCCGCCGCCCCACGCAGTAGGCTTCGCGCTCGATTACCTCCCACTCGGCCGCGCCTACTCTCCCCTCCTGCCCTGTTGGCTCCTTTTCTTCAGCCGCCTCGGCCACTTTCCGCTCCAGCAGATGCAGCTCCACACACGCCCCCATCCCCCCCTCGGCCGGATATGCCAGACCGGGGTGCAGCCGCGCATCCCGGTCATACATGATCGGCCCCATCTCCTGGGTCATCAGCCGTTCAAAGATCGCGTTCACGCCGTCGATCAGGCCCTCCCGGCTTCGATAGTTCCAGCCCAGGGGGATGAACAGCCCCGCACCCTCGGCCCGCCGAAACCGCTCCTGGCGCGCCGCGAAAATACCCGGCTCGGCCAGGCGGAAGCGGTATATGCTCTGCTTGACGTCTCCGACGCAAAACAGATTGTCCGGCCGATCGGAATCCGGCTCGCCGCTCACCTGACGAAGGATGGCCTCCTGCACCGGGTTGACGTCCTGGAACTCGTCCACGCACACATAGCGAAACCGCTTACGGAGCGAACGAACCACTTCGTTGTCACTCTCGTCCGCACTCAGGAGATCGAGCGTCTTCCTCTCCAGGTCTGCAAAATCCAATCTCCGGTCCTGTTCCTTCAGCTCTCGATATCGCCGTGTGAATCGATCCACCAACTCGCACAGTGTTTCTACGAGCGGGCGCACGCGTTTCAGCCCTTCGGCCATCTCCTTCACGTCGAACCGGCACCATCGGTCCCTCAGCCGGTCTACAAACGCTTTCTTGACCCGGTCATGCCACTGCCCGGCCATGGCCCGCGCAGCGCGCTCTTCATCCGCTCCCTCCTGGGGCAGGCGGGGCCCGCCGCGCTTGGCCGGGAATTCGTACTCGCGGATCTGACGGGTCAACCGATCCAGTTCGGAAGCCCGCGGCGATCCGGCCGACGCGGCCCATTGGCTCAACTGTTCTGCATGACCCTCGAGGATGTCGGCAATGTACGCCGCCGCGGAATGCCGCGATCGGGCCGCTTCCGCCGCTCGAGCACAGTCGCGATGCTGCCATCCAAGCTCCTGCCTCAGCCGGCGTGCCACCGTCTGACCAAGTAGCGGCGGCAGCTCGCTGGTGTCGGGCACGACCAGCCACCGGCGAGCCTCCGTCAGCCAAGTCTGCGGATCGACAATGCTGTTGAGGTACTCCGCCAGCCAGATCACGCGGTCGGCGATGACCCTGTCGCGCCCATCACCGTACAGGTCCACGAAATGGCGAAAACGCTGGCCGCTCGGTCCGGCATCCTCGTACAGCTCGGCAAAGACCTGCTCGACCGCATCCCGTTGAAGAAGCATCTGCTCATCCTCGTCCAGGAGATCGAAGTCCGGGTCGAGGTCCGCTGCCGCAAACCACTGTTTCAGCACCCTCCGGCAGAACGAGTGAATCGTCGAGATCGCCGCCCCGTCTAGCGCCGCCAATTGATAGCGCAGCCGGACATCGCCGGGTCGCTCATCCAGCCGATCCCGGATCGCACGCCCTATTCGAACGCGCATCTCTGATGCTGCCGCCTCGGTGAATGTCACGACCAGCAAGTCGTCCACATCGCATCGGAACTCGGGCGGCGCGTCCGACACCAGATAGGCACATCGGCGAGCCAGCACGGCCGTCTTGCCCGATCCGGCTGCCGCGCCGACCAGCACGCTCCGGTCCACCGTCTCGATGGCCTGTCTCTGCTCCGGGTTCCATTGCTCGCCGCGAACTGGCATGCCTGTTCCGCTCCCGACGGCCGCATTGTAGCACGGCCCGGCCTCTGCCCAAGACCCCTCGATAGCAAGCCTGGCAGCTCGTAGGCTTCATGGCGCGGCCGGCGCCGCATTGTGGTGCAGTGTCATGTGCAAAGCGGGAATTCCCCTTGCACCGGCCGCGAATTGTGCTACCCTGCCGGCGCGCGGTTGTTTCGGATTGTTACCATGTCTCGTGAACAGGAGGCGTTGCCGTGAGAGCTATGACGATCGTATTGACGGTGTCATTGGTGGGTTCCCTCTGTATGGTCGGCTGTGGTCCCGTGGATGTGGACTTCGCCACTCTTGAAAAGCCTAAGCCCGCTCCCGAACTGGAGCCACTCGGCAGGTTCGTGGGAGACTGGACGCTCGAGGCCGAACAGTCGACCGGCGACGGAAGCACGGAGAAGTGGACCGGCACCGCCACATGGAAATGGGTTCTGGGCGACATGTATCTGTACGGCGATCTGGCCATGCACGGCCCCATCGACTTCGTCGCCTCCGGCTACTGGGGATGGCACCCTGTCAAGAAGACCTACACATGGCGGATGATCAACGACTGGGGGTACCCTCAGATGGGCACCGCCACGTATGACGACGAGCAGAAGCTGTGGGTGATGAAGTACAAGGGCATCGGCCTGGACGGCACCGACAGTTGGGGCCAGTACACTCTTCAATGGGTAGACGACAACACGGTGACCTGGGAGTACCACGAGTGGGCCGACGCTCTTAAGATGATCAAGAAGATCGAGATGCGCGGCGCATATAAACGGAAGTAGTCATCCGCCCGAACCCAGGGCAACACGGGCAAACGGCGTGACCACTCTGTGGCCCGCGGCTCGCCCGCCAGTGGCGCAGTAGAGCTCCGGTCGCGACGGAGTTTCCGTTTACTCTATGCGCATCCGCCCTACATGCGATCCAGGGCCTCGGTGCGCTTCA
>CP070685.1:582234-588391 GCA_020352895.1 Phycisphaerales bacterium
CGGCCGCAAACAGCGGCTCTTTGTCCAGCACGTACGAGATCAGCTCCTGTGGCTTCCACTCCCGCTGCGGATCCGCCTTGATCGCAGCCTGCATCTCCGGCAGGAATAGGTGCCGCGGAATCCCTGTCTGGTGCCGCATCAACATCCGAAGTGTCAAGTCCCTGGCATTAGGCAGCCGCTCGAACCATACCTCCTGGCCGAACCACATCGAGATCTTCGCGTCCAGATCGACCTTGCCCTTCTCCATCAGTTTCAGCATCACCGCCGCCACGTACGTCTTGCCGATGCTCCCGGATAGCATCCGGTCGTCCGGCCGCATGGGTTCCCCGCTGCTGCGGCTCGACACCCCCACAGCCGTCGAGCCTTCCTGTCCGTCACCCTGCACCCACCCGCAGGTCAGCCCCGCCAAGTCGTGCTCGCCGCGAAACGCCTCCAGCACACGCCGGACCCGCGTCTCGGTATCCTCCAGCGACGCCTCCTTCCTTTCCGCCTGCTCGTCCGCCTCCTGCTTGACCGCCTTCGCTCGCTTCTTCACCTTCCCCAATGCCTGCCCAGCGCTCGGTTGCGCCGCGCAAGCCATGACCACGAGTCCAATCACCCACAACCGCGCCAGCACCACCCAAGTCCCGTCTCGCTTCATCACCACTGCGTCCTCGCTCTTACCGAAACTTCATTTCAACAGCCCGTCTCTCTGATTAGCGTACCCGCCCCCCACAATGTGGCACAGTCCCCCGCCTATCCGGCACCGCGGCCCACGGCCCGGTACGTGTGCGACCACCTGCAAATATTCTTGCACTTTGAGCGAATCTCTCCGGAGACACCGGCCGTTGCGGTCCGGTGCGGAGGACCGTCCCTTCCCTCCGAAGCGACGACAGTTGCCTCTTCTCGCTCACCCCTCCCCAGCCTCGGGCAGGAGCCACGCCATGCACGCTCATCCGACCCTCTGCTCGCTCATCCCTATGGTCATCGTCCCCTGCACGGTCGCCCATGCCGGCCCGCAGGAGACTGCCTCGCAGCCTGCCCCGGACGGCCCCGAAACCGCCGCACGATGGACCATCCACTTTGACATCTCTCCGATCGACCGCCTTGTCATTCGCGCCGAGGAGGTGCTCGAAGACCCCGATGCCTTCTGGCAAACCGACCCGGCATACCACTTGGTCCGTTCCTGGCATGAGTGGAACAACATCCCCATCCCCATGCGAACATGGAGGACCCGCGTCGAAGCCTACGCCAACATGTCTCGCTCCGAGCGTAATCGCAGCCCGGCTGTGCGGATGGCTCGCAAGCTCCGCAAACAAAAGAACACGCTCCTGCAAAAGGCCGTCCCGCACATCTGCTCGTTCCTGCCCGACCTTCCCACCGGCATGACCACCACGATCTACTTCACGGCCGAGACATACCCCCGTGCCATCGGCGTCGGCGACAACGTCGTTCTCGATGTCACCAACGATTACTGGCAGGGCAGCGATTCCACCCTCCTCAACACGGCCGTTCACGAGCTCTTCCATGCCGCTTACGGCTGGCACCTCTGTGCCCAGACCGAAACGCCCTTGGCCAACGCCGCCGTCTACGCCCAGTTGTCCACCCTCCACAACGAGGGCCTGGCCACCTTTGTGGCCTACAAGGCTCAACACCTCTTCCCGGCCCCCGCCGAGCAAGACTACACGCTGCTCGATGATCCTGCCCGCGTCCGCCGCGCTCATAAGCTGGTCAACAGACTCCTCCGTGAGGCGGAGACCCTCTCGCCCGACAAACTTTGCAAGGACGCCTGGCGCATCGGTGTCGAGCAGCGAGCCTTCTATGTACTCGGCGCACACATGGCCAGGACGATCGACGAGAACGTCGGACGCGACGCCGTTGCCGACACAATCGCCCGCGGACCGCGCTCCTTCGTCAGCGCCTACAACAACGTGGTCGACGAGGAGCAACGCGTCGTCGAGTTCCAAGCCCCCGACCAGCCATCCTGGCCACACCGCCTGCGGCTAGCCGCGGCCCAACGCGACTACGACACACTGCGCCAGCTTCTCGCAACCGCCGCCCTACCCGAGGCCGGCGACATGTTCGCCGCAGAGGAACCCTTCATTTGCGCGGGCCGACTACTCCTGCGTCACGAGCGGTACGACCTGGCCGTCGAGGTGCTCGAATGCACCACCCGCCTCTTCCCCGAGCTCGCCGCGGGCCATTACTTCCTCGGCGAAGCCTGCCGCCACGCCGCTGACGCCGACAGGGCCGTAGCCTCTTATCGCCGGACTCTTGAACTCGATCCGGGCCACCTCTATGCTCCTGCTCGCCTCAAGGCTCTGGAGAAGGCGGCGAGCGCCGAACCTGAATAGCCCTAGCGCATGCCCTCCTGTAGCCCCCAGGCCACGCTCCGCACCAAGCGGCCGGAGCAACCCCACCTCCGAGGGTCCATTGGCCGGTGCGGACACGGATTGCCAAGTGGCCGATAGAATGAGAGACTCAGTTACAGCCGGTTCGCGCGTGCTCTACGAAACATAGGAGGCTTGCAATGACCAGATCGCTCTTGGCAACGTTTCTCGCGACTTTCGCAATCACTTTGGCTGGCGGCTGTGTGGGTACGACCGGCCTGCCCAACGGGACGGACGGAACCATCGCCGACCGGATTGTAACGCTGGTCAACAACGAGCGAATCAGCCGCGGCATCTGGCCGCTCACACACAACGTCCTGCTCGACGTCGCCGCTCAGATCCAGGCCGACGACATGGCTGTCAATGCATTCTTCGACCACACGGGCAGCGACGGCTCGACGGTCGGCGACCGGGCCATCTCCGCGGGCTACTCCTGGACCATGATCGGCGAGAACATCGGCCAGGGTGACATGACCCCGGAAGAGATGATGAACCAGTGGATGAGCAGCCCCGGCCACCGGGCCAACATCCTCAACGCCGGCTTCACCGAAATCGGCGTGGCCATCAATGACACCGGCACCACTCTATGGGTACAAGTCTTCGGCACGCCGTGACCCGCCGCCCTGGAAACTGAACATGCACAACTGCGACCAGGCTCGGGCCGCTGCCGGACTGCTCACGGACGTGGCGCGGAGTCTCCGCCGGAGCCTGCCCCAGCTTCTCGCGTGTGATCTGCTCTTCAAGATTTTCGCCCTGGCCGTGCTCGGCCCGCTGACCGCGTGGATGTTCACCATTCTTCTCCTCGCCGGCGGCAGCCGATCGGTTACCAACGAACAGATCCTGTCCTTTCTGCTGTCACTGCCCGGCCTCCTCTTCCTGGTGCTGTGGGGCGTGACGACGCTCGCAACACTCTTCGCCGAACAGGCCGGTCTGCTGGCCGTCACAGCCGCTCACGACGCCGGCCGGCGCCTCTCCGCACTCGCCGCCTTGTGGTTGATGATCCGAAAACTGCCCGCGCTGCTCGACCTGGGCCTGCGCCAGGCCGTGGTATACCTGCTCGCACTCGCACCGTTCGTCGCGCTCGCCGGCCTCACCTATACATGGCTCACCGCCGAACAGGACATCAACTATCTCCTGGCCGCCAAGCCGCCGCGCTTCCTCATTGCCGTGGGCATCGGCGCAATCCTCGCACTCGGCGCGATCGCCTCGTTTTCGTGGCTCTTCCTTCGTTGGGCATTCGCCTTGCCCGTCTGTCTGTTTGAGGCCACGCGCGGCACGGCCGCACTTCGGCGCAGTGCAACCCTGATGCGCGGCGCACGGCAACGCCTCGCCGGTCTGCTCCTTGGCTGGCTTGCCATCTGGGCCGTCGTGTCCGCCGCAGCCGGGTTGCTGTTCGATCTCATCAGCGAGCTTGTCCTCGCGCCGCTGGGGGAAAGACTGGCCCTCGTGATCCCCGTCGTCGCCGCACTGCTCCTGGTCAACACTCTTGTCTTTCTCGTACTCTCGTTCGCAGGCTTCGCCGGGTTCTGTCTTCTGCTTGCCCGTCTCTACGATGTATGCCGTGCCCGTGAGGGGCTGCCCCCGTGCTCGGCCGACGTGTCCCGCCTGGGCGCCGTGACGGACGACGGCCGCGCGCCGGCTTGGGCCCGTCGAGCCCTCCGGTTCATTCCCGCGCTGATCCTTGTCGCCGTGGCCGTGATATCATACGCGATCGTGAGACAGCTCGACCTGAAAGATCACGTCGCCGTCACCGCCCACCGCGGCAGTTCGCTACGCGCGCCCGAGAACACGCTCAGCGCTGTGCGCCAGGCCATCGCCGACGGTGCTGACTTCGCCGAGATCGACGTGCAGGAGACCGCCGACGGACAGGTCGTCGTCTTTCATGATGAAGATCTGAAGCGCATAGCCGGAGTAGACCGCAAGATCTGCGAGATCACCTACCCCGAACTTTGCGAACTCGACGTCGGCACCTGGTTCTCACCCCAGTTCGCCGGCGAACGCGTTCCGACCCTCGCCGAGGTGATCGAAGAGGCCCGCGGCTACATCCGCCTGAACATCGAACTCAAGCTCTCCGGGCATGAGCGCCACCTCGTCTTGAGCGTAGTGCAAACCGTGCGCGAACAGGACTTTGCAGCCCAGTGCATAATCTCTTCGCTAAGCTATGACGCGATCCGCGAAGTCAAACGGCTCGACGACCGCCTGACCATCGGTTACATCGTCTACGGCACTGTCGGCGATCTCTCGAGTCTCGATGTCGATTTCTTCAGCGTGGCCGACAAGCTGGCCAGCCGCCACTTGGTCCGCGGGGCGCGCAAACGCGGTAAAGACGTCCACGTTTGGACGGTCAACGATCCGAGCCGCATGGCACACTTCATCGACCTGGGCGCCACCAACATCATCACCGACGACCCCCTCGCCTTGATCACGCTGCTCCGGGAACGGGCCGCCCTCACGCACGCCGAGCGCGTCCTCCTTGTCTTCCGAAACTGGCTCCGCTCCTAACCTCCGGGCCCACGCCGAGGGCCTGGCCCCTTTGACCGGGCAGCACCGCTTTCCGCACGGAGCGCCAGGCAGCATCGCGGCAACCCCCGGAAAAACCTGAACCTCCGGGCGTTCATCCCTCTTCGTGCTCGGTTCCTGCTCCAGTCTCTCCAACCCCGGCCGGCAGAAAGTCCGAGGTAAGAGGACGCACATGCCCCTCTGGGACCAGCCGCCGCCCCTCCCACCGGGTCACTCCGGCAGGCACAACGCGCCCCGGCGAGCCGCTCAAGTCCTTGTCAAGATGGCCGGATGCAGACATCAGGGCCCTGCCATCCACAGCGGGCCGCGCGGATCCTGCGTCATCCTTGGGTTACCCTCGCTTTTCTGGTATACTCAGGCTTGGAAGCGTTGTGGAATACTGATTGCCGCCGGCCCGTTGGCAGGCGCCCGGGACACGGTTTCGGGTGGGGCCGGCCCTTTCGGCATACGTACACTTCAACCCAAAGTGAAGGAGGCGGCCATGAGGAAACTATTGTGTCTTCTACCTGTTCTTGTGGTGGGCCTGGCGGTCTTGCCGGGTACCGCCGCGGCGGGCGAAACGCCCACGGCCCAGCAGGCAGCCATCGCCCTGAAGGCCGAACTGCCCCAGGCCAAACTGTATATGGTGGGGCCGCGGGTGACGCGAATCTACGGCCAGCCAATGGCCTTCGGCACGACGCCCATCGATTCCGCCGAGAGCTTTCGGCACCGTCATGCGGGCGTGTTTGGCGTTGCCCCGGATGAACTGGACCCGCAGGGCCTGGAGCATGACGCGGCCCTGACCCAGCCGGTCATGTTTGACCAGGAACTCGGCGATTACAAGTTTACGTTGGTGCGCTACGCCCAACATAAAAACGGTATCCCCGTCTTCCGTTCTGATCTCCGCCTCCTGATGCGTAACCAGGCGGACTTCCCTGTTGTCCTGGCGGCATCCTCGTTGCGGCCTCTCGGCGATTTCGTTCCCGGCACCGCCCCGGCTGAAATCAATCCAGCTACTCGGGCGGCCACCGGCATGGAATCCTTCACCGAACCCGAGATCGTAATCTGGGCAGGCGTCGATGACATGGTCAAAGAGCCCGCCTTGGCACTGGCCTTCATCGGGCAGAGTGGATCGCCCGAAGCCGGCGATTACGAGAAGTGGCTGTTCGTCGCCGATGCCGCCACCGGCATGATCCTCTACAAGGAAAACCTGATTATCCTGACCGACGTGAGCGGCAACGTCAGCGGCATGGCCAGCGAGGGCCCCAAAGCGGATTACTGCTCTGAGG
>CP070685.1:588491-594473 GCA_020352895.1 Phycisphaerales bacterium
CACCGTCGCACCCGCGAACATGACCTGCTCGAATACCCGGATCACCTCCTCGGCTCGCAGGGCGATCTCCATGTCGTTTGCTTCGGTGGCCTCCCGCAACATGGGCAGCGCGTCCGGCCCCATGGCGATCAGGTCGCGCATCGCGTCCGCCCGTACCCCGTACGTCGCGTCGCCCAGCTTCGCGATCAGCTTCTCGATGCGATCCTCGCGTGCCTGTTGAGATTCCACTGAAGACCGCGCTGCCTGTCCCCGCGCCGGCTGCCCGGTCGCAAACAACAGCGCGACCAACCCGCACAGAGGCAGCGCTCTGTGCAGACCTGTCCTCTTCCGTAAGCTCATGCGTGGAGTTCCACCAGAGTTCCTCGACGCCGGTGTCACCGCGATCAACGGTTCCGTCCGCCGGCGTCGATGTCCATGGCGGGATTACTCGTGTGATTCGGTCCGTGCCTCCGGCATGCCAGGGACGCCGCTGTCCGGCGCTGCTACCTCATACTTCACCAGCCCCAGGCGGGCGCGGATGTTCTTGCGCTTCGGCAACTCTTCCGTCAAGAATGCCTCTAGGCGCTTGACCAGTTCCGAGTCTGCCTTCGCGCTGGCCAGCACCGGTCCGTCCGGCAGGTTGGGCACGGCCTCCGTCTCACCCAGCACCCGCAACTGATCCTTGCTGATCCGAAGCAGCAGCAGGCTGCCGCCCGTGTCCGCCCATTTGTCGTAGTCATCTTTGGCTACGAACCCGGCCGCGATCCCCAACGGACGCTCGTAAATAACCGCCTTGGCCGTCTCGAACGAGTTGAGATGATGCCGCAACGTTCCCGGAATGGGCAGCAGCTCACGCGGAATCGAGTCTATCGGGATGCCGTTGGCCTCCAGCATCTTCATTGCCGCCACGTGCGTAACCGGGTCCCCGATCGGCCCGAACGCGATCCGCTTCTCTTTCAGCTCTTCGATACTCTGGGTGTCCGAATCGGCCGCCACCACCAGCAACGCCTTGCTCTGATTGGCCCCCTCTTCGAACATGGGCCGCGCAATCACCTCACCGACCTCCGGGCCCGTGATGATCTCCGCCTCGTCCTCCGCACCGACCATCGCGAACTGTAGCCGCCCGCTCGTCAGGTGTGTCTGAATCTGGAACGGCTGGAGCGGCTCAAACTGCACCGGCTGATTCAGGCTCCGCTGCATCTCGCGCTGCATAGGTACCCACGGTGCCGCTGCCCTCTGGTCTGCGTGCACCAGCGTGATCCCCACCCGTACCGGCTGCTTGCCGATGCCGAAGATCTCCCGCCCCAGCCCCAGTGGGTCCAGAATGGAGAACTCCTGGTCGGTCTGCTGGCTGCATCCTGCTGTCAGCAACAGCGGCAGCAGGCCCAGCCCCAACATCGCGACGGCCTGTTTCGTGCTCATGGTTGGTCCCTTGGTTATCACGGCCCGCGCGGAAGGTCGCTCAGGCTCCGGCGCACCGGGTGACAGTATAAAAACCCCCCTCCCCGCGAGCAACCCGCCTCCGCCGGCCCTGGTCCCCGGTGTAGCGCATCCCCGTCTACGTGTCTTATCGTCCTCCACGGCGGTTTGACATTCGCTTTCCGACGGGCGGGCGAAGACCTCACCGCGTGTAGCTTGCCAGAGCGGCCGACCGCGACGGCTTGAAATCTGAGCGATCCCGCCGCGATCGGCATTGACCGCACCGCGCCTATCCCCAGGCACCTTCTATGTGCCATCGCATTGCCACTGTCGGTGTTGGTCTGTTCGGATGTACGTCGGCATCCGCGGCCCCTCCCTCGCTGGCGCAAGCAGCCGGGCAGGCCTTTCTCGAAAGACCTGCCCGCCCTGAGCTTGTTCGGCTCTACCGTAACGCTTCAAGCGTGGCGATCGCTTAGATGTCCTGGCCCTTGATGGTCTTACGGCCGTTGGCCCTGCTGCGATTCGTGGCGTTGTCGATCATCATGTAGACCTGGTCGCTTAACATGTTGATCGCTTCGGCCGAGGTGTTCATCTTCTTGGTCTTGATGTATGCCTTCACCTTGCTCGCCACGATGAGCGTGTCACGCGATCGTCCCTTCGTGGGAATGCCCTTCTTCATGGTCTTCTTAGGCATGGTTCACTCCTTGTTCTGCCAGTGACCTCTTACGGGATATGGCCGGGAAAACAGCTCCTACCGGCTCCACGCGGCGGAATTCTAATACCGTGCGCCTCGCCGTTCAAGGCGAAAATGCGGAATTTTGACACCTAGGGCATGTTTCCTGAAAATCCTCCGAAGTAGGTCCCGCAAGCCCGTGACGCCTCCCGCGGATTCTCGCCGAGCGGGTTTGCCGCGCGGCGCCCGCTCGATTGCGCGGCGACGGTACCCCGGCCGACCGGCTCGGCATTCTGAACGAACCGATGCGCCATCCGAAACCCGGGCAAAGACCTCACCCACAGAGCATGTTCGACCCCGCGTGACAGCCTCGGCACGCCCGATTAAGCCGATCTTTCAAGCCCTCGAAGCACCTGGCCCGATATGGTCCGAGGCCAAGCGATGCACCGGTGCGCCCGCGCGGGGGCCCGCCGTTCGTGATCGCCATAACTTCTTCACAGATTGAAGGATACGTCTATGGAGGGCACCGCTCACCACAGCAAGTTCGGTTCATGGCTCCGCCGCCGCACGCAGGTTGTCCCGGTGGCAAATCACCCTCGCGAATCAGCCGCCTCGCGGCACGACGCCGGCGATCCCCTCTTGGAGGGCCTTAACAAGCACGCCGGCCCCGCTTGGGTGGCTTCCTCCGACTTCAAATCGATCAGCGCCAACCCCGCCGCGCGGGCTCGGATCCAGTCCCTTGCGGCCCGATGCGATCCCCTCCAGCCTGACGCCGCCCGACGGAGACTGACTCGAATCTATGAGGAATCCCTCCGCTCAGCTCTCAGAGCCGCTACTCGGGGCTGCGATTCGCGATCCTCAGCCGTGGAGCAGCGCTTCCCTCAGCGTGTCTCATGCGTTGTCCGTGGGGAGAAACTCGAACTGCTCGTGCTGGAGGTCTGCGCCACAGCCTCGCTCCGACGCGACGTTTCGCAGGCTGCGGACCACGGGCGGACCGTTGCCTACCTGCTGGTTGCCTGACGCTGGGGCCCAAAACCTGCTACGCTCATCGCCCGCATGAGCCCCCGCACGGACAACCTCGACTCGCACGCTTGTCGAGGGCCTTATGCCATTGCCCTCGACGTGGGTGGCACCGCCCTCAAAGCGGGCGTCATTACCGTCGACGGCCGAATCCTGCTTCGCACCGACACGCCCACGCTCCCTGATCGTCCGCCACAAGCCATCGAGGCCGATCTCTTCAGACTACACCGTCGCTGTACCGCCTGGCTCGCCGAATCGACAGGGGGGGCTAAGCGCCAGGGTAGCCCCGTGGCAGCAGCCATATCGCTCCCTGGGCTCCGATCCCCCGACGGCCGCGCCATCGCCCGCGCCGACAACCTGCCCACGCTGAACGGCTACCCGTTGATCGCCAACCTTCGCCGCAAGCTTGGGGATCACTTGGTAGTCGATTCCGACAGCCGCTTGGCCGCTCTGGCCGACTATCAACTCGGTGCCGGCGGCGGCGCAGCGCGGCTCGCCGTTGCGACCATTGGCACCGGCATCGGCGTCGCCATCCTCATCGACGGCCGGCCGCTGCCCGTCACCGGCCTGGGCCGCATCGAAATCGAATCCCCGATTCCGGCTGGCTCGTCGCCGCAAACCGCTCCTCTGGAGAAGCTTGCTTCGGCTGCTGCTCTCGACCGGGCGGTCCGTCAGGCCGCCGCTGCCGACCTCGAACACGATGCCATCCGCGCCGCCATCGCAAGCGGTAGGGGGGAGGCGTCATCAGCGATTCGCCGCTGGGCCGACGCCCTCGCCGCCGGCATCCGCGCCTGGCACCGCGAGTACAAGCTCGAGCGCGTCACCATCGCCGGCGGCCTGGCCCTCTATGGCGAACCTCTCCTACACGTAATCCACACAGCCGTTCGCGAACACTTCACGCCCGACCCCGCCCCCGACGTCCTCTTCTCCCCCCTCGGCCCTAACGCTCCCCTCGTTGGCGCGGCACTCTCAGCCTTGAGAGTCCTGGGTGCGGATACCATTCATTCGCTCGGCCGGAGTTGATCGGTTCTCGTTCTCAATCCTTGGCCAATTGGCTTTTTGGGTGACTGCCTCCACAATGCCCTCCATGTGCGGCATTGTGGGCGTCATCGACTTCCGTGGGCGCGACATCGACGCCGAACTCCTGCGACGGATGGCCATATCCCTGGCATACCGGGGGCCGGACGGGATGGCCTCCGGGGTAACGCGGTGCGGACCGCTGACGGTGGGGATGGGGCACACGCGGCTGAAAGTGATCGACACGTCCGACCTTGCGGACCAGCCCATGGCTGCCCGCCCGCGGCCGCAGGGCGGGGGCGACTCGGCCGCCGATCCGGACACCCGTTGCTGGATCAACTTCAACGGCGAGCTCTACAACTACCGCGAACTCCGCCGTGAACTCGTTGCCCTCGGCGCCCGCTTCCGCACCCAGTCCGACACCGAGGTCCTCCTGCGCGCCTACCTCGAGTGGGGCACGGCCGCCTTCGATCGCTTCAACGGCATGTGGGCCCTGGCCCTGGTGGACGAGCGCACCGGCCGTGGCCTCCTCTCCCGAGACCGCTTCGGCATCAAGCCACTTTACTATACCGCCCGCGACGGCCGGCTCGCCTTTGCCTCTGAAATGCGCCCGCTCCTCATGCTCCCCGACGTCGAGCGCCGCATCGACCCGCGAGCCCTCGAAGCCTACCTCCGCCTCAGCTATCTGCCGCACGACCTGACCCTCATCCCCGGTGTCAAGAAGCTGCCACCCGGTCACCACCTGCGCTTCGGCCCCGACGGCGCTGGACTGCCGCAACGCTACTACCGACTGCCGCCGCCCGAATCCGACATCCCATCTGACTACACTGAATGTGCGCACGCCCTCCGCCGCCGCATCGAGCAGGCCGTCGTGGACCGCGCCGTCGCCGACGTCCCCCTCGGCGCCTTTCTCTCCGGCGGCCTCGATTCTTCCATTGTCGTCGCTCACCTGGCCGAGAACGCCGCCGGCCGCGTCAAGACCTTCTCGATCGGTTTCGCCGACCAGCCGCGCTACGACGAAACCGATTACGCCCGCTTGGTGGCCCGCCACTTCGACACCGAGCACCGCGAGTTCCGCCTCACCTACGTGGATGTGCTGGACGCGCTTCCGGGGTTAATCGACCATCTGTCCGAGCCGTTCGGAGACAGCTCGCTGTTGCCAACCGCGGTGCTCAGCAAGCAGACCCGCGAGCACGTGACCGTGGCTCTCAGTGGCGATGGCGGCGACGAGCTCTTCGCCGGCTATTGGCGCTACCTGGGCCACCACTACCTTCGACGCTACCTAGCCTACCCGGGCTGGCTGCGCAAGGGCCTCCTCGAGCCGGCCGTCAACGCGCTGCCCGCATCGCGATCCGGCGCCTGGTCCAACCGAATCCGTCAGATGCGCAAGATGCTACGCGCGGTGTCATCGAAGTGGCACGACATCGCCGTGGACGACTCCCTTGCCGCCCACGTCATCTGGGCTCATATTCTATCGCCCGACCTGGCCGACTTGCTGCCCGACGCTGACCGCTACGCCGCCGGCGCCCGCGAACTGCTCGACGTTTTCCGCACCATCACCCGCGAGGCCGCCGGGGACTTGCTCGACCCCAACGACCCGATGAACGAGATTCTGCTGGCTGACCTGCTCGTTGGTCTGCCGGGCGACATGCTGCACAAGGTGGACTTAGCCTCCATGCGCTACGGCCTGGAGGTCCGAGTGCCCATGCTCGATCCGGCCGTCGTTACCTTCGCCGCCGCCTTGCCCTCGTCCCACAAGCTCGCCGACGGCCGGCGCAAACGCATCCTCACCGATGCCTACCGCGATCTGCTCCCGGCCGAAATCCTCGACCGCCCCAAAATGGGCTTCGAGTTGCCGGTCGGCGAGTGGTTGC
>CP070685.1:594573-600548 GCA_020352895.1 Phycisphaerales bacterium
TCACCCA
Organism: Phycisphaerales bacterium; assembly: GCA_020352895.1. GTDB lineage: Bacteria > Planctomycetota > Phycisphaerae > UBA1845. The sequence continues at coordinate 594,581 of CP070685.1, forward strand.
CGCCGTCGCCGTTGCCGTCGGCCTGGTCAGAGTTGGGCTCCGTCGGACAGTTGTCCACACAATCCAGGAATCCGTCACCGTCGGCGTCGGCATCCGCGACGCCGCACCCGCAGGCGCCCTGGTCCACCTTGCCCGCATCGCTGGGGCAGGCGTCGCTGCAATCGGCCGTGCCGTCACCGTCACTATCGGCGTCCGGCGTGCCGCATCCGCACGCCCCGGCCGTGGATTTTGCGGCATCACTCGGACACCCATCCTCGGTGCAGGTATTACCCGGGAATCCCGGATCGCCGAACCCGTCACCGTCGGTGTCCGTGCAATCGTCGCAACCATCCCCAATCCCGTCTGAGTCGGTATCGGGCAGCAATCCCAGCACGCCATCGCAGTTGTTGTCTACAGAGTCGCAATCATCTCCCACCCTGGGGCTGATGGTGTCGTCCGTATCGTCGCAATCGGTGAGCGCCCCAAATGGACACCCCGTGTTCCCGTTTGTCCCGTCTCCGCTCAGATCCCCATCCACGTCTACGCAGTCGTCGCAGGTATCGCCCACTTCGTCTCCGTCGGCATCGGGAACGGAACCATCTATGGCATCACAGTCCTGATCAACCCCGTCCCCGCAGGCATCCGTGGCGCCTGGGAAAATCCCATCATCCGAGTCGTCGCAGTCGTCGCCCGTCTCGGCGCATCCACTCTGATCGGTCCCGGTCGCGCCGAATCCGTCGCCGTCCAGGTCGGTGCAGGTGTCCACACCGTTGCAAACCCCGTCCATGTCATCGTCCCGCTCGGCCGGGTTCGCTTCGCAGGCGTCACCCGTGGAGTCGCTGTCGCAGTCCCCTTGGTCCGGATTGGGCGCGCCCGGGCAGTTGTCCGGCCCGTTACACACCCCGTCCTTATCGGCGTCCCGCTCAGGTACAGCACCCTCGCAGGGATCGCCGACTCCATCTCCATCGCAATCCCCCTGATCTGGATTGAATACGCCCACGCAGTTGTCGCAGCCCGACGCATCGGGGACGTTGTCGCTGTCCGCATCCGCACTGCTCCCCTCAGCGATATCCGTGCCATCGTCCACGCCGTTGGAATCGCAGTCCACGTACTCGACCGCACCGATGTCACACTCTGCTCCGCCGGCCCCGTCCCCGTCCATGGGGCGGGCAAAGCCGCGCTGGTCCCCCGTCGAAGTGCAGGCGGAACTATCTGTGACGCCGTCGATCACCGGACTCCCATTCTGCGGCGCGTGCGTCAGCGTTGGCCCGCCGTTGTCCTGCAAGGCGCTCAGCATCGGATCGGTATCGGGTTGATCGCTGGCCGCCGTCAGCTCGCAATCGTCTCGATCTTCGATGTTGAATCCTTGCGACGTGATTGTGCCCGAATTCATGCAGTTGGACGGACTCGCGGAGGTCAACACGTTGTCGGCAAAGATGCTGTTGGCCACGATCAGCGACGCCCCGTTGATGTTGGCGACGCCAAGTCCCACATTGTTGACCACCGTACAGTGGATGAGCTGCATCGTGGCAGCACTCCCGTCGTTCGCAATACCACCCCCCTGGTCGTTGTTGGCCGTGTTACCGCTGAACGTGCAATCGGTCAGCGTAGCTGTCCCGTCATTATTGTGGAGTCCGCCCGCCCTGGCGCTGACTTCGTTGCCCGCAAAAGTGCAGCGCTCGGCCGTGAGCACGCCCGAGCTGCGGATGCCCCCTCCGAGACTGCCTCCCGTGTTGTCCCGGAATGTGCAATCCAGCAGGTGCATCGTTCCTACGTTGACCACGGCCGTATCATCGTTGAGTTCCACCACGCAGCCTTCCAGGGTCATCGTTCCGAAGGAGTTGTTGTAGATGGCGCTGCCCCCATCGCCGACGTTCTCTCGAATAACGCAATCCCTGAGAGTCACCGTGGCCAGATCGTTACGTAGAGCGCCGCCCGAGGTGCTGGTTCCGTTGCGCAAAGTCAGAGCGGATATGTCAATGTGCAAGGTCTCCGCTGCGCTGACCTCGATGACTCTGCCTGACGCACTGCCATCGATGATCGTTGTATCCGCGTCCGCGCCCATAAGCGTCAGGCTCGTGTCGACGGTCAGGTTCTCCGTGTAGGTCCCCGCTCGAATGTCGATTGTGTCGCCGTCGGCCGAATCATCGATGGCTGCCTGAATCGTGCAATACGCGGGCGAACCGGTGGCGTCGTCGCATGAAGCATCCAGCTTGTCGACGACGAGCGTCACTTGGCCCCACGAGCTCGACGTCAGGCCTAAGGCTGCCCAAACCATACAGCACGTGCCGATATTCCCTCTACGGACATGTGACATCGCACACTTCCTCTCCTGGCGGCACTTCAGCGCACCTGCCAACGCGTCGCCATACGGATACACCACGGGCCATGGCCCGAGTCCTTCCCGGCGGCGGAAATCCTTGGACTAACGTTTGTGGGGGTAGTGGGTTTCTCCTCCGGCCCGACTTCCCCGTCACTCGACAGATCCCCTGTACGGAGGCTTCAGCCAGTATCCTAGTAAGACAAATCGTCCAGCTCCAGCACAAGGCCAATTAGTGCACCGTATGTTAAGTCCGAAGGTTACCTCCTTCCCAACGACTTCTTCCTCCGTCGCACGGCGGCGATTAAGATCTTCGGCGCGAATCAAAATCGGAGTCTTGCCGGCCAGGTTTTCTCTTCTGCCAGCGCATTTCATGAGAGCCGTGGTGACGGTGGCTCCGACGTTGGGGATAGCGCTGCGGGTGACATTCTGCCGTCGGTGTGCAAAGATGCTTCTTGGCTGTCAGTGCTCGCGGAGCAGGCGGCCGGCTGCGCTACTGACACACTTGGCCTCGCGGCTTCCGGTGTACGACTCGCGGCGTGTGAACGGTACTTAGGTCGCGGAACGGAGCCCGGCGCCTTGAAATCGCGACCCGGTTCGCGCCGCCGCTATGGTGAGCGAGAGACAAGGCTCGGCCTTCTGCTCGGAGTGCGGGCAGAGATATACATTGGACGAACTCGGCGCAGCCAACATCGGCACGCCGTGAGGAATGGACTCGGCACCTGACATCTCGGAGAGGGAAGCTGGTATGAATATTCGCACGTATTGCGAGACGGACGAGGCCGCCGTGGCGGCGTTGTGGCGCCAGGCGTTCGCTTACACGCCGCCATGGAACGTGCCGGAGGAGGACATCACGCGGAAGCTGGCCGTCCAGCCCGAACTCTTCTTCGTCGCCGAGTTTGACGGCGAAGTTGTCGGCACGGCCATGGCTGGCTACGACGGGCATCGCGGCTGGGTCTACTACGTCGCGGTCAGCCCGAAGCACCGCCGGCAGGGCATCGGCAAAGCCCTGATGCGCCGCGTGGAGCAGGCCCTCGCGGTGATAGGATGCCCGAAACTCAACCTCCAGGTGCGGGCCGGCAGCCACGAGGCCGTGGCTTTCTATCGCCGACTCGGCTACGACGTCGAGGAGCGCGTCAGCATGAGCAAGCGGCTGAAGGGACTGTCACCCGAAGGCGACGAACGGGAAGGCCGGCATGTCTGACCTTCAGATCGCGGTCATCTCCGACGTGCACGGAAACCGCTGGGCGCTGACGGCCGTGCTGGCGGACATCGCCCAGCGGGGGATTCGCAACATCGTGAATCTGGGGGACTGCCTGTACAGCCCGCTGGACCCCGCAGGGACCGCCGACATCCTGATGCGCCTCGACATACTTACGGTCCGTGGAAACGAGGACCGCATGATCGTGGAGCCGCAGGCTTACAAGGAGTCGGCGACACTTCGCTTCGTCAGAGAGGCCCTTCAACCCAATCATATGCGATGGCTGGAGTCGCTGCCCCTCATCCGAGTTGTGCACGACGAACTTCTCCTGTGTCACGGAACCCCCAAGCGCGACGACGAATATCTCCGGTGGCAGTTGCGAAACGAGGCCGTCGTTCCGCGCACGGTCGAAGAACTCGTTGGCATGCTCGCTGTGGCGGACGAGCCGGTTGTCTTGTGCGGGCACGATCACGTGCCGGGTGCCGTGAGACTTCCGGACGGCAGGCTCATCGTCAGTCCGGGAAGCGTTGGCTTGCAGGCATTTGCCGACGATCGACCCTGCCCCCACGTTATGAAGGCCGGGACGCCGCACGCGCGATACGCCGTCGTCGCCCGCCGCGAAGACGGCTGGCGAGCAGAGCACGTCAAAGTGTCATACGACTGGCATTGGGCGGCCGAGGCGGCCTTGAACCACGGTCGTTCAGACTGGGCACAATGGCTGACGACAGGACAAGTGGGCTGCCAAGACTCGCAGGCGTAAACTGCCGGCCGGACCGCGCCGGGACCCCAGGCAGCCGAGGCTGTCTACGTGCTCAAGCGGCCCCCGCCCCCGGTCGTGATTATGAATTTTACGGCCGTTTGGAATAGGCAGCGGCCATTTTACGCTGTAGATTGTAAATAGTAGCACCTCACGTCGGCCGGTCAGTGCGCCCGGCCGTACGCGGACGAAAGCGAGGTAAGCCCATGCTTGAGGCCATAGCTCTGGCACCGGCGATAACCATGATCGACCTGACCGTAGCCTACTGGGCCTGTCTGGTGCTCGGCGGCGGACTGCTTGTCATCTCGGCGCTGTCCGGCGCGCACACGCACGCGGACATGGATGTGGCCGGGGCCCACGTCGATTTCGACGCGGACGTCGGCGGGGCAGAGATGGACTTCGACGTGGATGCGGGCGGCGTGGACGCCGACTTCGACGCGGACGTCTCAACGGACGCCGACCTCACGGGCCATGCCGACGCCGATGTGGGCCACGTTTCGGGTCTGGCCAGTTGGTTCTCGATCCGGTTCCTGATCTTCTTCGTGGCGGTGTTCGGGGCGGTCGGCGTGGTGCTGACACACCTGACCGGCCTGGGCCGCGGATTCGTGTTCGGCCTGGCCCTGGTCGGCGGCGTCGCTGTCGGCGAATGCGTCCACAAGCTGTTTCTCTACCTGCGGCGCACCTCGGGCGACAGCGCTCCGCGCCCACAGGACTATGTCAACAAACTTGCCCGCGTTACCATCGTGATCCGCCCCGGTAAGAAAGGTCAGATCTCGCTCCAGGTGCGCGACGCCCGTCGGTTCGTGCCGGCCTTGGCCCGACGATCCGACGCACAGTTCACCCAGGGTTGCGAGGTCTTCGTCGTGGCCTACCGCGGCGGGATCGCTGAGGTGGTCTCGTGCGAGGATTATGAACAACTCAGGAACAAACACTAAGGAGGCCCGCCATGGACATGACAGTGCTCGCCGCAAGCGGAGAGACCGTCGTCGGCGCCGGGATCGTTCTCGGCATAATCCTGCTCTTTGTGGTCTTTGTGGTCATTCTGATCGTCGCCAAGCTGATGGTGGTCGGCAATCCCAGCGAGATGCTGATCATCAGCGGCAAGCGGCAGAAGGAGGGCCAAGGCTATCGCACCCTGATCGGCGGGCGGACTCTGGTCATCCCCATCATTGAGAAGGTAGACCGGCTGAGCCTGCGGAACATGCAGGTGGGCTTGGAAGTCAAGGCCCAGTCTGGCGGCGGAACCATGATGCCGGTCATCGTCAACGGTGTGGCCAACGTGAAGGTCTCGTCGGACCCCGCCGAGCGCCCCAATGCGATTGAGCGCTTTCTGGGCCAGCCGACGCAGGAGATTCAGCGTGTGGCCCGCGAAACACTCGAGGGTGGCCTGCGCGCCGTGATCGGCAAGATGACGCCCGAGGAGATCGTCGAAGACCGCAACAAATTCGTCGCCACGGTGATGGAAGAGGTCTCCGACGATTTCCGCAAGCTGGGCCTTATCATCGACAGCGTGAACATTCAGAACGTCAACGACGAGCAGCAGTACCTCGAATCCATCGCCCGCAAAGCGACCGCCGAGGTGCTCTCGGCCGCACGCAAGGCCGAGGCGGAGCGCGCCGCAGAAGCGTCGATCAAGGAGGCTGAGGCCGACGCGTCAGCCCGGCAGGCCAAGGCCGAGCGAGATGCCGAGGCCAGAACCATCGAGGCGTCG
>CP070685.1:600648-606622 GCA_020352895.1 Phycisphaerales bacterium
GCGAGCAGGACGATGCCCCAAATGGAGAAGATCAGCGAGGCCACGCCATAGGCACACCCAAGGGCGGCGAAGGCGGGTATGTATGGACGCACCGCGGGCGGAACGCCCGGCATCGGCGCGGGGACTGGCGCGGGGGCCGTGGCCGTGGGCGTCGGGGGCGACACGATTGCAGGCGCGGTGGTCGTCGCGGGGGTTGTGACCCGGCCGACCGTGATCGGGCCGCCCGGCACGCCGACGGTGGCCGATCCAAAGATCAGCAGGGCCACGATCGCCACCACAGCCTGAAGAACCTGGATCGCGGACAGGCCCCATTTGACGATGCGGCTGGAACGAGCCAGCTTCGGGCTGGGAATGCGGACCGCGAACGTCTCTGCATAGGCAAAGTAGCCGAAGGTGATAAACGGGGTCGCGAGTGCGAACACGACCGAACCGAGCTGAAAGAGGACGGGAATGTGCTGCACGATTTCGGCGGCCAATACGATCGTGGCGACGAAGGCGATTACGGCCAGAGCGCGGAGGGCGCGGCGCCAAGTGATTTCGCGCTCGGTGAGGCTGATCCGCGGCTCCTGGGCGGTGATCAGGTACACGGCCGCCAGCCGGCAGCCGCCGGCGGCCAGGGCCACGAGGACCGCAAGGATGCGGGCCGTCGCCGAGGCAAACACGGCGTTGAGGCAGCCGACGCCGAATCCCAGGACGAGCGACAAGAGAATGGTCGCCAGCATGAGGTCGGCGCCGAGCTTGACGCGGCGGAGCCAGTCGGGGTTGGCGAACCGCAGCAGATCGCCCCGCGTGGAGAGAGCGATGCCTACGCCACATTCGGGACAACGACCGGCGGGGTCGAGGCCGCGCAGGTTGTATCCGCATTGCAGACAGGCCAGGTCGATTGCGATCGCGCCCTGACTATCCGTACGATCGAAAGGCATGTGTGGTGGGTCCCGCGCGGGCCGGCGCCAACGAAGTCCAGCGATCGCGTATCGTGGCCGAGGCCAGCGAGCTTGGCAAGTTCAAGCGCTTTAGGCACGTGGTCGCGGTCAGAATGGGATTGCTCGAGTGCTGATGGGCAGCACGTCATGCGGGCCGCGGTTCTTCTGCGTGCCTCGTCTCGGATCTGGTAGGAAGGACGGTCTGGCGGGCCAGGCGCATTTCGGCCAGCGACATCAGATACGACAAAGTCGATTCGGCACCCTGATTCGCGTTGACACGATCCGGATGCAGTCCATCGTGGCACGCTCCGGTTCGCGCATCGATCAGCGGCAGGCCGAGGTCGTTGCGGCCCAGGAACCACTCGAAGGCCCGCTCGGCTTGCTGGTACCACTTCTCTTCCCCGGTGGTGCGAAAGGCCTTCAGGCAGGCCGAGACCGTGGCGTGGGCCTCGACGGGCTGCTGATCGAAGCGGGCTCGGTCTCCGCCGCGCCTGTAGAAGCCGTTTGTTCCAATGGGCACGAAGTGGTTTCCGTCCGGGTGCTGCGTTTGGGCAAGCCACTCCAGTGACTCCAGAGCCATGTGGATCATGTCGTCGTTACGCAGTGCGTCGCCGGTGACCAACAGGGCATGGGGCAATCGGGCGTTGGAATAGGTCAGGCTGTCCTCGAACCAGCGCCAGTCATCCCGCCTGATCTGGCCGTACAGCTTGACCAATCGGTCGGTCAGCTCGTCTCGGGCCTTGAGGGCGTCGCGATCACCGGTGAACCACTGCAGGTATCGGTGAATGCCCAGCAGGGTGAAGGCCCAACCCCTAGGAGAGGAAAGCTCCAGGGCCGCCGGCAGAGCCTTGCTGAAGAGCTGCCCGGCCAGTTCCTGGGCCCCGGCGTACTCCGAGCGCCCGGCCACCTCGCCGAGGGCCCACAGGGCCCGGCCGTGGCTATCCTCCGAGCCCACGTCTTCGAGCCATCGGCGCTGTTCGTGCGTCAGGCAATTGCGGAATCGGCCCGCACCCGGGTTGAATGCGTACAGGAGGAAACTCAGGTATCGAATGGCCATGTCCTCGATGTCGATTTCGGTAGCCTCGCCCAGTTCTTCCAGGTGCACCATCAGGATCAGGGCCCGCGCGTTGTCATCCGTCGAGTAGCCCTTGTCATAGTCCGGCACGCTGAATAGAGCGTGCTGCAGGATGCCGGTTTCGTCGGTGAGCCGCCGCAGGTGCCGCAGCCGCATGAGGGGCAACTCTTCGCGCTGTCGTTTCCGACTCATCAGGGTGAGGGTCGGACGGGGCGCGGCGGCCCGCTGGGCGTGAGCCTTGGCAAAAGACTCGAGGTATGCCCGGCCGACGTTGGCCCAGGTCATATCACGGCCATACAGATAGGCCTGCTTGCGCATGGTGTTGAATCGGGCGTCGTCGGTCAGGAGTGATATCGCGGCCTCCGCGATGGCCTCGTGACTTTCGAAGGGGACTTGCACGCCGCGGTCTTCGGCCAGCAGTTCCTGGGCGTACCAGTAGGGCGTCGAGATGACGGCCTTGCCCGCGCCGACGGCCCAGGCCAGAGTCCCGGAAGTAATCTGATCCTCCATCAGGTAGGGCGTCATATAAGCGTCGGCTACGCCCATGAACTCAATGAGTTCCCGCGTCTCCACGAAGCGGTTGTGGAAAACCACGTATTCCTCGATGCCCAGGTCGCGGGCCAGTCGCTGGAGCTCGAGCCGGTAGGCCTCACCTTCTTCCCTGAGCGTGCCGGGATGTGTGGCCCCCACGATGAAATAGAGCACGTTGGGCACGCGTTCGACGATGGGCGGCAGCGCTCGAATGGCGTGCTCGAGGCCCTTATTTCTGTGCAGCAAACCGAAAGTCAGCAGCACGCGCTTGCCCGCTGCGTCGAACTGGTCCTTGTAGAAGCTGGGATCGAAGAAGGGGAAGTCGGGAATGCCGTGGGGTATGAAATCGGTCTTCTCCTCGGGCACGCCGTAGACATCCCTGAGAAACTCCTGGCCGCGGTGGCTCATGACGATGACGCGGTCGGACATCTGCATCAACTGCTCGAAGACTTTTCGAAACTCGGGCAGGGGATCTCGTAGCACGGTGTGTACCGTCGTGACGACCGGCGTGCGAAGTTGCTCCAGCAGCGCCAGGATATGTCCGCCGGCGGCACCTCCAAAGATGCCAAACTCGTGCTGCAGGCTTACCGTGTCCACGTTGTTGATGTTGATGAACTGAGCGGCCCGGTGATAGGTGGACAGATCGTGCTGATCGATGGTGAATCGGACGATGGGGGGGTAATCGTAACCTTCGGGCCGGTCGTTAACCGGCACCACCAGGCAGTTGGCCTCGGCGGAAACGGCCTCACACAGATCGGTCGTGAATGTGGCAATGCCACAGCGGCGCGGCAGGTAATTGCCCACGAAGGCCACTCGATTCAACAGTCCATCCAACATGCAGTTCCCTCTCAATTGGAGCAAACTACAGGCGTATTCTAAGTTTCCCGCGACTTGGAGGCCATAGGAGAAGGTCGGCTATCTTGCCGCCGCTCTGTCTGGCGCGAGTCATTCATTGTCGCCCGAAGCGACAATGCGGGACAGTGCTTCCCATTCGGCGACGGACAACGTTTCGGGGCGGCGGCCGGTGTCGAGGTCCGTCACTTGGTGGATCCTGGCCAAGGCCTCGCCACCGAAGGCGGCCTCGAGGTTGTAGCGCAGGGTCTTGCGGCGGTGCAGGAAGCATTCATGGACCACGCGGGCCAGCGCCGGGAGATGGGTCCGCTCAGGCCGCGGCGTCACGCGGAGCATGACCGACTCGACGCGGGGCTGCGGCCAGAAGGCCTGCGGCGTCACGCGGGCGATACGTTCGATTTCGGCGCCGGACTGCATGATGATCGACAGGGGGCCGATCAGTTTGCCGCCCGGCCCGGCGGTGATGCGGTCGGCCACTTCCTTCTGGACGGTGAAACACTCCAGTTCCGGAGGTCGCTCAACGAGGAGCAGATCGATCAGAAGCGGCGAGGCCACGTTGTATGGCAGGTTGGCGACCAGGCAGACGCGGCCGCCGAGGCTTCGCGCGGCGGCGCCCATGGCCTCCAAGACTTGCGGCGCGATCTTCGACTTTCCGGCCAGCACGTCAGAGTGAAGCAGGGTCAGGCGGTCGCGGCCGGCCAACCGTTCGGCCAGCAGGGCGTGCAGACCATGGTCGTACTCGACGGCGACAACACGCCCGGCCCGCTCGAGCAGCATCTCGGTCAATGAGCCGGTGCCGGCTCCCACTTCCAGCACTGTGTCGGTTGACGTTAATCCCGCCGCGTCCACCAGCTTGCGCATCAGGTTGCCGTCGATCAGGAAGTTCTGCCCCAGGGCGCGCGAGGGCCGCAGCCCGCGGCTGGCCAGAATGGTTCTGATTTCCGAGAGGCTCTGTGCGATGGGAAGCTCCTTTGCTGATGCGGGGCCGTTACGATCGGGCGCGGCAGGGTGCGAGACCCATTATACTGGACCGGCCGCGCCGGAGCGTATACGGTGCAATGTCGCCGGCCGCTCCGCGGCGTTCCTGCATCGGGACCGGCCGAAGCACGGTCTGACGGAGTCCACGTGATGCGATCGTACGAAGTGATGCGCGAAGCCGCCGACAGGATCGGTGTCAAGGCTTTAGCCGCCGAGCTGCGCCTGTCGCCGGCCTTGGTTTACAAGTGGTGCCAGGAATCCTCGGAAAAGGATCCGGACAGCAGTGGGGCTCGCAATCCCCTGGACCGGGTGGCCGAGATCGCGCGGGCCACCGGCGACAAGCGTGTGGTGGCCTGGCTTTGCCGCGAGGTGGATGGTTTCCTGGTTCGGAATCCTCGTCCGCCCGAGGGTAGCACTGACGAGGAACTGCTGTACACCACGCAGCGCATGGTGCATGAGTTCGGCGAGCTGCTTGGCACGGTAAGCGAGTCCATCCGCGACGACGGTTACATCTCCGCGAACGAGGCCGACCGAATCCGGTTGGCCTGGGAGCAGCTCAAATCCATCACCGAAGGCTTCGTCGTGGCCTGCGAACGCGGGCTTTATTATCCTCCTGCTACATAGCCTGCCACGCGACTGAAGCAGCGCGCGAGAGCCGTACCCGTTGCCCGCTCACCTTATTGTGATATAATGCTGCTTTGGAATGTGCGGACTTGGCCGGCATTACCCACACCTGTAAGCAGGAACTCCTTGGGGGCTCGCGATGAAGACGACAAGCTCAACCGCTCGATTCGCCACAATGTGCCTGTTCGGTAGCCTCCTCGGCTGCGCAGGGTGCGAAGGCTTCGTTGATCTCATTAACCAGAGCCTCATCAACTCGGCCAGCCAGGGACAGCCTTTCGCTGATGCCAATACGCCCAACACCAGCTCCGAGACGATCAACGGCATGCCGGCCCTGGTTTACGACGTCGAGATCAGGGGCGATGCGCAGGGCGAGAACGGCGGATACTTCGAACGCGAGGGAATCGTTTACGTGCTGAGCACGATCGGCAACGTGGTCGAGGTGTTGATCGAATCGGGCCAGCCGGAGACTTCCGCTGATCTGGGGGCGTTTCTCTTTGCGACCCACACGGATCTCTATCAGGGCACAAACCCCCAGACGGCCAGCGGGATCGATCTGGCGGTCGTAGATTATAGTGAGCGTGACGACATGGTGACTCTTGCTCCCGACACGAGCCCGCTGGCCATCCGCAACAGCCGCAACAGCTTCACCACGGGCGACGGTGTCGTTCAAGAGCTGTACCTGATTGACGCCGGGCAGATCATGCTGGAGTTCGCTGAGGATGACACGATCGGCGGCGTGATCGAAGTGAGCGGCACCAATACCTATGACGGCAGCCAGGGTGGTTACGTGGCCACCCTGCGCGGCGCGTTGCGGGGAACGACGTCCGACGAGAGCGGCGGCCAGACCGATCAGTAGCCTCGGGCTGTGGGCCTGCATTTCCCGACCGGCCGCCGGTGATATGATCTCTGCATGAAGGTACCACCAACGACGTCCCCCGTGCGGGACGGGGGCTGCTTTTCGGGCAAGGCCCTCTTCGCAGTGCTGGCCTGG
>CP070685.1:606722-612673 GCA_020352895.1 Phycisphaerales bacterium
CCAATTTGCTTTACGCCGTTCTCAGCGTTCCGCACGCCGTGACGCTGCTGGTGATCGTGCACATGGCCGCCGCCGGGTTGTTCTGCTTCCTGTTGGCCCGGGAGTTGAAGCTAACCGGCTTCGCCTCTCTGGTGAGCGGGATCATCTTCATGTTCAACGGCTTTCTGATATCCCGGGCCTACCGTGGCCAGTCGGAGCGCCTGGAAGCGCTCGCCTTTCTCCCGCTGATCTTCTTCCTGTTGGAGCGCGGAGAGCGCCGCGGGCAGCTTCGCTGGTTCCTCTGGGCGGGCCTGGCCGGGGCGTTGCAGATCCTGGCCGGCGCGCCGCAAATAGCCTGGCTGACCTGGGTCGGAGCGGGTCTGTACGCCGTGGTACGGCGCCTGTCGCGCTGGCAGGCCGGCAGCGGTCGGGCGCTGGCCAGGACCGTGGTCGGATTGCTGATGGCCGTGGGCTTCACCGCCGGTTTGGCTGCGGTCCAGATTCTGCCGACCGCCGAGCTGGCCGGGCTGAGCAACCGCAGCGAAGCCTCGATCGAGTTCTCCTCGGCGTACGCCTTCCTGCCGCTGAGAGTCATCCACTTGCTGTACCCGAGTTACTTCCTTCATCCACCGGCCGAGTACTTCAACGTGGAGGCAGAATGCTCCGGGTACGTCGGCCTGATGGGACTGGTGCTGGCCATCGTCGGTCTGTTTCGCTACCGAAGCCGGGTCAGGTGGGCTCTGCTGGCGGTGATGCTGCTGAGTCTGTGCATCATGTTGGGGCGGGCGACACCGATGTTCGGGTTGCTCTATCACATGCTTCCGGGGCTCGGCAGCTTTCGAATTCCTTCGCGGGCCATACTCATGCTGACGCTGTGTCTGAGCCTGCTGGCCGGCATGGGAGCTGACGCCATGTGGCGCCGGTCGCACGTCACTCGAACACGCTGGTTCGGAGTCTTCACGGCCGGCACCGTGTTTCTGACCATGGCTCTGTTGGCTTATGACCTCCGCCGGTTCACCGAAGGCGGTTTGGTCGGAACGACGGTGCTGTGGTCCGGTCTGCTGTTTGCGGCGGTCGCCCTCGCGGCCGTATCGGCGGCCTGGCTTCCGCGACGCAAGTGGGTTCAGGGTGCGTGGCTGCTGGTAATCGCCGCGGACCTGACTTTCGTCGGCGCCACCATGAAAAATTACCGTGACTTCGAGACGCGGCTCTTCTGCCCGCCGGCGTCCGAGAGCGACGTAATCGAGCAGCTTCGCGGCGATGGCGGTCTGTACCGCTTCGCTCTGCCCCGCCGCATCGTGCGGGAGAACTGCGGAGTCCTGGCCGGACAGTCGGGCGTAAACGCGTTCATTTCTCTCAGCCTGGAGCGGTACTACAACTTCGTTCATTACATGACCTGGCAGCGGCGTCCCCCGCTGGAGACGCACACGCCGGCGGCGGACGTCTTCAGCCCCGACAATCCTTTTCCGTTCAAGATCCTGAACGTGCGCTATGGGGTCGGCCGCGACCCTCAAACGGGCGAGGAGTGCTTGATCGAGCGCGACGACTATCTGCCCCGCGCGTATTTCCTACCGCGATGGAGAACCCTGGACAACGAAGACGCCGTGCTGGAGGCGATGCGCCGCGCGGACTTCGATCCGCGGGATGTGGTGCTGTTCGATCAGGACCCCGGCGTGGACTTCGCCTCTTCCGGCGGCGGCGGCGAGGTATCCGTCACGACATATTCTCCCAAGCGGATTGTGTTGGAAGCGGACGTCGCCAGCGACGGCTTCCTGGTCCTCAGCGAGATGCACTATCCAGGATGGCACGCTTATGTGGACGACAACGAAGTCCCTGTGCTGCGGGTCGACTATCTCTTGCGAGCCGTCCCGCTGCGCGCCGGCCGATATGACAAGATTGAGGTCCGCTATGAACCGCGCAGTGTCACCATCGGATTCGTGATCACGGCTATCAGCGCGGCCGCGCTGGTGGCCACGTTTCTCGTCGTCGCGCGTCGTTCGCGCGGGGTTCGGCCGATCGACCTGCAGGGGGCGTCTTCGAGCAACGATGCAGGCGAAACAGGACGCGCGTGGTCAGGCGTCCAGATGGCGGTCGTGCTGGCCGCGTTCCTGTGGGTGCCCGTTTCCTTGCAGTCCGACTACGCCGCCTGCTGGGCCAACATCGGATATTACTTCGCTGAGCAGGGCGAGGCCAAGCAGGCCGAAGCCGCCATGACGCAAGCGCTGCGCAGGGCTCCGGACTCGTACGCCGTGAACCTGTGGACGGGCCGAGCCCTCCGGAAGCTGGGCCGGTACGAGGAGGCGGTCGAACGACTGCATGTGGCGGCTCGAAAGGAGCCCGGGATCGCCGAGGTGTACAACAGCCTGGGCACGCTTCTGGTGGTCACCGGCGACCTGGAGAGCGGCCTCGAGCACCTGAGACACGCGCGCGAACTGAGCCCGGACGACTCGCGCGCCTCCTACAATCTGGGCATCGCCCTGATGCGAGGCGGGCGTTACGACCAGACCGCCGACTGCCTGGACGAGGCGTTCCGGATTGCGCCGGGCGATGCGAAACTGCATCTCGAGGCGGCGAGACTATGGGCAATGCACGACCAGAACGCACGGGCCATCGCGGTGCTCCGGCAGGGGCTGGCCCGCCGACCGTACAACCCCGAGCTGCTCGACGCGCTAGCCTGGCAACTGGCCACGTGCCGCGTCGATGCGTTTCGCGACGGCCCCGAGGCCGTTCGGCTGGCCGAGCAGGCATGTGGGCAGACGGGGCACCGCGACCCATACATGCTCCAGACGCTGGCGGCCGCGCATGCCGAGTGTGGCGATCTCGACCGCGCCACTGAGATTGCGCAGCAGGCGCGCAGCCTGGCCGTGCCGTCAGAAGATGCCAACCTCATGCGGCAACTGGACGCGATGTTGAGGGACTTCATTCGGCGGGGCGGTGGAGAGCCCGCTCAGCCGGAGGAGCCGTTACCGGGCCGACCCGGCAGTGACGCTGGCTCAGGCTGATGCGAATGGCTCCGTGATCGGCAGTGTTGAAGTACGTCGCTTGGGCCAATAGCGACGGCAATTCAGCCGCCCGCGCCGCCTGAGAATATCCCGATGAACAAACCACGACGTCGGGCGAGACGGCGCGGATGAAATCCGCGGAGTTCCCCATCACCTTGCCATGATGCGGGGCCACCAGCACGTCGGCACGAATGCGGGGATGACGCGTGAGTGATTCCTGGCCTGTCCTCTCGATGTCCCCGCAAACCAGCACGCTTCGGCCCATGTATCCGATCCGCAAGACGACCGATGCATCGTTGGTGGACAACTCCGGCCCGCCTTGTGCATCCGGCGGCCACAGGATCTCGCAGGTCACGTCCTCGCCAAGACGGAGTCGATCCCCGGCCACGACCGTAATCACGGGCACCTTTCGATCGCGAAGCATTTCCAGCAGGCGGGCGGCCGAGCGACCGGCTCGCACCTTCTCATCCGCATACGAGGATACCAGCACGTTCAAAGTGGGCACGGCATCCAGCACCGTGGGCATTCCGTTGTAGTGATCGATGTTCGGGTGGCTGACGATGGCGGCGGTGATTGCATCGACGCGGGCGGCAAGCAATGCAGGCACAACGACACTACGACCGGCATCGATATAGCTCGTCGAGCCCGCATCATAGAGCAGCGTTCGAGCGTTCGGCGTGCGGATCACCACGGCCGAACCGTGGCCCACAGACAGGACATCCACGACCAGTGCCTCGGGGGCGGCAGGCACCGGGCGGAGAAGGGTCACCAAGGCGAGCCCCAGCAGCACGGCCACGTTGAGGCGCCAGACCCGCAAGCGATCCCAATTCTTCTCGCCGCCCGTTCGCGCCAGCAAGACCAGATAGACCATGGCCGCCGCAACAACCAGCATGAGCCACAGGGGCGGTTGCGGCACGGCGATACTGGCCCCGGGCCAGTCGGCCAAGCTGCGGACGAGCCCGGCCATCCATCCGCTGACGCCATCCAGCAGCGGACCCATCCAGGCGGAGGCCAGCGGCCAGACCAGTCCCACCAGTACGCGCACAAAACCACAGATCATCAACACGAAGGCCAGGGGCATCAGCACGAGTGAGTTGAGCCATCCCCAGGGTGCGACTTGTTGGAAATGCCAAGCCACTACAAGCAGGCCGGTGCACCAGGCCGCGACCGCCACCGCAAGGGCGTAAACGAGCCCGGCGAGAGTGTTTCCGGCCCACCGTCGCCAAGGCGGCATCGGCCCGCTCACGCGGAGCCGGCGTACCAGGGCCAGACGGCGGGGCACTAGGCCACGCAGCAGGGCCACGACCTGCGGCGAGAGCCAGACAATGCCCAACACCACCAGAAAGGAGAGCTGGAAGCCGGCGCTGAACAGATCGCACGGCCGGAACACGAGGATCACGAAGGCTGCCGCTGCAACCCAGTTCAGCGTATGAATCGCCCGATTTAACAGCACGGAAATGCAGAACAACGCGGAGATAGTCGTGGCCCGCAGGATGGGCGCTCGCGGTTCGGCAACAATCGCATAGACCAGCACGACGAGCAACATCAGTGCGGCCCGGCCGCGCCGAGGCACGCCGGCCAACGCCGACGCCGCCCAGACAAAGGCGGCCAGCATGCCCACGTGCAGGCCGCTGGCGCTGAGGTAGTGGGAAGTGCCCGTACGAGAGAAGGCTTCGTTAAGCGTCGGACTGACCCGGCTGCGTTGACCGAGAACCATGGACTCGACCAGCGTGGAGGACTCGTCCTCCAGGGAGCGCACCTCGGGCAGCAGCAGTTCATGGGCCCGGTTGCGCAGCGAAGCGATGATCCCTCCACCGTCGGCCCGCTCAAGCACGTTCACGGCCTCGGCGGAGGAGCAATGCATGCGCCCGTATATGGCGTGTCTCCGGTTCCAAAGTCGCCAGTCCTTCTGCCCCGGGTTGACCGGCGGTGTCAGCGCGAACCATCGGCCGAAGACCTCGACGCGATCCCCCTGGCCGGCTTGCGTCATGACCTCGTCGACTCGAACCGGCAAGAGGCCACAAACCGGCCGCCACCGTCCCGCCGCCATGATATGCTCACATTCCAAGAGCAATTGCGTGCTGTATCGGCCGGACGCCCATGAGTAGAACGGCGCCGGAGGCGGGCGGGTCTGTCTGGGCGGCGCGGTGACAACGCCGCGGATGCGCGCCAGCTCGGGTCCGGCCGGCAGCACGCTCACGAGATGATCGGGCTCGGCCCGGCGAAAGGCCGCCTGATGCAAAGCCAGACCGCACGCACAGCTTGCCAGCAGGATGGCAGCCCGGCGCGAGAGACAAGAGGCGCGCCCCAGAACCAGGGCCGCGCCCGCAGCACCAAAGGCCAGATAGTGCCATATAGTCGGCACTTGGAAACGGTTATCGAGGACGATGCCCATGATCAGGCCGCACGCGGGAAGGAGCATGGGCACCGGGCGCGGCGGGACCGCGGTCATCGAAGGTTCATCCTGAGTATCCGAAAGAACGGGACCGCTGATCACTGGACGGTCCTTTGAGTTGCGGGTTCCGCAAACCGCGCGACGGCACCTAGACGGCTGAGCGGATCAAAGTCCACGGCCCTGGTCAGGACGATTCGGGCCGCCCAACACGGGCCCGGCCGGAGGCGCCGTCACGCCGTGAAGCAAATCATACCGCCACCACGGCGGCGCCGACACCGGGCTTGCCATGATCCGACCACGCGGTGAGAATGCCTTTGGGGCTTCACTATGTGTGCGAGAAAAGCGGTCATCTTCGATATGGACGGAACCCTGATCGACTCCGGGCTGGACTTCGACCAGATCCGCGGCGAGCTGGGCCTGCCCAAAGTGCCGCTGCTCGAGGCCGTGCGCGACATGCCCGAGAACCGGCGTCGCCACTGCATGGAGGTTCTCGACCGCCACGAAGAGGAGGCCGCCCGGGAGTGCACGCTCGCGCCCGGCGCCCGTGAGACGATGGATGTTCTGTCCTCGCGCGG
>CP070685.1:612773-618691 GCA_020352895.1 Phycisphaerales bacterium
AAATCGCTTCCGTCGAATCAGTTCGTAATGGTCCACCGTCAGCATCCCTTCTGGCTCCCTTTGGCCTAGTTCCATCCAACCATGACCAAAAGGTACAGCCTGCTGCGGTGGTCCCCTTTTCGATGCCCCTCACCCCATCCAGGTGGGTCCCTTTCACATGCCCATCTCCATCTCGGCTCCTCTCTGCGGAGGACGAGACCTACACATAAGATAGGGCGACCGGAAACCCTGCGAGCTTAAGGTGCCGTCCCAACTCGTCCAGCGTAGCCGCCCGACTCGCGCGCCGAGGCGCGACGGCACGAACCTTGTCCCTCGTTTCAGGTTGTTGTCATCGCGGCCACCGCGGGCCCGACTGTGGCATTCCTGACGGTTGGGCGATAGAATAAACTCGGGGCTATGACCTCGGAGGATCGAATGACTGTGTCGCTTTCCGAACCAGGGCACGTACTTGGCGGGGCCCAGTCCGCCCGGCTTCGGCCGCAAGATCTGGAGCGCACCCAATGGGCTGAGTCGTCGCCGAGTGCTGCGCAGCGCCGCAGAGCAGGCCTGCGCGACGGCTGCTCCCGGCGGGTTGACCACCTGCGGCTCTCGGTGATCTCCGCCTGCGAAATGCGCTGCGTGTACTGCCGGCCGCACGGACACAGACCCGACGAGCACATACACCTCTCCGACGAACGGCGCCTGGAGTTTGTCCGTTTTCTCCATGAACGCTTCGGCCTGAGCCAGGTGCGAATCACCGGAGGGGAGCCACTGCAATACGCCGAACTCGCTCGGTTTGTATCCGCGGTCCGAGCGGCGCTGGGCGACGTTTCTGTGGCCTTGACCACGAACGGCCGCCTGCTGGCCAAGCGGGCGGCTGAATTACGGGTGGCGGGGCTGGATCGTCTTAATGTATCGCTCGATTCTCTGGAACCTGATCGGTACCGGCAGGTCACGGGGGGTGTCCTTGGTGAAGCATTGGCCGGTCTGTGGGCGGCCGTGCGGGCCGGTTTCCCACCACCTAAGATCAACACGGTCGTACTGCGTGGGTTGAACGACCATGAGATCTGTAACATGGCACGATGGGCCTTGACCGGCGGTCTGGAGATCCGCTTTCTGGAGGCGATGCCGATTGGCCCGGCGGCCGCATTCAACCGGCGGAGATTCGTCAGCGCTGCCGAGACCAGGGAGTTGCTGGCCGAAGAGTTTGACCTTGTGGCCCTGCCGGAAACGGAGGGGGCCACGGCCCGGAGGTATCGGGCAAGGGGTTCCGGAAGTGTGGGTGTGATAGGGCTCATCGCACCGATCAGTCAGCCGTTCTGCGACGGTTGTCGGCGCATGCGTCTGACCGCCGAGGGGCGGCTCTATCCCTGTTTGCTCGACTCACGCTGCGTAGACATGTCGACGGCATGGGGAGAGGGAGGCTTCTGCCCTGTGACCGCGGAGCGGTTGGTCACTGATGCGGTAGCCGGCAAACAGGCCCAAGGACCGCAGCCGCAGACGGCAGCGATGGTCGCGCTCGGTGGCTGAGGGCCTGTCCGCCCGGCTGCCGATCACCAGATTCCGATGATCTTCCACCAAAGGCCGCCTAGGCCGAGCCAGATGACGACATTCACTACGCTGACGATCGCGCCCAGTTTCCACCAATTACCCAGGGAGACGTAGCCGGCGCCGAACAGGACCGGGGCCGGCCCCGTGCCGTAGTGGGTCATGCTGCTGGATAGGTTGCTGAAGTAACCCAGCACAAGAGCCGCGAGCACCGGCGGCGATCCGACGCCCACCGCGACGGCCAGGAAGGCGGCATACATCGCGCTGATGTGAGCGGTGTTGCTGGCAAAGAAGTAGTGGCTGTAGAAGTAGATCAGGCTCAGCATCACTAACGCCGGGAGCCAGCCGACACCGGTGAACAGGCCGCTCACGCGATCACTGAACCAGGCGATCAGCCCGAGCGTGCTGAGATTTGAGGCCATCATGACCAGCGCCGACAGCCATATGAAGGTGTTCCAGGCGCGCTTCTCGTTCAGCACGTCCTCCCAGGTCAGCACACGCGTCAGGAGCAACACGCCGAGCCCGGCCAGCGCGGCCGTCGTGCTGTGCACGTGCAGCCACTTTCCGAATATCCACAGCACCAGGAGCATGGCAATCGTCCCCAGCATGATCCACTCGCCGCGCTGCAGGCGGCCCAACTCGGCGAGTCGGTTCCTGGCGATCCGGGTGGCCTCCGGCGTCTTCTTGATGTCGGGAGGGTACAGTTTGTAGAGGACCAAAGGGACGACCAGCAGGCTGACCAGCCCCGGGACCGCCGCCGCGGTTGCCCAGCGCGTCCAGGTGACTTCAATGCCGAGGTTCGCGGCCATCTCCACGGTTAACGGGTTGGCGGCCATCGCCGTCATGAACATGGCACTGGTGATGAGGTTCCCCTGAAACGAGTTCTTGATGAGATAAGCGCCCATGCGGCGCGCTGTGCCGTCTGAAGGGCGGCTGTCGAACGCCTCGGCCATGGATTGGACGACCGGGAAGATGATGGCCCCCGCGCGGGCGGTAATGCTGGGGATCGCGGGTGCCAGAACAAGATCGCTGGCCACCATACTGTAGCCGAGGCCGAGTGTGCGCCGTCCGAGTATCGCCATGAACAAGTAGGCAATGCGCGGTCCCAGCCTTGTCTTGATGAAGCCTCTCGAGATGAAGAAGGCCATGACGACCAGCCAGATCACGTTGTTCGAGAAGCCGCTCAGCGCGTCGCCGATGCTCAACGTCCCGGTCAGCGTGGACGCGGCGACCCCGAGCAGCGCTACGGCGCCCATCGGGAAGGGCGCGAGCATGATGCCGGCCACGGTGGCCACGAAGATCGCGAACAGGTGCCATGCCTCGGGCATCACGCCGCTGGGAGCGGGGACGAGCCAGATCGCCGCCCCCAAACCGACGGCGATGCCGAGTCTCACGTAGCGTGGCGGTGCGGACTGTGTCGTCGTTTCACCCACGATCGGTGTCGGTATCCGTGCCTGTCGTTGCATCCTGAGGCGCGTGTGCCCCGTCGGGTTCTTGCGGTCATCTCGCCTGACGGCGGAATTCGCCGCGCAGCCTAGATCGCGCCGTGCCGTCTGAGTGCCTCGACCTGGCCCGGCGAGTATCCCAAGACATCACGCAGCACCTCATCCGTGTGCTCGCCGAGGAGCGGAGGAGGCATACGGATGCTCGCCGGCGATTCGGAGTACTTGATTGGAACGCCGCTCAGGCGAAGCGTGCCGATCGTTTTGTGCGGCATCTCCACGACCATGTTGCGATGAAGAACTTGCGGGTCCGCGAAGAGGTGCTGCATGTCGTTTACGGGTCCACAGGGGATTGATGCTTCCACGAACAGCTCAATCCATTCGTCGCAGGTCTTCTGGGCCAGCACCTCGGCGACGCGGGCCACCAGCTCCGTGCGGTTCTCCACGCGCTTGGGATTGGACTCGAACCGCGGGTCCTCTATCCAGCCCTGTTTGCCGATGGTTCGGCAGAAGATCTCCCAGAGCTTCTGGTTCGCCACGGCGATCGCCATGGGCCGATCCTTGGCGTCAAACACCTGGTAGGGAATAATCGATTCGTGGGCAGTACCCCAGCGTTGGGCCTCCTTGTTGGCCACCAGGTAATTGCTGCCGATGTTGGCCAGCGATGCGACCTGAATGTCAAGCAGGCTGCAATCGATGTACTGGCCCCGGCCGCTGCGCTCCCTACGGAGCAGCGCGGCCATGATGGCGCCCGACGCATGGACTCCCGTCACGACGTCCGTGATGGCCACGCCAACCTTGCACGGCTCACCGCCCTCCGGGCCAGTGATCCACATGAGACCGCCGACCGCCGACAGCACCATGTCGTAGCCCGGCCGATCCCGGTACGGCCCATCCTGACCGTAGGCGCTGATCGAGCAGTAGATCAGGCGTGAATTGTGCTTGCGCAGGGTCTCGTAATCCAGCCCGAATCGCTTCATGAGCCCCGGGGTGAAGTTTTCCACCAAAACGTCGGAGGTCTTGGCGAGCTCCGCGACAAGGCTGCGTCCGTGTGGGTTCTTTAGGTCGATGCAGATCGACTTCTTGTTCCGGTTGCAGCAGAGGTAATATGCGCTCTCCCCGCCTGCAAAGGGCGGCCCCCACGTGCGTGTGTCATCGCCCACACCGGGGCGCTCCACTTTGATGACGTCGGCGCCGAGGTCGCCAAGGATCATGGTGCAGTATGGCCCGGCCAGAATCCTCGAAAGATCAAGGACTCGAATGTCGCTCAGGAGCGAGTCGTTTGTCGGCTGGCCGAGCATGCTGGTTCCTCCCTGGGGCCGCAGCGGGCCCATGTCTTAAGGTCGTCGGTGCTGGCAACACGGGGCGCTTCTGCTCGCCGCAAGCGGCGAGCATCGGGGCGGGCCGTCGCCTCAGCCATGATAACGTACATACTGTCCTAACATGAAGCATGCGTCTAAGACACCGCGCGGGGAAACTGTAGAGTGCAGGGGGACCGGTGGTCGCAGCCGCCTCCCTGGGCGTTGCGGCCTCTCCCGTCGCATCGGGAGACCTGCGGGAGTCGCCAGTGGGGGCACGGGGTCGCCGACCAGCAGGTGGGATCTTCTGTGACGATCGGCATCAGTCAGGCAATTGGCCGACATTCTGAATTCGGTGCGGATGGGTGTAGGCCGTGGCTCGGTCGGCCCGCACGTAACCGCAAAGCGTGATGTTGGACCGCTGTGCGGCCTCGATAGCGAGCGAAGATGGTGCTGACACACCGGCCGCCATCTCGAAGCCCGCCCGGGCGGCCTTGGCAATCATCTCCAGGCTGATGCGGCCGGACAGCATTACGCCTCGTTCTTGCAGCGGACGGCCCTCCAACAGGCATTTGCCCACCGCCTTGTCGAGCGCGTTGTGCCGTCCGATGTCCTCTCCCATGGCGATGATGTCACCATCCCGTGTGAAGACCGCGGCGGCGTGGGTGCCGCCTGTCCGGGAAAAGAGGCTCTGCTGCTTACGCATCTCCCGTGCAACGTCGCGAAGGACCCGTGGCGAGACGCGGAATGTATCCCTGCCGGGTTTCAGGCCCTCAATCAGCTTGTCGATGTTTCGACTGCCGCACATACCGCAGGAGCTGGTCACGATCAGGTTTCGACCGGCAACAACCTGCTCAGGATTGTCCACACGGACAGCGACGACGAGAGGATCTGCTCGCTGGGTGAGTCGAGTGATCTCCTCTGGGCCGGTGATGATGCCCTCAGCGAATAGGAATCCGACGGCCAGGGCGAGCGTATCGTTGGGCGTGCACAACACCGTGAGGCTGCCGATGTCTTCGATCATAATGGTCAGGACACTCTCCACGACGACATCGCAGCGGTCCCGCGCTGGCGGACCGCCCTTCACGCTGAAGCGCAGCGGCTCGACGCGGCATGTCGGTTGGGCGATATCCGCCGCTTCTTCCCCGTCCGAGGGGTGGCTCAGCATGTCATCGTCACTCTGCATGGCTCCAGCACCGTGGTGAGCATCACTCGGGTTCCGTCAAGAGGGCGGGAAGCGTGCCCGACGTGCTGCCCGTAATCCAGATCTACGCCCTAAGCACGACATCAGCAGTGGTCCGATTGAACCAGTGCCACGGCAGCGCGATTCAGGGACGTGCGTGCCCCGCGGTTCAGGACCAGGGAGCGTCCAGAAGCACCCGCTCCATAGCGTATTAGGGCCACCGCAACTACGCAACACGGCTCGCCGCAGGGGGAAGGATTCGCCGAAGCCGCACAGGTCCTGGAACCGCGGGGCCGGCGATGCACGTGCGGGTCTGCGCTCCGGGGACGGCAGCGAACCGTGCCGCGGTGGCCCGCTCGATGGCTCGACGCGACACTCGACTCAGGTCTGTACTGCCATGGGCTGTAGGGGCCGCCATGCGGATCGCGAGCCACGCTGACCTGCGAGAGGTCGGGGGCCTTCTCCGCG
>CP070685.1:618791-624684 GCA_020352895.1 Phycisphaerales bacterium
GCCGCTATCCTTGTCCATAATCTCGATGTCATGTTTCAGTGACACGACATCGGCGATGTGGTACCACGCGTCGTCGCGGCTGAGGTCCGGACGAAACTCGACCGTCCGCCAGTCTGACTCGCTCGTCCTGACAAACGTCGGCGGCGCACAGCCTGCAACTGTCAGAGCACCAAGAATCCCCAAGGCCGGAGTGAAGCGCGTGCACGGCATGACGTGTCCTCCTCGTCAACCCTTTCCCGCCGGCCCGAATAGAGTCACGATTCTACTTCATGGCCTGAACGTGTGACAAGGTGAACGCCGAGGATTCCGACCAGATTCCGGTCAGATATCGCCCGCTGCGACCAACCGAGGACCGCCTTTTCACGCTTGGCGTAGGCGTCTTCTGAGGCGGGGCGTTCCTGCCATGTACTGGCGGAGCCTCTGTCCCCACACCTCCGGCTTCAAGGCCCCTCCAAAAGCACCGGGGGAAGGAGCCGGATGGGTATTGCCAGTGGGCCCGAGGGACGAACGCGGAAAAGTGTACAACTTTCGGCCGAAGGCCAGGCCGGGGCGCTGACTCAGGGTTGACCGTAGCAGATGTTTCCGTCGGGAAGGTGGCTGCCCGGGAGGGCTGAAACAGTCTGGAACGCCGCCCTCGCGGCATCGGAGGAATGGGCATAGGCGCAGACAGCCTCACCGTCGTGCCGCACCATGTAATGCAGGTGCGGGTGACCGAGCGTGCCGACCAGCAGGTCTGCCACCGGGCTGCCCACTTCCAAAACCTCGCCCTCGCTCACATGGGTCGCGGCCAACTGGTCTGCCTTGAGCGCCGGATCTGTGGTTCCCGGCTCGAGCACGAGGTGCACCGACCACTCGCTGTTGATCCGGATGGCAATGGTCACGAGGAGTTGCCCGGGCGGATGCGAGTACGGGTTTTCGTTGGTGAAGATCCGCGTGACCACGCCGGCCGTGGGCGAAATGATCCTAGTGGATTCAAGGTGCTCGTCCACAATCAGATCGATCCCGTTGTGGGGGTCGCTGCCACTCCAGTTCGGTATCCCGAAGGCCGCCATGCTGGCGATGCTTTCCGCGTTGGCGAAGGGAAACTCCAATGGCTGGAACACCAGGTTGATGAAGGCCCCAGTGTTGCAACACGCGCACACCAGAATCAAACCCCCACCTGCAGTGAGAATCCCCGCGTTCTTGCGCATCGGTTCGCCTCCCGACCGTGTTTACATGCCGGCGCTTTCTCGCCTCACGGTGTCGGCCGTCTTGACCAAGCCTCGAACATACAGCCTCCGCACAGCTACCTCCATACATGCGCGCCGGCGGGCCGTCAACGCACCGATTCACAACCACGGGCAAGGGGTGTACTGCCCAGCATGTGGCGGGCGGGCGTGATGGCGGGGCGAAACGGCCTGTTTCCGAACGTCTGCCTCCGAGACGCCTGCGGAAAGAGCTGGTGGCAGGAACCGGATGGGTATCGCCGAAGGGTATGAGGAACTAACATAGAAGGTGGTGCAACGTTCGGGGTGGCCAGGTCCTGACGGATAACAGACAGAAAGGAACGTGCCATGTCGATTCGTAAGCTCATCCTAGCGTTCTGCCTTTGCGCGGGCACAAGCAACTGTATTTTGCCTGCCCAGGAGCCAGAGCCGATGCCTCCGAACACGGCCGTCACGCCCGGGGCCACGGTCGCCGATGCCCGTGAGGTGCGCGAAGCGCTGCAGTTGCTCGATATCTGGCTGGAAGGCCAGCGCATGAAGGATGATCTTCCCGGCATGGCCGTCGGCGTCGTGCACGACCAGGATCTGATCTGGAGCCGGGGCTACGGGTATGCCGACCTGGCCGAGAAGATCCCGACCACCGACCAGACCCTCTACCGCGTTGCGTCTGTGACGAAGCTGCTTACGGCCACCGCGGTCGTGCAGGCGGCGGAGCGCGGCAAGCTGTCCCTGGAAGAACCCGTGGCTAAGTACCTGCCATGGTTCATGCCCAAGGACGCCGACCCAGGGCACCCGGTGCTGGTCTGGCACCTGCTGACGCACACCGCCGGGCTGCAGCGCGAGACGCCGGGAACCGACTTCGATCAGCTCCACCGCCCCGACGTGGCCATCGTACAGGGTGCCACCCCTCAGACTTCCCTGACCCTCCCGCCGCAGACGCGCCAGAAGTACTCTAACTACGGCTTCCAAGTCGCGGGGCTACTGGTGAGCGAACTGTCGGGAATGCCCTTCCCGCAATACGTAGCCCGACATATCCTCGGCCCACTGGGCATGAACGACTCCCGTCTGCTCGACGGAAACGAGACCTGCCCCGGGCTGGCCATCCCCTATGGCCGCCGCCTTCCCGACGCTAAGCGCTCCATCGAGAGCCAAGTGAACAACAGCGGCCTGTTGGCCGCCGGCGGCCTCGTGACCAGCGTGCGCGATCTGGCCAGGTTCGCCTCCCTCCAGTTCAACACGGCGGACGACTACGCCGGTCCCGTGCTCACCGGCTGGTCGCTGCGCGACATGCACCGCCCGCGCTGGCTGGCCCCGGACTGGAGCCGCGGGCACGGCATCGGCTGGTTCCTCACCCGCCGCGAGAACGCTATCCTCCTCAGTCACGGCGGCAGTCTGCCGGGATACAAATCGAACCTGCTGATCGATCCCGCAAGCAAGGTCGCGGTGATCGTCCTGATCAACGCGGACGACGGCCGGGCCGGTGAGCTCGCCCAAGGCGTCATGGATATCGTCGCGGGTCCCATCGTCACGGCAGCCGAGCCGGTCGAAGCGCCGGCGAGCCCTGACCCCGACCTGGCTCGCTTCGAGGGTCTCTACCGGGACCGCTGGGGCGAGTACGCCCGCGTCGCGGTGGTGGGCGACAAGCTGCGAGTAATCAGGCTGGAAACGGACGACGTGCGACGGTCCACAACCACGCTTGAGCGCTTAGGTGAGACGGCCTTTCGCACGCATGTGGACGAACTCAACATGAGTGTCGACGTCGAAGACATCATCGAGTTCGCCGTCGATTCCGCGGGCCGTCCGACGTCCTTCACCACCGAGAGCGGCGCCTACAGGTACCACCGGGTGGAGTAGATGGCACAAGCACCGCCGCCTTCCGCAGGGTGCCGCTTTTTACTGGCCAGCCTCTTGCGTCACCACAGGCGCTGCCGACCGGAAGAGCATGCCGCCGCTCATCTCCTGCCATGGCACGCCCGGCCCCTCGATGTAGGCCCGGAGAACCTCGGCGCGGATGCCGTTGCCGTACTGCACCTTGATCGGATGCAACCCCGCCTTCAGGGCAACCGAGCCGTATCGTTTCATCGGCCTGAACCGCCAGCAGACGTTGTCCACCACCAACTCCTCGCCGACGTACAGGCGGCTGCCGGAATCCGACACGGTGGCGAACTGGTACACTCCGTCCGTCGGAGTATTGACGTATCCCACGTACTCCACAGCGAGTCGAGAGTTGCCTTCCAGACAGTCCGCGCTAAGGCGGTCGGCCGTCCCTGACCGTACGGGCACGGCAGCGCCGAAGTCGACAACAGCGCCTCTCTCCGCCTCGAAGCACCGGTAGTCGAGGCCGCCGGCCAGGGCATCGATCGTGACCGGCTCAAGCGGATCGACAAACTTGTAGCGGCGGCACGCCACATACGCGTTCGGCTTGCCATCAACGAAGGCTCTGGCTTTTACCGTGCTTGAACGGCTCACGGGAAACGGGCCGCGGTAGAGCTCGGAATCAGCCGTCGGTTCGGTGCCGTCCAGCGTGTAGCGAATCTCGGCGCTCGGGTTGTTGACCGACAGGGTCACACTGATCGGATCGACCGTGGTTTCGCGGGCGGGGAGTATCTGCACGGCGATCGGGTTGTCGTATAGCTCGCCGGCCGTCGTGACCTCGTTCGGATTATTGGCCACAGTCACCGCCAGGATGCGAATCCTCTCGTTGTCCGGCAATGTGAGGGAACCGGCCGGCGGCTGCATCTTCAGGCTGAGCTTATGAAGGTAGCAGAACATGTAGGGCTCGTCTCGGCCGGCCTGTGTATGGTGGTGCGAAGCGGCCCAGGCAACCGGCTGCCGTTGAATGAAGGGCGGTGTCATCCGTTCCAACGGGAGGCGTCGCCTGTCGGGCAGGAAACTCCACGGTCCTGGAGAACGCCCCGCCGCAGTCACCGGCCAGAGCGGACCTGTCATTTCCTCTTCGTTGATCGAAATCAGGCTCCCAGACTGGCCGACGAAGCCGGTGAAACCCGGAACGGTCAGCTCGACCCCCGCACTCCCGACGCGAAAGACATCCCGAACTTCATCACCGATCGCTGCGGCGAGCAGGTACACACGGTCAAACTCGCCTTCCGGCAGTTCGATAGCCTGCCCGCGACACGTCACCGCATTGCGTGCGCCCTTGGCGCTTGGCCCGAGTTCAAACGGAATGTCCTCCACGACCAGCCGAGGCGGCAGCAATTCACCGGGCAGCGTTCGCCCCTGGCCGCCAAAGTCGCCGTCCTTCATATCATCGTTCAAGCTGATGACGTCGGTGTCGAAGTCCAGGGCGACCGGTTGGCATTCCGGTGGATCGAGGTCAACGGGCGGCGACGCCAGCTTCAACGCGAACGTCCTGGGGCGGTATGCCTGCATGTCGAAAACGAGAGCGCCGTCGGCCACGGTAAACTCACCCTCAACCGGCTCTTCCGCCCCGTTGACCTCGCGCGCGGCCACAATGGGTGCCATCGCACTGATCCGAACATCTTGGGCCGTGTCATCGTGCAGGTTCTGCACGCGCACGATCACCTCATCCCCCGCCTCCGCCTTCTTCACGGCTCGAATGGCAGCCTGAGCATTGTTCACTCGGATCATGGAGAAACCGCGCCCCAGCCGGCCGTCGTGTCGCGTCGTCTGAAACGCCCGGAGTGGCTGGTTCAGCCGCGCGGCCTGCCACGCGACGTTGCTGTCCTGCCAGCCACCTGTGTGCCCGGCAATCGCGTAAGCGAAGCGATGGTATCCCATGTCCTTCTCAATGCAGTCCGGGCTGTGGATCAACGTCAGGCGCAACGTGTTGTCCGACGGCTTGTCCCAGCCGTACTTGCAGTCGTTCAGAATGGCGACGCCGTAGCTCCCGTCCGGCTTGGTGATATCTGCCCACTGCTGCGCCGGCACTTCATAAAGCTTCTCATCGTTGTTGCCCCGTTGAACCGTTCCAAGCCCCAGATCGTACGTGGCGACTTCACTTGACACGGCCAGGGGGAAGGCGGCTTTCAGGAGTGTCCGTGGCGTTCGCCAGTCCACTCGGCACTGAACCTCTACGCGGTCCCCGCCCTGCCCCGCAGCGAGGCTGATCTGTTGCACGAACGTCGATTGCTCGACATCGCGACAGACTTCGAGAGCCACGCGAGCAGGCCCCCGCTCGACGATGCGGACGTACGCCGGGCCGGGAACACACGTGCGCGGCCGGGCCGTGATGTCGTCGTATTCGATCTCCCATTCCGGCCATTACCGGGGGGAGTCTTCCAGAAGCTGAAGGCACGCGGGCGCGTCGAGAATCTCTCGCCCGGCGACCTTGTCGTATATGGCGGCGATGTCGCCGTTCTCATCGAGGCGAACGGCGTAATGCTCGTTCTCCAGCCTCGACGTCTCCACCGTAAGGCCGGTGTCCAGGTCGCAGGGCGCTTCCGCCGGGCGCACGTCAAACACGGCGAATCCGACGGGTGGAACACGGGCCAGAAACGCAACGTGCACGACGCCCTCCCCCACCGCGGTAATCTGCGAGGCCGTTTCGGTGCCGTCCGGGCCGAAAACACGAACCGCCTTGGGCACCTCGCCGGAGAAGCCCACGGTGGCCTCGATGACGTCCTCTCGTTCAATCGAGAGCGGGTTGTACACCACGATCGGCTCGCCTTCCCCGCGCGTATCCAGAGCCCGACAGAGGGCACCAACGG
>CP070685.1:624784-630606 GCA_020352895.1 Phycisphaerales bacterium
CACGCACCGTACCGGCCGCCGGCGCCTTACAGGGATCGCTTCAAGGATCCCTACGACGGTGAGATCGCCTTCGTGGACGACCAGATTTCCCGCCTGACCGGCTGGCTACAATCTCGCG
Organism: Phycisphaerales bacterium; assembly: GCA_020352895.1. Taxonomy (GTDB): domain Bacteria; phylum Planctomycetota; class Phycisphaerae; order UBA1845. The sequence continues at coordinate 624,903 of CP070685.1, forward strand.
GTCAGTACGACAGGACGCTGGTCGTGGTAGTCGGCGATCACGGTGAGGCGTTTGGCGAACATGGGGAGCGCGAGCATGGCATTCTCCTCTATGACACGACGATGCAGGTCCCGATGATCTTCACGTGGCCCGGTGCCTTGCCCGCCGGGACGGTTGTGCCGGAGGGCGGGCGCCTGATCGACGTGCTTCCAACGGTGGCGGCGTTGCTCGGCTGGGATCAGCCGGAAGACGTGGACGGTGCCAGCATCGCGTCATCCTGCCGCACGGGGCGGGGACAGTTCCTGCCCGCGTATGGCGAGAGTATGTACCCCCTCGTCAGCTTCGGCTGGGCGCCGCTGCGGTCACTCATGACGAACCAGTACAAACTCATCGACGCGCCCGCGCCCGAACTGTATGACCGCCGCGCCGACCAGGCAGAAGAACGCAATCTCGCGATCGAGTTGCCCGACGTAACTGAGAGATTGATGGCAGAATTGTCGGAACTCCGTGGGAGTATCGAGGAGCGCGCCCCGGGCGCCGTCGTTTTGGATGCCGACAGCCTCAGCAAGCTGAACGCACTGGGCTACGTCGGTACGCCCGTTCTGCCTGACGACGAGCCGGGGAAGGAGCGGCGCGACCCGAAGGACATGATGTTGGTATTCCGTGGAATGCTCAGAGCGGGAGAGCTGATCCAGTCCGAGCAGCCTGCCGAAGCCGTGCGCCTTCTGGAGCCAATGGTGAGGCTCACCCCGGAATCGGATGCCGTCTGGGGCACTCTGGGGGAGGCCTACCTCAGACTGGGCGAGCATGAGAAGGCCCGGCATGCCCTGCTCCAGAGCCTGCGTACGGCACGGACAAACCCCGGCCGTCTATGTCAGATTGGCGACACTTTCAGGAGCCAGGGCGACGTCGCCAAGGCGATCGAATACTACAACAAGGCGATTGAGGCGTCGCCTGACTTCGGTGAGGCCTACGCACGCCTGGGTGATGTCTACCTACAGCAGGGAGACATCGTTCGGGCGCGCAACTTCATCGTCCGCCAAGCGGAGATCGCCCCGGACTCACCTAGCGCACTGACCAACCTCGGAGGTCTCCACCACCAGGCGGGGTCTCAGGGAGAGGCGCTTCGCCTTTTGCGCCAAGCCCTGCAATACGACCCGCAGTTCGCTCCGGCGCACCGTATGATCTGGCGGGTGTTGATGGCCCTTGGCCGCGACTCTGAGGCGTCCCAGGCCCTGCATACTGCCCGGGATCTCTTCCCCGAAGAGAAGGAATTCGTCCACGTTCTCGTGCTTATGCTGGTCGCGGGGCCGCGAGCGACTCCTGAGACCGTTGCCGAAGCGCTGGCCATCGTCAAGGAGTGTTGCCCGCCCGATACCACCGATCCACAGCACTTCGATGCTCTGGCGTGCGCACTGGCTGCCTCGGGGGATTTTCCGAGAGCGGCCGAGGCCGCGGCTCATGCGATGAACTTGGCCCAACAGCAGGGCGACGCCGCGTTTGCGGCCCAGCTCGCACAACGTGTTCAACTATACCAGCAGGGTCGCATGCCGGTGGGGGGAGGCGGCGGCTAGCCCATTTCATTATAGAGCCACATCGTCCCGCTCAGACTAGTGGAGCCGTTTGCTGATCACATGGGCGCACCAGGCGTCGTCGCTGTGGGTTATTCGGGGTCAGCCGTTTCCGGGAGGGAAACGAGTGCTTCGGCAGGGGGTTCGGCTGTGGCCTGGACGACGATCTGCGAGGAGGCCTGCCGGCTGAGGCGCATGAGGTCACGTGGCCAGAGGCCGAAGGCCAGTGTAATCAGTGCACAGAGTGTTACGGCAAAGCGCAGCGTGCCGGAGGGCACGTAATCCAGCGGCTCGCGTTCTTCGTCGAGATAGCAGGCGGCGACAATGCGCAGGTAATAGACCGCGCCGATTGCCGCGTTAATGACACCCAGCACGGCCAGCGCGATCATGGGCTTTGCGAACGGGCCGGCGGAGCTAAGCGAGAACGCGCCGCTAAAGACGTAGACCTTGCCGGCGAAACCGGCGGTCGGTGGGAAACCCATCAGGCTGAACACGCAGACAGCCAAAGCCAGGGCGGCGACCGGCTCGGCTCGCCACAGGCCGTTCAGGTCGCTGAGCTCCTCGGCCGACTCGCCGCGACGGATCAGATAGGCCAGCACGGCGAACGCGCCGAGATTCATGACGCCATAGACGGCCAGGTAGAACATCACCGCGGCCACGCCGTCGTTAAACAGGTTGCCGTCCGCGACGAGGGCCGGACCGACCAGCACGCCGATGAGCATGTAGCCGCTGTGGGAGATGCTGGAGTAGGCCAGGATGCGCTTGACGTTGCGCTGCAAGAGGGCCAGCACGTTGCCCGTGGTCATGGTGGCGAGACAGATGATCCACAGGGTCCAGAACACGACGGCATCGTTGGAGGCGCCGGTGGATACGATCAGCCGGATGAGCGCGGCGAAGCCTGCGGCCTTGGGCAGGAAGCCGAGCAAACCGGTGACCGGGGAGGCGGCGCCCTGGTAGACGTCGGCCGCGTAGAAGTGGAAGGGCACGGCCGCGAGCTTGAAGGCCAGTCCGCCGACACTGAGCACGAGGCCGACCAGGAGGATGGGGTTCGACAGGCCGTTGGCCAGGACATAACCCTTCAGCCCCAGTTCGGAGGAGGCCCCGCCGATGACCGTCGTGCCGGTGGCACCGTAGATGAAGCTGAAGCCATAGACCATGATGGCCGCGCTCATGGCTCCGAGGAAGAAGTACTTGCTGCTGGATTCGGGGGCCCGCAGGTTGTTGCTGCTGAGGGCAATGAGCACATAGGTGGGCACGCTGGTTAGCTCAAGCCCTAAGAAGAGAGTGATCAGATCATCGCTGCGGCCGGTCAGGATGAGGCCGGCGACGCTGCAAAGGATCAGACCGAAGAACTCACCGCGCTCGCCTTTGACCGGCAGATGCCAGTTGACCAGGAAGATGAGTGCGCCGACAGCGGCACCGATCAGGCCGAAGTAGCCAGCGAAGGAGTCGGCCAGCAGGCCCACCGGCGCTTCGGGGCTTCCCGGAGTAGTGGCCTGGGCCCAGGACAGGAGCATGGCGATGAGCAGTGTGATCAGGCCGATGGGCGCGACCAGTTTGCGCAGCGCGTTCTCGCGACCGACGCCGAAGATCATGCAAAGGATGGCCCCGACCAGCAGAGTGATCTCGGGCCGGAGGACGGACCAGTGGAGGTGGGGACTCACCGGGCACCTCCTTCCGTGGCGGCTACGAGCTGCGAATCGAGGGCGCTCGGCTGATCGACCTCGACGACCCGACGATCATCCCAGTTGGACAGCGGCGGCTGTTCGACAATGCGAGCCAGCACCTGTCTGTCCACCGAGGTTTGGATGTTGTCCAGCACCGGCCGGGGATAAACCCCCAGGAACAGACAAAGTGCGGCGATCGGGGCGAGCACGCCGATTTCGCGGAAGTTCAAGTCCACGGTCTTGACGTGCTCGGTGTCGGGCGTGTGCTCGGGTTCCTTCAGTGGGCCGAACAGCACAGCCCCGCACAGATGGAGCAGATACACCGCACTGAGGATGATGCCCAAGGCCGCGAAAGCGGCATAGGTGATCCCGAGGGCGCTGGGCCGGCCGCTGGAAGTAAAGGTCCCGACCAACACGAGAAACTCGCCGACGAAGCCGTTGAGACCCGGCAAGGCCACACTGCTCAGAGCGAAGAAGATCAGGAAGAAGGCCAGCCAGGGCATCTTGCGGGCCAGGCCGGAGACATCGGCAAAGCGCCGCGTGTGGTAGCGTTCATAGAGCATGCCGACCAGGAAGAACAAAGCCCCGGTGCTCAGCCCGTGGTTGAGCATGTAGATGACCGAGCCGGTCAGGCCGGCGGGTTCGAGGCTGAACATGCCCAAGATGCAGAAGCCCAGGTGGGAGACGGACGAGTAGGCTACGAGCTTCTTGAGGTCCTTCTGTATCCAGGCGGCCAGGGCGCCGTAGATGATGCCGATAATGGCCACGACGGCCATCATGTGGGCGAAGTACTCGGTTGCGTCGGGCAGCATGGGCAGGCTGATGCGCAAGAAGCCGTAGGTGCCGAGCTTCAGAAGGACCGCCGCAAGGATGACACTGCCGCCGGCGGGCGCTTCAGTGTGAGCCAGAGGCAACCACGTATGGAACGGGAACAGAGGCACCTTGATGGCGAAGCCGGCGGCCATGGCCAGGAAGAGCCACTTCTGGATGTCCACAGGGATGGCGCCGCGTTCGGCCAAAGCGTAGAGCTTGAGCAGGTCGAAGGTGAAGACGCCGTCAGCGAAGTAGGCCTGAAACGCGATGTAGAGCACGCCGGCGAAGGTCAGCATGCTGCCGGCCAGAGTATAAATGAAGAACTTGACGGCCGCGCGGCGGCGCTCGGACGAGCCCCAGATGCCGATGATCAGGAACATGGGCACCAGGGTGAACTCGAAGAAGATGTAAAACAGGAGCAGGTCCATCGCGCAGAACACGCCGATCATGCCGGATTCGAGGACCAGCATGAGGGCGTAGTACTCTTTCACACGTTCGCGGATGCCCGAGAAGCTGCCCCAGACGACCAGCGGCGTCAGCAACGTGGTCAGCAGCACCAGCCAGACACTGATGCCATCGACGCCGACCTTGTAGCTGACGTCGATGGCCGACAGCGTGCCGCTCTCCTCTCCGAGCCAGGGCACCTGTGTGACCAGGGCGAACTCACCGATCTGAGAAAGGTACTGTTCGCCGTCGCCGGTCTTTTGTTGGAAGTAAAGCAGGAGCATTCCCAAGGAGATGACCAGGGTTACCAAGGAGCCGGTTATGGCGTTACGGCGGATAGTGCTGTGGGCCGAGGCGGGGATGAAGGCAAGGATCAGGGCCCACGCCAACGGGGCGAAGATCACGATGGTGAGAACCCACTTGCCCAGCAGTTCGGTCATGTTGTACCTACGTTGCCCTCAGTACGAGTAGCACAATGATGACCAGCCCGGCGACCATGCCCAGGCCGTAGCCCTGCATGGCCCCGCGCTGCATGGTCCGCAGCACGTGGCCGATCAGTTGGGGGACGGCCGTCACCAGCCAGATGAGTCCGTCCACCAGATAGTTGTCGAGTCCGAAGCAGAAGTCGCCCAGGCGACGCAGCGGCCGAACGACGAGCGCGTCATAGATCTCGTCCACGTAATACTTGTTGTTGAGGAGGCGGTAAGCCCAGTTCCACGAGTCGCGCACCGTGCGCGGGAAGGTGGGCGCGGAGACGTAGCATATGTAGGCGGCGATGATGCCAAGTATGGCCAGCAGCGCCGAGAGGTACATCAGTCCGTAGCCGTGGGCCTCCTCGGCGGGCGTCTCCAGACCGCTGGCCCCGGCCTGCATCTCGGCCAGCCCGGCCGCGAACGGCGTCATCACCGGATGGAGGAATTCGTGGAAACGCCCGTGCGGCTCGAACAGGCCGATGAAGCCGTGGCCATCGAACGAGGTCACGCCCGCGTAACCGGCGAAGACAGCGCCGACGGCAAGCAGGACGAGCGAAAAGAGCATCCAGCCGCCGGACTCGTGGGCATGCACGCCGGCGGGAATCTTCTTCTCGCCCCAGAAGGCCAGGAACACCATGCGGAAGGTGTAGAACGCGGTCAGTACGGCCGTGAGCAACGCCAGGTAGCCCAGGATCGGAACGTGATGATTGGCCAGGGCCGCGTGAATAATCTCATCCTTGCTCCAGAACCCGGCCAG
>CP070685.1:630706-636480 GCA_020352895.1 Phycisphaerales bacterium
CGGCCTGCATACAGGCCAGGGCATCCTCCGACCGCGCAAGCCACAGACCCGGAGACCTCCGCGCACCAAAAACCCGCGCTCGGCGAACGCGGGTAGCCAGAGTCGACCTTGCAGACGACCTCAGGCGGCCGTCCGCTCCACATGGGGCTTGACCAGATCGACCACGCGGTCGAACCCAGCCGGGTCATGAATCGCAATCTCGCTGAGCATCTTGCGGTTCAAGGCAATATTGGCCCTCCGCAGCGCACTGATGAAGCGCGAGTAACCGATGCCTCGCTGCCGACAGGCCGCCGTCAGCCGCGTTATCCACAGGGCCCGGAACTCGCGCTTGCGGGTCTTGCGATGCCGATAGGCGTATTTGGCACCACGGATGTCAATCTCCACCGCCAGCCGGCGTAGCCGGCCCCCGGCACCTCGATACCCCCGCGCCCGCTTCAGGGCTCTCTTGACTCGCTGATGATGAGCTACGCCTGACTTCGCACGTGGCATTTCGCCGTCTCCTGCCTGATTCGTTCGGCTACCGCATCGCCTCCAGGACCTTCTTGGCCATCGTGTTGCTCATGATCTTGTCCCGGCGGAAGCGACGACGGCGCCTCGATTGCTTCCCGCTCATGAGGTGTCCCGCGTTGGTCCTCTTGTGCTTCACCTTGCCGCGGGCCGTGACCTGCACCCGCTTGAGCGCCCCTTTATGCGGCTTCTGCTTCGGCACAATACACCGTCCCTTCCATGCCCGAAAAGCTCGAATCAACTATCTTATGGGCCAGCGAAGCCGGTCGCAAGAGGCTCCACCCGCGATCCCCGGCGGATACGCTACTTGGGCAATTCGGCGGGCTGCGCCCGGATCTGCGTCACCATCGCCTCCACGCGCGATTCCTGGGCCCGCAGCATGCGTTTAAACACCCCCTCGGTGACCCACCGTACCGTGATCTCACCTCGGTCGAATAGAATCACCGCCCGCCCATTGTAGCTCGCCATCATAGGGGCCATCGGCGTATAGCCAACCAGCACCGGTTCGTCCGCCCGCATCGCATAGAACCGGGTGTTGGCGTCCGCATACTTCTCCAGCGGAGGCCGCGGAGCCTCGCCCTCCCGCTTCGGCAACTCCACGGGCAGGGCGTGCATCTGGTCCCAATGGGCTCGAACCTGATCCGCACGCTCGGACGCTGACAGAAGAAACAAACGCTCCACCTTCTTGTCCCTGTTCAGCGTCACGAACACGCACAGCAGCGCCGCACCCACCAGCATCAACGTCGACGAACGGAAGAACCGCCGCGGCGTGCGCGTCAGTACCTCGGCCCGAGGGCGCGTCACTTGAGCAGGGCTGGGACCGTGCGGACCATTCATGCCAAACCCTCTGCCCGAAACCGGGACGGGCCATCCCGCGCCGGTGGGACACCAGTCTCCTCCGTCAAAAGGCTATCCCCGCTCGCCCCGCCGTGCAACCAAACTAGTCAACACGCCACAAGCCACTGACCACAATCAACCATTCATCCCCGTGCGCGTTGCAAATGCCGACGTTTTAGGCTAAAAAGGACTTCTGTGGGGCACAGGCCCGTGGGTATGACACTTCGAAACAGGGGGCGCGTCGCGGCGCCCTTCAGGAGCCACCGAAGATCCCATGTGCTCTGACGCGCTTGCAAACTGCCTTTCGAGAGCCACCCAAGCCAGGCTCCCGGCCATAGCGGCTGCCCTCCTCTTGGCGCTCATGAGCGGCTTGCATCTGCCCGCCCAGCAACCGGCCACCGGACCCGCACCGGCCGACGCCGAGCAAGCGCGGCTGCAGACTCTGGTCCAGCTCATTACCGATCTGCGAACGACTCCGGAAGCGCGGCGCTTCCTCCTGCATGACCTGCTTGTTAGCCACTCCCCCGCCACCACGAGTGCGATCGCCGATATACTGATCAATTCGCGAGAGCCGACCATCCTTTCCTCGGTCTGTACCGCCCTCTCCGAACTGGACCAGCCTGACAACGCTCTCCTTGAGCCGCTTCTCACCCTTCTCAGAGACTACAACGGGACCGTCCGAACCGCGGCCGCCCAGGCACTCTCGGCGTTCGATGGCCCTCAGGCGGCCACGGCCCTGGGCAGCCTCGCCCTCGACCCCGCCCTTCCGCCGGCCCCCCGGCTGGTCGCCCTCCGCGTGCTGGCCGAAATCCCCGAACCGCCCGAATCCATCGACGTCCTCATCAATGCCCTGGACGACCAACGTCCGGATATCCGTGACACCGCGCGCCAAGCCCTCCTACAAATGGGGCTGGAAGAGCCCGGCCCGGACGCCACCGCGTGGCGGGATTGGTGGGCCCAGCATCGCCAGGACCCGCCCGTCCACCGACTTCGCGCCGTGCTCCAGAACAAGAAACGCCGCTTGCGTTCCACAGAACATGCCCTGACCAGCCTGACGGCGCGCAACGTCGCCCTTCTCCGAGAGATCTACGACCGTTGCAGCGAAGGCGAAAAGGCGGCACGCTTGGCCGCCCTATTGCGGGATTCCGAGCCCAGCGTCCGGATGCTCGGCATCGAACTGGTCAACGCCATGATCGCCGATCGCAAGGACGTCCCGGCGGATGTGCTGGAGGCTCTTCGCCCTCTCATCACCGACCCCGGGGCCAGAGTGCGGCGCGCGGCCATTCCTGTCCTGCGCGACTTGCGCATCCCCGACGATGTTCCTTTGCTGGTATCGGCCCTGCCGAACGAGACCGATGAAGCGGTTCTATGTGAACTGATCAACGCCCTGGGCCGGTTCGGCGACCGGCAGGCCGTCCAGCACTTGCTGCCGTACCTGAGTGCTGAGCATGCTGCTCCCATCATCGCCGAAGCCGCCGACTCGCTGGGCCTGCTCCTCGAATCGAGCCCCGCCACTCTGCCTGAACAACGCACCCCCGCATTTGAACAGGCCGTCCAGACTATTATGGAACGCTTCGCCAACATCCCTGCCGAGCAGGCCGATCTCCGTGAACGTCTCCTCAAAGCCATGGCCAAGATCGCAGACCCGAGCTTCGAACCCTCCTTCTTGGCGTACATGGATAGCAGCCGCAGTGGCATGAAAGCAGCGGCCATCCAGGGACTGGCCGCCCTGGGCAACGCCGAGCACGCCGCCCTGGTGATCCGCCACTTGGCCGACGCCAACATCCAGGTCCGGCAACTCGCCGCCCAGGCCCTGGGGCGCCTGGGCAACGGCGAGGACCACCTGGAGTCGTTGCTCGGACGACTCGATCCGCAAGCCGAACCCGTCGAGGTCATCCGAAAGACCGCCTGGGAGTCCTTCGTTCGTCTGTTCCGCAAGCTGGAGCCGGCGGCGCAGCTTCGCTGGGCCGACCGCCTGGCCCCCTCAACGCAGAACCCGGCAGCCGGCAATGAACGCTACGTTCAGTTGCTCCTGGAGATCGAACGGACCCTCGCCGGCATTCAGAACGAAGCCGCCCTCCTGGCCGAGGTTCGGCTGCGCCTGGCCGCCACCTACGCTGACATGGGACGCCACACGGATGCCGTGGCCTACCACCAGCAAGCCTTCGACTGGCTCAAGACCCGGCCCAACACGCGCTCCGCGCAAGTCGGACTTAAGATCCTGAATTCTCAGCTCGTCACGGGCCGCTTCAACCTGGCCGCCGAACACCTGGCCTTTCTCCTCGCCAATGCCGCCGAACAGGAAGAACCCCCCCTGAACCAGGTGGTCCACGATTATCTGCGCGGCCAACTGAACGCCGGCGAGTTCGATGACGTCCTCTCGTTCACCGACAAGTTGCTGAACACCGAGAGCATCCAACTCCCCGAAAGCTGGATCGACAGGCTGCGTCTCCTGCGCCGCGAAGCACTGGAGGCGCGCCAACTGAGCGACCAGCATCTGGCGGCACAGTGGGTGACACAACTACGTGGCAGCGACGAGGAAGCAGCCGCCGCCCGTCAGCAGATTCTCGACCTGGGCCCGGGGGCCGCCCGCAGCCTGGCCTGGACGCTGCTCGAGTCTCTGGACTCCCCTGAACTCGATCCCGCTCTGGAGATCGAGTTGGTGGATCTCCTCTGCCAGCTCCGCCCCGATTGGCCCGGCTTCACTCCCGACACCCCGGTGGAAGAAAAACGCAGCGCCTTGATCGCTCTGACCTCCAGGGAGTGACGCGCCAGGCGGCGCCCTTTGTGAATCCACGGCTTGCACTCGCCATTCACTCACCACGCCGGAAGAGGACTAATCGCCGCGGGGACCCGCGCTCCCTTTCGTGCAACGCGTAGTCGAAGTGCTTCGGCCCCGACCACCCATGCGCCTCAGCCCAGCGGCGACCTTCTTCCACCTCGCTCCGCGGCGTGGTCGCCGTCTTGAAGCACACCACCCAGCCGCCGGGCCTCACCACCTCTGCTACGCTCGCCAGAGCCTCCTTGGTCGAACCAACCGCCCTTAACACCGACAGGTGCATCAAATACTCAGGGCGCCACGGAGGAACGCGCCCGTGCACGCCGGACAGGTTGGCCAAGCCCAACTCCTCGGCGCACCGCTGAACGAAGCGGGCCTTCTTGCCCGTTTTGTCCAAGGCCGTCACCACCCAGTCGCCACGAACAATGGCCGCGGGCACGGCCGGAAAACCGCCGCCCGCTCCGACGTCCAGCACGCGGAACTCCGAATGTTCCGCCGGCCGGCTCTCATCCATGGATTCGACCCAAGCCGGCAGCGCCAACGAATCGGCGTAGTGCCTGACCGCCGCTTCTGCAGGTTCGGTAATGCGGGTCAGATTGAATCGCCGGTTGGCCTCCAGCAACAATTCGAAATGTCGCCACATCAGTTCGACATGGCCCGGCGCCAGGGGAAACCCCAGTGCCCCGGCCGATCGCCCAAGAGCCCGCTCGAAAATGCTCCGTGCGTTCATGCCCGCATGATGCCCGGCGCGCCCGGGATCGTCCAGCCGCATCGCCGCCTTCGTTGCCCGCCGGCGAGCGATCCTCTACCATGCCCGGGCCGGCAGTCTTGTCGGACGACACACGCCCCAGCGAGGAACACGAATCATGGCAGCCATCCAGGAATTCCGGGCCATCCGCTACGGATCCGGCAGCGGCCTCGGCCGCGACCTCTCCGCCGTTATCGCACCACCCTACGACGTGCTCGACGAGGCTGACAAGGCCCGGCTTACGGCACAGAGTAACTACAACATCGCCACCATCGACCTGCCCTTCATCCCGCCCAAGAAAGCCGGCCCGGACGAGGTCTATCAGCAGGCCGCCAAGACCATGAACAAGTGGCTCGAAGGAGGCGTCCTGGCCCGCGACGACAAGCCCGCCTTCTACCTCTATCACCAGAACTTCCAGTGGGAAGGCCGCGAGTACACGCGTCGCCTGTTCTTCGCTCGCCTGCGGCTGGAGCCGTTCGGCGAGGGCAGCGTTTTCCCCCACGAGCTGACCTTTGGCGGCCCTAAGGAAGACCGCCTCAAGCTCATGAAGGCCACCCGCTGCCAGCTCTCGCCGATCTTCGGGCTCTACCTCGATCCGGCCAACAAGATCATGAGCCTGCTCGAAGCCAAGGTCGTATCAGAGCCCGACGTCGCCGCCGTTATGGAAGACGTCGCCAATCGCCTCTGGGCCGTCACCGATCCCGACGCCAATGCCGCCGTGCGCGACGCCATGAGCGACAAGAAGATCTACGTCGCCGACGGCCATCACCGCTACAGCACCGCGCTGATGTACCGCGACTGGCTCGCCGAGCAGGAGGGCGAACTGGCCCCCGACCACCCCGCGCGCTTCGTGCTCATGGCCCTGGCCGTCATGGAAGACCCCGGCATGCTCATCCTGCCCAC
>CP070685.1:636580-642350 GCA_020352895.1 Phycisphaerales bacterium
TCGACCCTTCCGCGGGAGCAGAGCACGCGCTGGGCAAGCTGCTGTTTGCTCATCTCCATGGAGAAGAAGCCCACGGGCTTGTTCTCGTCCGCGGCCAGGTGTTCGGCCGCGCACAGGCCCCAGGCGGTCTTGCCCATGCTGGGTCGGGCCGCCACGATGATCAGCTCGCCGGGTTGCAAGCCGCTGAGTATGTCGTCCAGCTCGACGAAGCCGGTGGGTTCGCCCGTGAGGTAGTGCCCGTCACGCGACTCGATCTGCCGCCACGTTTCCTCGATGAAGCTGCCCAGCGGTTCGGCCTGGCCTGAGATTCGCTGCTCGGTGACCTCGAAGAGCTTCTGCTCCGCGTGATCCAGCAGGAGCCGGGCGTCCTCCTCGTCGTTGTAGGCCTCTTGGGCGATCTGACCGGTGGCTCGGATCAGGTCGCGAAGCATGCCCTTGTCGCGGACGATCCGCGCGTAGTATTCGGCGTTGACCCAGCTCGGCACGCTCTCCGCCAACTGGACCAGGTACTCATCGCCGCCGATCTCCGCGAGCTGGCCGCGCCGCTCCAGCTCATTGTGCACGACCACCAGGTCGATGGGCTCTCCCTGATCATACAGATCGACCAGAGCTTCGAAGACCAGGCGGTGATCGGCGCGGTAGAAGCGGTCCGACTGCTCCCGGCCGATGATGGGCAGGACCAGCTCGATGGCTTCGCGATTGAGGCACATCGATCCGATGGTAGCCATCTCGGCGTCAATCGCGTGGGGTGGGAGACGGTCGAACTGCGTCGCCGGAGCCGGCCTGGCCGCTGGGGTTTGGGATGGGGCAGCGCCTGCCATGGTGCCTCCGTGCCTCCTGTTCCTCCGGCCGCGCCGGCGGAAATGTTGCCGGTCAGGTTGAATCCGGCGTCGTGCCCGGATTGTCACGAAGGCCCATTGTACGGCCGATAAGATATCTCGTCACGTGTTTGCAGGGCCGATTTCTTGTTCTTCGGCGAGACTTCGTGGCGCAGGCGTCGCGCCGGGTGTGAATAACCGTGGACTCTCGCGTAACTCCCCACCTGGACTATGGAGCTAACTGCTCCGCATTCCGGCAGGAGGAGCGCTGCGCGAGGTCTGACAAAACTGGGGCGGGCACGGATTGCTCGGACCGCGATTCACTCGGGCCGTCCTACTCGGGTTCTTCCCGAGTCTCGGCTCTCTCCTCATCGGGCTCCGCGGAGGCTTCGGCGTGGTGCGATTCGGCCTCGACCTCGTCTTCCAGATCTCCGGCGCCTTTCTCGCGGACGACCCACACCTTGACCTCGACCTCCAGGTCTTCGGAGAAGCGGACGGGCACCATCTTGTTGTCGAGCTGCTTGATGGGTTCGTGCAACTGGACCTGGGCGGCATCGACGGCGTGGCCCTCGTCGCGCAGGGCCGCGGCTATTTCGCGCGGGCCGACGGAACCGTACAGGTGCCCCTGGGGATTCGCCGCCGCGGAGATGGTGACTTCGACGCTCTCGAGCCGCTTGGCCTCGTCCTCTAGCCGTTGTCGCCGCCGCAGCCTCTCTTCGGCGGCGATACGCTTGGCCTCTTCGATCTCCTTCATGTTGGCCTTGGTCGGCTCGACACCGAGGTGGTGAGGGATCAGATAGTTGCGGGCATAGCCGGCGCTTACGTCCACGATGTCGCCCACCACGCCCAGTGAAGGAATGTCTTTCTTCAGCAGCAGACGCATAAGTCAATCCTCTTTTGTGGTTCGATCTCGATTCGCAGTCGCGGTCACTCGGTGCTGTGCTGCGTTCTTGTTCTCCAGTCGGCTCAGAATGGAACGTCGTCATCGGCTGGCGGCAACGGTTCATCCTCAACCGCAGCCTCATTACGGGCCCCTCGCGGAGCGGCTGCCCTGGCCGGAGCGGCACCTTCTTCACCACGGCCGCCGAGAAATTGAAAGCCTTCCGCTACCACCGACAGCTTGCTGCGCTTCTGCCCGTCCTCGGTGGTCCACTGACGGAAGCGGAGGCGTCCCTCCACCAGCAGCGGCCGGCCCTTGCTCATGTACTGGCTGATGGTCTCGGCCTGCTTGCCGAAGACATCCACGTCCACGAAGCACGTCTCGTCCTTCATTTCGCCGTCCTGCCCGCGGTACTTTCGATTCACGGCCAGGCCGAAGTCGCAGACGGCCGTGTTGCTAGGCAAGTACCTCAACTGTGGGTCACGGGTCAGATTCCCCAGCAGGATCACCTTGTTGAAGTTGGCCATGGCTTACGGTCCTTTCTGGCAGTCGGCTCGTGGGGCGCCCGCGACGGGCGCCGCCCTCGGCCCTGCCGGCTGGCTCCATTGATCGCGGCGATCAGGAGGTCGTTTGCTGCGCGCCAGCTTCGGTTTCCGCCGGCGAGGTCCCCGGTTCCTCGGCGTCGGTTTGTGATTCCGCATCCGCCGGCGCGGAGGCCTGGGGCTCGGAGGCGACCTCGGCAGGTTCGCTCTCTTTCTGCTCCGCTTTGCGCCTGGCCTCTTCACCGGGTCTCTCGCGGCTACGCCGGCCCTCGCCGCGCCTGCCGCCGCGCCCCCATTCATCCCCGGGCCGTCGCGCGAACTCGCTGGGCGGGGCGATGGGATTGTGCATCTTCTCCTCGCTCACGTGATCCGCCCGGACAATCAGGGCTCGAAGGATCCCCTCCGATAGCTGAACGTCCCGTTCGAGGGGGCGGATGCTGGAGCCGGGGGCTCGCATGTAAATCAGGAAGTACACCCCGCGCTTGCGGCGCTTGATCTCGTACGCCAGCCTGCGCTCGTCCCAGCGGTGCTTGGCGATGATCTGGCCGCCGGCCCGCTCCATCAGCCGATTGATCTCGTTGTCCACGTCCTCCTCGTTTGACGCGAACGCCGGGTCCAGAAGAAGCATCATTTCGTAGGTATTCAAGGTCCGTGTCCTCCGAAGAGCCGATCCATGATCCTCAATTAGCCTGGCTCAGTCGTCGTTTGTGTCTGTTCAGCTCCGGTTTTGTTCATGGCTCATCCGCCGCGTATCGGCGGGATCAGTTGAACCGGTTCATGGCCGTGTCGATTCCCTCGCGAATCCAGCATTCGACCGCGTCGGCGGCCCGTTGTCTGGTTTGTGCTGCCACCTCCTGCTCCGAATCGCTGAAGTGGCTTAGCACCCAGTCCACCGCGTCGAGGTCTTCCGTCGGGCCGCGTCCGATGCCGCACCGGAGCCGCGGATACTCCTGTGTGCCCAAGCGGCGTTCGATGTCGGACAGGCCCTTGTGGCCGCCGGAGCCACCGTCGGGGCGCAGCCGGATTCGCCCGAGCGGGAGGTCCATGTCATCACTGATGACCAGCAGGTCGTGCAGGTCCAGCCTGTAAAACCGCCCGGCCGCCATAAGGGCCTCGCCGCTGAGGTTCATGTAGGTCATGGGCTGGAGCAGCACGACCTTCTGGTCGGCGAACTCGCCCTCGCCGAAACGCGCCCGGAACTTCTCGCGAGCCAGAGACACGTTCCAGCGAGCGGCCAGCAGGTCCACCACGGTAAAACCGATGTTGTGGCGCGTGCCCTCATAACGTGTCCCCGGGTTGCCCAGTCCCACGATCAGTTTCATGTCTCACGGCTGCCGCTCGGGGCCGGGTCCGCTTTCCGGGCTTTCAGCCCTGCTCCGCCTCGGACTCCTCCTTGCCTCGGCCGATGACCTCCGGTTCGGCCGCGCCCTCTTCCTCGGCGGCCTCTTCCTCCACGGTTGCCGCAGCGGTGACCGGCGGCCTGACCGTGCAGACCGCCTCATCGCCGTGGGTAATGATCTTGATTCCGGGTTCGGTCTGGACGTCGCGCACGTACAGCGATTCTCCCAGCTTGATGGCGTCCACCCTCACACGAATCGACTTGGGAATCTGTACCGTCTGGCACTCCACCTCGAGTTCCATCAGATGATGCTCGAGTTGCCCTCCTTCGTGCACGCCGACCGGCTCGCCCCTGTATTCGATGGGCACGCGCACCTGGACCATCTCGGTGAGGTCCACGCGGGTCAGGTCCACATGAAGCACGTCGACGCCCAGGTAGTCGTACTGCACGTCCTTGATCAACACATTCTGCCCGCTCCCCTCGATCTGCACCTCGAGCATGCGTGCACCGTGGCCGAGGGCCACGGCCAAATCATGGTGCGGCAGGCTGATGGCCTCGGGCTCCTTCTTGTGCCCGTAGATGATTGCGGGCACCCGGCCGTTCTTCCGCAGATACTGATTGGCCCGACGGCCGCCCGCCCCGCGCCTTTCGGCCGCAATTACGACGGTTTCCATGGTGCTTTCAACTCCGTGATGGTGTTCTCGTCCTCTTGAATAACTCGCTGACGGATTCGTTGTTGTGAATCCGCATAATGGCCTTACCCATGAGTTCCGCCACCGACAGGACCTTCAGCAGAGGCAGTCGCTTCTCCGCCTCGTCCAACGGGTACACCGTGTCCGTGACGCACAGCAGCTTGAGGTCGGCGTCCTCGAGACGGTCCAGGGCCGGGCCGGCGAACACGCCGTGCGTGGCGGCGGCGTAGATGTCGGCGGCGCCGTGCTCGCGCAACAGACGGGCCGCCTCGCAGATCGTTCCGGCGGTCGTGATCATGTCGTCGAACATGAGCACGTTCTTGCCTTTGACGTCGCCGATGATGTTGACCGCGTTGATGTTCTCCCCGTCCAGGCGCCGCTTGTCGATCACGGCGATGTCACCCCCCAGGGCTGCGACGTAGCCGTGCGACTTCTTCATGTTGCCCAGATCGGGCGAAACGATCACCGTGTTGGTCAGATTCAGCGACCGGAAATGGTCCGCGATGACCGGCTCGGCGGTCAGGTGATCCAGCGGGATATCGAAGAATCCCTGGATCTGATCGGCGTGCAGGTCCATGGTCAGGACGCGGTGTGCCCCGGCCTCGGTCAGCAGGTTGGCCACCAGCTTGGCCGTGATCGGCGTGCGGCCTTCCGGCTTTCGGTCCTGCCGGGCGTATCCGAAATAGGGGATGACTGCGGTGATGCGCTTGGCCGAGGCCCGCCGCAACGAGTCGATGAAGATCAGCAGCTCCATCAGGTTTCGGTCCACGGGGGGGCAGGTGGACTGGATGATGAAGCAGTCACGCCCGCGGACGTCTTCCTCCAGCTTGACCAGGGTTTCGCCGTCGGGAAAGTTGCTGATCTTGGCACGGCCCAACATCATATCCAGCGATTCACAAATCCGCTGAGCCAGGGCCGGGTTCCCACGGCCGCCGAAGATCTTCAGATCGTTACCGTGAGTCTCGTGCTGGAGCTCCTTGGGGCCAACCTGGGACTTGTGCCGAGTCATCGTGGCCACGCGCTCACCTACCTTCCTTCCTTCCCCGTGGTCGGGTATGGACATCTTCGGCCTTGAACTCCCCGGTCATGGTCATTTCCACGCGTGAGCCTGTCTCCACGACGGTTCCCTCGCGCAGGTAGGCGAAGGGACCCACGCGACAATCGCGCCCGACCTTCACCGGGCCCTCGATGAAGCTGAAGGGCAGGACGATCACGTCCTTGGCGATCTGGGCCCTCGCGTCGATCCAGGTGCTGGCCGGGTCGACGATGGTAACACCCCGCTCCATGAACTCGGCCTGGATGCGGTTCTGCATCATGCGGCTGACCAGGGCCAGGTCCTGACGGGAGTTGATGCCCGTCGCCTCGTCCGCACTGATGGCTTCGAGGGCCTGCACCGGGCGACCGGACTCGTTCAGGATTCGCACAGCGTCGGTGATGTAGTACTCGCCCTTGGCGTTGTTGTTGTCCGTTCGGGCCAGGGCGTCAAACAGGCTGGCCTT
>CP070685.1:642450-648150 GCA_020352895.1 Phycisphaerales bacterium
ATGGGCCAGGGCGACATGCTCTTCCTGCCGCCTGGCCAATCGAAGCTCGTGCGGGCCCAGGGAACCATGGTCGCGGATCACGAGTTCCGCAAAGTGCTGGAGTTCGTCAAGCGGCGCGGCCAGCCCGACTACCATCCCGAACTCGTCAAGCTCCAGCGGAGCGACACGACTTCACCTGCCGAGCGCGACGAGCTGTTCGACGAGGCGGTCAAGCTCATACTCGAATCCAAGCGCGGCAGCGTAAGCCTGCTCCAGCGGCGGCTGACCATCGGCTATTCCCGGGCCTCGCGCTTGATTGATCAGATGGCTGACGCCGGAATCGTCGGTGACTACAAGGGCTCCCAGGCCCGCGAAGTGCTCATGACGCCCGAAGAGTGGGACGCCATCCGCGCTAACCGCGACCGAGAGGAAGCCGCCGAGGCCGAAGAAGCCGCGGCAGTCACTGGCCACGACGACGATTACGTTGACGACGAGGAGCTCGACACGGCCGACGAAGACGGGGGCCATTACGACACAGTCGAGAACGACGCAGAAGATGCCACCGGCCAGGCACCACTCTACGGCAAACGACACATCACCCTGACCCCGCCGCAGGGCCGGGATAAAAGCGAGCAGCCCGCCGGCGGCAAAGACGCCCACGAAGGCGTTGCGGAGCTTGACCAGGAGGACGCCGCCCACGCCGAGGACCAAGAGGAGGTCGATGAGGACGCGGACGAGGACCTAGACCCTGACGACGAGCTCGAAGACGTCGAAGACGAGGAAGATGACGAAGAAGACTGGGAGGAAGACGAGGACGACGAATCCGAAGACGAGGAAGACCACGCCAGCCCCGCCGAAGCCTTCGTCTTCGATGACGAAGGCGATAAGCGGTAGCCGACTCAGGTTGACACCCGGGCGGTCGGCGCCCGCGTCCGCAATGCCGCTCTCACCACTGCGTCCGCACAAGGCAAACAGGCCGCGGAGGCTTGCTCCGCGGCCTTTCATATTGCGCCACCGTTCTCGGGCATCCGGATGCCGCAAGGCCCGGGAGACCTGTCGAACACGGCAGGCCTCCCCCCGCCCGAGGGCCGATCTAACTTAACACCTTCTCCGCAGGCGACCGTCGGTCGGCCCGACGCAAGACGCGCTCCAGAGCACCGACCACTTGCGGGTCGCGCACCGCAAGCCCACCCGCACGAACCGCGGCCACGGCGTCTTCCGGCGAAAGCTTGGAAGCACCGTCGGGCCCCGTGGCCAGCGCATCGTAGGCCCGCACAACCTGAATGATCCGAGCTCCAACCGGTGCAAGATCCACTTTCCGCTCCCCGGCCGTCGGCCCGTGGTTGAAGTTCTCATCCTGGTCGTTAAGCAGCAAGGGCATAGCACCGTGCAAAACATTCCCCAGGGATTGAACCAGATCGGTCCCTCGGAAGGTGTGTCGACGCCCCTCGCTGGAACTTGACTCCGTGCCCAGGGCGGCCACCGCCTTGTTGATGAACTTCGTCGTAATCTCCACGTCTCCGAGATCCCGCAACAGGGCCGCGACGCGCACGTTGTCCACGTGCCGCGGTGAGAGTTCCAGCTCCTCGGCTACAGCCTGGCTCAGTTCGGCCACGCGCTGCGAGCGGGCCTTCACGTCCGAGTGCGCGCTCTGGAGGTACTTGGCCAGAACCTCGACCACGCCAACGTAGGCCTCGTGCAGCTCCTTGACCGTCGCGGCGCGTTCGTCACAGAGCGTGCCCACCAGGATCGCGGTCAGGCCCAGCGTAGCAGCCCAAAGGACGATGGCCAGTCCGATCAAGATCGGCATGTCCAGCGCGGCGAACGCGGTCGCATCCCAGGCCACCGCAATCGTCACCGCCAGAGCACTGAACAGTGCCAGCACACAGGCGCTGCTCCTACCCAGATAATAGCCGGACAACACAATGGGCATGAAGAAGAGGCTGAGCACGACCATCTTGTACCCGCCCATTTGCGACACCACGGCGGCCATACCCAGGACGACGATGATGAGCATCACTTCCAACAGACGTCTGTTCTTGGTCATCGTGACTTCCATGATTGGACCCCTGTGCGATCAGCCCTACAACCTATCCTTGCCCTTGCGGCGTCTCCACGCGGTCATGCCATCCACAGGCGGACACCAACACATGCCGCCTGGGCGACGCGATGGCACACAATTGCCTTCTGCGCATCCGCATCCAGACTGTTCTCGGCCAAAAGCGCGGGCAACACCATTGCCTCGATACGGCGACAGACCGAAATGATCTGAGCAGCCACGCTCCCGAATCTTACGGTCGGCCGCTAATCGCGCACGATTCACTGCTACCCTTTGGATGCAGCAGAATTCTTCGTTAATCTCAGCAACACTGTAACGCAGTGGTGTTATCGGCCTCGGCGGGCCCTTGTACCGCCGGGGGATGCGTATGCCGCCGGCAGCGCGCCTGAGTTGCTGCGCGGCACGGGGCAGCATGGAAAGAGTAACACGCTCCGTACCCTCTCCCCAAGACGCCGCGGACCGTGCGCATGAAAAGGGCCCGCCACGCGGGCCCTTGTATCGTGTCGACCGCCGGCGCTGCCTTCGCCCGAAGCCGGGCGGTTGCCGGGATGCTGCGAGGCCGACCAACAGCGCCCCGATCTACACAGCGCCTTTGCCTACTTCACGCGCTTGCCGGTGCCGGTCATCTCCATGGGGGTGCCCCAGTGCATGGCGTTGTCCCATTGCTTGAAGCTCCACTCCATGGTGTTCTCGTCGATCATCTTGGCTTCGCCCTCGCCGTAGGCCATCTTGCCACTCATGGGGTCAACATACTTCGCTTTCATCTCCCAGGTCTTCTCCTTCTCCTCGTACTCGGCCGTGCCCGAGCTGGCCTCACCCCAGTCGCTGAACCACCACGTGCGATACTTCTTGGCCTTCGGGTCCCAGCCCCAGATGGCCATGCCATTCATGATCCCCATCTCGCCCATGTCGATCACGGATTCTTCAACCAAGAACATGTCGTTGAAGCGCCACTCCATCGTGCCTTTACTTGTGCCGGTCATCGGTTCTTCAGCGCCCGGCATCGTCATCTTGTACTCGCCTTCCCAGGTGCCCACGAAGCAGTTGAGCTTGTCCAGCTCGGCCGGCCGCGGCGGCGCCTTCATCTCCTGCATGTCCATCGGCTGTGGCTCACCGCATCCCACGAGGGCTACGGCGGTCAGGCCTGCGACAAACACAGAAAACATTCTGTTCCGAGTCATGTCTGCGTCTCCTTTCCAAGTGGAATTGACTTTCGGCCAACGAACCAACGCTATCACAGAGAGGAGGAACCTCAAACACGGTCGGGCCAGCGCCTCCCGACCGGGGTCCCGTGCACGGCAGACTATACGCCTCGCGCCACGACTACGCAAGGGGGAACCTCAGCCAAAACGATTCCCTACATACCTGGGCAGGGACGACAAAGGACGTGCCTACTTCCTGACCAGCAACCTGATCAGATTATCCACCGTGTCCATCTTGTCCAGGTTCAGCACGGCCTGCCGAATCTTGTCGCAGTGGGACTCCCCGAACAGCGGCGCGGCCAGGGCGTCGAACTTGACCTTGATCTCATCCATGGTCATCGGGTCGCGATAGTCACCTTTAGGCACGTCCACCCGCTCGGAGAAGCTCCGGCCGTCCTTGAGCTTGATAGTCACCCGCGAGGGCTGCTTCTCGGGAAACAGCTTCTCGAACTCCTCGTTGCCCACAGCCTTGATCTTGTCCATCAGCGGGATCAATGCCGGGTCCTTGATCCGCTCGATCTTGAACTGCTCGGGCGTCACCTTGCCGTCCATGATTCCCGCGGCCAGACAGTAGGGCATGGAGTGGTCGGCCGTCTCCTTGCTGGTCGGACGATACTTCGCCGGATCAGTCAGGATGTCCGCCGCCCGGGCGATCGTCTCGACGATGATCTGCTCGATGTCGTCCGGCCCGAAATCATTGTTGTGCACGATGCGCAGCGCGGCCGTCAGCGGCGAGTGAGTCAGCGCCTCGACGGGAAACGCCTTCATGCCGCAGTCCACGATCTTGAACCGCGCGCCCAGACCGTCGGTCAGCTTGCCCAGATCCCACTCCGGCCCCAGACAATGCATGATGCCCTCCTTGCCGTCCACCACGTGCTCCGGGCCGGTGTATCCGAACTGGGCCAGCAGAGCCGCCCGCACGCCGGTCTGCGTCGCCATCGGGTCCACCGTGTTCTTCATCATGGTCAGCTTGCCGGCCGTAACCGCTCCCAGGCACATCGACGGGCTGGCACTAATGCCTATGGCGTGCTGCATCTGCTCAGGGGACAGGCCCAACATGCGCGAGGCCACCATGGGCGACACGAACGAGGTCAGGGCGGCATGGTGCCAGCCGCGCTCACGGATGCCCGGCACCGCGGCCTCGCACCAACGCATCTCCATCTCGTGTCCCAGCACGATGCCCACGATCAGTTCCCTACCCGACAGCTTCTTCCATTCAACGATCGACATGGCTGCCGGAATGATGTCCGTCGGATGCGATGGGTCCTGTTTCCAGTAGATGTCGTTGAAGTCCATCGCCCGGATCATGAGGGCGTTCAGCAACGCGGCGTCGCAGACGTTGGTGCGAAAGCCCGACCCGATGCACGTGGCTTCCTCGTTGCCGCCGCGACCCTTGGCGTACGACAGCATGATTCGACAGTCTTCCTGCTGATATCCGCCCAGAGCACACCCCAGTGAGTCGTACAGGAAGCGTTTGGCGGCATCGACCGCATCATCCGTCAACGCCTCGAACCGCAGTCCGGCAGCCCACTCGCTCAGTCTATGGGTAATCGTCGGCATGACTTTTCTCTCCTCGGTTCAGCATGTCGCAGTGTGCAAAGGGCGGCATTGTCACCGCCGCCCCGGGCGGATGCAACCGCGCGCCGATACACAGCCGGCGCATCCCGGCTCGGCAGGTCAACGCGGCCGTCAATCATCCCCGTAAGAATCCTGCACGCCTTCTACGCCGAGCTGGAGAAAGCGGATCACCAGGTGGTTGAACACGTCGGGCTGATCCACCATCACCTCGTGGGCGGCATCAGGCACCACCACCAGACGGGACTGCGGCAACCGTTCGCGGAACAACGCCGCGTCCTCCGGCGGGTGGACGTGATCCAGTTCTCCCCAGATCAGAAGGACCGGCTGATGGATATCACTCAGCCGATCGCGGCAGGAATTATAAAAGATGCTGCGCAGCGCCCTCGAGCACGCCCGGCCTTCGGACCTGAAGTGGTCGCCAACCGCCCTGACAGCCATCTGATAACGGAACAATCCCTCCGTCACAGGCGTCTGGTACTTGAACATCTTCTTGAAGATGCCGGGCCAGTTTCGGCGCACGTGATCCGTCACGATGGCGTCGTTCCACAGCGTCCGCAGCGCTAGATCCATCAGCACGCCGGGACGCGGCCAGATCCCGCTCGATCCCATCAACACGAGTTTGTCCACACGACCCGGATGATCGAGGGCCAACAACAGCCCCAGATGCCCCCCCATGGACCCGCCGATGATGCTCGCCCGCTCCACGCCCTTCGCGTCCATGAAAGCGAGAATCCGCTCGGCGATCCAGGACAGTTCGTAGGCGACTTCCGGCTTGCTGGACTTGCCAAAACCGGGCAGATCGACCGCAACGACGTGAAAATGCTCCGCGATCTCGGGGATGTTCAACTGCCAGAAATCGACGGACGTGCCCAGGCCGGGGAG
>CP070685.1:648250-653943 GCA_020352895.1 Phycisphaerales bacterium
GCGAAACAGATCACCGCCAGCCCCCTGTGCCGCGGAAGGGGCACCAGGTTCAGCCCCGCCGACATGATCCCCGCCAGCGTCCCCTCGCTCCCGGCGATCAGCTTGCTCAGGTCGCCCGGATGCCGCAGGTAGTGGTCGAACTGATAACCCGGCCATCGCTTCAACAGCACATCGGGCATGCGCTGGCGGATCGCCTTCGCGTAGCGCTCGACCAGCCGGTCCGCCTCGGCCCGCTCGGCCGCGAGCGCGGCGCTGTTCGGCCCCGCCGTCACCACGCGACCGTCCGCGAGGATCATCTCCACGGACCGCACATGGTCCACGGTCGTGCCATACGTCGGTGCGTTGTTGCCTGATGAGTTATTCGCGATCATGCCGCCCAGCGTGGCCCGCGAGCTCGTGGCCACGTCCGGCCCGAAGCACAGCCCGTGGGGGCGGAGATGCACATTGAGCTGGTCCAGTACCACCCCGGCGCCGACCCGCACCGTTCGCGCCTCGCGATTCAGGTCCCAGATGTCGCGGTTGTAGCGCGAGAAATCGACCACCAGCCCGTCGCCGACCGCCCCGCCGGCGAGTCCCGTCCCCGCACCGCGCGGGGTGATGGAGACCCCCGCCTCGGCCGCCGCAGATATCACACTGGCCGCCTCGGCAGCACTTTTCGGGAAGGCAACACCGATCGGCGTGATCTGATAGACGGAAGCATCGGTGGCATAAAGCGCACGGTTCAGATCATCGAAGCGGATCTCGCACGATACCTCGCGCGCCCAAGCAGGTTGACAACGATCAGCCATTTGCGACATTGTAAGCCCGAACTCGTGCTTGACAACGCAGGGCAACTGATAGGACAAGGTTATGCGTAGTCTCATCCGAACTCACTGTGGCGTTTGGTCCGCCGTTGTGGCAAGCGGCTTAGCAACGATGGCAACCAACGGGCAAACGCCCGCCGCGACCACACAGCCCGACTGTTCAGCGGCGCTCGCGGCCGTACGCAAGGCCGCGGCCGACGGCCGCCTCGCCTGGAAACTCAGTGGAGTGGACGAGTTGAAGGATGTCCTCGGCGAACCGCGCAGCGAGTCCGAGCGCCGCGACGGCGGCATGCTTCTGCTCCAGGTCGAATTCCGCTGTGGCCTGGCGGTCTTCGGCCGGATGGCCGCGAGCGATGCACCCTATACGCTGCTCGGTCTGACGGTCGGGCCCGTCCCGGAAGGCTGGAAGGGCGCCGACCTGCCGCCGGGCGCGGAGATCATCGACATCGGGCGCGACCGCTCCATCACGCTCCGCAACGCGGACGACCTAAAGAAATTCAACGATATGTGGGGCGTGGCCGGCGTGTCGCTCGCCAAGCTGGATCTGACCGGCCAGGAGAAGCTGTTGCGGGCAATGACCTTCGACACGCGCACTGCGTGGCCGCCGGCCGAGCGCCTTCCTGCCGGCTTCGATCCAGACAAGATTCTCCAAGACGGCAAGGACCCGGGCCTCGGCATCCGAGGCCTGCACAGATTGGGCATCAACGGGGCGGGCGTGCACATCGCCATCATCGACCAGCCACACGCGCCCAACCATATCGAGTACGGCAGCCAGATCGAGCAGTACAAGGAGATTGGCGTCGCGGGCGTGCCCCCGCAGATGCACGGCCCGCCGGTGGCCAGCATCGCCGTCGGGAAGACCTGCGGCGTGGCCCCCGCCGCCCGCCTCTGGTATTACGCCGTGCCCATGTGGAAGGCCGACAACACGCCCTACTGCGACGCGATGGACGACATCCTGGCGTACAACGAGAAAGCGAAGGCGGCGGATCGGATTCGGGCGGTCAGTATCTCGACCGGGATGTTCCTGCACCA
This sequence comes from Phycisphaerales bacterium, assembly GCA_020352895.1. Lineage (GTDB taxonomy): Bacteria > Planctomycetota > Phycisphaerae > UBA1845. The sequence goes on from CP070685.1 coordinate 650,086, forward strand.
GGAACACTACGACCGCTGGCAGCAGACGATGAGGCGCGCCGCGGAGGCCGGGCTGCTGGTCATCACGTGTGCGCAGGGCGAGATCCGCTACGGCACGGCCGGGCGCGAGCCGGGTGCTGGTCCCAACGATCCGCGCAGCTATCGACCGGGCAAGTACGGCACGGGCGAGAGTGTGCTGCTGGTCCCGGCCGACAACCGAACGACGGCGAGTCACCATGGGCCGAAGGTCTACACATACTGGGCCGAGGGCGGCATGAGCTGGGCCGCGCCCTACCTCGCTGGAGTAGCGGTCCTCGGCTACCAGATCAACCCGGATCTCAAGCCGCAGGATGTGCTCGACGCGCTCCGCAACAGCGCTGCCGTGACCGACGCGGGCCATGTCGTCAACCCCGTCGGCTTCATCGAAGCCATCCGCCCGCGCGATAAATGAATCAGGAAGCGTTCCGCCGACGCCGCGGAATAGCGCCATTGCAGGCCGCGCATGATTGGCCAATTGGGTTACGGGCAGTTTGGCGGCGCGTTGGTTGAGCTCAGGCCGAAGCCCAAAGCGAACGTGCCGAAGTCGGCCAGATCGATCCCGCCGTTCTGGTCCAGGTCAGCACAGGTAAACAGATCCGCCGGGCACTCGGCCGACGGCGCCGGCATACCGAAACAAAGTGCGAAGCTGCTGAAGTCGGCCAGGTCGACGTTTCCTCCGTCGCCGTCGAGGTCGCCACAGACACAATCGCACTGAGGCATGGCCGGAGGTTCCTCGGGCGGCCCGGTCCAGAATGTCCTGAACGTGTCCCAGTCGGCGCAGTCTACATCGCCATTCTCATCGAAGTCGAAGTAATCCAGGCAGAACTGCGAAGGCGCCGCGGGCGGGCTATTCAGGCAATTCGCAAATTCGACGAAATCGTCCTGGTCTGTGTCACCGTCGCACTCCACGTCGCCGAGACAAGGCGGGACCCGAAGGTCAAGAAAGACCGGCAGGTGACCCTGGCCCGAAGCGCTGTCCACCAGAGCCTGAGCGATAGTCTCGCCGACCATTTCGTTTCCCGCGGTCGTAAGGACTGTGTCGTAGCTCGTACCGTCGTTCCCCCAGCTTCGATAGGAGTGAAGCGGGTCATCCCAGGTAATCGTGCTGTAAGGGATCGACGGCTCGCCTATGTAATCGAGATTTAGCCCATCGACCAAGCCAGCCGACACAAGAATCTGATCGTAGCGGTCGTCCATTTGCAGTGCCGGGTCTTGCGTGTGGACGATGACGAAGCTCGGATTGTTTTGCCAACTTCCCGGCGTGCTGATCGGATCAAAGAAGCGCCCGTCGTTGTTCACTTGCGACCCGACCAACTCCTGGTACGCCGCTTGAGTCCAGGTCGGGATATTGAAATCGCCGCCCAGCAGGAAGTGCCATCCTTCCGGCAGCGCTTCGGCATCGTCCCGAATGCGCTGCGCCTCGAGCAGTCGTCGGGCCAGGTCGTCGCTGCTGCTGCCCGATTTCATGTGCGAACTGTAGATGGCCATCCTTGTCTCGGCCGACGTGCCTGCCGCCACCTGGACATCGTAGCGCATGATGTTACGCGGGTGGTTCGGCGACACACCACCGGTGGCCACCACCGTGACTCCGTTTGGTGAAAGCTCTCGAGCCAATTGGACCACACTGGTGCGATAGAAAAAAGCGCTATCGGTGTCCGGGCCGTCGACGAAGGCGGCCCCCGCCCAATCTCCGGGGCTCCCCGGCGCGGTGTTCAGGATCGACAGGAAGTTGATCACGCCGGTAACGCTCAGGAACTCCTGGCCGACAATGATGTCCGGCGACATCGAGCGGCCTTCGAACTCACCGTATATCGCCGTCTGGAACTCAGCCACTCTCCCGCTGGAGTAGTTCGTCACGTTCCAGGTGGCCACGCGCAGCTGCGTCTGGGCGTGCGCGGCAGAGGAGACGAGCACCATTCCCAAGAGCAGACCGGCCAGATATGCGAATCGGCCCATCAAAGCATCCTCCTTCGGCGCCGCCCATCCGGTTCGCCTCGCAACGCGGTCGAGACACCGCGGACTCGGTCGGTCCGACTCCATAGTGTGTTTGTCCTCTCGATGAATGCGAATCAGTCCGTGAGGTTCAGCCCCAACGTTGTCAAGCCAGCCCAATCCGCAGCGTTGTCGCGGTGCGGCCCGCCCCAGGACATTGTATCACATTATAGCGCAATTATTCATAATCAATTCCCATGAAGAACCGGCGGAATGCGGCCCCGGAGCCCTCCCAGCAACAGCTTACAAAGCAAGGCTGACCCGGTGTCAGTCGAGGCCGAACACGATGTAGGCGGCGCCGGGGCGGATGTCGCCGCGGCTGGCGTTCTCGGCCCCGACGATGATGTCCGGCACGCCGTCCCCGTCGAAGTCCGCCCTTCCGGAGACAGCGGAGCCGGCGGCATCGATCACGTCAATCCCGCGAACCTCGAACCCGTTCGGGCCGTCGATCTCGCTGAACTCCGCACTACCGCCCGCACCGATCCCGCTCTGCCCGTAGAGCACATATACCGAACCCGTCCCCGGCTCGAACACGCTCGTGTCTTTGTTCGGCACGCCGACCAGCAGATCCGGCGCGCCGTCGCTGTTCACGTCGGCGCCCGTCCCCAGGCTGTACGCTGCGAAGTCGCCGTTGGCCTGGCCGGGCATCACGAACCCGACCGCCGCGTACAGGTCTAGAAGATCCACAAGGCCGCTGGCGCCCACGGTCGGACCACCATATACCACGTACAGCAGCCCGGCGTTGTTGCCTCCCACGTCTGCATATGGCGCGCCCAGGGCGACGTCCGAATGCCCGTCGCCGTTGAAGTCGCCGGGCGACGCGACGCGGTAGCCGGCCAACTCCTGCTCACGAAAACCGAGAATCATGAGCCCGTTGGTGCCGTTGAGATCGCCGGCTTGCATCGACCCGCCGGCCCCGACACCCGCCCCGCCGAAGACCACGTAGGCCGCGCCGCAGTTGACCACCACCACGTCGTCGTCCGGGGGCGGCAGCGTCCGATCCACTGAGTCGGCCGCGATGATCAGATCGTTGATGCCGTCACCGTTGAAGTCGTCGATCGCCGCCAGACTCGACCCGACGAAATCGCCGTCGTTCGTACCGAAGAACGCGAAACCGTCCGTGCCGTCCAGCGATGCCAGGGGCACGTAGCCCGTGCTGCCGATCGAGGCCCCGCCGAAGATGATGTGCGCCGCTCCAACGGGAACGTCCGCGTATGTCGCGGAGGGGGCGCTGACCACGAAGTCATCGATTCCATCGTTGTTGAAATCACCGGCGGGCGACACGGCCCAGCCAAGGCCGAAATCGTCGCCCAGCCCGATGATGGTAAAGCCGTTCGTCCCGTCGAGCGCCGACACGTCAATCGACCCGCCGGCCCCAAGACCCGCACTGCCGAAAACCACATACATCGCACCATTGTCGGTGACGATGTTGTCCGCGCCCGTGGCTGAAACCGCAAAGTCATCTACGCCGTCGTCGTTCACGTCGCCGAGCACGGCCACGACCGCACCCAGGTAGTCGCGCGCGGCCAAGCCCACGATCGAGAACCCAGCCGTCCCGTCCAGCGTCGCGACATCGATGGTACCCGCGCTGACCGCGGCCGCGCCGCCAAAGACCACGTACGCCGCCCCGTTATCCGTATCGCTCGCGTCCGCCAGCGGCGCGCCGATGATCGCGTCGGCCGCGCTGTCGCCGTCCACATCGCCGATAGCTACCGACGATCCGAAGTCACTCCGGTCCTCCACGCCGAGGATGGTCACGCCATGCGTGCCGTCACTCATGTCCGCCAGCGGGAACAGGGCGTCGACCAGCACGCGAACCGAAGCCGTCGCTTCGCGCGGCGTCTCCGA
>CP070685.1:654043-659673 GCA_020352895.1 Phycisphaerales bacterium
TTTCTGGACACGCCGGGGCACGAGGCGTTCACGGCCATGCGCGCCCGCGGGGCCAACATGACCGACGTGGTGGTGCTGGTGGTGGCGGCCGACGACGGCGTCATGCCCCAGACTCGTGAGCACGCCCAGATCCTCGACCTGCTGAGCATCGACCGCGGCTGCATCGCGATCACCAAGAGCGACCTGGTGCCGGCCGCCCGTATCGACGAGGTGCTGGAACAGATCGCCGAACTGGTGGAGAACCTGACGCTGCGGGACTTCCCCGTCGTGGCGGTCTCCGGAACCACGGGCGCCGGCTTGGACGAGCTGCGCGAGACGCTGAAGAGCTGTGCGGATCAGGTGCCGGGCAGGGGCATGACTGGTGTGTTCCGCATGGCCATCGACCGCGTGTTCATCATTCGCGGCCGCGGCACAGTGGTTACCGGTTCGGTGCTGTCCGGTCAGGTGCAAGCCGGCGACGCGCTCGAACTGATGCCACCGGGGTTGCCGGTGAGGGTCCGCGAGCTACAAACCCACGGTCGCGAATCCGGCCCGGTCGGCCGGGGACAACGAGCCGCCCTCAACCTGACCGGCATGAAGCACGAGCAGGTACGGCGGGGGCACGAGCTGGCCACCCCCGGCTTTCTCCAGCCGAGCCAGTACGTGGACGCGTCCATCCGGCTCCTGGCCGACGCCGCCAAGCCGCTGGCCTCGCACACCACGGTGCGGCTTTGCGTTGGAACGACCGAGACACTGGCTCGCGTAGTGCTCTTCGGTGCCGATGATATGGCACCCGGAGGGTCCGCCCCGGCACAGCTACGACCCCGCGTGCCCATCGTCACGCAGCACGGCCAGCGATTCATTCTTAGGCACGAAACCGCTTCGCACACCATCGGCGGGGGCATCGTGCTCCGCACCGCCTCGACGCGCACGGCCGCTCGCCTCCGCGACAACCTCGCAGGACTAGGGGCCCTTCAGAGCGACGGGCCGGCCGAAAGGTTGGCCGAGGCCTTTCGCCGCGTGGGCTTCGCCGAGCGATCCGACATGCAACTGGCCTGTCGGGCAGGCCTCGATCCGACCGATGTGGCCGCCCTGCAGCAAGAACTGACCAAGGCCGGCGTGTTGGTCAACCTGCCGGGGATCAAGCGCGAACTGCATGCGGCCGCGCTGGAGGATTTACGGGATCAGGCCCAACACTTCCTGAAGCGCTGGCATGGGCGACATCCCAGCGAGCCCGGTTTCCCCGCGGCCCGGTTCGTGCACTGGGTCGCGCGGCGGGCCATGCCCGGCAACACCAAAGGACAAAAGGAGGTCGGCAAGCCGTTGTACGAGCACCTGCTCAAGGCCGGTACCATGCGTGTGCAGGGAACCTATGTCTGCCACCCGGAATTCGCCCCGGCGCTGTCCGGCGAAGACCAGTCCATGTTGGACGAACTGCTGCGGCGCTACCGGAAGTCTGCGTTCCAGCCGCCCACGGTTTCCGAACTGCGCAAGGAGCTGGGACGGTCGTTTCCGCGGGCCGAACGCATGATCAACTACGCCTTGTCACAGGAGCAACTGGTGCGCGTCGATTCTGAGATCCTCCTGCACGCCGAGGTCCACGAGCAACTGAGGCAGACCGTCCGCGAGTTGATCGTGTCGCAGGGCCCGGCAACCGTGGCTCAGATCCGCCAGGCACTCGGCTCGACGCGCAAGTTTGTCGTGCCGATCTGCGAACACCTGGATCGGATAGGTTTCACGCGACGTAGCGGCGATACGCGCACGCTGCCCTAGCAGCCGGCCGAACCCACTTGCGGTCGATGAGCGAATCGGGCAAAGTGTGCCCGGTCGTCCGAGCTGCAAAGGAACCGGCATGACCCCGGAACAACAGGCCAAGCTCCGCGATTTGCCTTCCATCACCGAACTGCTGGAGGCAGCCCAGGCGCGTGACTGGTCCGGCGCCTTCTCTCCGGCGCGCCTGACCCATGCTCTGAGGTTGGCTGTGGCGCGCGCCCGGCGAGACATCGTAAGCGGCAATCTGGAAACACCGGTGACCGTCGCCGCCCTGGTGGATGCCGCTCATGTGGCACTGGAGGCCGCGGCCTGCCTGGGCCTCCGGCCGGTCGTCAACGCCACCGGCATCGTCCTGCACACCGGCCTGGGCCGGGCTCCGCTGGCCGACGCGGCCGTGGACGCGCTGGTCCAGGTCGCCGACGGCTACGCCAACGTCGAACTCGAACTGGACTCCGGCCAACGAGGCAAGCGCACCGATCGAGTGGCCGAGCTTCTCGTCGAGCTGACTGGCGCGGAGGCGGCCACCGTAGTCAACAACAACGCCGCCGCCACGCTGTTGGTGCTTAACGAATTGGCCCAGGGCAAGTCGGCCATCATCTCGCGCGGACAGCTCATCGAGATCGGCGGTTCCTATCGCATGCCGGACGTGATGGACAAAAGCGGCGCACTGATGCATGAGGTGGGCACCACCAACCGAACGCGGCTGAGCGACTACGAGGCGGTCATCGACGAGAGTGCCGCCCTGCTCGTGCTGGTCCACACCAGCAACTACAAGGTGGTCGGTTTCACTCATTCAGTTCCCTTGGCCGATCTGGTGGAGCTGGGCCACCGCCGCGGCATCCGCGTCTATCATGATCTGGGCAGCGGCGCTCTGGTAGACCTCTCACCGTGGGGCTTACATGATGAACCGTACGCGGCCGAGTCCATCCGCATCGGGGCGGACGTCGTGACCTTCAGCGGTGACAAGCTCCTCGGCGGACCGCAATGCGGCCTGATCGTCGGCAGGGCCGAGATCATCAGCCGCCTCCAGACGAATGCCCTGGCCCGGACCTTCCGCGTGGACAAGCTGACCCTGGCTGCCCTGGAGGCCACTCTCCGTCTTCACCTGGATCCGGGGAAGGCCATCTCGTCGGTTCCGGTGCTGCGCATGTTGACGGAGTCGCCGGAGGCCGTCGCCGCGCGTGCAGCATCGCTTCAGAATGGGCTGGCCGCTCTGCTCCCGGGCGAACATTTTGAAATTGTGAAAGATGTCACGTTTGCCGGTGGTGGATCTCTGCCCACCGTCCAGGTGCCCACCACCACAGTCCGCTGGCGCCCCACCACGATGCCGGCCCATCAGACCGCCGAGCGTCTGCGGCAGGTAAGCCCCCCGGTCATCGTTCGGCTGCAGGACGACGCCATTGCGTTCGATCTCAGGACGCTGACCGAAGGTGACGTCCCGGTTGTGATGCGCGCCGTGACTCAAGTTCTGGGCCCCTCCAAAGACCCTCCTTGATAACCTTCGGGCTGCCATCGTGGTTCCAGAGCGAAACGTGCACGTCCATGGCGCCCACAGAAAAGGGGCACTTTGCATTCCGTTTTTCCGGCCGCGGCGGGTGCAACGGCAGCGACGATCCATGCGCCCGTAATCGAACACAGACGGTGAAGCGTCCTCAGCAAATTTTTTTGTCCTTGCGCTTGATTTTTGTGGTTGGAGTTTATAATTTACTGCATTTGGACGTCAGTTCCATAAAATATGTAACCCCTATTGGAGTCGTCTCATGGCCAAGACAGGCACGGTAGATCGCAAGACTCTCGACGCTTTGCTCAAGTCCCTGCTGTTGCTGGGCCGCGCGATCGAGCAGGTCATGGATACACGCGCCGTGGTGGCGGCGTGCGGTTCGGCCCTATCGGCCTCCAAGGTACGCATGCTCAAGCTGATCGCCCACAGCGGCAAGCAGTCCGTGGGGCAGGTGGCCAGATTTCTGGGCGTGAGCGACCCGGCGGCGAGTCAGCTCGCCGAAGCTCTCGTGCGGCAAAAGCTGATCACGCGTAACACCGATCCCAAGGACCGGCGTACGGCCTTTCTCAAGCTGACGGCGTCGGGCAAGAAGCTCACCCAGGTCATCGAGCAGGAGCAACGACACCGCCTGCGCCTGGCCCTGAGATCGGCCGGCCCGTCCCGATCCAGGGAATGGGGGCCCTTCCTCGGCGAAATGACCATGCACCTGACGGAAGCCGAACAATCGTTCGACCAAAGCTGCCTCCAGTGCGGATCCCATGAGGATCAGACTTGTGTGCTGGAGGGCGGAGCCGCCAAGTGTCTGTACCGGGCGCACACCGCCCGCCGCGAACAGAAGGAGCAGGAGCAGAAAGAGAGGGCCAGAAAGAGCTCTGCCAGGAAGACGAGCGCAAGAGGCACGAAGGCTGCGCGCAGGAGGGCCAGGTCCTCCTGAAGTGATAGGGTGGAGCAGGCCTTGTTGAGGAAGCCTCTCGGCAGCTCGGGAACTGGGCTAGGGCGCGGAGCGAAAGCTGTCGCGGGCGGGGCAAGTGCGGGCGGTTGACGCCGTTGGATTGACACAGACGATGGCGAGGTGGCCGCCGAACGGCCTATACGGTGAGCAAGTCTAGCTGTCCGTGGGCGAGAGGCTTGGATCAAGCCATCACTGAACCGTATTCGGGGTCTTCCATCAACACTTTAATCTGTTGCTTGCTGCGTAGACGGGTGGTGGCACGATCCGCCCACTATACGGTTGCCTTGCTATCTGAGAGTGGCAAATGGCACTTCGCCCGCCCCCTGATCTGAGCCACATGAAGTGCGGATTGTGCTCGGTTTGCGGCCGCTGCGCCAGCTAGCCTACTTGGCGACCGAACCGGACGCCTTGGGTCCCAGGTGCAGCTTGAGGGGCCGCCACCCACCTCCAGGGCCTTGCAGATGAGCCGGCCATAGGCTTGACGTCGAGACGTTCTAAGATGGATTCTCCGGCCCCAAACGCCCGAGACAGAGGCGAAGCAAGCTCAAATGGCCGTTGGGGCCCTCTGTATGCGTCCGCAGCCCGCTTCGGCAGGCCGGCGCCCCTCCTCCGAGAGCTGGCAGGTAGCCGAGCCTTGGCTGAATCGCCATGGTGGGCATATACTACAGCCGCTGTAGAGAGCCACTGCCTGTAAGGAGACGAGTCTGTGCAGATCTCGCTGGTCGAGCGATCAGGAACTGTGAGCGACGCCGCCAAGACCTATGCTCGGGAAAAGGCAGCCAGACTGGACAAGTACTTCGACCGGCTGGTGGCGGTCGAGGTAATTTTCGAGCAAGTCTCGCAGCACTACGAGGTGGAGATGATTGCCATGACGGACCACCGCCAGAACTTCGTTGCCCGGGAGACGCACGAAGACGCCCTCGCGGCCATCGACTTGGTTCTGGACAAGATCGAGCGCCAGTTGGTGAAACACAAGGAAAAACTGCGCAATCGCAAGCACCCCGAAGTGTGAACTTAACCGGGCCGAGCGGCCCGGCGGACCGGCGGTGGGGAGATCGAGCACGAGCAAATCGGTGAGAGTGCAGATGAAGCTGGGCGATTTTTTCTCTAAAGAGGCCATCATACCCGAACTGAAAGCAACCGACCGCAACGGAGTGATCCGCGAGTTGACCGCCTCGCTTGCCGCGGCCGGGGGGTTGGACCCCGACCAAGTCGAGGCCGTCTCCCGGGCGGTGATCGCCAGAGAAAACCAGGGAAGCACCGGGTTCGGCAAGGGCGTGGCCGTCCCTCATGCCAAACACCATGCGGTCAAGCGGATGATCGCCAGCGTCGGCCGAACCGGCACGGGAGTGGACTTCGCCGCCCTGGACCGGGCACCCGTATACATCGTCATGCTGCTGTTGTCGCCGACGGACAATCCCGACG
>CP070685.1:659773-665385 GCA_020352895.1 Phycisphaerales bacterium
CAGTCCGGCGTTTGGTCGCCGTCCGTGTCGTCGTCCGGCGTGCCGCAACCGCAGATCCCCGGATCAGTCTTGTCCGGATCGTTCGGACACAGGTCATTGCAGTCCGGCGTTTGGTCGCCGTCCGTGTCGTCGTCCGGCGTGCCGCAACCGCAGATCCCCGGATCAGTCTTGTCCGGATCGTTCGGACACAAGTCATTGCAGTCTGGCGTTTGGTCGCCGTCCGTGTCGTCGTCCGGCGTGCCGCAACCGCAGACCCCCGGATCAGTCTTGTCCGGATCGTTCGGACACAGGTCGTTGCAGTCCGGCGTCTGGTCGCCATCGGTATCGGTGTCCGGCACGCCGCAGCCGCAGATGCCCGGATCGATCTTGTCCGGATCGTTGGGACACAAGTCATTGCAGTCCGGCGTCTGGTCGCCATCGGTATCGGTGTCTGGCACGCCGCAGCCGCAGATGCCCGGATCGATCTTGTCCGGGTCGTTCGGGCACCCGTCACAGGCGTCGCCGACTTGGTCCCCATCAGCGTCCTCCTGGCCCGGGTTCGGAACATCAGGACAGTTGTCCTCATTGTCCGGCACATTGTCCCCGTCCGAGTCGACGATCACCGCCACCTGAACCTGGGCCATCATCTCCGGCGGACACTTGTCGTTGTTGTTCCACAGGTCGTACAGTTCCTGCCCCTTCGTGTTGGTGGTGTTCTCGTCACGCAGGAACTCGATAAACTCTTTGCTGGTGCTCTGGTAGTACAACGTCACCTCGGCGGACGTCGCTCCGGCCGGAATATTGTACGGGGTCACGTCCCAGTACTGCCCGTCGGGGTAGCTGTAATCCACGTGCGCCCCGCCGAACGCCGCGTATGCCGCGTTGGTGAACCCGCGCGGCGGTATGCGGTTGTCCTTGTACACCGTGTTGTTCAGCACGAAGTGGAACGACGGCCCGGGGTCCACGCCCACCAGCGCCGCGGTCGTCTCGTCCAGCCCCGGCTTGATCTCGTAAATCTTCACCTCGGCATCATGCCCTAGCTCGCCCGTCGTCCCGTCGTACGCCGCCGACTCGGAAACCAGGTTCATGGAATTGTCATAGAACTTCACGTTGATCCACATCCGCCGCCCCTCGGGATAGCCCGTCGGCAGCTTGTGCCCAGTCTCATTCGTGACTGTCACCTCCAGCGTGGACCCGACCTGCGCCGCCTCCAGCGTCGCCGCGTGCTGCAACATGTACCGGGCCCGGTTGATCCCGGCCTGCAACGCCGCCTCGTTCACGGTTCCCGGGTATGAGAGCGTGCTCAGTAGCCCCGGGTACCACGTGCTTCCTCCGGTCATGTCGTGCAGCGGCAGATCGGTCCGCGTCGGCGGATTGCCGAAGTTGCATCCCTGACCGGTCACGTCACGCATATGGCAGTCCTGGCAGGTTGCCACGTAGTCCTTGTTCCCGCCGAACTGCGGCGCGTACACGCCCTGAAGTGTGTTGTAGTCGCTGTAGAACCACTCGCTGTACGTCCGCTCCACCGGCGCCAGAGTCTGTGCGTGGAAGTCCGTCGCCGTGGCGTCAAACGCGTTTGGCACATAATTGCCCTGGGCATCCTTCTGGAACGCCGGGTTGCTTACGTTGTGGCAGGTGCCGCACAGGGCCGCCTCCCGGTGGAACGGCGAGACCAGCACCGGGTGCCCCGTGTCCGCGTTGAGGAAGGGACCCCGTCGCGCCCCGGTCGGATCGATCACGCCCATGCCGTTGCCGAACACGCTCCCCGGGAAGCTCAACGCATCCAGAATGGCTTGGTCCTGCGACGGATTCGCCGCCGGGTCATAGAGAATGTCCACCAACCGGTGGCAGTAATCGCAGGCCACGCCGCTGAAGTCCGTATCCAACATGGCGCTGCCGTCCGTCGGCACAGACCGCCCTTGCAGCCAGCCCCGCGGGAGATGGCAGCGCAGGCACAAGTCGCCCGAGTCCGGCGCGTCCTGGTTGGCAATCGCCAGATTCGCCTCCATCAGCAGATCCTTGGAGGCGTTCGCCATCATGCTCCCCTGCCAGTTGAAGTACGGCTCGACGTTGACGTTATACCCCCCGTGGCACGGCGAGCACGCCTCCGGCGGATTCAGAATCCCCGCCTCATGCGGTTGGCTCCCGGGCTGATCGAAGTCCCGCAGCGTCGTGGGCGCCAAGCCCCCCGGCGGCGACTCGATCGTGAACACCGCGTTGCTGTCGTCGTGCGCGGTGTTGAAAGCGTTATCGGTCGCTTCCACGCGAAAGATGGCCAGCGTCGTCGGCCGGTTGGCCGGGAACCACGTGTACGTGCCCGTGTTCGACAGACTTAGCGCCACCGGCTTGAACGTCGCGCCGTCATCGAGCGAAATATAAAGGTCGATTGCAGCGATCCCGCTAGTGTCTCCGGCGATCCACTCTACTGTCGTCGGCTGATTTGCCGTCAGCGTCTGCCCGCCGTCGGGCGCGATCAGTGTGACGGCCGGCGGCGTCGTGTCGCTCCCCGTACTGGGCACCAGATGCCCCTGAATGTCCGCCGTGTCCACGTTCGACACGCTGCTCAGGATTGCTGGCTTCAACCCCGGAAACGTCGGCGTGTTGCCGAAGTTGGCGGTGTCCAGGATCTCTGTGTCGTTTGTGAACCCATCGCCGTCCGAGTCCAATCCGCCCAGACCGGCGATGGCAGCGGACGAGCGGTCTGTCGCCTCCACGGCCAAGCCGTACGGATTCCGCGTCCCGCCCCCGCCGAAGTCGAAGTGGCACACCCCGCAGTGCCCGGAGTGGCTCGGCACGTCGTCCAGCACCGTGTTCTTTGCCTGGGGGTATGCCTGGAAGAACGCCCTGCGATAAGGATTCCTCGCCTCCGCTGTCTGGCTGATGCTGACCAGAATCAGGGCCGCCAACGCCGCGACACAGACTCCCCGCCGGCACCATGAATGACTCTTTGCTTCACACATGATTGCTCACCTCTACCTTGACAAGCCGCTGCCGTTCGCTAACCGGCTCCACGAGTTTTGAAAAGCTGTGCCCGCCCGCGTTTCCGAACGCGGCCTCACGCACATGGAACTGCCGTCGTGTATCGTTTCGGTGTAAACGCGCGATTCGACAGGGACGCGCCCGATGTGCGGCTGCCCCCGCGGCGCGCCGAGCAGGCTCTAGGGCCAGCAAGCCAGACTTCGACCAGGCACGCTGCCCCGCGGCCTGTGAGAAGGGAACGAACACAATGCCTCTTCCCGGCTCGCACGTGGCCGCCTGAGCCGTACGCCCGATCAGATTAACGCCTCATGGACGCTCCTTCCGACCTGATCCTGTCCCGGCCCGGCGACAGTACTTCTCACCCTTACCAATCATACCACAAACGGTCCTTCCCGGTCAGACGACTTGTCTGCCATTCTTGCCGCCCGCGTCCGGTACTTCGAAACAGGTACTCAATCGGTGCTATTTGCGGCCTGTTAGAATGCCGCTTGATTCGTCCAGGTCGAGGATCTGAAGTGCCCGCTATGCCGGGCGAGGCGCGCGATATGGTCCGCCAGTGTGCTGCAGAAATACCCAGGCTCGGCCGGTTCGGGATAATAGGACCACTGTGCGCGCACCAAGACGCGCCTCGATCTTGCGGCGCCTCCTTTGAGGTGACTAACCCGTCGGTCGCTGCGGCGGGAAACACACGAGTGCCGTCACCACCAGTGCACCGGATAGCACCAGCAGCAGTCTGCGTGAGGAACCTTCCGTGAACACCGTCACCCAACCGCTACGCGGCAGATGCTGTTCGATCTGCGCTTCCCAGCGTCGCAATCTCACCGCTGGCTCGCGAGTCGGCTCGGCGGTGCCCGTGGCAAGCAACCCCGCCGGGAGCCGCCAACGAACGTCCCTCGACGCCGAGTACACCGAGACGACCTCCTCCTCCGGCCGCACATAGCCCAGGTCGCGGGCTAGCACCCGTTCGTTCACGCCCGGATCCGTGCGAAGGGCCTCGATGATCTGCTGGTTCTTCTGGGCCTCGGCCGCCAGGGATTGCGTGCGAGCCTCCGCCTCGGCCCGGTAGCTCCGCCAGCAACCATAGTCCAGGTACACTGGCAGCAGCACGCACGGCAGGAACATCATCCCGGCTGCCGAGATCAACAGCCAGAACAACACAGTATGCTGGAATATCGGCGCCACTCCATTGGCACTGTTGCTTCTTGCGACCATCTTCGCATCCCTGCCGATCGCCGTCATTCTGTAGGGTGGGTGGAGCGAAGCGTAACCCACCCGTAATCTGCCCTTGCCTCTGCCCTCTCCACTACTTGTTCCAGTACACGCCGCCGAATACGGCGCAATCCCCCAAGTGCTCCTCGATTCGCAACAACTGGTTGTACTTGCAGATCCGGTCCGTCCGGCACGCACTGCCCGTCTTGATCTGCCCGGCGTTCGTCGCCACGGACACGTCCGCGATCGACGTATCCTCCGACTCCCCGCTCCGGTGCGAGACCACCGCCGTCCATCCGCTCCGCGTCGCCATCTGCACCGTCCGCAACGTCTCCGTCAGCGTTCCGATCTGATTCAGCTTGATCAGGATCGAGTTCGCGCTCCGCTCCTCCAGCCCGCGCACCAGCCGCTCCGGGTTGGTCACGAACAGATCGTCCCCCACGATCTGCACCTTCTCGCCCAGCCGCGCCGTCAGCTTCTGCCACCCCGCCCAGTCATCCTCGGCCAGCCCGTCCTCCAGCGACCGGATCGGCCACTTCTCGCACCACCCCGCCCACCGGTCGATCATCTCATCGCTCGTCACCAGCCGCTTCGGGTCCGACTTGAAGAACCGATACTGTCCCTTGTCCGCGTCCCACATCTCACTCGTCGCCGGGTCCAGCGCAATGAAGATCTCCTCCCCCAGCTTGTACCCCGCCTTCTCCACCGCCGCCGCGATCACCTCCAGAGCCTCGTCGTTGCTCTTGAGACTCGGCGCGAAGCCGCCTTCGTCGCCCACCGACGTGCCGTATCCTTTTTCGTTGAGTACCTTTTTGAGTGTGTGGAAAATCTCCGTGCCCCAGCGCAACGCCTCGCCAAACGTCGGCGCCCCCCACGGCTGAATCATGAACTCCTGAAAGTCCACGTTGTTGTCCGCGTGCTTGCCCCCGTTCAGAATGTTCATCATCGGAACCGGCAGCACGTTCGCCCCCGCACCGCCCACATACCGAAACAGCGGCAGCCCGCACGCCGTTGCCGCCGCCTTGGCCGACGCCAGCGACACCGCCAGAATTGCGTTCGCCCCCAGTCGCCCTTTGTTCGGCGTGTCGTCCAGCTCGATCATCGCCTGATCAATCTGCTCCTGGTCGCACGCGTCCATCCCGATCACCGCCTCGGCGATGTCCTCGTTCACGTGCTGAACCGCCGTGAGCACCCCCTGGCCCCCGTATCGGTCGGCATCCCCGTCGCGAAGCTCCACCGCCTCGTGCTGCCCCGTGGACGCACCCGACGGTACGATGGCCTGTCCCATCTGCCCGTCTTCCAGTACGACCACCGCCTCCACGGTCGGGTTGCCCCGCGAGTCCAATACCTCCCGCCCGCCGACGTGCACGATGGTTGTCGAGTTCATCGTCATTCCCTCTTGCCCAAAGTCCGCTTGGCTCAACATCGGCCTGCATGCGAACCCG
>CP070685.1:665485-671063 GCA_020352895.1 Phycisphaerales bacterium
CATCCTCCTCTGCCTGCTGCCCTTTGCCGTGTTCTCCAGCGCGGTCACCCTGGCCGCCTGTTCCTTTGCTAGAACCTTCAAGGAAGCTCAGAACTACGTCATGCCCGTGCTCATTGCCTGCATGGTGCCCGCAGCAGTGGGCCTCATGCAGACTATGGAGCTCGAGGGGGCCGTCATGGTCGCGCCCATCGCCAACCTCACCCTGCTCACGCGCGACCTGTTTCAGGGCACTTGGACTTGGACTAGCGCTGTCGTCGTCTGGCTCTCCACTGCCCTCTATGCGGCCGCTGCTGTCACCGTCGCCACCCGGCTGTTCAGCCAGGAAGCGGTGATCTTCGCCGACAGCGCCCCCCTCAGAACGTTGCTTACCCGCAGATGGCTCCCGCCGAAGAACCTGCCCACTCCCTCGCAGGTTCTCCTGCCCGTGGCCATCCTCTTCCCCCTGCTCTTCTACCTGCAAACCGCACTGCACCAGCGTTCGGGCGGCGACCTCGTCCGCTTCATCCACAACTGGGGCATCGTTCAGGTGTTGCTCTTTGTGGGTGTGCCCGGCCTAGTCATCTGGTACCTCAAGCTGGACCTTCGCCGCACGCTCTCGTTGGGACCGCCAAGGCTCCTCGTCTGGCCCGCCGTCATCCTCATTGGAGCAACGTCCTGGATCGTTGCCACCGAGATCGGCGTCTTTCAGCTCAAGTACCTCGGCCGGGGGCTGCAACTGACCGACATGGAAGCCGCCATGCGCAGCCTCTTCTCGGGACTTGGCCTCTGGCAGGCCCTGCTATTCGTGGCCGTGTTGACCGGCGTGTGCGAAGAAGTGCTGTTTCGCGGCTTCCTCCTGGCCGGCGTCCGCCGCGCCGCCGGAAAGTGGGGCGCCATCGCCGTCGTCGGCATCGTCTTCGGCGTGTTTCACCTCTACGGCTTTAAGCTGCTGGTTACTTGCCTCCTCGGCATGTTGCTCGCCTGGCTCTGCTGGCAGACCCGCTCCATCTGGCCCGCCATCCTCGTCCACATCATGCACAACGCCGCCGCCGTCTGTCTCGTCTCACTGCCTCAATTGACTGAAACGCTGCGCTTCGACGCCGCGGGCTCCTCCGACCACCTCCCCGCTCACATCATCATCCCCGGCTTCGTCCTCTTCGCCCTTGCCCTGCTTTGCATCGCCGCAATCAGGCCAGAATCTCAGCAGGTATCCGTGCGCCGAGCGGCTCCCGGTGCGCCTCGACCCTTAGATCTGTCCAAGCCACCTGCCTGACTGGGAATCGCGTACAGGAAATGACGGCCAGACTACTGCATCAGGCCCCGACACGCCCGTCGTCTTCGGGCTCGCAGTACTTCACCTCGCCGCCGACGATGGTCATCACCGCCTTGCCCACAAAGTCCTCTCCGTTCCACGGGCAGTTGCGCGCCTTCGACTTGAACCGGCTGGCCTCCACCGTCCACTGGCGCTGCGGATCGATCAATGTCACGTCCGCGTCCCGCCCGACCTGCAACGTCCCTTTGGTCAGCCCCAGCACCTCTGCCGGCCCCAGCGTCATGAGCCGGATCAGATGCGGCCAGTCGATGTGCCCCGGCAGGATCAGCGCCCGAATGTACGCCGCCAACGCCGTCTCCAACCCGATGATGCCGAACGGCGCTCGCTGAAACTCCAGCTCCTTGCCGGCCACCGAATGCGGCGCGTGATCGCTTGCCAGTGCTGTGATCGTCCCGTCTTTGACCCCACGAATGCAGGCTGCGATGTCCTTCGCCGTCCGTAGCGGAGGCTTCACCTTGTAGTTGCTGTCGTACGTCGCCACGCAGGCATCGGTCAGCAACAGATGATGCGGCGTCACCTCGGCCGTCACCGACAGCCTCTTCGCCCGCGCCCGCCGGACCAGCTCCACCGACCCCGCCGTCGAAACGTGTTGCGCGTGGTAGCGGGCCCCTGCCTCCGACGTCAGCGTGATGTCCCGCTGCAGCATCAGCTCCTCGGCAATGGCCGGCAGCCCTGGCAGCCCCAGCCGCACCGCCGTAGCCCCCCCGTGCATCACTCCCTCATTGGCGATTTCCGGCGTCTCGCAGTGCTGCATGATCGGGCGGTCGAACATCGCCACGTACTGCAACGCCCGCCGCATCACCGCCGGGCTGGCCACGCCCTCCCCATCGTCGCTGAAACCCACGGCTCCGGCCCGGGCCATGCGCCCCATCTCCGCCAGCTCCTTGCCGCTGCGCCCCTTGGTGATAGCTCCCACCGGCAGCACATTGCAGAGCCCCGCCCGCGCCCCCTGACGAATCACGTATTCGATCGCGGCCTCATCATCGAGCGGCGGCTCCGTGTTAGGCATGCATGCCACGGTGGTGAACCCCCCGGCCACGGCCGCTGCGCTGCCCGTCTCGATCGACTCCAGCTCGGTCTGGCCCGGCTCCCTCAGATGCACGTGGATATCCAGCAGACCCGGGGCGACAATCAGCCCCTCCGCATCGATGGTCACCTCCGCGGGTCGGCCGACACGCCCCACCTCCTGGATCTGGCCGTCGGCCAGGCAGACGTCGCACTCCTGGTCGAGCTTCCGGGATGGATCGATCACCCGACCGTTTCTGATGACGATGGTCTTCATGCTCACCGAAGCCCTCTCGCCCTCGAGTCCCTCTTGGCCGTTACGGCCGCGCGTTCAGGCGCTTACCGAAGCCGCCTGGTTCACCAGAAACAACACGGCCATGCGCACCGCCAGCCCGTTGGCGACCTGTCGCAGAATGCTGCTCCGCGGGCCGTCGGCCACCTCGGCGGCCAACTCGATACCGCGGTTGATCGGACCCGGGTGAAGTATCAGCACGTCCGGCTTGGCCCGCTCGAGACGCTCAGGCGTCATGCCGAAGAGCCATGTGTATTCGTGCAGCGAAGGAAACACCCGGCTACTGATACGTTCACTCTGGACCCGAAGCATGTTGATGACATCCATCTCCGGAATCACGTCGTCGAAGTTGTGCGAAATGCGGGCACCCATGCGCTCGAGGCCCTTGGGTACGAGTGTCGCCGGCCCCACCACCGTCACCTCCGCGCCCAGCTTCTGCAAACACCAAATGTTGGAACGGGCTACCCGGGAGTGACCGATGTCGCCTACGATCGCCACTCGCAACCCTTCCACCCGGCCCTTCGTCTCCCGAATCGTGTAGGTGTCCAGCAGCGCCTGCGTGGGGTGCTCGTGCTGACCGTCCCCCGCGTTGATGATGCTCGTGTTCACGCAACGGGAAAGATAATGGGCCGCGCCCGCCGCGGAATGCCGCAAAACGATAATGTCCACGCCCATCGCTTCAATGTTCCGCGCCGTATCGCGCACCGATTCCCCTTTCGACAGGGAAGAACCGGCCGAATAGAAATCCAACACGTCGGCCGACAGCCGTTGCGCCGCCAGCGAGAAGCTGGTCCGCGTCCGTGTGGAATCCTCGATAAACAGATTGGCCACCACTTTCCCTCGTAGCGCCGGAACTTTCTTGATGCTGCGAGTGGAAACCTCGGCGAAACCGCTGGCCGTATCCAGAACGTGAATGATCTCCTCGGCAGACAGTTCCTCGATCCCCAAGAGGTGCTTGCGACGCCAGGCCGGCGCTTCCTTTCCCCCTCGCCCTGACTCCGGAGCGCTCGGTGCTCTCGCCGTCGTCCGCCCGAGCCCGGCTTGCGGCGCCGCCGAATCGGGTGTCTTCGCCGCGCTCATTCCAACTCCACCAGATCGATGCCGTCCGTCTCTTCGAGCTTCACAACGACCGCGCCGTCCTCCGGGCGCGTCCTCCACGCATGGAAATCCGGCTGAATGGGCAACTCTCGGGCCGGCCGGTCCACCAGGACCACCAGCCGAGTGGCCATCGCGCGCCCGAACTCTACCAGCGCCGTCAGGGCAGCCCTCACCGACCGACCGGTGTAAATCACGTCGTCCACCAATATGACGTATTTGCCCGTCACCGGGAACCCGATCTGAGTCTCGCGCACTACCGCCGCCGGGCCCTTCTCGGCCAAGTCGTCCCGGTAGAGCGTGATGTCCAGCACGCCGTGGGGAATCCCATCCGGCTGGTAGGGCGCCAGCAGCTTGATCAGTCGTTGGGCCAGAATCTCCCCTCGGGCCCGAATGCCCACCACCGCCACCTGCCCGTTTGCCGGGATGCTCTCTCCGATCTCCGCGGCCAGAGTCGCGAGGGCCGCCTCGATCTGGACCTTGTCATACAGGATTCCCACGTGAACCTCCTTATCGCCGCAGCATACCCGTGACGCCGATGCTCGCCAATGGCCCATCTGCCCGCCCTTCACCTGGGACACCGCCGGCCGGCGCACCGCCCGGCCTGCCGCCGGCTCCCGCCCGAAATATGCTCCAGGGCTCACTCTGGGCGGACAAAACGCAAAGACGCCGGTCCCCCATGACCGATAATCAACTAGCTGAGGTTATCGGACACCGGGCCTGCGGATTTTCGCCGTCCATTAGGTTTGGCGGCCGTGAGTGATCGCCGATAAACCGGTGCTCGGCATACGTCGGGGACCAGTTACTCCTCCAACATCCACAAGAGGCCCGGAACCATGTGGCAGGTGCAAATGAGGAAGGCGACAGCGGCGACTCTCGATCGGCCCATCCTAGGCGTGCTCGCCCTGAGCATGGCCATTCCGCTCGGCGGTTGTGCCACCTGGCAGCCCCAGCCCGAACCTGCTGACCAGCAGGTCGTCGAAGAGCCCCAGCCCCCGCCTTCCGTCTATCGAGATGAAGTCGTCCTCTTTGGCTCCATGCGACCCGTGATCGATGTCAATCCTGACTCCTTTGCGCCCACACCACAGATTCAACATACCTGGATCGCCGAAGGGGCGGACTTCGACCCGAACGTGGATCCTGCCGGGGAGCGGATCGTCTTTGCCTCCACGCGGCACTCACTCCTCCCGGACCTCTACATGAAGGCCGTGAGCGGTGCTACCGTCACCCAGTTGACCGCCGATCCCGCCGCCGACATCAACCCGACATTCAGCCCCGACGGCAAGCAGATCGCCTTTGCGAGCAATCGATCGGGCAACTGGGACATCTGGATTCTGAATCTCGAAGACCAGCGCGTGAGCCAGATTACTCACTCCCCCGCAACCGACCTCTATCCCACTTGGGCGCCCGACGGCGGGCGACTGGCTCATTGCCGCCAGAACCCCAAATCCGGGGAATGGGAGCTTTGGGTCATCAACCTGGACAAGGAGAGCCCGGCCAAGTTCATCGGGTATGGAATGTATCCTCGCTGGTCGCCCGTCAACGACACCCTCATCTTTCAGCGACCACGTCGCAGGGGGGAGCCCCTCTTCTCCATCTGGATGATGCAACTGATCGACGGAGAACCGACTTACGCAACCGAACTGATCGCCAGCGAGGCGGCCGGCATGATCCTTCCCTCCTGGTCACCGGACGGCAACCACGTGGCCTACTGCACCGTGGAACTTGGAGGCGGGGTGCTCTCGGGCGAAGGCCGCCCGCGCAGCCAGAACAGCGAGATATGGGTCGTTGACCGGGAGGGGCGCGGCCGCCTTCGCGTCACCGACGGCGTCGGGGCTAGCTATTCGCCCGCATGGTCCCCCGACGGCAGAGTC
>CP070685.1:671163-676700 GCA_020352895.1 Phycisphaerales bacterium
GCCGAGCAGGTGCAGGAGGCCGTGGATCACGTACAGGGTCAGTTCCGCCTGAAAGCTGAGTTTGCGGGCCGCGGCCTCGCGCCGGGCGGTTTCCCAGGATACCACAATCTCGCCCTCAACGTCATCGGTTTGGTGGTCGTCGCTCAGATCGAACGCGAGGCAGTCGGTAGGACCGGTGTGTCCACGGTAATCTGCGTTCAGGGCGGCGATCCGGGCGTCGTCCACGACGGCCAGACTGAGTCGGCAGGCTGATACGCGGTGCTGTCTCAAGGCCGTGCGCACCGCGTGCCGAAGAGGTTCGGCGTCGATTGGAGGGGTGTTCGGTTCGATGTGGATCTCTATGTGGTAGTCTTCGTCTTCCAACGTGTGGCGAGACCTCACTTCAATCGGTCTTGGCCGGAGCCGGTTCGGTGGGTGCGTCCTTCGGTTCCTGTATGGAGCCGGGCTGGTCCGTGGCCGGCGCGGGGGTCTGCTCGGACCTGCTCTGCCGATCGTCCGGAGCCTGCGGGGCGACCTCCTTTTCCTGGTCGGCCTGGGCCCGGGTTCGTAGCGCTTCGGTTTCGTCCTGATCTTCCGGCTGAGCTGGAGCGACGGGCTCAGCCTCTTTGGGATAGGCAATGCGGCCGTGGTGCAGGCCGCGCAAGGCCTTGACCAGGGCGTCCTCGACGCGGTGGATCTCGCTCATGGTGATGCCGCAGTCGTCGAACTGACCGTCGGTGAGGCGGTCCATGACGATCTTGTGCACGACGCTTTCGATGCGGGCGGCGCTGGGTTCGCTCAGGGAACGGACGGCGCCTTCGGCACCGTCGCACATCATGAGGATGGCCGACTCGCGGGATCGCGGCTTGGGGCCGGGATAGCGAAACTCGCTCTCTGAGATCTCGCGGTCATGGCGTCCGACAGCTTTGCTGGATTGCTGTTCGCTGGCCACGCGGAGGAAATACTTGACCAGGGTGGTCCCGTGGTGCTCGAGGATGAAGGGGTACAGCACGCGGGGCAAGCCGTACTGTCGAGCGATTTCGACGCCGTCTTTGACGTGGCCGCGGATGATCATCAGGCTCATGGTGGGGGAGAGCTTGTCGTGGCGGTTGATGCGGGCCTGCTGGTTCTCGGTGAAGTAGTCGGGCTTATGTATCTTCCCGATGTCGTGGTAGAGGGCCCCGACGCGGGCCAGGAGTCCGTTGGCACCGATGGCCTCGGCGGCGCTTTCAGCCAGGCTGCTGAGCAGCAGGCTGTGACTGTAGGTTCCGGGTGCTTCCTGGGCCACGCGTCGCAGGAGAGGCTTGCTGGCATCGCACCATTCCAGCAGGGTCATGCTGGTGGCCACGCCGAAGACTTTCTCGATGGCCGGAAGAACACCCTGGACGATGAAGCCAACGAGCAGGACGCCGGCACCTGTGAGCACGGCTCGGGGCAGGAGATACTCGCGTAGGTCCTGTCCGTCGATGAGCCCGACGCCAACGGTCAGGAGGAAGGCCAGGAGGGCGGCGGCCACTCCCGCTGAGATCAGCTTGCTGCGGGTGCGGATTTCGCCGAGCAGGAAGACGCAGAACCATCCCGTGGCGAGCATCACCATCATGCTGCCCAATTGGCCGTCCGTGATCACGCTGGTGAGCAGGGCCTGTGCGCCGGTTACGCCGAGGGCATAACGCTGGCCAAAGAGAATGGTGACTAGGGCGGCGCTCATTGCCACGGTGGTCACGACGAACTCGCTCCAGCCGCGGACGGTCAAGATGCGTGCGGCCAGGAGCATCACCAGCAGCAGGGCGGCCAAGCCGAAGCAGCGGCTGAACTTCCGAATCACGCGGGGCTCGTAGTACAGGGTGTAGATGCCGAGGCCCAGGACGATGGTCAGTAGCACGGTGAAGGTGCCGAGGCCGGCGAGCAGGTACTCGCGACGGAGAACCGGATCACTGGTCAGTTGTTGCAGGTAGTGTTGGCGTTCCTGGTTGAGGAGTTGGACGTCATTCTCCGTGAGACGACCGGCTCGGACCAGGGACTGGTTTGCTTCGTATGGAATCGTGACTTCCGGCACGGTGGCGACGCGTCGTTCGATTTCCTGGCGGGTCAGGTTGGCGTCGTATGCGTGTATGGGTTCGAACTGCCGGTTGGCCGGGTCCACCTGGATGGAGCGCACGATGATGTTGGTGACGATGGGCCGGAGGACTTCGGGGAATTGCCAAACCAGGTCTGACGCCATCTGTTCGACGTAGCGGGTGTTGGTGGCGGGCTGAAGGATACTGAAGTCCACGGGGCGTTCGCGGCCTTGGGGATCGCGGAGGATAGCGCTGGGGGCGGTTCGTTCGACAGTGCTGACGACGTACTGGTGAGAAAGACTAAGCAGCAGGGAGTCGACCCAGCGGGCGTACTCGCTGCTTTCGGCTACCTGGGCCTTGAGCTCCTCAAAGACGGCGTCGTTGGGGACGAAGCCGGCGCGGGCCGCGGCGGCGGTGAAGGCGTCGTAGCTGTCGATGTTCTCCTTGGCGATGGTGAGCAGTTGATTCAGTTGGCTGCGGATGCCGTCCAGCAGGGCGGTGTTGAGCACGTAGATGTTGGGGCTGTTGCGGCGGGCGTTCTCCCGGCGACGTTCCGTTTCGCCGGGGTTGGTCAGTTGGAAGGAGACGCGGGCGGGGATGTCGCGCTCGATGCGTTGGCCTACGCGGTGGGGGATGATCTGTCCACCGCCGATCCGGGAGACCACGAAGAGGAGGATGACGAAGAGGAGGCCGAGGAGAGTGGGCGCACGGCCGCCGGTTTCGCGGAAGCGTTTCCACGGAGCCACGCGCTGTTCGGCGATCTGCCGAGACACGTCAGCTCGTCTGGGTTTCGACTTGGAGGCTAGTTTGGTCACTCAGCGGACTCTCAGGGGCCGGGTTCCCGGTTATCCGGTCGGTCGGAAACATCATCGGCCGAAGGCTCATTCGGGTCCACCCCCTCGGGTCGCGTCCGGGAATACGGGGGCTTGCGGGCCCAAGAGCGGGAATCGGCGGGCGAGGAGTTCTTGTCGTAGGCGCTTACGATTTTCTGGACCAGCTTATGCCTGACGATGTCGGTCTCGTACAGACGGACGATGGCAATGCCCTTGATGCTGCTCAGGCGGTATTCCGCATCGACGAGGCCGCTGCGGCCGGATTCGAGGTCCACCTGGGAGTCGTCGCCGGTGACGATCATCTTGCTGTGGTGCCCGAGGCGGGTGAGGAACATCAGCATCTGCTGGACGGTGGTGTTCTGGGCTTCGTCGAGGATCACGGCCGCGTTGTTCAGGGTGCGGCCGCGCATGAAGGCCAGGGGCACGACTTCGACCACGTCGTTTTGCATGAATCGCTTGAGTTGCTCGAAGCTCATCATGTCGTGCATGGCGTCGAAGATGGGCCGCAGGTATGGATTGACCTTGGCCTGCATGTCGCCGGGGAGGTAGCCCAGTTTCTCTCCGGCTTCGACGGCGGGTCGGACCAGGATGATGCGTTTGAGGGCACCACGCTTGAGCAAGGAGACAGCCACGGCGACGGCCAGATAGGTCTTGCCGGTTCCGGCCGGCCCGAGGCAGAAGGTCAGGTCGTGGGAGGCCATGGCCTCGACGTATCGGCGCTGGCCGTCAGTCTTGGGGATTACGAGATTCTCGTGGGCATAGACCTCGATGGTCTCCATGCTGTCGAGGCCCTGGGCCTCGGCGGCAGCGCAGACGGCGATTGCGTTCGAAACCAGTTCTTTGGTGACGGGCCGGCCCTGGCGGATGGAGTTCTGGAGGCGCCGGATGACCTGGGCGGCCTTGTTCACGGCGGATGAGCTGCCTACAACTTTGATCAGCGAGTCCCGAGCTGAGATCTGCACGCCCAGGGCCGCTCGGATCAATTTGAGGTTGCAGTCCCCGGCCCCGAACAGGGCACCGCGGGTGGAGGCATCTTCGAGGGTGAGGGTCAGTTCCAACGGCTCTGTGGTCCTCCAGAAAGGCGACCAGGGCCCCTGGCAGCCCACGGTCCCAGCGTATTTTAGGCTCCGGTCGGCCAGGGGGACAACATGAGCCAGGCTATCGGGGCGGTCAAGAGCAGGGCGTCGATGACATCGAGGATGCCGCCGAACTCCGGGATAACTGCGCCGGAATCCTTAGCCTGGACGCTTCGCTTGAAGAGGGACTCGACGAGGTCGCCGAGCTGGCCTGCTACAGACATAACTATAGCGAATACAAGTAGATAGATATGCGGTGGTCTGGTCAGAGCGAAGCATGGTCTGACGGGGGGCAGGACGAGGTAGATCAATAGTCCGATAATAACGCCCGTAATGATACCACCCAGAAACCCCTGTACGGTTTTGTTAGGGCTGATGCTGGGGATCAGTGGCGTCCGCCCAATGGTGAGGCCGGTGAAGAAGGCCCCAACGTCGGTGAACTTGACCACGGCGGCCCAGAGGAGCGCCACCCAAGCGCCTGGCGGTCCGGGGTGAGAGACGCGAAGCCGGACGGCGAAGCTCATCAAGAGGCCGACGTAGATCACGGCCAGCATGGCGGTACCGAGCCCAAGCAGACCGTTTGCCGGCTGGCGGCGGGCAATAAGCACGATCGCCGAGCCGACCAGACCCGCGACGAGGATGACCATGGTGATTCGCAGGTCCAGCAGTGCCGCAGCGCGTTCGGAGAAGACGGCGGTGAGCCAAGGTGTCAGTACCAGGGCCGCGCTGAGCGTGGCTGTCCAAGCCCGCAGAGGGTGCAGTCCGCCCCGTTCGAGCAGCCTATTGAACTCGATGACGGCGGCAACGGTAAGCACGAGAACCAGGAGCGCGCTGAGGCCCCCTCGGTTCAACAGCCGCTGCCAAATGGGAGAGTCCTGGACACTGTGCCACCCGTGGGCGAAGTGGGCGTCGAGGGCGATGACGCCGAAGGCGATGAGCGTCATGAGGGTGCCGAAGAGGATACGGGTTGTAACCATGAAGCTTGTCGGTTTCGCGCCGGAGGAGCCAACGGATCGGTACGGTTACGAGATCGGAGGATAACCATGCGGGCAGGGGGGGGCAACTATGGTGAAGGGCGTGGACTGATGGTGGACACGCGGCGCATGCGGTGGGTTTGCACCTTGTCCGTGTCGAAGCGCACGAAGAACGAGGTTTCTTGGCCGGCGAAGTCAACGAAGAAGCGGCTGTAGACGGCGAAAGATGGTTGGTCCACGAAGATGTCGAGGTACTCGGCGGCGATGACGTCGGGTTTGAGCGCGTCGAGCGAATGGGTCAGGTCCCATTTTGTGTGGCCGGGGATGTGGCGGCTCGGGTCGGCGGGGAGCCGGGCGATGACGGGGTCGCTCTTTCCGAGCAGGTCCACGCCTTTGCGGTCGGCAAAATAGGGAGGAGCGCCGGCCCAGGAGGCGGCGATGGTGGTGTCGGGGTCGGTAAGCTCCTTAATGGCCAGTGCGCGACGGACGTTGTCCTCGTTCTCCGCGGTGAAGCGAGGAGGGTCGATGAGCAGACACTCGGTGCGATAGGAGTAGTTGAAGTTGCCCACGAACAACAGGATCGCAGCGATGGCCAGGCTGGCTCGTCTCACGCGTGGC
>CP070685.1:676800-682335 GCA_020352895.1 Phycisphaerales bacterium
AAACTGGCTCGTCCCAAGATCATCCTCGCTGTATACGATGGGAGTGGACCAGACAAGTGGATGATCCCCGCCGGATGCCTCCACCTGCACCGGCCCGTACTGCTCACCCAGCCTCGCGACCGGCAGCGACGCGGTCGTGATCAGCGGATCGGGCGTGCCCTGCACCACACGCACGTTGTCGATGGCGATCCCGTCCGAGGCCGCCGGATAGTTGTCGTACTGCTGGAACCGGATGCGGAACGCCCGGTTGTATGCGATCCCCGCGTCGGCCGCCGCCTGGTCCAGCTCGATCAGCACCTCCTGGTACGTTTCCGACCGTGCCGCGGCCGGGTCGAACAGGTCCGCGATCTTGTGCCAGGTCACGCCGTCGGCACTGATGGCTACGCCGTCTCCATAGGCCGACCCTGTCCAACTGTCAGGCAGCGCGTGAGCCTCTTCACTAAAGTCCTTCCAGTCATAGCGGAGCAGCACCATGCTCTGGCCCAGCAGATCCACTGCCAGGGTCAGCTCGTTGAGGCTGTAGGTGCCCTCGTGGCCGGAATCCATGATCAGGTGGTACAGCCCCTGCGGCTCGTAGTCGCCGGTGACGCTGATGCGTCCCGCCCCGGTGGACCGGGTGGTCCAGTGCCCGTCGAGCGGCGGGCCCGCCTCAAAGTCGTTCACATAGGGGAACACGGCCGCGTACAGCACCTCCACCGAGGCGTCTGCCACGTTGGAGGCCAGCAGCCCGTCGTCCGCCTGATACTGGAAGACGTCCAAGCCGGCGAAGGCACCGTCCGGGCTGTAGGTGACCACGTTCCCGCCAGCCGCCAGAGTGTAGGGCGTAGTTGCGATGGGCCCGGCGGCCGGGTCGATCAGCGTTCCATTCTCGGGCAACTGCACGATGACGAACTCAAGCGGATCATCGTTGGCATCCGTCGCCTCCAGCGTCAGGTCCACCGAGTATCCCGTGGCTGTGGACGTACTCAGGTTCTGGGCCCAGGGCGGCTGGTTCGGCGATGGCGTCCCGATGGCCAGCAACCGAATGTCGTCGAGGTTCCATCCGCTGTATTCCGTGTTGCTGTCCGTCGGGCCCATGGTCCAGCGAATCTGTACGAACGGCTCGTCATCCGCCCACTGGGACAGGTTGTATGATTGCAGACTCCAGTCCGTCTCTTGCAGGTCCTCGGTCCCGTTGCGCCACACCGTGCTCCACGCCCGGCCGTCCGTGGACACCTCGACGCTCGCCCCGTCATACCGGTTGGCCTCTACTCCCAGCCACCGGGCGAAATCCAGGGTCACCCGCGTCAGCCCCGTGCAGTTCACCGGCGGCATGGTCAGGTACGTCGCCGGCAGAGAGGACGGATACATTCCCTCCAGGTTGTAGCCGTAGACGTTCGGCCCCGTGTACCCTGAGATCGGGTCGCCGCCCGAGCCCTGCGGTACGCCGTAGGCCCAGTCGCCCTCGGTCAGCCACCCCGGGTCGCTGTCCAGCGTGTGTTCGTCAAACAGCGCCGGCGTCCCCACCGCCAGCGTCACCGCGGCCGTGTTCGAGTCCAGCGCCCCATCATTCGTCTTGTAGGAAAACGAGTCTGGACCCTGGTACGCGGGGGCCGGAACGTAGTCCACGTAGCTCCCGCTCAACAGCAGCGTGTATGGCGCGGAAAGAATGTCACCACCGTTCGGGTCTTGCAGGGTCCCGTGCGCCGGCAACGTCGTGATCACGAAGTCCAGTACCGTCCCCGGGTTCGGGTCGGCGCCCACTAATCCGATAGACAAGGGCGTGTCCTCCGGCGTCTCGGCATATACATCCTCGGCCGTCGGGGGCAGTCCCACGTCCGCCGCCACGCTGACGCGCACCTCGTCCAGGAACCACCCGTCACGCTGCAGGAGCTCATCCGACTGAATGCGCCATCGCACCTTAAACGCCTGCCCCGCGTACGGGGTCAGGTCATACACCCGCTGCGTCCAGTCATAGTCGCCACCGGTGTCCGCATCCACGTACCCCAGGAAGTTACCGTTCGGATCGACCACCTCTACCGTACACGTGTCGTAGAACGTCTCCAGCAAACACCAGTCGTAGTACTCGAGGAACACCGGCGCGGTGACTCCAGCCAGATTCAGCAGCGGCGTCTGCAACCATGCGTCGGCCTGCGCGTTGTAGGTCGAGACCATGTCCGTGCCCCAGCACCGATCCCCCCCGATCGCCCGCGTGCCGCGAGTCCCTGCCATCGGCCCGCTTCCGGTCACGACCTGGCCGAAGATCGAGTTGGCCGACGTCGGGATGCCCCGTTCCCATTCGTCACCCGCGCCGCCGTGCGTCCAGCCGGGGTCGGCCGCCTCGCAGCCGTCGTACAGCACGGTCACGCCGTTGCGAATCAGGTGGGCTTTGGCTCCGAAACCATACAGACTCGACGCGCTATACGGATACACCGCATAGAAGAACCCGCCTTCGTTCGCTCCGACGTCCACATACAGCCCTGCAGCTCCCTTGTAGATCACCGTCACGCCCGGAGTCACCTCGTCGGACACGTTGTAGGTCACTCCGTCCGTCGGCATCCATCCGAACGGTGTGCTGGACCGGACCAGAAGGCTCCCGGCGTAGTCGTCCACCAAAGCGGTCCATGTCAGCGTGATGTCATCACCGGTCCCCGCCACGTTCAACGTCTTGATCCGGTCCGGCCAGCGCATCCCCGCGTGCGCCGCGACGACGGCTGCCCCCGCGTCCGCCCGACCGAACCCCAGCCGGTGGCTGTGACCCGTCACCGGATCGAACCGCCCGTAGGGCTCGTCGATGCGTACGGCCGTGTGCTGCAGTATCGCTCGTGCCTGCGCCGCCGTCATGGTCTCATCCTGCGAGAAGATCAGCGCCAGTACCCCGCCCGCCAGCGGGGTGGCCGCGCTGGTCCCGCCGAACTGATTCGTGTAATCCGGATCATCCAGCCCGCCGTATCCGCTCGTCCCGGTGTTGTCCGTCGTGGTGATGTCCAGCCAGGGCAGCCGCACGCCGTCGTCGCCCCGGTCGTTGGTCGGCGTGGCGATGGCCACCTCCGGACCCACGTCGGAGAACTCGGTGTGCTCACCGTTGCTGTTGGTCCCGCCGATCGCCATGACCGTAGGCAGTTGGGCCAGCGCACTGACGCCATTGACCGTGTGATCGTTGTTCGCCGCCGCGAACAGCACCAGACAGCCAAGCCCGTTCCGACCGTTGATTGCCACGGAGTTGATCGCGTTCACCACGTCTGGTGGCAGCAGCGTCCCGTCCACGTAGCCCCAACTGTTGCTCATGATCGCCGCGCCGTCGCTGTGGTCGCCGTCGTCGTCCGGATCCATGCTGAAATAGAAGCCCTCGGCCGTCTCGACCGTCGTCCCCCCGAAGAACTTCACTCCAATCAGCCCGCAATCCGGGGCCGCCCCGCGAACGCCGATCGTGTTCCCCTTGGCAACAGCCAGACCCGCGCAGGACGTGCCGTGCCGCTCGCCGCTATCCGGGCTCGGGTCGTCGTCCGGCGGGATGTAGTCCAGATCGATCCCCGCGGCCCAGTTCGGATACAGGTCCGGATGGAACTTCTCCACGCACTCGTCCATAATCGACACCCGCACCGTCGGCGACCCCTGTGCGTTCGGACCATTGTCCGTGTCCCAGGCCGTCTCCACATTGACATCTGTGTTCGGCTGGGCCCCCTTGCTCACGTCCCCGTCCAGGTGCCACTGATGGCTGAGGTAGTACGGGTCGTCGATCACCGGCGGCGTGTAAGCCACCTTCGGCAATATGAAGTCGGGATGAGCGTACTCGACCAACCGCTTGCTCTCGTGCAGCGTGTTGGCCACCACCAGCGGGCTCGTCACCCGCACGTCACGCACCAACAACAGGTAGCGGTTCTTACCGCGGGTACGGCGCTCCACGTCACAACCGTGCGCCTCCGCCCACGCCCGGATCTGCTCCTCGCTCACACCGTCCTGGAACCGCGCGATCACCCGGCTCGTCTGGTAGATGGGCACCTCGCAACCCGGTCGATACAGCACCGGCAGCGCATACTCCACGCCAGCCAGTTCTCCTGCCCGTGCTGCTTCCGGACCGCGCACCACGTGCAGGCCCCTGCGCTCCATGGCGTCCTCCAGCCGCACGGCCGCTGCCGGAAATCCGGCCGGCGTCACCCGCGCCCCAAGAACCTCCGGACGCAACGCCTCTCCACGAGGACGCGCCGCCCTCATCTTCACCAGGAATTCGCTGTCCGACGCCGCGACGGGTACCCGACCGGCGCTATCGTAGAAATACGACGACCGATCTGCAGGCATCTCCTCTTGCCCGGCCGCTACACAGACCAGCATGCTGACAGCGACCAGACCTACCAACACAACCCTCCATGGGGCCAAATACGGCGCGCAAACCATGTCTTTTCTCCGAAAAAATGGCAGGCGGGTTAGCACCTGACGGCTCTGCTCGCAGTATCACCACAACGCTTCGGCCGCGCCCCCCGGGCAGGGAGAACAGCGCTCCTTCCCCGCCCGATGGACTGTAGTCTAGCCAATGGGAACCAGTTTATACAAGTGCATCCGTCCCGGTCGGCGGGCCCGGCGCACATCCAACCCGACCCTCCTGACCGCGAATCCACCGCTCCTGCACCTGCAATACCAGCGCCGCTGGGCAGCCCCGCGTGACGCCTCGCCCCCTCGGGAACCCAACTCATTGGCACCATGGCTTTTGCACGAATACGCGATGGTGTTCCAAGCACTCGGCGATGTGTGATCCGAGTACCCTGTTGCCGCCGCCACGCCTTTGAAGCACGGCAGGATTCCTGGCGCCGGCAACAACATCCGGGCCCCGTGGACCGCATCCTTCGGCGATTTCAGAATTGACAACGAAGCCCGTCCTAGCGTATCGTATCGGGCCTCAACGGGGGTTCACGCAGCCTTCGATCGGGCCTGAGCTAGCCCGACCAAGGACAGTGTAGGAGGCGGAAGGCACAACTCGGATCGAGCCCACGGTGCCCGGCGCGACGCGAGGCTCGGGTTGGCCTTTCCATAACGGCTTGAGCGGGGAACAAGGGCATGTGGGTGTGCGTCCCGTCCGGTCGGCCGCTGCACTTCAGCCTCTAACGCTTCCGTCCCCTCGTCGTTGCTGCCTTCGAGAGACTGTGCCTGCACGGGTGCACGAATCGATGCGAAGTCTTTCCAGTCTTTACGGCGATCACGACGTAACCCATTTGCAAGGAGAATGACCATGAAGACAGTCACGACAAACTTGGCTCCGCGCGCGGTGGTGGCCCTGGCGGCTTTCGGCCTCCTCGTCCCCGCCGCCCTGGCCCTGCCACCGGCGCCGGCCAACGACAGCCCGCTGGCACCGGAGGTCATCGGCCCGGCTACCCCCATCATCGTTTATGGAACGTCGGTGCTGGCCGCGAACGACATCAACGACAGCGGCGGCGCCCTCCCGTCCATCAATTCCTATATGGACGGCCCGGACGTCTTCTACAGCTTCACGCCGGGCAGCACGGCCACTTATCGCATCGGGCTGGCCCCCTGGCACCACGCCCCGCTGCGCTCCAGCGACCG
>CP070685.1:682435-687882 GCA_020352895.1 Phycisphaerales bacterium
AAGGCTGGAACCATCGATATGGGACTTGAAAGAGACCCCGTTGTCATCAATATGGGCCAAATCGGCGAGAGAGAAAATCTGAAAACCGCCACTATCTGTTAATATAGGGCGACTCCACCCCATGAACTTGTGCAAGCCACCAAGTGCTTGGACCACCTCGGGCCCTGGCCTGATCCTGAGATGATACGTGTTGGCCAGGATGATTTGCGTCCCGGTCCCCTCGAGGTGTTGGATCGTCACCCCTTTGATGCTGCCACGCGTCCCTACCGGCATGAAGGCCGGGCAGTCCACGACGCCGTGGGGGGTCGTCAGGCAGGACAATCGGGCTGAATCAACGTCGTTCCGGGCCAGAACCTGGAAACCGAAACCGGCCATGGGGAGAATCGTATCAAGGGGCGGAGACGGCATCCAGGCGGGCGCTCCGCGTCCAACGGCGGGCGTGGCACGGCAAGGGCTTCCCACGCTGCTAAAATAGATATTGCCCCGCACGCTGAACGGGTCCGCCCGGACTCTGGTCAATCGTGCCGCCTGTAGAGAGGGTTTCGCGTCCGCGGGGGTTTGGTCGGGGGTCCCTGAGCCGGCCCGGGTGTCAGCTCGGGGCGGCGCCGCCGATGGGGCTGAGGAGTGCACAAGCCGAAAGGACCAGTCATGGAGTCTCATTACCGCATCTGGCCGCTTTTCATCGTTTTGATCGTCCTGCTTATCGCCGTCGCGGGGATCGTCCAGCCGACGGTGTTGTCCCGTTTCACGTACGCCGCCGAGAAGGGCCGGCTTCAGGCCGAACGGGAGGAGATCGCCAACGCCCCCGTTTCGGATGAATTCAGCGGCGCGCTGCGGGACTTGTCCCGGGCCTTCCGCATGGCGGCCGGCCACGTCCGACCGGCCGTGGTCAACATCGATACGAGAAGCGTAAGTTCCTTCAGGGAACGCATCGAGAACCTGCCCGAATCGCTCCGCCGTCATCTGGAGGAGCAGCTCGGAGACCAACTCGACGAGGGGGACCTGGACGACCTGAACACGGAATTCGGGAGAGGCTCGGGCATGGTCGTCGACGCCCAAGGCGGATTCATTCTGACCAACAACCACGTGATCGAAGGCGCCGACGAGATCGCGGTTACGCTCTCAGACGGGCGGCGTCGCGACGCCGAGGTCATCACCGTGGACACCAAGACAGACCTGGCCCTGCTGCGGATCGACGCGGATCGATTGCACCAGGTTGTGTTCGGCAACAGCGATGAGGTCGAGGTTGGGGACTTCGTTCTGGCCATTGGCAGCCCTCTGGGATACCGCCAGTCCGTCAGCCACGGAATCGTATCGGCCAAGGGCCGTGACCAGGCTATCCTGGAGTACTCCAACTTCATCCAGACGGATGCCGCCATCAACCCGGGCAACAGCGGCGGTCCGCTCATCAATCTCCGCGGGGAGGTGGTGGGCATGAACACCGCCATCGCCACCCGGACCGGCATGGACAACGGCATCGGCTTCGCCATTCCCGCCCGGCAGATCAAGGCTGTTCTGCCCTATATGCTCGCCGGCGAGGAGATCGAGCGCGGGTACCTCGGCGTCGTCATCCGCGGCGTCCGGGACGAGCGCGAGGTGGCCGAGTCGTTCGGTTGGCCCGAGCCCTACGGCGTACTGATCGACCAGGAGCCTCTGTCGGGTGGACCGGCGGATCGGGCCGGCCTCAGGCGCGGCGACATCATCGTCGGCATAGACGGTCGGCAGATGGGCTGGGCCGCCGATCTTCAGGAAACCGTTGCCGCGACGAGGCCCGGCACCACCGTGGAAATGGAAGTATGGCGCGACGAACGCCTGCAGACCCTCCGCGTCCGCGTCGGCAAGCAGCCCGAAGGATTCAGCACTCGCCAGCGATTTGTCCCCTCACGCATGCCCGAAGCGGATGAGGACGACACCGAGATCGCCGGTGTCGAGATTCCCGAACTCGGCATGATTGTGGCCACTCTCGACAGCCATCTGGCCGGGCGCCACGGCTGGCAGGACGAGCCCCGTGGTGTGGTCGTGATCGAGGTCGAGCCGGACGGCCCGGCCGAGGCTGCGCTCCTGCGCGTCGGCGACCTGATCGTGGAAGTGCAGCGCGACGAAGTCTTCAGCGCCACGCAGTTCCGACGCGCCGTGCGCCGGTCGCTCGCCGACGGCGATGAAGTCCGAGTCTACATGAAACGCACGCCGGAGATGTCGGCGTACCGCGTAATCCGCCCTGACTGATACCACCCGCGAGGCGCTCAAGTAGCGAAGGCTTCTCCAGCAGTGCTGCGCACCTCGCCGCAGCGCCTCTCATGTTGCACTGCACAACGTGGCGGCCGCGGTCCATTTCCGCGAGCCCCCGCCGTTTGACAGCCTGTCGAGGCCAGGGCTAGAATCGCCGCTCGTACGCGGTCTTCGTCCGGCGCGGCCAAGCTCAAACAAGCGGTTTTTGCGTGAACCCAGCTCGTTCTCTGCTCATGCTCTCGGCTCTGGGGACGGCCTGGTCCTTCGTGGGCCAGCCCGCCGCCGGCCAGGACCTGCCTCCCCTGGATGATCGGGCTACCCAGCCGCTGAGCACACCCGCGATTAGCGAGTTCGACGTCGAACTGTTCGGCAAACTGGCCCATATCTGGCGACTGTCCGACGGGACCGATGTCATCCAGTACTACGGTGACTTCACGCTGCACATGGGGCCGCGCCGCATGAGCAGCCAGGACGCCGTCGTCTGGATGCGCAGCGGCGACTACGAGGGCACACCCTACCAGCAGTTTGAGGTGTTTCTCTGGCGAGACGCGAGGGTCGTCGAGCCCGGTGGCGCGGTGACCACGGCCCCGCTGCTGTTCGTGACGCTTCAGAGCTTCGGCACAGTCAGCGCGAACTACGATGCCAAGACGGAGGCACCCTCGGAGGATTCGGCCCTGTACCTGAGAGCCGCGCGGGTTCGCGAGGATTTCAGCCCCTTCCGGACGCCGCTGTATGCCAAGGAATCGCCCATGGAGATTCGGCGCCCGGCCGAGGAGGAGGGCGCGCCGCCCCCTACCGCCCACCCGGTGATGATCCGCCTGGGCCGAACCATGGAGACCCATGTCCGCGACGACCAGGAACGCCTGCTTGTGGCCGGCGGCGGCGTCTATATCGCCCGTGGCACCGGGCGCAGCGAGGAGTTCCTGGAGATTCGCGCGGAGAACGCCGTTCTGTACTTGCTGGAGCAGGCGGTACAAGGGCAGATCCGCCGTGGGCTGGAAGAGGAGGAACCCTCTGAAGACGAACTGGAGCGGGCCCTGACCGAGGAGGAAGAGGCGGCCGCGGTTCAGGAGTTGCTCGCTTCCCCTGCCATGATGGACATGGGCGCGGCCGGCGAAGTCCTGTCCGGCGTGTACCTCGAGGGTGACGTGGTGCTCTCGCGCGGTGAGCGGACGGTGCGGGCCAGCCGCCTGTTCTACGACTTTCAGAACGACCGGGCCCTGATTCTCGACGCCGTGATGCGATCGCCGGTTCCCGAGCGCAATCTGCCCATCTATGTGCGCGCCGAGCAGGTCCGCCAGCTATCCAGCCGCGAGTACCTGGCCCGCGACGCCGTGATCAGCACCAGCGAGTTCCGCACGCCTCATTACGCGGTGGGAGCGGACAAGGTCTACCTTTACGATCGCACGCTGGGCCAGCCCGGCGGCCAGGTGATGGGGCTGATCGCCGGCACCTACAAGGCCTATCACACCACTCTGAAAGTGGACGGTACCCCCGTGCTGTACTGGCCTTACTCCCGCGGTGATTTCAAGCAGTCCGAGTCCGTCCTCAAACGGGTTGCCGCAGGCTATCGCGACGACTGGGGCGCCACCCTGGAAACCGAATGGTACCTGTCCAACCTGCTCGGGCTGGAGCAGCCGGACGGCTTCGAGTCCACCCTGCTGCTGGACTACTTCTCCGACCGCGGCCCGGCCGCCGGCGTGGATGTGGATTATGAGCGCGACAGCTACTACGGCCTGTTCCGCAGCTACTACGTCAGTGACCGAGGTGAAGACAACCTCGGCGGGCTCCGCGATGACCTCGAGCCGGCCCATGACAACCGCGGCCGCGTTCTGTGGCGCCACCGGCAGTATCTTCCCAAGGACTGGGAGCTGACCCTGGAAGCGTCCTACATTTCGGACTCGAATTTCCTCGAATCCTACTATGAAAGCGAGTTCGACGAGGACAAGGAACAGGAGACCCTGATCTATCTGAAGAAACAGCGCGACAACTGGGCCGTGACCGCCCTGGCCAAGTGGCAGATTCTGAGCTGGATCGAGACCACCGAGCATCTGCCGGAGGTCTCGTTCTTCTGGGTCGGCCAGCCCCTCGGCGAGTGGGGCAGCTACTTCAACGAGTCCCGCCTCGGGGCGGTGCGAAGACGCACCGACCAGCGCTGGTACTTCGAGGGCGACCGCCCGGACAACCTGGCCCGCACAGACGTGACCGCGCGGGCCGATACGCGCCAGGAGGTCGATGTGCCCCTGTCGCTCGGACCCGTGAAGGTCGTGCCCTTCGCCGTGGTGCGGGGCACCACCTGGGACGGTGACGAGCCCGGCGCCGGCGGCAACGTCAGTCGCCTCTTCGGCCAGTACGGCGTACGCAGCAGCATGTATCTGTCGCGGACCTTCGACGACGTGCGGTCGGAGTTGTTCGACATCAACGGTCTGCGACACGTCATCAAGCCGGACGTGATCGCCTGGTGGGCTCATTCCAACGAGGACTCGGCCGACCTGACGCCTTTCTCCGACGGCATCGAGGACATCGACGACTTCGGCGGCGTGACGGTCGGAGTCCGGCAACGGTTGCAGACCCAGCGCGGCGCGGAAGACAACATGCGCGTGGTCGACTGGATGACGCTCGACATCGAGGCGGGCTTCTTCAACAACGTGCATGACAGGAACTGGCTCACCCGCGGCCGCACGTTCGCTTCCCGGCCGGAGAACAGCATTACCTCCAACTACATCAGCGCCAACTACATCTGGCGCATTTCCGATTCGACCGCCCTGCTTACGGACTTGATCTTCGATATGGACCACTTCCGCGTGGGCACGTGGAACGCGTCCCTGGCCGTGGAGCGTTCGCCGCGCTTCGGCTACTTCGTCGGGTACCGTTACATCAACCGCATCAGATCGAACCTGCTCGGCGCCGGCGTCAACTACAAGATCAGTCGCAAGCACACGATTGCCCTGCGCGACTGGTTCGATCTGGATCGTGGAGAGAACGGGGGCCTTGAGATCGCCTACATCCGCAAGTTCCCCCGGTGGTACGTCGGCGTCACCTTCGAGATCGACGACACCAGAGACCAGACCGGCATCTCCATTTCCGCCTGGCCGGAGGGTCTGCCCTCGGTGGCCATCGGCGGCCGCCGTTATACGGGCATCGCTGAGACCGTGGCCATTCACGAATGAACTCTGTCGGCCGCGTCGCCCGGACCGCTCAACGCGTTCCGGCACCCG
>CP070685.1:687982-693420 GCA_020352895.1 Phycisphaerales bacterium
TCCATGTCCAGCTTCTCGCCGGTGACCTCCTCGAGCGGCTCGACCAGCGCCTGTATCTGCCCGGCAATGCCGTCCACGTGCACGCCGGTCACTTCGCCCACACCGCGGTAGGTTTCGATCCCGATGACCGGCCGGGACCACTGTCGCCCGTACCACGCCATCCAGTCCTGCACCTCGCGACACTGGTTGGTGTTGTAGACCAGCACGTCCGGTTTGGGGATCGATTCGATACCCTCGTACGCGTCGCTCAGCGGCGTGCGGCCCTGCATAAACGCGCCGATGTCGCTGGTCAGATACGAACAGATCTCCGGCGAGTACCCCGCGGCGTTCGCCGTCGGTATCGTCTCGTTGGCCATGCGTGTGGCGCCCAGCATGGCCCCGTGGTTCTCCGGGAAATACACCACAAATCCCATGGCCCGCAGCAGCTCGGCCGGTCCCACGCTCGTGCACCAGGCGATCTTGGGATGCCCCTCTTTGGCGGCCCGATCCAGTTCGTAGAAGTGATCGGCCATCAGCTTCCGCATGACCTTCGCCGCCGCGATCTTCTTGATCCCACTCGCCTTCGCCTCAGCCATTACCACTCCTCCATGCGCATATGCGCTTGATTCATTCTAATTCGTGGGTGGTCCTCTGGCCAACCGCAGTTCACCGTGATCGGCTCCGCAAGCGGCTTCGTTTTAAACTGCGAGATTGCGCTACGCCAGCGGGCTAAATCGGCACTTACTTCTTGGTGTCCGCGGCCTTCGCCTGGCGGATGGCATTAAGAATCTTCTCCGGCGTGATGGGCAGCTCCTTGATCCACACACCGGTGGCGTTGGCGATGGCGTGGGCCACGGCCCCGAGCACCGGCAACGTGCTGCCCTCGCCGATCTCCTTGGCCCCGAACGGCCCGCGCGGCTCATAAGAGTCGACGATCCCGCTGAAGATTTCCGGGGCATCCTTGATCGTCATCATCAGATAGCCGTGCAGGTTCGGGTTCAGAATCTGCCCCTTCTCGTCGAACTGCACGTCCTCCATGATCGTCTCGCTGGCCCCCATCACGATGGCCCCCTCGACCTGGCCGTGAACCGCCCGCGGGTTGATCGGCGTGCCACAATCGTGATAGTCGGTGAACCGCTCGATCTTCACCTTGCCGGTCTCCAGCTCCACCGACAACTCGCAAACCGAACTCCCGAACGAGTACGCCGGGCTGGTGCCCACCGTGGCCCCTTTGTAATCCCCGCCAAGCCCCTCCGGAGGCTTGTAGCAGCCCGTGCCGACCAGCGGCCCATTGTCGTTGAAGTACTTGCGGGCCACTTCCTCCCAGGGCACGCTGCGCTTATCATCACCGGCCACGAACATCTTGGCATTGCGCGCGGCCACCTCGGACTCGCCGCAGCCCAGCATCCCGGCCGCGTACGGCCGCATCTTGTCCACCACCGCCACACCCGCTCGCGAAACTGCGTGCCCGCCCATCAGCGTCACGCGAGAGGAATAGGCTCCCAGATCCAGCGGCGAGATGTCGCTGTCCTCGCTTCGGATTCGGATCCGCGACGCGGGAATGCCCAGCGACTCGGCGCACATCTGCGTCAACACCGTGTCACTGCCCTGCCCGATCTCCGCGGCCCCGATCATCAGCACCGCCGCCATGCCGTCTTCGCTGATCTTCACCACGGCGTTGGCGTGCGGGAATATGGACCTCTTCTGAAAATGCTCGCGCGGTTTCTCGTGCGAAAGCTGCACCTGCCCGCGGTAAATGCAGTATCCCGCCCCGGAGACAAACCCGCCGCAGCCCACGCCGATGCCTTTGCCCCGCGGCAGCTTCCCGTACTTGTCCTTCCAGCCGCTCTTCTCGCAGACCGCCTCCAGTGTGGCCGGAAACTCGCAACTGTCGATGTCCAGGTCGTTCACCGTCAGCGTCTTGGGAGTCATGGCGTTGCGCCGGCGGATCTCTATCGGATCGATGCCCAGGTCCTCGGCCACCATGTTCAACAGGCACTCGAAGGCGAATCGCGGCTGCGGCACACCGTGCCCGCGCATCGCCCCGCAGGCCGGCTTGTTGGTCATCACCCGGTACCCGTCGTACTTGTAGTTGGGCAGATGATACAGCGTGGGCATCATGCTGCCGGCGTAGTACGCCGTCGCCACCCCGAACGATGAATATGCCCCGCCGTCCAGATGGATCTCGCTCTGGAACGCCTTGATCTTCCCCTCTCGATCGACGCCCAGCTTGAACTTCATGTGCTGCTTATGCCGGCCTCGGCCGTGGTGGAACATGTCCTCGCGCGAGTAGACCATCTTGACCGGCCGGCCGATCTTCTTGCTGAGGATGGCAGCGCACAGGTCCAGCGGTGTGGTCTCCGCCTTGCCGCCGAAACCTCCCCCCACAGCCGGCCGGATCACCCGCACCTTGCCCAGCGGTATGTGCAGCACGTGGGCCATCATGTACTGCACGTAGTGCGGCACCTGCGTGGAGCTGTACAGGACGAGAGTGCCGTCATGATCCCACGTTGCGATCGAGGCGTGCGGCTCGAGCGGGCTTTGGTAAACGTGGTTCCCGATGAACGTCTCCTCTCGAACGTGGTGCGACTCAGCGAAACCCTTCTCCACGTCGCCGAAGCTCTGATCGACGTGCGTGTTGATGTTGTTCTTGTAGCGGTCGTGCAGTTGCGGCGCCCCGTCCGATACCGCCTCGATCGGATCGAACACGGCCGCGAGCTCCTCGTATTCGACCTCAATCAGCGATAGCGCCTTCTCCGCCGTCGGCTCGTCCACGGCCGCCACCGCCGCCACCTCATCGCCCACATACCGTACCTTGTCCTTGGCCAGGACATGTTCGTCATAGCGCGCCGGCGAGACGCCGTACGTCGTGTCGGTCACATCCGCGCCCGTAATGACCGCGAGCACGCCCTCGAGCGCCTGCGCCTTCGACACATCGATACGTCTGATCCGGCCGTGCGCGATCGGAGACCCCAGAATCTTGCCGTGCACCATGTTCGGCAGGTGAATATCCGCCGTGTACACGGCCCGCCCGGTGACCTTGTCGGCCGCGTCCACACGCGGGATCGAAACCCCCACGCTGTCGAACTTGCTCCGTCCGGCGTAACGCCCGGCCGACTCTCCCTCCAGATTGGTGCGCTTGCCGCGGTACTCCTCGGCCCGCCGCACGGCCCGCAGAATCCCCGCATAGCCCGTACACCGGCACAGGTTGCCCGCCAATGCATCCCGGATCTCATCGTCGGTGGGGCGGGGATTCCTCTCCAACAGGGCCGTGGCCGCCATGACCATCCCCGGCGTGCAGTAGCCGCATTGAATCGCGCCCTCGTGCACGAAGGCCTTCTGCACCGCTGTCAGCTCTCCATCCCTGGCCAGACCTTCGACCGTGGTGATCGCTTTGCCCTCCATGGGGGCGGCCAGCAACAGACAACTGTTCAGCGGCTCGCCGTCCACCAGCACGGTGCACGCCCCACAGTCCCCCGCGTTGCAACCCTTCTTGGTCCCGGTCAGATGCAGTTTGTCTCGTAGGATGTCCAGCAGCGTCTCGCTCGGCTCGACGGCAACCGTGTGCGTCTCACCATTGATGGTCAGCTTTCGAAGCAGGGCCATCACTTCGCCTCCTCGGCTCGTCGCAACGCTGCCCGCAAAGCCCGACGCGTCAGCACGCCCACGATCTCCCGGCGGAAGTCGGCCGACCCGCGCACGTCGGAGATCGGCTCGGCAGCATCCCTGGCGATGTCCGCCGCCCGGCTAAAGACGTCCTCGTCCGGCGCCTGGCCGACGAGCTCGGCACCCGCCGCCTCGACCAGTTTGGGAACCGGTGCGACCGCGCCCAGGACGATCCTGGCCTCTCGCACGGCGCCGCCCCGATCAACCCACAGACCGGCGGCAACCGACGCCACCGCGATGGCATTTCCATCGCGCAAGGCGAATCTCGCATAGGCGGCCCCGAACCCGGGCGAAGGCTTCGGAATCTCGACGGCCGTCAGCACCTCGTCATTGCGCCGGACGGTCTGCCGCGGGCCCGCGAAGAAAGCCTCCAGCGCCACCTCGCGATGCCCCCTCGTCGACCACAGAATCACCGAGGCTTTCATCGCCGTCAGAATGGGGGGAAGATCGGCGCAGGGTACCGCACAGGCGATGTTCCCGCCTACCGTGGCCGCGTTGCGAATCTGCGGCGCCGCCATCCGGCTGGTCGCTTCACGCAGCGCCGGGAAACGCTCGCCGACCGGCCGAGACCGGTCCAGTTGTGTGATGGTCGTCAGCGCGCCCACGCGCAGCCCGCCCTTGGCCTCGGAGACGCCACGCAATGCGCCGATCCGATGCAGCGAAATCAGGTGACCTGCGCGCACTCGACCGGTCTTCAGATCCACCAGCAGGTCGGTGCCCCCCGCGAGCAGACGCGCGTCGTCTGCCAGATCTGTCATCGCCTCGCCCACCTCATCGAGGCTTGCGGGCTCGTGAAGTTGAACCTCGGGTATGAACACGCTTGAGCCTCCCAGGACGGGGCCTCACGAAACGCTCCGCCTCCAAGTTCGGCCCGACACAAGCTTACTCGTGCCGGCGCTGCACGAAAACGCCTCAGCGGGTCGTGGTCTCTGCGGTCCCTAGCAGGCCGTGAATGAACTGCTCGGCGAGCTGGTTGGCTACCCATGACGGCGAGCGTCCCCGCTTCGGGTCGTACCACCGATACAGCCAGTTCAGCATGCCGAACAGGGACATCGTGGCCACATGCCGATCGAGCGCGTTCTCGGATGCGTGCGCGACGCAGACCTTCTCGACGATTCCGTGGGCGAGAGCGTAATACTCGCGCCGCAACCGGCGAGCTTCCTCGTACGCCGCCCCGGACAGAGAGTCCAGCTCGTGGGAACAGACCTTCAGGGCGGCCATGTTGGCGGCGAAGTAGCCAACGTGGCAGCGGACCAACAACCGGAGTTGCTCGACCGGGTCCTCCACGCCGTGCAGTTTCTCCCGCAGGCCGTTGACCAGCGAGGTGAAAGTGCGAAACTGGATGAGAAACAACATGCGTTCCTTGCTGTCAAAATAGTGATAAAGCCCCGCCAGACTCACCCCGGCCTCCTTGGCCACCGCCCGCATCGACGCCTTTTCATAGCCGTCCCGGGCGATCAGGCCGGTCGCCGCCTCCAGGATGTGGTTCAACCGCTCGTCGTAATTGCCCCGTATGTCCGCACTTCGGTTGCCCCCGGAGGACCCCCGTTCCCCTTCGAACGCGCGTTGTGATCTCCTCGGGATCATTGGCCACGAGACCTGCATCTAACCGGACGTACGCTCGGGACCACTATGCATCGTCTTTCGCCCCTTGTCAAGCGAAACCGCCCATAAAAAGGGCTTGACGAGGCTGAGAAGCCCGTCATAATGACCGTGGTTCCGAAGACGCTGAAGGGGGCGGCGAA
This sequence comes from Phycisphaerales bacterium, assembly GCA_020352895.1. Lineage (GTDB taxonomy): Bacteria > Planctomycetota > Phycisphaerae > UBA1845. Next base: position 693,373 of record CP070685.1, read on the forward strand.
GGAGCATGGGCTGACGTCGCCCTTCTTGCGATCGAACGTACGTTCGGC
>CP070685.1:693520-698926 GCA_020352895.1 Phycisphaerales bacterium
GCCCGTCCAGAGGGCCTCGGCCCCAAGGCCCAGCGGCGTGACGATGCCCAGCCCCGTAATGACAGCGCGTCGATCGCGACTCACGAATGAGACTCTTCTTCCTGCGGCCGATCCTTGGGTCGCTCGAGATCACCCTGGATAGAGGCCAGCAGTGCCCTGAACTGGTCGGTGAACACGAAGTTCTCCTTCGGAAACTGCAGCCCGCTCAGGTTCTGATCCACGTGCGAGAAGAACAGGTCGATCCGCCCGATGGGCCGATCGTTGCAGAACACCTTGCCCTTCGTCGCGGCACCGGCCTCGTTGATGGTCTCGATCTCGGCCTCGTAGCGGAGCCGGTCGCCAGGTACCACCCGCCCTTCAAAGCGCGCTTTACGGATTTTAGCCAGGATAACCTTCTCCGCAAAACTCCTGGCCTCGCCGACGAGAATGCCGGCCGTCTGAGCCATGCCCTCTATCATGAGGGGAGGCGGCATGAGCGGCAGCCCGGGGTACTTGTGATGCAGGTGCTCTTCGGCCAGGGATATGTTCTTGACGGCCACGGCGCGCCGGCCACTCTCAAACTGCTCGAAGCCGTCAATCCAAATCCATCTCATGGAGGTCCCCCGCAGCGTCCGCCTCCGCTGCATTCGCCCGCACGGCGATGCCGGCGGCCCATTAGCTTGCGTTCACCTTGGAATCGACATAACGAACCAGTGTATCCACGGTGAACAAGTCAGGCATCCTCGAGACCTCCAGGTCCCCTTCGAGCTTGCTGAAGTCCGCGTGAGGCATGGCGGCCTTCAACTGAGTCAGTCCCGCCGGCGTCAACTTCCCGCCCTCCACGTACTCGGGGTTGTTCAACAAGTCTTCGGGAAACAGCTCGCCGCGCGGGATCTTGATATTAAAGCCCTTTTCCAGCCGGAACACGATGTCCAGAAAGTCAATGCTTTCAGCACCCAAATCTCCCTTCAGCGTGGCTTCAGGGGTGACCTCTTCTTCGTCCACCCCCAGGGCATCGACCAGCGTTTCCTGGACCGTCTGGAAGATCTGCTCTCGGGTCATGGGCATAGGGCTGCTCCTCCTCTAGGCCTCACCACGGCGCGGCCGGTCGATTACACCTTAGCCGCGCTCCGGCTACCAAATCCTGCCCGCGTGGCGGCGGGTCCTCCAAGCAACTCGAATTGGGCATGGGCCTCGGCCCGAAGCCTTCGCATTAGTTCCGCCGATACCGGCACTTCGTCAACCGACGTCGAATGGCTCAGGCTGAACTGGACCTTGACGACGTCTCGACCCTCGCATTTTCCGGACCCGACGAAATCGCTCGATTCAGGCGCCATCCGCTTGGCGACAACCTCCAATTCCAGCACTTCGCCGGGTCGGACGAAGCTCAGGAAGGTCATGTTGCGGGCCTCGACTAACTCGATAAGAACCGGCTCAAAATCGTAGGTGGCCCGCACCAGCCAGCCAGCCGATTGCGTCAAAGCCTCAAGCATAAGCACGCCGGGCAATACCGGGAAGGCTGGAAAGTGGTCCGCCAAGTACTCCTCCGCCAGGCTAAGCGCCTTGACAGTGGAAATACGCTCACCTGGAACGCAACAGACTATCCGGTCAACCAATGCGAATTTCATCTATTGAACCGCGCCATTCCGGCCCGTCGGATGCACGAACCGCAGCGTCCCGCCCGAACTGCGGATCCCTTCGCGCCCGGGCGTACCGCCTCAAACAGGCAGCCAAAGGGGTCGGATTGTAGCGGCAAGCCGATGGCAACGCCAGCCCGGGGCACGCCTGGAATCCGCCCGACGGTCCTCGGCCGCCGGCTCAGCCAAGCCGCGAATGCCCACGGCCCTCCGGCCGCAAAACCCGCGGTTGAAGGTCCGGCCTGAAGTGCTACACTGCGGCCCACCCAGTAGATCGAATCGCAGGGAGTATGTCCATGGCCCCATGGTTCCGATACGCCGCCCCGAGCCTTCAGCTCGCGCTGGCCGCGACCTTGCTCACCGGCGGGTGCAAGGACCCCAGCATAGTCGGGAAAGCTGTGTTTCCCGTGGACCTTAAGCCCGTCGAAGCATTCGGGCGGGTTCTCGACGAACAGGCTCCTCCACAGGACGTGGTCTATGTGCTGCTACAAGCGATCCGACAAGATGTTGCGGCCGCGCGAGCCAGGGACAGAGAAGCCGAACTCGACGCCATGAAGCTGGAGACGAGCCTGGCTGCCCCGGAGTCGATGCTGGCCGCATACAGGCGGGTCTTGGAGCGAGGTGCGCTGCCCGTGGAAACCACCGCGGAGATTGCCGTGCACAAGCTCGTCCGCATGTGGGCCCCGATGTTGGCTCACTACCAGGAGGCGTTCGACACGGACTACGACGCCGCCCTGGCAAACATGGCGGTGCATCGCCAGCCCAACTCGATCGACGCCGTGGTTCTGTACGACGTGCCCTCGGACACAGGTGAACCACCCGCCACCATCAAAGCGGAGATGCGCAGGGAGAAGGACCTCTGGCGCATACGCCGCCTGTCATTCTCTGACGATAGCGCGGCCGAGGTTCGGGCACGGACATCTCAGAGCACGCCGGCTGCACTCACGCCGCCCTCAACCGGCACATGAGCACCCAGGCAACAGCGCAAAGCAGGCTGGCCCGGCTTATTGGATCGCTGCGATGTGAGCCAGACACAGACGCGGACTGGCCGGCCGCCGGCAATCGTCCAACCAGCGTTGCGGCTTGCTGGCCGCCGGCACCCTTTGTTCCTCGGCAGGCCCGCTCGTGTGGCCCTTGAACTTGAACAGTTCAACGCGAGCGATGCCGGATGCCGGGCTGACCGATCAACCATCTCCCGAAGTAAGCGCAGGCCGAGCCTTCTGCATGCGGGACTCCGGTCCCGGCACAGCATCTGCGGACAATAAGCATGCTCGACGCGACTTGAGCCAAGGCGCTCTCGGTCCCTTCGGTGAAGTCGAGCGGCATTGACGCCAGATACCGCAGTAAGTAACTTGCAGCGTAAGGGCTCCGTGTTATTCGAATCGCGCCCGATTGGTGTTGCCACGCACGATCCGCAGCGGCTGATCGTGGTCGGCTGCGATCCACGATACACCGATGTCACCGCAGCTTCAGCAAGCGAAGGAGCGGCGTCATGCCCGCGGCCGCAAGGGCATGTGACCAGGTCAGTCCCATCTTTCTCGTGGGCAGCCCGCGTAGTGGAACCACGCTTCTTCGGGTGATATGGAACTCCCACCCCAACGTGATCATGCCGCACGAATGCGGTTTCCTGCATGAACTCTTTCACAAATACGCGCCACTGCCCTCCTTCTCGACGCGAGACGTGGATCGCTTTCTCGATGACGTCTTCGCCGTGAAGGACTTCAATGTACTGAACCTGGACCGCCAGGCTCTGCGCCAGAGGTTTCTGGAGCTTAAGGAACCCGCCTACGCGCACATGTTGAACGGCATCTACCAGGAGTTCGCTGCCCGGCACGACAAGGCCGCCGGACGATGGGGCGACAAGCACACCAACTTCATCGCCCACATGCCCAAGATCGCGGCTCTTTTCCCTAATGTGAGGTTCATCCACATCATTCGCGACAGCCGTGGATCGGTGGCCTCGCTGCTGCGCTCCAGGCTCGGACGGTTCGCCTTCGAAGACGGCTCGACCTACTACCCCCACCTGCCCGTCGGGGCCAGCAAGCTTTGGCGCAAGCTGGTGGCCCAAGGACGGGACGACGGGGCCGCCATGGGACCCCAACGATACATGGAAATCAAATACGAGGACCTTGTGCTCGAGCCGGAGCGGCTCTGCGGGGAGATGTGCGAGTTTGTCGGGGAAGAGTACGACGAGGCGATGCTGGACCCGGCCCGCCACAAGGACGCTACATATATTCCGGGACACAAGGCCGGCCGATTCCACGAGAACATCGGCAAGGAGTTGCTGACAGAGCGAATGGCGCACTGGCGGAAGGAGCTGAGCCGTCAGCAGCTCATCGTGATCGAGCATCTGACAGGCGAACTGATGGATTCACTCGGATACGAGAGGGACATCCAACAGCGACGATTCGGAGAGTCGGCCTGGTTAGCGTGGACTCTTGCCCTCGACAGGCCCGCTGAAATCTTGCGGAACATCTGGAGGCACTTCATGGATTTGGATCCGCATTCGGAGCGCTGAGCGGCTCGAGCCGAGCCCCCGCCTGGACGCGGCCGCTTAGCGAAGGGCATGGCCACGGACCAAGGCGGTGCTCCCAGAGAACTGGCACGCCACGGACGATCCGGCGAACTGGCCATTTGGCGGCATCCCGCCCACACCTGGCCTAATCCCCACAACCTCGTGAACCGCTGCCCGCCTACGGCCCATTGGTGCGGCGGGCCCGCCAGGCTCGCCAACGGCTGAGGACCGGCTGGATAGCGAACTCGGCGTCTCGCCGCGTCACGGTGCGCGACAGAAAGGCCACGACCGCGAAGACCGTAGCAGTGACGGCCAAGCCCAGTATCAGTCGGACCAGCGGCCACGTCTCCACCCACATAAGCGGACAGGCGGCCGCGCAGGCAACGACGCTGCAGATAACCAGACGCCCCACTGCCCCCCACGGGACCGCCTGCCTGAAAGGCACGCCGGAAACACGAGAGACCAGGACCAGGCTCAGGGCGATCCGGACATAGCGGGTAATCAGGCAGGCCACCGCCGGTCCGTAGAACTTGAAGATCGGAATGCACGCGAAACAGCCGACCACGGTCAAGCACAGCGAGATAATACTCAGAAAAAGAATGTACTTGGGCCGGCCGAACGCTACGAAAACATTGTCATACATGGTGATGCGGATCAGCAAGCCAGCCGTATAGATGCGGAAAACCGGCACGCTCAGCCGGTACTTCTCGGAGAACAAGAAGACGATCAGGTCATCCGCGAAGATGAAGGTGAACACGGCCAGCGGTGTCAGGAAAATCGCGCATCTGCGCACGCCCTCGCTCCAGAGGCGGATGACGTCCTTGTTCCGCCCTGCGTGGGCCAGGCGGGACATCTCGGGAAGAAGCACCGTAAAGCCCGAAGCCGTCAAAAGCATGAAAATCGGGAGCTCAAAAGCCCCGTTGCGGTAGACGGCGAAGTCGGCGGGCGTGTAATAGGAGCTGATGATAAGCCTGTCAAAAGTCCGACTGGTCATGGAGACCATGATGGCTGCCCCCAGGGGCAGAGCGTACTTCAGGATCTCCCAGGGCAGGTGCCGATCGAAAGCCGCGGCCACTTCCTTGAACGGCAGGCGTACCATGAGCAGGACGCCGGCCAGGCAGTGCAGGGCCCGCAGCCCTGCGATGACCAGGAACATGATCTCCAGGCTCTCTGTGAAGTAGTAAGTGACCAGCGCGGCGGCGACGCCGGGAAGCTCCATGGCCGGCTGATAAACACCGGACAGCAGGGGGAGCTTCTTGGTCAGCAACGCGGGGG
>CP070685.1:699026-704394 GCA_020352895.1 Phycisphaerales bacterium
CTTTGCGTTACGAATGACGCGGGCGTCTGCGGTATGCCATCACCAGCGGTTGTACGGAGGCATGATGTTGCATCGTCTGGGCAGTGTGGTTGTGGTGGCGGCGGCCGGTGTGGTGAGCTTGAGTGGCTGCACGACCCTGCCTGAGGCGGCCCGGCAGGAACTGATCCGCGCGCACCAGGCGTACGAGCAGGGGGAGCTGGGCGCGGCGGAGAGCGGCGCGGGGAAGGTGATCGGGGCCTACCCGCACGCGAGGGAGATCGGCGAGGCGTATTACGTGCGAGGTTTGGCGCGGGCGCGGCAGGGGCGGACGTCGGAGGCGGAGACGGACTTTCGGGAAGCGATCAAGCGGTCGCAGCGCAGGGACCTGAGAGGTCGGGCGGGGACGTCGCTGGGGATGGTCCTGCAAGAGCGGGGGGAGTTCGGCAAGGCGGCGTCGAGTTACGAGGGGGCGATGGCGAACCTGGAGGCGGGTGAGGTGCAGGCCACGGCGATGTACAACCTGGGCGTGTGCCGGCAGCGCGAGGGTCAGTGGTCGGAGGCCCGCGGGGCATTCGAGAGCTTTCTGCGGAAGTATCCATCGAGCGCCGAGGCGGCGCAGGCCCATCGGCGGGCGGCCTGGCCGCACGAGCATTTCGCCATCCAGTGCGGCGTGTTCGGCGAGGCGGGCAATGCGCGGCGGATGCTGGAGCAACTGCGCCGGGAGAATCTTCAGGCCTACGTGGAGGCCCACGGGGGAGAGCGTTTGGGCGGCGCGAGTGCGGTGCGGGTCGGCCGGTTTCGCGACTACGGCGCGGCGGCCCGGGCCCTGCCCATGGTCAAGCGCGTCGTGGCTGACGCCTACATCGTGCCATAATCATGTCACGCTGGTTGCGGGCGGCTGCGGGGGACGGATAACCGGGGCCGATATATCGACGGAACGAACACGTATTCGGCCCTCGCAGTCCGGTTCAAGGTTTTCGATATCGGAATTATGAAACGCGGTTCGAGCGCGTTGATACTACGGGACGTGTTGTGCGTTCTTTGTGCGCGCGGGGTTATACGTCGAGGGGGATCAAGGCCACACATGTGAATGCCGATCCATAGGTTGCAGGAAAGAAGCGGTTGAGGGCAGAAGCGGGGGTCAAGCCACCCGGCGACTGTCCGAGGCCAGCCGAGGGGAAGGTGAGCCGGGACAGCTTGCGGGCAGCGGCGAGCTGAGCCGGCCGGGAAGGGAAAGATGTCCTTTCTACTCGAAGCTCTAGGTTGTGGATTGGTGGGCGATCTGTTCAGGGCTGCGGGCCAGCTCTTACCGGCGGTTGACGAGCGAGACGCGCTGATCCTGGCAGAGCAGATTGGTGCCGAGAACACGAGCGCCGAGGCCAAGGTGCGGCTGGCCTGCGCGATGCTCAGCGAACCGGACAACCAGAGCATCCAACTGGCCCACGATCTGTTGGAGTATGCCGTGCAGGAGGCCCCGAATTGTTTCGAGGCTCATTTGGGGCTGGCCTGCGTGGCGGACCGTCTGGCCCATAACGGCACGACTGAGCACCATCTTTCGCGAGCCCTGGTTCTTCGTCCGGAAGATCCGATCCTGATGTTCAGCCTAGCGCTGACCTTTGAGAAGCTGGACCGTCGGAAGGAAGCCGAGAAGCTGTACGAGAACACGCTGCGAGTGTGCCCGGCTTTGCGGAACGCGCGGGAGCGTCTGGCCGCGCTGCAGATTCTCAACGGGGAGCTGGCCGCGGCGGCTCGGCACTACCGGTTGCTGGCTTCAGGCCGACCGGGGCAGCTCGGGCCGCGGCTGCTGCACGCCGCCCTGCTGCTGGCCGCGGGCGAGGTCGGCGAGGCCCTGGTGGCGCACGAGGAGGCCCTGACTCTGGAGGCGACGAGCTGGGAGAGCGACAGCGAGGGGGCCTGGCGTCTGGCGAAGGAAGGCCGGTTCGAGGAGGCGGTGGCGTGGCTGCGGCGGGCTATCGAGGAGGAGCCGAGCAACGCCGACCTGCACGTGCACCTGGGGGATATGCTGGTCAAGGCGGGGCGGGATCGCGAGGCGCTGACGGCGTTCACGAGCGCGGTGGAGTTGTGTCCGGACTTTCTGGAGGCCAGCGTGAAGGTGGGTACGCACTGCTTGCGGCTGGGTCGCCTTCGGGAGGCATCGCAGTGGTTCTCCAGAGCGGTGGAGGTGAACGACCGTCTGCTGGTGGGCTACATCGGGCTGAGCGTGACCCATCATGAGGCGGGGAACATGGAGGCGTGCGCGGAGACGCTGGAGATGGCGGCGGGCATCGAGCCGAACAGCTCTCTGTTGTTCAGTGAGGCGGCGCGTCTGGGTTTGAAGGGCGAGGTGACAGAGGTTCGGCCGGGGCGGGAAGGCGACCTGGAAGATAGCGACGACACGCTAGCGCAGCTTGCGGTGAAGACGTGCAGCGTGTCGGACGTTCTGGATCTGCTGGACGAGATGATTGTGCGGACCCGATCTGCCCTGAGCAGCCATTCGAACCATGCCCGATTGCACTATCAACTGGCATTGCTGCTGCGGAATCGGGGGCGCGTGGAGCAGGCCAACGAAATGCTGACTATGGCGTTGCGGATCAACCCGAGCTACACGCAGGCGTCGATCAAGCTGGGGTTGGGTCTGCGGGAGACCGGTCGGCCGGAGGACGCGATGGAGTGTTTCAAGGATGCCCTGCGTTATGATGCCAGAACGACGGCACTGCATCACAGGCTGGGGCTGATGTTCAGCCAGCAACCGGGATTCGATTACGCGCACCAGCAGTATCAGATGGAGCTGGGGGAGCGGGCGGAGGAGATGGACCTGGCGGCGAACCTGGAGTTGGCCCTGGAACAGATGAAACTGGCGTCTTGCGGGTCGACGTCGGCGGTGATTCCCGAGATACAGGTGGCGGACTCGCTGCGGTGGGGGAGCCGCTTCGGGCGGAGGATGTAGGCGTCAACCACGGGCGAGGCTGCCCGCGCGGGCCGTCGGACTCCCGGCCACCGGGCGGTTAGAGAGCAGGGAACGGAGACGTTCAGGGGCCGTCGCACGAGGCGAGCGTGCGGCGGCCTTCGGTCTGCGCGTCGGGCGGGTAGCGGGCTGGAAGCTGCGAGCCCGTGATGATGAGGCCGACTCATTCACTTCTCCCAAGCCGGTGCGAAAGCGTAGGTTGCGGCAAGAACGACAGCTCAAGGGCGCCGTGGCAGCGCTGCATGTTGGGCATGCGGAGCATGTTGCGGGCGGTTCGGGCTGCGAACCTGTTTCCGGTCCCGAGGACCATGGTATGCCCTGGGAGGCAACCGGATCCGGGGCGCTTTGCGCTGAGGAAAGAGAAGTACATGCACGGCCGACGGGCGAGGAGAACCAGGTCGCCCGTGACGCCCTGAGCCGGCAGAGAACTGCGGGGGCAAACCGGGGCCGGCCGGTGACATCGGCGCGTCGGGGGCAGCCATGATGTCGCCGGAGACGTCAGCGGGTTGCGTGGGTTTTCAGCTCCGTGCGTGTCATACTCCATGGAAGGGGACGCAACGGTGCCGAGCACGACAGGTTGAGGTGACATGAAAGATGATGAAGCGAACCGGTTTTCGGACGAATTGATCGTTACTTACCGCGAGACGGTCAATGAGTTGTACGAGTTTGTTTCGCGGCGATCGGGCGGATCACGCGAGCTGGCGGAGGATGTGACCCAGGAGACGTACCTGCGTGCGACGACAGCGTGGCCCAGTAGCGGCCTGCCGGACTGTCCGCTCGCGTGGCTTCGGACCGTAGCGCGAAACCTGTTGCTGAACCACTATCGTCGCCGACGGCCCGTGTCGATCGAGGCTGCGGACCTTGATACGGTGCTCGGCAGCGCACCATCCGACGGCACGGAAGCGGCGAGACTCGTCTGCTGGGGGCTCGCCCGACTGAAGGCCCGAGAGGCCCGTTTGCTGGAGGCGTTTTATATCGACGAGAGGCCCGTCCGGAGCATCGCCGCCGACTTCGGTGTTACGGAAAGAGCCATCGAAGGTCGGCTGCGGCGGGCCCGCCTCGCATTGAAGAAGCTACTGTTGCCCCACGTGGGCACGACGGGAGAAATGAGATGAATACCATGCATCGGCCTGATCCGGAGTTCGTCAGTAGTCTTGAACACGAATTGCGGTCGACGATTCGCCGCCAGGAGCGGTTTCGCAACGGCCCGTCGGCGGGTGCGGCCGTGATTCGGAAGCTTCGCTGGACAACCATTGTTGTTGCACTGGCCGCCATGTGCATCGGAAGCGCGGGCACGTATGCCGTGACGCATCGACTTCGCGCGCAGATGGGGCACCTGATCATGGCTAAAGCGGAGGCCCAACTCGAGTTCGCCAACGCGCGGCTGGAACTGTTCGGCGAGGAGGTGCAGGAAACCGAGTCTCGCGCGGCCGCGGGACTGCTCGCCCCTACCGAGGTTGATGAGATGCGGCTCGAGCATGCCAAGCTCAAAGCCGATGCCGCAGCCCGAGCGCTGGACGTGGAAGAAGTGCGAATCAGCGGGCGTGACCCGGACAACTCACTCTCGGCACCGATCTTGCGGGGCCGCGATTTCGTAACCGAACGACTGAAGCTGGACCGGGCGCTGGCCCTCGAGAGAGTCTCGAGGATCGACAAGGAGGCGTCCAGGCATGGTTTTGACCCAGACCAGTCGGCCATGATTGCACGGGAGCAAGAGGCTGTCCGGGCAGCGCTGTCGATCGTGGAGAAACGTATCGCACTTCGTCAAGACTATCTCTCCGGGGCGAGCACGGCGCGCGAGGTGGAACTGGCGGGTATGCAATTCTCAGTCGAGCCAAAGCGGGAAATGGCCAGGCGGCGCCTGGATGAGCTGCAGCAGGAATTGGACCGGTATCGTGCCCTTTTCAAGGACAGACTCGTTTCGCGGTCGGAGGTGCGGGAGGTGGAGGTAGAGTTCCGCGCGGCGGCGTTGCAGCTCGACCTGGCTGAGCTGGAGATGCAAATCCTTGAGGAGAAGCTGGCCGATCAATCCGAGCAATGAGCGGCGAGTCGAGTTTGGGCGGGAACCGGGGGGCAGGATTCATAAAGGCGCATAGGGGACGCAATTCGTCGTTGATGCCCAGCCGGTGAGAGTCGTCTGAAGGAAAGTTAATCGGAAGGTCTTAGCGGCCGCCGTACGAGACAATCGTGCGGCGGCTTTTCCTCGCGCAGTGCATGCAACGACGGAAGTCGAGCATCTCGATGTGGCGATCGTCTCCCGGCGGGTGGGAGCGATTATCCTTCGTGGACGGCTTTGAGGTACTGGAAGATGGCGCGGGTGGCGGTGGAGCGGTTGAGGGTGTAGAAGTGCAGGCCGGCGACGCCGGCGTCGAGCAGGTCTCGGCACTGCTTGGTGGCGTGGTACATGCCGACGTGTCGGACGGC
>CP070685.1:704494-709704 GCA_020352895.1 Phycisphaerales bacterium
CCCTCACATTCGAAGCCGAATCGGCCAACCTGCGCGCTCGCCCTACGGCGACGCGTGGCTGCTCTCGACTGAGAGGAGGTCACCGTCGCCGTGACACATTGTGCACAGCTCATCGAAAGTGCCGGGCAGCGTCATGAAGTCGACGTGATCAGCCGTATCGGCCGAATCGTGGCACGACGTGCACGCCACCATCCACGTTCGCATATTCGCCCGCAGCGGCGGAGACTTCCAGGAATCGTCGACGTGGCATTCGTGGCACTCGGCCGCCTCGCCCGGCATGGACGAAATCAGCATGTGGCTGAAGTCGGCAAGCCCGGAGTGGCCGTGCAGCTCGTACGCGCCACCCTGGGCCACGACGTCCAGGTTCCTGGCATTGTGGATCTTGTGGACCATGATCCGCAGATCCACGCTCTCGTAGGTCCCGCCGTCCTGTGACCCGGCCGTATGGCAGGCTAGGCAGGACATCACGCCCTCACGCTGGTTGCCGTGGAATGCCAGGGCCCCGTGGCAGGCGTTGCACATCTCCGTCGTGACCGTGCCGCTATACGGCACCACCGGGTCGTCCGCTCCGAAGGGAACATCGAACGTGCCCGTCGCCACCGGCTCGCGCTCCCCAGCCGTCGGGGTGAGCCGCCGACCGTACATGATGACTGTGTACGTGCCGTCGTCCAGCGGCGTGCCGGCCGCGCTGTACTGCTGGCCCCAGCCACCCTCAAATGAGAAGATCTGCTCTTCGGGCGGCTCGCCAACGCTGTTCGCCTGCGGCGGGTAGAACTCAGGGAACGGATCCTCGAAAGTGAACGTGTAGGTCCCGTCGACAGCGAAGTTGTCGACCCAGTTATTCGGGTCCACAGCAAGCGAGCCGCCGCTCCAGGGCCGTTGCGACCCGATAATGGTCTGGTACAGCACGGTGGGTCCTGCAACGATGATCTCCATGCGGTCCATGGCGCTGGAGTCTCCATCCACCAATTCCACCGGGCCATCGATATCGGTCACTTTGAAGGTGATCTCCGGGTAGTCTCCGGTCACGAAGTACATCCCGCCGCCGCCGGTCATGCCGCCGACGCTGACGATCTCCACTACCGGCCGGGTGCCTTCCTGCTCGACGTCGGTCGGATGCTGGTGTAGGGCCTCGATGTCCCACGTCGAACCGCTACCGTGGCAGCCTGTGCACGAGAGGTCGTCCGGAAACATATGCGGTATGCCGCCGGGGAAGACGCGGTATGCTGGGTCACTCAAGTCTGCTTCCGTCAAGAGGCCATCCGCCACATCGGGGTGGGACTGGTCAAGAATCGTGCCGGTCACGAAGTCGATGTCATTGTGACAGCCGACACAGTTGGCCCGCGTGATGTTCGCGTAGATGTCGCCGCCCTGCGCGGCCCCGCCGTGACATGCGGCACAGTCCATGACCGCCATGGGAATGACGGGGAAGCCCACATCCGAGAAGTCGTTCACGCTTTCGCCGTGTCCGATGATCTCGTACCGATACGGGTCGGCCCCGTGGGCCGTGGCGGCGACTGTCGGCAGATCGTACCCACGGTGAATCTTGTGGATCATGTCATCGAAGATGACCGTGACGCCCGGCGTCGTCTCGGGATCGGTGATCAAGTCCTCGGCCCCGACGGTGTGGCACACCACGCAGCCTGCGACCGCAAAGCGATTGCTCCCGTGGAGCTGAAGATCATTGTGGCACTCGTTGCACGCATCCTGCAAGACGAACTGACGCGGCGCGAGCGCCGGCGGGGTGTTCGGATCGTCGGCCACGACGAAGTCGAACGTGGCATCGCCGGCCTTGCGAATGTCGTCGAACACGCGGCGCGACTCGATGAGGACCGTGTACGTGCCCTCCAAGAGCGGGTCGCCGGTCATCTCACCATCCTCGGGACCGTAGAAAGGCGAATCGTTCTCCGGCGCCAGGTACACGTCGGGGAACGGATCGACCGCGGTGTAGGTGTACGATCCGTCGGGGTTCTGTGCGAAATGGCTGAGGTCGCTGTCAGCCTCGATCACCCGCTGGTAGTTGAACGCGGGACCCGAGACGTAGACCCGCAGACGATTGAGATCGTCCATGGCGATCGGGTCCCCGAGGTCATCTTCAATCGTGAAGTCCACCGTGAACGGCCCGCCGACCTCGACCGGGGCGCCGCCGTTGACGCCCTGGATGTCGACGATCACGGGGCCGAACCCGGCCGGCACATAGCGAAGCTCGGCATCCGGCACCGGTTCACCCGTCAGGGCCTCGTAGGTCACTTGCAGCAGGCCGACCGCGTACCCGGTGTTGTGAATGCCCAGGCTGCCGTCGTTGTCGACGTATTCGTAGTTCCAGATCGCGTCACGTACCGTTTGTAGAATGGCCGGATCGACCCCGGAGAGATCCCAGTAGGGATAGCTGCCGAGGAACACCGCGCCGGCGTTTTCGATCTCGGTGAAGACGATGGCGAGCAGGTTGGCCACCTCCGTCTGGATACCTTCGATCGTGCCGTTGCCGTCGTAATCACCGAACGCCAGCCGGTTGAATTCCGTCAGCGCCCCGGTGTCTCCGTGGCACGCGGCCGAGTTGCAGGCGTTGTCAACGTTTTCGAAGCCATAGTCCGGATCGTCCTCATCATGGACGGCCATGTTGAACGAGTGGCCGCCAACCTTGCCGGCCCCGGGCTGCCCTTCCGCCGGGCTCGCCGCCATGTGGCAGTCCATGCACGTCGCCGCGGAGGTGTGCGTCGAGCTGGACAGTGTCGCACCGTATTCCGCACCGTTGATACCCAGCCACATCACGCCGCCCAGCAGGTAGTGCGGCGTGAGGCTGGAACCACCCGGCGTCCGACGGCCGTTGTGGCAAACCAGGCACGTGGCCGAGGCACCAACACCCGTCAGCTCAACGTCGTCCGGCACAACGACCTCGTCATACACACGCAGCAGTTCGGGCTTATCCGACCCGTGCGTGGCGTGACAGACGACACAGTCCAGCACGCGGAAGTCGCCGCGCTGGTCCGCGTCCGGCAGCCCGGCAGCGAAATCGATGAAGCCATAACCGGAGTGGCACCTGCGGCACGAGGCGCGGTTCGGCTGCGTCCAATCGTAGTGAACGAACGCTTCGCCCTCCTCATCAGCATGGCCGGCGTGCAGCCACTGCCCGGTTTCTATGTGGCACTCCCCACAGAGTTGACCTCTGTCGATCGCGGCACGCAGGTAGCCGCCCTCGCCCAGCTCGTGCGGGTCGTGGCAGGTAGCGCAACGGATCTTCCCTTCATCCAGGTGCAGAGCCAGCTCGCTGTCCGGGTCCGGCCCGAGCACGTCACCAGAATCAGCCGCAACGCCCCACGCGTGCGAGTTGCCGTGCTGGCTGCCCGCGATCGGCATGCCCATCGCCAGGCCCGAGGCGGTATGGCACGACAGGCACAGGTTCTCCTGGCCCCAGTCGGTCAGCATCCCGCCCGGCAGCCCGTCCAGCGCGTGGCAACGCCCGCACTTGAAGGGAAGGTCAATCACGTGCGGCGGGTCGAACGACGTGCGCGACGGCGAGGTCCCACCCAAAAAGTCCTCCACCGTCCCCGCCCCGAAGTGCGCCACCGCGATTTCCAGATCCGCCCGATCGACCACGCGGTCGCGGTTGAGGTCCAGGGTGCGAACGTAACGCCCGCTCGCGATCGCCGCGACAATGTCAAACGGGTTGTCCGGCGGGACCACGCGGGCCTTCTTGGCGCTACGCTGGGAGCCGACCGGATCAAGCAGCGTGTCCTTCACCTTCCCGGACAGACCGTTCTTGGGGCGGCCCGGGCTGCTGGCCAGCTTGCCGCCGCACGACACGCCGTAGACCTCGACCGCCGAGTTGTTCGTGCTGGCGACGTACATGGTCGTCCCGTCGATCAGCACGTCGCACGGCACCCGCAGTTGTCCGGGGTCGGTGCCGAACCCGATGGCCGGCTGGAAGTCCGGGTCCAGCTCCACCCCCGCGGAGTCGAACACGCGGACGGTGCCCATCAGCGCATCGGTAAGATAGATGTTGCTGCACGCGTCGATCGCCAGCCCCTCGCCGCGGGCAAACCAGGCCGTCTCGCTGTCCGGAAGGTAGAGAATGCGGTAACCGAACTTGAACTGGAGCACGCCCGTGGTGTCGAAGACCTGGACGCGGAAATTGTCCGCGTCGGCCACGATCACACGCTCCAAGGCGGCGTCGATCGCGATCGCCTGCGGATGCTCGAGCTCCAACAGTCCGGACCCCTCCGTCCCCCACATCCCCACCAGCAGGCCGGTGGTCCCGTCGAAAACCATGATCTGGTGCGCGCCGCTGTCGGCGACGTAGACCTTACCCGTGACCGGGTGGACGGCCAGATCGTTCGGGGCCGTGAATGTGAACGGGCTGGGATCGAGCGTGCCTTGCAGGGCAAACGAGGCGTCGTAGATCCCGACCTCACCATCCAGCCGGGAGACGAAGATGCTCCCGTTGGTGGGATGGACGGCGATGCCGACGGGCAGTTCCGGGATCGAATACGTGGCGACCAAGTCGCCCAGGGCGTCGTATTCGAGGACACGCCCGGTAGGCTGCTCGGTCACGTAGATTCCGCCGCCCCCGGTGACTGCCAGCCGACCCGGATAGCTCAGGTCCTCCGAAATCGTCCTGTCGTAAGTTACTTCTGCAAAAGAAGTTGTGCAGAGCAGAGCCAACGCGCTGACCACCAGACATGTTCTTCTCATCGGATTGCACTCCTCTCCGTGCTTTCCTCGCAGAACGCGAGTCTGACACCCTCGCTGAGGGCGATAGATAAACGTAAAGGCTGTACACTCTCCCACCTCAAAGGAAAGCAACGGCCATACCAGCGCTTGACTTGGGGGGCAGGCCCGTCCGCAGTTAACCGCCCTGCCCATTCGTTAGCCCGTTTCAGGTACGGGACTTAAAGGCTCTTGCAGCACTTGCAGGCCCCCGCATCGGCCGGGTCGAATTGCGGACCGCCGTTCTCGCTTGCGAGAATCGCGCTGCGGTCACTCTCGTTCCTGGGACACAGGGTCGATGCGTGGTCCGCAGTCGACCGACCGGTGGGCCACAACGATATAATGGTACCAGTCGGCGGAGCGAAACCTAGTTCGCCGAGCCCGTAAACACGGCCTGGAACTGGGCGAAATCCGCCACGTCCACGTCGGGATCGACGTCGAAGTTGCACGCTGCGCAGCCCGCGTCGGCGACAATGTCCGGGCCGCTCATACACCCGGTGAAG
>CP070685.1:709804-714942 GCA_020352895.1 Phycisphaerales bacterium
GGATCGAGCACGTTGCCGAACTTCCGCGAGCCCGTCGGGCATACCTCCACGCACACCGGCATCCGCCCGACCCGCGCGCGGTGCAAACAGTAGGTGCACTTCTCCATCACGCCCTTGCGGCGCGGCCGGTTCGATAGATAGGCCATGTTCGGGTTGAGTTCTTCCCGGGGGACCTCCGGCTCGGCAAAATTGAACCGTCGCGCCCAGTACGGACACGCCGCTTCGCAATACCGGCAGCCGATGCACCAGTCGTAGTCGATCACCGTGATCCCGTCCGGCTCCTGCCACGTCGCTTCGACCGGGCAGACCTTCACACACGGGGGGCGGGCACACTGGTGGCACTGCACGGGCATGTAATACTTGGCCGGGCGCGGCACCTGCGGAGGGTCATAGTGGTGCTGCGCCGTCTCGACGTTGATGCTGCCCTTCTCCATCTCCAGCACGCGGATGTACTGAATCTCCGGCGCCCGCGACTCGTTGTTCTCTTTCACACAGGCATACACGCACTTGCGGCACCCGATGCACCGGCTGATGTTCAGCCCGTAGACGAACTCCACCCCGTCCCGCGGCGGCGGATCGGCCACCGTCGGTGTCACCTGATACCGCCGCTCCACTTCCCGCGCAATGCGGTCCAGAACCCTCCGCTTCTCCTCGGGTGTCATCTCCTTGTAATGCTTCTGCAGCAACCGCTCGAGCGACGGAATGTCGTCCGGGTCCAGGTCTCGCAGCGGGGAGAGCGCCGCCGCCACGGCCGACGCGCCCGCGACGGCCGTCACGCCCTTGGTGAGAAAGCCCCGCCGGGTCAGCCCTGGCCCGCTGCTGTCCGCGTCGCCTGTCCTCCCGCCTCGCTTGTTTTCTTCACCCGTCATTGACGTTCCTCAGCCGGCCCGGTGTCGGCGTCCTCATGCCTGATCCGCAACGGGTCGTGGCCGTGCTCCTCGACGACTTCCTGCGGCCCCATGCGAAGCGTGTTCGGCGGCGGCGCCGGCTTCATCGGCGGGAACGGCGGCTGGTGCGGATCGTGGCACTCGATGCACCGCCGCCGGCCCTGTGCCCCGCGAGATGCATCCCAATATCCATCCGTCCGCCCGTGCGAGCGGTTCTGCCAGTCCCGATACACCGGCCCGTGACACTTCGCACACACCAGTTGCGGCTGATTCCACGGAATGTGGTCGCCCCAGTCATCCACGAATGCGTCGCGATCAAAGCGATGGTGACAGTTAAAGCACCGCGTGTTGATGCCGTGCTTCAGCTCGATCTCGGTGTGTTGCGTGAGCGTCCGGTACGTCTCCGGCGGCGACGGCAGAATGTGATGACAATCGCTGCACAGGTACGTGTAGCCCGCGGCGACGTACTCCGGTCGCAGCGTCGGTCGCCGCACTGGCGTTGTGTCCGTCACCCACGCGGGGGCCTGCGTCGCAGGCGCCACCGGGCTGTCGAACGGCAACGGATTCAGCAACAGCACGACCGCCAACGCGAACAGCGCGATAGGCACCCAAACGGCGGCGGCTCCCGCGGCGGCCCGGCCTCTGGAAGACATGACCACGGCTCCCGGCTCGTGCCTCGGCGTGCGACCCTGCACGCGTGACCGAACGCCCGCATCGTATTTCATGCCCCCGGATGCCGCAATTGATCCAAATCAATTCCTCGCGCTTTTTCGCGGTCGATTTCGCTACAGCGCGGCCTCGGAAGCCTGTGGCATGGTCTGTCCACGTTAGGCGGTGCCCCATGTTTGCACGGAAGTGCCCGATCGGCATCGCCGAAAGGCATCAATAACTAACATGGAACGTGGTACAATTCTCGGAGGCGGCCGGAAATGCACTGCCGGCCGGCCCACACACCGGAGCGCTGTGATGAGCTTCGAGGAGCGATACCGCACCACCAAAGACGTCTTCGGCAGCGAGCCCGAGCAGCTCCTGCAGACATACCACACGTCGATCGACCGCAGCCTCCCGGTTCTTGACGTCGGCGCCGGACAGGGTCGCAACGCGCTGTTTCTAGCGCGTAACGGCTTCCGCGTCGATGCCATCGAGCCCGCGCCCGCGGGCGTGCAGACCCTGCGCGCTGCGGCCGAGGCCGAACGCCTCCCCGTCCGCTGCTTCACCTGCGGTTTCGAGGACTTCTCGCCGCAGGTCGATTCCTACTCGGCCATCCTGCTGTTCGGAATGATCCCGGTCCTGCCGTGGGATTCCATCGCTTCGCTGATTGGCTTCGTGGAGTGCTGGCTGCACCCCGGCGGCCTTGTTTTCGTCTCGGGCTTTACGACCGCGGACGACTCATATGCCCGGCGGGCTCGCGAGGGCAGCCCTGTCGGGCGTCACTCGTTCTCCGATCCGCTCGGCGAAGTGCGAACCTACCTCGAGCCGCAAGAGCTGCTCACCCTGTTCCCGAGCTATGATGCGGTTCAATACTGGGAAGGCACCGGCCCCGAGCACCACCACGGCGACGGCCGCATGCACCGCCACGCCCTCTTCGAAGCCCTCCTCCGCCGCTAGAGGAGCATGAATTGTTGTCAGGACGATTCTTGCGATACCGGGATGGCGGTAACGGGAACAAGCTTTGTTTCCGAGAACCGACGTCGGCCCCGGCCCCCGCATCGAGAACAAGCTGGGCGCGAACATAAATCCATCAACCTGCTCGAATTTGTCGAATCCATCCCGGTTTTTGCTCCGCAGCACAATGGAGTATACAGGCCATGATAGATCCAGGACTCAACGACAGGGTCGTCCTGATCACCGGCGGCAACAATCCTCACGGGATCGGCGCGGCCACCGCCAAGGCCTTTGCGGCCTGTGGCGCGGCCGTGTTCGTCCACTTCTTCCGCCAGACGATCGACCCGCCGTCAGAACCGGAAAGCGGCGTCGATCTCGACACGCCGGGCCTGCCGTTCTTCTACGCGATGCAGACCAGGTCCGCCGACGAAGTCGTCGAGTCGATTCGCGCCCAGGGCGGGCGGGCCGCATCCCGGGAGGCGAACCTCGCCGAACCGGGCGTGGTCCCCGACCTCTTCGACGAGGCCGAGAAAGCGTTCGGCCCTGTTGAAATACTCGTAAACAACGCGGCGGACTACCAGGCCGATACGTTCACGCCGCCACAGTCGTTCGAACATCAGGACCGCTCGCTCTGGGCCGAAGGACCTCTCACCTCCACGATCACGCCCGAAAGCCATGACCGGCACTTTGCCGTGAACACGCGCGCGGCGGCCCTGATGATGGCGGAGTTCGCACGCCGGCACGTCGCGCGGCAGCAGCGCTGGGGCCGAATCATCAACGTCAGCGCAGACTGTTCCGCCGGCTGCCCCGCGGAGGTCTCCTACAGAGCGAGCAAGTATGCCCTGGAGTCCTACAGCCGAAGCGCCGCCGCTGAGCTCGGCCCCTTTGGCATCACCGTGAATATCGTCTCCCCCGGGCCGGTACAAACCGGCTACATGACGCCGCAGATGGTCGAAGGACTGATCGCCGACATTCCCTTGCGACGCGTGGGTGAGCCGCGCGACATCGCGGACGCGATCGTCTTCCTCGCATCCGACCAGGCCCGATGGATCACCGGCCAGTTGCTCCTCGTCCACGGCGGCCACCGCATGTCCTTGGGCCTGTAGCCGCGTGACAAGAAAAGTCGCGCCGCGCCGAAGGCGTCAGGATGATCTTTTGGAAGCCAGAAGCGGAGGCCGACCGCGTCGGGGCATGAGACGGCAGCTCCGGACGCCGACAGAACCTCCCTAATACCGTTCATGTACATGCAAACCCACGGGCACAAGCAGTCCCGTCCCCGGCACGCTCTGTAGTCGGAAGCGAATCTGGGCTTTTCCGCCCCTTCATTCGTGGTGGGTCTAGAATCTGCCGCGGGCCGGCAGGAGTCCCATGCCTCACCCCGAACAGGATCGCGGGGCTCCTAGCAAGCTGCCCAATGAGTACAGGAGACTCGTACATGAAGGCGAGCAGAGACGCAGTCGCGGCGCTGTCGTGTTGCATCATACTCGTAGCCGGGGCCCATCCCGCCCGCGCACAGACGCCGCTCACCACGGAGTTGGTGGCTTCGGGGCTGGCCCGTCCGGTCTTCGTGACCGCGCCGCCGGGAGACAAGGACCGCGTCTTCATCGTCGAACAGCGCAGCGGCTCGACAGGGCGGATTCGCATCGTGGTTCTGGCCACGGGCGTGCTCAATCCGACGCCGTTCCTGTCGATCACGGGACTATCGACCGGCAACGAACAGGGCCTGCTGGGTCTGGCGTTCCATCCGGACTACTGGAACAACGGCTATTTCTACGTCAACTACACGGCCGGCGGCTTTACCTACATCGAGCGGTACACCGTGTCGCCCGACCCCGACGTCGCTGACGCGAGCAGCGCGGCGCTGATCATGCGGTTCGGTCAGCCGTACACGAATCACAACGGCGGGTGGATCGGCTTCGGCCCGAACGACGGCTATCTGTACATCGGCAGCGGCGACGGCGGCAGTGCGGGCGACCCGGGTAATCGCGCCCAGGACATCACCAGCCAGAAACTGGGCAAGGTGCTGCGCATCGACGTGGATGCGGATGACTTCCCCACGGACCCGACGGCCAACTACGCGATTCCGCCGGACAACCCCTTTGTGGGCGTGGCCGGCGACGACGAGATCTGGGCGTACGGGCTGCGAAACCCGTGGCGCAACTCGTTCGACGCCGAAACCGGCGACCTCTGGATCGCCGACGTCGGGCAGAGTGCATGGGAAGAAATCGACTTCCAGCCGGCCGACAGTGCCGGCGGAGAGAACTACGGCTGGAGGTGCTACGAGGGCGACGCGGCGTACAACACCACCGGCTGCGCGGCAGCGAGCACGATGGAGTTTCCGATCCACGCGTACTCGCACGGCGGCGGACGCTGTTCCGTTACCGGCGGCTACGTGTATCGCGGCTGCGAAATTCCCGACCTGGCGGGCACGTACTTCTTCGCGGATTACTGCAGCGCGCAGATCTGGAGCTTTCGCTTCGACGGGGTCACGGTCAGCGAGTTCACCGACCGGACGGCCGAATTGGACCCGCCCGGCGCGCTCGCCATCACGAGCATCACATCGTTTGGCGAGGATGCCTTCGGGGAACTGTACATCTGCGATCTGGGCGGAGAGGTGTTCAGGATCGTGCCCGCCGTGGCGAACCC
>CP070685.1:715042-720161 GCA_020352895.1 Phycisphaerales bacterium
CCAGGACAGCTACGACCTGACGCATGAAGTCTTCGTGGCGTTCAACTACGGCCTGCAGCGTACGCAGGACCACTTCGGCCCCGAAGAACTGGCCTACACGCGAGAGGTGCTCCCCGCGCTGGTCCGCCGGTATGTAAACGAGAACAACCCGGACCTGACCGCGGAAATGATCAGTTGCATGACTTACCTGGGCTACCACGGTGACGACGCCTACCGCGAAGGCCTCGACTACCTGCTCGACAGCCAGAACGCCAACGGCACCTGGGGCGACTACGAGCGTTACCGCCCGTACTACGGCCGATACCTCGACCAGCACGTCTACCTGCACACGACCATGGTGGCGTGCCGGGCGCTGATGGAAGCGTACGAGGGGAATTGGGCCAGTGCGGATGCCCCAGCGACTCCGAGGGTTGAGGAATCCGATGCCGCGAGCCCAGACTGAAACCGGAACGAAATCAGCCGCGTGGTCCGACAGGCGTGACACTGCATCCGCGGCTGCCACTGTCAGCCGCACGCGTGACCGGTATAATGGCCCCATGGATGATGAGATCGAGCGCATCCTCATCACGCGTGATCAGATTCAGGTCCGCGTACGCGAACTGGCCGGCGAGATCGTCGGCATCTACGGCCACACCGGACTGACCATCGTGGCGATTCTTCACGGGGCCCTGATCTTCCTGGCGGACCTGATGCGCGAGATTCCTTTCAAGATGCAGATCGCTCTGATGACCGTGTCGAGCTACCGCGGCGCCACCACGCAATCGGGCGAGCCGGTGCTGACTAGCGAGCTGAGCCGCGGGATCGAAGGGCAGCACGTTCTGCTGGTTGACGACATTCTCGACACGGGCAATACGCTCCGGTTCGTGCAACAGGAAATCGAGCGCTGCAACCCGGCCAGTCTTCGGACCTGTGTGCTGCTGCGCAAAACCGGCAAGGCGCCGCCTGAGATCAAGACGGACCTGGTGGGCTTCGACATCGAGGACCGCTTCGTGGTGGGCTACGGGCTGGACTACAACAACTTGTACCGGAACTATCCGCACATCGGCGTGCTGCGAGCGGAACTATATTGACCCGGCGCCCCCGCCCTGAGGACAGGTGATGGACCCGAACTCGACGGTGACACTGGAACCACCCGTCGGCGCTGCCCAGGTGAACGCCAACGGCGACGCGGTCACCGGGCATGCGCCCGAGGCCCTTGTCCCGGCACAACTGCTGGATGGCGGCGAGATCGTCATCCTGGCCATCAAGCCATCGCTCTGGTTCATTCTGATCAACTCATTCCGGACGGTCGCCGTACTGGCCGTCATCGTCATGGCCGTGTTGTGGTTCTCCCCTCCGTGGCATTGGCTGGATCCCAGGTTCCTGGTTCAGGCCGCGATCGGCCTGGCGTTGCTGCGTGTGGTGATCGCTTCCCTTCAGTGGGTCTCTCGCCTTTACGTGCTCACCAACCGGCGTCTTATGCGCATCCGTGGTATCCTCAACGTGGACTTGTTCGAGTGCCGGCTGGCCCGCATCCAGAATACGTTTATGCGCCTCAACTGGTATGAGCGGATTCTGCGTCTGGGCACGATCGACATCGCCACTGCTGGCACCGGGCTGGTGGAGGCCCGCTGGGAGAACGTGCCCCGACCGCTTGAGGTGCACGAGGAGCTTCGCAAGGCGATCAACGCCGCCAAGCACTCCGGCCGCAACGGTCTGTAGTAGGACCTGGGGCGGCAACATGAGGCAGCGGCGCGCAAAAAGAGAGCGTGAATGGCCCAGCAGCACTACGCCGTGCCGCCGGGTTATCCACGCACCCGTTTTTCCGGGGCATCCACGCTCCCCGGATTAACAGCTTTTTTGTGACCCCTGCTGCGAGCTCGGCCGGAGGTCGGAAGCCGGTCGAGGTCTTGGCAGCAGACCCGCCCCGCATCCGGTTCTACCGTCGGCCCCCGGCCGGCTCCTGCCCGCCGGAGTCTTTCGTCGGGGCCTTGACCTCGGCGGGCGTCTTGCCCTTCCAGGCCATAAGGCCATCAGAGGCGCCGGTCAGGGCTTCCTTCACCGCCGCACCCACCGTCTTTACAAACGCCGTGCCGCGCAGACGAAACATCCTTTATCGCGGCTCAGACGCGTTCAGCCAGGCAGGCGGGAGGGCCAGACCTCCGAATGAGGCCCCGCAGGCGCCCCGTTTTGGGGCAAATGGCCAGGCCGGCACGGGGCAGTTGCCCCAAAAGGTCCGAATCGGTATACCGTCGCGAGGGCATCGCACTGACGACCCATAGTGTGACAAACGAGAAGATGCATCGTTGCCTGATTCAGGGGTGCATGATGGCAGAAACGGGCACGCGAGAGGAGCGGGACAGCATGGGCGTCGTTGCCGTCCCGGCGGACGCGTACTGGGGCGCGCAGACGCAACGAGCGGCCGAGAACTTTCCGATCAGCGGCTACCGGCTCGGCAGGAGGTTCATCCGGGCTTTGGGCCTGATCAAGCGGGCGGCGGCGGCCGCGAATCGGGACCTGGGCAGGCTCGATCCCAGGCTGGCCGGGCATATCGCAACGGCCGCGACGGAAGTCATCGAGGGCAAGTTCGACGACCAGTTCATCGTGGACGTTTTCCAGACGGGTTCGGGCACCAGCACGAACATGAATGCCAACGAGGTGATCGCCAATCGGGCCATCGAGCTGGCCGGCGGACAGAAGGGCTCGCGTGACCCGGTCCACCCCAACGATCACGTGAACGTGGGCCAGTCCTCGAACGACGTCATCCCCACGGCGATGCACGTGGCCGCGGCCGAGGCGCTCAAGCTCGACCTCATTCCGGCTCTGCAGAAGCTCGGCATTGCGTTAAGGAAGAAGGCCGATGCGTTCGACGACATCATCAAGGTCGGGCGCACACATTTGCAGGACGCGACGCCCGTTCGCCTCGGGCAGGAATTCGGCGGATATGCCCGCCAGTGCGAGCTCGCGGTGGAGCGGGCTGAACGAGCCATCGCGGCTGTGCGCGAACTGGCCATCGGCGGCACGGCCGTGGGCACCGGTATCAACACGCATGCGGATTTCGCGAAACGCGTTTGTGCCCGCCTCTCCGAAGAGGCTGGCATCGAATTCGTCGAGGCGGCCGATCACTTCGAAGCCCAGAGCACCAAGGACGCGTTCGCCGAGGCATCGGGCCTGGTCCGCACCGTCGCGGTCAGCCTCATCACCATCGCCACCAACATCCGTCTACTGTCGTGCGGACCGCGGTGCGGTCTGGCCGAGATCAAGCTCCCGGCCACGCAACCCGGCTCCAGCATCATGCCGGGCAAGGTCAACCCGGTAATGTGCGAGATGCTCATCCAGGTCGGCTCGCAGGCCCTGGCCAACGACTATGCCGTCTCGCTGGGAAGCCGCGAGGCCCTGCTCGAGCTCAACGTGATGATGCCCTTCACGGCTTATAACTTCCTGGAGTCGGTGCGGCTGCTGTCCAACGGCGCCCGCGTCTTTGCGGAGCGCTGCGTGGAAGGGCTGGAGGCCGACCGCCAGCGCTGCCGGGATATGATCGAGCGGTCTCTGGCCATGTGCACGAGCCTGGCGCCGGTGATCGGCTACGACCGGGCGGCCGCCATCGCCAAGGAGGCTTACGAAACCGGCCGTACCGTTCGCGAGGTCGCCCTGGCGCAGAAGGTCCTCCCTGAGGCCGAACTCGACCGGATCCTGGACCCGGCGTCCATGACCCACCCGTCAGACGGATAAGCCGGCTATCTATTGACGCACCCGGCTGCGCCGCGACAATGAGCCCGTGCGGCATAGGCCACCTCTGGGCGGCCGTGCAGCACCCTGGACAGCGAATCTGATATCGACATGGCAATGACCCAATCCCCACAGGAGGGGCCCCTAATGGATGATCTCACCAACCACCTGGTCGACCTTGTGCGGTCGGCATCGACCGACTTGCAGGCCGACGTGCAAAGCTCGCTGGAGAAGGCCCGCGACGCGGAAGCCCCCGGATCGGCGGCGCGCGGCGCCCTGGATACGATTCTCGAGAACGTGCGGATGTCGCGGAAAATGGGCAAGCCGATCTGCCAGGACACGGGCACGCCGATCTTCTACGTGTGGTATCCGGCCGGCTGGAGTCAGCTTGAACTCCGCAAGCAGATCGCCGCGGCGGTGCGCACGGCCACCGAGAAGGCCTACCTGCGTCCCAACGCGGTCGAGGCCCTCTCCGGCAAGAACTCCGGCGACAACACCGGCGTGGACTTTCCCGCTATCCACTTCGAGGAGTGGGACCACGACTACGTCAAGATCGGCCTGATGCTCAAGGGCGGCGGCTCCGAGAACTGCGGCTGTCAGTTCTCCGTCCCCTCACCGGAGTTTCCCGCCAGCCGCGACATGAAGGGGGTCCGCAAGGCGGTGCTTACGGCCGCGCAGAAAGCCCAGGGGCTCGGGTGCGCCCCCGGCATCCTCGGCGTCGGCATCGGCGGCGACCGCGCGAGCAGCATGGTCAAGGCCAAGGAGCAGTTCTTCCGCCCGCTCGGGGATGTCAACCCCGACGCCGAGCTGGACAAGATGGAGAAGCAGCTCTACCGCGAAATCAACGAACTCGGCATCGGCCCCATGGGCTTCGGCGGCAACACCACGGTGCTGGGCGTGAAGATGGCCCAGCTCCACCGCGTGCCGGCCAGCTTCTTTGTCTCGGTCGGCTACATGTGCTGGGCGGACCGCCGGACCGCCCTGGTGTACAAGGACGGCAAGGCGACACTCGAAAAGTATAACCCCATCGCGGGCTGAGTTACCGCTCCCGGGAGAAACGATATGGCCACGAAGCTTCAGACGCCCATCGGCGAAGATCAGATTCGCGCCCTCAAAGTCGGCGACCCGGTGTTGCTGTCCGGCATCGCCTTTACGGCCCGCGATGCGGCGCACAAATACATGATGGAGAATTTCATCAAGGGCACCTGTCCCGACTCGGAGAAGGACGTGTATGCGGTGCTCAAGGAGCACCTCGCCGGCGGGCTCATCTACCATTGCGGCCCGGTCGTGGCCAAGCGGCCCGACGGCAAGTACGAGTTTGTCGCCGCCGGCCCGACCACCAGCATCCGCGAGGAGCCCTACCAGGCGGACGTGATCGGGCATTTCGGCGTGCGGGCGGTCATCGGCAAGG
>CP070685.1:720261-725375 GCA_020352895.1 Phycisphaerales bacterium
TTCATCCACACGCGCTACAGCCTGGACGGTGGGGCGTGGTCGGAATGGTCGCCGAGGCGCTCAGTCGAGTTGGAGACCGCGCCCGGGTCACACGAAGTCGTGGTTCAGGCGAGGACCACGTGGGCAGAGTCTCCCAAGGCGCAGGCGTCCCTGGCGTTTGCGGTGCCGGTGCCGGTGTATCGTCAGCCGCTGGTGATGATTCCGGTCGTCGGAGCCATATTGACGGCGGTCATCTCAGTGGTGATGGTGCTGGTTCGGCGGGCGAGCCACGTCGCGACGGTTCGAGCGAATGTGGAGCTGAGGCGCGAGATTGCGGAGCGCAGAAAGGCGGAAGAGGCGCTGCGTGCCGGCGAGGAGCGTTTCCGGCTAGCCACGCAGGCGACGCGGGACGCCATCTACGACTGGGACATCGTCGCGGATCGGTCGTGGCGGAATGAGCGGTACCTGGAGTTGTTTGCGCCCGACGCTTCGAGCTCGTACGATCCCTGGCGAGCGCGGATCCATCCTGACGATCGCGATCGCGTCGTGAACAGCCTGCAAGCCTGCTTTGACGGTGATGGTCACTACTGGGGGGAACAGTACCGTTTGCGCGGGGCGGACGGGCAGTACGTACACGTGATGGACCGGGGCTTTATATTGCGAGGAGAAGACGGCCGACCCGTGCGCATGATCGGGGCCATGACGGACATCACGATGGCGAAAGAAGCGCAGCAGGCACTTCGGGAGAGTGAGGCCCGGTTCGATCGCGCGGTGCGGGGATCGCAGGATGGGCTGTGGGACTGGCCGGACGTTAGCGACGAAAGCGAGTGGTGGTCACCTCGGTTCTTCGATCTGCTCGGATACCAGGAGGGAGCCTTCGAAGCGAGCGGCTGGCGCTTTGACGCGCTGTTGCATCCGGAAGACCAAGCGCGGACCCGCGCGGCCTTACGTGCACATCTGGAGCACAAAGAGCCTTACGACGTGGAGTACCGTTTGCGGACCCGCGAAGGCGGTTATCGATGGTTTCGGGCACGGGGTCAGGCGGAATGGGATGAGGACGGGCGACCGGTGCGCATGGCCGGTTCGGTCCAGGACATCACGGTTCGCAAGCAGGTGGAGGAGGAACTGGCCCGCCACCGCCATCACCTGGAGGAGCTGGTGCGCAGGCGAACGCACGAGCTGGAGCAGTCTCAGGCCCGATTGCGGCTGGCGGAGAGGCTGGCGTCGATCGGGACGCTGGCCGCGGGGATTGCCCACGAGATCAACAATCCTGTGGGTGGGATTTTGCTGGCGGCGCAGAACGCCCGGGAAGCACTGGCACGATCCGAAAACGAGACATCTCTGAGGGACTGCCTTGCTGACATCGAGGAGAACGCGCGGCGTTGCGGCGTGATCACGGGCAACATCCTGCAGTTCGCCAAGGAGGGGCACATGCGAAAGGTGCCCTACAACCTGAACGCGGCGGTACGGCGGGGGGTCCGCATGACGGCTGCTTACGTGGACCACCACGGTGGCGAGGTCGACGTGCAACTGGCTGATCGGCTTCCCGAGGTACCTCTTTATCCGTTGGGGATGGAACAAGTTGTTGCGAATCTGATACGAAATGCGGTGGAATCGGCGACCGCGAAAGCCCGAGTAGAGATTCGAACCGAGCAGGTTGATGGTGCCGTTCGGCTAGTCGTGCGGGACAACGGCGGAGGCGTTGCTCCGGACCAGGTAAAACACCTGTTTGATCCTTTTTATACGACGCGTCAGGAAAAAGGCGGCATTGGACTTGGGTTGAGCATTGTTCATGGTATCATTACGGAACACGGGGGGACCATTGAGGTCGAGAGCCAGCCTGGCGAGGGGACGGTGTTCTCCATCGACTTGCCTACGGCGAGCACCGATCAGACGGGGACCGAGGATGCCGAAGGTACTGGTCGTAGATGACGAGGAGGTCTATCGTCGTCAATTGCACATGGCCCTGGATTCCGAGGGACATGAGGTCGAGGTGGCGTCAAGCGGGCGCGAGGCGATTGACGTCGGGGCCCGGTTTCGGCCGGACGTTCTGGTGGTGGATTGGATGCTTAAGGACCGGGTTCACGGGCTTCACGTGGCCCGGGTCCTGCGGACGGTCCGACCGAACATGCAAACGATTCTGGTGACCGGCTTTGCCTCCAGCCACCTTCGGTCGGAAGCAGACAAGTCCTGCGTTTGTGATTTCATCGAGAAGCCTTTTGATGTAGACCGCATTCGGGGCGCCGTCAGAAGGGCTGTGGACATGAAGGACCAGGAGGTAGGCAGTCCGTCGTTCGGTGTGTTAGAGGTGGATGATTTCGGGCGCATCCTTTTTGCGAACGATCGCGCCCACAGACTGTTCGCCGAAACGCGGGCGGGTTCGAAGGTGGCGGGTTTGGCCGCTTTCTTCGCTCCGGGAGAGGAGCCGAACTGGAACGAGGCGGTGGGCGGCTGGGTGGCGGTTGCGCCGTTGGCCGACCGGGCGATATACTGGTGCGTTCGCTCGCAGGCGCTGCCGGGGCATGACAGCCGTCTGGTGGTGATACGCCGCTACGATGATCCGCAGTACGTGGACCTTCCGTTGATCGAGATGCTCCTGGGCATTAAGGAGTTGGAGCACGTGCGATCGCTGTTGGAGGGCCGCGTGCTGGTGATTGATCACGAGGCGCTTGCGCGCGGATTGTCTGTCGCCTTGTTGGAGAGCGCGGGTGCGGCGGGCTATGCCGTGGAAACGCTGACTGAGGGGCTGCGGTTGTTAGAGAAGGACGAGGGGCTGCGTTACGTGCTACTGGACAACGAGCTGGCGGATACGGCGTTGGGCGAGGCGGTGGAGCGCATTCGGTCGTTGCGGCCCGACGTGAGCATCGTGGGCGCGGCCAACAATTACGCGGGCGTCGAGTTCGCGGCGGCGGGAATCGAGCATTTCGTTCAGAAGCCCTGGCGTGTGGAGAATCTGGTCGGCGTGCTGACCGCATGAGCGAGCTGGTGTGCTCGCTGTGGGTTTCCCCTTCCATTGGACAAATCGTGAAGCGATGAGGCCGGTGAGAGCCAGGTCCGGGTGACATGAGGCGTTTCGACGCACCCGCGGCCAGCAAGAGCTGTTTGTGCGTAGACAACCGGGCGGAGCAGGCCGGGGGGGAGCCAGCCGGCGCCCTTGGACGTTGCGGCAGAGGCGGACCTGCGTTACCCGGCGGGGCAGGGGGAAGGTCTTGTCTGGCTCACGTAGCGGCGTTACAAAACCCGCCCTATGCGCGGAATCCTGAGGATGCACCATCCAGTAGCCCGGGTGACCCGGCGGCTGCTGCTGGCCGTTATGGTCGGAGTGCTGGCCGGGCTGGCGGCCGCGGGGCTGCGGGCCGGTTTGCACCATGGAACCCCCCTACTGGTGGGCCGATTCACCGATCTGGGCGGGCCGGAGGTGCTGCGGTTCCGGTGGGAGCTGCTGCTGCTGCCGACATTGGGTGGGCTGGCGTCCGGCATCCTGGTGCAACTGATCGGGCGGTTTCCTTCAGGTCAGGGCACGGACCTGCTGGTGCGGGCGTTTCACCGGCAGGACGGGGATATGCGGCCGGCCGGTCCCCTGACCAAGGGCGTGGCGGCGATCGGGGTCATCTCCTGCGGCGGTTCGGCCGGGCCGGAGGGCCCGATCGCGGCCGTGGGGGCGGCGATCGGATCGTCGGTCGGTCGGTGGTTTCATCTGACGCCGCGGGACCGGCGGGTGCTGTTGATCAGCGGTTGCGCCGGCGGCGTGGGGGCGATCTTCGGCTGTCCACTGGGCGGGGCGCTGTTCGGGGCGAGCGTGCTGTATCGCCAGCCGGAATTCGAGAGCAAGTCGTTGGTGTCGGCGCTGATCGCATCGGTGGTCAGTTATTCGACGTATGTGGCCTTTTGGGGCTTCGAGTCGCATGTGCTGCGCGGGGCGGATGAACTGGCGTTCAGGACGCCAATCGAGTTGCCGGCCTATCTGGCACTTGGTGCGTTTTGTGGGCTGGCGGCGATCTTCTTCTCGTTGTGTCTGAGGAGCGTGGAGCGGGCGGCCGATCACATGCGGGCGGTGCCGGTTTGGGTGCGTCCGGCACTGGGCGGGCTGTTGACCGGGCTGTTGGCGTGCGCGTTGCCGCAGGTGATGGACGGCGAGTACCGGATGATCCAGAAGGCGTTGGACGGCCGGCTGTTCGGCGGGCTGGAGGATGTTCCCTGGGCGTATTGGGCCCTGTTGCTGGCGTTGATTGCCCTGGCCAAGTGCGTGGCGACGGCGTTCACCGTGGGCAGCGGCGCATCCGGAGGGCTTCTCGGTCCGAGCGTGTTCATCGGGGGCGCGGTCGGGGGGTTCACCGGTGCACTGTTGGAGGTCGTGTTCCCGGGGCTGTTTCCGGAAGGGTTGCGGGAGGCGTTCATTCCGGTGGGGATGGCCGGTTTTCTCGCGGCGGCGTTTCGGACGCCACTGGCGGCGATGGTGATGGTTGCGGAGATGACGGGCAGCTACGGTCTGATCGTGCCGCTGATGCTGGTGGTGATGATCGCGTATTTGATCGGGGGGCGCTGGGGTGTTGTGCGGGAGCAGGTGGCGTCGTCGACCGAGTCGCCAGCGCACGCGGGTGACACCGTGGTGAACATGCTCGAACAGCATCGGGTGCGCGACAGGATGGAGTGGGACTGGCCGTTCGTGGCCGAGCCGTCCACGACGCTGGGCGAGCTGTTGTCGGCGATGGCGGGTGGAGATCGGCCTCACTTCGCCGTGCTGAAGGACAAGCGGCTGGTGGGGATGATCTCGGTGGCGGACATTCGCCGGCTGGTGGACGAAGAGCACATCGCCGACGCGGTGATCGCGGCGGACATCATGAACGAAGACCTGTTCATGATCGATCCGGACGAGACGCTATACGAGGCGCTGAACGCGATCCAGCAGCGGGGGCTGGAGGTGCTGCCTGTGGTGGTGCACGGGCGGGAGCGGCGGCTGTTGGGGATGATCTCGCGGGAGACGATCTACGGAATGGTCAAAGCGCTGCTGGGTCAGTGGCGCGAGGCGGTGATTCACGAGCACGCGGGGCTGGCGGCGATCGAGCAGGACTCACAGCTCAGCCAGTTGTACGCGGGGATGGGTGAGCCGGGGCTGGGGCGGATCGAGCGGATGG
>CP070685.1:725475-730582 GCA_020352895.1 Phycisphaerales bacterium
CCGCGTGGTCATTGCCGTTCCCTCTGGCATCACCGCCGTCGAAAAGCGCGCCGTCTACAACTCCGCCGAACGGGCCGGCGCCCGCCGCGTTTACCTCGTCGAAGAGCCCATGGCCGCCGGCATCGGTGCCGGCCTGCCCATCGCCGAACCCAATGCCTCCATGATCGTGGACATCGGCGGCGGTACCACCGAAGTCGCCATCATGAGCCTCGCCGACATCGCCACCTGCGAGTCCATACGCGTCGCCGGCGACGAAATGGACGAGGCCATCAGCAACTACATGAAGCGCACCTACAACCTGACCATCGGGCCTCAGACCGCCGAGAAGATCAAGATCAGCATCGGTTCCGCATCCCCTCTGGAAGAGGAATTGACCTATGAGGTGCGCGGCCGCGACATGATCAGCGGCCTGCCCCGCAGGGCCAAAATCACCAGCGAAGAGGTCCGACAGGCCCTCAGCGAGCCCATCGGGCAAATCATTGATTGCGTCCTCCGCACCCTGGAGAAGGCCGAGCCCGAACTCGCCGCAGACCTCGTCGAGAATGGCTTCCATCTTTGTGGCGGGGCGGCTCTGGTCCGCGGACTGACCGAAGTCATGAACAAGGCCACGGATCTGGACGCCCACCTCGTGGACGACCCCCTTAGTTGTGTGGCCCGTGGCACCAGTGTCTATCTGGAGAACCTCAATCAGTGGAAGGACACCATGGAGTCCGACGAGGACGAACTGTGATCGTGTCCTTCATGTGACACCACAACGCGGGCGGAGCCCCGCGTACCCAAGGCGGACAGGATGTACCGACGGCGACGCTCAAGGAAGGCTTCGGTTCGAACCATCTTCTTCCTGTTGGTGCTCCTGGCCTTTCTGATTATCTGGCTCCCCTCCGCCTGGACTCGACCCCTTAACAACGTCATGCAACTGCTGGCCCCTGCCGAGGACATCCTCAACCGCGTAGGCCACGCGGCCGATAGCACCCTCGACGATTGGTCCGGCGAACCCGTCCCACACCAACAGTTTGCCGAGTACCAGGACGCAAACCGGCACCTGACCAACACCGTCGTCTCCCTCTCCGCACGCGTGGCTGAACTCGAACAACTCAACCGCGAGCTGACCCACCTGCGCGACGCCGGCTTCCCCCGCGAGGGCCGACTCATCCCCGCGCGCGTCCTCCGTCGCGACGCCGTCGCCTGGCGCGACGCCCTCCTCCTCGATAAGGGCGCCGCCTCCTCGGCCAGACCCGACGCCCCGGTCATCTCCCGCTGTTTCGTCAACATCGGCGCCGAAACCGGAGTCACCGACGGCATGGCCGTGCTCGCCGGCGAGGTCCTGGTCGGGCGGGTTCTCTCCTCCGCCCCCTACACCTCCAGCGTGCTCCTCCTCAGCGACACCTCGCACCGCATGACCGTCCTGATCGGGCGGATGGCCGAGAATGGCTGGGATGTCCTGCCCGCCGAGTTCCTGCTCCAGGGCGTCGGCCGCGGCCGGATGATCATCGAGGATGTGGACCACAAGTACATCGAGCAGGGGCAGATACGCCCCGGCGACCTGGTTGTCTCCCCCCCCGGCCACTCAGCCCTGCCCCTCGCCCTGACTATCGGCCGCGTCGTCGAGATCGAGCCACACTCCGAATCGCCGCTCCTGCTCTACCGCCTCCAGGTCGAGCCCGCGGCCGCCTACGACCAACTGGCCTCCGTCTACGTGGTGGACACGACCCCGCGCTCCAATGGCTGACCGACCCTCTCGCGGCAACAGTGTGCAGCACGGCCTGCGGCACCGTACACTAGCGGCATGGACTTGCTGACCCTCATACTGCTCGTGACCCTCAGCGCCGCCGCGGTCATCGTGATCATTGTGGCCATCGCCCGCCTGGGTCGCCTGGACCGGTCCATCGAGCACCGCCTCGAAACCCAGCGCGCCGAGCTCACGCAGGGACTGCTCCGCGAGTTCGCCCAGACCCAGGAGCGCGTCGCCGAGTCCCTGCGCGTCGGCCGTCAGGAGCAGGGCCAGTCCATCGCCCAACTCGGCACCTCGCTCGAAACCCGCTTCAACGACCTCCGCAAGGCCACCGAAGCCAAGCTCCAGGAGATTCGCAACGAGGTCGACCGCAAGCTCAGCGACACCGTCACCAGGAACGCCGAACACTTCAAGGCCGTCGGCGAGCAACTCACCAAGCTCGGCGAGAGCACCGGCCGGATCGTCTCCCTCTCCCGAGACGTGCACGACCTCAACGTCCTGCTCAAAGCCCCCAAGTCACGCGGCGCGTTCGGCGAAATGGGCCTCGAACAGATGCTCGCTGACGTCCTCGGCGATTTCAGTGACCTCTTCGCCACGCAGTATTCGCTCGGCGACGGCCGGATCGCAGACGCCGTCATCTTCATCACGCCTCAGCGCGACCAGGTCGTCTGCATCGACGCCAAGTTCCCCCGCGCCCACGCCGATCCGCTCCTGGGAACCATCGAGGACCCCCAGGTTGCGGCCGCCGAACACAAGGCCTTCGCCGGCGATGTCCGCAGCCAGGCCAAGAGCATCCGAGAAAAATACATCGCTCCCCCAAAAACGCTCGACTATGCCTTCATGTTCGTGCCCGCCGAGTCCGTCTACTACCTCGTGATGAGCGACCGGAAGCTCCACGAGGACCTCCTCAGGATGCGCGTTGTGCCCGTCGGCCCCAACACCTTCTACGCCACCCTCAACGCCCTGGCCTACGCCTATCGCGGCATCCGCATTCAGCAGAGCGCCCGCGAGCTCGAGGCCGGCATCGCACACCTGGCCCGCGAATTCGAGCGCTTCGCCCGCGACTACGAACTGGTCGGCAAGCACCTGGCCAACGCCACCAGTAAGTTTGAGGATACGCAAAAGGACATGGAGCGTTTCACTCAGGGCATCGCCCGGCTCAAACAGGCCGAACTGGACATCTCTGAAGAGCCCCGCGCACTCCCCTCCGACGAGGACAGCCGGTAATCCTTACTGGCAATCGGGGGGCACGCTCGCCGACATCTGCCCGAACAAAACGGCAAACGTCGCGAAATCGCTCAGGGTCACTTCCCCGTCACCATTCAGATCGGCGCACACGAGCTGACTCAAATCACACTCCGCCGACGGCCTGTCCAGCCCGAAGCACACGCTGAATACGGACAGGTCGTTCAGGTCCACCGCTCCCCCGCTGCCGTCCACGTCCCCGCACGCGCAGTCTGGATCGCACTCGAACGCGATGAACTGCACCGCATCTACCGCCGCTTCCACGATTGCCCCGGGCTCCGGGTCAGACGCGATGAACCGGACCCGTACGTCATCGCTCAGGCCGACATAATCCTCCACGTGAAAGCTTCGCGCCACCCAGGCGCGAGGCGAGCGGTCGATTCTCTCCAAATCCACCCAGCCCCCGACCCCATCGGATATCTGCGCCACCCACCAGTCCGTCGCCGGGTTGTCCCCCACGTCGTTCGTGTACCACCGTGCGTAGGTGATCACCGCGCTCGCCGCGGCCCGAAGATCGTGCCCTCCCGAAAACAGCGTCGTCGAACCGCCGTCCACGTCCGAGTTGCCGTCCTCGTTGTCCGTCAGGAAGCACCTCAGCGTGAAGTCGTAGTCCGTCGGCGGATCGCCCCGGTCTCCCTCCCCGATCGGGATGCCTCGCTCCCAAGCCCCGGTCGTCAGGTCCTCGCTGTTCACCACGTACCAGGCCGTGCCCATCGCCGGAATGGTCACCTTGCGGTCCGCGGACACGGTCGTGTGCACCGTCTCCGGGGCTTCTTTCGGATCGGACACCGTACCGTGCCCCGCCACCTCGGCGCTGACGTACCAGCGGATTCGCTGCCCGCACGCGCCCGCGGGCAGCACGCCCGCGTATTCGTTGGGTGCCGCCTCGTTCAGGTTCATGGTGGTGTAGTTCACCCCGTCCAGCGACCAATGCAGTTGTGCGCTGCCCGAAACGGGCGAAGCGGATACCTCGGTTACGTGTACCTCAAAGCCCGTCGCTCTTCCTGGATCAGCCCGAGTCGGCCGGCCCCTCGGGTACACGAAGTCCACCAGGTGCAACTCCGGGCAGTGCATGTAGTGGGTGCCGAACCCGGCGCATATCTCCTCGTAATGCGGTGTCCCGTTGCGGATGTCCCCGTCATCATCGTCCAGCGTGAGCATGTCGATCGTGATCTGCGGGGTGATGTCCACCCCCGTGTGCAGCGGGACGGAGTTCACCGTCAGCTCCGACAGGATGTCCGGATACGTGTCGGGATAACTCGCGGCCAGTTCGTTGCGCGTGCTCCAGAGGCACCCCGACAACAACTGTCCACAGTCATGATCGCCGCCGTAACACGGGTACTGGTAGTCGTTGTCCCCCGTCCGCAGCCCCGTATCGCAGTCGCCGAAGAACCCATAGCCCAGCACCGGATCCTCGGCGATCAACATGGCGATCGCGTCGGCCATCCCCTCGCCGTACTGCCCCTGACCGCTGCCGCCCGTGGCCACCACGTGATGCCCATACTCGTGATGGATCACGGAAGAGAACGCCGTGTTCGGATACCACCCGCCCGCACGGCAGAAGTTCAGCGAACCACCGTCATACCATGCGTTCCCCGGGCAGACGACGTCGGTCCGATTCACGTACAGCGGGAAATCGAGCTGTGTCGCAATCGTCGGATACGATGGATTCTGCGCCAGCACGAACTCGCGCACGATGTTCGCCTGTACATAGGCGTCCACCTGAGCGCGGTCGTTGCTGAGATCGTCGGAGTTGTGCAGCAGGTAGCTCGGGCCGGGCGGCACCACCGTCTCGGAAACCACCGAGTCGTTGCCCAGAAAATCGTGAACGCTGAAGTACAAACCGGCCAGCGTAGACTCGACCGTGACCGCGCCCGTCCCGTCGTCGGGGATCGCGAAATCGCCGCCCGCGTCCGTGTACGCCGCCGTCTCGCCGATGCTCACGCGGGCGTATCGCAGCGGCATCACCTCCGCCGTCGAGCACGGCGCCGACTTGGGCCCGCTCGTGGCCACCCCGTCCACGTGCCCCACCACGTCCTCGAAGATGATCAGGTTCTCGCGGTACAGAACCTCGCCCGTCTCGGCCCGCGTCACGAACAGCCACTTCTCGGCCGGCGGCAGGCCCGCCTC
>CP070685.1:730682-735781 GCA_020352895.1 Phycisphaerales bacterium
GGGGGATGAGGTACCGGGTTGATCTACAAGTATCCCAGCCCCATGCATATGCCTGCGTCAACAGGCTCGGCGTTTGTGCGACCGCTCAGTCTGACCCTGCTGGCGGCGGCCGTGTTCGCCGGCTGCCAGGAGCCCGAGGTCGCCGTGCCCCGGGCCGCCGTCCGTGACTACTCCGAACGAATGATGGTTTGGGCGGACGAACCCGACGCCCTCGCTTCCCTCCCCGATGCCCCCGAAGAGCCCGTCCTGGACATGGTCGGTCCGTCCCGTACCCAGCCTGCCCTGGTCGCCCAGGTCATCCGCGAACAACTCCGTGATCCCCGGGAGGAGTACGAACGGATCAAACAGCTGCTGGAGACGGCCACCAGTGCTAAGGAACGCAAGCTCTACCAGACCCATTTCGATCTGCTCAGCGGCGTGCGGGTTCCCGAGAAGAGGGTCGAGCTGTCCCTCATGGACGCCATCCACCGGATGCTGGTCAACAACTACGCCATCCGCGTGTCCGCCTACCAACCGGCGATCGACGCGGCCCGCGTGGTCGAGGCCGAGGCCGCCTTTGACAGCACCTTCTTTTTTAATTTTACGAACGACAAGCGGAACCGGCCAAGTAGCACTCCCCAACTCAGCGGCACCAACACCGAGAACCGCGTCTTCGACACCGGTCTCCGCAAGCTGCTCGCCCCCGGTACCCAAGTGCAGATCGGCTACCAATGGACCCGCACCGACACCGACTTGGCCTTCTCCACCATCAACCCTGCCTACCAACAGACCATTGTGGCCTCGGCCCGCCAGCCGCTGTTGCGCAATTTCGGGATCGACTTTAACCGAAGCCAGATCAACATCCGCAAGAACGACCGGCGCATCAGCCAGCAACAGCTCCGGCGACAGATTCGCGATCAGCTTCAGGCCGTGGAGGATGCCTACTGGCTCCTGGTCCAGGCCCGCTGCGCCGTCACCATCCAGGCCGAGCTCATCGCCTACACACAGGACCTCTACGACACGCTCAAGGCCCGCCTGGGCTTCGACGTCTTCCAGGCACAGGTGGATCAGGTCAAGGCTCAGTTGGATTCCCGCAAGGCCGACTTCGTACGCGTCATCAACAACGTTTGGAATACTCAGGATGAACTCAAACGCCTGATGAACGACCCCGAGTTCGACCTGGCCGGCGAGATGATCATCATTCCGACCGACGTGCCCCAGTTCGAGCCGTTCAGGGTCGACCGCCTGACGCAGCTACAAAGCGCCCTGGACAATCGCAGCGAATTGAGGGAAGCCAAGCTTCGCGTCGAGAACGCACGCATCGGCGTGGGCGTGGCCAAGAACCAGGCCCTGCCCCGCTTCGACCTGGCCTTCACCACCAACGCCAACGGTCTGGGCGTCTCCTCCAACCAGGCTCATCGCCAGCTAACCGACTTCGACTTCATCGACTACACCATCCTGGTCGAATTCGAGGTGCCCCTCGGCAACCGCGCCGCCCGTGCCGCTCTCCGCCAGGCACGCCTGGCCTACGCTCAGGCCGCCGTCGTCGTACGCCAGGTCATCGAGGACATCTGTACCGAGGTCAACGTCGCCATCCGGCGACTCCAGTCCGAATACGATCAGCTCGAACCCCGGGCTTCCTCCACCATCAGCGCCCGTGACTTCCTGAACGCCGTCCGCGCGCGTGAGCAGGCCAAAACCGCCGAGCAGATCAACACCGAGCTCGGCGCCCAGCAGTCTTGGGCCAACGAAAGAGCGACGCTGCTCCAATCGCTGGTCGATTACAACCGGTCCATCGTCAACCTCGAGCGCGTGAAGGGAACACTCCTCAAATACAACAACGTCGTGCTCGAGGACCAGTTCGATGAAAACATGGAATACGTCGGCCCGTAACTACTGCTTCGCCTTACATAGCACCCGGCTTGCGGCGAGCGCATAAGAAAAGCCCACCCCCAACGAGAGGATGGGCATATGCCAATCGGGTGGGCGAGCCGACTAACACCCGACCGGCGATTTCCATATCATAGGACGGCCCGTCTGGCTTCGCTCACTTATCCACTGGACTTCCAGCTTCGACCATTCATTCCGGTAATCTTACTGAGGCCCCACGCCGCCCATGGCCCGCCCGGTCGCCTCTCCGCTATAATGACACTTTGCAAAAGGAAGTTGAGGTTGTCCGAAATACCAGAGCCCGACCGCAAAGCCCTTAAGCTGGTCCGCGATCATTCGCGGCGCTGGCAGAACAACCGCTACGTCTATCCGGTAATCTCGCGCCGAAGTCGGGGTCTGTCGGTCGGGATTAACCTTAACCCCGACACCGCCTGCAACTTCGACTGTATTTATTGTCAGGTGGACCGGTCCGATCCGGACCGCGGTGCCAAGGTCGACTTGGCCGTGCTCGACGCGGAACTCCGCGAAATGATTGAAGAGATTGTCGCCGGCCGCTTCTTCGACGAGCCGCGCTTTCGCGACGTACCCCAGGACATGAAGGAGTTCCGCGACATCGCCTTCTCGGGAGACGGCGAGCCCACCGCCAGCCCCAAATTCCTGGACGCCGTCAGGATCGCCGCCCGCCTCAAGGACGAGTTTCGTCTCGACGGTGTCAAGATCGTCCTGATCACCGATGCCTGCTATCTGGCCCGGCCGAAGGTTCGGCAGGCACTGGAAGTCATGGACGGGCACAACGGCGAAATCTGGGCCAAGCTCGACGCCGGTACCGAGGACTACTTCCGGCTGGTGAACCGCCCCAACATCCCTCTTCGCGAGGTGTTGGAAAACATCATCGATGCCGCCCGGGCACGGGAGATCGTCATCCAGTCATTGTGGATGCACATCCGCGATCAGCCGCCGCCGGACGCCGAAGTCAGAGCCTTTGCCGACCGGCTCAACGAGATTCAGGCCGCCGGCGGCCGCATTAAGCTGGTCCAGGTTCACACCATCGCCCGCAAGCCGGCCGAGCCGCACGTCACCGCCCTGAGCCCTTCACAGGTCGAGCGAATTGCCGATCTCGTAAGCCAGCACGCACGTGTCCGGGCCGAAGCCTATTACGCCCCGGAAGACTGAGAAGCGCGATCCTTCGGCCTCTTTCCGGCATCAGAGCCGCGGGGTGGTGCCCGCCCGACTCGACGGGTATCATGTAGACCCGCGGTTACGGATCTCGCATCCCCGGATCAGTAAAGGACTTTCGTTATGAGCAGGTATTGGATCGCATGTATCGTTTCCCTGAGCACACTACTCCTTACCAGCGGGGTTTCAATGGCACAAGAACCCACTGAAGCAACGACACTCACCGCCGTCATCCAGACTAACAAGGGCGATATCACTCTGGAGCTTTATGCCGACAAGGTGCCCATCACCGTGGCCAATTTCGTCAACCTGGCCCAGCGCGGTTACTACGACGGCCTCAAGTTCCACCGCGTGATCCCGAACTTCATGATCCAGGGCGGCGACCCAGATGGGACAGGCCGCGGCGGGCCCGGGTACAAGTTCCAGGATGAGTTCCACGAGTCCCTCAAGCACGACGGCCCCGGGGTCCTGTCCATGGCCAACGCTGGCCCCGGCACCAACGGCAGTCAGTTCTTCATTACTCACAAGGCCACGCCCTGGCTGGACAACAAGCACTCCGTCTTCGGCCGTGTGACCGAAGGTCAGGACGTCGTCGATGCCATCCAGGGCAACGACGTCATGCTCTACGTCGATATCCGTGGTGACACCACCGGGCTTTTGGAGACGGCCAAGTCCGAACTGGAGAGCTGGAACAAGACCCTCGACGCCAAGTTTCCAACCCTGACCGCCGAGCAGCGCAAGGCGAAGCTCGAACAGGTGAAGGCGGAGATTGCCAAGGCCGAGGCGGCCGTGGAGCAATTCGCCGAACAGCTCAAGACGGACGAGGCCAAAGCCACCACCACCGAGTCCGGCCTGAAGTACCTCGAGCTCGTTGCCGGCACCGGCGAGTCGCCCGGCCCGACCGACACCGTGACCGTCCATTACACCGGCTGGCTGACCGACGGCACCAAGTTCGATTCCTCGCTCGACCGCGGCCAGCCCGCCACGTTCCCCCTCAACCGCGTGATCAAGGGCTGGACAGAGGGCGTCGGCCTGATGAAGGTCGGCGGCAAGTCCAAGCTCATCATTCCGTCCGATCTGGCCTACGGCCCGTCCGGCCGGCCGCCGGTGATCCCCGGCAATGCCACGCTGGTCTTCGAGATCGAGCTGCTCGAAATCAAGAAGTAGCCAGGCGACGCGCCCCCCAGCGCGTGCCTGACCGGCGGGGCTATTTACTGAACAACAGAACCCACGGGCTGACCCGCCCGTGGGTTTCTTTTGGGCTCGCGTTGGACGGTAGTCAGCCGTTGTAGATGCCAGGTGACGTCGGGCTCGGTGCTGTGAGCGGGCTTGGTCCTCACCGGTGAGCGGCGCTCGCCTGCTCCAAATCAAGCAGAAACCGCTTCCGCCACAGCCCACCGCCATATCCGCACAGCGTCCCGTCCGCGCGGAGGATGCGGTGGCACGGAATCAGTATCGCCAGTCGGTTGTCGCCATTGGCTCGCGCCACCGCCCGATGCGCCCCGGGCCTGCCGATGGCACGGGCCAACTGGTCGTACGACCACGTCGTCCCGTATGGCACCTCCCGCAGCTTGGCCCAGACCTGCTCCTGGAACGGTGTACCTGGCGCCACAATCTCCACACTGAATTGCCTGCGCTGCCCCGCGAAGTACTCGGCCAGTTCCGCTCCGAGCCGCACAAGATGATCGTTGTCTCCCGGGATCATGGTGCCGCCGAGACGCCGCTTCAACGTTTCGATCTGTCGCGCCAGAGCCCGCCGGTCGGCGAATTCCAGCAGGCACACGCCCGCATCCGTGGCCCCGGCGATCATCGGCCCGACTGGGCTCTCAAGCGGAGCCGTCCGGATCGGCGCCACGTTGCCGCTCTTGCCCGGTGTCGTACCGAACACCTTCTCGAACGCGTCGCGAAACCCGCTGGCCGAGTCGTACCCCGTGTCTATGGCAACGCGCAGCGGGTTTGCCCCGCCCCGAAGCTGCTCTAGGGCCAGCCCCATCCGCCGGGCGCGGTGATACCCTTGAAACGTCAGCCCGAACCGCCGCTGGAAATAGCGCCGC
>CP070685.1:735881-740979 GCA_020352895.1 Phycisphaerales bacterium
CGTCACCACGCTGCGAGCGCCGCCGCCCTCAGCCGTTCATGGCATCGCGCGAGATCGCGGATGTCAAGAAGCGCGACGATGGCGTACTTCCTCACGCCAAGCCCTCCTCTGATTCCATAGGGTGTTACCCGAATCGACTGGATTCGTCCGGTCTCACTTGACTCTGCGGGCCAGGAGTCGTTACGATGACCGCCGGAAGTGTTGGCCAACGGGGTCAGCCAGAGTCAAATGGGGAATGTCGACAGGATCAGGTGGGAAATCCCGGGTGAAGGAGAGGGACGCCCTCGCCTGCGTTCCGCGTGGGAATGCAGGACGTTTTCCAGGGCTCTCCTGCGAGGAGCGAAAGATGATGGACAAGAGGAACGCGCAGACGCTCGTGCACGAGACTCTGATGGGCATTGCGTGGGTGCTGCTCACCTTTGTCATCCCGCCGGCGGGCCATGCGGCAGGGCTCGTCCCGATTGTGGACAATCCCTACAAGAACTATCCCCACTGGCACAAG
Organism: Phycisphaerales bacterium; assembly: GCA_020352895.1. Taxonomy (GTDB): domain Bacteria; phylum Planctomycetota; class Phycisphaerae; order UBA1845. The sequence goes on from CP070685.1 coordinate 736,384, forward strand.
GGGCAGATCCATGCCCACAGCAACGAATCAGCCGACGGCCATCACCCACCCCGCGTTCTGGAGGAGTACTATAAGGAAAGGGGATATGACTTCATCTGTGTTACCGACCATAACCGAAGTACCGCTGACCCCGGCGTGCCCGGCATCCTGCACATTCTGAGCGGCGAGGATGGGGACAACTGCCGTCACCACTGGCTGGCGCTGGCAATCAACCTTAGCAAAGTCGACCCGAAACGGGATAAGGATCGAGATGGAATCGATGGCCATGCCTCGTGCCCGTGCAAGAACATCCAGCCAAGGCTCGAGTACGTCACGAGTATCCAGCAGGCCGTGGGAGTCGTGGGCCATCCCACTTCCGGTCACGGCCATTGGCCCCTTTGCGTGAGGTGTGATTCGGGCTGGACACTAGGGGAATTGCTGAGCTACTCGAAACTCTATACGGGAGTCGAGATCTACAATGCCGGCTCGCCGGACTGGAGCGTCGATTGGTGGGATCAAGTGCTGCGTCGCGACGAGCGCGTGTGGGGATTTGCAGGGGATGACTGCCATTATATCAAGAAGAAGCGTAAGAAATTCAAGGGGCCTCTGATCACTTGGACTCTGGAAGAGAATTTCAAGAGCTTCAATCGCGGCTGGATCGTTGTGAACTCCTCCCTGTCGGCAGCAGACCATCTGCGCGACCCTGCGAAGCAGAAACAGTTGCAGGACGACATCATCGAGAACATCAAGGCCGGGAACTTCTATTCGGTTGTTCGTAGCCCGGAGATTTCTGGAAAGAGTCCTGGCTACGGCCCCAGTGACCATGGGCCTGCACTGAACGTCTCGTTCTCGGGGCGCAGCGTGAAGGTCACAACCGACAGGCCGTCCGAGAGCATTGACTTCATGGTGCTCAAGAGGACCTCGTCGGGGCGGGTAGTGTGGGAGGACCACAAGCATCGGGGAGGCCGGTCTGCCAGCTATGAACTTGACGGTTCAGAAGGGTACGTCCGGGTGGAGATCGCGCAGCGAAGGCCTGACGGAGAACTGTACAAAGCCTTCTCCCAACCGTTGTTCGTCATGAAGCGCCGCCTTCACGGCGTCGTGCGCGTGGCGGGAGCCAGGGCGGGAATCCCTGGCGCAAAACTCGAGTTCCGGACCGAGATCCAGGGGGATGCGTCGAAGGAAGGAGCCCTTGGCGGGGCGACAGGCCGCCTCCCGGCCGAGGGGATCAAGCACCGGCCTCAGACCACGGACCCAAGGATAGCTACGCGGACCGACGGTGATGGCTCCTACCGCATCTCCTTGCCCAGAACAGGCCGATGGGACGTCACCGCCACGCATCCGAATTACAAGGACTACACCGGGGCTGTTGTGATCACGGACGGCCTTCAGACACTCAATGTCGAGATGCAGCGGAAGGGCTCCCGGCCAGGTAAGCGCTCGCCAGGCGGGCGAGCCCCCGGGCCCACACCGACAAAACGGCGGCTGCCGGGAGGGCTCATCCTGCCCGATGCGGCCAAGGAGAAGCCCAACGCCGGGAAGTGAACGTCGTCTTCCACGGACAGGAGCCTGCCGTTTCCGCCGCCACTCCCATTGCGCCTCGCGCTCCCGGCGGCTCGCCCGCGCCGGTGCTCGCGGCGCCGCCTGGCGCCGGCTGATGCCTCGTCAGCCAACGCGGCTCGCCGAGGGGCGGCCCCGCGATCGAGGAAGGTGATCGCGGGCGGCTTTCTCCCTGAGCTTCCCGCGGCGTGTTGGCAGGGGCTTCCCAAGAGCCCTGGCGGATTCGAATCCGCCCCGCCTCGTGACGTTCCAGGCGGCCGAAGTCGCGGGGCCGCGCCAGTTGTTCCGGACGATTCTGGATCGCATCCGTCGGCCGCGGTTGCCCCCGGTTCCGGTGGAAGCGGGATGAACAGAGTCCACCCCACCAACCTGGCAGGGCGCGAGAGGGCACAGAGCCGCATGGGGCGCGAGGGCAGATTCGGCCATGTTGTCCCCGGCGCGAGCCGTTCGGCCGTCTTGCAGCGGCTCCGTGGTCTCCTGCGGACACAGGCCGAGCCTTCTCGCTTGCATTCTGTGGGTGGGGCGCTACAATCATCCTCGGAAGGGCCGGCCAACGAGGCCGCGCAGCGGTCAAACGGGAAATCTCAGTTCACGCCGGAGATGCGGCCGTGAAGAAGCCTTCTGTGGTTCCAGCACCTGGGCTACTCGTGTGTCTCCTGGCAGTCGGTACGCACGCGGCCGCGGGGCCGTTGGGCGCCAAGTGGATCTGGTATCCCGAGGCCACGTCGTCCGTCAATGTCCCTGCGGGGAAACGGTATTTCAGGCAGCAAGTGGTCATGCCGGGAGACACGCCGATCAAGTCGGCCTCATGTGCGATTACCGCCGACAACGCCTTTACCGTATTCATCAACGGTCAGAAGATCGGCGCCGGCGATGACTGGCAGACGGTCTATAGGTTTGACGCGAAGCCACACCTTTCGCCGGGTACGAACGTGCTGGCCATCGAGGCAATCAACTGGGAAGGTCGAGGCGAGAATCCCGCGGGACTGATCGCGCGACTGCGCGTTACCTTTGACGGCGGGAAACCGCTGACCTTTGACACCGACGGTCGATGGAAGTCGTCGGCCGGCGCGACTAACGGCTGGCAGGCCCCGGGTTTCGATGATTCCCGGTGGAGGCCGGCGCGCGTGGTGGATTGGGGCGGTTGGGGATCCGTCGCTCTCAGCGCCGGTTCACTCCGCACGCACGATCCGTTGGTCGAGCCCGAGACGCGCACGCGGAGCCCGGACGAAGCGGAAGCGATCATCATCGAAGAATGGCTCTTTCAAGCTGAAGGGAAGCCGCTCGACCAGCGTGCCGCGCAGGAGATCCACTGGGCGCGGGAGATGGCCGCGCGTTTGGCCGGGGCGGATCCCGCACCCCACTTGAATGACGAGCTAGCACGCCTGGGAACACTAGAGGGGAATCCGCAGAACCTCTCGCCCGAAGAGCTGTATCTCGCCGTGCGGGCCGTCAAGCGGCGGCTAATGTTCAAAGACCCGCTGCTGGACTTCTCCCGCCTGGTTTTCATCGACGTGCCGGAGCGGTACCCGCACGAATCCATGCACCGGGTCTATCCGCAGGCGCAGCTCAACAGCGTGCGTCTGCTGATGCTCGATGGGCTTCACCCCGGCGGCAACGTCCGCAAGGTCACCCAGGATCTCGGTCCCGGGTGGTACTGGCGGCCCGATGTGTCGTATGACGGGCAGCGCATCGTGTTCTGCTTCCGGCCGAAGGAAGACAAGACGTTCCACCTCTATGAGGTCAACACCGACGGGTCGGACGTGAGGCAGTTGACCGACAGTTCGTATGACGACCAGGACCCGGTCTACATGCCCGACGGTCACATCGTCTTTGTCTCCAACCGCGGCTGCAGTCACGCCCGCTGTGTGGTGGGCCACCCGAGCACGGTGGTGGCGCGGTGCGATCCGGACGGCAAGAACATCTACCTGATCAGCTCCAGCAACGAACCGGAGTACACCCCGGCGGTCATGCCCAGCGGACGAATCCTCTACACCCGCTGGGAGTACACGGACAAGGAACTGATGCGCATCCAGAGCCTGTGGACGATGAATCCCGACGGCACGGGCGTGCACCAGTTCTGGGGCAACCAGAGCTATTGGCCGGACATGCTGCTGGAGGCCCGACCCATACCCGGTAGCCATCGCGTGATGTTCGCCGGCCACGGCCATCACAACGTCTATTGGGGATCGATCGGCATCGTCGATCCGAACAAGGGGCAAAACTACCCCGACGGACTGACGAAAGTGACGCAAGACGTCCCCTGGTGCGAAGTCGGCGACGGGCCGCAAGAGAATCCCGAAACCCCGGACTATCACACCGCCGGCGCGTATCGGGGATACAAGTCGCCCTATCCTCTGAGTGAAGAATTGTTCCTTGTGTCGGCGCGCCACGCGGGCAAGAAGAGCAAGTACAAGCTGTTCCTGATGGACGTTTACGGCAATCGGGAGGTGATTTACGAAGGAGCCTTTCACGCGCTTTACGCGATCCCCGTGCGGCCGCGCCTCAGGCCGCCGGTGGTTCCCGATCGCGTGAAATGGGCAGGAGCCCAGAAGAACGGCGTAAAGGTCGAGCCCGGTTCGTTCTACTGCGCCGACATCTACCAAGGCGCGCCGGAGATCCTGCGCGGCAAGGCAAAGTACTTGCGCGTGATTCAGCTCAAGTACAACACCATGACGATCGGCAAGAAATACCAGGACGCCCATCATACGCGAAGCGGATTCCACATGCACGCAGGGCCGGTCGTGTCTGCCGTCGTCAACGACGGCGTGAAGAATGTCCTGGGCACGGTGCCCATCGAGGAAGACGACTCGGTCTGTTTCGAGGCCCCTGCCTGCGTCCCGTTGCACTTCCAGCTTCTCGACGAGCATCACCGCGCGCTGCATACCATGCGTTCGTTCACCAGCGTCATGCCTGGCGAGCAGCGCGGCTGCGTGGGATGCCACGAATCACAGCATCTTGCCCCGCCGTCGTATCAGGCCCTCGCTATGAGCAAGCCACCGGCCAGACTCGTTCCCTACGCCGTGGGCCCCAATTACAGCTTGGGCTACGAGCGGG
>CP070685.1:741079-746159 GCA_020352895.1 Phycisphaerales bacterium
AAGCCCTGCTGCGTGAGAAGCTGTATCCGGAGGCGTCCATCAACAACCCGGTGGACGTGCTGGCCACCGCCGGCCCCGAGCACTTCGCCGCCGCCATGCAGGCCCTGATGGACGAGCTGAACATCGACGCCGTTTTTCTCAACTTCGTCACGCCGTTCTTCGTAGACACGCTGGGTGTCGCCCGCGAGATCGCCGCGGCCAACAGCCGTTCACGCAAGCCCATCGTCGCCACCGTGATGACCGAAAAGAAAGGCTGGGCCGAAACGCTGAAGGTGATCCGCGACAGCGGCGTGCCTACCTATGACATGCCCGAGACCGGTGCCAGGGTATTGGCCTCCATGGGCCGATATGCGGCTCTCGCGGCACGGCCTGTCGAGACGTTTGTTCCATTCTCCGGCGTGGATACCGCGCGCGCCGGGGCCATTCTCCGAGCTGCCGCCAGCAACGGCCTGACGCTCCTGCCCGCCGACGCCGCGTTTGAACTGCTGGACTGCTATGGAATTCGTACGGCCCGCTGCTCCATGGCTTCCAACGTCGAGGAGTGCGTTACGGCCGCGGATCGCATCGGCTATCCGGTCGTGCTTAAGGTGGAAGCCCCCGGCGTGATCCACAAAACCGAACGCGGCGGGGTGGTTCTTGACCTCCGCGACGGCGACATGCTGGCGGCTCAGGCCCGACAAATGGCTGAACGATTCGCGGACTGCGCGCCGAAGTTCCTGGTGCAGGAACACCTGGCTTCAGGTCGCGAAGTCATCGTGGGCGCGAACGCCGTCGAGGGCTTGGGGCACGTGGTGATGTTCGGGCTGGGGGGCATCTTCGTCGAAGTGCTGAAGGACGTCAGCTTTGAGATCGCCCCGGTGACCGAGTCCGAAGCGCAACGGATGATCGAGTCTGTGCGCACTTGCCGGCTCTTGGAAGGCCTGCGAGGCCAGCCCGGTGTGGACTTGCCCGCCTTGAGCGAATGTATCCGTCGCACTTCGCAGATGGTCACGAGCCATCCCGAGATTCGCGAGCTGGACATCAACCCGTTGGTTGCCTACGAGCGCGGACTCATCGCGGCCGACGTCCGAGTGATGCTGTAGCATATCATCCGGTGATGTTGAAGTTTCTGAGTTCGGCGAGCGACTTTTTGTACGAGTACGTCAGCAGACCTTCCGGATCAGGGTAGCCCAAGGCGATCAGCATGATCACCCTTTCGTCCGGCTCCAGTCCCAGGAGCTTCGCCATGCTGCGCTCTTTCGACTCCATGTCGGGCCAGTTGAGGCAGCAGGAGCCGAGTCCTTGTGACTCCAAGGCCAACAGGAATGCCATGGCGGCCAGAGATGCGTCGATGTAGACCAGGTGGCGGTCCGCCTCACTGAACCAGGCGTGCAGCTTGCCGATCAGCACCACGATCGCCGGGAGATTCGGGCCGAATCCAGTGGTCCCCGTCGGAAGCGAGGCGACTTCCCAGATCAGTTCTGCGTCATCAAACACACGGAACTCAAACGGCTGCAGGTTACAGGCGCTGGGAGATAATGCTGCCACTGCGATGGCCCGGTCGATCACATCTCTGGGCACGGGGTTTTGCAGGAACCAGCGAACCGAGCGGCGTCGCCGGGCCAAGTCCAGCAGCTCCTCGTATTCGACGGGCGTCGGGCCCGCAACGCCATGCTTGAGGGGCGCGGTCATCGAGGCGTGCTCCGGCAAGTCCGCCTGCATAGCACGGAATCGGTCTCTCACTTCGTTGATGATCGGGTGCGATCCGGACACGTCGAAGTACCGGGCAAGCACGTTTGCGGCCCAGTGCAACTCGCTCCGGCAGACGAGTTCCGGAGAGGTCCTCGCAAGCTGGAGCGCCCGGCCGTAGCAGGCGACAGTCTCCTGAATGTAATCGAGGGCGAACACGTCGCGCCGTGGGCGCATCAGCATTCCCTTCTCCAGGAGATGCAGGTTGCGCCGCAGGAGGTACTGGCAACCGGATGGGTTGCGGGCCTGTCTCATGTACTTCAGGCGGCCGCAAACGGCACCGCGATGCTCACGCCGGAACGCGCTCGAACAGAAAGCGTAGTAGACCGAGCACAGGAACCCCGACTTCGCGACGAGATGAAGGACGGTGCGCCGTATTGCGAGCGTCAGTCGTTCCAACATTGCGGTCTGTCCGTTCCAACGCCCCCGTCCAGGCCCCGCGCGACCGCCGAGACGCAGACTACCGAATTTCTCATTTGCCTCCCCGCAGCCGCCATTCTACCGGGGCCGGACTCTCGACCGCCATGGCGCAGGGCAGGTTTCGCGGGAACGTGTTTTTCGTCGACGCGGGACAGGCGCGTGCGGGCGACGGGGCAGACGGCGCCACTGCGGTGGGCCGCTCAGGCTACTCCACCCAAATGCGCCGCAGGCAGCAATCACCGCCTTCGGGCAGGGAGTGGGTGGTCTCGATCTTGACGTTTGTTCCCAGGGCCTTGTTGATCTCGGCGACGGCGGTGAAGAACCACGTGTCACAGCCGGGCTGATCCTCTTTCAGCAGGCCCAGGCGCTTATGCCAGTGGTACCACGGGCAATCGGCGTGTTTGACGAAGGCTTCGTCGCCCCGGCCCGGCTCGACAGTGGCGTCCTCTCCCATGCAAACCGAAGACCAGGCGATGGATTGGGCCACCTGAGGGGCCAGAGGCTTGCCCGGGTCCAGGCGCTTGAGGTACGCCTTGGCGGTTTGTACGCCGGTGATCTCCCACATCTTGTTGGTCAGTTCCACGGGATCGAGCTGCGGAGCCAGAGCCAGGGCGGCCTCGCGCCAGGCGAAATGTTGGGCCCGCACGATCTCGCAGAGAACCTTGAATCGCCTTTCGATCGGTATGTCCATCGTTTCCCTTTCCGGCCCGCCCGCCGAAGCCGGCAGGCAGGCGTCTGGCACTGTGGTTGCCCGGGTCCGCAGTTCGAAGGCTGCAGACGCCTAGCGTTTGAACTGGTACACTTCGTGAAGCGCCGAGTCACCGTGATACTTCGGCAGCTCAAATAGAATGCCGCCGGTGGGACACACCTCAGCGCAGATGCCGCACTCCTCACAGAGCATCTGGAGGTAGGCAGCCTTGCCGTTGATCAGCCCCATGATCTGAGCCGGACAGCGCAGCACGCATACGCCGCAGCCGTCGCACCGAAACACGTTTACGATTGGGAACATATCCTGAACTCCCTCAGAAGGTCATGGCCAGCCTGTAACCGTCGTGAATGGCCGCGTTGGCCCTGCGAGGCACCATGGCGTCACCGACGGTGTACACTTCAGCTTCCTTGTATTCGAGTGGCCGGTTGGGTTGCATGTCGGCCAGGATGATGGTGTCGCAGGCGATGATGACTTCCTTGTCTTCCGGGTCCAGGGCCGTGACGCCTTCGGAGCTGAATGACTGGACCTTGTGCTTGGTATACTGTTTGACGCCGCCTTCCTTGAGCTTCTTCATGTAGCGCCAGATGTAGGAAGGGTTCACGTCCAGGCCGAACTTCTTGGTCGGCCCCACGATGGAGACTTCGTGTCCGCCCTTGTCGACCAGGAACAGAGCGGTGGAGATGGCCACGCCCTTGGAGCCGACCACGACCACGCGCTTTCCGGGTTTGACCACGCCGTCCATGACGTCCAGGCAACTGACCACGTTCTTGCCGTCGCCGCCGGGATAAGCGGACCCGTCGGGCGCGGCCCCGGTAGCCAGGATGACTTTGTCGGGCGCTTCCTCGTCGATTAGTTCCTTAATTACGGCCTTGGAGGTGAGAATCCTGGCTCCATGTTTCTCGCACCGAGTCTTGAGATAGTTGACCAGGCGCATGAATTCTACGTCGCCCCAAGGCCCTTTGGCCGCGCTGGCCGCCTGCCCGCCCACGTTCTTCTTTTTCTCGTAGATGGTGACCTGATGACCCTTTTCCGCGGCCACGGCTCCGGCCTGCAGACCGGCCAGCCCCGCGCCGACGATCATGATCTTTTTCTTCTCGGGGGCGGGCGGGAAGCCGTAGAAGCCCCAGTCGGCCTCGCTTTCGTGGCCGAGCGTGGGCCGCACGCAGCAGGTCAACTCCGCGTCGCGGAAGAGCCGAGCCAGGCAGATGTTGCAGGCCATGCAGGGGATGATGTCCTCTTCGCGTCCTTCGAGGATCTTCGTCGGTAGCATGGGGTCGGCGATCATGGCCCGGCAAGATTCCCAGAAATCGATTATGCCTTCGGCGAGGGCCTGCTCGGGATACTTGGGCTCGAACAGGCGGTAGGCCATGCACACGGGCATCTTCAATTCCTGTTTAAACCTCCGCGCCACGTGGAGCCAATGGCCCTGAGGGATGTCCCGGGAGATCACCGACTCGGCGGACTCCTGCCAGCCCACGGTTACGGAGAGCATGTCCACGCCCGCGTTGCAGACGATGCGGTTGATCTCCAGGCTTTCATCGGGCGTGTTGCCGCCGCGGTCATCGAGCAGTTCCTGGCCGCACAGACGAATGATGATGGGGTAGTCGGGGCCGACCTGCTTGCGGATTCCCTCGACGATGCGGCGGGGAAACTCGGCCCGCCGTTTGACGTCGCCGCCGAAGGCGTCGGTACGCTTGTTGGTGTAGGGCGAGATGAAGTTGGACAGCAGGTAGCCGACGATTCCGGAGATTTCCACGGCGTCGAAGCCGGCCTCGGCGCAGCGCCTGGCTCCCTGCACATGCTCTTCGATGCAGCGTTCGACGTCCTCGACGGTCATTTCTCGCGGCGGGCGGAACCTGGGCAGTCGTTGCTCGACCTCCGAGGGGCCGACCGTGTAGTCGAGGTGAATGCCGCCCACTCGGCCGCAATGCATGAGCTGGAGGACGGACACGGCGCCGTACTTGCGGATGGCGCTGGCGATGCGACTGAGGCCCGGAATGAACTTGTCGTCATAAATGGCCATCATGCCCACGTAGCCCTTGCCTTCCCCCTTGGGGTCGGTGTAGGCCCCCTGGGTGGTGACGATGCCGGCGCCGCCGCGGGCCTGGGCCTCCATGTAGGCTACTTCCTTGTCGGCCACGTAGCCGTCGGAGTAGTTGAAGTTGGTCTCCGTGGAGGCGTACTTGATGCGGTTCTTGGTTTGGAGCTTTCCGAGTTTCCCCG
>CP070685.1:746259-751335 GCA_020352895.1 Phycisphaerales bacterium
CAAGTTCATGGTGCTGAATCCCCGCATCCCCCTGGGCGGCATGCTGGACTTCGCCCTGGTGCGGCCGATGTATCTCTGGGCCCGCCGGATCTTCAAGGAGCAGCTTTCCAACGCCAATCTGGCGGCACGCTTCGACGCCCGTTGAAACGACAAGCTGCCCCCCTCACGGCGCTCCAGGTGGTCAGCGGCCTCGCCGCCGGCGCCGCAGTTCCTTCAGTTCAGAGCATCCGGCGAGGAAATCATTGGCCTCCCTGGAAGCAGCCCGGAAATCGACACGCAGCTCGTCGGGGGTCACGGTCTCGGCCGTTGCCTTGGGATGGAGGAAAAAGAAACCCGAATCGCAGATGGCGATCCGGTCGCCGTGGGACAGCCGGAGCTTCACCTCTGGTTTGAGCCGACGGCCGTTCACGGAAGTACCATTGCGCGAACCCTGGTCGCGGATGACATATTGTCCTTCGGCGTCCTGTTCGATGATGCAGTGCGTCTTGGACACGCCCGGCGAGGGAATACAGACAGAGCTCTGAGGATCTCGACCGACGGTGGCCACGCCGGTGCCGAGCGCATAGGACGCCCCGGCAAGCGGGCCGGCAATTCCGAACAGTCGCGCCGAAGTCGAGGTAAAGGTCTGCGAATCCGGCGCATAGAACGCTTCGGTCATGCTGTGCAAATGCTGTTTGCCCATGCCGGACATCCGATCCCACACGCGCCAATGCGACTTCACTGCCGACGGGGCCGAACACGCCAACGCAAAAAATCATAAACTCGCCGTCGCCATGGAACAAGCCTCGGCTTCAGCCGGGCTGCTCGGCGCCTCGCTTCAGCGCCGATCGACGATCAACGCACCATTCTTGACGACAAGGACGGGACTCCGAAGCACCGAAATGTCCTCCAGAGGATTGCCTCGAACGGCCACCACGTCCGCCAGGCAACCGTCCGCGATCCGCCCGAGGTCATTCGCTCGACCGAGAAGGTGCGCCGCGGTCACCGTGGCCGCCTTCAACGCATCCGCCGGAGTCATCCCGTATGCAACCATCAACTCGATCTCGCGGGCGTTGTCCCCATGCGCGAACACACCGACGTCGCTCCCGCACGCAATGGTCACGCCGGAATCGAGAGCCCGCTGAAACATGGCCTTTGCCGCCGTGATGCGTGGATGCTCGGGCCCTTCCGGCGTCCGACCCTGGTAGCGCGCGATGGCTTCCGCCGCCGCCAACGTCGGGCATAACACGACGCCCTTATCGCGCATCAATCGGAGAACCTCTTCCGAAGCGTAGGATCCATGCTCGATGCTGCTGACACCGGCCTCGACGCATCGGCGGATGGCCTCGTCGATGGTGGCGTGGGCCGCTACCGGCAGCCCCGCGCTGCGGGCTTCATCCACGATGGCGTTCAGTTCTTCCTGAGAGTATGTCGGCGTTGTCGGCCCGCCTGGTTGACGGCGGTAGTCGGCGTAGACCTTGATCCAGTCAACGCCGGCCGCGATCTGCTCCCGCACGGCCCGGCGCAGACCATCGACGCCATCGGCCACCTGCGCGCCTTTAGGCACATCCCAGCGCGGGTCGAAACCCATGGGGCCGTAACAGCCCGTCGCCACGAGGGCTCGCGTGGAAGCGAAGACGCGCGGCCCGGGCACAATACCCTCAGTCACGGCATCACGAAGAGCCACGTCGGCATAGCCGGCGCCTTCGGTGCCGAGATCACGAAGCGTGGTGAAGCCCGCCTCCAGCGTCGCCTGCATGGCCGCCACCGCACGAACCGTGCGAAGCTCGAGCGATTCCTTGAGCACCTGGTCGTTCCAGGAAGCCTCGTCGTATGGATGCAGCAGCAGATGAGAATGCGCGTCGATGAGGCCCGGTATCAGGCTTAGCCCCGTCAGGTCCAGCCGCTGGACGTCGTCGGGCGCCTTGATTTCCCCCGAGGGCCCGACCTGCCGGATGCGATCGCCTACGATCAGAACATCCTGTCCCTCCAGAAACTCCCGACACGCAGGATCAAGCACGCGCGCCCCCGTCAGCACAAGCAAGGGAGCTTCATCGGCGACGGCCGCGCCGCCCGCGCCGCCCGCCATCAACACCGCAATGATAATTCCTGTCGCAAACTGTCCCATGGCTCACCCTCTTGGCAGAACGGAAAGATGCGGATCTGTTCGTTCAGCACAGTCTGTCCGCCAGACCGGCGTCGCCGGCGGCCCTGCGGATCCGCTCGTCGAGCCGCCGCTTGTAGTCATCGCGGAACGTTCGATCGAACAACACCCGGCGATGCCGCTCGTAGAGATCAGGGCATTGGGTTCGTAGTACCTGCTGGACGCTCGCCCAGACGCGCGGTCGCGGGTTCAACACGTCGGTCCAGATGCGATTCACACCGACCTCGGCCGCCATGGCGAACAGTTCCCCGACAACCTCGGCGGTGTCACTGATCCCCGGCAGCAGAGGGCCGAACATCACGGCCGTCTTTAGGCCCGCAGCCTTGGCCCTTCGCAGTACTTCCACTCGGTCCGACACGGACGACGCCGCAGGCTCCCAGACGCGCGCCCGGGTCTCGTCCAGGGTGGTAATGGTCACACCGACACAAACGTCGTGGCCCGTCAGAATGTCCAGGTCGCGAAGCACCAATCGGCTCTTGGTCAGGATGTTCAGACGAAAACCCCCTTCGAGCAGAAGTCGGCAGCATTCGCGCGTAAGTCGGTACTGTTCCTCAACCGGTTGCCAGCCGTCGCAAGCGCTGCACGTGAACACCTCGCCCGGAGCGAGCCTGGTCAACTGCCGGGCCAGAACCTCAACCGCATTGACCTTGACGTCCACGAACCGCCCCCATTCCTCGGCGTGCGGGTGAAAGCGCTGCATGAACCGGGCGTAGCAATACTTGCAGCCGTGGCCGCATCCGACGTAGCAGTTGAACGAGTAATCGTCGATGCGGCAGCGGTTCAGCAGGCTCTTGCATCTCACCTCGCGCACAACCACGTCCTGCCCGGCGACTGCCGGCACCGATCGCAGGTCATTCTGATCGAACAAAGATGGATGGTTTTGCTTGTTCACCGCTTCAGCTCAGCCCGCGGTTGCTGAGGAGACACCAAGATCACCACATCCCCTCGGCGATCAGCCCGTAGCGAGCCAGAGCCTCCAGGGCCATGGCCGTAGTCAGCGCGGCCGACACCCAGAAGCCTAACGTGCCGTCGTCCAGTCTGGCCCCAAAGAACACGCCTGGTTTCCATGCACCTGAATCCGCGTCCTGTTCGGCGAGAAGATACGCGATTCCATCGTCCACCAACTCGCCGCGATACCCCGCTTCCATCAGGGCCAGGACGGCAAAGGCCGTGTTCAGGTGCGGGTGACCACGATCCCAATGACATCGCCCGGCCTCGTCGCACTGCGCCAACTCGATCAGATCGGAGACAAGCACTTCCGCCGCCGGCGCCAGCTCCGCGACACCACCTTCCCGGTAGGCCCGGGCCACACAGTAATGCACTGCCAGGTTGTCCGGGTAGTAAAGCGTGAAGCCGAAAGGCTCGAATGGGTGAAGGTCGGCCTGCACCGCCGCGTTGATCACGCCGATAGCCTCGCCCACACCGACCGTGTCCAGCTTCCCATATCTTCCCAGGGCATACAGGATGTTCGCGTTGACGCCCACGTCCACATCATTGTCCCTGGCATCCTCCGGATTCTCCCCATAGTTCAACCACGTGAGGTACGCCCCGCTGTTCGGCGCGAGCCAATCGGGATGGTTGCGCCGCGGCACCTGCCCCAGGTCCCTCCAATCCGCGAAGAAACGCTCAAAACCCCGGGTGACCTCCCCGCCGCCATCCAACACCTGGTGGTCCAACAGAACTGCATACGCCACGGCTGTGTCATCGGCGTCCGAGGGAAGCTGAAGATGCTGCGGGAAAATCCAGATGTTGACCGGCACGCGAGAACCATGCAGGAACGGGCCCGACGCAACGGGAGCGAGTACCCACGACAACAGGGAGTGGCCGATCGGACGGTCCGGCCGCAGCTCCGGCCAGAACCCGAACGTCCCGGCGTCAGGGCGGTCAGGCCCGGCCTCGAACCGCAGCATCATCTCCACCGCCGCCCTTCGCATCGAGCGCGCTCCATCGATATCACTCGGGGCGAGCTTCAGACAGAACCGATTCTCCTCCACAATCAGCGTCAACGCGTGATGGATGAACGTGCCCATGAACGGGCTCACGTCGCGGACGAATATCCCGCTGCCGTCCAGCGTGACGCACTGGGGCCAGTTGCCTCGCCAGTCCTGAGCGTACGCAAGCTGCTGATCGGATTTCAGTTGAGTGGATTGCAGATACCGAAGGGCCCGTGCGATCGGACTGAGCGCCTCATCAATTGGCGGCGGCAGAGGCGGCTCGACGCATTCCTCTCCGCCGAACGGGAAGCAGCCCGCCACCGCCGCGACCGCGACCACGTACAGAAGGCCGTCCGCCCGTTTGGGCCGTCGGGCCGAAGATGATCCACGGCGTGGTCGCTGCACGGTTCGGTCCCTCTGCGTCGATTCTACCCTGCCGTCGCCTGCGGGCCCAACGTCATTTGTGTAGATTACGCGGGACAAATCCCCGATGCCGCTCTGCCAAGAGCCAAGGCTGATCCCGCATTCCTGCGGGTATCGACAAAACGCCCCTCAAGGGACAACATCTACAGCGTGTCAGAGAAACACTACATACTTGGGCTGGACATCGGCGGCACCAAGACGGCCGTACTTCTAGGCGACTACGAAGCCCGCACGCTTGAGCGACGGCAATTCCCCACCGCCCCGACCCGCGGCTTCGATACCACCTTCGCCGTACTCTGCGACAACATCGACGCGCTGCTCCAAGCCGCTAGATCCGCGGGCCCGCCGCCCGAATGTATCTCGGTCTCCATCGGCGGCCCCATGGACGTCGAGCGCGGCCTGATCCTCTCGCCGCCCAACCTGCCCGGCTGGGACAACATCCCGCTCAAATCACTGCTGCACGACCGCTACAAATTGCCGGTGTACGTCGAACACGACGGCAACACCGGCGCCCTGGCCGAGTGGTACTTCGGCGCCGCCCGCGGGGCCCGCAACGTCATCTTCCTGACCATGGGC
>CP070685.1:751435-756500 GCA_020352895.1 Phycisphaerales bacterium
ACCGTCGGCCAAGTCCGCCTGGTAGGCCAATTCCCCCCGCGCCGGATTCGGATGACCGTAATACACGTCGGGCATCAGCACGTTGAGCTCGTCGGGCGTGTCCTCGCCGGTGCCGACCATGCCCACGCCCCCCGGCCCCGGTGGCCCGCCGAGCCCTTCGTTGCCCCCCTGGTCCTCGATGTAGATGTGACCGTTGCTGTGGAGACACATGCCATACGGGTTGCGCAGGCCCGGCGCGTAGACCTCCACATCACCGATACCGCCGAATGCGGGATCCGTCACGTCGGCCACCAGGATCGCCGCGGACAACTCGCTCTCCGGCCGATCACCGAATAGGCCGGGGCCGGCTGCCCCGTGATTGGTGTTGCCGGACTGGCCGATATACAGACGCCCATCCGTACCGAACAGCAGCGGGAAGGTCATGTGGTTCTCGTAGGAGCGCGGCAGGCCGTCGATAACGTCCGTCACCTGGTCGAAACCAGCCCCGGTCACGCGAGACACGCGACCCGTGAAATCATCCGCCTCGAAGAGCGGCTGGGCGTTGCTGACCAGGTACAACACCGGATCGGAGACCGGTGCATCCGGATCGAAGGCGAAACCGGTCAGGATGCGCCCCGGAATCGGCTGAAACTCTTGCACGTCGGCCACACTGTTGTCCGGATTCAGCGCGATCGCAAATAGCGACCCGGTGTACGTAGTGACGTAGAGCTTGCCGTCCGGGCCGAAGTCAATGTACGCAGGCTGACTCAGCCCCGTGATTCCATCGGCGGGACCCATGATCAGGGTGGCGGTCGTGAAGTTGCCGAATGGCGTGCTGATCGTGCTCGTTACCGGTTGACACCCGGCCAGGAATACCAAGCCCGCAACAAACAGCGATCCCGTCAATCGTTCCTTCATCCCGACACGCATGGCTTACCTCTTCTCTACTCTGACGCGACAGCGTCCTCTGGGAAGATCGTCTTCGGCGCCCCATTAAAACTGCCCAGATAGGCTGCCAGGTCCGCAATCTCCTGGTCTGACAGGTCGCGCACCCCGCCGGGATGCACGTTCACCGTGTCGCGGAGCACGGCCGCGAGCTGAACGAAACTCTGCCCGCGTATATCCGGCGAATCCATACGGCACCCGCCGCTTGCGTCCGCGCAGTGACACAACAGGCACGACGGGATGGCACCCACGCTCGTCGTGTACAGCGACTCGCCGCGCGCCGCGTCCCCTGTCGGGGCTTGGCCCTGGCAACCGCACAGGAAGGCTAGAACACCAGCGATCAACAATCGGTTTCTCGCGTCAGCCAGCTTCATGGCCCATCCTCGATTCTCTGTTTCGTCCGGGAAATGCCCTGAGAGAAACGACAAGCGGGCTTCCCGCGCCAGCAAGACGATATGGTAGGCGATCCGTACGCGGTTTAAAAGTGTTGATCCCGGTTCGGCGACCCCGCGGCTACGATGCCCAAGCTGTGCGGCCCTCCGCCACCGGCCACCACAGACCGCATTACTCTTCGGACTCGTCGAGCGAAATCGCCTCCAGATGCCAATCTCCCTCGATGAATCGGTATCCCGCGCGACCCGGGAAAGCCGCCATGACGCGGCGGGTCGCGCCCGCTGGGAAGGCGCGCGACGGGTCGCGATCCAGATCGCGGGCAAAGATCACGTCGTCGTCCAGCATGGGCGAATTCAACCAGAAAACGCCCCCGTAAGTATCCGTGGTCCACCCGCCCCCTGAGATGTGTCGGTAATGGCCGCTCGGGTAGAAGACGATCGCGTGGTCAAGCGGCCGCTTGGCCAACGCCTCAAACACCGCCTTCTGGGGCATCCCAAACCCCTCTCCGTAATATGCCAGCATGTCCGGGACGTAACCGAACACGCATCCGACCACCATCAACGCCACCAGCGCCGTCGCTGATGCCCTTGCCAGCCGCGCCGGCTTCGGGAGCCGCCATGCAGACATGCCGGCCTGCAACATCCATCGCAGGACGAACGCCCCGCCCGCCACAAGCAGCAAGTACACCGGCAGCGCCTCGGCATAGTATCGCGGGCCGTAACAGGGTCCGCCTGCATAGTACAACACGTGGGCGATCGGCAGAGCAGCACCCGCAGCCAACAAGACGATACCCAGGCCCTTTCGACGCACCGCCAGCCCGCCAAGAAGCATGAGCAGCAGCACGCCCCGCGGCCAGCCCAGAAGCTCCCGGCCCAGAGAGTCGAGTTGCCACACCAGATCCTCGAGGCCGCGACCCAGCGAGTTGCCCCGATCCTGTGCAGGAAGATATGACAGCCCCACGTCCGGCCCGAATCCCAGGCGATCCCTGGCGTCGAACCTCGCAAATGGCGTGGTCGTAGTCTCACCGGTCAGCGCCTTGTTGTAGGCCAGCAACGGCAAGACACCGACCACGGCCGCGACCGCGAACGTGGGCACCGAAACCGCCCACCGTCGCTGCCTTGCCACGCGCACGGCCGCGTACACCAGCCAGGGGACAGCCAACGCCAGCGCTGAATACGGCCGGAACCAGCATCCCAGCGCGAGGGCCAGCCCCGCCAACACGCTGTGATACCAACGCGCCGACGGTCGGAGGCCACGCAGCAGCAAGACCATGAACAACAGCATCGCGGTCAGGCAGCCGGCGTGGGCCATCTGCGAGCCGAAAGTCATCGCCCAGAACGGCGAGACCGCCGCCAGCAGCACCACCACCCTGCCACGATGCTCGCCCAGCGCCCGCCGGGCGAAGACTGCCAGCAGCAGGATGCCAACGATTGAAATCAGCGGATGCACCAGCCACGTCGTCCTGAACCATAAACCCGGCACCAGCAGCAGCGAAGGGCCCGGGAAGTATTTGCCATACCAGCGGTCGCCGTCGGCAACGACGAACTCGCAGTCGAACGCCTCGATCGGCTCCGGCGCGGGCGCATACAGCCGTCCCTCCGCGAAGTTCTTCGCCTGGAAGATCATCGCGACCTCGTCCACAACGCGCGGCATGCCTTCAAGCACGATGAAGGCGAACGCGGCCGAGAATACGACCGACAGCAGCGCGGCCACCGCGAGGAAGCGCCGCCGACCGGAAGCCAGCACGATGAGTTCCACCCGTGCGAGCGGCCCGGCCAGACCAACGCCAATCGCCACTGCTACGCCCGCTAGACCGACAAACTTGAGCACGCCGCGCAGGAAGGCGACGAGGTAAGCCCCGAACTCCACCTGATAAACGAATGGCGGCGTGGGCAGTCGCGGCACCATTGCCAGCAGCAGCAGGCCGGCGACGGCGCACCACAGCGCAACGCCAGCCTCGCGCGGCCGTGGCGGAGCCGGCTCGGCAGCCTTGTGGGCCAGTGCCGCCCGCGCGGCCACCATGAGGAGCAACACCACAGCCGCCCAAATGATCATGACGGGAAGTGGAACGCTACGATCCGCCTCCAGCCCCGCCGCCAGGTTCGGTGACAAGCCCAGCATCAGCACCGGCGCCAGCAACCTGCGCACGGCCGCTGAGGCACCGCCTAGGGAGCGGGAACGCAATCCCGAATCCAGCCGGACCGCTAACAACCACGCCGCGACCAGCAGGAGGGCCCAGAGCAAATGCTCACCCAGCCCCCACCCCCGCACGCCCGAAGAGGCCGCCTCGCACAGCGGAAACGCCAGAAACCAGGACAGGATGAGGATCAGCAAATCGACAATCATGGGGGATATCGCCGGTCGAACCCGCGCCTGGGACGACCCAGCAAGTATAGCCCTCGCAGTGCTGGCTGGCACGACCCGAGCATCAAACCGCCTCCCCAGGCTGCGATCGGCCGTCTCTGGATTCCGGCCGCGGCACGCCTACAATACTGCCGAGTCAGTGATGTGTCCGCGCGGGCGGACACCACCCGCCCGTCGAATCGTGTTCGGGCATCGGATTCGCCACTGTTACGGAGCAGTATGAATGCATCAGCCAAGCCTCGGGACTCTCGCTGTGGTTCTTCGTCGATCGACCTTGCCTCGGTTGGCGGCACTCGCCCTTCCCGTGGCCATGCTCGCGGCCAGCAGTGGTTGCACGGCGGCCGTCAGCGTGGGTGTGAGCCTGGTCGGAAAGGCCGTGGACACCGCCGACGTGAACGAGCACAAGAAGGTGGTCCTGGGAAAGGAACCGGCCGTCGCGGACGAGAGATTCGGCGAACGCCTCGATGTCTTGCGCGATGTCAACGGCGACCGTACCTGGTTGGTCTACCCCGCCCAGAACGACCCGCTCGGTAAGGATCATTACGTCGTCGAAGTCGCCAACGAGAAGATCGTTGCCTTTACCCGGGCGGAGAAAAACAGCGACCCCAAGCGCGACATCCCACGGGCATTGATCATCGCAAACAAGGTCAAGGGAAGGACTCCGGCGGAGTGCGAGACGAAACTGGAGATGGGCAAGCCGCTGCTCACCGTGCGTAGCGACTTCACCGGTCTGCTGAGCCAGGTCTATGACGCCAGGCACTTCAAAGACTTGGGCTCGCCCGACTACTGCATACTCCGGTACGACGAACAGGAACTCTGCAAGGAAGTCGAATTTCTCGGAATCGGTGCTTCGACCAAGAAGGAGCCGCTGTCAAACCGGGCCACCGAAACGTAAAGTCGCCGGGCGGCACGGACCGAACTCAGCTTGTCTCACTCCCGAGCGCCTCGTCCCTGCCGCGGACTGGAATACACGACGCGCGATTGCCGCATCCTGGTTGGACGGAATCCACGAACCGCGGTATTCTTCCCCCACCGGCGCGGATCCGCCGATCGCTCGGGCCATCTGCAGTCCGCACCATTAGCGCAGATAAGGAGAGTGTTCCATGCATCAGGCAGGAGTCGCAAGATTTGTACTCGCCCGTTCCCAGAGGCCACTCCTTCGGATGGTCGCCTTCGCGTTCATCGCCGCTATCGGAGCGGCCTCCTCGGGTTGCACCACCGCCGTCAGTGTGGGTATGAAACTGGTCGGCAAGGCCGTCGATTCCGTCGACGTGAAAGAGCACTCGGAGGCGCTCCTTGGCGAGAAAGCGGCCGCTGCCGACGAGAGATTTGGAGAGCGCATCGACACGCTGCGCGAAGTTGACGGTGACCGATCCTGGCAAGT
>CP070685.1:756600-761624 GCA_020352895.1 Phycisphaerales bacterium
GCCTCTGCCCAAGAAAGACCTCGGCCTGCTGGCCATGTCCTACGGCGGCGTCTATGTGGCCAAGGTGGCCCTGGGGGCCAACGACCTCCAGGTTGTCCGGGCCTTCCTCGAGGCCGATGCCTACGACGGCCCCTCCATGATCATCGCCTACGCCCACTGCATCGCTCACGGGATCAACATGCGTACGGGAATGGACCAGCAGAAGGCGGCCGTCCAGTCCGGCCACTGGCCGCTCTATCGCTTCAATCCCCTGCGCGTACAAGAGGGCCAGAATCCGCTCAAACTCGACTCCAAGGCGCCTAAGATCCCCTTCGAGGAATACGCCTACAAGGAGAACCGATATAAGATGCTCGCCAAGAGCAAGCCGGAGGAGGCGGCCAGACTGCTCAAGCTCTCCCAGCAGGACGTGCTCAACCGCTGGCAGCTCATCGAACAGATGTCTCAACTGAGCTACGGCGGCGGTGACGGGAACGCCAAGGGCGAGCAAGATACTGCCACCGACGAGTAGCCCCGACCTGAGCGGATCACCGGCGTCCCCGGTCGCGCTCCATACGGCCAAAGGAGAAACGATTTCATGAACCTCTCCACGACCTTTATGGGCCTGGAACTCAAGAATCCCGTCGTGCCCTCCGCCTCGCCCCTGACCCGGGACGTGAGCAACATCCGCGAAATGGAGGACGCCGGGGCCGGTGCCATCATCATGCACTCGGTGTTCGAGGAGCAGCTCGCCCATGAAGCTGGCGAGCTGAACCACTATCTGGTCCAGGGCACGGAGAGCTTCGGCGAGGCCCTGAGCTACTTCCCCAAGGTCGATGAGTTCAAGGTCGGCCCCGAGGAGTATCTTGAGAACATCCGCAAGGCCAAGGAGACGGCCGCGGTTCCCATCATCGCCAGCCTCAACGGCGTCACCGTCGGCGGCTGGATGGACTACGCCAAACAGATCGAGTCGGCCGGCGCCGACGGACTTGAACTCAACGTGTACCAGGTGCCTACGGACGCCAACCAGTCCGGCCGCGAGATCGAGCAGGCCTACATCGACATCCTCCAGGCCGTGAAGAAGAGCGTGAAGATCCCCGTATGCATGAAGCTCAGCCCCTTCTTCAGCAACACCGCCTGGATGGCCAAGAAGCTCGATCTGGCCGGTGCCGACGGCCTGGCCCTGTTCAACCGCTTCTACCAGCCCGACATCAACCTCGACGAACTCAGCGTCGAGCCGGGCTTGATCCTCAGCAGTGAATTCGAAATGCGCCTGCCCCTACGCTGGGTGGCCATCCTCCACGGCTACGTCGGGGCCTCTCTGGCCGCTACCACGGGTATCTTCACCGGCTATGACGTCATCAAGATGGTCATGGCCGGCGCCGACATCACCTGTCTCTGCTCCGTCCTGCTCATGCGCGGCATCGGCGAAATGAACAAGATCATCGGACAGATGACCGAGTGGATGAGCGAGAACGAATACGCGTCCGTCGAAGAGATGAAGGGCTGCATGAGCCACCGCTCCTGCCCCAACCCCAGCGAGTTCGAACGGGCCAACTACATGAAGGCCCTGAACAGCTACGCCTGAGGGCCCCGTTTCTCTCGGCGGGCGGTGCTCCTCATACCACCAAACCGCCGCACGGCCTCCGCCTGATCGAGCCGATCCGCCCACCCCCGCCCCGTTCTGCATCCGCGTGATCACTCTGCCCGCCACCGATCCTGCGACACACCCGCCGCGGCGGGGTACAACTCACCGGCAGCCGGGACCCGCACTGGCCTGCTGCCTCGGACGCTCCGGGAAACCACACCCGGCCGCCCAACAAGCGCCACGCCTCGCGCATCAACAAAGGCAGATGAGGCATGATGGCCAGCCACCGGGAGACAGACGTGCAAACGGCGACCCCGGCCGCCCCACAGCCTGACGCCGCGGGGAGACCGAAACGCCCGCCCGGGACTCCCGGCACCAACCCGACAACTTCCGACTGGATCGGGGATCGGGCCGAGCTGGTCCGCTTGGCCCATCGCTTCGTCTGGAGCCCTGATGATGCCGAAGACATTGTCCACGACGCCATCCTGCACGCCCGCCGGAACCGCCATCAGTTGCGCGATCCGGCCAGAGCGAATCCCTGGCTGCGTCGCATTGTCGTGCAACGGGCCCTCCTGCACCTTCGACAAACGCATCGGCGACGCCGCGCACTCGAAGCCGCCGGGAGGGCCGAGCCCGTTCCTGCGATCGATCCGGCTCAGGACGCCGCCCGACGCGAAGAGACACAGATGCTCCGTGCGGCGATCGAACGACTGCCCACCCAGCAACAGATCGCCGTCACACTGCGTCATCTCGAAGGCATGGAATACTCTCGCATCGCCGAGATCATGGACGTGGCCGAGTCCACCGTGCGCTTCCACGTCCGCCAGGCCCGCTTGGCTCTGGCGGCTTCATTGGAGGGAGCGTCGTGAACTGTGAATCTGCCGTTGACCTGATCAATCGCCGTATCGACGGCGAACTGACCGACGCTGAGCGCTTCCGCCTCGACGAACACCTGGCTGATTGTCCCACCTGCCGCGAACTCAGCAACCGGATGAATCACGTCGTCAGTGTGTTCGCGGCGTTTCGGGCCGAGAACCAGACCATCCTTGAAAAGCACGCGCCTGCCCGGCCAACAGCCTATCGTCTCAAACGCGTGGCCGCCTGGGCGGTGCCGGCCGCCTTCGCTGCGGCCGCCTGCCTCGTGCTGCTGATCCACGTACCTTCGCGCTTCGAGCCGCCCCCCGACTCGCCGATCATCAATCTCGTACGAGATCACCCTGCCGTACCGGCCGGGCTGCCTCGCCGGCCCGTCGTGCAGCTCGTCGGCGAATCCCGAGACAAGTACCTCGCCGCCGAAGTCGATAGCGGCGTGCAGAACGTACGCCTGATCTACGTCTTTCCCGTGGCCACGAAGACGGAGCCCAGTGCGTCCCAGCCAGAACAGGATTCTTCACAGGAGAATTATGATGAAAGCGTGTAGTGCCTCTTTGATGTCTCTGCTGTTCGTTGTCCCCACGGTCTGGGCTCAGGAGCAACAGGACCAGTCCCAGCGCCGCCGCAACCGCGAGGCCACCTGGGAGTATGAAGTGGTTCACCTGAAGAATCTCGACATCCAAGAAGCCGCCGACCTGATCAGCGACCTGAATCCTCAGATTCGCGTCAAGGCCAACGAGAACATCGGCGCCCTCGTCATCCGCGGCGATCGCGCCTCCATCGATCAGATCGTCCTCCTGCTCGAAGACATGGAGAAGATGGTCCCCGTCGAACCCATTGAACGCGTGGAACTCATCCGGGTGAAGAACCGCAGCCTGAACGAACTGATCGCCCAACTGGTCCAGAGCGTGGACGAATGTCAGTTCGCCGGAGACGCCGCCACCGGTCAGCTCATCGTACGGGGCTCGGACCACGCGATCGAGCTCGTCCACCGCTTGCTAGGCGAACTCGACCGGCCCCATCGAGCCCTGCAACTGACCTTCGACTTCCTCCGCGTCGGCTATGAACCGGCGTCAGACAAGGCTGCCTGGGAACGCGTCCCTGACAGGCTCGCCAGCGTGCAGCAGGCCCTCCTTCGCTCCGGGGCCGCCGAGGTCGTATACCTCGGCGGAACGGTCGTGCAGTCCGCCGAAGGTTTCCGTTTCGGTTCTATGGGCGAACAGACCACACAAGGCCCGATGTTCAAATACGAGATCGAAGGCCGTCTTGAGTTCATCGAAGGCGATGACGTCGTTCGCCTGAAGGTCGAAGCCGAAGCCTATCGTGGTCTGCGCCGCGAAGAGAGTAATCGTCCCCGTTGGGAAAACCGTTTCGCGGTGGAGTCCACCCTCAACGCCCGCATCGGCGAGGCGGTGGTGCTGGCGACCGCGCCCGCGGCCGAAGATACCCAGTCCGGTGCATTGGTTCTCGTGGTCACCCCTCAGTGGCCGCAGCAGCCGTCGCCTAGGAATTGAACCGCACGGCAAAGGTCCCGAAGTCGGCCAGATCCACGTCGCCGTCGCCGTCGATGTCACTGCACTCGAATTGCTCGACGAAACAGCCGGCCGGCGGCGTGGTGACGGTTGGCCCGCCAAAGCACAACGCGAACGTGGCGAAGTCGTTCAGATCGACGATGCCGCCTCCGTCATAGTCGCCTCCGCCGATGTACGTCATCTGCCAGCTCGCCGTGCCCTCCCCCGTGCTGTTGACCGCCCGGATGGTGATGTTATGCAGCTCGGCCGACGGCGGCGGGTTCGCCCAACGGACCACGCCGGTGGTGTTGTTGATCTGCATCCCATCCGGCCCGTCCACCAGAGTCCAGTACAGAATCGGTTCCATGCATTCGGGTGAGGTCACCGCCGGCGTCGGCCCGACGTACACCGCGTCGCAAGACACCGTCTCGTCCTCGATCACCGCAATCTCCGGCGCGGCCTCCTCCACCCCGATGAACAGAATCTGCGTCGAGCTGCCCGCGCCGTTCGTCGCCCGCACATAGATCGTGTACAAGAACGGCGAGCGCACCGGCTCCGGCCACGACACGACGCCCGTGGCCGGATGGATGGTCATCCCCGGCTCGGGATTGTCGATGCTCCAGGTGATCGGACCCATGTTTAGCGGATGCGTCACCGTCGGCGTCGGTCCCGTGAACGGCGCGCCGCAAGCGACGTGGTGCTGTCCCAGCTCGTCGATCACCGGCGCAAGCTGGTTGACCGTCAGCGTCTCGCGGTACACGACAGCGTTGTTGTCTTCGTAGTCCTCTGCCACCTCGTCCAGATCGTCGAAGAACGTACCCACATAGTACTCGCCGGCCTCCAGGTCCCCCGGCATGTCCAGCGCCACGTCGAAGTCGACCATATCCTGGAATGCCAGGTCCCACTCGACGGACCCGATGAGCATGTCGTCCGTGTCGATCTCCTCGTCCGTCGAAAGGTAAATGCCCTGCCGCACGTAGAACTCGTTCGTCGTCCCGAAGTTCTCGATCACCGAGCGCAGCGTCAGCTCATCGCCCGGATCGACCGCCGCCGGCGTGAAGAACACTGGGATGCCC
>CP070685.1:761724-766677 GCA_020352895.1 Phycisphaerales bacterium
GCTCCAGCACCCGGTGCGGGCCCGCAAGCTGGAAGGCTTCCTGGACGGCTCACTGCCGACGCGGTAAACGGTCCGGCGGGCACGAACCCGCCGCAAGAGTGCAATAGAGGGGCGGTGTCGGGACGACCGGCGCCGCCCGCTTTCGCTTTGGCCGGTCCGCGTGTTAGAGTAGCGTGCCGACGGCGCGCGACGCCGGCTGAAAGTCCACTCTGCGCTGCCGGGAGGCAAGCCGGTCTTGAAGCTCAGCACATACGGGTTGCGGGAGATCGTGATTCTGGTCGTCGTCTTTGGCGCGATCACGGCGGCTGGCGTGGTGTGGTATTGGCCGGTGGCGGTGGCCGGGGCGATCATCGGCATTGCTCTGCTGCTGTTCTTCCGCGACCCACCGCGGCCGGTGCCGGATGATCCGCACACGATCGTGGCCCCGGCGGACGGGAAAGTCACGGCCGTGGAGCGCATCGAGGATGACACCATTCACCGCGGGCCAGTGTGGCGGATCAGCATCTTCCTGAGCATCTTCGACGTGCACATCAACCGGGCGCCGTATGCGGCACGCGTGACCGACATGACGCACAAGCCCGGAAGATACGTCAACGCCATGTCGCCGAAGTCGGCCGTGCTGAACGAGTCGATGACGCTGGTGCTCGAGCCGGAGAACGGGCTGGCCGGGCCGCTGATAGTGCGGGCGATCGCAGGGCTGATCGCCCGTCGGATTGTGTGTGCGGCCCGGGCGGGGGACCGGCTGGAGCGCGGACAGAAATTCGGGATGATCAAGTTCGGGTCGCGAACCGATATGACTTTGCCGGCCGACGACCGTGTCGTGATCGAGACCAGGGTCGGCGACAAGGTGAAGGCCGGGCTGTCGGTCGTGGCCCGTATCGCGCCAACGGAGGAGCGTCGAGAAGATGCGTGTTCTGCCTAAGCTGAACCGTTCCGAAGGTGGCAAGCGTCGCCCGCGGCGTCTGCGGGCCATCGCGGTGCTGCCGACTATGGCGACGCTGGGCAACCTGCTCTGCGGATTCGCCGCGATTCACTTCTGCATGCGGGCGCTGTTCGCGGCCGGCGGCGGTCTGTATCCGTTGGAAATCGGTCCGCGGGAGTCGGTGCTTCTGGAGCGCATCCTGCCCAGCTATTTGGCCATGGCGGGGTACCTGATTTTTCTGGCCATGCTGTTCGACACGCTGGATGGGCGTCTGGCTCGGCTGGCGCGGCGCACGACCGAGTTCGGCGGGCAGCTCGACTCGATCTCGGACATGGTGAGCTTCGGGTTGGCACCGGCCATGCTGATGCTGGCCTTGTTGAGCCGTCAGCTCGAGGGCGAGTGGTTGGTGACGCCTCTGGGGGACACATTCGGTCGGGCGGCCTGGATCACGGCGGCGATGTTCGTAGGCTGCGCGGCCTTGCGGCTGGCCAGGTACAACGTGGAGAACGAGCCGGGTGAGCAGCGTCGCAACTACTTCAAGGGGCTGCCCACGCCGGCCGCGGCGAGCGTGCTGGCCTCCCTGGTGATTCTGCACGAGTGGGTCTTTGTGCTCGAGTCGCAGAATCAGCAGCTTCACGGCAGCCGCGTGTCGCAGGAACTGGTCAAAGCCCTGCCGGTCGTGGCGCTGCTGCTGGGGCTGCTGATGGTCAGCCGCATACGATATGTGCACTTCGGGAACGTGTTTCTGGGGGGGCGCAAGCCGATCGTGCACGTCGTTTTGCTGATGGTGATGCTCCTGCTGGTCGTGCTGCGTCCCGAGATCGCTCTGACGACGTATTTGCTGCTCTACGCCGTGAGCGGCCCGGTGCTGTCTGCGGTCCGCCGTTTCCGGAGGCGCGAGGCGCAGCCTGCCGCTGGCGAGGCCGCAGACGCGGCCCAGACCCCACAGCAACGCATCTCAAAGGACGGACCTGCCTGACCGGCTTGGGCAGATGGTCATTCACATCCCCGCGACGCGACAAGAAAACGGCGGCGTGATAAGCTGAGATCCGGCCGTCCCGCCGTCGCGTGAAGGCGAGGACGGTTCCACAGCCACCAACAAGAAGCAAAGGAACTGTAGACGTGCCCACCGACGGCCCCGTTCGCGTCCGCTTCGCCCCGTCGCCGACGGGCTACCTGCACATCGGTGGGGCCCGAACCGCGCTGTTCAACTGGCTTGTGGCCCGAGGCAGCGGGGGCCGATTCGTGCTGCGCATCGAAGACACGGACCGGAAGCGGAACGTAGCCGATTCGCTGGCGAAGATCCTGGATGATTTGCGGTGGCTGGGGCTGAACTGGGACGAGGGACCGGAGGTCGGGGGCGAATTCGGGCCGTACATGCAGAGCGAGCGGCTGGAGACCTACAACCGGCACTGCGAGCAGTTGCTGAAGGCCGGGGAGGCCTACTACACATTCGAGACGCCGGCCGAGCTGCAGGCCCGGCGGGAGCAGGCCCGCAAGGAGAAACGCGTAGCGATCTATCAGAGGCCGGACCCGCTGCCGACCGCCGAGGATGCCGTGCGAGCCCGGGCTGAGGGACGGCCGGTGGTGGTGCGGTTCAAGATGCCCGACGAGGACATCACCGTATCGGACATGATTCTCGGTGAGGTGACGCTGAAGCGGGAGGAGCTGGAGGACTTTGTCATCCGCAAGTCGGACGGCTGGCCGACGTATCACTTCGCGTGCGTGGTTGACGACGAGCTGATGAAGATCACGCACGTACTCCGGGGGCAGGAGCACGTGATGAACACGCCCAAGCACATTGCCCTGCAACGTGCCTTGGGCTTCGCCATGCCGCAGTACGCGCACATGCCCATCATCATGAACATGGACGGCAGCAAGATGAGCAAGCGCGACAAGGAGAGGGCTTTGGCCCAAGGCGAGCCGCCGCCGGAGATCGACGTTCATGATTTCCGGGCAGCGGGGTATTTGCCGGAGGCGGTGGTGAACTTCATCGCTCTGCTGGGCTGGTCGCCGGGCGGCGATCGCGAGCAGATGACGACTGAGGAGCTCACCGATCTTTTCAGCGTTGAGCGGATCAACAAGACGGCCGCCAAGTTCGACCGAGACAAGCTTCTGGCGTTCAACACGGACTGGCTGAGCCGCGTGAGCGCGGCGCGGCGGCTGGCAGCGCTGCGGGACTTCTGCGAGGTGACCGGGTCGCCGCTGGGGCAGGCCCACGATGACACGCTGTTGACGCTGATGCAGGCCAGCCAGGGGATTCGGACGTTTGCCCAGCTTGACGGCAAGAGCCGGTTCATCTTCGTGCCGGACGAGCAGATCAGGTTCGACGAGAAGGCGGTCAAGAAGGTGCTGCGCAAGAACGATGGCGAGGGGCTGAGGGTGCTGGCGGATCTGCTGCCGCGGCTGGAGGGCCTGCCGGACTGGACGGCCGAGGCGATCGAGGGACTGCTGCGTGGCGTGTGCGAGGAGACGGGGCTCGGCCTGGGCAAGGTGGCCCAGCCAATCCGCGTGGCCGTCTCCGGCGGGACCATCAGCCCGACCATCTTCGACACGCTGGTGCTGCTCGGCCGCGAGCGCACCCTGACCCGCATCCGCCGGGCGCTGGAGCAGCTTTCGTGAGTGGCTTTATAGAATGTCGCAGCGGACAGGGTCGCGGTTTGTCTGCCGTTCCTGACGAATCGCGTTCTCAGTTGCGTCGCCTCCTCGGAGGTTCGGATCATGAGCCTTCCTGAAATCCGCTCGGAGGCATTCGGGCTCGCCGTCCTGCGTAGCGAGCGGACACGCATCGTCGCCATGCTCGTGTTTCTGGCGCTCATGTTTCTCGTGCCCGTCGTGCGAGCCCTAACGACCAGGGACGAAGCGCTCATGCGCTTTCTCCCGGCGGCGTTCGGGCTGGTGGCCGGGTTCGGCCTCTACGAGTTGATCATGCTGACGCTGGTCCGCAGGCGGCTGCGGTCCGAAACGGACTTTCCCCCGTGGACGTGGGTCCTCAATGTATTCGTCGAGACGCTCCTGCCTTCCGTGGTCCTGATAGTCCTGACCTACGCCGAGTTCATGGGTCCGTACCGGGCCCTGGTCGCGCCGGCCACGTACATCTATTTCTTCTTCATCATCCTGGCGACGTTGCGGCTCAGTCCCGCGCTCTGCCGACTGACCGGGGTGTTCTCGGCGGTCGGATACCTACTGGTGACCGCCTTCACCTACTGGCGATTCCCCGATCATCCTTCGAGAGAAGCCATTTTCGGCGTCCCGCTGTACTGCACGTTCGGCTTGCTCTTCCTCATCGGCGGATTCATTGCCGGCGCGGTGGCCGGGCAGATTCGCAGGCACGTCCTGGCCGCCCTGAAGGAGGCGGAAGCCAAGCTCAAGATCGAGCGCGACCTGAGCATCGCCCGCAACATCCAGCAGGGGCTGCTTCCGGCCGAGCAGCCGGACATCGCGGGCTTCGAACTGGCGGGCTGGAGCCAGCCGGCGGACCAGACCGGCGGGGACTATTACGACTGGCAAACCCTACCGGACGGGCGGATCGCCATCTCGCTCGCGGACGTCACCGGGCACGGGATAGGGCCGGCGCTGGTGACGGCGGTGTGCCGGGCCTACGCGAGGGCCAGCTTTCCGTCGGGAACCGATCTGGGAACGCTGATGGACCGAATCAACAATCTGCTGGTGGAAGATCTGCCGCCGGACCGGTTCGTCACATTCGTCGTGGGCATCCTAGACCCGGCGAAGGCGCGTGTGCAGGTGCTGTCGGCCGGGCACGGCCCGCTGTTCGTGTACAAGGCAGGCGAGGGTACGTTGCTGGACTACCGCGCACACGGCATCCCGTTCGGCGTAGCCGACGGATTCGAATACGGCTCGCCGCAGGAAATCGACTTCGAACCCGGCGACATGCTCATCCTGGTGACGGACGGTTTCTTCGAGTGGGCCAACGCCGGCGGCGAGGAGTTCGGCATCGAGCGTTTGGGAGCGACGATCCGTGAGGCCAAGGACCTGCCGCCGGCCGAGATCATCGAGAAGCTGTACGCGGC
>CP070685.1:766777-771670 GCA_020352895.1 Phycisphaerales bacterium
CATCGCCTGCACTTCCCTCTGGCAGCCCTCACCCGACCCGTTACAGCCCGAACGCGTAGAACACCGACGTGAACACCACGTCCGTACCGATCAACGCTACAATGGACTTGACTACCGTGGACGTCGTGGCCCGTCCCACGCCCTCCGCTCCACCCGATACCGTCAGCCCTTCATAACACGCAATCAACGAAATGAGCAGACCGAAAACGCCCGCCTTGATCAAACCCGTGACGAAATCCTTGATCTTGATCGCCGCCTGCGTGTAGTCCAGGTACACTTCCGGGGAAAGGTCCAGCACGAACACCGACGTCAAAAGACCCCCGAACACGCCTATCACGTCCGCGATCACGCACAAACCCGTCAGCATGATCACCGTCGCCCACACCCGCGGCAGAACCAGAAAGTGGATCGGATTCAACGCGTGCGCCCGCAGCGCCTTGATCTCCTCGCCCTCCACCATCGCACCGATCTCCGCTGCGATCGATGCACCCGCGAATCCGCTCAACACGATCGCGCTGATCAGCGGCCCCAATTCGCGAAACATCGCGATGGCCACCACGTCGGCCACACGCTCCAACTGCCCGTAGCTCTGCAACGTCGGGGCCAACTGCAAGGCCAGGATGACCCCGATAAAAACCTGAACCAGCAGGATGATGGGGATGGCCCGAACTCCCACCCGAACCATCTGCGCCGCCAGGGCCGGGCGACCCAACTTCACGCCCGGAACCAGCAGCCCGCGAACCGTCCAGCTCAGCGCATCACCCAGCAGGTAGAACAACCCCCCCATGAAGCGCACCCGGTTGCCGACTCCACGAATACCCGCATCCAGGGCCCGTCCGATCGATTCAACGGCCGTGCGCAGCCTCCCCCTACCGCCGGACCATGAATCCCCGGAAACCGGATCGCTCATTGAAGCGCCTCAGCAACCGAATCACGAATGGTGAAGAACTTGTCGAGTTTGGTGATCTCGAAGACGCCGCGAACCCGCGGCTGAAGCGATACCAGGACCATGTTGCCGCGGAAGCCCTTCACCCGCCGGAAGATCTCCACCAGCGTCCCGATGCCGGACGAGTCCATGTACTCCACCCGGCTCAAATCCACGACGATCTTGGTGGGGCGATCCTCACACACCTGACGAAGAAGCACGTGAAGCTCCGGCGAGGAATGCATGTCCACCTCGCCGTTCACCTCCACGACGCTGGCGTTCCCTTCTTTACGAACCTGGGCCAACTCTGAACTCATGGTCGCACCATTCTCTCCTCGTTGGGTGCCGCTGCAACCGCCCCCCGAGGCTCGCCTGCTCGCCGCCTTAGCCCGGCCCGCAACCGCGTCCGGATACCCGGAGCCCGGGAATACACACCCGAAAGCTGTAGCCGGCTTTGCCCGGGCTCATCATGCGCTCCGGCGCTCCAGCCCGAAGATCGCTCACACCTGACTACTCGGGGCCAGATACTTGCGCATCCGAAGACGCATGCCCCCACCTTCCGCCCGCGCATACTCCACCTCGTCCATCAGCGACCTGATAATGTGCACACCCAATCCACCGGGCCGCACCTCTCCCAGATCGCGCCCTCGAATCACGCTCGGATCCACTTGGCATCCGTAGTCCCGCACACGTATCTCCAGCCCCGCCCGACCCGATTCCAGCTCGGTATCGAAAGTCAACTCGATGGGCCTGCCCCGCTCCCCCTTGTATCCGTGCTTGATCACATTGCATAAGGCCTCATCAACCGCCAGAACCAGTCTGTCTACCGTATCCTGTGCAAACCCGATTTCCCGGGCCAGCTTCGCCACCGACTCACGCACTTCCGCCAGACGCGCTGGCTCACTCGTGATTTGCAGTTCCACCGGCCTCACCACCTCGCGCCCCACCCTTATCCCCCTCCCCTGGCGGCCGCCTCACCGGTCTGCGTGGCCCAGTCTTCCGCCCCCTCGGGCCCCGCCGTCTCCCTCAACCACTCTCGCCATCTCTGGACCGCCGCACCTCGTTCCCACGCTGGCGCCGCATAATCATAGCCGCGACGCGTCCCTGTGATTTTCTCCAGCGCCAGCACCGCAAAGAGCCGCACCGCCGCGTCGTCGTCATCCAGCAGATCCACCAAGTGAGGCACCGCGGCCTCGTCCTGGCGCTCAGCCGCCTCAATCACCGCGTTGATTCGGGCCTGGGGATCAGACGAATTCAGGCTCGGCTGAATGACCGGACTACACGAGCACACCGCCAGCCCGAGCATCCCCGCCGACATGTACTTGAAAACCATGCTCAAATCGGATACCCACGCCTCCGAGTAGCCGTTGCAGACCCGATTGTGGCCTGCGGCTCGTCCGGGCCGCGAATAAAGTATAGGGGACCTCCCCACCGTGCAAGGAGCCCGCCTGGGCCCTGGTCGCCGCAGATGGTACTCCTGCCGCTTGGCTGGCCCTCCTCAGGAACGCCGACGGCCTCGCTCGCGGTGGACTCTCATAGCTTGGTCCAAGTCGTCGCGCCCGCGTCTTCGGACCTCCGCCTGGGCCGCCAAGACGAGGCTCAGCCAATGCATACGGAGCCCGATAACTGCACCGTCAGGGCTATCCCCAATGCCGACCTGCACCGCGCGGTCGCGGCCTTGCTCCCTCCCGCTCAGGCCTCTCCGGACCAGATCAACCGCCATGTTCAGGCCTTGCGCGTCTATGAGGAGCTCACCTCCGTACTGGGCACCGCTCATTTCGGTGCATACCGCGGCTCCTCGCTCATGGCCGCAACCTTGTGCTTCGACCACCCGGGCCGCACCGGGCTGGTCTTTCTACCTTTCGTGGAAGACCGCGATGCCATCGTGCCGGTGGTCGAAGACCTGCTGGAGGCCCAATCCGCGGCCGCTGCCCGGCGCGGCCTGGCCCTGCTCCAGGTCATCCTGGAGCCGGGACACCCTGCCACCGAAGCTCTGGCCCAACGCGCCGGTTACCAGTTCCTCGCCGATCTGCTCTATCAGGAATGCCCCGTCACCCTTCCGGCTCCAGGAGACACCACTGGCCTCCAGTGGCTCCCCTACAGCCCCCAAACCGAAGGACTCTTCATCCAGACCATTCAGCAGACCTACCGTGACAGCCAGGACTGCCCGCTGCTGATCGGCCGCCGGCAGCCCGGCGATGTGCTCGAAGGCCACCGAGGCGCCAGTCACCTCGATACGCGCCACTGGGGCCTCGCCACGCAGATGGGCCGCCCCGTGGCTGTTCTGCTCCTGGCCCGTAGCCCAAAACAAGACACCGCCGAAGTGGTTTACATGGGCGTCGTCGCCCAGGCCCGTCGCCGCAGCCTCGGCCACGCCGTGTTGAACCGGGCCAACCAAATCGCCGCCCAGACCGGCGCCAGGGCCATCACACTCGCCGTGGACGCCGCCAACACACCGGCCCGAAACTTGTACCGCGCCGTGGGCTTTACTACGCATACCCGGCGCCGTGCTTGGGTAAAGTTTACCCAGACATCCCCCTGAGCAACTCACCTCTCCACAATCTGTCCACAAAGTGCGCAACCCCGTAATACCAGAAGTTAACAACTATTTTTTTTCGAGCGCAAGTCGCTGTCGAACAACAGGTCATCCGCGTGTGCATAACATTCTCTCAAGTATTTGCGTTGACGATGCCGAGCGGCAGTGTTACATTTCTCGTCGTGGTGCGGTGGCAAATCCCCCCACGGACGGCTGACTTGGTGCCGTTTTCTTATTAGCGATTTCACGTTCGATCATCTTACGGCGGAGGAGGTGCGCCTTGAGCCCTGAAGCAGCGGATGTCATCGCGCAGATTCAAAACCGGCTCGCCCAGAAGCTCGGACCCCAGCGTTACCGAATCTGGATCAAGAACAGTACCCATTTCACCCTCGCCAATGGCCACTTGCGCATCGATGTCCCCAACCCCTTTGTGGGAAGGTGGATCGAGAACAACTTCCAAGAAGCAATCACCGAGTCCGTCTTCGAAGTCACCCAACGCAACATCGAGATCGCCTACTCCATCGACGCATCGTTGACCTCCCGGCTGCGCAAGAGCCAGCTCGACTCCCAGGCCGAATACGTCGCCAAGAACCCCGAACGCATGGCCCGTAGCTGGGCCCGCCTGCCGGCTCCACCCAAGCGCAAGCCCCTGCGCGGCCGGCTTGAAGACTTCGTCGTCGGTGATTGCAACCGACTCGCCTTCACCGCCGCCAAGAGCATAGCCGAACAGAACGGCCCCCGATTCAACCCCCTCTGCATCTTCGGCGGCTGCGGTCTCGGCAAGACCCACCTGCTCCACGGGGTCGCCAACGCCCTCGAAACCAGGAACGACACCGACTGCCTCTACGTCTCCGGAGAGGAGTTCACCAACCACTTCGTCCATGCGGTCAAGTCCAACCGAACCTCGGCCTTCCGGGCGCGCTATCGCAGCCTCGACGTCCTCCTCATCGACGACATCCACTTCCTTGCAAACAAGAAGGCCACCCAGGAGGAGTTCCTCCATACCTTTAACGCCATCGACGCCGTCGGAAAGCAGGTGGTCATGACCTCCGACACGCATCCCAAGCTCATCGGCCAGCTCTCCGAATCCCTGGTCACACGCTTCCTCTCCGGAATGGTTGTCGAAATCGAGAAGCCCGACCGCGAAACTTGCGAACAGATCCTGCGCAACAAGGCCGCCGCGATGAAGCACCACGTTCCAGAGGATGTGCTCGAGATGCTGGCCACCAGACTGGCTGAAACCAACGTCCGCGAGTTGGAAGGCGCCCTGCTCAAGCTGATTGCCCTCTGTGAAGTCACCAAGCACCCCCTCGACCTCGGCCTGACCCGCCGGGTTCTCGACCAGGACCTGCGGCGCACCAAGCCTCTGGTCCGCTTCACCGACATCGAGTCCCTGGGCGGCTCCTACTTCGGCGTCACGCCGGCCGAACTG
>CP070685.1:771770-776662 GCA_020352895.1 Phycisphaerales bacterium
CTCTGATCTTCTCCGATCTCGATCGGCTGCTGAGAATCATGAACAACCCGGAGCGTCCCGTGCAAATCATCTTCGCCGGCAAGTCCCACCCCGCCAACGAAGCCGGCAAGAAATGCATCCAGCAGATCATCAAGTACTCGCTAGACGGGCGCTTCACGGGCAAACTGGCCTTCGTCGAGGATTATGACATCGGCGTCGGCCGGCACCTCGTTCAGGGCGTCGACCTCTGGCTCAACAATCCCATCAAGCCCCTGGAAGCCTCCGGCACCAGCGGACAGAAAGTCATCATGAACGGCGGGCTCAACCTCTCTGTGCTCGACGGTTGGTGGCCCGAAGCCTACGACGGCCAGAACGGCTTCGCCATTGGCTACGGCGGCTATCATCCCGATCCGGAGGAGCAGTCCCGCCGCGATGCCGGGGCCCTGTACCACGCCCTCGAGAATGAGGTCATCCCCCTCTTCTTCGATCGCGGCGACGACGGCGTCCCGCGCCGCTGGATCAAGATGATCAAATGGGCCTTCGTCAGCCTCGGCTGGCGCTTCAGCGCCCAACGCATGGTCGCCGATTACTTCCGCGAGAGCTATCTGCCCGCCGCTGGTGTCTTACCCAG
This sequence comes from Phycisphaerales bacterium, assembly GCA_020352895.1. Classification (GTDB taxonomy): domain Bacteria; phylum Planctomycetota; class Phycisphaerae; order UBA1845. Next base: position 772,381 of record CP070685.1, read on the forward strand.
TGACATGCGCGAGTATAAGCCTCACAACAGCGGCCTCTGAACGACCGGACGCCGGGCCATGAAGAAAATCTTCGTTCCCTCCGCCGCCCTCGGCAATTCATGCAGCTTGGCCACCCTCGGCAATGCGGGCGAACTCAGCGCTTTCTTCTACCCGCGCATCGACTTCGCCAAGAACGTGCGCGAAGCCATGACCGCGCTGTACCTCCGCGACGGAAGCGACGCGCCGCTGGCCTGGTGCTTCGGCGATTGCTGGGAACGCCACCAGCAGTTCGTTGGCGCCACCACCATCGTACGCACGACCCTGACCCATCGCCGTCACCCTCTCAGCTTCGAGACCACGGACCTCATGCCGCCCGGCGAGCACGCGCTCATTCGCCGTCTGCGCGTCCGCCGCGATCGAAACGCCCCTTCCGTCGTGCTCTATCACCACTTCGACCTGATGCCCAACGACTCGCCCGATCGAAACGCGGTCCAGCTCCTGCCCCACGCGCGCGTCGTCGTGCAGCACTTCCGAGACGTGTCCTTGGGCATCGCCGCCGATCGCCCCTTCGGCATCATGACGGGCACCGTCCCCAAGCGCGGCCTGTCCCTCGTCAAGAAAGCCATGGATCGCGGCGAAACCGCGGGCGGAGATCAGTGCATCGGCGACGTCGACTTTGCCCTCGCTTTTGACTTGGCCGAAGAAACAGATTGTTCCGTCACCGTGACGCTCGCCGGCGGCCGAACCCGTACTGAGGCCCGCGACCGCGCCGCCCGCCTGCGATCGATTCCGTTCGACCACCTTCAGAATCGCACCGAGCAGCGTTGCGCCAGCATCCTCGCTCGCGCCGTCCCCTGTCGGCCTCCCGACCTCGTCGAACCCTACCAGCGCGCCCTTCTCTCCCTCCTCGACCTGTTCGACGAAACCGAGGGCACCTTCATCGCAGCGCCGGAGTTCGATCCCGGCTTCGTTTACTCCGGCGGCTACGGCTATTGCTGGCCGCGCGATGCCGCTGTCTGTTCCCTCGCCGCCGCCCGGGCCGGGTTTCCCGACCTCGCTGAACGCTTCTTTGGTTGGGTCGGGCGTGCTCAACTCGACGACGGCCATTGGTACCAGCGCTACTGGACCGATGGACATCCGGGTCCTTCCTGGTGCGTCCGCGACGACGAGATTCAGCTCGACCAGACCTGCGCCATGCTCCACGCCGCCGGGCGGTTCGCCCGCCTGCTCGATAAGCAGGGAAATGCCACGGCCCTGACCCGCGAGGCGTTCGTTCAGCGCTGGCGCCTGCACGCCGTCCGGGCTGCCGACGCCATACGCCGCCATCTGACCGAAGACGGTCTGCACCGCCGGGCTTTCGACCTGTGGGAATGCAGCCTCGGTTGCTTCGCCTACACCATGGGCGGCATGATCGCAGCGCTCGGCGAAGCCCGGGACATCTGGTCTCTTGATGTCCCCGACCTGGCGGCCATCCGCCGAACACTGTTCGACCGCTTCTGGTTCCCGGATCGCCGGGCATGGGCTCGCCGCATCGACCCCGACGGTCGCGTCGATCCCACGCTGGATTCGTCCGCCCTGGGCCTCATCGAACCGTGGCGGATCCTGGACTTGAGTGACGAGGAAATGGCATCCTACGCCGAGGCCACCGTGGATACCATCGCCACACGCCTGGCCAGCGACACTCCCAGCGGTCCCGCCATCCTGCGTTTCCAGAACGAATCCTACATGGGAGGAGGCCCCGGCTGCGTCAACACTCTCTGGCTGGCCCTCTGCAGGCTGCGGCTCGCCGCCGTGTCGATCCCCGGCAAGAGGGGCAGCCAGATCGACCAAGCCCTCGCCCACATTCGTGTGGCCCTGGGCAACGCCAGTCCCACAGGCCAGCTCCCCGAGCTGATTCCCAAGACCGCGTTCGACTACTGGGCCGCTCCGCACGCCTGGGCCAGCGCCCTCCTTATCGAGTGCGTCCTGGCCCTTAACGAACTCTCTTCCGCCGCCCACCACTAGTCGCCGGCGACTCGCCCTGCGTCGCCAACGCTCGCCCCACCTCGGGCCTCACCGTACGCGCAACAGGATCGAGCCAGCTAACCACATCCGGCTGCCCCTGCTTCTCGTGTTTCTCAGTGAACGAACGATGCGCCGTTGCGCCGCGCCTGCGCGACTACCGGTCCGACGTGTCTGACGGAGCTTGCTCTTCCGCCGCCCGCTGCTGCTCCATCAACTGCGGCAGCATGTCATACAACTCCACCGTCTTGATCGCGTTTTCCTGCCCCAGATCGGCCGCCTTGCGGATCAGCTCCATGCCCAGCTCGCGCTGGGGCTCGGTGCCCCGCCCCATGGTGTACATCACACCGAGCATGTACACACCGTCCGGATGGTTCTGCTCGGCCGCCTTCTGCATCCACTCAAAGGCTTTGACCTCATCCTCCGGCACACCCTTGCCTCGGGCGTAACAATCTCCGACCTGGTACATTGCCTCGGCGCTTCCCATCTCTGCGGCCTTCTCATACCACTCTGCCGACTTGCGGTAGTCGACTTCCGTGCCCTGGCCATAGTTGTACGACCGCCCTACCTTTTCTGCGGCATCCGCCGAGCCTGCTTCGGCCGCCTTCAGCCACAGCCCGAACGACGAGCCGTAGTCACCTTCCTTGAACTTGGCCAGTCCTTCCTCGTAGACCGCCTGGGCTTCGGACGCGGTCAGCTTCTTAGGCTCTTCCTTCGATGGCTCCTGACTCCCCTGCCTCGGCTCAACCGCAGGCTTGGCGGCCGGCTCAGCGCATGCACCGATGGTCAACAGCAAAGGCAAAACGAAATACTTGGTTCTCATCACAACAGCCCTACCGCATATCAACACCCGACGCGCCGCACGCCGCGACGCCGTCGGGCATTGTAACCGTATTGTGCTCCCTGGCCAGCCTGCCCTGTCGCGAGGAATCTCTCCCGCTTCCGCACATGGATGATCCCTCTCGACAAGCTTCGGGTGTGTCCGCATCGGCCGCGCCGGAGCGGCACCGCGGCTTGAAAACCGGCCGACAGAGGTTACACTCGCTCATTCAATGATCATGCCTCGAGCACAAGGGCCTGTCGCCCCGGGACGTACAGATCGGCGCCTCCGCTCCTTCTACCGGTTGCACGCCCCCATCTATGACCAGACTCGCTGGGCCTTTCTGTTCGGCCGCGCCAAAGCCATCGATTCCTTGAACCTCAGGCCGGGGAACTCCGCGCTGGAGGTAGGGTGTGGCACCGGTCTGAACTTCGCCCTTCTGCGCTCGGCCGTCGGCCCGGACGGATTCGTCATCGGCATCGATTGTAGCGAGCAGATGCTGGCCCGCGCCCAGCGACGTATCGCCCGGCTGGGTTGGTCCAACGTCGCCGTGCGCCAGGCTTCGGTCCCGCCATTGGATCTGGAAATCTGCTTCGACGCCGTTCTTTTCAGCTACTCCCTGACCATGATCGAATGCTGGGAACAGGCTCTGGCCCGCGCGGCCCGGCTGCTCAAGCCCGGTGGCACCCTCGGCGTCCTTGATTTTGGCCAGTTCCGCTCCTGGCCCTGGCCCGCGGGTCCGATCATCCAGGGCTGGCTGAGGCTCAACCAAGTCCACACCCCACGCCCCGTGGCCCGGCATATGGGCGAGTGCCTGGACGACGTTCACTGTCACTCCAAACTGGGTGGCTACTACTTCATTGCCACTGGTCGCGGCCGTTGATTCCGTGTTCTCCAGGCATCCGAACGGACTGACGACGAGCCTTGGCTCCGCCCGCCGGAGGCCCCCGGCGCGCCTTCAACTCGTCTCTCATGCTCTGAGCCGCCCCCGCGCCTCACAGCGCCCGCTTTTTTATTGCACGCGGCAGGGGTTTGCCATTAGGCTAGTGTCTGGATTGGGCGGCCGCGAGCGGGGGTGTTCCAGTTTGCCGAGCGCTTCCTGCCCGTGCCCGGAGGACCGGGCACCGGCTCGCCACGTTACCCGGAAAGAAGCGAGCCCCTATAGCACAAGCATTCCTATCGACAGAGAGAACCATGATGACCTACCGCAAGGCTACCGTCTTTGCAGCAGCCCTGCTGCTGTGCGGCGTTTTCTCCGTTTCGGCAGATGAGCTGACTACCCTGCAGGCGGCCGTTCGTGCCGGAGATCTGCACCGTGTCGAGACGATGCTCAACGAGTCCCCGGACTTGATTCAAGCCAGCACGGAGCAGGGTCTGACCCCACTGCACCTGGCGGCGCAGACCGACCATGTTGACCTCGTGGATCACCTGTTGGCCGCGGGCGCCGACGTCGGTGCCGCCGACCTGTCCGGCAACACGCC
>CP070685.1:776762-781652 GCA_020352895.1 Phycisphaerales bacterium
CGACTCGATGATGCCGCCGACCGGCAGCTCGATGTCGTCGGCCGTCAGAACGTCGGCCGGCTGGGGGCCGAAGTCAGCAGCGAGGGTGAGGTCGTCGATGGGGTCGCCGTTGTCCCAGAGCATCTCAGTCGGGCCGATGCCGACCTGGCATTCGTCCGGCACGCCGTCGGGCTGGCAGTCGAGGCTGGTAACGCCGGTGATGTCACACGCGTCGACGACGCCGTTGGCGTTGCAGTCCGGCTCGCACTCATCGGGGATACCGTTGCCGTCACAGTCGGTGCTGGTGCCGCCGGTGATGTCACAGGCGTCGGCGACATCGTTGCCGTTACAGTCGGGATCGCACTCGTCCGGGACGCCGTTTCCGTCGCAATCGTTGTCAACGAGTTGGCACTCGTCGGGAATGAGGTCGCCCTGGCAGTCCTCGCTGACCGGCAGCGTGGTGGTGAAGATCAACGACCAGCCGTTCAACTGGCCTTGGAAGAACGGGCTTGCGTACCCGACGGCCAGCCGCCACGTGCCTTCGCTTGCCTGGCCGTCGAAGCCATCCAGGGCATCCGGGTACGGACTCAGGCGACCGGTGACCACGCCTCCACTGGCGGTCGTCGTTTCAATGCTCTGTCCGCTGGGGGCGTCGTCGTCGAGAATTACATCGAGCCCCTGATCACCAAAGCCATCGATGACCACATCCGGGTGGCCGGGTCTGTCAATCAGATCCAGAACGATCTGGCTGGGGTCGCGGAGCGTAACGAAAGCGTAGCCGGTCCATTCGTGCGTGATGTCCAGGCCCACGTCCAGATCGAGGATGGGCCCGAGATCGGGAACAGTGCCGTAGAAGTATGTCAGAACATGCGTGTCTTGCAATGGACCGCCGGGAAAGCTGAAGGTGGCAGTCTCGCCCGAGACGTCGATAGCGTCGTCGATGCCGTTGTTGTTGCAGTCGACGATGTCGCGTTCGCGGGGCTCAGCGGCGAGTGCTGGTGCCGCGATTAAGAAGGCCAGGATCGCAAGGCTGATGATGTTCGTATGGGCTCGCATGATACGTACCCTCGTTGTGCGGGTCAGAACTCGACCTCGGCCGGAATGGGCGCTTTGTCTTCGTCGGGACCGGCCTGGTCTTGATTGCCCTTATGGGGGTTGTGGACCCGGGTCACGATGGGCGGGTCGGGCAGGGTGTCGAGTTGCCAGCGGGGACCGCGAATGATGATCCTGCGGTCGCGGCCGTTCTCACCGATGTCCAGTCCGCAGCAGCCCGATCCGCTGAACTCGGGGATGTCCTGGCAGTAGGTCCCCCGGACGCGCAGGAACTCCACGTGGCCGTCGGCGAAGGCGTGGTTGAAGAAGAAGCGTTGCCCGTGCCAACCGCGGGCGACGAAGGTCAGCGATTCCTGGCCACGGATGCAGGACCTGTCGGGCACGAAGCAGGGATCGCAGGGGTCGTTGTCCTCGAGGCGTTCGTATCTGTATGCATCCTTGCCGGCGGTCTCCAGGTAGAGAAATGTGCGGGCCGGATCGGCAACGCGGCTCAACGGCCGCAAGAACGGCGAGTTGCTCATCAGGTAGTCATGGGGGTTTCCGCCGATATAGGAGACCCAGAGCTGGGCAGCGGAGTAGCTGGTGCCGAAGTAGTCGTAGGCCGGGACGCCATGGTCCACACCTAGCCAAGTCTGGAGGATGGGCGGCATGATGACGCCGCCGGGGTAGCCGTTGTCGCCCGGACATTGGAAGAGCGTCAGGTCGAGTTGGGTGTCCTCAGCCCAGCGTTCTGGCTCCAGGTAGTAGTCTGGGAACTTGGTCTTGTAGATGAGGCGGTTCAGTGGTCGCGTGGCCGGACCGCAGTAGTGGCCGGTACCCATGAAACCCAGGATTGTGCCGGATGTCGGGCCAATGCCGGACTTGCCGCCCCAGGCGTACTGTGAGACCAGAAGATCGTATAAGCCGGCGCCTGGCACGCACATCAGGAAGTGGGCCGGAATCGCGTTCTCGTTCCGGTCTTCGGCGGCGTACTGGAGGCCCGCCTGGGCGATGCCGCGGAGGTTGTCGAGGCAGCCGTCCAGCAGGCTCTGCTCGCGGGCCCGCCGGACGCCCGGCAGGAGGAGCGACAGCCCTAGCGCGCCGGCTACGGTGACCGTGAGCAGCTCCGTCAGCGTGACGCCGCGGGGACGGCACTGCGTGGAAGGATCGAAACGGTGGGATTCGGTGCTCTCTCGGCTCATCGGGCACCTCGCAGTCGTGTGGAGAGGAACTTAAGACTGTGGCGCCTCCTCAGGACACACATTTATCCTGAAGAAGGAGATCGTTCAGATGCGTGGATATCTCGCCGGGCCGGCTGAAGTGGCGCTTGAACAGGCACTCGCGCGTCAGCCGTGCCAGGGGAGACACCCCATTATCGGGAACCCCCAAGTGTCCAACGAAGGTGTGAACTTGAAGGTGGCGAGGAAAGTGGAGGCGGTGCCCAAGGCTGCCGCTGTCGGGCAAGCTGCAGTATTGCAGCTACGCGCATGCATATGTTATGGCTGGCGGGCTGCCACGATGCCCGATTAGCGCAACAGGGTGAGGAAGACGCCGGCTGCGACGGCCGATCCGACCACGCCGGCCACGTTCGGACCCATGGCGGCCATCAAGGGGTTGACTTTGCCATCGGACTGGCGGCTCACGAAGTTCTGCACCACGCGGGCGGCCATGGGAACGGCAGACACTCCGGCCGCGCCGATGCACGGGTTAATCCTGCGATGCGCGGGCAAAACGAGATTTAATGCTTTGGCGAAGATTACGCCGCCCGCCGTGCTGAAGGCGAACGCGACCGCGCCCAGCAGCAGAATGAAAAGCGTCTGCGGGTTCAGGAAGTTCTGGCCGGTCATGGTCGAGCCGACCACCAGCCCGAGGAAGATGGTCGTGATGTTTATCAGAGAACCGCCCGCAGCCTTGGAGAGGCGGTCGGTCACGCCCGATTCTCTGAGAAGATTGCCGAACATCAACAGGCCGATCAGCGGGGCACAGGTGGGAATGGCCAACGAAGCCAGCACTCCGGTCACGATTGGAAATAGGATGACGGCTGTGGTTGACGCCGGCTTGGCTTCCGGCATAGGCATCTTCCGCTCTCGAGGCGTGGTCAAGAGACGTATAATGGGGGGCTGGATAATGGGCACCAAGGACATGTAGCTGTAGGCGGCCACGGCTACTGCCCCGAGTAGGTGCGGGGCCAGGATCGCGGTCAGGAAGATCGACGTGGGACCGTCGGCGCCGCCGATGATTCCGATGGAGGCTGCCTCAGGCATGCTGAAGTCGAAGATGTAGAAGGCAGCGAGGGCGGCCATGAAGATTCCAAGCTGTGCGGCCGCGCCCAGCAGGAAAGTGAGGGGCCGCCTAATGAGGGGGCGGAAATCCGTCAACGCTCCGACGCCAAGGAATATGAGCGGCGGGAGGAACTCGGTACGAATGCCGACGTCATAGACCATCTGCATTAGAGGGGGAAGGCCGTGCGGGTCGATTGCCCCGGACGGATCAGGGGAAGCGCTCAGCATTGCATCCGGGAGGTTGGCGAGGACGGCGCCGAACCCGATCGGGATGAGAAGAAGCGGCTCGTAATGCTTCTTGATGGCCAGATAAATCAAGCCCCCCCCGACGGTGAACATGACCGCGTTTTGCCAGGACAGCCCGGCAAAACCGGAGGCGCGAATCAGAGTCTCGAACCAGTTCATAGGCTACGATCCAATGCTGAGGATGGGCTGTCCCGCAGCCACGTCGGCCCCCACATGGGCGTCGATGGTGAGCACCTTGCCGCCCGCCGGGGCGCGCACATCATGCTTGGCCTTCATCGCCTCGACCGCGGCGACGACTTGGCCCTCCTGGACCGAGTCGCCGATTTTGACTTTGAGCTCGACCAGCTCGACCTTGCCCTTAAAGGGAGAGTACACGGGGATTCCCTGACTGCGGTTCGACCCCGGCGGAGCCACGGCGGCGGGCTGGGCAGACTGCTGGGCACCGGCGGCGGTCTGTGCCGGGGGTTCCAGTGTGATCAGAAAGGTGCGCTTCGTACCGTTTGCTTCCACCGTGCAGGTCGTTGACACCGGGCCAGAGAAGAGCGGCGGAGTCGGGACCGGCGGCGCGGAGGGAGGAGCGGCAGCAGGCTCTTGCTTCTCTTCCTTGCGTTTAAGCGGCAACACGATCTTGGCCTTGCCTTGGAGCAGGCGTAGACCGCCATTGAGCTCCATGTCCTTGCCGGGCACGATGGCGGAGGCCACGAGGAACTTGTTTTCCTCGGTGACGGGGAGATTACGTTCGGTAAGCGCTTTTTCGGCCTCGGCCAGCGTATCGGGTGCCGCCTCGAGGGGATCGCCGGCAAACACGTCGAGCCCGAGTTGCTCGGAGGCGATCTTGACCACTTCCGGATCGGGTTTGAGTGGCGGGCGGCCGAAGTAGCCGAGCACGGCGCGGCCGAAGCCGGCCTCGATCTTCTTCCAGCGTCCGAGCAGTACGTTGTTGAACGCCTGGAGCCAGTATTGCTGGCTTCCCGGCGTCACCGATGTCCACGCGCCGCCCGCCTTAACGACCACCGGGAACTCGGCGAGCACGTCATTGTACTTATTCAGGATGCCGGCCTCGGCCATCATGTGAACGTTGGGACCGATGGCGCCACCCGGCATGGGAAAGCCGACCACGCGGGCGTCTGCCGTCGTGGTCACCGGGTTGAAATCGTAATCCTTGAGTCCCTCATTAAGAAGGTTCTCGATCTCGTTCATCTTGTCGGCGTCGATGTCGAGAACGTAGCCCGTTCCCTTGAGGGCATGGGCCATGGAGCGCACGTCCGGCTGGACGGTCCCCGAGGCCATCGGTCTGACGGAGAGATCGATGCCGTCAGCGCCCCCCTGAATACCGGCCATGTAGCAGGCT
>CP070685.1:781752-786535 GCA_020352895.1 Phycisphaerales bacterium
CATCTCCGCAGCGGCCGACGATCAGCCGACCGTCTACGTCCGCTGGTGCATGGGTACCAGCGACGGGTCGAACACGTATCCCGGCTGGAACATCGATGACGTGGGGATCTGGGGCGTGCTTCCCTTGGGTGGCGCGCCGGGCGATTTTGATGCTGACGGCGACGTGGACCTCAACGACTTCGCCACCTTCGCCAACTGCTACCATGGCTCGGCCATCACCGTGCCGCCGGGCAGTTGCAGCCAGAGCGAGTTCGAGGCCTGCGACATGGACGATGACCTCGACGTCGACTTGGGCGACTTCGCCACGTTCGCCAACTGCTACACCGGGTAGCGGCTGCGGACGGAAGCTCCACGGCTGAGACGATTTCCCCCGCGAGGCACTCCACCTCGCGGGGGTTCTTTTATTGCCGATGTTGCCTGGGCAAGTCCGGATGCGCGCCGGTTCCAGGACATCGTTGTCGCAATACATGGCGCGCGCCCGTTTCTGGAATGCGCACGAATCGCAGGGGCGATAATACGAGCTCGAGCGACGGCATGATGTTGCGCGAGCGAGCGCCAAGAGGATGGCACGTAGCGAATCCAGGGCGCGGCTCCCGTCTAAAATAGGCAATTAAGGGTCCTATAAAGCCATAATGATAGGCCGCGCCGTGCGAGCGAGCGCCGAGGGGATCATGTGTAGCAGCTTCATGGCGCAGCCTGTTGCAGAAACAAGACAACAAAGGTCATATAAAGCCGGAATGCATGGCTGCGCAAAGAAGGTTTTATGAGTCCTGTTTCACCAAATAATAGGTTGAAATGGCGGTCGTGTTTCGGCTATACTCGTGTCCGCAGGGGGAAAGGGCCGGACTGTCGGGCCTGTGCGTCGGCAGTTCTCTGGGTGTTCAGGAGGCGGAAAAGTGCGCCACGTCCGATTCTCATTGGCGCTGATTCCCGTGATGTGCGTGGCGACATCGGCGTCAGGTTCCATCATTACGTTGAGCCAGTATAGCAGCAACGGAACGCCGGCCGCGTACCTGGACGCGACGATGGAATTCGCGTTGAGCTCGACCAATCTGGCCGACTCGCCGACGCTGACGCTCGAGGCGACCAACACTACGATTGCTCCCAACACGTACTACATCAACGAGTTGTACTTCAATCTGCCGGATTGGCGCAGCATCGACTCGATCACCCTCGATCTGGTCGACGGCAGCACGCCGAGCGCCTGGAGCCAGGTTGGATTCGTTGCGGTTGACGGGTTCGGTGATTTCGACGTTGGCCTCGTGGACGGCGTGACACCTGTCAACGTCATCGTTCCCACGCAGACGAAGACGTTCGAATTCACCTTGACCGGCACGGGCGCCATTTATGACACCGACTTCACCGACGCGAACAATCTCAGCACCAACAACTCGTTTCTGGCTGTTGTAGCTGCTAAGTTCATTTCGGGGCCCGGAGGTGACAGCGCATACGGTGCATCGATTCCGGATCCCGCTACGCTTTCGCTGCTGGCCCTGGGCGGCCTGATGCTTCTGCGCCGCAGGCAATAAGCGACGACGACGTTGAGCGATTCTCAGCCCGCCCACCGTGGCGGGCTTTTTTGGGGCCTGCGATCCCGGGCGAATTCGATCCCTGACTCCCTTGCCACTTTTCCTTACGGCTTCAGCAACCGAAGACGGCGGTCCGAATGGGCAGGCTAGCCGACCACGCGTTGCCCGGTCCATTCGACGGGGGTGGCGCAGTTGCGGCCCGGTTTAGGAAAGGAGGCCTTGGCAGGCGTCGCGATCGGTGAGGACAGCCACGGCCGGCGAAGTAGATTCCTGGGCCCTTCCGACGACAAGACCTGAACTGAGGGTGATGTGCGCACCACGGGCACGTCGGACGTGTTCTCCACGCGCGCCGGTCCAGCCGAATGCGTTTGCGCAAAGAAGGGGCCGGAACCCTTTCGGGCTCCGGCCCCTGGTACACGTCGTTACGTTCGCACCGTCCGCCCCGGAACGAGGTCCCGGGGACGACGCGTTACGGTACGCTTAGAACTCGACCCTGCGATCCGGCCCCGCGTTCTCGCGAGGCGGGATGTTGGGCTCACGCCACTTCACTTCCAGCTCAACACTGTTCAGACCCTCGTCAATCGGGACCTGGATCGTGTTGACGCCGGCCGGATAAAGCACGCCGTCAACGATCCACCTCTTGAAGGGCCGGCCGTTGACCGAGTCCGGAGCCGTGAGGGTCACCACGGTGCCCACCGGGAACGTCCGCTCGAAGTCGGTGAAGCCTCCACCGTCCAACTGGAGATCGAGCGGGTTCGACTGGATCCACGCACCCGGCACCAAGGAGGTAACCACCAGCTGGCCCGGCGGCGTACCCGGCGGAACGAGCCGCACGCAATCTTCAGCGTGGAACTCCTTCCCATCGAGCATGTTGCCACCTACGACCAGCTCGACCAGGGCGCCAGGCTCGAACTCGTCCATCTGCAGAGCGGCCACGAGATCGGCGGTCTTGAACTTCATGACCAGGTCCATGACCCCGTCGCCGTTCATGTCGTGGCAACCGCAAAGCTCGCCGTCATACGGCGTGCCCACGTCCTCGTACGTCGTGTGCGGGCCGGGCGGGCCTTCGTTCGGCCCGATGCTCCCGCCGACGCCATCCGCACGGAAGATGTGCAGGGTGGAGATATCCACCAGCGTGGCATCGAAGTCGGCATCGCCCAGAACCGCGACCGGCAGGACGCCGTTGCTGCCACGGTTGAACGAGTTGGGGCACGAGCCCGGTTTGATGTCCATACGCGGATACAGCGGGCACGGATTGTCGCCCGACACGTCCAGGGTGATGGTGATGCAGTCCACCGACACTTCCCAGTTCCAGTGCGAGACCGGATCGACGTAGCCGAACCGGACCTGCGTGGTCGCGGTGCCGGCACCCAGACCCAGGGTCACCATCTCACCGGGAGCGTTATGGAAGCTCCCATGGTCCTCGTTCCAGGCCAGCAGGGTGGCCCAGTTCATGCCGGCGTCGTAACTGACGTCGATATAGAACCAGTCGTAACCCGCGAAGTTCTGGAAGTTGACCATGCAATTGAGCGTCGGGTTGATACCACCAGACAGATCCAGCACCGGCGAGATCAACCACGTGTCATAGGGCGCCGAGCCGAACTCGTCACTGGAGGCTACCGCGGAATTCCCGGTGCAACCCGTCCAGTTGCCGATGCCCAAGTCGGCGTTGCTCTGCCAGATCACACCGGAGCCGGCGTTGTCAACGACCGTCCAGCCGGCCGGCGGGAAGCTGCCCTCGAACTCCTCGGACAAGACCTCCACGGTGGCCTCGCCGCAATTGCCGACTCCGTAGAGGAAGTCGCCCTCGGCGTAGTCACAGCACGTCTCGGTGGTGACGATGCAATCCGCGATGGTGCCCACGGGCAGGCAGCAGGCGCCGACCAGCTCGGGGCACTCCACGGTGGCGCACTCGGAGCCGCCACCCATGAAGGTTCCACCGGCGGCGCCGCATGCGTCGGACTCGTAGCCGTCGCCGCAGGTGCCGTCGGGCAGGCAGCACGCACCGGGACCTCCGCCACCCACAAAGAAGTGGCCGCCGAGGCAGAAGTCATAGTTGCCTGTGACCCCGGCGCTGAACGTACTGAGCACCAGCCAGTACTGGACGCCCGCATCCAGGAAGATGCCGTCGGAAGCGTAGAAGCCGCTGAGCAGACTGTAGCCACCGTCATCGTCGTACGCGATCACGTTGTCCATCGGATTGGCCGGGTCGAACGGGTCGCAGTACAGCGTCAAGACGGTGTCGCCGATGGTCGTTCCGCCCTGAAGGAACTCGGCCTCCAGGAGTTCCGACACGGTCGTGGCGATCGGGATGGCCGCGTAGTACTGCCCGTTGGCGCTCGAATCGTAGACGTTCGCGTTGCAGGTCAGATCGACGCTGCTGCCAAAGACCCGATTCCAGGTGGGCGAACTGCTGTCCAGGGCCCCGATGACGTGTTCGTTGCAGTCGAACTTCTCTTCACCAGCGAGAAGCCCACCGCAATCGGTGTCATCGCCCTGATACGCGCCACCCTGGGCGTCGCAGAGGTACTCTTCGACCACGATGCAGGCCGCGTTATCCAGGCAGCACGCGCCCGTGGGCAGGCAGCCCACGGCGTCCGTGCAGGGCACACCGTCATCCGTGATGGTCAGCTCGAACACGCCGGTAGCTCCGCCGTAGCCGTGCACCAGGATGAGGTACTCGGCCCCGGGCTGCGAGCACCAGGTGACCTGGGACTGCAGACCGCAGTAGTCGTCGTTGCCGTCCACGCAGACGGTGGCATCGCAACCCCAGCAGTACACGGTCAGCTTGGAGTCGTAGGTGGCGGTGCCGTTGCACAGGTCCGCGGTCATGGTGTTGCCCGTGCCGATCACCGAGTACCAGACACCCGGTGAGGTGATCGAGGCGGAACCGCACGGCGAGGGATAACCGGAATCGGTGGTGGCTCCCTGCGTGGTTCCGAACGTCACCGACGGAACACCTACGGGGATCGCGTCCTCGCAGAAGTCCGCCATTTCCGGACAGGGATCCGGATCGCAGGTTGTGCCTTCGCCCAACCAGATTCCGCCGCAATTCAACTCCGGAACCTCCGTGCACGTGCCGTCGATAGCGCAGCACGCACCGGGCGGCAGGTAGCACGACGTGGCTGTAAGCGTGGCCACGTAGTCGCTAAACGGCGAGCACGGAGCGTCGTAGTAGGTCTGGTGTGACACAAAGGCCCAGTAGGTCCCGGGCGGGACGCACTGAGTGACGACGCTGATCTGATCGCAATCGC
>CP070685.1:786635-791411 GCA_020352895.1 Phycisphaerales bacterium
TCGGCCTGGATCTGCGTGGCGGCCTCATCGTCGACGGTAACCATGAAGTGGTTGCCGGTGGCACCCACATTATTCCACAGCGTCACCGAAGTGCCGCCGGGCTCCTGGAGCGCAACCACCAGGTTTCCCCGAGCAGCGTGCTCGATCATAATGCTGACGTCGAGGTCTTCGATCACGCAATTCGGGTTCAGGCCCGCCGGCACAGTGATCACGGAGGGGGTCATGAAGCTACCCGCCCCCCCGTCGCCAGTGGCGGGGATGCGATTTTCGCACCCCGTTCCATAGGCCGCGCAGTCGAAGGTCTTGACCTCCTGAGCGTGGGCGACCGGAGCGGCGACAAGGCACACGAGAATGACGGTCAACGGGATCAGACGGGACATGTGCGTGTCCTCCTTTGTTGCGGCGCGTCCTGCGCACGAGCCCTGGAAATGTCGGAAAGGCCCGCTGCCCCCCGTGACAACGAAGGGAAGACGGAACGCTCGTAGATCGGAGTATACGTTTGCCTTAAACACGATGCAACGGTGCGGCGTACGTAAGACGAAGATCGGGCATTGTCCCACAAGGAGAACCCCTCAGGGACGTGCCCTGGGGGGCTCTCCAAATGACCGAGGGTCTCAGCAAATCGCGGGCTTCACCGGCGCGCTCTCCATCGGCGCCCGGCGAACTTGAGGACGCACAGCGCGGACATCGCCAGGATGCCGGCCCCCGCGACGCCCACGCCGCACGCGCTGGCGTCGTTGGGGTCGCAGGCGCTGCCGATGCCGTCGCCGTTGGCGTCGGTCTGGTCGGGATTGGCGACGGTGGGACAGTTGTCCACGTCGGCGCACAGACCGTCGTGGTCAGCATCGTTGCCGGAATCGTTGGGGCACACGTCGTCACAGTCGAAGACCTGATCGCCGTCAGTATCCGCGAAAGTCATCCGGAGACTCCACCCGCGCAGAAAGCCAATGTCGGCCCATATACCGCGGGTTACGCCATCGACGACTGTGAGTGTCCAATCCCCAGCAGGGTTGAGGCCGTCGAAATCCCCCAACGAGGAGGGCGCGGTAGGCGCGTACGTGCCGACGCATTCGAGGGTGCCGCTTGAGCAATCCCCGGCTTCGAACGCCGTACCGGCCTCGTCATCGATGGTCACGTGTAGCCCGACACTCATAACCGCGGCACCCACCGCACTCCACAGCGTTACCGTGGTACCGTCGGGCCCTGTGAGGATGGCCGTCAGATCGCGACGATACCCGTGGTTGATATCGATGCTGACGTCGAGGTCTGCGATCACGCAGTTCGGGCCCAAGGCCGCAGGCACGGTGATTACGGAGGCAGCCATAGGCCCCGCGCAAGCTGCCGGCGTCGCGGGAACGCAATCCGCCGCCGAGGCGGGGATTAAGTTGCCATCGCATGGGTCGCCATAGCTGACGCAATCGAAGACCTTGATCTCCTGGGTGTGGGCGACCGGAGCAGCCACAAGAAACACCAGAATCACGATCAACGGAATGAGACGGGACATGTGCGTGTCCTCCTGAGTTGCCGCGCATCCTGCGCACGAGACTGGAAATGTCGCAAAGGCCCGCTGCCTCCGTGAAAGCGAGGCGAAAACGAAACGAGTACAAATCGGAGTATATGCTCGCCTCAGATACGATGCAACGGTATAGCGTTCGTGAGACTGAGATCGCCCATCATCCCATAGGGAAAGCCCACCAAGGGCGTGCCCGTTTATACTCTACAATGGGCCGCTACGGCTCCGGGGTTATCTCAGGGGGGCGCCTTAAACCAGCAGCGACTCTATGAGCGTTGACTCCCGCCGCCCGGACAATATCCTGGCTGATCCTGAGCGAAGCGGGACCAAGACGATGCAATGCACGGCATGACTCGGGGTCGTGCCGGCCGCGGTACGGTTAGAGTCAGGCACGGCACGGCGCATATCGTCCCCGCTTTGCTTTTCTTGCTTCACGTATCAATGAGCAGATCCAAAGGCCGCGAGCACGGGCGGGTGCGAGCCACGCGCGTGGTCTCGATGTTTCATGAGTCATCATCAAGTTCGTCGTCGATGTCGGGTGGGGTGCCGCCATGCTTCCACCAGTCGACCGAATCGTCGTCCTCGGCTTCCGGCGCCGAACTGCCCATCCCCCACATGCCGTCCAGCGCATTGGGAGACATTCCATCAACAGGGTTCACGATCCGGATGCCGTCCTCTTCGTGAATCAGTGCTTTGGCGACGGGCTTGCAAACGGCGTCGTATTCGGCCATTGCCACGAGCATAGTCAGGTGACTGTAAACGCGGACCGCTGCCTCCAACTCGGCGAAGAATTGCAGCGTGATCGCCTCGCGCCGCTCATCGGGAAGAGTATCGAGGTCAACGCCTTCGTGCATGATGGGCCCTTGGCTCAAGGCGGCGAAGTGGCAGGCGCCGGCGGCCGCGAGCAGGGCGTTCTTTGTCCATCCGCCCTCGGGACACTCGATCGGCTTGCCGTTTTTCAGCGAGTCAAGGAACGACTCGGCGAGCCGTTTCTCGAAGTGGACGGGTAGGGGCATGTCTCACCATCCTTTCGGGGCCAGAGGCCCAGCCTGCCGGCATGATGTGCTGGCTCGGATCACTGGCAGGGGCGATGTCAGTACCATTGATCGCCAGCTAGCCCAAGCCTTGGGCCAAAGTACCCCTGTCGGCTGAAACCGCAACGAGACTGGACGCGCCAGAAGCCCGCATCAGTCACCTCGGCTGATTGATCGTCGCGGGCGCTGCGGTGCCGCAGGGTTGACGCTCGGGCCACTCGACAGTGCCGGGCAGCCGGTCGCGCCAGTCGGCCGCCTTGTCCGTATCGCCCCTGGCTTCGTACAGACCGACGACGCCCCGGAGGGCTTCGATAACGTATCGGTCGCCGGGGCCGCGAAGTCCGCTCATGACGTCATAGCTACGCAGGACCAGCGGCTCGGCCTCCTGGTAGCGACCAAGGGCCAGGAGACAACCGCTCAGGAGACTCTCGGCGGAGGCCTGCAACCAGGTGCAGTCGGATGGAGCATCTCGGGCGATGGCGAGCACTTCGCGCAGGAGGGCCTCGGCGCGTTGCGGATCGCCCTGAGCCAGGCTGACCTGGGCCAAGCCGAGGGCGGCCTCTGCGAAGTGGCGCGACTCGGTGCCCGGCCAGGCACGATAGATCTCCAGTGCGCGGTGGAACTGCGCTTCGGCCTCGGCGCAGCGGCCCGTGTCGAAGAGCACCCAGCCGAGGTGTTTGGCGGCCTCGGCGACCGGCCGATGATCGCGTGGCGGCCGCCGGCTGTATGCGTCCAGTGCCTGGCGGAGGAGCGGCTCGGCCGCGCTGTAGAGACCCTGGTCTCGGCGCAAGGCTCCGAGGCGGACGAGTGAGGCGGCGACCAGCGGATGGTCGTCCTCATACGTCTTCTGTCGCAGGGTCAGTGCGTCGTGCGCCAGGGCGGCCGCTTCGGCGTACTCGCCTTTCTCGCGCAGGAGGGAAGCCAGCAGCGACTGCGCGGAGCCCAGGTGTGGATGGTCGCTGTCGGGCAGAGTGAGACGCATGTCAAGGGCTTCACGGGCCAGGCGCTCGGCCTCCTCGTACTCGCCGAGTTCCCGGAGCACATCTGCCAGGTCCACCAGACAGTTGGCCACCTCGGGGTGTTCGTTGCCGAGCACTTTGCGCCGAATGGCCAGAGCATCTTCAAGAAGCCGCCGGGCCTCCGCGTAGTCCGCCTGTTCGCGCCGCGTGGTTCCCAGAAGATGAAGGTTTACGGCGACCAGGGGATGCTCAGCGCCCAGCGACCGTTGGTGCAGAGCAAGGGCCTTGCGGATGTGCTTCTCGGCAGCGGCGTAATTGCCTTCCTTCTTGAGGACCCAGCCCAGCTCCAACAGGCTCTTGGCCACGGTGGGATGATCATCCCCGAATTCGGCGCGGCGGCTGCGCAGGGCTTCGCCGGCCAGTTCGGCCGCTTCTTTGTAGAGACCCAGATGGCGGTACGCCGTGGCCATGGTGTCCATCAACTCCGCCTGGATGGCGGGCTGTTCCGTGAACTCCGTGGTGATTCTCTCGGCGCCTCGATCCAGTAATTGGCGGGCGGTCACGGTCCGACCACGGGCTTCGTTCGGGTCGGAGATCCGGAACAGGTCGACCATGAACGCCGTGACCCAGTTAGCGGTCTCGGCCTCGTGGGCGGCCCGTCTGTAGAGGACGCGCGTCCACACACTGAAGCTCACCAGCAGGACGAGAATCGCGAGAACAAATGCGGAGCCGGCCTTGTGTCGGGCCACGAGCTTGCGGAACTGGTAAGCGGCGCTGGGCGGTCGGGCCAGGATCGGCTGGTCAGTAAGAAAACGTTCCACGTCCTCGGCCAGGGCCGCGGCACTCTGGTAGCGGCGGGCAGGTTCTTTGGCCAGGGCCTTGAGGGTGATGGTCTCGAGATCGCCGCGCAGACTGCGGTCCAGCGAGCTCGGCCTGCGAGGGGTTTCCTCGCAGATGGTCTTGACGGCCTCATGAAGCGCGCTGTGGCTGACCTCGTAGGGGAGCTTCTCGGTGAGAAGTTCGAAGAGGATCACACCGAGCGAATAGACGTCGCTGCGCAGATCGATCTCGTCGGAATTGCCGCGGGCCTGCTCCGGGCTCATGTAAGCCAGCGTGCCGCGTATCTGACCGACCTGTGAGACTACCGAAGTGACGGCGATATCCAAGTCGGTGATTCGAGCCAGTCCGAAGTCCAGGACCTTGGGATTGCCCTCCGGCTCGATGAGGATGTTGGAGGGCTTGAGGTCTCGATGGATCACGCCGCGCTGAT
>CP070685.1:791511-796237 GCA_020352895.1 Phycisphaerales bacterium
GGACAGAGCATCGGATTTCTAATCCGACGGCCGCAGGTTCGAGTCCTGCCGGGGGCGGTCAGGAAAACCGCGTTGGCGCCGGCGCCAGGGCGGTTTCTTGTTGGTAGGAATCGTTCATGAATGGACCAGAAGTCATGTCTGCGTCCAAATTGCGTCCCTCAGCAAGTCGCATGCACCCGCGGACGCAACGCTTCCGCCGCTGCCTCGCGGGCCTTCGCCAGATCTATCGTGCCGCACCGAGACGTGAAACTTCGTCGTCGTCCGGATGTCCTTGTGGCCGGCTAGCTTCTGCACCACGGGAGGGAGCAGTCTGCGGGCCCAGTTGGAGATGCATCTCCGCCGCAGGTCGTGGTGGGTCACGTGCTGTACCTTGGCAGCCTTGAGGATCCGCCGGAAGTCTCGACGCGTGCTTTTGAAAATCGGTGCGTCCTCTTTCCAGTTGCCGGCCTCCCGCCTGGCCTTGATCTACGCAAGTCGCTCAAGTGGCACGAATACGTAGACGCCACGCTCGAACGCTTCGTCGTGCATGCGGACCAGCAACGCGGTCGCCTCGACCGGCACATGCGCTGTCCGTAGTTCGTACCCCTTCGGTCGCCATGCAGGTAAGTCACCCTCGGCCCACGACAAGTTACTCGACGACTACCCGCCCACTCAGCTAACTCGATTAGCTCGTCCACGCGAATGGCAAGCTCGCAATCTCTCAGGTTGAGTGTGCGGACGCGACCTATCGCGCTGCACTTGCTACGAATAGCCAGGAAGGAGGCTTTGGGCTATGCACTTCCAGTAGTGGATACTGGTGATAGCGAGGACAGCGGACATCTTCGATCCCCCGCAATTCATGTTTCTGCGTCACAAGGACTCGGTGGAAGCGTCACCGTACCATAACTTGACGTCCCCGACGTCGGATGGGTTCACGCTTTCGTCTCCGTTGGAATCGCCGTGGCAGGCCAACGGGCTGGAAAGCAACTCGCGGGAGGCGACTCCCTCGCACTTACATTTGTACGGTACTTCGTTTTGCTTCCAATCCCGACATGGAATGCTCATGATGTGGCATTCGTCTGGAAAACCATTGCTGTTGCAGCCGTCCTCGCCCGAATGTCCGCTCGATTTGGAAATCGGCTCAAGATTCGGTAAACTGGCTGCCTGGGAGGTGGCAAACAGGAAATCCCAGATGATGGTCTCTGGAGTCTGCAACGGGTCGGCGGCGCCCGAAGCGCTCACTCGAGGGGAGAAATTCAATGACTGCCCAGAGCTGTCTTCCTGCGGGTCTGATTCTCGCAACGTGTTTGTGCTTATTCGGGAGTGCTACGGATGCGCGGGGCCAGGGAGCCTGCTGTCTCAGCGACGGCTGCGTGCCGACAGCGGATGGCCCCTCCTGCTACGCCATGGGGGGCTTCTACTTCGCTGGCGAGGATTGCGCCGACGATCCCTGCGGGGTCGGAGCATGCTGCAGCGGCCCGAGCTGCGTCATGATGGACGCCTACAGTTGCCTGATGGGCGCGCGCGACTTCATGGGCGCCGGTACTCAATGCGCGGACGATCCTTGTGACATCGGCACCGGGGCGTGCTGCACAGACGGGGTCTGCACCGTGGTGTCGGAGGAAGACTGCGCGGCAGGAGGCGGAGTCTGGGTGGCGGTCGGCACGATCTGTGTCGGGAGTCCTTGCGTGCTCGGGGCGTGCTGCGTTCCCGGGGATTGTCTGGACGTCGCCCATTTCGAGTGCAGCGATCCCGACGCGACGTTCGTTCCAGGCGCCGACTGCTCGACGGATCCCTGCGAAGTACCTGACGAATGTCCGGCGAACTCCTTGTTCTCTCAGCAGCGTGACACTCCGGACGGCTTCCAGGCCTACACGTCCGAGGAGGATGCGGGCCTGACGCGCTTCGACAATTTCAGCGGGGTCGCCGGTCCGATCAGCGCCCTGCGCTGGTGGGGCCTGGACCTCGATTTCGTGGGATCTGGCTTTGTTGAATGCGTCGAGTCGGACAACAGTTTCGACATCGTCTTTCACACCGACGCGGGCGGGGTGCCGGGGCCAAGCGTTTGTTCCTACACGCTGGCAGCCAACCGGCGACCCACGGGCATCGACTATCTTGGCGCCGAACTCAACGAGTACAACGTCACCCTGCCGGAACCGTGCGTCCTGGTCCACGGCTGGGTTTCGATCGTCGGCCTCGGTGACCCCGAGTGCTGGTTCCTGTGGATGAGCGGTGGCCCGGGCGAGTCCTATTGCGAAGGGTGCCTAGCTCCCTTCGAGACCGACGACCTGAGCTACTGCCTGCTCGGTTCGGCGGGCGGAGTCCTCGGGGCGTGCTGCGACGAGCCGGCCGCCGTCTGCGAGGACGACGTCGACATCGCGGACTGCGTCGACCCGAACCAGGTGTTCGCGCCGGACGCCGCCTGCACAGACCTCGACCCGCCCTGCGGCATCATCACCGGGGCGTGCTGCTTCGACGACGCGACTTGCACCGTCATGGAAGAAGCGGCTTGCGCGGCGCAGTCCGGAAGCTGGCTCGGCGCGCATACCATCTGCTCCTACTGCCCCTGTGCGATTCCGTGTCCGGCCGGAGGCGTCGCTGAAGGTGAGCCGGAATGCTACGACGGCTATGTGGACACGTTCAACGGCGGCTGTGACGCGCCCACTCCCGCGTTTCAATCGATCGAGTTCTGCGAGACCATTTGCGGAAAGAGCGGCATCTTCCTGGACGGGGTGGAGATCACCGCCGACTTCGACTGGTACGAGATCGTGGTTGAGTCCGCCACCGAGCTGACCTGGAACGTCGAGGCCGAGTTTCCCGTGGGTGCCTGGATCATCGATGGCAACGCCGGGTGCGGCGGCGCGGTCACACTGGCCTCTGTGGGCGCCCTCGAATGCTCGCCGATCGCGCTGACGGTCGCGGTTGAGCCGGGCACCTATTGGCTGGTCGTGGCCCCGGCAGCAGCGGACGATCTCGCGGCGTGCGGCGCGCGCTACACGGCGCGGGCCACAGGGACAACGCCCTGCCTGGTGGACTACGCTACGTTTTACGCCTGTCTCACCGGACCCGGAGGCGGCCTGCTGCCCGGCTGCCAACCGGCCGACCTCGATCTCGACAACGATGTGGACCTGAGAGACTTCGCCGCATTCGCGCAGGCAATTGGCGGTTGACCATGGACGAGGCGGGCTCCGCGCGACGCCCGCGTCGGCCCGATCATCCGCCGTACGTCAAGAGGAATGCCCCTCCTCACCGACCGCGCCCTGAATCCGAAACGTGACGCTTTCTGTCACAATCACGTCTTGGAAAAGTGCAGGCCAACATGGCAGGGTAGCGAGCCATTTCACCTCGCTAGTGGTAGCCAGCGAACAGATGGAGCGGGCCCCGGAAACAACCGGCCAAAGCAGGGAGGCGGGGCTTGGGGGGCGTCTCACGGCTGAGAATCGGGGCTTATGTGGCCTGCAACGTGACCGAGACTCGGCGCCCACTGGGCGTCGTTTTGCGGTGGTTCACGCACGGGAGCCTGTACCGAGCTTCTACGCGTTGTTATGCTAGTCTTATCATTTCAACGGCGACGTCGCCTTCATTTCGCGGCACGTCTATTGAAGGGAGCGGAACATGTCACGCGCACTCATCGTCGGCATCGCCGTGGTCGGCTGGGCCTGTCCGGTAACCGCCGGCGAATACAACGCCTATCATCTCAGTCCCGGGCGCCTGAACGCCATCAACAACAACGGAACAGTAGTTGGCTGGTACGCAGGTTACGCGATCGGTTTCAGCATGGCATGGAAAAGTCGGCAGCCCGAGTGGGAAATGTTCGTGCTGGGCGACCTGGGCGGTGACGCAAGTGAGGCCTTCGATGTCAACGACCACGATCCGGAGCAGATCGTAGGCTGGGCGGAAACCGCGACCGGGCAGATGCATGCCTTTGGATGGACCGAGGCCGAGGGCATGGTGGATTTGGCGGTCTCCGATGAACATGAAAGCTGCGCGCTTGGGATTAACGACGCCGGGGCTGCGGTCGGATGGTATGCCGGCTACTCCTGCGGCTTCTCCATGTCGTGGAACGGCAGTGAGCCGACTCCCCTGGGCAGTCTCGGCGGCCTGACCAGCGAAGCGCACGACATCAACGACCAAAGCCAGATTGTCGGTTGGGGCGAGACCGGCAGTGGGCTCGTGCATGCGTTCGGCTGGACCGAAGCGGACGGCATGATGGACCTCATGCCGACAAGTGAGGAGGAGAGCCGGGCCTTTGCAGTCAACGAGTCCGGCGCTGTTGTCGGTTGGTATGCCGGCTACTCAGTAGGTTTCGCGATGGCCTGGGACGGCAGCGAGCCGATCCCCCTGGGCAGTCTCGGCGGCCCGGCGAGTGAAGCCCTCGGGATCAACAACCTCAGCCAGGTCGTAGGCTGGGGGGAAACCGAGTCTGGCAGCCAGCACGCATTTCTGTGGACCGAAAGCGAGGGCATGGTTGACCTGAATGAATGCCTGGTTGAGGCCGTACCCTATGTGCTGAAGGTGGCCAACGACATCAATGATGCGGGCTGGATCGCGGTCACGGCGGTGGACCCCGATACCGACAACGAACACGCCCTTGTCCTGGCACCGGTCTCCACGGATGTCCCCACCAACTCCGTGTGGGGCATCGTGGCAGTGGGCGTGCCCCTCGTCGCCGCGGGGACGTTCATCCTCCGGAAGCGTCAATGGACAAGCACATAAGTTCACCGGCGATCGCCAGAGCATCCTCACG
>CP070685.1:796337-801025 GCA_020352895.1 Phycisphaerales bacterium
TCGGCCGTGACCATACCGCCGCCGGGCTGCTCACCGGAGGAATTTGCTGATTCCGACTGCGACGCTGACGGCGACGTGGATTTGGGCGACTTCGCCACGTTCGCGCTGAATTACACGGGAGCTCAGTAGCGGCCACGGTGGGCGTCCGCCACAGGCAAACAGAAAGACGGGCCGTACCCTTGGGCACGGCCCGTTTGTTATGAATGCGATCCGTCGGCGGGCCTCGCGGTCTTGACGGGGTGCCGTCAACGTGCGCTGCCGCCGCTAGCGTGGTGCGATCATGTTGTGCAGCCAGGCTACTCGGTCGGCCAGGCCGACGAGCACTTCCCGTTGATGGGTGACCGCGATGGGGAACGGGCGCTCGGTTTTCGGCGGCTGGTCCCGGCGCTGGTTCTTCAGCTCACTCTGGAGAAGCTGCTCAAGGACGGACAGCTCCTCCACGTTCAGATCCAATGTCAGGTGGGTCATGAGCCACTCCTTGCGCGGCACCTTCCCCACCGGCCCGTAGGGGTGCATTATACCCAGGATTATCAGCCGATGCGATAGATTGTCGGCCGGACAGGCGTGGGACTCAACTTATGGTGGTCTCGAGGCCGATGCAACCGCGCCGCCGGTCTGGAAATGGGCGTGCAGATGACGTCCGATTCCGGACCCTGAGGTACGGGGCTGGTCCGATGCACGAGTCACTTAGCCCGGGGTCGGTCGCTCTCGTGTCGGTCTGGCTGCTGGTGCTCGGCGCCGCGGGCGCTTACCGGTATGTCCACGCGCGGCGCCGGCTGGGCCACGCAGCCACACGGGAGTCGGCCGAGAAGCTGGGGCTGACCTTTGATCCGCAATGCGTCCGTGGGGGTGTGGGTGCCTTCGGGCAGTTGCCTGATGGGCGGGGCGTGCGCTTATATGAAGAGCACCGGCGAGGTCACACGGGGCTGTTTCCCTGGCACATGCAGACTTGCGCGGGCAGTATCCTGGAAGTCGGCGTGGAAGCCGAGGAGTGGGAGCAGTTGAATGCCGACCAGCGGGAGGCGGCCCGGGCGTTGATGAGCGCCTGTTTCTATGACTCACTAGACCATCATCGCGATGAGCTGGCGAGCCTGGGATTTACGAGAGTCGCGCTGGCTGATGGTATGGTGCGGCTGAACGCCGGCCATCGGCTTCCGACTTGTGAGAGGATGGTCGCTCTGCTGGAGGCGCTGGGGCGGATGGCGGCCGAGACGGAGAAGGCGTGCATCGAATATGCCCTCTCCGGCCGGCGTCCGGGCGGCGAGCCGGCTGTTGCGACGAGCGTTGACTCCGCACGCGCGGCGGACGCAGCTCCTTTTGACGGATCGCCTGGAGAACCGGGTGACGTGGCGTATGTCCCGGCGCCGTGGAAGTGTGAGGGCTGCGGTGCCCTCAATCCGGCCGAGATGAGCCACTGTCAAATGTGCTCTGCGGAACGGCCTGGGGTTCGGCACACTGCGAAGTAGGACTCATGGGTGGTCGCGCCTCCTATACCGCTCAAGGAGGGTGCCCTCTTTCATTTGGTACATGGGTGCCTGATGGTTGGGAGTCCACGACGTCCTGCCGGCTGGGTTCAGGGGCCCGGCTGGTCGCGGAGGCCGAGGGGTCTGCCAAGGACTTCGTTAAGGACGACGGCCTTGCGGAGGTCGCCTTTGTCAAGATGCCTGGGGAGCGTTACGCGCGGGGCACGCGTGGGGCGAGCCAGCACCGCGGCCTCACTCTTCTGGGCTTGGGCCCTTTCGAGTTCGTATTCGATGTGCTTGCCCTCGACGAGCGTTTCAAGCTTGGGCGTCCTGGGGCGTGCGGGTCGCGCAGGAGCTGGTCGAGCTGGAGCCGGCTTGGCGGGCGGCCGCGGGCGATGCAGGGGTGATTCGACGCGCGGCGGGAAGGGCTCCGCGGGTCGGAGCGGTCGCGGGGCTTCACGTTTCCTGGCCTCCTGCTCCTTTCTGCGGCGGAGTTCTCGGACCTCCGGGGGGAGAAAGACCTCCACCAGCTCTTCGAGTGTCTGGACTTCCTTCTTTTTCTCCCTCGCCAGCTCGACTCGACCGGGGCGGACGGTGTCCCGCTGAAGCTGCTCCTTCCGCTTCTTCCTCTTTAAGTGACCGGCAATACCGCTGGCCGCGGCCATGATCAGCACGGCGATGGCGTAGGCGAGATCGCCCAGGTCTGCCTCCATCAGGTAGACAAGCGTGCTCATGATTCTCGCTCGCCGCGTCGGCCCTCGCGGCCGCTCACCGGACTACTTGGGTTCATCGCCAGTCTTGCGTTCATCTTTGCCAGCGATGGAATCGCGCATGCCGGTGTCGGCCTGGATGTTCCTCATGCGGTAGTAATCCATGATCCCGAGGTTCCCGGCGCGGAAGGCATCGGCCATGGCTTTGGGCACCTCCGCCTCGGCGAGGACGACCTTGGCCCTGTTCTCCTCCACCTGGGCGGTCATTTCCGCCTCGCGGGCCACAGCCATGGCGCGGCGTTTTTCGGCTTCGGCCTGGAAGCGGCGCTTGTCGGCCTCGGCCTGGTCGGCTTGAAGTTTGGCGCCAATATTCTCGCCGACATCCACGTCGGCGATGTCGATGGAGAGAATCTCGAAGGCGGTGCCCGCGTCGAGGCCCTTCTCGAGTACGCGCTTGGAGATCACATCGGGGTTCTCCAGGACGGCCTTGTAGGTCTCCGAGGAGCCGATCGAGGTGACAATGCCCTCGCCCACGCGGGCGATAATGGTCTCCTCGGTGGCGCCACCGATGAGCTGGGCGATGTTGGTGCGGACGGTGACTCGGGCGCGGGCCTTGACCTGGATGCCGTCCTTGGCAACGGCATCGATGCTGGGCTTGGCGCTCTGCTGGCCCGGGCAGTCGATGACCTTGGGGTTCACGGAGGTGTGTACCGCGTCGAGGATGTCGCGGCCGGCCAGGTCGATGGCGCAGGCCTTCTTCCAGTCGAGGGCAAGATTGGCGCGGTTGGCGGCGACTATGGCGTTGACGACATTGGGCACGCGGCCGCGCGCAAGATAGTGGCTTTCCAGGTCGTTCAGACTGATCTCCGGGATCGCGGCTTTGACGAGCTGAATCTTGCTCAGAACGATAGCGCGCGAGTCCACCTTGCGCAGGCGCATACCGATCAGGTCTGTGAAGCGTACGCCTGCCCGGCTCATGAAGGCCTGTAGCCACAGGCCGAAGAACTGGGCGAGGACGCCGAAGGCCACCAGGCCGATCACGATAAAGACGCCCAGGACTACCCACTCGATCGTACCCCATCCCGAACTCGGCTGAGCGATAAGCTGGCCTGTGCGTAGGTCCATGATGTCGTCGCCTCCTTACGCGGTAGCGGTCCTGAGGGTTTTCGGTAACCTGCCGGTCGCGCGTGTCTATGTAATCGTTTCGTTCGGGCGTTTCAACCGGTTCGCCGGATGTCGACCGGCGGGCCTTGCTCGGGCTTCATGCCTCCTTCGGCTCCTCCAGCGGGACGACGGATAGGTTGCGTCCTTTGACGGCGATGGCCTTGACCGGGGTATTACGCTCGATCACGCCCATCTCGGCGATGCATTCCAGGCGTTCGCCGTCAAAAACACAGGTCCCCACCGGGCGCATAGAGGTCGCGGCCCGACCCGCCTTGCCGACGAAGGGGGAGAGTCGGGCTTCCCAATCACCAACATCGGCCGGGGTCAGCACGGGGTTGGGAGGCGAGATTCTTCTGCCGATTGGGGTCCGGTGCCAGTACTTGACGGCGAGCAGAGCCATAGTGGGCAGGAAGATGAGGGTGGCCAGCAGCGCGATGTAGCCGGCGGTCTCGTTGGCGCGGAAGGTCATATAGACGGCCGCGGCATAAACGGCGACGCCGACCAGGCCGAGCAGCCCGTGGGAGGGGATGAAGATCTCCGCCACCAAGACGGCCGTGCCGATCAGGTAAAGGATGATAATCGCCCCGTACTCTTCCACGAATCAGGCCTTTCTGCCGTCCGGGACCTCCTATGGCTTTGAGCCTCAGGCCTCGGCCTTGATCGATCGGACCACGACTCGGTTGCCTCGGCGCTCGACCACGCGGATCGGGGTCCTGGCTTCCACGAATTCTCCTTCGGTGACCACATCTACCAGAGTCGAGCCGAATCGGGCCTTGCCGGCCGGGCGCAACCTGCTTTCAGTGACGCCCTCGTCCCCGACCCGGGCCTCGAACGGATAGGGGATGTCAGCGGCCACATCCGCCGCGGTGGGGTTCGGGGCGACCACGCGACCGACCACGGGCATCTGAGGCATGAATCGGCTCAGGATGGCCATGAAGATTAGCGAGGTCAACAGCCCGCCTGCCAGGATGGTCATGCCCCATTTGAGCCCCTGAACAGTGTACCGGTAGTTGAAGGTAGGCCAGATAGGCCCCGGGGCTTCAGCCGGGGTGAAGCTCATGAGCAGCCCGGCGACGATCAGGAGCAGGCCCAGGATACCGGCCACACCGAAACCGGGTATCAGGAAAACTTCCACCAGCAGCAGGCCGATGCCCGCCAGCAGGATGATGATGTCCACAATGCTGGCGATGCCCGTCAGGTAGGGTGCGCCGAGGAAGATGGCCAATGCGACAAGGGCCACCAGGCCGGGGACGCCGAGACCGGGCGACTTAAACTCGGTGTAGGCACCCATGAGAATGAGGATGAACAGCACGCCGCGCACCAGCGGGCTGCTCAGCCAGGCGACCATATG
>CP070685.1:801125-805803 GCA_020352895.1 Phycisphaerales bacterium
CTGCCTTCTACGGTCTGAACACCACCTTTACGGTGCCCAACTGCGTTCTGCCGTAAGAGGGAGCTCCACTGCCGGACCCGCCGGGTTCGGTAGGCGGTGATAACCAAGGCCGCGTCGCGGGAAACCGCGGCGCGGCCTTCTTAATTCCATCGCTTGCGTTGTCGCGGCCGCCCCCGAGACGTGCTGTTCGCGGTTGACGCTCCGGCCGCCTTTCCTATACTCGGCCGGCCGCAGACAACCGCGTGTTGGCCGCGTGAAGGAGATTCGGCACCGCCGGCCCATGGCCTCTGTTACGTTCCAGCGTGTCTGCAAGGTGTTCTCGGACGGCACTACCGCCGTTTCGGAACTGGACCTGCACGTCGAGGACGGTCGCTTCGTCGTCCTGCTGGGACCCTCCGGCTGCGGCAAGACCACCACTCTGCGCCTGCTCGCCGGGCTCGAAGACCTCACCTCCGGCAACATCCTGCTGGACGGCAGTGTGGTCAACGATCTTGAACCCAAGGACCGCGACCTGGCCATGGTCTTTCAGAACTACGCCCTGTACCCGCACATGACTGTCGAAAAGAACCTGGGGTTCTCCCTCAAGCTCCGCGGCGTCAAACGGGCCGAAATCCGTCGGGCGGTCAGCGACGTCGCCGCCCTTCTCGGCCTGGATGATCTGTTGAGGCGTCGCCCTCGAGCCCTTTCCGGCGGCCAGTGCCAGCGGGTGGCCCTCGGGCGGGCCATCATTCGCAAGCCGTGCGCCTTCCTCTTCGATGAACCCCTGAGCAATCTCGACGCCAAGCTACGCATGGACATGCGCGCCGAGCTCAGGGCCCTTCACAAGCGGCTGCGCACCACGAGTATCTATGTCACCCATGATCAGGCCGAGGCCATGACGCTCGGCGAGCAGGTGGCGGTCATGTGCGACGGCCACCTGCAGCAGTATGCCGAGCCCCTCGAGGTGTATGACCGGCCCGCCAATCGATTCGTGGCCGGATTCGTCGGAACTCCCACCATGAACTTCGTCGACGGGGATCTGACTGGCAGGGGCCTGTCACTGACTTTCGAGTGTCCGCTCGGTCGCCTGCCCTTACCGGCCGGCCATGCCGCGCGCCTGGCCACGCATCCGGAGCGCCGCGTCACGCTTGGCATCCGTCCGGAAAGCCTGGTGCTGTGCCCGCCTGCTGCCGGCTCGCATGACACGGCCGCGTTTCCAGCGACCGTCCGTATGATCGAACCTTTGGGAGATCGTTGCTATATGCATCTGGACGCGGAACAGGATGTGTCACTGGTTGCCGCCGCGGATCCGCACCAGCAGTTTGTTGTCGGAGATGTTGTGCCCCTGGGATTCGATATTCGCGCCGCGCACTTCTTCGAAACCGGCCCGGTGGGGCGCAACCTCAGTCCCGCCCACGCCAACCCCCTGATCAACTACCTGCCGCCCCGCCCCATTCCTTGAAGCGCCTGGTAATCTCCTCTGCCCGTCGGCGAATGCGATGAAGCTTCCCGGCAGTCAGATCCTCCGGTTCGAACAGGCTCGTGGTCATTCCCACGCCCCATGCCCCCGCAGCCAGGAAGTCCAGGAAGTTGTCCACCGTTACGCCCGCCGTAGGGAAGATCTTCAGAAAGGGCATCGGCCCCAGAAGAAACTTCACATACTGCGGCCCGATGCCCGGCATTGGGAACAGCTTGACCATGTCCGCTCCGGCCCGATGGGCCGACATCATCTCCGTGGGCGTGAACGTGCCCGGCACCGTAACCGCCCCAAGCGAATTGCCCTCGGCGATGACCAGCGGATCACACACCGGCGAGACAATGAACCGGGCCCCCGCTTGCCGGGCCTCCCGCACCTGTTCGGCGGTCAGCACCGTCCCCGCGCCGACCACGAGTTCCGGCCGGCTCGAAAACTCCGCGATCAGGGACAACGCCCCGGGAGTATTCATGGTAAACTCTGCGATGCGAATGCCGCCGGCCACCGCCGCCTCCATGGCCTCTCGGGCGACACCTGCGTTGTCCGTACGCAGGATGGCGCTGATACGCCATCGTGCGAAGGCCGCCAAGGTTTCCGACTTAGCTGCGTTCATCCTGAGACCCTCGGGACGGGCGCTGCCCGCCGCCCGGCATTCTCAAACCCGCAGGGTATCTTGGCAAGCCCGCCTTGCCGCCGATGAGCGGCTTGGTGTACAGCCCAGCGGCGGAATGCCGCCGATGCGATAGAATACAGCAAGTGCGATGCTGGACTCTCGGACTAGCGCCCAGGGAGGATGATGATGAGCGTTTCACCTTGGCCCAGAGCATTACAGGTCGCGACCTGCGCCCTGATAGTCGCCGCGTCCTTCGGACCAAATGCAGCCCGGGCTCAGCAGGAGCAGGCTCCGCTGGTGCTGGCGCCGCGTCCCGAATCGGAATGGACGCCCGAGGAGCGGGCCATTCGCGCCTGTCTCGACTATTGGGGTGACGAGGGCTCTACTGCGCGGCCTTACGAGGGCGTGGGCTATGCTTGCGGCTGGAAGGCCAAAGTGGGCCCCGATTTCAGGATGCGACACGGGCATGATGGCCAGCCGATCCCCAGAGATGTCGTCGTTATCAAGAGCCCTGGCACCGTCACAATGGGCAGCACATTCCTCCAGGCCGCCGTGCTGCTCGGTGAGCCCAAGTATCTGAAACGAGCGGTGGAAGTGGGCCAGTTGCTGCTGGTCGGGCAAACCAGCGCAGGCGGCTGGGGCAAAGAACTCTGGATGGGAAGGACCGAGGTCAATACGGTGCGGACCGGCTCGGGCTTCCTCAATTGGCCCCGTGAGCTCGCCGACGGGTCCCGAGGGGAGGATACCGCCGATCTTGACGATCGCACGACCAGCGATGCGATGGAGCACCTCTATCAGCTCTGGTGGATCACTCGGGACCAACGCTTTCTGGATTCCTATCAGCGGGCTTTGCAGATGTACCTCGCGGCTCAGGAAGCAGCCGGCGGCGGTTTTCCGGAACAGTATCCGGCCGACGACTACCGGGCCCTTGCCAGCTTCTTCGGCTATACCAGCTTGACGGCCGTGCGCGACCTGAAACCAGCCTACGAGCGAACCGGCCGCAAGGAGTACTTGGATGCCATCGTTCGATGTGCAGACTGGATCGTTTCCGTCCGCAAGCCCGGACAGGGCTGGGCCATGCGCTATGATCGCCAGGGACATCCGGCCGGTGGTCGCTCATTTGAGCCCCCCGGCCCCTCCACGGAAGGTACTCTCTCGGCTATGCTCACCTTGGGAGTCGCCCTCGAATACACCGCTGACCCCCGTTACTACGACGCCATTCAGGACGCCGCAAACTGGCTGAGACGCCTGCCTTCACCCGGAGGCGTGCACGCCCGCTACTACCACGCCGAGAATAACAGACCGTGGTTCGTGAATGGCGTCGGTGAGGAGGTTCGCGGGCCCCGAGCTGCACGCAAAGACTACGTCTGGGTCGGCGCCTGGGGCAAAATGGGCATCCAGTTCGCCCGGAACGTGGCTCAGCAGGAGAACATCGAACCCCGCCAAGTCCCCGAAGGGGGCGATCCCTCGTTTGGGACCAGATTGGCTCTGCCCAGCGAGGTGCCCGCCCTCGCCGCCAAAGGTATCACCGTCCAACAGGTGCTCGCCTCTCAGGATCCCAAAGGATACTGGCTTGAGGATGTTAATGGATCGCGGATGATGACCGTTGCCGGCAACTGCAACCGCGTGCAGATGTTACTGGGCGAGCTGATCAGGAAGCAGGGCGGGCTGAAGAATCCAACGCCCCCGTAGACTTGGGGCCCTCATCATCTTTGCCCTGCTCTCCCGCGACTCGAGCGGTCGGCGCTCAATGAGTCGTGCCCCCGATGAACATGGCCGCGGTTTCGCCGATGGTCTCCGACAATGTCGGGTGCGGGTGAATGATGCTGGCCAGGTCTTCCGCGACCGCGCCCATCTCGATGGCCAGCACCGCCTCGGAGATCAGGTCGCCGGCCCGCGGACCGGTGATACCCACGCCCAGCACTCGCTGATCCGCCGGATCACAAATCACCTTGGTCAGCCCATCCTGCCGCCCAAGCGTCGCGGCACGCCCACTGCCCCCCCAGGGCATCTTCTTGATCGCCACGTCGTGCCCCGCAGCCTTGGCCTCGGACTCGGTCAGTCCCGCCCAGGCAATCTCCGGATCGGTGAACACCACGGCCGGTATCGCTCTGTTGTCGAACTTCGCCGACTCCTGACCCGCGATGGCCCGGGCCGCGATCCCCGCCTCCCGGATGGCCTTGTGAGCGAGCATCGGCTCTCCCGCGATGTCGCCGATCGCGTAGATCCGCGCGTCGCTCGTACGGCGCTGAGCATCCACTTCGATGAAGCCCCGCTCGTCCACCTTCAGGCCCGCCTTCTCCGGCTGCAACAGATCGCTGTTTGGCCTGCGCCCGACGGCCACCAGCACCAGATCGTATTTCTCCGCTGCCGGCGCCTTGGCACCCTCGAAGGTCACCTCCACCTTCTGGCCCACTTCCTTCAGCCCGCTCACTTTCGTGCTTACGAAGATCTGCTCGAACTCGTCCTTCAGCCGACGCGCCAACGGCCGGACCAGATCGGCGTCGCCCCCGGGTAGCAGACTGTCCAACATCTCCACTACGGTTACCCTGGCTCCCAGCGCGCCGTACACGCTGCCCAGCTCCAGGCCGATGTAGCCTCCGCCCACCACC
>CP070685.1:805903-810459 GCA_020352895.1 Phycisphaerales bacterium
AGTACATGTCTCCGGAGCAGTGTGCGGCCGACCCGCACGACATCGACGTTCGAAGTGACGTGTATGCCCTCGGTGTGCTGCTCTACGAATTGCTCGCGGGCCGGCTGCCCTACGACGTACGCCACAAGCCGATGCACGAATGCACGCGGGTCATCCAGGAGGAGCAGCCGACACGGCTCAGCACGGCCGACCACACGCTCCGCGGGGACGTCGAGACGATTGTTTTCAAAGCCCTGGAGAAGGACCGCGATCGTCGGTATCAGTCCGCGATCGAACTGGCCCAGGACATCCGGCGATACCTGGCCGGTGAAGCCATCGTAGCTCGTCCGCCGAGCATCACTTACCAGCTCCGCGTCTTCGCCCGGCGGAACAGGGCCCTGTTCGTCGGAGCCGCGGCCGTTTTCGCCGTGCTCGTCGCCGGGATCATCGTGAGCACGGCGCTGTATGTCCGTGCCGAGCACGCGCATACACAAGCCGCGGTCGAGCGCGATCGAGCCCAGGCGATGAACGAGTTCTTCAAGGACATGCTCCAAACGGTTGATCCTACCGCGGACTTCGGCAGACCAGGTGGGCGTGGCGTAACCGACCTCACGGCGGCCGACATGTTGCAGGCGGCCGCGCGCACGATCGAACAGCGGTTCGGTGACGACCCCGATTTGGAGGCGGAGGTTCGCGGCGCTTTGGGGGCGGCGTTTGTTGACATCGGGGAGAACGAGTTAGCAGAGGTCCACTACGCGCGGGCTCTTGGGCTCTGCCGCCGTATCTGGGGAGACGACCACGAGCAAACGCTGGAGATGAAGATGGGATACGGGCAGGCCACCAGGCAAATCCCATACCTACGAGAGGCCTATGAGGGCTTACGGCGACTGTACGGAGCGCACCATCGCCAAACACTGGTCGCGGCAGAACGGTTGGCCCGTAGGCTAACTTGGGAGGATCAGCTGGACGAGGCGGAGTCGGTCTTGACTGCAGCTTTAAACATGGAGCCGAGTCCGGACCAGGCCACCGAACGGGAACGGGCTGAGCTTTTCGGTACCCTGGCCTTCGCAAAGATACGCCAAGGTGATCTGGCTGCATTCGAAGCAAACGCGCGCAAGGAATACGAGATCGTGATGCGAGTCCATGACCCCGACAGCTTGGCGGCCGCTGGTGCGCACCTTCGTCTCGCTTACGCTTTGCTCATCCGTGGACAGCATCCTGAGGCGGTGGCCGAGGCGCGAGAGGTCATGCCCCGCTATCGGCGGCACTTGGGGACGGGCCATCCCGGCACCGTGTTTATGGCGACTATCGTCGCGGAAGTTTTCATCGGCGCAGGTGAATTCGATGAAGCTGAGCAGGTCCTGCGTGAGAGCATTGAAGCGCAACGCCGGCGCTTGGGGTTGGCGGCCGAGGATCACCCCTACACCCTGCGGGCCATGGCCGATCTGGTGCAAGTACACGCTGCCTCGGGCAAACGATCCGAAGCCGGGCGATACGCAGAGAAGTGCCTGCGCGGCGCTCTACGCGTTGGAGATGACGCCGACGCACTCAACAGCGCGAGTTGGGCCGCAGTCAAGAGCCCGGGTTGGGAGCCACATTTGTACGAACTTGCCCTGAAGGCGGCGGAGAAGGCCTGTGAACTCTCGCGATCCTCCTCTAACCTCAACACCTTGGGTTTGGCCCAATATCGCGCGGGTCGTTATGAAGACGCCTTACGCACATTGCGCCGGGTTGATGCGCGGGTAATACAGGCCAGTGGTAGTCGCCTTGCCTGGGACGTTGCCTTCTTAGCCATGTCGCTGTTCCAGCTCGGCCGCGTTGATGAGGCGCATGACGAGTTGAACGCGCTCCAGGAGATCGTTGCTGAGGGCCCGTGGCAGGGCCTCACGGAGTCAAATGATTTCCTTCAAGAGGCCGAAGCCCTTATTCAGGGGGCGCCCGCACACGGGCGGCCCGGCGAACGTCAAGTGCTTCCACGTGACCCGAACGCTTCGACGCCGCCGCCGCAAGCCGTACCTGGTGAAGAGACGCCATGACGCTGAAACGCGGGGCAAATCTTGGCCCTTACGAAATCCTCTCGCCGCTCGGCGCGGGTGGGATGGGTGAGGTCTACCGCGCGAAGGACACGCGGCTGGATCGGGAGGTGGCCATCAAGGTGCTGCCCGAGCATCTGGCGAAAGCCCCCGACGCCCTTGCCCGGTTTGAGCGTGAGGCCAAAGCCGTTGCGGCGCTGTCTCATCCGAACATCCTCGCTGTTCACGATGTCGGCACGGATCAAGGCGTGTCCTTCGTGGTGACGGAACTCCTGGAGGGCGAGACGCTCCGGGAACGTCTCCGGGTCGCAGCCCTCCCCTGGCGGAAGGCTGTGGAGATCGGGGTGGCGATCGCCGACGGGCTGGCTGCCGCTCATACCAGGCGTATCGTTCACCGTGACGTCAAGCCGGAGAACATCTTCCTCACCAGAGACGGCGTCGTAAAGATCCTCGACTTCGGCCTGGCTCACCGAGCCGCGGCTGCCACGCCAGCGGACCTGGCCGACTCGCCGACGATTACGCTGGAAACAGCGCCGGGCACCCTGCTGGGCACCGCCGCCTACATGTCCCCCGAGCAAGTGCGGGGCGAGAAGACGGACGCCCGCAGTGACGTATTCTCACTGGGCTGCGTGCTGTACGAGATGGTCAGCGAAAGCCGGGCCTTCGCTCGCAAGACGGTCGCCGAGACCCTGGCGGCCATACTCAAGGATGAGCCTCCGGACATCGCCGAGACCGGCCAGCAGATACCGCCCGAGCTGGATCGGCTGATCCGGCACTGCTTGGAGAAGAAGCCCGAGGAGCGCTTCCAGTCGGCCCGTGACCTTGCTTTCGATCTGCGGACGATCGAGAGCGATTCACGGGGCTTGAAGACCGCGCCGGTGGCCGTCGCACCACGGTCACAGGCAGCATTGTGGGTCGTAGTATCTTGCCTAACAGTGGTAATGCTCGCGGTGGTCCTCGTCGCCGTAAACGTGGGCGGATTGCGGGAGCGGCTGTTCGGCCGAGGCGGCCAAGCCCATGCGGACCGAATCGAATCGCTCGCGGTGCTGCCCCTTGTAAACGTCGGCGGCGATCCGGACACGGAGTACCTCTGCGAGGAGATTCCAGCCACCATCATCGACAGCCTCTCGCAGCTCCCCCACCTCCGCGTCGTGCCCAGGAGTACCGTCTTCCGGCTGGCCAAGAGAGACTCTGACCACCGGGAGATCGCCAGAGAGCTGGAGGTTCGAGCGGTCCTCAGCGGAAAGGTCACCAGGCGTGGCGGGCGGCTGAGTGTGCGTGTGGCGCTGGTGGACGCGATTGACCAACGCCAGCTTTGGGGCGAGCGATATGACCGGACCGAGAACGACATTCTCGCAGTAGAGAAGGACATCGCCTCGCAGATTTCGGACACGTTGCGGCTGCGACTTACCGGTGAGCAACGAACGGAACTCGTCAGGAGTTACACGGACAACACTCAAGCGTACCGTGCCTACAAAGAAGCAAGGTTCTGGTGGAACAAGCGGACGCAAGAGGGCTTCAGGAGGGCGATTGAGCTTTACGACGAGGCCATCCGCCTGGACCCGAACTACGCGCTGGCCTACGCTGGCAAGGCCGACTGCTACTGCCTGTTGGGCTGGTACTTCCGTCCGCCTCGGGAGGCGGCGCCCAAGGCCAAGGAAGCGATCGACGCGGCGCTCGCGCTGGATTCCGAATTGCCGGAGGCGTACCCCCCGTTGGGCTGGGTTCGAGCCATTTACGACTGGGACTGGCCCGGGGCTGAGCGTGCATTCCAGAGGGCGATCGAGCTCAACCCGCGTTACGCAACGGCACACCACTGGTACGGCGTTTACCTGACGACCATGGGCAGGTTCGAAGACGCTACCCGAGAGATGCAGCGCGCCCACGAGCTTGATCCGGGTTCACTTATTATAAACAGGGACGTTGCGGGCGTCCTTTACTTCCGTCGGCAGTTCAACGAAGCTGAGGAGCAGCTGCAGCGGACTTTGGAGATGGACTCGAGCTTCGTTCAGGTTTACGAGACGCTCGGAGCGACACATCTGGCCACACAAGAGTACGACAAAGCAATCGCCGAGTTCCAAGTGATGCACAGGCTGGCCGGACACTTTCCGCGAGGAGCAGGACTGCTTGGCGCTACTTATGCCCTAGCCGGTCAGCGAGACAAAGCGGTTGAAGAGCTTCGCAGTCTGACGGAGCTGTCGTCGAAGGGAGAGTACGTCCCGGCCATAGCCTTTGCCTATATCCACGGTGCTCTCGTCAACACAAATGAGGCGTTCGAGTGGATGTACAAGGCAGTTGACGAACGAGAGGCATCGCTGCCCTTCTTGAAGGTCGCCCCTTTGTTTGACGCGGTGCGTGGCGATCCGCGGTACGACAACCTGCTCCGGCGCATCGGCTTCGAGCCTGATGTTGAGGACCATCCAGCCGCCAGACCGTCGGCCGACAAGATCATGCTGGCCGTGCTGCCGTTCGAGGACATGAGCCCGGAGCCGGCCGAGTGGTTCAGCGACGGCATGACCGAGGAGATGATCGCCCAGCTCGGGC
>CP070685.1:810559-815093 GCA_020352895.1 Phycisphaerales bacterium
CTGCATGGCCCCGCGCTGCATGGTCCGCAGCACGTGGCCGAGCAGTTGGGGAGCGGCCGTCACCAGCCAGATGAGTCCGTCCACCAGGTAGTTATCGAGTCCGAAGCAGAAGTCGCCCAGGCGACGGAGCGGGCGGACGACGAGTGCGTCGTAAATCTCGTCCACGTAGTACTTGTTGTTAAGTAGGCGGTAGGCCCGGCTCCACGAGTCGCGTACCGTGCGAGGGAAGGTGGGCGCGGAGACGTAGCATACGCAGGCGGCGATGATGCCAAGTATGGCCAGAAGAGCCGACAGGTACATCAGTCCATAGCCGTGGGCCTCCGCGGCGGGGGTCTCCAGACCGCTTGCTCCGGCTCTCATCTCGGCCAGCCCAGCCGCGAACGGCGTCGTCACCGGATGAAGGAATTCGTGGAAGCGCCCGTGCGGTTCGAACAGGCCGACGAAGCCGTGGCCTTCAAACGAGGTCACGCCCGCGTAACCGGCGAAGACGGCGCCGACGGCAAGCAGGAGAAGCGAGAAGAGCATCCAGCCGCCGGACTCGTGGGCGTGCACGCCGGCGGGGATTTTCTTCTCTCCCCAGAAGGCCAGGAACACCATGCGGAAGGTGTAGAACGCTGTCAGCACGGCCGTGAGCAACGCCAGGTACCCCAGGATCGGTACCCTATGATTGGCCAGGGCCGCGTGAATAATCTCATCCTTGCTCCAGAACCCGGCCAGGAACGGAAATCCCGCCAGCGCGAGGGATCCAATCACGAAGGTGACGAACGTTACCGGAAGGATTTTGCGCAGGCCTCCGAAGCGGCGGACGTCAATGATGCCGCCCATGGCATGCATGACGCTGCCCGCGCCAAGAAACAACAAGGCCTTGAAGAACGCGTGCGTATACAGGTGGAAGATGGCGCTGTCGGCTGCATACACGCCCAAGCCGAGGAACATGTAGCCCAACTGGCTGATGGTGGAGTAGGCCAGGATGCGTTTCATGTCGTATTGGGCCAGAGCGATGGTGGCGCTGTATAGGGCGGTGACGCCACCGATGGCGGCGACCACTACCATGACCCAGGGCTGGGCGACGAACAGCGCGCCACACCGTGCTACCATGTATACGCCGGCCGTCACCATCGTGGCGGCGTGGATCAAAGCGCTGACCGGGCTGGGGCCTTCCATCGCGTCGGGCAGCCAGACGTAAAGTGGCAACTGGGCGCTTTTGCCCACTGCTCCGCAGAACAGGAGCAGGCTGATGATGGCCACGCGTTGCTGAATCATCAGCATGACGCGCGTGGCTTCGGCCGTGTCTGCCAGGCCCAGGATCTGCCGCAACTGATCGGTGGCCCCGTTCATGGCCGCCGTTGTCGCGGCGAACACGACGCCATAATCCAGCGAGTGGAAGGTCAGGTAGATGAGCAGCACACCGAGACCGAAGCCGAAGTCGCCGATGCGGTTGACGATGAAGGCCTTCTTGGCGGCGGCCGCGGCCGAAGGCTTCTCATAATAGAAGCCGATCAGCAGGTACGAACAGAGGCCCACGAGCTCCCATCCCAGATACAGGAGCAGAAAGTTCCCCGCCAGCACCAGGGAGGTCATCGAGAAGACGAAGAGGGCCAGAAACGCGAAGAATCGCTCGTAGCCGCGCGTCGGATGGTTGTCGTGGCGCATGTAGTCGCGTGAATAGACCACGACCAGCAGTGACACGACCGTGACGGTGACGAGCATGATGGCGGTCAGCGGGTCGATGCGGAAGCTGACCGTGAACCAGGACTCGTCGTGCATGGGGGTCTGCAGGCTGTTAGCCGCGCCGGTGGGGAACCACTCGTATATGACATGCGTCTGGCTGTATTCCTCGTGCGGCAGGTCGTGCACGCCCTGATACAGCATGATGGAGACGACAACAGCGCCTGCCACGCCCAGGATGGCTGGCCAGTGCGAAGTGCCGCGCAGCAGGCGCGAGCCGAACAGGCCGATGAGCCCGGCCCCGAGGAGGGGCAGCAAGGGAATCAGCCAGGCATACTGCAGGGCCCAGGGTGTCGTGAAGCTGTTGGTTACCGCGTCCAAGCCGTCTTCTCTTTCCTAGGTCGGTCGTGCCGCGCCGCAGCCCGGCCGTGCCGGCGAGACTCAACCTTGCATGGTTCTCCAGACGTCGACGTCCAGCGTGCCCTTTCGGCGGAACAGGAGCACCACCAGGGCCAGGGCCAGACTGGCCTCGACCGCCGCGATGGCCAGCAGGAACAGGGCGAAGGACTGCCCCTGCAAGTTCTGGTGAAGCCGCCCGAAGGCGACGAAGTTCACCACTGCGCCCTGGAACATCAATTCGGTGCTGAGGAACACGATGATCAGGTTCCTGCGGGACAAGAAGCCGACCAGCCCGAGGCCGAAGAGCAAAGCACCGACTATGGCGTAATGGGTCAACTCACACCTTCTTCAGTTCCGGCAGAAACGGTTTGGCCTGGCGACCGGCCTCCCCGAGGGGGCGCTCGGTCGGCGGAGCCAAGACATCGAGTTCGGTTGAGGGCACGTGCTTACGGGCCACGGCCACGGCTCCGACCATGGCGATGAGCAGCAGCACGCCCGCGATTTCGAGCGGGACCATGTATCGTGACAGCAGTGTTGCACCGACCGCAGCGGTGTTACCGGCCGGAACGGGGCCGTCATCCGCCGGCGGAGCGACGATGAAGTTGGCGTCAAAGTAGCCTTCCGTCGGCAGGGCGGCGATCCCGTCGGCGACGGCGCCGCAGAGGGTCGCGGTCAGGAGGAACCCCGCCAGCACGGCCCCCAGGGGAGCCCGTGACCGGTTATCGTAGACGGGGCGTCCGGCGTGCTGGGCCAGCATCATCACGAAGACGTACGTGACGATGATGGCGCCGCCGTAGATCATGATCAGGGCGACGGCCACGAACTCGGCGGAGAGCAGCAACAGGAGTCCGGCGACGGCCAGCACGCCGAGGACGAAATAGACGGCGCTATACACCGGGCGTCTGTGGGTGACCACACGCGCGGCTGAGAACACGGCGACCGCCGCGAACAACACCCAGTAGAAGCCCCCGCCGTCGCCGGGGGCGAACTGACGCCCGAGCACGACGAGAAAACCCGCGAGTGCGGCCAGACCCAACACCCAGGGCAACCCTCTGGGCCAGCGGCCCTCCTGCGGGAGGGCGAAGTAGATGCCCAGTCCGCCTAGGACGAAGACCGCATACATGATGTAAGCCAAGGCGTCGGCACTCATTTACGTCGGTTCCTTGCCGGCCGTGGGCCTGTTGTTCGGCCTGTTGCCCGTACCGGCGTAACCGGTGATCTTCGGGTTCTTGCGCGGCTTGAGGTTCTTGGTCTCGTCGTAGACTCGCAGGAGCTTCTCCTTGTCGAAGATCATCTCCTCCCGCGAACGTCCCACCACATGATACTCAGGAGTCAGCTCGATCGCGTCTACGGGGCAGGCCTCCTCGCACATGCCGCAGTAAATACAACGAAGTTCGTCGATCTCGAACTTGACCGGGTATTTTTCGCGGTCGTCCCATGGCGCCTCGCCCGCTTCGATGTGGATGCAATTCGCCGGGCACGCCGTCGAACACATGAAGCAGGACACGCAGGCCACGCGGTCTCGTTGGTCGCGGTTCAGCCGGTGGAGGCCGCGATAGTTCTCGATCCGCTGCGTGCGCTTCTGCTCGGGGTATTCGACCGTCTTGGCCTTGTGGCGGAACATGTGCCGGATGGTCACCCGCATGCCGTCAAAGATCTGCGGCAGATAGGTGCGCTCCGCGGCGCTCAACTCCGGCAGGCCGACCTCGATGATGTCCTCTTGCTTCATGGCCTACGACCTCACCGGCTCGCCACCGACCGGCAGGGGCGGCAGGTTCTGCTGACGCCCGGTTACGGGCGTCGGCGACCTGGCCAACACGATCAACGTAATCACGATCAGCACCAGATTGCCGACGGTCGCCCAGATCGAGATGGGCTTCTGCCAGTACACCAAAACCATGGCCAGGGCCACCACGGCCAATCCGAGCGGAACCAGCCCCTTCCATGCGATGCGCATGAGCTGATCGAAGCGAAAGCGCGGGATGGTCCAGCGCACCCACATGAACAGGAAGATGAAGGCCGCCGCCTTGCCGGCGAAGACCGCGCACTTGGCCATGGTCCCCAACAGGCTCACATCCTCCGGGCGCGTCCACGGCACGAAGGGCAGATGGTAGCCGCCCAGGAACAGGGTGATGCACAGCGCGCTGGCGACGATCATGTGGGCGTACTCACCCAGGAAGAACATGGCGAACTTCATGCCGCTGTATTCGGTGTGGAAGCCGCCGACCAGCTCCTGCTCCGCCTCGGCCAGGTCGAAGGGCGCGCGGTTCGTCTCGGCGAACATGGTGGTGATGAACAGGATGAAAGCCAGGGGATGGAGCAGCACGTTCCAGACGGTGTCGACCTGGTCCGCGACGATGTGCTCCAGGCGCAGGTGGCCGGAGGTCAGCACCACCACCAGGATGGCCAGCCCCATGGGAATCTCGTAGCTGATGATCTGGGCGGCCGAGCGCATGGAGCCGTAGAA
>CP070685.1:815193-819714 GCA_020352895.1 Phycisphaerales bacterium
AAACTCTGCCCCACGATGTTGACGCCCGAGACGGCCCCCGGTGTGCTGACCTCGTTCTGGAACCGGGCGATTTCGTCGATCTTGGCCTTCACGTCTGTCTGCAGCAGCGACTGCCTGCTCTGGTAGTCGCTCATCTTGCCGCGGTATTCGGCCCGGGCCTGAGTGTCCTTGATGTTCAGGTAGGCTCGCACGATCGCGTTGACGACGGTGTGTGGATCCCCTTGGGCCCGAGAGCCGATGGACACCTTGACGAGGCTGGTGCCTTCCACCGGATAGATCCGCAGGATGCCCTCAAGCTCCTCCAGCCGGCGATCCTCTTCCACCTGCTGGTACCAGCTCGTGTTCTGCACCTCCACATCGCGCAGGGCCTGCTCCAGCACTCCGGTGCTCTTCATGGCGTTGGATTCGTCCATCATGATCCGCTGCATGGTGTCGTTCGGGACGAAGCGCGTGGTTTCCTCCATGGGCTGCAGGGCCGCTTCCTGCTCGATCTTGACCAGTGCGAAGGCTCTCCAGACAGGCAGGTATTTGATCTGGAGGACGGTGCCCGCCACGGTCAGAGCGTTAAGGAAGGTCCACACAAACAGGATCAGGAAAAGGCGCTGCTTGATGATGCGAAACACGTCGCCCATGGACACGGCCGCACCGGCCGGGGCCACCGGACGGGCCGCTACGCCCGCCAGCTGAGGCAACCTCTCGTGGATGGTCGCAGGTATCGTGGCCATCAGTGCACCTACCAGTAGTTAGGCCCGATCATCCGGGGCGAGATCTTCGGGGCCGATTGCGCCCTCTTCGTGGTCCTCCACCACCAAGTGGGACAGAATGTGTGACAACAGGAAGAAAAGGCCCAAAGCCACCGTATACATGGCCAGCCCCCATGCCGTGTGCCCGGCATGCTCGGTCAAATAGTCCCAGCCGAACACGTGGAACAGGCCCGTGGAGGTGACCCGGAGCAGGTTGGTAAACACTCCGATCGGCACGCAGAAGACCACCAGCGTGATGCGCTGCCAGTTGGGCCTGTCGCCCAGATAGGCGATGGCCACACCCAGCGCACACAGGCCGATCAGCACACGCATCCCGCTGCACGCATCGACCACGTTGAGCGTGGCCAGGACCTCACCGTCCTTCATCAACTCCATAGTGACTCCGGAGACCGTCACTTCCACGCCCGGGATGATGCTCAGCAGCATGCCGCCCACCGCCGAGGCCAGGCGGCGAAGCGGCATGGTCATTCTTACGTACACCCGGTCGGGCAGCGGTACCGCGAACATCAGGTAGAGGATCGGCACCCAACTGATTCGCATGATCCTCCACCCGCAACGATACAAGACCACACCGAACAGGCAAACCACGATGGCTACCGACTTGGGATAGCCCATTTGCAAAGGCCAGATCGATACACAGTACAGAAG
The DNA here is from genome assembly GCA_020352895.1 of Phycisphaerales bacterium. Classification (GTDB taxonomy): domain Bacteria; phylum Planctomycetota; class Phycisphaerae; order UBA1845. The sequence goes on from CP070685.1 coordinate 816,606, forward strand.
CAGCCCGCCCAGCAGAACGGGCAGCCCCCACAGGCTTTCGCGGACCGGCACCCTGGCGAGTTCTTCGCGGTGGGCATACAGGAAGTAAAGGCTGAACAGCGGCACGATGAAGCCGTGTGACCAGTTTGACTGGGTCTGCCAGACGTGGAGCAGTCTTGTGATCTCGTGCCAGAACAGCACCGTCATCAACCCGGCGAGGACGGCCACCTGGATGAGGGCCGCCTGACGCCTGATCCGGGGATCAGACATCTGCAACGACCTCGGTGATGAGTAGTCTATGGTGCTCAACGGGCGTCTCTTTCAGACAAGGGCATGCCGGCTTTTCGCCGCCCGGTCCCTTACGTCAGTTCTACGGAAAGAGTCCGGGCAGGAACTGCTGCTGCCGCGCCGCTCGCGCCAGCCGCGGGTTAGGCGAGCCACCTTGGCTCTCGATGTCCGCGAAGTTCCTGTCCCACACGAATCCGAAACCGTAGGTGATGCGGAATGCGGTCCGGATCGAGGCAAGGAACGGAGCCACGGCATGCGTTCCCACATTGATGATATCGTGGGGCTTCAAGAAAAAGTCGGCGTCCTGGCCGGCGAAAATGCGATCCAGATTGACTGGTATCACGGTTTCCCGGTCTGCGCCGATGCGGCGAACGACGTCGCAGCGGTCCGGCCAGGCCAGCGGATCCAACCCGCCGGCACTGGCGATGGCCTGCTTCAGCGTGACCCTCAGCCCGACGAGCGAGTATACGCCAGGCCGGTATATGTGGCCCATGATGTAATACTGCCCGGTATCGCCGGCCGCGACCCGGATCGTATCGCCATCTCGGACCACGATGTTATAGCGGGCATCGCCCTCGCGCAGAAGATCCGCCGGGACTGCAATGATGCGGTTGCTCGGCGGCACCTCCATCTCTTCCCAACTGACCGGCTCCTCGGGCACGGCCGGTTCGGTCCTTGCTACCGCCGGGGGTCTTTCCGCCCCTGGGGCGGTCCGGGGAATGCCGGGCTCCTGCCCCGGAGTGACCTCGATCCATTTGCCGTTAAGCCAGATCCACCGGCTCAGCGGCATGGGCTGCGTGGGCGGAGGTTCCTCGGGCTCGACCTCGAAGGGTTCCTCACGTTGCGTTCCGGCGATCGGCGGCTCGGTGGGCTCCTCGGCTCCAGGGGCCGTCTCTACGGGAGGCACGCCCGGTGGGCGAATGGCTTGCAGAAGATCCGCGTCCAGAAGCTGCCTCTCCTTGTCGGGTTGGGTCTCGGTCACGGGGGGTTCCCGGCCGGGCTCCTCTTCGCGTGCCCCACCCGAAGTGACAGGCTGGGAGTACGATGACAGGAAAGCGTAGTCCAACTCATACGGGTCCCGCTCCTCCGGTTCCGGTTCGATGGGCCATTGCAGGCTGGGCACGTCCTCAACGGAATCCTGCTTCCACGTGGTGGTCGTGGCGGGAACCGCCAGCGCATCGGACGCCGGGGGAACCGATGGCTCCGCCTCCTCGGTGGGTCGGAACACGTAGACCACCTCCGCCACGTCGGGCAGACCGCCCGCCAGCAGCAGGGCCTCCATGAGACGGAAATCGGGCCTGGGTACAGGATATGAGCCCGCCCGGGCGATCAGGCCGAAAACGCTGTACACGCGCTGACGCTGGGCCGCCACAACGACCTCGATACTGGCATCCTCCAGGATCTCCTGCTTGCGTAGCTCGTCGATGAGGGTCGCCTGTAGCTCTCGGGCGCTGTATCCCGCCGCCTGTATCCAGCCCAGTTCTGGTACGTAAATGCTGCCCTGCTCGCTGACGATGGGCGTGACCAGGGTTTCGGCGCCTGCGACCAGAAGCTCGAAGATACGCACGGTCAGAATGTCCCCCGGGGCGATCCGGTACTCCTCGCCGTAGACCTCCAGGTCCTGAGGGGTTGGATCGGTCGCCAAGGCCAGACCGCTGGGCTCCTCCAGCACAGAGATGCTCCTGCGGATCTCGGTGGTATGGGTGGTGTCGAATGCCCCCATCTCTGTAGGATCCAGCCAGTCGTTGATCCAGGAGTGAAAGCATCCTCCGCCGCACAGCAGAATCACCGGGCTGAGGATGAGGCCGTAGGCTCTCCTGTATGGTCCGTTGGTCACCTTCGGTGCGCCTTTGGTCTTGCGGCCCGCTCGCGCGGCCGCCGATGCTGAGGGTGCAGGGCTGGCCTTCCGTCCCGCGATGTTGGCCGCGCCGTTCCCGGAAGGGTGCCAGGAATCCTATTTGCCGAGATCAATCCCAGTCAACCTGGGCATTTTCCGAGGTCCGGCTTGCAGTCCGACTGGACACGCCACGGCTGTCATACTTCGGGCGCGGGCCGACGAACCCGCTCGGCGCGCCGATCTCGCGATTACGCGGCCCTGCCTCAACATACTATCGGGCGTTGCCACGGTCCTGATGAACCGATTTCTACGATTCTAAGCCCTGTAGCCGGCAGGACTTGCTGGGGATTCAGGCGCTCCGCCTCGGGGGCTGTCCTCTTCGCCGCCCTTGGACGGCGCGCAGGCCCGAACGGGCCGCCCGCTGCTATCTTTCAATACTGTTATGGCCGCTGAAAGTTCGTCGCTGGCCCATCATCATGGGGCCGGCGATGCGCCGTGCCTCAAGTCAAGTGCGTGATCCCCCGTCGACGACCGGCTGCTATCGTTTGGCGCCGGCGGCCGGTTCTTCTCGATCAAGAACGTCTCGTATGGCGGACCGGATGATGTTGATCTTCGTGTTGGTGGACTCGTCGATCTTCACGACGATCTCATCCCCCTTAACCTGCACCACGGTCCCGATGATTCCGCCGATGGTGAGCACCCGGTCGTTCTTGGCCACCGAATTCAGCAACTCCTGCTTCTTCTGCTTCTCCTTACGGTTGCCCCGATACATCACCACCCAGAAGACGACCAGCATGAGCATGATCAGGAAGAACGGGCTGGCAAAGACGGAGCCCGGACCGGCCGGAGGGCCGCTGGGACCAGCCGGTTGGGTCGTTTGCAGGAGCAGGTTCACGGTGGCGATCATTCCGTCTCCTCGCTGGTGTCGAGTTCGCGCTTCTCAGCGGCGATGGGATATTCTGCCAGCATTTGACCCCAATCAGCCGTCGGAATCAACTGGCGGAT
>CP070685.1:819814-824258 GCA_020352895.1 Phycisphaerales bacterium
GTGCCGGCGCCGGTCTCCGCCGCGTGCTGCACCTCGGTGAACATGCCGCGGTCGTGCAGCACCGCGATCGTGTTGGTCGTACCGAAATCGATGCCGAACCTGGCCATCGGGTTACTTCCTGTTGACCTTTACGCGCGCGGGAACCAGTACCTTGCCGCGGGCCGTGCGATAACCGGGCGACACCCACTCGCCTACCACGGCGTCTTCAAGGTCGTCGCGCCGCGTCTCGCCCACCGCCAGATGGATCAGCGGGTCGTAGGTCTGCCCCGGACGGGCGTCGAACTCGCGAACGCCGGCGCCGGCCAGCACCTGGTCGAGCATGTCCCGCCCGCGCTGGAGGAAATCGGCGTCGGCCGGGGGCCGATCGGCCGCAAGATATCCGGCCATTTCGCTGCGCAGCGAAACCAGCGTGGGCAAGATCTCCGACAACTGTTCGTCAACGACCTCGCCGACCAGCCGCTGGAACACGGCCGTAACCCGGTCCATTGGCGCGGTGTGCATGACGGGTGCCTGCTGCTCGCCGTGGGAGGCGACCAGTTCGGTGAGCGTGGACACGGCGGCGTTCATCTGGTTGTTGAGCGACTCGATGGCGGCGTTGATGTCGGCTTCGGCGCGGGACAGCACATCGACCGGCGAGGGACCAGCCGCGCCGGCGACCCGGGTCTTTGTTCTTGCGCCCGCGCCCTTGGGCGCGGCCTGCTTCTTGCGGCCCTTGCCCGCCGGATGTCGTCCCTGCTTCGTGAGCGGCTTGACCTTGGCGCGACGCTGGGGCGTCCTCACTTTGCTTGCTTTGCCCTTACTGTTCTTCTTTCCGGTTTTCTTGGCCGCTTTGGGCTTCGCGGTTTTCTTTGCCGGGGCGGTCTTACGGCCGGTGGTCTTCGTCTTGCTGGGCATGTTCGTGCTTCCGTGTGGTTTCGGGTTTGTCAAGCGATGCAGGCGCACGCCGGAGGCATCGCCGACAAGGTTTCAGGGAATCGTCATTATAGATTCTCATCGGCGCGCCGCGAGAGAGACCAACAGGCCAAGTCGGCGGCCGCCAACGCGCCAAGGCAAAAGCACCAACACGGGGGACGCTGCCGTGAGATTGCAAAGGCGTTACCGATGCAACGCATCGATGAGTGTCGGCACGAGCGTGGCGGCCAGCAGACCGCAGGCCAAGCCGAGGAGAATGCCGACGACCGCATCGGAGGTATAGTGGCGGCGTAGCACGACCCGCGACCAGGCCACCAGCAAGGCCAGCGGAAGGGCCACGGGCCAGAGCCAGGGAAAGTTGACGGCCATGACGGCGGCGGCCTCTGTGGCTCGCAAGGCGTGAGACGAGGGGAAGGAATAGCGCTCCCACGGAACGGGCACCGGGCCGGGCTTCTTGGCTACCGGCCGCGGGCGGCGGAGCGAATAGCGGAGGGGGATCAGCACGGCTAGCCCGAGGGCCTCCGCAGCCAGCAACTGGAGGCCGAGAAGACGGCTGGCGGGCCATACGATCAGGGCAAGGTAGACCGGACCCCAAATCTCCCCATACCCCCCGCAGGTAACGAGCTTCCAGAAAAGGCCGACGGCTCGCCCGGGTACGGGCAGGGAACCGGTGATGCGGTGGTCCAGCGCTGTGATCGAGTCGGGAAAACGCATGCCCGGATCCCAAAGAGGGCGAAGGCTAATCGATCAGCCCCGGCCCGGCCAGGGGGCCCCCATCTGGCGTCCCCCGCGCTGGTTGACCGGGACGACCAAAACGCGGAGAATGCGAAGCTCGTGCAGCAACGGACACAGCAGTCGCATTGATGGAGCATCATTGATGGCAGTCAGGCTTCGCCTCAAACGTCTGGGCAAGAAGCACCGGCCCTTCTTCCGGCTCAACGCCATGGACGCCCGGTCCCCGCGGGACGGGAGCGTGATCGAGGAACTGGGCTTTTACGACCCGCTGGCCAAGGATGAGAGCCGGCGGCTGAGCCTCAAGAAGGAGCGGATTGAGTACTGGCTGAGCGTCGGGGCCAAGCCATCCGATACGGCCCGAGGGCTGATGCGGCAGATCGGCATCGACATCGAGCCCGCCAAACGCCCCACCAAGCCCAGCCGGGCCGAGCGTGAGGCCGCGGAGGCCGCGGCCAAGGCCGAGGCTGAGGCGGCCGAGAAAGCCAAGGCGGAAGCGGAAGCGGCTGAGAAGGCGAAGGCTGAGGCGGCCAAGACTGAAGCCCAAGCCGAGGAGAAGGCCGGGGAGTAGACCAGCCAGGCGCCGAGAACGGCAAGTGTTTTGAGGCCGGCGGCTTTGACAGCCACGGCCTTGTTTCATCACTGCCCGCCGCTCCAGGGTGGCACTGTCTCGCCGCCAGGCGAGGCAGTGGTGCCAGGATCGCACTGACAAGATCGTCTGTACGCCGGAACTGACCCAAAACCCAACTCGAGCCATCCCATGCACATCGACATCCTCAGTCTGTTCCCCGAGGTCTTCGAGCCCATGCTGTCCACCAGCATCATCGGGCGGGCCAGGGACAACGGCCTGCTCACCGTCGCCTGCACCAACTACCGCGACTACACGCACGACGTGCATCGCACGGTGGACGACAAGCCCTACGGCGGCGGCCCGGGCATGGTGCTCAAATGCGAGCCGGTGTTCGCGGCCGTCCGTGACGTCGAAAGCCGGGCGGCCGTCCCGCCGCTTCGGATTCTCCTGACTCCCCAGGGCCGACGGCTGGATCAGCCGCTGGTCAAGGAGCTGGCCGCCGCTCAGACCCTGCTGCTGATCTGCGGGCACTACGAGGGCTTCGACGAACGGATCCGCCTGGGGCTCAAGCCTCTGGAGGTCTCCATCGGGGATTACGTCCTCTCGGGCGGAGAGGCGGCCGCCATGGTCCTCGTGGACACCGTCACCCGCCTCCTGCCGGGGGCCCTGGGCGCTGAGGAATCGGTCGAGGAGGAGTCCTTCACCGACGGCCTGCTGGAATACCCCCAGTACACCCGCCCGGCCGAGTTCGAAGGCATGCGCGTGCCCGACGTCCTGGTCTCCGGCCACCACGCCGAGGTCGCCCGCTGGCGGGCCGAGCAGCGCCGCCTGCGGACCCGGGAGCGCAGACCGGACCTGCCCGCGGCACGCCAGGACGGGTGAGATCGGCCGCCGGCGGGCCGCACAGTCCCGCCCCTGAGGCGTGGACAGCGGCCAGCCGTTGGCCTATACTGCCCAATTCCGCCGCAGGCCTGCGGGCCGGGTATCGGATCGAGCACCAGCAGAAGGCAGCAGCCCAGGAATCCGGGCCGTCGGCCTGAAGCCAGCCGGACGGAGAAGGCCATGAGAAACACCCTGATTGACGCAGCCGAACAGCCTTACCGCAAAGCGGAACTCCCGCACTTCCGGGTGGGCGACACGGTCTCCGTGGCCGTCAAGATCGTGGAAGGCGAGAAAGAGCGCGTCCAGAACTTCATCGGCGTGGTCATCGCCAGGCGCGGCCAGGGCCTGACCGAGACCTTTGCGGTTCGTCGCATCGTCAACAACGAGGGAGTCGAGCGCGTCTTTCCGCTGCACTCGCCCAAGGTGCTGAGCGTCGACGTCCTGCGCAGCGGCGTGGTCCGCCGGGCCAAGCTCTACTACCTGCGGCGGCGCTTCGGCAAGCGGGCCAAGCTCCGAGAGCGTCGGGTTTCGCGGGCCGCACGAGACGCCGCCAACAACGCCCAGTCGCAGCAGGAGGACGAAGCGGAAACGCAGGCCCAGAGCAAGGAGCTGGCCGAAGTCTAGACCGCGGGCCCGCACCCGCCGCAGATCAAACCTGAGCCTGACCGCCGCGCGGTGGATATTGATCCCGGCGCGGTTTTTTGCGCGCCGCCCCGAACACCGGGAGCACCTCGATGGCCGACCGCGGCCAGAACTCGAAACGCCTGGGGCAGATGGGCGAGAAGCTGGCCCACAAGCATCTCAAGAAGCGCGGGTACAAGATTCTGGCACGCAACTATCTCTGCCCGGTCGGCGAGGTGGACCTCATCGCCCTGGACGGCGAGACGCTCGTGTTCGTGGAAGTCAAGACCATGCAGGCCGCCGGCGGCATCGATCCCGTCGAGCAGCTCCACGCCCGCAAGCAGGCCCAGGTGCGGCGGGCAGCCCGCTTCTTCATCTCCGCCAAGCAGGCCGAGGACATGCCGGCCCGCTTCGACCTCGTCGCCATCACCGTGGACCCCGAGGGCCAGCCGCACATCGAGCATTTGGAGGATGCCTTTTAGCAGTCGATCACGAGGAGTGTGTGCATCAAGGCCATGGAGGGCGGGACGCGCCGAGGCCGATTGCGTGCGGCCGGGCCATGTGGAAACCGGACGCATCAGCCAGTGTAGCTGACCGCAAAGGTGAGGAAGTCGATCAGATTGACCATGTCGTCAGAATCAAGATCGCACCCTTCGAAATCCTGTGGGCGACACCCCGGCGGCAGGTCGTTGTGATGTGCACCGAAACAACTCGCGAACGTGGCGA
>CP070685.1:824358-828791 GCA_020352895.1 Phycisphaerales bacterium
AGCGAGGGGACGCTGGCGGGGATCATGACGGCGGAGCTGAGCTTGGTGCCGCTGCCCCGGCACAGAGGGCTGGCGGTGATCTGTTTCGCGTCGGTGGCCGAGGCCATGCAGGCGGCCGTGGAGCTGGCGGAGTTTCGGCCGGCGGCCATTGAGCACATCGACAAGGTGCTGTTCGACCAGACCAAGGGGCAGCTTGCGTTTCAGTCAGCCCGGTCTTTGCTGAAACTGGATAGCGATCTTTGCGAGTCGATGCTGCTCGTGGAGTTCTTCGATGATCTCGATGACAAGATGACGGCATTGAAGAGCCGTAAGTTCGGGCTGCGGACGTTCACCACCACGGACACGGCGGAAATGCAGGCGGTGTGGGGCGTGCGGCGAAAGGGGCTGAACCTGCTGACCGGGTGCAAGGGACCGGCCAAGCCGACCGCGGGCATCGAGGACGTTGCCGTGCGCCCGGAGCAGTTGCCCGAGTACGTGCGGAGCCTGGGCCGTATTCTCCACGGCGTGGGCGTGCAGGCATCGTACTACGGTCACGCGGCGTCAGGAACTCTGCATGTGCGGCCGGTGCTGGACCTGCACACGGCCGAGGGCGTGACCCTATATCGACAGATCGCCGATGAGGTGGCGGCGCTGACTCGACATTTCGGAGGCTCGATTGCCGGCGAGCACGGCGTCGGCATCGCCCGCACCGAGTTTCTCCCTGAGCAGTTGGGCGCGGAGCTGATGGCCGCCGCCACCGCGCTGAAGCGCCTGTTCGACCCGAAGAACGTGTTCAACCCGGGCAAGATCGTCGGCGACGGGCGGTTCCGCATCGACACGAATCTGCGGACCGGGGCCGACCACGAGATATTGCTTCCATTCTGCCCGGTGCTCGGCTTCGTGCGCCGGGACGGATCTTTTGTCGGTAACCTCGAGCAATGCAACGGATCCGGCGAATGTCTCAAGGCCGCTCCGACCATGTGCCCGACGTACGCGGCCACGCGCGACGAGATCATGTCCACGCGGGGGCGGGCGAACGTGATTCGCGCGGTACTCGAAAGGCGTTTAGCCGATCCATCCGCAGTGTTGGATGCGCCGGAGTTGGACGAGGCCCTGAGCAACTGCCTGAGCTGCAAGGCGTGCAAGGCCGAATGCCCCTCGAACGTGGACCTGGCCGCGCTCAAGGCCGAGTTGCTGCACGCGCGGCAGCAGCGCGACGGTGTTCGTTTCGTGGATCATCTGTTCAGCGCTGTGGATCTGATGGGGCGGGTCGGATCCGCGACCGCGCCGCTGGCCAATGCGGTCCTGCGGTGGCCGGCGCTCCGCTGGCTGCTGGAAAAGACGGTGGGGATCGCGGCCGAGCGGCCGCTTCCGCCGTACTCCTCGCAGCAGTTTGACACGTGGTTCGCGCGGCGGGAGACGAACGGCGCAGGGCGGCGCGGCCGCGTCGTCCTTTGGGACGACACGTTCGTGCGGTATCACGAACCGCACATTGGGCGAGCCGCGGTGGCGGTGCTGGAGGCGGCCGGTTACGAGGTGCGTTTGCCCGAGGGGCGCGAGTGCTGCGGGCGACCGGCGTTCAGCCGCGGGCGGCTGGATGAGGCGGCCCGGCTGGGGAGGCACAACGTCGAGCTGTTGCTGCGGATGGGCGGCGACGAGCCGGTCGTGTTTCTCGAGCCATCCTGCCATTCGATGTTTGTGGACGATTACTTGGAGCTCGACGTACCGGGGGCCAGACGGATCGCGGCGCGGTGCGTGCTGTTCGAGCAGTTCATCAATGACTTGCTCGAGCGCGAGCCCGGTGCCCTTCGGTTCCGGCCGGGCGCGCGTCGCGTGGCTGTTCACGGGCACTGTCACGTCAAGGCGCTGGCCGATCAGGGCGTGCAGGCGCGGCTGCTCAATCGGCTGCCCGGCACGAGCGCGGAGCTGATGAACACGGGCTGCTGCGGGATGGCCGGCGCGTTTGGGGCACTCAAGTCTAAGTATGAGCTATCGGTACGCGTGGCTCAGCCGCTCGTCGAACAGATAGAGGCGCTGCCGCCGGGGACGGTCCTGGTGGCCTGCGGGACGAGTTGCCGACACCAGATCACACATCTGACCAAGGCCACACCGCTTCACGTAGCCGAGGTGCTGGCCAAAGCGCTACCGGCGTCTGCGTCCATGCCGACAGAGGTTCGCTCAGGGCACCCGATTGCGTAGAGGCGGTGGCCACGCCGCTACTTGCTCTCTGGCGGGCGCCAGGTCAGCACCTGATTCGTTCTCGTGGTGAAGCAGACGTGCGGACCGCCGACACCGCGGTCCGAGTAGAACCAGAAGGTGGAAACTCGATCGACACGGATGTCGCGGGGATGACCAAGGTAATCGAGCACATCCGCGGCGGGCATGTCGCGGCGGATTTGGCTCCACCCGATGTCGTATTGCGGCTCGCCGCCGGATTTTGCGGCGGGCTCTCGGGCACCGGTGGTTTCAGGCTCGTTGCAGGCGGGGGTCAACACGAGCACGACCAGCAGGCTTGTCATGAATCCTATTCTGGCGAGCATGAGTGGAGTCTCCTTGGCGACGCGCGATCACCTTTGTCTGGCCAGGAAGAAGAGCGTAAGTGCCAGCAGTTGCGCGAAGATGGCCAGCAGGAAGCGCAGCAGCGAGGCAAGTATCATCTCGTCTCCGCCCTCGACCATGGCGAAGAAGGCCCATACGCCGAAGGCCAGGGCCAGCATCTGCACGATGGCCCCGAGCAGCGAAAGCACGGAGAAATCGCCGGCGGTGGCACGCACCTGCTGCTGCTGAGCGGCCGCGATCTGGCGGAGCAACTGCATGGCTTCCGTGTTCGTGTTGACGGCCGGGTTGGCGCCGCCGCGCCCCCGGTTGGCCAGCACGTGGCGTGCAGCCGCGGTCAGCGATGGCATGACCACGTCCGCCTCAGGCGGCTTGTTCTGGTCCTTTAATTTGGAATCGAGCATGATGGTACGGCAGCCGGCGGCACGGCCGGCCTGCACGTCGCGAAGGCTGTCGCCGATCATCCAGGAATGCGACAAGTCCAGGTCCATCTCGCTGGCGGCCAGGAGGAGCATGCCGGGCCTGGGTTTGCGCAGGTCGCTCTCGCGGCGATAGGCGCTGATCTTGGCTTCGTCGCCAGGCAGATAGGGGCAGGCGTAGATGGCGTCGATCGTGGCACCCTCCGCCTCGAAGAGTTCGCGCATGCGTTGGTGGACAGCGTGGAGGGCATCCTCGTCAAGGAAGCCGCGAGCCACGCCCGACTGGTTCGTGACCACGACAATGGGGAAACCGGCCTGGTTCAGTTCTCGAAGGGCGGCCGCGGCCGTGGGCATCAGGCGGACCTGATCCGGCGAAGTGATGAAACCCGGATCTTCGATCAGCGTGTTGTCTCGGTCGAGGAAAACCGCAGGTCGTGGCATGGTCAGTGCACAGCCTCTCTCGCTTCGAGCCGCGCCTAGGAGAGCTCTTCGATCAGCGCCTGCCGCAACAGCGGCAACAGGATTTCGTGCTGCCCGACGATCTGGTGTCCGTGCCCCGGGGCGACGGGTCGGGTGACCACGTTCTGGCCCGGGCGGTAGTGACGAATCATGTCGAAGTTCGCCGCGTGCATGGACTCCAGGTCGGCGCCGAGGTTTCGGGCCACGGCAACAGCCTTGAGGAACACCTCGGGCAGCACGACCGCCGAGCCGATGTTATACCAGACACCGCCGACGGGCGAGCCCTCGGCCGCAGCCATGTCGCCCACCACGTCGCAGATGATGCGAAAATCGGTCATCGTGGCGGCGCCGAGCTTGGCGCCGTCGACTTCCGGCAGCATGTGCACGGTGTCTGTGCCCACGGCCACGTGCACGGTCAGGGGGACGTCGGCGCGGCGCGCGGTGGCGAGGATCGAGTAGCCGATGTTGGGAGCGCCGGCATCGAGCAGGGCCTGACCCAGGGCGCGCCCGAGGCCCTCTTCAGCGATCGCGGGTCGGTCCAGGGCCTGTCGGAAGAGGGCTGCGGTCTCGTCGACCATGCCGAACTGGCCGGTGCGGATGGTGTCGGCCACTTCCTCGCTGGTCTGCCCGATCATGGCGATTTCGGCATCGTGGATGGGGCCGGCGCCGTTGAGAGCGACCGCCGTGATGATGCCGCGCTCGATCAGATCGACGACGATGGGCGAGCATCCGACCTTGATGACGTGCGCCCCGAGAGCCCAGACCACGGGGCGGCCGGCCCTGTGAGCGGCCACGGTGGCCTCCACGATCGCGCGGAACTCCTCGGCACCGAGGAAGCGGGGCAGGGACCGGATGAGTTCGGCCGCGGTGGCACCCGGCTGCGGCAGTCCGGCAAACGCGCCGGTCTCGGACTTGTGGGCGCGCTGATGAATCGAGAAAGTCTTCAGCCTGCTCGGATCGACGGGTTGGTACTTGCGTTTCATGCCGTCACTTCAGTCGTTTGGTTTTGATTACGCTCGT
>CP070685.1:828891-833316 GCA_020352895.1 Phycisphaerales bacterium
CTGGATCAAGGCCGGGCAGCGCCTTTACGCCTCGAAGGGGAATACGATAATGGCCATCGACCTGCCGAACCATAGGGTGTCGTGGCAGGCGGAGGTGGCAGGCAACGTGGGGGGCGCAATCGCAGCCGATGATAAGCTCTTCGTCTCGACCCAGGACGGCCGCATCTACTGTTTTGCGGCCCGCGGGCCGGCCAAGCGCTGGGCGGCCCCACAACCAGCTCAGTTGCCCAGCGATCGCTGGAGGACGACAGCCGGCCAGGTTCTCGATGCCACAGGGGTCACGGAAGGCTACTGCCTCGTGCTCGGTCTCAGCGACGGGCAGTTCGCCCAGGCGCTGGTGCGCTCGTCGAAGCTCTGCGTCATTGGCGTGGACGCGGACGAGCGCAAGGTCGACGCCATTCGCGCGAGGCTGGACGCGGCCGGACTCTACGGAAGCCGCATTGTGCTTCGGAAAGGGCATCCATTGACGTTTCCGTTCCCGCCGTACTTGGCCAGCCTGATCGTCTCGGAGGACCTGAGCCCCGCCGGGCTGGGCCAGCCCGACTTCGTGGAGAAGCTGTTTCATCCCCTTCGGCCGTACGGTGGTGTCGCGTGCCTTGAACTCCCGGCCGCCGAACGCAGAGCGTTCGGATCGCAGGTGAGAGCCGCCGGGCTTCTGGGGGCCGAAGTGAAGCTGACGAGGGGGTACTCGCTGCTGAGACGAGCCGGCGCGCCGCCCGGCTCGGCAGACGTGACTCACGAAGGCGTCGACGCGGCGAATACGTTCTGCTCGAAGGACCAACTGGTGAGACTGCCCCTGGGCGTTCTTTGGTTCGGGGGGCCAACGGGTCGGGACGTTTTCCTCGGCCGTCTGTCAAGCTCACGTCCTCAGGTGGTCGGGGGCAAGATGATCACCGAAGGTCCCGAGGGAATCCTCGCGACCGATATCTACACGGGACGCCGGCTCTGGGAATTCCGGACGCCCCGGCGGTACCCGCCGACGCGCGTGCCGGGCGCCGATCTCGGCGAGGATGCCCCGGGCCCCAGGTTTCGCATTGCGCGGGTGCAGGGCACAGGCTACGTCTCCGCGTCCGACTGCATTTACGTGAGGAACGGCCGAGAATGCCTCCGACTGAACCCGGAGACAGGGGAGAAGATGTCGGTGCTGACTCTGCCCGACAATGCCAGTTGGGGTTCCCTTGCCGTCTGGGATGATCTCCTGATCGCAGGCGCGGATCCAGTTGCGCTGCCGAAAGGCCAAGATAGGAGTCTCTGGAGCGCGTGGCACGCGGGGGCCAGCAGGAAGCTCATGGTCTTGAATCGCCACAACGGGAACGTCCTGTGGGCGCGCGAGGCGTCCGACGCATTTCGGCACACGGCCATTGCCGTGGGCGGCGGGAGGATCTTCTGCATCGACCGGCTGCCTCAGACCTTCGCTGGCGATGCGCAACGCCGCGGCAAGGCGCCGGACGGCAAGCCCAGACTGATCGCCTGCGACGTTCGTAGTGGCAAGGAAATCTGGAGCCTGTCGGAGGACGTGGTCGGCACGTGGATGAGCTACTCCGAGGAACATGACATTCTCATTCAGGGGCCGGACTGGGGCAAAGACCAACTCTCGGCCCATAGAGGCAAGGATGGTGGGCTGCTCTGGCGCAAGCAGATCGGCGCCTACACCCCCGTCGCGTTCATTCATTATGACCAGTTGATTGTGCACCGGAGTATTCGGAGCCTACGGACAGGCGAGAGCATTGTGGCCTTTGACAGATCCTATGGCTGCAATCTGCCCTCGGTGTGCGAGAACCTCATCCTTTTCCGAAGCAACAGCGCGGGCTACTACGACCTCGCCAGGTACGGCGGCACCGGTAACTTCAGCGGCTTTCGCTCGGCCTGCGCCAACAGCCTGGTGGCTGCGGGAGGCGTGCTAAGCGCACCGAACATGTCCCACGGCTGCGTGTGCAACTTCCCGATCCAGACCTCGCTGGCTTTGGTGCATACCCCCGGACTGGAGTACTGGACGTGGGGGGGGACGCGGATGAACAGGAACCGGATTGGCATCAATCTGGGCGCTCCAGGGGATCGCGCTTCAGAAGAGGGGACACTCTGGACACGGTTCCCGGTCCCCCGCGGGGCCACGCCCGACATCGGCATCAAGACAGAACCAGCTGCCCCGAAGTGGTTCCGCTATGACTCATCGAGCGTGCATGGCGAAGGCTTGAGGTGGGTCGGCTCCTCCGGCGCACGAGGACTCCGGAGTCTGGTCATCACGCTGGATCGAGAAGGGGGGGGCAGCAGCTCGTATGACGTTCGCCTCTATTTCGCGGATCCGGACCCTATCAAGCCCGGCGATCGCCTGCTGGATATCTCGATCCAGGGACGGCAAGTGGCGAGACAGCTCGACATTGTCAAGGAAGGCGGGGGCGCGCGCCGCATGGTCGTCAGAACGATCAACGGTGTGAAGATCGGCGACACGCTTACGGTCGACCTCGTCGCTGCCAAGGGGTCGAGAGTGCAGGAGACAGTGATCTGCGGCATCGAGGTGATCGGTGAGGCGGTTCGTGAGTAGCCTGTCAGGGCGGTGTCACACGTATCACCCCTCAAACCGCCCGGCTCCGTCGCCGTAGCTCTGTGCGCATCAATGGGCGCGTGGGGCCTGAGTCTCATACAGTCTCGATTCCCTTCCCCTGGAGCACACCTGGCTCTGGGATTCACCCGGACGGTGCAGGGAAAGGCGGTGCTCAGGCGCCGCGCCGTCAAGGGTGGAAAGGTGGGCCAGTCGCGAGCTGTGAACGCGACAGCGGGCCGCAAGAGGGAAGTCGTGACGGACCTGCCGCCGAACTCGCCGGGCAGGGCCACTTCATCGTGCACACCATCACGCCGACTGCGGCGGGGACAGGAGAGGTTCGCCGGTATCTCCGATCACGGGGCCTCCACGGGATGGTTGTGGTTGAACATGGCGGCCTGTCGCGCCTTCCTTTCATCCGTTCTGAACGGCGGCGCGGGAAGACCCGCTTTGCTGTAAGTGAGAATCACTTTCTGCGGGAGTGCGCAAAGAGCCAGTCTAAGAGTCCTTCCTGAGCCCATGCCTTATTCGCCGATTGGGCATGATTCGCGCCCTCAAAAACGGTTGTCCGGACCACTCTGGAGCCCCACTCCTTGAGCGCCTTCTCCATCGCGAGGATCGATCCGGCACGCCGCCGGTCTGCCGCTCCAGCCATGGCCCAGATCGGCAGATCCACCAGCTTCTGGAGGTCCCTTTGATCCGCAATGAAAGCGACCGGGACGATCGCGGCAAGACGCTCAGGGGAGTGCCTCGCCCAGTTCCAGGTACCCAGCCCCCCCATGCTGTAGCCGATGCAGTAAATGCGGTCCTTGTCAATATCATCATTCGTACTCAGCAGGTGTTCGACCGCCTTGTTCAGAGCATCGGGATTCCAATGACTCCGGGAATGCGGGACCAGAATCTTGGCTGCGTACTTGCTGTTGGCGGGGGTCATCACCCACCCGACGTCTCTGTTTCCTTTCAACGCGGAAACGTCTTTCTTCTTGGTTCCTCCCGCGCCGTGAAGAAGAACGATCAGCGGGATTCTGCCTTCAGGCTTCTTGATTGGGTGATAGAGCAGGGCCTCCTGGTTCATATTCGAGTCGGCGTCCCGGACCTGTCGGGGAAATGTCACAACTTCCAAGCGGTGGTTTTCGCGTTCGGCAGAGCCGCCCTGCCGTTTGGCGGACTCAGCCCGAGCCTTGGCCAACTCCTCCTTGCTCATCTTCCCGTCACCATTGGTGTCGATTCTCTTGAGCATCTTGGCCCTCATCGCCGCTCGATCGGGTTCGCTGGCCTTGTCGCTCGGTTCGGCCGCCACGCCCTGCTGAACCGTCAGCGCGACCAGAGCCACCGCGACGACGACCGGCAGCGTTAGTGTTGCGATTCTCACCGCGCCTCTCGCCCTGTTGTTAAGCCGGGATTTCCCAGACAGCCTCCAGCCCGCGCCCTCCACGAGCTCGTTCTGCAATAATAGCGGAGATTCCCATTTGGTCCTGGGCGGCCCCGTTGGCCAGCCCCTTCGAGAACGATTGTAGTGCCCCCCCCACAGAATGCAAGCGGACAGACTCGGCCTGCGTCCGCAGGGAACCACGGAGCCGCTACAAGACGGCCGACCGGCTCACGCCGGGGCCAACATGGCCGACCCCGTCCCTTGTGCCCCATGCGGCTTCGTGCCCTCTCGCGGTGTGCCAGGTTGGCGTGGTGGTTCTCGTTCATCCCGCTCTCGCCAGCGCCGGCAGCGGTCACAGACGCCGAATGCGGTCCACCAATTCTGGGGCCATCCTACATAACTCTGGCCGTGTGCCTTTGGAGCCCGAAGCGGCGTCGGGCCGCCGCACTCGGATGGGCTGTCGGGCGCGATTCAGTAAGCGGAGCACCTTCGGGGCTCCTATGCTTGCCGGCCG
>CP070685.1:833416-837831 GCA_020352895.1 Phycisphaerales bacterium
GGCTTACACTTGGCGAAGGCGATCTTGAAGGCCTCGCGCCCGGCGATCTGGAACGCGATGTCCTTGCTGTCCACTGGGTGCGTCTTGCCGTCGGTCAGGCGCACGCGGACATCCACGACGGGATAGCCGGCCAGCACTCCCTCGGCCATCTGCGCGCGGACGCCTTTGTCCACAGAAGGACGGAATCCCTGATCGATGGCACCGCCGAAGATCTCGTCCACGAACTCGTAGCCTTCACCCCGCTCGGTTGGCTCCACGCCGATGATTACGCGGGCGAACTGCCCGGCGCCGCCGGTCTGCTTCTTGTGCGTGTACTCCACGTCCTTGACGAGCGCGGTGATCGTTTCGCGGTAGGGGATCTTGGGCGGCTTGGTGTCCACGGCCAGCTTGAAGTACCGCTCCATGCGCTGCAACAGCGTGCGCAGGTGCAGGTCGCCCATGCCGCGCACGACAAGTTCGTTGGTGCCGGAATCTCGGTCGGAAGCGAGGCAGGGGTCCTCGTCGGTGAAGCGGTGCAGGGCTCCGCTGACTTTGTCGGCATCGGCGCGGCTCTTGGGCTCCAGGGCCACGCTGAACATCGGCGAGGGGAAGGCGGGCATGTTCAACTGACCGCCCTTGCCGTCGTGGATCAACTGGCCCACCCGGAGGTCGAGCTTGGCCAGGGTGACGATGTCACCGGCGATGCCCGCGTCGATATCGGTATGCTCGGCGCCGAGCATCTTGTGGAGCTGACCGGGGCGGAGTCCCTTGTGGTCATCGGCATGCAGGGACGTGTCGGAGGTCAGCTTGCCGCTGAAGATGCGGATGGAAGAATAGCGGATGTTGCTTTTGGGGTCCCCCTGCACCTTGAAGACCTGGCCGACCAAGGGCGCGCCCGCCTTGGGTTCGACCGTTTGTTCCTGGTCGCGGCGTTTGATCTTGCGGTGGAAGCCGTCGGCCGGCGACGGCGTGCAGGCGGCCACGCAGTCGAGCAGCTCTTTGATGCCCACCTCGCGGGTAGCACTGGTGAACAGGATGGGTACCACAGTGCCGGCGGCGATAGCCGTGGCGATGGCCGCCTGGAGCTTCTCCGGAGCGATACTGCCCTTCTCGAGGTACTCCTCCATGAGGGCGTCGTCGCTCTCGACGATGTCCTCGGTGAGCTTGGTGTGCCATTCGGCCGGGTCGCCGAAGTCGGCGTCGCCGGCAGCCTCGCTGAAGCAGTCCACCACGGACTTGCCGCCGCCGGCCGGCAGGTTGAAGCAGGCACATTCGTGGCCGAAGATCTCCTGCAGGCTGTTGATCAGCCGCGGCAGGTCGATGTTGTCGGCGTCGATCTTGTTGACCACGATCATGCGCCCCAGCCCGTACTGCTTCGCTTTTTCCATCATGCGCCTGGTGTTGACCTCGATCCCCGCCGTGGCGTTGACCACACAGACGGCCGTCTCGGCCGCGGCCAGCGAGGCCAGCGCGGGGCCGATGAAGTCCGGCATGCCCGGCGTATCCACGAAGTTGATTATCCTGCCCTGGTGCCTGATGGAGCCGAGCGCCGAATCCAGTGAGCATTTGCGCTCCCGTTCCTCCTCGGTGAAGTCCAGGTGGCTGCTGCCGTCGCTGACGCTGCCCAGACGATTAGTCACGCCGGCCGTGTGCAGCATGGCCTCGGCCAAGGACGTCTTGCCTGCGCCGCCGTGACCGACGAGGGCGATATTCCGGATGTCTGCCGTAGAGTAGTCGGGCATGGTGTACTCCGCGCGTTAGAGACCAGTTCCTTACGATCGAGGCACAGACGCAAACAGGCGATTGTACTTGGTCGGGCCATACTCTCAAGGCCGGGCGGCCGGCTTGACCCGTGAGCGTGTCGAATCTACATTTATGCGGGCGCTGCGGCGGTCCGCATCCAGCCGGGCCGGTCCGGAAGTGCTCAAGGCCCCATCGTCTAGTCGGTCCAGGACACCGGCTTTTCAAGCCGGCAACAGGGGTTCGAATCCCCTTGGGGTCAGTCCAGATGGAGAGGACCGCTGTGGGCTGCTCGTATGCGGGCAGCCCCGGTCATTTGAGGGTACCTCAGGATTCAGCCTCGGGCTCCGCCGTCTCCTCGGGGGATGCTTCGCCCACCATGCGTGCCAGCAATGCGGCCAGACGGTCGGTGGCTACGCGAGCCCAGCCGGTGACGGCCGTGTCAGCCCGTGTTTCGGTGACGGCCCGCAGAGCCTGGAGGGCACCCTCGCGGTATTCCTCATTGGTCGGGTCGATTCGGCTGAGCATGCTCAGGGCGATGCCGACGTTAGCTTGGTACACCCACTGGTTGTCGCTGCGCATGGCCTTGTTGAAGCTCTCGGCGGCCGCATAGGCGGCCTCGGCGGCGGCGAAGCGAGCCTCCTCCATCTGCTCCGTCGTCGCCTGGAGATCGACGCCGGGGGCACCGGCCTCCGCCACGGCGGCCAGGACTTGCACGTGCGAGCGGAGGTCGTCGACCTCCTGGAGGTTCACAGCGGCCAGCAGCAGTTGCACCTCGCCCTCCAGCGCATCCAAGCCCGCGCCGAGCCAGCGCTCCTGTGCCTTCTGTTCGAGGTAGGGAGCCGGCGCCCCACCCGCCTCGCTCTGGGCCGTGCGGGCCTGAGAAATCCGCGAGGCGCTTCCTCGCTGGGCGGCCCCAAGGTAACGCAGGGCCTTGGTCAGGTGGTCCTCACGAGCTGTCCGTTCGGCGGCCTCAGCATCCGCGACGATGCCCTGGCACTCCGCAAGAAGCCCGTTCAGTTCGTCGCGCACGGCGGCAATCTTTTCTTCGTTTCTGGTGAGCTCCTCCGCTATACGATCGCGGACTTTGAGGACTTGCTCCTGCCGCACCGCAATGTCCTCGGCCGCGGCAATCATGCGCTCCAGACGGGCCTTTCCGGTGGCAAGCTCCCTCGAGATCGCGGCTAGGCTGCGGACATACTCTGGCTGGCGGCCGGCTTCAGGAACGTAGCGGCCGTCGAGCGGGTCATCGCCTTGGTCGAGCTGGACGCCCTCGATCGTGCCGTTCTCGGCGGCCTCCAGTTCCGCTGTGGCCGCGGACATGGCCCGCCCGGCCTCTTCGATGGCACGTAGATGGGAGGCGAAGGCGTCCGGGTCCTGGGAGTCGTATGGGGCGTCAAGGGCCTGCTGGTACGCTGCGCGCAAACGCTCCGCCTCGGCGCGCTTGGCTTCCACCACCTGCCGACGCGTATTCAGATCCTGCTCGATTCGAGCCACGGCCGCCTGATGCTCCTCGATGTCGGAGCGCAGCGCGTCGGCGGCATCCGTCAACTCCTGCAGCGATTGTTCCACGTTGCGGCGGTCGCGCACCGCGTCCCCATCAGCCAGCAGCCTTCGGATGTTGCCGGCCAGCTCGGTCATTCGGGGACGGAGTCGCTCTGCGGCGCCGCGTAGCCCCAGGCCTTCGAAGCGCCGGTGCATGGCGCGCTGATACTCGACCAGGGCCATAAGCCGATTGGCAGCGACGTGGTCGGACACTACCGCGAGGGCTTCATTCAACGAGGAGGCGGCCTCGTCGAGCAGCCGCCGATTGGCCTGGTGTTTCTGTCTGACGCGGGCCACAGCTTCGTTGAGGACGCGCGACTGCTGCTCTGGAGCCGGGCCCAAGCCACGCATCCTGGGCGTGCTGGGTCCGGGTAGATCCGTGTTCAGTTCGCGTCGCAATTCGCTTTCGCGTTTCCCGGACTCGCCGGCGAAATGAAAAGCGTCCTCGATCATGGCTTGGGGGAAGCCCCATTCGAGCATCAGCTCCAGCGAACCTTCGGGCACCCTGGTTTGGCCGCGGTCGTAGGCGGCGTTGAGGTCGCGCAGGACCTGGTCGATCTGCTGGACCTTCTCGGGATCGGCCTCGACGCCCTCGGCCAATGCCTCCGCATCGAACTCTGTAGCGGCGGCTTGCCACTCGGCGTCGGCCAGGAAGGCTTCGACCAGACTTAGACTGGGCTGGTACTGGCTCAACTGGCGGCGGGCGGTCTCGGCCAGGAGGTCAGCTTCCGCGGCGCTCTTGGCCGCGCTCGACTGAAGGCTTGGAGTCGTCAAGAAGACCATGGTGCCAAGGCCAATAACCACAACGGCGACCACCAGGACGAACGTATACTGTTTCACGTCGGATCTCCGGCTGGCTCCCCCCTGTTGCGCTGCCCCCCTGCGACAGTTCTTTAGGTACCCGGTTGAGGGCGAAGTGTCAACGCGCTGCGTGTGAGACGGCGTCTGAGAGTGCGGGCGGGCCGCTTCTCGGCGGATGATCAGTACCGGGCGGCGTAGGTCGGGCCGTCCAACCGGGAGCGTAACGCCGCCAGATCGAAGTATCGGCCCGGGCATAGGGTCTTGCCCGTCACACCGCTGTGGGTGACGACCTTGCTCGTGGGGATCGAGCAGCGTACCTGCAGGAAGCGCACCAACCGACACAGAGAGCG
>CP070685.1:837931-842308 GCA_020352895.1 Phycisphaerales bacterium
GCTTGGCGCCGTCGAGGAAGTGCGCTACCCGTCGGCCATCGACGGCCGTGAAATCCAGGGATGGATCATCAAGCCGCCGCACTTCGACCCGTCACGCAAGTACCCGCTCATTCTGGAAATCCATGGCGGCCCGTTCGCCAACTACGGTCCCCGCTTCGATCTGGAGATGCAGCTCTACGCCGCGGCCGACTACGTGGTCCTCTACACCAACCCGCGCGGCAGCACGAGCTACGGGCAGGAGTTCGGCAACCTGATTCATCACGCGTATCCCGGCGACGACTTCTACGACCTCAACGCGGGGGTGGACACGATGGTCGCGACGGGCTACGTCGACCCGGACAAGCTCTTTGTCACAGGGGGAAGCGGCGGTGGCGTGCTGACCTGCTGGATGATCGGCCGGACCGACCGTTTCCGCGCGGCCGTCTCCGCCTATCCGGTCATCAACTGGACCAGCTTCGTCCTGACCGCCGACATGTCCGCCTTCTTCACCAAGTACTGGTTCCCCGGCCCGCCCTGGGAGCAGGCCGAGCACTACGCCAAGCGCTCGCTCCTGTCCGTGGTTGGCAACGTCAAGACGCCCACCATGGTCATCACCGGCGAGGACGACTACCGCACGCCGATCTCCGAATCGGAGCAGTATTACCAGGCCCTCAAGCTGCGCGGCGTGGACAGCGTACTGGTCCGCGTCCCCGGCGAGAGCCACGGCATTCGGCAGCGCCCCAGCCATCACATGGCCAAGGTGCTCAACACACTGGCCTGGTTCGACAAGTACAAGGGCAGTTGCGAGGCGAACAGCGAATAGTCAGGCCCACCGCGGCCTACTCATCCAGACCGAGGAACCGGCTGGCGCGTTCGCGGGCGTGTTTGAGGCGCTTGAGCTGATGCCATTGCGGATCGTCGCGTCGCGTCCAGTCGTTGTAGTCGCGCAGCTCGCGAGTGCGATCCCGCTCTGACCACCAGGTATTCACCACCGCCAATTGAGATTCGGAGAATCCCTGACCGTCCGGTGTGGCCAGGTCTTCCGGCTGGCCGACCATCTCCATCATGGGCTCAGAGTAGCGCCGGAGGAGATATGCGGCATACTCGCGTACTGATGGGTCCTGCGCCGCAGCGTATCGAAGCAGAATCTCGGCCCCGCTCACGTCGTCGAGTTCGAGCAGACCCAGACCGGCGCCGAGCTCCGTGAACGTGCGGCCGGAGTTCGCGAATTCGCGTAGGTCGTCGAGAACCTGTTGCCCGCCCAAAAAGACGTAGTAGCCGATGATCTTGGACAGCGGCGGACAGTCCGGCAGCCGCGCGATGGTCTCGCCGATCAGCCCCAGCCTGTCGGTCGCTTCCATCTTCTGCAGCGCGTAACAGGCCGCCTCGCACACGTCGGGGTCCTGCTCGGACCGCAGCAATTCGCAGACCGCGTCCACCACGGCCGGCGTCGGGCGAGAACCGATGCGGTAGCAGCTCTTGGCCCGGACGGGCGCTTCGCTGGAGTTCAACCCATTCATCCAGCGACGCATCTCCATCCGCCGATCGATCCAAACGCCCACGGCAATGCCCGCGGCAATCAGAATCAGCACGTAAACGGCGATGGCGTGCGGCGACGACAGCAGGCGGGACCGCTTGGGCAGCGTCAGTGTTGTCCTTTCCAGTGGTTGCATAGCCAAGCCTGCTCACTCAATCATCGTACTGCACGGCCGTCACGGCGCCGGCGATTGTCTCTGCATGGTAAGTCAGATCGCTGACGCCAACCAGCGGCTTTCGAATCCGCGTTGCTCTCACCCGGCCCACTGCCAGTTGGCAAATGCGCGGGCGAAGACGCACTGCAACAGCACCAGAGCTGCGATCAGCGTGACAAACACCACCCGGTGGTTCCGTATCGGCCGCCAGTTGGCCCATAACAGGAAGCACGGTAGCGCCACCACTTGGTAGCGGGCCATGGCGTTGAACCGACTCAGGCCGCCCATGCCGGGCACATACCCCACCAGGAAGATGATGATGGGCAGCAGGAACAACAGGCGGGGCACTTTGCCCGGCTTGATCAGGCCCGCCGCCGCCGTGGCCAACACCAGCAACAGGAGGAGAGGATTCCAGGTCCACGGCTCCGCCAGCCTGCCAAACTCACCGCGGACAGCGTACTTGATCGGCCGAATGCTGCCCTCGAGCACCGGCTGCAACGTCAGCATTCTGACCCAAGGATGGCCCACCTCCTTGGCGGGCCAGTGCTTCTGCACCACCAGGAAGGCGTCGGGGCGGTCATACCGGCTCCACAGAAAGGCCTGATAGGCCAAAAAACCGCTGATCGACAGAAGCCCTATCGCCAGCAGGCGGGGCCACCGGCGCCGGCGGCCCGCCGGTCTGCCGCGCGTCAGGGCGCACATCCACACCACCATGGCTAATACCAACCCCGTGGGACGCGTCGCCGTGGCCAGCCCCGACACGCAGGCCGCTGGCAAGTCACGCCCCCGACAAAGCAGCCAGAGCGCGACGGCCACTTCCAGAAAGAACAGCCCCTCGGTGTACCCGGCCGCCAGAAACATGGCCGGCGGATAGCTCGCCGCTAGCAGAGTCGCTCCCAGGGCCGCCCGCGGGCCCGCCAGTTTTCGGGCCCAAAGGTAGAGGAAAACCGCCCCAAGTACAGCGGCAAGATTGGACACGACCACCAGGGCGGCGTCGGGCTTCAGCCATGGTGTCAGCAACCGGGCCGACAACGGGTAGAGTGGAAAAAACGCTACCGTGTGGGGGATTTCCGCATCCGCTCGATAGCCTTCCCGCACGATCTCCATGTAGTAGGCGCTGTCCCAGCGCACCAGGGGCACATCCGACCACCACGGTGCCGTCTCCGGCGGTTCAAGGCCCCACACCGACCACAGCGCGGTCAGTATCACCAGGGTGCGAATACAGACAAAGCCAGCCAGCGCGTACCACGCGCCGTACCGAAATCTCGATTCAGTCACCTCGGGCATGACCTGCATCCTACGCACCAAACGGCACTTAGGAAAACCCGCGAACCGGAAGAACTGAGCTGCTTTTTCTCTTGACGGCCGCGCGGGGCGCGCGTATGGTGCTCGCCAGCTAGGTCACTGGTGTCTGCTCGCTCGGCGCGAGCGGAAGAATAGGGAACTCGGTGCAAGTCCGAGACGGCCCCGCCGCTGTGACCGGGAACGAAAGCTGCACACGTCATTATCCCGCCCAGGCGGGATGAGAAGGCGCAGCCGGTAGGACACTCACGCGTAACGTCGCGGGTGGCGCCCGGAAGTCAGAAGACCTGCCAGGAAGACCAAGACAGGGTTGCAGATTGCCTTCGCGGGATAGGCCGGCCCTCATGTCGATCAGCGGACTCCAGGAAAACACGTGCCGGTTGACTCTCTCCGCCCACAGGCACGGGCCGCGCTGCCTTTCCGCGCAGGTCAATCCGTAACCCCGCGTTCACGGACCATTCCGGTCGCGACAGAAGGAGGGTTGACATGAACAGCGGATGGTGGCGCGCCATGTGCGCCTTCGGCATGGCATCCATAATCACGGCAAATCAGGCCCGAGGTTCTCCCTACGCCGCGGGCGTCGTGTCGTATTATCAGGGAGAGGTCGCCACCGGCTTCAATGACCCGAATGTGGCACTCGGCGCTCCCGAACGGTTTACCGGAGAAGGCTCCCCCTACGCGAGCGTCGTCTCGCCTTTCTCGGCCCCGTACCTGACCACGGAAATCGTCCAGATTACCGCGGGCGGACATCTCACGCTGGGCTTCGACACGCCAATCACGGACGACCCGGACCATTTGTACGGCACGGATTTCATCATCTTCGGCAACGGCATGTTCGCGGACGACGCCTGGCCGAGCGGCGTGGTCGGCGACCCGGCCTCCATGTTCGGCGTCGATCCCTTAACTATCGAAGTCAGTCAGGACGGCGCCAACTTTGTCACGCTCGGCACGACGCACCAGGAAGGCTTCTTTCCGGCCATGGGCTACCTGGACGGCGGCCCATATGACCAGCAGCCGGGCTCGATGATCTCCGACTACTTCCGGCCGGTCGACCCCGCTCTCCACCTGGAAGACTTCGCGGGGCTCACTCTAAGCCAAATCCGCACCTTGTACGACGGCTCCGGCGGAGGGACGCCCATCGATCTCGCGGATTCCGGCCTGAGCTGGGCCAGCCACGTTCGCATCTCTGTCCCGTACGGCGCCGGCTACGACGTGGAGATCGACGCGGTCAGCGTCGTGCCCGAACCCGCGTGCTGGCTGCTGCTCGGGGTTCCGTTACTCGCTGCTTTCCGGAGAACGCAAATGAAAAGAAGCGCGCTGTTTCTCACACTTCTTGTAGGCATGGCAGCCTCGCCCGCGGTGCGGGCGGGCGAGTGGTTAACCATCGCCGGCGACTTCGCCCACC
>CP070685.1:842408-846748 GCA_020352895.1 Phycisphaerales bacterium
GCGCCAGACGACGCCTGCGACCTCCCGTCCGTTACGTCGGCGTCACCGGCTGCGGTACCACGGCCGATTCCTGGAACAGCATGGAGCAGATTCCTATTCTCGGGAGGCAGAGCCACTATGAACGCGTCCGGCGTTTCCGGCCGCCCTGGTGATTCTCCAAGAGTGCGGCGCACGCTTCGAGCAAAGCGCGGCGTGTTGATACCTCCGGATAGCCCGCGGCGAGCCGCTGGATTGCTCCGAGGCTCTCCGGATCGGCGATGCTGCCCAGTGCCTCGGCCGCGGCATGACGCGTGTCGGTTGCGTTGTTTAGGTTGCCGACGACTTCCAGCAGAACCGGGACGGCGCGGCGGTCGCCGATCCGGCCCAGCGCCCACGCGGCAGCGGCGCGCCAGCACGGCGTATATTCGAGCTGCAGGAAGTGAATGTTCGGCTGGGAGGGATCGGGGCGGCCGTGCCGCGCTTCGTTGAGAGCGGGGTCGAGTGAAACCAGCAGCGTCGGCACCGACCGGGGATCACCCAGGTTGCCCAGGGCGCGGCCCAGGTAGAAGAGCACCCAGTGTCGCTGAGGAATCCAGCTTGGGTTGCCCAGGGGGCGGCTGATCGGGTCCTCGGGTTTTGCGCGATAGCGCTCGTAGGCCGCGTGGATCCGCGGCTGGTACTCCGGGCCGCGGCAGAGGAGCGACAGCATCTGAGCGGCGCGGTTGTCGGGGGCCGGTGTGCCTGCCCAGGCGGCGAACGTGATGCGGATGGCTTGTGCGATATTTTCTGCGGCCTGCGCCTCGGGATCGCCCAGCA
This sequence comes from Phycisphaerales bacterium, assembly GCA_020352895.1. Lineage (GTDB taxonomy): Bacteria > Planctomycetota > Phycisphaerae > UBA1845. Next base: position 843,204 of record CP070685.1, read on the forward strand.
ACGCCAGACAGGTGTCGACGGTGGCATCGGAACGGCCGCTGCGGCGTATGACACGACCGACGAGGATCTCGTAGGCGTCGTTCTCGGGGAATAGCGCGCGGTCGGGATCGGTTGGTACGGAGCGGATCAGGTGCGGTACGATGCGTGCCGTTCGTGTGGAGCCCATGGCGTCGAGCGCCGTGATGATACGAGCGTGGAGCGGGGATGCGTGGCACGCATAGAGTGCGGGGTGATCGCTGTACCAGCCGACATAGTGAATGTAGTCTCGCAGGGAACCGAAGGTTTCGATCAAGGCAGCTTCGGCCTCGAGCGTGGCGATCCGTCCCAGGGCCTCGACGGCCGCCTCGGCCAGGTACAGGTTGGCGGTTTTCGGGTCGACGTTAGCAGTGAGGATCTCCCGCAGCAGCGGAACGGATTCGACGTCGTTGAGGTAGCCCAAGGCCCGCACGGCCTCCTGGAGCGTACGGGGGTTGAGCGGCGAATCGGCCGCGTACGTGAAGCGGTCGGTACGGTTGTTCTTCACGAACGGCGGGTAGGGGTTAACGGCCTTCTCCGCGGTTACAAACCGCCTGAGTGCCGCGCGAGCGGCAGTGCCGCCCACATGTCCCAGGGCGACAATCGCCCGCCGGCGCGTCGCACGGTTCTTGCTGGAGATCCGCTCGATGAGGGACCGTTCGATCGTGGTCCACGAGTTCGCCCGGAACCACGATCGCCAGGCCGCTGCCTGCGATCGCCGCTGGCGGATGGAGCAGAACGGCTGGAACGGTTCTGCATGTGCCGTCAGATTCTCCAGGGCGACGGCCGCTGCTTGTGATACGATCGGGTCCCGGTCCCTCAGAGCATCCAGCAGAGGCTCCACGCTCTCCCGGGTGCCGCATGAGGAGAGTGCGAGTGCCGCGGCAACGCGTACCTCGCGATTGAGGTCTTCCAGTGGTTCGGCCAGGGCCGGTACACAGCTCCGGTCGCGGAAGAGGCCCAATCGTTGTGAGGCGGAGATGCGAAGCGCCTCGTCGCGGCCGCGGAGCTGGTCCACAAGCGCCGCGATCTCCTGGCGGCCCGTGGTGAGCGGCCCGGCGCTTTCGGGAAACAGGTTCATCGAAGCCGTCTCGCGGAATCGCTCGAACTGCAGGTCCATCATTCCCGTGACGCCCGAGTTGTTGCCGCGGAAGCGATGGGGTTCTCCCTGGCCGACCAGTTTTAGCGGTGGTGAGTGCAGTGCGTGGGAGAAGCGGCTGTCGGAGGGCGGCGTTGCGGTTCGCACATGATGGCACCCCAGGCACGAACGGCGTTCGCCCGGCCGGACATAGATCCACGACATCTCGTTCAGCTCCGAGCGTCCCTCGGCATCCACAGCCTGGAGCGCGAGGGGCATATCAGCGGGGACCTCGATGGAGAACGACCCGTCGGGTGCGATCGGGACGACCCCCAGTTCGACCGTTTCGTGGCCCGCGTGCACGATATGGGAATGGGACGAGCGGGTCGTCAGGGCCAGGGCGCCGAGTACCCGGATGGCCCGTATCTGCTCCCAGTCGGCCTTGTTTTTCCTGGTGAACCGCGCGTTCTGGCAGAAGAGATAACCCGTCGTCCCGGGGATGGCACCTTCCTGGTTTTTCCGAGCGCCGGCCACAACGGGCGGGCGCGGCCGCGGGCCCAGAAAAACTGGGGAGTGGACCGAGCCGGTGGGTGATTCGTACACGGAAACGACCTTATTGTCACGCGGATCGATAACGGCGATTACATCCGAATGTATCCGCAGGGCTTTCGGCCGCAAGACCGTGGCGAGCAACCGTCCGTCGGGCAGTGGCGCCAAGTCGCCGAGTCCGCCCGGGAGAACATGGAAGGTCGGTTCCGAGCCGCCGGGGGACGATATAAAGTTCCCGCGACTGGAAATACAGGCCAGGTTTCCGTCGGGTAGCGGCGCCGGACTGCCGTAACCGAGTGCACGCAGGCGAACGCCGTAATCAGCGCCCACGTCCGAGCCGAACTCTGTCAAGCCGTCGGTGCCGTCCGGGCGGATAACGTGGATCTGCGTCTCCACCTTCGCGCGGTCAAAGAAGTTGTCCGTGCGGATGAATGCGATGCGGCCATCGGCCATCACCTTCGGCTCGTTGTCGAATGTAGGAGTGAAGGTGATCGGCTGGATAGTCCTGCTGTCCGGCTGCATGACGAACAGTGCCCGCGAGGGGGGGTTGTGGTACTCCTCGAAGCTTCCAATGCGCGTTGACGTGAATACGATTCGCCCGTCGGGCAATTCAGCGGGATCAATGTCATGAAACGGTCCGTCCGTGAGCCGCTCGGGTTGACCGCCGTCTACGGGCACGCGATAGATGTGGAAGAAGCTCTCGCCGTCCATGGCCATCGCCACGTAGATGGACCGGCCGTCGTAGCTGACGCTGGGCGAGCCGATGGCCCCTCGGCCGGCGTCCACCAACAGGCGAGACGCTGCTCCGGGTCCCACGGGTTTCAGTATATACAGTTTGCGGCCTATCTTCGACGGACAGGGAATGTCGAACTCGGTGTAGGCCCGCGACCAGCCGTTGATACGGAAGCACACGCCCCAGGCATCCCCGCGCAGTGAGACGTACACGCTGCAGTCGTCTCCCAGGAAGGCCAGCCCGTCGGGCCAGCTGAAGTCCGGGCCCGGCTTGGTCAAGGACGCGGACCCCGGCAGCGTCGCCCGCCTGCCGCCGGTCGATCCGGCGTAGACCAGTTTTCCCCAGGGCGCCATGCCCATGGGGCCGAGGACTCGCGCGGCGGTCCATTCCGGGCCCTCGACAAATTCGGGATGGGAGTACGTCTCCGGCTCACCCTCGAGGGCCACGAGCCATGAGGGGCCGGTGACGAGCTCGATCGGCTTCCCGTCTCGGATCTCGATCCGTATGGCTGCAATCAGCCCGCGCATGCCGCCCAAACAGATGGCGCGGATACCGACGTTGTTTCTTCCCTGTGAGAGCCGGGACGTGATGTCAAAGCGCTCGACCGAGCTCCAGATTTCGCTTGAGGCGCCCACGTCGTAGCCGACCAAAGCTCCGTTGATGTAAAGCTCGTAGCCGTTATCCGCGGTGATCAGGATGCTTGCGGCTGTGGGCGCCTCGTCCAGCGTGAACGTGGTGCGCACCTGGCAGAGGCTGTCCTGCGGTCCGCGCCAGATCCACGCGGCCTTGTCGATCCGCGGCAACGGACCGTCCGGCGCCGTGGGTCGAGCTGCGTCAGCGGCGGGGAGAGCTGTCAGGACGTGGCACGTCAGGGTCACAAGCGCGGCGGCCGCTGCGCCCACGTTCAGCCGGGACCGCCGCCCACACACTACCGTTTCTCCTTCAGCCCAACGTTGTTTTGCTGTCATTCCTTGAAGCTCCATTGATGGCCATTGTTGCGTGAATTCGTATCGCCCGGACCCTTGTGTGTCGCGGAATATTCGAGTCTCTCGTCTCTCCACACTGTACGGATTTCCTCCCGGCCCGTCAACGGCACGCGGCCTGCCGGCGGGCTCACCTCAGTGCCGCTATCTCTGCCACGACAGACGTTTCGCGGAAGGCAGTGTGCAG
>CP070685.1:846848-851161 GCA_020352895.1 Phycisphaerales bacterium
CTTTGCGAGCATCACCTTCTGCCGTTCATGGGCAAGGCTCACGTGGCCTACCTGCCCAAGGACCGGGTGGTGGGGCTAAGCAAGCTGGCCCGGACGGTGGATGCCTTCGCCCGGCGGCCCCAGGTTCAGGAACGGCTGACGTCGCAGGTGGCCGACGCGTTGATGGAGCATCTGGATCCGAACGGGGTGCTGGTCGTGATCGAGTCCGAGCACCTGTGCATGAAGGTACGCGGGGTCTGCAAGCCGAGCGGGCTGATGGTGACCTCGGCGGTGCGGGGCGAATTCAAGACCAATCCGGCGGCGCGGGCCGAGGCGATGGCGCTGATCAGCAAGGAACGATAAAGGGCGCACATGTTATGGCGCTCCACCCGAGGAGAGGAGTGTTCATGAACAGCGGGTTGTTTACGGTGCTGATTGATGGGCAGTGCCCGGTTTGCCGGCGCGAGGCCGAGTTTCTGCGACGGCTCGACGGCGGGCGAAAGCGACTGGCGCTGGAAGACATTTCTGCGCCCGGTTTCGATCCGGCCCGATTCGGCCGATCGGTGGATGAACTGATGGCGGAGATTCACGGCGTATCAGCGGACGGTACAGTGGTTCGGGGTATGGAGGTGTTTCGGCGGGCCTATGCGGCCGTAGGGCTGGGCTGGCTGCTCGCGCCCACGCGACTGCCTGTCGTCAGGCAAGGAGCGGATGCGGCCTACGCGTGGTTTGCCCGAAACCGACTTCGATGGACCGGGCGAGGCGGAGTATGTCACACAGGCGGCTGCAGAGCAGCCGGGTAAACGAAAGGAACAAGCCATGTGGAATCGTGAGAGCGGAGTTGAACGGATTAAGACTGGCGGCAGGAGTTGGAGTACCGCCGGTGTCAAGTTGGCGACGAGCGGTGTATGGCTCTCGATGCTGGTGGGCTGCGGCATGTGGGGCGTGGCGGCCGAGCCGCTGGCGACGGTGGAAAGCGTAGATCTGGAGCGCTATCAGGGCCTGTGGTACGAGATTGCCCGCTATCCCAACTGGTTCGAGCAGAATTGCGTGGGTACCACAGCCGAGTACACGATCCTGCCCGACGGGCGGGTCGAGGTGGTGAACACGTGTCTCGATACCAGCCTGGACGGGCCGGCGCGGGACATTCGGGGTTCGGCGCGGTCCGTGGACCCGGGCAATGCGAAGCTGAAGGTGTCGTTCTTCGGGCCGTTCGAGGGGGACTACTGGATTCTGGATCTGGGCGAGGATTACGAATACGCGGTGGTCGGCGAGCCGTCGCGGAAGTTCTTCTGGATTCTCAGCCGTACGCCGACGCTGGATGAGGGCATGCTCGACATGATCATCGCAATGATGCCCGAGTGGGGCTATGACCCGAGCCGGCTGTATTACGTGCCGCAGGTGGAGCAATAGGAGAGGCGGCGTTTGCAGTGGGGTGGTTAGAGGCCCGACCGTCGGGTATACCAGAGTCTCGCGGCCCGGTGCCTGGCGGGGTATGCTCCGGTTGAGGCCGGGATACCAGTCTGCTCATCGGCTTGGGTCGGCACCGGAAAACAGAACCCAGCCAGTCTACAATTCCGCACCAGTGTCGGGCCGCGGCCCGCGGGAATCTGCTCGGGTTGATTCGCAGGTGCCATTGTCAACATCGCCGCTCGGGTGTAAACGGGCCTGCAAGACTCCTGATTGGCTGCAATCGGCATTAGTGATGGAGCATTCGCCATGCACACCGAAGGTGCGAAGGGCGCAGACCAGGTCGGCGGCAGCGATCCCAACGTGGTCACGGTCGCGCTGGTGGGCGTCTTCGGAGCGATCATCTCCCTCGCAGTGATCCTGGCCCTACAGACGCTCTATTATCAAGCCAAGGATCAGGCGGTGCGCGAGGCCAACCTTGGCGTTCCGGTGGAGCTGAGCCGTATGCGGGCCGAGCAGACCGAGGTGATCAGCAGCTATCGGTGGAAGGACGAGCAGGGTGGCGTTGTGGCCATTCCGATCGAGCGGGCCATGGAGTTGACGGTGACGGAACTGGCGGACGGTGCCTCGTCGGGCACCGATGAGTCGGGAGGGATGCCGTGAGCTTTCGCGGGGCTTTGAACCGGGCCGTCATCTCAGGGACTATGATGGTCGGCTTGCTGGGGCTGGCAGCACCGTTGCCGTGTCGGGCACAGCCGGCCGACCAGTTGCCGCCGGAGCTGGAGGGCGTGGGGATCACGGAGCACATGGACGAGCAGGTGCCGCTGGATCTGGAGTTTGTGGACGAGAACGGGCGGACGGTTCGTCTGGGCGACTACTTCGACGGGCATCGGCCGGTGATCCTGACGCTGAACTACTATCGCTGCCCGATGCTCTGCACGCTGCAGCTCAACGGCTTGATCGACGGTCTGCGGGAGATGGGCTGGACGCCGGGCGAGCAGTTCGAGATCGTCACGGTAAGCATCGACCCGACGGAGACGCCGTCGCTGGCCAAGGCCAAGAAGCAGAGTTACATGAACGAGTACGGCCGGCCGTCGGCGGCAGCGGGGTGGCACTTTCTGACGGGCAAGCAGAAAGAGATCACCGCGCTGGCCGAGAAGGTCGGATTCGGATACCGCTGGAATCCGGATCGCAAGGAATGGATGCACGCGGCGGCGCTGTACATCTGCACGCCGGAGGGGAAGTTGTCACGTTATCTTTACGGCGTGCTGTATGAGGGCAACACGCTGCGGCTGTCACTGGTGGAGGCGTCGGCGGGCAGGGTCGGCTCGTCGCTCGACAAGATCATTCTGTATTGCTACCAGTACGATGCTTCGGAGGGGAGATACGGTCTGGCGGCCCTGAACGTCATGCGGGTCGGCGGCGGGTTGACCTTGTTGGTATTGGGAACGTCGCTGGTGCCATTCTGGGTGCGCGAGGCGCGGCGCCGCCGGAGGGCTTCGACCAGTCATCAGTCTTGAGAAGACCGCAAGCGAGGCGTTAGTTCCGGACATGTTGGCGCAACAGGAAGGGTCATTCTGGCTGCCGATCCCGGGAACGAGCCTGGCGGGCGAGGTGGACCTGCTCTTCAAGCTGATCCTGTGGATCTCAGTGTTCTTCTTTGCGCTGATCGTGGCCGTGATGGTGCTGTTCGTGATCCGGTACCGGCGGCGCACGGGATGGAAGGCGGAGAAAACGGCCACACACAGCACGGCCCTTGAGGTGACCTGGACCATCATTCCGCTCATCCTGGTGATCGTGATCTTCTACGCCGGCTTCAAGGGCTTCATGGCCCTGGCCACGCCGCCGGTCGACGCGTACAAGATCGTGGTCGAGGGGCAGAAATGGAGCTGGCTGTTCACGTATCCGAACGGGCACGTCGATTCGGAGCTGCACGTTCCGGCGAAGCGGAATGTGGAGCTGGTGCTCACATCGCTGGATGTGATTCACAGTTTTTACATACCGGCGTTCCGGCTGAAGAAGGACGCGGTGCCGGGGCGGTACACCCGGATGTGGTTCAACGCGCTGCACCCGGGCGAGCACACGGTGTTCTGCGCGGAATACTGTGGGACGGGGCACTCGGACATGAGCACGAAGGTGGTCGTGCACGCGCCGGAGGATTTCGAGGCGTGGCTGGAGAGCGCCGACCCGCTGAAGAAGCTGAGCGACGAGCAGTACGCCGAGTACATGAAAGACCCGGCGGCGTTCATCGCGACAAACCCGGAGGTCGAGGGGCTGGCCACACCGGCGATGATGGGCGAGCAGTTGTACCGCAAGAAGGGGTGCGTGCAGTGTCACTCGGTGGACGGCGCGGCCGGGACGGGGCCTTCGTTTCTGAATTTGTACGGCGCGTCCCGAGCCCTGGCTGACGGGGCGAGCGTTGAGGCGGACGAGAACTATATTCGCAATTCGATCCTGAATCCCGGGGGGCAGGTGGTCGCGGGATATGAGTCGGTCATGCCCACGTATCAGGGGCGGCTGAAGGAGCGGGAGATTACGGCCATCATCGCGTATCTGGAGAGCCTGAGCGACTCGGCGGGCGACGCCGGGCCGTCGGAGGAGTAAACCGAGGCTGTCATGGGTGACAACTACCTGACGCATCGCACCGGGATAGCCTCGTGGTTGTTCACGCTCGATCACAAGCGGATCGGGGTGATGTATCTGGTGTCGGTGCTGACCGCCCTGTTTCTGGGGGGCGTCTTCGCGATTCTGATTCGCACCGAGCTGCTCACGCCGCAGAAGACGGTGATGGACGCGGACACGTACAACCAGATGTTCACGCTGCACGGGGCGGTGATGATCTTTCTGTTCATCATTCCGTCGATTCCGGCGGTGTTTGGCAACTTCGTGCTTCCGATCATGTTGGGGGCGCCGGACGTGGCCTT
>CP070685.1:851261-855510 GCA_020352895.1 Phycisphaerales bacterium
CCCTCCTGAATTGCTACCCTACGTTAGCAGGAATGGGGCTGCGTGTCCAGAGATAAGTGCCTCATTTTTCCAGCAAAGCGAATACGCTGCGCGACGCCCGACAGGCGAGAATTGCGTTATTATGAGACGTAATGGCCAACAGTGGTCCTGCGGACACGCCTCGCCGGGGTTGACGGAGCCTGCACCCGCGGCGGAATCCCGGCTCACCGTCACGTTATCGGACCACGACCGTGCGAGATCAGTCTGGCTTCACGTTCCCGGCTTGGGTGGCCTCCAGCAGCCGCTGCATCTCCGTCCGCGACGGATCGTCAGGGGGCAGCTTCCGGGCGCACTGGATGGCTTCATCCCAACGCTGGGCCTGCGCAAGGGCGGTAACTAAGGCCGCCCGGGCGTCGCGGTGATCCGGCTTGAACTCCAGGGCTTGGCGGAGGAGTGGGATCGCCCGGCTGCTACGCCGGAGGCGCCACTGGACCACCCCCAGGTTGTACAGCGCGTCAGCGAAGTCGGGGCGGTGCCTGAGGGCTTGTTCGTACGCGGCGGCGGCTTGCTCGAGCCGACCTTCCGAGAGGTAGGTGTTGCCCAGGTTCAGGTATGCCTCCGGATACGCGGCATCGATCTGCACCGCACGGTCAAACAGCTCGATCGCCTCCTCGAATCGACCCTGCCTGGCCGTCGCCGTCGCCAGCCCACACAAAGCCCGCGCGTCGCGTGAGTCCAGATCCAACGCGTGCCGGTACTGCGCCGCGGCCTCGTCCAAACGGCCCAGCCCCGTCAAAGCATTGCCCAGTCCGCGGTACGCGCCGCCATAGTCGGGATCCCCTTGCCGGGCCTCCTCGTAGTGACGCATGGCCTCCTCGAACCGCCCGAGTTGCACCAGCGTGTTGCCCGCGGCCAGATGCGCGTCGATGTTGTCCGGGTCCAGCGCGAACGCCCTGTCCAGTTCGCGAAGATCGTCTTCGTACCGTCCCTGCGCGGCCAGGGCCGCGCCGTGGTTGGTGTACGACGTCGGGTTGGTGCGCCTCGGGTGATGCACCGGCCAGTTCATGACGACGACGGCCGCCACCAGCGCGGCAGCCGGGCCCGCGAGTCGCCGCCCCTCCAGCCGCCGGATGAGGGCCGCAGCCTCAACGACACCAGCGGCAGCGAACATGACTGCTACGGGAATCAGTGGGAACCGGTACCGGGCGAAGACCACGAACGCCGCGACGGCGACGGCCGTCACGAACAACCACCCGTAGAGCAGCCACTGCTCACGCCGCCGCGACCAGGTCAGCACGATCCCCATGACGGCCACCGGTCCAAGCACCCCGAAGTGCAGACAGGTGTCGAGCCATCGCAGCAGCCATGATCGCTCGGTGTACAGGTAATAGTCCTCGGTGTCCGGCGCCTCGTACGCGCCGAACACCATCAGCGTCTTCTTGCCCATAAGCCGTACCCAGGCGCCCGGGTCATTGCGGATCCATTCGGTCGCCGCATCAAAGTAGTGATCCGAGACTTCTCTCGCCGACATCGATCGGCCAGTCGCTCTCTCGGCCTCGCGCACCCATTCGCCCTGTTCGTATTCCGCGGTTGATCGGCCGCGCTTGAACGGCAGATACGTGCCGGTCGCCTGCGGGTGATTGCCCATGGCGAAGTTCTGCCCCATGTTCGGCGTAGTGAGCACGAACTCGCCGGTTACAGCCTTGTTACGCACCGCCCATGGCAGCATCACGACGGCCGACCCTATCACGGCCGCGCCCGTCCACGCGCGCCGCCGCGCGACCGCGGCCCGGCGAAATTCAATCCACAGCCACACAAGCAGCAGGGGGGCCAGAAGCATCGCGTTCTGCCGCGTCAGCACCAGCAGACCCATCACCAGCCCCGCCAATCCCCATCGCCACCACGTCGCCCGCTCCCGACACAACGCCAGCAGCCACAGCAGCAACGCGCTGAGAAACAGCGACAGGCTCGTTTTCTGGATCAGCCCGTCAAAGAAGACGGCAGGGGGGTATAGCGCCAGTATGATCCCGGCCGCGACCGCCGTGCGACGATCGAAGAACCGCCGCGCCGCCAACATGACCAGCACGCACGCCCCCGCGCCGAGCACGATCTGCACGACGCGTACCGCGAGCAGGCTGCGCCCAAACACCGCATAGATGACGCCCATGAAGTACGCGTACAGCGGCGCATGCACGAAGTCCGCCGGCCCCAGCCAGTTCCCGGCGGCGATGCCCTGCGCCCGCTGGTCGTAGATCAGTCCGTCCGAGACCGGCTGCGCGAAAAACCCGATGTCCCGAATCTGATGGAGGTAACCGAATCGAACAGAAAGTGCCAAGAGAAAGACACTCGCCAGGGCTGCGATTGACTTGCGCGGCTTTCGCATTCGGTCGTCATCTTCGAGCATGGGGTGTCGTCACGGAACGTTGTCTCGCCTGCCGGCGGGATGCGAGGCGCTGCCTTCCTGCGACGCGACATGACTGCTGAGCGCCTCTTCCTGAGAAGCCGCGTCGGGGACATCCCTCACGCATCGAAAGCCCAGGTTGAAGTCGCGCCATACCCCGCGAAGCGCGTTACGGAAATGGACCCTCGTGCAGGTCGGGCCGCTGTGCCACCCGCCCCCGCGAATCACGCGGAACTTGCCCTTTTTGGGACCGGTCGGGCTCTTCGTCGGGCCCGTTCGGTAGTAGTCCGGATCGTAAACATCAAGGACCCACTCGCCCACGTTGCCGGCCATGTCGTGCAGGCCGTAGCCGTTGGGCGGATAGCTCCCCACCGCAAGCAGACCCTTGCCGCTCGACTGCAGCTTGGGCCAGAGCCAGTAGTTGGCGCCCTCCGGAGTCAGCGTGGGACCGTTCGGAAAATCCACGTCTGCCAGCCCGCCGCGGGCCGCACATTCCCACTCGGCTTCTGTGGGTAGCCTCTTGCCCGCCCATGCCGCGTACTGCGTGGCCTCCTTCCAACTGATGCCCACGACGGGATGGTTCGGCCAGTCCGGGCCGCTTCGAAACTCGTCCATGCCCCAGAACTCCGGCACGCGCGCTTCTGTCTCTCGCATGAACCGCATGTACTGAGCGTTGGTCACCTCGTACTTGTCTATGTAGAACGGATCGAGCTGAACGCGATGGGCCGGACAATCGTCGTCCTGGCCATCCTTGCCCATGGTGAATTCGCCGCCGGGGATCAGTACCATTTCCTGCTCGATCGGCTGCTGCCCGCTCGGTTGCGCGCAACCGTACGACAGGATGACGGCCGGGACCACTAAGGCCAGGCTCGCCGTCCTGTGTTTCCTCGCTGTCATGGCTCGCCTCTTTCTGCACGCCCTCGGTGCTGTAGGGGCTGAGTGGAGTCCACGCTATGTCTTCTGCTCGGCCTTGGCGATCCGGGCCCATGTGTCCCGCAGCCCCACCGTTCGGTTGAACACGAGCCTGCCGCCGGCCGAGTCCGGGTCCACGCAAAAATACCCCTGCCGCTCGAACTGGAATCGCGTGCCGGGCGCTGCCCCGGCCAGCGATGGCTCAACGACGCAGCCGGTCAGCACCTGGAGCGAGTCCGGGTTCAGGCTCACCTTGTAGTCCTGGCCCTCCAGCACGTCGTCCGGGTCGGCCCTGGTGAACAAGTGGTCGTACAGCCGCACCTCCGCCGGCAGAGCGTGCTCGGCCGACACCCAATGCAGCGTCGCCTTGACCTTGCGCCCGTCCGGCGAGTCCCCGCCGCGCGTCGCCGGGTCGTACGTGCACCGCAGCTCGATGACTTCGCCCTGCCCGTTTTTCACGACGCTGGTGCAGGTGACATAGTACGCGTAGCGGAGCCGCACCTCGCGCCCCGGCGCCAGCCGGAAGAACTTCTTTGGCGGCTCCTCCATGAAGTCGTCGCGCTCGATGTAGAGCACGCGGCCGAACGGCACCTTGCGCGTACCCGCGCCGGCGTCCTCCGGGTTGTTGATCGCCTCCATCTCCTCGACCTGACCCTCGGGATAATTCTCGATGACCATGCGCAACGGCCGCAGCACGCCCATCACCCGCGGCGCCCGCTTGTTCAGGTCGTCGCGCAGGCAGTGCTCAAGCAGGGCGATGTCCACCGTGCTGTTGAACTTGGCCACACCGATCCGGTCGCAGAATTCGCGGATCGCTTCTGGCGTGTAGCCCCGCCGCCGCATCCCGCTGATGGTCGGCATGCGCGGATCGTCCCAGCCGCGCACGCGCTTCTCCCGCACCAGCTCCAGCAGCCTGCGCTTGCTCATCACCGTGTAGGTCAGGTTCAGCCGCGCGAA
>CP070685.1:855610-859805 GCA_020352895.1 Phycisphaerales bacterium
AGACGCGACGCCGCAACGAAATAAGACATGATGATCGTACCCGAGCTCAGGCAGAGTCTACGGTGCGAGAACCTGGCTTTCCGCCGTGGCCGGCCGCAGGCCGTCGAGGCCAGGCCTTTCGGACAGGAAGACGAAGCTGGGCGTCACGACGGCGTACTCGATTGCGATGATCGCGAGGGTGATTGGGATGCTGCCGCCGAGTTGCAGAGCGCCCAGGCGGTGGCCGCCGTAGTACGCGAGGGGCCCGCCGATCGCACCCAGCACGGACGCCAACCAGTAGTGTCCGCGCAACCAGTCCAGGCAGAAGTGTAGCGTCCCCGCGAAGTTGGCCCACAAAGCCACCATCCAGATCGGGCACAACCAGTAAACGAACCCTGCCTCGGGGAACGAAAACACACCCGCCCGGTACAGCGCGCTGTCGACAATCCAACCCAGCAGCGCGGCGACGAGGATAAAACGGGCGTACCTGCCGGGAGCGGGGACCAGCAGAAGTTGGAGGCAGAGCAGAACCGCTACCGCGACCGGTCCTGCGAACGACCACCCGCCGGCAGCGCCCAGGGCACAGGCAAACCACCCGGTTTGGAAACTGATCAAGTTCAGGAGCCGTTTCCATCTGACCATCAAGTGCCTCGATCCGCCGGTGGCCGCCGTCATGAATCTTCGAGTGGAGGCACGATCGCCGCCCGCCGACACTCCGGCTTGGTGAGCAGCATCTGCACATCGCCGATCACCCGTTCGCGAAAGCCTCCTTCGCAATAACAGAAGTAGAATTCCCAGGTGCGCAGGAACTCCTCGGAAAAACCCAGGTTACCGATCTGGTCGAGGTTCGCCCTGAACAGCTGCCGCCATTGGGCGAGGGTTTTCGCATAATGCGGCGTGATATCCTCCATGTGGAACAGGCGCAGGTCGGTCACACGGGCCAGCGACCGGCAGATTGCCCCGATCGAGGGGAGGCAGCCGCCGGGGAAGATGTATTTCTGGATGAAGTCCGTCGACCGTCGGTAACGATCATACCGCTGGTCGGGGATTACGATGGCCTGTAGGAGCATCATGCCGTGAGGCCTCAAGCAGTCTGAGCAGACACGGAAGTACGTATCCAAGTACTCGTACCCCACGGCCTCGATCATCTCGATCGATACAAGCTTGTCGTATGATCCTGTAAGCGCGCGATAATCCTCGCAAAGCACCGTCACCTTTTCTCCCAGGCCAGCTGCTTCGACCTGTCTGCGGGTGAATTCGTATTGTCGCGGTGAGATTGTGGTGGTGGTGACATGGCTGCCGTACTGCTGCGCAGCGTGGATTGCGAATCCGCCCCAGCCCGCCCCGACCTCAAGGACGTGGTCGCCCGCCGTAAGTTTCAGCTTCCGGCAGACGCGATCGAACTTCGCCACGGACGCCTCATACAGCGTGCTGTCGGCCCGCGGAAAAATCGCGCAGGAATAGGCCATCGTCTTATCCAAGAACAGGGAGAAGAACTCATTGCCGAGGTCGTAGTGTGCAGCAATGTTTCGGCGGCTTCCCGACATCGTGTTCCGCCTCGGCCGGTGGGCGATCCTGCGCAACGGGCCCAGCATCCGTGCCGGGCCGGCCTCCATCTCGGTGGACGCCGCGGGATTCCGGCAGAAGATGCGCACCAGGCTGACCAGGTCATCGCAGACCCAGTACCCCCGGATGTACGCCTCCGCAGCGCCGAGGCTCCCGCCGAGGACCAGGTGACGATAGAACCGGGGATCGCGGACCCGCACCGTGGCCGTGGGCTCGTCGTGACGGGTGCAGCCGAAGGCCCGACGCTCGAAGCCGTCCTCGATCACAAGCCGACCGTTGGCGACGCTGGCCAGGCGCCGCCACACCATGTTACGAAGGATCTTGTGGTCGAGGCGCTTGGTCGGTCGTGCCCTGTTTTCAGCGTCGAGCGGAGTGCTCTTCATGGTTCTTCAGCCGCGGGCGCAGTGCGATGCTTCGGATGAGGAAAGAACGGGCTATTCTTCCACCACAGCCGAGCCGCCTGCCAGTAGATCGCCTGGCTCACGCGCATGGTCATCCACGGATGGCGTAGCAGCACGCGGGCCATCGACCGTCGGTTCAACTCTCTCCGCCTCAGCACCATGGTCACGTCAAAGAACCGCCGCCCCGATCTGGAGCTATCGATACACACGCTCAAGCGCGGTCCCGGACGGCTCAGGCGCCAATCGTAGTCCGCGTCCATTCCCATGAACGGAGACACATGAAAGCCCTTGGCGTGGCGGAACCGCAGTCGGCTGGGCCGGCCCACGCGGTTGCCCTCCCATAGCACGTACCAGTGCCGCTCCAGCCACGGAGTGTTGGTCACCTCGGCCACGACGGCCTCCACAACGTCTCCCGTGATGTCGAAGCAGTAATACAGGCTCAGCGGATTGAAGTAGTATCCGAAGCAACGCGGCAACGTAAGCAGGCGGATAGGGCCGGTCGACGCCCATCCGGTTCGGTCCCTGACGAGCCCGCGAACGGAGTCCGCCAGAGCGATCGCCGGGTCTCCCAGGTGGTCCTGGCGGCAGTACGACGCGGGCGAGAACCGAGCGCGGCTCAGCCCGACGCCACGCTGGAACAGCGACGGCAACTCCTCGAGGTCCAGGTACACGAGGAACAGCCCATATCGGAACCGGTGCTCGGCCGGACTCAACCGGCGATGCCGGACATGTCCCTCGTAGATGCAGCTAAGCATGATTCCATCCGCTTGCCGAAGCACTCTCCGACCGCCAAGGCGCTCTTGACGCCGTCTTCGTGAAAGCCATAGCCCCAGTACGCGCCGCAGAAGTAGGTCCGGTTCTTGCCGTTGATCTCGCCGAAGCGCTTCTGGGCCGCCAAGGCTTCCCGGCTGTACACGGGATGATGGTACACGATTCGGCGCAGAATCTTATTCCGGTCAATCGCCTCCGTCGCGTTGAGTGTGACGCAGATCGGTTCGGGCGAACAGTGTCCCTGGAGACGATTCAGGTTGTAGGTCAGGATCACAGGCCGGCCTTCCTCTGCTGGCACATGGGAGTTCCATGAGGCCCAGGCCCGACGGCACCGGGGCAGCAGCGAAGGATCGACATGCAGGACTGCCTCGTTCTGCTGATAGGGGATGGCTGAAAGGATCTCCCGTTCGGCCTCAGTCGCATCCGAAAGGATCGCCAGCGCTTGGTCGGCATGCGCCGCCAGCACCACGGCGTCAAAATCCTCGGGGCCGCCGTCGCGCCAGGTGACGGCCACCCGATCCGAATAACGCCGCACCGAGACGACGGGGCAATTCAGCCGAATCCGATCTGCAAAGGGTCGCGTGAGTGCCTTAACGTAACGCCTCGCGCCTCCCCGCACGGTCTTCCACTGCGGGTGACCGCGCACGGTGAGGAGTCCATGATTGTCGAAGAACTTGACGATGAACCGCGCCGGGAACCGCCGAAACCGGTTTGGGGGCGCCGACCAGATGGCCGACCCCATGGGAACGACGTAGTTCTCAACGAACTCGCGGCAATAGCCGCCTTGGGTCAGGTACTCGCCCAACTCTGGCCCGTAGTCGTCCCGCTTCAGCAACTGTAGTGACCGGCGGTTGAATCTCAGGATGTCCAGTAGCATATGGTAGAATGACGGACGGAACAGGTTGCGACGCTGGGCAAACAGGCCGTTGAGCGAACTGCCCTGGTATTCCAACCCGCTCTTGTCGCACCGAACGCTGTAGCTCATGTCGCTTTGTCGCGCGTCCAGACCCAGAGAGCGCAACATCTGAGCGAAGTGTGGGTACGTGCGATCGTTGAAGACCATGAAGCCCGTATCGACGGCGTAATGCTGCCCGAAAACCTCCAGCGCGACTGTGTTTGTGTGGCCGCCCGCATAGTCGTTCGCCTCGAACACATGGATGTCGTGGTCATCCGCGAGCAGGCGGGCCGCAAGCAAGCCGCTGATGCCGGCTCCGACAATGGCAATTTTCATGTGATGTACCACGTATCCGTGGGTCGGCCCTGGGCCGGCGTTAGCCATGCGCCAGTTGATGTACCATGCTCAGCGCCTCGGTCACGTGACGAGTCGCCGAGAATTGCGAGCCGAAAATGTGCCGGACAACTCCCCGTTTGTCGATAACGTACGTTACCCGTCCAGGCATCACGCCGAGAGTAGTCGGCACGCCGTAGGCCCTCCGCATCGAACCATCTGTGTCGGCCAGCAAAACGAAGGGGAGTCG
>CP070685.1:859905-863996 GCA_020352895.1 Phycisphaerales bacterium
CGTTCCCTTGGGGTGGCCGTCGATCAGCTTCTCGGCCTTGCTGACGGTCCGGCTGGCGACCGTGACGTTGAAATCCGGCTGGTCAAGCAGATAGCGCACCAGGGGGCGGGAAACCAGCCCGGCTCCAAGTACCAGTACCTTCTTCATTCGAACAACTCCTCAATGGGGTCGAGAACAACGGCCGTCACAGCTTTTGGGAAGGGGCTAGCATAATTCATTCCAGGAGGGGATGGGGAATGGGGAATGGGGAATGTCGAATGGCGAACGCCGAACGCCGAACGCCGAATGGCGAATGGCGAATGGCGAATGTCGAATGGAAGAGGGGAGGGCAGGCTGGAAGCTTACGCTCCGGGCGGGGTGGGGGTGTGTGCGGGCTGGAAGCCCGCGCTCCAGGGTGAGCTGGAAGCCCGCGCTCCCGGGGCGCGGGGAGCCTGCGGTGCAGAGGGCTAAAGGTTGCTTTGGGGAGACTGGAGCGGGGGTTACTTGAGGAATTTCTCCAGGTAGCGGTAGGGTGGGGTGAGCTCACCATGATGGAGGATGGTGGCCCGGATCAGTTCGGGGGGAAGCCCGCTGTCGTCCAGAGGCTTGCCGAAGTCGGCCGTGGCCAGGCCGGGGATGAACGGGCTCAGCGACCGGCTGAAGTGGGTCGAGGCATCGGCCGGCAGCTCGCAGGGCAGATGATCGATAGCCAGGACCACGGGCCCGTCACCGGCGACCCCGTCGATGGTCTGGCCCGTTCCCGGTTCGTAGACGTAGACGGAATTGTCGGGCTCGGTCGTGCGGACTGTGGCCTGGTTCGAGCCATCGATATCGCAGGATAGGTCGCCGATGATCCTCAAACGCGGCTTCTCGCCGTGTCCGAACAGCTCCCGCAGGGCCTCCAAGGTCACCAGCCGCGGGTACTTGAGCTCCCAATAAATCCCAGTGACTACGACACTTAGATGAGGCAGATAGGCCGGGAAGACGCCGCGGTAGCGGTCCGGATGATCGTAGTATTCCTGAAGATCGAAGGGGGCGGAGGGGTCGATCCGCTCGACCATGTGCTTCTCGTAGAACTCGGCCTTGAAGCAGACGTTGCGGTCGGAAGGGATGGAGGCCAGATCGGCAGGCGGCACCTCCTTGACCGGCAGCAGGTCGAAGATCTCCTGAGCTCCTTTGGATACCTGGCCATAGCCGGCGAAGCCGCAGACCAATGGGCAGCAGGCGTCGGGCAGGCCGGCGTTTTTGATCTGCTCACCGACTTTGGCGACATCGGCTCGGGCCTCCGCCAGCGAACTATACTGGTAGGCCTGCTTGATGGTGGAGAAGGGCGTGTCGAAGCCTTCGTGCTCCAGCCGCCGGCCGAGGGCCCAGAGCGTATCGATCATCCCCGCAAGGCCCGCGAACCGGCCGAAGAAGACCAGCCGCCGGCCCTTGTCGTCGGTGATCCGTTCATAGTCTATCAGGTTGCACTTGAGCTCCATCAGGCGGCGGAGCATCGGCATGTTGTAGGATTGGCCCTTGATTACGTGGGAGAAAAAGACGTAGGTCTTTCCCGGGAGGAGCTTCTTAGCCGGGATCTCCTTCACGCCCATGATGATGGGGCAATCGCTGAGGTCGTCGTCGACGGTCGCTCCGGCCTCGGTAAATGCGGCGTCGGGGAAGACTCTGTTGGGCGAGGTCTCGACCTTGAACCGGGTACCGTGCTCCCTGGTCAGCCGTTTCAGGTCCTCGGGGATCAGCGGCACACGGGTCTCCCACTTGCTCTTGTCCTCGTGTCGGATGGCGATCATAGGTTTTTGCTCGTAGTGCTCATGCCTCTCTTCAACGGTTCACCGGGCGGCGAGCGAGGGATGATAGCAGCCGGATGACTCACTGCCAGCCTGTGGTCGTGCCGGGTTGGAAGAATAGGTGCAGATAAGTTCTTGGCCCTGGATCGGGGCCATCCTGAATGACACACATCCTGATGCACTGGGACTTCGCATGCTGCTCGGCAACGCTCTAAGCGCACCGACAAATCCCGACGCGCGTCGGGATCGGTGCCACCCCGTTACGGGCGCCAAAAAGAATCTGCATCCTGCAAGGGTCATGCCAGATGCGGCTTGCGAGCGGGGCCATCGCGAGACGGATGGCGGGTCCATGGGGCATCGGAGGGGTACGCTCTGCCTGGTACCGTCTCTCGCCCCTCCGGGGCTCTGGCGTATATGGGACAACGGCCCACCCCGGGCTCACGGCCGGGGCTAGGGACCTCGGCCCCTGTGGGGCCAAGAGCGCATCGGCGCGTTGGGGACCCGGACACGTTTTGGGGGGCGCGTTCAGGCAGCGGGGATGTCGCGGCGTGTGAACCGCCACAGGCCCAGAAGCCAAAAGGCGGCCGCAATGGAAAGCAGCACCACGAGATGCCCCCAGGGCCAGGCTTCTGCCCGGATGATGGGAAGGGGCTGGTAGTAGTGGAGGATGCTGAGGAAATTGATCCGCTCGAAGAACGCCCAGAATTGGCCCAGGAAGCTGAGCAGGAATGAGCCGAGCAGAATGGCGAGGACGGCGGCGATGGCCGGGCCGCGTCGTGAGGCCAGGCTGGCCGCGAAGAGCGTTCCGCTCCCGATGGCCAGGTACAGGGCGAACATGTTGACCGTGACCACCGCCAGCCCGGCCAGGTCGAGCGGCTCCCACATGGAAAAGGCCGTCTCGCCCACCCAGGTGCCGAACAAGACGGTGGTGCCAATCGGCAAACCGGCCAGGAGGCAAACGACCGAGATGCTCACGTAGATCGTCGCACGAGAGAGGGGCAGGCCCAGCAGGAGGTCGGCGGTGCCCCGCTCGATCTCGCCCGCCAGCACGCGCGTGCACGTCGCCAGCAGGAAGGTCCAAGTGAACGCATACAGCAATGGATGGGCGTAGCCGATGGTGACCAGAGTTGTCGGGGAGAGGTCGGCGGAGAGATCGGCCCCGACCAGGAGGCGGGCGAATCGCTGGAAGAGGGGTTTGGCGAGGATGATGTCGGAGAACTCCTCGGCGAACTGGCTCATTGCGCCGACGATGAGTAGCTCCAGCGCGAAGATGGCCAGGCACATGATCAGCAGCAGGGGCAGGGCGTCGCTGATGGTCTTGCGCACGATGGCCACGTTCATGATGACTCCTCTGCCGTGCCCGGCGTGCCATTGGCGTAGTAGGCCAGGAAGAGGTCTTCCAAGTCCGGCGGCGTGATCATGACTTCGCGTACCGAAGTCTCCACCAGCCATTTCAGCAGATCCTGGACGGGGCCGACCCAGCTTCCCTCGAGACGTCTGTCGTGTTCCTGAAGCACGTGGAGACCTTTGGGGAGCGTGTGTGCTTTGCCGGATTCGGTGAAGACGATCTCGACGCGTCGGATGGCCCGGGCTCGCAGGGTCTCGATCTTCGCCTGCTCGATGAGCAAGCCCTCGCGGAGGATGCCCACCATGTTACAGAGCTGCTCGACCTCGCCGAGTGAGTGGCTGGAGAAGAGGACGGTGCGGCCCTCGTCGGCAGCATGGCGGAGTTCCTCGTGCAGCGTGGTTTGCATGAGGGGATCGAGGCCCGTGGTCGGCTCGTCGAGGATGAGCAGCTCGGGCCGGTGCATTAACGCCTGGATGAGGCCGAGCTTCTGCTTCATGCCGCGGGAATAGTCGCGGACGCGTTTGGCAAGGTCGAGGTCGAGGACCTTGGCGAGTCTGTTGATCTGATCGCGTGACTGCGTGCCTCGCGCCGAGTCGAAAAAGGCGAGCGTCGACCGGCCGGTCATGTTGCCGTAGAGCCGGATGTCGCCCGGCAGATAGCCGACGTCACGCCGGAGCCTTGCCCCGTCGCGCCAGCAGTCCTGATCGAGAACGGTGGCCGAGCCGCCCGATGCGCGGAGCAGGCCCATCAGAATGCGAAGGGTCGTCGTCTTTCCTGCGCCGTTGGGTCCAAGAAAGCCGTACAGCGAACCAGCCGGCACGCGCAGGTCAATGCCGCGCAGTGCTTCGTGGTGGCCGTAGCTCTTCCTCAGGCGATTTGTGACGACCGCGTGCATGGGGGGATTGTAGCGGGTTCGCGTGGAAAACCGTAGCGTGGTGTTTTGTTGGCTGACCAGAGGTCGAGCGTGCGGTGGA
>CP070685.1:864096-868178 GCA_020352895.1 Phycisphaerales bacterium
TAGGACACGGCCGCGCCCACCTTGGCGAACAGGCTAAGTCGACCATCAATGTCCAGATCGTGGGTGAGCAGATAACCGTCAAGCGGCTCACCGTGCACGTATTCCATGGCACAGTAGTGGCGTCCGTCGCGCGTAACGCCGCTGTCGTATACGGTGACGATGTTGGGATGCTTCAGGCCGGCCGCCAGGTCGATCTCGCGCTCGAAGCGGCGCCGTTGCCGTTCGGAAGCGTACGGCCCCTGCAAGAGCACCTTGACCGCCACCGTCCGCTTGGTTGACTTCTGAACGGCCTTGTAGACCACACCCTGTCCCCCGCGGTGAACCTCGGACAGAATCTCGTAGCCCTCGATGGAATCCCTGGGCGGCCCCGTCGGCCCGGCGGCGAACTCGGTTTCTTCGAGCGAGGACGGCGAGCGTGGCGTGGCCACGGTCTCGACGGCACTGCCCGGCCGGGAAGAGGCATGATCCGGGTCCTCCGCTTCATGCGCCGCGAGCTGCCGCCGACAAAGCTCCTCGAGCCTGCGACGGCAGGATTCACACTCGGCCAGATGTGCCTCAGCCTGGGTGCAGCGCTCCTGGGGCAGGGAATCCGCGACGAGACCGACAAGCTCGTCGTTGGACAGACAGGTGGTCATCACGCCGGTCCAAACCTGAAGTGATAAATCTCCAGCCAGCCTTACATTCTACTGAGCAAGTGCCAGCCTGCAATCCGGACGACGGCATGGGCGAAAACCCGGTCCCTCCAGCCGGGATTGGCCACCGAGGCCCCGTACAGACCGCTGCAGGCCTCAGGCGGGCTTGTGCTTGGGCGTGTCCACGCGCGCAGGCAGGTGAGTTAGGGCCTTGTAGGTGTTGAACAGACCCCACAGATATTCTCGCACCTCGTGGCACCCGAGGCAGATCGCCCCTGTGCGTTCGATGCCTTTGCGGGACGGCGTGTTGGAGACCAGAGCGACGCCGTAGAGCCGGGGATAGCCCCGCTGGGCCTCCGCGTAGACGGCGTGATTCATCATCCGGCCGAAGAAACCCCGCCCCCGGTAGGCCGGATCCGTCCATCCCGGCCCGAGCATTAGGCGGGATTCACCTAGGAAGCCCATCGATCGTTCGAACAGGCCCCAGTCCTGCGTGAAGCAGTAGCCGACAGGGGCTCCGTCGGTATTCAGGACGTAAGCTCGGGCTTGGCCGCGCCGCATGCGAATCATCATCAGGCCGTACCCGCCCTGCCAGACATGGGGCGGGAACACGCGGGGACCTTCTTCATTGAACCTCGGCCCTACGTCCAACTCGCGGATTTCGGGGTCCAGCTTACCCGGCCCGGTGACGTCCACATCCCATGCGAAGAAGGCCATTTGGCGCCGCCGGTAGAAACGTCGCAGCACCATTCTGGTCCAGTATTTGATCACTTCGGAAGCCTCCCTGTCATGGCGCTATGTTGGTCCCACTGTTCGAGAGCCAGGGCAATCGCAGAGCTGTCGACGCGACGGTGTGACCGCCAATCGCATCCGGTCGGCCGGCAGTCCAGCGTATCATAGAGACCCGCGGGCCGGAATGTGAAGTAGTCTGCCGACAGCATTGAACCGATCATTCCGGAGTCGCCAATCCTGTCACAGCATGTTTGGGCACTTACCGCCCGACCTGCGCGAAGATCGCGCATCGCACGCCAAGTCCTGCCGCATTGCGGCGACGTCCGCCAGCCGTCATGCCGGCGAGGTCTGGCGGGCGATGTCCTGGGCGAGCAACATGGCCTCCAGTCGGGCGAATTGGTGCCCGGACAGCAACCGCTTAAGCAGACCGCGAGAAGTCCGAGCCGCCCACAGCAGCAGGGCCAATCGCCACGTGCAGCACATGTCCAGGCGGCAGTAGGCCTTGCGCCAACCCATCCGGTCGCTGAATTGGCCGATCTCCGTGCCGTGGAGCAGAGGCCGCGCGCCACCAGTAATCTCCTCGAGGCCCCGTTCCCTCAGGTAATCGACGGTCAGCGTATAGAACAGGGCGTACATGGGGCAGGCCGAAGAGTAGGCCGGGTCAAACTTGCCTACGCGCCAGACGGCCGTCTGCCCCATGACGGCCAGGATGGCGTAAGCCACCAACTTCTCCTCGACGAATGCACCGTACATCTCGACGTCGGATCGCTCACCGAGGCCGAGGACGTATTTCTTGAAGCGATCTGCGTCCCACACGTTGTGGTCGGTGTATCGGGTGAGGGCCTGGCGGTAGCAGGGAAAGCCGTTCTCGGCCAGCCACTTCGGCTCCACGCGCCGCACGGTGGTGCGGTTGAGCCCGCGGCGAATCAGCTTGCGGGTATTGCGGCTCTTGAAGTTCTCCAGATCGTATTCGTGATCGTCGCAGACGATCCAGTACCAGGGGCCCTCTTCGCCGCAATCCCAGTCGTAGCTCCAGATGGCGCCCCACGCCCCGTACTGCTTCAGGACTCGGCGGACGCCTTCTCGGCTGAAGCTGGCTCGCGGTATGGGCCATGAATCGTACACGAGAAACCGGCGGCCGCCGCGGCTCGACCAGGCATGCTCCGCAAAGATCAGGTCGTCGTCGCTCACACACCGGTTCCTTCACATCCTGGTAAGCAAGACCCGGAATGGACCCTGGAGAGCCACCGCCCTGCCCTAGCGACCCGCGGCCAAAACGTTGCGGAGGAAGATGACCTTCCCCCAGGAACGTCGCACCGCTGATTGGCAGGTGAATCGTCAGGATATCGGTGGGTCTTCAACGAATCAAGACGGATCGGCGTGCCGGCGAAGCAGTCGACCCCAGAGGCGCTCAGCCGATAACGCCAGCTCCAGCCATCGTGATTCGTGCGGACCCGGTGGCACGCGCGGCAGCCAACCGGGTTCGAAGTGCTGGCGGTAAGCAGCCGGTGAATTCGTCAGTCGCGGCGGCGCGTGGGGCTTTTCCCGGGGAGCCGATTCGCCTACACTCCACTCGGCTCGGCGCGGAGCGCAGGGTTCCACGAGGGCCACGCGTAAGCAGGTGTAAGCCATGAAATTCTTCCTCGATACCGCCAATCTGGAGCAGATCCGCGCCGCCCATGACATGGGACTGCTCGATGGAGTGACTACTAACCCCAGCCTCGTCGCCCGCGAGAACATGGACTTCAAGACACTGGTCGGCGAAATATGCAGGATCACGTCCGGCCCGGTAAGCGCGGAGGTGCTCTCCACCGAGACCGCCGGCATGGTCGAGGAAGCCCTGGCCCTGTCCAAAATCGCGGAGAACGTGGTCATCAAGCTGCCGACGATTCCTGACGGGCTCAAGGCCTGCGTGCAACTCCGCGAGAGGGGCGTCGCCATCAACATGACTCTGTGCTTCCAGCCCAATCAGGCCCTGTGCATCGCCAAAGCTGGGGCCACCTATTGCTCGCCGTTCCTCGGCCGGCTCGACGACATTGGTCACGACGGCATGGACCTGATTCCCATCATCCGCCAGATCTACGACAACTACGGATTCGACACGCAGATTCTGGCCGCCAGCCTGCGCCACCCGCTGCACGTGGTCCAGGCAGCCATGGCCGGGGCCGACGTCGCCACCATGCCCTATAACGTCTTCGAGAAGATGCTCAACCACCCCCTGACCGACATCGGCCTCGAACGCTTCATCAGCGACTTCAAGAAGGCGCAGAAGTGATGCGCCCAGCGGTCCGATAGAAGCACGACTCCTCCGCCGGAGAACGCCAAGCAACCGTAGCGGTGGGCCGATAACGCCGTCCGTTCATAGCTTCATCCGTCCCTGACCCTGACCGATAACAACGTTGCGGTCCGGGTGCGCCCTCAGGCAACTGGCGCGGAGCGTCTGCCATGGCCCGGACCATCGACCGTGCACACGAGTGAGGCAGAGTCAAACAGTGCCCGACGAACCCCCAGCACCTGCCGGCGCCGCACTGATGGACGGCCCTGGCCGGCCCGGCCTCAGCGTGGAGGATGTCCTCGGCGCGTCCGCTACCCTGCGCCACGACCGCGAAGGGCCGTCACCGGGGCGTGACCGTGCCGTCGATTCCACGCATATCCGCGCGCGGCGCGGCTGGGCGGCGATCGACCTGCCCGAACTGTGGCGGCATCGCGAGCTGCTCA
>CP070685.1:868278-872328 GCA_020352895.1 Phycisphaerales bacterium
GCTTGCTTCTCCGGAATGGCTTTGGCAGGCGCGCAGGTTCCGCTTGCGATTTGTCGAGCCTGATACGGAGGGGAATGGCCTGGCTGGCCGAGCATCAGAATGCCGATGGCGGCTGGGGCGACACGGTTGACAGCCCCAGCAACATCAGCACGACGACATTATGCTGGGCGGCGCTAAGTACGGACGCGTCTGCGGCACGGCTGTATCCAGCGGCAATAGAAGGGACGGAGAGCTGGTTGTCGGCGCGGGCTGGCGGTGTAGATGCCTCTCGGCTGGCATCGGCGATTTCAGACCGATACGGAAAGGATCGCACCTTCTCCGTGCCGATTCTGACCATGTGCGCGCTCTCTGGCAGTTTCGGGCGGCGGCGCTTCGCCTGGGGGCGCGTTCCGCCGCTACCATTCGAGTTGGCCGCGCTTCCGCACCGATTGTTTCGGTGGATGGGACTGCCGGTGGTCAGCTACGCGATGCCGGCGCTGATTGCCATCGGCCAGGCTCGGCACCATCATCGGCCTACGCGCAATCCTCTGACAAGCTGTCTGCGGGCCATGGTGCGCGAGCGGACCCTGAAAGTCCTGGAGGCGATTCAGCCGGACTCGGGCGGTTTCATCGAAGCCATTCCGTTGACCAGTTTCGTGGTGATGAGTCTTGCCTCGATCGGAAGGGCGGATCATGCAGTGACGCGCAAAGGGGCGGCCTTCTTGATCGGGGCGGCGCGCTCGGACGGAAGCTGGCCGATCGACTCGAACCTGGCGACGTGGCTCACGACGTTGTCAGTCAATGCGTTAGCGGAGGGAAACGCTGCTGGTAGTGTCCTCTCGGTTGACAAGCGGGCTGGTTTGATCGAGTGGCTGCTGGATCAGCAGCATCGCGTGGAGCATCCCTACACGCACGCCGCACCGGGAGGTTGGGGCTGGACGGACTTGGCCGGTGGTGTGCCCGACGCGGACGACACGGCCGGCGCGTTGCTCGCCTTGCGAAGATTGGCGACCGCAGAGAAAGACGGCGGTCTGCTAACCGGGAAGATAAAGCAGGCCGGAGAAGCGGGCGTACGATGGCTTCTCGACTTGCAGAACCGCGACGGCGGCATACCGACGTTCTGCAAAGGATGGGGCAGGCTGCCGTTTGATCGGAGCTGTCCGGACTTGACGGCGCACGCCTTGCGTGCCTGGAGGGCTTGGCAGCCGCATGTAGGGCGTGAATTGCGAGCGCGCGTGGTCCATGCCGCGGCGCGGGCGGTCAGGTATCTGGTGCGGGCGCAGCGTGCGGATGGGACCTGGGTGCCGTTGTGGTTCGGCAATCAGCACGCGCCCGATCAGGAGAACCCCTTGTACGGAACCACGCGAGTACTACGTGCCGGATCGGGCGTGCTGCCGGCCAGTGGCCCGGGGCAAGCTTGGTCGCGTGCGCGGCAGCGAGCCATCGAGTGGGTGTTGCATGCCCAGAATAAGTGTGGGGGATGGGGTGGAGCGGCAGGCGTTGATGCGACGATCGAGGAAACCGCCCTAGCGGTGGAAGCGTTGGCCGACTGTTGTGCCTGCGCCGAATCGGGCCACGCCGACTTTGGGCAGGTGCTCGATGCTCTCGGGCGCGGCACTGCTTGGCTGGCCGAGCGCACCGCCGGCGGGACCCAATTCGATCCGGCTCCCATCGGCCTGTATTTCGCCAAGCTGTGGTACTTCGAGTGCCTCTATCCCGTGATCTTCACGGTGGCAGCGCTGGAGCGCGCCCGTCGTGTGCTGGCGCAGCCGGCACACTTGCCAGACGCCGTGGCCGCCGGATGAAGGCAGGCCGGACGTTCGCCGGGCTCACTTCTTCGGCCTGTCACCCCAAATCGAGCGCCATGATGTGCTTGCGGTCACGGACGTAGAGTGTTTTGCCCACCAGCGTGGGCGCGGCCCAGGCCAGGCGTTCAGCGACAGTGCACCGGGCCAGAACCTCCATGCCCTCGGGCGAGACCTTGGCCAGGCCGAGCTGGCCGTTCTCGTCGAGGATGATCAGCTTGTTATCAGCGTAGAGGCAGATGGCCTTGGCGAAGCCACGCTCGAGCCAGGCACGCTTGCCGGTGCGGATGTTCATGCACACCATGAAGCAGGGGCCGAAGTCGCCGCTGGAGCCATACACGTAATCGCCCACGCGGACGGCGTTGCCGTGCATGATGCGAAGCTTACGGCTGTACCAGAGCTGCTCGGCGACCGTGTGGTCGCCGTGGCGAGTCAGCTTAATGACACGACTGCCCGAATTGTAGGCCGCCGAGCAGAACAGCAGGCCGTCGCCGAGCCAGAGTGGCATGCCGATGTTCTCGTCGGGGACCGGCCTGACCGGCAGGTGCCACAGCAGCCCGCCGCCGGCCGGATTGACACCCATGATCTCGTTGTGCATGAGCAGGACGAGCTGGTCCTGGCCTCGGAAGTTGACGAGGATCGGGCTGGAGTAGTCGGTCTGGAAATCGTGCTTCTTCCAGACGACCTCTCCGGTGGCCTGGTCGAAGGCGATGAGCGACTGCGGCTCTTGCTCGACGCCCTCCTTTTTCTTTTGCCGAGGCAGACCGCCGGTGTAGTGCTCGGGGCGGGGGTAGTCGGCCGGGAGGATGACCAGGTTGTCATAGGCAATGGGGCTGTTGGCGTAGCCGTATGCCGGGATATAAGCCCCGAACTCAGCGACCAGGTCGTGCTTCCAGAGTACCTTGCCGGTTTTCTTCTCGAAGCAGTGCAGCACGACGTTGGTGCCGACGCTGAACAGGCGGTCGCCGACGACGAGCGGTGTGGAGTGTGGGCCTGGGCCAAACTGCATCATTACGTCCGTGTAGGGGGACGGATTGCCATGCTGCCAAACCGTCTTGCCTGTCTTGGCATCGAGGGCGACCGTGAACTCTTCGTCGTCGATGCGGTACATCGTGTAAAGCAGCCCATCGTCGACGAGTATGGTCGAGTAGCCGTCGCCCAGTCTACGGTGCCATAGCTTTTGCGGTCCGTCCTCGGGCCAGGCGTCGGCAAGGTCGGATGTCTGCACCATGAAGTTACGATTCGGTCCGCCGAACTGTAGCCACTGGGCGTACGCCGGGGCGGCGAATGCCGCGAGGCTCAGGGAGGCTGCTACAGAGAAGCGTGGCATGTTCACTCGCATGTTTCCATTCCCTCACGTACAGTACCGCGTCTCGTCTCCTAGCCCAGATCCAGGGCAATGATGTGTTTACGGTCGCGCACATAAAGCGTCTTGCCCACTAGCGTCGGTGCGGCCCAGGCGTACGGCTCGGCGACCTTGCACTTGGCGTGAATGGTGATGCCCTCGGGTGAGACGGTGGCGAGGGCGAGCTGGCCGTCCTCGTCGAGGATGATCATCTTGCCGTCAGCGTAAATGAAATTCGACTTTCCGAAGCCGCGCTCAAGCCAGAGGCGTTTGCCGGTCTCCAGATTCATGGCCATCAGGAAGGCCGGGCCGAAGTCGCCGCTGGAGGCATAGACGGTATCGCCCAGGTGAATCGCGTTGCCGTGGTGAATTCGCAGCTTACGACTGTACCAGAGTTCCTCGGGCACGGTCTTGCCTTCTTTGTTGACGAGCCGGAGGGCCCGACTGCCGCATTCATACGCCGAGGAGAAAAATAGCAGGTCTTTGCCGTCCCAGACGGGGCTGGAAATGGTGTTGCCGTTGGGAGTGAACGCATGGTGCCAGAGGAGCTGCCCGTCGTCGGGATTGACGCCGATGATCTCCTGAGCCATGAGCGCGACGAGTTGCTGGGTTCCGTCGAAGTTGATCAGGATCGGCGAGGGATATGAGACAGGGTAATCATGCTGTTTCCACACGACGCGGCCGGTCGCTTGCTCGAAGGCCACCAGCGTCTGGTCTTTCGGCTCGGCCTCCGCTTCCTTCTTTGCTTCCTCGTCCAGTTGCCGGGAGCCCCGCTGTCCCTCCTGTGTGCGACCGACCGACAGAATGATGGTATTGCCGTAGACGATGGGACTGCCCCCGTAGCCGTAGTTGAGGAGGGGAGCTCCGAAGTCGGCGACAAGATCGCGCTTCCAGAGCACTTTGCCAGTCTTCTTGTCGAAG
>CP070685.1:872428-876420 GCA_020352895.1 Phycisphaerales bacterium
ATTTACTTCATGGAATTGGCCTCGGTGCTCAGCCAGTACACGCTGCAGGCCACCGGGGAGGTCTCTGGTTGGGAGAACAACCTGAATACGTGGTCCAATCCGGCGTTGCGTGCGGTGTATAACGTCGATAGTGATCCGAGTTCGCAGGATGCCTGGGGCGCGAATCTGCAGTATGCGGATCGTCCGACGATCACGTACCGACCTCTGCAAGGCGGGGAGTTCGCGACGCGTGTGATGACTCCGATTCAACCGCTGACGCTCATCTATCTCATGCAATCGGGATGGGGCATCGATCGGATTCTGGCCTGCTGTGTTCAGCAGATCAACGGTATTCAGAACGCACCGGTGAAGGAGCAGGAGGCTTTGCCGGCGCCACCCGAAGAAGAGGAGGAGGCTGAGGAGATGCCAGAGGCTGAG
The DNA here is from genome assembly GCA_020352895.1 of Phycisphaerales bacterium. Lineage (GTDB taxonomy): Bacteria > Planctomycetota > Phycisphaerae > UBA1845. Next base: position 872,846 of record CP070685.1, read on the forward strand.
GAGAGGATGGAGGGTGAAGGAGAGGAAGCCGAGGGCGAGGAGGGCGGTGAGCGCGAAACGAGCGGCGAGGAGCAGCCCGGCGTCCAGGCGGCGGACGACGGGGAGGCTGACATGGTCCTGGCCGTGCCGCCCCCGGTCGCGGGCGGGGGTGCCGATGACAGCGCGGTGACCGAAGGCGGAGACCGAGGCGGCAAAGAGGAGGAGGTTCCGCGGTTCATTCGGCTGATGCGGTTGCTCAAGAAGTTGCAGGATCAGGGACGGCTTGTCGTCGGCATCGAAGTGTCGCGCGACGAGAGAGCGGTTTATCTGTACCGGCCGCGAGTCGCATTGACAGAGGAGTCGGTGGAGCTCGGCAGGATGTTGGGTCTGACGGAGCAGGCTCAACGAATCCGGTTAACGGCGACGGCCGTGCGGCGATCGCGCGATGAGTTGGCCATGCAGACCCGGTCGCTGTATGCGATACTGTTCACGCTTTCGCAGCATTTCACGCCGCCGGAGGCGCACCTCAGAGACGGACAGGTCTCACCATCGACCGAGTGGCTGGCCGGAGAGGAGGAGTCGAGGCACTGGCTGAACATCAGGCATGGGCGGCTTCCCGCGCGTAATGCTTTCGTACAGGTGTGTTACAACGGTTACTGGTTCTACATCGCCAACAATGATGCGGATTCCAAGCGCACGTTTGCGTTGATTACGTACCTATTCTCACTGCAGGCCACGGAGGCTGTCGGGGGGCTACCGGTGGTAACCGTGCAGGCCGGGGGATAAGCCCAAGCGGTCGGCGGCGGCAGAGGCTGGGCAGAAAGTCCGGCGCGGTGGTGGGGGACCGTTGGCGCTGCCACGCACTTGGTCGCCTCTATGTAGATGCCCATTCGAGCTGCGCCCTGCCATCTCTCGCGTACCTTACCGGTTAGAGCGACTTCGGCGTCATCGCCGTTGAGCGTACGGATTGCGGTTGACATGCCTTGGATGTCTCTCACGCTAGTCGGAGTCGACGCCGCTAGTAGGAGCGCGGGAGTCCGAGGCAGCGTTCGGCGGTTTGATTGAGAATGAGGGCGTCGCTGATGGGGGCCGTCTTCAACAGGCGGGCGGCCTCCCAAAGATGGATGATGCCGTGATCCTCGTCGAAGCCCTTGCCGCCGAAGGTGTCGATGGCGGCGTCCACCGAGCGCACGGCCAGCTCGGCGGCGAGGTACTTGGCGGCGTTGGCCGATTCGGCCAGATCACCCGCCGGGGCACCCTGGTCGAACAGCCCGGCCGCACGATAGGTCATGAGGCGGACCGCCTGCTGGCGAATGGCAATGTCGGCCAGGGGATGCTGAATTGACTGGTAGGCGCCAATCGGTGTCCGGCCGAACACCTTTCGTGTGCAAGCGTGCTGACGGGCGAGGTCCAGACAGTATCGGCTCATGCCCAAGGCCATGGCGGAGGCCAGCGTGCGCTCGGGATTGAACATGTGGAACATGGGCTTGGCGCCGCTGTGTTCGTCGCCGACGAGCCGACTGACGGGCACGCGGAGGTCCTCGAGGGTCAGGGCGAACTGGGTGAGGGCGCCTTCACCTCGTGAGGGCACTCGTGTCCGCTGGACGCCGTCCGCACTGGTCTCGACGAGCAGGAGGGAAATCCCTGCGGTCTTGGGCAAACCTCGTTGATCACACTCCTCGCGTGTCATGGTGCGCGTAACCAACAGCATGTAATCGGCCACGTCGACGCCGGAGACGTAAATCTTCGAGCCGTTGATGATGAACTGGTCGTCGCGGCGCTGGGCGAAGGTCCTGGTGTTGAGCACGTTGAAGCCGGCCTCGGCCTCGGTGGAGGCGATGGCGAGCTTCAGATCACCGCGGGCGATCCTCGGCAGGACGTCTTGCTTGAGCGGTTCCGCGCCGAATTGGGTGATGGCGGCCGAGCCCATGGCGAGGAGGATGGGTCTGAAGCTGTGGAGGCCTTGGGCGGCCAGTTCTTCCATCACCAGCACGGAGGCGAGGAGGCCCGCGTCGGTGCCGCCGTAACGCTCCGGGACCAGGAAACCCTGGAACCGCAGATGGGCGAGCGCGGACCAGACTTCATCAAGGGTGGTCCGCTGGCGTTCGCTCGCGGGCAGGGACTGGTGTCGCTCACGAACGGCTGCGAAGGCCTCGAGGCTCTGCTGTTGAAGGTTCAGAAGCTGGGGGGGCAAAGAAAGTCCAAGGCTCATGGCTGCCTCCATCCCCCGACAAGAGTAGCAGTACGCGCGCCACGCCGACCAATGCGGCGGACTCACGTAATAGAGCGTCCGAATCCATGACCGCGTGATGGTGCTGCGGTGTGGCACACCGATCGTGTGCGAAGGCAGTCGGGGGCGTGCCGATGGCACGGGCGGCGGGGGGCTCTGGCTCGTGGGGAACAAGAGGCCTATGATTCTCTGCGCGGCCGGGCCGGACGCGGCAGGCGTTCGAGGCCAGATGGCCGCAGGGAAGCCAAGAGCTCATGTCCGCGCTGGAACCAGATCAGCTTCGGCAACTCGGCGTTTCAGAGGATGAGGCCAGGGACGTTGCGCGGGCGGTGGAGAGCGTCGTTGCGGAATATCCGGAGCGGGCGAGGCGTCCGGAGGAGTGGGCTCGGATGTGGCAGCGGCTCAGCGGGATGCTGCTGGAGCGCGGCGCGGGTTTCGACGTCTGCCGGGCGGTCTACGAGCTGGCCTGCAAGGAATGGGATACATGTCATGGCCCACCGCCGGCGTGGTCGCCGTCGCGGGCGTCGGTGGCCGTCACCCACGTCGGGCGATTTATGGAGGAGATGGGTTTCACGGAGTACCGGGATCTGCACGCCTGGTCCACGCGCGAGCGGAGCGAGTTCTGGGAACGCGTGGTCGGCAAGTTGGGCGTGGTCTTCAAGATGCGGCCGCAGTCGATGGTGAATCTCGATGCCGGGGTGACGCAGCCCGAGTGGCTACCGGGCGCCGCGATGAACATCGTAGACAGTTGTTTCGGAGCGCCGGCGGATAAGACGGCGATCGTGCACCAGGACGAAGGCGAGCCGATGCGGCGGATGACATACGGTGACCTGGAGCGGCTGGTCAACCGGGTGGCGAACGGGCTGTGCGAGCGCGGCTTCGTCGCGGGCGATGCGATCGCGATAGACATGGCCATGACGGCCGAGTCGGTGGCGATCTACCTGGGGATCATCAAGGCCGGTTGCTGCGTGGTTTCGATTGCCGACAGCTTCGCGCCGGAGGAGATCGCCACGCGGCTGCGTCTGAGCAAGGCCAAGGCGATCTTCACGGCGGACTACTACATTCGGCGAGGCAAGCGGACCGAGATCTATTCGAAGGTCAAGAAGGCGGGGCCGGTTCCGGCGATCGTGCTGTGCTGCGACGAGAGCGAGGCCGACACAGTAGAGTTGCGCGAGGGCGACGTCCTCTGGCGGGACTTTCTGGCGCAGGATGATGTCTTCGAATCCGTCGCGTGCGAGCCGGGGGATCACACGAACATTTTGTTTTCGTCGGGGACGACGGGCGATCCGAAGGCGATCCCGTGGACGCACACGACGCCGATCAAGTGTGCGATGGACGCGCTGTTCCATCACAACGTCACGGAAGA
>CP070685.1:876520-880498 GCA_020352895.1 Phycisphaerales bacterium
CGGCAACGATGAGACCATCAGGCTCTGGGACGCGGAGACCTTCGACCAGGTCGCTGTGTTGCGCGGACACGAGAGCTACGTGCACTCGGTCTGCTTCAGCCCCGACGGCACCATGCTCACCTCCGGCTCCGGAGACGGCACCGTGTGCATCTGGGACTCCGTCCCGATGGCCGAGCGCTGGCAGCAGATCCAAGCGGCCAGGAAACTCCGCCGCGACGCAGAGCCCCTCGTCGAGCGCCTCCTGGCGGATCTCGGCGACCCGCTGGACGTCGCCGACCACATCCGCGCCGATGAAAACCTCGACGACGACACTCGCCATGCCGCCCTATACGTTCTGTTAAAACGTTCGATGACCGATCGCCGCGCTCAGCCATAACAGACCACACTTGGTCGAAGTGGTGACCGCACGCCGACATAGTCTGCTCCCGCAAAATCAACGCCGATCGTCCGTCTCACCGGGAACCGCGTCGGGCGGGCTGGGACGTTACGGGCAAGGTGCGCCTCGAGGCGCGGTGTCGCTACTCTGGTTGGCCTGCGGTGTCCAGTGTGGTGTTGCCTGCCGTCGCGGTGTCGGCGGCCGGTGCAGCATCGGCGGGCGGCGCGTCCTTTTCGGAGGAGCGCATGGAGATGACGGCGATGACGACCATGATGGCCGTGAAGAGAACGGTGAGCAGGGCGAAGATCACGCGGAATCTCTGCAGCCTGACCTGCTGTTCGGCGGCTTGGGCGGACCGTTCGGCCGGTGAGATGCCTCCCGGCTCCGGTGCGGCCGACGATGCCGGCGCGGCGCGGGGGGCCGCTTCCGCCTCGCGCATCTTCGCTTCCGCTTTGGCCTGCTTCTTCGCGGCTTTCAGCTCTTCTTTTTCCCGCTTCTTTTGGGCCTTGTCCTGTTTTTCGAGACCGCTCATGGCTTCTATGCTCCGGCGCTTCATCCACACCTCTCATGGTAGGGATTGGAACCGAAGGTGTCGAGGGTGGCGGTGACCCTTGCGCATGACGCCCACTATTTGCCGATGCAGAATTTCGAGAAGATGTCGCCGAGCAGGTCGTCGGTCGTCACCTCCCCCGTGACGGAGCCCAGGGCGGTCAGGGCCTCGCGCAGCTCGAAGGCAAGGATGTCGGCGCAATCGATCGTTTCGACGGCTTCCTCGCTGAGCCCGATGGCGCGGCGGATCGCCTCGACGGCTTGGTCAATCGCCTGACCTTGCCGTTCGGTGATGATGACGGACTCCGCGCCCACGGTGGTCGAACCGACGTCGAGTCGATCGGCGAGCGCGGAGCGCAACGCATCCAGTCCAGTCCCGTGCAAGGCGCTGATCAGACAGACGTCGCCACGGTTCCATTCGCGGAGCGTGACGGCCGCCTGTTGCCGTCGATCTTCGGAAAGCAGGTCGCATTTATTGGCCGCGATGACGGCCTGTGGCACTTCAAGCTCGTCAAGCTTTTCGCGAAATGCCCGGGCATCCGGTTCGGTTGCGTCGATGACGATGCACAGCAGGTCGACGCGTTCGGCCGCGGATAGCGTCAGCCTCCGCGCCTGGGCGATGATCGCATCCTCCGATAGGTCGACACCGGCAGTATCCAGCAGGATGGCCTCACCGCGGCCCAGCCTCATCGGTGCGGATAGAATGTCGCGCGTGGTCCCCGCCGCGGCGGCACAGATCGCCCGGTGGGTGCCGCTGAGCGCGTTCATCAGAGCGCTCTTGCCGGCATTCGGCGGCCCGATCAGAAGGATGTGCGGTAGCCCCTCCAGCCGTTGCGTCGACGTCGCGCCGGCCATCAGGCCCTGCAGATGCTTCTGGATGACGCCGAGTCTTCCCCGCAAAGCGGTCGGCGTGATGAACTCGATCGGCTCTTCTGCAAAGTCAATGTCCGCCTCCACCAGGGCGACGAGCTCGGCGAGCTCATCGCGTAACTCGCTGATTCGCCCGGTGAGGGTGCCGTCCATCATGCGCCGAGCGGCGCGAAGCTGCGTGTCACTCTCCGCTCGAATGACGCCGGCCACAGCCTCCGCTTCGGCCAGATCCATGCCGCCGTTGAGGAAAGCGCGGGCGGTGAACTCGCCGGGCTCGGCAGGTGAAGCGCCGAGCGCGACTGCCTTCTTGCGGATCATGTTGAGCAGGGCCGGTGACCCAACCGTATGGATCTCGACAAGGTTCTCTCGCGTGTAGCTTTGCGGCGCACGAAAAATCTGCACGACGGCGGGAACGGTGAGGCGCTCCGCGATCTCGACCTCGGCACGAAGTCGCCTCCAGGCCGGTGCGCCCGACAAGCGGCTCGCCGGAGAACCGGTAGAAGGCGGCTCCGTAGCGCTTATCGCGCAGACGCGGATCATCTTCTCGGCCACCTCGATGGCGTCGATACCGGACAGACGCAGCACGCCCAGCACCCCGACGCCGGGGGGAGACGAGACGGCCACGATGGTGTCGTCGATTCGGTCCAGCATGTGCTTCCGCTTCGCCGGTAAAACGCCGGAGAACCAAGACTCAAACCTGTAGGCCTGAATCCTGTTTGCCGCGATCCGCGACCATTATCCGAATGGCCCCGGCATGCATCAACCGAGACACCAACAGGCTCCAACGCTCCCTCCATCCATGTAAGACCGGCTTTCGTGGCGGACCGGCTTCCTTCGCGGGCTGGCTCGTGTCGGACCGCCTTTGAAGTCGGACCGGCTTTCCTGTGGCAGCGGCTTTGATGTGCGACCGGCTTTCAAGCCGGTCAGCAATCCCGACGTACGACGGGAGAAAACCCGTTCCACAGGTATGAAATGGCTTCAAGCCGGCACGGCAATGCTCTGTTCGCCTTGACGTTCAAGGCGGAAACGACGATCGTTGTGGCGCGGGAGGAGCGTCTGAACCGGCCTACGATACAGCTTGACCACGCCGACCTTGGGTGGTTGACTGCTCCTCGACCGGACCCGGAGTGGGGCCGGCGTCTCTGCCGGCCCATTGCGGCGAATACCGGTTGCGACCGAACCGGCACAGAGGCTGGTTCTACTCATGGCAGAGGCCGCTTGTGTTCGGATCCGCGGTACTGAAACCGTCTTCAATCCACGCGTGGTATCGTTTATGATTCGTTACGAGTGTGACAGGTGTGGAGCCGGGCTTCGCGCGAACGATCCGCAAAGGTACATTGTCAAGATCGAGATTTACGCAGCGGCCGGCCCGGCCGAAATCAGCGACGATGATCTTCGCGGAAACGCCGGAAGCGTGGAAGAACTGGTAACCGAACTCGCTCGGGCCGATCCTGACGAGATCGAAGACCAGGTCTATCGCTGCTTCCGGCTGGACCTGTGTGACCAGTGCCGCAAGGCCTTGATTGCCAAACCGCTAGGATGATGCGCGGGCTGCCTTCCGGGCGGCGCGCGGTTCGGGCTCGCAGGAGAATGAGGTTTGCCGTTAAACCCGCCACCGGCGCCGGATGCCAGCTTTCTTGAGCACCTCAATGCGCATTGGTCGGTGCTGATGGCTTACTGGCCGGTGCTGGTCATTTCCTTCGGCATCTCTCTGCTGATGACCCCGTTGTGCCGCTGGTTCGCCCTGAAGCGCGGTATCGTCGACAAGCCGGATGACTACCTCAAACCGCACCGCACGCCGATTGCCTACCTCGGCGGTGTGGCCATCTTCCTGGGCTGGGTGGCGGGCGTGCTGTACGGCTACTTCGAGGTCTCCATTTATCCGCTCGACGGGAGTCCGACCCTCGAGCTGGGCGCGCTGAAGGGCCGTCAATTGATCGGCATCATGCTCGCGGGGGCGGCCATTATGGTGATCGGCCTGATGGACGACCTGCGGTTCATGTCGCCCAAGGTGAAACTGACCGGCATCGTCCTGGTGGCGCTGTTGCTCATCGTGTTCGGCCTGGGCGGCAGCATCATCATGGTGATCGCGCACCGCTTGCGTGTGGACATCACTCCGGACGAGCGCTGGCTGGTGTTGGTTTATTCGGTTCCCATCACCGTCTTCATCGTGGTCGGGGCCT
>CP070685.1:880598-884533 GCA_020352895.1 Phycisphaerales bacterium
CGTTGGTGACGTTGTGCAGGAAACCCGGGTCGCCCCAGCGAAGCTCGGACCAGCCGGAGGCGGCCGGTGTCAGCGGCGTCAGCACGTAGCTTCTGTATGAGGCGAGCTCCGACACGATGTCGTAGACCACAGACGCGAGCCCGTCGTTCCCCGTGCCGGGATACTCCTCGTGGCTGACGGTCGGGTCCACGCTCACCCCGACCTGGAAGTGAATCAACGCGCCAGGCTCCAGATCATCGAGCGGACCGCTGTCCGACCAGGTGTGTACGCTGAGCGTAATAGGCACGGCCTCTGCACGTAGCGTCAGCCACATGGCACTTGTCAAGGCGCACGCGATCACGCAAACGACCCTGCGCGGGTACATGGCGTAGTCCTCCGAAGATGGGTGCGGGCCGACGAGAAGTGCTGGCCTGGGCGAGACAGGGACCTGAACCAATCCGCCGATGCCCCCAGACCAAGCATCCTGGAAGCCGGCTCATAGACCCGCCTCCCGTGAATTGGCGTTCAATCTCTAATACAAGATATCATGTGTTGCTGATTCAGTCAAGCCGTTTGCGGCGCGGCCTCATCGTCCGGCCGGATCCGGTCGCACTCCCCGGTGCCGCCGACGCTTTCACCCCTGAAGGCCCGAGCAACGACCCCGGCAAGCACACCGCCGCACGGCGTGCCGGAATGAGAATCAGGCGTTTTCGTACCGGTTGAACCAGGCCCGCTCTTCGAATCGCTTCTTCTCTACCCGTTTCCAGATCTCCGCCGGCACGCCCACCGGCAGCAACACGCGGACGATCTTGCCCTCGGGAATCCCCAGCAGGTGACTGATCTTCTCCGCCCTACCCTCCAGGCGCAACCAGCCGTCGATCCACACCGATGCATAACCCAGCCCCGTGATCGCCAGCAGCATGTTCTCCACCGCCGCCGCGCAGTCCTCCACCTGAAAGCTGAACCCCTTGTAGGACGGCTGGGGATCTGTGTCGATGATGCACGCGATGAAGGCCCGCGCCTGCTGCACGGCTGTGTTCTTATCGTGCATCCCTCCGATCTGCTTCACGGTCTCTGGGTCGTCCACAATCACGAACGTGGTTGTTTGCTGGTTCTTGCCCGACGGCGCCGCCAGACCTGCCTGCACGATCTTCTTGAGGTCTTCTCGCGGAACCGGCCGGTCCCGGAACGCCCCCCGGTAGCTGTGACGCTCGGCAATGGCCGCAAAAAGGTCCATGGCATCCTCCTGTGACCGGCATCGGAGACCACCAGACAGGCCTTATCCGCTGTGCGGCTCGAGACCGAGTTCCTTGGCCACGCCCTGCAATGCCTCGATGCAGTTGCCGATGTGTTCGTCCAGGTCCATCTCCAGCAGCTCGGCTCCGCGAACGATGTCCTCTCGTGACACGGCCGCCGCGAAGGCCTTGGCCTTCATCTTCTTCTTGACGCTCTTGGGCTTCATGCCCTCCAGCCGTTCCGGCCGCACCAGCGCGCAAGCCGTGATGAACCCGCAAAGCTCGTCCACGGCCGCGAGCACCTTTCGGTCAGGTGTGTTCCGCGGATACTCCTCCGCATTCCAGTCGGCGTGCGACAGGACACAGCCGACGAAATCCTCGTCGTAGCCCTTCTCGCGAAGGATCTTCGCCCCCTCACGCGTATGGTCCGGCGGGTTTGGGAACCGCTCGTAGTCGAAGTCGTGCAGCAGGCCGATCATCGCCCAGCGCTCCTCGTCCTGGTCCATCTTCCGGGCGTAGTAACGCATGGCCGCCTCGACACTCAAAGCGTGCTTGATCAGCGAATCATTCTTCGTGTGCTCGTTCAGCAGTTCCCACGCATGCTCTCGTTTCATGGATCCATCTCCTTGCCGGTCCGCGGCGCCGCGGATTGTACGCCAGACCGCCCTCGGGGGCACGGGGCCTGCATGGGCCTGTAGACCTTCGCCATGACGGTGTGGCCGGCAGCGGGGGCCGGGGCCGCGGGCCCCTCCGGTAGCCAAACCCACGTCGCGAAGTCACCGCAGAAAACATAAACGAGCCCGGTGTCTCAGGGCTGGCGGGACGGTCTCGTCGCCGGATCACTCGACGTCCGCTCGACAGGTCGGTGCCAGCCCCTGTATATTTGGATGTCCCCGCTCGGTGATCCGATAAAAATCCGGCTGGTTCTGTTCCGAGCGAGCCCGGACCCTCTCGCCACCGCGCGACCGACGCCTTCGAGTCACTCGCGCCACCGGACCAGGAGATCGGGGCCGTGATCGCAAAGGCCAAACGCAAGAAGACACCACAGGAGCCCACGAGCGTGAGCGCAGAGCGCACTGACATAGACAAGCTAAACGAATTGGCCCGCAACCTCTGGTGGACCTGGCACCCCGAAGCCGTGGCCATATTCCGCGATTTGAATCCCCAGTTGTGGCGCGAGGTCAACCACAATCCCGTCGTCTTCCTCCAGCGCATCGCCCCGTCCGAGGTCGAAAGCAAGGCCCACGACATGGCCCTCGGCGTGCGCATCAGCACCGTCGTCCGCCAGCTTCAGTCCTACCTCCGGAGCGACGACGCGTGGGCCCTGGCCCAGGCTTCCCGCCTTCGCGTCTGGCCCGTGGCCTATTTCTCAGCCGAGTTCGGCCTTCACGAGTCGATCCCCTCTTATGCAGGCGGCCTCGGCCTGTTGGCGGGCGACCACCTCAAGAGCGCCTCGGATCTCGGCGTGCCCATCGTCGGCGTCGGCCTCTTGTACACCGAAGGATACTTCCACCAGGTCGTCAACGCCGACGGCTGGCAGGAGGAAAGCTACGATACCATCGACATGAGTACGCTTCCCCTCGATGCCGTGACGACCAACGGCGGCAAGGACCGTCTCATGGTGGACATCCCCCTGGAGGATCGCGCCGTCAAACTCCAAATCTGGAAAGCCATGGTCGGTCGCGTGCCTCTGTACCTGCTCGATTCCAACGTCAAGGCCAACACCAAGCAGGATCGTCAGCTCACCGGCCGCCTCTACGATGCCGATCCTCTGACCCGAATCCGTCAGGAACTCATTCTCGGCGTCGGGGGCATGCGCGTGCTTGCCGCCGTAGGCAAGATGCCCGGTGTTGTCCACCTCAACGAGGGACACTCCGCCTTCGCCCTCATTGAATGGATGCGCCTGCACATGAGTTGGGAGGGTGTTCCCTTCCAGAAGGCGCACGACCACGTCGGTCGTCGGGCGATCTTTACTACGCACACGCCGGTCGCCGCTGGCCACGACCGCTTCGACCCCAAAGTGATCATGGATCATCTGGACTGGGCCCGCAACGAGCTGGGCCTGAACAAGAAGGAGTTCCTGGGCCTTGGCCGCGTCAATCCGGATGACGACAAGGAGACCTTCTGCATGACCGTTCTGGCCCTGAAGATTGCCCACCGGGCCAACGGGGTTTCCGCGCTGCACGGACGCGTCTCCCGCAACATGTGGCGACCCCTGTGGAACATGCGCAGCGAGCAGGAGATCCCCATCGGGCACATCACCAACGGGGTGCACGTGGCCGGATGGCTCGCCCCTCAGATGCACCATCTCATCGAGCAGCACGTCGGCCCCGACTGGCAGGAGGAATTCCACCGCCGCGCCGCCCGGGAGCGAATCGCCCGCGTTTCCGACGAGGTGCTCTGGGAGACCCACCTGGAACTCAAGAAGAACCTGCTTCACTTCGTTCGGCGGCGCCTCAGGCAGCAGGCCGATCGCTGGAAGGCCTCCGCCGAACGCCTCGCCGAGATCGACCAAATGCTCGATCCCGAGGCCCTCACCATCGGCTTCGCCCGCCGATTCGCCGAGTACAAGCGGGCCACTCTGATCTTCTCCGATCTCGATCGGCTGCTGAGAATCATGAACAACCCGGAGCGTCCCCTGCAGATCATTTTCGCCGGCAAGTCCCACCCCGCCAACGACGCCGGCAAGAAGAGCATCCAGCAGATCATCAAGTACTCGCT
>CP070685.1:884633-888530 GCA_020352895.1 Phycisphaerales bacterium
GGTACAACCGCAACACCGGGTTCAACCCCTTCACGCGCGAAGGCAAGAAGTCCGTCTCCTTCGAGATCTGCGAGCAATTGGATTGGAAGGTGCCCGACCTCGTGGTCGTGCCTGTGGGCGACGGCAACATCATCAGCGGCGTCTGGAAGGGCTTTGAGGATTTCCGCCATATCGGCTTCATCGATCGAGCCCCAAGTCTGCTGGCCGTTCAGGCCGCCGGCAGCGCCGCTGTGGTTCGGGCCCTCGAAGGAGACGGAACCATCACCCCTGTTTCCGGAGAGACCGTCGCTGATTCGATCTCCGTCAGCATGCCTCGCGACGGCGACGCGGCCGTGCAGGCGGTCCGTGCCTCGGGCGGCTTTGGGATCACCGTCTCCGATCAAGAAATCCTCGCTGCCATACCCGAGGTGGCCCGCGGCGCCGGCATCTTCGGCGAGCCGGCCGGCGTGACTTCCTACGCAGGACTGCTGAAGGCCGTCGAACAGGGCAGGATCGATCCGAAATGGACCATCGTATTGCTGATCACCGGCAACGGCCTCAAGGACATCGCCTCCGTCATGAAGGTGACGGGCGAACCGCGGCTGGTTCCCCCGGACCCGGCGGTCCTCGGAGAGATCTTCGACGGGGGCTGATTCGCGAGTACAAGATTGACCAGTGTGGATTAAGAATACACAAGAACTGTCTGCTGATTTCTGAGGAGCAGAACCATGAGAAGCTTTATTGGACGGGATATCCTCTCCTTGAAGGATTGGGAACGCGCGGAGTACTTTCGCGTTTTTGAAATAGCCGACGAGCTTGCACCCGTCGCCAGAAACCGCTCCAACTGTGACCTCCTTTCGGATAAGACGCTGCTGACCGCCTTTTATCAGCCCAGCACGCGCACGCGTCTGGCCACCGAGGCCGCCATGCACAGGCTCGGCGGCCACGTACTCGGATTCTCCGACGCCAAGATGACGCGGGCCGGCGATTTCTATCAGGAATCCATCAAGGACACGGTGCACATGCTGGAGTACTACGGCGATGTCATCGCCATGCGCCACCATCAACAGGGCGCGCCTCACGAGGCCGCCAAGTGGGCCAGCGTCCCGGTCATCAACTGTGGTGACGGCTGGGGCGAGCATCCCACCCAGGTCCTGACCGACCTGTACACCATCTGGAAGGAGCGGGGCACTATCGACGGCCTCCACTTCATGTGCATCGGTGACATGCGCATGCGCACCATGCACTCGATCGGCTACGCCATGGCCCAGTTCGACGTCGAGGCCACCCTCATCTCCCCGCCGGAGATGTCCCCCACCGACGAGTTCAAGCAGGAGCTGGCTGATCTCAACCTCCGCTTCCGCGAGGTCAAGACCTCGGCCGAGGCCATCGCCGACGCCGATGTGATCTACATGGAGCCTGTGGTCCAGGCCGACTACACCAAGGCCCGCGTCGAGGTGACCGAGGACAAGGGCATTACGCCTGCAGCCTACCGCGTCACGCGCGAGCTGCTCCGCGACAAGGCCAAGCCCGATTGCATCATCCTGCACTCGTTGCCGCGCATGGACGAACTGCCTACGGACGTGGACCACACCCGCCACGCCCGCTATTGGGAGGAAGCTTTCAACGGCGTGGTCATGCGCATGGCCTTGCTGTCCCTGATCCTCGGCGCGATGGAGTAATCAGAACGGCAGCGAGGACTTGCGGTCAACCCAGCCGGTGCGGGGCGGCCTGACTCAGCAGCTCGCCCAGCACCCGCCCCGGCTGCCGGCAACGCGTCAGCAGGATCATGGCCGCGATGACGTACGGCTTGTGCTCCGCCTCGCGGTATGTGGCCAGCCGATATCGCTCGAAGACGCTCGCCGCGACCTCCCCCGTTGGACAGCTCACCTCGGTGATGTCCGCCGGCAGCGGGTGCATGTACAAAGCCTTGCCCCCACTGGTGATGCCCATGAGCTTCTCGGTGCACTCCCAGCCCTTGTACTTGGCATTGTTCGCCAGGCACTCGGCCTCCAGCTCCTCGAGTTTGCCCGCTTCACGGCCGCGCAACAGAGCCGTTCGCTGCTCCATGATGGTGTACGGCGCCCAGCTCTTGGGATACACGACGTCCGCGTCCCGGAAGGCCTCCTCCATGCTGTGTACCTTGGCGAACGACCCGCCGGACTCGGCCGCCTGTCGGCCGGCAATCCGCTCCAGTTCCGGAATCACGTCATAGCCTTCCGGATGGGCCAGCACTACGTCCATTCCGAATCGCGTCATCAACGCGATGATGCCCTGGGCCACCGAGAGCGGCTTGCCGTAAGACGGCGAGTAGGCCCAGGTCATGGCCAGCCTCTTGCCTCGCAACGCCTCTAGTGAGCCGAACGTCTTCTTCAGGTGCAGCAGGTCGGTCAACGACTGAGTGGGGTGATCCTGGTCGCACTGGAGGTTGATGACCGCCGGACGCTGCGGCAACGCCCCTTCGCGGAAGCCCTGCTCGACGGCCGCCGACACCTCGGCCATGTACTTGTGCCCCTCGCCCAGAAACAGATCGTCGCGGATGCCGATCACCTCGGTGAGGAACGAGATCATGTTGGCCGTCTCGCGCACCGTCTCTCCGTGTGCGATCTGCGACTTGGTCTCGTCCAGATCCTGTGAGGACAACCCCAGCAGACTGGCCGCGCTGGCGAAGGAGAACCGAGTCCGCGTGGACTTGTCGCGGAAGTTGGACACCGCCAGCCCGCCGTGAAAGACGCGCGTGCGGATGTTGGCCCGCCACATCTCTTCCAGCGCCTCGGCCAAGAGTAGAACGGCGCGCAGATCGTCGGCCGACTGCTTCCAGGTCAGCAGAAAGTCCTTCTCGTACAGTCCGGTCTTCAGGCCCGCCACTCGCTCCAGCAAAGAATGGATCCGATCAGTTCCCATGCCCTCGTCCTCTCGGTTCTCGCCGGCTTGACATACTCCAGCCATCTCCGCGTGATCCAACCTGCGCCCGGAGCCGGCGGCAGACAGTTCCTCAGAGCAGTCCCACACGCTTGTTGAACTCGTCGATCAGCCCGTCCCACTCGTGCACCTGGGCGAAGGTCTCTTCCCAGAAATCCGGGTCCCACAGCCGGTTCAGCTCCTCCAGCTCGCGCTGCTGCTGTTCCACCCAGGTGAAATACTTCAGGTTGTGCAGAGCCTTGCGATCGTAGTAGCCCAGCTCGCGCAGGTTGTCGATGCCCACGCCCTCGAGGTAGCGGGCGTGGTGCATCCCCGCATCCGCCTCACGGTACGGCCCGTGCAGCTTCCGCTGTTCGGCCACGCGTGAGCCGTACAACTCCATCGAGTCGGTCAGCGGCGTGAGGATGACGTCGCGCGAGTCGAATTCGTAGTATCGCGCTGTCTTGATCGCGGCCACCAGATTGCAGATGCTGGAAATGCCCAGCAGCGGAAGTTGGCCAACCACATCCGCGGCCACGCCTCGCCGCCGCAGGAATTCCAGCCCCGTTTCCTCGTTGAACAGCCGTAGCAGCGACATGCACTGCTCGTCGTCGATGGCGCAGACCATGTCCGTGTTGCGCACGTTGTGCACCCAGGGCACATGCTTGTCGCCGATACCCTCGATGCGGTGGCCGCCGAATCCGCACCGCAGCAGCGTTGGGCACTGCAACGCCTCGGTGGCCGCCACCTTGATCAGCGGGTAACGCGTGCGCAGATAATCCCCGGCGGCGATGGTGCCGGCGCTGCCCGTCGCCGAAATGTACGCGGCCAGGCGATCCCGCTCCCCGGCGATGCGCTTGAATACCTCGTCGACGATGCTTCCCGTCAAGTGGTAGTGCCAGATGGCGTTCCCGAACTCCTCGAACTGATTGAAAATCACGCAGTCTGGCCGGGTCCGCCGGATCTCCCAGCACTTGTCGTAGATCTCCTTGACGTTCGATTCGCACCCGGGCGTGG
>CP070685.1:888630-892495 GCA_020352895.1 Phycisphaerales bacterium
CTGCTGCGACGGAGAAGACGACCTCCTTGCCCCCGGGGGGCGACACTAGCTCTCTTATAAGTATATCCGGTGTGCCCTGGGCGCCTCAAGGTCAGTATATAGCCATGGTGTGAGGGTCCGGTCAAGAGCGGGTGGATTATCTGACGCAGGGATTCGGCACGCGGGAAAGGCCTTATGGCGGGGCGGAGGCGTCAGGGTCGTTGGGCTGCGGGGTCCGGTCCGCGGGTCATTCGACGCCCTTTGCGGCGAGCCAGCGTTCGGCGTCGATGGCGGCTTTGCAGCCCATGCCCGCGGCGGTGACGGCCTGACGGTACACGGAGTCGGCCACGTCGCCGGCGGCGAAGACGCCTTCGACGCTGGTGCAGGTGTGGAAGGGGTCGGTCAGCTTGATGTACTTCTTCTTATCGAGTTCGAGCTGTCCTTCGAGAAAGGCGGTGTTGGGCGTGTGGCCGATGGCCATAAAGACGCCCTGGCAATCGAGCGTGCGTTCCTCGTCGGTCTTGACGTTGCGCAGGCGGACGCCGGTGACCTTGTCGTCTCCCAGGATGTCGACGCCGACGGTGTCCCAGACGATCTCGATCTTGGGGTTGTCGAAGACGCGTTGTTGCATGGTCTTGGAGGCGCGGAGCTGGTCGCGGCGGTGAATGACATGGACCTTGGAGGCGAACTTGGACAGGTACGTGGACTCTTCCATGGCGGAGTCGCCGCCGCCGAAGACGACGAGGACCTTCCCGCGGAAGATTGGCAGGGCGCCGTCGCAGATGGCGCAGGCGCTGACGCCGCCGCCTGACTGGGCGAGGCGCTGCTCGTTGGGCAGGCCGAGCCAGTTGGCCATGGCGCCGGTGGCGACGATGACGGCGTGGGCTTTCGACGGTTCGCCCTCGTCCGGCGTGAGGGAGAAGGGACGCTGGGAGAAGTCCACCTTGACAATGTCCTCCGTGCGGATGCGCGTGTCGAATCGCTCGGCCTGTTTGCGGAACTCCAGCATCATGGCCGGCCCGTCGACGCCCTCGCTGAAGCCCGGGTAATTCTCGACCTCGGTGGTGAGCATGAGTTGGCCGCCGGGCAGCTCGAGGCTGGGCGACTGCTTGGGGCGTCCCTCAAAGACGAGGGGCGACAGGTTGGCGCGGGCGGCATAGATGGCGGCGGTCCAACCGGCCGGGCCCGAGCCGATGACGACGACTTTTTCCGCGCTGTCCTCACTCATGGGAGCCTCCGAAAGAAATCCGACAGGGGGATGATAGCGCATCGCCTGGCGTTGCGACAGAGCGCGGGCTGGGGCTCTGCGGTGGTCCGCTGTGAACCATGGTTCATGGGGCGCGGGGCCTGGCGCGGTTTGGTGGGTTTCGAGCTCGTGGGTTCGGCCGGCGGTGCCGCCAGGCTCCGGGGCCATCGTGGTTGCCACTGCTGCGGAGCGGGCGTATCCTGGCCGCTTTGCGGGCGCACAAGCGAGCCGAGGGAAGTATGGGGATCGCGACGCAGGGCGGAAGGGGGCACGAGACTCGACGGGCGACCGGCCGCGTGCTCGGCTGGCTGGCCCTGGCGTTGGTGCCTGTGGCCGGATGCCAGGAGCCCGAGGCGGAGCCGGTGTTCGACGTGCGGGTGGAGGCGTGGCCCGCGGCCCAAGGGAGGGGCAAGCGCATCGTCACGGACCACTGGGACATCCGGACGACGGTTCGTGATGAGGAGTTTCTCGACCTGCTGCCGCAGTTTCTGGAGACGAGCTACGGACAGTACGAGAAGCTGTTTCCCAACCTGGAAGAGTCCGAGCCGCGGCCGCTGGTGGTGTACCTGTTCCAGACGCGGCAGGAGTGGGACGCATTCAGCCACAAGCTCAGCCCGAGGAGCGCTCGCGTTTACCGGCGGATTCGCTCAGGGGCGTACTGCAAGGAAGACATCATCGTGGCCTATTACATCCGCCGGGCCTACACGCTTTCGATCCTGGCCCACGAGGGGCTTCACGCGTTCGGGCATCGGCGTTTTCCGGGAGACATGCCCGCGTGGCTGAACGAGGGGCTGGCGACATACTGCGAGGGATATCACTACGGGCTGAGCCGACCGAAGTTCACGCCGGACCGCAACGAGTTTCGGTTGAATTCCCTGCGCGAGTCTCTGCTGGCCGACAACCTGGTTCCTCTGCGGCGTCTGCTGGCCACGCACTCGGCGCGGATCGTTCGCGACACGAGCCCCACGGTGTTGTCCTACTATGCGCAGGTGTGGGGGCTGGTGGTGTTCCTGCGCTACGGACAGGACGGCAAATACGCGGCCCGGTTTGACGAACTGCTGCATGATCTGGGCACGGAGCGATTGCGCGTGGGCGTAGGGGCGTACGTGGCCGCGACGCGGACGGAGGACGGCAAGCCGATCGGCTTCGGTGAGGCACTGTTTCGCAAGTACATCACCGAGGACCTGGAGACGTTCGAGGCGGAATACAAAGAGTATCTTTACGAGGTGGCGTCCTTGCGCTAGGCGTCGGCGCCGGCCGAGGCGGGATTGCCGGCCAGGGCAGGGAGTCACCGAACGGAGCAGCGTTTGTGGCAAAATACAAGATCGCCTGGCTACCGGGTGACGGAGTGGGGAATGATGTGATGGAGGCGGCCCGCCTGGTGCTCGACGCGATGAAGTTCGACGCGGAGTACGTGCCCGGCGACATCGGCTGGGAGTTCTGGTGTCATGAAGGCGATGCTCTGCCCGATCGCACGCTGGAGATGTTACGCACCACGAAGTGCTGTCTGTTCGGGGCGATTACCAGCAAGCCGAAGGAGGAGGCCGACCGGGAACTCGACGCGGAGCTGCAGGGCAAGGGTCTGTCGTACTTCAGCCCCATCGTGCGGCTGCGCCAGGAGTTCAACCTGCACACCAACATGCGCCCGTGTAAGGCGTATCCAGGCAACCCGCTGAACTTCAAGGACGGCATCGACCTGGTGGTCTTTCGTGAAAACACCGAGGGCATGTACGGCGGGGTGGAGTTCCACCCCATTCCCCGGAGCGTTTTCGATGCGCTGTGCGCCCATCCCAAGATGAAGAAGGGGTTCGGCCAGTACTCGTTAGAGGACCTGGCTCTTTCCACGCGGATCATGAGCCGGCATAAGTGCCGCAACATCGTCACGCAGGCTTTCGAGTATGCCAAGAAGTTTGGCCGCAAGTCGGTGACCGTCTGCGACAAGCCGAACGTTTTGCGTGAGACGGGCGGTCTGATGATCCGCACGGCCCGCGAGGTGGCCAAGAGCTATCCGGGCATTCCGTTGTGGGAGACGAACATCGACGCCCAGTGCATGTGGCTGGTGCGCCGGCCGCTGGATTACGACGTGCTCGTGGCCGAGAACATGTTCGGGGACATTCTCTCGGATCTGGCCGCCGGTCTGGTCGGCGGTTTGGGCTTCGCCAGTGCGGCGAACATCGGCGACAACTATGCGGTGTTCGAGCCAACGCACGGCAGCGCGCCGAAATACTCCGGGCAGTACAAGGTCAACCCGATGGCTATGCTGCTGACCTGCAAGCTGATGTTGGACTGGCTTGGCGAGGTGCCCGAGGCGACCCGGCTGGAGAGGGCTATTGCCGCGGTCATCTCGGAAGGCAAGGTGTGCACCTACGACCTGGGCGGCAGCAATACCACGCTGGAGGTGGCCGAGGAGGTCGCCCGCAAGCTGTAGTTTCTCCCGGGCCCCGTTGACATGACTGGTTGCCTCGTGCGGATGGCGAGCGGAGACTGGGGAGACGCACAGGGACGGTTGCCGAAGCGTTGGGGGCGGGCAAGACGCGCGGCGCGGCCCTACGCCCAGTCGGTCGTCCTGGCCCTGGCGGTGCTGGCGTGCGCGTGTCCGTCGTGTACGGACATGCACTTGGCCCGCTATCGCGATGACGG
>CP070685.1:892595-896455 GCA_020352895.1 Phycisphaerales bacterium
TCGATGATCTCCGTGACGTCTTCCTTGGCCTCGTCGATGCCGGCCACGTCTTCAAACGTGATGTTGGTGTGCTCCTTGCTGGTCACCTTGTGCCGTGACCGCCCGAAGCTGCCCAGCATCCCCCCCGGACCGCCGCCGGCGCTGCGCAACTGCCGGAATACGAAGAACCACAGAAAACCCAGAATCAGGATCCACGGAATCAGCGAGATGAGGATGGTCAGGAAGTACGGATTCTCCTCATAGCCGATCTCCGCATCGGGACAAGCCGAAGTCAACCTGTCGATCAGCTTCTGCTCGATGGCCCCCGGCGGGTACTTGACCACGAACCGTCCAGTTTCGCCCGGCTCGTCCCCTTGGGCCGTCCGTCGCTGGCCCTCCAGTACGGAGTCCTTGACCGTCAGTTTGACGATCTGCCGGTTCTCGACCAGGCTCCAGAACTGCGTGATGGTGATCTCTTCGGCCCCCTGGTTCCAGTTGCCGGAGAGCATCAGCACCAGCATCAGCCCGATGGCCGCAAACAGCAGCCACCCGAAAGCGGGACGCGGAACGCGGGGCGGGCCGCCCTGGCCACGCCGCGGCTCCTCGGGGTTCTCGCTCTGTTTGCCGGATTCGTTCATGCTGCCATACTAATATCGGAAACGCGGAACCCGAGGTTCTCCCCAGGAAGCGCTTAATAATCATATCGGGCCTACCAGGTGGTTTCCATGCTCTCGACGATCCGCTCGGCGATATCGTCGATGGCCTTGCTCAGGCCGTCGAACTCCGTCTCCCCCAGTGATGGGACGTAGCTGGCGGATTGGATCAGATTGGGGTTTTCGGCCAGAATTCTGCCTGTGCGGATGTCTTTCCAGCGGAAGCTCACAATCAGTTGGCCGACCTTCTCCCGGGGAAGACCCGTGCGGAAATCGTCCGCGAAGGCCGTCACGCGGAACTCTTTGACCTCCCCCGTCAGCACCGAGTCCGCTCGATTCCGCGGGGCGTTGCGATAGTCGGTGTCCATGTCGATGCGCTTACGCACGGCTTCGGTCAGACGCATCTCGATCTCGCGCCGAAACTCCTTGGACTGGAACATGTCCACGTAGACCGTGCCCACCGACTCTGGAAAAGGGCGCTTGGTCGTGTAGCCGCAGCCGCCCAGCGTCGCGACGGCAAGCATCACCGTCCCCCACCAAAGCAGTCTATCTTTCGTCATCTTCATACGGAGTGGAATTGACGGGTTCTGGCACCGAGCCGGTCGCATCGTACGCCTCCGCATCGGCCTCTATCGCGGTTTCCGCCGCCCAGTCCAGGTTCGCCAGGCGTGCTTCGGCCAAAGTCGCCCACGTCGTGCCGGGCCAGCCGTCTCGAACCAGGCGATAATAGAAAACGGCTGCTTGGGGCTCTTTGGCCCGCTCATAATACTCGGCAATCGAGAACTCCTTCTCCGCCCGCTTCGCGCGAATGTCCTCGAGGATCAGGCCCACGTCCTCCCCCGCCGCGTGCTGCGGAAAGACCCGCATGAATTGATAGAAGCGCTCCTCAGCCTCGACCAGCGCAGCGTCGTCGAACTTAACGCCTGGAAAGCTGGCCAGGGCCGCCCGCGCTGACTGCAGCATGGCCTCTCGAACATACTGCCCTGCCGGATAGTCGCGAGCCAACTGAGCGTAAGCGTCCTCGGCCAACTCGAACTCACCCTTGCGGAAATAGTAATCTGCCTTCGTCTTGAGGGCCTGCTCCGCCAAAACGGTGTTGGGATGGTTGACGATGATGTCGTCCAGGATGTCCAGAGCCTCGTCGTAAGCGTGAAACAGGGGCATACCAAGCCACTTACGTCTGTGCCCGCCAAGGAATACCTCCGCAATCACGAAATTGCCGCGTAGCGCACGATCGGCCCACTCCGTCCCTGGCCAGTTATTCAGCACCTCCAGGTATCGGCGGTGCGCCCGCATGAAGTTCTCTCTCTCGAACTCCACCCTTCCGAAAAGGAAAACCGCCTCCGGGTGCCTGGGCGATTCATACGCGTAATCGGCGATCCACTGCTGAAGCGCCTTGTCGGCCTGCTTGTACTCGCCCCGCGCGATCAGATTCCGGGCGATGGCCAAGTCCCCGTCCGGGGTACCGGGCTCAGGCGGCTCTTCGGCCAACCACTCCTGGGCCTGAGGGTCATACACCAATCGCTCAGGGTACCGCTCCTCAAGGTCCTCGGGATCGTCCTTCGCGAACGCCGGGAAGCCGGCGAGCCCAACCCCCAGCAGGGCCGCCGCCAACACCGAAGCCATCGCCTTGCGGCAGAAGATTCGCATAATGGCACTCAGGACCGAACCAAGCTTCAGTATCGCCGCGCCAAAGCGCGCGGATTATAAATGGGGCTCATCCGGCAATCAACGGCCGTCCGCTGTCCCTGCACGCGGCGACTCCCGCCGGCGCCCGGCCCTGGGCCACGTGCAGAGCCGATACCCCGGAACAACGCCGGCAGCCTACTCTTTCACGCGGCCGGCCCCTGGTTATAAACTGGCAGCGGAATTCAACTTGCTCCTGGTCCTATCCCGTTATAATCTTTCTATAAAAGAATTAAGAAGGGTGCACCTGTTGCCGGTACGGAAGGCCGTCGCCCGCCACGCGGGTGCGAGGGCGCGGCCGGCGACGGCCCAGAGGACTGAAAGCATGGACAGGCTTGGCAGGCTGATTCCCGCGTGCCTGATGACTATCTTGCTGGTCACGGTGGGGGCGGGGCCCGGCGGCCCCCGTATGCAAGACGAGAAGTCAGCAGCACCCGAGATGACTGCCTCCACCCAAGACCCGGTCAGCCAACGACCCAACAGCGCCGGCGGTCCTTACAGCAACATCCGCGTCATCACCATCGCGAACGAGATCACCGAGGTCACGCTCAAGAGTCTAGAGCGCCGCATTGACCAGGCGGTGGCCGACGGCGCCGACATGATCGTTTTCGACATCGATACGCCGGGTGGCATCGTTTACACCACTCTGGAGATCTGCACCAAGATCAAGAATCTCTCAGACGTGTTCACCGTGGCGTGGATCAATCCCAAGGCGTTCAGCGCCGGGGCGATCATCTCTCTCGCCTGCGACGAAATCGTGATGAGCAGCAGGAGTACTATCGGCGATTCGCAGCCCATCATGATCGGTCCCGGCGGCGCGGCCGGCGTGCCCGAGGACATAGAGGCCAAGATGACCAGCCCTCTCATAGAAGAGGTGCGCGACTCAGCCCGGCGGAACGGCTACGACATGGATCTGTGTCTGGCCATGATCCGCCCCGAAGTGGAGATCTTCTGGCTCGAGAACACCGACACCGGGGAACGCAGGTTCGTGGACCGCGCCGGCCGCGACGAGCTCTTCGCCATCGAGCCCACAGAAGGCCCACAACGGATCAAAGAATCCGACATCGGCGACAACGCATCCGTCACTACACGAACCACATACAAGCCTGGACAGCGCGTGAGTGATTCCGCCAGCCAGACTGCCTGGCGGTACGTCAAGTCGGCCCCGGGCCTCGATGAGATCGCCCAACCCATTGTCTCCGACCGTCTCCTGCTCACCATGACCCAGGACGAAGCCGTCGCCTTCGGCTTCGCCCGTGGCATTGTCGCGTCACTGGACGACTTTCGGAACCTCTACCTCATAGACGGCCCCTTCCAGAAGCTGGACTACTCCTGGAGCGAGCATATGGTCGCCTGGCTGAGCAGCCCGCTGGTGCGCGGCGTGCTGTTCATCCTCATCCTCATGGGCGCCTACACCGAGTTCAAGTCGCCCGGCCTGGGCGTCCCCGGTCTGGTGGCCCTCGTCGCGTTGGCCATCTTTCTCGGTGCGCCCTACCTGACAGGCATCGCCAGCATTGTGGACATCATCATCCTGCTGGCGGG
>CP070685.1:896555-900396 GCA_020352895.1 Phycisphaerales bacterium
ACCCCTCGGGCGGCGGCACAGCGCCTTGGTGATCTTGGGCAGGCCGATCTCCTCGAAGGTGAAGAACTTCGAGGGAATCAGACGCAGCACTACCGAGACGTTACCCTTCTGCCTGAACACGGCCACTCGAAAACGGGCCCCGTCTCCGAAGGCGAAGCCGTAGTCCGTAGTGCCTTCCTCCTGCAACTCCTGCTGGTTCCGGTCCGGCGTGATTGATTTCATCAGCGAAATCGTGTCCTCCGGCTCCAGCACCTTAGTCTCCAGTGATCGCAGCGAGCCGTGAATCCGCAGGGTGGGCGGCCTGCCCACCGCCAGGTGAATGTCCGAAGCATTCCGCTTGACACAGGTCTCCAAGATGCGATCGATGTGAATCGTTGCCATGCTCGTTCCCGTTCGAAGGTCCGCCGGTCCAAGGACGAAGCTCTATTCCTCTTCTTCGCCCGAAATCCCTTCCGCCTGAGCCACGCGGGCGATCTCCCCCGGAGTGGTCATCCCGCGCAGAATCTTCAGCTTCCCATCGCCCAGCAGCGTGCGCATGCCCGAGGCTACGGCCGAGCGCCGAAGATCTGCAGCCGCGGCTCGCTTGAAGGCCAACTCCCGCAACTCCGTGGTCATACTCAACATTTCGAAGATGCCCTTGCGCCCACGATATCCCGAACCGTGGCACGCCTTGCAGCCCCGCCCCTTGTAGATCTTCTTGTTCTTCAATTCCCCGTCGGTCAGTTGCACCAGCCGCAGAACCTTCGGGTCCGGCTTCTCATCCTCCACCTTGCATTCCTTGCAGATCAGACGGATCAGACGCTGGGCCATGATGGCCTGAATCGAACTGGCCACCAGAAACGGCTTGATGCCCATGTCGATCAGACGCGTAATCGCGCTCGGGGCGTCGTTCGTGTGCAGCGTCGAAAAGACCAGGTGCCCCGTCAGGGCCGCCTGAATGGCCACGTCTCCGACCTCCCGGTCGCGAATCTCACCCACCAGGATGATATTGGGGGCCTGACGCAACATGGCCCGCAGGATGCGGGCGAATGTCAGTCCGATCTCCTCCTTCACCTGGCACTGGTTCATCCCCGTGAAGTTGTACTCCACCGGATCCTCAGCCGTGATGATCTTCTTGTCAGGACGGTTCAACTCCTGAAGGGCCGCGTACAGCGTCGTCGTCTTGCCCGAGCCCGTCGGCCCGGTCACCAGAAAAATACCGTTGGGCCGCTTGATGATCCGCAGGAACCGCTCGTAGTCGTCCTGCTCGAAGCCCAGTTCCTCGATGCCCACGCGCACCGACTCGGGGCGGAGAATACGCATGACCACGCTTTCGCCGTGGTAGCTCGGCAGCGCGCTGACCCGAAAATCGATGTTGCTGCCGTCCACATCCATCTTGATACGCCCGTCCTGCGGGACCCGCTTCTCTGCGATGTCCAACCCCGACATGATCTTCAGACGCGCCGTCACCGCCCCCTGCATGGACTTGGGCAGCTTGTCACGCTCGATGCACACACCGTCGATGCGGTAGCGCACCCGGATCCTGTCAGCCATCGGCTCCACGTGAATGTCGCTGGCCCGGCTGCGCACGGCCTCGGTGATCATCAGGTTGAGGTAGCGAATGATGGGGGCGTCCGTATCTTCGCCCGTCTCCTTCTGGGCCTCCAGTTGGAGATTCAGTTCGCCGGCATCCTGGTCGATGCTGGAGTCGATGCTGGCCATGGTCTTCTCCAGCACGCTCGCCGTCTCGGAGACCTTGGCTTTGATGTACTCGGCCACCTTCGCCGGCGAAGCCAGCACGGGCCGCAACTCCACGTTCAACCGGAAGCGAAGCAGGTCGAGCGTCTCGAGGTTCAACGGGTCCGTGATGACCACCTTCAGCGTGTTGCCGTCCTTGGCCACAGGCAACACCTGGTGTTTGAGAATCAGGTCCCTGGGGATCAGACCCAGGTTCTCCGCCTTGACCACCCCTTTGTCCAGATCGACAAACTCCATGTCGAACTGCGTGGCCAAGGCTTTGGTCACGTCGTCCTCGCCGCAAAGCTCCAACTCGATCAGGGCCTCGCCGATCCGCTTGCCGTGCTCGGTGGCGTACTTCAGCGCATCGGCCAGGTCGTTGGCCGAGACCAAACCCCAGCCCACCAGCAACTCGCCTACCTTCCGCTTTTGTCTGGCCACCTCTGGGAAACCCTCGGATATCTTGAGTGCTCTTGGGGGTGCCGACCGGGCTTCTAGCCGGCACCAAAAGGCGGGCCAGCCCAGCACCTCCTCAAACACCACCCCGGAAGCGCTGGAACCGCGGGATGCCGGCTCCTGCGGGTCCTGAGCCCGCGACCCGATTGAAGCCGCCGCCCCGTCACCGAGATACCTTCGGCCGCCGGCTGTCCCGCTCGGCCAGCCCAACCGGGCAGCACGGCCTCCAGTATCACATCGTATCGTTGCGTCACCGCCCCAGTCAACATTCGTGCCCCCTGCCGGGCGGCCCGGGCCAGAATCCCGCGGGAGGAAGAAACCAGTGCAACGGAGCTTCCGCCCGTAGGTCATCAGCCTCCTTGCCCGCCGGGGCACCCGCCCCTAGACTGGCCTGCAATGGGCGAAAAGCACTCCAACCTCTGGGCACCGTGGCGCATGGAGTACATCCGATCCCTGGCCGACGCCTATCCCGACCAGCCCGAATGCTTCATCTGCGACTACTTGGCCCACCCCGAGGGGGATCGGGCCAATCACGTCCTGCAGCGCACCGGCCGCTGGATCATCCTGATGAATCTCTACCCCTACACCAGCGGGCACCTGCTCCTGGCCCCCCACATGCACACCCCGGATCTTCACGACCTGGACGACGAGGCCCTGCTGGACCACGCGCGCCTGACGCGCGATTGGATCCGCGTCCTGACCGAAGCCCTCCATTGTGACGGACTCAACGTGGGCATGAACTTCGGACGCTGCGCCGGGGCCGGGCTGCCGGGTCACCTGCACGTTCACGTGGTGCCCCGCTGGAACGGCGACACTAACTTCATGGCGGTCACCGGCCACACACGCGTTATGCCTCTGAGTTTGGATGAAATGTACGACAAACTGCGTGAAGGCGCCCAGCGACTTGGCCTCGAGGGCATTCCCTGAGCCATACCCCGGGCGTCCTGCGTGCCGTTCGATTGCCCCGCCCAGATGACCTCAGTACGTTAAAGCCGATGACAGGCACCACACTGGCACCGTATGCCGTCCACCCCGAGTCGTCCCGCGGCCGCCTCCACGGCCCCGAACCCAGCGACGATATCGAATCTCCCTTCGTGCTGGACCGCGAACGCGTCATTCATTGCGCTGCCTTCCGCCGCCTCGAATACAAGACCCAGGTCATGGTCAACCACGAGGGAGATCATTTTCGGACCCGCCTGACCCACACGCTGGAAGTGGCCCACCTGGCCCGCCGCCTGGCCCGGGCCTTGCACGTTGACGAGGAGCTTGCCGAGGTGGTCGCGCTGACCCACGACCTGGGGCATCCGCCCTTCGGCCACGCCGGCGAAGCGGCCCTGCGCGAACTGATGGCCGGCCATGGCGGCTTCGAGCACAACGTCCAGTCCCTGCGGGTGGTGGACTATCTCGAGCACCCCTTCCGCGACTACCGCGGCCTGAACCTCAGCTTCGAGGTCCGCGAGTCGCTGGTCAAACATTCCACGCCTTACGACAACCCCGAGCCCGAAGCCCACGACTCGCCAGCCATGCAGCAGCTTTTCGACGTCGGCTACATGCCGCCCATCGAGGGTCAGCTCACGTCTCTGGCCGATCAGATCGCCTATGTCGGCCACGATGTCGAGGACGCCATCGGCGCCGGCGTGCTGAGCGAGGAGCGACTCAACGCGACCAC
>CP070685.1:900496-904330 GCA_020352895.1 Phycisphaerales bacterium
CGGCAGGTGCCTATTGCAGAGCCACCAGAAGCAACAAAAGTCCCTGGCCATGATCGAGCGACGTCATGGCCTTGCCGAGGATCGCTCCCTGGGCTTGGCCGAAATCGGTGACCTTCATCGCGTGGCCCGGCGTCCCGGACGTGGTCAGCAAGTCTCCGGGCTGAACCGGCCCGTTGGCCTCGGCGTCACACCAGCACCAAACCCGACCGGTCAGGGCGACCGGATAATTACCGTCGGTGTACTCGTTGTTGACAGACTTCAGCATGAGCCCTGGGGCCAGCCCGTTGGCACCACTGATAACGCCGGCGACCTTGCGGTCATACGGCTGTGTCGCAAGCTTCAGTTGGCCGGGATGTTCGGGATCGATGACCATGGCCATGCCCGGTGCCGGTGTTGTGCCGCACCTCGTCTCCGAGACAAACGGCTCGGCGATGTCGCTTCCACCGGTAACCGTGAGGATGCCGGTGGTGGTGGTGCCGGCGACATTGAGGTCACCGCCGAAACTGCCATCGCCCGCAATCACGAATTCGTCGCTGACTTGGAGCTTCCCCGAGACGTCGAGATTGCCGTTCACCGAGAGCGCATTCCCCGGGGAGGGATCCATGCCGATCCCTACGGGCCCGTCGATTCTGGCGTCGCCCGCGACGGTGAGTTGGTGAGTCGGGCTGTCCGTGCCAATACCGACCCCATTGGAAGCCCTGATCAGAAACTGATCGACGGCGGTTGATTCAAAGTCACCTGCAGTGGAGTCGGCCGAGACAAAGCTGCCATCGTGCAGCGCCTTGGCATGCCGGCCGGCAGCCAGGCGCCCGTCGTGCTCCAAACGCAGAGCAAGCGTGTTGTTTACACGGAGCTCCAGGGCTTGGTTGTCAGTGGTCCCCAGAAAGTGGGCCCCCGGAACCGTTTGCACATTGCCGATGAGGCTCCAGAAAACCGGGTGCTTTGGACCGCCGGCTTCCTTGTCGGCCTCGGATCCCACGATTGCACGCAAAGCGCCTTCGTCTGCACCGCAAGCCCCCATCTGCCCCATGAGCGGCAATAGCATCAGAGCCACCACAACCGCGAACAACCCTTTCCTTCTACCAGACATGGCACGCCTCCTTAGTGAATCACACCGAATCACCGTGCGCAATCAAGGGCCGTGGTCCCGAGCTCCAAACGCCGGCGAGGGGCGAGAGGACCGCTCGCTCAGGCCTCCGGCTCGGGAGACCGGCGCCTCATTGCACACATCTATTTAAAGCCACCATTACCCCCATCGTCCCTATGTGCGCGAAAACACGTGCTTGATCGCAATACAAGTGACACTAATCCCCAATCCCAGCTGTCAAACCTTAACCTGCTATCATAACTCGGAGAGTCACCTAATTCAAGCGAAACTTGTCTATCCTGCCCTTGCTTTTACCCACCGAGCCGCCCTCTCGACTTCCTGAAATGCAATTGCCCCTTAACTAATCGGCCGCCGGAGGAAGACGATGAGTTGCCCCCCGACCTGCTGCGTCTCGAACCGCCGCTTCAGCTCCGCCGCCATCGCCTCCACTCGCGCCCGCGCGGACTCCGGCACGTTCATCTCCAGCACGTATGCCGCCGCCCCCACCTCGTTCGCCAACACCGCTGACAGCTTCTGCTCGAAGATCAACGGCCGCCGCGCGTAATACGCGATCTGCGGCTGCATGTAACTGTGCATGTACTCCCCAAACGAGTCCTCATACGGCCTCCAATTTCGGAACGTCATCACCGGTGCGAACGGCTCCACCCCCGCCTCCGCATCGTTCAACAGCTCGAACGCCTCCACGTACTCGTCCGGAATGTGCCGCCGCTCGTGGTACTCCTGCCAGTTCGCCCAGAACGAGTCCCGCCAGCCCTCCGTGTACTTCGGTAACAGGGCAACCACCAGCGCCACCGCCGCTGCCGCCCCCACAAGTATATGCACACGCCGAAGTGCCAGATACACGGCACATATCACCGCCCCCAGGCAGAACGCCACCGCCGGGGCCATGAAGTACTGCCAATACTCGTGAATCCACGACTGGTTCTTGAACGCGACCACGAAGATCAGCCCCTGCAACGCCGCCAGCCCGAACACCGTCCGCAGCCCCCGCGCCCGAAACAGCCGCCGCACCGGACCGCCCCCGCGCATCGCTGCGCACACCAACACGCCGACCGCATACACCCCAACCGCCACCGCCCCGAACAGCGTGTAGTTCATCCGCCAGTACGCACCCAGAATCCGCAACCATTCCAGCACCGGCTGCGGCATCTCCGGCCGCGTCCCGAAACTCCGCGTCGCCAGCAGCGGCCAGAACAAACTCGCGTCCCAGCCCAGCGCCCACAGAATCTGCACCGCCACCGCCGCCAGCGCCGCCGCCGGCACCAACGTCAGCACCACCAGCACCCCCCAGCCGCCGCGACTCCGAATCATGCGCACCACGTGCCACCACCAGATCAGCCCGGCCATGATCGCCGCCGCCCACGCCGTGCCAATCCCGCACACGCACCCGACCACGTACCACGCCGCCCCAAGCCCCCGCCTACGCTCTCCGTACAGCCCGCACCACTGCGCGTACCCGTGCAGCATCAGCAGGCAGAAGAACTGCCCCACCGGCACATGGTCGATCATCCGCCCGAAGTACGCCGTGATCGGCAGCACCACGTAGCATAAACCCACCAGCACGCTCAACACCGCCCCCAGCTCGGGCGGATCCCGCGGCGCCAGCCGCCGGGCCATCACCATCACCAGTAGCGCCGATCCCAGCGTGCAGACGATCGGCACCAGCCGGCACGCCCACTCGTGATCCCCGAACACCGCCATCGGCACTGCCACCCAGATCGCGATCAGCGGCGGGTGACTCAGATACCGGCTTGCCTCCTTGGGCGCTTCCTCGGTATGCCCGTGCGTGCACAATCCCACCGTGTAACCCAATCCGTACTGCAGATGGTTCCGCGCGAAATACGAGTACCACGCGCTGTTCCACTCGTGCCACCCGGTGAACGGTGCCCCGATCCGATGGCTCAGCGCCGCCGCGCTGATCACCAGCACGGCCACAACGCCCACGCGCCACCACACCAACACCCGCGCGCTCGTACCGGTCTTGTTCGGCGGCCCGGCACGTCCTTGTTCCTGATCCATGCAAGTTTCTCGCTTCGCCCGCGAGTCTAGGTCACCCGTGAGTCACCGACAACCCCGTGGTCTCTCCGGGCCCGCGCCATTAGAATGGCCCCGCCATGGGCCGCAAACGCAGGAAGAAAGATCGCGCTTACGCACCCGCGCCTCCAGCCGTTGCTGCCCCGCATCCGGATGAACCTACTCCCGACACCTCGCTATCTCTGATCACCCGATGGACCCACAGCCCCGCCGTCGTCTATCTCGTCGTCGCCCTTGCCGCCCTGGCCGTTTACCTCAACACCCTGCCCAACGGCTTCGTCTACGACGACGTCACCATCATCGAACGCAACGAACGCATCCGCACCCTCACCGATCCCGCCGCCATCTGGCTCACCGACTGGTGGTATGTCCCGGCGGAACAGACCGAGGACCGTCACCGCGACCGCCTCTACCGCCCCCTGGTCATCCAGACCTTCGCCCTCAACTACGCCGTCTCCGGCCTGAATCCCTGGAGCTACCACGCCTTCAACGTCATCGCGCATGTCCTCGTATGTGTCACTGTCGTGTCACTCACGCGCCGGCTCTTCGCCGGCCTGCCGCTGGCCGCCTGGACGGGCCTGCTCTTCGCCGTCCTGCCCGTCCACACCGAGGCCGTCGCCGGCGTCGTCGGCCGCGCCGACCTGATGGGCGCTCTCTTCTGCCTGCTCGGCCTGATCTGCCTGACTCGTGAG
>CP070685.1:904430-908254 GCA_020352895.1 Phycisphaerales bacterium
GAGGTACGCCATCGCTCTGGTCATTGCCCTCTCGCTGAACGCGACGGCCAACCTGATGATCAAGTTCGGTATGGAGCGGTTCAAGGCCGCCGGCGTCAGCCCCGCCGACGGGTTAATGGCCGTGGGCACCAGCCTGCTCACCAACTGGGTGCTGATCCTGGGCCTCTGCTGCTTCGCCCTGAACGTAGGCTTCTACGCCTACGCCCTCAAGGCCCTGCCCATCAGCGTGGCCTATCCCATCATGGTCACCGTCGGTTTCGCCATCATCGTCACCGTGGCGGGAATCTACCTGCACGAGCGCCTGACCTGGACTCAGTGGCTCGGCGTTTGCCTGATCCTCGTAGGCGTATGGCTGGTGGCCTCCCACGCGAAAGCCCAATTGGGAGCGGGTGAGTCCGCCTCGCGGTCGCCCGCCGCGGCCGTTTCGGAACCCGCAGAGCTGACCTGAGCGCCTGAGGCCGGCTCGCGCGGCCGGTGATGAGTCACATGCCGTGCGGCTGGGCGCCGAACGGGAAGATCGGGCTTGCAGGCCGACCGCCTCCGGGTATAGTAGAATGCGATCGGGCGGCGCTCCCTGGCCGCCAGGCAGCGCGGGTGTAGCTCAGTTGGTAGAGCACGACGTTGCCAACGTCGTTGTCGTCGGTTCGAGTCCGATCACCCGCTCTTAGCCAATGAGGCGGCTTCAGGCCGCCTCTTTCCATGCGCCCCTCGCCCGACCCTTCCCGGGCACTCCAAAACCGGCCGCACCGGCTCACCCCGTCCAGCCCTCTACCGGCTCCCGCCCGAAAAGCGCCCAGAAAACAGGATGGCGTCGCCACGCGGCGGCTGGACATTATCGGCCGGTTGCCTAGACTGTGCTCCCTACAGGGACGTGATCGCGGGGTATCGGCTTTCACGCCAGGCGTTGGCCGCGATCGAACAGGAGGAGCCAACTGCACTCGCAGCGGCTCGGGCCGCTTCCCGCAATGCCTGGCCGCCAAGAGCACGGTTGGTTCTTTTTGTTGGCCCAGGAGGGCCGACAGCGCAAGTGAGAGGAGACTCCGATGGGTGCGACGATTTCGAGGAAGAAGCTGGAGCGTCTGAATCGCGTGGCGGACGATAGGGGGGTGATCCGAGCGGCGGCCATGGACCAGCGCGGCTCGCTGCAGAAGGCCATCGGCAAGGCCAGGAACATTGATAAGAAGCAAGTGACCGACGGGATGATGGCGGAGTTCAAAACGGCCGTCACCAAGGTCCTAACCCCATATGCCAGCGCGATTCTGCTGGACCCGCAGTGGGGGATTCCCGCCAGCAAGACGCGGTCCTCGAACGCGGGTCTGCTGATGGCCTACGAGATGTCCGGCTATGACCAGACGGGGCCGGGGCGGCTTCCGTTGCTCCTGCCGGACTGGACGGTTCGCAAGTCGATCGAGCTGGGAGCCGATTGCATCAAGATCCTGATGTACTACACGCCTTTCGAGAAGCCCGAGATCAACGCGCAGAAGCACGCCTGGATCGAGCGAATCGGCGCCGAGTGCGCCTACCACGAAATCCCGTTCTTCCTCGAGTGCGTCTGCTACGACGAGAATGGCGGGGACGAGAAGGGCCCTCAGTTTGCCAAGCGCAAACCCGACGCCGTCGCCGGCTACATGAAAGAATTCTCTGATCCCAAGTACAACGTCGACGTCCAGAAGGTCGAGGTCCCGGTCAACATGGCCTTCGTCGAGGGCACCAAGGCCAACAAGAGCGGCGAGGTGGCCTACTCTAAGAAGGAGGCCATGAACCAGTTCCTCCGAGCCGCCGAGGGCTGTCGTCAGCCGTTCATCTATCTGTCTGCTGGGGTGGACGACGACGTGTTCCGCGAGTCCATCGCCTTGGCCGGGGAGTCCGGCGCCTGTTTCGCCGGCGTACTGTGCGGCCGGGCCACTTGGAAGGAAGGCATCCCCGTCTACGGTAAGGATGGCGCGAGCGCTCTCGAGGCGTGGCTGAAGGATCGCGGCGTCAAGAACATCGAAGCCCTCAACAATGTGCTGGCCCAGGCCGCCAAGCCCTGGCACGCCAAGTACGGCGGCATGGACCAGATCAAGGTGGTAGACCGCACGACGGCCTGAACGCCGGCCGCGAGCGCTGAACAGATCCTGCCAGCCCGCCGACTCATATAGTGGCCGTCGGCGGGCGGGTCACTCTGCAGGACACAAGGGCCGGAAGGAACCTACGTCATGAGCGATGAAGAAGCATTGGCGGCCGAGGAAACCGATGACACCGTCGGCGAGGCTGAAGAGGAAGAAGAGAAGGATCTGGAGGCCAAGCTGAAGGAGGCCGTCGGGGTTGATGTCGAGGATATCGGCGGGCTACGCCGCAAGGTCACTGTGACCATTCCGCGTATTTTCCTCGACGAGCAGACCGCCGATCAGTATGCCGAGTTGTCCCGCAGCGCACTGGTTCCCGGTTTCCGCCGGGGCAGGGCTCCGCACCGTCTGATCGAGAAGCGATTCGGCAAGGAGGTCAACGAGCAGATCGTCAGCCAAATGCTGGGCTCCGGCTACCTGGCCGCCATCGACAAGGCCGAGCTCAAGACGGTCAGCGATCCCTTGATCTGGGTCGGCCCCGGCGAAGGTGACAAGGGCGAGCCCCGCTTGGTCAAGGTCGAGGAGGCTCTCGATGAACTGACCATTCCCTCCGAAGGAGACCTGACCTTCGCCTGCGAGGTGGAGGTCCGGCCCGAGTTCGAGCTGCCCAGGCTGGACGGGATTCCCTTGACCAAACCCAAGGTGAGCATCACCAAGGCCGACGTCCAGGAGCAAATCGACCGCTTCCGCGGGATGCGTGGCACGTTCGAGCCGGCCCAGGGCAAGATCAAGCCGGACGATCTGGTCATCGCCGATGTGCAGATGAGCGTGGAGGATACGGTCGTCCAGGCCGAAGACAACATGCAACTGAGTGCCCGCGGGCAGCAGCTCTTCGGCATGAGTGTGCCCAATCTCGGCGACGAGCTGGTGGGCAAGAAGGCAGGAGACCGCGTCCGCTTCGAGACCGAAGTGCCCGACGACTACGAGAAGGCTGCGCTTCGCGGCAAGAAGTCCTCGTTCGATGTGGTCATCCACGAGTTCAAGCGGCTGGCCTTGCCGCCCGTCGACGAGGCCTTTCTTTCCTCGCTGGGCTTCGGGACCGAAGCGGAGCTGCGCGACTGGGTGAAGAAGGACCTGGAATCGCGGTTCAACGAGGTCATTCGGCAGGCCCTTCGTGGCCAGGTTTACGAGTACCTGTTGGAGAACACGGAGTTCGAACTCCCGAAGGGGATGTCCAGCCGGCAAACTGATCGTGTGGTCATGCGGCGAGTGCTCGACCTGCGCCGGCAAGGCGTGCCCGATGCGGAGATCAGCAAGCACATTGACGAGCTGCGCACCAGTGCCAGGGACGACGCCGCCCGGCAACTCAAGCTGAGTTTCATCATGGAGACTGTGGCCGAGCAGCGCGACGTCCACGTCACTGAAGAAGAGGTCAATGCCCAGATTGCCCAGATCGCCGCCCGATACAATCGCCGCTTCGATCGCGTACGCGATGATCTGTCCCGAGGGGAGGGCCTCAGCAGTCTCTACCAGCACATTCGCGACGAGAAGATCATCGACGCCCTGATCGCCGAGGCCGAGATCACCGAGAAGGAAGTCCCCAAGAAGGGCCCGCCTAAGACTACGGCGGGACAGAAGAAAACCAAGAAGAAGCCCTCGACCAAGAAAACCACGGGCCGAAAGAGCAAGCAGAAAAAGTCCGAATAGACGGCTCGTTGCCGGCACGCGTCGCCCGGCTCAAGAAGATGTTGACGCCGTCCGAATTTGCTGAAGTCA
>CP070685.1:908354-912156 GCA_020352895.1 Phycisphaerales bacterium
ATCAGTGCCCGGATGATCCCGACAAGTCAGCCCCCGGGGTCTGCGGCTGTGGCGTGCCTGACATTGATTCCGACGGTGACGGCCGTATGGTCTGCGTCGACCTATGTCCGAACGACCCGAGTAAAATCCAACCCGGCATCTGCGGTTGCGGCGCGCCCGATGCGGACAGCGATGGGGATGGAGCCCTCGATTGCCAGGACGAGTGCCCGGCCGATCCGCTCAAGGCATCCTCCGGTGCCTGCGGCTGCGACATTCCTGAAACCGACTCCGACGGGGATGCCTATCCCGATTGCGTGGACGCCTGCCCCTCGAATCCTGACAAGCAGGAACCAGGCTTCTGCGGGTGCCAAATACCTGACTTCGACTCAGACTTCGATACAGTGCCCGACTGTGTGGACGGCTGTCCTTACGATCCGCACAAGGTGGATCCCGGTATCTGCGGCTGCGGCGTCTCCGACGAGACCGATGTCAACGGCGATAACACTCCCGACTGCGGCGATGAGTGCCCCGACGACCCCGACAAGTCCGATCCGGGCATCTGCGGTTGCGGTAACCCCGACAGCGATTCCGACGGAGACGGCGCTCCGGATTGCATGGATGCATGCCCCGAAAACCCAGACAAGCGGCTCCCCGGCCTGTGCGGCTGTGACCAACCCGACATCGACGCCGACCACGACGGCACCGTCGACTGTCTCGACGGTTGTCCTCAGGACCCGGGCAAAACCGAACCGGGCGTGTGCGGCTGTGGCAAGTCAGACGCAGACTATGACCACGATGGAACGCCCACTTGTATCGATCAGTGCTGGTTGGATCCGGACAAGGTCGACCCTGGCCTGTGCGGGTGTGGTGTCCCGGATGAAGACCTCGACGGCGACGATACCGTCGACTGCATCGACGGCTGCCCGCAAGACCCCAACAAGGAAGCGCCGGGCCTGTGCGGCTGCGGCGTGCCCGACGTCGACTCCGATTACGACGGCACGCCCGACTGCACTGACAATTGCGATGCGGATCCATTCAAGATCCAGCCGGGGTTGTGCGGCTGCGGCACGCCCGACACGGACACAGATGATGACGGCACGCCCGACTGCTCCGATCAATGCCCGTTGGACAGCATGAAGCTCGAACCCGGGCCCTGCGGGTGCGGCGAGACCGACGACGATGCCGACTATGACGGCACCTACGACTGCCACGACCGCTGCCCTTATGACTCCGACAAGATCGCGCCCGGCTGGTGCGGTTGTAACTACGCCGACATCGACCGCGATGGCGACGCATTTCCCGACTGTATTGATCGGTGTCCTGACGATCCAGGCAAAATCGCCCCGGGATTCTGCAATTGCGGCACCCCTGACACCGATGCCGACGGGGATGGCATCCCCGACTGTCACGACCGGTGCCCCCATGATCCCAACAAGTTTACGCCCGGCTTGTGCGGTTGCGGAACGCCGGACATCGACCTCGACGACGATGGCTTCGCCGACTGCCCGAACGAGGCGCACTTTCCACTCTCGCCTGACGCCGCGGGCGGCCCTACCTGGTTCTCGGCCCCGGGTTGCGGTGCCGCGACGACGGCCAGCTTCGGGCTCTGTCTGGCCGGTTACGCGCTCATGCTCCGCGCGAGACGACGACGCCCATGAGGCCACCACGCTCTGCGCGCAATGCAACGGCCGGCGCCGCAGCGCCCGCCGTGCCCGTAGCCTGTGTCAGACTGTCTACCGATGTCTGGTTACGCCCCGGCGCGCCGACCTCAGAACGCAAACGTCTCGTCGTCGAAGTTCTGATTGAGCTTCACGGAGGTGAGCACGTAGCTGCCCAGCAGCTCCTTCTCCTCGCGGTCGGCGTAAGAGTAAATCGCCACCGGCAGCAGCCACTCCTGATCCAGATGCAGCACCAGCCTTGCGTCGGGGAATTCGCCCTCGGGCCCCGAATAGGGCAGATGTCGGACCAGCACGTAAGTCGCCCGCCCGTCCACGCGCCCGGGGCCCTCGTACCGGATGTCCAGCACACCGCGATCGAGTGCCAGCTTGTTGACACTCTCCATCAGCTTGAACATGGCGGAGAAGCCGAACTGGTCAATGGTCCTGCGGCTCGAGGCCTGAGCGAGGGCTCCGTGGATGGGAATGGCCAGTTTTTTGGCCGCGATGCGGACCAAGCTGCCAGAGGGCTCGACCAGGGCCCGCTCGGCACCGTCGCTGTCCACAAGCCGGCCCTCGACGTACACAGCCCGCCGCACCCGGTCCTCATTCCGAATCCAGGTCATCCGCACGCTCTGTGGCTCGTTCCGGTAAAGGACCTCGATGTGCTGCTGCGGCGTCAGCTTGTCGCCGATTCTCTCCTGCCGGATGAAGACGCAACTGTAATCGCGAATCTGCCGCTCGCATCGCTCCTGGGCAAGCCGGACCAGGCCCAACGGATCCCGCCGGGCCAACAGCGCCAACGGGGCCGAACGCTCCGCGCTGAGCCGCGACGACGCCTGAGCCCTTTGCACAGGCAGCATCACCGCGGGCAACATCCCGGCCGTCGTGCACTTCACCCACAGGATGGCTAGCCCGGCCACAACCACCGGACTGACGCGAAGGATCGTCTTGCCCCGAGCCCCCAATCTGTTCATCGCCTGCCTCCGCGCAAACCGCTGGGATGACTACCGCCCCTGTCAGGCCCGAACGGTATCGCGGCCTGATCTGCGCCTCGCGGAGCAGGGGAGATGGGTTGTCTTACCGCGGTCGCAGAGAGATCCACCCCCCAGCCTTGCCGGTGTGTGTGCTATCGGACTGCCACGTCTCTGACAGCGTACCGCTGGCACTACATCTCATTATGCGTAACGCGCGGAACATGGTCAAACCGTGCCGCCTAGATGACTCCTTTCGCGTTCTGGCCACGGGTCCGCAGTGTTACACACCAGCCGATAACCCAATCAAAGGCGATAACAGGCGCTCACTCCTCCGATCCTCGCTCCGCTTTCCCGGCCAGTACGGTGCCCAAAGGCGACGGCGAGCGCAAGGCAGACCGCGTACACTTGAAACCAGGCGACGTCGGTTGACACCTCTTGACACTCCGCGCCGGATCAAGAGCCACTGCAAACGTCGGCCGTATGAACCGGCGCGGCAGGCCTGATAAATGCAACCAGAAGGCGCGTGTCAGGATTGACCGGGCACAAAGATACTGGGACGAGGGAGCCCGGGGCCAGGTGGCACTGGCGCTCCGGCCATTCCAACGTAAAAAAGTAACCGCGCTCGGCTCGCTCCGCCGATCCTCCCTTATGTTGTTTGTGCAACGCAACGGGACAACAGACATGGCGCCCTGTGGTTTCCGCAGGGGCATGAGAGGTCCGTAAAACGGCCGAAGATCACACGTATGAAAACGACCAAGAAACAAACCGGACAGTCTACCGAGGGCGAGTGGGCGGCGGCTGCGTCGACCAGCACGCGAATCACCCAGCAGCGGATTCGTCGGCGAGCCTACGAGATCTATCGCGAGCGCCAGCGGCTTGGCCTCCCGGGTGATCCAGCCTCGGATTGGCTCCGCGCTGAGAAGCAGTTGCGCCACCCCGAGTCCGTCCTCGAAAGTTAGGCAGGCCCACGCACTGACCTGCTACGGTCCGCGGCCGCTGCGGCCGGTGCAGGGCAACGTCGTCGCCCACGCCCTGGTCCGCGCCTGGCGGGACACGTGTTTTCTGCGCCCGCGTGCCAGCTCATACTGCCGCGCATACGCCGCGCCGAGCGCACAATGCCGCAGCATCATCCTGGCACGACGGCGGAGCTTGCGAATCTCCAAAGTCTCGGCAAGAGCGGTGCCGCTTGGC
>CP070685.1:912256-916045 GCA_020352895.1 Phycisphaerales bacterium
GCGATGCGATTCCGAAGCCTCTCCAGTGTGATCAGCGTCGACCGGCTCAGGGCATCGTCGCTACGGATGCCGATGATGGCCAGCTCATTGCTGACGAAGCGCCGCATAAACCTGAGATAGCGTTCATAGGCCTCGTCGTCCGACGCCACGAAGCTCTCGATGGTGTATTCCTCGCGCAGGCCGGGACGGATCAGGGCGATCGCCGAAATCACGGTGGCGAGCACGCCGAGGGCCAGGATTCCGCGGTGGAAGCGCAAGAGCAACGCAGTCATGCGGGAAAGAGTAGCCTCGTTGGGGCGTGTTTGACAGGGCGGGAGGGCCCGCGCTGCGGCCGAGACGGAGCGTTGACTCAGTCCTTAAGGAGGCGGCGGAGGAGACGTTCGCTCCGAACCACGCCCTCGTGATCGTCGAGCTGGCCCTCGAACTCGATGGCATAGGGGCCGGCAAAGCCGACGCGCTGAAGGATGTCGAGGGCGCGCGGCGTATCGAAATCCGGATCGTTGCCGTGCTCGTTGAACGTCAGGAATTTGGCGTGGACGACCCTGGCAAACGGGGCGATCATGCTCAGCGCCTGGTGGGGATCGACCGTCTCGGGCCAGTTGCGAAAGTCCGCCAGGGCACCGCAGTAGTCGTTGTCGACCGAGCGCAGTACGCGGACCATCCTCTCGGGGTCCGCCGACAGCCCCCAGTGGTTCTCCATCAGCACGCTCACGTTGTATTGGGCAGCCCGTTCGGCGAGTTCCGCGAAGGACGTCGCACACGCCGCCTCGTGCTCGTCCGTCACCGGCCCAACCCCCTTGGCCCCCGAATTCGCCCGGAAATAGGAGGAGCCCAAATGCTCGCATACCTGGATCCACTTGGCGTGTTGTGCCACCGCGGTGCGGCGGGTCTGCTCGTCCGCGCTGGCCAGATCACCATGATGGTCCACGGCCACGCCGACAATCCTGACCTGGGCCTGTTCGGCGGCAGATCGAAGCCCGTCGAGCCAGCCCGCGGCGACCGGGCTGGCGGCGGGGTCATGTGAGGCTTCGTAGGAGAAGAAGGGGGAGTTCAGCTCAATTTGGGCGATGCCGAATTCCTCCCGGGCGATTTGTGGGAAATCCAAGAGGGTCAGCGGGCTCACGCTTCGACGGAAGCGGCGGTGCAGGCTCCAGCCCGCAAGCGCGATGCGCGACATCTGTGGTGGGGATGCGGTCACGGGAGAGGTTCTCCATCTTGCCAAGCAACAGCGGCGCGGTATAATTTCCTGGTGGAGAGCTTACCTTCATAAGTATCGAGTTTACAAGCCTCTAGCCGAGCCACCGAGAGTCATCATGCAGTCCCCCCCTTCCAGCGCCTCACAGTCAGCATCGGCAGCCCCTCGGGCGCGATCCGCTACGCATCCGGTTCTCTGGATTATCGCGGTGCTGCTGGGAGTGATCGCGCTGGAGCTGGCCCTGCTGGGCCGCGGGCCCTGGTCGGCGTCGGACGTGTGGGCGCAGTTGGATCCACGGTCCGACAGCCGCGGGGTCTTTGCGTTCACGGGGCAGTTAGACAAGAACACGTTCGGCTTGTTCATGCTCGACATCGATGCCGGCACGATCTGGTGCTATGAAATCACCGGCAAGCCGCCGGACCGCCGCCTGAAGCTGGCGGCCGCCCGGCTGTGGCTGTACGATCGATACTTGGAGGACTTCAACATTGATGGTCTGACGCCGGACCAGGTCGCGGCTTACGTGGAGGAGGAGAGGCGGCTGCGCGAGAGCGGCGAGCAGGCCGGACCCACCGACGCGGTTTCGGGAGAAAGCGGAGTCGACCGCGAAGTGCCGGAGCAGAGCCCGCGCTAAGGCGCGCCACTCAGGGCTCGGGCCAATGTGGGTGCTGAGAAGGCACCCAGGGGTGAGGCATAATGGCACAGGAATTTCTTTCCATCGAAGAGGCTCAACAGAAGCTGGGCATGAGTGAGGCGGACCTGCGAAGTCTCGTGGTCGAAGGCAAGCTCCGCGAGTTCCGCCAGCAAGGCAAGGTGTTCTACCGCCGGGAAGACATCGAAGCGCTTTCTGCGCCACCGCCGGACCTGAGCGGCAGCGACGAGCTGACGCTGGAGCCGGCCGAAGGCAGCGACGCAGGACTTCTCAGCGGAGGCATGGACCTGACCGGTGGCGATCTGCTGTCTCTGGCTGAGGACGAGGAAGAGTCCAAGCCGAGTGAGGGCGAGGACGCCAAGAAAGACGATACCGTCGTGACGTCGATCGGCGTCAACGTATTCGAGGGGGAGGAGCTGGCCCTTGAGGCGGATCCGGCGGCCAAGACAGTCTTGTCCGAATCGGACTCGGGGCCACTGGCAGTAGACAGTGGGGCGAGCGGGTCGGGGCTTCTCGATCTGACGCGGGAGAGCGATGACACCTCATTGGGGGCCGAGCTGCTGGACGAGATCTACCCATCGGAAGGGGGGGCCGGTGACTCGACCAAGGCCGGTCTGCTCCAGGAGATGGCCGGCTCCGGAACCCCCATGGGCGGTTCGGGGTCAGCGGCGCCGGCCGGTAGCGGCAGCGTAGGCGGCATCCTGGGCGGTTCAGCAACACCGGCAGGCACTGGGCAGCTCGGGGCCAGCGCCCTTGCAGGAGGCAGTGGAGGGACCGCAGCATCGGGCACGGCCCTAGAAGACGCTCTGGCACCCGAGGAGGCCGCAGCCCCTGAGGGACAGGCCCTGACCATGGAAGCAACCCGCCCGTTGTACCAGGCGGACCCATACGGCGGCATGTTCACCGGTGTGATGTTGGTGACTGTGGCGGTGATGGCCCTGGCCGGAGGGGTGTGCGCGGCGTTTTTGCGAGGGGCATGGCCCACCTACCTGGATTGGCTGGGTAGGAACCTGACCATCTTCGGCGGAGCGGCCTTGGGATTGACCGTCGTGGTTCTGGGCGTCGGCTTCTTCCTCGCGCGGCCGTCGACACCATCGGTCGCCAAGCCCAAGAAAGCAAAGAAGCCGAAGGAAAAGAGTGAGAGCAAGGACAAGGCGAAGAAGGGCGGCAAGGAGAAGAGCAAGTAGCGTCGGCCAGTTGAGGGCATCCGTCCAGGCAAAAAACTTCACACTTCCTGATTCGTGCGCAACTCTGGGACCGGCGGCCACTTGATCCTCTGCCAGAGGTTGGGAGTTGGTGGTCACGTCGTGTTTTTGCGAGTCTCGGCCTTGTCGTGGCCGTAATCTTTGATAGATTGCACAGTAGCTAAGGCGAGCAGCGCGGGGCCGCCGAAGTCCGCTGTCCTGAGATCCGCAGCTTCTATCCTGTCGGAGGAGATTTCGATGATGCGCCGTTCACTATGCATGGTCGTGGTGGGAGTTGGGTGCGTGGCCATGTTGGCCGGTTGCGTTGCCCAGGAGGATTACGACCAGCAGGTCATGGCCAACCGTAAGCTCCGCGAGCAGTTGGAGCTGGCTCGAATCGAGTTGCAGGATTCCCGCAGTCAGGCCGAGATAGCCCGCGGGCGAATGGGCACTCTGGAGAACGAGCTGGGGGCCAAGCAACAACTCATCGCTAATTTGACCGCAGAGCGTGACCGCCACCTGGATGCATTCCGGCGAGCTCAGGCTGCGTTGGAAGAGTTGGCTTCCCGAAGGCCTCAGGACCCGGTGGTGCTAACCCAGGCCCTGCCACCGGAGCTGGATACAGCGCTGAGGGATTTCGCCGCCCGGCACCCGAACACGGTGGAGTTCGACTCGGGGCGCGGCATCGTCAAGTGGAGGTCCGACCTGCTCTTCGCGTTGGGATCCGACGTGGTCATGGACTCGGCGAAGTCTCCGCTGGC
>CP070685.1:916145-919928 GCA_020352895.1 Phycisphaerales bacterium
CGGCAGTACCTTGCGGCCGGCACGCCGTTGCTGACCGTCGGGCGGTTGGACGACATGGAAGTGATCGCCGAGGTGCTGACCGAGCGGGCCACGCGGGTTTCGCCGGGAGACGCGGTCGAGGTTTATGGTGAGGCCATCGTCGAGGGGCCGATCGTCGGGCATGTCCTGCGCGTGTATCCGGCCGGGTTCAAGAAGATCAGCTCGCTGGGGGTCGAGCAGCAGCGGGTGAAGGTGGCCGTCAAGCTGGATCAGCGGCCGGAGCGCCTGGGCGTGGCCTTTCGCGTGCACGTCCGGATTTTCTATGACCAGGCCGAGAACGCGCTGACGTTGCCGCGAACCGCG
This sequence comes from Phycisphaerales bacterium, assembly GCA_020352895.1. Taxonomy (GTDB): domain Bacteria; phylum Planctomycetota; class Phycisphaerae; order UBA1845. The sequence goes on from CP070685.1 coordinate 916,488, forward strand.
CTGTTCCGCGGCGAGCGGGGCGAGTGGCAGGTCATGGCGGTGGTCGACGGGCGGACCGAGCTACGCACCGTCGAGGTTGGCATCATGAACGACGAGGATGCCCAGATCCTCTCTGGCGTGACCGCCGACGATCAGATCGTCGCCCATCCCAGCCGCGACGTCACCCCGGGCATGAAGGTGGAGATCATCGGCCCCTAACCCCGGAAGCCCGACGCCCCCCTGCCATCTTCCGGGCCGGCAGACGAGCCTCCCGCGAGCGCCGACCCTCCTGGCAGCCCTGTACGACCGTTTCTGCCCGTGCCGACCCTCGGCTAATTCAAAATCAGATCTTGAAATAGCCGAAAGAGCAGGTAGGATCTCAAGGTATGATTCAGCGAGACCTGGCCACGATACTACGTTCCTCAGTCCGGCGCTTTCCGGCGGTGACCCTCACCGGGCCCCGTCAGAGCGGCAAGTCCACCCTGTGCAAGATGGTCTTCCCGGACAGCGCCTATGCGAATCTCGAGGCACCGGATGTCCGAGCATTTGCATCCGCCGACCCCAGGGGATTCCTGGCGCAGTTTGAGAGAGGAGCGATCATCGACGAGATCCAGCGCGTACCCGATCTCACATCCTACTTGCAGCAGGTCATCGACGAAGCCCCCAAACGCGTCCGATGGATACTCACCGGCTCGCAGAGCTTGACCATGATGGAGTCCGTCAGCCAGTCGCTGGCCGGCCGAACCGCGGTGCTTCATCTGTTGCCACTGGCCCGCAGCGAGGTGCGTCGCTTCCGGCGCCATCCTCAAACCTTGGATGAAGCGCTGTTTGCTGGGGGCTATCCGCGCATCCTGGACCAGCGTCTCGCGCCGAGCGAGTGGCTCGGTTCCTATGTGCGGACCTACGTGGAGAGGGACGTCCGCCTGGTTTCGAACGTCGGCGACCTGGCTGCCTTTCAGCGTTTCGTGCAGTTGTGTGCCAGTCGGACGGCGCAGTTACTGAACCTCTCCTCTCTAGCGCTGGATGCCGGCATCTCCCAGCCCACCGCCAAGGCCTGGCTGTCCGTCCTCGAAGCGACCTTCATCGCGTTTCGACTCCAGCCCTACTTCGGAAATATCGGCAAGCGCCTGGTCAAGGCGCCCAAGCTGCATTTCTATGACACGGGCCTTGTCTGCTGGCTGCTCGGCATTCGCGATGTCTCTCAACTTCGCCTGCACCCCCTGAGAGGAGCAATCTTCGAGACTTGGGTTGTTTCCGAGATCGTCAAGCATCGGCTGAATCGCGGTGAGCACGCGGGACTGTACTTCTATCGTGATCGACAGGGCGTTGAGGGCGACCTTATCGTCGAGGAGGGGGGACGACTCTCGGTCGTCGAGGCGAAAGCCGGTCAGACTGCCACGCCAGACGTCGTCAACGCGGGCAGTCGCGTGGTCAGGGCTCTCGGTGAGGTGGCTGACGTTCAACGCATCGTGGTCTTTGGCGGCGAAGGCGATCAGAAGCGAGCGGGCGTGAAGGTTCTCTCCTGGAACTCGATCGACAGCCACCGCTGGTGACTGCGCCGACCCGGCGACTAGCGCGCCGCGCCAGATGCGTGTTCACCGCGGAGGCCTCATGCGCAGTGCCGGCCAGGTACTATGCTGGCTCCTGGTTAGGTCCAACGCGGCGATGCCCGCCGCGGTACTGCGCGTGGACATGCTCGGCCGCGTGTGGTCCTGGGGCCCCTGCGGCCGCCTGAGGCGCTATCCGCGCAGTGGCCATTGAGAGGTCTCGATTCATGAACGCGCCGTACACAGTCCTGGCGATCGGCCTTGCGAGCCTACTCACAGGCGCGGTGTTGGTCGTCCGGGGACTGTTGAGCAAGCGGGTGGGCGGGGCGCCTCACTGCCGGAAGTGCGGCTACAACCTGACCGGTCGCGTCTCTGCGGTCTGCCCGGAGTGCGGGGCGGTACTGACATCCCGAAGTATCGTCTACGGAGTGCGTCGCCGCCGTGTTGCGCAGCTCGTACTTGGCGCATTCCTGCTCGTTGTCAGCGGCATTCTGATCGGGGTGCTCGCTTATGCCCGCGCCAAGCAGGTTGACTGGTATCCGTATGCGCCGTTCGCCTGGGTCCTGGCCGACGCCCGGCGAAACGTCAACCCCGCACTGACAGAAGTGCAACGGCGGTACATCGCCGGGGAGCTGTCTTCTGCGCAGGCCCTACAATTGAGCGAGGCGATCTTGGAGGAGATGGAGCAACGACAGCGCCCACAGAACCTGGAAGTGTGGGTTGCCATGATGCGGCTCCTGGATGAAGGGGGGCACTTCGGCCTGCCCCAGAAGGACCGGTTCGCGCGACGGCTCTTGGCATTCTCTCTGGATGTGCAGCGGGCCGTTCGCCAGGGCGACTCGTTCGTCGTCACACTGCGGGCCCACGTCGCTGCTCCGATTTCGTGGCCGGTTGTTGTGCGGCATCGACACGGGACAGTCCGGATCGGAGAGAGGTTGGTGGTCGACAACATGGCTGTCTCCAAGGACATGGCCCCGCCGAGACCTATGAGTCCCCCAACACGGGACGATTACGGTGAATCGCAAGATGACGTCTGGCACAGTGTCGTCATTGGCAGCGTGGATTTGGCACCAGGATGGTATCAGCTAGAGTTCGCCGTTCAACAAGAACTCTTCTGGAAGGGGTTTAGCGGAGAGGACCTCGGGGAGCCCTTTTGGTCAAAGCAGTTGACATATCGGGAGGAGCTTGAGGTTCTCGCGGCCGAGGCATCTGCCCCGGCTCGCTAACGCTCCTTGTGGATGGTCCTGCCTAAGTGTCCGTCGTGTTGGCGGAGGCGGGCGTCGGCGTCGGGGGCGGAGCAGTCGAAGGTGTGCATGACCACGGCGGTCTTGACGCGGCCGTCGGCGCGGTCGAGCAGGGCGTGGGCGTCTTCGTAGGACAGGCCGGTCAGCGTGGCGATGGTGCGGGTGGCCCGGTCGGTCAGCTTCTCGCAGGCGCGGGCGTTCAAGTCCACCATCAGGTTCCGGTAGACCTTGCCGAGCCGGACCATAGTCAAGGTGGTGATCATGTTGAGCACCATCTTGGTGGCGGTGCCGGCCTTGAGACGGGTCGAGCCGGCCAGCACCTCCGGGCCCGTGATCACGCGAATCGACACGTCGGCGTCATCGGTCACTTCGTCAGAAGGAACACAGGCGAGGAAGACGGTGGCCGCGCCGTGCTCGCGACCGCAGGCCAGTGCTTCGCGGACGTAGCGGGCCGTGCCGCCGGTGCTGATGCCGAAGACCACGTCGCCGGGGGCGGGGTCGAGGGCTTCCAGGTCCCGCCGGGCCGCCTCGGTGTTGTCCTCGGCGTGCTCGACGCTGCGGAAGACGGCCTGCGGGCCGCCGGCGATGACGGCCTGCACCGTGCTCGGGTCGGTCATGAACGTCGGCGGACACTCGGCCGCGTCGATCACGCCGAGCCGGCCGCTGGTCCC
>CP070685.1:920028-923797 GCA_020352895.1 Phycisphaerales bacterium
TTCGCGCCTGTCGGACTTGCCCCCAGACGGAGATGCGGGCTTGAGGAGGTGCTGCAACGGTGTCGAAGTACCACGATGACGCTACGGTTGCATCTGATGCGGGCCGAATCACACTATCAGATGAGAAGCTCAGACGTTTCCACCCCGAACTCTATAAGCCGTGGGCGCGCTTCCTCGGGCTGCTGCCGCTGTGGTTCCCCACTCACTGGTTTGGAACGAGCTTCCGATGGCGCGACGTCATCGAGGAACACGTCCGGCTAGGCGATAGTCGCGCCGCGTTGGTGATGGCCACGGACCCCGTGATTGTTGCTGCGTATACCGACGAACTGGACTGCGTGGCGCTATTGCGGTTCGACTCGTGGGTCCGCGAGCATCACAACCTCAGGGAATCTGACCGACTGCTTACGGTCAATACGTATGTGGATCCGGACGACGGCCCCCCGGCCCCGGACTTGATCTTTGGACCGCAGCAATGCTGTCGTTGGGTCGATTTCTGGCCAATCATCGCTGATTTCGTTACTGACGACGCCGCTCGCTTGGCGGCTCGCAAGGCACAGATAGATGATGCTGAGTGGGAGCGCACTCGCCGGATGGCCGCACGGTTGCTCGCAAGGCCTAAGGTGCCACCCCGAGACGGCGCCCCAATGCACAGCCTTATTCCATCCAAGGACGCCGATGCGCAATGACAAGGAAGGCACCGGAGCTTACCAGTCAGGCGTCCTGCGTCAATCGCTCGCGGCCACGCTGTCGTTCCGCCCTCCGCGCACATCCGCATCCTCGGTAATGGTACGCCTGGCCTCCTTCGGCTCTGGGCTTTTTACCTGGCACTCGGAATCGGCATCTCAGTGAGGGCGCCGCTGCTGCATCGAATCCCCAACCACTGCTGACTCGCTCGCCGCACCGGACTGCGGCTCAAAGTTGATGAGAGAGTCGATCTGGTAGGGGCGCTGGCTCTGGGATTCGTAGTACACGCGCATGAGCAGTTCGGCGATGAGCCCCGCGAGAGCCGCGAGAGCACCCATGCAGCAGATCCCCATCCCGATCCCCAACAGGATGAGCAGCAGCGGCAAGTCACGATAGATAACGCTCGCTGCGATGCCGGCCAGCATCACCAGCGCCCCTAGCCCGACGAACGCGAACGCGAACCGCCCGAAAAGGTGCATGGGCCGGCCGCGGTACTTGTGCAGCATCTGCACGGTGAGCAGGTCGAGAAGAACTCGGAAGGTGCGGTCAATCCCGTACTTGGTCCGGCCCGCGGTGCGCGGCCTGTGCCTGACCACAATCTCGCCAATTCGAGCACCTTGTGCTGCGCAGTAGACCGGAATGAAGCGGTGCATCTGGCCATATAGCCGGACGTCGCGGATGTACTCGGCTTTGTAGGCCTTCATCGTACACCCGTAGTCGTGAAGGCGTACCCCCGTCACCCGGCTGATGAGCATGTTGGCCAGCTTGCTCGGCAGCCGCCGGAGCAGCGCTCCGTCCTGCCGCTGCTTCCGCCAGCCACTGACCACGTCGTAGCCCTTCTTCAGCTCATTCACCAGATCGGGAATGCTTGCGGGGTCGTTCTGCCGGTCTGCGTCCAGCGGCACAATGATTCGCCCGGAGGCCAGCTCGAATCCTGCCGCCAGGGCTGCGGTCTGCCCGCAGTTGCCGCTGAATCGCGCGACTTTCAGCCGTGGCTCCCGGCCACAAAGCCTCAGCAGGCGCGCCGGCCCCTCGTCCGTGCTTCCGTCATCGACGAAGATCGCCTCGAACGATACGCCCATGGGCTCGACCGCATCTCGGATCTCCTCCCATAGCGGCACCACACTGTCCTGCTCGTTGTAGAACGGGACGATCACGGACAGGTCGCAGGCCTCGTGCAACTCACTCAGCGACATGGGCGGTGCTCCGCCGGGGTTCCGAAGGCGCCGCCTCCTGCCCGGAGGCGTCTACGTGCGCCACCGGCGCGCGGGGAGTCGATGGGCCATCGGCTGTGTCACGGGCATTCGACAAGCCGTCCGACATGAGCAGTTCTAGGCGAGAGCTCTTGCGGGCCTGGAGCCGCGCCTGCCGGCGGTAGATGAGGATCAGGTTGCGGATGTAGATGAGGCAGCCCAGGCCCTGTCCCGCGATGAAGACCGGATCGCGACGCTGGCAGGCATACACGAAAAGCATGGACCCGCCCGCGAGACTGAACCACCAGAAGATGACCGGGATATAACTCTTGCCTCTTCGCTCGGAGGCCAGCCACTGCACGAAGAACCGAAGGAAGAACAGAAACTGGGCGCCAAAACCGAATAGCACCCACGGGTTTCGCAATTCGCGCAGGAAATCGGAAATCATACCCGTTGGCCCGCAGCCTGCTCCGGGACGCCCGTCGTCTCCATCTGACCGTGCAAGTGTGAGTAGAACAGCGTTCTGTACAAGTCGCACCGCGCCAGGAGCGATTCGTGATCGCCGGCGTCGATGATTCTGCCGCGATCCAGAACGATGATCTGATCCGCGTTGGCAATCGTGACAATCCGGTGAGCGATGACCAGCGAAGTGCGACCGCTCATGAATTCGGTCATGGCCTCGCGGATCTTTCGTTCGCTATCGACGTCCACCTGGCTCGTGGCCTCGTCGAATATGAAAATGGGCGCGTCGCGCAAGATGGCCCGTGCGAGGCAAAGCCGCTGCCGCTCACCGCCGGAAAGTGTAGCCCCCGATTCACCGACCAGCGTGTCGTAGCCCTGGGGGAGCCGGCGTATGAATTCGTCGGCGTAGGCCCGGCCGGCCGCGTCGAGGATCTGCTGCTCCGTGGCGTCGCGGTGCCCGTACCCGATGTTTTCTTTGATGGTCGTCGCGAAGACGATGGCGTCCTGCGTCACGAGGCTGAACTGGTCCCGCAGGCCCCGCAGCCGCACATCGCGGATGTCCTGCCCATCAATCAAAATCCTGCCCTCATCGGGCTCGAAAAATCGCAGGAGAAGACCGACCAGCGTGGTCTTCCCGCTGCCATTGGGGCCGACCACGGCTACGCGCTGTCCTTTGCGGATAGTCAGGTTGATGTCGCATAGCGCCGGCCGCTCGGCGCCAGGATAGCGGAATGTCACGCCGCGGAACTCGAGGCACTCGGAGAAACTGGCAGGCGAGGGCCTGTCGATGCCGCCCGGTTGCTCGGCGGGCATGTCGATCAGCTCGAAGATGCGCGCCGCGGCCGCGTCGGCCTTCTGCAAACGCGTGAAAACGGCCGAGATCTTGCGGATCGGGTCGAACATGGCCCCGAGGCACACGGCCATCTGAAAGAACGCCTCCGGCCTCATCTTCCCGCCGATGGTCTGGTGCGCCAGCCAGAAGATCCCGCCCATACCCAGGATCATGGCCAGCGTCTCCAGCACGGGCCCCGTCATGGCGTCGATGCGACCGATCTTTTTGTGCTGGCGATACATGCGCCGCTCGATCCGCCACATGCGGCGTCGCTCGTACCCCTCGCGCCCGTAGGCCCGCACCACGCGCATTCCGCCGAGTGTGGCCGCCAGCGAGCCGAGAACCTGGCCCAGCCCCTGGAGCATCTTGAGTGTGGCCTTGCGAATCCGCCGGCCGAACTCGATGAGAATCCAGGCACCGATCGGCGCCCCGATCACTACTGCCAGCGTCAGACGCCAGTCCACCCATAGTGCCACGGCAAACACGCCGACGGCCTTGAGCGGCTCTCGGAGAATCTTGCCGAACAGAGCTACATAGCCTCGGTATATCTCCTGCGTGTCCTGGATCACACGGCTCATCTTGTCCGAGATATTCTCGG
>CP070685.1:923897-927639 GCA_020352895.1 Phycisphaerales bacterium
TGAGACGCTGTTCGGCATCGAGCTGACGCCGCGGTGCAAAGTGCTCCGCACCATCATCGCCGAGCTGGCCCGGATCCAGGACCACCTGGTGTGTTTGGGATGCCAAGTTCTGGACATGGGTGGATTCACCCCGTTCTTGTACGCGTTTAACGACCGCGAGGACATTTACGATCTCTTTGAGGAAATCTGCGGGGCGCGGTTCACGACAAGCTACACGCGCGTGGGCGGGCTGATGGCGGACATGCCGCCGGAGTGGCCGGACCACGTCAAGGCATTCCTCAAGAAAATACCCAAGGTGCTCGAAGACTTCGAACGGTTGTTGACGAGAAACCGCATTTTCGTCGAGCGGACCAAGGGCATCGGATACATAAATCGCGCGGATGCCATCAACTGGGGACTGACCGGCCCCGTGGCCCGCGCCAGCGGCGTGGCCTGCGACCTGCGCAAGGACCAGCCCTATCTGTGCTACGCCGACAACTGGGACGGCAAGGGCAGCAGCGCGGTCGCCTTCAAAGTGCCGGTCTCGCAACTCGGTGACGTGCTGGGTCGGTATCTGGTCCGCCTGGAGGAAGTACGGCAATCGGCCGAGATCATCTACCAGTTGATCGACGACATTCCCCCGGGGCCGGTGAACGTGCGGCCCGACGAGAAGGTCACACTACCCGACAAGAATGAGATCTATTTCTCGATAGAAGGGCTGATCCACCACTTTGAGAAGATCATGACCAACCGCGGCTTCACGCCGCCGGTGGGAGAGGCCTACGGGGCCACCGAGACGGCCAACGGTGAGTTGGGTTTCTATCTGGTCAGCGACGGCGGCCGGTCGCCCTACCGGGCCCGCTGCCGACCGCCCAGCCTCTTCAATTACCAGTGTTTCTCGAAGCTGGTGGAGGGACATCAGATCAGCGATATCGTGGTCGTGCTCGGATCGCTGAACATCATCGCCGGAGAGTTGGATCGGTAGTCCACGCAGCCGGGGCGGGGCGCCGTAACGGACATAGAGGAACAAATGTCCTGGAAAACGCTGGACAGACACACGCCGCAGTTCGACTCGGAGGCGCCTCCGCTGATCGGCGCGGCCCTTAAGCAGAAAATCCTCAACTTCGTGCCACGCTATGAGACCAGCCTGGCGGCGCTGCTGCCGGCCCTGCACATGGCGCAGGAAACGCTCGGGTATCTCAGCGACCAGGCCCTGGTGGAGATCGCCCGCATTCTGGATATCCCGCCGTCGCGTGTGCTGGACACGGCGAGCTTCTATACGCATTACTGGCGCAAGCCGCGCGGCCGGAAGGTGGTCATGGTCTGTCGCAGCATCAGTTGCGAGGTAACCGGCGGCAGGGAAGTGCTTGCCGAGTGCAAACGCCTGCTCGGCATCGACGAGCACGAGACCACGCCAGACGGCGAGTACTCGCTGGTGACCGAAGAGTGTCTGGCGGGCTGCGACCACGGCCCCTGCATGCTGGTCGGCGAGAAGCTGCACAAGCACGTGAGACCGGAGCAGGTCAAGGACATCCTGGCCGACCCGAACAACGACAGGATTGATGGGCCGCGCAGCAGCCTCTACGACGGCCTCAAGACGGACGGAAAGAAGACGGAAACCGCGGAGTGACTACGGAAACCACCACCTTGCAGTTGCGCACCGACCTGGCCATCGGCCTGCGCCGCGCCGTGGTGGGGGACATACCGGACATCGCCCGCGTCTACGAGCACGCTGTGCTGAACAGTACGGCCACATTCGACACCGAGGTGCGTACCGAGGATCAGTGGAAGCACTGGCTGCTCGAGCACCACGGCGACACGCATCCGGTGTGGATCGTGACGCTCAACGAACAAATGGTCGGCTGGTGTTCGCTGAGTCCGCCTTACCGCTACGCCGCCCTTCATTACAACGCCGAGCCCATGGTGTATCTGGCCCCAGCCGGCCAGCGCAAGGGCTTGGGCCCGGCCTTGTTGATGTTCCTGGAAGACGAGGCTCGCCGCCTCGGCTATCACAATCTGCTCTGTCGAGTCTGCGCGGAGTTGAAGGTTGTGATCCGGCTGCTGGAGCGGGTCGGCTTCAAGCGGGTCGGGCTGATCGAGCAGGGGGCCCGCAAGTTCGACCGCTGGCTGGATGTGGTCGTTCTTCAGAAGCTGTTGGAGTAGAGAACCCGAGGACCACTGGCACCCATGGCGGAATTCGAACCGGTACTGCTTCGCAACGTCGGCGTGGAGAACTCCGCCTCGCTGAAGGTATACACCCAGCGCGGCGGCTATCGGTCAGCCGCCAAAGCGCTCAAGATGAATCCGGAAAACGTGGTGGAGGAGGTCAAGCGGGCTAACCTGCGTGGGCGCGGCGGGGCGGGCTTCCCGGCGGGAGTAAAGTGGGGATTCCTGCCCAAGGGACGCAAGATCACCTACCTGTGCGTCAACGCGGACGAGTCCGAGCCGCCCACCTTCTCCAATCGGGTCCTCATGGAGAACGATCCGCATCAATTGCTCGAAGGGATCCTTATCGCCGGTTATGCGACGCGCACCACCACAGCCTACATCTACATGCGCGTCGAGTTCCACGAGCAGTTCCACATCCTGCAGAAAGCCGTGGACGAAGCCTACGAAGCCGGCTGGCTCGGCAAGAACATCCAGGGCAGCGGGTATTCGCTGGATTGCTATATCCACCGCGGGGCCGGCGCGTATGTCTGCGGCGAAGAGACCGGCCTGATCGAGTCGCTGGAAGGCAAGCGCGGCCAGCCGCGCATCAAGCCGCCGTTCCCGGCCGTCGAGGGCCTGTTCCACAAGCCCACCGTGGTCAACAACGTGGAGACGCTCTGCTGCGTGCCGCACATCATCGAACGCGGCGCGGACTGGTTCACCAGCGTCGGCCCGCCGCACTCCACCGGGCCGAAGCTGTTCTGCATCAGCGGACCGGTGAAGCGGCCCGGGTGCTACGAGGCAGCTATGGACATCACCGTGCGAGACCTGGTGTACGGCGAGCAATTCGGCGGCGGCATGTCTGACGGCAAGGAACTCAAGGCGGTGATGCCGGGCGGGGTGTCCATGGGCATCATCACGGCCGACGAGATCGACTGCAAGCTGGACTTCGAGGACCCGCGCAACTACGGGCTGCTCGGCCTGGGCACCTCGGCCGCCGTGGTCATCGACACCGATACCGATATGCGCGACGTCCTGTACAACATCTGCCGGTTCTTTGGCACCGAGTCGTGCGGCCAGTGCACACACTGCCGTGAGGGCACGGCCTGGGCCATGAGGATCGCCGACCGTCTGAGAAAGGGCGCGGGACGCAAGGAGGACCTTGACGTCCTGGTGGACGTGGCCAACAACATGGGCATGATGCCCGGCATGAACATCTGCGGCCTGTCGGACGGGGCGGCGTTCCCGATCCGCATGATCGTCGAGAAGTTCAGGGCAGAGTTTGAAGAGCACATCCGGAACCAGAGGCCCGGCAGAGTCCTCGAGGTTCTGGAGACGTTGAGATAACGACGCGGCGGGCCGCGCCCGCCGGGCGAAGGGTGGCAATGCCCAAGATCATCATAGACGGGCAGGAAGTAGAGTGTCGCGAAGGCGTTACCGTCCTTCAGGCGGCGCTGGAGGCGGGCTGGGACATTCCGCATTACTGCTATCACCCCAGCCTGAGCGTGGTGGCGTCGTGCCGCCTGTGCCTGATGGAAATGAAACTGCCCCACCCGAAGACGCAGGAGCTGGACTGGGCGCCCAAGCTGTTCCCCTCGTGCCAGACGCCGGTCAA
>CP070685.1:927739-931419 GCA_020352895.1 Phycisphaerales bacterium
GTTCAAGGCTTCCGGATATGTCCAGTTATCGCCATTGTCGCTGCTGCGGGCCACGAGAATGTCGGGGTCATTCCCGATGGTCCCGCCCAAGGTGTCCGTGGAAGACCACACGGCCAGCCAGTTACCCGCACCGTCGGTTGTCACCTGCGCGTCGTCATCATCTCCCACGTCGGTCTCTGCGTTGGTGTTGAGCGGCTCCGGGTCGGTCCAGTTTGCGCCGTTGTCGGTGCTTCGGGCCATCAGGATGTCTGTGTCGGTTTTGATGGTCCCACCGAGGGTTTCGCTGGACTGCCATACAGCCACCCAGTGACCCGCCCCGTCGGTGACCACCTGGGAGTTCCAGTCATTCCCGGAGTCCGTGCCTGCGTTGTTGTTGAGCGGCTCGGGGTAGGTCCAGTTTACGCCGTTGTCGCTGCTTCGGGCCGCCAGGATGTCCCAGTCGGCCCGGGTGGCCCCGCCGAGGCTCTCTAGCGAATGCCACACGGCCACCCAGTGGCCCGCACCATCGGTGGTCACCTGTGGACCACCCTCCGGACCACTGTCCGACCCGGCATTCGTGTTGAGCGCCTCGGGATACGTGACCGGCACGCCCAGTTGTCCCCAGGCCGAACTCATCACACCTAGGACGACGCTCAGACCGCTCACGACCTTGATCGACTTGACGCTCGGCATATCGTGTCCTCCACAACTGGCTGGGTCTGAAACCCTCTTAACCAGTATACCAAGACGGGTGATAGGATGCAACGGGATATCTAACGAGTGCCCAGGAAGTAGGGCGCCAGGTGAAAGAATCGTTAAGATTTTTCAGCAACGACGTGCCGGAACCGAGGCGCGAAGCGAACCAAGGAACGCGTCTACCGGCGCCGGACGTACCTACATTGTTGATCGGGGGGAGGGGACTCGCTAGGATCTGAGTATGAGGCAGGACAAGCCGGGGCATTACTGCGGGCTGTTCGGGGTTTTTGGCCACCCCGACGCCGCGCGGCTGACTTACCTCGGTCTCTTCGCCCAGCAACACCGCGGCCAGGAATCCGCCGGCATCTGCACCACCGACGGAACCACCATCAAACGCTACGCCAAGATGGGCCTCGTCACCGACGTCTTCGGCGTCCGCGAACTCGAAGCTCTGGCCAACCCCGTCGCCATCGGCCACGTCCGCTACAGCACCGCCGGCTGCTCCGACCCCCAGCACTGCCAGCCGCTGCTCATTGACCACCGCCGCCTCGGACAGATCGCCCTGGCCCACAACGGCACCCTCATCAACGCCCACGTCCTGCGCGCCGAGTACGAGGAACACGGCCACATCTTCCAGACCACAGGCGACAGCGAGATCATCCTTCACATGCTGGCCCGACCGCGCGACGGCGGCGAGCCCGGGTCCATCCCCAACGCCCTCGCACAAGTCGACGGCGGATACAGCCTCCTCATGCTTTTCCCCGACCGCATAGTCGCCGTCCGAGATCCCCGCGGCTTCCGCCCCCTGTGCATCGGACGCCTCGACAACGGCGCCTACGCCGTGGCCAGCGAAACCATCGGCCTCGACCTCGTCGACGCCGAGCATGAACGCGACGTCAACCCCGGCGAAATCGTCACCATCAACAAGCGCGGCCTGCACAGCGAGACCATGAATCACCGCAAGATCGCTCGTAAGGCCCAATGTATCTTCGAGCTCATCTACTTCGCCGACCCCGCCAGCAACGTCTTCACCGACAACGTGCACATGGCCCGCGAGGCCATGGGACGCCAACTCGCCAGAGAATCCCCCGTTGACGCCGACCTCGTCATCCCCGTGCCCAACTGCGCCCGCTGCGCCGCCCTCGGCTACAGCAAGGAAAGCGGCATCGAGCTCGGCCGCGGCTTCACCACCAGCCACTATGCCGGCCGGTCCTTCATCCTCCCCGAGCAGCAGATGCGCGACCTCGCCGTCAAGATGAAACTCAGCGTCATCAAGAACGTCGTTCGCGGTAAGAGACTCATCGTCGTCGAAGACTCGGTCGTCCGCGGCACCACCACACGCGGCAAGATGGGCGCTCTCCGCAAGGCCGGCGCCAAAGAGATTCATCTCCGCGTGGCCAGCCCCCCCATCCGTCACCCCTGCCACTACGGCATCGACTTCCCCGACCCGACCAAGCTCACCGCCGCGGGGCGAACCGTCGAGCAGGTCCGCCAATACCTCGAGGTGGACTCGCTTCAATACCTCTCTATTGAGGGAATGCTCCGTTGCGTGCACGGCGACAACACCGGTTACTGCACCGCCTGCTTCTCGGGCGAATACCCCACCGAGCTCTACGGCCAGGAAAGCTAAGTCCAAAACAGCCGCCTCGGCTTATGCCCGGCCATACTCTGCTTTCCTCGAAATGAAAGCGGCGCGGACATGCTGTCCGCGCGGGGCTTTCCGTTGAATCGGGACCGGCCGGAACGTACACTTGCTTATCGCGATACGGGCGGAGCCCTGGAGTTTGAGGCGCCTCACTATCACGCCGGCAAATCCCATCCGCCTCCTGCACGAATTGAAGGCTGTTGTTATGTCGGTCCGCTATACGCACACAAACCTCATCGCCCAAGACCGGGAACGCCTCGTCGCTTTCTACGAGACCGTCTTCGGATGCGAACGCTTGTCTCCGCAGCGCGACTTGTGCGGCCGCTGGCTCGACGAGGCCACGGGCATCGCCCAGGCGCGTATTCGGGGCACCCACCTTCTGTTGCCCGGACACGGCCTGTCGGGACCGACCCTGGAAATCTTCCAGTACGACCCGGCCAAGGCACGCGCGGGCACCGGGATCAACACGCCCGGCTATGCGCACATCGCCTTCGCCGTGGATGATGTCGCGGCCGTGGCCCGGAGTGTCCGTGAGCACGGCGGCAGAGATGTCGGCACGCTGACATCCGTCGAGTTGCCAAGCATTGGCTCGATCGAATTCCAGTACGTGACCGACCCCGAAGGAAACATTATCGAGCTTCAGAAATGGAGAACGCCCCCGAACCCAACAGCCCCGTCCGGCCATACGTCCGGCGACGAGTGACCGGCGCATCCCGCTGCTCGCGATAGGCTCGCTGGCAACCGGCAGGCCCGCGCTTCTACACACCGGAAAGGAAGGAATGGATATGGAACCGCAAACGTACGCAGCACGATTCTCGTCGATGGACTGGGAGTCGCCCGCCGCGAAGGTACGGCGCAAGATTCACCGCGTGGGGAACCGTCAGCTCCGTGTGGTCGAGTTCGCCAAGGGACTGGAGCACCCGGAATGGTGCCCGGTGGGACACATCGGCTACATCCTCGACGGACGGCTGGCCCTGGAGTTCGAAAGCCGGACAATCGAGTTCGGCCCGGGCGACGGCTTCATCGTGCCCGAAGGCGAGGCCAGCCGTCATCGCCCCGTGCCGCTCACCGATCGCGTCACGCTCGTGCTCTCCGAGCAGGTCTGAAAGACAGGCCGCTTCAGGCAGACGCCGCCCGGATCCTCGGCCGCTTCGAGTCCCCGGTCATCATGTCCATCCTCGAACCCGAGCATAGCCCCTCCCAGTAGGCCCGCCCCGTGCGGTATATCACATGAGTGGCTTGCCAGAACGCGACGCAATCACGGTCGACCGGCCGACCATGCTGCTGCTCGGTAAGCCGGATCTCAAACGTGCCACTGGCTCGGAATCTGCCCTCGCGATCGCGACTATGTGGACGCACC
>CP070685.1:931519-935188 GCA_020352895.1 Phycisphaerales bacterium
GACCCCGACCAGTCGATCTACGGCTGGCGCGGGGCCGACATCAACAACATCCTGGAATTCGAGCGCGATTTCCCCGAGGCCAAGGTCATACGGTTGGAGCAGAACTACCGGAGCACGAAGCGAATCCTCACGCTGGCCAATCATGTCATAGCAGCCAACAGGCTGCGCAAGGAGAAGAATCTTTGGACAGATAACCCGGAGGGCGAGTGCACCCAATTGTGGCAGGCCGCTGACGGGCGGGAGGAGGCCGAGCACATCGCCGCCCGGATCGCAGAGTTGCACGCCGGCGGTCGACCCTGCGGCGACATGGCCGTGTTCTACCGCGTCAATGCTCTCAGCCGCCAGATTGAAGACGCGTTGCGCCGCGCGCACATCCCCTACCGGATCGCGCGCGGCGTCGAGTTCTACAACCGCAAGGAGATCAAGGACGCGGTGGCGTATCTTCGCGTGTTGGTCAACCCGGCCGACGAGGTGTCTCTGCTGCGGATCATCAACATGCCGCCGCGGGGAATCGGCAAGACAACCATCAACCGGTTGCTAGCGGGCGCGCGGCGCGCCGGACGCACGCTGCTCGACACGCTGTATCACCAAGCCGCGAAAGAGAGAGCCGATCGCGCGGCCCGGCTCACTCGTTTCTGCCAACTGCTGGACCTGCTGCGTCCTCTGGTGGACGGACCCGTTCGAGAGTTACTCGTCCGGACACTGCACGAATCAGGGTTACAAGCCCACTACCACGGGGAAGACGTCCGCGAACAAGAGGCCTGGGAGAACCTCCAGGAGCTGATCAGCTCAGCGGCGGAGTTCGACCAGCATCACCCGGATGAAACCCTGGTCGACTTCCTGGCCCAGATCAGCCTGGTCAGCGACACCGACGTGCTGACGGAAGACACCGGTGCCGTCACGCTGATGACCCTGCACGCCGCCAAAGGGCTCGAGTTTCCTGCGGTATTCATCGCCGCCCTCGAGGAGGGAATCGTTCCGCACGCGCGCGTCGAAGACAACGAGGCCGACATCGAGGAGGAGCGGCGCCTGCTCTTCGTCGGCCTCACGCGCGCTCGGGAGCGCCTGTTCCTCAGTTTGGCCGCCAAGCGTATGACGCAGGGCCGCATCCAGGTCACCACGCCCTCCCGCTTCCTGAGCAGGTTGCCGGAAGACGTGGTGGAAGTCGGCATTCAGCAGATACCCGAGGCCCAGGCCCGCCATTTGGAATCGGACCGTTTCGAGAGCTGGGAAGAAGGCGAGCTGGTACGTCACCCCAAGTACGGGCTGGGCCGGGTGCTGTGGATCGACCATGGCGTGGACAGCACGCGAGCCGGGGTTCGCTTTGAATCCCACAGTGAGAAGACGTTCATTCTCGAATACAGCGACCTGAAGCGAATCCGCTGTGACGACGAGTGATAATTCGCCAGGCGTTTCCTATCGGTGTGGCCGATATCGTCGCCGCACCGCGCAGGCGGCACTGAGCGCGACCAGGGATAGTACGCCACCGGTGGCCGCGCCGTACCCGCACGGGAACGCCGGGGCCCCCGTCCCTCGGCCCTGCGAAACCGCGTCGGTGGCCCCCCCGGTGTCCTCCGCAAACGCGGTACCACTGGCTTCACCCGGCACGGGACGCACGGCCGGCTTACAGGCGTCTCCCACGCCGTCGCCGTCCGCGTCCTGCTGATCAGAATTGGGGCTCCCCGGACAATTGTCGAGGCAGTCGGCCACGTTGTCCCCATCGTCGTCGGTATCGAGGATCCCGCATCCACAAGCCCCGGGGATAGTCTTGGCCGGATCGGCCGGGCAGCCGTCCAGGCAATCGGCAGCGCCGTCCCCGTCGGTGTCGAAATCATCGGACCCGCACCCGCACACGCCGGGCTGACGTTTGAACGGATCGAACGGGCAGCCGTCGTGGCAGTCGGCCACGCCGTCACCGTCCAAGTCGCCATCGGTGGCGCCGCAGCCGCACACGCCGGGTGCTGTTTTGGCCGGGTCATACGGACACCAATCGACGCAGTCGAGCGTCTGATCACCATCCCAGTCTTCGGCATCCTCCGGGACGTGGCAGCCGCACAGGCCCGGCTCGCTCTTGAGCGGGTCCTGGGAGCAACCGTCGACGCAGTCCGGCCATGCGTCGCCGTCCGTGTCGGTCAGGTCTTCGGCTTGCCCGCAACCACAGATGCCAGAGGCCACCTTGGCCGGATCGAGGGGGCACTCATCGCAGGCATCGCCGGTGGCATCCCCGTCCTGATCGGCCTGGCTCATGTTGGGCACAGCGGGGCAGTTGTCGCACGCGTCGCCCGATTCGTCAGCGTCTTGGTCGAGCTGCGATGCGTTGACGACCCACAGGCAATTGTCGCAGTTGTCGATGGCCTGATCGCCGTCCTGGTCCGTTTGGCAACCGTCGGGCATGTCGTTGCCGTCGCAGTCTTCAATCTGACCGCAACCGGGCACGTCACACAGCCCCCCCGGCGGCCCGCAGTCCGCATCGCACTCGTCCCAAATGCCGTTCTCGTCACAGTCCTCTTCGCACTCGTCCGGAACGCTGTTGCCGTCGTCATCAGGAGACGTCCCCGCAGCGATATCGCACTCGTCCGGCGACCCATTGGGCTGACAGTCCGGGCTCGTCTCGTCGGCGATATCGCAGTCGTCGGGAACACCATTGCCGTTGCAGTCCGTCTCACATTCGTCGGGCAAGCCGTTTGGCTGACAGTCTGTGCTGGTGCCCACCTCGATGTCCTGCTCGTCGGGAACACCATTATCGTTGCAGTCGGTGGCGCACTCATCGGGAACCTGGTCGCCGTCGGCGTCCTCGCTGGTGCCGGCCTCGATGTCGCACTCGTCGGGAACACCGTTCGGCTGGCAGTCCAGACTGGTGCCCGACTCGATGTCCATCCCATCGGGAACACCGTTGCTGTTGCAGTCGACCGAGCACTCATCAGGAACCTGATCACCATCGGTGTCGTCGCTCGTGCCCGCCCCGATGTCGCACTCGTCCGGAACGCCGTTGGGCTGGCAGTCAGCACTGGTCCCGTTCGAGATATCGACATCGTCCGGCACGCTGTTCCCGTTGCAATCCTCCACGCCGTAACGGACGTAACAGGCGGCGTAACCGATGCGCGAGCAGCCGTACTCAATGTACATGTAGCCGTCCATGCCCCACCCGGGTCCCCAGGAGTTGCGCATGATCCAGGCGCCTTGGGTTCCGAGCATGTCGTCCCAGCCGACCAGGACGACGGCATGGTTAATGGTATTATTGGAACAGGCATTGAACACGCCGCTCGTGTAAGCCACGAAGGCACTGTTGACATACACGCTCGCCGACAGCGGTCCGTAATCCAGGATGGCTTGCTTGACCTGTTCCACCGTGGGCCATTCACCGTCCACCAGGGCATATCCGTCCAGACAATACGGATGTGCGTAAGGGCACCCGCAACTGGCATTGGCCGCCCGATAGGGCATCTCGTCTTCGAGCACAGCTCCTTTGCCACCGCACGGGTCGCTGCGCGGCGTCTCACAGGACAAGTAATCGAAAGCGGTAATGTACGAACCGCCGTTGCAACTGCCGGCGCCGGTGCAACTGATCAGCCACTGCTCGGACAGGTCCACCTCCGTGCCGTCGGTGCGGAGCACCGCACATTCCATGGTTCCCATGGTGGAGAAAGCCCAGCAACTACCGCAGCCGTC
>CP070685.1:935288-938954 GCA_020352895.1 Phycisphaerales bacterium
TTGTCGTAGTCGGAGAGCAGGCCGCGCTCATCGTCATTGATATACACGCTGGCGGTGATGTGCATGGCGTTGACGAGACAGAGCCCGTTCCTGACGCCGCTCTCGTGGACGGCGGCCTGGACCTGGTCGGTGATGTTGACGTAGTCGCGGCGAGAGGGCACGTTAAAGACGAGTTCCTTGCGCAGGTGTTCCATGGGTATTCCTCCGGATCGGCCGGCGCCGCGCGGTCGGCCCGGCCGCAATCGGGTCCCTAGATACCCGGGTCGCGTGCCCGGAACAAGCTTGCGCTTCTCGGTGGTGCGGGTGTATGCCGTACTACGAACCGGCGGGCAGGGCGGCCAGAGCGACATAAGCGGCCAGAAGATCCTTCCAGGTGACGATGCCCAAAGGCTTGCCGTCCGGGCTGATTACGGGCAGGCAGGATACGCCGGCAGCGATCATGCGATCGGCGGCAACCTGCACGCTGACCTCCGGTCCGACGGTGTGGAGTCTGCGGGACATGATCTGATGGACACGTAGATTCAGAGTTCGCCGATCCTGGGGTCGTTCCATCATGTTCTGGCCGACAAAGGGGCTGATATGCTTGAGCAAATCGCGGTCAGAGATCACGCCGACCAGTCGGCCCTGATGGACTACCAGGAGATGGTGAAAGGGCTGCTTCTCAAAGACGTGCCGCACGGAGCGAAGCGATTCGTCTTGTCCGACCTTCTGGACGCGTGGGGTCATGATCTCTTTGACGGTCATGGTTTTGGCCTCTCTTGAGGAGCCTGCCCCAAGGGCGTCAACGGTCCACGGAATTCGTCGGCAGTCCCGCCGAGTCGGTTAAACTGAAAGATCCCCGGCTGGGGAGAGCCGGTCGATCCTCTGTCCGAGGCTTCGTATTTGTCCTAGAATCTCGGGCCGGGCACAGCGATGCTTACGGAGTTCCGTGGCCATGCGGCCTATACGCCGACAGATTGAGCAGCGTGTGGTCGATGCCCTGGCGCAGGCGTTCGGCTCGTCGGTGGCAGACGTGGATCCGCAGGTGCGGGCGGCGGGCGATCCGCAGTTCGGAGATTTTCAGTCAAACGTGGCCATGGGCCTGGCCAAGAAGCTGGGGCGCAAGCCGCGCGAGATCGCCGAGGCGCTGGTGCGGGCACTTCGCATCGAAGACATGTGCGATCCGCCGGAGGTGGCCGGGCCGGGCTTCATCAATCTGCGGCTGAGAGCGGATTTCCTCGCGGGGCAACTGGCGGCGATTCAGAGTGACGAGCGCCTGGGCGTGCCGCGGGCCGTGCGTCCCGAACACGTGGCCCTGGATTTTTCGAGCGTGAATCTGGCCAAGGAGATGCACGTCGGTCATCTGCGCTCGACGATTGTGGGCGAGTGCCTGGCGCGGGTGCTGGAGTGGCTGGGGCACGACGTCGAGCGGATCAATCACGTCGGCGACTGGGGCACGCAGTTCGGAATGTTGCTGCAACACGTGCGGGAGACGCAGCCGGAGGTGCTTGAGACCCCGGACTCGTTTCGCGTGGGGGACCTGGAGGAGTTTTACAGGCGGGCCAAGGCACGGTTTGACGAGGACGCGGCGTTTGCGGACGCGGCCCGCAGGGCGGTGGTAGATTTGCAGGGGGGAGACCCGGGCGCGCGGACCATCTGGCAGGCGTTCTGCCGTGAGTCGCTGCGGCATTGTCACGAGATTTACGACCGGCTCGGGGTACGGCTGGAGGACGTGGGGGAGAGCTTCTACAACGAGATGCTGCCCGGCGTGGTGGCCGAGCTGCGCGAGATGGGGCTGGCCGTCGAGAGCGAGGGGGCGGTGTGCGTCTTCCTGGAGGGATTCAAGAATCGGGCGGGTGAGCCGCTGCCAATGATCATCCAGAAGTCGGACGGGGGATACAACTACGACACGACGGACCTGGCGGCGGCGCGGTATCGGATCGAGAAACTGGGGGTGCGCCGGCTGATCTACATCACGGACAAGCGGCAGAGACAGCACTTTGACATGCTGTTCGCGGCGCTGCGCAAGGCCGGTTGGGCGGGCGACGACGTGTCGCTGGAGCACATCGGGTTTGGGATGGTGCATGGCGAGGGCGGCCGGCCGATCAAGACGCGCGAGGGCGGGGCGATCAAGCTGGTGTCGCTGCTGGACGAGGCGGAAGCGCGGGCCCGGGAGCTGCTGGAGGCGAACGAGAAGAATCCGGAGACGGCCCGTGGGTTCGGTGCCGAGGAGATGGCCCAGGTGGCCCGGGCAGTGGGCTTGGGGGCCGTTCGATACGCGGACCTGCTGCACAACCTGGCCAGCGATTACACGTTCAGTTGGGACAAAATGTTGGCTATGGACGGCAACACGGCTCCGTACATGATGTACGCGTATGCACGGGTGCGGAGCATCGGGCGGAAGGCGGGGCTGGACTTCGCGGCGTTGCCGGCGGGTTTGCCCATTGTGATCGAGCATCCGAGCGAGGTGGGGCTGGCCAAGGCGCTGCTACAGTTTGCAGAGGTGATCGAGCAGGTGGCGGCGGACCTGCGGCCGAACATGCTGACCGAGTATCTGTATGACCTGAGCCGGACGTTCAGCACGTTTTATGATCGCAAGACCGGGGTGCGAGTCATCGATGCCGAGCCCGAGGCGGTGCGGCTGTGCCGGCTGCGGCTGTGCGACCTGACCGCGCGGACGCTCAAGAGGGGCCTGTGGCTGCTGGGCATCGAGACGGTCGAGCGAATGTAGGAGCGCTTCCAGACGAGATCCGCGTGTAACAGGCTCTGGATGCCGGTTCATTTCGAAACGCCCGCTTGAGTCGTGCGCTGGTACCAGTGGCGGAATGGGACCTGGGTGCCGCGATTCTTGGGGCAGCCAAAACGTGCTCCCCTGCAGGAGACACCATTGAGGAATGCTGCGCTCAAGGCGTCCTTCTTTCTCGCCGCATTCGGTATCGGATGCAGTGCGGTGGCGCTTGCCGCGGAAGGAGCAGTGATCGTTTACCTGCCGTTTGTCGGGTGGCCCGCGGGGGCAGGAGCAGGGCTGGTTGCGGTCGTCGTTCTGGTAAAGGCAAGGCGCGCGGTGCCTCCACCGAAGCGAGTAGGATCGTGGGTTGTCGCAGCACTCGTGCTCGCGGCCATTTCACTGGTGTCACAGACGATACTGGTGCCCGTCACCTACGGAGCGGTGAGTGCCTACTGCAAGGTAACGGTGTCGAGCGCGAACCTGCGGGGGTTGGCTGCAGCGCTGAGAGCGTACTGCGAGGAGGAGGGCGACTATCCGCACTCGTTGGATGTACTTGTTGCGCGCGGTGACATAACGGACAAGCTGCTGGTGGCGCCGAACGACGTGCGTCTTCGCAACAACGAGTGGTGGCTGGAGGAGCCGCCTTATCGTTCGTATACCTACTGCCCGGGGTCAGGGCGTTGGCGGGACGAGCCGCGCATTGTTCTTGCTTGCGAAAATGGCGCATGGTCTCCGCTGGAATGCCGACTGTTCTCCGATAGAGGGCGTTTGGTGTTATTCGGCGATGGCGGAACTCGGGTACTTCGTCAGGTGGAGTTTCGGGAGGCACTCCTGGCCAGTGGCGCTCGGCGGGCCGAGTTGGGATGGCCGGCGTGCGAAGTCGATCTGAAGGCGATGGAAGCGTAGGCTGGTATGTGTGACGACCAGTGATCTCATTTGAGAACCTCTTTCGTGGTCGC
>CP070685.1:939054-942718 GCA_020352895.1 Phycisphaerales bacterium
GTGAGCAGGCCGGGCAACTGGCTGGTCCCGGTGGGGACGATGTTCGGCGAGCTGATCGAGGAGGCCTGCCAGGGTGTCACTGACGAGGCACTTAAGGTTGTGGCGGGCGGACCGATGATGGGACCGACGGTTCCGCACCTGAACGTGCCAGTGATCAAGGGGACGGGCGGGATCACGGTGATGACCGAGCGGGAGACGGCCCGTTGGAAGGAGACGCCGTGCATCCGTTGCAGCCGGTGCGTGGACTTCTGCCCGCTGCATCTGTCGCCGACCAAGATCGCGCACGCGGTCAAGCACCGGGATTACGACGGGGCCGACCATTACGACATGAACGCCTGCTGTGAGTGCGGGTGCTGCTCTTACGTCTGCCCGGCTCACATTCCGCTGGCGCAGTACATTCGCGCCGGGAAACTGCAGGCCCGGATCATCGCCGCCCAGAAGAAGAAGCAGGAAAAGGCCCCGGCGTGACGGGGATGACAAGGACATCTGATCCATGAGTGAGGCAGTCGAGGAGGCGAAACCGGCGCCGGCCAAGAAGGAGGAGGAGGCGGCGCGCGAGTTTCTGGTCAGTTCCGCGCCGCACCTGGCGGCGACGACCACCACGCGTCGGATCATGTTCGAGGTGGTCTTCGCCATGGCGCCGCTGTTCCTGGTGGCGATCTACATGTATCGCGTATCGGCGGTGGTGCTGGTGGTATGCACGGTGGCCGGATGTCTGCTTTCCGAGGCGGTGGCGAACCGGATTCGCGGTCGGAGCCAATCGTCGCTGGGGGACGGTTCGGCCGTTGTCACGGGGGTGATTCTGGCGTTTTCGCTGCCGCCGAGTCTGCATCCGTACATGGCTTTCCTCGGCGGTGTCGTAGCGATCGCGCTGGCCAAGGCGGTGTTCGGCGGGCTGGGGCAGAACCTGTTCAACCCGGCGATGGTGGGCCGGGCGTTTCTGATGATCTGTTTCCCGGCGGCGATGGTGACGTGGACGCTAACGGCGCCCATGCGGGAGGCTGGGGTGGACGCGGTCTCGATGGCCACACCGCTGTACGCGGCGGCGAAGAACCTGGGGCTGCCCGCGTTGTCGGATCTGTTCCTCGGCAACGTGGGTGGGTGCGTGGGGGAGACCAGCACGCTGGCGGCGTTGATCGGCGGTTTGTGGCTGGTGTTTCGGCGCGTGGCGGACTGGCGGCCGGTGGTAGGTGTGCTGGGAAGTGCCGCGATCTTTGCGGCCATCGCCCATCTGATCAATCCGGGAGAATATGAGGGTCCGCTGTTCCATCTGACCAGCGGGGCGCTGATGTTCGGGGCGTTTTTCATCGCCACGGACTACGTGGGCGCGCCGCTCAGTCCGATCGGGCGATTGCTGTTTGGCGCGGGTGTGGGGCTGTTGGTGATGCTGATCCGGTTGTTCGGAGCGTATCCCGAGGGCTTCATGTTCGCGATCCTGATCATGAACTCGCTGACGCCGTTGATCGATCGCTGGACGGTGCCCAAGCCGTTCGGCGGGCACGTGGCGGCGTAGGGGAGCGAATCGCAGCCATGAAGAAGTTTGTGGACGAGTCGTGGCTGGTGCTGGTGATGGGCGTGGTCTTCGCCTGTCTGCTGGCCGGTACGCAGACGTCGCTGGAGGCGCGAATCTTAGAGAACCAGGCGCGGGCTCTGAACGAAGCCATCGCCGAAGTCGTGCCGGTGGTAGACACCATGGAGACGCTCACCGTGGACGGGAACACGGTCTATAAGTGCCTGGATAAGGAAGGGAACCTGGCCGGGTGGGCCGTGGACGCGGTGGGCACGGGGTTCGTGGACAAGATCCGGCTGGTGGCGGGGCTGTCGCCGGACGGCTCGCGGGTCACCGGGATCAAGGTGA
The DNA here is from genome assembly GCA_020352895.1 of Phycisphaerales bacterium. Taxonomy (GTDB): domain Bacteria; phylum Planctomycetota; class Phycisphaerae; order UBA1845. The sequence goes on from CP070685.1 coordinate 940,913, forward strand.
TCGAAGATTTGGAGACGCCGGGTTTGGGCAACAAGATCGAGGGCGAGTGGGCCGACCAGTACAAGGGTCTGGACGCGAGCCGGAAGATCGAAGCCATCAAAGGGGAGGCGAACCGCGACAACAACGAGGTTCAGGCGATCACGGGAGCGACGTACTCGAGCACCTACGTGACGGACATCGTCAACGACGTCATCGAGAGAGTTCGCCCCATGCTGGAGGAGCACAGGTAGCCGTCGAGCGGAGGTTCCGTTCGAGAGCGGGAGTAGCGAAGCATGGCCAAGGAAGTCAGCAATCTCGAGCAGTTCAAGGACGGGGTGTTGGGCAACAACCCGGTGCTCGTGCAGCTTCTGGGGATGTGTCCGACGCTGGCCGTCACGAACTCGCTGGAGAACGCGCTGGTCATGGGCATGGCGGCGACGTTCGTGGTGGTCATGTCCAATCTGATCACCAGCACGCTGCGGAACCTGATCAAGCCGCACGTGCGCATCCTGATCTTCACACTGACCATTGCCACGTTCGTGACCATCGCGGACCTGACCCTGAAGGCGTACATATTCGAGGTCAGCAAGAAGCTGGGGGCGTTCGTCCCGCTGATCATCGTCAACTGCATGATCATCTGTAGGGCGGAGGTGGTGGCCATCAAGAAGGGGGTGGCCAAGTCCTTGGCGGACGCGTTCGGCATCGGAATCGGCTTTACGCTGGCCTTGAGCATTCTGGGAGTGGTTCGTGAGATTCTGGGATCCGGCACACTGATGAACCGTCAGGTGTTGCCGGACGCGTTTCTGGACGGTCACACCTGGGTGATCATGGTTCTTCCGCCGGGGGCGTTCCTGACGCTTGGCGTCGTGGTGGGCGTGGTCAATCATGTGCGTGCCCGCGGGGCGAAGGGAGGTGCGGCGTGAGCATCGGCGTGTTGGTCGGCATCTTCCTGAGCGTGGCTTTGGTCAACAACCTGGTGCTGGCGGGCTTTCTGGGCATCTGTCCGTTTCTGGGCGTGTCGCGGAAGGTGGACATGGCCTTCGGGATGGGCTGCGCGGTGACCTTCGTGATCACCATCTCGGGGGTGGTGACCTGGCTGATCGTGCACGCGATTCTGACGCCGATCGGCAACGCAATCGGCAACCCCGGGGCGCTCTACTTTCTCAAGTACGTCGCGTTCATCATGGTGATCGCGTCGATGGTGCAGCTGGTGGAGATGTACCTCAAGAAGTTCTTTCCGCCGCTGTACACGGCGTTCGGCGTGTTTCTGCCGCTGATCACGACGAACTGTGCGATTCTGGGGGCGTGTCTGTACATCGACATGAAGCCGGAGACGCAGAATCTGCTCAACGCGGCGGTATATGCATTCGGCGGCGGGCTCGGCTTCATGCTGGCGATCACGATCATGGCGGGCATTCGCGAGCACGTTCGTTTCAGTGACGTACCCAAGTGCTTGCAGGGGGCCGGCATTACGCTGCTGGTGGCGGGCATTCTGGCCCTGGCGTTCACGGGCTTTACGGGGATTGGCAAATGACGGTGTTGTTGGCCGCGATGGTGTTGTTCGGGCTGGTGATCTTCTTCGCGGGCCTGCTGGGGGTGGCCAAGGAGAAGCTGCGGGTATACGAGGACCCGCGGATCGCGGAGGTGACGGAGGTGTTGCCCGCGGCGAACTGCGGAGGCTGCGGGTTCGCGGGGTGCGCCGACTTCGCCAAGGCCGTGGTCGAGGAGCGAGCGGAATGCAACGGTTGCCCGGTGGGCGGGGACGAGGTGGCCGAGGATGTCGCCCGTGTGCTCGGCGTCGAAGTGGTCAAGACGTTTCCGTTCCGC
>CP070685.1:942818-946472 GCA_020352895.1 Phycisphaerales bacterium
GATGATGGACAAGAGGAACCGGGATGATTGAGGCATGCACACCGCCGACTTGGAGAAGGGGGAGGCGCTCAGGGGGATTCACCCTGGTCGAGTTGCTGGTGGTGATCTCGGTGATCGGGCTGCTCGTGTCGATCAGCATGCCGTCGCTGCATCGGGCCCGGCTGGTGGCCAAGCGGACCAAGTGCATGGCGAATCTGCGTTCGATCGGCCAGGGCCTGCTCTCGTACATGGTGGTGAGCCGAGAGGTTTGCCCTTACGCGTCGGGCTACCCGGTGCTGCCGGAGGACCGCGACGCTTATTGTTCGGGTGGGGATGAAGACGAAGACTGCGCATTGCCGCCGATCTACGAAGTCCTGGCCCCCGAGTTGGGGAACCAGCGCAAGGTGTTCAGGTGCCCGGCCGACCGGCTGCGTCAGCCGCTGGAGGATCGCCCCTCGCGCGACAGTTACTACGCCAGCATCGGGACCAGCTACGAATGGGACGTGTTACACAATGGGAAGCGCACAAATCAGACCGTCTGGACGAGGCCGGACCACGCATCGGTGGACAGGGGATTGGGATGGCAGATTAGCGACGTCGTCCTGATGAATGACTATGACGCGTTTCACGGTGGACAAGACGCCCGCGGCTCGATGGTGTACCTGTTTGCGGACCTGCACGTGGACATCGATCGTTATAGGGAACCCGAAACAACATCGGAAGAAGAAGAGTGATTCGGCCGCGGCGCGTGGGGTGCGGCCCGCATCGGGCCGGGCCGCAACGGATCGTCGAGAATGCGACTTATGAGTAGCGACCTGCAGTCACAGATTGCATCATTCCTCGCTCAGCACAGCCGCAAGATCACCATTGCCGGCGGCGGGCTGCTGGCCGGGGTTTTGCTGGTTCTGGTCGTCATTTTCGTGTTGGACCTTCTGTTCGCGCCGCCGGTTCCGGACATCGACACTGCGTCACCGGCCACGGTGGCCGCGTTTCTGGCTCACCCGCGGGGCTTCTCCCGCATGTCCATTGATGGACGTCGCAAGATTCTGGCGGACCTTTATTTGGCCGGTCACGATAAGCTCAACGAGCTGGCCGACGAGTTCGATCGCATGTCCATGGAAGAGCGGGAACAAGTTCGCAGTGCCGCCATGGACGTGTATCTGGATCAATTGGCCAAGGACGCCAGGCGCTACAGGACTCTTCCGCCACAGGATCAAGACGAGTTCGTCGAAGAAGTGCTGGACAACTACGAGACGCTGAAAGAAGAGCTCAGGCCCATCGGCGACTCGTTCAAGGACAACCTGCCAACCAAGTCGGACGAGTGGACCAAGGTGCTGGTCAGCAAGACCTCGCCGCGGGAGCGCAGCCGGATCAAACCGCTGGTCGATCACATCACGCGTGCTGCGGAGGACCGTCGCAAGGCGGAGGCCCGTCAGGCGCGTCATCGATCCCGGGAATGGTAGTCTGCGTCTCGGTCCCCATGCCTGCCAGAAATCCCTGGAGACGCGCAGCGACGAGCGAGCGCGGGGTCTTTCCTCTCCGTGGTCTCCGTGTTAGGCTCGGCACGTGGATACCTTGGAGGAGAAGCGGTGAGCGAGCGAATTGCCATCATCGGGGACGGAGCCATGGGGACGGTGTGCGCCATGCTGCTGGCAAGCAAGGGCCACGCGGTGACCATCTGGGGGGCTTTCCGGGAGAACATCGAGGCGATGGCGCGGACTCGGACCAACGAGAAGTTCCTGCCGGGGTATTCAATTCCGGAGTCGATTCGCCTGACCCACCGCGAGGACGAGGTTTTCGCCGAGGCGACGTTCGTGGTTTCGGCCGTGCCCTGTCAGCACCTGCGCAGCGCATGGTCGCGGCTGAAGGAGTACGTCCCGCGACGCGTGCCGGTTTGCAGCGTGTCCAAGGGCATTGAGAACGAAACGCTGCTGCGGCCCACGCAGATCATTCGGGATGTGGTCGGCGATTGCCGGACGGCGGCCTTGAGTGGTCCGTGCATCGCCAACGAGCTGGCCCGCTGTCTGCCCGCCGGTGTGGTGGCGGCTTGTGAGGACGACACGCTGGCCCGCCACATCCAGGAGCTGTTCAGCACCGACTGGTTCCGGGTCTACCGCAAGACGGACTTGTTGGGGGTGGAGTTGGCCGCGGCGACCAAGAACGTGGTGGCGCTGGCGGCCGGCATCATCGACGGTCTGCGCGTGGGGGACAACTGCAAGGCGGCCCTGCTGACCCGCGGGCTGGTGGAGATCACTCGCCTGGGTGTGGGGCTGGGAGCGGAGAAGGAGACGTTCAGCGGGCTGGCGGGCATGGGCGATCTGGTCACGACGTGTATCTCTCCTCACGGGCGCAACCGCAGCGCCGGCGAGCTGTTCGGCAAGGGCAAGAAGCTCGACGAAGTGCTGGCCTCCACGGCCTCGGTGATCGAGGGGATTCCCACGACGCGGAGCGTCATGCAACTGGCCCGCAATCACGACATCGAGATGCCTATCACGCAGGCCGTGCACGACGTCGTCTTCGACGGCAAGGACCCCATCGTCGCCATCACCGAACTGATGACGCGCAGCCTGAAGGCCGAGTAGGGCGCTCTCCGGGTGCACGTGCCTGAAGTTACGGGGATTCCTGATGAGCCTCTCGTTTGGCCTTGACGGCCGGGGTGTGCTCAAGGCCCAGTTCGGCGAGTTGGGCGTCGTCGACCCAGGAGGGCGCACCGGTCAAGGGGCAGACGGCTCGGGCCGTCTTGGGGAAGGCGATGACGTCTCGCAGGCTGTCGCATCCGGCCAGGAGCATGACCCAGCGGTCCAGGCCGAAGGCGATGCCGCCGTGCGGCGGGGCCCCGAAGCGCAGAGCTTCCATGAAGTGCTCAAACTTGAGATGAGCCTCCTCCTCGGAGATGCCGAGTACCTTGAAGACCCGGCGCTGCACGTCGCGGTTGTGGATACGGATCGACCCGCCGCCCATCTCGATGCCGTTGAGGACCATGTCGTAGGCCTTGCTGCGGACGTTGCCCGGATCTGACTCGAGCTTGTCCACGTCTTCGTCGGCGGGTGCCGTGAAAGGATGATGGCTGCTGAACCAGCGCTGCTCCTCGTGGTCCCAGACGAACAAGGGGAAGTCCACGACCCACAGCGGCTTCCAGACCCCCTCGGGAATGACGTCGAGGATTTCGGCCAGGCGCGTCCGCGTGTAGTTCAGGTACTTGCATACGTCGTCGAATGTTCCCGAGGCGAAGAAGAGGGCATCGCCGGGGACGGCACCGACTGCGTCACAGAGAGGCCCGAGCACCGGCTTGACGAACTTGGCGACACCGCTTTGGAACTCGACTCCGCCGCCCTGTGAAACCACTTTGGTTATGGGCAGTCCTCCGCCACCAATGCCCTTGATCTCCTCGGTGAGTCCATCCGTGATCTTGCGCGTCAGGCGCTCGGCGTTCTTGGCTACCAGACACTTGACCACGCCGCCGGCGTCGATGGCGTTCCTAAACACGCTGAAGTCGGTGGTGCGGACCACGTCGGTCACGTCGATCAGTCCCATGCCGAATCGAGTGTCGGGCCGGTCAATGCCGAAGCGCTCCATGGCCTCGCTGTAGCTCATGCGCGGCAGGGGCAGAGGAATGTCCACGTCGAGCACGGCCTTGAACACCCGCTGGGCCATGCCCTCCATCACGGTCATGAC
>CP070685.1:946572-950197 GCA_020352895.1 Phycisphaerales bacterium
TTCGCCTCAGGTGCAGTGCAACGGTGCATCGCAGACAGCGCGTGTGTTTTTCGCTGGACGGTTTTATGGCCGGACGCCGCAGAAAGACGCGCGGTTCGACTCAGACCACAAAGGGCCTGTCTTGCCATGGTACCTGTGGCTTGGCGCGTTTTCTTCTTGCCAATCCCGCTTATCCCCCGGGAACAGGAGGTCTTGCTCTTTTCCGCGTACCCGCTCCTATTCGAGCGGCCAGATGTTAGGTTCAGCCACGCTCTATGTAGCCAGAGGGCGGTGTTGGGCTGAGGTCAAAGTGGGGTAGGAGAACGGGCGAGCAACAGGAGGAGGCGAGTCCATGCTTACGCATGTAAGCCTCGCGCCGCGATGGTGGCCAACCGGGGCCGTTGCGACGAGAGAGTTGTGGCGTGCGGTTGTGCCAGTGCTCGAGCCATTTCACCTGACTACGCGGCGTGTTGGAAGGCGCGCGGCCTGGCGTGACTTTGGTTCCGGGCAAGTCTGCCGGCGGCGGTCGCCGGGTACACGTCGCAAGCGTTTAGGCCAAACGTATTGGCCGAGGGAGGAAGAGGGCACATGTTGTGCACCGCGCCCATTCTCACGGTGCGGGCTGGTAGCAATCGGGTGGCGATCCGGAGGGCGGCAGTCCGTAGAGGGCGGCGAAGGCGGCCATGTCTTTGAGGTTGACCCAGCCGTCGCCGTTCAGGTCGCTGCCGGCGAAGGTATCTTCGTCGCAGCCCGGTCCAGGCGCGTTGAATTCGAAGCAGTCGGCCAGGAGGGCGCTGTCGACGTCGTTCACGTAACCGTCGCGGTTGATGTCTCCGCAGAGGTGCGGGCAATCGAGGTCCTGCCAGTCGGTGAGGGCGTCACAATCGTTGTCGATGACGTCATCGCAGGTCAGCTCGGCGGGGATCTCCGTCGGCACGCAGAGTTCGGGGGGCACCGGCTGGGGTACGGGGATATCGGCCAGCGCGCACCAGAAGGGATCGCCGGTCACGGCGCACAGGTTCTCGTAGTCGCAGCCCATGATAGCGCAGAGGAAGGAGTCATTGATCGACTTGGAGCTGTCCGCTTTGCCGTTGCAGCCGCAGGCGAGGGCGGCCAAGATGGCCGAGCATACTGTTGTCGATAATGTGGCGCGAGGCATGTGGTTCCTCCTCCCAATTCCTTTGAATGTCTGTGCGCCGTCGCGCCGAAGAATCTACCTCTGATATTCCAGGGCAAACTCCGCAAAATCGCCGAGGTCCACGTCGCCGTCACCGGTAAGGTCGCATTGGGCGAATTCCTCCGGGGTGCAGCCCGGTGGCGGCGAGGTCGCGCCTGCACCGGTATAGCATAGGGCGAAAGTGGCGAAGTCGTTGAGGTTGACCGAGCCGTCGCCGTCCAGGTCGGCGCGAGATCCTCCGATGAGCACCTCCTGCTCGTAGCACTCCTGCTGATAGGTTTCATCATCGATCCAGCAGCAGCGAACAGTATAGGTTCCGGGAGCCAGGTCGGTGACAGTGTAGTGAACCTCGTAGCAGCAGAGGCAGAAGCAGGGGTTGGTGAGAATCTCCTCTTCGGTCAGTATGAGCGTGGTGTCCTCGATTTCGAGTGACACGGCAATGTCGTCGGGGCAGCAGTTGTAGGTCGCATTCAAGTGCGTGATATTAAGCGTGGAGCCCTCGACGGTCAGATCGAAGTCATCGTCGCCGCAAGGGCCGAAGGAGCGGCCTTCGAGGCAGCCGGTATTGGAGTAATCGGCGAGCCAAGGGGGCTGGCCGGCCACGGGGAAGGCGACCGTGCCGAGGACGGTAAGAGCGATGGTGCCGAAGAAAAAATGCGTACGTAGAAGATGCCTTGTCAGGTTCATGACGTGCTCCTTCCCGCAGCGCAACAGCCGTTCTTGAGCGGCCGGGTATCGCGCCAATATATAAGTAGTCTATCCCTCGGATCGGGATAACTCAAATCGACGAACGCGGATACAGTCGTACTTGACGGGTCACGGTTGTGTCCGTGACGTGGGAACAGCGATGAGGCAATCGGGGCGCAAGCTGAAGAATTGAGAGAGAAGGTCATTCCGAGGGAACGGGGACCGCCGACTACCCGTTATGAGACCTGGCTGTGGTGAAGATCGACTTTCTTCCGGAACCGACGGGTAGATCGGATGCAGTTGCGACGGCGCTGATCGGATCATGTCCTTTGCGTGCGGGTTGTGGGAGCCGGCAGGTACCGGGCACGGGTCAGGCTGGGGCCAGCTCGAACAGGGTGATCTCCGGGCGGACGTTGAACCGCACGCGGTGGAGCCAGCCGAGTCCCCGGTTGACGTAGAAGCGGCGGCCGTTCATCTCGATCAGGCCGGCGGCGAGTGCCTTGTTACGGATTGGCAAGGCTGGAGGCCCCAGGAGGGGCAGGCGGACCTGTCCCCCGTGGGTGTGTCCGGCCAGGATCCATTGCGCCTGGGTGCGGGCGAGGTCGATGAAGGTGTCCGGATTGTGAGTCAGGGCCACGACGGGATCGTGGCCGTCCACATCCCGGAACGCGGCGGGGATATCGAATCGCCTGGCCCAGTAATCGTCCAGGCCGACGATTCTGAGCCCGGCGTCTCCGCGAGTGATGCGGGTGGAGTCATTGCGGAGCACGGTGTGCCCGAGAGCGCGGATCGTATCCGTGATGCGATTGGCCCCCCAGGAGTCGACCAGGCCGCGGGTGGGGGTCACCATGCCATGATCGTGGTTGCCGAGGATGGCCACGAGGCCGTCCCGGGCGTCCAGGCGGGAGAGTAGGTCGGCGGCCTTCTCCAGATGGTCCCACTGTCCGCGGGTGAGCACATCGCCTGTGAGCACGACCAGGTCGGGTGCGAGCCGGTTGACCATGGCCATACAGTCTGCCAGGTAGCTCACGGGCACTGCGGAGCCGCAGTGAAGGTCGCTGATCTGGACCAGTCGATAGCCGGCCAGGGCTGAACCAAGGCCACGCAGCGGCATTCCGAGCCTTGTGACTTCGACCCAAGTGGGCTCGATGCCGAGGGCGTAGGCGGTGCCGAGGGCGCTGGCGGTGATGGGGCCCGCAATGCAGCCACCCAGGAAGGCGCGGCGGGTAATGCCTTGTTCCGCGTGGGGGCGTTTCTTCGAGTGCAGCTTCAACAGTTCGCCCTGTTTTGAAGGGAGGTTGCCAGTCTGGGTAGCCGGCTGGTGGTGATTCTAGGTTCGGTCCGGCGGATGGACAACCGGGGTGATTTTTTGCGGGAAAAAAGCTTTTCTTCTGAGCCACGGGCATTATGCTATCGTACTCAACCTTATACTCTACAAAGAGTTGTTGCTGTTATCAGCGTATGTATTTGTGTGGGAATGACTTGAATGATGAACGCATCCCTGGGATCAACGCAGCAGCGAATTGATGAGCTCCATTTTTACCTGTATGAGCGGGCGATCCACCCTGAGCTCTTTCGCATTTACGTGACCCACCGTATCCGCCAGCAGCGGTACACGGCCGAGATCTGGATCACAGGGCTGGCCCATGTGGTCACGATGCAGGCCAAGGACGAGATTCTGACGGAGCTGACGTCGGTGGGCAGCGATTTGCTGCCGAAATCGGGGCTGGTGACCACGTTCCGGTTCCGGGGCGAGCGGGACCACGACGAGATGCCGGGGCA
>CP070685.1:950297-953916 GCA_020352895.1 Phycisphaerales bacterium
GAACAGGATTTCGCTGAGAAGATCGGACTGATCCACACCTCCAAACGCCGGCTGGAAGGTCAGAAGCTCATAGAGAGTCGCGCCGAGCGAATAAACATCGCTGCGGGCATCCACGTGAATACGCTTCGCGCCGACCTGCTCGGGGCTCATGTACTCGGCCGTGCCCAGTACCGAGTCCCCCAGCGTCAGTCGCGTCTGGGCTGTCAACATCCGGGCCAGCCCGAAGTCCGCGATCTTCACCCGCCGATCCGGCCCATCAAGCAGAATGTTGGCCGACTTGATGTCGCGGTGGATCAATCCCGCTTCGTGCGCCGCAGACAGCCCGCGCAGCAGCCCTCCGAACAACCGCCGCGACGTCTCTGCCTCGAGAGGACCTTGCTCACGAACCACGTCCGCCAGCGACGGCCCATCCACATACTCCATGACCAGGAAGCGAGTCCCGCGTTCCTGTCCGACCGCGTGCACGGTCACGATGTTCGGATTCCGCAGGGCGGCCGCCGCCTTGGCCTCGCGCGTGAAGCGCTTCAACGCGGTCTCATCCTGAGCCAGCTCCGGACGTAGAATCTTCAGAGCCACCGTCCGGTTCAGGCTCTCCTCATACGCCTTCAGGACGATGCCCATGCCCCCGCGGCCCAGGACACCGACAATCTTGTACGGACCGAACTCGGCGGCGTAACACGGGTCACTCGACTTGGCCAGAACGCCCTGAGCGATCAGCCCCTCGACCTGTGCATCGGGCGGTCGCAGTTGGTCTATCGTGTCCAGGTGCTGCTGAAGATCGTCCGCCAGTTCCGCGTGTGCGGCCAGGACCTCCTCCTTGCAGACAACCTCCCCCCGAGCCTGCCGGTCCAGAACCTCGCCCAGGACACTGGCGATGCGGCCTTCTCGCGATTCGTCGTCGGAGGGACTAGACGCAGACATCGGCTCACCGGGATCGTGATCGACAGGCGGTCAACCGGACATTGTAACGGACAGGCCGCCTGCCCCCCAAGCCCATTCTGTGTGTGACGCCTGAACGATGAGCGGCCCGCGTTGGTTCTTCAGGATGGGCGGGTCAGTCCGAACCCCGGGAGGGGAGTGTTGCACTTGGGGCAGCGGCCGTCGCGGAGGCGGTTCTTCTCGACGGAGAAGCCGTGCCGCTCGATGAGCAACTCATCGCACTTGACACAGCGCGTGTCCTCAAAAGCGTGCTTGCGCCCGGCGAGATTGCCCATGTAGACATAGTTGAGCCCGGCCTGCGTGCCGATGTCGTGCGCCCGCAGCAGCGTGTTGATCGGCGTCGGCGACGGATCGGTCATGTGATAATCCGGGTGGAACGCGGTCACGTGCCAGGGCAGGTCCGGCGACACGCCGGCCAAAAACTCCGCGATCCGCTGCAACTCCTGCGTCGAGTCGTTGAAGCCCGGCACCACGAGCGTCACCACCTCGACCCAGAACTCCATTTGCACCAGCAAGCGAATCGTGTCCAGCACGGTCTGTAGCACGCCGCCCAGCGAGCGATAACGCTTGTCGTCGAAGCCCTTCAGATCGACCTTGTACAGGTCCACGTACGGCCGGATGTATTCGAGCACCTCCGGCGTCGCGTTGCCGTTCGACACGAACCCGCAGGTGATGCCGTGGGGCTTGGCCAGCTTGAAAATCTCCACCGCCCAGTCCGCCGTGATCAGCGGTTCGTTGTACGTGCTCACGATGACGGGCACGTTGTTCGTTGTGGCCAGGCTGACCAGCTTCTCCGGCGTGACGAAGTTGGGCATGGCCACGGCCCGCTTGTCGCGCAGCGTCTGGCTCGAGATCCAATTCTGGCAGAAGCTGCAGTGATAGTCGCAGCCGAGCATGCCGAAGGACAGCGCGTCGCAGCCGGGAAACGCATGATAGAGGGGTTTCTTCTCGATCGGGTCGACGTTAAGGCCGGCCACATACCCCGCCGGGGCGCGGAGCTGCCCGTTGTCGTTGAAGCGCACCCGGCAGACGCCGCTCTTGCCCAGGCCAATGCGGCAGCGGTGTCCGCAAGCCAGGCAGCGAACGCGCTGATTCTTCTCCATGATGGTCAGTTCGGGCGCGGCCGGCATGGTGTTGTCGGCCAGGAGTTCCTTCAGTTGCGTACTTGCGGGCATGCGGCACCTCCGTGGGAGGCAGCATCTGGCGGGATCAGGGACCGGTCCCGCCGGTCGGCAACATGACTGCGCAGGTATAATAGCACCGAAACGCTTCTGACGACAGTGCGCCGTTCCGACGGGCCCCCGCAGCTCTTGCCCGCCGCGGCTGCATACGGATAATTCGCTTACCCTTGCGGGTCATCGTGAGACGCCCGAGGCGCGGCGGACGATATCCGGTCCACAGGAAAGAGAAACTCATGTCCGAAACCCAAAGCGCTGTCGTCATCGGCTCATTTGCAGTGTACTCGCTGGTCATCGTTGCGGTGGGGCTGTACTCGGCGCGGTTCGCCCGGCGCAGCGACGAGGACTTCTTTCTGGCCGGTCGTTCGCTGGGTGCGTGGGTATCGGCCCTCTCGGCCTCGGCGTCAAGCGAATCCGGCTGGGTGACCTTGGGCCTGGTGGGCCTCGCCTTCAACTCCGGCGTCAAAGCCTATTGGATTATCCCCGGCTGCTGTCTGGGCTTCTTGTTCAACTGGTTTGTGATCGCAGGGAAGTTACACGATCGGGCCACGGCATTGGGTTCGCTGACCGTTCCGGACTTTTTCTCGCTGCACTTTCGGGAGCGCTGGCCGGTCCTTCGCCTGCTGTCGGTGATCGTGATCCTGGTGGCCATGTTGCTGTACGTGGCGGCGCAGTTGGCTGCGGCCGGCAAGGCCTTCGACGCCAGCTTCGACCAGGTTTCCTACAAGACCGGCGTATTGATCGGTGCCGTCATCGTGCTGGTGTATACCGTGACCGGCGGGTTCCGCGCGGTTTGCTGGACAGATTTCCTGCAAGCCCTGCTGATGGTCGGCACCCTCGTGGTCTTCCCGATCTACCTGCTGGCACACGAGGGCGGCTTCGGCCCGGTGTTCGATCAGATCCGCGCAGCGGATCCCAAGATGCTCCGGCTCACGCCGGACGCGGGTGCTTTCGCGTTGATCGGATTCTTGCTGGGACACGGCGCTCTGGGCATCAACTTCGGCTATCCCGGGCAGCCGCATGTGCTGGTGCGCTTCATGGCCCTCAAGAGCCGCAAAGAAACGGTTGTAGGCGGCATCGTCGCTGTGATCTGGGCGGCGCTGGTATATTGGGGCGCTGTCACTGTCGGACTCGTGGCACGCGCCATGACCCAGCAGGGGGCCGAATGGTCCCAACAGGTGCTGGCCGATGGCGAGCTGGGCCTCGTATTGTCGGCCATCCACTTGATCCCCGGCGTGCTGTCCGGGCTCATTCTCGCGGCGGTGCTCGCGGCCATCTGCTCGACGGCCGACAGCCAACTCGTCGTGGCGGCCAGCTCGGTGGCGAACGATGTCTACTCCCGCCTGATGGACAGGACGCGATCGGCGGCACACCTGCTGTTGAACCGCAGCGTCGTCTTCACGCTGGGCGTGCTGGCCGTGCTGCTCGTCATCGACCAGGAGGTACAAGTCTACCGGTTCGTGCTGACCTATGGCTGGGCCATTTTGGGGGCGTCGTTCGGG
>CP070685.1:954016-957604 GCA_020352895.1 Phycisphaerales bacterium
TGGACGATCGCCATTCTCCTCGCCGTCATGCTCTTGATGTTCGGCGATGTCCTGCTGGTGCGCGATGCTCCGATCCTGTCGGCTCAGGGAAGTGACATCGAACTGAAGTTCGCCTTCTGGCGAGCGTTCGCAGCCCAGCAGTTCAGGGACGGCAACATCCCGCTGTGGAATCCCCACATTTTCGCGGGATCCGCGTTCCTGGGCGGATTCCAATCCGCACTGCTCTACCCCTTCAACATGATCCTCTTCTGGCTGCCGCTCCCTGCCATGCTGAACATCTCGTTCGCCATGCACATCGTCCTGGCGGGCCTGCTGCTGTACGCGTGGTGTCGGTACCGGGGCGTGTCGCGTCCCTCGAGTCTGCTTGCGGGGTTGCTGTTCTCGTACGGAAGCGCGTTGTTCATGCGCATTCACGCAGGCCATATTTCGGCTGTCACTACGGTGGCGTGGGCTCCTCTGGTCTTTCTGTCCGTGGACGCTTTTATTGAAAGGAGAGCTCCGGTCTGGGTGCTGATAGGAATCGCGGCCGTGAGCATGCAGATCCTGGCGGGTCACCCGCAGCATTTCTTCTATACCGCTGTGTGCGCGGGGGCCTTCGCGCTAGTGCGTCTGACCACCAGCCTTGCAGGGCACCGGGGCGCGGGCCTCTCCCCATGGCAGAAGATTCCGGCGCTGCTAATCGGCCTGGCAGCCATTTACGCAGGCGGCGTCGGCATCGGGGCCGCACAACTTCTCCCCGGCCTTGACGCCTGTGGAGAGTGCCGGCGAGTGACCAGAGCGGGACCGGAGAAGATGTATCGTGTCTCCTACGAGTTCTGCGCTCGGGACTCGTTTCCGCCCGAGAACTTCGCCTCGGTGCTGGCCCCCTACTTCCTGGGGGGCACTCCGAGCCATCCCTACTGGGGGCGAGGCTACCGCAGCGAGGCAACATTGTTCATCGGCGCGGGAGGGTTCATTCTCGCGGTCCTCGGCGGCATCGCCGGCGAACGCCGCAATCGAACCTGGTTAGTCCTGATGGTTGCCCTTACGGTCCTTCTGGCCCTTGGGAAGTATACACCCCTGTTGCGCGTGCTCTACACGTATGTGCCGGGATTCGACCTGTTCCGCTGCAATGGCCGATTCGCACTGCTGTGCTCGATGTTTCTGGCATTCCTGGCGGGCGTCGGTTTGGACGCACTCACAGGGGCGTCCGCGACCCGAGGCACCGGGGTTTACTCAACGTCGGGAAAGTGGCCGTCCCTACAACAGAGCGTATGGATCGTTTCGCTGGTGGGTATATGTGTTGCCGTCGCGATGGTCCTGCTGGCCTTATGGATCCGCCACCAAAGCAGCAGTGAGTCGACCGACGGGCCGTGGCACGAATTCGTCATGAATCGCGCCGCAGTATCGGACGCCGCCCAGCCCCGGGAGGCGGGCGCCTTCGCTTCACGCCAAGGGCTGGTCGCAGCCGCATCGCTGGGCGCATACTCTGCGCTCCTCTTCGCGGCCGGCCGGCGGCGCCGATGGGGCTATGCGATACTGGTGATAGCTTCCGCGGAGGTTCTGGTGTTTGCCCGCGTGTCGAGAGCGACGATCGATCGTGCGAGCATCCGCCCTCCGCCTGCGATCCAGGCCTTTCTCGCGGAGCGACCCGGCGACTATCGAATCAGCTGGCGAAGCAAGCCGAACATTTCCATGGTCGCCGGTTGGCTGTGTGTCGATGGTTACGACGCGCTTCAACCCCAACGTGTCACGGACTTTCTGGCGTACAGCAAGATCGGCGAGGCCTCCGTTCCCGAAACCACCGCGGAGCGCTATCGGCGGTACTGCAAGTTCCACCGCATGCTGCGATGTCGGTACGTGATGCAATCGACCTCCATGCCCGGCCTTCCGCAAACGCCTGAGTTTGAGGGGGATGGACTGGCCGTCTATGAGATCGACTATCCGCTGCCGCACGTGCTGCTTGTGGAAGAGTGGGAGGTCCTGACCCAAAGCGATGAGATACTCGACCGCCTGGCTTCTCCGGAGTTCGACCCTCTACAAACAGTCATTCTGGAGCGGTCCCCGGACCCGGCACCATCGCCGGGGAGGGAAGCCGGCCCTCCCGGCGAGGCACAGGTACTGAGGTCCTCGACGGATGAGATGATGATTCAGGCGAGCCTGTCCCGCCCGGCGATTCTCCTGATCACGGACGGGTACTTCGGGGGATGGCGGGCAAGAAGCGCAGATCTACGTCGTTCCTATGACTTGATGCCCGCCGACTATGCACTTAGGGCAATCCCCCTGGAGGAAGGCGAGCACGTGATCCACCTGGAGTACGCCCCTGCAAGCTGGCGCACGGGAGTCTGTATCTCCCTCGCTTGCCTTCTCGTCTACGCAATGAGCGTGGTCTTGCTTTTCGCGAATACGATGAGACGCCGTACCGGGGAAACGAAAGAGAGCACCATTGGGCAGCACACCTGACACGTTGACGGACGACTTGGACACCTTAAAGAGTCTGGACCGTCCGACAGGGACGCGCGGGTGGCACCCTCGCAGAGAAGCCGTCTGCCTGTTCCTCCTGCTTGCGGCGACGCTGTTCTCGCGGGCCGCCTTCGTCTGGTACGAATCGCTTCATTTCGACAGCGACCAAGCCGTGGTCGGTCTGATGGCCCTGGACATCGCCCGGGGCCGGGGATTGACAGTGCACTACTACGGGCTCGGCTATCTGGCAACCGTCGAGCCCTACCTTGCGGCGCCGTTGTTCGTGTTGTTCGGCCCGTCGCGGTGGGCGCTGAAGTTTCCTTTGTTGTTGATGGGTGTGGCCGTCGCGTGGATGACGTACATCGCCTTTCGCCGCGACACGGGCGCCTCATCGCGACTGGCCGTGCTGCTGGCGCTGCCGTTCGCGGTCCCGTCGGTGTTGCTGGCCAGCCGACTGGTCGAGGCGAACGGCGGCAATCTGGACGTGTTCGGCTGGCTGATGGTGCTATGGTTCCTGCGGCGGCGGCCCCTGTGGCTCGGGCTTGTAGCCGGCGTCGCTCTCCAGGCCCGCTTGTTCTGCGCCTACGGCCTGGCCAGCCTGCTGATGATTCTGTTGTGCCAGCGCCGATGGAGACTGCGGCATTACCTCATCAGCGCCACGGGCGGTGCGGGTACGTACGGGCTGATCGTGCTGCTGGCCCGATACTCGCTCAACAACTTCGGCGGCGGGGCACCTGTTCGCCTGTCGAATCTTGAGGACATCACCTACCTGTTTCGCGGCATTTGCACACAATTGGTCCCTCCGCTGTTCGGATTCATTCCCACGGAGTTGTCCCGCTTCAATATCATGAGCAGCCTGGTGAGCTTCTCCGGCCCCTTCGGCATCATCACTATTGCGTCGCTGGCCCTGCTGCTTGTCGCAGCGGCGGGCCTGCTGCGTCACCGGGCGGCGCTGCGCTGGGAGTTCCCTTGTTACCTGATGGGCTGCGGTCTGTTGTGCGTGGTTGGCTTCTGCACCTTGCAGGGCAATCTGCTTGTGGATCGCATGCAGGTCCGCTACCTCCTGCTGCTGCTTTGGCTGCCCATGGGCGTGGCCGCGCTGGTCTCCCAAACCCGCATGCGGCCGGTGGCGGTCGTCGCTCTGCT
>CP070685.1:957704-961263 GCA_020352895.1 Phycisphaerales bacterium
GACCGCGTTCGCGAGCACGCCGTCCTGCAGACGCTGGGGTTCAAGAGCCATCTGATCGCCCGGTTGATCATCGGCGAGGGTCTGGTGTTGAGCCTGGCGGGCGGGCTGTTCGGCTCAGTCGTATCTGTGTCCGTGCTGATGTGGGGTCGGTTTGCCCTCTCGGTCGACGGCATGAGCATCCCCTTCGAAGCGAGTGCTGGTGTGTTCGCCTCGGGCCTGCTCGTTGCCGCGGCTCTGGGCGTTCTCGCCGGACTGGTGCCGGCGTGGCAGGCTTCACGGCGCGAGATCGTGGCCTGCTTCCGCGCGGTGTGAGGAGCAGATCATGCGCTTGCTGCCATTCGAGTATGCGGTCCGCAACCTGGGGAGGTCACCGCTGCGGTTGGTCGCCAGCATCATTGGCAGTGCCCTCGTAGTTGCACTCGTGCTGGCAGCCGGCGGCTTCGTGCGCGGCATGGAGCGAAGCCTGCTCGTGAGCGGAAGTCACGACAACGTCATCCTGCTGGGCGCCGGCAGCGAGGAGAGCGTGGAGCGCAGCCAGATCGGGATGAGCACGGCCACGCTCGTAACCGCCAGCGTGCCCGGCATCCGCGCGCGTGCGGGCGAGACCTACGTTTCGCCCGAGGTGCATATGGCCATGGTAGTCAAGACCGAACGCGACTCGGCGCAGGAGCTCAACGCCGTGTTCCGGGGCGTGACTGCGGCGGCGTTCCTGGTCCACCCGCAGGTACGTGTTGCGGAGGGCCGCCCGCCGCGGTCGGGCGAGAATGAGATCATGGTCGGACAGCTGGCCGCGACGCGTTTGGGAGTCAGTCCTGAGGCACTTGCGGTCGGCAAGTCGCTTTGGTTTGACCATCATCCCTGGAAGATCACCGGCCGCTTCGAGGCTCCCAACACGGTCATGGATGCGGAGATCTGGTGCCCTCTCACAGAGCTCCAAATCGCCACCAGACGAGACACGCTGTCGTGCGTGGTGCTGACTCTGGATGACGCGGAGCTTGAGGATGTGGCGGTCTTCTGCGCTCAACGTCTGGATCTCGAGCTCGTGGCCGTTCGTGAATCGGATTACTACGCCGGGCTCGCCAGGTTCTATCGTCCGGTCCGCTTGATGGTCTGGGTGACGGCGGCGTTGATCGCGATCGGCGGACTGTTCGGTGGGCTGAACACCATGTACGCCGCTTTCGGCGCCAGAGTGCGCGAGCTCGGTGCCCTGCAGACCCTGGGTTTCTCGCGCGCATCGATCGTGGTCAGCTTCCTGCAGGAATCACTGCTGGCCACCTCTTGCGGCGGCCTACTCGCCGCGATTCTGTCTATGCTGTTTCTTGACGGACTTGCGGTCCGTATCTCCATGGGCGCTTTCGCTCTTAGTCTGGATGCGCCCGTATTGGCCGGGGGCCTGGCGGCGGGTGCCTGCGTAGCAGTCGTGGGCATTGTCCCGCCTCTGTACCGCTGCCTCAGGATGCCCATCATGGAAGCTCTGCGGACTGCCTGACACGCGAGGAGAATGAATGTGAAAGACAATCCCATGCCCGCTCTGTTCCTGGCCGTGTGTGTTGCGGTCTCTCTGGCAACCTTCGGCTGTCGCGGCGAGTCCGATCGTGACGCGCCTGAAGCCGTCTCGGAGTCGAAGGCTTCGGACGTCGCTCTGCCGCCTGGCCTCTTCCTGGAACGGGCACCGCAGGACGCTCGCGAACTAGAGGAGGTCAAAGACAATGCGGCCGTCGGCGACCGGGTTGTCCTACGTGGCCGAATCGGCGGCCGCGTCGAGCCCTTCGTGGACGGCCGGGCCATGTTCATGCTCGCCGACGGCCGAATGCCGACCTGCAATGAGAGGCACGGCGACGGATGCCGGACACCGTGGGATTACTGCTGCGAGCCCAAGGCCGACCTGTTGGCTCGCACCGCGACGATCCAGCTCGCCGACGCGAGCGGACGCCCACTCAAGCGCACCGTCAAGGGGGTCGAAGGCCTCGTGCCCACGGCCGAGATAGTCGTGACCGGGAAAGTCTCCCAGCGCGACGACGGCGACGTCATGGTCGTCGACGCCTCCGGCATCTACGTCGTTCCGGAATGACCGGACCGGCAATGTCTCACGCCCGCCTGCGTTGTGCGCCAGTTCACTCGTACGGTGGGCACTGCCCACCACCTGTGAGTGGGCCGGGGACAGGATCATCCCGTGCCCAGCCTTGCGATCACGGGCCGCAGGACCTCGCCCAGCCGGCCACTCCGGCTCAGGAGAGCCCGCTCGCCGTGGGACCGGCTTACCCTGGGCCGGCCGAGCTCGTGCCACGTTTCACCGCACCTGTCCGCCAACTCGTCCCAGAATCCCGCGACTGTCCCCTGGGAGCTAACGGCTAACGGCTCATGGCTAATGGCTCTCACCGTGCCAACCTTCAGACACCCGAACGCCAGCACGAGAGCGATGCTGAGCTTCGGGTCCGCATGATAGGCGACCTGGAACATGCGCGCGGCCGCACGCGCATCCTGCTCTTCGAGATGGGCGCAGCCCGCGAAGAAGGCGATCTCGGCCCGGGCGGCCTCGCTGCCCGGACGGTCCGCCTCGGGTGACTCGTCATGCTCGCGCAGGCGCTCCCGAAACGCGCCGCTGCGACCCGGCGGCCCGGATCGCGCCCACAGTTCGTGCAGGTCGTCGATCCGCCGGAGAGATTTTTTTCGCCGGCCACGATTCCACCATGCCGCAATCAGTGCTACTGCACGCGCCGACCCGCTTACCAACACTGTTATCGCGGTTGCGCCTGCGCTCATGGAATCCCTCGCCGCGGCCGCGCGGGTGTCGTGCAGAAATCGCATTTTTCAGTTGACAATCCCATTGACACGCCGCGCGAAGGACGCCAATATCCCACCTTTTCGTATGCCTGCCACGACACAAGGATGGGCCCGGATAGGGAAAGGACTGCCCCAAGCATGCTTCGACGAACCATTCTCAGCACTCTGCTTTTCAGCGGCGCGATCCTCTGCATTCTCCTCGTGCAAAACGCGGTAAGCCAACAATGAGCCTGCGGCGGCAATCCTAGTCGGCGCCGGCCGATCCGTGTCCGCCCCCGCCCGGCGTGACCAGCCGCAGCCGCTCGCCGGGCCGCAGTTCAAACTGGTCTTTGCCATTTAGGTTTCTTACCGAACCGTCGGCCCCAACGACTTCGGTACGTCCCGCGCGGCCCGCCCCGCCCCCGGCCAGCCCGTACGCCCCGCGCCGCCGCCGGTCCGCCAGGATCGTGCCCGTCATCGGCACCAGAGCTTCGATCTCCCGCCTCAGCCCGTCCCCGCCGCGCCTCCGCCCATCGCCCCCGGTACCCCGCTCGACCGCATAGGTGCGCACGCGCAGGGGGAAGTCCATCTCCAGCGCCTCGGCCGGTGTGTTCAGCGTATTGGTCATGTGCGTCTGCACCCCTGACTCGCCGTCGCCGGACGCCGACGCCCCCGATCCTCCAGCAACCGTCTCGTAGTATGTGAAGCCGGACCTCTCAGCCGATTGGCGTACCGCCGCGCCGCCCGACAAGGACAGCGAGTTCATCGTGCCGGCCGAGGCCGCGGGGATGCGGTC
>CP070685.1:961363-964904 GCA_020352895.1 Phycisphaerales bacterium
TACTGCAGCCGCTTCTGCTGCATGAATGCCGTCAAGGACTCCATGCTGGTTCGGCAGCACGATCCCGAGGTGGAGGAGGTGACCATTCTCTACACCGACCTGCGAGCGTTCGGCAAGGGATTCGACGACTTCCTGCAGCGATCGCGGGACGAGAAGAGCGCGACGTACGTACGCGGGCGGCCTGCCAAGATCGAGCGGGTTCCTGAGGACGACACGCTTGAGGTTTTCGTGGAGGACACCCTGGGCCATCAGCAGAAACGCATTCCGGCCGATCTGGTCGTTCTGTCCGTGGCCGCCGCGCCGAACGATGGGGCCATCAAGCTGGCTGATATCTTGGGCATCGAGACAAACGAGTATGGGTTCATCGATCGGCGCGATCCGGCCGTATCCGCGGTGGAGACGGTCCGGGAGGGCATTTATGTTGCTGGCAGCGCGGTCGGCCCTCAGGTCATTCCGGACTGCGTGGCCCAGGCCTCTGCGACGGCGGCTCGGGCCCAGTTGTTCTTGACCGGGCACCGTGTGACAGAGGAAGCCAAGACCGTCGAGCCGATGGATTTGTCCGGGCCGCCACGAGTCGGCGTGATGGTGTGCCATTGCGGCATCAACATCGCCGGCGTGTTGGACGTGGAAGACCTGGTCGAGCATGCTCGTACGGTTCCGGACGTGGTCGTGGCGAAGAACCACCAGTTCGCTTGTTCGTCGACAGGTCAGGATGAGCTGGTCGAGATCATCCGCGAGCACAACCTGAACCGCATTGTGGTCGCCGCTTGCACGCCCCGCACGCACGAGCCCATTTTCCGCGAGACCTGCGCCCGCATCGGCTTCAATCCTTACTTGCTGGAGATGGTCAACATTCGCGACCAATGTTCCTGGGTGCACGCCAGACAGCCGGCCGAGGCCCAAGTGAAGGCCCGCGCCTTGATCCGTATGGGTGTGGCCCGGGCCCGCCATCTGGAGCCGCTGCAGGAAGGCGAGGTGCCCATGACACAGGCGGCCCTGGTCATCGGCGGCGGAATCGCAGGGATCCAGGCGGCCACCGATCTAGCCGCGCAGGGTTTCCCCATCACGCTGGTTGAGAAGGAGGGCCGCTTGGGCGGGCGCCTGGCCGCGCCGAACCTCAAGTATCTGTATCCCAACATGCGGCCGGCGGCCGAGGTGCTGGCGGCGAAGCTCAAGAGACTGAAGGAAAGCGGGGCGCGGATCCTGCTGAACACGGAGGTGGAGAACATCAGCGGCTTTGTCGGCAGCTTTGACGTGGAGCTGAAGGGCGAGACCGAGGAGAGCCTTTCAGTAGGAGCCATCATCCTGGCGACCGGGGCCGACCTGGCCGACCCACAAGGAGAGTACGGATATGAAAAGCTGGCCAATGTGGTGACCAGCGAGCAGTTGGAACGCGCGCTCTTCGAGAACGAAGATGCCGTCATCGTTGACGGACGTAAGCCTACCAGCGCTGCCTTCGTCCTGTGCGTGGGCTCGCGCGATCCCGAGGCGTGCACAGGGTGCTCCCGCTACTGCTGCCCGACGGCCATCAAGCAGGCCATACACCTCTGCCGCCAGGGCATTGACACCACAATCTTCTATCGGGACATCCGCACCATCTCCACCGGGGCGGAGGAGATGTATCGCCAGGCCCGCGGCATGGGCGTGCTCTTCGTGCGGATTCCGCCGGGCCAGAAAGTCGAAGTGGTGGGTGATGGGCGAGTCGAAGCCGTGCGATGTTATGACGATCTGCTGGCCCGGCGGCTGGAGGTACCGGCCGACCTCGTAATCTTGAGCGTGGGCATGAGGGCACGGCAGCCGGAGACAGACAAGTTCCACGATATGCTCAAGACCAGCGTGGGCCTCGACGGTTTCTTCCTGGAAAGGCATCCGGAATTGGCTCCGGTGGAAACGGCGGTCGAAGGCGTGTTCCTGGCCGGGACGGTGCAGGGCCCCAAGGACATCGTCGACAGCGTGGCCCAGGCCTCAGCGGCCGCGGCCAAAGCGTCAGTGTTCCTGGCCTACGACAAGGTTAAGCAGGACCCGGCAGTCGCGGTCGTGGACGAGGCCAAGTGCCGCGCTTGCGGTGCCTGTGTCGATCTCTGTCAGTTTCGGGCACCCGAGCTGGTCCGGACGGCAGACGACACCTTCGCGGCGCGTGTCAACGCGTCCCTGTGCAAGGGGTGCGGCACGTGCGCGAGCTGGTGTCCCTCCGGAGCTATCGCCTCCAAGCATTTTACGGACCGTCAGGTGCATGCCATGATCGACGCTTTTTTTGCTGAGGAGGTGGCGTCATGACGACCTCGTCGGACAGTCCCGCGACGAAGGAAGCCGGAGCCACACTTTTACAGCGACATGCTGCGTCCGCGTGGAACCCGCACATCGTGGTGTTCGCCTGCAATTGGTGCTCCTACGCCGGTGCCGATACGGCGGGCGTTTCGCGCATTCAGCACCAGCCCCACTTCCGGATGATCCGAGTCATGTGCTCCGGACGAATCCAGCCGGGGTTCGTGCTGCGGGCCTTTGAGAAGGGTGCAGACGGCGTGCTGGTTTCAGGATGTCATTTTGGGGATTGCCATTACATTTTCGGGAACGAGCGAGCCGTCGAGCAGTTTGAGAAAACCATGAATGTGGTCAAGCTTCTGGGGCTAGAGCAGGGACGCCTCCGGCTGGAGTGGATCAGCGCGGCAGAAGGCGTTCGCTTTGCGCAGGTGATCAACGAGTTCACGGACCAGGTTCGCGAGCTCGGCCCCAGCCCGTTGGCCATAAAGCGCGCGGCCATCTGACCAACAGTGGAGTATACGTCGATGCCGGAACTTGCCGAAACAGCCAAGAAAACCAGAGCCTGGGCCTGTTACGATTGCGGCAAATGTACCGCCACCTGCCCGATTTCCCGAGCCGGCGGCAGTTACAGCCCGCGGCGGCACGTGCTGGCCACCAATCTGGGACACCAGAGAGAGGTTCAGGCCAACGGCACACTGGCCAACTGCCTGACGTGCAGCCTGTGTGACCGGCGCTGTCCGGCCGAAGTCGCATACACGGCACTGGTGCAGAAGTTAAGGGAGCTGGCGTACCAGGAAGGCGTGGAGCCGGAATGCCCCCACGGCGGGGCTCTGCAATCGGTCATGCGGATGATAGCCAAAGGCGGCATGCAGCAGGACCGCATGGGCTGGCTGGACAAAGACCTTAAGACCGAGCCGCAGAAGGGCCAGGTGTTCTACTGGACCGGTTGCACGATGTACTACGATGCATTCTTCCCGGAGTTCGACGTATCCACGCTGGAAGGGACGCGCGCCGCGGTGCGCCTGATGAACAGAATAGGCGTAACCCCGGTGGTCTCGCCGGAGGAGCGCTGCTGCGGGCACGATCTGCTGTGGAACGGCGACCGGAAAAGCTTCGAGACCCTGGCCAAGCACAACGTGAAGTTGGTGGCCGACAGCGGGGCTGAGACGCTGGTGGTTTCCTGCGCCGAGTGCCTGCGCACTTGGAAGCTCGACTATGAGCCGTTCTTCAAGGACAAGACGCCGCGGGTCGTACACATCAGCGAGTATCTGGCCGAGCA
>CP070685.1:965004-968523 GCA_020352895.1 Phycisphaerales bacterium
AAAAGGAAAAGACCGATGACGCCCACGTTAACCCATGCCATCCCGTCCGTGCAACCTGGACTTGGCTGGCTCCCCCACTACGACAAGCTGACTCAACCTGCCGACCACCGCCGAGGGGTCGGTCACCGGCCCCCATCCGCCCTCCGCTCCGAGGCCACCGGCAGAAGCGCGGGCTGGTCGAGGGGCCGAATTCCCGGACTGAACCTTGGACTTTGCAGAGGTGGCCGCCGAATGAGGTGGCTGCCCCCGCCCTTGGTTTGTGGCGCCTACTGTGAGAAGGAGAACCGTGTACATGACATATGAAGAACTCATTGCGATTGCGGATGCCCGCTACCCGGATGGCCTTGTCCGCGACTACTTCGAGAATCCCGACGAGAATCACGGAGACCCACTGGCGCGGTATATCGTCAACGCCCTCGAGGGCCTGGCAGGCACAGGCAACGACGATGCCGAAGAATTGCGTGAAGCCGTAGAGCGCCTCGAACGGGCCGTAGTCGATCTCGCGGCCATGGCCAGCGGTCTGCGGGACGAGGCGAGCCGACGCGAGCTCGCCCGCCTCAAGTCACACAAGAAAGCGCGGGCGAAGAAAAGCGGCCAGGCTGCCGCACCGGCGACCGACCCGGTCAACTTCAAGCGAGGCGACTACGTGCGACCGACCGGCTGGCGGGCCACGCGGATCGGCCGCGTCATGTTTGTCGAGTGGACGCTCAACTTCGTCGGACCGGATCTCAAGCCCACAACGTACTGCGTCGAGTGGGCCGATCGCAGCCGCAGCCTCGAGATTCCTGCCCTCTTCGACTGGCCTCCGTTGGAGGCGGCGACGGAGGCGCAGTTCACGGAGGCGCGGCGCGAGTTCGATAGACTCGCCGCCGCGTTGCAGCCCGGCGTGAAGTTTGTCATGCACGATGAAGTAACCCAGGGCATGCTCGAGGTCCTGCAGGCTCCGATGAAGGGCGTGCTGGCCCACGGTGCCGCCTGGATCGGCGGGCATTTCTTATCGCTGGGAGACACGTCGACGTCGAATCCGCATCAAACACCCAGCCCGCCGGACCACGCCTTCTTCGTCGTGGCGCGGGAGATCGACAGCAACAAACTCCGTGCCGTGCGCGTCGAGCCGGGCGTCGTTGAGACAACCCCGTCCGCCCTTGTTGCAGGTCCGTTCCGCCGGGGCCGGGACCCAGACAGCACGGACGGGCGCGGCCCAGCCGAGGACCAGGAGACAGGACCATCGTCATGTTCGATCCCAGGAAGCTGAGCGCGTTCGAGCTGGACTGCCTGGCCCACCGCCTGCGCGGGGACTTCATCCAGCGCAAGCTGGCCATCCACGGTGACGATCGGTAGCGGCACCGCTACGAGGACCAGGCGTACCTGGGGACGTTCCGGGCTGCCGTGGCCGGGCACCACCCGCGCCAGTTCAACCGGATCCTGGCCGGGGCCTTCAAGGCGATCCCCGACCCGCAGCCGGAGGACCTGGTCGGCGAGGAGGCCGTACGGCGGACCATGGCCGCACCCTCACCGGCCGAGGAGCTGGTGGACGACGCCGACGACCTCGCGATGCGGCTGGCGAAGGAAGTGGAGTGGCTGTTGGCGTGCCTGTCCTACGGCGAGTACCGCGGTCAGGCCGTCTTCCGTTTCCTGGCCATAAGGCAGATCGACGCTTCCGCCGTGCCCGCCTCCGCCATCTACGTGATGGCTCGCGAAGCGTTGCTGGAGGCCAAGATCGTCCCTGAAGCCGTCGAGGCCATCGACCGGAATCTGCCGGGGGCGAATGTTTATGACGCGCTGGAGGAAGCGGCCGAGATAGTGGAGGAGGTGGAGGAGGATGCCCCCACTGACTGAGTGGCCGGGGGACGATGGCGCCTCCCTCGTCGCACCGGGCCAAACCGCGCGACCGGCACCTGTTCCACAACGGCCCCAGGAGGCCGAGAATTTCCTTCTGGGCCGTTTCCCGGCCCCGCACGGCCCCAAAAACACGTCAAATTCCCCGGCGGTCCCCCTTGTGTGTAACGGCGTTACGCGCAAGGCTGGAAGTGGTCGACGGATGCCCTTTTTGCGTTGTTCTGCTGCTCGTTCCCGGCAGTGCCGAACGGGTGCCGAAAATTTGGGATCGCCCCCGTCGCCTGCGATAATGGAGCCCGTGTAACAGCTTGACAGGAGGACCGGCCCATGGGCTTTTCCGCTGAGACGATCGCCAACGTGGAGGCGGCCCGCGAACGACAGGCCCGGCGAGACAAGTGGATCTGCACTCCCGGACTCCACACGGTCACCATCGTCCGATGGAGCTACACGGGGGCACGTGTCGGGCGGGACGTGCTGTTCGAGCTGCGGGACGAAGCTGGCCGCCAGCAGTTCGTGCGGTTCAACCTCACCGTCAGGTCGCTGCGCGACGGGGAGCTTCTCCGTTTCGTGGTGGCGGCGATGAACTGGAAACCGGTCGAACACGAGGGCCGTGAATTCTGCATTGCCCATCGGTCGTACTACGACCGGCTCATCGGCCGCCGTATCGCCGTGGTCGTCTTTCGGGACAGGCGCGGCCTGCACAGCGTCGTCGATTGGGAAGCCGTCCCCCCGTGATCGGCGCGTATGGCGTTCGGAATTGGGGCGTCGACCTGGCCACCACGGAAACGTCTCAGCGTGCCCATGCCAATGGAGCCACGAGCCATGACTATCATTCCCAAGCCCGTTAAACGAACGGATGAACCGGCCGACGAGATCCGCCGGATCTCAACACCCGGCCGCCACGAGGTCACCATCACAGGCTGGGATTTCAGAGATCGCGCCGGAGCGCGGGACGTCGTGTTTGACGTGTGCAATGACGACGGGGCGCGACAGTCCGTCGAGTTCGGGCTGAGCCAGCTGGAGCTGAGCACTGGAGAGTTGTCGCGATTCCTTGCCACCGTGCTGCGGCGGGAACACAGCCGTCCCCAATGGATGTCATCGAACGGATTCCTGCACATGCTTTTCAATCACGTCGTCGGCCGTCGCGTGATTCTGCATGTCATGGAGACGAGTCGGGGAGCGCAGATTGTCGTCGACTGGGAAAGCCCGCCGTCGGATACGCCCCAACCGGCGCCTGCCCAGTCTCAGGTCCCTGCCGATAGCGGCACACCTTAATAAAAATACCTAAATGACTTATACTAATAGGGGACTCGTAGCTATCAGCCTTGGCTGCGGCGTTCGCCGCGGATGAAGTGATTCGTCCATCGTACTTCCCGGCGGCATCCCCTTGGCGAATCAGCTGAGTCCGCGTTTCAGCCGACGGCGTCCAGCGCCTTCTCGACAGCTGCGATCTGTGCGTCGAGGGCGTCACGTTGGGCCGTCAGCTTCCGGCAGTAAGCTTTCAGCTCGCGCACGGCACGTGGCGCACTTCCGGCTACAGGGGGACGGCCAACTCTGCGCTTGGCCTTGGCTCGGACCACACGCCTCTTGCCTCGCTTGGCCCGCCGGAGCGTCTTCTTGCGGCCGTGGGCTGCGCTCATGTGCCTGGCGAGATGGGCGCGCATCCGTATATGTCGTCCG
>CP070685.1:968623-972132 GCA_020352895.1 Phycisphaerales bacterium
AGCTCATCGGGAATCTCATCCCGCAATTCGATGGTCAGGTAGGAGATGCAGCGCGAGGCGTCCATCTCGTAGGGCTCGGGTAGGGCACCGGTGGGGCAGGCCTCCAGGCACTCCGTGCATGAGCCACAATGAGCCGTCGCTGGTTCGTCGGCCGGCAGCTCCAGCGTGGTGATGATCTCGCCCAGGTAGGAATACGAACCCAGGTCCCGGCTCAGGATCATGGTGTTCTTGCCGATCCAGCCGATGCCGGCTCGCGCGGCCAACTCGCGTTCGAGGATCGGCACGGTGTCCACGCACACGCGGGCCTCGAACGGCTCGGCAACCTCAGCCCGCAGCCGCTCGACCAGCTTCCACAGGCGTTTCTTCATGACGCGGTGATAATCTCGCCCCCAGGCGTATCGCGCGATCCGGCCGCGCGAGCGTCCGTCCGACGGCAGTGGCTCGGGCTGATGGTAGTTCAGAGCGGCGACGACGACGCTCCGGGCCCCGGGCAGCAACGCCGCCGGACTCTCGCGGGAGTCGAGGTTGCGATGCAGGTAATCCATCCGGCCGGCCCGGCCTTGGGACAGCCACTCGCGCAGATATTCGGACCGCCCCAGCGGCTCGACCCGCGCAACGCCGATCTTGTCGAAGCCCAGCTCTCGGGCCAGCCGGTCGACGGTTCGGCGTATATTCAGGTTGGTCATGGCGGTCGCGATCTTATCGGCGGCCGCAAGGGACCGCGCGGAAAGCGGCAGCTACGTCAAGCCGGAGCGGATCAGAGTCGATGACATTATAAGCGGAGGCACTGGAGGGGCTGCGCCCACCATTGACACCGGCATGGCGCATCCCTAGGCTCGGCAGGCCCGGGGCATCCGGACCCACGGCGTCGCTGGTTCATCCCGTCGAGCGAGCCGCGTATTCTGCGGGAGGAGACGCGTAGGACATGTACGATTTCGACTGGTTTCACGGGCAGGCCCTCTTCGACCAGATGGAACAGGCCAAGCTCTCCTGCGCGTTGAAGAAGTTTCCCGATCAGGACCCGAACGAAGAGCTTCCTGAGGAGTTCTGCCGGTTCAAGGACGAGCTGGAGGTTCGCGTCCTGCTGTATCTGCGCGACGGTTTCAGCTACGAGCTGAAGCAGCTCGTGGAGCTGGGCCCCAAGGCGCACCTGACCTTTGAGTGCGAGCCGGTGGACGAGCAATACAAGGTGGGCTCGTTCGTGGTCTCCGTCCCATATGAAGAAGTCGTGCGGGTCGAGGTGTTTGCCGTGCATCCGAGTGAGCGGCCGGCCGACTCGCCCGTCATCACCGGCTTCCATAACGCACCGGAGCAGGCCCCGGGACCGCCGTCCCGTGAAGAGCGTCCGGGCAAGCTGCGCGTCACCAGCGATGACCCGTACTAGCGCTTGCGGCACGCGCCCCGGGCACAAGAACCATCACTCCACATCGTGAAAGTCAAGGATGTCGCGCTCCAGGTCCAGCGTGGCTACGGTTCGGCGGTTTGCGCCGTGCACGGCGCCTGGGTTAATCAGGCGGCAGTTGCCGACACGAGTGTCGGAGGGCTGGTGCGTGTGGCCGCTGAAGAGGTAATCACAATCGGGTCGACGACTCAGCTTGACGAACGCTCGCTCGTGACCATGGCACATGGCGATCGATTTGCCCGCCAGGGTGACACGCGTGGGAACCTGGGGGATGGGCAGCCCTGTGGCCTGCAGGAAGATATTTGTGCCCGGGGCGGCCCAATCGCTGTTGCCCCAGACGAACCAGATACGGCGCCCCACGAACTCGTCCAGCACGCACTGGCCGCCGACGTCGCCGCAGTGAAAGAAGGCTTCGGCCCCGAGTCCATCCAGAAGGGCAAAGGCGCCCTTGACCACCCCGGCGTCGCCGTGACTGTCTGACATGATGCCGACCAGCATACGAGACCTCGGCATTGGATCAGTGGATCGGAAAGAGCAGGCCTTGGCCGCCGATGTCGACCGGATGCCGCGGCTCAGGCGCGGTCGCGGCCAAGCGAGGACGGCGAGCCGACGTACGCTTCCGGCGGGCGCCTTCGATGAAGGAGTATAGATCCTGGAAGTCCCATTCCGCACGGGGAACCGGACGGCCCTTGGCATCCAGCATGGGACAGCCGTACTCATTGACCAGGACTCGTGCGGCGAAGCGGTCACAGCGGCCTTCCTTCTGCCGCGTGTTGCGCCGGGCCTGCCGGATCAGCCAGTGATACAACTCATGCAGGAATACGAACAGGGCCAACTGATACGCGTCGGCGAGAACGATGTGGCAGGAGGGCCGCCACCAGTGCGTGCGATTGGAGCGCGGCCGAGCGGTCTGGGTGTCCATCACGTAGGGATAACGGTTGTGTCGCCCCAGGTTCACGGTGATCACACGGCGGGTGTAGTTGCACGTACCGGAGAACTCTG
Organism: Phycisphaerales bacterium; assembly: GCA_020352895.1. Lineage (GTDB taxonomy): Bacteria > Planctomycetota > Phycisphaerae > UBA1845. The sequence continues at coordinate 971,028 of CP070685.1, forward strand.
CACCGCGGGACCAGCGAACCCGGACAATCAAGCGGTCACACTTCCAGCCCTGCATGTGCGGCAGGATCATCGCGTTCAGTCGGCCGGTGGACAGCGATGTACTGTTGGTCAGTCTCATGGATACGGCCGAGCGGTAGCATGGTGCCCAAACCGATTCGCGTCAAGCGGTTGTGCAACGCGCGCGTATCGTATCTAATCGCCGTGTTCCTGCGTCCCGGGACGGCGTCGGGTTTGCGGTCGAGCCCGGCTGCCGGACCACAGAACGAGCCCACATGTCGCATCCGTCAGCGAGGCAAGGCGATTCTCCGGAGGGCTTGAGCAAGCGGGTCGGCTTCTGGCTCGGGCTGGCGCTGTTCGCCGCCATCCTGCTCGCTCCAGTCACCGAGGGCATGTTGGAGGCCGGGTTGAAGTCGGTTCGCAGCGACGTCCGCCTCGAGTTGCAGCAGGAAAGCGAAGAACGCGGCGCCGGAGGCGAGACGAGCCTGGAACAGCGCGTGGACGACTACCTCGCCGCTCACGCAGATTGGGTTGCAGGAGAAAGCCGGCGGCGGGCGCGGGCGATGATCCCGGCGGCAGCGGTGACGGCGCTGGTGGCTTGCTGGTGGATCACGGTGGCGGTGCCCATCCCGGCGACGTCGCTGGTGCCTCTGGCTTTGTTTCCGCTGCTGGGCGTGCTGCCGATCACCAGGACGGCCGTCTGTTACGCCGACGCGAACATCTTTCTGTTCATGGGCGGGTTCATCATCGCTTTGGGAATCGAACGATGCGGACTGCATCGACGGATGGCCCTGCACATCGTGCGGCTGATCGGCACCGGTCAGGCGACGATCGTGCTCGGCTTCATGGTGGCCGCGGCGATCATCTCCATGTGGATCTCGAACACGGCCACCACGCTGATGATGCTGCCTATCGGGCTGGCGGTGATCCGATCGCTGCCCGAATTGACTGCTGGAGAGGAGGAGGATCCGCGGGCGGGCAATCTCGGCCCCGCGTTAATGTTGGGCATCGCCTACGCGTGCAGCATCGGCGGGGTGGGTACGCCCATTGGCACGCCGCCGAACATCGCCTACCAGGGGCAGATTCACAACCTGTTTCCCGGCGGGCC
>CP070685.1:972232-975728 GCA_020352895.1 Phycisphaerales bacterium
CGACTCGACCGCGGACCGACAGCCTCGTTCAAAGACTTCGCTGCTCGGATGATGGCCCGGTGGATGGGGTTGCTGATGGAAGGGCAGTCGGGTGAGCTGGTCATCCTGACGGCAACGTCCGGGGACACGGGCAGCGCCGTGGCGCATGCCTACCATGGAGTAGACCGGGTGGAAGTCGTGGTCCTGTTCCCTGTGGCCGAGGTGTCCACGCGACAACGGAAACAGATGACCACGATCGGAGGCAATGTGACCACGATCGGCATCGACGGGAAGTTCGACGACGCTCAGGCGCTGGTCAAGCGAGCGTTCGCCGACCCGGATTTGGCGGCGATCCGGTTGACGTCGGCCAATTCGATCAACATCGGCCGACTGCTGCCGCAGGCGGTGTATTACATCTATGCGTATGTCAAGCTGGCGGCGGAACGAGCGGGCGAGCCGATTGTGTTTGCGGTGCCATCGGGGAACTTCGGGGACATGATGGGTGCGGTGATCGCCCGGAAGATGGGGCTACCGATTGCGCGGCTGGTGATCGCCACGAACGCCAACGATGAGGTACCGCGCTTCCTGGGGACCGGGCGGTACGAGAAGATCGTGCCCTCGCGCGTGTGTATCTCCAATGCGATGAACGTGGGTCATCCGTCGAACCTGGTGCGGCTGGTGGACGCGTACGGGGGCTGGATGGACGAGACGGGTCGGCTCCGCGAGCCGGCAGACATGGAGCGGCTGCGGGCGGATTTGTATGCGGTCAGCATCGACGACGAGGAGACGCGCAGCACGATCAAGGCGGCCTACGGTCGGTACGGTGTGGTGCTGGAACCGCACGGAGCGGTCGGCTGGGCGGGCTTGCAGCATTATCTGGGCGATGATCCGTCGGCAGAAGGCGTGCTGACCGTGTCGGTAGAGACCGCGCATCCGGCCAAGTTTCCGGAGGAGATTCAGGCGCTGATCGGTGTTGATCCGGAGCCGCCGGCGAGCCTGGTCGGGTTGGAGGAGCGGCGCGAGGAGTATGACACCATGAGGGCCGAGTACGAGCCGTTCCGCAATCTCCTGTTGGAGCACTTCACAGGCAGGCGGTAGCGTGAATGAGAGCGCCCGCCCCGGACGAAAGAGGCGGGCGTTTCTTGATGGATCAAGCCGGCTGGCGTTCACTTCAAACCATGGTCGGGTTACAGGCTTACTGGTACTCCGGGTACCACATGTTTCCGGCGACGGTTTCCTCGACCTCTCCGTCGGGGATGATCTTGCCCAGGCCGCGGTCACGGGCCAGCCGGACGACGGCCGCAGCGACCTTGCGGCTGATCTGGCGGAGGTCGTTTTGGGACGGATACAGGGCCCCGACGGCCAGCCGGTCTTCGGACACGCATCCGGCCAGGACCTTAGCGGCGGCCAGGAACATCTCATCGGTAATCTGGTGAGCCTCGGCGACGATGGCTCCCAGGCCGACGCCGGGGAAGATGAAGACATTGTTGGCTTGGCCGATCTCGTAGGTCTTGCCATACAGCTCAACGGGCGGGAAGGGGCTTCCCGTGCCGACCAGAGCCCGCCCTTCCGTCCACCGGAGAGCTTCGGTGGGAGTGCACTCGGCCTTGCTGTTCGGGTTGCTGAGGGGCATGATCACGGGCCGCTCGCAGACTTTGCCGAAGGCCCGGATGGCTTCTTCAGTAAACCTGCCCGGGGTGGCGGTGGTGCCGATCAGCACGGTGGGCCTGACCTTCTCGATAATCTCGGCGAAGGACTCGGTGCCGGCGAGCTTGAAGCTGGCCATGACCTCAGCGGACATGGCGAACTCCTTCTTGGAAGGCTCAAGGCCCTGGCGCCCATGGTGCACGAGTCCCTTCGAGTCGATCATGATCTGGCTGCGCTGAAGCACTTCCCTGGAAGCCCCGGCTTCCTTCATGGCGGTGTGGAGCAGGCGGGCGATGCCCACGCCGGCGGCGCCGGAGCCGAGGAAGGCCGCGCGTTGCTCGGCCAGGGGCACCTTGGTCACCCGGGTAGCCGAGATGACGCCGGCCAGAACCACACCTGAAGTACCTTGGATGTCGTCGTTGAAGCAGGACAGGCGGTTGCGGTAGCGGTCGAGGACCTCGAAGGCAATGTTCTTGTGGAAGTCCTCCCACTGGACGACGGCATGGGGGAAGACTTGCTTCACGCCCATGACAAAGGCCTCGACCATGTCGAAGTAGGGCTTGTTCCGGAGGCGGCGTTGTCGGACGCCGAGATAGAGCGGGTCGTCGAGCAGGGCCGTGTTGTCGGTTCCGACGTCCAGGCTGACGGGGAGGCATTTGGAGGGGTGGATGCCCGCACCACCCACATAAAGGGCCAGCTTGCCGACCGGGATACCCATGCCGCCGGCGCCCTGGTCGCCCAGTCCCAGGATGCGCTCGTTGTCGGTGACGACGATTAGTCGGATGTCCTTGTGGGGAGAGTTGCGGAGCACATCGGGGATGCGGTTGATGTCGTCCGGAGTCAACCAGATGCCGCGTGGCTTGCGGAGAATGTGGCTGTAGCGCTGGCAGGCCAGTCCCACGGTGGGCGTGTAGACGATGGGCATCAGCTCGGCCAGATTCTCCACAAGCACACGGTAGAAGAGGACTTCGTTGCGATCCTGGAGGGCAACCAGACCGATGAACTTCTCGAGATCATCCTTCTTGGCGTGAAGGTGCTCGAGCTCAAGGGCAACCTGCTCATGGATCTCCAGCACGCGTGGGGGGAGCAGGCCGCGGAGCCCGAGGCGGTCACGCTCTTCGTCGGTGAAGGCGGTCCCGCGGTTCAGCAGGGGATTGCACAGGATCTCGGCAAGATACGGATCACAGGCAAAAACAGGCTTGGTCTCGGCTCGCTGGGTGTCTGGTACGGTTGCCATGGTTTTCATCCTTCGGGTCGGGGTCTCATTGCCGACCGATACGCTCACGAGGCGTTACGGGGGGACAATCTCTCTGCGGTCGCCTATATCCCGTCCGGCCGGAGCTTTGGCGCGCATTTCAGGGACACAAGACAGCTTGTCCCCGAGAGGGGACCCATGAGGCGTGGCATTTGCTGTGCCCTGAGGTTTTCCGGGGAGACGGTTGATCCGGACCCTGGTCCTGGGGGGGCCGAAAGGCGGCGGTTGGAAGGGTCCAGGATGTTGTCGTGCGCGATTTCCCGCCCGGATTTCGAACATTTGCGCAACAGTCGGCGATGGGCTCACCGGCCACCGGAATCGTCGCTTCAGACCCGTGGTGAGGAACCCGGCCTGTGGCAGGGCGGGTCCGGGTGGCCTACAGTTTGCAGCGTAACGCCGGATGGGAGCATAGGTTCGTCGCATGAGCCAAGAAGGGGAGTCAGTCGTTCGCCGCCGCCTGGAGCTTCGGGGGCAGGTGCAGGGGGTGGGTTTCCGGCCCTTCGTTTACCGGCTGGCCTGCTCATTTGGGCTGGGGGGGTACGTCGCCAACGACTCGAATGGGGCCGTGATCGAGGTGGAGGGCAGGGCCGCGGACCTGACCGGGTTCGAGAGGGC
>CP070685.1:975828-979316 GCA_020352895.1 Phycisphaerales bacterium
TCAGCCCGATCTTCCGCTCCTGCGTGTCGACACGCAGAATCTTCACCTCGATGGCATCGCCGATCTTCACTTCCTTGTGCGGGTCCTCCACCTTGTGGTCGGCCAGCTCGCTGATGTGCAACAGACCCTCCAGATCGGGTTCCAACTCCACGAACACTCCGAAATTCGTGATCTTCGTGACCGTGCCCTGGACGATCTGCCCGGGGATGTAATTCGTGGGCACCGCGTGCAGCCACGGATCCTCGTGAAGCTGCTTGAGCCCCAGGGCGATGCGTTGCTTTTCCTCATCCACGGACAGCACCACGCATCTGACCGTCCCGCCCTTCTTGAGCATCTCCGACGGGTGGCTGATCTTCTTGGTCCAGCTCATGTCGCTCAGGTGCAGCAGTCCGTCGATGCCTTCCTCAATCTCGACGAAGGCCCCGTAGTTGGCCAGATTCCGCACCACACCCTCGACGATCGTGTTCGGCGGATAGCGCTCGGCCACCCGGGTCCAGGGATTGACCTCGGTCTGCTTGATGCCCAGGCTGACTTCCTGCTTGTCCTTGTTGATGCTGAGGACCACCACATCGACCATCTGCCCGGGGCTGAGCATCTCCGAGGGGTGGGAAATCCGCCGGGTCCAGCTCATTTCGCTGATGTGCACCAGGCCCTCCACGCCGGGCTCCAGCTTCACGAAGGCGCCGTAGTTCATGATATTGACCACTTCGCCTTGCACCTTGGCCCCCACGGGGTACTTGGTCTCCACCTCCTCCCACGGGTTGGCCGTCCGCTGCTTGAGCCCCAGGGCGATCTTCTCCTTCTCGCGGTCAATGCTCAGCACGCAGATCTCGATCTCCTGGTCGATCTTGAGCATCTCGGAGGGATGGTTGATTCGGTCCCAGCTCATGTCCGTGATGTGCAGGAGCCCGTCAATGCCCCCCAAATCCACGAACGCACCGAAGTCGGCGATGTTCTTGACAGTCCCCTTGACAACCTGGCCGACCTCCAGGGTGCTCAACAGGTTCTCCTTGGCTATCTGTCGCTTCTCCTCGATGAGCTTACGCCGCGAGATGACGATGTTGCGCCGCTGCGTGTCAATCTTCAGGATTTTGGCCTCAATGGTTTTGCCGAGCAGTTCGCCCACATCACTCGGGCGGCGGATGTCTACCTGCGACGCAGGCAGGAACACGGGCACGCCGATGTCCACCAGCAGGCCACCCTTGATCTTGCGTACCACCTTGCCCGTGACTTCGTCCCCTTCCTTGGACGTTTCGACGATGCGCTGCCAGCTCAGGATGCGGTCCGCTTTGCGCTTGCTCAGCACCACTGTGCCGCTGTCGGACTCCACCGCCTCCAACAAGGCATTGACCCGGTCGCCGATCTGAACCTGATCTGGCCCCTCCCACTCGCGCTTGGGGACGACGCCCTCGCTTTTCAGCCCCACATCGACAATGACGTCGTCACCGGCGAAGCCGATAACCCTGCCTTCCATAATGGTGCCCGGCTGAAAGTTCCCCACCGTTCCCTCCAGCACGGCCCCTCGGCTCTCGACGCCGTCCCCCTCACCCAGGACCGCCGCCAGTTCCTGGTCTACCTGACTCTCATCGACTCCCAACTCGCGCAGCAAAACGTGATCAACCATGAAACGAACCTGCTCCTGCCCAGATACGCACTCTGATCAGCCCCCGCGGCCAACTGCGTACACTGATGCCACCCTTTGTCGAAATCCCGGATGTGTTGCGGCCGATTCAGCGCGTACTGAATCTCTCCAAAGCGCGCAACTCCAATGTGGAGAATATATCCCAAACCGGCCGGCGCTGTCCAGCATCCACCGACCCCGAGCCGGGACCACCGGGCATCGCGACGAATGCCGTGGTGAGGTCGGTGTCCGGTTGGCTCGATGCGAACCTCCGGTTACCATTGCGGTGCTGTCTGCGTCAAGAGGGCCTTCTCCGTGGCCAACCACCAGACCGTTGCTGTGATCGATTTCGGCTCGCAGTACTCCCAACTCATCGCCCGCCGGGCCCGGGAAGGCCACGTGCATTCCCTGCTGCTGCCCCCCACCACAACGCTGAAAGAGCTAAAAACGTTGAACACAGCCGGCATTATCCTGTCCGGCAGCCCCCACAGCGTGTACGCCGAGGGGGCTCCCAGGTGTGACCCCGACATCCTCCGCTCCGGGATTCCCGTACTCGGTATCTGCTACGGCATGCACGTCGGCTGCATGCTCCTTGGCGGCCAAATCGAGGCCTCCCCAAAGCGAGAGTATGGGCGAGCCAGGCTTACGATCCAGCAGCCCGATCGCCTTCTGGCTCACCTGCCCAGCGACCCTGTCGTCTGGATGAGTCATGGCGACGTGGTGGACCGGCTCAGCCCCGACTTTCTCGCCCTCGCCTCCACCGCCAACTGCCCGCTGGCCGTAGTCCGGCACAGGGCACTGCCTTTCTACGGTGTCCAGTTTCACCCCGAAGTCGCCCATACGCCGCAGGGAGGGCTCATCTTCCGCAATTTCCTATATGACGTCTGCGGCTGCCGAGGGGACTGGAAGGTCGGCACCATGCTCGACCGGGCGGTGGCCGAGGTGCGCGACCGCGTCGAACCGGACCACACCGTGATCTGTGCCCTGTCCGGTGGCGTAGACAGCAGCGTGCTGGCCGCTCTGACGCAGCGGGCCATCGGCGACCGCCTCGTGTGCATCTTCGTCGACAACGGCCTGCTGCGCAAGAACGAGCGCGATCTCGTCGAAAGCACGTTCCGCGACCACTTCCATATCAACCTTCGGGTGGTCGACGCCGCCGACAGGTTCATCAGCAAGCTTGACGGCGTCGCCGATCCGGACCGCAAGCGTACGATTATCGGCCACGAGTTCATCGAGGTCTTTCGCGATGAAGCCCGGACCATACCGAACGCCAGGTACCTGGCCCAGGGGACGCTCTATCCCGACGTGATCGAGTCGGGGCGAAGCGTGGCCGGGCACGCGGCCAGCATCAAACTGCACCACAACGTCGGCGGCCTGCCGAGCGAACTCGGCTTCGAGCTGATCGAGCCGCTTCGCGAACTGTTCAAAGACGAGGTGCGGCTCTTGGGCGAGTTGTTGGGCCTGCCGGACGAAATCGTCTGGCGTCACCCCTTCCCCGGTCCCGGGTTGGCGGTACGCATCATAGGACCGATCACTCCCGAGCGCCTGGAGATCCTCCGCGAGGCGGATCAGATCGCCGTCGATGAGATCCGCGCCGCAGGCTGGTACCGCAAGATCGCCCAGGCCTTCGTGGTGTTGGTGCCCATCGAATCGGTCGGCGTTATGGGCGATGGGCGAACCCATGCCGACCAGCACGTGGCCGTCCTGCGTTGCGTGGAGAGCCGGGACTTCATGACGGCCGACTGGGTGCACATCGACCAGGAATTGCTCATGAACATCAGCACGCGGATCATCAATGAGGTCCGCGGCATCAACCGTGTGGCCTACGACATCTCCAGCAAACCCCCCGCCACCATCGAGTGGGAAT
>CP070685.1:979416-982864 GCA_020352895.1 Phycisphaerales bacterium
ACGCCGGGGGGGAGTTGCCGGTCGCGGCGCTGACGAACACGAACTATCCGGAGGCGCTCGCGTACTTGACGGGGCACGCAGGATTTGGGGGCAGCGCCGAGGTGGCGTGCACGCCGGAGTCGCTGGATCGGTTTGTGTGTGCGGCCGCGCGCGTGCGGGATTATGACGCAACGAGGGACGGGCCGGCGGCGGAGTACGCCCTGGAGACGCTGCGACTCGTTAGGCAGGACCACACGGTTTGGAACATCGTGTATGAGCCGACGGCGTCACGCATCCGATTTTTGACGGTGGCGTCCAGTGCGGTGCGGTCGGTCGACTTGCAGAAGCTGGACTTTGCCTGTGGAACGCCGGTGAAGGTGCTGGACATGAACGCGGCGTTGTCCGGCGATGTGACGGGGCGGTTCGACGACTACACGACCGAGCGGAACCACGCCCTGGTCACCGAGTCGTACGCCGAGACGCCGGCCCTCGAGGGCATGCCGGAGACGATCGCGGAGGTGATCGCGCGGTACCCGGAGAGCACGGTGTGCCAGGCCTGCGGGCCAGCCTGCGGTGCCGGAGTGGCCTCGATGATGCCCCTGTTGATTCTGAGCGGGCGTATCATGCGGCGGAGCTGGCGTCAGCAAGCGCGCCGAGCGTAAGCTCCGCGCGGAGCTGTTGTACTGACAGGAGCAAGATCGGTTTTTGGGGACGGTCGGTCCTGCGGGGCCGGCCGTCCTTTGCTGTGGGCGGGCGAGGGCCATGATCTGCGGGGTTGATTCGTGGCACGGTGAGAAGCTAGGCTAGGTCCAGGCGAGAGCGAGGAGCCGAAGGCGAGCGCGGGGGAGTTTTTCATGAGTCGAGCGGAAGGTGCGAGGGAGCCGGCCTACTGTTTCGAGCAGGGGCCGATCCGGCCGCCGAATGAGGCGACCAGCCTGCTGATTCGAGTGACCAGGAACTGTCCGTGGAACCGCTGCGCGTTCTGCCCGGTGTACAAGGGTAAGCGGTTCTCGGTGCGTGCGGTGGAGGATGTCAAGGCGGACATCGATGCGGTGCACGCGCACGTGTGCGCCCTGCGGGAGGTGGCCGAGGAGGAGGGCGGCATTTCTCGAGAGCGGCTGGAGGCGTTAGCGGAGCGGGTCGGTGACGAGGACATGATGAGCTTTTCGGCGGCGGCGCACTGGTTCTGCGCGGGCGGCATGAAGTCCATCTTCCTTCAGGACGCGGACTCTCTGGTGATCAAGACCCGGGACTTGGTGAAGATCATTGGGCATCTGCGCAGGCGATTCGGCTGGGTGGAGAGGATCACTTCGTATTCGCGATCGCGGACCATCGCCAGCAAACGGGAGGCAGATCTGACGGCCATCCGCGAGAGCGGGCTGAGCCGGATCCACGTGGGGTTGGAGTCGGGCTCGGACGAGGTGCTGAACATGGTCCGGAAGGGGGCGACCAAAGCGGTGCACATCGAGGCCGGGCGCAAGGCGAAGGAGGCCGGGCTGGAGCTGTCCGAGTACATCATGCCAGGGCTGGGCGGCAGAGCGCTGCGGGAGGTTCACGCGCGAGAGACCGCCGACGCACTGAACCAGATTGACCCGGATTTCATCCGGATCCGGACGCTGGCGGTCTCGCCGTCTGCGCCGCTGTGGAAGATGTGTTGCGACGGCGCGTTCGAGCCATGCTCGGACGTGGAGGTGGCCGAAGAGCTGCTGATGTTGATCGAGGGTCTGGAAGGGATCGGCAGCACGGTCAAGAGCGACCACATTCTGAACCTGTTCGAGGATCTGGAGGGCAAGTTGCCGGACGACAAGGAGAGGATGGTCGGGATGCTGCGCCGGTTTCTCGACATGGATGCGGAGTCACAGGGCCTGTATCAGGTGGGCCGGCGGCTCGGGGTGTTCGCCGGGCTGGGCGACCTGGAGGACCGCGGCAAGCGCGATCGGGTGGATGAGCTCTGCCGTCGGATGGGCGTCACCAGCGAAAACGTGGACGAGTTCGCCAGCGGGATGATGCGGCGGTTCGTGTGAAGGGGTCGGTGACGGCGGGTCGAGGCGCATGGGTGTCGCCCATAGGGCACTGGTTCCAGAGCGGTGCCATAGGTCAACAGAATAAAGGAACCACGAAGCACGAGGGCTACGAGGAGGCTACACGTTTGCTCAACCGAGAAATGCGTGTTTCCACAAGGGGAAACACGCACCTCTCAGAAGATCACCGGAGTGACGGCGCGTCAGGGCAGGACGTAGCCGTCGGACAACGTCTTCATGAAGGCCACGATGGCGGCCTCTTCGTCGAGGCTCAAGCCGAGGTCACCCAGTTCATCCGTGTTGACGTTCTCGGGCACTTCCGGTTCCGGCCAGTTCTCCTCGGGGATATCTCTCGTGTTGTAGAAGTGCGTGATCTCCTCAAGGCTCTTGAAGAAGCCGTTGTGGGCGTAGGCCTTGACGAACTCGGGGTAGGGCCTCTTGTCCACGTTGCGCAGCGTGGGGACCTTGTGCTTGCCGTAGTTCTCGGGGGCATAATCCGCGTATAGCGCCGTCCCGGCCAGGAAGCCGCCGAGGCCCAGGTCTACCCAATCGTACCCAGCCGGGTTCCACTTGCGTGGCATGTCGTAGAAGGGGTTCTCGGGATTCCTGGGCACGCCCAGGTTGTCATAGGTGAAGTCTGTAAACAGCGGGGGCTCGCCACCGAGTCCCGGCTGACTCAGGTGGCAGGCGGCGCAGTTGCCCTTGTCTTCGTCTTCGAAGAGCGCCAGCCCCCAGGCTTCCTGGACGGTGAGGTCGACCAGTCCGTCCAAGTAGTAGTCGTACTTGGAGGTGAACGGGTTGACTTCGTCGGAGTGCTCGTAGGCCGAGATGGCCCGGCCGATGTTCACGTACGTCTGGGCCACGTTTTGCATGAAATCGACGGGCTGGCCAAAGACGGCCTCGTAGAGCGGGGCATATGCGGATCTAGCAACCTTGAAGCAAACCAGTCTGGCGTTGGGATTGTTCTGTTCCAGGGGATTGAGGAAGGGTCCCAAGGCCTGTTCGGCGAGCGGGTCATCCAGGGTCCAGCCGGTGGCACGGCCATCCCAGAACATGCCGCCGATCCAAAGCCCTTCGTCTTCATCGAAGTACATGACGGGGCTGTCTCCGCCGTAGGCGGCCGAAGGCGGCTTGCGGTTTCCGAAGCGGCCGAGGACCGCGCCCTCGTAGATGGCTTCATGCGCGTTGACCTCGGAATCGGGACCGGTAAAGCCCACCTCCGGGGCATGGCAAACCGCGCACGACTGACCGGGCGGTGTCGAGAGATTCTGATCGAAGAACAGATGCTTGCCGAGCATCTCCATCGGCGTGAGATCCTGGGCCGCGGTCGTTCCCACGCAAGTCGCTACCAGCAGCACGGCTGTGCAGATTGCGATTCTTCTGTCGGTCATCGGAGTGCCTCCTTCTGGATGGGATTTGGAAATGACAGTCCCGATCATGGGACATAC
>CP070685.1:982964-986395 GCA_020352895.1 Phycisphaerales bacterium
TGCGCGGTGGTGCTCATGTTGTGGAGTCGTCGGCTATTGGCGCCGGGCCGAGTGATCACTTCAGCGGAGAGCCCGGTGACATGAGCATGAAGCGCGGGTTTCTGGGGCCGGGGTTGCTGGTTACGGCCGCGTTCATCGGGCCGGGGACGGTGACGACGGCCAGCCAGGCCGGGGCAGGCTTCGGGTATGCCATCGCTTGGGCACTCATCTTTGCGGTTCTGGCCACGATCGTGCTGCAGGAGATGTCGGCCCGGTTGGGCCTGGTCACGCGTGAGGGTCTGGGCGAGGCACTGCGCACGACATTCGGCAACCGCGCGCTTCGCGCCGCGGTCGTTTTGCTGGTAGTCGCGGCGATTGGCTTCGGGAACGCGGCGTTCGAGATGGGCAACATCGCCGGCGCGGGGCTGGGGCTGGCGGCCCTGACGGGCGTGTCGCACCAACACTGGGCGGTGGTCGTCGGCGTGGGGGCCGCGGTCGTTCTGGCGACGGGCGTGTACCGGATCATCGAGCGATTGCTCATCGCCATGGTCGTGGTCATGAGTGTGGTGTTTGTGACCACGGCGGCCATGGTGCGCCCGGACCCTGGAGAGCTGATGCGCGGCATGTGTGTGCCGGCGCTGCCGGCGGGCTCGCTGTTGACAGTCATTGCCCTGATCGGGACGACGGTCGTGCCGTACAACCTGTTTCTGCACGCCAGCGCCGTAAAGGAGAAATGGCCGGCGTCTATGTCGCTGGAGAAGTCAATGATGCAGGCGCGGCTGGACACGTTCGTATCGGTCCTGCTGGGCGGGATGGTGACGCTGGCGATTCTGGTGACGGCGGCAGCGTGCTACGCCCCGGGCACGACGTTGGAGTCGGCCGCGGCGATGGCGGAGCAGTTGGAGCCGTTGTTGGGGCGGGCGGCACAGGCCTTCTTTGCGGTAGGGCTGCTGGCGGCGGGGCTGACCAGTGCGATCACGGCGCCGCTGGCGGCGGCGTATGCAACTGCGGGGGCGTTGGGATGGGCCGTCGATTTGCGCTCGTGGAAATTGCGGGCGACATGGGGGCTGATCGTGTTGGTCGGCACTGTGCTGGCGGCGGTGGGGCATCGGCCGGTGCACGCGATTATCGCCGCCCAAGCGGCCAACGGGATTCTCTTGCCGATCGTGGCCGTGTTTCTGTTGGTGGTAGTCAATCGCCGCAGCCTGCTCGGAAAGTGGGCCAACGGTTGGATGGCGAATCTTCTGGGGGCGGCCGTGGTGGTTACGGCGGCGGGTCTGGGCGTGTTCAAGCTGGGGCGCACGCTGGGAATGTGGGGCGGCTGAGAGCCGGGCGGTTGCCACGGTCGGGTACCCGGCGACAATGAGCGGGGAATTGGCACTTCTTGGAGGAGATGCATGATGCAGAGAAGAGTGGTCGGTTTGGCGGCTCTGCTGATGCTTGCGCCGGTATACGCGGAGGAAGGCAGCGGTGATGACGAGGTGGCGGTGGGGCGCTTCGCGGATCTGGCCCTGACGTGTCTTCATCAGGAATATCCGAACAAGATCTCGCATGTGATGAGTTCGGACGAAGACGCCCGTCCCCCGCGCGCCCTGACGCCGGTGTTCTGCGGGTGTTTCGACTGGCACTCGGCGGTGCATGGGCATTGGCTGCTGGTGCGGCTATGCCGGATGCATTCGGAGGCGCCGTTTGTAGCCAAAGCGCGGGAAGAACTGAGCAAGAGCTTCGTGCCGGAGAGTGTGGCCGCGGAAGTGGAGTACATGCAGGCGGAGGGGCGAAGCACGTTCGAGCGACCGTACGGCCTGGCGTGGCTGCTGCAGTTGTCGGCGGAGCTTCACGAGTGGGATGACTCGCAGGCGCGGGCATGGGCGTCGATTCTCGAACCGCTGGAGCGCGAGGCGGCGAATCGATTCAAGGAATGGCTGCCCAAGCTGTCGCATCCGGTTCGGACAGGGGAGCATAGCCAGACGGCTTTCGCCCTGGGGCTGGTGTACGATTGGGCGCGGTGCCGGGGTGACAAAGAGATGGTCGAACTGGTCGCGCGCCGGGGGCGCGACTATTTCCTGCACGATCGTGGGGCGACGCTGCGGTTCGAGCCGGACGGGCAGGCGTTTCTGTCGCCGGTGCTGGCAGAGGCGGATTTGATGCGGCGGATTCTGGAGCCGGCTGAGTTTGGAGCGTGGCTGGGGGCTTTCCTGCCGGAGTTGCCGCTGGAGGGCGAGGCCGGCTGGCTGCGGCCGGCGGTGGTGACGGACAAGGCGGACGGGCACCTGGTGCATCTGGATGGGTTGAACTTGTCGCGGGCATGGATGCTGGAGGGGATTGCGGCGGGCCTGCCGAAGGGGGACCCGCGGATCGCGGCCTTGCAGGCCGCGGCGGAGGAGCACAAGCGGGCCGGACTGACGGCCATCGCCGATCAGGAGTATGAAGGGGGACACTGGTTGGGCAGCTTCGCGGTGTACCTGGTCACGAAGCGGGGGTTGTAGGTGCCCGTCATAGCGCGCGAGGGCAAACATGGCCGGGCAACCGAAGATCGAGTCTTATTCGTTCGGGAAGATCGAGATCGACGGGCATGTGTACACGGCGGACGTGATCATCCTGCCGGGGGGCGTGCGGGCGAACTGGTGGCGTGACGAGGGGCATGTGCTCAAGGTCGCCGACCTGGCGGCCGTACTGGAGGCTGCGCCGGAGGTGCTCGTCGTCGGGCAAGGTGCGCATGGGTTGATGCAGGTGCCGGAGCCGACGCTAGCGCATCTGCGGGAGGGGGGGATCGAGGCCGTCTGCGCCCCCACCGCCAGGGCCGTCGAGATATACAGCCAGCGCTGTGGCGAAGGTCGTCCCGTCGCTGCGGCCCTGCACCTGACATGCTGAGCGTTTTGAGCCCGTCTGGGCTTGTGGGCTGCCCGCGGATCAGTTGATTCCACGGCGTGTGTAACGCGGGACGCTTGCATTTCGCATTAAATGTTGGCGGGCGCTCGGTGCAGCGCGCGGCAACTCACTTGCAACAGGAGAGGCGAGCATGCGACAGCTTTGGGCCCTTGGGCTGGTGATCGTTGCGGGAGCCGCTTCAGGCGGCGCCGGGATGCAGAACGCGGAGCCGATTGCGATTCCATTCGCCGATTCGGCCATGGTAATCGATGCAGAAGCAGGAGATTGGTTGGGGTTCGCGCGGCACGCCATCACACGCACGATCGATGGGCAAGAGCGAGGCAGCAACGACGACCTGGCCGTAACGGCAGCGTTTGCGTTCGACGAGCAGTTCTTCTATGCGCTGGTCGAGGCGCGGGATGATGCGTTCGAGTTCCCGGACCGATCCTGGCGGTATGGAGACGGCTTCTACCTGACCTTTGCCCAGCCGACGCGGGGATTCGAGAGCAACCGGTTTGTCACCATCGGGTTGTCGCGCGAGGGTCGGGGTCTGGCCAAACAGATCGTCGGCCGGGACGGCAAGT
>CP070685.1:986495-989909 GCA_020352895.1 Phycisphaerales bacterium
ATGTCGAGTTTGACGGGGTACTCGTAGAGTGGCGACAGATGGGCGGGCCAGATCGTCTTGAGGAGATAGAACCAGGAGCTGTAGGTCGAGAGCACAACGCGCTCGACCACACTGATGTCCTGTAGGGGATTGAGGGCCCCCACCTCGCGCACGCCGTGAACCGCCAGCACGGCGATGGCGGCCGAACAGAGGAGGAAGGGGATCTTCTCGACGATGACGCGACTGAGTCGCCCGGCGATCAGGGGCGAGTCTGGGGCGAAGGACACCCGCACGCGCCGGAGAGGGTACACATCCAGTATCAACAGGACAAAGGGCAGACTCACGCTCATGCCCTTGGAGAGGAGGGCGCATAGGAACGCCACAAACGCACCAGCCGGCCAGCCCGACGCGCGGCCCGTGCTGGGGACTACGCGGCGCTGGCACCAACGTACATACAGGAGCACGGAGAGCACGTAGAAGAGACCGGAAAGGACGTCGCGGCGCTCGGTGGCCCAGGCGACGGATTCGGCGCGGAGTGGATGCAGTGCGAACAGAAGCGCGGCTGCGCAGGCCCCGAGTTGCAGCGCGGGCGAAGGGCGGGAGGCCTCGAGCGTGAGGCCTGGCCGCAGGAGGCGCAAGGCGAGCAGGTATAACAAGCCGGCAGTCATCGCGTGTAGTAGGAGGTTGCTGAGTTTGAAGCCCTTGGCATTCAGGCCCCACAGCCTGTAGTCCAGCGCCCAACTCAGCCAGCCGAGCGGCTGATATGGTCCACCGTGCGTGGTGGTGAACATCCAGCGGATGTGCTGCCAATCCAGGCCGCGATAGTTGTCGTGGCCGGTCAGGTAGAGCTCATCGTCCCAATTCAGGAATTCCCCTTGGAGGCTCGGCCAAAAGACAGCGACGGAAACCAGCGCGATGACCACTGCAGGCAGCCAGGCCGGCCACCGCGGGTTGTCCTGATGGGGATTCGGGGCGTACGGGATTGGGTCTTGCGGGTTCAAATGAACGACTCGATCAACTCGGAGTCGCCCGGCTGACCGGCGGTGGCCAAGGCGGGGCAACGGTTCTCCAAGAGCAGATGATATGCAGAGGGCTTGGCGGGGGGAAGCACACGAAAGGGCGCGACGTCAGTCTATGTGGACGGAGGATGCTCAGGTAGAAGACCCTGGCGAAGTGCGTGGCATGTTAGACGGTTTGGATTTCTTTGGTCTTGGCCTCCAGGCCAGAGTCGATCATCCCCTCGTATGTCTTGGTCAGCTCCTGGACGTTGTCCTTACACTTCTTGGCGTCGTCTTCGGAGAGCTGGCCGGCCTTCTGCTCGGCGTCGATCTGCTTGTTGGCGTCTCGGCGGGCGTTGCGGACGGCGACGCGCTGGGCCTCGGCCATCTTCCTGACCTGGGCGATGAGTTGCTGACGTCGCTCTCCCGACAAAGGAGGGATCGCTAAGCGCAGCATTTTCCCTTCCTGCACGGGGGAGATGCCGACGCTCGAATTGCGGATTCCGCGCTCGATGTCCTTGATGATGGAGGGATCGAAGGGCTTGACCAAGATGCAGGTGGGTTCCGGGATGCTGAACGAAGCGAGCTCCCTGAGGTCCATGGTCGACCCATATGAAGGCACCTCAATCTTGAGGTGCTCCACCAGCCCTGCTGAGGCACGGCCGGTACGGACTCCGCGCAGTTCAGTGCGGAAGTACTCCACTGCCTTCTCCATCTGGCTTTCGCATTCGAATTCGATTTCATCCATGGGCATGTGCGAAGCCTCAAGTGATCTGGAAGCCGGTCAGCACCATGGCAGAAGCTTGTGTTTACTCGGCCGCGGTCTTTCTGATGGTCAGTTGCAGTGTCTTGAGTTTGATTCCCAGGTCGGCCTGACCTCCGGCGCCGGTCTTTGCGGCGACCTTTCCTGCCACGACGAAGTTGTACACGCGACCGGGCTCCAGTGTGACAAGGTATTCCTCTACGAACCGCGTTGAGCCGCTACGAGGGCCCTCGTCTCCGGATGCGGCTTCGAAGGGATTATGCTTGAGCACCCGGCCGTCCGTGTCATTGATGTACAGGTCCAGGGCGTAGGTTGTGGAGGTATTTGTCTCGGTGCCCTCCGTTTCCGAGAGGCTCCCTTCGTATTCGCAGATGAATATGGCCTCGGCGGCGGCCGACTGCTGTCCGCGGTTCTCGACGCAATGCCCCAGTTCGAAGCTGGCGCTGGCCGCACCTCCATTGGAGGCACTGACCCTGCAGAAAGCCGTTCCGTCCCGTTCGGCGCCGGATTCGCCTCGTGCCGTCCCGTCCATTCCAGGTACCTGGTCGCTGCGCTTGCTCGTAATGTTGAATGGGACGTCCGCGGGCATTCGAAAGATCTGCTCGGTCGGGCCCGCGGAAGTGAGCGAGGTCCGCTGGTCGGCAGGAACTTGAAAATCAGTCGTCAGACTCGATCCCCCACAGCCCCCCCAAACCAGCAGGGCCGGCACCAGCGAGAGACCCGACAGAAGACTCCATTTCGACTTTCGGTGCGGCATGTGGAACACCCTCTTGCTTCTTCGTTCTTCCGACGGGCAAGGCGGTGCACAGGGGCACTGTGTCTTTCCCGTCGAGCACGGTAGGGTACGGGCGAGCACTGCGCCCGCCGTCCGCCGGTCTGAAACGTATCAGAGCGGAGAGGCGTTGTAAACACACAGAGAGGGGCTTGCCTTTGGGGGACTGATGGCCCACAATCCGCCTGCTCCGGTACGGCGGCTGTGCGAATGCCGGACACCAAAGGCGAATCGACTGCTCATCATCCTTGGAGGAGGTCATCCGTCATGGCCAGCCAGCCCCCCTGCCCCCCGGAACCGGCCATCAGGGTCGTGATGATGCCGCGCGACACGAACGCCGTCGGCACGATCTTCGGCGGTGTGCTGCTCAGCTACATCGACCAAGCCGCGTTCATCGGAGCCCGCGAAGTAGCCGCGCACCGATATGTGACGGTGGCGTTGAATGCCGTGGAATTCAAGGAACCCGTATTCGTCGGCGATGTGCTGAGTTTTTATGCCGAGCCGGTCAAGCTGGGACGAACAAGCATGCGGATGCGTATCGCGGTATGGGCGGAGCGTTTTGCGAGCCCCGGGCCGCGAATCCGGGTCACTCAGGCGGAGGTGGTCCTGGTGGCGGTGGATGAGAATCGGCGGGCCATACCTATCACCCCTAGAGCGGACGCACGGTAGTCGGGGGCAGTACGGCTGGTGGCCCTGGCGCTACCAGCCGGCTGGCATGCCGCCCCCACGCGGGTCCGACGCCCCGATGAGCTTCCCGTCGCGAATGAGAATGGCCTGCACGATGCTGCTCTTGCGGGTGTCGGCGACAGCGTGCCCGCGGCGAGTCAGGTCCAGCACCAGATCGGCCGGTGGCGGCTGGTCAAAATGGATCTCATCCGGCAGCCACTGATGGTGTAGCCTGA
>CP070685.1:990009-993400 GCA_020352895.1 Phycisphaerales bacterium
ATGTTGTTCGACAGATCCGGATCGTACTCGTCCGCCGATACCAGCGCCGCCACGCGCAGCCGGTCCCCATGCTCCGCAACGAAATCCGGATCGATTTGCAGATCGAGGAACATCGATGCATTCTCCCCGAAGAGCACCTCGGGAATCACACACCGGGCCGGGTCGCTCGGGTCGCCCGGCGTCCCGCTGGTTCCGCTGGTAATCACCAGCATCCCGGAGCCAGGCTCACTGTAAGCGCAGTCCACATCGATCGCTGTCGCGCCGAGAGGCACAAACGCTTCGATGATCACGTTGTTCGCCGTCGCCTCCTGGGGAATCCCGTCCGGCCCCGTAGGCTCCAGAATGGTCTCCTGGTTCGTTACTGTGATTTCGTATCGAGCATCCAGTCCGGCCGTCACCGCCTCGCTCGTGTTGGCATCGACCGCGCAACCCGGACCGGCCACGGTCGATCCCACTTCGCTCATCGTCAGCGCCAGATCCGAGGCCTCGATGAAGTCCCCCCAAGTCGTTGACGTGTTGTTTGAGATATCCGGATCGGGCGTGTCGCTCGACACGATGACATAGTTGGTCATCGTTCCATCCTCGGCAGCCGTCATGTTGATCGTAATGATCATGCGGCCCTGGTCGATCTGCTCCGCGTTAGGATCCGGATCGTGCGTCCGCGCTCGAGGGTTCAGGTGCGTCGCGCCCATGGTCGCCAGGTCAAAAACCCCCGTACTCAGGGCGAAGTTGCAGTCGAACTCCAGGATTAGCCCCCCCTCGGTCCGTACCGACAGGCTGCACCCATTGGGATCAACAAACCCGCTGGAGATCAGCGTGTCCTGCACCAGAATACCGATGGCCGTGGAAGGTCCGAAGTTGTCCACAACAATCGCATAGTCGAACTGTTCGCCGGTGTACACAAATTCCTCATACCCGACGACCTGAATCCGCAGATCCGCCAGCGCCTCGATCAGGAGCCCGTCTTCATCCGTATTGTCATCTGGGTCGGGGTCATTCTCCGCCGCGCTGACGCTGCCCTGAACCGTCCCCCCGTACCCGTTCAGAATCGGATCGCCGAAGTCCAGGACCGCGGCCGGGGCAATCATGATCAGAAGATCGGTGGAAGCGTAGGCCCCGTTCGCAAGCCCGCCGATGGTGCACTCCACAAGTTCACCTCCGCCTCCGCCCGTCCCGCTGACCAAGCACAGGCCGAACTCGTCCTCCACGAACGAGACGCCCTGGGGCAGCTCCAGTTCGGCCACCACGTCCGTCGCGTCATCGGGGCCATCGTTGTAAACGCCCAAAGTGATCTGAAAGGAAGTCCCGGCGATCAGCGTTTCGCCCGGCACAGAAATGCTCAGACTCAAGTCCGCATCCTGTGCCGAGGCCGAATTCGCCCAAAACCCGCCCACTAAGGCGGCCATTCCCCACGTGACGACCCATGCTCGTCGCCCTCTCATGTTCAATACTCCTTGCTGCTCAATGGACACGCGGCGTGACGCTGCCGCAATCGGACCCGGTGCGTGCGGACAGACCACACTGCCTGCACTCCGGCTTATGACAATTGCTCCCCCCGGTAGTGCGATTTTAGTACGCGCAATCAAGACCGCCGAAAAAAGTCTCTTGCCAGAGAACTAATTTATGCAGGAAGCAATCGGGCCTGGAGGCCACCGGCGCAAAGTGGAGCGGTCCGTGCCGACTTTCTCTGACTGTCAGACCGCATGCCGCCGATCTTTCTGGATGCGTCCGGGACCACAGAATGGCGTTTTTGGTCGGCGCCTTTTCTTTACTCCACCCGCGCGCCCCGGCCACTCTCTCCCCAATGTGCGCTCATCGGCGCACATCCGGGTCTCCGCCGCCGGCCTCAGAACTATGGGGGCGCCGTGCTCTTAATGAAGCGGCATGGGCGGTCGCCCGCGACGCTACCGATGAGGTGTGTCTGCCGGTGCTGTGAGCCCCTGCTGCGAATCCCGTGCCCGCGCTGCCAGCACGTCGGCCAGCGTAACGCCCTCTAGAGAGGACCGGGTGCGTGCTCGAATCCCCTGAATGGCCCGAGCTATCTCTGGATCGCGTCCGCCGGTCTCCGGCGAATACCGCTGGGGATCGCCGAGTTCCAGGATCTCAAGCACCGGTATGCGTTCAGCCGGGCGGGCGAGCATGTAGCGCGCTTCTGAACGGGCATCCACCGTGCAAACGATCCCGTCACGGGTAAGGTGATCGATCAACCACCGCACGGATTCATGGGGCAGGTTGAGCGCTGCCGTGACCTGTTCGAATCCGGCCGGGCCCCGGCCCGCGGCGAACGGCTGGGCTATGGCAATCGAGGCGGCCAGCAGATCGGACGGTCCTAGCGCAGCACTCTCACCGCGCTCAGCCAGTCGCATGGTGGCGAGGTTGGTGGCCGTATACGCCAACTGAGCGCCGAACAGGAGAATGAGCCAGGAGAGGTTCAGCCACAGCATGAACAGCGGCAGCAAACCCAGTACGCCGTAGAGATTCCCTGTGGCCACGAAGTGCCGCACATAGACGGCGAACCCCCACTTGGCCAGCAGCCAGACGGGAACGGCCGCGAGTGCGCCGCCCAAGGCCGCACGGAAAGGCACGCTTGTGTTGGGCAACAGCATGTACAGCCCGGCCAACACAACGATCCCCGCGACGACGGGGCCCATCCAGCCGACGCTGACGAGCAGCCAGGACACGCCGGGCGTGTGCTGAAATGTCTCCATGGCTTGTCGGCCGACGTAACTCGCTGCGGCCAATGCAATCGGGCCGAGTGTCAGGGCGGCCCAGTACAGCAGTACCCGCCGTACGAGCGGACGGCTTCGCGGCGCGGCGAAAATGCGGTTGAGCGAACGCTCAATGGTCGTAAGCAGCGTAATCGCAGTCCAGACGAGCAGTGCGCCGCCGACCGGGCCGAGCCGGGCGAACGTCAACTTGCCGTGGACCCGGTCGACAACCTTCTGTATCTCGTCGGCGACGTTGATCACCCTGGCCGGCTGCGTTTCGGCCGCCTCGGACGGGCGGCTTGTCGCGCCCTCGGGCTCGTGCATCACGGCGATCTGCGCGAAGCCGGAAGCTTTGAGGAAGGCCCGCAGGCTGCGCTGGCTGTCTTCCAGCGCCCCCAGCGATCGGGCCACCAGAAACGCGAGCACCAGAGTCGGGATCAGGGCGAAGATCGTGCGGAACGAGAGGGCTGCGCTCATCGCCATGACATTGTTCTCGCGCAAGCGGCGTCCACAGAATCGCCACAGCTCGACGTGGAAGCGCGCAAAGCGCGCCCAGCGACCGAGCTCTTGGCCGGGCTCGGTCAAGGCGCGTTCGACGCGCTGCCTGATTGTGTTGAGGCTCACCGGCGTTTTCTCTTCCTTACTTGTTCCGCGTCTTATCCCGCTTGGACTCCTTCTCTTTA
>CP070685.1:993500-996873 GCA_020352895.1 Phycisphaerales bacterium
CGCAGTCGGTGATCTCGAGGTCGCCGCTGCCCGGCAGGGTGGGCTCGACGAGCTTGACAACGTAATCGACGAGCTCGGCACCGGGGGTAAAATCGGCGTCGACGGTCAGGTTGCTGGCACCGGCGGCCAGGGCGATCGAGCAGATGCCCGAGCCGGGGTAGAAATCGGTGGCCTGACCGGCGTAGCGATCCGGACCGCAGGGGTTCTTCACGGTGGCCGACCAGCGACGGAAGATGCACGTGGTGCTGGTGGAGGCATAGCCCGGGCGGTAGTCCGCGACGTACATGTCATAGTCGCCGGCCGAATCCGCGCCGGCCAGCACGAAGAGCATGTTGTCGCGGTCGTCCGTGGTAATGCCGTTGGTGATGTATTCACCGCGGCCGTCGGGCTGGTAGAGACCAACCATTTCCTGAGAGCCGAGGGCCGGCTCGAGGTGGACATCCCTGTCCTGCGGCTGGTCGTCGTCAAAGTAACACTCCATGCCGCCGTCCTTGGTGTTCCCGACGCTGAAGCGCTCGTCCATGCCCGTGCGATTAAGCAGCACGGCCACGTCGCCCGCGTGCGTCAGCGTCGACGTGACACGACCCGTGTCCTTGGAATCGATGGTCACGTCCACCTCGACCTCGCCGATCAGCATCGCGTCGGAGAGGTTGACCGTGTCAATGAGGCCGACGGGCGTATCGAGCGGGACGTCGCTCAGCACCTCACGAGCGAAGGTGATATCGGTGGTGACGCCACCTGTGTTGACCGGATCGGTGATGTCGACGGCACCGTTGAGGTTGATGATGGACTGGCAGGTGTTGTCCTGCACGTCGGTAACCGTGACGGTGCCGGAGCCGTTCTGGGTGTCATCGATCAGGGTCACGGTGTAGTTGACCAGCGTGTCGCCCGGCATGAACTCGGGCGGCAGGTTGAGTTGGGTGTTGACCGCGCCGGTCAGGACGATGGAGGCGATGCCGCTCGCGTCGCTGGCCGTGCCCGCGAAGGACTGCGGGGCGAAAAAGGAAGCGGTCACGTCGAGCGACCAGCTCACCAGGCGGGAGCCACCACCGGGGTAGCTGGAATCGTCGACGACGTTGAGCTTCCAGGTGCCCTGAGCCTGTTCGCCGTTCAATTGCGCGAGGCCGGCTGAATCCTCGGGCAGCCAGGTGCCGGTGAACGGCGGCGTGCCGCCGTAGCTCGGGATCTCTTCCGCGGCGTCGTCGTCGAAGGTGGTTCCGGTGAAATCGATACCGCTGGAACCGCCGAGGTCGGTCATGAGCTCGACGCGGGTGCCGGTGGGACTCTCGAGCCAGCAGTCGATGCCGCTGCAACTGAGGGTCTCGATGTTCACGGTCACGTTGACGTCGGCAATGATGCCGGCCTCGGCGATGTCGATGGTCCCGTCGATGCCGGTAAAATCGTAGTCGGGCACGTGGATGGGCCCGTGCAGGCTGAAGGGCTGGCGCCGAGAAGAGGCCACACCCTCGCAGAGGGGGGCATCGATGTCGATGCTGACGACTTGGCAGGCGGTATTGCCGGCGCAGTCGGTGACGATGAGCTTGGCCGAGCCGCTGACGGCCGGGTTGAGCAGCTCGATGTCGAAGGTGACCACCCCGGCCGGCATAGTGCCGAGGTTGGTGATCTGAAGGTTGTCATTGGCCGCCAGGCTCACATCGCAGATGCCGGAATCGCCGGGCTGATTGTCGGTGGCCGTGCCGGCGATAACGTCATTGGCGTAGTCGGGCACGAGAGTGACCTGCGGATCGATGTCCTCGATCAGGAGTGGAGCCTGGTCATTGATGAAGATGGCCAGGTGGTATGTTTCGGTTGGGCCGACCCCCGAACTGCTTTGCGGCAAGACCTCAACGTAGTGGGTGCCGGCGGTCCGAGCCTCGAAGAACCCCCCCTGGGCGGGGTAGTCGGGAGGCGACTGGACAGAGTTGTAGTCGCTGATGTCGCTGATCAGGATGTCACCGGCTGGATCATAGATCACCAGCTTGCCGTGGAAGGCGTCGGGGTCGGTGCTGGCCGAATCGTAGCCGGTGCTGTCGCGCTCGGGATCGCCGTCGAGGGCGACGAAAACGCGGTCGCCGACCGCGGCATTGAAGGCGTAGAAGTCGCTGTCATCGGCGGTGGGAATGACACCGCTGTAGTAGTGCTTGCCGGTGTAGTCGGCCAGGTCGATGGTGTCGTTGGGCTCGCATTCAGCCAGCGGGTTGCGCGTGGCCGGCTCGACGCCCACGTGGAACCGATAACGGTGCACTGTGCCGGTGTCGTTCTGGTCGGTGACCTGGAAGTAGTGCGTGCCGTCGCCGGTCATCTGAGCGCCGGCAATTACGGCGCTGCCGGTGGCGTAGATGTAACGCAGGTCCTCAATGGGAGCGTCGGCACCGTCGCCGTCCTCGTCGTCGAACTCGATGAGCGTAGTGCCGTCGGCCGCGTAGAAGGCGACGTCGGTGTCGAGGGTGCTGTTGGCCGAGCCGCCATTGTTGACCCAGCAGTAGACGCGGTCGCCGGTTAGGCCGGTGACGGCGTACCAGTCCTCATCGACGGGGCCGACGAGCTGGCCGCCGTTGAGGGGGGTGGTCAGCGGAGTGGCCTCTCCATACGTGTCGTTGGGCTCGATCTCGTTGATTTCGTAGTTATACGCGTCGTCGATGATCAAGGCATAGTTGCCCGTGATGTACGTGGTGCTGTAGTCATCCACGAAGATCCAGTAGTCCTTGCCGCCCTGGAGGGTGACCACCACGAGTTCGTGCTTGCCGCCGGAGGTGCCGGAGGTGGAGTGATTGGAGGCGCCGAGGCAGCCGTCACCGAAGAAGGGCGGGCAGGAATCATCGACGTAGATCACGCCAGCGAAGCCCGAATAGACCAGCTCGACGGCGTAATCGCCGTCGTAGGGCGGGCTGAAGTAATAGACATGATCGGGCCCCGGGGCGTTGGTCGGGGTGCTGCCGGAGACCGCGCAGCGGCCGCCGTCCTGGCTAAAGAAATAGTCGGCGGAGGCACCGTCGATGTCGTTCATCCGTAATACAGGCACGGTGCCGGGCAGGGTCTCGGCGCTGCCACAATTATCCGGGTTGGCCAGGTTCAGCTCATCCACGAACAAGGTGAACTTGAAGTTGTCGTGGGTGCTGGCGTCGTGGTCGACGCCGATACGGTAGGTCATTCCGGCCGTCAGGGCGATGTCGAGAAAGACGGGCCGGGCGCTACCTGGGGCGCGGATGCCGTCGATAAACGCATCCAGCGAATCCTGGACATAGATGGTGAAGCGTCGGTCGCTGGAGCGCAGCGGAGCGTGGTGCCAGGGAGCCAGGCCGATGCGATACGTACCCGTGCTTCCGGGCGTAAAGCTGTAGAAGACGTCCGGGCCGTCCATGTAGGAATTGAT
>CP070685.1:996973-1000331 GCA_020352895.1 Phycisphaerales bacterium
GTGTTCGACGACAAAAAGCCGATGTTCTCGCGCACCTTCGCCGGCTGCCGCACCAGGTCGTACCCCATGACCGTGCCCCCGCCGCGCGTCGGCCGCAGCGCCGTGGAGATGACCCGCAGGGCCGTTGTCTTGCCCGCCCCGTTCGGGCCCAGCAGGCCGAACACTTCCCCGGGTCGGCAGGTGAACGAAACGCCCCGCAGCGCCTCCACGTCGCCGCGCTTCCGGTCGCGGTACGTCTTGCTCAGCTCGTGAATCTCGATCACCGCGGAAGCTCCCGTGCGGGCCCGCGTTTCGCGGGCCGCGGTGGGAGCGTACGATCATTTCAAGGGAACGGCAAGCGTGTTCCCCACCGTCACCGAACATTGTGCTGCTCGATCTTCCTATGGCGCCGTAGGTAGGACCACGGATGATGGATGCGCCGCCTCGTGCAGGATTTTTACCGTGGCTATCTGGGTGTTAGAGTTGGCTCGGAATGCGTCGCCTGTGTTGGGATTGGCATCGAACCTCGGGCTGTTCGACGACGTGACCGCGACCCGAATCCGGTGGCCGGTATTGAACACGATGCTCGTCGGCCACAGATCGAACTCGATCAGGTACGCGGTGCCCGGCGTCATCAGCGTCTCACTGGTGAACGAGCCGCTGCGGAACCGCGTCCGCAGAATCTCTTCCGTAATCAGCATGGACCGTCCGTCCGGGTAGACGTCGGAAAGGCGTACCGAAATATCCGTGTCGGTCACGTCAGCCTGAATCCACATGGATGCGTGGACCGTGCCGGTGACCTCCAGAGGGGCGGTCAACGCCGCCGTCGTGTAGGTCACCACGTCCGGCCGTGATTCCACAGCCGCCACCTGGTCGTAAGGTCCGTCCGCCAGAAGCATGTTGTTTCCGCCCGTGGTCGGCACGGGATTGGTGGGGTCGTATGTGTACTGGTCAAAGCCCTCCGCCGCGCCGGGGGCGGTCTCATTCAGTGCGCCCCCCGCCCGCAGATAGAGTGTCTGATTCGCGGCCGTGAACGGCGGCCAGGTCGTGGCTTGACGCCATTCGTTGCCCGGTGCCCCGGCCGCGTCTACGTCGCCCATGGCGAAGTACTGCACGGCCGGCCAGTTGGGCACGTCGTTGGCTGTTCCCAGCAGGTAGTAGGCCAGCCAGTCTTCCTGCATCGTGCCGATGTCGAGAGCACCGTTCGGGAATGTGAGCTGGCCGGTGGTTGCCGCTCCCAGTGTGTTGTGCGACCACGGCCCGATGATCAAATGCTGCCGCGACGGCGTCGCCTCGGCCGGGGTGGTGGCCGTTCCTGCCTGCATGGCCTGGAACATCTCGATCTGTCCCAAGGTGAAGATGTCGAACCAGCCTGTCAGGTGGACTGTCGAAGGGAACCACCAGTCGACCTGCTCGATCACCTGTCGAGCGTCCCACCACGTGTCATCCAGCGGATGGGCTACGATCTCGGCCAGCATGTGCGTTTGATTGGTGCCGCTCAGCCACTCCTGGACGAGATGCGAGCGAAAGACCCCGCCCGAGAATACGGATTTGTACAGATTCCCCGTGGCTACCTCGACCCACGCGCAGTCCAGCGTAGATGGTCGGTTGGGCATCGCCATGTATGCCATAATGCCCGGCGCCGAGTTGCCCACCAACGCGATGTGCCCGTTGCTGGCGCAGTCCCCGGCAAGCGTGCCAAGCACGTGTTGACCGTCCGCCATGTCACTACCGAAGAAGTCGGCCGTACCCTCACTGCCGAACTGGCCGCGGGCGTCCTGCACCATGTACACGACGCCGGCTCCGCCCCAGCTTGTCCCACGATCCGCGTTGAACGGCTCCTTGCGGTCGTAGGGCGTTCGCGAAAGCACGATCGGGTACTTTCCGCTTCCGGCTGCCGGGTACACGTCTGTGGCCAGACGCGTCCCGTCCGCCATCGCGAGCATCTGATCCATTCCGCCCACGAAGATGTAGTTCACGCAGTCGCACGAGAGTCCGCTAGAAAGAAACGCAAGGCTGAGACAGCCCATCGTGGATGCCCACAGACAAACGGCCCCTGATCGCGACATGATCCGTTCTCCTGTTTACACGTGGGAAGTGGTGAAACGGGGCTCGCGTCTATCCCCGGCCAACGTTTGCGGCCAGGGTAGACGGCGGTCGCCGCTGAGTCAACATGCAGCACGGAGGGGCGATCTCAAGACCCGGTGCGACGAGAGAGACGACCTTCCTTACGATCCGATGTCGATGGGCACCTGCAGCATCACGTCTCCGCTGCCGCGCTCGCGGAAGGTGATATAACCCACCGGTCGCATGCCGTCCGGCACGGCCGGCGGCGTGTCCGCCAGCTCGAAGCTCATCTCCGTCCAGATGCCAGGCACAAAGGCCATTTCCTCTCCCGGGCCGCTGACGTCGATTCCAATCGGTTGGGCATAGAGGTGATCGATCTTGATCGTGACCGGCGACTTGTAATCCTCGTCCTTGGCCGCAAACGCAGCCCTCACGTGCAGTGTCATGGACGTCGAGTCCGCGTTCGGTGCCGGGTTTGCTACGGTGTGCTCCTCTTGGGGCATACCCAGGCCCGTGTCCAGCACCGCCTTCCCGCTCGCATCCGTAATCATGACTCCGACATCCGTGGTCTTGGCATAGTCCTCCGGCGCCATCTCGACCCGCACGCGCACCGCACGAATTGAGTTGTCCATGCTGATGCTGTGTGTGACCGTGTCCTGGTAGCCCTCACACTTCGCGTCCACCTGTTTGCGGTAGCCTTCCACCTTGCCCTCGATGTCCGCCGGCTCGTACCGCTCGAAGAGGTTGGTGACCGTCAGCGCACCGCTCGGCGGCGAGCCCGATCCATGGCTCCACTCTGTGATGCGTTCCGGCTCGGCCAGAAGCCCGAAGAACCGCACTTCCAACTCGTATGGATGCTCGTCCTCCATGCGCGGGCTCAGCACGTCCACCTCCCATACGCCGGGCGTCAGCTCCTCCGAGAGATTCATCTCTGCCTCACGTACCTGGTCGTCCGTGTCCAACGCGGCGCGTCCGCGCTGGAACTCGCCGGCGGGGTTACACACCTGGGCGATTCTGGCCAGGCTTCGCATGCCCTCCGGCGCCCGCAGAGTCATGTTCATGGCGCTCGCGCCCGGTGGCACCGCCACGAAGTACCGCTTTGGCTGCCAGCCCCGGACCATGCCCGAGAATCGCCGGGCATAATCCTCCTTCGCCGGGAAGCGGTAGGGGACCACCACCGTGTTGACCAGCCGAAACGCGACGCGGCCCTCGCATAGCCCGTCCACCGTGCCCACGAACAGACCCGGCTCGGTCAGCATCGACGGGTCGTACTCCACCCTCACGTAAGCGTTCTGCCCGCTGCGCAAGTAGA
>CP070685.1:1000431-1003750 GCA_020352895.1 Phycisphaerales bacterium
AGTCCGGCTGGCACATGATGATCCCGCCGCGCGGGCCGCGCAGCGTCTTGTGCGTCGTCGAGGTCACGAACTCCGCCACGCCCACCGGCGTCGGGTGAAGCCCCACCGCCACCATCCCGGCGATGTGGGCGATGTCCGCCATGTGCACCGCCCCGACCTCCGCAGCGATCTCCTGAAACGCCGCGAAGTCGATCGTGCGCGGATACGCCGAAGCCCCCGTCAGGATGATCTTCGGCTTGTGCTCCTGGGCGAGCCGCCGAACCTCGGCCATGTCGAACTGCTCGTCCTTCTTGCTCACCCCGTACGGCACGATGTTGAACAGCAGCCCCGACATGTTCACCTTCAGCCCGTGGCTCAGGTGCCCGCCGTGCGACAGGTCCAGTGACAGAACCGTGTCACCCGGTTTCAGCACCGCCAGGTACACCGCCTGGTTCGCCTGGCTCCCCGAGTGCGGCTGCACGTTCACTTCCTCGGCCCCGAACAGCTTCTTCAGCCGCTCCCGGGCCAGGTCCTCGATCGCGTCCATGTTGGCGCACCCGCCGTAGTACCGCCGCCCCGGATACCCCTCCGCGTACTTGTTTGTGAACACCGACCCGACCGCCTCGTACACCGCTCGCGACACGTGGTTCTCCGACGCGATCAGCTCCAACGTGTTCTCCTGGCGGGCCATCTCCGCCTCGAATATCTTCCACGCTACGGGGTCGGTCTCGGCCAGCGGCTTCTTCGATGGGGTCACGTCTGCAGGCATGGTCTTTCCTCGCGTACGGGCTGAAGATTCTGTGGATGTTAGGTAGGGCACCTGCCCCCCGCCGAGCCGGACGGGGTCCTCAGGCTATCGCCCGGGCCGGCCAAAATCAAACCTCCCCCTCCAGCCCAGACCTCCTGCGCACGCTCCCGGAGCAGGTTGAACGCCCCCGCTCCGAGCCTCCCCGGCGTCCCCAAGGCCACATTCCGACCTTTATGCCCCCCACTCTCTGACCGATATCTCTTTGCAGCCTACGATTCTACGTGGAACCATCCTCAGAAATGCTCATGGCCGAGCCAGCGCACCTCCAGATCGCCCCAGCTCCCGCACACGCCGCCGGGCACGGCCGCACACAGTGGGCCCTGCGAGGCGTCGGCTGGCGCGTCGAGCAGCACGACCGCAGCCGCATCGAGCTCAAACTCCAGTACGCCCTGCCTCCAGGCCGTCGCAAAGCTCATTACCGCGTCGACCTCTTCTTCTTCGTTCCACCCAACCTGGGCATCAATCCGCGCCACTATGACCGTGACGACTTCTATGAGGACCTGCAGACCTACACTCGCTACGGCGCCCCGGTCCTTCCCCTCGGCAGTCTGGCCGACTTCGACGCCCCCGCCCACCCCCTGGCCCCGCTCTTAGGCTGGATGAAGGCCGGCGCCCCGCTCGACGGACAGGCCGGCGTCGGCAAACTGGTTCACGCCCTCAAGCTCTACGCCGCCGCCACCGTCGAGTCCCTGGACGAGGAACGAAAGTTCCTTTCAGATCAATCTCTCCATGTCGGTCCGCCCGACCGCCCGCGTCTGTCCAGTGCGGAAACCCTCCAACGCGCCCGCCTCTTCACCGACGGAGTCCAGAACAACCTCGCCGCCTTTCGGCGACTCAGGGCCAGACTGCTCCACCCCAAGCTCGACACCAGGGTCGCCACCGCCCTGGTCGCAATCGACGAGTACCTGTCGCTCGAGGCCGAAGAAGCCCTCTTCAAGATCATCGCCTTGCTCGATCGGCTCAAGGTCGATGGGGACGAGCTCTCCGCTCACGCCCGCGCCCTGATCCGCGCGGAGCTGGACTACCGCTCGGAACTGGGCCTGCCCAGCCGCGTCTCCCCGGATGCCGACGAAGCCAGCAACGAGGCCTACCAGTATCGCCGCGGCGTGCTCAAGAAATTCACCGCCAGCGCCCTGTTTCTCAACCTCCAGGGCAGCCGCGCTCGCAGCCGCGTGGGTGACATCATCGCCGCCGTCGCCGCCGGACTGGCCATGGCCTTCGCCCTGACCGTCGCCGTGGTCTCCACGCGCTACACGAGTTGGAGCATCTACTCCATGCAGTGGATCGTGGTGGCCGTGATCGCCTACATGTTCAAGGACCGCATCAAGGAGTGGGCTCGCCGCCTGGGCTCCACCCAACTCTCCCGCTGGCTCTCCGATCACCGCGGCATTCTGCGCGAAGAGGGCGTGCGCGGCCGCGTCGGCACCGTCTGCGAAACGCATCGATACGTGCGCATGGATCAGCTCGAACGCGGCATTCGCAACATCCGCATGGCCGATCCGTTCAGCCGCCTCGAACAGGAACACGCCCCCGAATGGGTCATGTGCTATGCCCGCGAGATCCGCCTGCGCGGCCGGAGGGTCGAAGTCCCCCTCACCGACATCCTCCGCTATGACTTCGACCGCTACACCAAGCGGATGGACGATCCCAAGCACCCCGTGCCCGTCCTCATGCCCGACGATAAGATCCGCACCGTCATGACTCCCCGCATCTACCGCGTGAACCTGGCCCTGCGCATCACCGACCTGACCCAGGGAGCCGACTCAACCGTCCACGCCTTTGCCCGCGTCATTCTTACGTCCAAAGGCATCCGCCGCGTCGAACTCGCCGGATAACGCCCCCTTGCTCCACTCTCGCCAGCCCCCACCAAGCCTCCTTGTGGCACTGCGCTGCGAGCAGTGCCGTTGCCAGGCGGGCGCGATCCAACCATAAAAGATGGGCGACGCCAAGCGCCGCCCATCACGCATTCCTTATACTCTTGGAGTCGTTGCGCCCTGAGCCTACGGACAATCCGGCGGTGAGTTCGTCGAGGTCAGTCCGTAGACCACCGCAAACGTGCTGAAGTCCGACAAATCGACTCCGCCGCTGCCGTCCAGGTCACTGCACGCCAGCGCAGTGGCATCGCACTCACCGCCCGGCGACGTGTACCCGTAACAATTCGCGAACGTCGCGAAATCGTTCAGATCCACCGCTCCGCCGCTCCCGTCGATGTCGCCGCATGTGTGCGGGCAGCTCGGCCCCGCGCAATCCGGGTCGGCCGTGTCGGTCAGCCCGTCGCAGTCGTTGTCGATCCCGTCGCCGCAACTGACCTCGAGCCCCGGTTCGCTGGGTTCGATCAGGGCCGGCTCGTTTGGGCACTGATCGTTGCAGTCCGCGGTGCCGTCACCGTCCGAATCGGTGTCGGGAACACCGCAGCCGCACTGCCCCGGATCGATCTTGTCCGGGTCGGTGGGGCACAGGTCATTGCAGTCCGGCGTTTGGTCGCCGTCCGTGTCGTCGTCCGGCGTGCCGCAACCGCAGATCCCCGGATCA
>CP070685.1:1003850-1007097 GCA_020352895.1 Phycisphaerales bacterium
CGTCCGAATCCCTTCAGCCTTCAGTAGCGCCTTGGTGACCACCTTGTCCATCGCACGTTCGGATGCTGCCGGCCCGCTGCCCACGTAGCGAATCCCCCGCTCCTCCAGAACCCGCTGCAACTTCCCGTCCTCGCCGAACTCGCCATGCAGCGCGATGAATACGACGTCCACGTCGCGCTCGAGCACGGCCAGGTTGTCCGGGCCGATGTCCGACCGCCAGACGTCATGCCCCAGCGACTCCAGCGCCTTGGCCACCGCTTCCCCGCTGGACAGGCTCACCTCCCGCTCCGAGCTGGGCCCGCCCATCAGAACGGTGATGCGCAGCGGCTTGACCCTTCGATGTTCGCGCAGCCGCGGCACGCCGGCCGGCGCCACGACCGTCGACCCCGCCGCTCGGTTCGAAGTTAGCACGTCGGGCGGACTCACCACACGTCGATCTCCAGCTCCAATCGCACTTCGTATTGGTCGAACACCCGCTCGCGAACCTCCCGGATCAGCTCGATTACGTCGCTGGCCTTCGCTCCCTCGTCCGCCACGATGAAGTTCGCGTGTTGCTCCGATACGCGCGCCAGTCCACACCTCAGGCCCTTTAGACCCGCCCCATCAATCAGCCGCCCCGCCGACTCGCCTGGCGGGTTCCGGAACACGCAGCCCGCGCTGTGCGCCGCCAGCGGCTGACTCTCCTTCTTGTATGCCCACGCCGACAGCAACCGCTCGCGTATGCGCCGCGGATCATCTCGCGCCAGTTCGAACTCCGCTCCGATCACGATCCGCCCCGCCAGGTCGGTGTGCCGGTAACCGAAACCAACCGCGTCTCGCTCGATCCAGTATGTGCCCTCGCCCTCCTCATATACCCGCACCCGGCCCACCACGTCGCCGATCGAGCCGAACCGCCCTCCGGCGTTCATCCGCACAGCGCCGCCCACCGTTCCCGGAATGCCGCCCAGGCCCTCCAGCCCCGCTAGCCCGCGTCTCACCGCTCGCCGGATCAGCCTGGGCAGGTCCGCCGCACCGCCGGCGCACACCCGCACTCCGTCGAACCGCACACGCGCGAAGCCGCGACCGCTCAACTGAATCACCGCGCCGTCGTAGCCCCCGTCTGGAACCAGCACGTTTGCCCCTCGCCCGAGCACGCGCGCCGGCATCCCCTCGGCCCGGCACGCCGCCAGCACCTCGCCCAGTTCCCGCACGGTCCTCGGACGGAACAGTGCCCGAGGCGGACCGCCCAGTCGATACCACGTCAGCTCCGACAGCGGCAGCGGCTCAACGGCTTTCGAGGCCAAGCCTGACGATAAGCTCATCACCCACCTTCCACACGTCCCCCGCCCCCATGGTCACCACCAGATCACCGGGCTCCAAACGCCTTTCGAGATCATCCACAATCTGCTCGAAGTCCGGCATGTGCACCGCGTCACCGCCGTGCTCGCGAATTCGCGCCACCAGGTCTGAGGCCCCGATCAGCGTCCGCTCTGCCTCGCTGTCCCGAACGAAGTAGATCCGCGGCACGATGATCCGGTCCGCCTGCGCGAAACTCCTCGCGAAGTCCTCCAACAGAAATCGCGTTCGCGAATGCTGGTGCGGCTGGAACACCACCCATAGCCGCCGCGGCTGATACCGCTGTCGCGCTGCCCATAGCGATGCTCGGATCTCCGTCGGATGGTGGGCGTAGTCGTCGAGCAACGTCACCCCGCAGCCCGTTCCCCGACAAGCCAGACGGCGCTGGCAGCCATTGAACGTGTTCAATCCTTCGATGATTGCCTCGGGCTTCGCGCCCGTGTGCCAGGCCAGCCCGAATGCCGCCAACGCGTTGTACACATTGTGTAGCCCGGGGATGCTCAACTGCACCCGCCCGAGCTCATGCCCTCCGCACAGAATGTCAAAGCTATGACATCCAGCCTCCGCCTCGACGTTGCCGGCCTGCCAGCGGGCATCCTGCCCCAGACCGAACAACTGACGATGCTCCTGCATGGCTGCGGTCGCCTGCACCGCAGTCTCGTCGTCCCCGTTCACCAGCAGGACGCCGTCGTCCGGCACCAGCCTCGCGAAGTCCGCAAAAGCTCCGCAGATCTCCTTCAGATCGACGTAGTAATCCAGGTGGTCCTCTTCGATGTTCAGCACCGCCGCCAAGCGCGGCCGCAGGTGCAGGAATGACCGGTTGTACTCGCACGCCTCGACCACAAAGTGCGGACCGCAACCCACCGCGCTGCCCGCGCCGAGCTGCTCCACCTCCGCCCCAACGATGAATGTGGGGTCCTTGCCCGCCACGCGTAAGGCATACGCCGTCATCGCCGTCGTAGTGCTTTTGCCGTGCGTCCCCGCGACGGCGATCCCGGTCTTGGCCGCCATCAACCGGCCCACGAGCTCGGCATAGCAGATGACCTCAAGTCCGCGCCGCCGCGCCTCCAGCAGCTCCGGGTTCGTTCGCTGAATCGCAGCCGATGCCACCACCAGCTCGGTCTGCCCTCCAACGTGCGAGTTCTGGTGCTCCCCCAAACGAACCTCGGCCCCCGCAGCTTGCAGTCGCAGCGTGGCCTCGCTGGCCTGCAAATCAGACCCGCTGACCACGGCCCCCTGACGCAGCAGCACCCGCGCTACGTTGGACATCCCGCACCCGCCGATCCCCACCAAGTGCACGTGTCTGCCGTAGAACGTGCTCTTCGCCGTGAAGATCGCTTGGGATTCTCGAAGATTGGGAACAGGCACCATCCGTGTCCACCTGGTCCGATATATTGGGGTATCAACCCGAAAAAGCGGTACCGCGCCCACTAGACGTAGTATACCCCCCGGATTCCGTTTGGGAAGCGAAAAAACCAGCCGCTGGCGCGATTAGTCCTTTTCCCGCCGCAACTTGCCTCCGCTGCAACCCCCCAAGCCTCGCTTCCGTCCGCGCAGTCACCCCGCGCCACGCGATGACTCGCCGGACACTCGCCACTCCATCAGTAGGCTTGTTTCTAGTATCGGGATGCGCCGGCTCTTTGCTTGAACCGGCCAAGGGCGGTCATCGGTGGTACGCTTCCCGTATGAGCTCCGCTACTCGCGCTGCCGCATCGGGCACGCCCAACCGCGCTGCGGCAGCACTCATCGCTGCCAGACGGTCTGCGTCGCTCATCAACTCCCCTAAAACGGGCCGCAATTGCTCCGCATTGCCCCCTGCCTCGACGCGGTCGGTCAGAACGATGCTCGCGCAGGCCTCAGCCAACGTTTCCGCGTTGACTCGCTGATGCTGGTCCCGATGATATGGATATGG
>CP070685.1:1007197-1010415 GCA_020352895.1 Phycisphaerales bacterium
TGCAGTCAGATCGGCACACGAGCGAAGACTGGCTGGACGTCCGCCCGTTTGCCCGCGGGCTGGCCACCATTCTGGCCTCGGGAGAAACCGAAACGCCGCTGGTCATCGGCATCCAGGGCCGCTGGGGCAAGGGCAAGAGCTCCTTCGTAGCCATGATCGAAGATGAACTCGAGGCCATCAACGCCGAACTCACCGGACTGGCCTCGATGGAACAGCCCGGCAGCCAGGTTCGCTTCGTCTGGTTTAACGCCTGGCAGTACGACGGGGAAGGCTCCATCTGGGCCGGCCTGGCCCAAGCCATCTTCGGAAACCTGGAGAACCAGATCGGGCCGGTGTCGCTCCTGCCGCCACCGCCCGCAGAGAAGGACGGTGCATACGAGCCGTGGGCCCGCCGGTTCGGGCGCTGGATCCGGCAATGGCGGGCGCATGTGCGTCACTGGCGACATCAGGTCAACGCGTGGTGCTACCGTCTGCTGTACATTGTGCGGCTGCACCTGCATCTGAATAAGGGAGACCTGCTTGCCCTAGTGGCCATGGCCGCAGGGATGATTTGCGTGGTTATGCTGCTCACGGAGACGTGGAAGGAGCGGCTGCTTGGAGCTGGGGGTCTCGTCGCCGCCTTGTTCGCGTTGTTCCGTGGGTCTGCCAAGCTGTCCTTCTGGTCCATCAAGGACCAGGTGGGCAAGTACATGAAGTGGCCGGAGTACCGCGAAATATCCGCGGTCAATCCAATCACCGAGCACCTGCGCTGGCTGATCGCCCGGCTGCACCGCCCCGTGTTCCAAAAGCCTTTGGAGAAACTGGTCGTGGTGGTGGACGACCTGGACCGGTGCAAACCCGGGAACATCGTCGAGGTGTTGCAGACCATCAATCTGGTTTTGGGGCAGGAGCACATCGTGGCTTTGCTGCCCATGGATACGCGGGTCATTTGCCGGGCGGTGCGCACGGCCTATATGGACCGAAAGGGAGGCACCTTCGACCGCGAGCAGCTCAACGAGTTCCTGGAAAAAGTGGTGCACGTCTCCTTCCCGGTCCCGGACGCGGACGAGGTCGCCATCCAGAAGTACGCCCGAAACCTCTTGAGGGTGCCGGCCGAGCGGCGGGAAGAAGCAGCGATGCCGCAAGCCCCTAAGGAGGCCCCCGAGCCCCCTGGCGAACCGGCCGTCATCAAGGGTGATGCACCTTCGAGCGAAGCCGGCGACCGCGTGAAGAAAGCGGTCGCGATTCACGCCGCGGCCAAGGTCTCCGCTGAGCAGCGGAGGGCGAGGGACGCCCTGGTCGAGCAGGCCCGCGATGAACTGGAGCGGGTCAAGTTGGAGATTCCCGAAAGCGCCAGGTTTGCCGAGCAGTTGCCCCACGCCGACACGAACCCGCGGGTGATTAAGCGGTTGGTGAACATGTTCAGCATATGCCGGTTCCTGATCAGCCAGATTCAAAAGGGCAAGTCGCCCCCTTGGGGGTTCGCGGAGGACCTGGAGAAGCTGGGCGCGTGGCTGATCCTCTGCAATCGCTTCCCGAGGATGATCCACGACGTGGAATCGCACACCCGCGAGCTCGAGAAGGAGGCAGCGGCGAAAAACAAGGCCGAAGTGGATGCCACCGAAGGCGGACGCCGACTCTGGTTGGCGAACCCGAAGCTCTATACGTGGGTTAATCAAGTCAGCGACTGGCTCAGCGCCGCCGGAGAGCATTTCGAGATGGTGCGGGACCTCCGTTGGGCCGACATCGCCGGGCCGCTCAAGCTGGCTACGGCGGTGAGCCGAGCGACGTGGGCGGTCTCGATTGACGCAGAGCAGGAAATCCCGGCCTCACCCGCGGCCGTCACAGCGGACTCTGCTGACCCTGGATTGCCCGCCTCGAACACTGGTGGAGACGCAAGTCAACCAGGCTCGTCAGCCGACGGGAGCCGTGCCGACCGGCCGCCGGATTCGGACCCCGCGGTCCATCCACAGCCCGCGTCAGCGACCTCCCAGGGGTCCGCCCCACGTTGACTACGGGGACGCGTTCGGCTAACGTTTCGGTTGGCCGCCCTGGGCCGGGCGGGTCCGGCGGCCGGACAAGGCGCAGCCCCCTTGGGGCGGTCTGCTGCCCGCCGCGAGCGGGCCCGGGCGGACGATGGGTGCTTAGGTAACGCGGCCGGGCACTCAGGCCTCTTTGGCTGCAACTCGCGCCTGGAAACAGGCGGACGCGGCCCATCCGATTGGCGTGCCATAGCGGAAGGCCGGCTACATAGAATTTGCACGGGTGACGGAGATTGACCTGGTGCCTGGCAATCCCCGGGCACAGGCAGCGATGTTCCTGCCCGGTGGTGTAAATGGTAACACACCAGGTTTTGGTCCTGGCATTCCTGGTTCGAGTCCAGGCCGGGTAATTCGTCGACCATGAGCAAAAAGCAGCACGATCGAGCGGCGATCATTCTGGCGGCCGGCAAGAGCACGCGCATGATGACCGACCGCCCCAAGGTGCTGCACGAAGTCTGCGGGCGGCCCATGCTCTCGTACATCCTGGACGCCTGCCGGGCCAACGGGGTCGGACGCATCCTGGTGGTCGTCGGTTACCAGAAGGAGCGACTGATCGACCACTACGTCGGGCAGAATGACCTGGTCTGGGTAGAGCAGGGCGAGCAACTGGGCACCGGCCATGCAGTCCAGGTTTGCCAGGATGCCCTGGCCGATTTCGAAGGCACCGTGCTCGTGGTGGCCGGCGACATGCCGCTGGTACGCCCCGAAACCATGACGCGCCTGCTGGAAGCTCACGAGAGTTTCGGAGCGGCGGCCACCATCGCCACAACCATCCTGGATGACCCGACCGGTTATGGTCGCATCGTCCGGGACGCGGAAGGCCGTCTGCTGGCCATCGTGGAGCACCGCGACTGCACCGCCGAGCAACTGAACATCCGCGAGTGCAACCCGAGCTACTACGCATTCGACAAGGCCAGCCTGTTTGACGCCCTGGCCCGAACGGACAACGAAAACGCCAAGGGCGAGTACTACATCACCGACGCCGTGCGAATTCTGAACGAGTCCGGTCGCCAGGTGCAGGCCCTCGAAGCGATCAACGCCGATGAGGCCACGGGGATCAACTCCCGTCAGGACCTGGCTTTGGTCAGCCGCATGATGCAGGACCGCATCCAGGCCGAGTTCATGGAGCGGGGCGTTACCATCGTGGACCCGGCCAGCACCTGGATCGACGCGAGGGCCCAGATCGCCAAGGACGTG
>CP070685.1:1010515-1013732 GCA_020352895.1 Phycisphaerales bacterium
CGACTCCTTTGCCGCCGTCATCGACACCGTGCACGACCGCCTCGGTGCCCGTTGCGTGCTGCTCGGTAGCCCGCAGGAAACCGAACTCTGCCACCGCGTCGCTTCGAGCTGCCGCAGCCAGCCGATCTGTCTCGCGGGGAAGACCTCGATCCCCGAACTCGTCGCCGCGGTCGATACGGCCCGGATCATCCTCTGCAACGACTCCGGCACCAAGGACGTGGCCGTCGCCCTCGGCAAGCCCTTGGTCACCGTTTTCGGGCCGACCAATCCACGCCGCACCAGCCCGTATGGCCGGAGCGACGACCTGTTCAGGGCCGATATCCCCTGCTCGCCCTGTTATTTAAAAAAGCTGTCCCGCTGCCACTTCCATCACCGATGTATGCACGAAGTCGCGCCGCAGCCCGTCGCCGAACGGCTCATCGACTTGTGGCGACATCCAGTGCGCTATAATGTGTTGCATGCCCGCAACCCGGACCTCGCCGCGGCCTCAACGTGACCCGCCACCGGGGCCGGCAGCAGGATCCAACCTGACGCGGGGCGGCCCAGGGGAGCTCAATCCCGAATGACCCGATACGTATATCGCCGACTGCGGCACGTCGTCGTCTACCGTGTTCTGCACGCCGACGATACGCCTCACCGCATCGCCCTGGGTGTGGCCGTGGGACTGTTTGTGGCCATGTCTCCCTTGTTCGGCTTGCACATGATCCTTGCCCTGATCCTGGCCATCATCCTGCGAGCCAACCGGGCCATCGCCATCGCGGCCGCATGGGTCTGCAACCCCGCCACGTTCCTGCCGATTCTCTCGCTCAACTGGTTTGTGGGACAGACCGTCATCCCACAAGAAGCATTACAGGACCCCGGACAAATCCAGCGCCGAATCAGCCAGGCCACCGGCGGTGCCGAAGGCTTGTTCTCCGCCGAATTCTGGGTCGGTCTGTTTAACCTGATCGTCGGACTTGGTGCCGAGATCTGGGTTGGCAGTATCGTCGTCGGCCTAGTAGTGGCCCCCGCCGGCTACCTGGTCATACACCGCGCCGTGCTCTGGCATCGCCACCACCGCCTGGCCAGAAGGGCGCGACGCGCGCGACCTGTCGTGACCGCACTTCACAAAAGTCTGTACGTCGATCAACGACTATCGGCGGACTGCGTCGCAGTGGAGTCTACCGAGCATCCCGACTCACCTGCTCCGTCCACGCCGGTCGAGGCGGCCGCTGCCTCCTGATCTTCGTGAAAACCGGCTCAACCCAATCTCCCATTCACGATGTTTCTCTGCGACTCGATCTCACCTTTTCCCATACCATCCCTGCGCATACTGCCTCCGCAAGCATACCGACTCCTTGACCCAGCCGATCACCTCCGCCACTATTGACGGGCCGCACATGAGAACGACGACGGAACCAGTACTGATTCTCGCTTCAGCAAGCCCACGACGCCGCGAACTGCTGCGCCGACACGGCTATCAATTTCGCATCGCCGAGCCCAACCACCTGGAGCCCGTGACCGACGTGTTGCGCGTCGAGCCCTGTCAGGTCGCCGAGGCCAACGCGTACTTCAAGGCCCGCAGTGTGGCCGACGCCGGCGAGCGCGGTCTGATCCTCGGCGCAGACACCATCGTCGCCTACCAGGATCGCATCTTCGGTAAACCCGAAGATGTCGACGACGCCCGCCGCATCGTCTCCACCCTGGCCGGCACGGAACATGAGGTCATCACCGGCATCGCCCTCCTCGACACCGCCTCGTACCATCGACGCATCCGACACGCCCGCACCAAGGTCCGTATGCGCCCCATGCCGCCCGAAGCGCTCGACGAGTACATCGCTTCGCGGGCCTGGGATGGCAAGGCCGGTGCCTACGGCATTCAGGACCACGACGACGCCTTCATCGAATGCATCGAGGGCAGCTTCTCCAACGTGGTCGGCCTGCCCATGGAGCTGCTCGCCGACACGCTCACGCAGATGGGCTACTCCGAACTCGTCGCCAACGCGCGTACGCACGCCACCGAGAAACTGTAGGGCGCCCGCCAGATGGCATGAGGCATGACCGCCTCGGTTGTGAACCTTAACTTGCCTTCACGCTGCCCGCACATGCCCTCGGGGCTCCCGGTTGTGATACAATCGGCTCGGGCGGCCGCTCTTGTTTCTCAGAGAGAACGTGACGCGATGGGCAAGGTTCAGGTCATCGACGCCACCGCAGACACGATCGGTCAGTTCGGCTTCTGCGGCTACAAAAGCACCAAACAGGAGGGCTATCGCCGCAAGACGGAATGGCTGAAGAAACGGTTCGCAGAGGGAATGCGGTTCAAGATTCTGCACTCGCCCGATGACGGAGCCGTCGGCTTCATCGAGTACATACCCGGCGAGTTTGCCTGGAGGCCGATTACGGCACCGGGATATCTGGTGATCCACTGCCTCATGATCAACCGCCGGGAATACAAGGGTCACGGGTATGGCGAGCTGCTCGTCAAGCACTGCCTTCAGGACGCGCGGCGATCGAAATCGCGCGGCGTCGCGGTCGTCACCAGCAGCGGCACGTGGATGGCAGGCAAAGAGCTCTTCCTGCGGTGCGGCTTCGAAGCGGTGGCCACGGCCCCGCCGTCGTACGAGCTCCTGGTCAGAAAGCTGGCCAAGGCTCCGTTTCCCAAGTTCAAGGACGCGTGGGACGAGAAGCTGCGCCGATACGGCCGGGGACTTGTCATCATCCGATCGGACCAATGTCCCTGCATCGCCAAGTTCACGACGGAGATTCTCCAGACGTGCAAGAGGCTGGGCGTGCGTGCCAGGGTCGTGGACATCGAGAACCATCGCCAGGCACAGGATGTCCCCTGGGCGTACGGCGTCTTCGGCATCGTCCATGACAGCAGGCTCGTGGCCGACCATCCCGTGAGCAAAACCCGCTTCCGCAACATCATGCGCTCCCTCGGCATTCAGTAAGATGAAGAAGGAGTCCGAACGGCGGCCTCAACCCCTGCGTCGCAGGGGTGGGGCATGGGATCTCAGCAATACGCGGCGCCCCGTATTCCGTTACAATGCAGAGTTTTGCTGAGTCCACGGGGCGGCACGCGATCGATCGAACCGGTCACGCGTCCCAGGTGCGGAGCGAGGCGCCTTCACGCTTGGTAGCATCCGATACCCAACCCGAGGATCCGCGCGCGAGGTCTACGGAATTCGTGCGCGATGACGCGCATTGCCAGCGCTGCGGATACTCCCTTCGTGGCCTC
>CP070685.1:1013832-1017041 GCA_020352895.1 Phycisphaerales bacterium
GCTCCTGGCCGATTCCGGTGACCTCGACGAAGCCCAGGCCGCTTACGAGAAAGCACTCGCCATTGAGCGCAACCTAGCCTTGGCCCACGCGGGACTGGGCCAAATCGCGGCCAAGCGAAAGGATTTCCTCGCCGCAGCCCAACACTTTGAGCAAGCCCTGTCGATCGCTCCCGGGGCCCAGGCGCATTATCAACTGGCACAGGCCTACCGCATGATCGGTCGTGCCGAGGAGGCCAACGAGCAGTTGGCCCTCTTCAGGCGCACCGAGCAGGAGCTGCCCCTTCAGGATCCCTTGGTGTTCTCGGTACACGGACTCCGCATCGGGGGCCAGAAGGAATTCGAAGTGGGCACTCGACTGGCCGACGAGGGAGAATGGGAGGAAGCCATCCCGCATTTCGAGGAGGCGATGCGTCTGCACCCTGAACTGGCCGATGAAGCTCACTTCCGGCTGGGGGCGATCAAGTGGTTGCAGGGCGAGGCGGATGCCGCCATCGAACATTATCGGCTAGCACTTGAGAGCCAGCCTGACGATCACAGAACGCTTAATAACCTCGGCGTGGCCCTGTTGCGCCAGGAGCGACTTGATGAGGCCATGGAATGCTTCCGCAGGGCCGTCGCATGCAATCCCAGCGATGCCATGGCTCGCGCCAATCTGGGAGAAGCCTTCGAGCGTCTGGGGAGGCACGATGCGGCCATAGAACAATACTCTCTTGCGGTTCAGTATGACCCGTCACTGGCCGGCGTTCACCGTTCGCTAGCTCGGACTCTGGAGGTCAAAGGAGATTTTGAGGCGTCCGCCCGGCACTGGCGTGAGTACCTGCACAGCGCTCCGGAAGACGTATCGGCACTGGTCAGTCTGGCTGCTGCGCTGGCGCGCTGCGGCCGCGGCGCCGAGGCAGAGCAAGTATTCGACCAAGCTTCTTGGTTGGCACCGGATGATGCCAACCTCGCGGCCCAACGAACGGAAATCCTCGGTCAGCATGCCGAGCGCGAGTAGTTCCTCGGGGCGGCCGGCCCTCCGACGGTCCCACCAGGCGGCCGAGCAGGCGACCTTCCACCCCCTGTACCTTATAATGCATCATGCAAAGGCCGCCAAGGCCACATGATCGGCTCGTCGTTGCGGAGGTGCGCCATGTCCATAAGCGAGCAGCTTCACAAGGGAATGGTGATTCGTCACGAGGGACACCTCTATGCCGTGCTGGATTACGAAATTGCCCAGACCGGCAAGCAGAAGCCCACAGTCCACATCAAGCTTCGAGATATCAGGAGCGGCCACGCCTCCGAACGCACCCTCGACCAACTCGGCAAAATAGAGGAGGTGCCCTCCGAGGTCCGGCCGATGCAGTACCTCTACGCGGCTGGCGAGCAGCGCGTGTTCATGGATTGCGAATCCTACGAACAATACGAGTTGGGACCAGAGATTGTGGGGGATGCGATCGACTTGCTGGTGGAGGAGGAAACCTACAGAGTGCTGACGATCGATGGCCAGCCGACCTCGGTGCAATTGCCGAGTGTAATCGTGCTTGAAGTGACGGACACGGCTCCGGTGGAGCACGCCGGAGGAAGCACCAACGTGCAGAAGGAGGCCAGGCTCAACTGCGGCATCACCATCAACGTCCCTCTGTTCATCAAGAACGGGGACAAGATCCGCGTCAAAACAGACAGTCGCGAGTATCAGGGCAAAGAGCATTAGGCGAGCTCGAAGCTCACGTCCCCAGGCTGTTGCATCATCTCCCGGCTTCAGCGAAGGTATGGTCATGCCAGTCCGTAAGCAGGGCGATGACCGCGCCGCCGGCGAAGAACCGATGCCAGCTACGGCAACACACACCGAACGGCAGGAGCCCGAGACCACCAAGCCAGCAATCTGGCTAGCCGGGTATCTGGCCGAGGCAAAAGCACGGCAGTCCCAAAGTCGCACTGTTGAATCGCGTTGGGCGTGGGTGCGGCTGTTCGTCTTCGTGGCGGCCATGCTGGTGTGGTGGCCGGTCGACGCACCATTCTGGCTGGCAGCTCCGCTCAGTGCGGCGGGGCTTATCCTGTTCATTCACGCAGTACGGCGCCACCGCCAAGCCAAGCTGCGGCGCGAAGCCGCCGACCGACTGCTGGTGATGATCGCCGAATCAGAGAAACGCTGCTGCGGACAGGTAGCCCTCATTCGCTCATGGCAAAAGCCGGAGGATCCTGCCGAAACGGATGCCATGCTGGAGCCAATCGTTGAGTCGGGCAAGACATGGCCGCTGTCCGAGCAAGAGGAGGATGATCTGGATCTGTACGCACGGCCAGTAGGCATCTTCGGTCTGCTGAACCGTTGCTCGACAGCATCGGGCGCCCGGCGACTCCGCGATATGCTCGATCGGCCGATGCTCGCAATCGAGCGCATCGAGACGAGACAGGAGACAGTCCGCTGGCTGTCTGAGCATCCGGCCGAACGGTTGCGTTTGATGGCCGGCGCGGCTGTGCTTCGTGGGGAGGACGTACGCCTGGACCAGTTGGCTTTGAACATCCGCCGGGCAACACCACTTCCCGGGTGGATGCTCTCCAAGTACCTGCAGTGGTGGACTCTTCCCTCCGTCACAATCACGCTTGGATGCGTCGTGTCGCTGGCCACGGCACACTTCGGGGCGGTTTATGTCCTGGGGGCCCTGCTGCTGGTCAATGGCACCTTGTTCATGCGGGTTCAACGGGAGCTGCGGGCTCGCCTGGAACCGTGGCGGAATCTGACGCGAACCGCGAAGGGCTATCTGCTGACGTCCCGGCAGGCCGTGGAGGATCTCCCCCTTCAAAGTGAACTGGGTGTGTTGAGGAAGACATTTCAGGGCGTCCGCCGGCCGATGGTGTTGCCGGCGTTGTGCGGCCGCCTGCCCTGGGCGGACACCGGCGGACTGTTCCACGCCCTGGCCAATGCCCTGTTCTTTTACGATTTGCATGTCGCGGAATCCATCTTGACGGTCGTCGTGCGGCACCGCGACACGTTGTTGCAAGGTCTGTCGGCGGTGGCTGACTTCGAAGCTCTTCTGAGTCTGGCGACGTTCGCTTGGGAACAACCGGACAAGCGCTTCCCGCAGTTGGTCGGAACGCCGGGTATCTGGATCTCGGCGGGACGGCATCCGTTGATCCCGCCGGAGCGAGCTGTG
Source organism: Phycisphaerales bacterium (assembly GCA_020352895.1). Lineage (GTDB taxonomy): Bacteria > Planctomycetota > Phycisphaerae > UBA1845. Next base: position 1,016,967 of record CP070685.1, read on the forward strand.
CCCAACGACGTGCGGTTGTCGCCCGCGTCACGCCTGTGGGTGATCAGCGGCTCGAACATGGCCGGCAAGAGCACG
>CP070685.1:1017141-1020306 GCA_020352895.1 Phycisphaerales bacterium
TGCCGCTGTCGACCCGCCCATGGCTGCGCTGGCTAGTTATATATGTGGCCGTAGGCGTCGGCTTCGGGGCCGCGTCCGTCTTCGTTCCTATCCCCGTTCGCGTGCAGGCCGACAACTGCCAGATCCTCCTGGCCGTCGACCGCCTCTCCCAGGGTTTCGGCCCCACAACCATCTACCCCAAAGCCCCCGAAACCGACTGGAGCTTCATCAATCACTGGCCCGTCGGCTACCCGTTGCTGCTGTGGGCCGTCAAGACCGCTGCTGGCACGACCACGATAACCGCCGCCCGCGTGGTTAACGTGGCGGCGTATGCACTGGCCCTTATCGCTTGGGCCGTCTGGCTGCGCCGCTGTCTGCCCCGCTCTCGCACCGCCGATCTGCTGGCCGTCACCGCCGCCGTCATGGCCGTCTCCGCCACTCACTTTTGGCGCCCGAGCACGGACATGATCCTGGTCGCCCTCACTCCCCTCATACTCCTGTGGGTCGATGATCTGATGTGCCGCAACGCTGTCACAGCCGGCTCCACGTGTCGCCCGCGCTGGTGGTCTCTCGCCCTCTTAGGACTGGCCGCCGGAGGCATCACCTGGCTTCGCTATACCGGCCTGTTCCTTACCCTCGGACTCACGCTGTACTTCATCGCGTGCTGGCTCCGGCGGACCGGTTTCCGCTTCCGGCATCTCGCCGCTTTTTGCCTTGGCTGCCTCGTCCCGCTCGTGCTGCTCGCGATCACCAACGCCACCTTTGCCCGCAGCATGATCGACGAACCCGCCTCCGCCTTCGGGGTGCGCTTCGAGTGGTCGTGGTTTGCGACATGGTGGCGGCACTTCGCCCAACTGCCACTGTTCACCAGCCAGTGGCGCGCCCCTCACCTATATGCGTGCTACTTCCCAGTGGCAGTCGTCCTGTACCTTGTCGCCACCAGAGGGTCGCGCCGCGCCGCCGCCGACTTCTTCCGTCGCCCGGCCGTTCAACTCAGTCTTTGCGCCGTCGCCGGCATGTTTGCTTTGATGATGATCTACCGCATCTTCGCGTGGTCCTTCTTCGTCACGCCAGCCGAGCCGCGCTACCTCATGCCCGTCCGCCCGTTTTACCTGCTCGCCTTCGTCGGCCCGCTGCTGGTCATCCCCTGGCAACGATTACGCCAGCTTCTCTGGTTGCCGCTCGCGGCCTGCCTGGTCTGGCTCGTCCAGGCCGAGTGGATCGATGCGGCCCGAACCTGGGCCGCCGAACATCACTCCGTCACCGCCTACGGCCGGCAAGCGGTCACATTTCAAAACGACCCGGACGGACTCTACACCTGGCTCCGCCGACAGAACGCCCTCGACCTGATCATCTTCAGCAACTTCTTCGACGACATCGCTCTGGAAACCCACATTGCCGCTCAGCCGCTGCCCGAAGACGTCAACGAACTCCACGACCGCGTCGTCCGCATCACCCGCGCCCGAAACATCAGCACTCCACGCGTACTGTTTGTCCTCAATCCCGACAACATTTGGCGCACCTACTACCTGCCCGTGCACGAGGCGATCCAAACCTTTGGCCTGAAGCGCGCCGAGTCACAGCTGGCTGCTGTCCGCCGATATGTCTTTACCCCTTACGATGCCGGCCCGCGGCCTTCGGCCTTCGGCTCCTCTGAGGTCCCTGATGGAATTCAATGACTTTGCCCTGAACTACGACGAGGCTCTCCAGCAGGGCCTGACCCTATCCGGGGAATCCGCCGACTACTTCGCTCGCCGCCGCGCGGAAGAGGTCGCCCGTTACGCCGCGGCCATGGGCTATCGCACCGACACAGTCCTCGAGTTCGGATGTGGCACGGGCAACAACGTCGCCCACCTCCGCGCCTTCCTCGGCTGCCGGCGCTTCATCGGCCTGGACATTGCCGCCGAACCGCTCAGTGTCGCCCAATGTCGACACCCTCACCCGGAAATCACCTTCAAGCTCGTCGCCGAAGCTGAGCCCGAGGACACCGCCGACCTCGTCTTCGTCAACGGCGTGTTTCACCACATCCACCGCGATAACCACACCCACACGCTCGAGACCATTCATTCGCTTCTGGTCCGTGGCGGCCTGCTGGCCCTCTTCGACAACAATCCCTTCAACCTCGGTGCCCGCTGGGTCATGAAGCGCATCCCCTTCGACCGCGATGCCCGTATGGTCAGCCCGTACGGCCTGGCCCGCCGCGCCCGCCGCACCGGCTTCGTCGACCTGACCGCGCGCTTCTTCTTCATCTTCCCGCGCCTGCTGGCCGACCTGCGCCCGCTCGAACCACGCATGGAACATCTTCCCTTCGGGGCCCAGTACTGTATCTTCGCCCGCAAGCCGTGAGTGCAGATCGTCCCGCCGCCTTTCCATAGGCCCCGCGCGTCCCTGAACACCGGGTCCATGCTTGTAACTGAATCCATGTATGCGCGGCCCCCTCGATACGAGGTCAAGCGCCATGTCCCCAACATGCGCAGGCAAAACCCGGCTACGGTCATCAACCGGTTGGCAAACGGCCGTCCTGATCTCGGCCTGTCTTGGCAGCACCCTGGCCGGCTGTGGCGGCGATGCCCGCGTGGAACTGGCCGCCGCGGACGCCCTCGACGTCGCCGCCGCTCAACTGCGCCTGGCATTCGACGAATACCACGCCGAGATCGATCAGGCCGACCGGGGCCGACAACATGCCGCCGTCGGCGCCTTCGTCGCCCGTCTCCGCGCCGACATCGAAGACGAGAACGCCATCCGTGCACACACCGCCGACTTCACCGAAGCCCTCGACGCCCTCTGGGCCGACCAGCAAGCCGAGCATCAGCGCTGCCACAACGCCCTCGACAACCTCGATGCGGTTGGTGAAATCGCTACAGGCCTCCGCCGTGTCGGCATCGCCACCCTCACTGTCAGCGACGAAGTTCGCGGTTACTTCGACAGCCTAGTCGCGGCGCGCCAGCAGGCCGCCGCGCAGCCGGAGACCAACCATGAGTGAGCCGGAGACTGACCTGAGCGCCCTGCTAGCCGAATTGGAACGACTCACAGTCGGCGATCCTAATCGCAACGCCGACGCCATCGATGACACCCTCCAGTCACCGCGGCGTGTAACGCAGACGCAGTCCGTCCGCCGCCACGGGGCCATCGAGGACTTCCGCCGGGAGCTGACCGACGGGCTCATCCGCGCCGACACCGCCAACC
>CP070685.1:1020406-1023556 GCA_020352895.1 Phycisphaerales bacterium
ATGGGCACCTCCTCGGATGCCCCCTCGCCCTCTTCCCGTCCGAACACGCCGATCTCGATCCAGTCGTTGTGCTCGACTTCCGTCTCGGCCCCGTGCCCGTCGGCCCGCAGCTTGTTCGACTGCACGGCCAGGTGCACGCGGTACCGCCCGTCGTCGGTGCGCGTGAACGTGGCCTCCTCCGTCCGATTGTCGTACAGCGTAATCGTCTCGAACATGTCCTCGATGAGATACTGCAGGTGGTCCGGCGTGACCTCGCGGATGCACGCAAGCAGCTCCAGCGAGTTGGTGTAAGGCGGGTCTTGAAAGGCCGTAGCCTGCAGGTACTTGCGCAGCGCGGCGTTGACCGCCTCCTCGCCAAGATAGTCGCGCAGCGCGTACACGATCAGGCTCCCCTTGTGATAATGGACGTACCCCTGGTCCTCGACCAGCATCAGCGGCATCTCCTCCCTGCGCTCGTCTGCCCGAAGGCTCAGATAGCGGTCGAGCTCGTGCGCCAGGAACTTGTCCATCCGCTCGGGGCCGTACTCCTTCTCCATGACCATCAACGCGGAGTATTGCGTCAGGCTCTCGATGATCAGGCTCCAGCCCTGAACATTGCCGCCACACACCTGATGCCCCCACCACTGATGGGCCGTCTCGTGGGCCGTGATGTAAAACACCATGTCGATGTCATCCGGGTCGCGGATGTCGTCCACGAAATGGGCGCTCTCCGAATACGCGATCGTGTTCGGAAGAGACTGCGCGAATGTCTGGTAACGCGGGAACTCGATCACGCGCATCTGCCGGTACGGATACGGGCCGAAGTTTGCCGTGCAGTACTCCAGCGTCTTCTTCACCGCCTCGATCATCCGGTTCACGTTGAAGTAATGGTCCTTGTGGTAGTACACGGCGATCTCTACGCCGTTCCAGTCGTCGCGGGCCACCTCGAACCTGCCGGACAGGAAAGCAAAATCGTTGAACACGGGCTGATCCATCTTGTAATGGAAGAAGCGCCGGCCGTTCTCCAGCCACTCGCGTTGCAGATACCCCGGCGTGATGGCGATCTGGTCGGGGCTGGTGCTGATCACCGCCTCGAAGCTCACGCGATCGGCGTCGTGGGAGAAGGGGTTGCGAAGCCGCGCTTTCGCGTCGTCCACGGCGGCCATCCGCGACCGGGTCGGGAGATCGAAATCCTTCCGGTCACCCGGGTCGATGAGTTCCTTGCCCGCCGCATACCCGATACGAGGTACGCAGTGCGAGCTACTGAAGAAGGTCCCGTTACGGACGATATGGTCATTTGATCCGTGGTTGACGAAGCCCCGATTGATGACGCTCAGGTCGAACCGCAGGTCCAAGGGCGCTCCTGGGTCCAGCGGTTCGCTGAGCCGGTAGATGCGATAGCCCACTTCCTCATCGTTCACTTCCAGCAGCTCATCGGGCAGGCTGAGCTCGTTTACTTCGACCTCCGGATTCAGCAGCAGGTGCAGCGTTTCGATCGGCTCGGCCGTCTTGTTGACCAGATGCAGATCGCCGCGAATGTCCGCCCGGCGCGATTCCGGGTCGATGTCCACCTCCATGCGGACCCCCGTCACGTATGGCTGAGGCAGTCCCTCGTACTGCTTGTACCGCTTCTCGTACTCGGCCCGCAGCCGGTTCCGGTCGTCCTTCGTCTCGTATTCGTTGAGGATGTTCGTGTTGTAGAAGATCCAGCTCCCTACGACCACGAAGCCCACGACCGCCACGCCCAGCACGACGCGCGGACCGCGCGTGAGCCGCTCGCGGGCCAGGCGCAGCCGCTGCCCCAGCCGGCTATCGGTGCCCCGAACCCACAGCAGCCCGGACAACACGACCAGCCCCGCCGCCAGCAGCCACCAGTACACGTTGAACCATACCAGCGAGGTTACGAAGTGGCCGTACCCGTTCATGTCTGAGTACCGTGCGGTGGGCGTGGTTCCGTATTGGTACAGATGGTGGTTCCATCCGATCAGCGGGAACACCTCCATGGCCACAAAGTAGAGCACCATCACCAGGAAGCCCACGAACTTCTGATTGGTGATCACCTGGGCCGACACGGCCAGCACGCAAAGCAGCAGCCATTCGCTCATCAGGAGCACGAACAGGCCCTTGAAGTAGAGCGCCGGCTCGAAGTGTAGATAGCCGGTGGCCGCCTGATACCCAATTGTCATCGCCACGGCCAGCAGCGCGGCCACCAGCGTCACGATCATGACCGTGGCCAGCTTGGCTGTCAGCGGAACCCAGTCGGGAACGGGCAACGCGTCGTACAGTTCGTGCATCCGCGCCTGCCGCTCCTTCCACACGAGCCGGCCGGCGTAGACCACGATGACGATGAACAGGAACAACTCGAAGCCGCCCTCAATGGCCGAGATCATCCTCCGAGTCAGCGGGTACGACGTCGTTCCCTCGTAGCTCATGATCAGGTTCACTCCCAGATTCAGCAGCCCGAACAACATCAATACGAAGAAGGGCAGGCTGAACAGGACGCTGCGAACCTCGAGGCGGGTCTGCTCGAACCATTGGGCCGCAGCCGTCCCGGATCCGAAGCGCGTGGTCACGACGGGCAGAGACTCGGCCGCTCGGTCGGGCCCCTCGGATTCACCGCGAGATGCAGCTTCGGCCCGCAACAGACCGGCCCGCTTGCCGCCTTGCTCCACGGACATGCGAAACCGCCGGAGCGTAAACCACAGAAGCAAGCTCGCCGCCCCGATCCACAGCGCGCGGTTCAGCAGCAGATTGCCTTCGATGGGCAGGAGCTGCGTGTTGCGTTCCACGATGGTCCAGTAGCGCGTGGTCAGGGCGAAGGTGCTGAGGCCGAAGGGATCCAGCAGGGCGCCCAGGTGTCGATTGTCGAGGTCGCGCAGCAACTCCTGCGAGGTTCCCCACATAACAAAGAAGGCCACCAGGGCTACGTAGGTGTAGATCGCTCGTCGCGTCAGGGCGGCCACGGCGAAGAAGACCGCCCCGGCCACGTACAGGTTGGGCAGGGCAAAGATGCCCAGACCGTACACGTAGGGCATGGGGCTGAAGGGGACGATGTCCTGTTGATGCAGACGGCCATCAAGGATTTCATTGATCGGTACTCACGGCGATAGGACGCTGGATTTTCACCCCGCCCCCGATGGCCGAGGCACATGTGTCGCGGTAACGTCATGG
>CP070685.1:1023656-1026768 GCA_020352895.1 Phycisphaerales bacterium
TCTCACGCACGTCGGACCGGAACGGCGTGTAGTCGAAGCGGCTGCCGTAATGGGTGAAATCGCTGCTGGCCACAAGCAGCGTGTTGTCGTTGACATAGGGCAGGATAGCCTCGGCCGCGGCGGCGTATTCCTTGGGTGTCATCTGGCCGACCATCAGCGGAACCAGCTTGAAGTTCCCGAGGGTCTTCTGGAGAAACGGCACTTGCAGTTCCAGTGAGTGCTCATTGCGGTCAAGGCCCGGCCGCGAGAGGAAGCCGTCCTTGCCCAGCAGACTGTCGCAGACGGCCCGGTCGATGGGGACGCTGCCCAGCGGTGTCGAATACGCGGTCATGTCTTTAGGCACTTCGACACCGTGGTAGGCGCCTGCGTAGCGATGGCTGAATGCCATGACGATGACTCGGTTGTAGGTGTGGCCGCGCAGGCTGGCGTAGGCTGCGGCGGCAGTAGGGGCGCTGAAGCCGTAGCCGGCGTGCGGAGAAATGATGGCGATGGGCTTGCCGTCGATCTTGGGTGGCTTGGCCTCGGAGATGAGCTTGTCCACGAGCGCGGCCAGCTCTGTGGCGTCCGCCGGGTACCAGCCCCCAGCGCAGTATGCGGGGCGGACAGACTCATCCGGGCCGGCACAGGCGGCCGGCACCGTCATCGCTGATGCGAGAGTGATTGATGCGAGGACCGATAGAAGAACGTGGCGTGCGTACATCATGGCGACCTCCAGGAATGGGGATGCACATAGCTTACCACGGAGACGCGGGGCGGGCGAACGGTCTTTTCTACTGTTGCGTGGGAAACGAGACAGCAAGGCGCGTGTCTGTTCCGAGCCCGCCGTTGTTGGGCAGACGGGCGTCGGCTATCCTGCAGAACGGCCATGAACGATCCGCAAGACACCCGGGCTGCTCTACCTTCCTCGCCGCGCGGGGGTGCTTGGCGTCAGTCCTCCGTGCGGACGCTGCTGTCCGGGATTCAGGTGGCCATTGTCGGCGGCGTCTTGGGGGCTGTGGCCGAGTCGCAGGTGGCCGCGCATCTGGCGGGGGCCGCCGGTGCCGGCTTGCCGCTTCGTTTGGGGGCGGTGGGCAGCTTCGTGGCCACCCATCTGGTCCTGTGGGTTCCGCTGCTGGCTGTGCTCTCGATTCCGCTCGCGGTGGTGTTCGTGCGCCCCGGGGCGGCTCGGCGGCTGGGACCTGTCGAAGGCGTGCAGGCGGGCCTGCTCGTGATTGTGGGGGGAGTGTTGGCTGCGCCGGGGGATTTGATGCTGGTGGAGAAGCTGACGGGGCTCCGGTTTGCCGCGTCGGCAGTGGGGGCGCTGCTTGCGGGGTGTGTGCTCTGGCTTGTATTGCGTGCGTTCACGTCGCGGGCGCGGCAGTATCGCAGGATGCGCGTGGTGCTGCACGTGCTGACGGTGTGCTGCCTGGTCGCGACGGGCGTGTCTGTGGGGGCGATGGTACGGACGCCGTTTGCTGGTCCTGGCGTTTATCGCCTCCCGGAGGCGCGACCGGCCGGCGGCGGCGGTAGCGGTGGCCGGCCGAACATTCTGCTGGTCATGCTGGACACGCTGCGGGCGGACCGGATGTCCTGTTACGGTTATTTGCGGCAAACGACGCCGGAGCTGGATCGGTTTGCCGCGGAGGCGACCCTGTACGAGCGGGCCGTACCCAACGGGATCTGGACTGTGCCGTCGCACGCGTCGCTGTTCACCGGCCTGGCGGTTCGCACGCACGGCATGAATCACGACCACATGGTTCTGGACGACGAATATGACACGCTGGCGGAACTGCTCGCCGCGGCTGGGTACCGGACGGTCTGCCTGTCCAACAATCCGTGGGTCAATCCCAGGTTCAACATGACGCAGGGATTTGCGGTGGACGTGGACGTGCACGCGGTCCGGCGGCTGGCCAAGTCGTTCGCCGAGGGCTGGTGTGACCGGCTGGGGATCGTCCCGCCGTTACCGTGGCTCCAGCGCGATCTGGGCGGCGCGCTAAACAATTACCTTCTCGCGCAATGGGTGGACGGGCGCGCGAATCGCGATCGGCCGTTCTTCGTGTTTCTCAACTACATGGACGTGCATCTTCCGTATGACACGCCGGCCGAAGCGCGCCGCAAGTTTCTGGACGCGGCGGGCGTGCGCCGGAGCTATATGCTGCGGCGGAAGGTATACGGGCCGATCGTGAACGTGCTTACGGCGCGTTACAACTTCCTCGACAACGAGTGCATCAGCGAGCAGGATGAGTGCGTGCTGAGCGATCTTTATGACTCATGCGTGTGGTATCTCGATTCGCGAATGGGGGAGTTGCTGCGGGCGGTCGAACAGCGCGGGCTGAGCCAGAACACCATTGTCATCTTCGTGTCCGACCACGGCGAGGCCCTGGGCGAGCACGATCAGTGGGCGCATGAGTCCTGCGTGTATGACACGCTGGTGTGGGTGCCGCTGCTGGTTCGCGACGGTCGGACTCCGGCCGAAGAGAGGATTCGCGAGCCGGTGCTGGTGTCGGATCTGTTCCCGACGATCCTGCGGTGGGCCGGTGTGGGATTCGAGGAACCGGCGGGTTCCCCATCGCGCGACCTCGAGGGCGGCGACGATCCCGGGCGCGTCGTGGTGGGGGAGCAGACCGGCACAAACGAGCATCGGCTGCGCTGGGCGAAGCGGCGCGATCCGGAATTGGAGGAGGAGCGCTTCCGTCGGAAGCTGCGCGCGGCCGTGGACGGGCGGTACAAGTACATCCGGGCCTCCGACGGGCAGGATGAGCTCTTCGATCTGGCCGCCGATCCGGGCGAGACACGCAACCTGATCGGCGAACTTCCGGAGATCGCGGCGAGTCTGCGGCATGATCTCGACGACTGGCTCGGACGTGTCCCGGCTTACGAGGCCACCGGAACGCGGACGGGGCAGGACCTGGAGCCCGAGTTGCGCGACGCCCTGAGGGATCTGGGTTATATCGACGAAGGGGGCTGATTCGGCGTGCGTGGGGTGTTTCTTATCTCTGAGCTCGCAGGTCAAGCGAGGGCGAAGGCGCGGCCTTCCTGACACCTTTGTTCGGCCTGGACGCCCTTGCGGGGGACGACCTCGACGCGGCCATGGCCCGCTTCCGCGCCGCCGAGCGGTACGGCTGGGGCGTCA
>CP070685.1:1026868-1029960 GCA_020352895.1 Phycisphaerales bacterium
CCTTCGAGGCCAACCGGCTCATCGACGTCATGAAGGGCAAGTTCGCTTCCAACGAGACCTTCGCCTTCGGAACGGTCTTCGCCGACCAGATCCTCGAAAAGACCGTCATCGCCCTGCCTGTCGACCACCACGGCTACATCACCGACCCGATCTTCCAGGCCATGGCCGCCATCATCTCCTGGGACGTCCAGACCAGTCAGGATATCGTTCAACTGGGCGGGCTGTGGGAGCTGTTCACCGCCAACCCCTTCACCGTGCTCGATCAGACAGGCCACATGCCCTACACGGAATCGTCCCGGCACATGGGCAAGGCCCTGCCCGAGACCGACCGCCTGCGATGCCTCTACGATCGCAATAAGAAGCACTACCCGGACTGGATCGCCCGGCTCGAAAAGGATGGCCTGACCGGCGTCAACGCTCCGGCCCGAAAAGGTTTCTACGCGTGGAGCCAGTCTGACCGTCCAGCGCCCCAAAGCGTCTTCGACGCCCGCACCGGCGAATATGTTCCCATCGGGGAGATCTCCCGAAAGGACTTCTGGTCCTACTACGAAGCCGCCGAGCGCGACCGCCGCGCCGGCAAGATCAAGAGCGCCGAATCTCTCGTGCATGTCGCCTGTGCGGACGACGCCGGCGGCCGTGCCTTTCGTCGCTACGCCCTGCCCATCTTCCTCTATGTCCTGGACCTGATCCAGGATCGCATCGCCACGCCCGGACAGATCAACATCTCCACGCGGGCCGGGCTGCGCTTCAAGGTAGGCATCATCGAGGCCATTGACGCCCTCATCTCCCACTTGACCATCGACGGCCTCATCGAGCTGGTTCGCCGTGCCCGCGCCGAGAACGCCGATGACCCGCATATGGCCGACTTACTTGATGTGGATGGCGAGAGCGGACCGCGCAAGGGCCGGCCATGCCTGTTGCACGAACTCAAACGGCGAAACCTGAACCGGCTGCTCGGATATGGAAAATACTACCGCACGCCGGTAGCCGAGTTGGACCTGGACACCGGCCAGCACAAAGGCTGCTATCTCGATCTGAAGTTCTGCGAGCCCTCGTCGCGTGACCGGGTGTGCAGCATCGTGTTTGACAATCCCCTCCGCGGCAACGTGTGGAACCGCGCCGCCCTGGACCAACTCGCCCACGCATCCCGCCGCGTCCTCCGGCTGCACCGCGAAGGCCGCTGCGGAGCCGTCCTGTTCACCGCCGGCGGCACCGGCATGCGCATGCTCGGGGCCGACGCCCGCGAGTTTAACCGCGGCTGGTTCGAACGCAGCAAGGGCTACGTCCCCTTGAGTGAGGCCGAGGCAGCCGGTTTCACCCGCAACGGCATGGGCCTGTTTCGCCTGATTCAGCGAAGCCCGGCGGCCACCATCGGGGTGTTTGGCGAGAAGTGGGGTGGCGGAGCGGAGTTCACGTACTTTCTCGACCTTCGCTACGACGTGCGGGCCGAAGGCTTCGTCTTCGATACGCTCGAACGCCAGACGAACTGGCAGCCGAAGAACACCTACAACCAGCCCGAGCTCGACTATGCCATCCTGGGCGGCTTCGGGGCCGCAAACGAGTGTCAGAGGCTCGGCATGGGTGATTCGATTATTTTTGAACTTTTCGACCAGGGCATGACCGCGGACCGCGCTTATCAGGTCGGCCTGAGCAACGGTGTTTTCGACCAGGAGCTGGAGGCTCTCCGCCGCGGCTACGAGCGGGCCCGCCTCATGGCCAAGGACGCCCCTTACTCGCGGGCCCTGTTCAAAAAACAACTGGCCCGCGGCCGCGACGACGAGGCCCTGGCCAGGGAGACCGGCGAGGTCTTCAATCCCAGGAAGAATCCCTTCGTGAGCACGGGCCTGCTCGCCCTGCTGGACCGCGGCGCCCGGGCTCCCAAGATGGACTACGCCTGCCTGCATACCGAACTTCCCGGCTGGCGCTATCCAACCGACAACGGCATGATGGACCCGGATGCGGCCGACGAGCAATCCGCCGACCAGTCGGCGCAACCAGGAGGTGTGTGAATGGCGTTTAGATTTCGTAGCGCTGGGCGGCCGAAGAACGTAGCGCCCGATGTCAGGTTCGTGCTCAGTACATGATCCTCTGAGGAAGATCAAGTTCGCTGTGTTCGTACTTCCCTCTGGACTCTTTTCTGATCAGATCTACAATAAGCCTGTCCAGGCGGAGGATAGGGCAATGCTGGGAAGCAACCCGAGCGCCGCCTGGGCGTCCGAAGCTGCACGGCGGGGTCCGATTGATGACCCCGCCTGCTCTTTACCGGTGCAGCTTTGGACTTCAAAGCGATAAATCCCATGGGGTTTGGGGGACAGAGTCCCCCAAGGGAACGAAGTCATCTCTCCTCCTTGCGACTCAGGATTGACTTCCGGCCTGATCGCCACGCTTTCGAGTTGACCGTCTCCGTTTGGCATCGTTGAGTCGGTAGCTCTCCCCGTTGCACTCGATGATGTGGCAGCGATGGGTCAGCCGATCCAGCGTGGCCCCGGTCAATCGTTCACTGCCGAGCACCTCGGTCCAGTTCTCGAACGGCAGGTTGGTGGTCACGATGACGCTGGTCCGCTCGTAGGCGGTGCTGATCACGTCGAAGAGCAGTTCGGCTCCCAGCTTGCTGGCCGGGACGTAACCGAGTTCGTCGAGGATCAACAGGTCCAGCTTGGCCAACTGGGTCTTCATGCGGCTCAGCTGGCGCTCCTCCCGGGCTTCGATCAGCTAGGTGACCAGTTCGATGACCTTGTGGAAGCGGACCCGTTTGCCGCGGCTGCACGCTTCCACGCCCAGGGCGGTGGCCAGATGGGTCTTGCCCGTCCCGGTGTTGCCGACCAGCAGCAGATTCACCCGCTGGTCGAGGTACCCGCAGCGCATCAATTCGGTGACCAGGGGCTTGTTGACCGACGGCTGAGCCTTGAAGTCGAACGTCTCCAGGGTCTTGATGGTGGGGAACTTGGCGGCCTTGAGCCGCCGATCCGCCGCCCGCCGTTCTCGGTCGATCAGTTCCAGTTCACACAGCTGCAGCAGGAAGGCCAGATGATCGGCGTTGTCGGCGGCGCAGCGCCGGGCGATCTTCTCGCACTCGTCGTGCATGGTGGGCA
>CP070685.1:1030060-1033150 GCA_020352895.1 Phycisphaerales bacterium
GTGTTCGATCCGGCCACGCCCGAGGACGCCCGGAGAATGACGCGATACGCCTTTGAGTTCTCAGAACAAACGCGTTTACCCGTGATCATCCGCCCCACGACGCGTGTATGTCACAGCAGTGGCATCGTTACCTTCGGCCCGTTGCCTGACAAGAGGAACCCGATCGAGTTCACCAAGGACCCGGCGCGATACGTTCCCATTCCCTCTAACGCCCGGCGCATGCGCAAAGAGCTGACCGAGCGCTACGCAGAGGCCGCCCGGTTGTTACAGGAGAGCGAATTCTTTCCGCGAACCGGCGACGGAAAGAAGGGCATTCTCGCCAGCGGCGTGTCGTACGCCTATGCCGCTCAGGTCATCGACGATCTGGGCCTGCGCGATCGGGTGACCTTGCAGCAAATCGGCGCCTATCCCATCCCGGACAAGGTGCTTGCCGAGTTCCTTCAAGCGGTAGAGTCCGTACTGGTGGTGGAGGAGCTCACTCCCTTCGTCGAGGACTGGGTTAGCCTCGCCGCCTTCCGGCAGCGCCGACAGATCCCCGTCTACGGCAAGCACAGCGGGCATCTTCCGGTCGAATACGAGTACTCGCCCGATCTCGTCGAGGATGCCATGAGAGACTACCTGGGGCTTGAGAAGAGGGACCGTTCTGCCGTGGCCGTCCCTGAACTGCCCTCGCGACCGCCCGTGCTCTGCCCCGGCTGCCCGCACCGGGCCAGCTTCTACTTGGCCAGAAGAGCGTTCGGTAAGAAGACCATCTACTGCAACGACATCGGCTGCTACACGCTCGGCTACGGCCAGCCTCTGCACGCCTGCGACGTATTGCTCTGCATGGGCTCTTCCATCAGCCAGGCTTCGGGCATCGCCCGGCTTACCGGCCGACGTACGGTCGCCTACATCGGAGACTCCACCTTCTTTCACAGCGGCTTTCCCGCGCTGGCCAATGCGGTTCAGGCGGCGGATAACATCACTGTCGTCATCTTGGACAACTATGTGGCGGCCATGACGGGCTTTCAGCCGAGCCTGACCACGCATGACGGCGAAGGGCGACCAGCCGCGCACGGAGGATCACACGCCCCGGACGCCGCCACGCCGCGCTTCTCGATCGAGGACGCGGTACGCGGCTTGGGTGTGACCGAAGTCTATTCCGTCGACCCGTATGATGAAGATTCGGCTCTGGCCGCCTTCAGGAAGGCCCGCAAGGGCACCGGCGTGAACGTCGTGGTCTGCCACTCGCCTTGTGCCGTCAACGAACGCAGGAGAAGAAAGGGACAGCGTCGAGCCACCTTCATCATCGACCGGGAGCGGTGTAATGCGTGCACGCTGTGCGTCCGCATGTTGGGATGTCCGGGAATCTTGGTGACCGACGGCGAATATGCGATCGACCAGGAACTGTGCGACGGCTGCGCCCTATGCGCTTACGTGTGTAAGCAGAAGGCCATCGTGCAGGCGACTGAGAGAAAGGAGTCCGTTTGATCGACGGCCGGCACAGTCAATCCGGCTGGCGGATCGTACTCAGCGGCACCGGTGGGCAGGGCGTGCTGACCGCCGCACGGCTGTTGTGCGATTGCCTGGCCGAGCGCGGCCACAACGTCGTTAGCGGCCAGTTGCATGGCATGGCCCAGCGTGGCGGCAGCGTGCACTCCTCCGTGATGATCGATTCCGGCATCAGCCCGGTGATGGGCACAGGCCGGGCCGACTATGTCCTCGGCCTCGAGCCGGTCGAGACGACTCGCGCCCTGCCGCTGATGTCTTCGCGCACGGTGGTCTACATGAACACTGCCCCGATCATCCCTTTTGTCATCGGACAACAAACCGTCCTGGGAGACGGTGAGGCCAAATACCCCGCCGTTGATCAATTGGTCGCAAGCATCCGCGCAGTAACCAAACAGGTGTTTCCGCTCGACGCCACTCGGCTCGCTCGCGAATGCGGTTCCGGCAGGGCCGTAAACATGATCATGCTGGGCTGTCTGCTCGGCTCCGAAGCCTTACCCTGCACAGCCGACGATTTCTGGAACAGCGCCGCCGGCCGGATACCGAAGGGCCTCGTCGAAACAAACGCCAGAGCGTTCATGAGCGGCGCCAAAGCGGGCCGCCGGCTGCGGTTCGCCGCCGAGGGCCGAGTATGAAACTGAGAATCGGCATTGATGTCGGTGGGACCTTCACGGATTTCCTGGTCACGCGACCTGGAGAGCAGCCGGCAGTCTTCAAGGTCCTGTCCACTCCGGCCGACCCGTCCATAGGCCTGATCAACGGCCTCCAGGAAATCGCCGACGGCATGGGTCTGTCGCTCGACGAATTGGCCCGATCAGTGGAGACCATCGTTCACGGCACCACCGTCACCACCAACACTGTATTGACGCTTACCGGAGCCAGGACGGGGCTGCTTACCACCGACGGTGTGCGCGACGCCCTGCAAATGCGCCGCGGGATTCGAGAGGAGCAGTACAACAACCGCTACGTTAACGCCCCGCCACTCGTTCCGCGGTATCTTCGCCGCCCCGTGCGCGGACGTTTGAACTATCGCGGGGACCCACTGGAGCCGCTGCATCTCGACGACGTTCGCGAGGCTGTCCGGCTCTTTAAAGACGAGCACATCGAAGCCGTCGCCCTCTGCTTCATGAATTCGTTCGCCAACTCGGAGCAGGAAAGACAGGCGGCCGAATTGGTGCGGGCCGAACTCCCCGACGCCTACCTGACCGTCTCCTGCGACGTGCTTCCCTCCGTTCGTTTCTACGATCGCGTCAGCACTACGGTGCTCAGCTCCTATGTGGGGCCGAAACTGTGCTCATACCTCGATCACCTCATCTCACGGCTGGCCGAGTGCCAGTTTGGTGGCGTTCTGCTCATCATGCAGTCCAACGGCGGAGTCATGTTTCCGGAGGTGGCCCGCAAGAGCCCGGCTCTGACCCTGCTCTCCGGCCCCGCCGCGGGCCCGGGCGCCGGCCTGGGTTACGTCCGTCTTCACGGCCGAAATGATTGCATCACCGTCGACATGGGCGGGACGAGCTTCGACGCCGCCCTGGTGCGCGACGGGGCCCCCCTCGTCGTGACCGAAGGCGAGATCAACCGGTACCGCATCGCCCTGCCCATGCT
>CP070685.1:1033250-1036330 GCA_020352895.1 Phycisphaerales bacterium
CAGGAGTGACAGGATGCCGACACGGGGATTGCCGCTCATTCGGGCGGCAACGCCCATGAGTACGGGGCCGATAATGGCCGCGAACTTGCCGAGCATGTTGTAAAAGCCGAAGAACTCGGCGGATTTGTCAGGCGGAATGATGCGGCTGTAGAGCGACCGGCTGAGGGCCTGCACACCGCCCTGCACCAGGCCGATGGTCACGGCGAGAGCATAGAACTCCCACCGGCTCCGCATGAAGTAGCCCCAGATGGTGACGCCGATGTACGTGGCGATGGCGATGAGGATGCCGGTCTTGGCGCCGAGCTTTTCGCCGATCAGGCCGAAGCCCAGCGTGGCAGGCAGGCCGACGAACTGGGTGATAAGCAGGGCCGTCAACAGCCCGGCCGAGTCGAATCCCAGCGAGAGCCCGTAGTCCACGGCCATGCGTACGATGGTGTCCACGCCGTCGATGTAAAGCCAGTAGCCGACGAGAAAAAGGAGGACGACGCGGAGGTTGCGGATCTCGCGAAAGGTGTTGCGCAATTGCGTGAAGCCGGCGGCAATGGCGCGCCGGCCCCGTTGTGCGATCGGAGCGGGCGCCTCGGGAACGAAGAGAAAGACGGGGATCGAGAAGGCCGCCCACCATACGGCGACTGTGAGGAACGAAACGCGCACGGCCGCGGCCTCATCGGCCAGATGGAACCAGCCCGGGTGGAGCACCATCAGCACGTTCACGGCGTACAGCAGCCCGCCGCCGAGATAGCCCATGGCGAAGCCGAAGGCGGAAACGAAGTCCGCGTTCTTCGGCCGAGATACGGCGACGATCAGCGAGTCGTAAAACACGTTGCCCCCGGAGAATCCGGCCGCGGCGAGCACGTACAGCCCGACCGCCAGAGGCCAGCTTCCCTGGGCCACGAAGTAGAGCGAGCCGGTCATGACCACGCCCATGGCCGCGAAGAAGAAGAGGAACTTCTTGCGGGCGCCGCCCTGATCGGCGAACGCGCCGAGCACGGGAGCGAGGGCGGCAATGAGGATGCTGGCGACCGAGTTGGCCATCCCGAGGCGATAGGTGGAAAGCGTGACGTCGCCTCCGGCGGACCAATATTGCTTGAAGAAGACAGGGAAGAAACCGGCCATCACCGTCGTGGCGAACGCGGAGTTGGCCCAGTCGTAGCCGGCCCAGGACAGAACGCGCTTCCAGTCAAGATCCCGCGCCATCAAACACCCGGTGAGTGATTCTCGCGTGCGAGTATAGCTCCCCTCAGAACGGAGGGGAAAGCCCCCTCAGACGCCCCGAAACGGTGACGCAGGCGTGGCCGTGCGGCCGGAATGAAGGACGAATCAGGAGCGTCAGGCCTCGACCAGCCCCTCGCGAATGGCGAAGCGGGCCAACTCCACGCGGTCGTGAATCTCGAGCTTGGCCATCAGATTGGCGGTGTGGCGATCGACGGTCTTGATGCTGACATGCAGCAGGTGGGCAATCTGTTTCTTGGACAACCCCTGGGCGATGTAGCGGAGCATCTCGAGCTCTCGTGCCGTCAGAAGCGAAGTGCGGGATCGAGAAGGTGCGGCCAGCTTGGCTCCGTGCTCGTCGGTGACGATTCTCGTACGGATCTCCTCCGAGTAGTACGTGCCGCCGTCGGCAACGCGACGGATGGCGGCGACCAGGGTTTCCGGCGGCTCGGTTTTCGTGAGATAGCCTTGAGCCCGAACCTCGAGTGCCTGTTCGATGTAGCGCTCGTTCGTGAAACCGCTGAGAAAGATGAGGCGACTCTCCGGCCGGAGAGACGCCAGGTGCCGGGCCGCCCCGAAGCTGACCAGCCCCGGCATGTCGATATCCATGAGGATGACATCCGGATGCCAGCGCAAGGCCTGCTCGATGGCCTCATCCGCGCTGGCCGCACTCGCGACTACCTTAAGGCCGGGTTCCCGTTCGAGCCAGTCGGTGATGGCCCCCCGCACCAGAGCATGATCATCTACCACCAGAATTCGGATCTCGCCATCCATGCGCACATCCCCCTGGAATGGGCGATCCCGATCTTACGCTCCGGCGGAACCGCTGTCCACGGGCCCTCGCGTGGGCTCGAACGTCGGGTTGAGCGCGCCGGGTGTGTCGGCCCAGCGGCGCACCGAACGGCAGGGATTGTCCCATAAAAAGAGCATGCGGCACCCTGATTGTGTTGGCGCGGTTGACGGGTGCCGCAGCGAGTGGAAGGTTCGGATAATCAAGCTTTCGTTCGGGCCTTCGCGGTCGTGTCAGACCAGTCTGTTGCCCGAATCAGTTTGTGGGCGGACCGCCGAACCGAAGCCCGCGGGGCCCTTCGACTACCGCGGCAGCCTCATCAACGAACGACGCGGGGCGGCCGCACAACTCAAACAACTGCGCAAGCTCGCAGAACATTTCATCGAAAAGTCCCGAATCAGCGTGGGCCTGGAGCCGCGCCAGCCGGCCGCGCCAGAAATAGGCCGTGACGCATCCGCACTGGACCTTCAGGCACGGCTCCGGCAGATCGCGCTCTCTGGCGTAGTAGAACGAGGCGGCCCGGTCCAAGGCCCACTTGACAATAACTCGATCAGCAGGATCGACGATCACGGCAACCTCCTCGCGGCAGTCCTGCGGGGCGGAGCATCCTGCCACCGGAGGCAAGAGGTCCTCCGTGACCCCGGCCGTCTGTTTCGGACGACACCGTGCTGAATCCATTCATTCGAGCAGCGGTACCAGATGGCACCATGCACCCTGGCTATCGTGTGTCCGTTGGCAGCTATCTCCGGCTCGCCGACTGGAACCGGCGGCGGATGTCCCGGCGCGGCGTGATACAACGCGAAGAGCGAGGGGGTCATCAGGGTACGCCTTTGTCCACAAGTTCAAGTACCCAAGAATATCACGCCCGGCGGCAATCATCCCGCAATGTTTCAGCCTCCATACTGTTCGACTCGGCCTCCATGCCAGCGCGGTTTGCGCGGCCGGCCCAGCCGGCGAGCACCGGAGTTTTGGCACAGACATCGCGTCAGCCTCCGTGCCGGAGCGATCTCACAGGCGACCTTGCGCCGCCCCAGCCGTCCGTAGCCGGGGCCACAAGAAGCCCGTCTGTCTGTCAGCG
>CP070685.1:1036430-1039508 GCA_020352895.1 Phycisphaerales bacterium
GCCCAGGACCTGCACCTGGATGCACCCGGGCAGGTCATGGTTCGCGACTACACCCTTTGGTACCGCAACAATGTGTTGGCGGACAACTACCTGACGGTGCGTTTCTACCAGAACGACCCGCTAAACACCGTTCCTCCACCGGCGGCAGGACTGATTGCCGAGTACGCGAACATCGGACCCCTGGACTATACCCCTTTGGCCGGCGGCAGGCTTATCTTGGAACCCGACCCTCCGTTGGCGCTTCCGCCCGACCTGTGGATCGAAGTGGAATCGAACTCTGATCAGGTAAGCGTGCCCTTAACTGCCACGGGGCCAAGCGTGGGGACCTGCAGCGGAGAGGTGTACGACGTCACGGGCGAATTCTACATCCCGGCTCTTTCGGAGTTCCACATCCTGCACGAAATACACGGGGTGGCCTGCTTCGAGGACTGCAACGTCAACGACATCCACGACGCCTGCGACATCGACTGCGGCGTGGCGGGCGGACCCTGCGACGTGCCCGGGTGCGGCGACAGCGAGGATTGCAACGCGAGCTCGGTCCCCGACGAGTGCGACGTGGCCGAGGGCACGAGTGTGGATGTCAACGGCAACGACGTCCCGGACGAGTGCGAGATCTACGAATACGCGTTCGACGACGATCTGGACAACGGCGAAACGGTGGTTCTGAACCCTGGTGAGGGCAGCAGCGATCCCACCGAGGAAGCCCACGTTGAGATCACCAACGTCGGCGGGCCGGATAATGCCCAGGTCGGCGTCAGCGAGTATGCATACGAGTTGCATCCCGGCGCCGGAGGTTACGGGGTTTTTGACACCACGCTCGCCATCCAGACCACCCTCGAGGACGGGCAGTTCTTCATGACCGTGATGATACCGTTCGAGCAAGCTGATCTGGAGGGCGCCGATCCGTTGTCGGTCGATCTGACGCACTATGATCCTTCTGCGGATGCGTGGGTCCTCGCGGCACTGGAAAACACAGTGAACAGCCCGGGACACGACGGGACCGTAGGGGATCGCTTTGCCGTGGAGGGTACTATCTTACCGCTGCTAAGCGTAGATCTGGGCGACTACGGCGTTTTCTGGAACACGAGCACTCTGCACGGGTTTGTCTGGGCCAACGTCGACCACACCACGGACTTCGCGGCGGGCCTCGAGCTGTGCGTTTGCGGAGACATCAACGGCAGCGGAGGGTTGGTGGACCTGAACGATTTCGCCTCCTTCGCCCTGTGCTTCGGTGTCAGTCAGCCGGGCCCCAATTGCGGGGCGCAGACCTTTGCCTGCTCCGACCTGGACGGCAACGGCCAGGTCGACCTCAACGACTTCTCCACGTTCGCCTTGTGGTTCGGTCTGCAATCCAGCCATACGGTCCCGGACTGCGGGCCATAGCCGGCGGGGTGAACAGTCAGAGCTCATCACCGCGACCGGGAAAGGTCAGAGGAGAGCTGGGCCGCGCGGTAGCGCGGCAGCACATCAAGGCAAGCCAAGCGATAGACAGCGGGATCATCGTGCTCGTCTGCTACGACAGGCTTTTTCCGCAGACGGTGGCGATGTGCTGGAGCTGCTGCATGAGGGTGGTGAACTCGACGGGTAGCAGTGCTTGGGGGCCGTCGCAGAGAGCCTTGTCGGGGTTGGTGTGCACCTCGACGATCACGCCGTGGGCGCCCGCGGCCAGGCCGGCGCGGGCCAGGTCGGCGACGAAATCTCGTTTGCCGGCGGCGTGCGAGGGATCGACGTAGACGGGCAGGTGACACTCGCGCCGCAGGACGGGCACGGCGGCGATGTCCAGGGTGAAGCGGGTGGAGGTTTCGAAGGTGCGGATGCCGCGCTCGCAGAGAATGACGCGGTGGTTGCCCTCGCTCATGACATACTCGGCGGACATGAGCAGTTCCTGCACGGTGGCGGAGAGGCCGCGCTTGAGGAAGACCGGTTTGTCCGTACGGCCGACCTCCATGAGCAGGTGATAGTTCTGCATGTTGCGGGCGCCAACCTGGAGGATGTCCGTGTAGTCAGCCACGCGGGACACGTCCCGCGAATCAATCACCTCGGTGATCACAGGCATGTCGAATTCGTCGCCAGCTTCCCGCAAGAGCTTCAGCCCATCGAAGCCCATGCCCTGGAAGGCATACGGGCTGGTTCGCGGCTTGAAGGCGCCGCCGCGGAGGATGGCCGCGCCGGCCTTCTTGACCCAACCGGCCACCTCGAAGAGCAGATCACGGCTCTCGATGGCACAGGGGCCGGCGATGATGGCTGCGTGGGAGCCGCCGATCTTGACGTTGCGCACTTCGATGACGGTGTCGGCCGCGTGGAAGTCGCGACTGGCCAGCTTGTAGGGTTTGGTGATGGGCGTTACGGACTCGACGCCGTCGATCTGCTCGAGCTTGTCCTGTTTAAGAACGGCCTCGTCACCGAAGGCTCCGATCACGGTACGCAGGTCGCCGCGGGCGATGTGCGGAGCCAGGCCCAGTTCGCGGATCCGGCCGCACACACGGTCGATGGTCTCATCGGTGGAGCCCGGCTTGAGAATGACGATGAGCGACATAGGCGTTTACTCATCCGGCGGGCACGCGACCTGCCGCCGGCGACGCGGCCCGTCTGTGAATTTTACCGCGTTTGGCTGCCAAGGACGAATGGCCACCGGGGTCTTGGGCTCGGGTCGCGGATTATAGCTCTATCGCATAGGGACCACGGTGTTATCGTGGCCGGGGACAAAGACGTCCGCGATCTCCAGCAACTCAGTGAGGGAATCCTTGGCGGCCTCGGCGTCGTGGCTCTGCTCGAAGACGACACCGGCCTCCAGGTGGTCGCGGGTGAGGATGGCGTCGCCGACGATGGCGATGGTTCGCGTGGGCGGGACCAGCAGGAGGCTGCATGAGCCGGCCGTGGGACCGGGGGTAGGGAAGAGATGGACCTGGGGTGTGAAGCGGTCCGGCGCGGGGCGGACGTGATTGAGGTATTCGCGCTCGGACTGGATGAGGCGGAGAACGTCTGGCGCGTCGGGGCCGCTCTCCTCCGTTTCCTCGAGGTGTCGGCGGACGGATTCGATCTCCTGCCCGCTCATGAAGACCTCCTTGCCGACGAACA
>CP070685.1:1039608-1042670 GCA_020352895.1 Phycisphaerales bacterium
ACAGCCCGGCCGTGATCACCCCGCCCCACGGGCCGAACATCTGCCGCGACCACAGGCTCGCCACCAGCCCCCCGACGCACCACAGCCCCACCATCGGCAGCCGCCCGAGGTACAACATCTCCTCCACGTTGTTCGGCCGGTTCAGCAGGTCCCGCCCGTACTTCCACACGAACCCCATCCGCCAGCTCGGCTCGTCCTTCGAGGGCATCTGAATGTCCAAACCCAGCAGCGGCGCGGCCGCCAGCAACTGGGCCAGCGGCGGATGATCCGGTGTCATGCGATAGTCACCCGTGCGCCAGTAGGTCAGCCCCGCCGTCAGGTGGGCGACCTCGTCGTACGTGACCGACTTGAGCCGCATGCTCGATACGGCCGCCAGCACCCCCCACAGCGCAAACCCGCAGATCACCAGCCATGGAACATGCAACCCGAACCGAGGATGTGCCGGCAACTCGCCCCCCGCCTGCCGTGTGGAATCCCTCTTCGCCGCTCGCGCCATCCCTGCATTATACCGACTGCCCTTGGACGTGCGTCCCTGCTGTGAGCATGTTGCACAACCGCCCTCGGCTGTGGTCATTGGCTCCACCGGCATGTAGGTCCGCCGCCCCCGGCGGACAATCCTCCTCTACACCTCCCGAGCCCCACGGCGAAGGCGAGAGCTCCGGGATGCCAGGTAGTTCCTAATTCACTGCCATTGTATGATGCTCTCGGAATGCGGGCTGCCCGGCATGCCTAGGGTTCCACCGAATGAACATGCACGTTGCGAAATACGTCGCTCTTCTTGCCACCGCAATCGCGTTCGTGGTGTTCAGCGTACTCCTGGACAGCGTTGACGGCGGGTCCGTTCTGGCCCCGGGATGGCTCGCCGTCCTGGTGCTCTTAGTGGCGTGCATTCAACTCATCCGCAGAGCAGCAGCGCCTGCCATGCAAGCGAGGGCGTACTCTCGCATTGCTTCCTTCGGCCTCACACTGAGCGCCGTCGCGGTATTGTGTGTCTATCTGTACGTGACCGCAGCCTACATCGGCTCCATTCGTCACTACTACGGGACCGGCGTTTCGCACGCCCACTTGGCCACGATTGCTAATGCAGCGTATGTTTACGCTGAAGAGTATACGGCCTTCCCATCCTCCCTAGGCGAAATGCTGGAAATCGATTACATCACCGAAGAACTGTTGCTGTCGCCGAACGATCGCTGCGCCCGAGAGGATGGCCAGCAGAATCATGACCCCCCATATAGCTCCTATGTGTACGCCCCCTGGCCTGTTTCCCGGGAAGGGCAGTACGCAGTGAGGGACGAGGACAACTGCCTGATCCTCCTGTACGACCGCGAGCCTTGGGCACTGCCCGAGATTCGTATGTTCCCCGATCGCCGACGTTCCGTAGTATTCGGGATCCTGTACCCGCGCGCTTTGACCGAAGCCGAATTCGTGCAGGCCCAGGTGATCGATGCCGCGCTGCGGCAGGACCTCGGCTGGCCTCCGCCGCCGTGGCACGCGTCTGAAAGTCACGATGCAAGGCAGGGCCCCGTGCCGGCTTCCGCCGACCTCGCGCAACGTCTCCGCGACGCCCCACCGATTCCGACCACGCCATACGATGAGCCCGGATCCGAGGATGCCGCCCTAGCGGCGATAATGGCCGATCACGGCCAGTACCGTGTCAAGGCACTATTCAGGTACTACCACGAGGCGGACACGCTGGAACAAATAGCCGCCGTAGTCCGCGCGTTCATTCATGAGGGGCGGCAGGCCTTGGCCGCAGGCCGGCCCCAAGACGCGGTTCGGTATGCCCTCACGGGGTACCTCGCTTCGGCACCGGATGCCGTCCGCCTGGAAGCCCTCAGGCTCTACGTAGATGCCGCCCCGCCGGACAAGTCTCTGCGCCGTCTCGAACTCATCATCCACGGCCGCCGGAACCCCTGGTTCCTCCGTCACCTCCCCGAAATGCTCCGCACCATCGACCACCCGCGCGCCCGGGAACTGGAAGCGTTTTTTCGCGACCCTCCGCCTCTCGGAGTACCGGAGCAATAATACGGCGAGGAAAGGGTGTGCCCACGACAAAGGGAATGTCAGGATGAATCTCCTGCCTCTGAAGGCGCACACGTCCCGAGCACCCGCCGCTCCTCCCTTCCCCCGGCACTTTCCACTTTCGACCTCTTGTCTTGGCGGGCAGAAACATGTCAGGGTGATCTTCTGGACTTGGGCAGGGCGGTCGGTAGTATCAGGGTATGCGCCGGTCGCCGCAAGGTGACAAATGACACATAGACGCCAGGCAACAGCCATCAAAGGCCTCTGCCGATGCCGGAACGAACAAGGAGCATGCGAAGAGAGCGCCTATGGGGGATTCTCTTCCTGATGTTGTCACCCGTGGCGGGGTTAAGCGGTTGGGTCGTTGGCCGCCTGCCTGCCTTCGATCCGGAAATCAACTCGTTCGCCTTCTTCTGGCTCTTCGTCTTCATTGGCGCAGTGCAAATGCTGCGTTCCGTTAATCGTGGATTGAAGGTGGTTTTCGCCTTCATTCTTCTTGGGCTGTTGGGCGCCGCCATGCTCCATTCAGCCGCCGTATTTGCAGGGGGCGGTACCATATCCGGGATCGGACACGCGTCGATCCTGGGCTTCTTCGGAATAATGATCGGGATTCCGATCATTGGGCTGGCAACCCTGGGGGCATTCATCTCTGTGATGGCGTACATCGCCCTTGGAAGTGGCCGCAAAGCGCGGCGGCGGGCCAGGCGCGTGTGCTCGGAGTGTGGCTACGATCTACGTGGGCTGACGACAGCGCGCTGCCCGGAATGCGGCACTCCGTTCGATGCGCGCTTCCTGCCTAAGCCCATCGTACCTCCGCAGCCCCGCGACACGTGACGCGCAAGAAGTGTCCGCGTGAATCTCCAGAGTCGGTAATTGCGCGTCCCAACTATCGGCCCTATGCCTCCCCCGGCACTTTTCACTTTCAACTTTCTACTTTGAACTCCCCCGCAGCGCGGCCGCCTCGATTCATCCGCCCCCATCAAACTCGAACGCCGTCGGAACCTGAACACCGAAAACCGAACCCTGAAACCTGCCCCTAG
>CP070685.1:1042770-1045824 GCA_020352895.1 Phycisphaerales bacterium
ATTGCCGCTGTCCGTCTTGCTCCGGCGCGTTCAGTGAAGTACGATCCGAGTATGGAGACGCTCAAGGGTCGAGTCAAAAGCGGCACGATCAGCTGCGAAGCTCCGCCAGGCCACGTCCGATTCCACGCGGACGGATTCCCTCGGCCCACGAGGCAGGGGATCCTTGTTCCCCATGGAGGCATTTCATGACACCCAATCGTGCACTCTGGATCGCAGCGTTGGTTCTTGTCGCCGGGACGTCGTCTTATGGCGCTGAACTGTGGGTTTCTCCTGACGGCAATGAACCCAACCCGGGCACGAAGGCCCGGCCGCTGAAGACCTTGGACGGCGCGCGGAAGGCCGTGCGGCGGCATCCGCGGCGAACCCATGAACCGCTGACGGTATTCTTTCGAAGCGGGACCTACTACCTGCCAGAGGCCGTGGTCTTCACCACAGCCGATTCCGGCGCCAAAGGTGCGCCCATCACGTACGCCGCGGCTCCGGGAGCGGACGTGATCATCAGCGGTGGGCAGGTCGTCAAGCTCGACTGGAAGCGCTACCGGGATGGCATCCTCAAGGCGAACGTGCCGGCCGGCTTCAAGTCCGACCAGCTCTTTGTCAACGGCAAGCGCCAGCACATGGCCCGCTTCCCCGACTACGATCCCACGGCCCAGTACTTCCAGGGATTCTCCCCTCAGAGCACCTCGCCTGATCGTGTGAAGCGGTGGTCAAACCCGGCCGGCGGGTTCGTCCACGCCATGCACCGATCACTGTGGGGCGACATGCACTGGAAGATCACCGGCAGAAAGGACGCCGGCAGACTGGAAATGGTCGGGGGCTGGCAGAACAACCGTCAGATGGGCGCCCATAAGAAGTACCGCTTCGTGGAGAACATCTTCGAAGAGCTCGATGCTCCCGGCGAGTGGTACCTCGATGAAGAGAAGAGTGTCCTGTACTTCTACCCGCCGAAGGGCGTGAACCCGAGCGAGGCGAGGATCGAGGCCGTTCGCCTGCGGCACCTGATCGAGTTCCGGGGCGACAGGGAGAAGCCGGTCGGCCATATCGCGCTCCAGGGCCTGACCTTCAATCACACAGCGCGGACCTTCATGGAGAACAAGGAGCCGCTGCTCCGCAGCGACTGGACGACCTACCGGGGCGGGGCGGTGTTCTTCAACGGAGCCGAGGATTGCGCGATCCGCGACTGTTTTTTCGACCAGGTCGGCGGCAACGCCGTCTTTGTAAACATGTACAACCGTAGGGTGGCGATTGTCGGCTGCCACATCGCGGGCGCCGGCGCCAACGCGGTCAGCTTCGTCGGCGACCCGAAGGCTCTGCGCTCGCCACTCTTCGAGTACAATCAAACCCAAACACTCGAGCAGATGGACAAGACGCCAGGCCCCAGGAGCCCCGACTACCCCGCCGACTGTCTCGTGGAGAACTGCCTGATCTACCGCAACGGCCGGGTCGAGAAGCAGACCGCGGGGGTCAACATTTGCATGTCCGAGTCGATTACCATCCGGCACTGCAGTATCTACGACTGCCCCCGGGCCGGCATCAACATCTGTGACGGAGCCTTCGGCGGCCACCTGATCGAGTTCAACGATGTGTTCGACACGGTCAAGGAGACCGGTGATCATGGGTCGTTCAACAGTTGGGGCCGTGACCGGTTCTGGCACCGCAACCGCGTCGTGACGGCAGAGTGGCTCAAGCAGTATCCCGAGATGCCCACGTGGGACTGCCGCAAGACCATTGTCATCCGCAACAATCGCTGGCGCTGTGACCACGGGTGGGATATCGACCTCGATGACGGTTCCAGCAACTACGAGCTCTACAACAACCTCTGTCTCGCCGGAGGCATCAAGCTCCGCGAGGGCTACTACCGAAGGGTCTACAACAACATCCTCGTCGACTACACCTTCTGCCCCCACGTCTGGTACCCGGACTGCCGCACCAGCTTCCAGCGCAATATCCTCTGGCGGGACCGCTACGCCCCCGCCGGAATGCGAAAGACCGACCAGGGCGATCGGATAGACTACAACCTCGTACACCAGGTGGGCGTCGTGGCCCATCCCGCAGAGAAGCTGCGCGCATTCGGGGGCGATAAGCATTCCCTCGTCGCCGATGCACTGTTTCTCGATCCGGTCGCCGGCGACTTTCGCATCAAAGAGGGCTCGCCGGCGCTGAGGTTAGGATTCAAGAACTTCCCCATGGATCAATTCGGCGTGAAGAAACCGGCGCTGAAGAGGCTCACCAAGACCCCGCCCTTGCCCGGCACGCTGGAGGCGGCGAGAATCCGCAGCGGTGGATGGGGCCGGCGCTATGGATACCCGAAGACCGCCCGCTGGCTCGGCGCGAGAATCAAGAACATCGAGGATAACAACGAGATGTCCGCCGTGGGCCTGGGCGACAGAAACGGTGTTCTGGTGATCGAGGTTCCCGAGAGCAGCCGCGCTCACCAGCTCGGCCTCAGGAAAAACGACGTGATCCGCGCCGTCAACGGCCAGGAGGTCAAGAGCCTGGAGGCCTTCGCCGACGTCTTCAAGAGACAGTCCCGTTCAGGGCCAGTCGCGCTGACGCTGTGGCGGAACCAGGTCCAGTCCTCGCTCAAGGTCTCTCCGCACTGATAACCACCGGCAGAGCCGGTGGTGTCGCGATCTCCTTGACAAGCTGGCTGACGAGGCGCCTGAGGCGTACCGCCAGCGGCTCGAGGCCGCCTTCATCGTGAGCAGCCGCTACGAGTTGGCCTTCTGGGAGATGGCCTGGACCAAGGAGACGTGGGAGCCGTGAATCCCTCGCAATGACGTGCTCCCCCGGCAAAGCCGGGGGTATCACGAAGGCCCCTTGAAGGGGCCACGGCGGTGATCGGGCATCCTGTTCGCGCGGAAACCACAGCTGGCCGCACAATGGGAATGATCGCCGTCTGTCGTTCCCCTGACCCTCCGCGAGGGCTGAGGATACTCCTGGCGCGGTCCATCGCATTGGAGCCGGCACGGTTCGGGCGTCGGGTGAGCTTACCGCTGTGTGGACAATCTGTCCGAACCGTGCTGTCGGCTGAATGACGTGCTCCCCCGGCAG
>CP070685.1:1045924-1048968 GCA_020352895.1 Phycisphaerales bacterium
TCGGCCATGCCTTCCCACTGCAGGGTGTCCCCGTTCCAGTTGAACTGGTCGTTGGGTTCGGGCAGGCCGAATTCCCTGGCCCACAGGATCACGTACATACTGGCCTCGGGCGACGGGTCCGGCTCATCCGGGGCACAAGCCATGCCACCGTGGAAGATCGTGCCGATGGTTCCGCCAGTGATCGGATCGGTCCACTGGTCCCTGTCCTTGTCCAGCCAGGTGAAGCCATCCAGAGTCTGGTCGAGCACCTGCAGGTCGTGGCCGGCATTGAACCAGCCCATGCTCTCATCGTCGGTCATATCACCGTCGTTGAACCAGCCTTCGTTCAAGCTCATGGCGACGCCAAACGCGGAGCCCCTGATGGTACCGGTGGGCAACCAGCCGGGCTCCCATTGTTCCGTCTGACTACCTTCCACCAGGTTGCTGTAGGAGAGGTCCACGGGCTCGGCTGGGTCGACCAGTTCAGCGATCAGGTAGCCGGGCCTGGCTCCCTGAGCGATGTCGCCGGCGCTCGGCGTGCTCATCCGGATGAAGTAGGCCGTGTAATCTTGAGCTTCAGGAGGCACGTGAATGTTGATGGGCATCGGGCCCATGTTGTACTCACCCGGGTTGGTGATGTAGTTGCCGACCGAAGGCAGCACGGTCCGGCTGCGGAAGTGGACCCTGATGTAGTTGTCGGCGAAGGCTCCGGAGACCGACGTCCAGTACTTCAGGTCGATGCCGTTCATGGCGCTGCCGTCGGCATACACCTGATCGAGCCAGTACAGATGCTGAGCCCCGGTCTGGATGAAGGCCGCAGTCGGCTCGATGCCGTCGGCGTTCCAGTAGTCGGCGCCGATGCCTCCGGGCGGATCGACGTTGCGCAAGAAGCCCATCGAGCTCGCATAGGTGTCCATATAGTAGAGCCCGGCGCAGTTCTGATCGGCCTGGTCGAAAATGATCTCGGGGCCGACGGGCTCCAGAGTGTAGGTGTAACGGGATTGGGCGCCCTGGATGGGCTCGGTGTGTGTGACCGGGAAGCCCCGGGGCACGGGCATGGCCCGTGGCAACTGGGGATCGACCCAGTTGAAGCCTGGGGCGTTATCCTCCGCCAGGGGCACCGGCGTTTGGGCCACCACCGGGGGAATCAGGAGGCAGGCCCATGCCAGCATGAATAAGGTTGTTCGGGTGGGTGTCATGATATCGTCCTCCTTGGGAACTATGTGCCGTGCTGGTCCTTCGGCCGCCGCCCTCGGTGGACCGACCACCGGCGGGGCCATTACGACGAGCGCAAATGGGACAATCAGGTCTGCAACGACCTGCGTGCCAAATAAACCCGAGCATCATGGCTTGGGGCGCATGGTGTTCTCTTCCGATCGACTGTATGACGTGAGCGCAGCGCGGAGCGGAAAGCACTTCAGCGACATAAATGCTTCGAGGATGCCGAGTGCGGCAACGCCTGACGGGAGGGCCTCCGCAGACGCCCGCCTTGGGAGAGTCCCATTTGGCATTTATCACACGTCGGCCCTCACGGGTAGGAATTCCTCGGGCGGCAGCCTCAACAGGGGCCCGCGACCGCTTAGTACAGCGAAACGACTTTGAGGGCGCCACGAAGACAACACGCGGCGCCGCGCAATAAGCCGACAAGATCTCCCAATTGTCATTCATGGCGGATTAAATTTTTTCGCGCGAGCGGCGCCGGTAGGCCCTCCAGGGTGCTGCTTCCGCCTTCCGGCCGGCAGCGAACCGGTGACGACAGGAGCATCTGACCGTTCGTGACTGGGCCTGCCAGTCACTCGGAGATCGGCGGGCGCAGACGAAGTACGGTCGGGCTGACGTCACGACGGAACTCCTCCCGTCAAAGGGGGGGTGTCCGGATTGCAGGAGTGCTGACAGCCTGAACGAGTTTCCAAAGGGGCGGGATTCCTATTAAGTAAACCGTAAATGCGACGCGGACGTTACCAACTTTCTTTTTCGATTTGGTTATTTTGGTGGCTGGCGGGGATCGGCGTGGACGACGCCCGGCTCCAGGCTCGCAAAAGGCTGGCGGACCGCAGGCCCCCGGCCGACCTGCTGGCCTATCCGCAGCAGGATATATGAGTGGGGCCTCTGGGCGGCGTTATGCTGGCCCAAACGAGGATCATCGCCTAGCCCCGCGAGCAGTATGAGCTGCTCGACCTGCGGTTCGATCCGGGCGAGATGCAGAGCCTGCCCGACGCAGCCGGATGCCCATGCCGGATGGGCGCAGCAGATTCAGCATTGGACATCCGGAACCGGCCCGCGGACCCTCTCAAGAGCACTCCCGAAAAGGCCGATAAGACTGTGCGGTCTGGGTGCGCCCACGCGTCCTCTTGATGCAGGAGGCTTGCGGTGGACTGGCGCACCCCGCGTATCAGTACTGCCATCGAGGGCAAGATGCCGGAGTCGAACGACGCGCACCGCAGCGCCGAGCCAGCCGCGGCAGCCACGCTGGCCGCGCCTCGGGCTCGCCCGAAGCGAAGACCTCCCGGCCGCGCCGCCGATCGCAGCTTTTCCCTGATCCTTTGTGCGGGCATGCCGCGAGCCGGCTCGACGCTCCAGTACAATTTGATCCGCTTGCTGGCCGAATGCTTCCTGGAAGCACGAGCGGGAGGCTGGGCACAGAGCTACGACGACTTTGCCGCCCGTTTCCCTGAGTACTCGCGGAGAGGGGGCGCCCCCCGGGTGCCGCTCGTCCTCAAGGCCCACGAGTTCGATGCCCGCTACGCCGCTCTGATTGACCCTCCGCCACGCCCGGCTGCCGGCGAACCGGGCGGCCACACCTTTTGCGTGTACCGCGATGTTCGCGACGCCCTCGTCTCGTACACGCGGCAGTTCGGCGGCTCGCTCGACGATAACATCGCGCGATGGACCACTCGCTGGATCGAATGGACTGAGCATTGGTGCGGACTCGTCAACGTCACCATCTCACGTTACGAGACGCTGATGCGGGACCCGCGCGGCGAACTCCTAAGATACGCACGGGCGCTCGGCATCCAGGCGCCGGACGGGGAGATTAATGACATTCTTGCGGCCTGCTCCGCCGG
>CP070685.1:1049068-1052109 GCA_020352895.1 Phycisphaerales bacterium
GCCAACTGGGGCGGCGGGGCGCTCGGCGCAAGCGCCAAGGACTACTACGCCTCATTGCACCGAGTGGCCTACTACGGTGACCACACGCGGAGCATCCGCCACCTAGCCCACCTGATGGGGCTGAAGGTCGTGGAGGAATGCTAGCCCTCTGGCCATGGAGCCAGCGTCAGGTTAAGATTCACTCCAGTTTGGTTTGCCAGTGATTGTCGTGCCGAAGGAGGCTGATTGTATGCTTCCCAAATTCTTCAGAATCGTGTCTCTGTTTCTGATGCTGATTCTGGTCCTTCCCTGCACCGCGCTCGGGCTCGACGCGGTGATGAGGAAACGAAGCTGGGTTAACAGCGACGGCGACTTCGCCAGATTCCATAAGCGCATCGCCAGCCTGCGCGGGAGGAACCTGCTCGCACGGGACGGTGTCCAGGTGGTCGACCCGGCCGGCCTGACCTATGGCAGGGCGACGATGCTCTTCGACGGCTCGGCCGGCATTCGCCTGGGCGCGGGGCGCGTCGGCTTCAGCGGCAAACCGGCGGTGCTGACCTTCTATCTGGGCAAACCCAGGGTCATCAGCCAGGTCGGCGTATTCACCTTCAACTCGGACGCGCGAACCAACCAGGACTTCGAGGTACGCTTCGCCAACAACGCGGCCAGGCCGGGAACCAGGCCCATCTTTCCCGAGAAGCCCGACCTGACCACGGGCCCCAGGATCATCGGCCAGAACACCGGCGGATTCCACGCGTCGTTCCGTGCGCCGGGAGGCGGCGAGCTCGCGCCCGGCCGGGCAGACTGGATTCAGTTTCGCTTTTGGCCGACCTACAACGCGAGGGCCGGTTCCCCCGGGAAGGCTGCCACCGGTGCGACCGGCTGGACCTCGCTGGTCGAACTGGAAGTGCTGGGGGATGCCGAGGACGTGATCTGGATTCCCGACGACGATTTCGCCCTGAGTGAGTTGCAGGTGAAGAAGGCGTTGGCGCGCGGCTGCGAGAAGAAGGCGACCTGGCAGGACACCATGGTGTCCGCGTGTGAGGGGATCGACGTGGCGTCCACTTCTGGAGAATCTCGATTCAAGCAATGCGTGAGCCAGGTCCTGCGCGGCGGCCAGGCCCCGGCCCGCCTCGAGGTCGCCATCACCGGGCTGGATCGTATCTGGCTGGAAGCCGATGTCGGTGGTGATTCTTACAACGCGGATCAGGCGGTCTGGGGGGATCCTGTGCTGATCGATGCCGCGGGTAAGACCGTCCCGCTGACAGACCTGAAACCGGCCTTCGTGGAGGTCGGCTGGGGGAAGCTCAGCACGGATCGAGACAACTGGGGGAAGCCGTTGAAGGTGGAGAATCGTACCTTTGCGCGCGGCCTGTGGGCACACGCGCCGAGTCGGCTTTGCTACAGGCTCGAGGGGAACTACGAGCGGCTCGAGGCATGGGTCGGAATCGCGGCGACAGCGGGTGGTAATGGCAGCTCCAGATTCAAGGTCCTCAGCCTGCCGGCGCCGGCGGACACGATCGACATTGTGTGGCAGCGGATCGAGTCTGATTTCCGCGATGCCCCGGCGCGGCGCGAGATGGCCTGGGAGAAGGAGGACCGGATCTGGGAACAGCACTGGCTGCCTGCTGATCGCAGGGCGCTCGCGCTGCGGTACGCCGCGGCCAGCCACCGGCATGAGGCCCTGAAGAAGGCAGCCACGGATCTGGCCGCGACCGTGACGGACGATGCGGGGCTGCGGCAGGTTCGCGCCATCTATCACCGATCCCGGCGCCTGCAGGAAGCCATTGCCAGGGCAGAATCCGTTCCCTGGCGCGCGCTGCGGCTCGCCATGGAGGACCTGGTCGTCACCTTTGGCGACTGCTACCGGGAAGGCCCGGCATTCCTGCAACAGCTCACGGGGATCGAACAGGCCCTGGCAAGAGCCACGGAGCGCTCGAAGGCAGCTACCAGATCGGACGTCCAGCTCCTCGACCGCCTGTCCCGCGAGGCTGGCGAATTGCAGCGCAGGGCCCTGCTCGCCAATCCGCTCCTTTCGTTCGACAAGCTGTTGATTGTGCGGCGCAAGGCGAACCGACTCGGGCTGCCCGCGAACTGGCAGAGCAACTCCAGCGTTGCCAAGACCGGCTATGACAACGAAATCGCGATTCTGTCGATTTCCGCGCTGGAAAAGAAGCTGCAGACCGTGTTCCGCCCGGCAGGGGGAGAGTATGTCGGCGAGGTGGATCTCCACTTCGATGGGGACCGTATGCTCTTCTCCATGCCGAGTCAGAACGGCTCCGGGCCGTGGCATGTCTTTGAGATCGGTGTGGACGGCCAGGGGCTGCGCCAGGTGACCCGGACCACGGACATCGAGATCAACAATTACGATGCGTGTTACCTGCCGGACGGCCGGATCGTGTTCACTTCCACAGCGGGGATGGTGGCCGTGCCCTGCGTGCGTGGCAATGCGCCGGTGGCCACGCTTTTCCGGATGAATCCGGACGGCAGCGCCATGCGGCAGATGTGCTTCGATCAGGAGCACAGCTGGTACCCCGCCGTCATGCACGACGGGCGGATCCTTTACTCGCGATGGGAGTACGCCGACCTGCCGCACTCCAACTCACGCATGCTGTTCACCACCAACCCCGATGGCACAAATCAGCGCGCCTGTTACGGGAGCGGATCCTTCTGGCCCAATTCGATCTTCTATGCGCGCCCGATTCCCGGCCACGCCTCAAAGGTTGTTGCCACGATCACCGGGCACCATGCGCCGGCACGAATGGGCGAGTTGATTATCTTCGATCCCGCACGGGGCACACGCGAAGCGGACGGGGTGGTCCAGCGCATCCCGGGGTATGGCAGGAAGGTCGAGCCCATCATTCAGGATGGGCTGACCGGTGGCTCCTGGCCGAAGTTCCTGCACCCCTTTCCCCTGAACGAGCACTACTTCCTCGTGTCAGCCAAACCAACGCCGCGCCATGACTGGGGCATTTACCTGGTGGACGTGTTCGACAACATGGTCCTGATCAAGGAGGAGCCCGGCTACGCGTTGCTGGAGCCGGTGCCTCTGAGGAGAACCA
>CP070685.1:1052209-1055210 GCA_020352895.1 Phycisphaerales bacterium
TGGGGGACCATGCTGGGATTGAACAGGGCGACGGACTCAAGCGAGTACTCCATCGTGAAGTACGCACCGAGGAGGCGGCGACACTGCGGCGAACCAGATGACCCACGGCCTGTGTGGACGTACGCCCGCTCGAAGTTGAGGTCGAACACCGACCGGATGTCTTTGTGCCGCGGCGCATAGCGATCGAGTATCTGCATCAACAAGCGTGCGACCTCGTCCTCCTGGAGGCCGGCCACACGACGGAAGATCTGATCCACCGCGCCTTCGTACCCCGGGATGAACAGCCTGGTGATGACGCGCGTCGGGTCTCCCCGGAGTTCCACCCCCGTACGGTGCACCTTCAACCCGGCCGAGCGGCTGCTCACTGATCCCACGACAGACCGTCCTGTGTGATCACAATGCTTTCTCCTGCTGAATAGCTTGTTTTCTTTGGCTGGCGAACGTACGTCTTTCGTTGTCAGTCCCGATGCGCGATTCATGATAGCAACAGTGATCGGGACGAAAAGTCAAGACATTAGACCGAGGCGGTCAGTCAACAAGGGCAAGCATTGCGATTCGCATCACTGCACCGTGAGCCGGTATGGTTCACCGCCGCCGGACGCTCAACCTTCCGTGCGGTCCGCCGGGATTCCAACTTCCTTCAGCCACGCCAGCATCTCGCGAACGCTGCCCGTGGCCAAGGCGATGCACGTGTCGGCGGCACCGTAGTACAGGTGAAGCGTGTCGCCGTCCTCGCCCAACGTGTAGCCGCACGGAAACACCACATCGGCCACGTCGCCGGTCCGCTCGTAGTCCGTTTCCGGCCCGAACATCCAACGATGGCTTCGCAGGAGGCACCGGGTCGGGTTCTTGCGGTCCAGCAGCGCAAGGCCCACCCGATATATGGCGCCGGCGACCGTCGGCTTTACGCCGTGATACATCATCAGCCAGCCTTCGTCGCAGGGGATCAGAGGTGGCGACAGGCCGATCTTGTGGGCGTCCCACCAGGGCCCCCGCCGGGCGCGCAGCACCAGCGTATGATCGCCCCAGTGCTTCAGGTCTGGCGAAAACGACATCCAGATGTGCGCGCCGACCACGGATACCGGCCGGTGAATCATGGCCCAACGGCCGTCGATGCGCTCCGGAAGCAACGCTGCATCCTTGTCCTCCGGCGGCATGACCACGCCGATTCTCTCGAAACTGCGAAAGTCCTCCGTCAACGCCAGCGAGACACCCGGCCCCGCCGGGCCGTAACCCGTGTAGGTAACGGCGTACTTGCACAACTCCGGTACCCAGACGATGCGCGGGTCTTCGATGCCCCAGCGTTCCTGGTCGTGTTGATCACCGTCGGGAGCCAGGGTCGGCTCCGGATCGACCGTCCACCCCGTGACACCGTCGGCAGACCGAGCGGCGGTGAGATGGGATTGTCCCGAGCAGTCCTCCACTCGGACAAGCAGCAACGTTTCTCCGGACGGCATTCGCGTCGCGCCGGCGTTGAACACAGTATTCACGAAATACGGCCAGTCCTGCGCTCGCAGGAGCGGGTTTCTTTCGTCACGGCGCAATAGCCGCCGCCGCGCCTTCTCCCTATCTGACTCGGTCACGTCTCTTGCTCCTCCAGGATGCGCGTACACGGAATAGGCTTCGCGTCGCCCGTCATTGCTATGGGAGCCGGCTCCGACCCCTCCCTTCTAGCCTTGCTCCAACCCAGCGCGCCTTCGGGTGGTAGCGCATCGTTGCCAGGGACGCGTTCGACCGGCGAAACGGCGGCGCAAGGGCCTCGCCCAGAAGCTTACCGGAAGGGACAGCGGGAGCCAATATGGCGGTAATCCTACTTGCAGGAGAGAATTGCGGATTCGGGGCGACTGGATTCGAACCAGCGACCTCCTGCTCCCAAAGCAGGCGCTCTAAACCAGGCTGAGCTACGCCCCGCGATTCTCTCACGCTCGACCGACAATCCGTGAAGGCATTTGAGACGACCGGCCTCGACGGGTCAATACCACGCTGCCTTCGCTTCTCCCGCGGCTCGCCGCCCCTCATGCCGTCGCCCAGCTCAACGTAAAAGCCGCAACCAGCGCCATCACGCTCAACACCACCGCCGCCACCACGTGCCGACGACGTCGACGACGGTTCCACCGACGCCAACTGCGAAGCACGGACTCCACGTGAGCACTCGCATCCGCCCCCAGCCCCCTCGCGAATTCCACCCGCACGCCCTTGGCCAGCCACCTGTCGATCTCGACCTCTCCTTCCCACACTTCTTCCAGCAGATCATCCACGTCCGTAAACACGACGCAGCGCACATGATCCCCGCGTACTGCCGCGTCCACTCGGTTCAGGTCGCGCCGCGCGTACCACCGCGCGTTGCACCCGTTCCACTGCCGAAGAAGCTGCTCCACCGCCGCAGTCTCCGGGCCGTTTTCGTCGCCCACCACCGCAACGCCCATGGCTTGGCCTTCATCACTCATGACGAGACACCATAACACAACCACATGTTAACCGTCAGCAGCACTAATGCGACGAGGCCAAGCGCACCGGCATAGGGGAAGATGCTCGCCCCCACGAGCCAGGGCGGCCCGACATAGCGCACGAACGGCCGAACCCCCATCAACACTACTACGCCCCCGGCGTGGAGACCCACCGGAAGCCACAACGCGCCAGTCATCACAAACGCCAGACAAAACAGCACACCCAGGGTGATGTGCCCGGCCACCGTCCAATGCCGCTTCACGCTGCGAACGTAGTGCGCAGCGGCAAACACAACCGCCCCCATTG
This sequence comes from Phycisphaerales bacterium, assembly GCA_020352895.1. Lineage (GTDB taxonomy): Bacteria > Planctomycetota > Phycisphaerae > UBA1845. Next base: position 1,054,964 of record CP070685.1, read on the forward strand.
TTACGGCCGCGACGGGATGAATGGACTCCAGCAAGTTCGCAAGCAACATCCCGCGGAACAACAGCTCCTCCACAAGCGCCACCAACAGGGCCGTCAGCGGCACGCCGGCCAGGCGCATCGTCAGCCTCTTGGCCCCATGGCGAACCCGAAACCGCACGTTGTCCGTCAGCAGCCAGGCCAGATACAGCAGTACCAAGTACAGCCCCGCCGCCGCCAACCCGTGGACCAATTCCCGAACACGACCCCC
>CP070685.1:1055310-1058305 GCA_020352895.1 Phycisphaerales bacterium
CGTCCGGTTCCGCGTACGTCGGATACGAGGATCTCCTTGACGTGCCGCGCATCCCAGTGCTCAATATCGGTGCGGTTGAACGACTCGCCATCGAACTTGTACATCACGACCCACCCGGGCTGAGGGGTGCCGTCGGCCTTGTTGGGAGCGCTGGGCGTGGCAAAGATCTCGTTCTGACCGTCTCCGTCGACATCGCCGATCTCGATCTCGTGCACGAAGGTGTCGGGTTTCTCGTCGATCACCGTCGGCGTCCAGTCGCCTGCCTGGCTTTCCAGGACCGCGACGACGCCCTGATCGTGTGTGGCCACGACGATGTCGGCCTTCCCGTCTCCCGTCACGTCGTCGATCTCGACGTCGCGGAAGCGGTTGAACTTGCCCCCGAATTCCTGGGACCAGAGCGGCTCTCCTTCCCAACCGTCGGCGGTCCGCCGCCACACCTTCATGGTGGCGGGATTGGGCGCCTTGTGGGCGGCGATGGTCAGGATGCCGGGCTGCTGGTCCGGAAGATCGAATGCCATGGCCTTGTGGAACACGTTGCCGTCCGGGTCTTCGACCACCTCGGTCGTCCAGGCGTCACCCTCGGGATAGAGAAAGACCAGCTTGGCCGGCCCGGGTACGGATTTGCCCTTGCCGTCGGGTGTGGCCTCTCTGATGAACTGGGCCTGGGACAGAATCAGCGTGGTGTCGCGGACCGGTGGCTTCGACGGTCTCTTGGTGCAACCGCCGGCCAGCGATACGCAGATCCCCGCGGACAACAGCGCCGATAGTGTGATCACGGTTCGTACGGTTCTCATAGTGCTGCGAAGTGTCGGGGAAATCGCCGCGTCTGGCAAGCTTGGCGGCCGGGTCGCCCTCACCGGCAGAGGGAATGACTACGGCCCCGGCCCCCGCGGCCCTCGGGCGAAACGCTGTGCCGTCTGGCCCGGGACCGGGGAGGCATGCAAGGGTCTTTTTTTAGGATGGTTGCCTTCTACGAAGTGTCGCGTCAGTGATCGATGTCCTCAGCGGGGTCGCCATCCTCTGGGGGAGGGTCGCTGTCTTGTTCCACGACGGGGTAATGAAAGCCCATGTCGGCGATCTGCCGGTCAACTTCCTGATCCGTACGCGTGGTGTGTTGCTCCAGTCCCCACTCGACGGGGATTCCGAATCCGGCATTCGCGCAGGGGCTGTTTTGCGGCTGACCCGCGGCCGTCTGGCTGAGGTAGTAAGACCCGGCGGGGCCGTCCACAAAGAGCGGATCCGCGTAAATGTTGCCTTGGCCCGGCAGACTGTCCCACAGGTCGCTGTACGCGATATCAACGGTGGAGTCGTCATGGTTCCAGACCTCACCGCCGCCGTTCCACAGGATGCAGTTGGTGAGCTCGACCTGGCTGCTTGCCTGGCCGGCATAGGTGTCGGTGGCCATAGCCCGTCCGTTGGCGGCCACGTTGTCTGCGAAGGTGCAGTGGCTCAACGAAGCCGTGTTGTCCATGAACAGATAGATGGCCCCGCCGATCGAAGTCGCATCGTTCTCGTGAAAGCAGCAATTGTGGATGGTTAGGTGGTTGTAACGAGTACCGAACAGAGCTGCGCCTTCCTCGGCGAGGTTCTGTCCTGAGGTGCAGTGAGTCATCTCCAGCGTGTTGTCGTAGTCGTTGTGGAGGGCGCCGCCCTGGCCGCCGGCGGAGTTCTGGATGAAACTGCACCTCGTCAGCGTGACGTCGTTGGTACGCAAGTTGTAGATCGCGCCGCCGTCCTGGGCGGTGTTGCTTTGGAAGGCGCAGTCGACCATAGTGATGGTGCTCATCCAGTTCCGCATGGCTCCGCCTTCCTGAGCCACGTTGCCTATGAAGGAGCAGTTGATCAACGTTGAATCGCAGCGGTCGTGGTTCATCATGCCGCCGCCGTAGCCCTGCGCGAAGTTGGCCGCGAAAGTGCAGTTGCGGATTGTGGGGTCGCCGAGGCGATTGAACATGCCGGCGCCGCTGTCGTCATAGATGGGATTGCCGGCACCGTCGGCGTAGCCCGCGGTGATGGTGAAGCCGTCGAGGATAGTTGTCGCCCCGGTACCGGATGCGTCGACGACATGGCGCGAGTTCTCCTGGATGTTGGTGAAATCGGGTTCGTCGTTGCCCGCCAGATCGCCGCTGAGGATGGTCTCGTTGACTTCGAAGTCGCGTTCGTCGAGATCAAAGGTTTCCGGGTCCTCATCACCCGCGAATCCTCCGTAGATGGTGACTCCGTCAAGCAATTGGAAGCGAGCGTTGCGGTTACCGGTTCCTCGGTCCGGCGTATAGGTGCCGGCGGCCACCCAGATTTCGGTAACCGGCGAGCTGTATTCGGCCGCGGCATCAAGTGCGTCCTGCAAGTCGTTAAAGGCCGTGGCCCAGGTCAGGCCAACGCCGCCGGCCTGGGCGTCCGCCCGGACGAAGCGCAGCGGGGCCTCGCATTCGTCGGGGACGTCGTCGCCGTCGTCGTCGGCACTTGTTCCGGCGGCGATGTCGCAGATGTCCTGAACGTCGTTGCCGTTGCAGTCTTCCGCAGGTTCGCACTCGTCGGGGATGGCGTTGGCGTTGCAGTCCTCGCTTTGCCCGCAGCCGGGCAGGTCGCAGGGGCCTGCCGCGGGGCCACAGCTCAGGTCGCATTCGTCGGGAATTGCGTTGCCGTTGCAGTCGAGCAGGCCGCTGGAGCCGTTGAAGTTGGCCGCCAAAGTGGCGAAGTCACGCAGGTCCACGTCCCCGTCGCCGTCACAGTCCGAGCTCAGCCAGGCCTCGTCGGTGCAGGCGGCCGGTCGAGTCGTGTTGCCGTCCCCTCTGAAGCACAGTGCGAAGGTGGCGAAGTCGACCAAGTCGACGCGCCCGTCTCCGTCGACGTCGCCGCAGGAGGCGCCTTGCCCCTCGATGAACGTGACGGTGCGATCCGCCGGAATGTCGGCGTGATACTGGATGATGCCGGAAGGCCAGCGGACGACGACGCGGTCGGCGCTGTCATAGTCTCCAAGCCCGAAGTGCACCGG
>CP070685.1:1058405-1061364 GCA_020352895.1 Phycisphaerales bacterium
GGTATGTGGCATCGCACGGTCCGCGGCATGCGCAATGTCGTCAGGCAGGATGGTTTGCGGCTGGGCGTGGCCATGTGCGTGCACCACGGCAACTACGACGAAGTCGAGGACATGCTGCATTTCGCTGAGGACATCGGGGCGTCGTGCTTCGCCCATTTCAACTTCATCCCCGTCGGTCGGGGGACGGCCATGACCGACGGCGACATCACGCCCCGCCAGCGTGAGAAGATGCTCCGCCTGTTGAACGAGTGGATGCAGTCCGGGCGGATCGGGGTGATCTCCACCGGGCCGCAGCTCGGGCGGGTCAGCCTGGCGTACGCGCCGGGCGAGGGCAGGCAGTCCTGCTCGCACGCCGGCAGCGGCGGCGGCCTGAAGGCCCGCGTGGTGGCCAAGTATCTCGGGGGCTGCGGAGCCGGGCGCACATATGCGGCCGTGCAGCCCAACGGCGACGTGACTCCGTGCGTGTACATGCCTGGCCGCGTGCTGGGCAATACGCGCAAGGGGCGCATCCGCGACATCTTCCGCAGCAGCGACCTGTGGGACGCGCTCTGCGACCGTGACGGCTACACGCACCACTGCGGGCGGTGCGCGTTCAAGAACTACTGCGGCGGCTGTCGGGCCCGGGCCGACGCCTACTTCGGGGAGCCGAACGCAGGCGATCCCGGCTGCGTGTTCAACGAGCCGTACTGGGATAAGTTGGTCGCTTGCGGCACGGCCGGCGAAGCGGCTCGGAACGGCGACGGTAGAGTGGCGCCGGCCGCGACCGAGACCGCGAAGGTCGGCTCGTAGTTGTGGCCGTCGAAGCCCATATCCCACTAGCGATGAGCATCGACGATCGGGCGGTCGATCATCCATTCCTCATTAGCCTGTACGACCCACAAGGGCGTGATGTCTGCGGTGCGATCACCACGGCAAGGCCACTTTCCGTCGGCACAGAGGGTTTTCGAGTTCGAGGGCACCCGCGGAGGCAAGACCTGGTCCGTGGTGATCGAGCGGATTCCCGTGACCGGTCAGTCCGCCGTGGGCTTTGAATTCAGGGTCGACTCGCCCATCCGGCGCGCGCCCTCCAGGGCGAAAGAACGCACCGAGGTAGCCGCGGGCTAGAGCATGGCGAAATAGCAGTCGCAGGCGGCGTCGAACAGATCCTCGGTCATGCGCGCCTTGGTGCCCAGATACAGGGACCGGTTGAGGATCTGCAACAGCAGGTCCCGCGGGTGGCAGCAGCGGAACGGGCGACCCGTGGCCTGGTACCACCTTTCGATGAGATAGTCGATAGCGTGCTCGTCGTACTCCACAGCGACCTGTTCGCTCATCATGCGAAGCAGTTCGCGGAATTCCTCCTCGCTGGGGTCGGTGACATTGATCTTGTACGGGATTCGGCGGAGGAAGGCTTCGTCCACCAGGTCCTTGGGCTCCAGGTTGGTGGAGAAGATGATAAGCTGGTCGAAGGGCACATTGATTTTCTTGCCCGTGTGCAGGGTGAGGAAGTCCTGCCGTTTCTCCAGGGGCACGATCCAGCGGTTGAGCAGCTCGTCGGGGTTCACGCGCTGCCGGCCGAAGTCGTCGATGACCAACGTGCCGCAGTTGCTCTTAAGCTGCAGCGAAGGCTCGGTGATCTTGGTCAGGGGGTTGAAGCGTAGCTCCAGCGCGTCCATGGTGAGTTCGCCGCCGACCACGATGGTGGGCCGCTTGATGCGCACCCAGCGGGTGTCGGTGTCCGTGTCGTGGGCTTCCTCGGCCGGATCCTCCACGAGTACATGCGTGCCCGCGTCGTAGAAGTTGATGATCACGCCGTCGATGTAAATGGCCTTGGGGATGATGATGGTGCTGCCGAAGCACTTGGTGATGCGCTCGGCGATCGAGCTCTTGCCGTTTCCCGGCTCGCCGAACAGCAGCATGCCGCGGGCCGAACAGATGGCCGGCCCGAGACGCTGGAACATGGCCTCGTTGATCAGCAGGTCGCCGAAGGCATCGCGGAGTTGGTCGATCCGAGGTTTTTCCGCCTCGATGGTTTGGGCTTTCACGCTACGCACGTAGTAGTCCAGCGGCACGGGGGCGGGGCCCACATAGCTGTTCTCGCGCATATAGCGTTTGGCGACGTCGCGTCCTTCCTCCGTCATCACATAGATGAAGTCACCCATCGAGCCGGTGTCCTTGTAGACCACGAGCCGCTGGTTCTTCATATTGCTGAGCAGTTCGATGACCGGTCGGGACGGGAGGCACAGGGCACCGGCGATGCCGCGACCGGTGGCCTCGCCGACCTGCAACAGGTATTTGAATACCAGCGAGTTGACCAGGGATTCGGGCAGCCCGGTGTCCTCGATTTCCTCCACAGGCTCGGGCACGAAAGGTTCCTGACCGGGGAGCGGCGGGGCCGGCATGAGGGCATCGGAATCGAGCTGGTTCGGTGACTTCGGTTGAAAGGTTACTGTTGCCATGGCAGAGTCCCCCATGGAGAGTCTGTGTCCGGACGAGCCGGCGCATATCGGACGCACGGAGCGCCGGCCTCCGGTGTGTACATATCGTCTTGTTAGCGGGGGGCGTTGGGGAAATTCCTGCGAGCGCGACGGTCTGACGAGACGCGGGTGTTTCTCGGACCGTGTGCGAGCCAGCGGTCCTTGTCAGGTGGCTCTACGCTCTTGTCGACGGGGCGTCCGAACGGTCTGTTGTCCTCGTGTGAGATGATTGAAACCTGAGCGAGAACCGTCTAGTTTGCGGCCATGAATTCGGACGCGGACAGGAAGCAGCCTCGCGACGGTGTGGTGTCCGGGCTGCCATCCTACTATCAGGCCACGAAGGAACCGCTGCAGTGTCTCGCCTTCCTGCTGCCGCTCATCGTCGTGTACGAGGTGGGTACGATCTGGCTTGTGCCGCTGTGGGAGAGTCGTGGCGGGCCGAACGTGGGCGCCCACGTGCTGCTGCAGTGGTTCATCGGGCTGTTCGGCTGGACCAGTTTTCA
>CP070685.1:1061464-1064402 GCA_020352895.1 Phycisphaerales bacterium
TGCCACCAAGTACGGAGTGAGGAACAACGTTGCCACCGTGGCCGAGACGACCAGCTTGAACAGATCCTCGTCGATCAGTTCGCCTTGCCTTGCCACGCCTGCGATCACGAAAGAGAACTCGCCTACCTGGGCTAGGCAGACGCCCACAGCGACGGCGTGGCCGAACGTGGAGCGAAACAACCACGCGACCGCGCACGTGATCGCGGCCTTACCGAATACGATCGCTGCCACCGCCGCCGCGAGCAAGGCCCAATGCTCCACCGCCCACGCCGGATCAGCCAGCATGCCGATCGAACTGAAGAACAAGGTGACGAACAGCGTCCGCAAAGGGGCGATGTCGCCACGAATTGCGGTGGCGAACGGAGACTCGGCCAGGAGCATGCCCGCAAAGAACGCGCCGAGCGCCGGCGACAGCCCCAGCCGGTGGGCCGTCCACGCTGCTCCCACCGCCATGACCATGGCCAGCAGAATGGGCAGCTCTCGATTGCGGGCCGCTTCTTCGCGGTTGAGGAGGACCGGGACGAGGTATTTCAGCAGCATGTATAGGGCGCCGCCCAGGATCGCAGCGGCCCCGACAGCACGCCCCGCTTCCCAGCCGAACTGAGCTGCAGATCCCTCGCGCCCCAGCACCGTTACGACAAGCACCAGCGGGACCACGGCGATATCCTGCAGAAGCAGGATTCCCAGGGCCTTGCGGCCATAGACACCGTCTATTTCCGCGCGACTTACGAGGACGCGCAACACGCAGGCCGTGCTGCTCAACGCGATGATGGCTCCGATCGCCACGGCCGCGCGCCCGCCGAGGCCCAGCCGCATGCACAGGCCGGCCACCAAGGCGCCCGTTACCAGAACCTGGAGCGTGCCCCCGCCGAGGGCGATCGGCCCGAGGGCCCGCAGGCGACGCCAGGAGAACTCCAGCCCGATCGTGAACAACAGCAGCGATACGCCCAACTCCGCGATCGCACTTACGGCCCTATGATTCGGCATCCAGTCCAGGGCGTTCGGGCCGAGCAGCGTGCCGGCCAGCAGGTAGCCGAGAATCGCGCTCTGCTTCAACCGCTCGCACAGTGCGCCCAGCACCAGCGCCGCAAGCAGCAGGATCAGCACATCCAGTAATCCCGTCCACAGATCCACGCGAGTCTCTTCCTATGTGTGTACCCCGAAGGGCTTAGGATGGGATGAGCGTGATTCCTTGTTTGTCATGATTCGCGCTCGCCAAGGCCGCCAGACACATCACACGTGGAACCGTTCGTGGCAGAGGACGTCCATCAGCCGCTCCAGGTATGTGGACGCGTTCACCGACAGGATCATGGAAATGAGCCGGCTCTTGTTCTGCGTTTTTGCCGGCGTCGTCTTTCCCGCCGGCCGCCCGACCGTGTCCACAACGAGGCACACCCGCGTGTGCATGAATAGCTCCGGCCAGAGCAGGGCACCCACCGCCACCGCGTCGTGCACGATGAACCGCCCGTGCTCCTCCGGCCGCGCGTGTGCCATGGGGAACGACATCATCTCCGCCAGGAGCGGCCCCAATGCCGTGTTCGCGGCCCCGAAGTGCCCCACATGCGAATCGTCCAGGGCCACCTTCTCCGTCACGTCCAGCGGCACCAGAGTGATCTTCTGCCCGCTGCCCAAGACCTCGGCGGCGGCTGCCGCGTCCCGGTAGAAGTTGAACTCCGCGGTCCTTTGCACGTTGCCTGGTACGAACACCGCCCCGCCCATCATGATGATGCGTCCGATCCGCCCGTACCGCTCGGGATCCTCCCGCTGCAGCGCTGCCACGTTGCTCAGAGGGCCGATCGCCACCACGACTAGATCCTCGCCGTGGGTGTCGATCGCGTCGGCATAAACGTCGCGGAAGTTGCGCGGCTGGAACTGGTCGCCCGGCTTTGGCAGATTCGCTCCTCCCAGACCGTCCTGCCCGAACAGCCACCGCGCGTTCAACAGGTCGTCTCCCTCCTGGTCGAGCCCGCGTCCGACCGCCGGCCGCGCGTCCGGCTGCACTGCCGCCAGCAGCCGGCCGATGTTCGCGGTGGCCTGTTCGGCGTCCACGTTGCCCCCGACCGACACGATCGCGCGCACGTCAAGCCGCTCGCTGGCCAGCGCCAGACAGATGGCCAGCGCATCATCCACGCCCATGTCCGTGTCGATCAATACGGGGACGGCCACGACCCACCGGCCTCCCGAAGATGGGACCAATTTGACTGAGCGCTTCGACCGCGAGGACCTCACGGGCGAGCCCAACTCGCCCGTGGTTCCAGTGCTACGCGTCCACCGGATGCGGATCCGCTCGCGCCGCAATCCGCGGGTGCCCGCCACGCGCGGCGATGTCGCTTTCAGTCTGCCTCCGGCTCGTCCTTTTCGACATTCTCCTGGAGCATCGGGTTGCGATACTTGGCCAGGTGCCCGTACGTCGGTCCCCAGCCGCCGTCGCTCGTGCGGTCCTGGTTGAGGTAGCCGATGTCGCGGAAAACGCCTTCGGTGTCTCTAAAGGCGACCATAAACATGAGCGTGCGCGTGGTGCGCTTTCGCAGCGCGCTGCGGGTGGTATCGGTCCACTCGACGACGGTCTCTTCCTTCCAGTCCGGGGTGAAGATGGTCAGCCGAAGAACCTCCGCCCCCTCATGCGTCTTGGGCACGAGCTTCCTGGCAAATGTTTTCAAGTCGTCGGCGTCCGGTCCCTGGTATTTGTCCGCCCGCAAGAAGGTCAGCGCGATGCCGGCTTTGCGGCGGGCGGCCGCCTCCTCGAACAGGGAGTTGAGCTGGTCGCGGAGCCTACCGACTTCCGGATGGTCCTGCACAAACCCTGCGATCTCATCGACGGCCCGACGTGCCTCCTCGAGCACTTCATCCGAGAAGGGCTTCGGTCGCTTGCTCTTATCTGCCTTCCATTCCTGATCAGCCGCGAACCAGTCGGCGATTCGCGTGATTCTGGCTTCCG
>CP070685.1:1064502-1067439 GCA_020352895.1 Phycisphaerales bacterium
CACACGACATCTCCGATGCGGCGGATCGCAGCTTCCCCAAGCCTCCCACGCGCGCGGGCCCTTCCTGAGGGGCGCCGAAGGCGCTGATTGCGCGTTCACCCCGTGCGGAGTGCAAGGCGGCGCGCGGCTGGATAACTGACCGCTTCGGCGGCGATGCGGGGTCCACGGCAGATTGTGCGGGAAGCAGGCTTCCCGTCGCGACGAGAAGGGAAAGGAGCCAGTTCACATGTTTGCACCCACCACACGCGGGACGACGGTGCGCGCGCACTGCCGCCGGATGAACGGGACGATTGCTCTGCTGAGTCTGTGTCTGGCGGTGCTGCTGGCGCCGGCGGCCGCGCTGGCCATGCCGGCGAATCCGCTGCCGTTTACGGTGAGCCAGCCCGACGGCACGCGGATCACGCTGCGCGTTTACGGCGACGAGCATTTCCATTGGTACGCGGACCTGAAAGGCTACACCGTCGTCGTCGATCAGGGCGCGTACGTCTATGCGGCGCTGGATGACACCGGCCGACTGGTGCCCACTGCGCATGTTGTGGGCCAGGTGGACCCCGCTGCCGCCGGGCTGGCACCCGGCATCCTGCCGCCACCCGGCGTGCGCGCCGAGATCCGGGCTGCGGCGCTGCCCCTGCCGCAGAAGCGCGACGGCCCCGTGCGCGTGCCGCCGTCGGGCACGGTAAAGAATCTCGTCGTCCTCTGCATGTTCAGCGATCATTCCGTGGGCACGGACGGACGCGCGCAGGCCGACTACGACACGCTGTTCAACGCGGTCGGTGGCCACCCGACCCTGGCCCCGACGGGAAGCGTGCGCGATCTCTACCTGGAAGACTCCTACGGCACCATGACCCTCGATAGCACGGTCGCCGCCTGGGTCACCCTGCCGAACACCGAGGCCTACTACGCCGACGGATACGACGGCACCGGCTACTATCCCCAGAACGCCCAGGGAATGTGCGAGGATGCCCTCAACTTGGTCGATTCGCTCGTGGATTTCGGCGAGTTCGACACCGACAACGACGGCTACATCGACGCCATCGACTTCATCCACTCCGGCTACGGCGCCGAAACCGGCGGCGGCGGCGGGGATTGGATCTGGTCCCATCGCTGGTCGCTTTGGGCCCTGCCCGGTGGCCAGTGGACCAGCAACGACCAGAACGGCCTCGGTGAGTACGTCAAGGTATATGACTACCACACCGAGCCCGCCCTCTGGGGAACCAGCGGCACCGAAATCCTCCACTACGCCGTCATCGCCCACGAGACCGGTCACTTCTTCGGCCTGCCCGACCTCTACGACACCAACGGCGGAAGCCGGGGAGTCGGCTGCTTCTGTATGATGGGCAACTCCTGGGGATTCGACTCCACTCAGCTCAACCCGCCGCACTTCTCCGCTTGGTGCAAGATCTTCCTCGGCTGGATCACCCCCACCGTTATCTCCACTCCCGCCGTCTATACCGCCCCCCAGGTACAGACTAACCCCGTCGCCTACCGCATCGACGTAAACTACCCCAGTGGCGAGTACCTGCTCATCGAAAACCGCCAGCCCGTCGGCCACGAAACCGTGCTGCCCCAGGGCGGACTGTGCATCTGGCATATTGATGAAGCCAAAACCACCAACCAGGATGAGGGATACCCCGGCCAGCCCGGCTGGCCGGAGAACAACAATCACTTTATGGTGGCCCTGCTCCAGGCGGACGGGAACTATGACCTCGAGCAGAACGTCAACCGCGGTGATGCCGGCGACGTCTATCATGCCGGCGGCGTATCCCTGATCGACGAAACCACCGTGCCCAACACCGATGCTTACCAGGATGGCATCATCATCGTTACCGAGAACTCCATCTCCAACGTCAGTCCCTCCGGGTCCAGCATGACCTTCCTGTTCGGAGAGCTGACCAGTTGCACCGAGGACTGGGAGTGTGACGACGGCCTGTTCTGCACCGGCGCCGAGACCTGCGTGGGCAGCATTTGCCAGCCGGGTACCGGAGACCCCTGCGCCACCGACGAGTTCTGCGACGAAGACAGCGACTCCTGCCTGGCGGTCTCTTTCGAGGATGACTTCCAAACCGACAAGGGCTGGACGGCCGAGAACTTGGGCGCCACCAGCGGCGACTGGCAGCGCGGCGTGCCCGTCAACGATCCGAGCTGGGCATACGACCCGGCGAGTGATTCCGACGGCAGCGGCCAGTGTTATCTGACCCAGAACGAGATCGGGAACACGGACGTGGATGGGGGTGCCGTCCGCCTTACCTCCCCGACGATCGACATGTCCGGCACCGGAGTGCTTATCAGCTATGACTATTTCAATCGATTGACGGATACATCCGGAGGCGTAGACCGGCTTCTGACCGAAATCAACAACAACGACGGCGTAGGCACGTGGACCACGATCGCCGTCCACGACACCGACGGGGGGCTGTCCTGGCGAAATCACCGCATCACCGAGAGCGAGCTGCTCGCCGCCGGTGTCACCCTCACGACAACCATGAAGCTGCGCTTCACCGCCAACGACGCCGACCCGCAGAGCATCGTTGAATCGGGCCTCGATGCATTCGTCGTTGCCATGGAATCCGGTGGCTGTCAGGACAACTCCGACTGCGACGACGGCCTGTGGTGCAACGGCGCCGAAATCTGCGACGTCGATCAGACGTGCCAGCCGGGCACGCCGCCGGACTGCAACGACGGCGTGGGCTGCACCGACGACTCCTGCAACGAGGGCACCGACTCGTGTGACAACGTGCCCAACGACGCCCTCTGCGACAACGGGCTGTACTGCGACGGGATCGAGATCTGTGACGCGCTGCTCGACTGCCAGGTCGGCACGGCCGTGGATTGCGACGACGCGGTAGGTTGCACGGACGACTCGTGCAACGAGGGCACCGACTCGTGTGACAACGTGCCCAACGACAGCCTGTGCGACAACGGGCTGTACTGCGACGG
>CP070685.1:1067539-1070475 GCA_020352895.1 Phycisphaerales bacterium
CGATATCCACACACGTGGGGTCCAGAAGGCAGGGATACAATCGGCCATCGGCCGTCAAACGGATCCGGCCGCACCCTACACAAAAAGGCTCACTGACCGGTTTGATCAGGCCGACCACGCCGGTGCAACCGTTACCAATTGCTCTATACCGCCGGGCCGTCCCCTCGGGCCGTCCGGCCAGGGCGGTCAGATCGAACTCGGCCTCCAGCAGCCCCAACACTTCGTCGCCCGAAACAAACCGCTGCCGATTGGACTCCGCCGCCGGTCCGATCGGCATCGCTTCCAGAAACCGGATCTCCCGCCCATGGGTCAGCGCCCAACGCGCTAGCGACGGAACCTCCTTGTCATTCAGGCCACGCAGCACCACGGTATTGACTTTCGGTGGAGGGAAGCCGGCCTCCTCGGCGGCGTCCAGCCCGGCCTGAACCGGCTCCAGGTCGCCACCCGTGATCCGGCGATACGTCCGGGGGTCCAGGGAATCCACCGAAACATTCAGGCGGGCCAGTCCCGCCTGGCGCAATGCTGCCGCGTATCTCCGCAGCAACCGCCCGTTGGTCGTCACGGCGATGGAGACCGCCGGCATGGCGTCGCGAAGCGAGGCTACGAGCGACACCAACGAAGGATGGCACAACGGCTCGCCACCGGTAATCCGCACCTGCGACAAATCCCATCGCTCGTGCAGAAACCGGATGAACTCCAGCCGATGCTCGTCAGACAAGGGTCGGCGGTCGGTGGCAACGTGCCTATGTGGACGGCAATACGTGCAGCGGAGTTCGCACTGGGGCGTAACCGAGACCCGAAGCTGATCTACCCGCCGGCCGCAACCGTCTCGCAAGGCTGGTCGCCTACGCGAACCAGGGTACGGCCTCGGCGCGCCGCGAGCCTCACTGTAGGGAGCTCCGGTTGGGCTTTGGGCACGCGTAGTCGCCAGCTTGGTCGTGTCCGTAGATCCGCCATCCCGCATGACAAACACCTCACCTACTCTACGCATAGGAGGCAAGGGGGTCCACTTCCATGGGTTGATTCGCCCCCCAAGGTATAAGGAGAATCGAACTTCGCCATCGTTAACTTCATAAGCACATGAAAACAATTGATTTAGAGCAGCGCCTTCCCCGTGTGACCAGGAAACAGCCGCCTTCCGGGGCTCATCCTGAACGCGGATTCGCGCGGTCGGCTTTCGCTGACTGAACGGCCGTCGCCGCGCCCGAGTTGCCCGCAAGAACCCCTCGGCAGTAAACGTGCCCTATGTTGCGAAGAGGCAAAGAACGTCCAGTCAGAAGCGCGAGCGCGAATTCAAGAAGCGTGCCCGCGAGCGCAAGAAGGCCGAGAAGGCCGCGCAGAAGCGCGAGCGCCGTCTCAACCGCGGTCGGCAGGACTCACTGCCTCCACCCGACGACGCCGAGGCGGTATCTGGCCCGGACGGCGAGGACCCGAATCGCTCCGGCTGACGGCCGGTTTGCCGCGGTGACCGTGAGCATTCGGAGTCGCAATGCCGACCACGACTGGGCCCGTACCCGCCGTAGGGCATGTTTCAGGGGGGCTGGCGGGCCTATCCGTGGGCCAATGTCCACAATGATTTTTTTTAGCTGTGGGGGCTTCCCCCCCCGGCACCGTTCCAGTACAACACCGGCAAGTGCGGTCAACCGGTTAGACGCGAGTTACCCAGAAAACGATGAACATCCTCCTGGTATCCCCTGCCACGCCGGACACGTTCTGGAGTTTTCGACACGCTCTGCGGTTCGTCAAGAAAAAGGCGGCGTATCCGCCGCTTGGCCTGCTTACCGTGGCCGCCATGTTGCCGCGAAGCTGGCACCTCAAGCTTGCCGACCTGACCGTGACCAAGTTGACGGACACCGAAATCGAGTGGGCGGATTACGTCCTGATCTCGGCCATGTTGGTGCAGGAACGCTCGGCGCGCGAAGTCGCCGCACGCTGCGCAGCAAAGAACACGCCCGTGATCGCCGGAGGTCCGCTGTTCACGACCGGCCACGAACGCTTCCCGGAGATTCCTCATATCGTGATCGGCGAGGCCGAGAATATCATGTCCGCGCTGGTTCAGGACATGGTCGCCGGTCAACCTCGGCCGATCTACCAGGATCGTGACAAGCCGGACGTGCGTGGGACGCCGGTTCCCCGGTGGGATCTGATCGACCTGAACGACTACGCCACCATGTCGGTGCAGTTCTCGCGCGGCTGCCCCTTCAATTGCGAGTTCTGCGACATCGTCGCCATGTACGGGCGCATACCGCGCGTCAAGACACCGGCGCAGTTGCTGGCCGAAATCGATCCGCTCATCGACGCGGGATGGAAGAGCCCGATCTTCATCGTCGATGACAATTTCATCGGCCACAAGACGAAGGCAAAGGAATTGCTGCGGGCCCTGATCGAGTGGCGCGCCCGCCGAAAGGCCACAACGCCGTTCCTGACCGAAGTATCGCTCAACATCGTCGACGATCAGGAACTCCTCGATCTGATGGCGACCGCCGGATTCAAGAGCCTCTTCATCGGACTGGAAACGCCCGACGAGAACAGCCTTACCGAATGCGCGAAGATGCAGAACATTTCGCGCGACCTGGTCGCCGCCGTGAAGAAGATTCAAAACGAGGGGATGGAGGTGATGGGGGGCTTCATCGTGGGCTTCGATCACGATACCGCCAGCGTGTTCGAGCGGCAGTGGCGGTTCATCCAGGAGGCGGGGGTGGTGACCGCGATGGTTGGGCTGCTGACCGCCCTGCCTCAAACGAGGCTCTACGCGCGCCTGAAGGAGGAAGGCCGTCTTCTCGGGGAGAGCACCGGAAACAACCTGGACGCGGTGCTCAACTTCGTCCCCCGGCTGGACAGCGAGACGCTCATCAACGGGTACCGGGAGCTGGTCAAGCACCTGTACGCGCCCAAGGCATACTACCGCCGGGCCCTGACCTTTCTGAGTGAGTATC
>CP070685.1:1070575-1073507 GCA_020352895.1 Phycisphaerales bacterium
CCTTTCATAACGCGGCGTCCAGCGGCTCTCGGGCAGCAGGTAAACCTGCTGGAGCCTGGTCGCGCTGATGCAGTAGAGCCCGCCCTTAAGCTCGTATTCTCGAACCGGTTCCTGACGCGCCATGGTGCGGGACGGCAGCATCTGGCACGCGATCCCGCGATAGCCCGGATTATCCGCACCGAAGTAACTCAGGTAGACGGGTGTCTGACTCCCTAAGGAGTCGGCCGCCCAACCGGGCCCGAGTTCGACATCCAACCACCTCCTCAATCCCGGCAGATCCTGTCCCCAGTCGAGAGAGCTGTCCACCAGATGTCTGTACCCCTTTCCGGGCCCTCCGACGAAGGAATTGAAATAGGCCAGGTAATCGGGCCAGATCCAAAGCGACGATGCCACCAGCCATCCGGCACAGGCCCAACTTGCGGCCCGCACAAAGCGCGGAGTAGCTCCGGCCAGCGACCCGACGAGCACGAACAGCGGCGGGTATACCGGCAGAATGTAACGCAGCCCCAGGTTCACCTTGCAGGTGATGGCAAAAAACGCATAGACGGCCAGCAGTGTCCAGAGCGGCGCCAGATCGATCCAATGACGTCCGGGCGTTGGGCTGCCGTGTTCATGGCTTTGCTTCCAGGCCGACCGCCGCATGACTTGTATGACGAACAACAGCAGGCCCACCGCGCATAGGACCAGGACCGGCGTCGCCGTCTTGACCGCAAAACAGTAAGGAAAAAAGTACCACCACCCGGTGACGCTTTGCTCGCCGTGAAGGAAGGCGTCCCGCCCGCCGAGTATCGTAGACTGTTCGTCGATGCAATGGATATAGGCTTCAGGCACAAAGTGAGTGGCCCGCATCCAATCGATGACTTGCCCGGCCATCCCTCGGAGCACGGACCCTTCCCTGGCTTCCTGGCGCCCCACTTGATAACGGGCCGCCACATCATCCAGGTCGGTACTGCCCGCGGGATTGGCCGCATACCTGAATCCGTAGCAGGCCCACAACGCCATCCACACGATCAGGGCGTCCACCAGCAGCGATGCAGCTCCCAGACCCAGTCGGGCCAGCCGATGCCGGACCTCTCTACTGAGGGGCCACATCACCCACATGGGTCGCGACGAAGTTAAGCGCACCAACAACAGTATGACCGCCACCGGTACGATTACGACCGCCGATATCTTGGTCAGAAACAGGACAGACAACGATGCGCCGCGGGCTAGGATCGTCTTGGCGGAGATTCGCCCAAGCCCGTACCAAATGCTCAGGGTCGAGATCGACAAACCCAGCGCCAGGGGCAGATCCATCGTGACCAGTCGCGCGTGCGCCAGGATCGAGGGGCTGAACGAGTAGAGAGCCAGCGACAGCACCCCCGCCGGCCGTCCGAACAGGTGAGCCGACCAGCCGTAAACCACCAGCCCCAGAACCACGCTCCACACCACCATCATCGTGCGGGCCTGATTCAGCAGGGCCTGCGTGTCGTTGGACGCGTCGAAGAGGAATCGTTGCCCCATCTTCCAGCCGTCGGATTCACTGGGCGAGCCCCATTCCCATTCGGGAGGCTTCGCATCACCAAGCACCAGAGGGATGGCCGCAAACAGCTTCGTTAACGGCGGGTGTTCTGCATTGAAGCGCCAGTCGCCGAACTTCAGGTATGCATAGCCGGCCGAGATGTGTTCCACTTCGTCAAACGTGATGCCTTTGCGCAACAGGCTGCTGATCGCCAGGCTGGAGTGCACCATCAGGAGCAGGATCACTGCGGCGGCGTACCATTTCACGCGTGACCGGCCACCTCCGGAAGGCAGCCCGGCCACGGCAGCGGCGTCTTGACCAGGCGCCTGATTGCCGAGCGCTGCATGCCCAGCCCGTGCCTTCATGAGGGAATGTCACTCCTGCCCGTGCCCGAGACAGGCGGCTTCTCATGAACCGCCGCACACCCGAGCACGCCTGCCCTTTCGACCGAGTTTGGAGGCGTCGCGCTCGGTACGTAACGGCGGCACGGGAGGCCGGTCGGCGAGAACCGCCCCTCATCGGACAATCCGTCAATCGGAAGCAGACGCCGGCGACTCGGACGATTCCACGTCATCTCCGAACCCGATATAGCCTATGCTTCGTAGCCGTTCCAGCTCCTCGGGCGTGAAGTGAACCCTTTCGCCCAAGTCTCCCTCATCTCCGGCCGTCTGCGCGAGCTCGAACCACTCATACAGCGCTTTCATCAGTCTTCGGCCCGCCGGCAGGGAATCTGCTGCAATGTTCGATTGCTCCCCCGGGTCGCTTGTCAGGTCGTACAGCTCGATGCCCGGTACCGCCGAGATGCCCCATTTGTTCGGGCCGGTGTCACCCGTGTAGATGAGCTTGTATCGGCCGTCGCGAACCGATGCCTTTAGCGCCCCGAATCGTCTCGAGATGGAAAAGGCCGGTTCCTCGCTGCTACCCGCGTGGCGACGCGAAAGCAGCGGCAGGAGAGACCGCCCCTGAAAAGAATCGGGCTTCCTGCTTCTGGCGATATCCAGGATCGTCGGCGCGATGTCGATGGATTCGATGATCTCACCGACCGTCCGGCCTCCATATGCACAGCGCGGCAGCCTCATGATGAGTGGCACGCGCACGACCTCTTCATACAGCGTCCATCCATGCCCCTCCATGGATCCGTGATCGTTGTGCTCCTCACCATGGTCGCCGGTCACGATGAACAGCGTGTTGTCGAGCGCATCCGCGTCGCCCAAAGCGTCGTAGATTCGTCTCAGTTGCGTATCCGTGTATCGGATTTCACCGTCGTACAGGGCGGTCACGTGCACAAGATCGCGCGGCGAGATCTCCTTCGGATCGGCATTGATGTCCTTGATGTACTTCTCCAGTGATTCGTACCTTCCATCCAGCGAACCGGTGTAATCCGGGTCGAACAGCGTATCGAACGGCGGCGGCGGCTCGTATCCCATGTGC
>CP070685.1:1073607-1076537 GCA_020352895.1 Phycisphaerales bacterium
GCGCGTGCCGGGCGCGGCAATCGCCGACCATCGCCTACACATACTCCGAACCGGTCATCTTCTACGAGTACATGCACGACACGGCCGAGATCGGCCGCCGCGTCGGCGTCGGCAGCGTCATGATCTCCAACGGTTACATCCAGGAGAAGCCGCTCCGCCAACTCTGCCAGCACCTGACCGGCGTCAAGATCGATTTCAAGTCCTTTAGTGAAGACTTCTATCGCGACTGGTGCGCCGGGGAGCTGAAGCCCGTGCTGCACACGCTCGAGGTGCTGCGGGACATTGGCATCTGGTTCGAGATGGTCGATTTGATCGTCCCCACGCTGAACGATTCTCCGCAGGAGATCGAGGCGATGAGCAAGTGGATCGTTAAGAACCTCGGCCCCGACGTGCCTCTGCATTTCACGCGGTTCCATCCCACATATCGCGTGACCAATCTGCCCCGCACCCCGATCAAGACCGTCGAGCGTTGCCGCGACATCGCTCTGGACGCCGGCATCCACTACGTCTATGCAGGGAACGTGGCCATGCATCCCGGCGAGAACACCTACTGCCACGGCTGCGGTAAGGAGCTCATCCGCCGCACCGGCTTCCGCGTATCCAAGAATCGCATCAAAGACGGCAAGTGCCCCGACTGCGGCGTCGCCATCCCCGGCATTTGGTCGCAGGAGCAAGCCCTGTCGTTCAAACCGAAGGCGTAGACCGCATACCCTACGAGCCGCGAACGTGAGCAGGCGGGAAACGAGCCGCGACCGTCAGGGAGCGGACCAGCGAAGCTCATTCCGCTACAATGGCCTTATGGCTCGCTTCATCTCCAGACGTAAGACGACGCCTAAGGTTCGCGGCGGCAAGGTTCAGCGTAAGAACCGCAGCAAGCCCACACCCAACTACTACAACACGCCGCACTCCGTCCCCGTGCTCGAGCGGCAGCGGCCCGGCCCCGGGCATCGCCACCTGATCCGCAAAGCCCACCTCATCGACTTCATCAGCATTCTGCCGGATTGGGAGGAGCTGTCCGTCGGGCTGAACGCGGTGCTGCTGGCCCCGGCCGAAGAGGGAGCCGACGGCTGGCACGACGAGGGGGTTGTCGCCGTGTGCGCGTGGCGGCGGACCATCTGGACCGAATGGACACCGCAGTACGTCCGCGATCACCGCCGCATGCTTCGACGCCTTGGCGTGCCCTGCGAGAAGCACGGCTCCGAGTACACGTGCCGGTTCACCGAGGCAACCGCCCGCGCGTTCCAGCTCCTGCACGTCCTGCTGCACGAACTCGGCCATCACCACGACCGCATGACCACCCGCTCCAAGCGCCGCTCCGCCCGTGGTGAAGGCTACGCCGAACACTATGCCAACCAGTACGCCGACCTGATCTTCGAACGCTACGTCGAGGTGTTGGGTCTGGAGTGAAGCCACCGCCCCACGAGCCGCGAGCGTAAGCGAGCGGACAACGAGGTTGGCCGAGGGAAGGAGCCGCGAGCGTAGGCGAGCGGACAACGGCTACTGCTTAACCACCCGACGACTCGTTCTCATATGACCACCAGATCATCGGCTCTCCCTGCTGATTCAACACGTAGTCGATAGCTGCATCAAGACTCAACTGAGCATTGATGTACCGCGTGCTGCCGTGCCGCGTCCAGCGTCGGCCGGGACAGTCATCCACCGCGCCCCGTGTCAACGCCCGGCTGGCGTACGCCTTCAAGTCCTTCATCACACGCTCGGGCGCCTCCGCCGCGGTGACCACCACGTGAACATGCTTGCTTCGCACGTGTGCGGCCCAGAGCTTCCACTGCCGGTAACGACATACCTCCGCGATGGCGTGCAATGTCACTTCGCGTGCCCGATCGTTGAGTTTGTACGGAGGATGTCTCAATCGTCGTGACGCCGCCGCCTCCTTCGCGGCATGAGGAGCGAGCCGCGGTGTGTTCGGTATGTTGTGTTCGCGATCCACAGACTGGCGCCGATCACCATGCAGCCACGTTCCGTAACAAGTCCAGGTCAACAGGTAGGTGCGGGCTTCAGTAAACTCGACCATCGGAGTCTTCTCGTCGGCGAGCAGTATAGCGTCAGTCGTTACTCGACCCCGCGCCCTGACGGTCGCGGCTCGTGACCTGGACCCGTGCGTCTATGCCGCGAGGATACGCCCTCCAGCTCACGGTCGCGGGAACCGGATCTGAACAGCCAAAACGTCTCCTGCCGCATCCCGTAGCACGAAGACCGGGAATGCACCATCTCGACCGCCGGAGCTCACCAATATCCCCATGTCTGTCCCCGCATCGTCTCCCGCATGGATCGCACCGTCGTATCCGAATCGAACCGCGGAGGATGCAACCGCTTCACCTGCCCTCGCAATGAATTCATCGTAGTCACGCCATGGCCCGGCACCGCCCGCGCCCGGGAAGACGTACGACGGATCACCGATCCAGACGGACGCCGAATCCACGCCCACGTGGCCAACGAGCTCCCAAGCGCCGTTCTCACTGTGGGGTGGCCTATTCGCCACGTCCAGCCCTGAGACGTTCCCTCGCGAAATGACGGGGAGCCACGCCCACAGGACACCTACTACCACCATGGCACCGAAGGCAATTGCTGCCGAGAGCCACGCACTTGCACCGTGCGAGGCGGCTTGTGCGCCGACGAAGTATGCCACTATGAACCCGAGAATTACGGAAATCCCGAATCGCCAGCCGCTGTTCAGTGTCATCAGGACTTGCTCCTTGGTACGTACTCCGGTCCGCTCCCTGACGGTCGCGGCTCGTTACCGTAGGCTTTGCCGCCGACCAATAACAATGCTACCGCACTCGCCTTGATGCCCGCCAGGAGGAGAGCGCAGGCGGCGGTGCCGAAGACGGGGACGAGGAGGATGCCGGTGAGCAGGGCGCCGAGACAGGCGCCGGCGTGGTCGGCACCGATGACCCCGCCGGCGGCCTCAC
>CP070685.1:1076637-1079541 GCA_020352895.1 Phycisphaerales bacterium
GCAACTGCTCAGCGGCGTTGGGGGATGGTTCATTTGGGACACGGAGGAGGTTCTGGCCCTGGTCAGGTGGATGCGGGCCTACAACGACGATCAGGCTCACGCCAAGAAGGTTCGTTTCTACGGCATCGACATTACGGCCCCTTGGCCGGGAATCGAGGCCTTACAGTCGTATCTGAGGAAGGTCGATCCGCAGTACGCCGACATCTGGGGAGCAAAACAGACTGATCTCGAGGTGTTCCACACCGACGTCTGGGTCGAGACCCTGGAGAACTACAGGCGCCTCCCTGCGGAAGACGTTGACGCGTTGGGAAGGACGCTGGACGAACTGATCGTGCGCTTTCGTGAGAAGCGATCGGCCTACGTCGCCGGGTCCTCCCCGTCGGCCTACGTGTGGGCAGCCCGCCAGGCTCTCGTCGCCAAACGAGCGCACGATATGTATGCCACTGGTGTGCGCGGCACGTTCCAAGAGGCCGGCGATGTGCGCGAGCGCGCCATGGCGGACAACGTCCGCTGGCTCCTGAATGAAGTGGGAAACGGCGAGCGAATCATCGTCTGGGCCCACAACTTCCACGTGGGCCGGGACACCTTCGACCTTGACATCCCCGGACGCCCCCAGACCGACGGTATGGTGAGTATGGCCCACTACCTCGGCGGGGATCTGGGTCCAGACCTGGTCACCATCGGCTTCTCGTTCAACCGGGGGGACTATCCGGACTCGCCTCTGCCGACCGCCGCCGAGGGCACGGTCGACGCCACGCTCGCCGAGGTGGGACATGCCTTGTTCCTGCTGGATCTTCGCTCGGCGCCAAAGGCAGGCCCTGTTCACACGTGGCTCAACCACAAGCAGCGAATGCGCGGAGAGGGAGGCGTAGCGGAGCTGGTACCGGCCAGATCGTATGATGCCCTGGCGTTTACGGAGAGAATCACCCGAACGGTTCCGACGGCCCGGGCCCAGGCCCGGCTCCGCACGCTCAATCAGAGATAGGGAACCCGGTTACGCGTCGAACCGCGGCGACCGCGGGAGCCTGAGACCAAACCCATGACCGACTGTGCCGGCGACAGTCAGGATGTCCCGAGCGCCCTGTGGATGGAGTTGGAAACCGACCGGCTGTTGGGCTTGCGAGCCTGGCCGCTCCTGGAGACGCCTTCCGCGGTCCTCAAGACCCAGCCCGTCGACGCGACGGAGCTGGCGGCCCGAACCGACGGGCTTCACCGGCTCGACGTGGGAAAGGTGCGCATCTGCAGCAAGTGCGGCCTGGCTGGGACCCGCACGCAGACCGTGTTCGGCCAGGGCCATGCCGCGGCACGCATCGTCTTCGTCGGGGAGGCTCCCGGCTTCGAAGAAGACCGCCAGGGGCTGGCCTTCGTCGGCAGGGCCGGCCAATTACTCACCCGGATGATCGCGGCCATGGGTCTCGATCGCGAAGACGTCTTCATCGGCAACGTGCTCAAGTGCCGTCCGCCCAACAACCGCACCCCGGCCGCCGACGAGATCGCCAACTGCTGCCCCTATCTCTTCGAGCAGATCGGCATCATCGATCCCGAAGTGATCGTCGCCCTCGGTGCTCCAGCGGCCCAGACGCTCCTGAATACGCGCGATGGCATCGGCCGCCTGCGCGGCCGGTTTCACGACTTCGTGCTCTTAGAGGGACCTGCGGCCGGAAAAACCATCCCCCTTATGCCCACGTTTCACCCGGCCTACCTGCTTCGGTCCCCCGATCAGAAGCGCAAGGCCTGGGAGGATCTGCAGGCCGTGATGGAGTTCCTGCGGCTGCCGCTGCCCGAGTGACACCTCGACGGCCCAACGCCGGAGGAATCCGGCTTCTCGCCGAGTTCGCACCTTGTGCTTCTGACTTTGAATTCAGGCCAGCCCGCTACGGCAGATGAATGGTGTCCTGGGTATCGGAGTCCGGCGTCCAGCGGTGGAGCCCGGCGGGCAGCTGAATCTCGAATGTGGTGCCCTGGCCCAGCGTGCTCGATACGTTGATCTTACCGCGGTGCTCCTCGATGATTTTCTTGGCCACCGCCAGCCCCAGGCCTGTGCCCCCCTGCCCCTTGGTCGAGTAGAACGGCTCGAATACCCGCTGGATATGCTCGGTCGGGATTCCAGGACCGTTGTCCGTCACCGTCACCCGAATGATCTCCCGCTGAGGCTCGAACTCGGTCCGAGCCACAACTCGCCCTTCTCCCTCGTTGACCGCCTCCACGGCGTTGGACACCAGATTGAGGATGACTTGCTGCAAGCCGTCGGCATCGGCCGGGATCGGCGGCATCTTTTCGTCCAGATCGGTCAGCAACATGACCCGACGCTGGTCGGCCAGATGGTGCACCGTTTCCACCCCGTCCTCGATGATCTTGTTAATCTGGGTCGTCACCAGCCGCGGCTCGCGCTCTTTGGAGAACGCCAGCATGTTCATGCTCAGGTTGTAGATCCGATTGAGGTTGCGGTCGATCATCTCCCACCCCTCACGAATCCGAGTGAACTCCTTGCGCTCCAGACCCCGACCCACCATGTCGGTTCCGGCGTGGAGCCCCTGCAGCACGTTCTTGATCGAATGACTGAGCAAGGCCACGGTCTCCCCGGCCGCGGCCAGACGCTCGTTGACCACCAGTGACTGCACCAGCCGGGCGTTCTCCAGGGCCATTCCCGTCACCGCCCCGATGGCATTGACCAGTCGCAATTGCTCCGTGCCGTACGTGTATTGGGCCGACGACGAATCGATGTGGATGATCCCGATCAGTCGATCCCGGGCCAGAATCGGGGAACAGATCACCGAGCGTAGCCCGTAAGCGTGGATGCTCCCCCCTCGCGATTCCGGACCGAAACGCTCGTCCGTCATCGCGTTGGAGCAGATCACGCTTTCCTTGTGCTCCAGCACGTGGTTGATGATCGTGTGCGACGTG
>CP070685.1:1079641-1082520 GCA_020352895.1 Phycisphaerales bacterium
TGATCTGTGGGTACTGTATGCGTTGCTGTTGACTATAACCGGGGTGACGGCGCTGTTCTTCATCTTTGCACGCTACCGATTCCCGCTGGTGCCGATCCTGTGCATCTTTGCCGGGGCAGGACTGGTTGAAGGCTGGCGGTTCGCCCGGCGTGGAGGCCTTCGCGTCGCCGCTCTGCTCGGGCTCGTCGTGGGCGTCGGCGTATTGGCGAACTGGCCGTTGCCCGAGGCGCAGGACATGCGGGCGCTGTCTTACGCCAACTACGGGGCGGTGTTGGCAAGACAGGGCAGGAAGGCCGAGGCGGTGGAGCAGTATCGGCGCGGCCTCGAGCTCGTGCCGGATGATGCCCAGGGGCAGTATGACGCGGGGGTCCTGCTCATGGAACTGGGTCGGTACGACGAGGCGGTTGCCCATTTCCGGGCGGCGGCGGAGGCCGACCCGGGCTTCGTCATGGCGTACAACCGCTGGGGGGTGGCCCTGGGCATGCAGGGGCGGTTTGCCGAGGCCGTGGACTGTTTCGAACGGGCCCTGCAAATCAGACCGGATCACTTCGATTCATATAACGATCTGGGCTTTGCCCTGGCCAGCGCGGGGCGCCTGGAGGAGGCCGAGCAGGCATACGTGCGGGCAACTGTACTGAGCCCGAAGTCGGAGCAGGCCACGGCAAGTCTGTATTGGGTGTACGTAGCTCGCGGCAAGTATGGTGCGGCGGTCCAACTGCTGCGCCGGGCCGTAGAGGAGATTCCGAACAGCGTGGCTCTTGAGGAGAGCTTGATCTGGTTTCTCGTTGCGTGTCCGGACCAGCGGCTCCGCGCCCCGGATGAGGCCGTCTCGCGGGCACAACGTTTGTGTGAGGCGACGGGGAATCGCGAACCTCGGCTGCTGGAGGCGCTCGCCGGCGCGTACGCGGCGGCCGGGCGCTTCGACCAGGCTGTAGGCACGGCGGAGAGAGCGCTGGAGATTCTCGGAGAGGCGGGCCCGGACGAGGCTGTCGAAGCCCTGCGAGAGGCCCTGCGGAGGTATAAGGCCGGTATCGCCCCGGGCGACGCACGGCGAGAGCCGGATGCTGCTTCGGCCGAGAGAAACCGGCAGGAATAGCCAGGATCGGTGGTCCCGGAGATGAGTGGCAAGCAGGCAACGATATCGGTGGGAGTAATCGAGAACAGCAGAGGCGAACTGCTCATCGCCCGGGAAACCGAGGCCGGCCCGTGGTGCTTCCCGCAGATAGTGGTGCCCGCGGGCCTGTCGGCCGAGGCTGCTCTGCGGCGGGTCGCGCGAGAGCTCGGGCTCCGCATTACCATTCACACAGTGCAGCCCCCCGTGCAGCGCGAGACTGCCCAGGGCAGTCAGACCTACCGCTATCATATCTGCCGCGCTGGAGGCGCGGGCACGAACGGTCCGTACGCGGAGACACGCTGGGTGCTGAAGGGCCAGCTACGTGAGTATGAATTCACAGGGCAGGATCAGGAGGTCGTAGAGTGGATTCTGGGAGACTAGGGGAGTGATCGGTTGTGGAGCAGAGGCGCAGATAACACAACATCAGGCTGTTGGCCAAGGTTTGCAGAGGGCTTGTGGACCGTCTCTCTTGCCGATCACGGCCCTGTGACTAACTCTGGGCCACTCTCTTGCTCGCAGTTGGCGTCGCCCGAATCTACAGCACCGTGTTGCCGTAAAGCGTGGGCGAGTGCGCGGGCTTCTTCTTGACGCATAAGGGTACGCGGATAAGGTGTAGCTAGCGATGGTGGAGGCGGTTGAGACAGGTTCGTCGAAACATCTCCATCTTCAAGCGATGAGACTGACTGGGCGCGGTTCAGCGAGTCGCCTCTTCTTGCGGCAAACGTCGGAGGAGAACCGGGCAATGACTGGACCGCCGGTAGGCCGCCTGGCGGGGCCTTGCAGGAACCACCCAGTCCCAGGAGAGGACAACATGAGAACGGTGCAGAGGATATCGGGATTCAAGAAGGTCGTGGTGCTGGTCATGATGGGATCGGCCTGCCTCTTCCAATTCGGCTCGTGCAATATTGCCGACATGACGGTGTCGCCGGAGGTTACGATGAGCGCTGAGGACATGGTCACATTCCTCGTGACGGGCCTGATCTTCGACCCGTTAGAGCTCATGGTCAAGAACGGCATTAGCGCACTGTTCGACGAACTCAGCGGCGATGACGAATAGGCAAGGGCAAACGAGACCCGCCGAAGAACAGCGCGGGAGCAGCGTCTGATGGGCAGATGGTTGTTGAGAAGTTCTGTAGCGGCTGTCGTGGTCGTGGCCTGCGCATGCCCGACTCTTGGGGGTGCGATCACCCTGACGGATGGGAGCCGGCTGGTAGGCACGATCGTTCGTTTGGGCGAAGGGAAGTTGATCATCGAGACGCAGTTCGCCGGGACGCTTGAGATCGACGCGAGTCTGGTGGCGATGATCGAGTCGGAGCAGAAGCTCGTTGTGGGGATGGCCTCGGGCGATCGGCTGGTGGGGCCGATCCAGTGGTCGGAAGCCACCCAGCGCCCCACGGTGCTGACGCAAATGGGCGGTATTCCCATCGAGATGGAGATGGTGGAGGCCGCCTGGCCGGAGGGCGAGAAAAGCCCAGATGAACTGGCCCTGGAAGACGAACTGGCCCGGGCTCAGGAGGAATACGAGAAGAAGCAGCCCAAGTGGTCGGGAACCTTGGAAGCCGGCGTGAGTGCTACGGAAGGCAACTCGGACACCCTGAAGGCCCGGGGCAAGGCTGAGATCCGGCGGCAGTCGGAGAAGGACCTGCTCAGGTTCTGGGTAGCGGGCGATTACTCTGAGGAAAACGACAAGCGAAGCGCGGCCGAGGTGAGAGGAGGCTCGTACTACGAGTACCTGTTCACGGAGCGGTTGTTCGCCTTCGGCTCC
>CP070685.1:1082620-1085450 GCA_020352895.1 Phycisphaerales bacterium
GGTGCACGAGGTGGAATGGTCGCTGGAGCAGATCGAGCTGGCCGGATACGACCACTTCATGGCCAAGGAAATTTTCGAGCAACCCGAATCGCTGGCCAACACGCTGCGCGGGCGAATCGACACGCGCGAGGGAACCGTCGTGCTCGGCGGCATCTCGGACTTCATGCGCGACCTGTGCCGGGCCAAGCGGATCATCTTCACGGCCCAGGGCACGGCGTGGCACGCCGGGCTGGTGGGCGAGTACCTGTTCGAGGACATCGCCAAGATTCCGTGCGAGACCGAGTACGCCAGCGAGTTCCGCTATCGCAACCCGCTGATCGAAGACGGCACCGTGGTCATCGCGGTGAGCCAGTCGGGCGAGACCATCGACACGCTGGAAGCGCTGCGCGAAGCAAAGGACAAGGGGGCTCAGGCCCTCGGCATCGTCAACGTGGTCGGCTCGACCATCGCCCGCGAGTCCGACGCGGGTGTGTATCTGCACTGCGGTCCGGAGATCGGCGTGGCCAGCACCAAGGCGTTCGTGAGCCAGTTGGCGGTGCTGACCATGATGGCCATCGCCCTCGGGCGGCGGCGATTCCTTTCCAAGTCCGACGCCCACGACCTGATCAGGGCCCTGGCCGACGTGCCGGAGCAGATCCGCGGCGTGCTCGAGCACTCCGACGAGATCAGAGCGATGTGCGAGAAGTACAAAGACCGCGAGAACTGGCTGTTTCTCGGGCGCGGCTACGAGTATCCCATCGCGCTGGAAGGCGCCCTGAAGCTCAAGGAGATCAGCTACATCCACGCGGAGGGGATGCCCGCGGCGGAGATGAAGCACGGCCCGATCGCCCTGATCACCGAGGGCATGCCGGTGGTGTTCCTGGCGACGCGTGGCGATCAGTACGAGAAGGTGGTCAGCAACATCGAGGAGGTGCGCAGCCGGGGCGGGTGCATCATCGCGGTGGTGTCCGAGGGCGACGGGGACATCGAGCGGCTGGTCGATCACACCATTGCGGTGCCCACGGTTCCTGAGCCGCTGCAGACCATCATCAACGTGATCCCGCTGCAGTTGCTGGCGTACCACACGGCCGTGCTGCGGGGGTGCCCGGTGGACAAGCCGCGGAACCTGGCCAAGAGCGTCACGGTCGAGTAGTCAGAGCGTCCCGGTTTCCGGCTCCCGTCTTCTGTCTCCTGGCTCATGTTTGCTTCCGTTGCCCCCCACCTTTCAGACTGCGCCTGTTCGTCTATGATATCCGGTGACTTTCAGGCCCTGAGGGGCAGGAGTGGAGCGATGAACGCGCGTAGACAGCAGGATATTCCGTTCTCATATCGGCGGAGGTTGGGGCTCGTATGGGCCGGGGTGATGGCGGCCGGGGCGGCGCTGTGGGCCGGGGTGGCCGTGGCTCAGGAGGCCGAGGGGCAGGCCCCGCCACTGCAGGTGACCGAGTGGGTGTACGGCGAGCCGGTGCAGCCGGCCGACGGTCGGGGCGAGAAGATCTACGTGATCGAGTTCTGGGCCACCGACTCGCCGCAGTGCCTGGCGGCCGTGCCCGCGTTCGCGGAGGTGCAGAAGAAGTTCGCGGACCAGGGTGTCATCTGTGTGGCCCTGGCCGACGGCACGCCCGAGGCCGTGCGCGATTTCCTGTCCGTCGGGGAGGAGAAGCCCCCCTACCACGTGGGCTGCGACGACGCGGGCAAGACGCGGCGGGCGTACTTCGATGCGGTCGGCGTGCAGGGTTTGCCGCACGCGTTCATCATCCATCGGGCGGGCGGGATCGCCTGGCACGGGCATCCGCTGGACGACATGGAGGCGGCGCTGACGCAGGTGGTGGCCGGGGAGTACAAGCCGGAGAAGACGGTGCGCCCGATTGCCAAGCCGAAGTCGGCGCGGCCGGAGGTGACCACGGAGGAGCTGGCGCGGCGGTTCGAGGAGGCCGTCGAAGCGGAGGAATGGGAACAGGCGCTGACGCACCTGGACACGCTGATGGAGCGGGAGCCGGAGGAGCGCCAGTACATCATGGTGAAGCTGTATCTGCTGGTGAGCCGGCTGGGGGATATGGAGCGGGCCACGAAGTGGGGGCTGAGCGTGGTGGAGGCGCATCGGGACGACGTGGAGTTTCTGAACGAGTTTGCGTGGCGGCTGCTGATCACGGAGGACTACGCGGCGCGGTGCATGGAGCTGGCGTATAAGGCGGCGGTCGCGGCGTACGAGGCCGGGGGGAAGGAGCGGGCAGACGTGACGGACACGATGGCCCGGGCGTTGTATCAGATCGGGCGGGTGGATGAGGCCATCGAGCTGCAGGAGAAGGCGGTGGGCATGGCCGAGGAGGAGGGGGCGGAGGAGCCGGTGGTCGAGCAGATGCGGGGGACGCTGCGGTACTACCGGGACTGCGCGGGCGTGCGGCGGGAGGCGGAGCCGCTGCGTTGACACGAGCGAACGAGGGGGATGGTGGGCGGTGCCCACGCTACGCGCGGGCGGGAGTGCGGCGGCGGGGCATGTCAGGGGCGGGCCCTCGGTGATGGGGCTGTCCACCTGCGCTTCAGGGCCCTATACAGTTCAGCTTCACGATGAAATATGCCGCATAATGTATTGATTCCGAGCGCCGGTGCGCGGTAGAATGGCAAGCGTTCGGGGGGGCATTTCCCACACAGCATTCTCGTTCCAGATTGGGAAACGCCCCCAGCCGTATCAACGGTCTGGACGAGGAGGAAAGGAGCATCAGCGATCCGGATTTCCTTTCTTGCCGGATTCGCCGCGAAGCCGGGATGCGACGTGCGAGCCGACATCGCGGCTTCGTGTTTTGACGGGGTTGATGGGTGCGAGCCCTTGTGATGAGGGGCGTGCAGAGGT
>CP070685.1:1085550-1088359 GCA_020352895.1 Phycisphaerales bacterium
CCAGCGGTCTTCGAGTTTGATCGACTGGCGGCGTGGGACCCGCGGCTGCAAGCCCGCGCGCAGCCGCTGACGCGTCGCGAACCAGCGCTGCCAGTCCGCACGCCGATCGCCGTAGTCGGCGCCGGCGATGCGCGTCAGCAGCAGACGAATGCGCTGGTCGTCGAGCCCGTAGTCGTTCAGCAGGTGGCCGATGAGCTTCTCGCGGCGTGACGCCCCGCCCTCACCGCCAGCCTCCCTTCCCAATCCCCAGTCTCCAATCTGCAACCCTGCCCGTGTCTCGTCTTCCCAGCGCCGCAGCGCGGCGCGGACCTCACCCGGCGTGGCCGCCCCAGCCAGCAGCTCAAGGCCGCGCCGGACGTGCCACGCGACGCTGCGCCGGCCCAGGTACCAGCGCCCCACCAACAGCCCGCCCACCAACAAGAGCACAGCCAGGATCGTCAGGCTCCACCGGCCGGCGAGCCTTCGGCGTGGGGCGCGGCGGTGGTTGCTCGCTGTTGATGTCCGCTCGTGCATCGGCATCGGTGTTCAGGCCTCAAGTGTAGCCGCCGACCGCCATCGCGCCGAGATCGAAGGTCCCGTGCACCCGAGCGGGCACCCGCGCTCTGTTACGGGTGGTAGGGGCTTCCGCTCGGGGCGGACAACCTCCGGCGTGCCACCGCAGGGCAAGGTCAGAACCAGACACCGTCGCCAGACTCTGCGCGACTGCCGACACCGGCTGCTTCATCGGGGAACACCGGTCACGTTACAGTCATTCGAGGTCTTCTTCCGCATGGGGCCACGCCCCGTCCGCGGGAGTCGGGATCGGCCGCGAGGCGCAGGGTGGCGGCGGGCGCGCTTATCGGACGACCCCAGCGAAAACGGTCCGCTGACCGCGGACGGGTAGCCCACCGGTAATTCTGCGCTTGCCAGCACAGCGGCCCTTCTGATATTCTTATCTGTTGTGCTGGGAAATCAGACCAAGCCCGGGCGCTTGTTCAATAACGCACTCGAACACGCGCCTGGTTTCCCAATCGAGACGAGCCCATATGAAGGAGGCTGCGTAATGCGCAAGTGGATTCCCCTGGGTATTGTGGTGCTTTGGAGCGGATCGTGGGTATTCGGGGCTGGCGAGTTGCGGGCCACCGAACGCCTGCGGCAGGCCTATCCGGACGTGCAGGTCCGTGTTCAGGGCGAGCGGCTCACGCGTGTATATGGGACGATCTTTGGCGTCGGTGACACGCCTGAGCGCACCGCTGATGACTTCGTCCAGGGGCACAGCGACCTTTTCAACGTCACCACCGAGGACCTCGTTCCGGGCAACACCTTCAACGGCCAGTACGCCCAGCCGGTCATGTACGATCATGCGACCGGCACGTACAAATTCACGCTGGTCTATTACCGCCAGGCCAAGGACGGCATTCCGGTCTACCGCTCGGAACTGCGGCTGCTGATGCGGAACGAGGCCGATCATCCGCTGGTGCTGGCGGCTTCCAGCCTCCGCAACCTGGGCGATTTCCAGGTCGCACCGGACGTGACGCGGAGCATCGATGAGAACGCCGGAATCGCGGCCGCCCTCGCGCTGATTCCCAGCCTGACAAGCTTCAGCGAAGCGGAACTGGTCATCTGGGCCGGGCTGGATGACATGCGGGTCACGCCCACGATCGCGCTTACGTTCGTCGCCGACAACTACCTGGCCGACAACGGCAAGCCCGAGCGCTGGCGGTTTGTGGCCGACGCGACCACAGGAGAGATCCTGTACAAGGAAAGCCTGATCCGCAACGTGGATGTCGTCGGCAGCGTCAGCGGCATGGCCACCGAGGGTGCCAAAGCCGACATTTGCAGCGACGAGGTGCCCATGGTGATGCCCTGGGCGCGGGTGGAGGTCGTGGGCGGCGACACCGGCTACGCCGACGGGGAGGGAAACTTTGCCATTCCTCACAGCGGCACGATGACGGTGACGGTGAAGTCTTACATGGACGGCATTTACTTCACGGTGGACAACTGGGCCGGCGATGAAGAAACACTGTCGGCAACGGTGACGCCCGGGTTCTCGTACGCCTTCATGCACAACGAGGACAACGATGACGATCTCATCCGGTCTCAGGTAAACACGTACGTTCCGGCCAACGCTGTGCGGGATTGGGTGCTTGAGCAGAACCCCTCCTATCCCACCATCTCGACCGAAACCGGCTTCCCCATCTACGTGAATCGCACCGACGGCTACTGCCCGTGCAACGCCTGGTCCGATGGCCTGTCGATCAACTTCTGCCAGGCCGGCGGCGGCTGCCCCAATACTGGCTGGCAGAGCGTGCTGAACCACGAATACGGCCACCACGCCATCGACCAGGGTGGCAGCGGCCAGGGACAGTATGGCGAGGGCATGTCCGACTGCTTCAGCATGCTGCCCGTCGACTCCCCCTACCTGGCCTACGGCTTCTTCGGAGACTGCGACCAGGGCCTGCGCAGCGCCGACAACGACTATCAGTATCCGTGCACCGGCGAGATTCACGACTGCGGTCAGTTGCTCTCCGGGTGCGTCTGGAGCACCCGCAACGAGCTGGTCGCCTCCGGGTACACCGACTACCTGGAGATCCTCTCCAACCTCACGGTCAACTCGATCCTGCTGCACGACGGCACCCAGATCACCCCGGACATCACCATCGACTACCTGACGCTCGATGACACCGACGGCGACATCTACAACGGGACGCCGCATGCCGCGGAAATCTGTGCCGGCTTCGGGGCGCACAACATGGACTGTCCCGATATCACCTTCGACCCGATCGGCTTCGAGTATCCCGAGGGGCGGCCGGATATGGTTCCGCCCGGC
>CP070685.1:1088459-1091245 GCA_020352895.1 Phycisphaerales bacterium
AACTGCAACGCCTCCTACGACGCCTCGAAGGCGGGCATCGTGCACATGACCAAGACGCTGGCGGCTGAGTGGGGCCGGTTCAACATCAACGTCAACTGCATCAGCCCCAGCTACGTGCTGACGCCGATGCACGCCTCCACGCCCAGCGTCGTCCGAAAAAGGATCCGCGAACTGACGCCCCTGGGCCACGTGGAGCGGCCGGAGGACCTCCATGGGGCGGTGATCTTTCTCGCCTCGGCGGCCGCGAACTACGTCACCGGACACGACCTGATGGTCGACGGTGGCCACACGCTGAACGCCTGGCTGACCCCCCTGGGGCGAGCAGTGCCGCCGCGGGTGACCCCCGATGAGGAAACCGTGCAGCTCAAGCACGACCTGGATCTCCTCGGCTACTCCTACGACGAGGACGGGATCAATCCTGACGTGCATCCTGAGATCGCTGACGCCTTCAAAGCCGCGTTCGGCTCGCAGGAGTAATGACCGCATGAAGCTTACCGTTCGCGAGTTGGCTCGTCTGATGGACCTCAGCGCCGTGCGAACGGATGTGGACATCGAGGAGATCCATCGGTTGGCCGAGGAGGCCAAGAAGTACAGCTGTATCTGCGCCTTTCCCATGCCGTGCTACCTGCCCGAGCTGAAAGAGCTCCTGGCTGATGCACCTGAGGTGGGGGTCGGCGGTGTCGTGGGCTTTCCGTCGGGTGCCCACAGCACGGCCACCAAGGTTGCCGAGGCTCGCCAGCAGCTCGAACAGGGAGCCGTCGAGCTTGACATGGTGATCAACGTGGGAATGCTCCGTTCCGGCCGGGATCGGGATGTGGAGGAGGACATCCGCGCCGTGGTGGAAGCGGCCGACGGGACACCGGTCAAGGTGATCCTCGAGGTCCACTACCTGTCCGGTGAGGAGATCGTGCACGGGTGCAGACTCGCCGTTCGCGCGGGAGCGGCCTTCGTCAAGACGGGGACCGGGTGGGCTCCCACAGGCGCCACGCTCGAGAACGTGGCGCTTATGAAGTCCGCCGTGGGCGATGCGGCCCTCGTCAAGGCCGCCGGAGGCGTGCGCGACCTGGCGACGGTGGTGGCAATGATCCGCAGGGGAGTCAGCCGCTTCGGGGTCGGTCTCAGCTCCGGGGTCAAGATCCTTGAGGAATGTGTCGCACTGCCGGACGGCGCGGTTGAGGTTTGAGTTCAGTGGCCGACACGATTCTCGCCTACGATCTGGGAACAGGTGGTAACAAGGCCTCTCTCTACGACGCGGAAGGGCGCTGTCTGGCCTCGGTGTTCGTTCCCTATGAAACAGAGTATCCCCACGCAGGGTGGCACGAACAGCGGCCGGTCGCCTGGTGGAATTCCGTGGTGCGGAGCACCAGGCGCCTTCTGGCCAGCGAGGCTGCTGACCCCGAAGGCGTCACGTGCCTGGCGATCTCAGGCCACAGCCTCGGGTGCGTGCCCTTGGATGCGGGCGGAAACGTGTTGCGCGAGGCAACGCCCATCTGGTCTGACAAACGGGCGGACGTTCAGGCGGCGCGGTTCTTCGAACGAGTTGATCCGACCCGGTGGTACCGGCTCACCGGAAACGGCTTTCCGCCGCCGCACTACACGGTCTTCAAGATCAGGTGGTACCGGGACAACGAGCCCGAGATGTTTCGCCGCGTCCACGCGATCGTCGGCACCAAGGATTACATCAACTACCGGCTCACCGGTCGTCTCGCCACGGACTACTCCTATGCGTCGGGAAGCGGGGTCTACGACCTCATGGCGTGGGACTACGCCGACACGTTGCTGGAGGCGGCCGGCCTGTCTCGCGACATCCTGCCGGCCATTGTCGCTCCCACGGAGATCCTCGGCGAGCTGACGGCGGAAGCCGCTGAAGCCCTGGGGCTGCCGCGGAGGGTGACCGTTGCCTGCGGCGGTGTGGACAACTCGTGCATGGCCCTGGGCGCCCGGAACATAGGCGAAGGGCGAACCTACGCCTCCCTCGGTTCCTCCTCGTGGATCGCCGTCTCTTCGAGCCGACCGCTTCTGGATGACGACGCGAAACCGTACGTGTTCACCCATGTGATTCCGGGGATGTTCACGTCAGCTGTCGCAATCTTCTCAAGCGGCACGTCCCTCAAATGGGTGCGCGACCGCCTCTGCGCGAACCTGGTGGAACGCGCACGCACGGAAGGCAGGGACCCGTACGATGTGATGACCGAGCTGGCCGCAACCTCTCCCGTGGGCGCCAAGAAGCTTCTTTTTGTCCCCAGCCTGGCCGGCGGTTCGTCTCTCGATGCCAGCCCGAACGTGCGTGGCGCCTTCCTGGGGCTGGATCTGGGACACACGCAGGCCGATGTGATCCGTGCGGCTCTGGAGGGGATAGCCCTCAACCTGCGGCTGGTCCTCGATGTCTTGCGGCGGCTGGGCGATGTGGGCAGCGAGATGGTGGTCGTCGGCGGCGGCAGCAGGAGCGCGCTCTGGCGAAGGATCTTCGCCAACGCCCTCCAGATCGATATAGTGAAGACGAACGTCGGCCAGGAGGCCGCTTCACTGGGTGCTGCGGCCGTGGCCGCCGTCGCGTGCGGCCTGTGGAATGACTTCAGCCGCATCGAAACGATCCATCGGCTTGAAGACGTCGCTGAGCCCGACGCGAATAACGTCGCCGTGTACCGGAAACTGCTGCCGGCCTTCCGCCAGGCTTGTTTGGACCAGGCTCGGCTGGGCGACGACCTGGCGGCTCTGGAACCGTAAGCCGAGGGCATGGCGGCACCGGGTCCGGCGGGCCACCCGGAATCGCCTATTGCTTCACC
>CP070685.1:1091345-1094116 GCA_020352895.1 Phycisphaerales bacterium
CGGTGCGGGCTTTGCGCTGGTGCTGGTGCTGGCGGGGCTGACGTATCACTGGTTCGGGTTTCGTGTGCGGAATATTCTGCTGCGGGAGCGGAGCTGGTCGCGGGCGGTGGCCAAGACGAAAGAGGAGATACCGCGGAAGGAGAATCTGGGGGCGGTTTGGAAATCACTGTCGGCACTGGCCCGGATGATGGGATTCGGTTCGGCGGAGTTGCAGTTGATCGAGCCGGAGAACGACGAGGTGGTGGCGATTTACCGTCGGCGGCATCAGCCGCAATGGCGGGACAGCCGTCCGCCGCTGTGTCTGGATCTGGGTCGGAACCGTCCGCGGCGTGCCCAGCTTCTGCTGCGGGATTTTCGGGCGCGGCGATCTGCGCACATGATGCACCGGGTGGCGCTGTTGATGCCGGTGCTGGAAGCGGTGGACCAGTACATCGACAACCTGGAGCAGTCCACGGGGCTCGAGGAGGAGATCGCCAATCACCGCGTGGAGGAGGGGGAGCTTGTCCCCGCGATGGAAGAGCCGGTAGGCACTTCGTCGGCACGTCAAGGCAGCTAGTCCGTTCGAGAGTATGTGTGGTCCGGCTTTGATGGGCTATGATGGCGGCGTCCGATGCGCGTGCTGTTGTTGAATCAAACGTTTTATCCTGATCTGGTGGCGACGGCACAGCACATGGCCGACCTGGGGCGGGCCATGGTGCGGCGTGGCCACGGGTTCGAGGTGATCGCGTCGCGCAGCGCGTATCAGCAGCATGAGGTGTTGCTGCCCGCTTATGAAGACTGGAGGGGGATTCGCATTCATCGGGTGGGACGGAGTTTCTTCGGGAAGGGAACGATCCTGCAGCGGCTGTTCGATTTTGCGGTGTTTTACGTCGCGGCGATGTTCAAGGCGCTGCGGGTGCGACGGCCGGACGTTGTGTTGTGCCTGACGACGCCGCCGTTCATCGTGACGGTGGGCTGGCTCCTGCGGCTGTTGCGCGGGTGCCGGCTGGTGTACCTGGTGATGGATCTGTACCCGGATGTGCCGGTGGCGTGCGGAGTGATAAAGGCCGGCGGCGTGCCGGCGCGGTTGCTGGAGCGGGTGAATCGTTTCTGTTTGCGAAGGGCGGACCGGACCGTGGTGCTGGGTCGGTGCATGCGGAAGCGAGTGGAGGAGAAGATCGGTCCGGCCGACCATGTTCGGCTGGTGACACCGTGGGCGAGCGCGGAGGAGATCACCGCGCTGGCACCGGGGGAGAATCGGTTTCGGGCCGAGCAGCGATGGGCAGACAAGTTCGTGGTGGCGTACTGCGGGAACTTCGGGCTGGGGCACGACATGGAGACGCTGCTGTCGGCGGTGGAAGACATGTCCGCGGAGGACGGGGTGTTGTTCGCGTTCGTGGGAGGCGGGGCCCGGCTTGCAGAAGTGCAGCGGCGTGTTGCGCAGCGCGGGCTAAGCAACGTGAGCATCCTGCCGTATCAAGCGCGTGAGAGGCTGGGCGAGATGCTATCGGCGGCGGACGTGCAATTGATCAGCATGCGGGAGGGCATCGAGGGCTTGATCGTACCAAGCAAGCTGTACGGCATTATGGCCGCGGGGCGTCCGGCGGTTTTCGTCGGGCCGGAGGGGTCGGAGGTGGCTCGGACGATTCGCGAGCACGCGTGCGGGGCCGTGGTGGAGTGCGGAGACGTAACGGGGTTGGTGGAACAGCTCCGGTGGCTGCGGGCGAATCCGGAGGCGGCGGCGGAGATGGGTCGGCGGGCGCGGGCGGCGTTGGAGGAGCATTATGAGCGGGAGGGTTGTTGCCGGCGGCTCATGAAGGTGTTGGCCGAGGCTGCGGGGCGCCGGTGAGGCCGGGCGATCGGGCGGAGGGGAATCACCACGTACAAGGTCGAGATGATTCTTGACAGCCCCGGGACGGAAGGATAGGTTTTTCGGGGTGTCGATGCGCTGCGTTCCGGCCGACCGGCTGCGGGCAGCAGGCACCGACTGGGTAGGTAGCTCAGTTGGTAGAGCAACGGACTGAAAATCCGTGTGTCGGCGGTTCAAATCCGCCCCTGCCCATTGGTGAAGGCGCCCCGAGATTCGGGGCGTTTCTCTTTGGGGAGAGGATCGGGGGAGGAGCGGTTTAGAGTCCGGAGAGCCTCACATGTCGTACCCCAGGGATGGGGCACACAGGCTTTCGCCGAGGGAACCGTGTCGCACGATCATCGTGCCGACTGCTGGGGACAGGGTTGCGACAGTCCCAGGAAAGTCGCAAACGTGGCGAAATCCGACAGGTCGATGATCCCGTTTCCGTTGATGTCACAGCAGTAGCACTCGTATTGGGCGCTCAATCCGGAGCAGTTAGCGAACCAGGATAGATCTTGTATATTCGTGACTCCGTCTCTGTTGAAGTCCCCGCAAACATCGGAGCAAGGGCAGACGGTGTAGGAGAACTCCACGCTGCCGTTGTCGCCTTCGGAGGGCAGGAAGGCCCGCACGTAGTCCACGGTGACGTAATCTGAGAACACGGATACCCTCAGGTGCCCCGAGCTGGGACGCAATTGGCCGAGCACGTAACCGCCGCAGGCCATCCGACCGTAGTCATAATTGTCGTCCGTGGAGGCCGGCACCTCCTGGTACACAACGCTGTCCAAATCCTGATAGGCGAACAGATGGTCGTGTCCATGGAAGAAGATGGTCACCTGATGGTCGACCAGCAATTCATGGATGGGCGAGCCCCAACCCGGGCGCTTGTCGTCGAACACGTCTACGCCGGATAAATCCTCGCCGCCCCACTCGAAGGAGCCGC
>CP070685.1:1094216-1096979 GCA_020352895.1 Phycisphaerales bacterium
CGGCTCGCCCCCCGGCACTTTTGACATGCCGGTTACTCATCTCAACGGAACCGCGCCGCGCCGTCTCACCAGACCTTTCGAGTCATCGTCGCACCCCTCGCTGCGCTCCTGCCCAGCGGGTGCTTCGACACCGACGGCACCGTTCCGTGCCGAAATACGCACGGCCGGTCAGACGGCATGAAAATGACTACCGAACTGAGATGTTCCTCCTCACGTACCGTGGCGTTTCACGATGGGACTCGACCCATCTTGGTGCGACAGCCTTGCGTATGAAACTGCGTGCCGAAGCGTCACGCGCTCATCCCCGCGGGACAGAAAGTTGCACGGCCGCCATGGACCGTTTGAGAGAATTGCCAGATGAAAGGTTGTGTCGCCTCTTTCTGCCCGCGCTCCGTCGTATCCTTGCTGCCGCGTGCTTCAACACGGACAGACGTTATGCTAACCAGGCTTCTCGCGCATTGCAAGCTCAAATGCAAGAATCTAAGATTTACAAAGCTTTTAACACGCCCGGAAAGCGCCATCCCCGCCCAGGGTCATTCCGTACACACTGTAATCGACAGCCACTTCCGTAAGTGCCATGCGCTAGACACTCATCGCCCCTTTAAAGTCGGAGTGTTCCACTCATACTGTAGTGGGCTGCGCACCCAATGTCGGGCGCACCTTCCCACCACCTGTCGGCCCCTCGCTCCGCCCTGCCGGCCATCCATCACGCCCGCCCGTCGATTGGCCGCACCCGCCCTCAGCGCTCGCCGGGCCGCCCTCACCTTCCCCCTTCCCTGCACCGGCTCCGGCTTCGCCTCACACTCGTAGGGCCACTTCCCTCCCCCAAGGCCGTCGTCGGCGCCCTCCAAAGCCCCGCCGGTCCGGTCAGACGCCCGGCCTCCGCTGAAGGCTGGACACAGCATCCCGGCCTGCGTACGCTGGTATCAGTCCGACACGGCGGCGTAGCTCAGTCGGTTAGAGCGTGAGATTCATAACCTCAAGGTCGACGGTTCGAGTCCGTCCGCCGCTAGTACCTCAACATCCTCTGAGGCCCGCACTTACGACAGTTGCGGGCCTTCTCATTCTCCGGCCCTCCTCTCCACCGACAACCTCGAGCATCGGTTCCCCCGGTTGGCCGAACAAACAGCCGGGGCTCACCCGGACTCCGCTGACCTTCAGCGAAACCTCGGATGAGCCCCGGTATCGCGCCCAGCCTTGTCCGGGCGCGTCAAATCACATCAACCGCGAACCTCTAACGCCGACGACGACGCGACAGCTTCAGCCCGAACAACGAGAGCAGACCCAGCGCGAACGTTACCCCGCTGCCGGCCCCACAGCCGCAAGCTGGAGGAAGCGGCTGCGGTTCTCCCTCGCACGCATCGCCCACACCGTCGCCGTCACTGTCGAGCTGATTCTCGTTGAAGTCCACCGGGCAATTGTCCAAACACCCGATCACGCCATCGCCGTCGTCATCGCTATCAGGCACTCCGCATCCGCAAATCCCCGGAGTCAGCTTGAGCGGGTCGTCCGGGCACAGGTCAACCAGTAGGCCGGGCGGCTCGGCGCGCCTGCGGCACAAGTCTGCCAGGATGTCGGCAATGGCGTCGGCCAGATCGCGGGGATCAGTCGAGTCCACCGACTGCCCTCCGGTGAGTTCGGCCAGTTCGGCCGCCAGGGCCAGCACGCACGGCTCCGTCCCATCGCCCATGATCGGTGCCACGAACACTCCGTTGATGTTGGCGATGTTCGCCGCGTTGGCCACGCCCTCCTGGTCCGGACCCGGGTTCTCGCACGGGTCACCGCCCTCGGGGCCTTCGTCGCTGATGGGAATGATGACCCGCAGCGCGTCGGGCATCCAGGTGTGGCGTTCGGCTATGATGGCCGTCGCGGCCGCCCAGTCTTCGTTCTTGTCCAGCACCGGACAGCATCCTGGCGGCGCGCCCGGGACGTCACCGCCGTACGTCGCCAACACGCTGCCCGTCAGGCACTCGAAGCTGCTGCCCTTCGGATTCTCCACCATGCCCAACAGCTCGGCGAATACCGGAATGCCTTTCGCGGCCAGCTCGTCGACGATCATCTGCATACCCTCACAGAGGGCCGCACCTTCGTCCTGGATCGAGCCCGACGTATCCACCGCAAAGACCACGTCAATGGCCTGGCACCAGATCTCCACCGCGTGCGTGTCGCTGTCGGTGATCTCGTTCGGGAATTCTGGCAAGGGGTGCGACATCACCGTCGCCGTGTTCTCGAGCGTGAGAGGTGCGCCCTCCGGCACCGTATACGTGTACGTCACCGCGCAGCAGTCTCCCGGGGCGAGGCCGTTACCCAGCAACGCGCACTCATTGGTGTCATAGTTGCCCGGGTCCCACCACAGGTCGCCCTGCAGCGTGTCGCTAATCTCGTGGATGCACAGCGGCGGACTGTCCTCCGAGCCGCAGTTGCAGATGTCGACCGTGTAGACGATGTCGTCGCCCTCAGAGGCGAATTCCGGCCCGGTCTTGTCCAGGTCGATGCACGGCTGGAACAGGTTCACCGAGTGGTCGTCGCAGTCGTTCACATCACACATCTCGCACACGTCGTTCAGCGCGCCGGACTCGGCGTGCCCGAGGGCAGGGCCCACCGGGATCGCAACATGGGACTCGACGCAGGCCGTGTTCTCCACGGGATCGGGATCTCCCGGCTGCACCGTCCGCGTGTAGAAGATGGAGCAGTAAGCACCTGGCGGCCAAAGGGTTCCCAGTGGCGGACAGTCGCTGAAGTCGTAATTGCCCGAATCCCTCA
>CP070685.1:1097079-1099809 GCA_020352895.1 Phycisphaerales bacterium
CCCTCGAGAGTCCCGTCCAATTCGTTAAGGGGGTGGGGCCGCTGCGCGCTGAGCAACTGGCCGGCCTGGGGATCCGAACGGTCCGAGACCTGATCCAGCACTACCCTTTTCGGTACGGCGCGCAGGAGGCAGCCCGCCCCATCGCCGATCTTGTCGAGGGCCACAACGTCACCGTCGTCGGGACGCTTGCCGATGTGCGCTACCTTCCTCATCGCCGGCGCGCCCCTATCCGCGCGTTGGTCGAGGACGAGACGGGCGAGTGCGAAATTCTCTGGTTTCAGTCTGCTTATCTGGCTGACAAACTCAACCTTGGTGACCGCCTCCGCCTGCACGGAAAGGCGCGCCTTGGCGGTGACATGTTCCAGTTGGTCAACCCTCAGACCGAGTGGCTGCGCGAGCAGGATGAGAAGTCCTCTACCGAAGAGCGGCTCGAACCCGTCTACCCCGCTTCAATGGAGATCACCTCGCGGCAGCTCAAGCGCTGGATTCGCGCGATCCTGCCGGGCGTACTTGGCGAGTTGCCCGAACTCCACGCCCCGCTCTTCCTTCGCGAGCGCCGCCTGCCGACGATCTCCACGGCTGTCCAGCGCATCCATGTGCCCCGGCGGAACGGTGATGCTCAGATTGCCCGCCGGCGCCTGGCCTACGATGAGCTGCTCCTCATGCAGTTGGCCATCGCCCTGAAACGCGAGCAACGCCGGCGTGCGGCCCGGGCCACTCCCATCGAAGTCTCCCCGGAGATCGACCGCCGTATCCGACGGCGGTTACGGTTCACTTTCACAGGCGCTCAAGACCGAGTCGTCGCGGAGATCGCCGCGGACCTGGCCCGGCCGTACCCAATGAACCGTCTGTTGCAGGGCGATGTGGGTGCCGGCAAGACGGCCGTTGCGCTCTATGCTGCCCTTGCCGCCGTGGCCCGCAGAATGCAGACCGCCATCATGGCCCCAACCGAAGTGCTTGCCCGCCAGCACTTCGCCAACGTGGAGCGCTACCTCGCGGACAGCCGTGTGCGGAGGGTTCTCTTGGTTGGAGGGCTTCCCATCCGCGAGCGGCGTAGGATCTGTGGGGCCATCGCCGACGGGCAGATCGACTTGGTCGTGGGCACGCATGCCCTGCTGGAGAGGGGGGTGACCTTCGCTTCACTTGGAGTTGTGGTCATCGACGAGCAGCACAAATTCGGTGTGCGGCAGCGCAGCACGCTACGTCATAAGGGCCTCGAGGCCCACCTTTTGACCATGTCCGCGACCCCCATCCCCCGCAGTCTGGCCATGACTGCCTTCGGCGAGTTGGACATATCCGTCATCGACGAGCTTCCGCCCGGGCGCATGCCGGTGGCGACCAGGCTGGTGCGGCGGCACCAAGTGGCGGAGGCTTGGGCGTTCGTTCGCCGCCAGCTTCGGGCCGGGCGCCAGGTCTTCGTCGTGTATCCGCTCGTGGAGGAATCCGATACGCTGCCTCTGCGCGCGGCCGCGAGGGAAGCGGATCTACTGGCCCAAGACCAACTGCGCGGCCACGCGGTAGGCCTGTTGCACGGCCAGATGAAGCCGGCTGACAAGCACGCGGTCATGGAGCGGTTCCGCGCCAGAAAGTTGCAGGTGTTGGTGGCCACCACCGTCATCGAAGTCGGTCTGGACGTGCCCAATGCCACAG
Organism: Phycisphaerales bacterium; assembly: GCA_020352895.1. Taxonomy (GTDB): domain Bacteria; phylum Planctomycetota; class Phycisphaerae; order UBA1845. Next base: position 1,098,730 of record CP070685.1, read on the forward strand.
TCATGGTCATCCATCACGCGGAGCGCTATGGCCTGAGTCAGTTGCATCAGCTTCGCGGGCGGATAGGTCGTGGCGGCTACGAGGGGCACTGCCTGTTGATGACCGATGTCGATTCGCTGTCCTCCCGACGGCGGCTAGAGGTCCTAGTGCGGAGCTCCGACGGTTTCGAGGTGGCCGAGGAAGATCTCCGGCATCGCGGCCCCGGTGAGTTGCTGGGCGTCCAGCAGCATGGTGACATCGGCCTGCGTGTGGCTCGCCTCCCGGACGACTTCGATCTTCTGGAACTGGCCGCAGGCGACGCCCGACAGATTGTCGCGGCCGATCCTCAATTGCGTCGGTCGGACCGAGCCGCTTGCCGCGCCGAACTCATTCGACTCCATCGTCACAGCCTGGCTTGGCTTGATTCGGGGTAGTATCGTGTGTCCAATCTGCGGGCGGTGTCGTCCCGCATGGCTGGGCAAAGAACAGTGACGAACGACTCCAACGAACTCAAGGCCGCCGGGCGGTCGGGCGTCGGCTTCCGCAGCAGTCCCGGGACGCTCCTAGCGAAAGACTGGCACTTCTGGTCTTGTCGCGCGGTTGCGTGGCTGCTGGCGGCGACGATACCCCCGGCTCTCGTCTCGGTAGTGCTGGAGTATGGATTCTACGAACCTCCGGCTGACTTCTTGACGCCACGATTATTGCACGCCGTGCAACTGGCCGCCGTCGGTGCCTTCGTCTTGAACCGGCTCGTACGGCTGGTTGCCGCACGGCGGCGCATGATTGAGCTGAAGAGTCATCTGCTGGATTTCGGTCTTATCGTCATTGGTGCCGCTACACTCTTCGTCGAGTCGAGGCTCTTGCGACGGTCCCTGGCGCCGGCGGGCACCGTGTACATCACCACCGTGCAGATCTTCATCCTGGGCAGGCTCGGGCTCAGATTGTTTCGGCTCAATCTCGAGCTGGCCGAAAAACGTATCCAGCCGACCCGGCTACTATGTGTCAGCTTTATGACACTAATCCTCATCGGAACCATCATGTTGTCGCTTCCCAGGGCCACGCGCCCCGTCTTGTGGGGTGATTCGGCGTACTACATGGTCC
>CP070685.1:1099909-1102624 GCA_020352895.1 Phycisphaerales bacterium
TGTGCGCGTCGTCGGGCTCGACCGTGAACCACTCGGGGACGGCATTCATGCGCGGCCAGTCCTGCCGGAAGCCCATGTGGATGCGGTGCCGGGGGATGTCGAACTGGATCCGGCCCTCGTAGGGCCTGTCGGATTGCATGAAGATGCAGATTCCGCGCCCGTACGGCGCCGCGCCCAGTTGCAGGCCCTGCCGCCACGGCCGTGCGATCGTGTTGCGCGTGTGCAGCATGGTATGGATCAGGACGGTGCGTACCGTGTTGGCTTCAAGCTTGTGCGTATCCCAGAGCCGATCAGGATGTGCATGGTCGACCAGCAGTGTCGCGATCTCACGATCCGCCCAGACAAACCCGGCGGTCGTGGGGATTCGATACAACAGATAGAGCCCCCCCTCCACCGAATCGGCCACGTTGTCACGGGAATTGTGGTCCCAGTTAAAGCGCCTGTAGCGGGGCTTGAGGAGGTTTGTAAGCGGCCGCCGGATTGCCTCGTAATGGCGGCGGACTCCCAGAGCCATGTCATAGTCGAGCAAGCCGACGAAGTCGTAACCCCAGCCGTCCCTGATGCCCACCGTGTCGTGGGGCCCCTCTGTATCCTGCAGCGTTCCGATGATGATTCCGTCTGAGTTTGTCCCGCGGCGCAGTATCTCCTTGAACATGTATTCCAGGTGCGGTCTGTAGCGATCACGCCGTTCCGGACATGCGGTGCTGTCGACGGCGAAGAGAAGGCCGAGCCCGCCGATGATCTCGCAGCCATGGTCTGAAAGACGGGATGGCACGAAACGCCCGGGCAGAAGATAGTAGTCGGCCAGGCGATGCGCCCAATCCAGGTACTTCTTCTCCCGCGTCATGCAGTACAGTCGCGGCAGAAGCTGCAGCAGCTCCCCGTTGACCTCGATGTTCTTCGAGGGAATCTTGCCGTACGGGGTTTCCACCGGCGCGTGGGCGAATATATCATCCACAAGCCCCCGCATGCGGTCGTACCACGGATAGTCCTTCCCCGTGATTTCGACGATCGGAATCAGCCCGTCCTTGGCGTACTCACTGGCACCGAAGATGATACGGTCAATCGACGTGACGTTCTTGCGGCCGCCGTCCATATCGTACGGGACCGGCAGACGATCCAGATGGTTACAAAGCCGCTGTTCCGCCTTCAAGACGTCGACCATCACGGTGTCGAGCACTTCTTTGTCCGTGTAGTACGCAGCCCAGACGTAGAAGGGATAGCAGTCCGCCGCTGTGTCGCGGTAGTTCCACTGGCGGCCCGTGGGGCGAAACAGACCTGATCGCGCATCACGGACAGGAAGACAGCGCTCGTGAAGCCAACGCTGGACCTTGTTCAGGGCAATGCCGGCGTACCGGGCGGAGCGCTCGGCGCGGGTCCAATCGGGCGTCTCGGGCGAAGGATTCCAGAGCCTCCGCGTCTCTTCGTTCACCTCGAATCCGGCCAGATCCGCCCACACCACCCTGCCGTCGCCGCTGGGCAGTCCGGAGGCCGTGGGTATCGCCCTGACCTTTGGCCGCGAGGCTGACTTCCCGGTGATCCTGACGCCCGCCAGAAACGCCACCAGCTCACGACCCTTGCCGAAAAGAACGACCTTCTTGCCGGGTCCCCGTAAAACTTCGATCCACCGGTAGCCGTCCCAGCCGCCTTCAGCCAGCGATCCCTTCACGCCCTCATGCTCGAAAAAGAGGGTACGCTTTTCCACTCCCTTGGAACCGAAGAGGACCTCCAGCCGGTCATTCGGGGCGAGATCGTCAGGAAGCGTCACCTCCAGTCGCCACTGGGCAAGCCAGTAATACCTCTGTCCGCCGTATTCCTGCGGGCCCGCGGTAAACAACGTCTCTCCGGCACGAGCAAGGCAGACCAGGGCCAAGGCGCTGACCAATACACGTACGCGTTTCATGGTATTTCTCCTCCGGCACGGCGGCTTGAGCCCCTGGTACATCGTACCACAGGTTCGACAGCTGCTCACGCCGGCCGAGCCTCTGCGGCCCTGTGGGCGGCTGCAACGGGTTGCGCACGCCGTACCCGGTGAAGCAGGGCGGGCGCGTGTGTCTGAAAGCGATCCCGCTACGCTCCCTCCAGCCGGATCCATGCCTCTTCCTTGCTGAGGCCGGAGACGGCCAGCCATGCATGGAGCGTGCGGAATTGCAGCTTGAGCCGGCCCCGACGCCCCTCCCAATTGGCGATGGTAGAGGCGCTCACCGCGAGAAGGCGGGCGAACTGGCTCCTGGACATCCCGAACTTCGCGCGCAGGCGTGCCACCGATCTCCCTGAAACAGCGGCGTTTTCCTTCCGGGTCTGGCGGCCGGCCGGCGCCGGTGATGCCTGAGCTGCGCGTCCTGTACGGGCCGTTCCCGGGGTTTTCGTTTTCGCGCCTCTCTGCTTCCTCGAGGACGCTGCGCGCTTGCGATCCCGCCCGGCTCCCGGCGAGCGGGTGGATCGGCTGGCCGTCCTTCTCTTCTTCTTCCGCCGGGCTCCAGTCGCGGCCGCCGGGGCAGCCTTACTGCCCGCCTGGTCTTCCTCAACCAGGTCGATCCCGAACACGTCTGCCAGGTCGCCGGCAACCCGCCTGCGGCTGCCGCGGGCTGCCGCGGCCGCCACAGCCTTACCGCTCTCACCGGCGATGAGCTCTGCATGATCCACGCCGCGCAAGAGGAAGAGCAGCTCCGGCTTCTCGTCCAGACGCGCACCGATACCGTAGAGCACGGCTGC
>CP070685.1:1102724-1105437 GCA_020352895.1 Phycisphaerales bacterium
GTTCGACAACCTGTAGCAGCACGTGGCCGAGGGGATCCTGACGCGCGGGAGCGAGCCGTTGCGGGGGCCGAGCGGGCGGTCGTTCGAGACCTGGTATGGGATGCGGTTCAACGGGGAGCCGGTGCGCCTGATCCCCGCGACGGGGGCGCATTCGCAAGATGATTTGCTGATTCACTTCGTCGATTCGGGCGTGGTGCATATGGGGGACTTGTATCTGAGCCGGTCGTTTCCATCGGCGGGGCGGGACGTGAAGCGATATCTGGAGATCATGGACACGGTGATCGACGTGTTCGGGCCGGAGACGAAGTTCATCGCGGGGCACGGGCCGGACAACACGATGTCGGAGGTGAAGGCATATCGGGCGACGCTGGGCCAGACGATTGCAGTCGTGCGCGCGGGAATGAAGGCGGGCAAGAGCGTCGAGCAGATGCGCGAGGAGGGGGTGCTGGATGAGTGGGACTCGTGGGGGGATTACCTGAGGTTTCTGGACGCCGATACGTGGATTCAGTGGGTGCACGACAGTTACGAGGGGTAGGGCGAAGGAGCGCAAGTGCCCAGGCTAGGAGCGGTGTCCGGCCACCGGCGGTGTTCATGCACCAAAGGGCCTGTGGTCTGCGGCCGGGCGTGCCACCTCGGATGTTACGGCACAGGGCACTCGCCGGCGCCGAAGTCGAGGGCGAAGGTGGCGAAGTCGTGAAGATCGACCACGCAGTTGCGATCCAGGTCGCTAAGCGGGCGGCCCTCGGTATCGACGGTGTGGGCGCCGATAGTGCGGGGGCAGACGTCAGCCGTATCGGGCACGCCATCGTTGTCGTCGTCGAGATCGACCGCGTCGGCCAGCTCGTCGCCGTCGCAGTCGGGAAGCGGCTCACAAAGGACGCCGCTTACGGCCAAGGCCATGTATCCCGGAATCGGGCCACCCGGTGCATGGAGCTGACCCGAGCTTTGCCCGGTGGTCGGCGGGCCGTTCCTGAGTTCCATGGCGAAGGTCCGGCCGTCGGGCTTGGGGATGAATTCCACCTCCATCCACAGGTGGGCGGGTAGCTCGATGGGCGCGGCTACGTCATAATTGAAGAAGGCGTGCTCGCCCGGGTAAACCCACTCGATTGGGGGTGCAACGGAGTAATGTTGGATCAGGCCTTCGGGGTAGGTAGGAACCGGGTAATCGGGAAGGCCCTCATAGAAACGCACGTAGAAGGTACCCACGGTCGCGGGACTGGCCATGGACTTAAGCGTATAGAAGACGGTGAAGTCGCGCAGGATGGCGATGGCGTCGAGTTGAAGATCCTGCGCGATGGGCCCCTCGAAGCCGACGTCACCAGCGAGCGGATTCGTGTTGGCGTGAAGTAGCTGTATGCTGGGCTGTGTGCAATCGTCGAGGCCGTCATTGTTACAGTCCTGGCCGGGTATGCAGGGGTCTCCAGGAGCGGCGAGAGCCGGTCGAACGGATGCCGACCAAGCGGCGGTGAGGAAGAGAGCGGTCAGCAAGGCAATCCCATTGTTTCGTAGTTCTCTGGCGTGCATGGTCGGGTCCTCCGGTGGGCGCGTAAGGTGTGAACGGTACAGGCCGTTGTCGGATGGCGTGTCCCAATCGTGGTCGGTGATCGTATCAGAATGGGCCGGGCTGTTCAATGGCCAGTGAGCTAAAAACTAAAGAAACCGACGGGATTCGAAGTGCGCCGGAGATGTGTCGGGGTTTGGGAATCAGGAAGTTGAGGGCCGGGCCGGTGGCACCGTGATAAAGCGCCACTGCAAGTGGCGTTGCGGGTGGAGAGGTGGTTCGCTGGAATGGGTGAGGGAGGTTGATGACGGGGCGAGTGTGTTTGTTGGTGTGAGGCGGCGCTGGGAACGTGAAGAGCAGGAGGCGGCGTGATGGCGAATGAATCGCGGGACTTATCGAGCACGGATCCGGAAGCGTATGTGGCCAAGATGCGGGGGCTGGTCGGGAAGCGGGACCGGATCGGTATTCTGTCGGAGACGGCCGAGGTGCTGGCCGGGATCGTGCGGGAGCATTCGGTGGAGCAGATGCGTGCCCGGCCGTTCGAGGGCAAGTGGACGCCGAACGAGATACTGGGGCACCTGTGCGACGCGGAGTGGGTGTTCGGTTATCGTATGCGGGCGGTGCTGTGCGAGGACGAGCCGCAGATTCTGGCCATGGACCACGAGCGGTGGGTGTCAGGGCAAGGGCACAACGAGCGCGAGCCGGCGGAGCTGGTGGAGGCGTTCCGGCATTTGCGCGAGGCGAATCTGTCTTTGTGGAGGCGGATGACGCCGGCGGACCTGCGGCGCCGGGGGCTGCACAACGAGCGGGGCGCCGAGTCGCTGGACAAGATCTTGCTGATGAAGGCTGGGCACGATCTGTCGCACATCGATCAGATCCGGCGGTATCTGGCGGCGGGCGCGAAGGATTAGGAACAAAGAGCGCGCTCGTTTCGACTCCGATTTCGATCCCTAATTCGTCCCGCCTTCACGAAGCGCGTCGCGCTGCCTGATGGCCTCCTCCCAACTGCAGTAGGTCGCAACCTCGATCAGGTGGGGTGGAGGGCCGCCTAGCGTCAGGACACGGACAAGCTGTCCGTCGAAGATGATACCGGCGTTCTCGCCAGCGTGTTTGTCGCACCATGCGGCGAAGTCCCTGCGAGCCTCGTCGCAGACAGGCACGCACAGGCGGTAACTGCTGTCTAGCGCGCCACTGACTTCGGCACCGGTAAAG
>CP070685.1:1105537-1108240 GCA_020352895.1 Phycisphaerales bacterium
GCGGCATTACGCCGGCTTGTTGGGGCAGGACGTCGAGCAATGGGGCATGGCGGGGCTGCTGCACGACTTCGACTACGAGCGCTGGCCTACGGTCCCCGAGCATACGCGCGAGGGGGGCAAGGTTCTTCGCGAGCGCGGCTGCGATGAAGAGGTCGTCGGGGCGATGCTCTCGCACGTTCCGTACAACCAGGACGACTGGCCGCGTGACCGCCCGATAAGAAAATACCTGTTCGCGTGCGACGAGCTGAGTGGTTTCATTCATGCGGCCGCATTGGTCCGGCCCGAGCGGATGGAGGGCATGAAACCAAAGAGCATCACCAAGAAGCTCAAGCAGAAGGCCTTTGCCGCGGCCGTCTCGCGCGAAGACATTTACGCCGGCGCGGAACTGATCGACACGCCGCTCGCTGATCACATCGCCAACTGCATCACGGCTATCAGCAACATCGCCGATGAGCTCGATCTGAAACCCGAAAGCTAGGTGCCACCCACACGTACCGGGTGCATCGTGAAGCGCCAAGGAGCTTCTCCGGCCTCGCCATTTCTGTAGAAGGCCGCCGGGCGCAAGCCCGCGGGGCCAAGAATCCGCAAGGCAATTGCGCCACGAAGCGATGCGCGACGGGTGTTCGACGCTCCGCGGGCCATCGACCGCATGCGTCGCGTCACCTCGGACGCCGATGCCTCTATAGGTAACCAGGCGGTGATCGATTATGCTTGGGTGCCGCATCATTCGTTCGGGCAACTCTTCACATTGGGAGACGGGCCGATGAACGACATCTCTTGGACCGCATTCTGCTTGAGCGTCGGAGTCATCATGCTTTGCGCCGGGGCTGATGACCGTTCGCAGGAGCCCGGCAAGTCCGGATGTCTGGCCTGCCACGAAGGCATCGAGGCCATCCGCGATCCCGAGTCCGGCATGATGCGAGGCATCCTCGGGATGGGGCGCAGCCGGGGAGACCCGCAAGGATGCGTGGTCTGCCACGGCGGGGACCCGGGCGCGACGACCAAGGAAGAAGCGCATGGGGGCGGTTTTTTCTACGCAGATCCTGGAAGCCCGTGGGTGAATGATCGCATCTGCGGCCCGTGTCATCCCGACCACGTCGAGGCCCAATGGAACAGCCCGATGATGACCGAATCGGGCAAGATTCAGGGCACGTCCTGGTCGTTCGGCGCGTTGCAGGGTTACAACCACGGCTGGGGCAACTACGACGCCGAGAATCCCGATGATCCCGCGGAACGCCTGGGCACCGAGGACTATCGCGCCTACATGGAGGAGCTCAAGGCCAAACAGCCGGGTGCCTTCCCTGATCGGCAGACGACGATCCCCGAAGCGCCGCAGGATCCCAACGAACTGTTCGACCACCCGGAGCTGGCCGCCTTCACCTACCACCGCACGGAGTGCCAACGATGCCACCTGGGGGTCAAGGGCCGATCCAAACGAGGCGACTATCGTGGCATGGGCTGCTCCGCCTGCCACATCCCTTACGGCAATGAAGGTTTCTACGAGGGCAACGACCCCACCATCCCCAAGGATGAGCCGGGTCACCTCCTGGTCCACTCGATCCAGTCGACCCGCAAGTCCCGTGTGACAGTCCATGGCACTACCTACAGCGGCATCCCGGTGGAGACCTGCACGACCTGTCACGACCGCGGGAAGCGAATCGGCGTCTCCTTCCAGGGGCTCATGGAGAGCGCCTACGAATCGCCGTACACGGAGGGCGGTGGCGGGCAGGTCGCCCTGCATACCAAGCACTACATCGCGATGCACGAGGACATCCACTACCAGGAAGGCATGGTGTGTCTCGACTGCCACACGTCGATCGACGTGCACGGTGACAAGTTTCTGGCAGGGACCAACCTGGCGCAGGTGCAGATCGAGTGCTGCGATTGCCACGGCACGCCCGAGGCCTATCCGTGGGAGCTGCCGCTCGGCTACGGCGACGAGTTTGGCGATCCGCCCCGCCGCGGAGAGCCCAGAGGGACCGCCAAAGAGCTGCCGTCCCGCCTGGCGCAAGGCACAACTCATCCGGTCGAGGACGGGTACCTGCGTACCGCGCGGGGCAATCCCTTCCCCGAGGTGGTGCGGCGGGGCAACCTGGTCGTCGTTCACACCGCGGGCGGCAAGGACATCGAGCTCGAGCCGCTCAAGCTGCTCGCTGATGAGAGGGAGCTGGAGACCGAGCCGCGCGTGGCCATGGTCGCCGTCACGGAGCACATTGAGAAGATGGAGTGTTACGCGTGCCACGCCGTCTGGGTGCCGCAGTGCTACGGCTGCCACCTGAAGATCGACTATTCGGAAGGGAAACGGAGCTTCGACTGGGTGGCCGCCGGGCACCGCCACGCCGAACCCGGGCGTGATGCCGATCGCGGCGAATCGGATTACGACACGTTCGTTCCGGGCAAGGTCGAAGAGCAGCGTTCGTACATGCGCTGGGAGGAGCCGCCGCTGGCCGTCAGCGGCGAAGGGCGCATGTGCACCGTCACCACCGGGTGCCAACCGAATGTCACCATCATCGGGCCGAACGGCGAGACGATCATGCAGAACCACATGTTCCGCACGCCCGGCGGCCTGGAAGGCTCGGGACCCGACGGACAGTTGACCATCGACATGAGCCCGGGGCAGCCGCACACCACGGGACGTGCCCGCTCGTGCGAGTCCTGCCACCTGTCGCCGAAGGCGCTCGGCTACGGCATCGGTGCGGGGCG
>CP070685.1:1108340-1111037 GCA_020352895.1 Phycisphaerales bacterium
ACGGACATCGCCGGTGACATCGCTGTCGCGGCGATGGATGTCCTGTCCGGCTGCGACGCGGTCATCATCGACCTGCGCAACAACTCCGGCGGCAGCGGCGACATGGTCCAACTCATCGCCAGTTACTTCTTTGCCGAGCCGACGCACCTGGTCAGCTACGAGACCCGCGGCGAGGAATTGATCAGGCAGTCGTGGACGTATGCGTACGTTCCAGGAAAGAGGATGCCCGACACGCCGCTGTACATCCTGACCAGCGAGCGGACGGCCTCTGCGGCGGAGGAGTTCACCTATGACATGAAGCACCACGACCGGGCAACCATCGTCGGCGAGGTAACGGCCGGCGGAGGACACACCGCGTGGATCGAGCGCGTGGCCGGGATGTTCAACGTGGTGATCCCGCATGGCCGGCCGATTCATCCGGTCACGGGCGGGGATTGGGACGGCGTCGGAGTCAAGCCGGACATCGACGTGCCGGCCGCCCATGCCTTGCCGCGGGCCAGACTGGAGGCACTCAAGACCAACGAGGATCGCGCTGGGAGAAAGACGCCCAGCCTGAAAGTGAAGTGGGCGATCGAGAGCTTCGAAGCCGAAATGAACCCGGCGACGGTGCCGGAGGCGACGCTGGCCGACTACGTCGGCGCGTACGGTCCGCTGGTCGTGACCCTGAAGGACGGCGCGCTATGGGGTCGGTGGGCCGACGACGAGAAAGCCTACCGCTGGAAGCCGCTGAGCCAGACCCGGTTTGTCGCCGAAGCGGAGGGTGGCCCTAGGCCGTTCGAGGTGCGCATCGAGTTCATCCGGAAGGGCAAGGGCAAGGCCGCTGCGGTCAAGCTCGAGCGCGCGGATATCGAAGATTCGGTGCGGTTCGATCGCGTACCATAGTATTCCTCGGACGCGTGAGGGCCCGCGGACTAGTCGCGAAGTGTCCTAGCCGCAGCCAAAGGATCGGCGTGCTCCGTTCAGCCGCGGAGACCTCCACGCACGCCACGCGTACGGTGCTCCTACGTGCTATTCAGCTCGAACGCGCCGCGACGGCCTCGTACGAACCACTGCCCAAGCGGACCAGGCGCGCCGCCTTACTTTCTTCAAAATGCACGCCTCCGATAGCCTTATTGAGGGGCGCAACCCGTCGCAGCGGTTGCGTGAGCAAGCCTGATCGGCGCACGTCCAGCTTCGTGTTATTGACCCCAAGGAAGCAGTCACAGACAATGCCCGCCGAGCGCGACCAGATCGATCGGCAGGCCTGACGACCGCGGGCGAGTCCCCACTGAGGCGGCCCGCGCCTCACTCGCCGGGCAAGCCCACCGATCATCCGGTGCGATCGATCCCTCGACAGCTAGAGCGGCGAGCTCAGGGTAACTTACGAGGTGCGGAAACATGTTGCAGGCTAGAAGCGTGATGGGACTGGTGAATCGATTGAGTGCCTTGGCAGCATTGCTGCTGGTGGGCTTAGTGATCGCGGGGCCGGTTTGGGCCGAAGACGCGGCCAAGGAGCTCAAGAGCAAGATGCAGCGGGCCAAGGGGCGGATGATGAGCATGGAGATCGACCAGGCTGTGGCTCTGTTTGCCGAAGCTACGGCGATGTTGGACAAGCTCAAGTCCGAGAACCCGGGTCACGAAGACCTGGCCAAGCTACAGAAGGACTACGACAAGCTGGCCCAGGATCTGGCCAAGAAGGTGACTCAGCAGGCCCAGCGCGCATTCAATCCCATGCAGAGCCAGCTCGAGAAAGTGCTTCGCGAGGAAGACAACGACAAGATACGGCAGGCCCGCGACGGGCTCGCTGAAGCAATCGCCAAGCACAAGGAGAACCTGGGAATCGCGGGGGGCGACGCGGGCGCGGCCCTGCTCACCGACGCACAGGCGTTGCTCGACGAGGTCGACGCCAAGCTCGGCACTCCCCCATCAGGCAAACCGGCCGCCGCCATGAAACCGGAGGGCCCGAAGCCGGCGGTGAAGAAACCAGCAAGCCGGGCGCCAGCCGCTGCCGCGGGGGGCGACGCCAAGCAGATCAACAGCGAAATTCAGAGAAAACTCCGCGGGGCGCGCCACCTGGATACGCCAGGAACCGTCGCGCTTGCAGAAGAGATCCGACAACTGATCGAGCAACTCCGAGCCGCCGAACCGAACCACAACAAGCTGGCCGAGTATGAACAAAAGGTCGACAAGATGGTGGCGGACGCATATGCCGCGGACGTGAGTGAGGCTCGTAGCGAGATCCAGCGGCACATCGACCGAATCGAAATGTACCTGGAACGCAACGAGGAGAGTGAGCGTCCGCAGCTCACCGAGCGCCGCGAACTGCTGGGCAAGGCCCTGGATGACCACCGGGCCGCGCTGGAGGCAGCAGGAGCCGAGGGCCAGAAACTGATCGCCGAAACAGAAGCCGTGATCAAGCGGGTTGACGACCAGATCGGCAAGGCAATGGCCGGAGACGCGCTGGTCAATGAATGGATCGCCGAACTCGATGTCTACCGGGCCAACGGCGAGAAGGACCTGACTCCGGGCATCAACAGTGCCGCGGAGTATGAGCACATCAAGGGGCTACGGGCTGAGGCAGACCAGGTCTGGACAGAGTATCAGCGAGTGGACTTCGCCCAGGGCAAGACGAAGGAGCTCGAACGGAGCGAGGGCTTCTTCCGCCAGTCGATGGAGGAAGCGGATCGCAACCTGGAGTACGCCGTCTCCTCGCGGCTG
>CP070685.1:1111137-1113819 GCA_020352895.1 Phycisphaerales bacterium
GACAAGCCCCAGCAGACCGATGTAACCTGTGGCTTCGGGAAGGTTGTTGAAGTATTGGATACCCGGGCTCAGCAAGTAGTTGGGGAACAGCATGTGGACGATCTTCTGGTGCTCGAACGCGAACGCGCCCGCAAACTCGAACGATCCGGTGCTGCGAATGCTCTGCCCCACCAGCTCGGCGGCAGGCAAGATCTGCACAGCGGCCAGGCCTGCGGCGCACGCCAGTGCTACCACAAGCCCCGAAGCAGACTTGCCCAGCGCTCGGAATCCTCCCTCGCGCCACTGGCAGAAGCGGCGGCACAGCACATAGACGACCAGCCCCAGCCAGGTCAGCCATGCGAAGTGCGGTGAGCCGGCCAGCACCTGAAGCGCTCCTGCCATGCCGGCCCACAGGTACCACCGCCAGTCTCCCCGCCGCTCCGCCCGCTCGAAAAGGAAGAACAGCAGCGGCGTCAGCGCGATGCTCATCAGCGGGTCCAACTGGCCGCGGTAGGCCCGTGTAACCAGAAACCCGTTGAACATGAAGGTCACACCGCCCAGCAGCGACGCGTACCGGTTCAGGGCCAGCTCGCGGCAGAACAAGAAGCAGGAGTACCCTGCCGCCGCGATGTGAAGGATGACCAGAAGCGTCGTGGCTCCCTCCACGGACAGCAGGGCGTAGAGCAGGTTCGGTGGATAGAACACGCCCGCCTGCGGGTCTGCCACAAAAGGGCGGCCCGCGCAGATGTACGGAATCCACAATGGCAGTTCACCGTCACGGAGTGATTCGGCGAGGAAGGTTTTGAGGAAGAGTTGATGATCCCGGAAGTCCCACCCCAGGACCAGGAAGTTCTCCGGGCGAAGAAATACCACGGCCGAGTAGACTGCGGCCAGCAGGAGGAAGAACGCGGCCCAAACCACGCCGCGCCCGCTCCGATCTCGCCAGGAACGTGTCGTCATCTGCTTGTGAGTTGTCCGACGGGTGATGCGTTATCGCGAGTGGCTTGACCGCGCCCGCGGCGCTACCGCCGGAACCGCCGCCGGACCATGCTGCGGCCGCCGGCCGTGAAGCTCATCAGGCCCAGCAACCCGGCGAAAGCGACCCCCTCGACTCCCGTGGCGCCGCAAGCCCGGCTCAGCTCCTCGATATCCAGCACCGGCACGGGGGGCGTGGGGAACTGTCCCATCTCGGCCGCCACGCGCGCCTGCAACCGCGTACCTACACCGCCGCCGTAGAACCAGTCCAGCGTTCCGGCGATCGCCTGGAACGGGCCGCCCGCCGTGATCGCCACACCGGTATACAGAGGTGCTGTGGTGCCCTTGAGTCGGAACCTCGTGACCAGCGTGTATGGCTCGCCGACCGTGGCCTGGTACACATATGGCATCAGTATCTGCGGAAACAGGACCAGATAGACTGTGCCCATCTCCGGGAAGTCCGCGGACAGGTCAACCGTCGCAACGTCGTCGGGGCTGATGGCCTCCTTGGCTTCCACGCCGATTTGCCTGTCCTCGGTGCCGCGTAGCTCGATCACGCCGGACGCCACGAACTGCCGCTCGCCGCTGGCGCGCTCCAGTTCGATCTCAAATCCGATCAGCGCTTCCATTTCCACAACGCGATCGTAATAGTCGTCCCACCAGACCAGGGCGGCGCCGTTCAGGTACATCTCGCCGGAGATGGCCGCGGCGCTGCCCACCGAGACTCCGGCTTCCAATGCCGTCACCTGCACAGTCCGCGTCTCAAACACGTCGCCGGTGATCTGCTGGTGGATCATCTCGTCGAAGGTCACCGCCAGCAACTCACCGCCGAACTCCCCAAGGAGATCGCCCGGCGGCCCCGGGTTGAACGGGTCTTGGAAGAACACGGCGCTGGTGGCCGAGGCCAGCGGCAGTCTGACCGACTCTCCCACATCCTCGACCGAGGCGATGGCCGTACCCGTTTCGCCGGCCAGCACGTTGATGGTCTCGCGATCAACCATCGTGGCCACGTCGTCGACGAACTGGACGGCCGTGGCGTCCACCACCGCCGCGATGTCCACAAGTTCTGCATGCACCGGTTGCGTGCCCGCTAAGACCCACGCGCAGACCGACGCCGCTCCCCATACGATGCTTGCTCTGAACTGTATGCTCATATCACTTCCGAGTCCGAACAAGAGCCCGTATACCGGCTGATCTTGGACCGCTCCAGGCGGACGCGCCGACCGCCACACCTATCGTACCTCAGATAAGCCCTTAACCATATCTTACCCCTTGGACCAATTTAAGTCGAGAATTCACTTGGATTTGCCACGAAGCGGGCGTCAACGGGCCTGACCTTGCCCGCTCCGCCTCCCGGCATGAGCCGGAATCCGCTCCCCAGCGTCACGCATCCCTCGACTCACCCTGCCTTCGACGGGCGCTGGACCGCGGGAAGCTATCATGTCCGCGCCGTCGCCTACGCCCCGTTCGGTCTCCAGAAACCACTGAACGGTCATGGGAATGCCCTGCTCGTAGGTGACCGTGGGCTGCCAGTTGAGCTCCCTGCGGGCTTTCTCGGCGCTGAAGAAACAGCGCCGTCCCATCAACCAGACCGAGTAGCGGGTGATCATCGGCGGCTTTCTGAGGCCAAATACGTGCCCGACGCACTCGAGCGCGAACGCGACCACTTTGGCCACCTTATAGGGAACGTGTCTTGTCACGGGCGGGGCCCCGAGGGCCTCGGCCACC
>CP070685.1:1113919-1116599 GCA_020352895.1 Phycisphaerales bacterium
GTCTTTACCTCATCCGCTCGAGAAGGCCTCTCGCAGGACTTCCCCCCTTATCGGCACAAATCCGCCGAACTCTCGCTTCTTATAGGGCCTACTGGGGATTACGTTGAACCGGAGGCCAAGGTTTGCGCCGCCGCGGACGACGGTCGCCCGTTGCCTCCCCGCCAAGCTTCGTCCGCAAAGATAACTGCTCGCCGCCCCTTAAGCGAGTGCTCTGTCCGCCCAAGCGGCGTCGAGCGCAGCGTACGCGGGCGCCCCCTCGCCACCGATCCTACAAGCCGAGAATCACAGAAGAGCCTCAAATCCCTCCCGGCAGGACCCGGCTACCTGAGCGGCGACGGCCTCCTCAGCTTGGCGGTCATGTCCCTTGCCCCACCCTTGCGGTTCTCCATCGCTCGTTGGGCCTTGGCCACATTGTTGACTTTCAGCACCGCGATGGTTTTCCCACCTGCCGCCCCGGAGGTCACATAGGCGTAACTCAGCTTGATATTGGCCGAGGCCAATCGGATCAGCAGATCGGCCACTGCTCCCGGCCGATTCGGCAGCGTCACACACAACACATCAGTCTCTTGGACCTGTAAACCAAGCCTTTGCAAAACTTTGCGGGCGACGGCCGCATCCCCCGGGACGATGCGGAGCACGCCATGCTCCACCGAGTCCATCATGCTCATGGCCCGAATGTTGATCCTGGCCTGTGCCAGTTCCTGGCAAACCTCGGCCAGGACCCGTGGCTTGTTCGCCAGGAACACCGAAAACTGCTTCTCGACCTTCAAATGAGAATCCTCCTCGAGACTTGAGCCCAACGATCGTCGGAGTCGAAAAGCGGCCCGATCCCGACGAAGTCGGCTGACTGGCGGCCCGCACCGGCCTGAACGGCCCACATGCAAGGCTCCTGGTGCCGTCCTAACCCGGAGTCTAACGTTGCTCCCGCCTCCCGTCCAGGCGCGCTGGCCCCCACACACGCCGAGTCGCCACCACGGACACCCTGAGACCCCGACTCGCGCCCGTCAGGCCCCTGCTTGACGAAACTGCCCGAGAAGCTACATTAAGGGGCTCGGCACGAGCGGCGTGCAGGAGGACAATGATTCGGAGAACGTATGCCGACGCCATCATCCAAGAGCTATCAGGCCCGGCCGGGCCAGGTCGAGCAACGCTGGCATCTTGTGGACGCCCAGGACAAGGTCCTGGGCCGGCTGGCAGTGCAGCTCGCCACAATCCTCACCGGCAAGCACCGCCCGACGTACACTCCCCACGTCGATACCGGCGATTACGTCGTGGTGCTCAACGCAGCCCACGTCAAGCTTACCGGAAACAAGACCAACACCAGGACGCACCAGAGCTACTCAGGTTATCCCGGCGGACTGAAGACCGTCAGCCTGCAACAGGTGCTCAAAACGCATCCGGACCGCGTGATCCTTCGGGCCGTTCGCTGCATGATGCCCAAGAACCGCCTCGCCCGGAAGATGCTCAAGAAGCTCAAGATTTACCCCGGCACTGAGCATCCCCACCAAGCCCAGAATCCTGAACCCCTGGAACTGAGTTGCTGAAGGACCAGAACCGAATGAGTGCCGAAGACGTCAACAATCCCGGCGAGAACACACCCGCACCTGACCCGTCGCCGTCTCCTGAGCCGACACCGTCCGCGGAGACCGCCGAGCCGACTGAGACGCAGACTCCATCCGCCCCGCAACCCGCCACGACAATCGGCGAAACCGCGAGGCCCCCCTCCTTGTGGACCTGGGGACTCGGCCGCCGCAAAACCGCCGTGGCTCGCGTGCGGCTCAGGCCGGGCAAGGGCGAATTCCTCATCAACGGCAGAAACGTAGAGAACTACTTGACCTGCCACAAGGATCAGCAGGCCGTGTTGGCCCCGCTCAAAGCCACGCAGACCGAGAACACGCTCGACGTGCACGTGAACGTGCGGGGCGGCGGAGAGAGCGGTCAGGCGGGAGCGGTGGTCTTGGGAGTGGCTCGTGCACTCAAGAAGACCGACGCGAGCTTCGAGTCCGTGCTGCGCGAACGGGGCTTCCTTACCCGCGACAGCCGCATGGTCGAGCGGAAGAAGTACGGCCAACGCGGCGCCCGTCGGCGTTTCCAGTTCTCCAAGCGCTGACCGGAGGCCGCAAACCGCGAACGTCCTCAAGCCTCGGGGCCCGGAGCACCGGGGCTTGTTCTTTTCCGTCGCCCGCGAGCTCTCTCCCGATTCAGGATCTCTCAGCAGTACCGCCGGGCTCGTCCGAGGTGGATAGGCAGCCCCATGTTCCGTTGGTATCCGGCCGACAGACTCTTCTATTACCCCACTGTTAAGACGTACGAGTCCCCGGAGTCCTCCGGCCTGGCCGCCGAGCCGGTCTACTTCCAGTCCGCGGACCGGGTGCGTCTGCACGGCTTGTTCTTCCCGGCCGCTGAATCCCCCCGGGGCACCGTCCTGCATTTCCACGGCAATGCCGGCAACGTCACTGGCCACTGGCCTTTCATCGCCTGGTTACCGCCTGCCGGATGGAACGTCTTGTGCTTCGACTACCGTGGCTTCGGCTGCTCCCAAGGCCGCATCTCGCAGCGGGGAAGCGTACTCGACGTGCACGCCGCCCTGGACTACGTGCTGAGTCGTCCCGACGTTGACCCGGCCCGCGTGGTGGCTTTCGGGCAAAGCCTCGGGGGAGCCGTCGCCGTCGTCGTCGGC
>CP070685.1:1116699-1119365 GCA_020352895.1 Phycisphaerales bacterium
GCGCTGTTTCCCGTGATCGTGTTGTTGGTGAGCGTTGAGAGGGAGGAGTAGGAGTCGTTCAGATACATGCCGCCGCCATAGTAGGAAGCGGTGTTGCCCGCGACGGTGTTGTTGGCGATCGTCGGGGAGGCATTGTTCAGGTGCAGGCCGCCCCCGCCGTCGGCGCTGTTGTCCGTGATCTTGTTGTTGGTGATTGTCGGGGAGCCGTAATTGAGGAACAGTCCGCCGCCGTCCCAGCGTGCGCTGTTTCCCGTGATCGTGTTGTTAGCGATCTTTGGGGACGAAGAGCGCAGGCTCAGCCCGCCGCCGTAGTGAGAAGCGCTGTTGCTTGTGATGGTGTTGTGAAAGATCATTGCGTAGGAGTGGTACAGGTACAGTCCACCGCCGTAGGACGCGCTGTTGCCCGAAATGGTGTTGCTGGCGATCGTCGGAGAGCACGAGCGAACATGCAGCCCACCGCCCTGAATGGCGCCGCCGTTGGTGATGGTGAATCCTTCGACGGCGCTGACCCGATGTCCCGCGAGCGCGGTGACCACGGAGCCTTGCTGCTGGCCGTCCAGGACGGTGACATTCGCGCCCCAGTCGCGCTCATGCCGTTCGGCTTCGTTACCTGAGAAGCCTCCATACACAAAGGCGTAGGGGTGAAGGATGATCCGCTCTAAGTATGTTCCGCCGGCCACCCAGACCTCGCCGCCCAGACTCGCGGCCGCGTCGATGCCGGCCTGGACGGTCTGTTTGGCCAGGGCCCAGGAGGAGCCGTCGTGGGCGTCGTCCCCGTCGGGGGCTACGCGCACGATGACGCGTGGACCGGGCGCCCACGCCGTACCATCGGATTCGTCGGCGCCGATGTCCACCGTGCCGCCGCCGGGCTGGAGCCGCGGCTGACCGTCGATGTCCTTATCTCCAGCGACGTCGGCGTTGCTGCCCGCGTCCGCGCAAGGGGAATCCGGCTGGATGTGCATGTTGCCGTAGGCACGGTCGGCCAGCAGCGGATCCGCAGAGATGTTGCCATCGGTCCCCGTGGGGTCGGAGATGCCTGAATAGTTGTACTCTTCATTCCCGTAGACGCAGTTGAAACGCAAGGTCGGCGTGTCGGTGCTGTTGAGTCGGTGGAATCCCGACGAATTGAACGCGATGATAGTGTTGACGATCGTCGGGGAGCCATCGCGCAGGTACAGCCCGCCCCCGTTGCCGGTGATCGTGTTGTTGACGATCGTCGGGGAGGATTCGCGCAGGTACGCCCCACCGCTCCGGCCGGCGCCGTTGCCCATAATGATATTGTTGGCGATCGTCGAGTGGGAGATGTCGAGGTACAGCGCGCCGCCGACGTCGGCGTCGTTGCCCGCGATCCTGTTGTTGGCGATCGTCGGGGCGGAGTAATACAGGTTCAGGCCGCCACCCCCGTCGTCGGCGCTGTTGCCCATGATGATGTTGCTGGCGATCGTCGGGGAGGTAAAGTACAGGTACAGACCGCCGCCGTCGATGGCAATGTTGTCCGTGATGGCGTTGCCGGTGATCATCGAGCGGCCCGAGGAGACTAGGTGCAGCCCGCCGCCGCGGCTGGAGGCGGTGTTGCCCGTGATAGCGTTGTTGGCGATCGTCGGGGAGGAGGAGTATAGGTACAGCCCCCCGCCGTCGTCGGCGCTGTTGCCGGTGATCGTGTTGTTGGCGATCGTCGCCGAGGAGTTGTACTGGTACACCGCGCCGCCGCGTTCAGAGCAGCTGTTGCCCGCGACGGTGTTGTTGGCTAGCGTCGGCGAGGAGGACCACAGATACAGCCCGCCGCCATAGGAGGCGCTATTTCCCGTGATCATGTTGTTGGCGATCAGCGGGTGAGAGTAAATCAGATATAGTCCGCCGCCGTAATTGGCTGCACTGTTTGTCGTGATCGCGTTGTTGCTGATCGAAGGGGAGGAGTCGTACAGATATAGCCCGCCGCCCCTGTCTGCGTCGCCGTTGGTGATGGTAAAGCCGGACAATTCTGCCTCCGGCGGAGTCCCCGGCGCGAACGTGATCACCGAGTCCAACCACGCCCCGTCGATCACGGTCGAGGCGACGATGGCCGGGTCGTCCGGGTTGATGCTCCGCAGCACGATGGCTCGGGCCGGGAAGAGCAGGTTCTCGACGTAGGCCCCGGCCGGCGATCCGGCCGACGGCAGCACGATGATCTTGTCGCCGTCCACGGCCGCATCCAGCGCTTCCTGGATGGTGGTGTAGTCCCACGTGCCGTGCCAGTCCACGATGATGGTGGGGCCGCGGATGCCTGCCCGCACCCGCTCAACATCCGCTCTGTCAATGCGAGGCACCGGGACGGGGCCGGCGTGGCCTCCCGGCTGACGGGGAGCGGCCGGCGGAGGGTGGAACTCGGCGCCGGGCGCGGCCGCATCGAGGTCGGCCGGGACGGAGTGGAAGGCCGTCGCCAAGGATTCGCCGGGGCCCTCGGCGGGCGCGTCGGCGCCAACCGGGCCGGAGTAACTGAGCAGAACCAGCGCCGTCAGAACCAGACTTGTATGCGAAGAGCGGATCATCGGAATTCCTCGGGACGTGAGTGAATGACCGCAGACGTATTCGCCCATCATTATACCGGGTGCCCCTCCCCGCAGGAATAAGAACCTGAATAAATATCCATAAAGCATGTGTTCAAGCGGCCTTGGGAGCCAGCCGAC
>CP070685.1:1119465-1122131 GCA_020352895.1 Phycisphaerales bacterium
CACCCGACGCCCGAACCGTGCCGGCTCCAATGCGATGGACCGCGCCAGGAGTATCCTCAGCCCTCGCGGAGGGTCAGGGGAACGACGGACGGCGATCATTCCCGTTGTGCGGCTAGCCGTCGTTGCCGCGCGAACAGGATGCCCGATGACCGCCGTGGCCTCTTCAAGGGGCCTTCGTGATACCACCGGCTCTGCCGGTGGTTAACATTCTACTCAACCCGCAGGGCCAGGGCAACAGCGTCGCGGTGCGGACTCTTGCTCTGACGTGTGGCCGCCGTGTAGGATCACCGGTACGATCGGAGAACCAACCACAGGAGTATGGAAGCATGACGAGGATCGCCGCTGTTTCAGTGTGCGTGCCGTTACTGGCCCAGGTCTACGCCGCATCCTGCGCTGTGACAGAAACGGCCAGGGTCTGTCAAATCGACCTGCAACAGTTCCTGGACAGTACGTACGACGTGCGTGTCTTCCTGTACCAGCGCGGCGGCGCATTCTACCATGGCTATGCGATCGTGCCGCGGCGTGACTCCTTACCACACCGTATCGATCCGACGCCCGCGGCGCCGTTCGGTCTCTACCACGCGGACGGCACGGAGATAGACTACCCGGCCTCCATGGGCGTCTATGCATACCACAATCCGGATTACAAGGTCGTCAGGGAGCTCTACAACAAAGGGAAGATCGTCGCACGGCAGTACGATCCGCCCGAGCCGGTTCGCTGGAACGGCACATCCCTGACCGGCACCTTCGATATCTGGATCATGTCGGCCAGCGGTGAGGCCAACAAGTGGGGCCTCGAGCCCAAGAACATCCGGTCCTTCCGCGTGAGCGTCACGGCCAAGGCCGCCGGAGACGGTACGCTGGGCGGAGCCTTCGAGGCGTGGTCGTACGAGGTCCGGGACCGAGCGTACGGAAAGGGCAATCAGCGGTTCAAGGGGGCGCTGACGGGCCGTTGGCGTGAAGACTTCTGGGAGCCGCGTCCCGGCAGTGCGTACTCAGCAGGCAAGGACTGGCCCTGTGCCCGCGGGCCACACCTCAACGGCTCGGCGGTCGATTGTGACGCTGAGATGGTCGACCGCCTGGAACACGCACGGTTGCGGTGGGTGGCCGAGGAGATCATTCCGGGCGGCAAGGGCGGTGGCCCCAAGGTGGCCTTCCATTACACCCCGGCCAACTGGGCCGGTCTCGGTTACGGCGGTTACAGCGGGCCCGTGGTGGCCGGCGGCAAGGTATTCCTGTTCCTGATCTACCCCGACCTCGAGAAGCTGGAGAAGAGCCCTGAAGCGCGCAAGCACATCCTCTCTATCCGCGGCGCCCCTCTGGCTCGCGTGGCCAGTGAGCTCCGGGCCCTACGGGACGCGGTGCTCTGTTTCGACGCCCGGACGGGCAAGACGTTGTGGCGATACGTGTCGGAGTGGCACGTGGGAAGGCCCTCAAGCGGGAAAAGCGGCAAGGGCTGTACACCGTGTGTGTACAGCGGTAAGCTCTACGCGCGAGGCAGCGGCATCTACTGCCTCGATGCGAAGAACGGGGAACTGAAGTGGTTCAAGCGCGGACGCGACAGAAAGGATCGATCCTACAGCCTGAGTGGGGGCTGGAGCCGCGACCAGAGCCCTGTCGTCATCGGGGGGACGCTGGTCTTCCATGTTTATCCCGACACAACCCTCGTCGGACTCGATCCCGAGACTGGGAACGAGCTGTGGCGCCTGGAGAACGCCTGCGGCTGGAACGCTGTGCCGAGCAGCGTCTTGCTCGGCGGCAAGGAGTACATAATCAGCGCCCACGGGGTCGACATCCGAACGAAAGGCATTGAGGAGCAGGAACGGATGGTCCTGATCGAGCCGAAAACGGGCACGATCGTCTGGGAAAGCAAAGAGATGGGCAAGACCGGCGTTTCGCTGGCCGTGTGGCAGGACCTGGTATGCGGCAACGTCGTTAAGGGCCTCAGCGCGGGCGAGGGTAAGGGCGTTGACGACGCGATGCGCACGGGCTGCTTCCGCGTGACGCCAGAGGGCGCTGAGAAGGTGTGGACAGCCAAGACGGTGCACTATCCCCCGCACCGCGCCACACCCATTGCCCACCGCGGGCACTTCTACATCGATTCGCGGATCACGGGGTTTGCGTGCGTGGCCGCGCGCACGGGCACCATTGTTGGCCGGCACAAGCACATCTATGCGATTACCGGCGGGGATCACAACTGGACGTGGCATGTTGCCACGAATGGCCGGATCGTCACCAGCGGCTGTCTGATGTTCAGTGATGCTGCCGGCGGCTTCAGGCAGCTGCCCGGGCGATTGGCGTTGCCCCTGGTGAGCGGTTACATGTGCCCGGTCAAGCCGGCGATCGCCGACGGCCGGCTCTTCGTGCGGACTCTGGACAAGCTCGTCTGCTACGACCTGCGAAAACCGCGCGAGAAGTAGGGCGGCAACCGAGAACCAGCGCCAGGACAGCGCGGCCGCTGAGCTACTTCTGCGCGGGCCGCCCCTTGGTGCTGAACCGGTGGATCGTCACCTGGCGGTAGGTCTCGCCGGGACGCAGTACGGTGGAAGGGAATTTGGGTTCGTTCGGCGAGTTTGGATAGTGCTGTGTCTCCAGACAGAAGCCATTGCGGTTGCCGGTGTAGAGCTGTACGCCGGGCTGGGTGGTGAGGACTTCCATGACGCGCC
>CP070685.1:1122231-1124875 GCA_020352895.1 Phycisphaerales bacterium
GCCGGGGTATTGAGCCTCGAAGCTCTCCTGGCCGCTGAGTGCCAGGACGAAGGGATCGATATCGCCATAGTTGACAGTGCCGTCACAGTTCGCGTCGCCCACGAGCCAGAGGTCCTTGACGACGAACGTTCCAGCGAAGGTCGGCTCCGTCATGGGCAGGCCCGAGAAGCCGTCAATAAGCGTCGCGTAGACGCTGTATGTGCCGCCGGGTAGTGGGCCGATGGACTCCGATCGCCCCCATGGCGTGATCACCAGGAAACACCCGACGTCCGGCGGATAATCCCAGATGACATCAAAGGCAATTTCATCGCCGACAGGCCCCGTGATCGCCGAGCCGTTTGGGATACAAGAATCCGGCCACTCGCCATACAAGGTGACCGTGACCACGTCCTCTGTCGTAGGGGACGGGGGTTCCACCGACATGGCGGGCGGCCACCACCAGAACTGGGCCGTCGCCTCCACAGTGTTGAGACTGATGGCAGCCATGGTGGCGAGCACAAGCGCGATTTTGACCCGACCATGTTCCATTGTTCTTCCTCCAGCCTTCTGTCGAGATGCCTGGCAAGGACTCAGGGCCCGTACCGCCGCACAACGCTGGTAGCCACGCGCGGGCCCGACCGTATTCCCCGCTTACTTGGAGCCACGTAGGCTCGCACTGCGGACCGGCTCGCGGCCGGGGCTTCCGGCCGGCTCATGGGATCACGACCGCCTGCTCGAGACACTGTTCCTGCCACGTGTCATAGTCGAACCAGCAGAATTCAACCGTGTACGTCCCAGGAGCCAGGTCAACAACTGTCGCGCCCGCGTCGAAGCAGCACTCGCACCAGCACGGCATCGTCAGGATCTCTACCTCGTCGAACCTCAGCACGTCGTCTTCCATAGTCAGTGAGATGACGATCTCGTCCAGGCAGCAGTTGTAGAGCGCGTTGCGGTGGACCGCATGCAGCGTGCCATCCTCAACGCTGAGCTCGAGCTCATCCTCCCCGCAGGGATCGCGCGCGCCGCCGCGCCCTGGCAGGCACCCGTCGTACCAATCGTCCGCCAGGTATGGCGACGCGCTGCCCAGGCAGTCTACGAACGCGTCGATGTCGTCGTAGTCCACGGTGCCGTCGTAATTGCAGTCGGAGTTCAGCCACGGGCAGCCGGGATACTGGTCCGCAAAACCCTCCTGACCGCTGAGCGCCAAGACGAAGGGGTCGATATCGCCGTAGTCGACAGAGCCGTCACAGTTCGCGTCGCCCAGCAGCCAGACGTCCTCGACTGTGAACGATCCGACAAATGTCGGCTCCGTCATGGGAAGCCCCGAGAAGCCGTCGAAGAGCGTCGCGTAGACACTGTACGTGCCGGCCGGCAACGGGCCGATCGTTTCGGATCGCGCCCAGGGCGTGATCACCATAAGACAAATCGTGCCGGGCGGGTAATCCCAGATGACATCAAAGCAGATCTCGTCATCGACAGGCCCCGCGATGGCCGAGTCGTTCGGGATGCAGGAGTCCGGCCACTCGCCCCCCATGGTGACGGTAACCTCATCTTCCGTGGTGGGGAATTGGGGCGCCACCGCCATGTTCGGCGGCCACCACCAATACTGGGCCGTCGCCTCCGCAGCCCCGAGGCCAAACGCAGCCAAAGCGGCAAGCCCGAAAACCGCGATCCGAATGCGTCCCATTGTTCTTCCTCCTGTCTTTCGTCGAGGTGCCTGCCGAGGAATGCCGGATCCCTTCCCCGCACAACCCCTCGGGCCACGCGCGACAGCCCCGCGCGCAACTGGCCTATTCAAGAGTATAATACTCCTGAAGCGCTCCCGGCAAATGGAACCGGGCTCACACAGGTCCGGCCGCTGTGCAGAGTGTGCATGCGCCGCCGGGCAATTCCTGCATCTGGACCTCGACGGAGAAACGGCAGACGTCCTCCCATGGCTGCCTGTCGGGGTTGCCCGAGACCATTGCGCGGCTGATAGCCAGTAGAGCGGGTCGTACGGGCCGTGCACTGAGACCCGGCGGCCGCTTCGCGTCGGAAACCGCGAGCTGTCCACCCACGTGAGCGCGCCAGGCGTGGACCGGCGCGTACTCCGCGGCAGCGTCGGGATCGAGCATGTCGGTTGGCGAGTCTACACACCCTCACTCGACAGTGACGAATGCGGAGGGGAGTCGACGCTTATACGCCCGCGCTGAAGAACACACCGCTTTGGCCGTCGCCGCAGCTGATCGGGACTGCTTCCAAACGGTGCCGGAAGCGTAGGTGGCGTCGGCGTGTCCACTCGACCAGCGGTCGCCATACGGTGGCCGTCAGACGATGCCGGATCAACAGGTGCCACATGCGGTTGGACTTCTTGTACAGGTAGCACATCGCCAGATAGGGCACCACGGCGCGCAGGTCGGTCGGCCGTCGTCGCCAGATCGAAACAGGCGAGAAAAGCCGCCGATAGCACCACGCGTACCCCTCTTCGAGCCGTTCCGGCGTCATGTGTCGCGGCCGAAAGACCGCGTGAGCCGTGTCATACAAGCTCCAGTCCTGATGTAGCAACCGACCCTCGGCTTCCATCTGCTTGAAGAGCGGTGTACCGGGGTATGGCGTCAGGATGTGAAATGTGGCGCATTCCAGGCGGTTGTCCTCGATCCAGGCCGCGGTCTTCTCGAACACGTCG
>CP070685.1:1124975-1127572 GCA_020352895.1 Phycisphaerales bacterium
CATCGTCGTGCCGACGGACAAGAACCTGGACCTGCGGACGGGCAAGATCGGGCGGTCGGTGCGTTTTCCGCTGTCGCTCTGGGTCGAGCGGTGGCTGGCCTCGCGCAGCCGCGGGCGGAAGGCGGAATAGTGTTCAGGGTTCAGTGTTCAGTGCTCAGAGTCACTGCCCGCGGTGCGGTGCCACACGGAAGGCACGTATGTGCCGCAGGGATGTTTGCCGTGCTGCTGGGCGCGGCGCCGGCTGCGGCGGGGAAGGAGTTGCCGCGGGACGAGGCGGGGGTGGCCAGGGCGCTGAAGACGCTGGCGGAGGTGAGCGGGCCCGGCGAGTCCTTCGAGGTCTGGGAGACCGAGCACTACTGCATCCTGTACAACGGCGAGAAGGAGATCGCCATCCAGCGCGGGCACTTGCTGGAGAAGCTGCAGCGGCATTACTTCCTGTTTCTCCGTCACGTGGGGATCGAGCACAGGCCCCTGGAGCTGAAGCTGGTCGCGCTGGTGTTCGATCACCAGGACGACTTCCTGCGCTACGCGCAGGCCGACGGGTTCGCCCTGGGCGCGGGGGACCACGTCTACATCGAGGGGTATTACAGCTCGGGGACCAATCGGGCGGCGTTCTTTAACCAGCAGCGCGGCGGAGCGTACGAGCGAACCAAGGAGGCGATGATCCGGTTGGCCGAGTCGCTGGAGCAAATCCCGGGTGGCAAAGACACGCCGGTAAAGATCATCGGGCCGGAAGGGCCGCGCTGGACCACCAAGGGCGAGGCCGCCCGCGAGCTGGTCGAGATGAAGAAGGAGCTCATCGCCACGTTCGAGAACGAGAACCGGGTAGTGACGCAGCACGAGGGGGCGCATCAGTTGGCGTTCAACGCAGGGCTGCAGCGGCGCGGGGCTGCGTATCCGTTTTGGGTGAGCGAGGGGCTGGCGTGCACGTTCGAGTCGCCGGGGACGCGGAAGGGGTTCGGGGCGTTTCGGGTGAACGGCGCGCGGCTGGAGCAATATCGCGATGCGCAGCAACGGGGAACGGTGAAGGGGCTGCGGGGGCTGGTGACGCTGCCGCCGGAGTCGCGGGAAAACGTGCTGGACCTGTACGCGGAGAGTTGGGCGCTGTTCTTCTTCCTGGCCAAGACGCGCCCGAAGGAGTTGTCGGCATATCTGAAGGATCTGGCGGCGCGGGAGCGGACGGCCGAGTTTGACGGTGAGGCGGAGTGGGCGCTGTTCGCGAGGCACTTCGACGTGCAGGGGGACAAGCTCGAGAACGAGTGGCAGCTCTTCCTGCGGAGGCTGAAGTGAGAGCCGCCGCGGATCGAGAATACCAGGTTAAGTGAGACTGTCGCTCGTCACCGGTGCGGCGCGAAGTAACCATGTTGAAAACTAAACATTCTCGTCGCTTCACCCTTGAAGCCCCTTCGGCGACCCGCGTATACTTAAAACAGCAAGCGTTGCCCACACTGGGGCGGTTCGATGAACGGCGTGGCGGCGATTGATGGTCGCCACGGCCGGCACATCTGGAGGCCCGGCTCGTGTCTGGGCTTGTTTCATATCGATCGCAATGGGCGTGTCCGGGCGCGCCAGCGCCCGACGTGTAATCCGCGGCTCTGGGGGCGTGGAGGATGGACTCATGCGCTCTGCGAAGGAATGCGACGCCCGCAGGTTGGTGAGTATTTGCGCGGCGCTGGTTCTGGCGTTATCGGCGGCTGCTGCGGGAACGTGGGCGGCGCAACCGGCAATAGAGGCGGAGCGTGGTGCCCCAGGCTTCAACCGGGTCGAGCCCCAATTGCCTCGGGTCGTCCCGGCCAGCCGTACCGAGTCCATCCCGGACGCCCAATCCCGCTACAACTACATCCTACATCCCGTAGGCCCGGAGGTGATCTGGGATCAGATCGACCAGCAGTGCGGCGGCGAAGTGTTCCGCGAGAGCTTTGCCAGCGTGATGGGCTGGCTGCGCAACGTCGAGCCACCGGGAGGAGCGGGCGCCGACTACTGGAATGCCGACGGCGTGCAGCCCATGCCGGCGTTCATCTGCACCGGAGCTCAGAATCTCTACCTTCTGGATCAGGTTGAGGCCGACGGTAGCTGGATGAACGGCGTTGATCTGAAGTACTGGACCACGACCACCGGAGCCTGCGCCGACAACTATATCAGGGTTCACTTCCGTAGCCGGACCGTGCTGCCGGCGGTCGGCAACTACATCGTCGTCTACCCGGGTGAGTACGTCATGGGCCCGATGCCGGTCAACGTTCATCCGCCGCCGGACCCGGCAGGCTACACCGCGTATTTCATTCGCATGAGCACTCCCTATTGCGTTCCGGAGTGCAAGGCGGGTTACCTTGTTGCCGAATTGGAGGACGAGGGTCTGCCCGTGGACCTGAGCTACAGCAACCTGGTCGAGGGTACGCAGGTCGAGACGGAAAGGGTGTGGTTACCCACGACATCGGTCAGAAGCCGATCGTTCGGCGTGGCCATGAGTCTGAACGAGGGCTGGGACGGCGACCCGGAAACGGACGAGCAGACCATGGGCTGGTACTTGGCCTCGCGCGATTATGCAGACGTCGATCCGGTGTTCGATATGTTCGCCTTCCTGGACAAGGATAGGGACC
>CP070685.1:1127672-1130242 GCA_020352895.1 Phycisphaerales bacterium
GCCCTGCCCAGAATCGGCCCGGCCTACGGCAGAGGATCACAGGCATGAGTTTTGCGATCGAGCTGAACGAGAGGCAATCCAACCGGATCCTCGAACAGGCCATGCGCAGGCAGGCCGAGGTCATGCTGGAAACCAAGCTGGGAGCCGAAAACGGCCCTATCATCGGAGAGATCGCGCCGGGGCAGGCCCATACCATCGGCCTGAAGATCAAGAGCGATCCGGGCGTGCTCCTGGACAGCCTGATCGGTGTGTTCGCCGAGGGGTACATTCAGATGGGCGAGTGCCGCTACCTGTTTTCCACGCACATCATCGACGTGGCCTCCGACGGTCGGCACGGGCGAATGATTCTGGCCCGCCCTCAGACCCTCATGGTTCTGCAGCGCCGGCGGTTCTGGCGCACACAGTATGCCGAATCATCCGACGTGGAGATTTCCTATGAGGCCGGCCCCCTCACCCAGACCGTCATCGGCGCCCTGTGCAACATCAGTCCCGGGGGCATGGCCGTACGCCTTAAGGGAACCCAGGCCGATAGCCTGCTCATCGGAGAGACGGTCCGGACGCGCTTCGAGCTGCCGAACCTGAACCATGTGTTCAAGTTCGACGCCGTCTTGTGCAACAAGACGCCGGGGGCGGAGGGCGAAGCGGTCCTGCTGGGCCTGCAGTTCGCCAATCTCGATCGGAACGAGCAAGCCGAGGTCCTTCTGCGCAGCTACCTGCACGGAGAAAACCGGACCACCGCGGACCGGGAGGCCGGGGAATGATCTTTTCCAAAACTCACACTCCGGCCGAAACAGGAACCGTCCTGAGGGAAGCCCTGGACCGCAGGACGCCCCTGGTACTGAGTTTCCGGGAGCCTTCAGGGTGGATCACACTCTCGTCGCGCCTGCTGGGCGTGGACGGGAACAACGCACAGCTCACCGTAGAACTCCCCGCGGAGCAACGTCAGCAGTTGACCGATCAACTGCCGAAGGGCAGCTACATCGGCGTCGCCTTTCGGCGCGGTCACAAGAAGTGCCTGTGCACCTGCGTGGTAACCGGTCTGACCGACAAACGCTCGGGGCGCAACGGTCCCGCCGGCCTGACCCTGCGCTGGCCCAAACAGATCCAGGTGCTACAGCGACGCAATTACTACCGAGTACCCGTGCCCGCCAATATGGAACTCAAGGCCCTCATCTGGTCCGGCGGATTGGATCAGAAACCGGAGAATCCGGCGCAAGATAAAACCAGCATGTATGCCCGCATCCAGGACATCTCGCTGGGGGGTATGGCCGTCCACGCGCCCGCTCATGAGAACTGTCCCTTCAACGAAGGGCAGACCGTCGCCTGTGAGTTCAGCACGCCGGACAACGCGAGGATTACGATCGAGGCGCAATTCCGCCACGCCACACAAAAGCCCAACGGCAAGAAGATGTTGGGATTTCAATTCGTTGGGCTGGAGCACGGCCCCACAGGCCAGCACCGCATCAAACAAATCGTGGAGCTGACGAAACAGCTTGCTCACAGGAACGGGCCTCCATTTCGCCGAGACTTGCCCCGCCGTCGCCAATCCGTATAATCGGCGGTATGATCAAATACGCGATTGTCCCGACGGCTTGGGGTGAAGTGCTGTTGGCCGGTAGTGCGCGCGGATTGTGCGGCTTGGCGTTGCCGCCGGCGCGCAAGTGTGATCCGCATCGCCGCGCCAAGAAAATCTGGAATGAGTGCACGCACGCAGGCAGCTTATTGCAGGATCTTCAGAACCAGATCGCTCAGTACTTCGACGGGCAGACGATCGACTTCAATGCATCGGTCGATCTGAGCGGACTGACTGACTTCCAGCAGAAAGTGCTCACGACCACCAAACAGCTCAAGTACGGCCAGACCATCACGTACGCCAACCTCGGCAAATCCATCGGCCAGCCCACCGCGGCGCGGGCCGTGGCCCAGGCCCTGGGGCAGAATCCCATCCCTCTCGTGATTCCCTGTCACCGCGTCATCGGAAGCGACGGCCTCGGGGGCTTCTCGGCCGAGCAGGGCGTCAAGCTCAAGCAGAAGATGCTGGAGATGGAAGCCGCCGCCCTCGCCGCGACCGCTTGAACAACGCACCGCCTCGCGTCGCCATCCCCACACGATAGAAGACCCCTGGGCCAGGGAGGCTCCGGGCCGTATCCGCCGGCGCCCCTGGCCGCTGTCGAGGGCCGAATTGATGGGGCCAGGGCCCTGAAGCCGGCCGTACACCGGACCCAGCACGCGCGCCTGACGCCCGCGCAGCCGAAGCGATGCCATCGGCCCATGCACTGACCCGGTCTGGTGCGAATCGAACCCGGCAGCGGGGTGGCAACTGCCGAGGCCCGAAGCATGGAGCTTATCGGGCGTCCCCGACATGCCCGGCCGCCGGGGCGCCAGCACGCGAACCCCCATTCGGGCCGGAAGGGCCGGGTTCTGGCCAAGCCCTGTGATTTTGGCGGCCTCCTCCCGAGTAGCGACCGGAGGCGTTCTACGCTGATTCTGGAGGCAGGTTGTGAATAATGTGCCGGGCGGGCCGAATCCCCTGTCGGAGCCCGACGCGTTATCCACGGCCGGCCCCGCGG
>CP070685.1:1130342-1132909 GCA_020352895.1 Phycisphaerales bacterium
GCGTTCGCCGGCGAGAGCCAGGCCAACCGCAAGTACCTGGCCTTCGCTCGGCGGGCGGCTAATGACGGTTTTCCGAACGTGGCCCGGCTGTTTCGTACCACGGCCGAGGCCGAGACCATCCATGCCCACGGTCACCTGGCGGCCCTGGACGGGATCGGCACGACGGTTGAGAACCTCAAGTCAGCCATCGAGGGTGAGACCTACGAGTACACCGAGATGTACCCGCCAATGCTCGATCAGGCCGACGCCGACGGCCACAAGGCCAAGCGCATGTTTGGGCTGGCGGTCAAGGCCGAGGAGGTGCACGCCAAGTTGTACACGCTGGCCCTGGAGGCGGTACAGCGCGGCCAAGATCTGAGCGAGACGAAGTTCTATTTGTGCCCGGTTTGCGGGCACATCGAGTTCGGCAACCCGCCGGACTCCTGCCCGATCTGCGGGGCCAAGGCCGCCAAGTTCGTCCAGGTGGATTAGGGCGCGGCCGGTCGTCGCGGCGAGCAGCGTACGCGGGGCGGCATCGCTCCAGAGATGCGACCCCGTCAGCCTGCGCCTCGTAGGCGGGGGACGGAAGGGTTGTGGCGGTGAGCAGTGGGAACATGCCCGTCGTTGTCTACCAGATGGGCAAGGTCGGCTCGATTTCCGTGCTGGCCGCGCTGCAAGACTGTGGCTGCAACCCGCTGCACCACGTGCATGTCTTGAACCCCAGGTACATGCGGCCGGGGACGGCTCACGACCCCGAGCATGAGAAAGCTGCGCGGGCGGTGTATTCCAACATCGTCGAGCGGCGACGGCCGGCAAAGTTCATCACGCTGGCGCGCGAGCCGATCGGCCGATGCGTCTCCGCGTTCTTCCAGGCGGAGAACTTTCGCGCCTACGCAGGACGCCCGCTGGTCGAGGCCGAATGGTCGCTGGAACAGCTTGCCCAACTCTTCGGCACGCGATTGACGCACATGGCCTTCTTTGCCCTGACCTGGTTCGATCGGCAGATCGGTGAGGTGCTGGGAATCGACGTGTTTGCCGAGCCGTTTCCGCACAAGGCCGGCTTCGCCTGGTGCCGCCAAGGGCCATTCGAGCTGATTGTTCTGAGAAGCGAACTGGACGATTCCCTCAAGGAGAGAGCGCTGCGGGATTTCCTGGGGCTTGATGAACTTCGCATGCGGCGGGCCAACGTCGGCGAGGAGAAAGACCACGCCAGGTTGTACCGCCGGTTTCGAGATTCGGCCCGGCTGCCCGACTCCTATGTCGAGCGGCTTCTGGGCTCACGCTACGCACGACATTTCTACACGCAGCAGGAGATTGAGCGCTTGCGCGCTCAGTGGACGGAAGCGGGACGCGACCTGCCCATCCCGGCCGACAACCCTGGCCGGCTGGATGGCCTTTGATCGGCGACGATTACACGGATGGCCCGGATACGAGCCGCCGCTTTCGGCCGAAAAAGAGCTTCCGGTGGTTGGTGGCCAGGGGACGGGCAGACAGCACGGGCGGGAAAAGCACGTGCCGCCGCACCATGTCCTCGGGTAGGCTCTGTTCACTGATTGCCGTGACGTCGAAGCCGGCCTCACTCAGAATCTCGGGGAAGTCGTCTCCGTAAATGCGCCGATGATCGTGCCGGCCGAACATCCGCTCGCGGTCCTCGGGCTTGGTCACGGACGGATCCACGAAAACTGTGGCCGGATTGTCCTTCTGCGGGACCGTGATGATCGTCCACCCGCGGGGTGAGAGGATGCGATGGATCTCGCGCATGGCCCCGCGGTCGTACTCCACGCGTTCGAGTGCGTCGCAGGCCACGACCAGATCGAATGACTCGTCGGCCACTTCGGGCATGTGTGAGATGTCCAGCCGCAAGTCCACGTCGCGGCGCGCGAAGTCGGCGCTGCGATACTCGTCGGCCCGGGCCCGCAGGAAGTTGGCCAACACGCGTTCTGGCGCGAAGTGCAGCACCCGCCTGTCCTGCACGAGGTTGGCGAAGCCGACCGTGTCGAGATTGGCCAGCGCCGCCATGAGAAGCCGGTGGCGGGCCTCGGAACGGCAGTTAGGACAAAGGGCCTGCGGATGCCCGGACTCGTTTTGGAACTCATTTCCCTGCCAGTGGCAGATGTTGCACTCGACGGTCCCGGTGGCTGTGGTCATGTCGGCATCCTTTCGGGCGTCGTTCGGTAGGGCCCGTTTCGATCTTGCGACGTTGTTGCGGCACGGTAACCACACGTCGATCAGTAAAAGACGTCCACGTGGAACGGCAGGTTCCGCACGAGGGCCCGTGCTTTCCGGTACAATTCTCTGCGATAGCTCGTGGAATTGACCACGAGCACATCGGGGCGCAGCGCCTCTAGCGCCTCCGGCGGGAACACCCGGCACTGCCCGCCGACGACCGTACCGTGCAGGCCCGCGTTGTCGTCGATGGCGCCGAGTATGTTGTCGCGGCCATAGAGCATGGTCGAAGCGCATACGGCTCGCAGATCCAGGCCCGCACCGTAGAACAGGACGCGATCCTTTGGGAACAGGCCAAGCGCTTCGTTGATGTTCCTGAGAGACTGCTCGAGTTCGGGCGTCCAGTTCACCACTGCGTCGTT
>CP070685.1:1133009-1135555 GCA_020352895.1 Phycisphaerales bacterium
ACGCCTCAACCTCCCCCCTCTGTGGACTCCCCCCCTCACCAGAGCACGATCGCCCTTGTCCTTCACCACGCCCCGTACTGTCATCCTGGGGCTCTTCCCGAGGGAGGTCTGGCCGGTGAGTCGTGCGGCAGGACCTCTCTTCCGTACACTCAGGCGCCGCCGAAGTTCGCGGCGGACCCTCCGCCGTACCTTCCCGCTTTGGCATCGAGGGGGGCTTGATCCGGCCGGGCCCGCCGAAGAGATTGCTGCTGTCGCTGCTGGCCCGTCGTCTAATGGCAGGACGCTGGACTTTGGATCCAGAAACGGTGGTTCGACCCCACCCGGGCCAATCTCCACGTTGCCTGGATTCCCGTTCCAGCGCGGCCAGCAACGCCTCCCGGGCAAGCCAGTCGATCTGCTCCTCGTGGCCCTCGGGCCAGCTTGCCTGAGCCGTCGTACACTGCAGGTCGAGTGGATCTCGTCTGCCGTGCCGTGGTGTCATGCCGCCCTCCTTGTGTCCGCCTCTGGTGATGGATGGGGCAGGGATTGTGCCCGTCGGGGGCGGATGGCCTAACGGTTTATCTGACAATTACTTAAGCGTGCTGACCCCTCGCCGCGCTGACGAGGAAGCCGGGCGGTGGCTACCGAGCGGTAACTGGATCGGTAACGGTGCGACGGCCCGGCAGCTTGTGCTCGTGGGGGTGCCCGGATAGGATGCGGGCTTTCGCGAACAGGAGACCGAGCTACCGTCTCGGTTGGAGATCAAGGTAGGGGGGGAGTAGAGATGTTGAGTCGATCTTCGGTCAGCTCTTCAATCTTGGTGCTGGCACTGATCAGTGGTTCGGTTCCCGCAAGCGCGCAGGAGCACGGTGCCGGCGTGGGGCAGGAGCCGGCTGAGTGGCTGCAGGTGATCAACGATGTGGACGCGCGCGAGTTTGTGTTCATCGTCGGGCCGCTCGACCTGCCGGCCGGCGCGGGTCACCACATGATCGAGCAGCCGCCGATCCAGACAGGTGCCGTGCCGGAGGACGCCTATATCACGGGCTTTGAGATACAGCTCAGGGATGCGAGCGGTCAGCCGGTCCCGCAGCGAGTCTTGCACCACGTCAACCTGATCGATTTTGACCACCGGGAGTTGTTCAGTCCGGTGGCACGCCGGCTGTTCGCTGCGGGCAGCGAGACGCAGCCGGCGGCCATGCCCCGGATTCTGGGGATCCCGGTGAGCGCGGGCCAGCAGCTGGCGGTGAGCGCGATGTTCCATAACCCGACGGGGGAGTCGTACAGCGGCGCGCGCTTGTACGTCAGGCTCAAGTACCGGAAGGAAGGCTGGTTCTTCCCGATCGGTGTCTACCCGGTCTACATCGATGTCATGGGTCATGTCGGCGAGAAGGAGTTCGACCTGCCGCCCGGCCGCAGCGAGCGCTCGTGGGAGGGAAGCCCGGCCGTCGCCGGTCGGCTGCTGGCCGTCGGCGGGCACCTGCACGACAATGCAGTGGTGCTGCGCTTCGAGGACGTGACCGAGGGCAAAGTGTTGTGGGAAACGGGCCCGGAGCTCGATGGGAATGGCCAGGTCGTCGGAGTGCCGATCGGCAAGTTCTGGTGGAAGGGTGGAATCGGGCTGACCCCGAAGCATACCTACCGGCTCACCGTGGTGTACGACAACCCCGCGGGCGAGACGGTGCCGGGAGGCGGTATGGGGGTGCTGGGTGGCATCTTCAAGCCGAGCGGAGAGTGGCCGGCGCTGGATCCGGACGATCCGGACTATCTGATCAATACCAAGACGACCCATCTGCGTGCCGAGATGCGTGCCATGGGAATCGACACGAGCCACGGCGCCCATCGGCATGGCGTGCAGGACGAGGGGCTCTAGCCTTGGCGCGCCCAGCCTGCGATTATGCCTTGAAGGCCCGCGACGAGCGGGCCTTCTTGTTATGCGGGAGGTGGTGCGGGGCCGGGGCCCACTACACGGAGGGCAGGGCGAGCAGGATGACGAACGCCGCGTAGGCGGCCAACATGATGCCACCCTCCAGGCGCGTGAGCCGGAGCGTCGTCCAGACGAATGGCAGGACCAGGATGCTAACGGCCAGCATGACCGGCGCCTCGACTTGGATCACCGAGTCCGAGACGTGGATCGGGTTCGCGACTGACGCGCAGCCGAGCACGGCCAGCAGATTGAACACGTTGGAGCCAACCACGTTGCCGACCAGAATGTCGCCTTCGTCCTGGATCGACGCAGCGACGGCCGTGGCCAGCTCCGGAAGCGACGTGCCCAGGGCAACGACGGTGAGGCCGATAGCCAGCTCCGAGATGCCGAGGACGCGGGCGACATCCGAAGCCCCGCTCACCACCAGGTGGGCGCCGGCGAGCAGCGTGCCCAGGCCGATGACGGTCAGCAGCATGTGCCCGAACAGCGTGCCTCCCGCCGGTACGAACTTCTGGTACTCGACCTCGATGGCCGGCGACTCGCGGCGCGCCCCCTCGAGCAGGTACAGGGTATAGGCGACGAATCCGGTCAGCAGCGTCAGGCCGTCCCAGCGGCTGAGCTGGTTGTCAAGCGCGAAAACGTA
>CP070685.1:1135655-1138166 GCA_020352895.1 Phycisphaerales bacterium
GCTCTGCCGACATTCAACGGCTACCTGTGGGGCGAGAGTGCCCGCACGTTCTTCCGCAAAGTCACCGGCGCCATGCGCGTCTGGATCGAAGCCACCAGGACTATCGCCCATGAGCGAACCGCTGCCGCCGCTGCCCGCTGAGCCGCGCGTCACCGTCATCGTGCCCAGCTTCAATCAGGGCGCGTACCTCGATGACGCGATTCAGAGCGTGCTGAAACAGGACTACACGCACGTGGACGTGTGGGTCGTGGACGGCGGATCGAGAGACGGGACACTGGACGTGCTGCGCGGCTATGACTCGGAGCCGCGCGTGCAGTGGCTATCCGAGCCGGACCGCGGTTACGCCGACGCGGTCAACAAAGGCCTCGAACGCGCCGAGGGTCATCTCGTTGGCATCCAAAGCTCCGATGACTTCTGCGCCCCTGGGGCCATTCGCCAAGCCGTCGAGCAGTTCCGGCGGCACCCCGACCTGGCCCTGGTCTCGGGCACGTTCTGGCGGGTTGATCACGCCGGCAAGCCAATCGAACCCTACGACGCCCTGCACGACGAGCAGTGGCTGACCGTGGAACAGTGCGCCCGCACGGCGGACTACCCCTGCCAGTCGGCCTGCCTGTTCCGCGCCGACCTCGCCCGGGCGGTCGGCGGCTGCGACATCGACGTGGATTGGGTCGCCGATCACGATCTGATGGTGCGCATCATGGCCGCCGGCGCGCGCCAGGGCGCACGAACGCTCAAACTCAACCGCGTGTGGGCCTACGTCCGCCGGCACCCTGGGCAGCGCAACCAGGACCGATTCAAGTTCAAGCTGGCTTACGTCCGCGCGGCCGAGAAGTACGACCGCACAATGCAGAACCTGTTCACGCCGCACCAGCGCCGTCTGATACTCCTCCAGGCGTATCGCGGCGAGTACCTCTTCCGCACGCGGCAACTGGGCCAGGGCCTGAGAGCCTGGCCGTCATTCGCCCGCTATGCCCGCCACCAGGGCTTCACCGAACCGCCCTGGCGGTACTTGTTGGAACTGCCCTGGCTGCTGCCCCTGGGAGTGGGCCGCCGCGCCATCCAGGCCCTCGGCTGGCGCCTCGCCGCCCGGGGTGACAGAGGTACCCCGGCTGCAGCCCATCCTGAGTCTGCTCGATGGTTCGCCCGCGAGCCGACCGCTGCATGCGCAAAGAATAGCGCCCGCGAAACACGGCCGTTCGCGGGCGCCTGTCGGTAAACGAACTGGGAGGGAACCTACTCCTCGGCCTTCTCGACGTCGACGTCGAACTGGATTTCGGCGTTCTCACCTTCCACGAAGAGATCGGCGTTGATGACGGCCGTGCCCTCGCCGTCGATGTCCTCGGCCGCAATCTCGCCGGATTCCACGGTGATCATAAGCTCCTCGCCACCGACCAGGAACTCGGCCGGGAACGTGAGCGTAGCCTGGCCGTCCTCGTTCAGCACGAGCTCTTCGCTGGCGACCACCTCGCCGTCGACCTCCACCGTCGTCCGGAACCAGCCTCGGACCCAATCCACACCGCCCGCGGCGGCGAAGCCCACGCTGCCGACTACCAGGACGGCCAGCGCAGCCGCCAACACACGATGGCGACCCAACGGGGACACGGTACGTCTTGCGTTAAACTCCTGCATCAGTCTGCTCTCCAATTCACTGCAATGATCACTTCCGGGCCACGATCGGCCCCCGAGAGACTGCAGCGCTCGATCGACAGGATCCATTTCCTCGGACATGACCCTACCTCCGTCCATTCAGTTCTGTGCGGAGTGCGTCTCGCGCTCGCGCCAGCCTCGACTTTACGGTGCCCTCGCGGCACCCGATGACCGCGGCCATCTCCTTGACCGCCAGCCCCTCGAAATAGTGCAGCGACAGCACGGTCTGAAACTTGGGTGGAAGCGAGAGAAGTGCCCGACGGGCGTGCTCCTCGTCGATTCCGTGATGGGCTGAAGACATGGCCACACCACCAGCCTCCAGATGCGTAATCTGCAAGCTGACGGCCGGGTTGCGCCGCGCCCGCCGGGCCCAGCGATTGACGGCGTTTGTGGCTATGCGAAGGAGCCAGAACCGCAACGGAACGCCTCGGTACCGATAACGCGGCAGCGTCCGCAGCACGGTCAGGAACACGTCGGAGACCAAGTCCTCGGTGGCGTGCACGCTCCCGGTCCGGCGATACACATAGCGCGATACCATCGGATAGAACCTACGGTACATCTCTGCCAAGGCCTCGCGGTCCCGCTTGGCCCTGGCTACGAGGTCGGCCTCACTGTCGCCAGCAGAGCCATCCATTTCGCTTACAGTCGCCGGTATACGCAGCACGCTCATGCGGCTCCTCGCCATAGCAAGCCTTCAGTCCTCACCCCTAATAAGCCTCCGCCCCTTGTTCGGGTTCCCTCAACCGCCGTTTCCTTACTCCTTTTTAACGCGCACGCCCGGGCCTGGTGTGATGCTGCCGCGTCCAGACTTCACTTTGTACACCCTCAATGCGCATGAAAAACCACAGGCAGCTTGAAAACTCA
>CP070685.1:1138266-1140768 GCA_020352895.1 Phycisphaerales bacterium
CGCCCCAGCCCCGAGCTGATGTGCTTCCACCCGCGCATGGCACCCATCAAGGCCGCCGTCTTCCCCCTGGTCAACAAGGACGGCATGCCCGAGTTGGCCCACAGGATTTACGAAGCCGTTCGCAAGTTCTGGCCCGCCCAGTACGACGCCAAGCAGTCCATCGGCAAACGCTACGCCCGCATGGACGAGGCCGGCACCCCCTTCTGCTTCACCATCGACGGCCAGACCAAAGAAGACGGCACCGTCACCGTCCGCGACCGAGACACCGGCCATCAGATCCGCATCAGCGACGAGAAGGTCGTCGCGTACCTGAAAGAGCACCTGGAGCCCGCGCACCGCGCGTAGAAAAAAACCGGCGTCCCTGGTGAAGCCCCGCCAGGGACGCCGGCTGCCGCTTGGGCTTTCATTCTCCTCCTTACTTTGTTCCTGTCCGCGCCATCAAGCCCGCTCTGTTCGCCACCGCCGCAACACGACGACCGCCGCGATCACCAGCAGCAACGCCAGCACCGCCGCTCCCGGCCCCGTCAATGCCGGCACCGCACTCTTGACCTCGCACATCTCGTC
Organism: Phycisphaerales bacterium; assembly: GCA_020352895.1. Taxonomy (GTDB): domain Bacteria; phylum Planctomycetota; class Phycisphaerae; order UBA1845. The sequence goes on from CP070685.1 coordinate 1,138,831, forward strand.
AACGCCGTCACCATCGTAGTCGCCCAGGCAACTCGTGCCGCGCCCCTTGGTCGTGCCTTCGTAGGCCGCGCACGTCTCGGCCGCGACCTCCACGCAATCCGTGCCGTCAGACAGACAGCATGCCTCCGCCGGCTGCGGGAACGTGTTGTGATTGGGAGATACGAGTTTGGCGATGAGCGTGCCCCCCACGGGATCATCGTACAAATCGATGCAACCGATTTCATGCACGTAGATCCCCACTTCCGGCGGGACGCAATCGATCTCGCTGCTGAGCGTCATGGCCGCGTGGTTGTACAAGTATCCCAGGTCGGGCACATAGATCTCGAAGTACACGTCAAAGAAGCTCTCCCCGATCGCATTGTCGGTCGTCTTCTCGGCGATGTTGCCCAGCGTGGCAACCAGCACGTTGCCGTTGCCCTGAAAGAGTCCCGCCTTCAAGACCTCTCCGCCCCAGCCGGTCAGCTCCATCTGGACGATCTCCGTATCGATCACGTCCAGGTGACCGTCGATCGGGCGGGTCCCCGGAAAGTACACCGAGTCGTCGAGCGGAATTGCGCGCAACACAGTAACCGGCCCTCTCATGACCAAGTTCTGGTCCGCCACACAATCCAGCGTGCGGTCGATCCCCACTAGCGCCTCGCTGGTGATGTTATCCGATCCCGCCACGCAGGTGTCGATCCAATGGGCCCCGGGACCGCAGTCCTCACATTCCAAGTCCTCGTCACAGACCCCCACGTCACAAAGCGTGCCCGCACCCAGCCACGCCCCGTCCCAGATCACGGCGCAGTCCTGCTGGCTAGCCTCGATGCTGCAGTTTCCATCTCCGTGGCAGCACGCCCCCTGGCCGAAGGCCGCATTCGAGAAACCGATCACAGCCACGAACGCGGCCAGTACCGCACCTAAGTTCCTTAATCTCAACATTTTCATTCCTCCGTCGCGGCGCCTCAGCGCCCCCGGGCGTGAGCACCACGTCATCAGTATGCTCTGTTCCTACTGTCTTTCTTGGGGGACTGACTTGCCTACCGATGGGCAACCCTCGGAGGGGCCCGGGGCTGCATGGAGCAGATGATCGGGATAGGACACCATGCCGAATCATCCAACAAACCCAGAGCCCGGCCGTCGTCGCCCGCAGCGACCTCGCGCGGCTCGGAACCGGTCAGGCGCAGATCGGCGGCCAGCGACACCAGCAGGGCATTGAGGTAGGCAATCAGAAACGCGGCGCACGCATAACCCAGCACCCGCCCCGCCACCGCGATCACGGGGCCCTGGCTTCCCGCGCCCGTCAGCAACCCCCGGCACAGGCCCAGCCACCCGAGGGCCAGCTCAACGCCCACCCAGCCGAGCCCAAGCACCAGCGGGTTGAATCCGACCCGGCGCGTCACACACACGCCCGAGCCGCAGTAGAGCGCTGGGATAACCACCATAAGCCCCAGCGAACGCAACGTAAGCGGGATGCCGTCCCCCAGGAATGCAAGAGTCACAAACAGGCTGCCGCCCCACAGCCCTCCCGCCATCATCGCCGCCCCGGGCCGCACGATCCGGATGGCCAGAAACACAGGCAGCAGACCCACCCAGCACAGCCAGCCCCAGCCGGCCAGCCCGATACTTGCCCCCACCGCAATCGCCCCGGCCGCCAGCAGTGCCGCCAAGCCGCCTGCCTTCGCGCCGGCGCGTACCTTAACCTGAGCCGGCCCGAAGTCTCCGTCGGCTCGCCCCCCGGCACTTTTGACATGCCGGTTACTCATCTCAACGGAACCGCGCCGCGCCGTCTCACCAGACCTTTGGAATCATCGTCGCACCTCTCGCTGCGCTCCTGCCCAGCGGGTGCTTCGACACCGACGGCACCGTTCCGCGCCGAAATATGCACGGCCGGTCAGACGGCATGAAAATGACTACCGAACTGAGATGTTCCTCCTCACGTACCGTGGCGTTTCACGA
>CP070685.1:1140868-1143338 GCA_020352895.1 Phycisphaerales bacterium
GTGGTACGACGGTGGCGGCCATCAGTGCGGTGGCGGCGAGGACATCGCGCCACCCACCGAGACCACGCTGGAGGGCCAGAATGCGGAGCCGGTTCTCGTTTCCGAGGAGCCCGGTCACGAGGAGGAGGACGAAACCGACAACCAGTCGCAGTACGGGATTCGCGACCCGTGCAGCGTCGCCCGCGATTGCCGCCAAGCCCATCCAGACAGGCAGACCGAGCGCAACGCCCAGGATCACCGCAAGAAGTGCGCCCCAGCCTCGAAGGAAACGGCCTGTCGCCTCATTGGGCACGTCGGCCCTCACCTCCGGTCGGAGACGTTCATCCCGCTCCACCCAACGTGTTGCGCATGAGCGGCGCTCAGACGCTTGCATCAGGATAACGCTCGCGGCGTCCGCTCGATGCGCTTGTTAGCCTGCGGCCAGCGCGTGTCCGTCCACCGCCGGGAAAGGATGCTGGGCTACGACACAATCACCGAGCGGAGGGCTGATGCGCCGGCCTTCCCACGTCGAACTGCTCGCCATCTCCTAGGGCAGGATCTCGACGTAGCCGTCCGTCCCATGCACTCGGATGTGCTGCCCATCCCGGATTATCCGGGTGGCATGCTCCACCCCCACGACAGCCGGCAGGCCGTACTCCCGCGCAATGACCGCGCCGTGGGTCATTAGCCCCCCCACCTCCGTCACAAGGCCTTTGATAGCGACGAACAGGGGCGTCCAGCTGGGGTCCGTGTAGGCGGTGACGAGGATGTCGCCGGCTTCGAGATCGGCGTCGGCCATGTCCAGGATGACGCGAGCCCGCCCCTCGATGGTCCCGGCGGAAACGGGTAGGCCGACGAGCGCGCCGGCTGGGACATCGTCGCGTCGGTACGCCCCGGCGACAACCTCGCCATCTGACGTGAGAACCCGGGGCGGCGTGAGCGCCTGATACGACCTGAAGGCGTCCTTGCGCTGGAAGATGAGCTGGTCATCTACTTGGTTCGTGCGCACGACATCGTGCAACTCCTGGAAACTGAGGTAGAAGATGTCTTCCTTCTCGCGGAGCACGTGGGCTCGCACGAGGCGCTCGGCGTCCTTCAACAAAGCCTGCTTGTAGACGAAGTAGCGGCTGACCATGCCGTACTTCGGATACTCCCGGTACCCGATGAAGGTGCGGACGCGGTCGATCATCCGTTTGACCTCTTCGGCCTTCCGCTCACCATCCGGCAAGGCCCGCAGGCGCTCCAGCAGCTCCTGCTCCTTCGCCCAGGCTTCCTGCCGCCCTTGCTCGAAGAGGCGTTCGCCGGCGCCCGGCTCGAAGTTCCTGATGTTGCCGAGAATCATGGGCACGAGCGTAGTGGGGCGTTCGCTCCAGCGCGGCTTCGTGATGTCGATCTCGCCGACGCAGCGCATGCCGTACTTGTCGAGGAAGGTCCGGATGGCGGCTTGCGCCTCACGGCCGCCCGCAAGTGCGGGCAACTCGTCCAGGAAGCCCTCATCCTCGACGCCTCGCAGGAAGTCCACCACATCCGGATACGGGCGGATCACGTCCGCGACGTCCAGGAGCGCGAGTCCCATCTCCGACGTGACGTTGTTTGGGACGGACTGTGTGAGCGTGTCGGCCGCGTTCTTCTCGCCCAGCCACGCTTGCAGATGCTCATTCAGCCACCCCGCCGCTTCCATCGCCGTCATGAACACCTGATGGCTGCGCGGATCGAAGAGGATCCGCTTCAACTCCTGTATGTCTTCCAGGATGAAGTCGAACAGCGCCGAACCGGACTTCGTTCCAATGTCGCGCTTCAACGCGGCGACGGATTCCTGGTTACGTTCGATCAGCTCGGTGACGATGGCCGGATCGGCATCGATCGGGTCTGGCGCCGCGCCCGCAGGCGGCCCGGACGGGCCCTCGTCCGTGATCGCCCGGACCAAGTCGCCGCGTTCGAGGATTGTCTCCAGCGCGTCCCTGATTAGCGGATCGGACCTCCCCAGGGCCTCGAGGAAGCCTGCACGGTTCGCTGTCGACGCCAGGAGCGGGGTGACGTCGACGAACAGTCTTCCGCCGGCCTCGTACATCGGCCGAAAGGCCGTCAGCTGCCACACGGAGATTCCCAAGGGTTTCATGGCGTCAGTCATCATCTGCTGATGACCGACGGAGATGTAGACGTGGTTCTCTTGATCGCTGACCGCGGGAATCGGGAACAGCGTGGTGATAGGCCGGCTCTGGACGATGTAAAAACCATCGTCGACCAGGCACCATTCGACGTCCTGGGGGCGGCTGAAGTGCGCTTCGATCCGCCGGCCCAGTTCCACGAGGTGCACGACCTGCGGGTCCGTCAGCGCTGGCTGCTTCTGCTGCTCCGGCTCGATCGCTTGTTCATGTGTGCCGCCCGCCGGCGAGGCGTAAATGGCAAGCTGCTTAGTGGCGACCGCTTTGGCGACGACCTCGCCGTCCCGCACCTTGTAGACGTCGGGGTTCACCAGGCCGGAGACCAG
>CP070685.1:1143438-1145902 GCA_020352895.1 Phycisphaerales bacterium
CCCGCGCTGTTGACGTTGATCGAGGGGCTGACGGCGGAGCAGGCGTTGTGGCGGCCGGCGCCGGAGCGACGGTGCATCTGGGAACTCGCGCTGCACATGTTGCACTGGGAGACGGCGGTCGCGGCCCGCATGCAGGAACGCCCGATGCCGGGCATGGACAATCCGTGGCCGACGCTGCCCGCGTGGCAAGATGAGGTCGAGCGGGACCGGTGCTGGGCCGAGCTGATCGCGGAGGTCAAGCGGAGCCGGGCGGAGTTGATCCAGGCGCTCAAGGTGCTGGATCCGGCGGAGCCGTATCCCCATCCGGACCTGGCCGAAGTGCCTCACTGGATTGCCGGCGCGGGAGCACAGGTTCACGACTCGTATCATCTGGGTCAGGTGGCCATACTGCGGGCCATGCAGGGTTTGCCCGCGGTCGAGTGACATCAGCGCGGACGGTCGTGAACGTGGGCTGTGAACTTACGGGCAAGCTGGTGCTTGACCATGACACCGGATGAAGCCTCAGAGGCATTGGATTGTCGCCGCAATGAGGCTTGTATACCGAGTGCGATGAGTTGAGAGGATTGCCATGACAAGAGATGAGCAAGAACGGAAGGCGAAGACGTTTCTCGCGCTCCATTGCGCTCCCCCGATTTTGGTGCTGCCCAATGCCTGGGACGTGGTCAGCGCAAAGATATTCCAGCTTGAAGGGTTTAAGGCCGTGGGCACCACGAGTGCCGGCATCGCGGCCACCCTGGGTTACCCCGACGGGCAGCGAATGAGCCTTCGTGAGAACGCGGACGTGGTCCGCCGGATCGCCGAGCGGATCGACCTGCCCGCCAGCGCCGACCTCGAGGCCGGTTACGCGACCTCGGTCGATGGTGTGGCCGAGGCGGCCAAGATCATGCTGGACGCCGGAGCTGTCGGCATCAATCTGGAGGATAGCACGGGGGACCCGGCGACTCCGCTGTTCGAGACCGCCCTTCAGGTCGAGAAGATCCGGGCGATTCGCGAGGTGGCCAGCGCACGGGGCGTGCCTCTGGTCATCAATGCGCGCACCGATGTCTGTTTGATCTCGAAACAAGATGCGGCCGCGCGTTTACGCCAAGTTGCCGAGCGGGCCGGCGCGTACCGGCAAGCGGGCGCGGACTGCATCTTCGTGCCGGACGTGGGCGATTTCGACAAGCCGACCATCGCCGCGCTGGTCAGGGAGATTGACGCCCCGGTTAATATCATCGCCGGAGCCCACACGCCGTCGATTCCTGAGCTTCAAGAGATCGGAGTGGCCCGCGTCAGCGTGGGACCGCGGCCCATGAGAGCGACCCTGGGCCTGTTGCGGCGGATCGCCCGGGAGTTGCTGGGCCCCGGCACGTATACCAGCATGACTGCCGAGGCGTTGACCTACGGCGAGGTCAACCAGATGTTCGAGTAGGGCGGAGGTCGTGACCCTCGTGCGGAACGGAGGATACGTTCCGGGGAAGAAGCGCCTCTAAGGCTGGCCCCGTAAGTGGAGGCGAAAATGAACGGTCGGATTACAGTGGAGCAACGGGACGATGTGCAGCCGGTCTGTCCGCATTGTCAGAACGAACTGCGGGTGGTGTGGCAGCGGGGATTGTCCGGCATGTTGGGGCGGCGGTACGTGTATTTCTGCCCGCACTGCCGGAAGGTGCTGGGCATCTCCCATCGCAAGGGTTTCTGGATGGGATAGTGGGCGCATGTCTCGTATCGCGAACCGGCCGCAGCGAACTGCGCGGTCAGGCGGAGCGTAATTAACGGGCGTGCGGCTGTCAGACGGGCAGGTACCGATAACCAACGGCGAGATTGGATTGATTGCGTTCGGCCGGTGCGGCTATCATGGTGTTGAGAGGGGCTGGTGAGCAGGAGGCGGAGTCGCCGCTCATTTCGCGTTGGCTTCCGTGACATCTCAAGGCATGGGCCCGATCGGCGTGTGTTCGCAGCGGCGTGCTGCGCGCAACGGATAGCGCGGTCCGGAGGCACGGACCGTGAAGAGAGTGGCGCACTGCCAAGCTGCGCTTGACAGTGTCACCCGCGAGCGGCGTGAAGAGGCCGCTGGGCGTAAGGGCAGGGGAACATCATGAGGCGCACGTGGATACTTTGTCTGGCGGCGGTGTTGGGCGCCGGGTGCGCGGCCGGCGGCCTCGTGTCGGGGCCGTTCGGAGGCTCGGCCGGGATCGGCGGATTCATCTTGCCTCCGTGGGTGGCTGAGGGCGAGCAGGAACCAGAGGCGGATCTGTTGCCGGCCGCGCGGGTCGAGGGCATGTCACGCATCGCGTTCGTGCACACCAGCGGGACGAGCCCGTGCCCGCAGGTGGTGGGCACGCTGAGTCTGGTGAACGCCGGGGCGGTGGATCTGTTGTGGGAGAGTTTCTCGCCGTCGGAGGTCATCGAGGTTGTTCCGGATGCGGGGCTGATCGAGCCCGGGCGGCAGGTGCGGGTCGAGGTGCTGTTCAACTGCGACCGGGCG
>CP070685.1:1146002-1148456 GCA_020352895.1 Phycisphaerales bacterium
GACGCTCTGGCCGGCCCGACTCTCGCCCCTCTACGAGTACCCCGTAAAGCTCGACATTCTCCACTGGCCGTATCTGCTCAGCGTCGTCGTCTTCGTGGTAATCTGCCTGCTTGCCTGGCGGTTGCGAGCTGCGCGGCCGGGCGTGGGCGCGGCCTGGCTTAGCTACCTGATGATTCTCGCCCCGGTCTCCGGTCTGATCCATGCCGGTCCCCAACTCGTGGCGGATCGCTACACGTACCTCGCCACCATGGGGCTTGCCGTTTTGGCGGGGGGCGGCCTCGTTCATCTCTGGGCACGATTGCGCGGCCGGACGCGGCGCACTTGCCTAGTCGCGGCGGCCCTCTCCGTGGCCGGTCTGCTTGGTGTTATGACCCGGAACCAGCTTCATATATGGCAGAACTCAGCCGCACTGTGGGAACACGTGCATCGGCTGCACCCAGACAGTTGGCATGCCAACAACAATCTGGGGATCCTGCGGGCCCGAGAGGGCCGCACGCAGGAGGCCGAAACCCTGTACGGGCACGCCGTCAGAGTCAAGCCCGACTACGCCAACGGCTATCACAACCTCGCGGTTCTTCTGGACTCCGTCGGCCGCGAGGACGAAGCCATCGCCAACTTCGAGACTGCCCTCCAGATCGACCCGGCGTATCCGAAAGCGTACGCATGCCTCGGGAACATCTACCTGAAGCGAGGCGATCTGAGCACGGCCGCGGAGATGTACCGCCTTGGGCAACAATACGCTCCGGATGATCCCGTCATCCTGAGCAACCTGGGCAATGTCTTGACCAGGCTGGGCACCCTGGAGCAAGCCATCCCGCTGCTTCAGCGGGCCATCGGCATCGCCCCCGATCTCCTCCAGGCCCACTACAACCTCGGCTTGGCATGGGAGAACGCCGGACGCGCGGAGCAAGCGCTGACCGAGTACCGCCGCTGCGCCGAACTAGACCCCGACCATTCCCCCTCCGCCAAGAGCATGGGCGACCTCCTGGTTTCGCTCGGCCGCTTCCATGAGGCCATCGAGCCCCTGCAACGAGTGGCCCGGTTAAACCCGAGCGACGTCCAGACCCAAACCAACCTCGGGTACGTGATGATCCTCGCCAGCAGATACGCAGCGGCTTCCAGGATCCTCGCCGCCGCGCACCAACAGGATCCGAACCACTTGCCCACCATTCTGGCCCTGGCCAATCTCCAGGCAGCCTCCCCCGTGGACTCGGTTCGCGACGGGCCCAACGCCGTCAGACTGGCCACCCTCGCGTGTGAACGAACGAATCACGCCAACGCCCGGGCCCTGGATATCCTGGCGGCCGCCCACGCCGAAACGAAACGTTTCGACCTGGCCGTCAGCGCCGCTCGCGAAGCCCTGCAAATCGCCCGGGTCGCCGGAGACACAAGGACGGCCGATCAGATCGAAGCTCGGCTCAGACTCTACTTGGCGAGCACACCTTATCGCTTGCCCGCGCGTGCCGAGCCGTGATTACGGGGCAGCCATCTCCTTGGCGGCGGATGCCTCGCTCAGCATGCTTAAGACGCACGCTTTTGACGCCGACAATGCCCACGGTTACATTCGGTTTACGACGTCCTGGAGCTTATCGGTCCGGCGAGCTGAAGCCTGTCAGAGGGGCCCCGAGTGAACGCGACCGTCCCTGAATTCGCAACAGAACCTGCCGGCCCAGCGCCGGGCCATCGCGCCCACAGAGTCCTGCGCGACCACATCGCCGACCTCTCCCGCCGGTACAGCGACAACTTCCACCGCGTCATCTCCTCACGCTGGCGGCATCGCTACTACTACCAACGCCTGAACAAGCTGATCGGCCACATCGTCCTGCCCGGCTCGCGCGTCCTCGACATCGGCTGCATGCGGGGCGACATGCTGGCGTCCCTCACACCCGCCTATGGCGTGGGCATCGACATCTGCCCCACCGCCGTCGAGGCGGCACGCCAACGCCATCCCGACCTGCACTTCCGCGTGCTGGCCGGCGAAGATGCGGCCGAACTGAACGAGACCTTCGATTACGTCATCCTCTCGAATGTCATCGGCGAGGTGTACGACTTCCGCATCCTGTTGGAGGCCGTTCGGTCCGTCTGCCACCCGCGCACCCGCGTGGTCATCAGCTCATACAGCCGGCTGTGGCAGCCGGTCCTCACGCTGGCCGACTGGCTTCGCTCGCGCACGGCCCTGACCGCCGACAACTGGCTGCCGCCCGACGAGGTGGACAACATGCTCCACCTGGCGGACTTCGAGGTGATTCGCCGGCACAACTCCATCCTCCTGCCGCTCGGCGTGCCCATCGTCGCCGAGCTGTTCAACCGGTGGATCAGCCCGCTGCCCATCATCAACCACTTGTGTTTGCAGTCCTTCTGCATCGCCCGGCCCCGCCAACTGCGGCCCGCCGACCGGCCGCAATCGAGCTTCTCCGTGGTCGTCCCCGCGCGCAACGAGGCCGGCCACATCAA
>CP070685.1:1148556-1151010 GCA_020352895.1 Phycisphaerales bacterium
CAACATTGCCCTCTGTGCCGGGCATCTCGTCGGAAACCGCCGTGCCTTCGACCAGCAGCCCGCCATTCCGACCGCTGGCCCCGAAACCCAGGCGGCGAGCCTCCAACAAGGCCACGCGCAAATCCGGGAATCGCGTCTTGATGTGATAGGCCGAGGATAATCCCGTGAACCCTCCGCCGATAATCGCGACGTCGACCCGCAGGCTCCCCACGGCCTGCCCGTATGATTCTCCCGTGGTCTTGGCGAGCCAGTAGCTTCGGTTCGGCTCCCACCTATCCTCGCTGAGGACGAAGTGGACACCCCCCCCGTAGGCAGCGCAACCGATCAGCGCCCCACCGGCCTTGAGCAATCTCCGGCGCGAAACGGTCCGCGCAGGACCGTGCTGCTCAACTGCCGCGGGCTCGTACATACGTCGAATTCTCCGCGCGGCTCGCGCGGCCGCAGATTGGCCAGGCGGTCCCTCAAAACGCAAGTGCCGCCCTCGGCCTCTACTCGACCCGCCGCCCTTCAAGTCGACATGATGCATTTCCACCCGCTCGCCCAGAAACGCGGGGCGCGGCGGGCTAGGCCGGCTGCGGTCGATGTTGACGCATCAGAACAATCCCCCCTGTGGCCAGCAACACGGCCAAGGCAATCATGCCCCAGAACGAAAGTGCCGCCACGGGATACAGAGGGTGTTCTTTAGGACCATCGTTGCTGATCGGGGCCGCGACCACGCCCCCGCCTTCAAACTCAACGTAGACGCTCAGCAGCCCGTTGTGCATGTCTACCAAGTCAGCCACGCTCAAATCGTCATCCGGCAGGTAGCCAACGCTCAGCGTAGCTTCGAGTCGCTGGCCCGCCGGCGGACATTCCATTCCGGCAATGCCATCGTCACAGATCGTGGCCACATACTGTCCTTGCGCGAAGCAACTGCACCCCCTTCGTACCGTTGCTCTGGTGACTTTCACGTCGCACGCCGGCGCGCCGCGGATACAACAGATGTCCGGATCGCCGTCGATCGAGCAGCAGCTTTGATGCTTGCAGTCTTCGTCGCCAATATGATGACAGCATTCCACGCAATGGCCTACGCAATCGACCGGCTCGCAATCCTGTCCGCCGATATCCACGTCTGCGCAGTCCGCACAATTGTCCGTACAGCAGCACCCGGTCTCGCCCGCACATTCCGAAATATCAACGAAGGGAGTTCCCAAGCCCTTCGAGTAATCCACCTCCGCGTGTCCCATCGTGCTGTAGTCCGCGCACGTGCCACTGACTCGATAGTCGGTGGCCAGAGCCGGGCTGCTCACGCTCAGGAAAGCGACCACGGGGACCCACGTCAGGAGCCTGGAGGGCAGCACCCTCGGCACCAGGCAGGCCGTACGCCTGCTGCACATTGCGGATGTGATGGTCTTCATTTCACACCTCCGTCTGATTTGACACCGCAGCTATGTAATTGATCGAGACCTGGGGCCCGAACCAGCGCCCCGGCAAAGAAGCCGCAAACATGCACCCGCCAGCCCAAAGCACGCGTCGCAAGTATCGCAAGAGAGACCGCAGGACCTGGGCTGTCGCGAAATCCTCGTGTCAGACCGCCGACAGGAAGTCCCCGCATCGGGGCTTGCGGTCTTGTGGACTCCACACGGATACGTATCGTAACCATCCTTCCTGCGCAAAGCAACTCAATTCGCAGAGCCACGGCACTTTCATTGGGATTACGACCCCGGCGCCCCCCCGGTTAAAGCCAGCCTTACCTTACCCGCGTATGTCATCGGAACTGACGCCGGCCTCAGTCGCGCACCGGCCGGAGATGACGCCTCATGTCGCAGCGGATATGATGCCTGAGGGTACGGACCTGCGCCCCACTTTCACAGGTGTTGATATGGCCGGCGAAAAGCACGACTCGACGGCCGACCCGCAAAGCGACGCCGACTCGCCGATTCCGCCCGGCCATAAGGTCTCCGTCCATGGTGAGACGGAACTCTCCAGCGAACCTGGCGTCACCACGTTCTGGGCCTCCGTAGGCTCGCCGCACCCTGTGGCCATTGGCCAGTACCGCATCGTGTCCGTGCTCGGCCAGGGCGGCCAGGGTATCGTCTACGAAGCCGAACAGCAGCAGCCCCGACGGGCCGTCGCCCTCAAGGTGGTTCGCAGCGAGCGCTACGTCAATCCCGACTACATCCGTCTCTTCCAGCGCGAAGCCCAGACCCTGGCCCGCCTCAAGCACCCCAGCGTGGCCACGATCTACGAATCCGGCTGCACGGACGACGGCCATCATTTCTTCGCCATGGAGCTGGTCCGCGGCGTGCCCCTCAACCGGTACGCCCGCGCCAATCAGCTCGACCTGCCCACCCGCTTGAAGCTCTTTGGCAAGATCTGCGACGCCATCAACTACGCCCATCAGCGCGGCGTGATCCATCGAGACCTCAAGCCCTCCAACATCCTCATCGAGCCGGAGGGCAATCCCAAGGTCCT
>CP070685.1:1151110-1153513 GCA_020352895.1 Phycisphaerales bacterium
AGTCACCTCCGAGAACAACTGGTTCGCATCGACCACCGCAGGCTACGCGAAGTCCGAAGCCGCAAAGACCAGTTCAAGGTGGCGTTGGTGGGATACACGAACGCGGGCAAGAGCACGCTGATGAACGCCTTGACCGACGCGAACGCCTTCGTAGAAGACAAGCTCTTTGCCACACTCGACACCAAGACGCGCAAGTGGCACCTGGAAGGCGGCGAACTGGCCCTGCTCAGCGACACGGTCGGCTTCGTCCGAGACCTCCCCCACCACCTGGTGGCGTCGTTCCGAGCCACCCTGGAGGAAGTCATTCATGCCGACCTCCTGCTGCACGTGGTGGATGCTTCCAGCCTCATCGCCGATCAGCAGTTCCGGGCCGTACGCCGAGTGCTGGAAGAGTTGGAATGCCGGGACAAGCCGGAACTCACCCTGCTGAACAAGATGGACGCCGTGGACGACTACAGCGTTCTGCCCCTTGTAGAGCAGTTGGCACGCGACCCGGTCCGCATTTCGGCCGCCAAGGGCGAAGGGCTGAACGAGGTGGTCAACCGGGTCGGCCGCATCATGCGCTCCGGTCAGGTCCACATTCGCCTGCGAACCAGCGCCGGGCATGGACGACTGCTGGCCTTTCTGGCCGCCGAAGCCGACATCGCCGAGCGCCGGTTTCTCGGCGAACTCGTCGACGTCACCTTCCGCATCCATCGAGAGAAACTCTCCCGACTTCGTGAATTCGACGGTTCCTTCGAACAACTCGACGCCGACTCGGACGGCACGTTCCTCCTTCAGGACTAGGCTCCGAGACGAACGTTTAATTGCGAGGCGCCTGGGGCCGGCTATAATGCCGCCCGGTCGATACGAAGGGCGGGCGATTTGGCTTCCCGACTCAGCAAAACAACGTGGACTCTCGTGCGTCTGGCCGTTTGCGTCGGGCTGCTGATTGTCGTCATCCGCGGCGTGGACTGGAATGATTTCCGAAAAGTCGTCTCCAATCTGGATCTGAGCCTCGCCGCACTGGCCCTGGTGGTGTTCGCCCCGGCTCCTCTGCTGCAATCTTTGCGCCTGGTGTGGATGCTGCGCGTACAGGACATTCGCATCGGTTATTGGCTCGCGCTCAAGCTGAGCTTCGCAGGAAACCTGTTGAACTTCGTTGTGCTCGGATCGATCGGCGGCGATTTGTATAAGGCCTACTACCTTACCAGGCACACCCAGAGCAAGACCGAAGCCGTTACCACCATTTTCGTGGATCGCGTAGTGGGCCTGACTTCTCTGGTGCTCGTCGTAGCCGTGGTCACACTGCTCAGCTTCAGAGACCCGCTGATCGGACAGCTTGAAGCCGTCGGCCCACTGAAAATGGGACCGGCCATCGGCCTGATGCTGCTGGCCTTTGTCGTCGGGGCCTTCACCTATTTCAACCCCTGGCTACGCCGCGCGCTGCGAATCGGACAGTTGGTGGATCGCCTGCCGCTGAGCCACCTCATCCGCCAGGTGGACGAGGCCGTGCATCAATTCCGTCGCCGCCCGGGATGGGTGATCGGCTCGTACGTGTTGACTTTCATCCTGCAGTTCGCCGCCATATGCAGCGCCTACGTGGCTGCGCGGGCCCTGGGCATGGAAGAGAAGTTCGTGCCCTATCTCGTGTACGTGCCCTTGGGCTTTCTGGTCTGGGCCGTTCCCATCACTTTCGGCGGCCTGGGCACCATGGACGTCTATTACCAGAAGTTCTTTCCCCAGGCCGAGATGGGCGACATCCAACAGGCCTTCTGCCTGGCCATGTTCGTGCGGCTGACCCAGTTGATCTGGTCCATCCCCGGCGTGATGGTCCCGCTGACCGGCGCACACCTCCCCTCAAAGGAAACCGTAGCGCAATTCCAGAAGGATCGATAACCAACCGAACGCCCCGCGCCGGTGAATGATGCGCGCGACCCCGATCGACCGATCCTGCCCCAACGGCCTTCGCCGGACCTCTGCGGGCGCGAGACGGACAGATGCTCGCAACGGGACAGGCAGTTCCGGCGCCGCGCTTATCGGATGCGCTCCAGACTCATCAGCCGTCGCCCATAAGAAGCCGGCCCCGACAAGCAACGGAGTACGTTTTGCGGACAGGCTCCGTCGGCGTCCGGACCGACCGCAATCCGTTGCCGCGCAGGCGTTTTCGGCAGCCCTTTCGTCCGGGGCAGGACTAAGGTCGGGGCCGGCTATTTCCGATTCAGCAGGTGCCCACAGGACCATTCGGAGCAAGCCGGGCCGCCCGGTGCTTCGTCCGCATCCTCGGGGGGCACACCCACAGCTCCGCGCAGGGCCCGGGAGGCCGACGCGCCCTGCCCAGAATCGGCCCGGCCTACGGCAGAGGATCACAGGAATGAGTTTCGCGATCGAGCTGAACGAGAGGCAATCCAACCGGATCCTCGA
>CP070685.1:1153613-1156012 GCA_020352895.1 Phycisphaerales bacterium
CGCAGACTGAGGCAACAGCCGCAGGCTGCGATCACGATGGCGAGTCGCGAAACGGTTCGTTCTCTCGCTGGGGGTAATGAGGACATGGCATGCTCCTTTCTTGCCAACGCGTGTTGGAAGGGATTTGAACACGTTCAAGGCCTCACAGGCCTGATGCTCGGGATGGCGTTCGAGGGACAAGAGGATCGAGGATTGAAGCCGCCGGTCGTGCCGCGCGAGACAGGAGCAGATGCGGAGGGCCGACCGCATGGCGACGTCAATCGACGTCCGCAAATAGCCGACCTAAAAACTTGATTGTAAGCAAATTAAGGAGTGATTTCAATACTCAAGGTTCTGCATTTCGGTGAAGGGCACGGCCGCGGCGATTCATGTGACTTTGGAGTCAGAGCTGCCTGTTCCATACGGGACTCGTAGACGCATTGCGTGTGCAGTACCACTGCATTCAAGCTCCACTGGCGCACCCTTGCGTGCAGCTTGAGCTACCCGGCGATAAAGTGGTACTGACAGCGCGACGAATCGTGGCCGGCGCCAAGCGGCACCGCTCTTGCCGAGACTTTGGAGATTCGAACGCAAACGTTGTTGTGCCAGGATGATGCTGCGGCATTGTGCGCTGGGGGCGGCGTACACGCGGCAATATGAGCTGGCGCGGGGAGCGATCTTCAACACGATCGAGAGCTACAACGGGCGGGCGCTCGACGGGCTGGGGACGCTGTACGAGCACGGGCAGGTGGCGGACTTCATCTCGGCCGGCGGGACGTTCGGGATCGGGCACGTGTGGGAGCCGTTAGCTGCAGAGGCAAGGCCGGGGATGGCGCGTTACGGTGCGCTTACGGTTCCATGAGCCGATCCGGCCCCAGATTCTCGCGAGGCGGGATGTTGGGAGGACTCCACTTCAGTTCCAGCTCTACGCTCATCAGGCCGTCGACAATCGTGAGCTCGATCGTCTTTACGCCTGCGGGTTGAAGCACGCCGTCCACGACCCACCTCTTGAAGTGCCGGCCGTTGACCGAGTCAGGGGCCGTGAGGGTCACCACGGTGCCGGCCGGATACGTCCGCTGGAAGTCGGTGAAGCCTCCTCCGTCCAGTTGGAGATCCAGCGGGCTCGAATCGACCCACACATTCGGCATGCTTGAGGTAACCACCAGCTCGCCTGGCGGCGTGCCGGGCGGGACCAGGCGGATGCAATCGCCGGCCGCGAACGGCGTTCCGTCGAGCAGACTGCCGGTCACCACCAACTCCACCAGCGCGCCAGGGTCCAGCTCGTCGAGCAGCAGGCCGGCGACCACATGATCACTCTTGAACTTCATGAACAGATCGAGGATCCCGTCACCGGCCGCGTCGTGGCAATCGCACAGTTCACCGCAGAAGGGTGTGGCCACATCCTCGTAGACCGAGTGCGGGCCGGGCGGTCCTTCGTGCGGGGCCACCGGCTGCCCTTGGCCGTCTGCGCGGGCGAGCCGCACCGTGGCGGCGTCAATCTGGGTGACGTCGAAATGGGAAGCGCCCAGCAACGCGACCGGCAGGACTCCGTGGCCGATGCGGTTGAACGGATTGGGGCACGCTCCCGGTTTGATGTCGGCCGCGGCCTCGCACTCGTCAGGCGTCCCGTTGATGTTGCAGTCCAGGCTGGTACCCTCGGCGACGTCGCATTGATCTGGCACGCCGTTGCCATTGCAGTCCAGGCTGGTGCCAGCAACAATGTCGCACTCGTCCGGGATGCCGTTGGGTTGGCAGTCCTCGCTGGTACGCTCAGCGATGTCGCACTCGTCGGGGATGCCGTTCTCGTTGCAGTCAGGTGAGGGGACCGCGAAGACGTACGCCGAACCTGACTGGGAGCCGTTATCATCATCAAGGTATGCCCCGATCACGGCCACGGCGCCGGAGACAGCTGCGGCGTAGCCGAACTGGTCCCCGAGCTCTCCGTCGTCGGCCAGCAGCTTCTGGTCCTGGAACCAGCTCGAACCGATGTTGCGGAAAACGTACGCCGAGCCGGAGGCATGGCCGTTGTCGTCATCCCAGAACGCTCCGATCACGGCCAATTGGCTGGAGACGGCCACGGAGGCGCCGAAGCGGTCATCACTCGTGCCGTCGTTGGCTAACAGCTTCTGCTGCTGCACCCAGCCGGATCCGTTGTACAGGAACACGTAGGCCGAACCGGAGTGCGAGCCATTGTCGTCGTCCCCGTGCGCCCCGACCAGAGCCACGTCGCCGGAGACGGCCACGGAACCGCCGAAGTAATCCAGGGCGTCGCCGTCGTCGGCCAGGAGCTTCTGCTCCTGGACCCAGGTCGAACCGACCATTCGGAACACGTACGCCGAGCCTGAGTTCGTACCGTTGTCGTCATCCCCGCGCGCCCCGATCACGGCCACGTCGCCGGAGACGGCCACGGAACCGCCGAA
>CP070685.1:1156112-1158475 GCA_020352895.1 Phycisphaerales bacterium
TGCCTTCTGGATGTCGGTGTAGATCTTCATTGCCTGGCCATACTTGCCGCCCTTGGCGCCATCCGCGATGACCATCTGCTTCACCAGGGCATCGTCCGCAAGGAGCTTCTCCACGAGGGTTTCCTGCTCTTTCCCCTGCTGGGCGAACTCCGCCAGGCCATGCGGCGTGGCCTCGGCCAGGACGACGTATTTCGCCAGTTGCGCGTCCAGCTTGTCGCTCGCCAGGAACTTCTCCAAGTGAGTCAGCATGGCCTTGGCGGGTGCCTGCGCACTCGCCGTCGCCCGCGCGAGGGCCTCCTTGGCGGCAGTATAAGCCTTTGCCGCCGCCTCCTTGTCCTTGCTCCTGTCTTGAGCTCGCATCGCGTTCAGCTCGGCCGCCGCCGCCGCCGCCTCGTCCTGATACGCTTTCAGGAAGGCGGCTTTCTGCTGCTCGTCAGTCTTCGGCAACGCCTTCTCAATCTCGGCCCGAAGGGCCTTGAGTTGATCCGAGTAGCGCGCCAGCAGCTTCTGCCCGGCAGGGGCCAACTCCACTTCCTGCGCCGCCGGTGGCTTGCCTGCCCATGCGCTCGATGCCCCGATCGCCATCGCGAGCAGCGCTCCACAGATGCGTGCCATCGCCTTCGCTCTCATTGCTTCGTGTCCTCCTGCTTCGTCACTTCGAGCTCTTCTGCATCACCCGGGGCTTCCCATTTGCCATCTGGGCGGCCCCGCTGGCCAGCCCTTTCGAGGATGATTGTATCGTCTCCCCCCCACAGAATGCAACCGAGAAGACTCGGCCTGGACCCCGGTTCGGGGACGCCGTGCTGGACTCGTGGCGAAGTCGATATGGGGACACAGGGGCGCGAGGGCACCCGGCGAGCTTCCGATTGTGGGGCTGCTCGGGTCGACTCTCGCCGACATCTTACTGAATCGCGTCCGACAGCCGGTGGGAGTGCGGCGGCCCGCTGCCGCCTCGGGCCCCAAAGGCACACGGCCAGAATCACGTATCATGGCCCCAGAATTTGCCGCACCGCCACTGTAGGAGCCCCCCCCGCGACCTGCCATGCCGCCCTGCGCAACTGCCCCCCAAAGTCGCGGGCGCCTCGCCGCATCCGTGGCCTTCCGCGCGCGTCAACTGTAGGACAGCGGGCCACGCCCCTCGTTGTGCGCTCGGCGGTGCCGCCACTCCACGCGCCACCCCGTCTTCCGCGGCCCCCCCCACGGGCGCCTCAGCATATGTCTCACCCCCCTGGAAATCTGCAAAAAGCGCTTGACAGGGCTGCCGGAATTTGCATGGTATAGCTCACCGCCAGGGGATGACGCGGGGAAGGTCCGTCGCGTTCCGTTCGGCTGGCGGGGTCTCGCTGAGACGTTGGCCGATGGCCATGTGAAGCCGCGCGGCTCGCCGCGCGTTACGGAGCCTGCAGCGAGGGGACAACCATGGGCCAAGCAACTCGTTGGGCGCGAGCGATCCCTGCAGCTCTGGTGGCCGCAGCCGCCTTGCTATGGCCTGGCGCCGCTCGGGCCATGAACATCTACGACTTCGAGTCGTTGAGCATCGGCGACCTCGACGGCCAGGACGGCTGGGCCAGGTTGACCAACCCCGACCCCAGCCTCTATGGGACCGTTCGCGTTGCGGACGGCTCCGCGGCGCCGAACACGAGTCGCCTTCTCGACCCCGACCACACGTGGGGCACGCCCGATATCTTCGCGTATGCCCGGCCGAACAATCCCAACTGGAGCTTCAAACCCTTCACGGGGCTGGAGAGGGAGGCCTATATCCAGTTCGATTGTGTGGTCAACGAGACCAGCGTGACGCAGTGGCCCTCGGGGACGAGTTTCAACGTTTACGGCGGCGGCAGTGGCTCGCCCCAAGTGATGGCGTGTGACAACTTCGGCGCGGTCGCAACGGCGCCGCTGTGGCGCGTGCTGATTTTCGGGAGTTCGGGGAACGTCTTCCACACGGCGCCGATCGGCCCGGGGGCGAGCGTCGGCGACTGGGTGCGCGCGCGGCTGACGATGGACTTCTTGGACACAAGCGGCGTGAACGACGGTTCGGTGTCGCTGTCGTATAGGAACCTCACGACGGGCGGGGCATGGACGGACGTGGCGTTACTGCAAGACCTGGACATGGATCTGGGCACCGGCGACCCAAGCTTGTGGAACACCCTGATCTTCTGGATAGACAACCCGGATTCGGCCCCCATGCAGCGCCTCGACAACCTGGTGGTCGGCGGCCAGGTCCCCGAGCCGGCCACCCTCACCCTCCTCGCCCTCGGCGGCCTGGGCCTGCTGGCCCGGCGCCGGCGGCGCAAGCCCTGACCCGGCGCATCGCAACTCCCCCAGGCGCCCTGCACCGCGCAGGGCGCCTTTCTCATGTCCGC
>CP070685.1:1158575-1160913 GCA_020352895.1 Phycisphaerales bacterium
ATCCGCAAACGTCACACTCCCACCGCCGGAAAGTCTGGCCACTCATCGGCTTGCTCCATGCATGGTTTACAGACTGATTCCGCGATACCCGTCCCGCCGGCACGAGCGCTTCGCTTAGACCTGGACGAACTTCTCCCCCTTCGCCCCACAGATCGGGCACGACACCGGCGCCTTTCCGAACTCGATGTGCCCACAGACCGGACACAGGTAGATCTCGCCCGCCTCCAGGTCCCTGCCCGCCTTCACCGCCTCCAGCGCCTGCGTATATAGCTTCGCGTGCACCGCCTCGGCCTTCACGGCGTAGCCGAACATGCGCTTGGCCTTGTGCCCCTCGCTCTCGGCCTTCTCCAGCATCGGCGGATACATCTTCGTGTACTCGTACGTCTCGCCGTCGATCGCCGCCTGCAGGTTCTCGGCGGTCGTGCCGACGCCGCCCATCGCCTTGAAGTGCCCCATGGCATGGATCGTCTCCGCCTCGGCCGCCGTGCGGAACAGCTTGGCCACCTTGGCAAATCCATCCTTGGCCGCCTGTTCGGCAAACGCTAAGTACTTGCGATTCGCCTGGCTCTCGCCGGCGAACGCTTCCTTCAGGTTCTCATCGGTCGTCGCCACTCGATCGTCCTCCTTCTCGTGTGATGTCAGAATTCCGGTGGTATATCCCGCCGAGATCGCGCCACTCATACGGCGCTTGCCCTACTTTACATACACCGCGGCAACGCGGCCAGAGCCGCCTTCTCCTCCATTGCTAATAGCTGATCCTCCGCCAGCGGAACGGTCCATGGCTAACAGCTCTTCCCCCGCCGGGGGGCCCATCCACCCAGGACCGACTTACCGCAACATGCTGCTCGACGCATCCGCCCAGCCGCCCGCCGCAAACCCCCTTGGAACCACCCAACGGGGCTCATATGATTCATCGATAAGCTTCCCGTCGGCCGCGAGGAGACATGAATTGCGATTCATCACACGTCGTCGATGGCCGCATCGCCGCAGACCTCCCCTGCCACCGCTGCGGCTACAACCTGCGCACGCTCGGCACGGACGCCCGCTGCCCCGAATGCAACTTCCCCGTCTACGACACCCTCCAGAAGCTCACAAGAGGGCGCCCCGCCAGATCCCTGAACCCCGCCTTCGCCCGCGCCGCCATCATCCAGGCCGGGCTCGGCCTTGCCTGCATCCTCGGCTTCCGCATGATCCTGGCCGTGAACGACCTCCGCTTGATGGACCTGTGGCTCGAAGCACGTCGACATCCGACGCCGACCGCCATTCTGTTCGCCCGCGCAGGACTCGCCCTCGCGTACGTCCTCGCTTGCATGGCCGCGGCAGCAATCGTCTACTCGCTATATGTATTGGTTGTTTCGGGGCTGCGCCGTGATGGGAAGTCCGTCCGCCGGACCCTGCTCGCCCTGTTGCTGACATTGCTCTACGGCTATCTGGCCGTCGAATGCGGATTCATCATCGCGGGCGTATGACCACCGCGATGAGCGAGTGAATGATTCGGCACAGCCTCCAGATCCTCGACCTTCAGCTTGGGGGTGTCGCTTGGGACGCGCATTCGGAGCGCTCGCGGTACCGCATCTCGAGCATTCTACCTGTGTACATCCGTGGAAACCTCTCCGCATACACATCGAGAGCCGTGCTTGCCTTCCCGCCGTCCGCTGTGTGGCCCACATTCCTTACCCGCAATCCCCGGATGAAGCCGGGCTGCGTTGAATCGATGGGTCGTTCGCGCAGGATGACAGGTTGACGTTCGATCACTGGGGAATATCGATTGGAACGCGAGGCTCCATACGGTAAGATAACGAGGCCAGGCCCGCATAATGGGGAGTCTTAGCCCAAGGGAATCCGTCGAGCCAGCGACGCCCCAGGAAGGTGTCACGTGAATCCTCAACGTCCACGAGGTATCACCGCAGTAATGGCCCTCTCAGTCCTGGTCGGCAACGCCTCGCTCGCCGCACAGCAGGAGGTGCGGGTGTGCTGCACTCCCAACCTCGGTTTCGGCGGAGCCGAAGGTACCCCCGTCTCTGTTACGCCCCAGATGGATGTGACCGAGGACGTCGTCATCGAAGAACTCCATGTCGTGGTGAAGATCTCCCACACCTGGGTGGGCGACGTCCAGCTTAATCTAACATCGCCGACCGGGACCGCCGTACGCCTTCATGACGGTGCGGGAGGCAACCGCGATGACCTGAACGTCGTGTACAGCGACAGCGGTGTTCCAAATGGCTCCGAGCATTTCGACTTTGGGTGTTATATGCAAGTGTCCGGAGACGGAGGCGTCGGTGCACTTGCGCAGTACGCCGGCGAGAGCAGCCTGGGAACCTGGTCCCTGCAGGTTCTC
>CP070685.1:1161013-1163314 GCA_020352895.1 Phycisphaerales bacterium
CCCGCATCCGCATCCCCTTCAAGGCGGGCCCCCTCGATCTGATCCGCAAACAGTCTCGCGCTCGCGGCCTCATCGGTCGGCTCGTCTCCGTCTTACGGACCTCGCGGGCGCGCATGAACTTCGTGCGCGGCAACCAGTTGCTCGACGCCAACGTCGGAACGGCCGTGCCCTTGGCCGTCATGAACCGCCGACGAGCAGGTATCTGGCGCGAGAGCTTGCTGATCACCGAAGCCGTGCAGGACGCGGTCGATCTGGACCGCGCCTGCCAGGTCGAGCTGCGCCGCCTGAGCGGCGCGGCGCTGTATCAGGCCAAAGCGCAACTGATCCGCTCGCTGGTGCAAATGCTGGCCGGCGTGCTCAGCCTGGGGATGTATCACCGCGACATGAAGGCGCCGAACATCCTCGTCACCGGCCTGTCAACCGACAACCAGCCCGTCGGCGCCGTCCTCGTGGACCTGGACGGCCTTCGCCGAGGCGGCCCCAGATCGCTCAAGCGCGTCTGGCAACCCGTCATGCGGCTGAACGCCAGCCTCCAGGATCACCCCGTCATCACCCGGACCGATCGCCTTCGCTTCTTGCAGACGGTTCTCTGGACGGTCGGCCACCAACGGTCAGCCGCCAAAGGCTACTGGCACATGCTCGATGCCTGGACCGCCCAGTTCCTGCGCAAACAGCGCTCCGCATCCCGCGGCAAGCTCAGCGCCTATCGCTAGCCGTATGCCAACGAGCCGCGACCGTCAGGGAGCGGAGCCCGAACACCGCGCCGTGTGCCATCTTTCTGCCAGCAGTACCCCCTGCCAACGAGCCGCAATTGCAAGGGAGCGGACGACGCACGCCACCGCTAAGCCCTTCGCTGCCACGCCCGCCCTCGCCCTCAAATATTCCGTAGCCTCCGGCCGCTAACAGCTTATGGCTGATGGCTAAGAGCTCCACCTGGCGCCCTCCGGGCAAAAAGGGCCGCCTCGCGAACGTGCCCGCGAAGCGGCCCTGGTCTTTCACCGTGCGGATCGCGCGGTTGCCGCTCGATCCGCGAAACAGATGGTCATCTCTACATCACGGTCCGACGAAGTACGGCCGCATCATCTCGTTGTCCTCGTGCTCGACGATGTGGCAGTGCCACACGTACAGCCCGGGGATGTCGAACAAGGCCTTCACCGTGGTGATCTCGCCCGGATAGGCAATCACCGTGTCCTTGTATCCCGTTTCCCAGGGCTCCGGGCCCCTGGCGTCGCCACCGATCACCTCGCGCCCGGTCACTTCGAAACGCACCAGATGCAGGTGAATCGGGTGGGCGTCTACGGTCAAGTTGTAGATGTCCCACTCCTCGGTGGCGTCTACGTCCGGATTCTCGGTGACCCAGATGCTGACCGATCCCGCGGGCACGTCGACCGTCCTCTCGACGCCCACGCCGGTTGCGGTCCACATCAGCGGGATGCCGGCCGGGTTATTCGGGTCCGTCAGGTCAACCTGGCCCAGCTTGGCCGCCGTGGGGCCGAAGGGCACAATAATCGTGCCGGCAGGCGGCACCGAGTTGCAGGGCACATTCTTGATCGGCACCAGGTATTCTCCAGTCACAGCGTCTGCCAGCACGCACACCACCTGAGACATCTCCTCGTTCAGCGACACGTTGCGCGGATCGCCGGCGGGCGGCCCGAGCGCGGGCTCCGCGTTCAGCACGAGGTCCGCGGGGTCGGTGGCAGGCGTCGGGCCGTTCGGATCGGTGGGACTGGCGCCGTCCAGCGCCGCGACCACCACGAAGCGCATCACCTGGCCCGTGGTGGCCGGATCAGCCGGGGCGAAATCGACGCCCGGGATGCCGCCGCCGAACGGCTCGTCCGGGGCGATGTTGGTCAAGAGGACCTCGGTCCCATGCGCCAGGCCTCTGAAGTCCACGATCACGTCCGACCGCTCGGCCAGACCCATGAGCACCTGGGCCGTGCCGTCGCCGCTCTCATCGAGATCCAAGCCGTTCAACAGAACCGGTGCGGGCAGGAAGCCCTGCTCGGCGCCGATCTGGTAGACCTCGACATCCGGGTCGGCGAACTTCAGCCACAGGAAGCGGGAGTTGCAGCCGTTAAGCAAACGCAGGCGGTAAAGGGCGGGAGCCACCTGGAGTTCGGGCCAGCTCACCCCGTTGACCACCATCACGTCGAAGAACGCCTCCGGGTTCCAGATCGGGGCCACGTCGGAATTCGGGGCGAACGGGATCTTCAGATCCTTCAGAGCAAGCCCTTCGAAGAAGGCTCGCGTTTGGGGGTAAAACAGGTTTCCGTTCTTCTTGAAAGAGCGGTCCTGGACGAC
>CP070685.1:1163414-1165714 GCA_020352895.1 Phycisphaerales bacterium
CATCAACTGGAACGTCCGCTCCGCCGCCCGAAAGTCCGGTAGGGCCAGCGCCGTGTCAGCCGTGATCACCCCCACGAAGGAGACGAACGGAAAGTCCAGACCCTTGGCGATCATCTGCGTGCCCAGCAACACATCGATCTCCCGTGCCTCGAACCGCCCGATGACCCGCCGGTAATCCTCCGTCGCCTGCATCGTGTCCGAGTCCACGCGCTGTACCCGTGCGTTGGGCAGCCTGTAGGTAAGCTCCTCCTCGATCCGCTGCGTGCCCATGCCGATGCGCACCAGTCTTCCGCGACAGGTTACGTCCGGACACACCTCCGGAACCCTCACCGCGGCGCTGCAGTAATGGCAGACCGCCCGATGGCCCGACTGGTGATACACCATGTTTGTCCCGCACCGTGGGCAACTGATGCGCTTCTTGCAGGCCGGGCAGAACATCAACGTCGCGAACCCGCGCCGGTTCAGCAGCAGAACCGCCTGCTCGCCCCGCTCGAGGGTCTCCCGCAGCCCTGCCTCCATCGGAGCCGAAAGCAGACGCCCGCCCGCCCGCTCGCCCTCCTGCGCCCGCATGTCCACCAGGTGAACCTCCGGCAGCGGCAGCCCGGAGACCCGCTCCGGCAGACGCAGGAGACAGAAGTGCTCCAGTCGCTGCGCGTTCATCCACGACTCCAGCGAGGGCGTGGCCGTGCCTAACAGCACCGGCAACCCTTCGACCTGCCCCCGCTTAATGGCCACATCCCGAGCGTGATACCGTGGCGCCTGTTGATTCTTGAAGCTGCCTTCCTGCTCCTCGTCGACGACGATCAACCCCAGGCTCGGGCACGGGGCGAAGACCGCGCTCCGCGTGCCGATGATCACCCGCTTCTCGCCCCGGGCGATCGCGTGCCAGGTCAACGATTTGTTTGTTCCTCGCAGACCTGAATGGAGAACAGCTACGTCCTGGAATCTTCTGGCCAGCCGTGGCGCCGCTTGAGATGTCAGCGCGATCTCCGGAACCAGCACGATGGCCTGCCTGCCCGCCTCGAGGCATCGCTGGATGGCCCGCACATAGACCTCGGTCTTCCCGCTGCCCGATACTCCGTACAGAAGACCGACCCGAAAGACAGGCGGCTCCAGCCACTGTTCGATTTGCGCCAGGGCATCACGCTGTGCCGCGGTCAACTCGAAGCCCGGCGACTCCGCAGGCAGGTCGAAATCCGGTGCCGGCGCCGGCACGAGCCGATGTTCCATTTTGACCCAGCCGCGCTCGGCCAACTTGCTCAGCACGGCGCTGGAGACACCACACCGCTCGCTCAATTCACTCGCGCTGACCGGCCCACCCGCCGAGGCCAACGACTCGACCGCGGCGCGCTGCTTCGCCGTGAACTTGCCGTCGGCAACCTCCTCCGCCGGGCGGGCCAGATGCACGAACTTGACTTTCCGAAACCCGCTTCGGCTCTTCGCCGCCTCCGGCACCATGGCCGCCAAGGTTCGGCCCAGCGGGCACAGGTAGTACGACGATATCCACCGCCCCAACTCGAGCAGCCGCTCGCCCAGCAGGGGCATCGGATCAACCACCTCCAGCACGGGCTTCAGCGTGCTGGACCACGTGCCGAGATCCACGCGTACGCAGAAACCCAGCACCGGACGGTCCTTCCGGCCGACCGGCACCATCACTCTCTGGCCCGCTCGAATCTCCGAGACCATTTCCTCCGGGATTGCGTAAGAGTAGTTCCGGTCCAGCGGCCCCACCACGGCCACCTCGGCCACGGGCCCCTCACGCTCCTCGCCTGACTCCGCCCAAAGCAGAGATTGCTTTGTCTCGCGATCCGTCATGACATGTCCCGGTAACCGCATGGCCCGGCCGATGCGTCCCACGTGCCCATCCCCATTGTGGTCCCAACCGGAGCCTTCCGAAAGGGGGCAGCCCACGACCATCCGACGCGCTCTCCACCCGGCCCGCGCGGCACGCGACCCGTGGCCACGGAGCTTCTCGTCCTCACACGGCCCCGATGATCTGCTCTGAACATCCTGGGCCTGCTCCACAGGCGTCCGGTAACGGGCATCCTCGCGTTTCCGAGCTGGCTTTTCAGCCCTCCGATCAATCCGCCCCGCCTCCTGGTCGATTGGATAGGACGGGATCCATCCGCCCTTGTGTGTCTCAGAATCCGTGTGCCCGATATGATCGAAGCCCGCGAACTGACCAAGGTCTTCCACACGCCCGACGGACGCGAGAAGAGAGCCGTCGATCGCCTCAGCTTCCGCGCCCAGCGCGGCCAGATTTACGGCCTGCTGGGCCCCAACGGCGCCGGCAAGACCAC
>CP070685.1:1165814-1168093 GCA_020352895.1 Phycisphaerales bacterium
AGGAACACGCTACCTAGCGGAAGCCGACTACGACGCCGCCCTGGCGGAGTTTCGGCAGGCGCTTGAGATCAATCCGCGGCTGGCTTACGCCCACTCCAAGATCGGGACAATCTACCGCCAGAAAGGCGACTACGAGGAGGCGGTGGAGTACTTTGCCAATGCGCTGAAGTACGATCCGTTCAGTTTCGAGGACGCCATGAGCCTGGGGCAGGTCAGCCATCTGTTGAGCCGGCTGGCCGACGCGGTCAGAGCCTACCTGCACGCCTGCGACCTGGAACCCAACAGTTTCGAGTCGCATCTGAACCTCGGCGTGTGCTATCACCAGCAGGGCAGCCTGGAGCAGGCCGAGATCTACTACAAGAAGGCCATCGACATACAGCCGGACAACGCGTTTGCCTGGAGCAATCTGGGAGCAGTGTACGACATGCAGGGCAAGTTCTACGAGGCGATCAAGTGCTACAAGTCGTCTCTGGAGCTCGATTCGAACCAGCCCATGGTGCTGGTGAACCTGGGCACGACCTATCTCAAGCAGGAGCGCCTCGACATCGCTCAGGCGACGTTTCGCGTGGCCCTGGAGCTGGATCCATACCTGGCGGTGGCCCACGAGCGCGTGGCCTATTGCATGTTTCGAAGAAACGAGTACGAGCAATCTCAGACGCAATATGAGAGGGCGCTGGGGTTCAACGAGAAGCTGGCCAGCGCGCACGCAGGGTTGGGTGTGACGCTGATGGCTCAATATCTGAATGAGAAAGAGAACATCGGCCTGCGGAAGCGGGCCGTCGAGTGCTGGCATCGTTCGTTGGAGATCGATCCTGCTCAGCCGCGCATCCGCAAGCTGATCGACAAGTATCGCCTGCGTAGCATGAATCCGGAAGAGATTCTGCTGGGGCAGCAAGAGTAGCCGCCGGTCGCGGCCAGTCGACACGTCAGAGGCCGGTGGTTACACTGACTTCCGTAACCACAAGGAGTGCAAAGATGGACTGTCTGCGTTTCTGCTGCGCCGTGGTGATGGCTACGCTCGGTGCGGGCTGCGCAGTTGCACCGATCTACGGAGGGGGCAGTGGATTAGAGGAGCTTCGGATGGCCATCGGCCGTGCACGCGAGCGGAATCTCGCGGAGGGTTCCCTGGGATCGTGGCACGTTGTGCGTGAGACGGCCCGGCCGGAGGAAGAGGCTGCGCGGCTTTGGTGCTCCGATTTCGGCGGTCTCGATGATCCGCAGGAGGAACAGGGGCTGACGGCCGAGTGGGCGGAGATCGAGAACGAGAGGTCGGCCGGCACGGCCGGCCTGGATCGTGGACCGCTGCCGAGTTTCTGGGAGACAGTCGAACGGGACATCAAGCGAATGCCCAGGTCGGTGTGGGACGACACGGTGTCGGTGTACACCGATCCAGGGAACCTGGTGATTCTGGGGGTGGCGGGCGGCGCGTCGCTGGCCGTGCGGTGCAGCGGCGTGGACGGCAAGATGGACAATAGCCATGGGCGGCACGACACCTTCCAGGACGAGTGGAGCGACGCCATCGGCGTGCTGGGCAACCCGGGGACGCACTTTGCCATGGCCGGGCTATGGTATCTGATCGGTCAACAGGCCCAGGACGACAAGACGTACGAGGTGGGGCGGACGCTGTTCAACGCTTTGATCATCAACGGTGTCAGCACCATGGCCTTGAAGGTGGCGGCGAACACCGAATCGCCGAATGGGGAGAACCTGGCCTGGCCGAGCGGCCACACCAGTTCGAGTTTCACCGTAGCCGAGGTGCTGCGGGTCAGCTACGGGCCCTGGGTGGGGATACCCTCGTACGCGCTGGCGGCGCTGGCCGGGTTCGGGCGGATCGACGACCGGGAGCACGATTTCAGCGATGTCCTGTTCGGCGCGGCGCTGGGGATTGTGGTCGGTCATACTGTGGCGGAGGGGCATCGACCGGAGATCTTCGGCGGTGAGATCACCGCGTACGTCAGCCCCACCACCGGAGCCAGCGGCATCGCCTGGGTCACTTCGTTCTGAAGGGGGCGCATCGTGGCCCGTCGCCCGCGCAAGCCGTTTCGCGGCATTGAGATTCTGCACGTCGATGACGTTCTGCTCGCGGTGAGCAAGCCGGCGGGGCTGGCCACCATTCCCGGCCGAGGCCAGGAGACGTCCCTGGTCGAGCTGCTTCGAGGCACCGAGCTCGGGCCGGAGATTCGTCTGGTTCACCGCATTGACGTGGACACCAGCGGTGTGGTGGTGTTGGCTCGAACATTGGGCGGGCAGCGGGCGCTGGTGCGGGCGTTCGCGCGGCG
>CP070685.1:1168193-1170443 GCA_020352895.1 Phycisphaerales bacterium
CGACGTAGAAGAGTACGCCTACCATGCCACATTGACCACGCCCTTTGACGCCGAGAGCGGTGTGACCTACTGGCTCGGGCTCTCCTGTGACACCACCAGCCATCCGTCGGTCTGGGGCTGGGAGGAATCCAACGAAGGCAACGACTTGTTCGCCTACAGCCAGGATGGCGGGCCGTGGGTATCCGCCCAACAGGAGACGGCCTTCGAGCTTCTGGCCGAAGCCACCCCGGTGAAGGTCTGCGCGGCCGCGACCGGATCGGCCGACGCGGTGTTCGCGTGCGCCGATTTCACCATCGAAGCGCCGCCGCCCGGAAGCGTGTCGGGCACGATCCCCGTGGGGACGGTGCGCAACGGATTCGACGCCGAGATCAACCTGTACGACGAGGACGGCCGGCTGGAGGGCAGCGCCCCCATCAGCCCGGACGGAACTTTCGAGGTCGTCAACCTTGCGCCCGGGACCTACAACGCCGAGGTGACCGGCAACGTGATTGACCTGGTGGAAGGCTCGCAGGTGAACATCGACCCCGGCGGGGCATCCATCCTGGACATGAACGTGCTCGACATCCCCGAGTGCGATTACGGCGCGTACGTCCCTGCGGTTCCCGGGGCCGTCAGCGCCACGCCCAACCATGAAACGGAACACGGCGAGCCGCCCGACTACCTGGGGCTCTACGTGTCCGGAGCCGGTGGCGATCCGCTCGTGGTGACTTTCAGGGCGAACGTGCAGACGGCAGTCGGGGTGACCCTGGAAAGGGTGGAGTTCCGGTTTCTGAAATCGGACGGCGCGGTGAGCGTTTGGCTGGACAGCACCCCGCCCTTCACGGCGGAGTACGACGTCAGCCTGCTGCCCCCGGACGACGAATCCACCGGGGACCCGGACGACCTGAACTGGCTGTGCGTCCTCCCGGTGACGGACGAGGGGCCGACGCCTGCGTGCAGATATGCCTATATGCGGATCAAGGTGATCGAAGACCCCATGTCCCATGCTCTGATCCGGAACGGGCAGACCGAGTGGGTCGGGGCTCGGGAGCGATACGACTTCAGCGGGGAGATTCCCGAACTGGGATTTCTTCCTGCCACGTGGCCCGACCCTCCGCCCGAGTTTCCACTTGTCGGCGTTCTCGAGAACACGTTCGACACGTACATTTCCTTTGAAGGGAACTTGGAGTTGAACGGCGACCTTCGGTTCACGGCCATGAGGGCTCACGCGGAGGCCCTCATTCTCAGCATGGAGGTGTTTGATCCGG
Organism: Phycisphaerales bacterium; assembly: GCA_020352895.1. GTDB lineage: Bacteria > Planctomycetota > Phycisphaerae > UBA1845. The sequence goes on from CP070685.1 coordinate 1,169,441, forward strand.
TTGACGAAGACATCTTCCCGGACGGTGCTGAGGACCTGGTATTTGATGTCACTGACATCCGCAACACGAGGTACCCATTCGGGCCCTACGAACTGGCGTCCTTCCGTGAGCGGCTCTCGGTCTTCCGAGGCCCACTGGCGACGTTCTGGGGCATCATCAGTGTCTGGGCGAGTGTGAGCCTCGGCATCCAAGGCAGCGTGGACCTGGAGGGCACACTCTGGCCGCTAAAACCAGTTTTGGACGCCACTCTCAACGCCGCGGTGGAGCCGAGTTTATCCCTGAGCGTCTGGGTGGATCTACTGGCCGTTGTCAGCGCCGGGGCGGACGCGACCGCGCGGGCCCTGTTCGGCGTGCCGCTTCGAATCAAGACGGACCGCGACCCGCCCGTCTGGTTCGGGAATCCCTGTATGGGGTTCAAGGTTGTTCTGGACGCGTGGGCTCGTGTGAACCTGTGGTTCTGGCGCCACCGCTGGGACCTGGCCAGTTGGGAGTTGTTCTGCGAAGAACGTGGGGGATGTGGCTTTTGCGACAAGCGCAGAGGCGATCCGGCTTCCGTTCCGCCGGATGTGATGGCCTCGCCCTCGGTGGCCAGCGGGCCGGGCGGAAGCATGCTGGCGGTCTATACGGAAAACACCGCGCCGGGGGAGGTGTACCCCACGGTGCAGGTCATGTGCAGTTTCTGGAGCCCTACGCTCAGCGAATGGGGGGCGCCTTCGGCCATCACCGACGGGTCGCGCTTCGTGCAGGATCCGGTGGCCGCCTTCGTCGGACCGGACGGCCACGCCATCGTTGCCTATACCGAGAACACCATGACCCTGCCGGAGCAGGAGGCGGTCGGCGAGGACTTGCCGGCCAATCTGATGCGCCAGGAGATATTCGCGGCCTACTGGGACGGGGCGATTTGGACGATCACCCAACTCACGAACGACGCGCTGGCCGATGGTCGGGCGGCGCTGGCCGGCGATGCGGCCGGGGCCACGCTCGCCTGGACGCGGGACAACGG
>CP070685.1:1170543-1172766 GCA_020352895.1 Phycisphaerales bacterium
AAAGAAGCGGCACTTCAAGGCCGAAGACCGCTGGAAGCCGGTTACAAAAATTCTGCTGGCTTGTGGTGCAACCTGTCGATGCGCGGAGTATAAAATAGTTCAATCAGAGGAGCGGTGGGTGTCTGCCCGCGGAGTGTAGACCCGGCTGCTTTTCACACCCCTCCCGATGTTCTCCCCTGGGACCGGTTGCAGCGCAACAGTGACCCCAACGAACGAACCCTTGCAGACATAGCGCGCACCAACCCTGCGTCGCCCCAGCGCGGCAGCGACGGCGGCGGGTGCGGGCACCTTGAGGATTCGGTTACCAAGAAAGTCGCGGAAACGTGACGACGGCTTCACGCATGCCTCCAGGTGCGGCACACGACCCCGCTGCTGCCGGACTCGGCGACGACAAGAACGTCGGACGGCCAGCGGTCCGCGACGTCTGAGAAGAGATGACGGCGAGGCCGCGAAGCCAAGGGGTGAATCGGTCATGCATCGAACGCTCGCTCGCCTTGGGCCAGCGAGCGGCCCATCGTGGGCCGCCGCCGAAACCGCCCGGGCGAACGACGCGATTGCGACGGAGAATCAAGTGATGTTCGCCAAGGTGAACAAAGCGACGTGGCTGCTAAGTGCCACGCTTGTGGCAGTAGTCGGATTGACGGGCCTGAGTCTGGCCCAGGAGAAGAAGTCCGAACCGCCCAAGCCCATGACCATTGTCGACGTGGCCAGACAGACCGGTGACCTCAAAACGTTGTACGTGCTGCTCGAGTCCGCGGGCCTGGTGGACACCCTGAAGAGCGACGGCCCCTATACATTGTTCGCCCCCACGGACAAGGCCTTCGCCGGACTCGGCGAGCAACTGGCGGAGCTCCAGAAGCCGCAGAACACGGCCGACTTGCAGCGACTCCTCAGGCACCATGTTCTGCAGGGCAGCAAGGCTGTGGCGGACCTCAAGAACCTCAAGTCCGCCAAGACCATGACCGGCGAAGAGATCGTCTTCACGGTGAAGGGTGACGTCGTCATGATCGACGGTGCCAAGGTGATCAAGGCCGACGTGAAGGCCGACAACGGGCTGATTCACGTGATCGACACGGTGCTGACCACCGAGGAGTAGGCTCGACTTGTGGAGGCGCTCCGCCCGGCGGCGATCTTCTGACCGGGAGGTGGAGCCGCGAACAGCCCGAGCGCGAAGCGCACGGGCATCGGAGCTACGCAGGCGGGAGGTCGTCCCCAGACGGGCGCACCTCCCGCTGCTGGCTGAAAACAAAGAACCGAGGCCTCTGGAGCGTGTGGCACGGACGGCCCGTGACAACAGGGCCTCATAAACAATTTCTCTAAGGAGAAGCTCAGATGAGCGCGATGCCGAACAAATCCAACCCGCCCAAGCCAGGCACACCCCAGCCGGCGAAGACGCCCCCTCCGGCTTCGTCGCCGGGCCCCAAGCCGGGCACGGGCAAACCGGTTCCGCCGAAGAAGTGAGCGGACCGCTAAGGCAGTGATGCACTCGGGGCGGGGCAGCCTTAACGCTGCCCCGTCCTCTCTACCTTCATTTGCGGTACTCGTCCGGCGCCTTATACTTGCCCACCGAAAACTGCCGCGACGAACTGATCCGCATGGCAACAACGGTTGTGCTATTCGTGGTGGGCCTCGGCCTGCTGATCGGCGGCGCCGAAGTGCTGGTCCGCGGGGCTGTACGTCTCGCCACCGCGCTAGGCGTGTCGCCGCTAGTCATCGGCTTGACGGTCGTGGCCTACGGCACGAGCGCACCCGAGCTGGCCGTCAGTATGAAAGCCGCGCTTGCCGGTCAGGCCGACCTGGCCGTCGGCAATGTCGTCGGCAGCAACATCTTCAACGTGCTGCTGATACTCGGCGTCTCAGCCGCCCTTACTCCCTTGCTGGTGAATCGGCAACTGCTTCGCTTTGATCTTTGGGTGATGCTTGGCGTCGCGTTGCTGGCGTGGCTCCTGGGTGCGAACGGCCGGTTCGGGCGAGTTGACGGCCTGCTGCTCGCGGCGGCCGGCGTGCTGTATACCGTGTGGTCCATACGCCAAAGCCGCCGGGAAAACGTCACCGTACAGGCCGAGTACGCCAGGCAGTTCGGCCCCGATCGCCGTCCGCCCGCCGCCTGGATGGTGTCTGTTGCGCTGGTCGTGCTCGGACTGGCTATGTTGACTTTCGGGTCGCGCTGGCTCGTGCAAGGCGCCGCGGCCATCGCCACGGCGCTCGGAGTCAGTCAATTAC
>CP070685.1:1172866-1175003 GCA_020352895.1 Phycisphaerales bacterium
CTAGAGGCGCGCCGGGCCGGGCCTGGGCCGTCCTGCCGGTCGTTACGCGAGGGCCGGTGTCTTGGCCAGGGGGCATGGCGAGCCCGTCCGTTCGGCACGTCCGGGAAATCTGCATGCAAAAGGCGCTTATTGCCCCTTGATCCGGGCGAGGTAGGGGCAGAGAATCAGAGAGACACGTGCGCTTGCGGTAGGGGAACCGGAGCCGGGCACGTCCCAGAGAAGTCTTGTCTATTCAATGCCTGCTGGCTGAAACGGAAGTCAGACCATTGCGGCGATAGGCAGGGTGCCATCATGCTGACCGACAACGTGCTGGATCTGATCGGCAACACGCCGCTGCTGAAGCTCAACGGTGAGCACGTGTATGCCAAGGCGGAGTTTCTGAACCCAGGCGGGAGCGTGAAGGACCGGGTGGCGGTGGCCATGCTGGAGGGGGCTGAGCGCGACGGGCGATTGAAGCCCGGCTCGATCATCGTGGAGCCGTCCAGCGGGAACACGGGTATCGGGCTGGCTCTGGTGGGGCGGCTCAAGGGATACCAGGTTCGGATCGTGATGCCCGAAGGGATGAGCGTCGAGCGGAAGAAGCTGATCGAGGCGCTGGGGGCGGAGCTGATTCTGACGCCGGATGCGGCCGGGATTGCCGGGGCGGTCGAGCGGGCCGGACAGATCGCGGCGGGCGACGCGCGGGTGTTCATGCCGCACCAGTTCGAAAACCCGGATAACCCACGCGTGCATTACGAGGAGACAGCGCACGAGTTGTGGCGGCAGATGACGGGCGAGGTCAACTGCTTCGTTGCGGGCGTGGGCAGCGGCGGCACGCTGCAAGGCGTGGGGCAGTTTCTGAAAGAGCACAAGCCTGGGGTGAAGATCATCGCGGTCGAGCCGAAGAACGTGTCGGCCCTGCTGGGGCATGAGCCGGGGCTGCACCAGATTCAGGGGATCGGGGACGGATTCATCCCGGGGGTGCTGGACGTGTCGCTGGTGGATGACGTGATCGAGGTGACGGACGAGGACGCCATCGACACGACGCGGCAACTGGGGGCGAGCAACGGGTTGCTGGTGGGGATCTCGTCGGGAGCGAACGTGTGGGCGGCGCGGCAGCTGACCAGGTCGATCAAGGGCAACATCGCCACGGTGCTGCCGGACCGGGCGGAGCGCTATTTCAGCACGGCGCTGCTGTAGTCGGCAAACGGCGAGTTGCGCTCAGATCCACGTCTGATCTTTCGTGATTATCGATCGCGCGGTGGCGGGACCATAGTGCGCGTCGCGGCGGTGCTTTCTTACGCTCTATGACAAGGCTTCGGCAACGGCGGCTTCGGCGTGGAGGCGGGTGGTGTCGAAGACGGGGATGCTTACGTCCTGCTGGCGGATGAGCAGGGGAATCTCGGTGCAGCCGAGGATGACGCCCTGGGCGCCGCGGTCGGCCAGGGCAGCGATGATGTTCTGGTAGGACTGCCGCGACTGCGGCTCGGTCCGGCCGTAAGAGAGCTCGTCGTAGATGACGCGGTGGATTTGTTGGCGGTCGGGCTCGGGCGGCACCAGGACTACGAGGCCGAAGCGTTGCTGCAATCGTGCTTTGTAGAAATCGTCTTCCATGGTGAAGCGGGTGCCCAGCAGGGCGACGCGCTTGAGGTTGCGGCGCTGGATGGCGGCGGCGGTGGCGTCGGCGATATGAATGAGGGGCCGGCCGGCGGCCGACTCGACGGCGTCGGCGACCTTGTGCATGGTGTTGGTGCACAGAACGATGAAGTCGGCCCCGCCGCGGGCCAGGGCCCGGGCGGCGTCGGCGAGCATGTCGGCCGTTTCATTCCAGCGGGCCTCGTGCTGGGCCTGCTCGATGGGCTCGAAGTCGACGCTATGGAGCAGCAGGCGGGCGGAGTGGTGGCCGCCGAGGCGTTCGCCCACCATCTCGTTGATGAGCCGGTAATACTCCAGCGTGGATTGCCAGGTCATGCCGCCGATGAGGCCGATCAGTTTCATCGCGTACTCCGTGGCTTATGTGCGGTTAGCCGCCGCACGCACGGTCGCCGTCAGCACGTCAAGAACCTCATCGTATGTGTCGCGCCGGCTCGCGCCAACTGAAGGATGAGCCCCGAGCGATCTCCTGAAGTCGGCGATCTTCATTCGTACGGCACCATCC
>CP070685.1:1175103-1177220 GCA_020352895.1 Phycisphaerales bacterium
CATGGTTGCGGCGCGGGCCATGGCGGCGGCGAGGCGTCATGGCGGCGCGGCTGGGACGCTTATGAGGGGAGGCGGGAGTGGCCGTCGGTTCGCGTCCTGGAGGTCGACATGTTAAAGCGCGTCGTTCTATCGGGTGTACTCGGTGCTGTTGTCTTGATGCTCTGCACGTTTGTGGCGAACGCCGTACTCGGTTTGTCCAGCCGCGTCGAGATGCGGCGGATTCCGAACGAACCGGACGTTTACGCGGCCCTGAAGCAGAACATTGTCGAGCCCGGCGCGTATGTATGCAATCCCGCTCCCGTGCCGCGGGTCGGGTATCCACCCGGCGAGCCGGTTTTCAGCGTTCTTTACGGCGGAATGGGGCACGAGGCGGCGGGGCGCATGATGGTCATGCAGGTTGGCATTGCGTTCGCGTCCGCGCTGCTTGCGGCCGGTCTGCTGGGGATGGCCTCCGTGCGTGTTCTGTCGCGATACTCCCGCAGGGTCTTCTTCATCGTCATCGTCGGGCTACTGATCGTGGTGTTTAGCGAGCTGACCAGGTACAGAATCGGCGGCTACCCGCTGGGCGGGGCCTTGCTGCTGGCGGCACAGGTCTTCGTTTCGTGGACGGTCGCCGGCGCGGTCATGGCGCTGACGATGCGGCCCGCGCCAAGCACCAGCAGCGCCGCGTAGATGTCGGCATAGAAGTACGGGAGAGAGAAAGGCGCCGGTAGCCGGATGAGAACAGGCTGGGGAGACCGCCTGCTGATCGATACATGCCAGGACCACGGCTCACAGAGCCGTGCCACACGAAAGCAACGCGTAGCGGCGACGCGCCCTGAGGAGGAAGCCAGGCGGGGGGCGTCGTGAAGTTGCATGGGCGGCGACGGGGAGGACAATGCGCGGAGTCGGATTCCTAGAGCGTGGGAACGTGTCATGAAACGAAATCGCAATATCGCGAGGGGCCTGCTCGCGGCGGGCCTGGTGGCTATGGCAGCATCGACAGGAGCGGGCGGACAGGCCGAGGACAAAGCGGAGGCAGCGAACCTGGTCATCACCAACGCGAAGATCTGGACCGGGAGCGAGCAGGCGCCGGAGGCGGAGGCGGTCGCGGTGCGCGACGGGCGAATCGTGGCGGTCGGGACGGAAGCGGACGTAAGGCCGCGGATCGGCCCCGACACGCGCGTGATCGACGCGAAGGCGCGGCGGGTCATCCCAGGCATCACCGACGCGCACACGCACGTGATCAGCGCGGGGCTGCTGTCGCGGCAGCTCTACCTGCGCGAGGCAAAAGACCGCGCGGACTTCGTGCGCCAGGTGGAGGAGAAGGCCAAACAACTGGGTCCCAGCAAGTGGATTCTCGGCGGCCGGTGGTCCGTGGACAGTTGGGCGGACCCGTCGCCGCCGTGCAAGGAGTGGGTGGATGCGGTCACGCCCGACAACCCGCTGTTCCTGTCGCGAATGGACGGCCACATGGCCCTGGCGAACTCGGCGGCGCTGAAGATTGCGGGGATCACCAGGGAGGGGCCGACGGACCCGGAGGGCGGCCGAATCGACCGCGACCCGACGACCGGCGAGCCGACCGGGCTGCTGCGCGACGACGCCATGGAGCTGGTCACCAGCCTCATCCCCGAGCCGGACGACGCGGAGCTCGATGCCGCCTTCGCGGCCGCCATGGAGCAAGCCCACCACTGGGGCATCACCATGGTGCACGACATGTCGGAGTGGCGGCACATCGAGACGTTCCGGCGCGCGGCCGAGCGCGGCAAGCTGACGCTGCGGGTGTACAGCTTCTACTACTCGGAAGACTGGGACGAGGGGCTGAGCCGGATCAAGGCCTTCGGGCCGGGGAACGAATGGCTGCGGATCGGCGGCTTCAAGGGCTTCATGGATGGGTCGCTGGGCTCGCGGACGGCGTACATGGCCGAGCCGTTCTGCGACAATCCGCCGGAGCAGAAGGACTGGCACGGGCTGCTGGTGGCCATGGCCGACCCGCCGCAGGAGATGCTGGCGCGGTGCAAGATGGCGGACCGGGCGGGGATGCAGACGGCCGTGCATTCGATCGGCGACCAGGCGAACCACATCCTGCTGGACATCTACGCGCAGGTGGCGGCCGAGGACGGCCCGCGCGACCGGCG
>CP070685.1:1177320-1179417 GCA_020352895.1 Phycisphaerales bacterium
CGAAGGCGTAATGGCGAGCCCCTTCATCTAAGATGGGTGCAATGAGGACGGCATCATCCTCTGGGACGAATCCGATTTGAAAGCCCGACGACAACCGAACCTCGATCGCGTTTCGGCTGAAGCGGTTACGCTTGTCACGGACGAGGAAAACTTGGTCCGCATCATGGACGTGCGCACGCACGATCTTGGCCCGACCCTCGTGACTGACGCCTGCTACCATGAAGTCAGCCGAGGCGATGGGTTTTCGTCGTGCGCGTTCCTCTTTGTCCCTTAACGATTGGGCCTCGCGTTCAGCGCGGGCGGTTGCCCGCTCTTCTGACTCCACCCAGTGCCGTGCCGCTTGGGCGTCTTTGCGCAGGTCCGGGGGTAGAATGCGTTCTATTGCCTTATATAGATCTCGACGCTCCTGCGGGCTCACTTTTCCATCGGCAATGATCGTCTTGACGGTCGATACCAGGAAGTCAATTGAAGGAAGGTCTGCACTCTGGTTTTTCTTCAGCCATTTGGTGAGGGCAATGATTTCGTCTCGAGATATGGAGCCGTCTTCTGTAATCGTTTGGCAAAGCTCCAGCAGCTCCGCACCAATTGCAGTATTCCGTTGCGCTCTTGTTATTGATAGACGTTTCATTGCCATCGGTGAGGCCTTACTCGGACTATCCTCCGCTCCGGCCCGTTGTCCTATTGCGCGAGCCAGCGAGTGAACTTCTCCTGTGGGATCGGCGTGTCCATCCAGGACTGGTCTGGCATGGGATCGCGCATGCAGTCCTCGACGGTGCGCAGACGGGGCACGGGGACCGTTGATCGCTTGCCACGCTGCGTGATCCAGGCGATTTCGCGTCGCTGCACGATGGCGGAGACGATCTCGTTCGTCATTCGCGCGTCGCCCAGCACGTACTCGCAGACGCGCTCGTGGTGGCCAGCCCGCCACTCGCGAGGAGCTTCGGCAGCCAGCATGGTCTTCCGCATGCCGATGCCCAAGCCTTGGGCGACAGCCCCAAGGGCCACGGGAAAACCCTTCAACTTAAAGAACTGGAACATAGGATCGTACATCGCGCGGGCGATGCGCGACGCGGTGGCGACGTCGCCGGCAGCACGGGCGAGCCATTGAAGGTCGAAATTTAGCCCGTTCCACGCGCAGACCGCGTAACCAGCGTTTTGCATCTGTTCCAGGTATTCCAGCAATTCCCGCGCGTGGAGGGGAGTCAGATTTACCAGTGGGTTGCCGTCGGGACCGGGGGAAAGCCAGAGGCGGTGCTCGCCGCCGAGAATCTGGGTAGCGGCGACGGCCACATCGAACGGAGCATACTTGTCGAGGTCCTCACCGGGGCGAAGGTCGAACACATTGGAGGTCTCAATGTCGAAGCTGAGGATCTCCATGTCGGCTTCTCTCACGGTTCGTGTTCATGGTCGCGCTTTGGGGCGGGCGGTGTCAAGCCGATAAGGGTGGCGGTTCGGCCGGGGTGGCGGGCGGCGAGGGGTGCGGTTGGATGGGCGCTGCGGCGAGCACGGCGAGGGCGAGCCAGAACAGGATGGCATTCGAATGGCTGTAGAACCAGTGCTGGGCCTGGCCGGCTAAGACGACCATGATGAAGACGAAGGCGAACCCGGCCAGCAGCAGGTCCGGACCGAGCGGGCTGGCGGGTGAGGCCGCGCGCCGCAGGAGCATGAGGGCGGGGCGGTGGAAGAGCAGCAGCAGGGCCAGAAGGCCAAGGGGGCCGGTGCAGGTCAGGATTTGCAGGAAGAAGTTGTGGGCGGTGATGGGGGGCTCCTGAACATCGGGGGAAATCTCGCGAGCGGCCAGGCCAAAGGATTCGTAGCCAACGCCGAGGTAGGGGCGGTCTTTCAGGAGGGTGACGGCTTTGCCCCAGGTGACGTCGCGACCCGAGGTGTGGAGCCACCCGGAATCGCTCGGGGTAACGGAAAGGAACCAAGGGACGAGCAGCGTGCAGGCCACGAGCAGAACGCAGACCCAGGCCCATCGGGGTTGGGCGAGGGCCTCGCGGAAGGGGAGGCGGGTCGCGGCGATCATGAGGCCGAGGAAGATCAGGGCGGCGCAGACGGAATAGAGACAGGCGCGCGAACCGGCGAGGAGGGCTG
>CP070685.1:1179517-1181535 GCA_020352895.1 Phycisphaerales bacterium
ACGCGGCAACATTGCCCGGAGGCCACCTTCATCTTCATGAGCACGAACAAGGTCTACGGGGATGCTCCGAACGAACTGCCGCTGGCGGAGCTGGGGACGCGCTGGGACTACGCTCGCGAGGAGGACTACGAGGGCATCGATGAATCATGCCGCATCGACGCGTCGATGCACTCGCTTTTCGGCGTCTCGAAGGCGGCCGCCGACCTGATGGTGCAGGAGTACGGGCGGTACTTCGGCATGCACACGGTCTGCTTCCGCGGCGGGTGCCTGACGGGGCCGAATCACCGCGGGGTAGAGCTGCACGGGTTCCTGGCCTACCTGATCAAGTGCGGCCGCGAGGGCCTCCCATACACCATCATCGGATACAAGGGCAAGCAGGTGCGTGACCAGATCCATTCGCTGGACGTGTGCCGAGCCATGGAGGCGTTCCACGGAAACCCGCGTTGCGGCGCGGTGTACAACCTCGGCGGCGGGCGGGCCAACAGCGTGTCCATCCTCGAGGCCATCACGCGCGTGGAGGAGATGGTTGGTACCCGGATGCAAACGGACTACCGCGAGCAGGCTCGCCTGGGGGACCACATCTGCTACATCACCGACCTGAGCAAGTTCCGGCGCGATTACCCGGGCTGGGACATCAGCATGTCGCTCGACAGGATCTTCGAGAACATGCTCTCGCCGGAGCCGGCAACCGTCGGGTAAGCCCACCGACAGAGAGAATTACGGCGAAGATGTTGCCCTTCGACGAACGCCGGCGGCCCGGCAGGCATGTCATGGGCCCCGTCGGCGCCGGGAAGCTTTCCTGATACATTCCGTCATTCATGACCAGTTCCAATCACAACCGCGTCGTGACTGAGCCGGCCGACGACCAGCCGCGCGACTTCCGGCAGCTTCGCGCCTCCGGAGGAAAACCGAGCATCGGGGTCCCCATCGGGTTGGGGTTCGCCGTCTCCCGCGACGCGCTGGCCCGTTTCCTGATTCGTGTGGGTCTGCGTCCCAACCACTGCACCGCGCTCGGCTTCGTGTGGACCTGCGGCGCGGGAATCTGTCTGGCGTTGGGGGCGGGGCATCAGTCGCCGGCGGGGGAGCCGGTTTCCGGTGTGCCGAGCAGCCTGTGGCCCGTGTGGGCCGGCGTGTTTCTCGTGCTGGCCGCGGCCATGGACATGCTCGACGGCACCATCGCCCGACTCGGCAACATGGGCAGTCAGTTCGGCGGCTTTCTGGATTCGTCGCTGGACCGCGTGTCGGACATGGTCGTGTATCTCGGCTGCATCTGGTACTTCGCCGCGGCCGGGAACCTGACTTTTGTCGTGCTGTGCGTGCTGTGCATCATCCATGGCACCATGATCAGCTACGCCAAAGCCAGGGCTGAGACGTTGATCCCGGACTGCAGCATCGGTTACTGGCTCCGCGGCGAGAGAGCCGCGGCGACTCTCATCGCGGCCTTCAGTTCGCACCTGCCGGCCCTGATCGTACAGCAGGCTATCCTGCCGGCGTTCACGGTGTGGCGGCGCGGTCTGTACACATACCAATACCTGCGCGCGGAAGCGGTCGGCAAACCGGCGCCCAACCGGGGGCCTATGTCGGGGGCGTGGCGCTATCTGGCACCATGGAGGTTCCCGCGCGGATCGGTTCCTTACGATGTGGTAACGGCAATCAACATCGCCTTCCTGTTGTTCGGCCCCTGGGCCTGGCCGGCGCTGTACGGGCAGGCGGATCCGCTGGGCGACTGGTGGATGAGTCTGTCCTGATCGTAATGGCGAAAAGCGAGGTCCGCCGTCCACCGGCGCAGGTCCGGTGGACGGCGGCGTTGGAGAAAGAACCTGGGAAAGAAGCCCGGGAATGTAGTGTCCAAAGACCTCCTGTCAACCGGACAACGCCGTATTTTTTGCGTCGGAGCGAGAATCTTGGCGGCCGTATCCGCGATCGAGTGACAACACAAAGGCACCGGACGTCGCGCAGCCCGCGCGGTTTTTCCATCTTGAAGATCGAAGAGGAGCGATGTGTTAACCTGGGTGGTG
>CP070685.1:1181635-1183635 GCA_020352895.1 Phycisphaerales bacterium
ATCAGCCGCCGAGCTTTGGCCCGGTTCTTGTGCTGGCTCTTCTCGTCCCTCATCGAAACCGTGATCCCCGTCGCCTTGTGCACCAGCCGAATCGCCGAGGACACCTTGTTCACGTTTTGCCCCCCAGGCCCCCCGGACCGCGAAACAAACTCCTCCACATCCCGGTCCCAGTCGATCTTGACGTCCACCTCCTCCGGCTCCGGCAACACCGCCACCGTCGCCGCCGAGGTGTGAATCCGCCCCTGCGATTCCGTCTCCGGAACCCGCTGGACACGGTGCCCCCCGCTCTCGTACCCCAGCTTCCGGTACGCCTCCGGCCCCTTGATGCTCAGCACCACGTCCTTGAAGCCCCCCAACTCCGAAGCGCTGGCGTCCAGCACTTCCACCTTCAGCCCGTTCCGTTCGCAGTACCGCATGTACATGCCGTACAGGTCCCGCGCGAACAACGCCGCCTCGTCTCCGCCCGTGCCCGCCCGGATTTCCAGAATGATCGATCCGATAGCCGCGTCGTCGCTGGTGACAAAGGCCTCCTTCAACCGCTCCAGCAACTCCTCCCGCCGCTCCTCCAGCCTGGCCAGCTCCTCCGTGGCCAGCTCCCGCAGCTCCGCGTCCTGGGCGCTGTCCCGGGCAATCTCCCGGCTCTCCTCGACCTCGCCCAGCACCTTCTGATAAGCCCTATACGGCTCCACCAACCGGCTCAGCTTGCCCCGCTCCTTGCTAAGGGCCACCAGCCTGGCCGGACTGGTCGCGTTGGCCGGATCGCTCATCGCCCGGGTCACTTCGTCCCAGCGGTGCGACAGCTCTTCCAGCCGCCTCAGCAGTCCTTCGTAGACCTCAGCCATCTCTCTGCTTCCATATCAATCCTGCTCGTCGTCACCATCCTCACGCAAACACCCCGCCCCGACCGATGCGCCCACGAAAAAACCACCCCGGACATTTTGGCGGCCGCCCGCCTGAGAGCCCGGCGTGGTTCCCTTCGTGACCTGCGCAGCTAAGCTTTTGACGCCGCGTTCCCGGCGCCCTTCTCCTTCTTGGTGCGGAAGTAGCTGCCACCGAACTTGCGCTGAAAACGCTCGATTCGCCCCGCAGTGTCCACGTACTTCTGCTGGCCGGTGTAGAACGGGTGGCATACCCCGCAGATCTCGACCGTCATCGCGGGCACCGTGGCCCGAGTCTTGAACACATTCCCGCAGCCGCACGTCACCGTGCATTCCACGTACTCAGGATGGATTCCGGATTTCATCTCGTCTCTTCCTTCGTCGGGTGCTCTCGCCGAATGTTAGCTATATCCTAGTATACCATTCGAGGGCCGTCCCTCAAGCCCGCTCGACTCCCCCTGAGCCGCCGGTCTGATACTTTCCGATCCGGTACCGCAACGTGTCCCGCGAAAGCCCGAGGAGTTCGGCCGCTTTGGACACGTTCCCCCCCGTCGCTTCCAGGGCCTTGTCGATCAGCTTGCGCTCCACATTCTCCAGGCTGATCCCCCCCTGCGTGAAATCCACCGCCACATCTCCCTGGGCCTGCGGACCCACCACCACCCCAAGGCGACGCCCCACGCCCGTGGGCTGGGGCAGGTGCTCCACCCCGATCTCCTCCTCGCTCAGAAGAACCGCACTCTCCAACCAGTGACGAAGCTCCCGAATGTTGCCCGGCCAAGAATACTCCGTCAGCAATCGCCGAGCCTCCGGTGTTAGCTGCTTCGGGGCCATGTGAAACCGCTCGCAAAGCTCGGCCAGGAATCGGTCTACCAGCAAGTCCAGGTCCGCGCCCCGCTCCCGGAGCGGCGGCAGCTCCATGTGAATCACCCGTAGCCTGTGATACAGGTCCTGGCGGAACTTCCCCTCGGTCAGCATCTCGTCCAGCTTCTCATTGGACGCGCTAATCAAATGAATGTTGACAGGCTTCTCCTCCAACGCCCCCACCGCCCGAATCTTCCGCGTCTCCAGCGCCGTCAACAACTTGGCTTGCAGCGCCAGCGGCAGCAGCCCCACCTCATTCAG
>CP070685.1:1183735-1185686 GCA_020352895.1 Phycisphaerales bacterium
GGGGGCCCCGCCGATCACCAGCCGCTCATCCGGGTACACCCTGAACTGCTCGGGGTGATCCACCGCCACCAGCTCGAGCCGGTCGACATACGCCACCTCTTCCATCGGCTCGCACACGCGAAGCTCATACAGCCCGTCGCGTGGCCGCAACTGCCCCGGTCCGAGGCGCACGTGCTCGAACACCTGGGGCATCGCGTACTCGCCCGGAGCCACGAAATAGCCCAGCCCGCCCACGCCGGCGAAATCCCCGACAAACCCGAAATGCTCTCCGTCCCACGCAAACAGCACCGGGCAGCTCGAGATGCGCCGCTGCGTCTCTTCGATTCGATGCCGCGTCGCCGCCGCCAGAGCTCCCTCCGCCTGCGTCACGCCGTCGGGCCAGGTGAATGCCACGTAATCCGCTTCCTTCACGCCGTCCAGACCGAAGATCACCGGCAGGTGCGACTGGTTCGGCCCACCGTTGAGACCGTTGTAGGTATAGAACTGCCCGTGCAACCCGCAGCGCAGCTCCATTCGCACGCCGTACCCGCTGCTGGGACTGCGCGTGCTCTTGTCGTTGCTGCGAGTCCCCGTCGGCGCAATCGCGATCCAGTTTGCCGGCGGCGTCAACACAGTAGGCACGACCTCGAATGACCCATCCTCGCCCGCGTGACTACGCACCACGTCCGGAACACCGTCGCCGGTCAGCTCGACGAGATCCTCGTAAACCCAACCCGCGTCGCTGACATCGGGCCAGACTTTGGGCCTGAACACGAATCGACCGTAACCGTCGTTTAACAGAACGTGCCCGGCCCTGCCGAACGCCACAATGTCGAGGTCACCGTCCAGATCGATGTCAACGACGCGTCGCAATAGGACCTCGTCATGCGAAGCCAGCGCGTTGGCACACTCGTCGAACTGATCGCTGGGCTTGAGCATTCCCGTGCCGTTGGACAGCAAAAGGCGTCCCCGCTCCGACCTGTCCGGCAGAATCAACAGGTCCACCGCCCCATCGCCGTTAAAGTCCTGAGCAACACCGCCGGAATCGGTGCGAACGGGTGCCTCGGTGATCCTCCCCTCGTGGTACTTGCCCAACCGATCGTTCAAGAACACCCGCGCCGGCGCGCCTTCGTTGAAGACCACTAGATCGGTGTCGCGATCCCCGTCCACGTCGGCCGGCGCCATCATGAAGCTCATGCTCTCCGCGCAGGCAACGCCGGCCTGCGCGGCAATGCCCGTGAACGTCCCGTCCGCGTTGTTGTTCAGGAGTTGATTGACTGTCGCCCCGGTGTCGTCGGCGCCGGTCGCATTGCATACGTAGATGTCCAGGTCGGCATCGTGATCCGCGTCCAGGAACACCGCGCTGAGACTGCGCACCTTGCCCCCTGCCGTGCCGGTGCCGGCGGTCACGTCCTCGAATGTGCCGTCACCGCGGCCACGAAACAGGTGGTTCGGACCCGCACAACTAAAGAACAAATCGACCTTGTCGTCATTGTCGTAGTCGCCGAACGCGCACGACAATGCTCCACGCACCGCCTTCAACCCCGAAGCCTCGGTCGCATCGGCGAACGTGCCGTCAGCCTGGCCCAGAAGCAGCACCACGTCCGCGCCGTCCCGCCCTCGTGTCGCCAGGGCCGCGATGTCAGCTCGGCCGTCCCCGTTCACATCCGCGTACGCCGCGCTCAACATTCGCCCATGAGCCGAACGATCAGGAGCAAACTGGCCACCGCGAAAGAGCTCTCGCGACTTGCCCACGCTCAGCTCCCCTCCCGAGATCGGTCGTTTCGGCCGCACCGCGATCGGCCGGACTACCGCCAGCGGCCCCATCTGCTGATACTGGGGCATGACCACTGTCTCGGACAGCGGGCTCTCCCGCAGCTTGGTGAATATGCGTTGGTATTCTCGCGCCTCGTCGCGCTTGCCCTCCCGCATCGACAACCGCATCAGGTCGTAGTACGCGCTGGACAACACG
>CP070685.1:1185786-1187732 GCA_020352895.1 Phycisphaerales bacterium
AGCTATCACCTTGGCCAAGCCGACCCACCGCAACGGATCGACCGCGTCCGAATCGAGCACGGGGTTGACCAGCATCACGCAGAGCACCGTCCCCGCCTTCAAGAGGATCAACGCCAGCACGAGCCACTCGTACCAGCGCCAGCCCGGCCGCACCGGCTCCGCAGTCTCCGCCCAACCGGACCGTGGCCGTCCGCCCGGAAGAAGTGCGATAAGGCCCAGGGCCACGCAGACGGCGGCGACGACGTAGTGCCACTTGCCGCTGAGTCCGTCGACACGCACGGCCACACCGCCAGTCACGTACAGCACGGCCACGCCGAATCCCCAGGCATACGGGATCCCGGCCACGATGCCGCGGCGCGTAGAGCCTGTCAGCAGGCGCCAGCTGCCCGCTCCGCCGAAGAGCAGAATGACCTGCGCCAAAAGTGCCATTAACACGGCACTAATCATGCTGCACCTGCAACACGGCGGCGTCCGGGGACCGGGCCTCGATGGGCTTTACCCGCACGGACTCGCCGCCGGCCGCCCTGCTCCGGAACAAGCCGCGCTGCGGCTCGTACACGTACTCCAGAGGGTAAAAGCACAGGACGTACTCGGCCTCGGACAACTCCGCCGGCTCGTATTCGGGGTAGAGCTGAAACATGATCCAGTTGGACTCGCCGCGGATTTTCAGGCGTCGGTCCGTGGCCACGAAGACCCTGGCCCCGGGCGGGACGGCCTGATCGAACGCTTTCCACAGGTCTGCGAACTCCACGCCGAACCTTGAGGCATACTCGTCGTATCGCGACTCGTGCCAGGCCGACCGCTGCGTGCTGTACCGGACCTGCTCTGCCAGCACCAGCAGGAACTGCAGGTCGGCCACCGCGAAGCAGACCAAGCCCGCGGCCAAGGCCACACGCAGGGCGGCCCTGGTTCCCTGCCACAGTAGCGGCAGCGTCACGAAGGCCACACCGATGCCGAGCGAGAGCATCAACGGCCGGCCGAAAACAAAGACCCCGCGCACGAAGTTGATCGAATAAGGCAAGAGAGGTTCGATCTGCGCGAACTCGCGGAGGAAGAGCCGGGCCCGATCGCCCGGTGCCAGGCCACCGCTCAGCGTGACCGCGCGAACAAGCACCTCGTCATCGAACAGCAGCCCGATGCGCCTCATCGCCCCCTCCCAGGGGCCTCGCCAATTCCAGTACTCTTCGCTCCGCGCGTTGAGTACCACCCGCGCGGCACCGGGCGGGATGTCAAAGCCGATGCGCGGCGAGGCCCGCACGCTCCCGCGCGGATCCCAAACAACCTCTCCGCGCCGGTCTTCCGCCTCGGGCACGACCTCGACCACGACGTACGGTAACCGCTGCCAGGTCATCTTCTCCGGGTCTTCCAGCGCGGGGCTCAGGACCAGGGCCACCGGCTGCGGAATGACCCGCAGGCCTTCCGGCGCGCTCTCGATACGCCCGTCCCCGAAGAGTTGCCATTGCTGCGGCGCGTCGTCGTCGGAAAAGTCGAACCGGACACGCTCACCCGAGATGGACCATGCCGCCAGACAGAGGGGCGCCGCGGTCAGGAGCGCTGCGATGAGGACCGACTTGTGGCTCGGGCCGCGTCGCCTCGCATCGATTGTCGGTGTCGGCTGATTGTCTTCTGCAGGTGCTTTGTCGTGTGGCAGGTCTGGCTGCAAGGCCGCTACTCCGTCGGGCGACCGCCCGGATCAACGTATGAGCAGCGGCCGTTCCGCATGGGTGACAAGGTGACGGCATCTCCTCGTTACGATCGCGCGTCGGCTCCCGGCAGGGTCACCTCGAGCCACACGCAATCCGCCTCGGGAGCAACGCGGCCCCGCTCCAGCGCCGCCGGCAACAGCAGGGTATCCCCCCGCCGAAATGACACCTGCCCGTCGCTCCGCCCGTACCGCACCGCCCCGCGCCCCTCCAGGACCATCCAGACCACGGGCTCGGCGTACG
>CP070685.1:1187832-1189770 GCA_020352895.1 Phycisphaerales bacterium
TGTGGCACACCACGCAGCCCGTGACCGCGAACCGGTTACTGCCATGAATCTGGAGATCCAGGTGGCAATTGTTGCAGTTATCCCGGAGCACGAACTGTCGCGGCTCCAGCGCTGGCGGGTTCAGCGGGTCGTTGGCCACGACGAAGTCGAATGTGGCGTCGCCCGCCTTGCGGACGCTGCCATACACCACGCGGGTCTCGATCAGCACCGTGTAAGTGCCGTCCACCAGCGCTTGGCCGGTCATCTCGCCGTCCGCGGGACCGTAGAAGGAAGAATCATTGAGCGGTGCATCGTAAACACTGGGGAACGGATCGACCGCGGTGTAGGTGTATGATCCATCCGGATTCTGAGCGAAGTGAGTTATGTCACTGTCTTGCGCGATGACCCGCTGATAATTGTCCGCCGGCCCTGAGACGTAGAGCCTCAGGCGGTCCAGGTCCGCGATGTCAATAGGCACACCGTCGTCATACTCGATGGTGAAGTTCACCACAAAGGCACCGCCGGGCGTTACCGGACTCGTCCCGATGACCTCGGTGATTCCCACGACAGTCTCGGGCAGCGGTTCAGTCGGGGCGTCGTAGCGCAGGAAGGCCCCGGGCACATCAACGCCGGTAAGAGCCTTATAAGTCACCTGCAACAGGCCCACGGCGAAACCGGTGTTGTGGATGCCCAGGTCGCCGCTGTTGTCCACGTACTCCCAGTTCCAGACGGCGTCCTTGACGGTCTGCAGGAAGCCCGGCGGATCATCCACTACGCCACTGAAGTCCCAGTACGGATAGCCGCCGAGGAACACGGCGCCGGCGGCGGTAATCTCCGTGAAGACGAGATCCATCAGTCCCTGGGTCTCGTCCTGCACGCCCTCTATGGTGCCGTCACCGTCGTAATCCCCATATGCCAGGCGATTGATCTGGGTAATCAGCAACTCCGGAGCTCGCATCCCGAGGCCCGCGCCGTGACAAGACGCGGTGTTGCAGGCGTTGTCGACGTTCTCGAATCCGAAGTCAGGGTCATCCGGGTCATGCACCTTTATGTTGAACGAGTGTCCACCGACCTTGCCTGCGCCGGGCTGCCCCTCGGCAGGGCTCGGAGCCATGTGGCAGTCAACGCATTCGGCTAAGGTTGTGTGCGGCGAGTTGGGGATGTTCTCGCCGAAAGTGACCGCGTTGATGCCTTCCAGCATGACCCCGCCGAGTGCATAGTGGGGAGTGCCTCCGTCGGCGGGCACTCTACGTCCATTGTGGCAGGTCATGCAGGTTGCCGAAGAGCCCCTGTCAGTGAAGGTAACGTCACCCGGAAGCGTGACCTCGTCGTAGATCCGCAACAGTTGCTCATCCGCCGGAACACCGTGAGGACCGTGACACACGAAGCAGGAATGCACCTGCTTGTCGGTTCGGTGTTGCTCCTGCGGCAAACCGGCTGCAAAGTCAATGTACCCCAGGCCCGAGTGGCATTTCGCGCAAGCCTCGCGCCCAGGGCCAACGGGGTAGTTAAATGCCGTACTGTCTCCGTCCGAATGTCCGGCCTGGAACCATTGCGAACTCGTCTGCTGGTGGCAATCGCCGCACAGTTGGGCGTTCCCCACGGGCAACCGCAGATAAGGCTCATTGAAAACGCTGTGCTGGTCGTGGCAGGTGGCGCACTTGATGTTGCCATCAGCATCGACATAAAGCTCCAGCGCCCCACCAGGGGTCGGGCCTTCCGATTGGGCCCCGGGGTTGACGGCTGCAACGCCCCAGGCGTGCGATGTGCCCTGACCGCCTTGAGCCGCAGGCCTGTCCAGTTCGTGAATCGGCAGTTCCAGAGCCTGGCCGCCCGCGGTGTGGCAGGACATGCACATGTTGGTCTGCCCTTCCACCAAGCCCACGTGGCCTCCCGGCTCGTCCGTGATCCCGTGGCAACGACCACAGATGATTGTCGCCTCGGTCATGTGCGGACCGT
>CP070685.1:1189870-1191773 GCA_020352895.1 Phycisphaerales bacterium
GCAGTGGCAGTGATCTCCGTCGGCGCTGGCCAGTCGTCCGGTTGGGATCTTCCCCGCATTGATGTCGTCGAGAAGGTCCTGCTAGCTCAGGCGACGGCATGTATCGATGTCCCCCCGGCTCTCGTTCTGCAAACCGAAGAGGGATACCCTGCAGGACCCCTTACGAGTTACGCGGGATACTGTGTCGGGAACGTTTGGATCACCACCGACGGCATTTCTGCGTTTACCGTGTCCGCAGACGGTGATGTCAATCAGGGCCCCAACGAGGTCGTGGCTGCAGGGCTGCCGGCGATCTTCGACCTGGATGACGGTTTGCCCACCTGCACTGGAGACCCGGACTGTGACGATGGTCTCTTCTGCAACGGGGCCGAAACTTGTGACATCCCAAGTGGCAACTGCCAAGACGGCACCCCGCCGGATTGCAACGACGGGGTTGGTTGCACGGACGACTCCTGCAACGAAGCCACCGACTCGTGCGACAACGTAGCGAATGACGCCAACTGCGACAACGGCCTGTACTGCGACGGCGCTGAGTGGTGCGACCCGATCAGCGATTGCCAAGCGGGAACGGCCGTCGACTGCGACGACGGCATCGGTTGCACCGACGACTCCTGCAATGAGACCACCGATTCGTGCGACAACCCGACCAACGACGCACACTGCGACGACGGGCTTTTCTGCAACGGCGCTGAAACCTGTGACGCAGGACTGGACTGCCAGGCAGGCAGCGACCCGTGCGCCGGTTTCTTCGGGTGCGACGAGACCAACGACGTCTGTGTCGAGTGCTTCGGCAACGGCGACTGCGATGACGGCCTGTTCTGCAATGGGGCCGAAACGTGTGCGGGCGGGGTATGCCAGGCGGGCACAGACCCCTGCCCCGGCCAACTCTGCGATGAGACCGGCGACATCTGCGTCGACTGCCTGGGCGACGGCGACTGCGACGACGCCCTCTACTGCAACGGCGCCGAAACCTGCGTCGGCGGCGCCTGCCAGCCCGGAACCGCCGTGGACTGCAACGACGGCGTAGACTGCACCACCGACTCGTGTAACGAGTCCACAGACTCTTGCGACAACATCCTCGACGACGGATTCTGCGACAACGGCCTGTACTGCGACGGGATCGAAACCTGCGATACGCTCCTCGACTGCCAAGCCGGCACCGCGGTCGATTGCAGCGACGGTGTCTCCTGTACGGATGATTCCTGCAACGAGGCCACCGATTCGTGCGACAACATCCCCAATGACGCCAGCTGCGACAACGGCCTTTTCTGCGACGGCGCCGAGACGTGCGACCCGGCCTCGGATTGCCAGGCGGGCACAGACCCCTGCCCCGGCCAGGGTTGCGACGAAGACGGAGACGTCTGCATCCCATTGGATTGCGACAACGATGGAGTCTGCGAATCCGGCGAGGACTGCAACAACTGCCCGAACGACTGCATAAGTGGCGGCGGTGTCGCCTACTGTGGCGATGGGGTCTGCCAGCCGTCGACCGGCGAGGACTGCCTGTCCTGTCCGAGCGACTGCAACGGCAAGCAGGTCGGCGCCAGCAAGCATCACTTCTGCTGCGGTGACGGCGACGGTAACAACCCCGTGGATTGCACCGATTCGCGCTGCACTTCGGAAGGCTGGATGTGCAGCGATGCTCCGGCGGATCCCTACTGCTGTGGCGACCTCGTCTGCGAAGGCGAGGAGGACGGACTCAACTGCGAGATCGACTGCGGCGCCCCGTCGTTCTGCGGCGACGCCAACTGCGATCCGGACGAGGATCAGTGCAACTGTCCGGACGATTGCGGCTTCCCGCCGGCGACAGAGCTTGACTGCACCGACGGCCTCGACGAGGACTGCGACGGCGCGGCCGACTGCGACGATCCCACCGGTGACTGCGACGCCGACCCCGCCTGCT
>CP070685.1:1191873-1193727 GCA_020352895.1 Phycisphaerales bacterium
CAGGCTCGCCGCCGCCACCCAACCGGTGGGAGTGCGGGGCAGCTTGATTACGGACTTCTTCGAGCCGCAGCCCGAAGCCGGCTGCGGCTGTTCACGAAGCTCATTTGTTCTCCGAATCATGGCGGTTATCCTCCGATGATCGCGTGACCTCCGGACGCCCGAAGGGTCACTGGCTTGGCAATGGTCATGTTCTCGGGATACGAACCGTCGGCAATGATGATCTCTCCGCCGTCCAAAACAACGTCAACAGCCTCGGCGACGGTGTTGTAAGGATATGCTTCGGTCCCGTCCTCGAATCCCGTGTTCCGGTAGTCCACGTACACGGTGCTCGGACGTGCCTGGACCAGGATGTTGTCCACCAGGTAAATCCCCGTGGCGTCGTCGTTGACGGACCAGACCCCGAACTGCACGCGGTTATCGTCAGCGGGCACGTAGAACCAGAGGGTCTTGATTCGCTGCCAGTCGGCCGTTGGCGCAAAGAGCGTCACCGAATCGCCGATCACGCCCGAGCCATTCGTGACGCGAACCTGGCCCGCGGCCAGCGTGAGCGGAGCCAGAGGATGAGCCCTCTGGTCGAAACAGATCCGGTATTCCTTTCCTCCGTCGATGGCCAGCTGGCCGTTGCATAGGGACCAGTCCTCGGTCAGCGGCATGATGGGTTCGCGGAAAACGATCCCGCACCAGTCGGCTTGGGGGCTTGGGCCGCCGGACCCCGGCCCGGTGGGCCAGATCAGCGACCGGCCGAAGCTGTTGTCGTTGCGCCAGGTCTCCCGCTTGTCCATCGTGTCGAAATCAGCGAGGGCCCCGTCCTGGACGACGCTGATGTCCAACAGCTCCGCGACGACGTCGCGCTTGAATTCGAAAGTCGGAGCCGCGGACGCCGACGCAGTAAACGGCACGACGTAGGTCTGCGCCACACCGATCGGTGGGTCGAACACATGGCAATCCGTGCCCGCGCCGTCCAAGCAGGCACGGATCGGCTCGGTTTCGGCTGCCGCAGTGATCAGCACCGTGAACTGCAGCCGGTAGGCGTACCCCTGGGACAGGTTCAGCCCATAGTGACCCGCGACGGGAACGTAGCCTGGGTCTGCCTGACCGACGGTATCAACGGCTGCCGTGCCGTTCATGGGGTCCGAGGTGTCAACAAGAAACACATCCGGCGCGAGCAGCCGGGACCAGAGTTCGCTTCGCCGATGGGATTCGAAGCCTAGCCAATACCAGTCCCGCACGTTTTCGCCGCGAGTGAGCTCGAGCGTTTCCTGAACGTCGAACTGGCCGTCAAGATTCCAGTCACAATAGCCGTAGTAGTCGGTCGGGTTCCCAATGCCGAGTTGGGGAAGAAGGATCTCGTTGATTTGGTTGTCATAGCATTCGCCGCACGCACCCGTTTGGGTGAGGTCGCGATCGGTGAAAGCCCAGTAGAGGTAGTCGGCGATGGCGGGAGACCGCCGTAACGGTCCATCTGATGTGCCGATGGACAACGGCGCGGCCGCAATGCGGTGGTTGACCACAGACAACTGTGACGAGCCGCTGGCCCCCCCGGCGGACCAGAGGTCTGTAGTTACACCGAGGTTTTGCGTCGGACGTCGCTCACAGGAGCCGCCGGGACAGCCCAAGTCGACAGCGGGGCAGTAGTCGCAGCCTAGGCCGTCGCGCGAACCGCCGACGCACCAACCGTTCGAACAGAGGTAGTCGCTACCGTTGTTGATGTTTGGCGATGCCCAGTGATTGGCCACGTTCGGGTCGGTGATTTCGCCTTCGGAGTAAATGGCATGCCATCCGCCTCCAATGTCGTCGATCGGGTTCGCCCAGACGCTGTACAGTTCGGTGCCGGTCGTGATGCGAGCGCGCGAT
>CP070685.1:1193827-1195627 GCA_020352895.1 Phycisphaerales bacterium
GTTCGCACGCCTGGCCGATGAGCTGAAGGACCACACGCTCGGCGTGCTGCTTTACTATGTTGGTGACCCCCTCATGCATCCCGAGTTGGCGGAGATCTGCCGCATCACGCACGCCGTCGGGCTCAACGCCCACGTCTCGACCAACTTCAGTTTCTCGTTGCGTGACGAACAACTTGACGAATTGATTACGAGCGGCCTGACACACCTGACCATCTGCGTCGACGGGTTCACGCAGCAGAACTACGAGCGCACACGCGTCGACGGGGGGCTTGACCGCGTCGCCGGTAACCTGCGCCGGGCCTGTGCCATACGCCGCGCACACCGACGGCGCTTCCCCCGCATTGAGGTGCAGTACATCAAGTATCAACACAATCTCCACGAGATCGAGGCGGCGCACAAGTTCTACCGGGCGCTCGGCGTGGACCAGGTTCACGAAGTGTGGGGCTGGCTCCACAATTACACCGATCGTGACCCCGGCAAGTACGATGTGTTTCGGCCGCGCCGCCCCCGCATGCTGCCCCGGTGTCACTGGCCGTATCTGTTCACCGTCGTTAAGTACGACGGTGCCGTTTTGCCCTGCTGTGCGTTCCGCCTCGGGCACCAGTACACCGACTGCGACGATCCGCGTGACGTCGGCAATACGTTCAAAAACAGCTTCTGGGAGATATGGACCTCGCCGGCGTATCGCACCGTGCGGCGCTTCGCGTGCGACCCCACGCTGGCGGAGCGCGACGCCAGCCTGGCAGAGAATTTCTGCCACGCCTGTCCGCGCCTGTTCGAAACGAACTACACCGAGCGGACGTGCCGCTTTGCCAACGAGCACACCTTCGAGCAGCTCTACACAATCGGTCCGGACGGCCGTCCGCGCCGCCGTCCCGAAACGATGCCGTCACCTTGTGGCCTCGGAGCACCGCCGCCGAGCTGCACGCCGGTGCACTCAGAGCCAGGGCTCGGCACCTGACCTCCGCCCCGGGCGCGCTCTCGGTTACGGTTGCGTTAAGATCGCACGCCCCCCGGCAGGGCGACAGATGGTCCGCTCATCGTAACAACCGCCACCACCGGCGGCTGCCCCCGCTACCTGGCTCGCGCTCGGTCTGAAGCGCTTTGCGCGCATCGCGACCCGCCGAGACACTCCGGCCGGAATATGCCAGTACAGTTCTTCCCGGGGGCAACGCGGCGCGGACTCGCTGCCTTCCCCACGACATCATTGCGATGCCGCGCGGAATGGGCGCCCGCCTCTGGTGGCCGTTGCCTGCATTATCCCTGCATTGCCCAATCCCATTCTGGTGCTTTGGTTCGGCTCTGGCCCATCGAGCCGAATCAGCTACAATGCCCGCTTCGTCCAGCGTCCACATGCGGGTTGGAGGTCGTTTCTTGGCAAGGCTTCATGAGTACCAGGGTAAGGCCCTCTTGGCCAACATGGGGATCACCGTCCCCGAGGGCGGACCGGCCGCAAGCGAGACCGAAGCAGAACATATCGCCGCCGAGTTGGGCAGGCCCGTGGTCGTCAAAATGCAGGCCTGGACCACCAAGCGGGCGGACCAGGGCGGCATCAAGGTCGCCGACGATCCCGCGGCCGCGAAAAAGGCCGCCGCTGAGATGCTCGGCCGCCGCGTCGGTCAGTTCACGGTCGAGCGGGTCCTGGTCGAGGAGAAGCTCTTCATCAAGAACGAATACTACGCGGCCGTGATCGTCGACGACGCCGCCCGCAAGCAGCTCGTCCTTTTCGCCACCGGCGGGGGGACCGGAATCGAAGACCGCGCCGCCACCGGCGAGCTTCGCTTGGCCAGGACGCACGCC
>CP070685.1:1195727-1197506 GCA_020352895.1 Phycisphaerales bacterium
CGAGCCCCTGGTCCAATGTCGTACGCGGGCGGAAATCGAGCAGTTCCTTCGCCCGCGTGATGCCGGCCGTGCAATGGCGTATGTCGCCGTTACGGAAGCGCCCCGTAATCTGGGGTGCCGTCTTCTGGTTCATCAGCACGATGATGCGCTCGGCAAGGTCACGGATCGATACGGGGCGGCCCGAGCCGATGTTGAGCACGCTGTTGTCGGCGCGGTCGGTCTCGAGGGCGTCACACATCGCCTCGGCGACGTCGTGTACCCAGATGAAGTCGCGCGTCTGCCGGCCATCCTCGAAGACGACCGGGGCAGCACCTCCCTTCAAGCGCGAGACGAAAATGGCGGCCACACCGGTGTACGGATTGGAGAGGCTCTGCCGCGGGCCGAACACGTTAAACAAGCGCATGATGACGTGAGGAACGCCGGTCTGGCGAGACAGGTGCCGGATGGTCTTTTCCTGCGTCTGCTTGGTGATGGCGTAGATGTTTTCGGCGCGGAGTGCTGCGCTCTCGCCAGTGGGCACGGAGGACGTTTCCTGCCCGCAGAGCGGACAGCGCGGCTCCCAAAGGCCCCCAGCCACGTCCTCGGGGCGGCGAATGTCGGGGTGGACGTCGCCGCAGCGGTCACAGCGGGCACAACCCTCGCCGTAGGCGGTCATGGAGCCGGCCAGCAGGATCTTCTCCACGTGGTGGCGGTGGTTGATCAGAACGTCCGCCAGATTGGCGGTGCCGCCCACGTTCACGTCGAAGTAGTGGCCGACCTGGTACTGCGACTGGGCCACGCCGACGGCGGCCGCCAAGTGGGCGACCGCGTGCACGTCCTCCAATGCTTCCCGTAGAGCACCCTGGTCGCGGACATCGCCGCGGACGAACTCGGCACCGGGATTGAGGTAAGCGGGGACCTGGCCGCTGTGAACCTGGTCCGTGAGGCTGTCCAGGATGCGAACATGGTGTCCGCATTCGATGAGGCGATCGGCCAGATGCGAGCCGATGAAGCCGGCCCCGCCGGTAATCAGTACCTTCATGGCAACTCCAGTCGTGTCAACTATTTATCGGTCATTGGGCGGACCGGCTTGACCTCACGAGGGCCCCGGCGGGGCCGGGTGGCGAACATGACTGTTCAATCAGTCTCTGGTTGTGAAGTAAGTCCGAGAATGTGTCGATGGATGTGGTGTGACCGCCGTTTGGCCGGCTGAAGCCGGTCGCGCGCGGGGTAATCCTGCGCTGAGCGGTGGACCCGCCACGTGCCCTGGGATGACGACATGAGAGTGCTGATAACCGGATCCAGCGGGCTGATCGGCTCGGAGGCGGTGGCCTACTTCTGCCAGCGGGGCGCCCAAGTCCACGGCATCGACAACAACATGCGGCGTGATTTCTTCGGCCGCGGGGGAGACACGGGGCCGGTGCTGGAGCGCCTCAGGAAAGAGTGCCCGTCGTTTCAGCATTACGACATGGATATCCGCGACCGGGCGGCCATCGTCAGCCTCTTCAAGCGGGAGCAGTTCGACCTGATCATCCACTGTGCCGCCCAGCCGTCGCACGACCTGGCCGCCAGCCGCCCCTTCGACGACTTCGAGGTAAACGCCGTCGGAACGCTGAATCTGCTGGAAGCGACGCGGCAGCACTGCCCCGAGGCGACCTTCATCTTCATGAGCACGAACAAGGTCTACGGCGATGCTCCGAACGAACTACCGCTGGTGGAGCTGGAGACGCGCTGGGACTACGCCCGCGAGGAGGACTACGAGGGCATCGATGAATCATGCCGCATCGACGCGTCGATGCA
>CP070685.1:1197606-1199330 GCA_020352895.1 Phycisphaerales bacterium
CGGCAACCGCCCGTCCGACGGGTACACCGCAAAGGTCATGCCACGCTTCACACGGTCGCGCGACCCCAGGTTGATGTAGGCCAGGTTCTCCCCCACCAGCACGTCCACGATCCGTCCGTCAGCCTGCTTGAGCAACAAGGCCGGATCCGCCTCCGGGCTGAACTCCGCCAACTGATCCCGCAGCCGCTCGATCATGGTCAACAGTCGCTCGTTCTGCGTGTTCAGTTCCCCCATCCGCTCGGCGCTGGTCCGCGCCGCCCGTGTGGCCTCCTCCCGAACCTGCTCCAGAGTCGACCTCAGATCCTCGACCTCCTGGTCTCGCGCCGTCCGAAGCGCTTCATAATCGTTTTGCAGCAACCCCACGATCTGCTGCTCCATTTCCTCGGTCTTGGTCCCAAACCGCTCTCGCTCCTCGTTCAGCGATTGACGCAGAGCTTCCGTCTGAGTGCGCAACTCCTCATTCGCTCTCGCCAGCCGCGCCGCCTCATCCTGCTGCCCCTTGAATGCCGTGTACAGCGCGCTCACCGCCTGAATCGCGTTCGTGTTGCTCAAGTCCCCAGCCGCGTCCAGCCGCCGCTCCTCCACAATCGCCCTCAGCGCGTCGTTGAACTGCTTGGCCGCCGCCGGATAATCCAGGCTGCCATCCCCCGTCAGCAGCGCCGTCGTCGCCTCCCGCTCGCTCTCCAACATCCCCAGCAGGCTCCGTCCCCCGGCCCGGTCCAGATAACGCCGCAACGCATCCCGCTCGTTCGCCTGGACCAACTGGTTCCGCTCCCTCGTCAGCCGCTCCATATCCGCCTTGATCTTGGCCTGGTCCGTGTACAGCACCACCAGCAGCACGGTAGAAACCACCCACAGCACCACCGCCCCGATGAACCAGATCACGGGAATCTGGAAGCCCCCTATGCCGCCCCGCGCCTGCGGTCGAACACCGGCCATGGATGATCCTCCAAGTTTTCACCAGCGGAGCCGTTCCGACCAGGATGGCCGGAACACATTCCCCGAGCCCGCGCCCAGGCCCTTGAGCCCGGTCTCGAAACCCCGCCCGCAAGGCGGCGGGACCCGAGAAACCTTCGCGCGATTGTGGGCTTTCCCCAAGCGCGTGTCAAGCTGGCCGCCCCCTTGGCACCTGCCACGCACGGCACCAATGAGCCCAGCCCAGGCCGGCCGGCCTCTCTCAAAACGAACTTACTGGTTGCTGGGAGGATAGAGTTCCAGCCGCCGCGTCGCCTTGCTCGCCACGTCGCCGTCCGGACCCGCCGCCTGCCCGGCTCGCAGCCACGCCTCGCGTGCCTCCCCCCGCTGGCCCATCATCAGCAACACGTCGCCCAGATAAAGCTGCGTCTCCGGGTCACCCGGTTTGAGCTTCAGAATCTGCCTCAGGCTGCTCGCCGCACCGGGATAATCACCTAAGGCCACCTCCGCCAGCGCTCGCCCGTGCAGGGCCTCCGTGTCCTCCGGATGCCATCGCAGCACGTCGTGGTAGGCCCGCAAAGCTTCGCCGTACTTCCCCGTCTGATATTCCACTTCCGCCAGGGCCTTCAATCCCGGGGCATCATGCGGCGCCGCGGCCAGCAATTCGCTCAGCCGCTGCCGGGCCAGAGGCCATTCACCTCGCTCCAGGTGCCATCGCGCCTGGGCCAACAGGGCCTCCACCCGCCGCGCCGTCTCTTCTGGCCCTAGGGACTCCTGGGCCTCAGCCACGCTCACCTCTGCTGCCCCCG
>CP070685.1:1199430-1201149 GCA_020352895.1 Phycisphaerales bacterium
TTGAGATCATCGAACAGAGCGGAGATGCGCGGCAAGAGGAAGTGGTTGGCGAGCGTCTCAGTGTAGCCGCTGTAGCCGCTGCCGAACGTGATGTATCCGTTCGTGCCTACGTAGAAGCTGCTGTAGGACACACCATAGAGCGAGACGGTATCGCCGCCCGTGAGACTGATCAGGGCGTAGCCGTCGTCGGTCGTGCCGGTCCAGGACGAGATGGTCGTCCCTCCGCTCGGATCCACCGGGAGGTTGGCAATGGAATCGGCACATCCGGCGTAGTAGTCATACGATCCGTCGGGCACGAACCGCAGGGACAGATAGTCCAGGTCGTTGTCGCCGCTGAACTGCTCGGTGAAGTAGTCGGGGATGTCCGGCGTAGTGAACGTATAGCACGCTCCGCCGTTGTCATCGGTGATCCCGTTGCCGGCTCGATCCTCCGCGTCGACCGCGTAGAAGTATGTGGTGTTCTCCTGCAGACCCGTCAGGGCGACGGAGTGCTGCGTAACAAAACCGGCTCCGGCGACCGTCTCGGTCAGGGCACCGCAGGCCAGGCCGTAGCGCGCGGTGCCGATGGCATCCTCGTCGGTATCGAAGGTTATTGTGGCACGGCGAGCCTCGATGTCGGTGGCCTGAACATTGGAGATCACCGGCGGCACGCAGTCTACGCCGGCCGTGTCGGTGACGGTCACGTTCGTACCGCCCTGTCCGTCATCTGCATCGATGTAGGTGGCGGTCACGGTGTTGCCGTGGGCGACAAGCAACACGCCGGCGGCATCTGTAGCACTGAGCGGGATGGTGCCGCGGAAGTCAGCCGTGGCCGTGCCCGTCTCGGTCAAAAGCACCGACTCCGGCGTCGGCTCGGAATCCGAGGCGATGGTCGCGGTTGCGGTCTCGACCACCTGATCGTCGGTGTTCAGATCGCAGTCCACCACCTTGATCTCGGCGGCGCTCTCGCACGCGTAGACCGCGCTGTCGAGCTTGACGACACCCGCGGACGAGCACTTGATCAGCAGGGGGCCGGCTGCCAGAGAGAACGGCTGCGGACCAATGGTGGTGTCAGGGACGTTGTAGCCGTAAATCTCGACCAGCCAGACTCCGGCGTCGGGATTGGCCACGTACACCTGCTCGATGTTGTTGGCGTGGTCCTCGCCGGTCTGCACCGCGGGATCCCACGGATTGTCCGGGTCGAGCGTCCAAGGATAGTGACGCGCTCCGCCGGGCGCGTACACCCGCAGGTCCAGGTCGTTGACCAGCACCGGTGCGCCCGTCCCATAGACCAGCGTGCCGGGCATGTCGTCCCAGGCCAGGGTGGCCTTGAACTCGGGGTCGCCCGGCTGCACGTAGACCAGCATGGACACGCTGTCGCCGGTGTCCGCGATCTCGCCCTCGATGAAGTTCTCAGTGCGCATGAAGTCGATGGTGTCGGCGATGCGCACCGAACCGTAGCCGGTCTTGTAGTCGGGGCCGGTGTTCTCGATGTCCGCGGCGTTCTGGGCCAGCAAGGCCTTGACGGTGGAGTTACGCGGATCGGGCTCCGTGGGGAACTGGGCCCGGTAGTCCTGCAGCAGGAGCGAGGACAGGCCGCACACCGTAGGCGAGGCCATGGACGTGCCGCACTTGGAGTTGTATCCGCCACTGCTCGAGGTGGAGGTGACCCCGTAGTCGTCGTTGCTCTGGCAGCCGGGCCCGGAGACATCCGGCTTCAGTCGCCCGTCGTCGGTCGGC
>CP070685.1:1201249-1202913 GCA_020352895.1 Phycisphaerales bacterium
ATACCACACGTACGCATCGTCCGGGTGCAGCTTCAACACTTTCTCGAAGTACTCGATGGCCTGGTCGTCCTGCCCTGTGTACTGACAGACGATGCCCCGGAAGTACAGCGCCCGGGCATTGTCGGGTTGCTCGGCCAACACCTCGTCCAGCAATCGATTGGCCTCCTCGACATCCTCCTTCTCCGACCGGTTGTACCGCGCGATGGCCAGGTTCACCCTCGCCTCGATCGACTTGGGGGCCAGCTTCACCGCTTCGCCGAACGCCTCCGCGGCCGCGCCGTACTCATACTGCTCCATCAGCATGACGCCGCGGTTCACCGCCCGAACCACGGGGTTCGAGGCCCCCCAATCCGGAGTCTCGTGCGCGGGCGGGTCTGCAAGGCCTACACGACCGGGCGTGACCGCCACCACCAATGCAATCAGGACGCCGGGGAAGCATCCCCGAAAACTCAAGTTGGCTCTCACGACCTGCTCCCTAACCGGCCACGTTTCTCGAAGATCACGACTTGACGACCACGCATCGTACCCGATTGTACGCCCCTGCACACTGGCCTGACCGGATCCGAAGCTTCCCTCGGTACTACGACGATCCGGCCCGCACGAGGTCTACGCGTGTCTGGTTAAGCATGGAACGGTCGTCAGGGCTGTCCAGGCGCCGAGTTGCCTCCTCCACGAGGAGGCGGGCCTCTTCCTCGTGCCCGAGCTTGTCCAACACGCGGGCCAGCGTGTCGATGATGGCCGCGTCGTTGCCCCCGCTCAACCCGTGCGCCTTGCGCGCCTGCGCCAGATTCTCCTCAATCGGCTTGCCGGTCAGATAGCCGGCCCAGGCCAACGCGTTGTACGTTTCGGCACTGTCGTCGAACTTCAGTACGCGCTCGGCCAGCGCCGCCGCCTGCTCGTTCTTGCCAACGCCGAGTAACACCTGGTGATAGCTTGAAGCCACGTATAATGCCCTCTGCCTCTCATAGGCGCGGAGCTGCTCCGTCTGGGCCGCGCTCAGGTTCCCGTCCGCCTCGCCGGCCTGCTCCGCTTCACGGAATGCCTCCCCCACCTTCGCCTCGATGTTCGTATTCGCAAGGATCTCCTGGTAGCGCTTCGCCTCCAGCAGTAAATCGAAGACCGCCTCCCGCAGCCGCCCCACCACCACGCTGTCCGGCGCCTCTCTGTGCAACTTGTCGTACAGGCTCAGCGTATTCTGCGGCTCCCCAAGGACCTCATTCAGGGCCACGAGCACCCGTTCGTCACCAGGCGCCATCTTCCTACTCGCGATCGCCTCATGCAGATCATCGCGCCGCTCGCGAAGAGCCTCGATAGCCGGGGGATACACTTGGCCCAAGGCCAAGATATCGTCCAGCATGGCCGTCCTGCCTGCCAACGCAAAGGCCACGCTGTGTTTCCAGCCTTCGTCGAAGCACCAAAGCAGATGAGGGAGGGCTTCTGCCAATCTGCCCCGCCGTATCAACGAGCGCCCGTAATGAATCCTGACTATCGGATCCTTTCCTTCGGTTTCCTTCATATCCTGTGCGACCAATTCCAAGACGCTTTTTCCCTCAGCGATCAGGGTCGCGTCTTCCAGGAACTGCGCCGAGCCGATGAATCCGATGATGCGATCCAGCTCCGTCCCGTTCGCCTTGATGAATAGAACAGTCGGTGACGCTTGCACC
>CP070685.1:1203013-1204658 GCA_020352895.1 Phycisphaerales bacterium
GGCTTCATGCTGGCGATCACGATCATGGCGGGCATTCGCGAGCACATTCGTTTCAGTGATGTGCCCAAGAGCTTGCAGGGGGCCGGCATTACGTTGCTGGTGGCGGGCATCCTGGCCCTGGCGTTTACGGGCTTTACGGGGATCGGAAAATGACCGTGTTGTTGGCCGCGATGGTGTTGTTCGGGCTGGTGATTTTCTTTGCCGGCCTGCTGGGAGTGGCCAAGGAGAAGCTGCGCGTATACGAGGACCCGCGGATCGCGCAGGTGACGGAGGTGTTGCCGGCGGCGAACTGCGGGGGCTGCGGCTTTGCGGGATGCGCCGACTTCGCCAAGGCCGTGGTCGAGGGGCGGGCCGAATGCAATGGTTGCCCGGTAGGCGGGGACGACGTGGCCGAGGATGTCGCCCGGGTGCTCGGCGTCGAAGTGGTCAAGACGTTTCCGTTCCGCCCGGTGGTTCACTGTGCAGCCAAAAGCAAGGACAAGATCGGGCGGGTGCCTTACGACGGGGTAGAGAGTTGCGTGGAGGCCAACGTGGTGGGCGTGACCCAGGCGTGCACGTACGGCTGTTTGGGGTACGGCGACTGCGCCTTGGTATGCGGTTTCGACGCGTTGCACATGGTCGAGGGGGTTCCCGTGGTGGACTACGACAAGTGCACGGGGTGCGGGGCGTGCGCCCGGGCCTGCCCGCGCGACCTGATCGAGCAGATCCCGTTCAAGCAGGAGAGCATGCTGGTGGTGGCCTGCGCGAACAAAGAGCCGGCCAAGATGGTCAAGCAGGTGTGCAAGGTCGGCTGCATCGGATGCAAGATGTGTCAGAAGCTGCTGGCGGATCTGTTCGAGGTCAGGGACAACCTGTCGTATCTGAATTACGATAATTACACCGGGGCCGAGGACTTCACGAAGGTGCGGGAGAAGTGCCCGGCTAAGGTGATGGTGTACTTCGGCAAGCCGAGGCCGGAGCCGGCAAAGGCAGCGGAGCCGGAGCCAGTGGCGGCCGCGAGCACGGAGGCGTAGGGGGCGAGGGAGAACGGGCCGCTTGTCCACAGGGACAAGGGGCGGTCATCGCGAAGCCAAGTCAGAGCGACGCACCCACCTATGAGCTATAGTGGCCGGAGACACCATCTTCGGGGGGCTGGTGTGTGCGCACATCACGGCAAGCGCCATCTGTCGAAGCCGGGGGTTTGGGCGGAGCGGACGTCGTCGGCTGATCCCCAGATCCACATGACCTCCAAGTCGGGGAGCAATTCGGCCAGTTGCCGGCCCTCCTCGACTGTCAAAACGCTGAAGACGGTCGCCCAACTGTCGGCGGTGATCCCGTCGGGTGCAACGACGGTGACACTGGGGGCCTGTTCGGCGGGGCGGCCGGTGCGCGGGTCGATGATGTGAGAGTAGCGTTTGCCGTCGATGACGGCGAATCGCTGCTGCGTGCCAGAGGTGGCGACGGCACGGCGGCCGGTCAGGGCGATGCGGCCGACGAGGCCGGATTCGAAGGGGTGTTTGATGCCGATGCGCCAGGGTTGGCCGGAGGCTTGGGCGCCGACGGCGAGGACGTCACCGCCGACGTTGACGAGGACGGCGGTGGCGCCGGCGTCGAGGGCGGCCCGGGCGGCGAGGTCGAGGGCGTAGCCTTTGGCGATGCCGCCGAG
>CP070685.1:1204758-1206388 GCA_020352895.1 Phycisphaerales bacterium
GGTCGCTTACCGCCTACATGCCAACCACCGGCGGTAGGCCAGAAATCGCGCCCTATCCCACGTGGACCGTTTACTATCTGCTGACCATGAGCCCCCAGGCAAAGGCGCTGGTCCTGGCCAACGGCGATCTAGCAGGATCGTGGCCGATTCACGTCCGTTCCCGCGAGACGGGGCGCATTCTTACGATTGACCAGCGCCCCACGTTCTGGCTTGACGGCTATCGGGACGGCCAGGACAAACCCAGGTGGAAAGACGATCGCCACCCGCCACGTCCGGACGGGGAGAAGCTCTCGCCCGATATCGCCCATCAGGGCTCGTTTGCCTATGTGCCCTACCTGGTTACGGGCGACTTCTACTACCTCGAGGAGGCCTACTTCTGGGGTAACTGCTGCCTGCTGAAGACCTGGCCCCATCAGCGCAAGGATGCCCAGGGCCTCCTGGGGGGCCAGATTCGCGGCAATGCCTGGGGCCTACGCAACGTTGCCGACGCTGGCTGGATCGCCCCCGACGCCCATCCGGAAGCTACCTACTTCGATCAGAAGATCCGCAACAACATCGCCGACCGCATCCGTCGGATGCTCGGTCCGCCCGAGTACAACAAGATGGGCTTCTGGGGTCTACGCACGGTGAAGGACGCGCGCATCCACAACGCGGCCAATCCGAACTGGATGGTCAACGTGCCCTGGGAGCTGGACTACCTGACGTGGAGCTTCCACCACCTGGTAGAGCTGGGCTATAGTGATGCGGCTAAGCCACGCGACTTCCTTCTGCGCCAACGTGTCGGCATGCTGACAAACAGGTCCGACTTCGATCCCATGCTCGCAGCGCCCTATCGTTGCGTCGTGGGCGAACGAGGTCCCAACGGCCACGTGACGTTCTACGAAGACTGGAAGAAGCTGGGGCAGGAGAACGCCAAGCTCAGCAAGCCCGGCCTGCCCAACTACGGAAACAGCTACGCCTACTCGGCCCGTGCGGCGGCCGTGTGCGGTATCGACGGGCATTTTCCACGGGCAGCCGAGGCCGTCACGTGGCTCGAAGAGCACCTGCCGGACCATAGCACCGTGATGGCCCGCAACCCCGCCTGGGCCATCGTCCCCGGCGGAGCAGCAGCGAGATTCGAGCGGATCCTTTCGGCCAGGGTGCCTCGCGTCGAGAAGCCTATCGCGTTCAACACGCCGGAAGCGGATAAGATCTGTTCGGTTCTCCAGGTGTTTCCCCCGGATAACGCATGGAACCTGATCGTAGCTGACTGGCCCCTCCATCCACGATCAAGAGAGATTGTAGCATCCGTGGGAGCTGACAAGCCGCTTCGGTACAATCCAGACATGGGATTCGTTCTGGTTCCTCCGGACCAGAGACGCGTGCCCGTGTCCATCGTCGCGTATCCCGACGAATCGGATCCGGGCCCGTTTCCTGTCCCGGACTGCGTCCCCATCGAAGGCTGGCCCGTCACCTATTTGCGGAACGCGAAGCGAAAACACGTGACCCTGGACGCGGTACAGCGCGACCTCCTCGGCATCGGCGGTGACCGGCATGCGATCATCGTTGACCCGTCTCGCCGCATGCTCTATGAGTTCTACCAGATGAAGCGGGTCGACTCAGGGTGGCAGGCGGCCCAGGCCTCGGTCTT
>CP070685.1:1206488-1208114 GCA_020352895.1 Phycisphaerales bacterium
CCCCCACTTGCGGGCCGTCTTGATGGCCGTCTCCACGCCCTCGGCGCCCGTGTTCATGGGCAGAACCATGTCCATACCGCAAAACGCCGTGATCTCCCTGGCGAACGGCCCGAACTGGTCGTTGTGGAACGCGCGGCTGGTCAGCGTCAAGCGGTCGGCCTGCTCGTGAAACGTCTTCATGATCCGCGGGTGGCGGTGCCCGAAATTCAACGCCGAATAAGCGCTGAGCATGTCCAGGTACCGCTTGCCATCCACGTCCGTCACCCAGGCTCCCTCAGCCTCGGCTACCACCACCGGTAACGGGGCATAATTGTGCGCACTATGGCTGTCCACCAATCTGATGTGCTCTTGTGTGTTCATGCTGCACCTCGCGCTCGGCATGTTAGCCAACGGCCTTCTGAATCGCGCTCTTGAACGGCCCGGGCTGGTCTTCCTGCAGGTCGTAAAAGACCCGCATGTGGGGCTTGTCGATCTTGATCAGCGCGGCCAGGTCGATGGGCGTACCCACTAACACCAGGTCGCACGGCACCTGCCTGATGGTCGCCTCGAGCTCGTCCATCTGCTTCTGCCCATAACCCATGGCCGGCAGAATCTCGGTCAGGTGCGTGTACCTGGCGAACGTGTCCTTGATGGAGCCCACGGCGTACGGGCGAGGATCCACGATTTCCCCGGCGCCGTGGTTACTGGCGGCCACGTGGGCGGCACCGAAGGTCATCTCGCCATGGGTGAGCGTCGGGCCGTCCTCGACCAGCAGCACCTTCTTGTCCCGGATCGCCGCCGGGTCCTCGACCGTGACCGGTGAGTTGGCCCGAATCACGATCGCCCCGGGGTTCACCGCGCGGATGTTGTCCTCGACGATCTTGACGTTCTCCGGCGCGGCCGTGCCTACCTTGTTGATCACGACCATATCGGCCATTCGCAGGTTGACTTCGCCAGGGTGATACCGCATCTCGTGGCCCGCCCGGTGCGGGTCGGCCACGGTGATGAACAGGTCGGGCTTGTAGAACGGCATGTCGTTGTTGCCCCCGTCCCACAGAATCACATCGGCTTCCTTCTCGGCCGCCCGAATGATCTTCTCGTAGTCCACGCCGGCAAAAACCAGGTTCCCGCGCCGAATGTGCGGCTCGTACTCTTCTCGCTCCTCGATGGTGCACTCATGCTTGTCCATGTCCTCCAGCGACGCGAACCGCTGGCACACCTGTTTGGTCAGGTCCCCGTAGGGCATGGGGTGGCGGACGACCGCGATCCTCATGCCCATCTCCTTGAGGTACTCGCTCACCTTGCGCGTCGTCTGGCTCTTGCCGCAGCCCGTGCGCACCGCGCAGACCGCGATGACCGGCTTGCTCGACTCGATCATGGTTCCCCGCGGCCCGTTCAGCCGGAAGTCGGCCCCGGCTGTCATCACCACCGAGGCCTTGTGCATGACCGCCTCGTGCGACACGTCGCTGTAGGCGAAGGCCACCTCGTCGACTTTCAGCTCCGCAATGAGCTTGAGCAGGTCCGCCTCGTCATGGATGGGGATGCCTTGCGGATAACGCTGGCCGGCTAACTCCGGCGGGTACTTCCGCCCGGCGATGTCGGGGATCTGTGTGGCCGTAAAGGCCACAACCTCGTAATCCGGGTTGT
>CP070685.1:1208214-1209792 GCA_020352895.1 Phycisphaerales bacterium
TGCTGGGGCTGAAGCTGTCGCGTCGTCGTCGGCGTTGACGGTCAGAGTGTGACGTGATTTGACGCGTCCGGACAACGCCGGGTGCGATATCGGGGCTCATCCGAGGTTTCGCTGAAGGTCGGCGGAACCGGGGTGAGCCCCGATTGACTCTGGGCGTGGCGGAGAGTCTGGGGCGTGGTATCGCGTCTTGTTATGGGGGCGCAGGGGGCTTTCTGCGGGGGTGCGATCGAACTTATCGGCGCGGCGGCGGCTCGGGCTAGGTCCGATAAGCATCTCATACAAGCCGTGCTCAAACCACGAATTAAGTTGATTTTCCAGAAATGCCCGCTTATTCTGAGGTACCAGGCGGCTCGGATTACGCGCCCGTAATGCGGGCGCGCACAGGTCGGGCAGGAGGGGGCGAGACGGCTCTCAAGGAGGGCCGCCAAGTCTTCATACACGTTAGGGGTAACATGCCGGCGGGTCTCGGCAACCCAGCGGCGCGAAAGTCGTAAACCAACGGAACTCGGCCGGGGCCAAGAAGACAGGACAAGGGCAGAAGGAACCCGGTGTCTAGAAAGCAGGAATGTTGATTCGGCGCGGAGCCCGGCAAGCGCGATAGGTGCGCCCGTCTGGAGGGCGCGGCCGTGCGTGGTGCCGGTCGACCGTGAGCGCGTGTCGAGGGTAAGAGTCCCAGCAGCATCTTTTCTGAAGTAAAGGGAACCAAGTCATGAGTAAGGGTAAGGGTAAGAATCGGGGCCGCGCGATGCGGCTGAGCATGGTGATCGTGGCGCTGGGTTGTTTTGCGTCGCCGGCCCGGGCCGACGTGGAGGACTGCAACGGCAACGAGATTCCGGACGTGTGCGACATCAATAACACCACGTGCCAACAGGCGGCGTTCTGTGAGCAGTTCCCGGGGCGCTGTCAGAGCCCGGACGTCAATGGGAACGGGATCCCGGACGAGTGCGAGGCGTGCGTCAGTGTGGACAAGACGGGTCCGGAAATCAGCAAGGTGGGTGATGACGTCGAATACACCGTGGAGATCTGCAACTGCACCCCGGCTGACATTCCCCTGCCGGACCTGGAAATCCGGAGCATCGACGACACGCTACAGGGCGATCTGACCGACTCGAACAACTACGACACCAGCGACTGCCCCGGCGTGGGCGGGACCCTCGTACAAGGAGCGTGCTGTACGATTGTCTACACGCGGACTGTCGGGGCGGGCGATCCCGACCCGCTGGTGAACACGGCGACGGTGGTGGCGTTCTACAACCCGGCGGAGGTCGAGTTCGACGCCAGCGACGATCACTCGGTGGACCTGTTCCAGCCCAGTATCGTGGTGGACAAAACGGGGACGCCGGACCTGACCAAGGTAGGCCACGATGTTACGTACACGGTGGTCATCACGAACCAGAGTTCGGCCGACAGCCCGGACCTGGTCATCGACGCGATCAGCGACACGCTTCAGGGTGACCTGACGGACTCGAACAACTACGACTCCAGCGATTGTCACGCGACCCTGGCGACCGGGGAGAGCTGCACGATCGTGTACACGCGGACGGTTCAGGGGGGCGATCCCGACCCGCTGGTGAACAC
>CP070685.1:1209892-1211450 GCA_020352895.1 Phycisphaerales bacterium
TTGACGTACTGGTAGTGCTCCTCTTGAAAGTAATTGTTCGCGTAGCACAGCCCCAGGATCGGTACGACCCTGTTCTTCCGGCACAAGCGTACGATCTTGCGCAAGTTCCCCGCGTACTGCTTGAAAATGGCGTCCGAGTCCTGCACGCGGATGCCTTCGTTCTCCAGCGACAGCCCAATGATCGCGTAGTCCACAATGCCGAAGACGTCCTCCTCCAGACGCTCGAGCACGCGTTCGGTGGTGTCCCCTGGCATGGAGAGCTTGGTGATAACCATCCACCCGCGCGGCCGCATCAGCCTGGCCAACCGGTGACCGTAGCCGTTCCGGAAATCGTCCGCATGCTTGTATGAACTGAGCCAACCCCAGGCCACCGAGGAGCCCACGACACCGATCATCTGATGATCATCCCGGGCCTGAAACGGGTTCGGCTCCTCTCCGCGTGCCGCCGGGCAGCAACAAGCCACCCCGATTGCCAGAACCAGCGAAAGTGCTACCCCGATCTCCTGAGGCCATCGGTGGGAAAGCTTCATATCGATTGTCCTCCGTTCAGATACTCTCTGAGGGAATGTGAACCCGGCATCCGGTGGCGCAACGCGCTGGCGGGCGCCCTAATCTTGAATGGCGCAGACCTCACCCCGCGCGCCAGACTAAGAGTATTCGGATCGCGCGGCCGCTTATTCTCAGCTCGTTCTTGTGATGTTGTGCTCTTGTTCGGCGGAGAGGTCTCGGCCAGGCCCCGCCTGCCCAACCTCGACGTCTGCTCACGGCGACATAGGAGCGCCGTTCGCGCCACAGATCGATCTTGCTGGCGGCTCTGTGAGCGTTCTCCGGCCCCTCGTACCGCACCACGATGTGTTCGGGCTTGACCAGCTTCTCGACGATCTGGCTCCCGAGCAGGCCTTTCGGTTCCAGACTGCGGTTGTCGATTCCGTCCCCTCCTCGTGTTTGATGGGATAGCCGGTTCGGCCGGAGCGGGACGAACGAGCAGGACGCCTGCCAGCGCGGCGACCCCAAAGATTCGCCCGGCCGTTCACCCGCGGGCCAGAATCACAGCGGACCAAAGCCGACTGCCCTGGGGAACGAATTGCACCCCCGTACCGTTGTTCTGAATGTGCCGCTCCAGCGTGCTGCTTGTTCTCCGACATCCCTCCACTGGACCTAAGGGGCGTTGCCCCCCTGGGCCTCGTCCGAGGTCGCCGAGCGCAACACCTCCTCCTGTCGGGCCAGCAAACGCCGGTAATACGCCAACCCCAGGCAACTCAGCGGAATGGCCAGAACCAGCCCCAGCATCCCCAGAAGCTTCCCCCAAAACAACACGCTGAAGAGGATTACGGCGGGACGCAACCCGGTCACCTTGCCCATGATCCGCGGCGTCAGCAATGCATCCTGCGTGGTCTGCACGACCGCGAACACGATGCCCACCCCGACCAGATACCAGACCAGGCTGCCGTCTTTCTCGAACGCGGTCATGGCGGCCAGCATCACCGCAGGCACGACGCCGATCGTCTGAAGATACGGCACCATGTTCAGCAGTCCGATGAACAGTCCCAGCACGATC
>CP070685.1:1211550-1213108 GCA_020352895.1 Phycisphaerales bacterium
CGATGCACGCGGCATGACCATGGCAGCCGCGCAGGAAACGGCCGTCTGGATGGCCGTGTAGGTCGGTGTCCTTCCGCACGTCGCCCACGATAACGATCTTGTCCGCGAGCAGTTGCCGCAACTCCTCCGGTCCGGCCGAGAAGACGCGCGTGTAATCGATGGTCGAGGCTTGCAGCACCGCATTGCGGGGCATGTGCAAAAGGGAATAAGCCACCTTGTCCCCGCGCCGCATCCCGATGTCGGACGCGTCTTTCGGCGGTCGACTGTACTCCGTCACAACAACCCGGTCGCTGAGATGCGCCCGGGGCCCGAGGGTCTGCCCGGCGACATCCGGCGCCCAATAGGACAGGGTCAACTCATGACCCTCAGCGTGACCGGCGATGTCCACGTCGCAGCCCGGCAGGCGATACGAGGCAAGTGCCTGCAGAGCCAGCGACACGGCGGACTCCTGGCGGGGCCGGTCCACGAACAACCAGATATGCCACGGGCCGCTGGAGCCGAAATTGGCGGTGACCGCGCCCGTTCGGACCACAGGTTCGATCACCGGGCTGATTTTCGGCGGGCCGCGCTCCCACCACGCCTTCTTGACGGCCACGACGACGTCTACGCCATCATCTCGTAAGGCCAGGGCTCCCCGGGCGAAATCCTCGTCGAACTCGGTGGGCGGGGCACGGAAGGTGATATCCCAGACAAGGACCCCGATGCCCGTACCCACCAACTTCTCCATCAGGCGCCCGTGCAGCCGGCGCAGGCTGCGGCCGGTCCTCTCGGTCACACCCTCGAGCCCCTCTCGCTCGGCGATGGCTTCCATGTCCGTATCGTCCGTCAGACCGATAATGCGCACGTGCTCAAACGCCGTGATGGGCTCTATCGGCGCGGCATACGTAGTCACCAGCCGACTCAGGTACCTGTACACCGGTGTACGCCCGATCAACGGCGTGACCACCCCCCATTCGGCCAGCACAATGACCATAAGCACGGCCCCTGCAATCGAGGCTACCAAATGCCTGAAGACGTACCTCCGCGTACGCGTCCGCAGTACGTATCCCAGGCTATCGCGTTTGGCCTCCACCGGCAGCCCGGCAAGCAGGCGCTCGATATCCTGCGTCAATTCGCCCGCCGACTGGTAGCGCCGCTCCCGATCCTTGGCCAGGGCCTTGAGAACCACCGTGTCGATGTCGTCACCCAGCCCCCGGTTGACGGTCGAGGGCCTGGGCGGTTCGACTTCCGTGATCCGTCGCACCATCTCGCCGAGGTTGGCGGAAAACGCGTAAGGCTGCACCCCCGTCAGCACCCGGTACAGCATGACCCCGAGCGAATAGACGTCGCTGCGAACATCGACCTTGCTGGGATCCCCCTTGGCCTGCTCGGGAGAGGCGTAGGCCAGCGTGCCCATGAACTCGCCGGTGACGGTCATGGGCGTACCGTCACCCGTGAAGTCCGGCCTGGCCGTCTTGGCCAGGCCAAAATCCACAACGTGCGGCTCACCGTCACTGTCCACGAGGACGTTGCCGGGCTTGAGGTC
Organism: Phycisphaerales bacterium; assembly: GCA_020352895.1. Taxonomy (GTDB): domain Bacteria; phylum Planctomycetota; class Phycisphaerae; order UBA1845. The sequence goes on from CP070685.1 coordinate 1,213,076, forward strand.
TCGGTGAATCACGCCGTGCTGGTGCGCGTAGGA
>CP070685.1:1213208-1214751 GCA_020352895.1 Phycisphaerales bacterium
GGGCTTGTAGATGCCGTAATACGCCCAGTGCTGCAACACCGCCGCAAAGACCGCACCCCCAATCGCCATCCCCTTGACGAGTCCCACCGGCCTCCTGCCCGCCCTCGCCGCAAACGAGCTTGCCCGTGCCACACACGGCAATACAGCTCGCAAGGCGCGGCCCCAGGAGGCTGTTCTGAGACTTCGGAAACGGGGGTTGATCCCGTGGGGGTGGATGGGGTATAAGGCGTCTTTCCTGATTCGGGAGCCGGCAGGGGTCGGCGGAGGCATGATGATGGCCGGCCTGACAAAGATCGCGATTACCGGGGCGCAGCCGGTGTGCGTGCCGGGTGCGCCTGTCGAACGGCGGTCAGGCTCCTGAAGCAGGGTAGCAGAAGCGAGAAGTCGGCTTGAAGCCCCGGGAGCCCAGCAGGTTCCGGGGTTTTTTGTGTAGGGTACCGACAAGATGCTCGACAAGCGGGACATGACGACTCCCGGAGAGCAGCACGGTTTGAGCCGGGAGCTCCGGTTGCTGCTGACGATGTCCGTGCCCACGGTGGTGATCACGGCCAGCCGTACGGTGGTGAGCTTCACGGACATGTTCATGGTGTCGCGGCTGGGAACGGAAGCGGCAGCGGCCCTGATGCCCGCGAACCTGGGCGTGTTCTGCCTGATCGCTCTGGGCATGGGCACGATGACCGCGGTGAACACCTACTCGTCGCAGTGTCTGGGACGGGGACGGCCGGAGGATGCCGCCCGCTACGCCATGCAGGCCCTCCTGGCGGCGCTGAGCTTCGGGGTGCTGGCCATTCCCCTCATCCCGCTGGTGCCGGGCTTTGCCCGCACGTTCGGGCACGCCCCGGAGGTGCTGAAGCTGGAGATGGAGTACATGGGCATCGCCCTGCTGAGCGTGGGGCCGTCGATCGGGGCGGTCGGCGTGGCCTACTACTTTGTCGGGCTGCACCGCCCGCGCATCAGCATGTACGCGTCGCTGTGGGAGGTGCTCGCGAACCTGGTGGGCAACTACGCGCTGATCTATGGGCACTTCGGGTTTCCCGCGATGGGCGTGGCCGGTTGCGCCTGGTCCACGCTGTTCGCCAGTTCGTCGCGACTGGCCTTCCTTCTGATCTGGTTCTGGTCGGCGCCGTACCGGCGCGAATTCAAGACCGGCGAAGCGCTGCGCGTGGAGCTGTCGAAGATGGCCGGCCTGCTGCGAGTGGGGCTGCCCGTAGGAGCGAGCTTCTCGATCGAGCTGATCTCCTGGACGGTATTCATCAACTACCTGGTGGGGCGTTTCGGGACGGCGCATCTGGCGGCGAACAACTTCGTGTTCCAGTACCTGCACATCTCGTTCATGCCCGCCGTGGGCATCGGGATGTCGTTGTCGGCCGTCATCGGCAAGGCCATCGGGCAGCGCGACTATCCGCTGGCGGTTCGGCGGTATTACCTGGGCACGGCGCTGTGTGTGGGCTGGATGGGACTGTGCGGGGCGGCGTTTCTGATCTGGCGCGAACCGCTGATCGGGTTCTGGACGGATGACCCGGAGGTCATCGCCGTGGGCATG
>CP070685.1:1214851-1216391 GCA_020352895.1 Phycisphaerales bacterium
GTCGGATTCGGCGGCAACTATGTGGTTGTTGATCAGGAACATGACCTGCTGATCGTAGTAAGATGGCTCGAACCCTCCAAGATGGTTGAATTTATTGCTATAATCATCGATTCACTGGAGTCGAGTTAAACGCACTTCTCCAGCTCGATCATAGTAATACCTCATAAACACGTCGGCAAGATCGTGTTGGAGCGGAGCGACTTGTCTTGAAAAGACAGCAGGCAAGGGTGCCGTGAATACATGCCAGGGCAGTCCAAGGATCACGGCAGAGGGAGATGCGGAATAGCGCATGTCGAACGGGGAGCGTGGATGAGGAGCTTTGTGCTGAGTGTGGTGTGTATGGGGGTGGTGATCTGGGTGGCGCGGACGGAACAGTGGGAGTACAGCCAGTTTCCGATTCTGGCGTGCGGGGTGGCAACGGCGCTGATGGAGAGAAGGGCCGGCCGCGCGGAGAGTCGTCGGACGCGGCGCTGGCACAACCTGGGGATAAGTCTGCTGGGGATCGTGGCGGCCGAGGCGGGCTATGCCGCGTACTGGTACTTGACCGAGGGGAGCACATTCCCTCCCTACGTGGCGGGTGTAGCACGAGTATTCCTGATTGAGATCGGAATCGCGGCGGCGGTTCTGGCGCTGGGCTACGGCGTGACGGTGCTGATCGCGCGGCTGATGGGCAGGCGCGGGGGGCGGCGCGTGAGGCGGGCGAGTTGAAGGCCAGAGGTGTCCGCCGATGGCGGCGGACCTACATGAGCCAGGGAAAGCCGCGCTCTTGCAAGCTAGCTTCCTTGGCGGCTAACTCGAACGAAGCCGGGGGGCGCACGGGTTTGTGAGCGGGGAGTCGTGAACGTCGTTGCGCACGTGCAGTTCGAGGCCGGTGTCTGCTGTGGTGATGAGGTCGATGTTCAAGTCTCCGGATGCGGCGCGGTCTTCGGCGACGGCCTCGCGGATGATCGCCTGGATGTCGGCGTAGCGCGCTCGTTGCGCGGGCGTCACGGAGCGCGGCAGATTCACGATGACCTGTGACGGCCGGACGACGCGGAGGAAGGCCTTGATGATGCGGCGTTCCTGATCCGTGGCCGGGCACCAGGTGTGATGAGGCCATTTGACGACGTCGGCACGCATGCCGGGACAGGCCAGGGCGTATCGGTCGGTCATGTCGGCGGGGTAGGAGTGTTGCTGCCAGGCCTTGCGAATCGCGGCGAGCCGCTGTTCCCAGATCGCGACCGTCTTGCGTACATCGGGAAGCGACGCCCTCTCGCGGCGTAAGGATCGCTCGGCCTCTTTCTGGGCCTCGATGACGTCGGCGAGCAGCTCCTTCTTGTGCCTGAGGATGTCCCTCTTCATGCCGTGCTGTTGCCGTAAGGTGGCGAGTTCGCGTTCGAGTCGGAGCCTGCGGTCGGCGAGTTTTCGCGTGGTTTCCTCGAGCTCGGCCACTTTGCTGCCGCCCGCTGCGGCGCGGCACTCGTCCAGAGCCGCGCGCACGGCGTCAGCAGGCGTGGCGATGAACTCGGCGAGTTGGGCGACATCGGGGTCGCCAAGGTCC
>CP070685.1:1216491-1218024 GCA_020352895.1 Phycisphaerales bacterium
CAGTTCGGATTGGAGTCTGCAATTCGACTCCATGAAGTCGGAATCGCTAGTAATCGCGTATCAGCCATGACGCGGTGAATATGTTCCTGAGCCTTGTACACACCGCCCGTCAAGTCATGGAAGCTGGGAGCACCCGAAGTCCGCTCAGCCAACCTTCGGGAGGCGGCGGCCGACGGTGAGCTCGGTGACTGGGACTAAGTCGTAACAAGGTAGCCGTAGGGGAACCTGCGGCTGGATCACCTCCTTTCTAGAGGACATCTAGACCGGCGCCTTTTGGCGTCGTGGAGTGTCAGCACGTTTCCGGTCCGGCCTCTCGGGGTCGGATGTGCGAGCCGGCAACGGCTCGTCCGGCAGGGTCAACTGTTACTTGATACACGGACACCCGCGGGTCGAGAGGCTCGCGGGTGTTTGTTTGCGCGGGAGAGGCCGAGGGGAGCCATCAGCTACTAGCCATTAGCGTTAGCCGTTAGCTTGCTTGGTGAGCGAAGGGTGAAGGTTTGCGCGCGGCAAGTCGACCCAGGCGGGATGTGCGTCAGTCGACCACCGGTCCCGTCGCGGGCTGCGAAGCAGGGTCAGGGGGTAACGCCGGTTTGAGAGTAAACGTGGAGCGGATGAGTTCGAACCCCGGCGAGAGCTTGGCCTCCCCGGCTCCCGGGAACACCTCTTGGGTCTCAAGAAACCGGCCTTCGCCCAAGGCGCATACGAAGATGCGGGCGACGTAGGGCACACCTTGTCGGGTGCCCAGAAGCGTGACTCCCTGGCCCTCATGGTGGCCCCAGTTGTCGAAGGTCCGGCCGTCAACCGCGCCGAGGACCATGGTTCTGACGCTGCCGCGGGAGACCGCGAGCACGTCTTCGATTCCGCGATCGGATTCGGTCAGCACGATGTGGGTCCAGGCATCACCGATCGGCTCGACGCGCACGTTGGTGGCAGGGTCGTGGTCCTCGCGCCAATCAAGGACGCTCCAGTTTCCCGGGTAGGAGAAGTCCATGGTCGCACTGCTGAAGGTCCAGGGGTCTTCGACCAAGGGGGGCGCCGCCATGGCGGCAACGAATCCGGCGATGAGAGGGACGAGGAGGCAGAATGCGTAGAGCCCGAACAGAACGATGGTGCCGAGTGCTCCGGGTGCCTGAGTCAGAGCGGACTCCCAGGCGGCTCTGATCTGTGAAGCGAGCTGCTTGGGCTCCATGACGGACGGGAAGGCCGACCGCGCGGCACGCATGACCGCGGCGAACTGCTCGAGGGGCAGCTCGGCGACGTCGGTGACAGGGGGCAGCTCTTCGGCATGCAGGAGCCGGCGGAAGGTCTTGACGAGTCGGGCTTGGCGAAACGCAATGGGCGTCGAGATCAACAACAACACGCCCAGGCCACCGAGTATCCAGTCTGAGAGTCCCAAGCCGATGAGAGCCAAGGCCAAGCCGCTGAGCGTCGAGAACACCGCTTTGGCCCGGGGTGCCCGCGAGAAGAACAGGGCGCCAATGATGTGGCCACCGTCCGCGGGCAGTATCGGTAAGAGGTTGATCGCATTCAAGG
>CP070685.1:1218124-1219648 GCA_020352895.1 Phycisphaerales bacterium
GCACAACATCCAGTTGAGAGGCCAATACGTCTGTCCGGGCTTCATCGACGGCCACGTCCACATCGAGTCATCCATGCTTTCCGTTCCGGAGTTCGCCGCCGTTGTGGCCACGCACGGCACCACCGCTGTCGTAGCCGATCCGCACGAGATCGCCAATGTCATGGGCACCGAGGGCATCCGCTACATCCTGCGCTCCAGCAAGTACAGCCCCATCAACGTCTATCTGACCCTCAGCAGTTGTGTACCCGCCTCGCACTTGGAAAGCTCAGGAGCCGAGTTGAAGGCCAGCGACCTCAAGCCCTTCATGTCCGATCCGTGGGTCCTCGGCCTGGCCGAACTCATGAACTGGAACGGCGTCATCCGTTGCGATCCCGACGTCATGGAAAAGCTGGAGCTGTTTCAGTCCACCGTCGTGGACGGACACGCGCCCGGGCTCGGCGGGCGCGACCTCATGGCCTACATCGCGGCGGGCGTCCGCAGCGACCACGAATGCACCCAATACGAAGAGGCTCGCGAGAAGCTGGCCGCCGGTATGTACGTGATGATCCGCGAGGGCTCGGCAGCCCGCAACCTCGACGAACTGATCAAGCTGGTCAAGCCCGAAACAGCACAACGCTTCATCTTCGTCACCGACGACAAGCACGTCGACGACCTGATCAGCGAAGGACACATCAACTACATCGTCAAGCGGGCCGTCGCCAAGGGCATGCCCCCCACTCTGGCCGTGCGGCTCGCCAGCACGAACGCGGCCAACTACTTCGAGCTTCGCTCCGTAGGAGCGGTCTCGCCCGGACGGATGGCCACCCTCACCATCCTGGAGAACTTCGAGACCTGCCGGGCCACTCACGTCTACAAAGAGGGAGAACTCGTGGCCGCCGACGGGCAGTGCATCAGGAAAGTGCCGCCCCAAGAGGCCGCCGTAAGCCTGCGCAGCACCATCAATGTCCAGTGGCTCGAGCCCGATGACTTCATTATACCGGCGCCTTCGCCGCGTCCCCGCCTGAACATCATCTCCATCGTGCCCGACCAACTCCGCACCGAACACGTGATCGCCAAGGCCCGCGTCGAAGACGGCAACGTCGTGGCAGACCCTTCACGCGACTTGTGCAAGCTGGCCCTGCTCGAAAGACATCAGGCCAGCGGCCGCATCGGGCTGGGGTTCGTCCGCGGCTTCGGCCTGAAGAAGGGAGCCCTCGCCTCCTCTGTGGCCCACGACGCCCACAACCTCATGGTCGTAGGCACCAACGACGCGGACATGCTCGCGGCCGCGGTCCGGCTCGTCAAAATCCGCGGAGGGCTATGTGTGGTCCGCGACGGGGAGACCCTGGCCGACCTCCCTCTGCCCATCGGCGGCCTGATGAGTGAGGACCCCGCCAGCGAAGTCGCCGAGCAGTTGCGAAGGGTCCGCCAGGCGGCCGCCACGCTCGGCTGCAAGCTAAGGCGCCCCTTCATGACCCTCTCGTTCCTCAGCCTCTCCGTGATCGGTGCGATCAAGGTAACCGACCAGGGCCTGATCCACGGCAC
>CP070685.1:1219748-1221246 GCA_020352895.1 Phycisphaerales bacterium
CAACTGTTGCTGACTCAGGTTCAACACCTCGAGCCAACGGTACGGAACCGTGACGACCATAAACGTCATCGTGACGAAGAATGACGCCGCTATGGCCAGACCCCCGATCCGCGGCGTCGCGAACTGGTGCACGTGCCGCCCCGCCGGCACGGCCACAATGCCCAGCCGTTGCGCAACCCACGTGGTCACCGGAACCAGAACGGCGCACAAACCGACCGCGCAGAAGAAATATGGACCCAGTTGCGCTAATTCTCGGGTCATCAGACTTTCCATCGTGGGGGCTTGCTCAGTAATCGCAACAACGAAAGAGCCTCAGCCGACTGCGCCGAAATCACCCTGAGACCCCTTTGCCACAGCACCTGCCGACCATTCTACCGGCTCGAACTCGCCAGTCAACGCAGACTCATCACCCTCGACATGACGATATCGCCGATGGACCTGCTTCGCGCTCCCAACGAAACGGTGACGCCGTCGTCAGCGTGGGAACACGCGGCCGCCTTACTTCCAGATGCCTACGCCCGAACGTCGCAACCGACGGCTTGACAACGCCCACACCACGCAACACATTGCCGCTTGGGGAAAGAACCCGAGCCCCGTTCTTGTGAGTAACCGAGCATGACCGACAGTGCGCCCGGCTCCCCCGCCCCCTTCCCCCGCCTCACACCCGTGTCTTTCAGCACGTGGCTGGCTTGGATCATTCTCGCCCTCGGTATCACCAACATCTGTATCACCCTCCTGCGCGGCTTCAAACCCGAATGGCTCGCCGTCGCCTGGCTCTTCGTCTACTTCGCCTGGCTGCTGCTGACCCGGTGGTCGCTCCGCGCCGCCTATCTGCTGTTGCTCGTCTCTTTGCCTCTCTTCGGCGCCCGACCGGGCGACCTTGTCACTAACGCTCAGGACACCATCGTTCTGATCACGGCCGCCGTTAGCCTCTGGCAATTCCCCATTCAGTGGGGCCGCCGGCCCGTCCTTTGGCCTGGCTGGCTCCTGGCCCTCGTCGGGCTCGTTGCATTGATCGCCCACGCCGGTCTGTGCTTCCATCCACTCTGGCCTATCCATCAGGACAACCTTACCCGCAACGTTTTCTTCATGTTCTCACAGGATTGGGACTGGACCATCGGCATCTCCGAATGGTGGGCTCTGCTCATGTGGCTCCTCCTGGCCCGCGGCGCCTGGCACATGATCAAAAACAAGCTGCTCAGCACCGACGCGGCCGCCGCCGGCCTCACCCTGGGCCTGCTCCTCGCCCTCCTCGTCGGCTACTTGGATTACTTCTCGCCCTCCTTCCATACACGCATGGAGGCCTACCAACTACGCATATACGATACCCTCGAGAACGTCGCCCCCCACTGGCCCATGCCCGCCTGGCTCCGTTCCCCCGCCGGCGAGAACGTGACCTTCAAGGCCTTCCACCTGAACCGGAGCTGGTTCGGCCTCTACCTCCTGGCCGCCACACCCGTAGCCCTCACCTTCTTCGCCTCACGCAATCGGCGATGGG
>CP070685.1:1221346-1222742 GCA_020352895.1 Phycisphaerales bacterium
GGTAGAGCACGAGGGCTGCTTTTCGCTCCTGTACGTTTAAGTAGGCGTTGCGGCTGCTCATGGCTAGGCCATCACTCTCGCGGACGGTGGGCAGAACGACCACATTTATGTTCATATCAAGGTCGGCTGCCATTTTTTTGATTACCAGTGCCTGCTGGGCGTCTTTCTGGCCGAAGTAGGCCACATCGGGCTGGACGATGTTGAAGAGCTTGGCCACGACAGTGATCACGCCCTCGAAGTGGCCGGGGCGGAAGGCGCCGCACAGCCGGTCGCTCACGCGGGTGGGGCGTACGGTGACGACGCCCTTGCGCGGGTACAGTTCCTTCACGTCGGGGAGGAAGAGCAGGTCCACGCCGAGTTCGCTGCACAGTCGGCGGTCCTCGTCGATGGGGCGCGGGTACGCGTTGAAGTCCTCCCCCGGGCCGAACTGGGTCGGGTTCACGAAGATGCTGACCACGGTGTAGTCGCCGGCTTCGCGCGAAGCGCGGATCAGAGACAGGTGGCCCTCGTGAAGCGCCCCCATGGTGGGGACGAAGCCGATGCGCCGGCCTTGTTGTCGGACGGGTTTGAGAAACTCGCGCGTCCGGGCGATGGTGTTGGCCTCGACCATGTGAAGCTTCCTCGGGTGATATGACCGCGTCTCGCCGGATCATAAGATAGGCCAAACGCGCGGTGGTTGCACGTCCGCTCAGCAGTTCCTGCGCCCGTTTGCCCCTATCTGGCCGTTTGGGGATAATCCTTCGGTTCGGGCCCGGCGGCGCGGGCCAGAGGTGGAAATCGGAACGGAAAGCATGGGTATTGGCTGGATTGTGTGGCTGGTTCTGCTCGGCGGCGTGACCCTGATCTGGTTGGGGCGGCACCGGGAGATCGCCCGGGCCAAGCGCGAGCAGATCCCGCTGCACAGCGAGAGCTTCGACGGCCCGCCGGCCGAGGCCCCGCGGGTGACCGTCCTGGTGGCGGCCAAGGACGAGGCAGAGAACATCGAAACCTGCGTCCGCACCCTGATGGACCAGGATTACCCGGACTATGAACTGATCGTGATCAACGATCGGAGCGAGGACGGCACCGGCGCGATTCTGGATCGGCTGGCTGCCGAGTACGCCGGCCGGCGCGACTACCGCTTTCGCCCCGTTCACGTGACCGAGCTGCGGGACGGATGGTTCGGCAAGAACAACGCCATGCGCGAGGGCGTGGAGCGCTCCACCGGCGAGTACCTGTGCTTCAGCGACGCCGATTGCCGGCAGACTTCACGGCGGACGCTTTCGATGGCCATGCGGCAGGCCATGGAGAACAACATTGATTTCCTTTCTGTGCTGCCGGTGCTGGAGACGCACAGTTTCTGGGAGAGGGTCATTCAGCCGGTCTGCGGCGCCATCATGATTCTCTGGTTCCACCC
>CP070685.1:1222842-1224218 GCA_020352895.1 Phycisphaerales bacterium
GGGTCCAGCGGAGCCACCCATATTCTTTCCAATACGGGGCGTAGCCTGATCGCTCCTCTTCCTCACGAAGGGCAGTCACGCGGCGGGTCAGCAGGTAGCGCAGGATGTTGTAGACGATCAGGGCGATGCTAAGCACGTAGAAGTCCCAGCCCGCGTTGATTCCGATAAGCAGTTGCCAGACCTGCCATTGGGTGCCCTTGTTCTTGAGCTCTTCCTGGGTCGCGCGAGCACGATCGGCTAGCGCGTCGAGGGCGCTGGCGACGGAAGGCTGGTCTGGGCGAAGCTGCTCAGCCGCCTGCGTGAGCTGCACGATAAGCTCAGCGTTGGCCCGCGTGGCTGCATCCTCCGCGCGGTTCGCGGAGATCCAGAACGCCGTGCGGGCGACGTATGGCAGCAGGAACGCGCTGAGGAACAACAAATGAAAGAGGAAGCGGGCGCCGGTGTAATTGCGGCGGAGGACCGACCAAGGATCCCCTGCATTGCGTGAGAACTGAGCGCCCCGGATGCAGTTGCCATCGAGATGAAGGTACTGGACGTCGCGCAAGTCCGCGTCACAAAGCGAGCACTGAAACAAATCCGCCCGACGTACGTTGGCCCGACAGAGTCTCGCGTTGTCCAGGTTGGCCATCTTGAGCTTGGCTTCGACGACCTTGGACATGCAAAGATCGGCAGCCCGAAAGTCAGCGAATTCGAGTTTGGCAGCGCTGAGGTCAGCTGACCTAAGTATGCCTTGCCGAAACCTGGTGTTGTGCGCAAGGACCCACGCGAGCTTGACACCGCAGAGATCCACCTTGTCGAAGTTGGCGCCTGTGAGATCCGCCCCAGTGAGGTCCGCGCCGACCGTAGTCGCATCGCTGAAGATGGCCGAATCAAGCTTGCTCCACCGGAGATCAGCCCCGTGGAGTTCCGCATTTCTGAAATCGGCCCGATCCAGCCTTGCCTCGTGAAGATTAGCGCCGTGTAATTTGGCGCCCGTGAACACCGCGTCTTTAAGGCACGCGCGCGAGAGGTTGACTCCGCTTAGGTCGCAGCTGTTTAGGGCTGCGTTGCTGAGATCGGGGATTTCCTCGCCCGCGTCACGGCGGTGGTTACACTAGGTGATCCCCTCTAGGCCCCCCCTGAGCAGCCGGCTTGCTTCTTCGGTGTCCATGGCGGGCTCCCGAGATGTCGCCAAAGCGGCGTGGGCGGGGATTTAATCGTCTTTTGTAAACTTACAGGGGTCTTGATTCTAACCGCAGGCTGCGGAGCGCTGCAAAGCGGCGGTGCAGTCGTTCTTCACGCCCGCCGAGTTGCCCAGGAGCAGCCGGCCCGAGACGATCTGGCCGCGTCGGTAGGGGGGCTCGGCCTTACGGCGCGCGGCCGGGCAACCCTTCCCC
>CP070685.1:1224318-1225690 GCA_020352895.1 Phycisphaerales bacterium
ATGCTCGGGCTTGCGCTGACCGTCGATCTTGCGGACAGCTTCGATCCTCGCCAGATTGGCCAGGCCACGGCACATGTGTCGGCTGCATGGACACAGATGCCTGAGAATTGTCGTGCGGGGCTGATCTATGTGATGGCTCACTTAGCAGCTGCGGATATCCAAGGATTTCAGGGTGCTGCACTTGACCGCCGAAGCCACCTTGACGAGGCACGGGACACCGCCCGCCGAATGTTGACCAAGCATCCCGAGGACGGAAATGCCCACGCGGCCGCTGCGTGGGTGGCATTGGTCGAGGAGCGCTGGGAAGATGGGTTGGACCATCTCCGCGCGGGCGTAGACAAGCCAGGATTCTGGGCGCCAGCTAGGCTCACCATCCCACGGGTCCTCTATCGCCTGGGTCGGTATGACGAGGCCTTGTCCGAACTGGAAGCGATGCCCAAGGGGCTCCGCGCGGCGGAAGAGTGGCCGTGGCTCTGTGTGCTGCTGACGGCGGAGCTTCGGGGGACCGAAACGGCTGAGCAAGCCTACCTCCGGTGGCGTGAGGAACACCAGCAACTGCCGCCGCGAAGTCTGTATGCACCGGCCTTCGAAGTCTACTGTCTCCTTGGCCGTGCAAATGAGGCTGAGCGGGCCAGCCGCGAGCGCATTCGCGAGTACGGCCCGCCGCCGGCCCACTCACCCTTTGATGCGGCGCTTGGCCAATATCGCCTCGGAGAGCTTACTGAAGACGCGCTACTTGCCGCTACAACTATCCGCGCCGAGCGCCTTGATGCGCGATACTACATCGGCTTGAGAAGTCTGGCGAAGGGAGATCGAGGGGCAGCAATGGAGCAGTTCTCAGCAAATGCCCGATCCGGGACGTTGACCGCCCAATTCAGTAAATCCGAAACGCTGCTTCGCCGCCTACAGCAAGACCCTTCCTGGCCGCCGTGGATACCGGTGAGAGAGGAATCCACAACGCAGCCGGACACGTCGCACCACGAAAACACCAGACAGACAGGCGATTCGCTATGATGTTCGGGGGTTTGCGGCTGTGTTGCCTCGGCCCCCGCGAGACGTTTTCCGGGAAGATAACCCGCTCGGAGAGGATCATGATCTCAGCACGTACAGGCACCCTCATCACATGGTTTGTCTTGTTGTTACCAGCCGCCGGGATGGCGGCCGAGGATAAGCCCGACCGGCTCGTGCCGATGGACGTCTTCAACCTGGAGCTGGCGGGCGATCCGCAGATCTCGCCGGACGGCTCGCAGGTCGTGTACGTCCGGCAGTTCGCCGACATCAAGACCGACCAGCGCCACAGCAACCTGTGGATCATCGACTTCGACGGCTCCAACCACCGCCCCCTGACCACCGGCAATCACAGCGACTCATC
>CP070685.1:1225790-1227155 GCA_020352895.1 Phycisphaerales bacterium
CACGAGCCGATCAGGCCGCTGGTTTCGACGCGCTGCTGGTAGCCGCTGCCGATGCGTTCGGCGTCTGTGCCGCGGCATTGCACGCCGGATCCGGAGCGATTGAGCTTGTAGCCTGCCTGGGCGAGCTCTACGTCGAAGCGATCCCAGACAATGATCTTCTCGGCGGCGATGCCGGCGGCGCGCAGCCCGGCGACAATGGCATCCACGACGGCCGTCTGGGTGGATAGGCCGAGCGTGTTGACCTTGATGCCAATGCGGTCGGACGGCCGAAACAACTGTTTCCATGCCGCCGTGGCGTCGGCTGCGTCGGTGACTTTCTGCAAGGCGGCGTCTACGAGTCTGCGAAGCAGGTCAGCGTGATCACTGACGTGGCCGGTCGTGAGGGCATCATCTCGCGCGATGGCGACCCGGGGGCGAGGCGGCGCGTTGCGGCGCGGGCCGGCTGCGTTCAGTATGCGCGGATCGAGGGCGAGCCCGGCCGCGGTCGCACCGATCTGGGCCAGGAACTTCCTGCGAGTTTGCCGTTCGGGCATGCAATACTCCCCCCGCGGGGCGAGGATGGCCAGCACCCGGGCGCGGACCATCAGGGCGTCTCGTCCTGCTTGGGCTCGCCAAACACTTCCGCTTCAAAACAGTATATCTCGGCTCCCGGCTGCTTCCACGCATTCGGGGGCAGACCGGCTTTGCGGCAGACCTGCATGAGGAATTCGTCGCGCGTCCAGCCGTATCGGCCGGCAACCTGAGGCAGCAGGACGCCGCGCTGGCCTCCCAGTTGAATCAGGAGCCCGTGCCGCCCGATGATGATGCCGTCGACGTCCTCCACCCTTTTCATTGGCGTCAGGTAGCTGATTTCCACGTGCAGATCGCCGAGTTCGTCGGCAGTGACAGGGTCGTTGACGAAGCGAAAATCCTTGGTGGCGGCCACAGCGTTGTGCTTGACATTCTTGTACAGGGGTTCGGTGGCCATCATGTGGCCGATGCAGCCGCGGAGCCGGCCGTGATTCTCCAGGGTGACGAAGCAGGCCCCATCGTTTTTGAGCATGGGGGACAACGATTCGAGCTCGGCCTTGGGTAGCTTCTCGCCTTTCAGTTTGGCGCTGACCGTGTCACGGGCGAGTTTCAGCAGATTCTGACGCTCGGCCGCGCCCAGCGTGCCCGGGCGTTCGGTGAACGCGAACGATTGGTAGGTGACGCTGTTGCCCCAGTCGCCGGTCTGGTCGCCGGAAGTGTCGAAGGCCGTGCGGACGGCGTGGCTGCTGTTGTCCCGCATGGAGAGAATACGCAGCATTAATGAGATCGTGTTGCGACCGCAGATTGTGTCCCCGGTCTTGTTCAGATGCTCCTGGAAGCCGTCGAAGTCGCACT
>CP070685.1:1227255-1228604 GCA_020352895.1 Phycisphaerales bacterium
CCTCGACATGATCTACGAGCAACAGATGGAGCAGACACATTGAACGCCGTTCTCCTGTTCGCAAGCCCCTCCGAGGATTCAAGTCATGAATCGTCTTCAAAGACAACACGCCGCTCTCCGACGAATCTCGTCCTCCTTCTTTGGCCTGCTTAGCTGCGCTCTTCTAGCAGGCTGCAGCGAGCCGGAAGGCCCGGAGCCGTCCCCCCTTGACAAGGATGAACGTTTCGTTCGGCATCCTCATCAGGCACTTGAAGTCCGTTGCATGGGGGGAGTGGGGCGCACGGATGACACGATCACCATGCAGTTCTGGGTTGTGAACCGACTGCCAGAACGAGTTGTCTTCTTGTATACTGAGCCCCTCAGCATTCGAGAAGTTGACGAAGAATGGCGACCGAAGACAAAGTGGTTTTCGCAGAGCCTCAGATTGCCCGATGGCATGCATGTGGACCCAGCACCTACGCTTGGTGTAGAGGTCCTTGGTCCCTATGACGACGTGGTGCTGAACTTCACATACAGCCTGGTGGCCGACTCTCCCGGATGGGGCCGACCTTTGGAGTTTCCTTTCATCACCGAGTTCGCCTTTGCCGTAGGGCCTTCCGAGAAGATGGTAAAGACACTGCGGGCATATGATGGATTGCGCACCTGGGGGGCGTTTTTCGAATGGATCATGGAGAACACGATTACGGTCCAAGTAGCCTGCCCCTGCAGAAATATGTCGTCCTGTGAGCCTAGGGGGCAGTAGCAGGTCTGCAGCCTCAGGTTGGACGCCTCCGCGCAACGGACGATTCGTACGTGAGGAAACCATGAACCTGACGACCATTCGGGAACTGTTCACGTACGACGACTGGGCCCGGGACCGGCTCATGCCGTTCGTGCTCAAGCTCAGCGACGAGCAGCTCGACCGCCCGTTCGAAATGGGCGAAGGCTCGCTGCGCAAAACGATGTGGCACATCTTCGGCGCCGAGTGGTCCTGGCTCCAGCGCTGGAAGGGACGTTCGCCTAAGCACGGCGAATGCCCGCGCGACTTCCCCACCATGCAGGCCCTCTGGGACCACTGGCGGCAGACCGCTGACGAGCGCAGCCGCTTCCTGGACACCCTCACCGACGACGACCTCCAACGCCCCATCACCTACACGACGCCCCTCGGCGAGCAAGCCACCTTCAAGCTCGGCCACATGATGATGCACGTGTGCAACCACGGCACCCACCACCGCGCCCAGGCCGTCAACATGCTCCGCCACCTCGGCCTCAAACCACCCCCCATGGATTCCCTCGACATGATCTACGAGCAACAGATGGAGCAGACACATTGAACGCCGTTCTCCTGTTCGCAAGCCCCTCCGAGGATT
>CP070685.1:1228704-1230047 GCA_020352895.1 Phycisphaerales bacterium
GGCGAAGGTCGTCCATACGATCGGGAGGGACGACCACATTCTGGGGGATCGGGCCGGGGTAATCGCCGAGGAAGTCCGTGGCGATTTTTTGCAGGACGAGGAGGTCCGTCTTGGTCCGAACGTCCACGTGCACGACCTTGTGACCGGTGTAGTCGACGCGGTGGCCGACGGGCTGAGGCTGAGCCGACGCCGGGCTGACCACCAGGGCGGAAAGGAGGATAGAGGCCGCAAGAAGGAATCCGGGCTGCTGAGCTTTCACAAGAGGCTCCCTATGCACAGAGACATCATGGTGGAAGAGCAATCGCCGGCGCCCCCGCTGAAGACCCGCCACCCCGAACAGGTGCCATTATAGGGAGTCATGGGGTGCTGACTCAAGACAATACTGTGTTCCGATCGATCCGGCCGGTAACATGAAGAGTTGTCGCAGCTTGGGTCGGCGGCAGTGACTCTGGTGCCCTGGACGAAGCAAGCCGAAGGCGACATAATCCGGTTCGGCGAGGTGGCGCGGCACCTCGTGGTTGAGGACACATCCTGCTGACAGCAAGGACGAAGGCGTGTTAAGCGATTCGAGACCATACACGTTCGACCGTGTCGTGCGGATGATCCTGGCGGTATTGCTCATCGCCGCGCTGGTGTGGCTGGCTCATGCGGTTCGCGACGTGCTGATCCCGCTGGCCGTAGCGTTCCTTCTGGCCTATCTGTTGAATCCGGTGGTCGGGTTCGTTCAGCGCTGGATCAAGAACCGCGCGGCGGCGGTGCTGACCACCGTTGCGGTCACGTTGATCATCGTGCTGATCGCGGCGGTCATTCTGCTACCCATGATCGCCGCCGAGGTGGCGGACTTCGGCAGACTCTTGATGCAGGTCCTGGACGAGGAATCCAACCTGGCGCGTTGGGCCCGCGAGCATCTGCCCGAGAGAATCGCCCAGGAAGTGAGTCGCCTGCGCGATTCAGATGAACTGAGAGCGTTGCTGCAATCTCCCGAATTCGAGGCGTTGCGGCAGGGCGCGGAAAGCGTGAGTGGTCTGCTGGCCGTCGGGCTCAAGTGGACCGTGGCGAGCATCTGGGGTGTGGTTTCAGGCCTGTTCAGTTTCCTGGCCGCAGTCATGGGTCTGTTCATTGTCCTGCTGTATCTGGTGTTTCTGCTCATCGACTATCGCACGTTCCAGGACACGTGGAAGGATTACTTGCCGCCGAAGCAGCGCGAGGGCATCGTAGCATTCCTGAACGACTTCAATGCGGCCATGTCACGATACTTCCGGGGTCAGTTCCTGGTGGCGGCGAGCGTGGGCATCCTGTTCGCGATCGGCTTCCAGATTCTCGGCCTGAAGCTGGGGATCGTG
>CP070685.1:1230147-1231482 GCA_020352895.1 Phycisphaerales bacterium
GCCGTCGTGGTAGGCCAGGCCGGTGGCGCTCCTGTCCGGGGCCTCGAAGTAGTTGTCCACGACGCCGGTCTGGAGGTTCAGGGTGTAGATGCCGCCGGTGTGATCGTCGGAGACGAAGAGCCGGCCGTCCGCGCAGGCCAGCCCGTGCGGCTTGAGCGTCGGGGCGTCGAACTGCCGCACGACCGCCCCCGTCGCCGGATCGACCTGATAGATCTTCGCGTCCCGCCAGTCGGCCACGAACAGGTGCGTCCCGTCCGAGGCCAGCCCAGACGGATATTTGCACGGCGCTGCGATCTCCCCGGCTACATCCCCCGGCGCGCCCAAGACCGCCAGGGGCGACACACAAAGCGATTCCAATAGTACCCCAAGAACCGGCATGAATCTCGTTATACACATGACAGCCGCTCCTTCTTACGCGCAGCTTTCCCACAAGACTGCATCGTGTCAAGTGTGCATTGTCCTGCGAACCGCCAAGCAGGCATCACCAGTTCCACAAACCGGCGAAAAGCATGAAGACGATGATGGCACTCCAATACCCGACAAGAATTGCCCCAAAGCCGAGAACCGGAACCACGAGGCACGCCAAGACGGCACGCAAGCCTGAGTCGTTCCTGCGAAGAATTGTTTTCAGTAATGCCAGGACCCACCAGAGAAAGATTACTGCCGCCGGAAACCACAACGATATAAAGGCTCCTGACGACCAGGTGTTCCAATAGAAGCCGCAGGCTCCCCATGCCGCCGTCAGAAGCGTGAATCCGCTCGTATAGTGCGCGATTCCGCGCCAGAAATGATATCGTGATTTCGCGCACGTCGGCTTGACCAGAAGGGCCAAGGCGGCTGAGGTCAAAGTCTCACAGAGCCAGCACGCGAACACGGCTCCGACAAGCACTGCCGAGACCAGTCCAAGCGCGTCATCCACAGTACCCGTGCGTAGACCGATCCACAGAACGCAATAGGCGAATGTCCCTCCTGCCAACGAATAACAGATGGCGGTAAAAGCTACCGCCCGCCGCACGTTGTGTCGGGGGGCGAAGTTGTCCGCCAGTCGCCATGGGGTGAACAATGACATCGCCCAGGTTTGCCAGAAGCCGACGAAGCCGACGCGCGTGTCCCATGGCGTGCAGGGGATGGGCTGGCCGGCGGCGACGCGGCGCAGGAGGTCGGGGTCGAACTCGGTGCCGCACTCCGGGCAGCGGTTCTCGCGCAGTCCGGTGACGTTGTAGTCGCAGACCAGGCAGCGCATGCCGCTGTCGCTGACGAGCGGTGCCTCCGGCGGCGGTTCTCCCTGCGACATCCGCGCCTCCGGCGGAATGCGTGATGTTGACTACGTGAAAA
>CP070685.1:1231582-1232899 GCA_020352895.1 Phycisphaerales bacterium
CCGCATCTCGCAGGAGCGGCAAGCCGGCTCTCGGCCCGTCGCCGCAAGGCCCCGCTAAATATCGCAACGCCCTCGGCCGATCCCGCCCCGAGAATGACCGGCCATGTAATCATCGTGGGGTTTGGTCCCGCCGGCCAGCGCATCGCCGAAGCGCTGGCGGAGCAGCACGGATCCACCATTGTGGTTGTTGAGTTGAATCCCAAGTCCGCGCGTGCCGCGCGAACGCGCGGTCTCAGCACCTACATCGGGGACGCCACAAGCCTGGAAGTGCTCGAGCATTTGCGCGTGGGAAGCGCCCATGCCGTGTTGGTGACCGTTCCCGATCCGGCCACAGCACGGCAGGTCATTGCGGGAGTACGCTCACTTTCGCCCGAGACGCCGGTCCTCGCCCGGGCACGGTACCACATATACCGTTGGGATCTGACGGCCGCCGGCGCCGAGGTGGTAATTGATGAGGAGGATGAGGTGGGCCGGCACCTGGCGTCGGCAGCGTTGAGGATACTGCGGTCTGGCCAGGATGCGGGGGGAGACAAATCTCCGTGAAGGGCGTAGCGCCGCAACGGCCGTGCGCGGCGCAAAGGAAGGCAGTCATTGGCGCCAACTTTTCCCCGGCGTCGCGCGCCTGGGCATTCGGAGGACAGGCCATGAAGAAACTGCCCGAAGTGGACCTCACCTGTGAACCACTGACACGCATGCTGTTCGGCGCCATACCCGGCAGGCTCCTGCTCACAGCTATCGAGCTAAAAGTCTTTTCATGTTTGAGCCAACCCATGTCCGCCGACGCGCTGGCGGCCAATCTTGGAACGCACCCGCTGAACACGAGCTTTCTCCTGGACGCGCTGGCCGCGAACGACCTGCTTGCCAAGCGGGGCGGGCAGTACGTAAATACGCCCCTGGCAGGCACTTTTCTGGTCGAAGGGGAGCCGACGTACGTCGGCGACGTGCTGCTGGCCGACGCCGAGTGGATGCGGCCGGCCCTCGAGGACATGCCCGCTCTGGTCCGGCACGGCCCGTCCGCGTCCACCCGCCCCCGGCCTTCCATACCGCCGGCGAAAGAAGCCGAAATCTACGCGAACGAGCAGCGCGCCGGAATTGCCCAGCGCGCGGCCGCGATGGTAAGTCGGCTGCCAGAGTTCGGCCGCATGCAGAAGATGCTGGACCTCGGCTGCGGCGCCGGGCTCATCGGCCTGGCGATCGTCGCCGCCCATCCGACCATGACGGGCGTGCTCTTCGATCGCCCTGCGATCGTCCAGGTCGCACAGACATTCATCGATGAATACGAGCTGCAGGACCGCATAACGACAATCGGCGGCGACT
>CP070685.1:1232999-1234313 GCA_020352895.1 Phycisphaerales bacterium
TTTCACGGCTCAGCGTGCTGGACACGTTCGACCACATCTATGCGGAACTTCCGCCGGAACTCGAGCAACAGCGTGCCGAGTGCGAGGCGGAGCTGAGCGCAGTCAAGGGGAGGGGAAGATGACCACGGCGCAGAGCCAGCCGAGGTACACCGAGCCGGACAACGGACCCATGACGGCGGAGGTGGCCGCGACCAGCATGACTATGGTGCAGGCGCTGAACAGGGCGCTGCACGAGCAGATGCAGGCGAACCCGGACGTGCTGGTGATGGGCGAGGACGTCGGCGTGGACGAGGGCGTCTTTCGCGTGACCGAGGGCCTGCTGGCCAAGTTCGGGGCCAAGCGGGTGATCGACACGCCGCTGGCCGAGGCCGGCATTGTGGGTACTGCCATTGGCATGGCACTGTATGGACTCAAGCCGGTGGTGGAGATGCAGTTCTCCGGCTTCGCCTACCAGGCCTTTCACCAGATCGAGCAGAACGCCGCCCGCTTTCGCAATCGGACGCAGGGGCAGCTACACGTACCGATGGTGATTCGCTGCCCTTACGGCGGAGGCATCCGCGCGGTGGAGCATCACTCCGAGAGCCGCGAGGCATATTACGCGCACACGCCCGGACTGAAGGTAGTGATTCCGTCGGGACCGCGCAGTGCGCGAGCCCTGCTCAACTCGTCCATCCAGGACCCGGACCCCGTGATCTTCTACGAGCCCAAGGCCAGTTACCGCGCATTTCGGGAGGCGGTGCCCGACCAACCGGAGTTCTGGCCGATCGGCAAGGCCATGGTGGCTCGGGAGGGAGCGGACGTGACGCTGATCGCGTACGGTGCCATGATGCGACCGACGCTGGAGGCCGCGGCCGACCTGGAGGATCTGCACAAGATCAAGGCGGAAGTGATCGATTTACTGTCGGTAGCCCCCATGGACACCGCGACGATCGCGTCGTCGGTGAGCAAGACGGGCCGGGCGGTGGTCGTGCACGAAGGCCCGCGGCGGTGCGGCATCGGGGCAGAGGTAGCAGCCCGTTGCGGCGAGACGGTTTTCGACTATCTTGAGGCACCGATCAGACGAGTCAGCGGCTGGGACGTGATCTTCCCATACTTCCAGACCGAGAGACAGTATCTTCCGGATGCCGGGCGGATCATGCGGTCGGTGCTGGAAACGCTGGACTACTGAGTCGCTGACCGGGCCGCGGCAACAAGACGGGTGTGTTGCAGGGGGGCGGCCACCCGGCCAGCGTTCGCGGGACTGGATTCGCCCAAGTAAGCGTGGAGCCATTCGATGTCCGTTGATTTCAGACTTCCCGATCTCGGCGAGGGTAT
>CP070685.1:1234413-1235724 GCA_020352895.1 Phycisphaerales bacterium
AATAACATACAAGCAGGATCAAGGTAACGAAGGGAAGGGAGATGACACATTTCCAGCGGGGGGCTTGGCCTGGGGGCAGGCATCGGTCACCGGCCCGCCACGTACGCTGCCGAAAGTGCACCTTCCGCTTCGGACGGACAGGTGGTTCCCGTTGTTCGCGGATGACAACACCCGGACCACCAGGGCAGTGTCCGGAGAGTAGCGACAAACCAAACGGTAAATCTAAGGCCATTAGGAGGTCGAGAGATGCGTATTCACAATTATACGAAGCGCGTGCGGGCGGCGGCAGTGGCCAAGTGTGTGGTCTGCGCCGCGGTCGCCGTGCTGGGTCTGGGGCATGAGGCCCGGGCCGATTTCACCCTCGAGGACTTCGAGGTGCTCAACAACCAGGCCAATCCCAATGATCCTCACGAGGTGTTCTGGCCCGATTTCAACACCTTCACCTTGAAGATCACCGGGTCCTTCGATGTCACCAAGTGCTACCGGGTCAAGGTCGATCATTACGCTCACCCGGTTCGCTCGGCTTGGTGCGGCTCGCGCAGCGGCAGCGGAAACTACCAGGCCTCAGAGGTGACCGCCGATTACATCATCGTCACCATCGCCGAGGGCTCTGCGTCCAACTTCAAGAACGGCCTGTGGACCATTCTGGTGAAAGAAAATCAGGCCCCCGGCTGTACCGGTACGTCGCTGGACAAGATCCATGACATCTACCTCAGCATCGCCGGGTGCAACGATTACTGCCTGCTGGAAGGCTCGGTGCTGAACGCCGATCCGGCCATGGTGGAGTGCGGCCAGACGACGGACTTGTGCGTGGGCGTAACCTCCTCCAGCGGCAACCTGCGCTACGAGTGGGACCTGGACGGGGACGGTGAGTACGACGACCTTACCACCGAACTGGCCTTCGACGGCAACTGTATCACCCAAACGTTTTCCCAGACCACCCTGGTGGGTGTCCGCGTGGTCGATCAGGGGACGTTCGTAGAGGATTGTTACGAGGAAGTCAGCACCCTGGTTACATTCACCGATTGTGATGACGGTTTGTGGTGCAACGGGATGGAGACCTGTGTGGCCGGTACCTGCCAGCCGGGAACGCCGCCGGATTGTAGCGACGGCCTGGAGTGCACGGTGGACTCCTGCGACGAGGAGAACGACCTATGCGTGAACACGCCGGACGACACGGTCTGCGATGACGGCCTGTGGTGCAACGGTGCCGAGACCTGCGACGTGGAGCTCGGCTGCGTGAACGGCACCCCGCCGGACTGCAGCGATCCTCAGGAGTGCACGGCGGACTCCTGCGACGAGGAGAACGAC
>CP070685.1:1235824-1237118 GCA_020352895.1 Phycisphaerales bacterium
GCTCGCGCGGCCGTCTGCTCCACATACTCAGAATGGGATGTTTCTTGCGCCGTCGCCAGCGCGGACAGGACCACAGCCCCGCATCCCGCCACAACAACACGAATCGAGGCCGGCAACCTCGCCATGGCCTACCTCCCGTTGCTCGCCCGATTGTCCTGTGGCGGGATCCCCCTCTCCCCCTCCATTCTAACCCCTCCCCGCCCCCAGGCAACCCAAAATGTCTCCCTGGCGGACACTGCTTCGCCATTGCATGTAGGTCCGCCGTTGGAGCGTAGCGAAAATCCCGGCCTCACGTTGGGACCCCCAGCGGACAATGCCATTGGACGTATGTCCGCCGCCCTCAGCTGACATGCATGGCACGTAGATCCGCCGTCGTAACGTTGCACCAACGCCGGCCTCGCTGGGTGCCATGGGCAAGCGAGTCGGAGGTCGCCGCCAACGACCGAAGACCCCGATCTTGAATCGGGACTTGCCCGTGCTCCGCGGCTCGCAGCGGTAGGGTGGGTGCAGAGAAGCGCAACCCACCATTTACCTGCCACCTCCCCGCCTCCTCTTCACCCTGCCTCGCCGCCTGCTATACTCGTCCGCGGAGGTGCCATGGTCGCATCCACGACATCTCCCCGATTCCCATGCCGACCACCTCACGCGACAGTCCCGGCCAGTTCACGAGGCGGCCGATGTATTACTTCGCCGTGGATGACGGGGGCGCGGAGCGCGAACTGCGGCTCCAGGATCACCGGGCGCAATGGCTGGACCTGCTCCACGGCCGATGGCTCCAACGCAACCCCGCCCTTCACCCGTCGGGCGAAGCGGCTGCGGGAGACCGGCACCAACGACTGAATGCGCTCTGATCCCGGTCTGCATAGCTATGCCGCGGAGGTTATACGGCGAAGACACGAGCGACATGCGTTACATTGTGGAAAACAGGAACAAGCCGACATGGTGGCTTCGGGGTCACGCAGTCGCCGCTGGGCTGCTATTCCTAAGTGGTCCGTTCTTGGGTTCGGGTGGCGGAAGTCTGGCGGCGCTGCTCCTCTGCGCCTCGGCTTTGGCCGGGATGGCACAGTGTTGTTACTATGTCAACCCTGGTTCGGTCAGGATACGGCGCCGTCAGAGACTGCTCCTCACCGCGTGCAACGTGGCTGCATATGTTTCACTGCTTGGCCAGCCTTCCCTAACGCCCGGCAGCTACTCGCTGCGGCAAGGGTTGTACTGTGCGGCTGCGGCTGGGCTGCTGATTTACAGCTTCTGTTTGGGCGTGGAGGTGCTAAGCGACGTGATATTTGCTCGCATG
>CP070685.1:1237218-1238509 GCA_020352895.1 Phycisphaerales bacterium
CATGGTCCCCAAAGGCCTCTCGGTCACCCATGGGCCGGGGGAGAAAGACGAGTCGGATCTGTTGGAATCTGGCGACGTAGACGCGCTGTTCCACGCCGCCGAACCCCGCGCGTACGTGCAGGGACACCCCCATGTGGCGAGGCTTTTCAGTGACTACCGCAAGGCCGAACGGGCATTCTTCGCGAAGACCGGCATCTTCCCGATCATGCATGCGGTGGCCATCCGCAACAACGTCGTCGAGGCCAACCCGTGGTTGCCGCGGGCCGTGTTCAGCGCCTACGCGGGGGCAAAGAAGGTGATGTACGATGCGTTGAAGAAGCTGGGCTGGGCTATGATCTCACTGCCGTGGGTCGGCCAGGAGATAGAAGAGACACGCGAGCTGATGGGTGAGAACTTCTGGCCGTACGGCATCGAGCCCAATCGCAATGCGCTTGAGGCGTTGTTTCAGTATTCACACGAACAGGGCCTCGCGAATCGAGAGCTGACTGTCGAGGAACTCTTCCATCTGTCAACGCTGGATCTGGTGGACGAGAACACATAGACCACCCGGGCCGACGGCGAGGTGCCTGATCGCTACATCGGTCATCTGGGGAGAAGACATGCGCGCGATGGCCTGAAGTGCCGGTGATTCCGCACCCGTTCAAGTAAGGGATGCTTGACGGCTCCCGGGACGATGCTGCGGATCGGGCCAGCTTGCTTACGTCTGACGGATGCGCCGGCAGGCCGAGTGTGGAGCGCGCTTCATCTCGCCGGAAAGACGGGGAAGTGCCTATGCTGAACACCCACGAAGGTCAGCCAGGAAGCATGGGCTCCTGCTGGGCGTCTTCGGTGGCTGTTCCACCAGGGCGAATCTGGATATAGTGCGGCTGAGGTCAGCGCGGTCTGATGCCGGCTAGATGTTGCGGCCGTGTCGTCCCCGGAAGGTGTTTGTTATGTCGGCTATGCGTGTTGCCATGTTGTTGGCTGGCTTAGGCGCGTCGCTGGGCCAGCTGATTGACGCAAATCCGTCGGTAACTCGGGCGGTGGCGGACGCCGAACAGGCCGACAGCGGTCAGGAGCCCGGCCAGCCCGAGGCTGCTGTCGCCACACAACCGCGGGACCTCGCCGGTTCGGCCAGCTGCCGCGAGTGTCACGAGGTGTTCTACAAACGGTGGGCGCCCTCGCGCCACGGCCTGGCGATGCAGCCTTACACCGCGGAGTTCGCTGCGGCGAACCTGCGACCACACGAGGGGCAGATCGAGGTCGGCCAGCATCGTTATCACCCGGACATCCAGGCCGACCACGGCTGGGT
>CP070685.1:1238609-1239890 GCA_020352895.1 Phycisphaerales bacterium
CCGGACGGCCACGCCATCGTTGCCTATACCGAGAACACCATGACCCTGCCGGAGCAGGAAGCGGTCGGCAATGACTTGCCGGCCAACCTGATGCGCCAGGAGATATTCGCGGCCTACTGGGACGGGACGACCTGGACGATCACCCAACTCACGAACGACGTGCTGGCCGACGGCCGGGCAGCGCTGGCCGGCGATGCGGCCGGGGCCACGCTCGCCTGGACGCGGGACAACGGAGACGGGGACATCACCACTCGTGACGATCTGCGCATCGCCGTCAGGAATTATGATTATTCGACCAGCTCATGGGATCCGATGGAGATCCTCAACGCCCTTCAGTCCGACTCGCAGGTGAGCGTGGCGCGATCCGGCGGCACAGCCGTGCTGGCGTGGAGCGCCGAGGGCGACAGCGATCTCAACACCAATGCCGATCGCTTCATTGCGGTAGCGGAGCATCTCACCGGCGGTTGGGTGGTCAACATCCCCTCCGCTCTTCCCGCGGGCGCGGAGTTGCCCAGTGTGGCCATCAACCCGCTCGACACGACTGTGGAGTTGGCCATGACCGTGCGCGGCAAGGACGGCGACGGCATCAGTGATACGGGGGCGCTTACGGACCAGGCCGCGCTGCACTTCGCCTCTCGTGACGGCGGTGGGGTCTGGTCTTCCAGTCCGTTGCTGGAAGACGGCTTGCCGATCCGAGCCGAGCGCCCCCGTCTGGTGATCGGTGACGATGGCGAGAGCCTGCTGCTGTTCCGCCGTTTCGGGGAGGCCGGTACCAACGCGGCGCTCGGTCAACAGGCCCTCATGCAGAAGGCCCCCGGAGGCACGGCCTTCTCGGATCCGCTCTATGTGACCAACGAGAGCCGCCAGCACTGGCAGCAGGCTCTGGCCGTCAACAGTCTCGGGCAGGCCGCTGTGTGCAACGTAAGCCGGGCTCCTATAGACGTGGGGGGCACCGCGGCCCCCGCGCCGGTGGCAGTTTCAAAAGTCTTCGACACGGTGGAATTGGCGGGCGGCAACGATCCCGTCGAGGCCTTTGTCATCGATCCGGGGTCGGACCCGGCCCTCGTCCCGCAGTTGACGGCCTCGGAGCAACACGCTGCGCCAGGGTCCACCGTGCAAGTGACCGCCACGTTGCGAAACCTGGGGCGGACGCCGGTGAGCGATCCGACGGTCAGCTTTTACGCTGGCACGCCCGAAACGGGAACACTCCTGGCGTCGATCACTGTTCCCGGACCGCTCGGGTTCAAAGAGTGGATTCTGGTCGAGCTCGACGTGACCCGC
>CP070685.1:1239990-1241230 GCA_020352895.1 Phycisphaerales bacterium
GCGCCGTCTCTTCTGGCCCTAGGGACTCCTGGGCCTCAGCCACGCTCACCTCTGCTGCCCCCGGCGGCACGGCCTCGGCCGCAGCCTCCACTTCGTCCGCCTCAGGCTCCATCGGCTCGATGAAGTCAATCTCCACCGGGCTGAACGCCGCCGTCGCCACGTTACCCGCCGAGTCCCGCGCGGTCAGCCGGATAACCACCTCGCCGACCATGCCCTGCGGCACCTCCCACTCGTAACGCTCCTCGTTGGCCACGGCCCGGGCGATCGTCCGCCATTGGGCTTCCTGTACCGGTCGATACTCCAGCGTGATCGGCCGTGGCCCGAAATG
Organism: Phycisphaerales bacterium; assembly: GCA_020352895.1. Classification (GTDB taxonomy): domain Bacteria; phylum Planctomycetota; class Phycisphaerae; order UBA1845. The sequence goes on from CP070685.1 coordinate 1,240,319, forward strand.
CGCGTCATAGGCCGTCCACCGAACCCGGACCACCGGTTTGCCCTCGGTCTCCCTGATCACCGCTGAGTGCGCCTGCACCAGCGGCCGGCTCAGGTCCACCAGCACCTGCTGCAGTGGCTTCGTTCCCGAAGCCGGGTTCGGCGACGATACTCCCATTGCGTTCCGCAGCACCGGGTAGAACCCATACAGCCCTTCATCCGCGGCCTCGAACGGTATCGGGGACCGCAAATCATCATCGTCTCCATACCGCTCCCAGGTCTGCCCCAGGTCCGTCGTGTACCACAACGTGACCGACTCCAGAGGCAACGCTTCCGGGTTTACTTCGTAGACAATCCGCAATTGAGAAGTGGATACCGACTGCACCCCGGGCACCGGGCTCGCGAGCGCCGTCGAGCCGGCGCACAGGAACATCCCCGTCAGCGCGGCACGAGGTACCCAGCGCCCCAAATGGCCGTGAGAGCGTCGCATGACACTCTCTTATCGGTCTCTCCCCCCGCTCCCCTTGACCGTGATTCTGCCTCCCGCAGGTGAGTCCCCCGCCTCCGCCGCCCCCGGCGGACCGTCTCGGCCGTTTTTCGCGCCACACCGCTATTCAACCGCCACGGCCTCCTCCTGCGCCTGGCACACGGTGCTCTCCGGATACTGCGCGCTCATCTCCACGATCATCTCCGGCATCCCCTCCAGCGGGGGCGTCTCCCCGTACGACCGGGCGACCAGGGCCCGGTTCCCATCGGGCGTGTATTCCTCGAGTTGCCCGGTCACGTCGCCCGACAATCTCGCGTTCATGTCCAGCACTGTCACCGGCGTCCCGCAGGCGAAATCCAGCTCCCCCAAATCAATCGTCCGCACGTCCCTGGCCTTCTTGGTTCGAAAGCTGATGCGTGACGCCGTCGAATCGTAGACGATATTCCA
>CP070685.1:1241330-1242513 GCA_020352895.1 Phycisphaerales bacterium
CATCCCGCTGATCGAACAGATCGAACGCCACGTTGCCGAGTTGCACGAGATCATTGTCGTGGACGACCACTCCCCCGATGGCACCTGGCAGGTGGTGAGCGAGCGCGCCGCGAACGACCCCAAGATACGACTGATCGATCGGACCACCGAGCGCGGGCTTACGTCCGCCCTGAACCGGGGGATCACCGAGGCCCGGGGCAACGTGTTAGCGTGGATGGACTGCGACCTGTCCATGCCTCCGGCGGTGTTGCCAGCGTTACTGGACCGCCTGGCCGACCACGACCTGGCGGCCGGCTCCCGCTACGTGCCGGGCGGCCGCGACGCTGGCCACTCCTGGACGGCCCGAACGGCCAGTCGCATGATCTGCGGCTTCGCCGCTATGGTCTTGAACAGCAGCATTCGCGACCAGACGAGCGGTTTCATCGCGGCGTGGAAGAAGACGTTTGACGGCCTCAAACTGCGCGGCCACTACGGCGAGTACTGCATCGACATGTTCTGGCGGCTTTGTCGCCGGGGAGCACGCATCTGCGAAGTCCCCTACACCTTCGAGCCGAGGGCCTGGGGAGAGTCGAAGACCACTGGCTCGATGCTGGAATTCTGCCGAAATGGTATAAGGTACTTCTGGCTCGTGATCAGGTTACGCCTGGGCCAATAGAAAGGACGTCAGGATCATGCTCCAACCCGCCAAAATCGACGTGAAGGACCTGGGAGATCGGGCCGCCGTCATTCCCGCGCAGGACCCTCCGCTACAACTGAGCATCGGGCGCATTCCCATCAGCCAGAACCTGGGCAGGATCATCCCGGTGTGCGAACCCGTGCTGGATGGCCGGGAGATGGAGTATGTCCAGCAGTGCGTGGAGTCGGGCTGGATCTCGTCGGCGGGCAGCTTCATCGACAAGTTCGAGAGCTTGTTCGGCGAGAAGGTGGGCACGCGCTGTGCGATCGCCACGACGAGCGGCACGACGGCGCTGCACCTGGCCCTGGCCTCGCTGGGTGTGGGATGCGGCGATGAGGTGATCATGCCCACGTTCACCATGATTGCCACCATTCACTGCGTATCGCACCTGGGAGCGGTGCCGGTGCTGGTGGACGCCGACCTGCGAACCTGGAACATGGACGTGTCCCAGATCGAGGCGAAGATCACGCCGCAGACCAAAGCCATCGTGCCGGTTCACATCTACGG
>CP070685.1:1242613-1243774 GCA_020352895.1 Phycisphaerales bacterium
ATCGGCGGCTGGAGCCTCTACGCGAAGAACGGCAAGCTCAAGTACTGTTACAACTGGGGCGGCTTCAAGCACTTCTTCGTCGAGTCCGGGGACGCGCTCCCCGCAGGACAGCACCAGGTACGCATGGAGTTCGCCTACGCGGGCGGCGGCCTGGGCAAGGGTGGCAAAGCGACTTTGTATGTGGACGGCGAGAAGGTGGGCGAGGGGGACATCGGGGCGACGTTGGCGATGGTCTTCTCCGCGGACGACGGCTGCGACGTGGGCGTAGATTCGGGCGCTCCGGTATCGTCGGACTACGGCCCGGTCGGCAACCACTTCAACGGCGAGGTCAAGGGCGTGCTGCTCTCGATCGCGGACGACCCAAACAATGCGGATCGCCTGGTCAAGCCGGAGGACGCACTGAGGGCCGCGCTGGGGCGGCAGTAAGCGAACGGACGGGCAGTTCCCGACGGGCGACGGTCATGACGAGAGATGGCCTGCATCCCGGGAGCCCCGGAAGTGGAGCGTCATCGGCGGTGCAAAAAGCCCAGGGAACGGTGACGTGCCAGACGCCATGACGTCTCAGCGCGGACGTGAGCGAGAATACGCGCGGTGCATACGCTACCGCGATGGCCGCAAGGCAAGTAGACTAACCGGCACGCGGCCGTTGAGTTCGCTGAGAGGCTTCAGGCGCATACGTGGACGACCAGACCCCGCTTGAAGCCTACTTGGAGAGGAGATCCCGTTATGCAATGGCGAGTCTGGACAATCGTAGCGGTCCTGGGTTGCAGCGGCTTGGCAAAGGCTCAGAGCGATCCGGCTTCCGGTGAAGAAGCCACCGCGACGACGCAGCCGGCCGGGATGCCCTCGCTCATCCAGGAGCTGCCCGACTACGGCGGCGACCTGTGGCATCGCAAGTACCTGACCGGCGACTGGGGCGGGGCGCGAACGGAGCTGGCGGAACAGGGCGTCCTGTTCGAGCTCGACTTCACGCAGCTCCTGCAGGGCAACGCCCACGGCGGCAGGGACACCAACAACGCCTTTCGGTACTCGGGCTCTCTCGACTACTACCTCAAGCTGGACACCGCCCGGATGGGCTTGTGGCCCGGCGGTCTGCTCACCCTGCACGGCGAGACCAAGATCGGCGACAACGTCAATCCCAAGGTCGGCTCGCTCATGCCG
>CP070685.1:1243874-1245025 GCA_020352895.1 Phycisphaerales bacterium
TGGCCTGCTCCCCCAACGCAGGACTGCAGGATTACACCTTACGCTTCACGTCTCCTCGCGAATACGACGTGACCGACAGCACGAGGCGCAGCGTAGGCCGCGGGACCTATGCGAAAGACTTCACAAGCACAGACGCCCTGATCACCATCCCCCGCGACGCGTGGCTGCCCTACGCATGGCCGGCACAGGGGGACGTCTACACCTTTCGCACGATCCCCGATGGCCACGCGGCCGCCAGCGCACCCGTTCAGGAGGCGACCGTATTGGAACGGGGTCCCCTGAGGAGCGTGATCCGCTTGAAGGGCGCTCTCGGTTCGGCGGCAGCGCCAATCCTTGAATACACGGCGTGGTATCACTTCTATGCGGGCAGCGGACGGGTAAAACTGGCATTCACCCTGGAAAACAACAATCACGGGGGCCGCACGTCGACCGGCAATGCTCGAAATGCCGATATCGGCGGCATCAACTGTGTCTTCTTCAACGAGATGGTCCTCCGCCTGCCGCTGCTATTGAGTCGGCGTACCCGCGTCTGTGCCGGTGGCGACGTGCGTCGCAAACCCCACGTAACCCCGCTGACTGCGAGGACCGAGATATACCAGGACTCCAGCGGCGGTGAGAACTGGGACCGCTACCGTACGCCACGGTGTCATCCCCGGCCCAACAGCTACGTGACCTTTCGAGGCTACCGGACATGGTTTGCAGGTGTCGAAGTAGCCAGGGGCCACCGGGCGCTCGGCTGGATTGACCTATCCAGTACTGGGAAGGGGCTGACCGTTTGCATCGAGGACTTCTGGCAGAACTACCCGAAAGCGCTCGTTGCAGACGCGGACGGCGCGATCGAGATCGGCCTGTTTCCCGGCAGGTATGCGGCGAGGTTTCCCCTCCGCAGCGGCGAGCACAAGACACATCAGGTGCTGTTCAATTTCCACACGGGCACGGCGGCGGACGACGGAAAGAAGGCGATCGCCATGGGGTTCTCGGATCCGCTTCGGCTTGAATCCTCCCCTCAGTGGCTTGCCAAGACCCGCGCCCTGGGCGATCTGCACCCGCAGGACATGGAGAACTACCGGGCGTACGAGGTGCGCAACCTCTCGGCTATCGGCGTCTTCCCCGAAGGCGTCCCGCACGGGCCCAGCCTGGTGAACCGCCTC
>CP070685.1:1245125-1246273 GCA_020352895.1 Phycisphaerales bacterium
GTCAGGTATCGCCCGAAGAGCTCATTGAACGCCTTGCGGTCCCCCTCACGAATCCGGGAGACCAAAGCGATCGTTGATCGGGGCGGAGGCTCACCCATCCCGCGGCTCCTCATTCAGTAGCGTGTCCCCCTTGTGCAGCGCAACAGCTCACTCTAGGCTATACAAGGCCTCCGCAGACCACAAGTTACGACTGAGCCCGCCCATAACTCACACGCCCGCAAATCCTCATTGTACGCTGGGAATCCCGGCGGCCCGCACAGTGTCCGCTGCCCACCCGCAGAAACCACGGCCGTACCGCGGACAAGCGGGCCCGATCGCGAGTGGGGCGACCGGCCAGGCCGCCTCCGCGACAGGCTCCCCCAACACTCCCTCAGACTTCCACCTACGGAAGGCAATCGGGTGGCAGCCCAGTCCATACGATGCCGCACAGCAGCACGAACGCGGCAAAGTCACCCAGGTCTTTCAAGCGGGCCCCTCGTACCCCCGCCCTATCCCCGGTCGTGAATCATCTGGTAAATGACGTAGCGCTTGTGTCCGACGGGAACGGCCGCGCCTCCCCGGCTACGATCGACCGGCCGTCGCCGACGTCACAGGCTCGCTTACCCGCAGTTCGGCGGATAGTCGCTAGCCGGCTGACCGAAGATAATCGCAAACGTGGCGAAGTCGCCGAGCTCCACCACGCCGTTGCCGTCCAGGTCACTGCACCCCAACTCGTCCGCCGAGCAGTCAGCAGCGGGCCCGCTCATTCCGTAGCACGTAGCCAGCGTGGCGAAGTCGCCAAGGTCCACCGATTCATCGCCGTCCAGATCACCGCATTTGCAGGCCGATCCCGTACAATCCGGATCGGCCTGGTCGGTCGCTCCGTCGCAATCGTTGTCGACTCCGTCGGCGCAACTGACCTCGAGACCCGGTTCGCTCGGCACCACCAGAGCCGGCTCGTTCGGGCACTGGTCGTTGCAGTCTGCGGTACCGTCGCCGTCCGAATCGGTGTCGGGAGCACCGCAGCCACACTGGCCCGGATCGACCTTGTCCGGATCGTTCGGGCACCCGTCGTTGCAGTCCGGCGTCTGGTCTCCGTCGGTGTCGGTGTCGGGCACGCCGCAGCCGCAGATCCCCGGATCGATCTTGTCCGGGTCGTTCGGGCACCC
>CP070685.1:1246373-1247507 GCA_020352895.1 Phycisphaerales bacterium
GACAGACTGGTGTTCATCTCCGACCGCGACGGCTCGCCCCAGATCTACCTGCGCTGGATGGACACCGGCCAGACGGCCAAGCTGACCAACCTCGTCTTCCCGCCGGAGGGCCTGGCCTTCTCACCGGACGGCAAGATGATCTCCTTCTTCAGCCTAGTGCCGGCCGAGGCGCCCACCATCGTCAAGATGCCCAAGGCACCGGAGGGGGCCACCTGGGCCGAACCCGCCAAGGTCATCGACAGGCTGCTCTACCGCTACGACCGGCGCGGCTATCTCAAGCCCGGCTACACCCACCTGTTCGTCATGCCAGCCGAACCCGGCACGCCGCGGCAACTCTCCAGCGGCGACTTCAACCACGGGACTTACGGCTTCCAGCGCGCTCACGCCGTTTGGACGCCGGACTCGAAGCACCTGCTCGTCTCGGCCAACCGCCACGGGGACTTCGAGCACGACCCGCTTAACACCGAGGTCTACGAGTTCGCCGTCGCCGACGGCGCCGTGCGGGCACTGACGGATCGGCAGGGGCCGGACAGCAGCCCGGCCGTCTCGCCGGACGGCAAGCTCATCGCCTACACCGGCTTCGACGACAAGTACCAGGGCTATCAGGTTACGCGGCTCTACGTGATGAATCGCGACGGCACCGAACCGCGTGTGCTCACCGGCGGTCTGGACCGCGACGCACGAAGCCCACGTTGGGCGCCGGACGGCAGCGGCATCTACTTTTTGTTCACGGACCGCGGCGTCTCCAAGCTCGGCTTCTGCAATCTGGACGCCACGATGCAAACCCTTGCCGAGAACCTCGGCGGGCGGGCCAGCGCGTACGGCGGAGCCGCCTACTCCGTCGGCCGGGACGGCAAGTTCGCCATGAACTACACCACGCCCGCGATCCCCGGTGATATCGCCGTGGGCTCCCGCGACAACGGCGACGTGAACGTCATCACCGCCGTCAACCGCGACCTGCTAGGCCACAAGGGGCTTGGCGCCGTCGAGGAAGTGCGCTACCCGTCGGCCATCGACGGCCGTGAAATCCAGGGATGGATCATCAAGCCGCCGGACTTCGAACCCTCACGGAAGTACCCGCTCATTCTGGAAATCCATGGCGGCCCGTTCGCCAACTACGGTCCCCGCTTCGAT
>CP070685.1:1247607-1248732 GCA_020352895.1 Phycisphaerales bacterium
CTTGAACTCCTCGAAGATCACCTCGTCCATCTTCGAGCCGGTATCCACCAGGGCCGTGCCGATGATGGTCAGCGAGCCGCCCTCTTCGATGTTGCGGGCCGCTCCAAAGAAGCGCTTGGGCTTCTGCAGGGCGTTGGCATCCACACCGCCGGAGAGAATCTTGCCTGAATGCGGGACCTCGGTGTTGTAGGCGCGGGCCAGTCGTGTGATGGAATCCAGCAGGATGACAACGTCACGGCCGTACTCCACCATGCGCTTGGCCTTCTCGATGACCATCTCAGCCACCTGCACGTGACGTGAGGCCGGCTCGTCGAAGGTCGAGCTGATCACCTCGGCGGAGGTGGAACGCTCCATCTCGGTGACCTCCTCCGGCCGCTCGTCAATCAGCAGAATGATCACGAACACGTCGCCGTGGTTCGCGGATATGGCGTTGGCCATTTTCTTCAGGAGGACGGTCTTGCCCGTGCGCGGGGGAGCCACGATCAGCATGCGCTGTCCCCGGCCGATCGGTGTGACCAGGTCAACAATACGCATGTTCAGCTCTTCCGCCGTGGTCTCCAGGATATAGCGGCCCTCGGGATGCAGCGGTGTGAGGTCTTCGAAGTTGGTCTTCTCGGTGACGGCATCGGGGGTGCTGTAGTTGATAGCCTCCACGCGCAGCAGGGCGAAGTAGCGCTCCGACTCCTTCGGCGGGCGAATCTGGCCGGCCACCACATGCCCGGTCTGAAGACCGAAGCGGCGAATCTGCGACGGGCTTACATAGATGTCGTCCGGGCAGGGCAGGTAGTTGTACTCCGGGCTGCGGAGAAAGCCGAACCCGTCCGGCAGAATCTCCAGCACGCCCTCACCGTACATCAGGCCGTTCTGCTGAATGCGCTGTTTGAGGATCTTGAAGATGAGATCCTGTTTCTTCAGCCCGGTGTACTCCGAGAGGCCTTCCTTTTTGGCCACCTCGTGCAGATCGGCCACGGTCATCTGCTGCAACTCGGTCAGGTGCAGCTCACCGCGCTTGATCTTCTCGTACTTAGCATGCGTTTCCGCGTCCAGGCCCGAGGTTTCCTCCGTCAGTTGCGTGTCCATAACGGGCGTCTCCTGATCTTCGTTGGCGACGGCCACCTCGGTCTC
>CP070685.1:1248832-1249954 GCA_020352895.1 Phycisphaerales bacterium
ACACAATGTGCCCTGCCCGTAAAGATGTGCGGGGGCAGTTCTCGGGCAATCCGCTCGAATGCCTCGCGGTCTTCCGGCAGACCACTCCATTCGGACGGCCGCGCCGTGCCCCGTCGAAGGAAATTGGCGTACACGAAGCCGTGCGGGCCCTCCACCGCCAGCCTGTCCGCCTGCCCGACCGCGGCCGCAGCTGCCTCGCGCGTGATTTGCGCCACCGCCACCCGCTCACCCGGCTCCAGCGGCACAATCCTTTCCAGGGAGAACGCCTCCCTCTCCGGAAACGGTTCGTGCTCGAACATCTGCCCCGACTCGGTCCGGAGATACCAGGTCAGCATCGCGTGTCGGCGTGGTTCGCTTCCCCAGTTCGTATTCAGAAAAAGTGGGCGGTCCCAGGTGTTCGTGATATATGCCACGTACTCCTCGGCATTCAGCTTCACTTCGCCGGCCAGCGGTCGTTCCGCTTTTCGGATCACCTCCGGCGCCGCCTCCGTGACACGAATCCGGATGACCTCGCTCGCTACCCGTCCCACCTGCCTCCTGACCAGCTCCATGTCGCCCCATTGCGGTTCGCAGACAAACTGCACGGTGTATTCACCCGCTTCCAGCATCCGATACCGCGCCCATCCGCGGTTCAAGTCGTCGATTCTGATCGTCAGCGTCCCGCCGCCGTCCAGGCTTCCCACCGGCTCGGCCTCCACCCGCCAGCGCACCGCCGTTTCCACGGCCAGGTCCTCGTCGATCGGCTCTGTGTGCAGTCTGATCACACGCCCGTCCGGTCCCTTCACGACGAGGTAATCCGCCAGGTCCAGCAGCGCGCCGACCTGTTCAGCTTCGGGGCTGGTCGGCCGAGGGGCATGCTCCGCCGGAGCGAACGGAGTCCTGCACGGTTCCGATGAGTTGTTGGTGATGCTCGCCCTTATGGTGAATGGCTGGTCCCAACGCGCGGCGCTGGGCTCGGCGGTCAACTCCACCGTCGCACCCGCGAACATGACCTGCTCGAATACCCGGATCACCTCCTCGGCTCGCAGGGCGATCTCCATATCGTTTGCCTCGGCGGCCTCCCGCAACATGGGCAGCGCGTCCGGCCCCATGGCGATCAGGTCGCGCATCGCGTCCGCCCGT
>CP070685.1:1250054-1251160 GCA_020352895.1 Phycisphaerales bacterium
GATGTCCTTTCGCAGCGCTGATTTCCCAACGGCGTTACTGAAACACCATGAGTTTTGAAAAGGGAAAAGCGATCTACCCGATGCTTAGGGACCGCGTCGCGTCGGTCTACCTTGAGATCGGCTTATCGTCCGAGAGTATAGCCGTCCGACGCCACGTTGTCACCCCGCGCCGCCCGCGCCGGGCCGCGCAGGAACCACGAGCAACGGCGCGTTTGCGTGCCATTCGACCGGCGTTTAAACGGAATAGGGCCAGGTCCCCGTAGATCGTTCAGCCCTCACCATGGCCAGTAGATCTTGGCCGCCGCGGCGCAGGCGATGGCCGTGGCCGCGAACAGACCCACCTTGATGATCAGCAGCCTCCGGTCGAAGCGGGCCATCGCCCCCCGGTCCCGGGCGAACCGCCGCAACTGCTCCACCCGGCTGGCGATGCTCGAATGCCGCCAACTCCTCGCCTCGGGCGGAATGCCGTTCAGGTCGGCGATCTGCAGCAGGGCCCGCGCGAAACACTCCGCCGCCACCGCGAACCTGTCCGGCGGATCGCCCCGAGTATCGTCCCCGGTGCCATGCACGTGGCATGACACGTCACTCTCGTTCAGCCGGGGCATCAGGCTCCGCGCTCCGTACAGGTCCGCCTGCCTCTCGAAGTGCCGCGACACCCACCCGAACCCGAATGCCCAGATGACCGCCAGAGCGATCAGGATGATCGTCTGCTGCGTCTGCACGTCCCTGGCCTCCACCCATCCCAGGCGCACCGGCAGCAGGGCCGCCCCGCCCGCCAGACACATGCTCAGAATCGCGAAGAACAGAAAGAACACAAGGTGGTGGTGCTTGACGTGCCCGGCCTCGTGGCCGAACACGGCCTCGATCTCCTCCTCCCGCATGGTCTCCAGCAGCCCGTCGGACAGCATGATGTATCGCACCGGGGCCAACAACCCCGTCACGGCCGCGTTGGTCACCTGCCCGCCGCTGTTCCACACCAGAATCCGCCGGTAGCGCAGCCCGATGCGGTCACACATTTCCTGAAGCCGCGCCCGCAGCTTGCCCGGAGCCAGCGTGTGTGTCGACCACACGTACACCAGCATCACCGGCAGAAAGAAGAAGATGAT
>CP070685.1:1251260-1252350 GCA_020352895.1 Phycisphaerales bacterium
GGATGTCGGGGTTGCTTGCCGGCAGGGTCCGGTTGACCATCTTGTCCTCGATCAGGCCGTCGCCGGTCGGGTCTGTTTTGTCGAGAACCTCCTCATGCAGCAGCTTGCCGGTCTTGACGTCGAGGCATACCAGTCGCAGGCCGCCGTCCAGGAAAGCCGAACGACCGGCCACGCAGTAGACCCTTTGGTCGATCACAAGAGGGCTGCCATGGACGGGCCAGACGGATTCCAACTGCTCCCTGGCGAGCAGGTAGCGCTCGACCGGCGCGACACGGTAACGCCACATTCGTGCGCCGCTTGCGGCATTCAGGCAATAGAGGTGACCGTCTCTTGATCCGAAGAGCACTCGGCCGTGTGCGATTGCCGGAGGCGAATCGATACGTGCGTCGGCGATGTACCTCCACACCTGCTGCCCCGACGCCGCATCCAGCGCGTGGAGCACATGCGCGTCCTTGTCGGCTACGAACAGTCTTCCCTCCGCAACAGTCATGGCCGAGAGGTTGTTGCCGATCTTCGCAGACCACCGCGCCTTCAGATGGGGGGAAAGCGCTGACCTGGAGACGCAGCTCCGGGCATTGTCATGGCGAAATGTGGGCCACTCGTCGGACGGCCCGGCCGGCGGAGGCGACGACGCGACCGGTGTGTCGTAGGCTGGGCCCTTCTCCAGTCTCTCCGACGCCCGAACCGGCGGCTCGGCCTCAGGCGCGGCAGGGGCGAGCGCGTTGAATCCGCGCAGCAGCGACTCCACGTAGCAGGCGCAGGGGTGCGGCGGCTGATAGATCAGGCCGTTTGCCGGCATGGCTCCGTAGATGCAGGCCCCGCGTACCCAGTGGTTCATCGATTCCCAGCCGGTCTTCGGGCTGATGAACTCGATGCCTGTGCGGCCTGAGATGATGTACCGCTCCGTCGCCTTGGAGCGATGGCAGCGTTGGTGGAACCAATAGATGTCCTTGCGAGGCTTGAACTGGCGTTCGATCTCGCCTGTGTGCAGATTCCGCCCCGTCCAGGTCCCGCCGTCCTTGCTCCCCATCATGATTCCAAGCCAGACCAGACCGTCGAGGACAAGAATGTCCTTGGGACACTCGAAGCC
>CP070685.1:1252450-1253492 GCA_020352895.1 Phycisphaerales bacterium
TGTTTCACGCCGTTCGGGCTGGTGGCGTCGCGACTGACCCTGGGCACGGGCGTGCTGATGGCCATCTGTCTGCTGCGTCGGTCGCCGGTTCTTCCCCGGGCGGGCGACCGGGGCGTGTGCCTGTTCCTCGGCGTCGTGCTGGGCGGGCATCTGCTGCTTCAGACGCTCGGCCTGCAACACACCACGGCCATCCATACGAGTTGGATCATCGCGTTCATTCCTGTGACGATCGCGGTGGGGGCGTGGCTGTTTCTGCGGCAGGGATTGCGGGTGGGCGGCTGGATCGGCGTGGCGGTTGCTACCAGCGGCGTGTTGCTGGTGACGCTCAAGGAACCGCCCGACTTCAGCCGGGCACGTTTCGGCGACTTGCTCCAGCTTTCGTCGTGTCTGACCTGGACGGTGTACACGCTCGTGGCGGCCGGTCCTGTGGCCCGCAACGGCTCGCTGCGCATCACCACGCCGGTGTTGTTCGTGGCGGCCGTGGTGCTGGCCGGGCCGGCCGCGGGCACCGGGCTTGTGACCGCCGCCGGGCTATCGTTCAAGGGCATGGCGGTGATGGCTTTTCTCGGCCTGGTCTGCAACGGGCTTGCGTATTACCTGTGGTTCCGCGCTGTGGACGAGCACGGTCCGACGCGCAGCGGCTCGTACATCTACCTGGAACCCTTCGTGACCATCGGTATCGCCTCATCGCTGCTTGGCGAGCCGGTCACGCTGTCGGCCCTGGCCGGCGGGTTGTGCGTGCTGGCCGGCGTATACCTGGTGGCAAAGGGATCTTCCCGACCTCGTCCTCGCTGAGGCGCAGGTTCGCCCGTCCGCAGTCATTAGGCCCATACCCGAGGCGGCACGCGCCGCCGTCCGGGCCGCTCCTTGAACGGCGCAACCCAGGCCCTATGATGGATGGATTGCGGGCCGGGTGCCTGCCTGAATCCTGGAGTCAGCGGCTTTGTTCGAGACCCTGACAGATCGGTTCAACGAGGTCTTCCACAAGCTCCGTGGGCGTGGGCGGATCACCGAAGACAACGTGCGCGAGGCCATGCGGATG
>CP070685.1:1253592-1264903 GCA_020352895.1 Phycisphaerales bacterium
TAGGAGTGTTAGCTGTCGAGGCTCATTATACCCCCGAGACAAGGTGCGTGAGGAGAATCCTCAGGAGAGGCTGAAATCGGCCCGGCAAGGCCGCCTAATAGAAGTAAGACTTCACTGGAGCAAGCGCCATGCTTCCGGCGGAAGGACTTGCTATGCCTCCCCACGGGCGCCGAAGGCTTCGAGGGCCTTCTTCTTGTCTTTGGCGAACGTGAACATCTTGTCGAGCTTGGACAGCTTGAAGATGCGGCGGAGTGAGGGGTTGAGACAGCAGATGGTCATCTTGCTGTCGGTGGCGTCGCACTTTTTCTGCACGTCGATGAGCATGCCCAAGGCGGAGGAGGAGAGGTGCGTGGTGGCGGCCATGTCCAGGACGATCTTGCGGATGAGGGGGTGGTCGGCGAGGGCGGCGAGGTCGTTGCCGATGCGCTCGATCTGCCCGGCGTCCAGGATGGAAGCGGCGGTAATCTTGGCGACCGTGACGTCGTGCACGGTGCTGACGGCGACGGCGCTGGAATGGGACATGAGCGAGCCTCGTTCGCGGTTGTCGTGTCGGGGATTCCGTCCCGGGCGGTTCCGCCTAGTGGCAGTGTGCCGGCCGCCCAGTACACGCGCGATGTTAGCAGAACGGAAGGGCACAGGGAAGCAGGGATCCAGAGCAGGACGGCCGCTACTGCGGGAGGCGGGTAAAGCGCATCCCGACCTGATACCAGCCCTCGCGGTAGGAGTGGCACCGGACGCACTCGCCCTCGAGGAAATGGCGGGACCATTCACGGATGTGGAGATAGACTCGAATGAGTTGGCCGACCGGAATGGGCATCTGGGTAAGGAAGGCCATGCCTCCGCGGGAAATGTTGTGGGCGACGACCTGCACACCGCGGCCCTCGACGAGCACGGTGGAGGATTTCTCAAGAACATGGACGCGGGCGGGACAGAAGAGAGGCGAGCGTGGATGCTGCCTCAGTTCAGGGCGAGGTTCGCCAGCATCGTGCCCCTCGGCGGACAGCGCAGGCACCCCGGCCGGGATGGCGCCGTCCTGCACGGGGGCCACGGTACCCAGGAGAGCGAGCCACGCCTCCACGATCCGCGGGTCGTATCTATTGGGCGTCTCCTGCTTGAGGATGTCCACCGCCTGGGAGACGCTCAGCGTCTGCTCCTTGAACGGACGGAAGGCCGTCATGGCATCAAAGGAATCGACCAGGGCGCAGATTCTGCTGATGGGGTGAATCTGATCGGCGCGGAGCCCCAGGGGGTACCCGCTGCCGTCCAGCCGCTCGTGATGCTGATGGCAGACCGTCTTGACCAGACCGGGCACCGACTCGAACTGATCCAGGTGTTCGAGACCGCGTTGCGTGTGCGTCTTGAGCAGTTCCCATTCCTCGTCGGACAGGGGGCCATGCTTGTTGAGCGTCTGCTCGGAAACGTAGACCTTGCCGATGTCATGGAGCAGCCCGGCCTTGCAGATATCGGTAAGCTCGTCGGGATCGGTGTAGCCCACCGTGTATGCGACCGGCACCATCCAGGTGGCCACGTTGACCATGTGCGTGGCGGTGTAGAAGTCGTGATATGAGGCCGTGAACAGATGGGCGAAAGCCGAAGCGTTATCGATGACAAGTGTGGTGACGGCTCGCGAGACGCGCTCCAGGCGCGGGGATATGGCGTTGTAGTCCGGGTCCGCGAGCAGTTCGTTGACCAGCTCGACGCTCGTCTCGTAGATCAGGGCGGATACCTCGGAGACGGCTAGAGTGGGGCTGTGGACCATGTCGGTCAGGCGGGTCTCGATCTGCTCGCGAAAGACACGCTGGTCGGCGATGGGAATGTACAGGAATCGAACCCCATTGGCCATGAGCCTGGCGCGGTCCTGTTCGGTGAAAGGTACGTCGACGCTGCGATACAGGGCGAAAGGGCCCTGGGCGTCCGAGGTCTCACCTCTGTCGGCCGTACGCAGGTGGATGGCGATGCCGGCGAGGGCCTCGATGGGGACGTTCTTGATGGGAATGGGCAGGAAGCCCTCGCGGGCGGAGCTCAGGCGACTGGCCCGACCGCCCGCAGCCATGATCTCCGTGATGGCGGCTGTATTGCCCTTCGTCATCGCACCGCCCAGTGTAATGATCGGTGTGGCTGGGGCGCTGGTTTCGCCTCCGGCCGGCCACTGACTTCTGGCCAAAAGAGCACTTGTATTGTCGGAATTCGCTCAGCCGGTATTCACGTCTCCGGCAACAACATTCGGCAGGCCGTCGTAAAGTGAGGCTGGCCCGAGGGCGGCCGCTGGCAATACCCTTGCCTGTGAACATCTGCGGGGCTGGAAGGCGAGGTTTTGCGGACGTTGTCTCTCTTGGATCGGCCTGGTGCCCGCTTGCCGGCACGGCGGCAGCGGTGTAAGCCCTGGCTTTAACGCATGAAGACGATTGAAACGAGCACGAAAATCGGTATGAGGATCGCCATGCTGTAGATCATGTATCCGAAGAAGCTGGGCATCCTGACACCGGACTGCTCGGCGATGGCCTTGACCATGAAGTTGGGGCCGTTGCCGATGTACGTGTTCGCGCCCATGAAGACGGCGCCGCAGGAGATGGCGGTCAGGTGCTTGATGTTGATGAAGGCTTCGTGAGGCAGCGCCATGATGCCCGGCCCCGGGCTCTGCACCAGGGTCTTGGCGGTCTCAAAGAAAACCACGTAGGTGGGTGCGTTATCGAGGAAGCTGCTGAGCGTGCCCGTGAACCAGAAGAATCTCATAGGCGAGTCGATGCCCAGCTCGGGGCCCTTTACGTTGAGGATCTCGATAGGCACTTGCATGGTGATGAAGATGCCGATGAACAGACAGGCCACCTCTTTGATTGCGAAGAAGTCGAACTTGTTGTCCTGCCGGACGACCTTGGGCGTGATGATCATGCTGAGGCCGGCCAGCCCGAGCTGAACGACTTCCCGGAGCGACAGCAACCGGCCGACGAGGGGCAGAGACGCCGGCACGATCCATTCGGTTCCGGGGAGCTTCTTGCCCGGCACCAGCAGCCCGACTGCCAGAACCACGCCGAGCAGAAGGATGATGTTTCTCTTGCCGCGGAGTTCGATGGGCTGGCGGATCTCTTCGTCCAGCTTGATGTCCTTGGCCTCTTCGTGCCGCCAGGCCCAGCAGTCCAGCAGGAAGTAGACCACCAGCAGGACGCCGACGCAGAAGACCCACTGGACGATGAGGTTGAAGGTCCAGAGAAAGGGCACGCCGCGCAGGTAGCCGAGGAACAGGGGCGGGTCTCCGATGGGCAGCAGCAGTCCGCCGCAGTTGCTGACCACGAAGATGAAGAAGATGACCGTGTGGATCACACGGCGACGCTCGCTGTTGATCTGGAGCAGGGGGCGGATCAGGAGCATGGAAGCACCGGTGGTGCCGATGAAGCTGGCCAAAGCGCCGCCGATGGCGATGATCAGGGTGTTGGTTCGGGGGTGCGCGGGGACGTCTCCGCGGAGGTTGATGCCGCCGCTGATGGTAAACAGGCTGAACAGCAGGACGATGAAGGGAATGTAGTCCACGATGACGGCGTGATCCAGCACGGTCCGCACGCTGGCGAAGCCCGGCTCGGCGTGGAAGCCGAAGCTGCGGAACTGGTAGTAGAGCAGCGTGATGAAACCCAGGATGAGTGCGACGATCAGCTTGCTGCTGTTCTTCTCCCACCAGTGGTGCGTGGCCGGTATGAGGGGGAGGATGGCGATGGACAGCAGCATGGCCACGAAGGTCCAGACCCAGAACAGGTTGGGCACGGGGTGTTCGCCGTGTTCAGCGTGGGCGGCTTCGCCGTGGGTAGCGTCGGCGTCGGAGGGCCCGGCTTCGTGGCCGCCGGCCTGTTCATGAGTCGCGTCGTCGGCCGAGTCATGCTGGCTGCCGGGGGACTCGGCGGCCGCCTGTTGCTCGTCGACGGGTGGCGGCTGGTCGGCCGCGGCCGGTGCCACACACCAGGCAGCCAAGGCCACCATGGCCATGAGAGCAACCCACGCACGCAAACGTTCCCCGACTGTCATCCGAACCGCGCTACCGATCACCAGCTCACCTTGCCTAACGGATACGGCACCCACCCTGGATCCACCAGCGGCGCCCCCCATGGGTCACCGCTTGTCGGCCGGGATGGTGCCTGGAGAACACGGATGGTACCGTACGCAAACCGCCACGCGGAGCCGCGCCTCCGCACGGCAGCGTCCGGCAAAGAGCCATGCCTATGACACGCGACTGCCCGCAGGCACGTCGCCGGCCGTAGTCAGCACTCGTACGATGGCCTGGTCATCGGTGACCGCGGCCAGCAGCATCCCCTGGCTGAGTTCGCCGCGCATCTTCCGCGGGGCCAGGTTGACCACCACGATGATGTCCTTGCCGATCAGTTCGCCCGGCTGGTAGTGCCCCTTGAGCCCCGCCACGAGCTGGCGCTGCTCGGTACCCAGGTCGATCTTGAGCAGCATGAGCTTGTCTGCGTTGGGGTGATCGTTGACCTCCAGTACGCGGGCCACGCGCATGTCCAGCTTGCTGAACGTTTCGAAGTCGATCGTCTCGGCAAATTCCGACATTGCGTCCTCCTTGCGTAGGCGGGGAGTTTACCGCATAGTCTGCGTCCGGGTCCAGAGTGGCCGCGGGCGGGATTTCAAGCCATCGGAGGCCATACGGTGGAAGTGCATCCGCTGAAGTTCAGGCCGATTCCCAAGCGCCGGATCTGGGGCGGTCGCACCCTGGAGACCATGTTCGGCAAAGTGTTGCCGCCGGACGAGCCCATCGGCGAATCGTGGGAGCTGGCCGACCTCGAGGAGGGTCAGTCCGTCGTGGCCGAAGGGCCCGTGGCCGGGCGGACGCTGAGCGAGCTCGTACAAGAATGGGGCATCGACCTGCTGGGGCGGGCCGAACTGTTCGAGGGCCGCTTCCCGCTGTTGATCAAGTTCCTCGACGCCCGTGAACACCTGAGCGTGCAGGTCCACCCTGACCAGGCCTACGTGGACCGGCATGGCGAAGACGCGCGCCTCAAGAACGAAGCCTGGTACGTTTTGCATGCCGACCCGGGCGGCTGCATCTATCGGGGGCTCGAGCCGGGTGTGGATCGGGCCCAGTTCCGCGAGGCCATCGAGTCCGGCACCGTGGAATCGCTCATGCACCGCATCGCGGTGCATGCGGGGGAGTGTTATTACCTGCCGAGCGGGACGCTGCACGCGTTGGGGGCCGGCGTGGTGGTGGCGGCCGCGCTGGCGGTGATGACGTTCGTGATCATCCCGCCGTGGACGCCGTCGGTGGAGGTGCTGAACCTGGTGCCGGAATCCCGGCCCGAGGAGGGCCTGCAGATCGAACTGGTGGACATCCGGGAGGGCAACTCGGCCACGGTGACCGTGCTGGAGAAACGGATCAGCGGGCAGGGGCGGGAGTTCAAGAGCCGCGCGCTGGGCATCAACGGGGTGGTGGTGGCCGAAGGGTCGCCGGCAACGCGGACGGATCGGCTCAACGCGTACATTCCGTTGCTGGTGCATCCCGATCCGCAGGACGTGCTGGTGATGGGGGCGGCCGCAGGGCTGACGCTGGATGCGTGTCAGCGGTTTCCGATCGATTGCGTGGATGGTGTGGAGATCGTACCGGCCGTGGTCGAGGTCATGCCACTGTTCGCCGAGTACAACGGGGACGTGGTCAACAATCCTCGCGTGAACATCATCGTAGACGACGCCCGCAATTTCCTGGAGATCACGGACAAAAAGTATGACGTGATCATCAACGAGGCGTGGCTGTCTGTGGTAACCGGGTCCACACCGCTGTACAGCCGGGAGTTCTTCGCTCTGGTCAAGTCGCGGCTCAAGCCGAAGGGTGTTTTCTCGCTGGGGCCGAACGCGATGGACAAGTATCTGGAATTGACCAACTCGACGGTTCTGGCCGAGTTCCCCTACGGTTACATCTGGTACATTCCGGAGATCGACAACGTGATGACCATCGCCACGCTTGAGCCGTTGACCTTCGCGGGCGTGCGCCGGCGGTGGGCCGAGCCCGGCGTGGCCGCCGCCATGCGGGCCGTGAACATCGGCACGCCTGATCAGTTCATGGCTTGTCTGGCGCTCGGGCCGGAAGACGTGCGCGAGCTGACCGGGCGAGGAACGGTATGTACCGACAACAAGCCTGTTTACGAGTACCTGCAATCGGCCGTGTATTTTCTGGACGTGGCCCGACAGCAGCCCGAGGATCACGATGATGAGGCGTTCGAGGAACTGGTCCGGCGCCAACCTGGCGTGGCTGAACTGATGGGCCGCTGCGGCGATCCTGCGTCGCTGATCGACCGCCGCGTACAGACGATGCAGCTCATGCTTCAGGCCAGGCTCAAGTACCGCCAGGGCGATGCGGAAGCCGCCGGCGCCCTGCTGCAACAGGCCCGCGGCCTGCTGTCTCCATAGTGTAAGCGTCCGTTTCGTCGAATGGCAGCGTGGCCGCTCGGTGTCAGTTTCCTGGCTCCGAAGTTCCGTCGGCCAGGAACTGCCGAATGGCGGTCTGGAGGTCGAGGTCGCCCGGGCGCATCTCCCACGCGCTGCGATATTCGCGTTCGGCTGCGTCGCGGTCGCCGAGCAGAGCGAACCGGTCGCCGTTGAGGAAGGTGTCCAGAAAGCGGACCCGGCTCTCCCACTGCGCGGCCAATCGGAGGGTTTCCTCCGGGTCAGCGCCGAAGTCGATGTGGTCGGCGGGGGGCGGCCGGCGGGCCTCAATCATGAGGACCACGCTGGCGTCGAGGTCGATATCGGAATGTTCGAACTCGAGGCCGGGACGGTCGTCGGTGAAAATGCGGCCATCGTCGCCCACCCAATCGCGGAGGTCCCGGCCCTGGAGGATGAGATTGCCGAGCAGATCCAAGGGGTCGCGAATGCCGGACTGCCTCAGGGCGGCGCGGGCGGCCGGTGTGGTCATCCGTCGGCGGACGGCCTGATAGTCCAGACGCTGGGGCTCGTTGGAGCCCAGGAGCAGCACGTCGTACTTGCCTACCTTGGACGCCGCCTTGGAGAACCAAAGGCTGGCCTGAGGGAAGACACTCAAGAAGGTGTGCATCGCGTCGCGGATTTCCCGTTCGGACATGTCCAGAGGGATCCAGTGGCAGGCTATACCGTCAGCCGCCAACCGACGTCTGATCAGCTCGAAGTATTCGCGGCGATAGAGTGAGGCGTTGCCGGCGTTGAGCTTGGGGTGGATGGCCGAAGTGGAGATGACCTCATACCGGTGTTCGTCGGTCTTGAGGAAGTGACGGCCGTCGTCGATGACAGTTTGATGTCTCTCGGAGTCGGCCAGGTTGTTGTTGACCTCGGCGAAGAGTGGTGTGGCCTCGCTGACCTCCCCGGCGATCTCGACCGAGGTGACGTGCCGCACGTCGGAGAATTCGAGTGCCGCCCCGCTGGTGACACCCACGCCCGAGGCGATGATAAGCACTTCTTGTGGCTCAGGATGCATGAGGATGGGCAACTGGGCCAGCAGCCTGTTAAGACGCAGCACGTCGGTCCCGTAGTCGAGCTGCACGATGCCGTCGATGAAGAGCGAGCGGGCCCCGAAGCGATCCTCGACGACCTCCGAGAGGGTGTTGACCCCTTCCTTGTAGAACAGCGTGGTCGGATCCTTGCCTCGGATTGTCTCCTGCCGTGGGTCCTTCAGGACGGACAATGGATGTTGGTCCAGCAGCGTGGTGCCGAACATGGGCGCGGCCAGGAGCAGCATGAGCCAGGGCAGGGCCCCGGTGCGGGCCGATTCGCGCTGTCGGGCGAAGAGTACGAGAGCTCCACCGGAGAGCAGGAACAGAGCGGCCAGGATCACGGAGCATCGGAGACTGCCCAGGGCGGGGATGCCCACAAACCCGACCAACAGTGCCCCTGCGATGGCACCGATGGTGTTCAGGGCGTAGAGCGAGCCTGTAGCCCGAGCTGCGTTGTGCAGATCCCGCGAGCCCAGGGCCAGGCCCAGGGGCAAGGCCGTGCCCATCAGCAGGGCGGGGACAAAGAAGACCAGAGCGGCCTGGAGGACTTTGATCCACAAATGCGTGGCATGGATGTTGATCAGATTGGGGTAATGGCCTGCCAGCCAGTAGTACAGGTGTGACAGGACGAGCGCCGGCACCACCGAAACAAGGCCAATGCCCATTTGGAAAAGCCCCAACCGCCGGTAGGGGCAGCCCGCCAGGCGGTTCGCCCTGGCCGAAAGCACGGAGCCCAGGCCGATGCCGGCCAGGAAGGTGGCCAGAATGGTGGCGAAGGCGTAGGTGGAATTACCCGTGAACATCACCAGGGCGCGCGTCCAGGCTACTTCCAGGCCGATGGAAGCAAAGCCGGAGATGCCGAGCACGAGCGCCAGCCACAACCAGCTTCGTCTGGCCACAGCTGAGAGGTCGCCGGCAAGCGGGCGCGTCGAAGGAAGGGCCTTGCCCCGCACGCTGATTCTCGGAGCGAGGCTCAGGGCCAGCAGCCCGACGCCCAGGTTCAGGGCGATGGCCACGCGCATCGAGTTGGAAAGGCCGAGAAGCGGGATCAGCACGAAGCCGCTGCAGAGCGTTCCGGCGACCGCGCCCAGCGTGTTGATGCCATAGAGGATGGCCAGTGGCTTGGCGGCGGCGTCCGCGTCTCGCACCACACCCACGACCATGAAGGGGAGCGTGGCGCCCATCAACGACGTCGGCAAAAGCAGCAGGCCCAGGGAGATCACCAGCCTGGCGCCCAGTGTGGCCGCGTCCTGGCCGGAGATCAGGGGAAAGAGGACCATATAAGCGCGGTCAGCGAAGGCCATGAGCAGGGGGAAGATCATGGCATAGATGCCGACACCGATTTCCAGCACCGCATAATACCGGATGGCCCGAGGGCCGGCGGAACGGCTCCGGCCGGCCAGGAAGGCGCCCAGGGCCAAACCCGCCATGAATGCGGCGACGACGGCGGAGACGGCCTGGGTGGTGCTGCCAAGGATGGTGGTCAGGTAGCGCGTCCAGACGACTTGATAAATCAAGCCTGCGGCTCCGGACACCAGGAACAGCAGGACCACGAGCGGGTGGACCCGCGGAGCCGGCCCCGGGACGTAGCTGGCCGACGTGTCCGCGGAGGTTGGCATCGAGGCATTGTCGCGTGGAGTGGTCTGAGTTCAAGAGTGGCCGCCGGGCAAGCGGAGTTCCCATGGCGTCCGCACATCGCTTACACGAGCAGCGATAACGCCTTGGCCGCCTCTGAAGCACCGATGGAAGCCACTCGGATGAACTTTAACTTGCTTTTGCGTTCGGGTTTAGGGTACTATGTAAAGGCTCAGTTTCCGTGATCGAGTGGCTAGGTGGCGGCGTTGATCACATCCGGGCGTCTGTCTCCTGGGCTGAGGCGTGCAGCGGAAACGGAAATGTCATCTGCGGGGTTCGTCACGGAGGTGTACCGTGAGATGTTGTACCGTGCGGACGAGCAGGTACGAGCGGCTTGCCGACGGGCGTGGTGGCCGGGCCACGTGGCTTCGGATCGGGCGGGTGTCGGGCGCGGCGCTCGCGCTGACGCTGTGGGCCGCGCCGGTTCTGGCTCAGCTTTCCCAGCAGGACATCGAGGCACTTCGCGAACGCGGTAGGAAGGAGGGGTGGACCTTCACGGTGTCGTTGAATCCGGCCACGCAATACCCGTTGGAGCAGTTGTGCGGGGCGGTGGAGCCGCCGAACTGGCGCGAGGGCGCGACGGCCATGCCGGCCACGAGGACTCGCGACCTTCCGATCGCGTTCGACTGGCGCGACTACGGGGGCTGCACCCCGGTTCGCAACCAGGGGGGCTGCGGAAGCTGCTGGGCATTCTCGGCGGTCGGGGCCGTGGAGAGCGCCATCAAGATCGTTGATGGTGTGGGGCTGGATCTGTCCGAGCAGTGGCTGGTGAGCTGCACAGCCGCGGGCAATTGCGGCGGCGGATGGAACAGCGCGGCCCTGCGTCACCTTCGCTGCGGCAGCCCGTACACCGATCCGTGCGGCGACTCGGGGGCCGTGCTGGAATCGGATTTCCCCTACATCGCGCAGAACGGTACGTGCGACTGTCCCTATCCGCATCCGCACTGCATTGACGGCTGGGGGTTTGTGTATTCCGGAGGGGGCGTTCCGCCCACCGAGGACATCAAGCAGGCTATCTATAACTACGGGCCGGTGTCCGCCTGCGTGTACGCGGACAGCGCGTTCAGTGGTTACAGCGGCGGCGTGTTCAATGCGTGCACGAACGACCAGGGCGTCAATCATTGCATCGTGCTTGTGGGATGGGACGACACCATGGGGGCCGACGGAGTGTGGATTCTACGTAACTCATGGGGTAGCTGGTGGGGTGACGGCGGCTACATGTACATCGAGTACGGCTGTTCGCTGGTCGGCTATGCTTCTTGCTGGGTGTACTACATCGATCGCGACTGCAACGACAACGGGATTCACGACAGCGAGGACATCGCTCAGGGGACCAGCGAGGAATGTAACGGGAACACCATTCCGGACGAATGTGACGTGGCCTCCGGCACGAGCGACGATCTGAACGGCAATCAGGTTCCCGACGAGTGCGAGGACTGCAACGGGAACGAGATTCCCGACGATCTGGATATCAGCGGTGGGACCAGCTCAGACATCGACGCGAACGGTGTTCCGGACGAATGCGAGGACTGCAACGGGAACGAGATTCTTGATCAAGTCGAATCTGCGGTGGTTCTGTTTCAGAACATCAGCCCCGACATCGGGGAGCTGGACACGGAAGCGCCCGTGGCCCAGGACGTCCATTTCCCGGGCCGGGCCCTGTTGGAGCAGTTGCACGTGCACTATCGAAGCACCGGGAGCAGCCCGGGCGTCATGACCGTGCGTTTCTTCGAGGGAGGGCCCGGGGGGACTGTCGTGCCGGCCTATCCCGACGGGTTGATCGCCGAGTACGCCTTGGGGTCATTGGAGTATACGCCATTGGGCTTCGAGATCATGATCATGAATGTGGAGCCGCGTCCGTGGCTCCCTAAGGATCTGTGGGTGGAGGTAGAGATCGACAAGGACGGGGGCGTGCTGATACGCAACGGACCGCCCTACATCGGCTCTACGCAGGGGCTGGTGTACGACCGGGACGCCGGTGATTTCCTGCCGGGCCCGCTGTATCTGAGTTTCATACTGGTGGGCGTGCAGTGTGCCGCCGAGACTTCCTGCGTGTGCGGGGACCTGAACGGCAGCGGTGGAGCGGTGGACCTGAACGATTTCGCCGTGTTCGCCAACTGTTACGGGCTGACCGCCCCCACGCCGAACTGCGGCGAGACGGAGTTGCTCTGTTGCGATCTGGACGGCATCGGGACGGTGGATTTGAACGACTTCGCCACGTTTGC
>CP070685.1:1265003-1288089 GCA_020352895.1 Phycisphaerales bacterium
AAGGCTTGCCACCGCGAGCCAAGCGCGTTGCGGAGCGTAAGGCGGCGTCATCCTGCGCCGCCGGGGGTGCTTTTGCCTAGGCCGGCGACTTCGGGGGCTTCCTTGATGCAGGTGCCGAGCAGGCGCGTGGCCAGGCTCATGTGCTTGCCGAGGCCGCGCACGTACGCGGCGCGACCGGGCCCGACATCATCCCAGCCGGCGTCGGTCGGCGTCAGGTGCTCCCAGTTGGCGAAGAGCCGCCCCCAGTCGCTCTCGAGCACCTGCTGCACCTGGCTCTTGCCCTTGAAGGGATACCAGTACATGTCGTGATAGGTCACGCTGGCGATATATGACCACGGGGCCAGCCATGTCTTCAGCGACCACTCCAGGAAGGTCTTGAGCCCGCCCCAGTAGATCTTGTGCTGCATCCTGGAGGCGAAGGTCATGTTCTTGAACGGCCCGTCGAAATGCCAGTTCTCCCGGGCGGCCTCCAGGTCGCCGACGATCTCGATCTGACTCACATCGCCGCAGCCGAGCCCCTGTTCGTGCGCGATGCGGATGAACTTGCAGTCGGCCATCGGGTCCAGCCCCATCAGCTTGGCGGCCACGGCGTCGATGGCCACCTGGTCCGCCGAGGCCAGGATCACGTTCTTGACATGCGGGATCATGCATCGCGGGCCGGGGCCGTCTCCCACAAAGGTGCCGTCCATCACTGCGAAGACGCCACGATGGATCTTCTTCTGGATCCGCAGCAGATCGACCAGCGTTTCGTGGATTACCGGGTGGGTCCAGTGTCGGTGCTCGTTGAGCAGGCCGCCGAAGGCGTTCTTCATGGCCCCCGTCGTGGTGGTGAAGATGTGCGTCTTGACCGTGGGCAGGTGAACGATGTTCTCGCCGATGAAGCGCTTGGGGATGTTGAAGCCCTTGGGGTAGACCTCGTTGAGCACAAGGAACTCCTTGTGCAGGTCGCCAACGGCTTCGCGGATGTTGATCCAGTCCTCCCCCTCATACAGATGCACGTTGCGCAGCCCGTGGGCCTCCACCACGTTGAGCTGCTTGTTCTCGCGCTCGCCCAGGTGGGCGTCGATCACGACGGTGCGATTGTGGCACGCGTGCATCAGCTTCGGGTCGTGCCCGTCGGCTTTCATGGCCCGGATGACGCCTTCGAGCTGCCAGGGCGTGGTGGAGCTGGCCGGATAGAAGAAGTGCCAACTGATGTTGACCTTCAGGGCGGTGTCGGCGTCCTTGGCGACGACGTCCTGGTAACCGGCCAGATTCATCAGATCGTGGTAATCGCGCAGCACGGTGGACGGGCTGGTTCTCAGGATGGCGACCTTCGACTTTGCGTTCATGTTCTTGTTCTTGTCTCTGGGAAGATTGACTTCCGGACGGCCCTACCCCCGCACGCTACCTTCGATTCATTCGGTGGATCATAGGCCGGCAGGCCCGACCGTGCTTACGGAAGGCGGGACGTTCTGCGCACCGGTTTGGTCTGGGGCCGGCATCACCGGCGAACGGGCCGCAACGTCCTTCTGCAGAGCCACGACCCGCTCACGCTCGAAGAAATCCTTGATCTCGTTCCCCTTGTAGACAATCAGCCCGGCCAGCAAAGCCCAAGCGACCAGCGTGGCCAGGAAGGGCCGGTCACCGATGATGATGTCGGTCGGACCGGTTACGGCCCCTCCCTCGATCAGCATCGCATATCTGAATACGCCGTAAATCACCAGCGGGATCGTGTAGAGAAGCAGTTCCTTGGGAAACGGCGGAGCGGGCTTGGTTTCCTCCATGGTGTACAGGAGAAACGTGATCACGGCCAGGCCGGCGGTAATGCTAATCAGGTGGTTCAGCAGCACGGGCGTGTATCGACCGAGCGTGGGCCGATGCCGAATGGCCTCCTCCACGCCACCCATGACCGCGAGTTCACACCTCCGCTTGCCGAAACCAAGGAACAGGCACAGAGTAAAGGTGCAGACGATCAGCCACGGACTGAGGGCTACGTCCACGGCCACGACGCCTCCCAGGGCGCGAAGCACGAAGCCCATGCTGATGACGATGACGTCGAGGATGACGCGCTTCTTGAGGGCTAGGGAGTAGGCCAGGATCAGGACCCAATAGCTGCCCAGGACCAGCCAGAATCCCCGTGGCAGCAGGGCGACGCTGACCACGCCGCCCAGGAACAGCAGCGTGAGGGAAAGTAGCCAGGCTGTGGCGAGCGAGACGGCCCCGCGGGCCAGCGGGCGCTCCCGCTTGATGGGATGCAGGCGGTCCTGCTCGCGATCCGTGATGTCGTTGACAATGTAAACTGAACTGGCCACGAGGCAGAAACTGATGAAGGCCCAGCCGCCGAGCCATAGGGCATGGGGGTCGCTGAGCTTGGCCCCGAACAGAAGCCCGGCCAACACGAAGACGTTCTTGGCCCATTGGGCCGGCCTGAGCATTAGCCACAGATCTCGTATCACCACTTCCTGTCCCGTAGTCGTTGATCCGGCATGAACTGGTTGGGCAGGAGACCGCCGCCAACGACCGGCAATATAGGCACAGCCGGAAAGAGGGTCAATTCGTCGCCGCTGGGCGTTGTTGCCGAAGAATCGGCCCGAGAGGTCACAGGCTCACGGCGCGATTCGCGTTTTGTGCGGATGGAGCTGCGCAGCAGGCCGCCGAGATGGGCCTCTGGAGGGGAGGCTTTGTTCCCTCACACGCAAGTGCCGACGAGCGAGCGTCAACAGCTCTCCTCTCTGACGTTCGTGCCGTCTGGAGCGGTTTTTCACGCGGTGACGGCCTCAATTCGTTGCGCATACATGACGGACGCGCTATCGCTGGTATAATGGTACGCGGAATGCGGTCGCGCTCATTTGTTCCCGCCACTGCGGCCGTACCGCCCAGAAGAGTATCGGGCAAGAGAACGCAAACAGCCCGCTTGCCAATAGACGCCCGTCGGCGGGGAGACCACTCCCGCTCGTCAGGGCTCCCGCCGGGTCGTTCCGAAGGAGACAGCGCTCATGAGAACTGCCTGGGTTTTTGCGGCGATGGTGGTGCTGGGGGCATGCCTGAACGGAAGCCCGGTCCTGGGGCAGGATCAAGAACAGGCTGAGTCGCCGGCGGGGCAGGGAGACTCCTCTCGCGTCTGGGGTCACGTCGAACGCCCGCATGACGCCCCAATGCCCGCTCCGAAGCGGCCGCCCGCACCGCATGGCGCACGCAGCATCTATGTCCGCGGCCCGTTCACCAGTGTGCAGGTCAACGTCGATGCCGGCGGCGCTAACATTCCCGGCGACGCCGCCAACGAGCCCTCCATCGCCGTGGACCCAAACGAGCCCGACAAGATGGCCATCGGCTGGCGGCAGTTTGACGCGGTGTCCTCGAATTTCCGTCAGGCCGGATGGGCCTACACCCAAGACGGCGGAACGACCTGGACGTTTCCCGGTGTTCTGGATCCCGGCCAGTTCCGGTCCGACCCGGTTTTGGGCTACGACGCGGAGGGCAACTTCTACTTCAACAGTCTGGCTGCCTCCGGGAGCGCTTTCTGGTGCACCGTCTTCAAGTCCACTGATGGCGGGGTTACATGGGATAGCGGCACCTTCGCCCAAGGCGGCGACAAGCAGTGGATGGCCATCGACCGGACGGGAGGGATCGGTCACGGCAACATCTACGCGGCCTGGAATCTGTCCTACAGCGCCTGCCCCGGTGACTTCACCGTGTCGTACGACGGCGGGCAGAGCTTCGAGGACTGCGCCTCCATGCCCGGCTCTCCAATCTGGGGCACGTTGGCGGTAGGGCCCGACGGCACTCTGTTTATCTCAGGGACCGGTATGGAGCTGGTCAGGTCCAGCACAATCAAGGACTCCAGCCTGCCACCCGCGTTTGATCTGGCCACGACGGTCGATCTCGACGGCACCCTGGCATTCAGCGGCGGACCCAATCCCGGCGGACTGCTGGGACAGTGCTGGATCGCGGTGGATCACTCCGGCGGCCCCACCAACGGCAATCTCTACATGCTGGCCTCGGTCCAACGATTCTCCACACCCGATCCGCTGGACGTCATGTTCGCGCGAAGCACTGACGGCGGGCTCACCTGGAGCGCTCCTGTGCGAATCAACGACGATGCGGAGGACAACAACGCCTATCAGTGGTTCAGCACCATGTCGGTCGCCCCTAACGGGCGGATCGACGCCGTATGGAATGACACGCGTAACAATATCGCGACCAGCCGCTCCGAGGTTTACTACTCCTATTCCACCGACGGCGGCCTGACCTGGACCACCAACGTCCCGGTGACCCCCTCCTTCAGTCCATTCGTGGGTTATCCCAATCAGAACAAGCTGGGCGACTACTACGACATGATCTCGCACGACGAGGAGGTTCACCTGGCCTACGCAGCGACTCTCAATGGTGAGCAGGACGTCTATTACGTTCGCCTGTTCCCAGACTGCAATGAGAACGGGATCTTCGACGCGACGGACATCTCCGCGGGCACCAGCCTTGATTGCGGCGGCAACGGCATGCCCGACGAATGCGAACCCGACTGCAATAACAACGGTGCGGCGGACAGTTGTGATCTGTCTGCGGGCACAAGTGGGGACTGCAACGGAAACATGCGGCCCGATGAATGCGACCCGAATTTTGACTGCAACGGGAACGACGTCCAGGACATCTGCGACGTGGCCGGCGGGACCAGCGCCGACTGCAGCGGCAACGAGGTGCCTGACGAGTGCGAGCTGGACTGTGACAACGACGGCGTGCCGGATTCCTGCGATCCCCCGCCTGTGCTGGCCGACGTGTTCACGAACGAATCGGCCCGCGTCGGCGCGTGGATCGGTCTGACTAAAGGAGCCCCTATCGCTCAGGACATACACCTCGACGGGCCCATATCCCTTTACCGGTTCACGGTTGCCTTCCGCGCCGTAGGCACTTGCTCGCCAGCCACCCTGACCGTCCGCTTCTTTAGCAACAACTCGGACGACACCCTGCTGCCGGATTATCCCTCGGGGCTGCTGGGCGAGTACGTTCGTGAGGAGCGCGTCGTTTATGTGCCGGGGCCACAGGAATGGGGCCGCACGCTGCCCGGCCGGATCGGTGCACCGGCAGATCTGTGGATGGAGATCGATTTTGATCTGTATCCGGGCCACCCCGGGTGGGGGCGGGGACAATATGGCGTCTATCTCCTTGGCGGCCCGCCGACGATCGGTTCCTCGCACGGGCTGGTCCACGATCGTGAGAATGACACCACGCAGGATGCAACCTATCTGGACGTGTCGCTGCGCGGCTTCATCTGCACCGACTGCAACGAGAATGGACTGCACGACGCCTGCGACGTCGAATGCAATCAAGTGGGGGGCGCCTGCAACCTTCTCGGCTGCGGCCTGAGCCCGGACTGCAACACCAACGGCGTGCCCGACGAGTGTGACCCGGACGCCGACGGGGACCTCGTGCCGGACGCTTGCGACGCCTGTCCGGACGAGCCGGCGCTGAGCGAACCGGACGAACCCGGGGGCGAAGTCTCCTGCCTGGACGGAGTGGACAACGATTGCGACGGCAGCACCGACGCCGCCGACTCCGATTGTGCCGCCTTCTGCCCGTATACGTGCGGGGACATCGACGGCAGCGGCGGCGCGGTCGGCTTGAGCGATTTCGCTACTTTCGCCGTGTGCTATGGGCGAAGCGGTCCGGCCCAGCAGTGCACGGCCACGGACTTCGCGTGCAGCGACCTGAACGGCAGCGGACTGGTTGACCTCAACGATTTCGCAACTTTTGCGAACATATATGGAAAGACCTTATCGAATTCGGCGCCGGATTGCGGCGGCTGAACGAACAAACGGCCGAGGCCGGCAAGTGACCGTCGGTCCGCAGCGGGAGCGTGGGGCGTGTCGAGCGTGTCGCTTTGACCCGGCCCGGCCGTTACATTATCCGCATGAGCGGCAGCAAGAAGGCCATCGGTATCTTCGGCGGGTATGACGCCCTGCCCGATTCTCCCCTCTATAAGCTCGCCTACCAAGTCGGGTATGAATTGGCGCGGGCCGGCTTCGTGGTGCTGAACGGCGGCTACGACGGCATCATGGCTGCCTCCAGCAAGGGGGCCAGGGACGCGGGCGGCCGGACCGTCGGCGTGACCTGCCCTACCGTGCTCATCAAGCGGGGCCCGGATTTCACGCACAACGAGTTCCTGGACGAGGTGATCGAGGCGCCCAATCTCTTCGAGCGCATCGAGATCATGATGCACCGCTGCGGCGGTTATGTGTTCATGCGCGGCGGTACGGGCACCTTGTCCGAGTTAGGCATGATCTGGGAGTACGTCAACAAGGGGTTCATCCGTCCGCGCCCCGTCGTGTTGGTGGGGGATTTCTGGCGGCCCACCGTAGAGGCCATCGCCTCGACTCGTCGCGGGGCAGACCGCCACATCCACTTCTGCCAGAGCGCGGTGGAGGTCGCCGCCACGATGACAGCCCACGCCGTAAGGCCGGACGCCCAACCCAGGGCTCAGACGCGGCAAGTGCCCGACGGCCGCCCAACAACGTAAGCCTGATCAGTTCAGAGGTATGCCCTACGCCTTCCATTCGCCGGCGTAGGCGCTCGAGAATCCTTGGCCGTCCCGCTGGGCCATCTGGAACAGCCGCTTGGCGATCTGCCTGAGGTGCAGCATGTCATGAGCGGCCCATGAGACCATGATGTCGCCGGCCTGAATCGGCCCGAACTTCGGGTGCTGATAGGTTCTCGAGAAGTCCGGCTCGGCCAGCGTCCGGAGCCAACCGACGGACTGCCGGCGCTCCGCTGTGAACCGGGCCAATACGTCCTTCAGATCCTGCTCGTTGTACCGCCGCTCGACCGCCCATGCCTCCGGGTCATTGGCTTTCCACGGCTCGTCCGGAGCCCGCAGCGTGCTCTCCAGCCGCGCCCGAAAGTCCGCGACTTCCTCGTCCGCCAAGTGACAGACCACCTCCAGGACGGACCAGGCCCCGTTAGGCGGCCGCCACCGGGCGTCCTCGATGCTGACGCCCTGCACCACGGCCGGCAACAGGTTCCCGAACCGCTCGAGCGACTCGATTAGCTTGGCCATGTCCATGTTGGTCTCCCGTGCTGTCTAAGGCAATCGCGGAGGGCACCGTTCCGCCCAGCCGCGCTACGCGGCACCAAACGGAAAGGCCGGCCAAGCCCCAGCGACCCAGCCGGCCTGATGCCCTCACGAGCGACTATGACCGATCCAGAGGCGACTTCAGGATCGGCCTGGTATCGTGCTCCTGCTCGATCTTGGACAGTTCCAGCTCCTCGAACAGGACGGCGGGGGCGATGATTGAGGTCGCCGGGGTCGTGCCCCCCATGCCGAATCCGACGTAGTTGTACACCGCCTGCGCTTTGCCGGCCGCCTCGATATGCTTCAGGTCGCGCAGCTTGACCTGCCCGAACTCGCAGCCGCGGACCAGTTCCTCTCGCCCGTCCTCCACGTAGACCTTATAGGAGTAGATCGGGTCGCCGACGTTCTCCTGCCCGCCCCGCTGCTGCATACGCATGATCATCGCGAACATGTCCGATTGGCTGGATCCGATCCCGGTCGTCCGCACAGCCCCGATGCGCAGTCCGTACTCAAGCCCTTCATCCTGGGCCATCTCGATCAGCTTGGCCTTGAGATCCTCGTCTGACAGACCCTCGGTGTCTTCGATGAACAGATTGGCGATGGCCGACTGCGCTGTGCCATCGCCGGGTGAGCGGCGACCATGACCGTTGGTGCCGGACAGCTTCTTGGTCGGCATGCGCGACATGACCAGGTTTTTGAGCACGCCGCCCTGGACCAGCTCCACGCGTTCGGCACTGACGCCCTCGTCGTCGTAGATGTAGTGGCCCATCAGGTAAGTGCCCGGGGCTTCCTTGGCCAGCGGATCGTCGTAGATCCGAAAGGATGGCGGAAGGATGCGCTGCCCGAGCTTCTTCTCCAGGCTACCGGCACCGGTGAGCCCCCGACGCTGGGTGCCCACCGGTTCGACGCGCCCGGCCGCGGCCTCGGCCAGCATCGTGCGGAACATCTGGGCGGCGGCCAGATTGTCGAACAGCACCGGCCCCGTGTAACGCTCGAGGATCGGCGCCTGGGCGACCCGCGTCAGAGACGCGGCCAACTCGTCGATATCGGCGAGGACGCGCTCGACCGCAGGAAGATCCTCCGGCGCGTGCCCGAAGTAGTCCATCCCATCGGAGATCCGCATCCCGTCGTCGGACTGCAATTCGGCAGTAATGACCAGCAGGGCCGCCTGATCCGGCGTGCGCAGGCGCGTGCCTTCTGTGTTGACAACATACCGGTTGGCCAAGCCCACGAAGAGTTGCACCTGGGAATCCTGAATGCGAGGATACTTGTTGAAATGCGCGGAGATCTTCCTGATCCTCTGCTCCCAGGCGGCCCGGTCGAGCTCGACGTCCACCGCAGGGTCCGTATGCTGAACGATCGAGGCCTTGCTGAAGTCGCTGGGCCGGTCCTCCAGCTTCTTGTCCCGCATGTAGGCGCGTTTCTTGGTCAGTGTCTCCACGGCGTCCTTGTAATCCTGATCGGTGGCCCACCAGACGGCCTGTCGAATGGCGTCGTAATTCTCTTCGACCGGCAGCGAGGCCTGACCCCCGCCTGACGAGCCGCCGAAGAATCGGAAGAACCTACCGCCATCGCCGCTGAAATTGGTGTTGTCCAGTTCGTAGGAGCCGACCCGCACCTGGCTGTAGAAGTCACGGGAACGGTCGCGGTCGGACCCGGTCAGATCACCGTAACGCGCGGTGATGTGGTACATGAGCGAGTCGTCCACCAGGTACTGGATGAAATAGGGTTTCTCCAGGTCCTCCATCTGGAGAGTCATGGAGCGGTTGATCTCGTCGATGAGCGCCTGCATGAGCGCCTTGCTCTCGGGCAGGCCCTCGGCTGCCTGTGCGGATAAGGCCGGGAGACAGCCGACCACCGCGGCCAGGACCAGATGTCGTATATTGGCTTTCACGGCGAATGCTCCTTCATCTGAACGTTTCGATGTTTCTGCTCACGCGTTCGACTTCGCTTATCCCTTTTCCGGAGCGGTGGGCGGGGAGAGTATCGGGGGTTTATCCTGCTCTCGGCGGCGCTTCTCCACTTCGATCTCCGAGACCAAAATGCTCGGCGACACGCACGACACGGGAATGAAGCCGGACTCGGCCCCGCAATTGCCGTTGAAGACGGCCGGATCGTCTCCCGTGTGGATGATCTTACTGAACGATGTAAGGGGCGTGCCCACGATGTCCACGCCACGGACCAACTCGTCCGGGCGTCCGTCCGGATACACGCGATAGACCACCACGGGCAGCACCTTAAACGTTTGCGTGCCCCGTCGGCGCGTACCCGTGAAGCCGCCCGTGATGTCGTCAAAAAGCAGGCCATACGGCTTGTCCTGCTTCTTGCACTCGGCGATCAGCATCTGCCGAAGTTCGTCGAAGCTTGCGGTCTTCGTGGAGTGGATCACCGTGTTGGCCATGCGGCTCACCACCTCGCTGCCCGGGCTGCGGCGCCCGTGTCCGTTGGACTGGGCGAACTCCTGCACGGGTGAACGCGAGAGCAGAAACGTCTTGAGCACGCCGTTCTCCACCAGCGTGACATCCTGCGCCGGCACACCTTCGTCGTCGTACTTGTAGTAGCCTCGCAGATCCTCGTCACCGCACTTGGTCATGGTGGGGTCGTCGTGTACGCTGATGAAGTCGGGCAGAATCTGCTCGCCCACCTTCTTGGTGAAAGTCTGGCCCTCCTCTACATCCTTCTGACGGTGGCCCTCTATTCGGTGGCCAAAGATCTCGTGGAAAAACACGCCGCTGGCGCGGTTCATCAGGATGGCCGGCCCGGTGTAGGGTTCGACCAGTGGCGCCTCACGCAGGGCCAACACCTGATCAATGACCTTCTTAAACTCGGCCTTGAGCTCCTCCTCTCCGGGGAGCCCTTCCACAGTGGCCGCGTTGAGGGTCCGGTATTGCGAAAGCTCCATGCCATCCTCGGCCTTCGTGCTGGCACTGAGGACGACGCGCAGGTATTCCTGCCCCTGCTGGGTTCGGCTGCCCTCGCTGTTGACGAAGTATCTGTTCTGGGCTCGGGCTGAGAGCCTCACGCCGGAGTTGTAAATCAGCGGATGCTCCTTGGCGACGGAGGAGACTCTTCGCAGGCGGGCGGCCCAGGCATCTCGATCGATGGCCAACTCCACCTCAGGCTCGCTGTAAACGCCGGGCTTCTCCCGGCTGAAATCATCGGCCTTGTCCTCCTCCGCGACCATGGTCTTCAGGTTGGTCAACACCTGTTGGTACTTCTTGGCGGCTGACTTGAAGGCCCGGTCGGTGGCCAGCCACAAGGCATGGCGTATGGCCTCAGGCTCACCCGAAAGGCTGATCGGCGTGGGACCTCGGTCCATGAAGTCGGACGGATCGAACCCGAACATGCCGCCGCGGATCCTGTGCGTGTTGTCCAGCTCGTAGTCGCCCACGCGTACGTCCACGTCCAGCAGCCGGGTGTGCTCGAAGTCGTCGTCCACCATGGCACCCAGCTCCGCGCTCATCGAGACTTCGCGCTGATCGGTTACGCTGTAGCTGATGAAGTAGGGTTTGGTTCCGTCCGGCATGGCCAGATTCTTCAACGAGTAATCCAGCTCCTCGCTGAGCACTTTGAGCAGTGCGCCTTGCGGTGTCGGACCGTCCTCTGCCGCCCACGCTGCGAGTGGAAACGCGAACAGCAGCGCCCATACCACGTGTCTGGCTGGTCTCATGGCTGCACCTTTCTGGTTCGTAAAGTAGTTGAAATACGCGGCAGTCGCCCTCGCACGCGTGAAAGTGACTTCTGTCGGCCCATCCGGCCGGCGTTTCACAGCGGGGCGGCCGCCCTGCGGCGACAGCAGCCTAACAGAACTCGCGGTTCCCCGTAACCAGCCAACGGCGTTTTTTGACGCCGATCCGCTGGGCGAGCCCGTGCTGCCACAGGCCCGAGCCGGCTTCTCACTTGCAGCATCACTTCGGTGGTCCCGGCAACGATCGAAATGGGCGATGACGTGTCGGCTCACCCGACCCGTTACGCTCGAGGAAGGGCCGCCGGAAGATAACCCGTTAGTTAACCGTTCCTTACCGGAGCATTGCCGATCGATGCCGTGTGACGGAGCATGTTCTCGAAACAGCCGCCGTCGCGACCGGCCGTCTTCGAAGCCGGGACGCGGTCGCTAGAATGCCCTCCATGTGTGACACGGAACTTTCGCGGGGGCTGCCGCCGACCCGGGGCAGCGCCAAGCTCCGCTTTTCGTGGCCGGACGCTGTTTTTGTGCTGTTGCTCGCGGCCTTCTGGGTCACCTGTGTCACGCCCATCGTCGTTCAGGAGCGACGACACGGTGGAGACATCTTCCGAGACGCCGCTTCGGCGGCGAACATCGCTCAGGGGCGGTTTCTGACCGATCCGGCCTATCCAGGCGAGACCATCTGGTATCCCCCGCTGAGCCCTGCCATCTTCGGCCTCCTGTCGCGGCTCTTCGACTCGGCCCCCCTGGACTGCTACCGCTGGTCGCAACTGCTGTTCAACTGGACGATCCCGGCGGGCCTCTATCTGATCGTGCGCCTCTGGTGGGGATGGCGGGCAGCCGCACTCGCGGTCGCCGCCCTCCTGCTGGCAATCCCCTGGTGGCAGTGCGAGGTCGTCCAGGGCCAGCCTTCGGTGCACGCCGTGGTCTGGGGTATGGCAGCCCTCTTGCTTTACGCTCGTCAGGAGTGCTCCGCCTCGGCCGGTTGGGCCACCGTATGCGGTACTCTCCAGGGCGTTGCCTTCTGGCACCACCCGCTCATCCCGTCGGTGCTCAGTCTCACATTCGTAGTGCAGGCGATGTGGTCGCTCAGGAAAGCGCGTCGCTCTGCGGATGTGCCGTCCCGGGTCCGGGGCGTGCTGGTCCGTAATGCATTGATCCTGGGGCTGACCCTGCTCCTGGCCGCTCCGATGCTCTACTTGATGCTTCACGGCCCGGTGCTGAATACCACACCGCGTGAGTTCATCGCCGGCGAGCTCAGGACCGTCGAGTTCGCCCTGATGCGCCTGAATCCGTGGATCTGGGTGACGGGGCTGATCGGGGTCGTCCTGTGCATCAAGCGTGCGAACCTAGCTTCGCGTCTGGTGGTGTGCGTGCTGGGAATATGCGCCGTCGGCCAACTCGCCGCGTACCCACGGATCATGGGTTGGCCGTGGGCGGCACGGCTTCCGCTGGTCGTGCCACACGAGCTTCAATGGACGTTTCAGCTCGCCTGGGCCGTGTGCGTGGCTATCGGTATCGACGCACTCATTGGCGGCTTGCTCGGCTTGCGTCCGTTCGCCCCCCACCGAGGCAGACTCGCTCTGCCGACGCTGTTGTTGGCCCTCCTGCTCACCGGGACGTGGGGCCTGTTTAGCGTAAAGGGGAACCTCCGCCGCTTTGTGCATGTCTATGGGCAGAACTTCCCCGGGGCCACCGCCTGGATACGCGCGAACACCGACATCGGCGACGTTTTCGCCTGTGAGCCGATCTGGGCCTA
Organism: Phycisphaerales bacterium; assembly: GCA_020352895.1. Classification (GTDB taxonomy): domain Bacteria; phylum Planctomycetota; class Phycisphaerae; order UBA1845. The sequence continues at coordinate 1,277,493 of CP070685.1, forward strand.
TGCCTGGCTCAACCCGGATACAGGCCGCAAAGTCTGGCTCAGCGAGCCCGGCCACAGCAATCCCCGCGTGGACTGGAAGGAACGCAAACGGGGGCTTGATGAAATGGCGGCCGCCATTAAGCCCGAGACCTTCTGGCGGCTTGTCCGGGAACATGACATCGACTACTGCATCCCCTCAACCGGCTGGATGCCGCGCGTGCTGGCCGACCCAGCCCTGCGGCGTGAGGCGATCCCGGCATATCTCGAGCTGGTTTACGGCGGCGGCCCTGAGGATGCGGCCATCCTCCGCGTTCGCGCGGCGCCGTTCGACCCGGCTGCCCCACAACAAGACTAGGTCCGCTTGACCGTCCCCGTCGTTCGGCTCAGGCGTCGCAGTTGACTCTCCTGCCGCACTGAATGCTCTCGCGCTCCAGCTCGGCCAGGCGGATCGACAGGGCGCTGCTCTCAGGCATGCACAGCTCGGGCTGCCGACCGCGGCGGACGCACTCCAGAAAGTACGCGATCTCTTCTGCCCAGCCGTTCGAGTCCTTGACGGCAAGCTCCTGCGGCTCGGCCGCGTCGGCAAACATCTTGACCGCCGGCCCGTCGGACATGCGCCACTGGAGCGTGGCCCGCTCGCAGCGAACGTTGACAAACATCTCAAACGGGAAGCCTGCGTGATAGCTCCATCCCCCTTCCAGCGACACAATCAGCCCGTCGCCGTAATCCCAGAGCGCGCAAACGTGATCGACACCGCCGGAGGGCCCGGTTGTGCCTGAAGCCGTGATCGCCCGGGGCGGCCCCATCAGCACATGTGCGAAGTCGACGTCGTGCACATGAAGATCGATGAGCGCGCCTCCGCTGAGTCGGTGGTCCATGAGCCAATTGTCCTGTGAGTAACCGGGTGGTGAAGCGATCCGCCGCAGCACGACTGATCGAATAGGCCCGTACTCGCCGCTTTCGACCCGCCGCTTGATCTCGACATACTGTGGCCAGAAACGGATGCACTGGCCGGTCATGTAGAGCCCGGGGCTCTCGGCGGCGGCGGCGCAGACTCGGAGGCAATCGTCGGCCGTCAGAGCCATGGGCTTCTCGCAGAGGACGTGCTTGCCATGTTCGAGGGCGGCGACGGCCGCAGGAGCATGCAGGTACGTCGGGAGGGTGATAACCACCAGGTCGATGTCGTCGGCGGACACCATCTCGTCGATCGAGGCCATCGCCCGGATGCCCTTGCCCCCGGCGTTCTCGGGCCACCGAGAGGGCAGGTTACCGATCTGTTGGCTCCAGTCGCCCAGCCGACGGGCCGGTTCGGAATCGAGGAGGGCTACGATGCGGACCCCCGGCCGCTCGGCCAGGATCGCATAACAGGTCCTGCCCATGAAACCGCAGCCAGCTATCCCGATCCTGATCATGCCCTGTCCCCCGCATTATCGCCCGGCCCGGCTACGAGCCGGCCGGGAGGCCAGCTTGCGGTGGCATTCTACGGACGAGCCCGGCCCGGGCAACCTGGACCGGCCAGGTACCTCCTGACCGGCATACCCGGAAGAGGCGGAGCGTCGCCAAGTGTCCAGGGTGCCCTCGGTCAGACCTCCGTGTCCACACTGTTTCTGATAAGCTGCTGAACGGAAGAGCCTGCCTTAGGACGGGCAGGCCACCCCGGGGCGATAACCACGGTTTCGGCAAGGGCCTACTTGGGCGGCGTTTGCGTTTGGCGGGTCCGATTTGTGGGCGGGAAGGGAACGAACGGAAAAAGCTTGACGTTTGGCCCCGATGCCCGAAAAATGGGGTAAGCAGGGGAAGTTCTGCCGGGCGCCTACATCCCGCTGCGCCCGGCCGATTTGGGATGGAACAGCCGGGCTAATCGGCCCCCGCCTGGCGCCCACAACCGAAGGTTTCCAATATGTACATGCGAAATCCAGAAGGATCGTGCAGCCGGATCGGCATGGTGGCCCTCGCATCGACACTGATACTGGTCGTCTCGGCCCTACTGATGCCGGGCGAGGCCCAGGCCGAGGAGCGCAAGTTCATTGTGATGCTGGCTCACTCGCACAAGCAGGTGGGCACGGTCGGAGATCCAGGCGTCGACGTCAACGACGTGCACCAGGCCTACTTCGCAGAGGACCAGGTTTCCTTCAAGCGGTTCTGGGAAGAGGTTTCCTATGGCGACGTCACCATTGACGGTACGACGTTGCCTCACGGCTTCCTGCCCTGGCCGTTGGAGGCGCCGGACGACGTGCTGGACGAGAGCAACGCCCTGTACGCCAACGGCACGATTCCCTATGCCGACCTGGACCGATCCCGGTCATTCAACTACGGCGTCGGTGAGCCCTTCCAGGAATTCGAGCAACCATTCGAGATCGACTGGGACGGTAACTTTAACGGGGTGAACGACACGGGCGCGCCGCTGGCGGACGACGACGAAGGGGAAGAGCTTGATTGGGGCGTGCCACCCGGCGTGAACCTCGCTGATGACGTGTTGGCACTGCTGATTCAAGAGGGGCGGTTCACGGCCGTTGCCAAACCCGGCCTGATAGACGGCGTCTGGACGCCGGGGGAGCGATTCCGCGACATCGATGACGATGGTCGCTGGGATCAAGCCGAACTGAGCCGTGACGACATGGGGGCGTGCCGATATACCGCGGGAGGAATCTTCGAGGGCTACGATCCGACCGAGGTCGGGTTGGTGGTGGGCACCGGTGAAGAGGGCCAGGTCACGATGGGCGACTTCTGCGACCTGGACTTCGACGGGACGTACGATCCCGGCGAGCCGTGGGAGGACTTTCTGGTCCGCTACGACCCGACCAGGCCGGAGGGTTCCCGCTGGGTGCCGGTCACAGAAGACTATATTCGCAAGAACTATCCGGGCGACGTGGATGCGCTGATTGAGCGCATGGGTAATTACCAGTGGGACGGACCGGACTCATGGACCGAGCATCTGGGCGAGGGCGTGGATGAGAACCTGAGGCCGGCCGGAACGACAAAACTGCAACACGCCGGTCGCAGCAGAGCCCCCGGCAAGACCACGCCGGAGCCGCGCTGGTTGGCGGCCATGTGGATGGATCGGTACGGCACGCTCCCGCCCGCCTGGGGCGATGAAGTCACGGGCGATGCCATTCCCGAGATCATCCCCTTTGACCCGTCCGCGCCCGATCCGGCGATCGAGCGCGTGAATCCGCCGGTGGAGGAACTCCTGAGGCAGTTTGTGCCCGGGACCTACGACCGGGGGCAGCAGCTCGTGAGGAGGCCGGCGTACAACGCCGACCTGCTGACTCCCGGAGGTGATGAGGGCGAGGCCACTATCCATTTCAGCCCTCGCGATTCGGACGAACTCGGCACAGGCACGATTCAATGGGACGCGCTGGGCGTATACGACGGCCCTGCGGAGTTCGATGATTTGGCCTCTTCGATCTACCACGACCCGCCCGATGTCGCTTCTCGCAACCGGTACAGCTGCGGCGATTTGCGGCTGGGGGAAGTCATGTCACCCCAGCCTACCACACAGAACGATCCGAACACGCCAGAAGGCGTCGATCCGGTATGGGGCTACGATCATTCTTCCAACGACCCTTACGTGCCCACCGTCCATGAAGCGGACCCGGACGGCATCATCTGGGCGGCCGGTCCCTACGCGTTCCGCGTCCATGGAAACAATCTCATGGACGCGGGCAATCAGCTCGCCATCGAACTGCTGACTTGGAGAAGGGACGGGCAGGGCACGACCTTGCCCAGCGATGACAAGCTCCCCTTAGGAGCTTTGTGGCGCCGGCCCAACCCGCATAGTCCCACGTTCGGGACGTACAAGGATTCATACCTGGGAAGCCTGGAGCCATTCGATGACTTTGACGGGTGGGGAGGCTACAGCGGCGCCGAGACCTGTGAGGATCTGGCGATCTTCGACCCCGATCCCGAAACCGATGACGACGAGTCCTATGGCATCAGGGGGATGACCGTTTACGACGGGCAGTTCTACCTGGCCAACGCGTACTCCGGTTACATCAGCGTGATCGGCGAGATCGTCACGCCGTCGCCGGGCGACCTGCCTTGCGATGAGCCGATTCTGAATGAGGGCACCATCGCGGACACGCCGGTCGTGGGGAATCTGAGGTATTTGGCCTTCCAGCAACACGGAGTCGATCTGGATGACATCCAGGCCATCGAATTCGGGCCGGACGGCACCTTCTACGCCATCGATGCGGCCAGCGACACGCTCGTGGTGGTGCGGGACGCGGATGCCTCCGTACCCACCGTCGAGCTGTTCTACCTTCAACCCGTCGGCGATGCATTGACCAATGGCATCACGCCGCAGTATGTCTACATCACGGGCCTGGCATGGCATGAATTAGACGGGGTCCTTTACGCGGCCAGTAACGGCACCATCTTCAAGATGCTCTTCAGCATCGATACGACAGCGGGCCATGAGGGTGAGTACGACATCGTCATCTTCGATATTGCCACCACGCCGGGCGGGGTGAATCCCGGAAACGTCACGGGCCTGGCCTACAATCCCTATCCAATTGCGGGGCAAACGTACTCTCTTTGGGCCGTCTGGGACCGCGTCTGGGTGCCGGTCAACCAGCCAGCCAAGGCGGGGATGAACTGCCTGGAACCGAGCACGGCGATGGTATACAACCCGATACCTCGGTGGAACTGGAGCGAATATCAATTCCACGACGTGGCCGTCGTAGATGCAGTCACCGTATACGGCGTAAACGCGCTGACGGCCAAGCTGGTCAACGTCGTCAACCGGCAGCACCAGGCCGACCTGACCGGCCCCGGGGTTTGCCTGGTCCCGCAGGACAACGACGGTGACGGTGAGTGGGACCGGCGCAACGAGGGCTTCTGCGACCTGAACGACAACGGGCGGTTCGACTTTGCCGGCTTCCGCGACTGGAACCTGGACGGTTTGCTCGACCAGGGTGAGACCATCGTGGCGGGCGCCGGCAACTACCTGAATGACTACGACGTCAGCAGTTCCAACGACGGCGTGCACAGTCGGTATCCGTTCAACCGAGTGCGCCTGCTGGAGGACATCGTGGCGATTCAGGACCACGAGGTAGACTGGACGGACTACGTTGCCGGCGGTCAGCTTCCCGACCGCGTGTACTCGACCACGCTGGTCACGCCGACGGGTAGTGCCTTCGGTGACGTGCGCGAGTTCTCTCCGACTCTGCGAGCCATCAACACGCGCGACCAGGTCGAACCGTTCGACGACGCCAATGGTGACGGCGAGTGGCAGCCGGGCGAGCCATACACCGATGTGGACGGCGACGGCCGTCACGATTACGGGCAGCCCATCTACATCACCGACCTGGTGGGGCCCGTGCGGGAGAACCTGCTGAGCAACGCTCGGGTGACCGCTCACGAATACGGTCACTTCTGGGAGGGTTACCGCGACTTGTATGACATCGTGGCCGCCAGTCAGGGGCTGCCCAATGCGGGCCCGGTGGCGGACTGGCACATCATGGCCACCGGTGCGATGGTACACCCGGCACCGATGCACAAGGAATTACCCGGCTCGGCCGGCGGGATTCAGCACGATGCGTGGATCGACACGATCGACCTGACCACGGTTCTGACGCCGGGAGTCGTGCAGAACGTCGTGGTGAACTCGTGCGAGCTGACCCGTCAGAAGGCGTATTACGTCTATCGCAACCCGGACCGGCCAGCCGAGCGGTTCTACTTCTACCGGGTGAGCAACGACATCACCATGCCCGATCAGGTGCCGTCCGTAAGCACGCAGTTGCCCGGCACGGGCCTGCTGATCATGCACGTGGACACCACGATCTGCGGCGCCGGGCTGTGCCAGCAGCAGCCCGACCCGTGGGTGTACAAGCTGGTGCAGGCAGATGGACTGTTCCAACTCCAGGACGGCGTGAACCGCGGCGACGTGGGCGACCCGTTCGGGAACGGGTCCGGAGTGGTCGAGTGGCTGTGGGATCGCGAGGACAATGAGTGGAACAACGGCGCCGTCACCGGCATCGAGATCCTCGCTATTGATGAGCGAGCGACATTCTCGCGGGTGACTTTCCGGTGGACACCCCAGGACGTGCCCTGGCTCCAGTTCCTTCATCCGCCGGGAGGTGAGTCGGCCGGAGGGATCTACCAGATCGCCTACCTCGCATCGGACCGCTTCGGCGGAACGTTGACAGAGTTCTACATGGACGGCCCATATGAGGCTGACGATCCGACGCCCACGGACTATGACGGGCCGAGCGTCAGGCAGCTCTGCTGCTACCTGGGACCGGACGGGCGGCCCACCGGTCCGGCGGTGTGTGGGGCCGGGGCGGCGGTGAGCCAAGTCCCCAAGGTCGTGGGAACGTTCGAGTCATCCTTCCCTGTCGCGCTGGGCAGCCTGGATAATGGCGATTACTTCTTCTACGCCAGGCTGATCCCGGGCGAGGGCCAGAACGGCAACTTCGAACAGGCGGCTTCCATCGGTCGCCCGCCAAGGAATGCGAACGGCAACGCCAACACGGGCAACGGGTGGCTGACCGGGACCGACGATCCGAATTACGAGGACGGCCCGGCCAACATCACGCCGCCGGTGGTGGACCTCGACCTGTCTCTGCTGGAACGATGGACGGTGGTCTGCACCAGTGCGGCCGTACCGGGCGCCGAGGAATGGACCGTGACCGGCAGTCTCAGCGGGCCGCAGGAGCTGCGAGCGATCACCGGGCAGGATTACAGCACCGATGATGGAGCTGTCTCGTTCCGCGTTGTTGCGGGAGATCGGAACTTCGCCGCCGGCGACCGCTTCATCTTTCGCACCACCGGCAAGACGGCGTTCAGTGCAAGGGTGCGGGTCAACAACCACTCGGTTTCTATTGTGCCGACGGCGAGCTTCACGGCCGCGCCTCTGACCGGCGGTGCGCCGCTGGACGTGAGCTTCGACGGCACCAATTCGTTCGATCCGGAGAGCGGAGGCAACAGTACGCTGGTGTTCACCTGGGACTTCGGCGATGGGTCCGCCATATTGCAGGGCTCAGCCGCAGAGGCGGCCCAGGTCACGCACAGGTACGAAGAGGCCGGCGAGTTCCTGGCCACGCTGGCGGTCGAGAGCACGATCAGCACACTAGTGGACGAGAACCCAGGCCTGACTATCGAGGTGAGCGAGAACGATCCGCCCAACCCGTGCTTGCAGGATATTGATCCGCAAGGAACGGATTTCGAGGGCGACACGAGCGAGACGCCCGACGGCTTCAGGCTCAGGGCCAAGGTGATCGCCTGCCCCAACGCCGATCCGCCCGGCCTGATCGATCCGGACGGGGACCCCGTCGTCGTGGACTGGGACTTCGGAGATCCGTTCGATGACACGTGTGACCAGGACTGCGACGGCACTGCGGATGCCTGCACGAATGTTTCAGCCGACGCGGAAGTGTGTCACGCCTACCGCGCGGCGGGCACTTATATGCTGACGGTCACGGCGCGCGAAGACACGGACAACGCGACCCAGACAGTCAAATCCCAGCAGGTCGAAGTGACCGGGAACAAGGCCCCCCTGGCCGTGATCGAGGCCGATCCCATCGGCGGGCCTACGCCGCTCGACGTAACCTTCTCGGCGATCGCCTCGAGCGACCCGGACAACAACATTGACCGGTACGACTGGCACTACGGCGACGGGGGCACGTGTGCCGACTGCGGCCCGGGTCCGTTGGTATACACCTACAACACGGATGCCCCTGACCCGGAGGGTTACTACACGGCCACGTTGACGGTCACGGACACGCTGGGCGTGTCGGAGACCGACACGGCGCGGATCTACGCGGGCAACCAGGCGCCCACGGCGGCGATCACCACGAATCCGAGTCCGCCGACCGTGACCAGGGAAGAGGATATCATCTTCCAGGCGACCACGAACGACCCGGACGGTGATCCTCTGGACATACTGTGGGACTTTGATGACAGCAACGGGGTGGATCCGGCCAACCCGGACGCCACGGGCGCCATGGTCACGCACGACTACGACACCGAGGGCACGTACACGGTGACGCTGACCGTGGACGACCGGAAGGGCGGCGTGGACACGGATACGGTCCAGGTAACCGTCACGCGAAACGACCCGCCGGTGGCGAGGCTCACGGCCACACCCACCTCGGGCGGTCCGCCATTGACGGTGAACTTTGACGCATCGGCTTCAAGCGATCCCGAGACGGCGCGCGCTAACCTGATGTTCACATGGGACTTCGACGATGGCTCGGCGCCGGTGTCCGGGCGGGACCGCGTCAAGGTCAGCCACACGTACAATGCGGCGGCCATCTACAGGCCCAGCGTGAGCGTTTCGGACGGCGTGCTGACGGACACGGCGGAAGTGGAAATCACGGTGCGGACGCCGCCGCCAAGCGCACCCGTCGCGTCGCTGTCAGCCACACCGGATAACGGACCGGCACCGCTCATTGTGACGTTCGACTCGGCCGGGACGTACGATCCCGACGACGATCTGGCCACGTTCCTGTGGGAGTTCGGCGACGGCACGATTGCCCGGGAATCGCTGGCCACCGTGACCAGCGTGTCGCATATGTACCAGGGCGGGGGCACGTTCTCTGCCCGGTTGACGGCCTTTGACATGCAGGGACGTAGCTCGGTGGCCACCGTCCAGGTGGTGGTGACCGGCGAGCCCGCAGGCGTTGCGCCACCTCCAGCGGCGGTCGGCTGCGGCTTCGGTGCGGTCGAAACGCTCGCCTTAGGGCTAGTCAGCCTGATGGGGTTGCGGATCCACGGTCGTCGGAAGCACCGGTATCCGTAGATCCCGGCACCGCCGATTGAAGAACGCACGGCCCGGGCCTCCTCGCGGAGAGCCCGGGCCTTTCCATTGACGCTGCCCGCCGGGGAAAGGCGCGTCTCACAGTGGGCGAGCATGCTCTTGTGGCCCCGCGAACATGCGCCAGGGCCCCTGCGAGACGCCCGCCGCACGCGGCCGTATAATGCGGCGTAAAGCGTCTGGACAGTCTTTTGGGATTCGGACGCGGGCTGCGTGGGAGGCCATATGGCGGCCCTGGATGTTATCGGCAAGGTCCTGCAGAAGGTGTTCGGCTCGCGCAACGAGCGGCTCGTCAAGCGGTACGGCCGCGTCGCAGAGCAGATCGAGGCCCTGGAGCCCGAGCTGCGCGGTGATTTCGACGGGCGGTTCGCGGAGCGAGCCGGCCCGCTTCTCGAGCAGCGCGAGGACCAGGGTGTCGAACCCGAGCAACTCGAGGCCGAGCTGCAGAACATCCGCATCGAGCTGAGCGGAGACCTTCGGGAGCGCACTGAGAAACTCAAAAGCCGCCTGGCCGCCGGCGAGTCGGTGTACGACGTTCTGCCGGAGGCGTTCGCCACGCTGCGGGAGGCCTCTCGGCGAGCCCAGGCCCACCGGCATTTCCCCTGCCAGTTGGTGGGCGGGATGGTGCTCTTTGACAAATGTGTGGCCGAGATGAAAACCGGCGAGGGCAAGACCATCGTCTGCCACTTGGCCAGCTACCTGAACATGCTTGTGGGGAACAAGATCCACATCGTCACAGTCAACGACTACTTGGTCAAACGCGACGCGGAGTTCGCCCGGCCGATCTTCGAGCTTGTCGGCGGCACGGTGGGCTACATTCAGGCACTGGTCGACTCCAGCGGACAGCAAGGCCTTCGCCGGCAACAATACGCCTGCAACCTGACCTACGGGACCAATAGCGAGTTCGGCTTCGACTACCTGCGCGACAACATGAAGCTGCATCGCGAGGATCAAGTGCAGGGACCGCTGAACTACGTGATCGTCGATGAGGTGGACTCGATTCTCATTGACGAGGCGCGAACGCCGCTGATCATCTCGGGGCCGGCGGAGGATGACGTGTCGCGCTACAAGTGGTCCGACGACATCTCCCGCAAGCTCGTCTTCAAGCAGCGGGGCCTGAACGGCGACACAGCCGAGCGCCTCAAGACGTGGGAGAGGAAGCCGCCGGAAGGCGCCGAGAACAATCCCAAATACGAGGAGGCCACCAAGCGGTTCAAGGTCGATCCCTACATGCTGTCCGACGAGGAGGCCGAGGCGATCAACCACAAGCAGTTATTTGTGGTCCAGCGCGACCGGAAGAGCGTACACCTTACGCACGACGGCGTGCAGGTGGCCCAGGACGAGGCCGGCATAGGCAGCTTCTATGTCGGGGCCAACATGGACCGCCCGCACCTGATCGAGAACGCCTTGCGGGCCCACATCGTCTATGAGCGCGACGTGGACTACGTGGTCCAGAACCGCGAGATCATCATCGTGGACGAGTTCACCGGCCGACTGATGATCGGGCGGCAGTGGTCGGACGGGCTGCACCAGGCCGTGGAGGCCAAGGAAAACGTCCCTGTCAAACAGGAGACGCAGACCATGGCCACCATCACCATTCAGAACTATTTCAAGCTCTACGATCGCCTCGCAGGCATGACCGGTACGGCCATGACCGAGGGCGAGGAGTTCATGAAGATCTACAAGCTGGAGGTGGTGGCCGTTCCCACCAACCGGCCGGTCAATCGCGCCGATCACAACGACCGCATCTACCAGACCCCCGGCGACAAGCTCAACGCCATCGTCGAAGAGATCCACCAGGCGCATCGTCGCGGCCGGCCCGCGGATCCGTTTCTCCTGGCCGGTCTTTTACGGGCGTTG
>CP070685.1:1288189-1312421 GCA_020352895.1 Phycisphaerales bacterium
CCCGTCACGGTCCACGATTATGCCGTCGCCCGGGACATCTGGAGTGGCATCATCGACGGCGTCCACGAGAACGGCATGTATCTGGGCGCCTTGGGCCTTGCCGCCGTTCTGTTGGGCGTAGTCGTGTACGGACGGAGGCACTGGCGGCTGCTGATCTGCGCGGGTCTGGCCATGTGGATATGCTTCGGCACCAATGCGTCCGTCAGCTTGTGGCGGGGCCTTTTGCGCGTGCCCGGATTCGACAACATGGCCAGTGCCCCGCGGTTTCGATTCATTGTCCTGTTGATCTGTGGCCTGTTCGCCGGGCTGGGCCTCACCTGGGTGTGCAGGCGGCTGGAATCCGCCGGTCACCGCGCATGGGCCAGAGTCATTCCCGTCATCGTTGCGACCGTGGTTTACGTGGACCTGACTACGGCGGCGTGGCCCATACTGGCGGGCGCATTCCCCATACCACCTCTGGTAACCGATGGGCAAGGCAAAGTGGTGCAAGACCCGCCGGATACATTCCGCCAGATCGACCGTCGGTCCTGCTATGACCCCGAAGGATTCACCGGCAACATGGACTGGTTCGAGCACGCAGGCTCCCTGGCCGTCCCGTTGGATGTCACCTTCAGCGCCATGTATCCCGCGTTCCTTCGTGGTGAGGGAACCGTCCGCGCCTACGAGCCGGTGCCCGTCGTGCCGTACGCCAAGCCTTACGCTCACGCCGGGTATCGTGGCGAAGTGTACGTCTGGCCACCCGTCGGCAGGGCCAGCCTGGCGTACTGGTCTCCGAACCGGCTCGTCGTCGCTACGCAGGTGGAGCGCGAGGCCAGTCTCATCATCAATCAGAACTACTATCGAGGCTGGCGCGTCGCCGGGAACGGACGTCCGGTTCGTCCCTACGAAGGGCTCAACGAAGGGCTCATCTCCGTGCGGGTGCGTCCGGACGACTCCCGTCTGGAGTTGTACTACCTGCCGACCAGCTTTCTACTCGGCTCCGTCGTGACCGGCATGACTGTGCTCTTCGCTGCGGGCTGGCTTACGGCCGCCACCTTGCGAGACCGACGCCGAGCGAATCCGGTTCCAGGAAGACCTCACGACCCCGAGGCCTGACAAAGCCTGTCGGAAGGAGCATAATGCCGGGCGTGGATTCCACGGATGGCGATACGGTCAACGCCGACATTGTGACCAGCCGATGCGGTCTCTGTCTGCGCGAGTACGTCTGGGCAGGAGTCGTGCTCGCGGCCGTCGCCCTGATTCACACCTGGCCGATCTTCGTCCACTTCGACAACTGGGGCATAGAAGACTGGGACCAGCACTTCTTCTACCACGCCGTCCCCCGGGCCACCGTCCTCGAGCATGGCCAGATTCCATTGTGGAATCCGTACTACTGCGGCGGCGCGCCGCTCCTGGCCAACCCGCAGTCGCGCATATGCTCTCCCACCTTCCCGATCATCCTCATCTTCGACGTGGTGCGGGGCCTCAAGATCGAAATATGGGTCAACCTTGTGATCGGCCTGCTGGGTACGTACGTGCTGGCTCGGCACCTCGGGATCGGCGGCGCGGCCGCGTTTCTGGTGCCGAGCGTTTACCTGCTGAGTACCATGTACTCGCTGATCCTGACTTCCGGCTCGACCAACTTCCTCTCGGTCGCTTACCTGCCCTGGACCGTATGGACGTTCCTCAGAAGCCTGCACAACCTGCGCTGGTGCGTTGCCGCCGGTGCATTCCTGGCGCTCACCTATCTGACGGGTGGGCACTGGGTGGTGCCTATCGTCGCGTTGTTTCTGGCCGTTCTTGCCGTCTGCTCCATCGTCACGCACGGACTGCGTCGTTCGGCGGCGGCCCTGGCTCTAACCGGCCTGCTCAGCATTGGACTCGCCTCTGTTAAGCTGATCTCCTCGCTCCAGATGATGTCAGCCTACCCGCGCAGCATCAGAGACTATTCCGGTTACAGCCTGGCCGGGCTGCACCACATGCTTCTGGACCGAGATCAGACGCTGCCACGCTTTCTCGAGTTCGGAGCGTCCCGCGGTTTTCTTCACGGCCTCTCCGGTGAAATGACTGAGAATGGCATGTACATCGGCGTCTTGTCGCTGATTCTCGTGTGCGTCGGCCTCGGCGTGCAGGCCCGGCGGCAGTGGAAATGGACCCTCGCCCTTGTGCTGTTTCTGTGGCTATGCCTGGGCAGCCGCGCCCCGCTCAGCCTGTGGGATTGGCTACACAGGCTCCCGGTCTACGACCACTTGCAGATGGCCTCCCGGTTCCGCATCGTCTTTTTGCTGGCCGCCGCCGTCTTCGCCGGCTGGGGTCTGCGCTGGGTAGACGACACCATTCGCCGGCGCACGGGCAGGCGAGTGCCGGCACATGTCGTTGTCTGGCTGCTCACCATCGCCGTCGTTGCTGATCTTGTGCTGGTCACTCGGCCGATCTTCGCGTCAGCCTTTCCGATTGAACCGGCGGTGGTGATGGACGAACTGGAACCGAGCGCAGAGTTCACGCAGATCCTGCGGCTTCCGGCCTATGGTCGCGACGGGTTCCGAGACGACCTCGATTGGTTCGACACCGCCGACATCAATGACGTGCCCGTAGACGTATCCTATAGTGCCATGTACCCGGCTTTCCTGAACAACCTCGGATCGGTATGGTCCTACGAGGCCATTCCCATTCCCGCCAAAGCACAATACAGAGGCTCACCAGGGTACCGGGGCGAAGTGTTCATGAACGACATCCGCGGCTCGGCCAGGATCACCATGTGGTCCCCCAATCGCATTGCCGTCGCGGTTGACGCGCTGGCCGAGGACCGTGTAGTCATCAACCAGAACTTCTCGCCGGGGTGGAAGGCCGACGGCGCGGACGGTCCGGCCGGACCAACGGACGAAGGTCTCCTGTCGGCTCCGGTCACGCCGGCGACGACGCAAGTGGTCTTCTATTACCGCCCGTTCGGCTTCACGGTCGGCGTCGCCATTACGCTGCTCACCGCCGTAGGATGCCTGCTCTATTTGCTGCGCACTCGGCGCGCGCCTCCCCCCGATCCAAAGTCGTAGCGGAGAATGTCTTCTGCGCGACGGCAGATCTCCTCGCCGTACCGCGTCCAACGGCCCCGCCCCCAGTAGCGAAAACAGCTCGTTTGTGACAGCAACAGGTGCAGCAGGGCGTTGCGATAGGCGTGGGAACCGCGGTCCACGTCGGCGTCGTCAAGGACCTCATGGAACCGGCCGCTGAGACGATTCATCCTTCGGAGGAGGGCCGCATATCCCTTGACCCAACTGCGCCGGAAATCCCAGGACGCCCCGTCCAGGCGGAAGCGAGCGTCCTCCTTCTTCAAGGCACGAACCACGGCCTGCAAGTCCGGCTCATCCTGTTCGTTCAGACGCTCCCAGAGGCGGTGTTGATGAACCGGTTGCACTGCCGGGTACGCATTCGGCTCCACCCCGGCCGCCTCAAGCAGTCCGAGATACTCGCTTCCGTTCAGGGCGACCACATGCGGTCCGGCCAGATTGGCAAAGGCGTTTATGAAGGCCCGCGGAAACTCATGGACGATTTCCGGACCGTTCTCGCCGTCGCCGATCTGAGCCACCAGCGCCGGTACCATTCGGCCACCGAGCCGGACCCGGCGTTGCGTGTGCGCCTCCGCGATCGGCTGCATGGCCGCGATCAACGTGTTGTCCGAGGCCCGAGTCTTGACCAGCGCGGTGATTGAAACACTGTCGCCGGCCAGATTGCGCGCCACCAGCTTGTGGGGCAGGTACGGACACTCCACGGCCGATCCGTCCAACTGTTCGACGGAATCGCGCTGCACCAGTAGCCAATGGTAGCCGCACTCACGCAAGGCCCCCACGAAGGCATAGGCCTGATCCGGGTGGTTGGGCAGATTCATCTCCGGCGGCGAGAACCCCCGCACGCGCGAAAGGGCCTCCAGGCCGAACAGTGAAGCGAAGTGATGCTGCCAGGCACGCATCTGAAGCACGAGGTCAGCCGCCGGAGTCGAACCGGCCACGGCGTGCCCCCACGTAGTCCCCAGCCATTCGATGCAGCGGCGACCCGGATCCTCCATGGTCAGCTTGCGCAGACGGGCCAGAACATCGACGCGTCCCATCTGCTCCAGACCCCACAGAAGCGTCCCCGAATAGTCCAGCATGATCCGGGGCCTGCCCCCCGCCGCCAACGCCCCGCGGATCAGTTCTGCGATGCGTCCGTAGCATTCAAGATAATGCTCGGCTCTACGCCTTTCCGACTCCCTCTCTCGCCCCAGCATGTGCTGCACATTGCTGATCAGGGGCGCAACGTGCAGCTCCTCCGCCCCAGCCGGAATCATGGGTTGATGCATGTGCAGGGCCAGGGCAAAGGCCGATTGGACCATGTTGATGTTTACGTCATCCCCGGGGAGAGCCGCCGGACGATCAGTCGTCGCACTGTTGATGTCCTCATCAGAGCCACTGATTGAGGGCAATCCGTCGGGCACACCGCAGCTCTCGGGCCCGGAGGCATGGTCGGACATGGGTCTTTCTCCGGACCGCGCTTCGTCCCGCCGCGAACACGGTTTACGAATAGAAGAATCGGTCACGGCGGAGTATCGAGCCGCCGTCACAGTCACGAAACACTGCCCGGGCCACGAACAGCAAACGCAGATCAGGGCCCGGCCTGTCGGGCCGATCTTGACCTCCGAGGCCCGGCGCTGCTAGCCTATGGTACACGCAACGGGAGAGCCTCCACACCCGCGGTCCGATTGACCATGAATCGCCTTGCCCCTGTAACCATACTGCTGTCGCTGGCAACCACGCTCCCGTGGGCCGGCTGCCAACCGACGGACGACTGGGTACCACGACAGGAATCCGACCCCGAGGTCGAGGAAATCGCCCGCAAGCTCGAAGCCCGGGCGGAGTCGCTGGCCATCAAGGACACCATCGGCAGCCTCGCCTGGCTGCAAGGCATGCAGCCCATGCGGGTACGTGGCTACGGCATTGTGGTCGGCCTGGGAGAGGCAGGCAGCCGGGAATGCCCACCCGAGATCCGCAACAGCCTCATCCAGGAAATGCGTCGACGCCACCATCTGGGATCACGGACGCGCGGCCTGAAGGAGCTGTCCCCTTCGGACTTGCTGAGCGACCTGGACACGGCCGTCGTGGTCGTCACGGCCGAGATCGCCGGCGCCGCCACGCGAGGCACGTCCATGGATGTCCGCGTTTCCGCTCTGCCTGGCGCGCAAACCAAGTCGCTGGAGGGCGGCTACCTGTGGCGCTGCGACCTGAAGCGGTTTCGTACGGCCGGACCCACCGCCGTCATTCAAGGAAAGACGCTTGCCTACGCCGAAGGACCTGTGTTCGTCAATCCCTTCGACGAGGAAGGCTTACCCCTGGAAGAAGCCACGCCCCGCGAAGGTGTGGTGCTGGGTGGGGGCACTGTTATCGTGGACCGCGGCGTTCGCCTGGAATTACGCGAGCCGTCCTTTCAGATGGCCATGGCCACGGCCCGGCAGATCAACAACCACTACGGCCACGACGTGAAAGTCGCGGACGCAACCTCCCCGGGCACAATCGAGCTGCATATCCCGCGCGCTTACTGCGGTCGGGAAGACTACTTCCTGTCGCTGGTCACGCACCTGCTTCCCCGCGAACCTCCTCAGTCTGCGGAAACACGGATGCGCGCTCTGGCTGACGAGCTTCTGAATCCGGACGCGCCACACGATGACATCGGGCTGGCTTGGGAGACCTTTGGCCAACGGGCCTTGCCCGTGATCCGAAGGCTCTACTCCGACCACCGCCCCTATGTGAATTTTTACGCGGCCCGCACAGGAATCCGCCTCGATGACGAGGCCGCGCTACTCGTGCTTCGTCGGCACGCCCACGACCTGCAGAGTCCGCATCAGCAGGAAGCCATTCGCGAGCTCGCCTCGGCCGTCAACTTTACTGAAGCCGCTGACGCCCTGCGGCCCCTGTTGTCGCACGAGAACGAGCGCGTGCGGATCATGAGCTATCAGGCCCTGAGAGAGCGCGGCGACCGATACATCAGGCCGCTCCGCGTGGGCGCCCCCAACTTCACGATTGACCGAGTGCGCAGCAAGGAACCCGCTCTCATCTACGCTTGCACCGGGCAGGCCCAGCGCCTGGCCGTCTTCGGCGAACCCGCCTGCCGGGCCCCGGTGTTCTATGAGCACCGTGACCGGCTTTACGGCCTGCACGCCGGCAAGAACAGCGAGACCATTACCGTCATGAGGCGTAACGCAGAGGGGCAACTCGTCGCCGAACCTGTTGAAGCTCCTCTCGAGGTCGTCGGGCTGGCAGCCACGATGGGCCGTGAGATCAGGGAAGGGCCCGACGGCACAGCTCCAGGCCTGAATCTGGCCTACTCGCACGTGGTCAAGGCGCTCTATGATCTGGCGGAGACCGGGACCATCCGCACGGCCTTCCATGTTGAGACCATCCAGGACCGTCGCTGGCTCGGCCCCCTCGAACCACCGGGGCGGCCTGAAACGGACCTCGAAGACTGAATCGCGAGGCGGGCGGCCGGGCTCCAGCCAGCGCCTAGTCAGAGGTGAGCGGTGATCATTGGCAGATACGAGATCCACAGTGTCGCTACCGGGCTGTTCAGGCTTGACGGCGGAGCCATGTTCGGCGTGGTCCCCAAGGCCATGTGGGAGCGCGTGTCCGCGCCGGACGAGCACAACCGGATCCAACTCGCCATGCGCCCCCTGATCGCCCGAGACACGCGCAGCGGGCGCGTTATCCTCGTAGACACCGGCGGCGGTGACAAATGGGGGCCGGAGGAAATCGAACGGTTTGCCATCGAAACCGCGCCGGACCAGCTTGGCACCGCGCTGGCCGGCCTGGGTGTGCGCGACCAGGATGTTACCGACATCCTGATTACGCATTTACATTTCGACCACAACGGGGGTCTGACGCGTTGGGCCGACGAGCGCAGAAACGTGGCCGTCCCCCGATTCCCCGGTGCCAAGGTCTGGATTCATCGCGCCCATTGGCAACACACCAAGGCACCGCTGGAAAAAGACCGCGCTTCGTTCCTCAAGCGCGATTTCATGCCCATCTTCGAGGCGGGCCTTCTGAACGTGATCGAGGGCAATCCGCCCGACTCGCCGTTCGATGAGATCAGACTGTACCTCGCTCACGGACACACCCCCGCCATGTCACTACCGTGGTTCTCCCACGACGGTCTCGAGCTGCTCTACACCTCGGACCTGTTTCCCACCTATGCTCATCTGCCCGTCCCCTGGGTCATGGCGTACGACAATCGACCGCTTCAGACCCTCCAGGAGAAGAAGGAAGTGCTCAAAGCGTGTTACGATCGCGGTGTGCTGCTGGCTACAGCGCACGATCCGCAGATCGCGTGTGCCCGGATCGCGGACGACGGGAAGCGTCCAGTCGTACAAGAAGCGATCCCTCTGTAAAACAGCAGGTCGCCGATAGACCGGTTCCGGGCTATGCTCCGGCGGCCCCCGGGCCGCCTCAGGCGGCCAGACGTGTGCCTAAGATCCTGTCGGCACGGAAGGGCGGAAACCCGGCCGGCCCTGGCGGATTCAGCGTCCATTCCGTACATAGACTTGTTATACTGGAGTCTTGAGGATTCCAGCGTTTATGGGACCGGTACGTCCGTGTGTGGCGAGGGTCCTCCCGCCTGACGCGCAGCATGAGGGCTTTACCATGAAACCGTTCACCACCTTCAGTCTCTTGGCCGTCTTCCTCATCGGCTGCCAGGCCACGCCTGAACCCAAGCGCAAGTTCGGCCCTCCGCCTCCGGGCTACATCAAGATCCGCGGCGAGGCCGTCCCGGGCTGGGCTCCCGAGCACATGCTGGTAGCGCCTCGCGGTGCCGGACGCGCCCTGACCTGGTATTCCCTGGGCCCACGCCCCATCGCGGACGAGTACTGGAGTGGGTACGACGACGCCAGCGGACGCGTTGTCTCCGTAGCCCCGCACCTCACAGACCCGGACACCGTCTACATCGCCGCAGCCTCCGGCGGCATTTGGAAGACGACCGATGGTGGCAATCTGTGGCTGCCGCTTACGGATGAGCTGTCGAACCTCAATCACGGCTGCGTGACTCTCGATCCCTCTGATTCTGAGACCGTCTACGTAGGTACCGGAGAGTACACCACCCAGAGCAGCGGCGACGGTCTGTTCCGTTCGCTTGACGGCGGTGACACCTGGGCGCGCATCGCCACCACGTCGCAGGCGGGGACAACGTGCAGCCGTGTCATCGTCGACCCGACCGACCCGCTGCGCATACACGTCACCGGCAATGCCGGCTACGTGCGGAGCACCGACGGTGGCAGCACGTGGACCACGCAACTATCGGGCTCGGCTTCGGACCTGGCCGTCAACCCGAACAACCCGCAGATCGTATACGTCGCCAGACACTCCGACGGCATCTACCGCTCCACCAATGGAGGCAACAGCTTCACCCAACTGACCAGTGGCCTGCCCAGTTCGGACGTGCGCCGCATCATTCTGGCCATCGCTCCGTCGAATCCCAGCATCCTGTATACGGCCATCATCAACGGAAGCGCCGGTCTGCGCGGGCTGTACAGGACGGCCAACGGAGGCGACAGTTGGAGCGAGAAAACCAGCACCCCCGACTTCCCCTATCCTCAGGGCTGGTATGACGCCTGTATCCAGGTGGATCCCACCGACGCAGACACCGTCTACGCTGGCGGCGTCTTCCCCAGCTACGCCGAGGCCGGCGTGATCAAGACCACCAACGGCGGAGACACCTGGGACGACATCACCATCGGCGTCATGGGTGGGCAGTTGCATCCCGACATGCACGCCATCGCCTTCGGGCCCGATGGCACCGTCTGGATTGGCAACGACGGCGGGGTGTGGAAGTCCACGAATGGAGGGCAGTCCTGGATTAACACCAATGCCACGCTCAACGTTACGCAGAACTACGCCATCGCCCTGCATCCGACTGACGCCGCCCAGGTCATGACCGGTACACAGGACAACGGAACCATTGGCCGCGAGGCTGACGTGATGGAATGGCCGCAGATCCTCAGCGGCGACGGAGGCTTCTTGGCCTATGACTTCGATGCGCCGACTCGCAAGTACGTCACTTACGTCCGCCTGTCGATCTATCGCATCGATGATTACGGCTGGGCCTACATCAGCGGCCCGTGGGACAGCGAGCCGAGGAACTTCATCGCGCCGTTGGTGATGGATCCGAGCGACGCCCGCACGCTTTTGGGTGGGACGAATCGCGTCTGGCGCACCCACAACGCGGACACGGATGCGGACTGGACGGCGATCAGCACCAGCACAGTGGCCGGCGGTGGGACGCTCAACGCCATCGCCGTCGGTGAGGGCGCCTCGGACACCATTTACACCGGCAGTTCCACAGGGAAGGTGTACGTCACGACGAATGCCTCTACGTGGTATGACCGCAGCTCTGACCTCCCGAGCGGCCAGGTGGCCGACATCGTCCTGGATCCCGATGACCCGGGCACCGCGTACGTCTCCTTCCATAACACGTCCGGGCCGCGCGTGCTTCGGACGGACGACTACGGTCTGAACTGGGATGACATGACCGGCGATCTGCCCAGTGGCATCTCCGCCCGGGCCCTGGCGGTGGACTGGCGGCCGGACCCGCCCGGTCTGTACAGCGGATCGGGCGTTGGCGTGTATTCGTCCTCCGACGGCGGCAACACGTGGATCAAAGACGGGCTCGACCTGCCCAACGTAAACGTCGGCGACCTGGCCATCGATCCGTTGCAAGACACGATCAACGTCGGAACGTACGGGCGCGGAAGCTGGCGAGCCGCATTGCCCGGCCCCGACGTGCCGGGCGATCTCGACGGCGACGGCGACGTGGACCTAAACGACTTCGCCACGTTCGCCATGTGCTACGTCGGCACGGGGGTCACGACGCCCCCGCCGGGCTGTGCCCAGTCCGAATTCGCGGACTCCGACCTGGACGACGACGGCGACGTGGACTTAGGCGACTTCGCCACGTTTGCTCTTGTCTATACGGGATAGCCCTCCGGACGACGGAGTGGCCGACCAGCGGCCGAGTACCGGGCCGAACTTGCTGTCGACCGGATCCAGTCTGAGCGCAGTCTCAGACAAACAACGGTCTCAGTCTCTGGGCGGGACCGGGTCGATGCCGCCGGGCGAGAACGGATGGCATCGCAACAGGCGCCTGGCCCCCAGCCATCCCCCCTTCCAGGGGCCGTGCACGTCGACGGCCTCGACAAAATACTCACTGCACGAGGGGCAGAACTTGCACGTTCCGATCAGCAGAGGGGATATGCCGACCTGATAGAAGCGAACCATGCAGACCAAGACGAAGGCCGCGCTGCTGCGTGCCACGAGACGAAGACGGCGCCACAGAAGATGGAGGCGGGACGTGGACTTCGGATGGGAAACCGCCGGGCCCATAGGCCCAAGATTATGGCCGGCTACCGTCTTATTGTGAATGCCTTGCGGCGGATGTTGGTCAGGCACTGCACGAGCCGGGCCCGCCTGGACTTCGAAGCCCGGGCCACCATCTTGTCGGCCGACTGGTCGAACATGTGGGCATCCATGAGCAGTTGGGCGGGCTGGCGCAAGTGCAGTTCTCTGGCCATCCGCTCCAGCACGTACTTCTCCTCGCCGTTCAGCCCCAGGGATTTCAGGGAATCCTGAAACAGCTTCATGGCGCTATGCACGGGCCGGCCGCTCCGACGGGACTGCAACCACGCATAGGCCAGGATCAGGGCCACGGCCGCCGACATCAACAAGAGAACCGCGTTGCCCAGATTGTCGTCCGAGCCCGACGAACTGAAGGATTCCCGAATCCCCCGCACTCGCCCGGTTTGTCTTTGGGCCAGGATCAGGACGGCCATGACCACGTTCATCGCAAGAGCTCCTCCAGAAACCAGTTCCCGACTTCGCCTCCGGGCGCCGGGCAGCCGGCCAGAACCGCGCCGGCCCGGCCCCGAATGAGCGGATCAGGTTCGTTCTTGGACATCGTTTCGATTCTTTGCCGCAGGCCCTCGGCGAGTTCACCGCCGGCTCTGAGACCGCGGTCGCGCGCCACCCACAAGGCGCTGATCCGGCAGGAGCGATCGGGGCTGGCCAGCATGGCCTCCAATGTCTCCAACGCCGCGGCGGGCTTCAGGCGGACGTAGGCCCGGGCCAGGTTGGCCCGGAAGCGGTTGTTCGTGTCGTTCAACCGGCCTTCCAGACCAGCCAGTTCGCGGTCATACCCCAGGCGATCCAGTGCCTCGACAGCGTTCGCCCGCACACGCGCGTCGTGATCCTGTAGAGCTTCCATCAACAGCCGCCGATTGAGCGGGCCGGGCGCGCCTCCCAGTGCCCCCAAGGCGGCACTCCGAACGACACGATCCTTGTCTCTGGAAAGCCCTAGAATCTCAGCGGACAGGTGTGATTCGAGCCCGAGACAGCGGGCTACACTGATCGCCCGCAGCCGTTCGGCCGGCTTGGCGCTGCGGCACCTGAACCGCAGGGATTCGTTGAAGTGTGGTTCAAGTTGGCTAGCCTCCGCGCCGAGCTGCCTGCGCCGCGGGGCTGGAAGCTGATCATACTGGCGCCAGAAAGAATCGAAACCGCCGGGCTCCCCGGCGGCAGAGGCAGGCCCCGGCCGGCGATTCAGCGACAGCGTCCCGGGAAGGGCGAAATCCTGATGCAGAGGCAGAGCCTTCTGAGCCAGAGGGGAAAGCACCGGATCTCCCCAGCCAGCCACCATGCGCAGAAGCCTCCCCGTGGTGTCGTACCGTTCCTCAATGATGGACTGCAAGGCCGGCTTCTGGGCCGCCGGCCGGCCGGTCAGAACAAGTTCGCGCAGCAAGTCCGCCTTTGCGGCCACCGGCAGGCCAAGGTTCAAGAGAAATTGCACGCCCGACTCGATCAGTTCATCGGGAAGCGACAGCAAGGCGGCGGCGCCGTTCCGCAGCCAAGCCAACCATCGGATCGACCGCAGGCCCTGCCGAACCCCCGGATGACGAAGCCAGTGAACCTCACGAATCAGGCCGGCGATGAAGACCGGCTGGGCCCTCTGGCCGATCGCCCGGGCCACAGGTCGGCGCCACGACTCGGACATCAGGGCGCGGTAGGCGAATCCGACAAATGCCGGCTCTGCCTTGGAGCGAAACACGTCCAGGACGGCACGCTTGACGCGCGACGGCGGATCGCCGAACAGCGTATCGAAACTGAATTGAGAATGACCTGCCAAGTACAGCGCGGCCGCGATGACGCGATCTTCCCGATGGATGTGGTAGGCACCCAGTGCCAGGCGCACGGCCTCAAGCAGATAAGATTCCGGCGGGGCCGTTGGCGCAGCCGAAACCGCCTGGGACGAAGCACCGGCCCCCGTCATCTCGGTTTCGCTCAGGACTCCCTGCTCGGCGATCCATGCCGAGACGAGGCACATGAGGGCGTCAGCCGCTCCCGTCGAGACGTTCGCCGCCGAATCGCACAGGGCCGTCGCCAGCAGGTAGGCATCCCGCAGATCGCGGCCTTCTCGAATCAGCGAGATCGCGTTGAGACGCTGCTGCGAGCCGGGCTCGGCCATGGCCGCGCGCAGGGCGGAAGAGAGGCGGGCGGTGACATCCCACAAACGCCGCTGTTGAGCTTCGGGCAACCGATGATACAGGCGCACCAGGCCCGCCAATCCGCGCTCGGCGCTCCGCTGTAGAATCACGTCAATCAGGGCGCCGGCCGCCTGCGGAGACACCTCGGGCAGAGCAGCCAGCACGGCATCCTCTACAGCCAGGTTGTCCGAAGCCCGGAGGAACCCGCAGATACGAGGATACACGGGCTGCTCCCCGGCGCCGGACATCGATCCTCGTTGTTGGTCAACCTCGCTGTGGTCCATCCTCATGGGATCTCGATCACCTCATTGTGAATCAAGGGACCATCCACCTCGCGCAGACCGATACGGACGCTCCGTCCGATGAGATCCGCCGCGTCGTCGAAATCATACTCCTTCAACACCGTCTGGCCCGGATGCAGGTTGGAGATCAGGCGTGTCTGTCGGACGCGTCCCGGAGCCACCAGGAACGACCGGTAGTTGACCGGAACGCTCGAGAAGTTGGTCACGCGCTGCCTGACCACGACCTTATTCCCCACTCGCTGAGCCAGAGCCGTCACGCCCAGATCGCGAAGCCCGACCTCGATCTGCAACGGGATACGCAACTCGTATTCCTCGCCGGCATCCAGCATCAGATGAGCCATGACGGGCTTGTTGCCGGCTGTCTCCACCTGTGGAAAACGGATGTTCAGAAGCTGGCGGAAGGTTTCACCGGGCGGCAAAGAGAACTCAAAGTGAGTAGGGGAGACATCCCAGCGGGCCGGGACGTCCAAGCGGATGCGTCCACTGACCGGCTCCCGATAGGGATTGGTCATCTCGAAGGTCGTCTCATGAAGCGTCAGGCTGGATTCCATGAAGGGCGGATTGAGCCGCACCGCCCCCCGAAGCATCATCAGCCTCTTGGAGACCCCGTCGAAGATGACCGGCATGCGCGTGACGTTTAGGACGTGCCCATCTCCTTCCAGCGGAACCGGGGAAACCTCTCCCCAGGCCGAAAGACGAACCGGCTCGCCTCCCAGATGTATTTGCAGTGTGGTCCCTTCCGGCGGGGCCTCGTCATCCCACAGCGCCAACACACCGCGGCCGCCGCGGCTGAAGAGGTGCCCTCGCACTGAGCGGCCGATTTGCAGCGATGTGACCGGCGAAGTGTTGCTCAAGGTATAGACCAGAGTCCGTAACAGAAGGAACCTCTCGTCCGGCTCCAGAATCGGCCTACCCACGACGCGTCGTGAGCACCAGGGCTGTTCGGTGAACACGATGTCCGCCCCGGTGGCCTTGGCCGAAATCATCCTCTTCATGAAGTCACACAGAACGGCCTCGCGCTGATAGTCTTTCAAGTCGCGGCTCTCAACCGTCAGCCAGTGCTGCTTGTAAGGCAGATCCTCAAACGACGCGAAGTTGGCCGCCAGACCTTCTGCGGGCACCTGCTGCGGCACAAAGAGCGATATCGCTGCAGCCGGGACCTGCGCCTCTCCGATGGCCTGCTGCAGAGACCACGGAGCCGCCAACTGGGGCATGCTGATCAGTTCTTTGAAGCTCTCATTCAGCCGCGCAACAGTCTGACCCAGCCTCCGATCCCAAATGAGAGCACGATCCCCATCAGACCCGATCTGCCAGTAGTCTACGAACGGGGCGTAACGGGCCAGCGCGTATTTCAGGAACCGGCCCAGGTTGTTCGGCGCCTCCGTGAACAGATCCAGCAGGCTCCGCCTGTAAGGCAGGTTGGGATCGCGGAGCTCCAGGGGAACACCACCAAGCGTCCCCACGGCCATGCCGTTCTTGCGGTACAGATGGGCCAGATACGACGCCTGCCCCGCCCTTTCCTCCTCCATCCAGTCGGCCGGTCGACCCTCAGCCCACATGGACACCTTGACCTGCCAGACGCCCAGCAGGTCCGTCAGGCAGATGATCTGCGGCCATAACTCTTCTGCCTCGTTGTCCACGAGCAGGCCGAAGCCCCGTTGCACTCCCCGCCCGCGACTCAGGTCCGGCCCGAGCCTGGCGAAGCGCACGTACGGCGTCCTGACTTCGATGTCGTGCACACGAATATGCAGCGTGGCCGTGTACAAGCCTGGCCCCAGGTCCGGAAGGATCAAGCTGCGAGTCGGTGGGGCTCCGGGCAGACGGACCTCCAATCGGTCCCGCCACTTCTCCAACCCGGCTGCGTCCCGAACCACCAACTCAGCCTGGAGACCTTGGCCGTCCGAGTCACGCACCTCCGCCACCAGTGTGGGCACCTCGTCATGCGCAAAGACAGCACCGGGGGCCTGGCACTGCAGACGAATACGCGGCAGCCGCAAGACCGCTAAGTCGTCAAACCAGGCGCCCCCCTCGATGTCCGAAGTGACAATAGCTCGCGGGCCCGGCGGTTCCTGCTGCCAGACGTTTGCTTGGACCACATAGGCGGCGATGGCGATCAGGTGAGCGTCTTCCACGTCGCCAGGCAGCATGAAGCTAAGTTCCTGCCACCGGTCATTGCTGTCCGGCCCTCCGACGGCGTGACTGACCCGCTCCGTCCCTTCGATTCTCTCCCCCATGCGATTCATGAAGTAGGCCGAAACGTAGGCCCGGGCCCCGATTAACCGATGGGGTTTAATCCAGGCCCGGATCTGGTAGTCACTGCCCTCCTGCGCCGGTATGCCCCGGGCGTAGTAGCGGTAAGCGACGTTGCCTCCATTGCTGTCCAGGTAGAAACTCGGTGGCGAGTCATGACCCCTCTGGTAGTCGAACGCTCCCGTTGCGTAATGCGGAAACCCTTTGCCTGTCACCTTCCGCCAATACATGGGCACCGATTCGTGGTTCTCGGGCTCGGTGAAGTCGAAGAACTTGATGATGCGATGGTTGGCCAGGGCACTGTTCGCCCCCGGTTCCGGAACCTGTGCGCATAACGCGCTCGCGGCTACCAGTACCGCGGCCGCCGCACTTGCGCTCCTACGTCTCCACAGGCGCATACCCATAGCGCACACCGCTTGCCGGCCGGGCCGGCCCGGTCGGCTACCCTTTTATCGGCAGGTTCGCGTCGGGGGGTCGTCGATTATGAAGGGGCCACGCTCCGAGGCAATCGCCCGGCAAGCACCCTCCGAGCCCGCGGCCCGAAGCCTCGCGGAGCGCGGCCAACATGAGCATAAACTATTTATCTATATGATGTTAGAGTTCGGTCGTGGGTCGGCCGGTCCTTCGCTCGCGTCACTCGGCCCGCTGGACCACCGTGCGTCCCCGCTTCAGCACCTTCCGGACGCAGTTCCTGCCCAATTGGCAAAGCCACGCATCCACACTGGGCGCGTCGAGCACGACCAGGTCGGCCTGCATCCCCTCGGCGATGCCGCCCACGCGGTCCTGCCGCGAAAGCGCGGCCGAGGCGTTGGCCGTGGCGGCCACCAGCGCTTCGGTGGGTGTCATCCGCAGGCGCACACAGGCGTAGCTCATGATCAACTGCAGCGATTCGATCATCGACGAGCCCGGATTCAGGTCCGTGGCCAGGGCCACGGGCAGGCCGTCATCGATCAACAAACGAGCCGGCGCCGGCTCCGAATCCAGAAACAGCGAACACCCCGGCAGCACGACGGGAATCGTCCCGGCTGCCTGCAGCGCCTCGATGGCGTAGTCATCCACGTATTCCAGATGATCCGCGGACACGGCCCCCATCTCCGCGGCTATCCTGGTCCCGCCAGAATTGGAAAGCTGCTCGGAGTGGATCTTGAAGCCCAGTCCATTGCGGAGGCAGGCCTCGGCGACGAAGCGGGACTCTTCCGGAGTGTAGCTGCCACCTTCGCAAAAAACGTCACCGAACGCGGCCAGCCGGCTCTTGCGGAGGTCGGCCAGGACTTCGTCGGCGTACATCTCTTCGAGGTAGCCCTGTCGGTTGTTGAGCCATTCGGTGGGCACGACGTGGGCGGCCAGATACGTGCCCACCAACTCCACCGGTTGCAGAGTGCGAAGCTCGGCTACCGCTTCCAGCATCTTCCGCTCGTCGGCCAGCGTCAGCCCGTAGCCGCTCTTGATCTCCGCGGTAGTGACCCCGCCGGCGAGCATGCGCTTGAGCCGCGGCAAGGCCAATTCCACGAGCCGTTCTTTCGAAGCCTGGCGCACGGCCTTGACGGTGGCTTTAATCCCGCCACCCTCGGCCGCGATCTGCGCGTAGCTCTTACCCTGGATGCGCTGGACGAACTCATTCTCGCGCGTGCCCGCCAAGACGGTGTGCGTGTGGCAGTCAACCAAGCCGGGCGTCAAGAGGCCGCCCTCAGCATCGATGGTCTCGCAATCGGCGGGTGCGTCTCCCAGCGTGCCCGCCGGACCGAAGGCGGCGATCCGACCGTCGGCGATGTGCAGCTCCGCGCCGGCGATGGTCGGCACCATCTGCATGTCGCCTCCGGCCACCGGACCGGGAGGCACTACCACGAGTTGGCCGATATTGACTAGGCGCGCGTTCATGCGGGCCGCTCCCTGAACAAAGGCGTTGATGCACGTTGCGCCACCGCGACCATGTTGATGCGGTACAACGGCTTACAAGCCGTGCTTTCGGGCGCGCTGCGATTATACCCTCCCGCTTCGGCGAGGTCAGACGAGCCCGAGTGGACCGCCGGAACCTGGCCGGCGGGGCCCTGAAGGCACATGGTAGGCCGGAGTAGTAGATCGCGGTACAATGCCGGGCGCGGGCAACAAGCGATGCTGATCTTCGTGCGTATTGTGCACTCCGTTGTACAACAGACTAGGCCTGTCGTTGACACGGAATGAATCCACCACAAGGCACACGAAGCTCGCGGAGCAGGGGTTCTGACAATCAGCGTTATGGGGTGAGGATCCTCTGGTGGTTACGGGCTCGAGGCATACTGGATACCGGACCGGACGAAGCCGACAATTTGGCAGCCGGGGACGGACGGCCTCCCTCGTGCCGAGCGAAAGCGGCCGCCGTGCGGGGAAATGCGCTTTATCGAACCCTCCCCTTTTCTCCCCAATTGTACATCCGGCTCGGGTATTGGATAAGGATAGACAGCTAGACCATGTGTCTGAAGGAGGACAAGCCATGCGCCCCCAGACGAAACTTCTCACCGGGATTGCCCTAGGAACAGCACTTACCATCGCCAGCGCCACAGCTCAGGCCACGGTTCGCCGCGTGGATGCAAGCGCGCCCGCGCCGGGTGGAGACGGCAGCACCTGGGCCCTGGCCTATACCTACCTCCAGGACGCCATCGCGGCCTCAGTCTCGGGCGATCAGATCTGGGTCAAGGCCGGGACGTACAAGCCGGACGAGGGAACCACCGGCCAGACCCCCCTCAACCGCAACGAGAGTTTCCACTTGGTTGACGGCGTGGAAGTTTACGGCGGCTTTGACGGCACGGAGGCCACGCTGGCCGATCGTGCCGGGCTGTTCGAACAGACCATCCTCAGCGGGGACATCGACGAGAACGACGGGCCCGGTCCTTTCGACAATAACGCCAACAACAGCTACCACGTCGTGAGGGCAGGCGCTGTAGGCGCACCCACCGTGCTCGACGGGTTCTGGATCACGGCTGGCAATGCTGACGGTCCTGACGCGTTCGTCAACGACGTGGGTGGCGGTATGTTCGCGGACGGCGCAGACTTGGTCGTGGTCGGCTGCTTCTTCGTCGGCAACAGGGCGGACAGCAACGGCGGCGGGATGTACGACGAATCCGCTATCCTCGAAATGGTCAACTGCGCGTTCCTCGGCAATCGCGCAGCCGGAAGAGGCGGAGGAATGGCCAACGCCTTGGGGAGCACTCTTACGCTTATCAACTGCATCTACAGCGGTAATTCCGGCCTGCGCGGCGGGGCCGTCTACAACGAAGGGGCCAACACCCACACCACAATGGTCAACTGCACTTTGTCCGCAAACCACGCCACCATCAACGGCGGGGGCATATACAACCTCAGCAGCAACCCGGTGCTGGCCAACTGCATCTTGTGGAACAACAGCGACGCTCAGGGGACGGGCCAGAGCGCCCAGATCGTCGGCGGCGCGCCGGATGTCAGCTATAGCTGCATCCAGGATGCCGATCCCGACGACCTCAACGTCTATCCGGGCGTGGGAAACATCGATGATGATCCACAGTTTGTCGACCCCGATGGGGACGACGACACGGTTGGGACCGCGGACGACAACTTGCGCCTCGGGGCCGGCTCGCCGTGCGTCGACGCCAGCGACAACGAAGCCGTCCCACCGTCCACGACGACCGACCTAGACGACAATCCTCGCATTCTGGATGACCCGGCCGCGGCCGACACCGGCAATCCCCCTTGGGCGGACGCGATCGTGGACATGGGTGCGTACGAACGCATCATCGACTGCAACGACAACGGCATTGCGGACACCGAGGACCTGGCGGATTGTGACGGCAGCGCCTGGTGCCAGGACTGCAACGGCAACGGTGTCCTGGATGAATGCGACGTTGACACCACCGATCCGGACGGCGACGGCCTGGTCAGCCAGGACTGCCAGCTCGACGGCGTTCCCGACGAGTGCGAGATCGATGAGACCAGCACGGCCCCCGGTGGACCGTTCTTCTGCACGGAGAACTGCGACCCCGAGTGCAATGACAACGGCGTACCGGACGAGTGCGACCTGCCCGGCAACGACTGCAACACGAACGACAGCCCGGACGAGTGCGATCTCGCCGAGGGCACCAGCGACGACTGTAACGGCAACGAAGTGCCCGACGAATGCGACATCGCCGCAGGAACGTCGCCGGATGGCAACGGCAACGGCATTCCCGACGAGTGCGAACAAGCCTTCCTGCTCGACATCAAGCCGGGATCGTGTCCCAACCCGGTCAATGTCAAGAGTAAAGGCGTCGTGCCGGTGGCTATTGTCGGCACCGCATCCCACGACGTAAGCTGGATCGTCCTCGACAGCGTGCGGCTGTCTCGTGCCGACGGTGTCGGCGGCGAGGTGGCTCCACACGAGGGCCCGCAAGGCCCACACTCGGTCTACGAGGACGTGGCCACACCGTTTGACGGCGAACCCTGCGCATGCCATGAGGCGGAAGGTGACGACATCCTGGACCTGTCCATGAAGTTCCAGACCGAAGATGTCGTGGCCGTCCTTGAACTCGACCAGGAGGACGGGGGTACACTCCTGGAGTTGGTGGTGACGGGGCGCCTGAACGACGGCACCGAGTTTCAAACGAGCGACTGCATCCAGGTGGTTCCGGCCAAGAACAAGGGCAACAACGAGTCTGCCACAACGAACGCGGACGGCGCCTGGGCACCCGCCTGGCTCGGGCAGTGCGGGGCGAGTGTCGTGCCCGCCGGACTGCTGGGCATGTTCGTCCTGTTTGGCGCAAGACTCGTCCGGTTGAGGCGAATCCGTCGTTAGAGTGGATCGACGGCGCGGAGCCTGACTCGGTCCTGACGCCGCTGAACAGAACCGCCGCACCGGGGAACGCGATCTGTCTACGCAATGCCCGATCTCTCGCCCGCGTGCGGGAGATCTCCGCGTGAACGCGGCTACTGCGCCCCGGTGTAGGAGAAGGCGAAGACGCCGAAGCCACCGAGGCCAACCCGGCCGTGGGGCCATGGTGTCTACTTCTTGAGGCTGTCCTTCAGGCGCTTGATGTGGCCGCGGCCGAGGCCCTTGACCTCGCAGCCCAACTCGAGATAGCGGCGAATCTTGTCATCATCGAGAATGCCGAAGCAGTCGATGATTGCGGCCGGTTGCCCGATCATCTTGAACACGTCGTCGGGCAGGAGCTTGAGGTACGGCTCGTGCCGAGCGGCCAGGATGACGGCGTCGGCGCCCTTGAGGGCGACGCCAAGGTCCTGCTCGACGCGCGAATCGGCCAGGTGCTCCTGGTTGCGGAAGAAGCGCGACCAACTGTGGCCGGGCGCGGGATACGTGTCCTGCTTCTCCATCTCCCACCAGCGCTGCACGTAGGGATCGTGGACGGCGGTTTCGGCGCCCATTTCGGCCAGCTTGCGGACGACCAGTTCGCTTCCGCTGTAGCGGGTGTCGCCGACGTCTTCGCGGTAAGCGGCCCCCAGCAGCACGCAACGCGCGGCGGCGACATACTTGCCCATGTTGCGCAGCGCGTCGCGGACCAACTCGGCGACGTGCAGGGCTCGCGTGTCGTTGATGTTGATGGCCGCTTCGGTGATGGTGAAGATGTCGTCTCCGAAGCCCATGAGGTGCTTGTAAGCCCACATGCCCAGCCCGCCGTCCTTGGGCAGACAGTATCCGCCGATGCCGGGTCCCGGGAAGATCATGTTGGAATGCGTGGGGCGGACCTTGATGGCCTGAACGACCTTGATGAGATCGACGCCGTTGCGCTCGGCAAAGAGGCTCCACTCGTGGAGGAAGGCCAGGATAGTGGCACGGTAGCTGTTCTCGACAATCTTGGTGGTTTCGCTTTCCAGGGGGCGGTCCATGACCGTGAGCGGATACTGATCGACGTTGAGCACGTCGGAGAGGAACGCGACCACGCGGCGGCGGCTTTCGTCATTAACGCCGCTACAGACGCGCCAGAAGTCACGGATGCTGGAAACGTAATTGCGCCCCGGCATGACCCTCTCGAAGCTGTGGGCCAGCAGGGGCTCACGGTCCAGGCCACGCTTCTCGAAGGCTTTCTTGATGATGGGATAGGCGACGTACTCGGTGGTTCCCGGGGCCACGGTGGTTTCGATGAGCACCAGGCATTCCGGCCGGATGAGCTCACCGATGGTGCCGAGGCTCTTCTCCAGCGCGGCCATGTCGGCGGCCCCGGTGCGCAGGTTTCCCAGGTCTTTCTTGACGTAGTCGCACTGCACATCCACCACGACCACGTCGGCGAGCTTCAGGGCGTCCTGGGTGTAGGTGGCCACGAGTGTCTTGTGTTCCTTCACGCAGCGGGCGATGAGGGGGGCGACCTCGGGATCCTCGGCCTTGACCGGCGAGAGCCCGCGGTTGAGCAACTCAATCTTCCAGTAGCTGCGCACGCTGGGTCTCTGCATGCCGATGACAAACTTGTTGTGACGCCCGGTCTTGTCCTTGCTGTCGGCCACGACGGCGGCCATCACCGCGCCGACGAAGCCGACACCGACCACGACGACGATTTCCCGGCCCTCGGAGCGGTGCCGGTCCACGAGCTTTTCGAGCCGAGCGAACTCGGCCGCGTATTCGCTGGGCGTTGGCAAGGTGAACGCTTCCCCGTCCGGACTGATGCTCACTGATTCACTCATCGCCTGATGACTCCTTCGGCTCTGGTACGCAGAATTCGGCAGGTTAAGAAAACCGAGGCTGTACCGCAAGTATGCCCCCGCCGGATGGGCTGTCGGTCCCCGGATGGCTAACGGCGGTCGCGGTCGAACTTGGGCGGCTCGACGACGAAGCCGGTCACGTCCGCGGCGTACCTTTCATAGGCGCGCTGCGCCTCCTCCTCGGCCAGGTTGAGCTTGCGCTCCAGGCTGCGCAGGCGACGGGCGTATTTGTGCTGCTGGGCCCGAAACCTCTGATCATTGTGCTGCTCGACGATCTCGTTGTACTCGTCCACCATCTGGTTGTATCCGTACCAGTGCGCCTCGATCTGCGCGCGGAGCACCTGCATGAGCAGGCTTTGGGCGATTCCCAGCTCGAGCCGGTCAGCCACCTCCAATGCTTCCTCGAGGTCCTTCAACTCGTCGGCATTCTTGTCGTAATCCAGCTCCAGAGCCTTCTTGTAGCGACCACGGGCCTCGGCGAGCACGGCTCGCGCCTTGTAGGTGCTGGCCCGCCAGACCGTGTCGGGATCACTCAGCGGCTCGCCCTTAAAAACATGGTCAGGGTGTTCATCCAGGAGCATCATGTATGCTTCGGCCACCCAGCGCGCCTGGTCACGCCCGCCTTTAAACCTCCGCAACACCGATTCCGCCTGCTCGTACTTGCCGGCCCGCCACTCAGCCACGCCGCCCAGCAGCTTCAGGTTACGCCGCTCCTCTCGGCTGCGGCCCCTGTTCTTCTCCGCCGCCTCCAGAAGCGGCAGCGCCTCCTCCCACTTCGGGGAGTCGAGCAGCTCAGCGATCCGGCGCAGATCGTCATCGCCGGTGTCCAACCGCTCGACCAGGCGCCGTCCCCTGGCGTTGATATACAGCCAATCAACGGGACGCACGGCGGCGCGATCGACGTTGTTCAGCTTGATGGATACGGGCTTGTCCGACCAGATCGTGCGGGCCTGGATTGTTGTGTCCGCCAGCGTGCCCGGCACGCGTTGGCCATCGGTTGTGGAGACGGCGTGCCGACCCCGCCCCTCCGACTCGATCGAACAGACTTCGCCAAGAGGGAAGCTGGCCGCGCCGACGGATACCTTGCCGGTGACCTCGGACAATCCCAGCCGTGTTCCGTCGCCGGTCTCGATGATCAGACCCTTGGTCTTGGGATACCTGACGACCGCGTCCGGCCTGGCGAAAGCGATACGCGACACATTGCCCAACGCCACATCCTGCTTCTGGCCCGAGAACTCCAGGGCGATCTTGGCCTGGCCGCAGGGAAACGCCAAACGATCCCCGCCGTCCATGACCAGTGTGGCTTGTCGGCCCTGTACGAAAAGATAGGCCGCCCGACCGAGATCCGGGACCATCGGTCCGAGTGCCGTACTCACCGTCAGCGTGGGGGCCAGCAGCTTGCCCTTGACGGTACGCCGGCCCGAGCTGTAGTGGACGGTGCACTCGACCCGGTCACGCGGGATATGAGGGAACTCCACGATGCCGTCCTGATCGGTGAAGATGTCCACGAACGGAAGCACATCAGCGTCTTCCGGCACGCGCCCGTCGTAGAACGCGGTCCGCAGGAAGTCCTCGACCATGTGAACGGGGACCGCGCCGGACAGGTTCTTGGTGCCCTCCCGAAATAGCCCGTGCGTGAGCACGCCGAGCTGGTAGCCATTGACATCGACGAGCGGACCGCCACTGTTGCCGGGATGCGCCGTCGCATCGGACTGCACGTAGTTCACCAGCCCGCTCTGGCTGCGGACCAGTTCTGTGATCAGACCGAACGTCTCGGCCACCTTGTTGTCGCGACTCAGCCCGCCCGGGAAGCCGAAGACCCAGGTCTTGAGGTGCTTCTGCAGCGTGCCCTCCGGCGCGAATCTCAAGAAGTGTGGCGTGTCCGGGAACTTGCCTTTGTCGTCCTTAATCTGCAAGAGGGCCAGGTCCGTCGGCTCACTCTGATGCAGCAGCTCGGCGATGTAGTGCTGCTGCTTGTCGGTCCCGCTGTCGATGATCACGTGATATCGCGGAAGCGTCAGCTTGTCGGCGAGCTCGGCACGCTCCTCGACACTCTTGCCGTGGGTCAGATCCACGACGTGATTGTTCGTGATCAGCAGGCCGTTGCCGTTGATGAACTCGCCCGTCCCGGAGCCGCTCCCCTCCGTGCCCGGCACTTCCGTCAAGACGAGCAGCGTGGCGTGGCGGACATGATCGTGCACTACCTTGGGCATGTCGTCCGCCCTGGCCGAGGCGGCCCAGACGCCCGACACGATCACGAGTGCGGCGCACAGCAGGACCGACCGCAGCGCGTAGCGTGAACCGAGACCGCCGCTGCGCCAGCTCGGCCGGGCACCCGCGGCAATCAGAGGACGATGAAGCAGACTCTGGCGGAACATCAGGTGGTCTCCTCCAGGAGTGGCGGTGCCGTACGGCCGCGCGAAACCCATATCGCCGGACGCGTCGGAGGAACCCGACATTTACCATGGCCAGGCGCACAGCGGAAATGCGACCGTTTCTCATGACAATGGCCGGCCTA
>CP070685.1:1312521-1328303 GCA_020352895.1 Phycisphaerales bacterium
ATGGCCTGGGTGCTCAGCTTCGCCCTGTTGACCGCTCTGGCGGCCAAGATTCAGGTGCCCATGTGGCCCGTGCCGCTGACGCTTCAGACCGCAGTGGTTCTGCTGGCGGGCGTGGTCCTGGGACCCGTCGCGGGGGCCGCCAGCCAGGTACTGTATCTGGGGCTGGGATTGGCCGGGGCTCCCGTCTTTGCGGGACCGGTCGCTGGTCCAGGGTATCTGCTGCTGCCGACGGCCGGGTATCTACTCGGTTTCGTGCCCGCCGCCGCCGTGGCGGGTTATGTTTCCGGTCCGGTGGGTCGTCGGGGTCTCGGCAGGCTGGTCGCTGGCGTGGCCCTGGCCACCGCGGTGGTCTTCATGATCGGCATCCCGTGGCTGGCCGTGGTTCAGAATCTCGGGTACGCGCCCGCCCTCAAGGTGGGGTTGGTTCCATTTGCGCCAGGTGCGGTCCTCAAGGGGGTTTTGGTCGTCTCTATTGCCAGGCTGTTGGACAGTCGCCGAGGCCGCCTGAGTTGACCATGGTAATTGGCAGACGTGCGCCGGGCCGGCGAGAATCCGGAACGGGCGATGAACAGAAGGTGAATCAGCAGCAGAGAAAGCGGTTCGATGGGTTACAAGCGTTGGACCAAGTCTGAAGAGCAGCTCCAGCCGGATTCTCGATACGGGTCAAGGCTGGTCAGCAAGTTTGTTAACTGCATCATGTGGGATGGCAAGAAGAGCGTGGCCACCAAGGTGGTCTACGACGCCATGGACCAGTTGGGCAAGCGAATCAAGGACGCCACACCGCTGGAGGTGTTCGAGAAGGCCATCGAGAACGTCAAGCCCAACATTGAAGTGCGCTCGAAGCGGGTAGGTGGAAGCAACTACCAGGTGCCCATGCAGGTCAACAAGAGGCGGCAGCAAGCGCTGGCCATCCGGTGGATCATCTCGGCCTGTCGCTCCAAGAGCGGACGCCCTATGAGCCAGAGGCTGGCCCAGGAATTGTCCGACGCCTATCGCGGCGAAGGCACCGCGATGACCCAGCGGGAGAACGTGCACCGCATGGCCGAGGCGAACAAAGCGTTCAGCCACTTCGCCTGGTAACGGCCAACGGCGGGCACGGATCCCCGCCCCAGAACAAACACACAGCCCGCGGATCAGCCCGGCTGTTTCGCGGGCTTTCGCATGGCTATAATTGGATCTTTGCGTCACACAGATTGCAGGGAGCGCGGCGGCGCCACGGCGGCGACGATGCAAGACTACCTAAAGACAATCCGGAACATCGGCATCGCTGCGCACATCGACGCGGGCAAGACCACTACGACCGAGCGGATCTTGTACTACTCGGGGCGGACCCACCGCATGGGGGAGGTGGATGAGGGGACGACGGCCACCGATTTCGACGAGGAGGAGCAGGAGCGTGGGATTACCATCTACTCGGCGGCGGTGACCTGTCCTTGGCGGGGCCACTCCATCAACATCATCGACACGCCCGGGCACGTGGATTTCACCGCCGAGGTGGAGCGGTCCTTGCGCGTGCTGGACGGCGCCGTGGTCATCTTGGACGCCAAGGAAGGAGTAGAGGCCCAGTCGGAGACCGTCTGGCGACAGGCGGACAAGTACAACGTGCCGCGAATCTGCTTCATCAACAAGATGGACAAGCTGGGCGCGGACTTCGAAATGTCCTTCCGGTCGATGGCCAGGCGAATGGCCGCGCACCCTGTAGCGATCCAGATTCCCATCGGGGCCGAAAGCAGCTTCTCCGGCATGATCGACCTGATGATCATGCGGGCGGTCTACTATGACACGGCCGAACTGGGCAGCACGTTTCGCCAAGAGCAGGTTCCTGCGGAACTTCGGGAGCAGGCTGAAAGATGGCGTCACAGCATGATCGAGCGGATCGTCGAGACGGACGAGGCCCTGATGGAGAAGTACGTGCTGGAAGAGCCTATTAGCGAGGCCGAGTTGCGAGCCGCTCTCCGGGCCGCGACCGTGGCCAACCGCCTGCAGCCGGTGCTCTGCGGCTCGGCCCTAAAATACATTGGCGTGCAGCGCTTGCTGGACGCCGTGGTGGACTATCTGCCTTGTCCTCTGGATCTGCCTCCGGTGATCGGAACGACCTCCACACAGGATAAGACCCCGCTCGAACGCAGAACCGACCCGAACGAACCCTTTGCGGGATTGGTGTTCAAGGTGGTGGCCGAGAAGCCGCTGGACTTGTTCTTCGTACGGGTCTACTCGGGGACGCTGAGAGCCGGTTCGCGGGTCTTCAACAGCACTCGCCGTACCAAGGAGAACGTGAGCCGCATGTCTCGCATGTTCGCCAAGCGACGGGAGAATCTCGATGAGGCCCGGGCCGGAGAGATCGTGGCGGTGGTCGGCCTGAAGGCGGCACGGACCGGAGACACCATTTGTGACATGCGCCAGCACGTCGTCCTGCCGCACATCGATTTTGCCCCCACAGTGGTGGATATGGCCATCGAGCCGCGCAGTGCTGCTGACCGCGAGCGCCTTCAGGAAGCACTGCAGGCCCTGGCCCGGCAGGACCCGACGTTCTGCTCCAGAGTCAATCCCGAGACCGGCCAGACGGTCATATCCGGCATGGGCGAACTGCATCTGGAGGTGCTGACCAACCGCCTGAAGCGCGTGATGGGTGTCACCGTGAATGTTGGCAAGCCAAGGGTTTCGTATCGTGAGACCGTAGCCGCTCGGGCGGAGGCCGAGGGACGATTCGCTCGCCAGATGGGCGGGCAGAACCATTATGCGGCCGTTACGCTGGCTGTTGAGGCGCACCGGGTGACGGACGACGATGAGTCCGTCGTATTCGAATCCCACCTGGGGGACGATGTGATCCGGAAAGAGTTCATCGAGGCCGTGCGGGAGGGGGTCATGGGCGCGGCCACGAGTGGCGTGTTGCTCGGTTATCAGATGATGAAGATCAAAGTGACGTTGTTGGGAGCCCGAGAGCATGAGACCGACAGCTCGGCACTGGCCTTTGAGAATGCCTCCCGCATCGCCTTTGAGGAAGCGGTCCGGCGCGCCGAGCCGCGCTTGATGGAGCCGATCATGAAAATGGAGGTGGCGATTCCCGAGTCGTATTTCGGGGCGGTCAACGGCGACCTGAGCAGCCGCCGGGCCATCATCACGCACACGGAACTCCGGGGACGGCAGAGGATCCTGCACGTCCTGGCGCCGCTGGGCGAGCTGTTCGGCTACGCCAGCGCCTTGCGCAGCCTGACCCAGGGACGGGGCAGCTCGGCGATCGAGTTCGCCCATTATGACGTGGTTCCGCCCACGGCGGCCGAGGCTCTCGTGAAGGGGACGGCGTGGTCATAGCGCATAACTTGCTTTTAGGCAATAATTTACGGGCCTCCTCGCAAGCGGCGGCCCATCGCAAAAAAATCGATTTGACAACTTGAGGCCTGATGCTAACCTAAGGGGCTCTTTTGTAGGTACTTAGGTGAATCAGGTGGTTCCATTGGGCAAGTGGCAGCAGCGGTGAGTGAG
This sequence comes from Phycisphaerales bacterium, assembly GCA_020352895.1. Classification (GTDB taxonomy): domain Bacteria; phylum Planctomycetota; class Phycisphaerae; order UBA1845. Next base: position 1,316,005 of record CP070685.1, read on the forward strand.
CGAATTCGAATACGGATGGAGGCATACGATCACCAGGCCTTGGATGCCTCGGCCCAGGAGATCGTGGATCACGCCAAGCGCACGAATGCCAGCGTTTGCGGGCCCATCCCGCTGCCGACCAGAATCGAGCGCTTTACAGTCTTGCGATCGCCGCACATTGACAAGAAGTCGCGCGAACAATTCGAGATGCGCACGCACAAGCGCATCATCGATATCTACGAGCCTACCGCCCGGACCATTGAGGCGTTGAATCGGCTGGTTGTGCCGGCGGGGGTGTTCGTGAAGATTAAGGCGTAGCGAGCGGCGTCCAGGCTGGGCCGGCGCTCCGTCCGGAAGACGCAAGAGAAGTCGGCTTCTCAGTCCCAAACGAGTCACAGTCTGAGTCCGAACCTGTGTAGGGTCTTGCGGCAGGAGTTGTAGTCCTGCCCGCCAACATCAGCCCGCCGGGGCTGACGGGATAGGTAGTGTCTACGATGATACCGGCGATTCTAGCCAAGAAGATCGGGGTGACCCGCGTGTTCGACGAGCAGGGCACTGCCATTCCGGTGACGGTGGTGCAGGCAGGCCCATGCACCGTCATGCAGGTTCGCACCCGGGAGCGCGATGGCTACGATGCGGTCCAGCTTGGATTAGGAGACGTAAAGCCCCACCGGGCCACGCTCCCCATGATCGGGCATGCTGCTGCGGCCAAGACGGGGCCCAAGGCCTTCATCCGCGAGATTCGTCTGCTCGAGCCCACCGACACGAACGTCGGCGACGTGATCACAGTGGACATCTTCGAAGACGCAGAAGTGGAGTACGTAGATGTCTCCGGCACTACGAAGGGCCGGGGGTTCCAGGGTGTCATGAGGCGATACGGCTTTGGCGGCCAGCCGGCGTCGCACGGCACAGAGCGCAAGCACCGCTCGCCCGGTTCGATCGGCAGTCACGGCACGGATCTGGGGCACGGTGGGAACATCAAGAAGGGCAAGAAGATGGCCGGGCACATGGGGAACGTCCAACGAACGGCCAAGAATCAGCGGCTGGTGGGTATCAATAAGGAACAGAATCTGCTCCTGATCGGCGGCTCGGTGCCCGGCCCCGACGGCGGATATGTAGTGGTGCGCCGTGCCAAGACCAGGCGCGAGAGGCATGAGGCCGAAACGCGATAGACGAGGGAAACTGTCGAGGCCATGATCGACCTGCCAGTATATGATGAGACCGGCAAGCAGACCGGAACGCTTCCCCTGGACGAGAGCCTGTTCGGGACCCGGGTCAGGCCTCGCCTGCTCAAGCAAGCCATCGTGATGTACGAGGCGGCTACTCACCAGGGCACGGCGGCCACGCGTGGACGCGGCGAAGTCGTGGGCTCCACCAAGAAGCTCTATCGACAGAAGGGCACCGGCAACGCCCGCATGGGCACGCGGCGCACGTGCGTTCGGCGCGGCGGCGGCGTGGCCTTTGCCAAGAAGGCCCGGGACATGCACCAGCGGATGCCCAAGAAGATGCGACGGCTGGCCCGGGACAATGCCATTTTGGCCAAGGCTTCCGCCAGTGACGCACTCGTGATTGACGGGTTGGGTTTCGAAGCGCCCAGGACTTCCAAGATGGCCGGCCTGCTGAAGGCCGTGGGGGCCGATCGCGGCTGCCTGCTCGCCCTGGCTGACTATGATGTGAACATCTGGAAGTCCTCCCGCAACATCCCCAAGACGGACGTGTGCATCGTGGACCAGCTCAACGCGTACAGCGTGCTGCGACGCAAGAAGCTCCTGCTTACGCGGGAGGCCTATGACCGCTTGGTGGCCAGGGCCGATGAGACGGAACGTACGGACGAGTAGCCATGGACATATACCACACGATTGTCAGGCCACTGGTGACGGAGAAGGGCACCTTCCAGAGCCGGTTGTCGCACGGAACCACGCGGACACGACCGGCGCGCGGTGGGTCCTTCACCTTCGAGGTACATCCCGAGGCCACTAAGCCGCAGGTCCGCAGCGCCATCGAGAAGATCTACAACGTGAAGGTCCGGGCGGTGCGGACTTCGAATCGTGTGGGCAAGCCGAGGCGGGTTCGTTTCAAGCGGGGCCGCACCAGGGGCTGGAAGAAGGCCGTAGTGGTCTTGGATCCCAACTACCACATTGACCTGTTCTAGGGGGCCAGGGCCGGTCAGTAGGCCGGAGTGAATGCCGATGGGCGTTAAGAAATACAAGCCGACATCACCGGGACGCCGGCGCAGTTCGGTCAACGATTTCTTGGAAATCACCGACCGGCGCAAGAAGCCCGAGAAATCGCTGCTGGAGCCCTTGCGCAGGACTGGCGGCCGCAATCATCACGGCAAGATTACCTCGCGTTTCCGCGGCGGAGGCCACAAGCGCATGTATCGGCGGATCGACTTCAAGCGTCGCCGGGACAACTGTCCCGCCGAGGTCGTCGCCGTGGAGTACGATCCCAACCGCTCCTGCCACATTGCCCTGATCCAGTACACAGACCCGAACGCGACCAAGTCGTATATCCTGGCCCCGGCGGGGCTGAAGGCCGGCGACATCGTAGAGAGCGGCCCGACGCTCGAACCGAAGATCGGCAACACCATGCCGCTCAAGGACATTCCCGTCGGGATGGACGTGCACAACGTGGAGATGATCGCCGGGCAGGGCGGCAAGATCGCCCGTTCGGCCGGTGGTTCGGCCCGCTTGGTGGCCCGCGAGGGCGATTGGGCTGTGCTCGTGCTGCCTTCCGGCGAGATGCGGCAGATTCGCGTGGACTGCCGGGCCACTATTGGCTCGCTGAGCAATGCGGACCATCAGAACGTTCGCACGGGCAAGGCGGGTCGAACTCGATATCGGGGACGCCGTCCGCACGTTCGTGGTACGGCCATGAATCCTGTGGCCCACCCGCTTGGCGGCGGTGAAGGCCGCCGGGCTGGCGGGCGACACCCCTGCTCGCCCACGGGCAAACTGGCCAAGGGCGGGCGGACGCGGAAACCCCGGAAGGTTTCGAACCGACGGATTCTGCGGCGCCGCAGGAGCGTTCGGTATGGACAAGTGGCCCTGGCCCGCAAGACGTAGAGGCAGGCGGCGAAGTAGACGGAGAGACTGCCCATGACTCGCAGCTTGAAGAAGGGGCCTTACGTGGACGAGAAGCTGTTCCGCAAGGTCATGGTGCAGAAAGAATCGGGCAACCGCATGCCCATTCGCACCTGGGCCAGACGGTGCACCGTCGTCCCGGAGTTCGTGGGGCAGACCTTCGAGGTTCACAACGGGAAGGTCTTTCACAAGGTCTTCATCACCGAGGACATGGTAGGCCACAAGCTGGGCGAGTTCAGCCCGACTCGGACTTTCAAGGGACACAGCGGACACAAGAAGGACATCCGAAAGTAGCCTTGCGTGGGGCGTGTGGCTCGGGGCGTTGACCGAGCCCCGGGTGCAGCGGAGTAAGGATCGATGGTCAAGGCAGCGGATACCAGGACCTGGACGGCAAAACACTGCTTCGCCCGCATCAGCCCTCGCAAAGCGCGCCTGGTGGCCGACCTGGTGCGCCACCGGCGAGTGGGCGAGGCCCTCGACGTGCTCAAGTTCACCCGAAAGCGGGCCAGCACGTTCGTGGTAAACACGCTGAAATCGGCCATGGCCAACGCGGACGAGGACGAGGCTGACATGGGACGCCTGTACATACAGGAGGTCCGTGTGGACAACGGCCCCATCATCAAGCGGTGGCGGCCTAAGGACCGCGGTCGGGCCCATCCGATCAACAAGAGGACCAGCCACATCGTCATCAAGGTGCGGGAGATGTAGCTCTCGGAGGCGGCATGGGTCAGAAGACGAATCCAATCGGTTTCCGGACAGGCATCACCGAAGGGTGGAAGTCACGCTGGTACGCGCCCAAGGCGGCCTACGGCGAGTTCCTGGTAGAAGACGCCCGCATCCGCGATTTCATCGACGAACGGCTTAACCGCCGACCTCCCTATGCCGCGGTGTCGAAGGTGGAAATCGAGCGGACCCGCAACGACGTGAAAGTGTACATCCACACGGCCCGTCCCGGCGTAGTCATCGGACCGCGGGGCGCGGAGGTCGATCGGCTCAAGGACGCCCTGGAGAACCTGGTCGACCGACAGATCAACCTGAACGTGGTGGAGATCAAGAACCCCGACGTAAACGCGCAGCTCGTAGCCGAAGGCATCGCCGAGCAGTTGCAGAAGCGAGCCAGCTTCCGCCGCGTGATGAAGATGCGCTGCGAGTCCGCCATGGCCGCCGGAGCCAGGGGCGTCAAGATCATCTGCTCCGGCCGGCTCGGCGGGGCGGAGATGGCCCGAAAGGAAACGCAGGCCTTGGGTTCGATCCCCCTCCAGACGCTGAAGGCTCACGTGGATTACGGGTTGGCTACAAGCCGCACGACCTACGGTACCATCGGCGTAAAGGTCTGGATCTATTGGGGGCACTACGGCGAGGAGAACGAGTTGTTGGAAAGGCCTGACCGGGTTGGCAGAGCACCCGCTCGCAGGGCCAGGAGATAGTGTGCTGAGTTGGCGGCGAGGCAGGTCGGAAGCCGCGGCCGCAAGGAGGAGTTGAATCCATGCCCGCGATGCCCAAGCGAATCAAGTGGCGCAAGAGCCAGCGGGGCAAGATTCGGGGCAACGCCCACCGCGGTAACCGCGTCTCCTACGGCGATTTCGGCCTGCAGACGCTGGAGGGCGGCTGGATTTCGGCCGCCCAGATTGAGGCGGGACGGGTCGCGGCCACGCACTTCCTGCACCGCGAAGGCCGCGTGTACGTGCGGATCTTCCCGCATAAGCCCGTTACCGCCAAGCCGCTGGAAACGCGCATGGGCAAAGGCAAGGCCGAGCCCTCCTATTGGGTGGCCTGCGTCAAGCCGGGAACCATGCTTTATGAGATCGGGGGCGTGGACGAGTCCGTGGCCAAGCAGGCGCTGGCTCGTGTGGCTCACAAGATGCCCTGTTCGTGCCGGTTTGTTCTCCGGAAGGCCAGGGTGTAGCGAAGGGGCACCTGCAGTTGCGCAGGTGTGGGCAACATGAAGATCAAAGAAATCCGAGCCATGCGATCCGAGGAGTTGCACCTGGAACTGGACCGGCTGCGCCGGCATCTGTTCGACCTGCGGTCGCAGGCGGTGACCGAGAAGCTGGCTGATCCCTCACTGCTCACCGCCGCCAAGAGAGACATCGCTCGACTGTTCACGGTGCTGACCGAGCGTGGCGAAGAGAACGTGGAAAACAGGCAGTATCACTTGGAGTCGAGGGCGACCCATCAGAAGGGCGGCTAGTCGACCGCTCCGGTGGGCCCGTGTGGGCTTCATGGTTCTGTAAGGAAAACGGCTGAACACGAAGATGAGTGCAAGCACCATGGCCCAGCAGAAGCGGCCCCTCCGGCGGACGCTGACCGGAGTGGTCGAAACGGACAAGCGCGACAAGAGTATCAAGGTCGTGGTGAACTACGTGACCAAGCACAAGGTATACGGCAAGTATGTCCGTCGGCGGACGGTAGTTCACGCCCACGACCCCCAGAACGAGGCCAGTGTCGGAGACACTGTGGAAGTCATGGAGTGCCGTCCGGTCTCAAAGACCAAGTCTTGGCGCTTGGTGAAGGTGGTCCGTCGGGGTTCCTGAGGTTCGGCCAGGTGGAACGGCCGGATAGAAAGCGACGATGATGATTCAGCTACAGACCGTGGTGGACGTGGCGGACAACACCGGGGCCAAGAAGGCCCAGGTGATCCGCGTCTTGGGCGGCAGCACGGCCCGCCGCGGAAAGCCGCGCCTCCGAACGGCCGGCCTTGGCGACATCGTCGTCGTCTCGGTGAAGAAATCGCTGCCCAACAGCGAGTTTGCCCTGGGCAACGACCGCAAGGAGCGATCCAATCGTCGCAAGACCAAGGCCGTGGTGGTGCGGACAGCACGATCCACCCCGCGCCCGGACGGCAGTTTCGTGCGGTTCGACTCCAACGCGGTGGTCATCCTGGATGCCAACAACGAGCCTAAGGGCACGCGCATCTTCGGCGCGGTGGCCCGGGAGCTGCGCGAGCGGGGGTTTATGAAGATCATCTCCCTGGCGGAGGAAGTGGTCTAGATACGGCGGTGTTGAGAGACACCACCGCACGGAAAGGCACGAGGCAGCATGGCTTGGCACATACGTAAGGGCGACATGGTCGAGGTCATTGCCGGCGACCTCAAAGGTGAGAAGGGCAAGGTCCTGCGGATCATGCCCAAGCAGAACAAGGTGGTGGTCGAAGGCGTGAACATGGTCTACCGGCACGTGCGGCCGAGCCGACGGAATCCACAGGGCGGTCGCATTCAGAAGGAGGCCCCCCTCCATGTCTCCAACGTGTTGCCCGTGGACCCGAAGACCAATCGCGGGGCGCGAGTGCGCTTCCAGGTGGAGCTCGACGGGCAGGGTAAGACCGTCAAGAAACAGCGGGTCACCGTGAACGGGACTGTTCTGGGCGAGGTGACCACGAGCGGAAGAGAGTAGGGATTGTCATGCCGCGCCTGTGGGACAAGTACTGCCAGGAGATTCGTCCGGCCCTGGCCAAGGAGCTGGACTGCAAGAATCCCATGAACGTGCCGCGCCTCGAGAAGATCGTGGTTTCGATGGGTGTCGGTGCTGCAACGCAGGACAAGAAAAACCTGGAGACGGCCAGCCGAGAAATGGCCCAGATCACCGGCCAGAAGCCGCTTATCTGCAGGGCTCGAAAGAGTGTGTCGAACTTCAAAGTCCGCAAGGGCTATGAGATCGGGCTGAAAGTGACCCTGCGCCGCGCGCGAATGTACGAGTTCCTGGATCGTCTGGTCAACGTGGCCGTGCCTCGTGTCCGCGACTTTCGCGGGCTGAATCCGGCCGGGTTTGACGGCCGAGGCAACTACTCTATGGGCCTGACCGAGCAGACCGTGTTCCCAGAGATCGACCCGGACAAGGTCACAAGACAGCAGGGCATGAATATCACCATGGTGACCACCGCAGGAAGCGACGCCGACGGCCGCCTCCTGCTGACCATGTTGGGCATGCCCTTTCAGAACTAAGTGGAGTTCTCCGGTTGGCTGGAGACAAACGCGGAGCGAAGACATAGATGGCTACCAAGGCATGGATGGCAAAGGCGAATCGCCGTCCCAGGTTTCGGTCGCGCCGCGTGCGACGGTGCCAGTTGTGCGGCCGCGTCCACGGCGTCTACCGGAAGTTCAACATCTGTCGGATCTGTTTCAGGACCATGGCCAACCGGGGGCTGATTCCCGGCGTGAAGAAGGCCAGTTGGTAGGAGCGGTTTGACCCATGTGGAGTGATCCCATCGCCGACATGTTGACGCGGATTCGCAACGCGGCGCAGGCCCATATGCAGACCGTGATGATTCCCAATTCCAAAGTGAAGACGGGCATCGCCCGCGTGCTGAAGGAGGAGGGGTACATCGAGGACTATGACCTGATCGAGGACAACCGCCAGGGATTGCTCCGGGTCGCGCTCAAGTACGGGCCGATGGGCGAGCGGGTTATTCAGTCGCTCGGCCGGGTCTCAAGAGGCGGCCGTCGCGTCTATCGCGGGTATGAGGATCTGCCACGTGTCCTGGACGGCCTAGGTGTGGCCGTGGTCAGTACCAGCCGGGGAATCCTCTCGGATCGGGAGTGCCGTGAGCAGAAGGTAGGGGGCGAGGTTCTGTGCACGGTGTACTGATCAGCGGCCAGCGGAGAAGCTGCGGAAAGGCAAGGCAGACGCCATGTCCAGAGTAGGCAAACAGCCGGTCGAGATCCCCGACGGCGTTCAGGTGCAGGTGAACGGACGCCAGGTTGAAGTTCGGGGCGCCATGGGGCTGCTGACCTGGGAGGTCCCGGATGGAGTCCTTCTGGAACATGACGCCCCGGCCAAAGTCATCCGAGTGACCCGCGCCAACGATGCCAAGCAGACCCGTGCCAACCACGGATTATCCCGGGCCCTGGTCGCCAACATGGTACACGGCGTCAGCAAGGGGTTCGAGCGCGAACTCCTTGTGTACGGAACGGGCTATGGCTGCAGGTTGGAAGGCGGGATCCTGCACGTGAATGTGGGTTTCTCCGGTCGCGGCCATAATCGGCCCAGCCAGTTTGCCGTCCCCGTGCCCGAGGGGGTGGAGGTCCAGGTCCTGGTGCCGGCGGCTCGTGGTGAAAGCACTCCGGCCAAGTTCGTCGTCCGCGGGGCGGACAAGCAGAAGGTCGGCCAGTTTGCGGCCGAGGTTAGGAAAATCCAGCCGCCCGAGCCCTATCTGGGTAAGGGCATCCGCTACAGAGACGAAGTGGTCAAGCGAAAGGCCGGCAAGGCCTTCGCTAGCGGCGCCGGAGGATAATCGGATCCGTTTTCCGACGGGCGGATCGTCGGTCGGCTGGCAAGAATCGAGTTCGGACCCATGAATAAGTTGAAGGTAAAACGAATCCGCAGAGCGAGGCGCAAGGTACGTGTGCGCAAGAGAGTGTTCGGCTCGACAGACAAGCCGCGTCTGACCGTGTTCCGTTCCAACAAGAACGTCACTGCGCAATTGATTGACGACGTGAGCGGTCGGACATTGGTTCAGGCGAGTTCGCTGAATAAGGACCTGCGTTCGGAAATCCGGTACGGCGGCAACATCGCCGCCGCTGCCCGTGTAGGACAGCTCCTGGCTCAACGGGCCATTGTGCACGGGATCAAGGAGGCCCGGTTCGACCGCAACGGATATAAGTTTCACGGTCGCGTCAAGGCTTTGGCAGACGCGGCCCGGGAGGCCGGGTTGAGAATCTAGCGGCCCGGGGCCGACGCTGATCGGCCGGGTGATCGGGCCTCAGCGAGCGGAGCCAACATGGCGAGATTTCAAAGTAGATTCCAGGAAGAGGAAAACGGCCTGCAAGAGCACGTCGTCAACATCTATCGCTGCTCCAAGGTGGTCAAAGGCGGGCGAAGGTTCAGCTTCTCGGCGCTCGTGGTCGTCGGAGATACTCAGGGGCGTGTAGGCGTCGGGTACGGCAAGGCCAACGAGGTGCCTCCGGCCGTCGAGAAGGCCAAGAAAATCGCCGCCTCGAACATGGAGCCCATTGCTTTGGAGGGCACCACCATACCGCACCGCGTTGTCGGCCATTTTGGGGCAAGCAAGGTCGTACTGGTGCCGGCCAGTGCCGGTACGGGCGTGATCGCGGGGGCGTCGGTGCGCGCGGTTCTGGAGGCGGCTGGCGTGCATGACGTGCTGACCAAGGCGTACGGGTCTACCAGTCCAAAGAACTTGGTTCAGGCTACTATGGCCGGCCTTCGCCAGCTTCGGACCTACGAGGCGGTGCAGGATTTGCGCGGCGTGAAGCTGGCCATGGACGAGAAACGGCTCGCACGAATCAAGCAGGCTGAGGCCCGGCGAGCGGCCATAGAAGCTGCGGAGGCGGCCAAGCGCGAGGCTGCTGACTTGGAAGCGGCTAAACGAAAGCAACAGGAGCCCGAGCCGGCACCACAGGAGGCGGTCGCCGAGCAGCCGTCCGAACCCCCATCGGAGGCGGCTCCGCAGACCGAGACAGGCGAGAACATAGCTCCCGTGCAGAACGGCGGGCAGAACGAGAGCTAACCGGAGCGAGGTCTTCGCGTGAACATGACCGAGATCACTAGCGAGGCAGGTGGCCGCAAACGCCGCAAACGTGTGGGCCGCGGTACGGGTAGTGGTCGCGGCAAGACCAGCGGGCGCGGGCACAAGGGCCTGGGCCAGCGTAGCGGTGGAAAGCAGCGCCTCCTCTTCGAGGGTGGCAGTTCGCCCTTATACATGCGCTTGCCCAAGGTCGGTTTCAGCAACGCCAAGTTTGCTAGGCACTACGCCATCGTCAATGTCGGCGTGCTGGACGAAGTCTTCGAAGAAGGCGACCGCGTCACCCGCGAAGCCTTGCTCTCGGCCCGTTTGATCGCCAGCGACAGGCTGCCCGTGAAGGTGCTCGGTGAAGGTGAGCTGAAGAAAAAGCTGGTTGTCGAAGCTCAGAGGTTCAGCAAGAAGGCGGCCGAGCGGATCGAGGCCGTCGGTGGCGAGGCTCACGTGGTCCCCCACAGATAGGGGTTGTTCGGATGTTCCGCACCTTCCTGAATATGTTCAAGATCCCAGAGCTGCGAAACAAGCTGCTGTTTACGCTGGGATTGCTGGTCATCTATCGGATCGGCTTCGCTGTGCCGCTACCCGGCGTTAACCAGGAAACGATGATGCGGGCCCGCCAGACCAGCGGCGGCGGTTTCAGCCAGCTGGCAGACACCTTCGCGATGTTCACTGGCGGCGACCTGCAACAGAGCACCATCTTCGGTTTGGGCATCATGCCCTACATCTCGGCGGGGATCATCTTCCAGCTGCTGATTACCGTTGTGCCGGCGTTAGAGAAACTGCATAAGGAAGGAGAGTCGGGGCGAAAGAAGATTCAGGAATACACACGCTACGCCACCGTACTGCTGTGCCTCATCCAGGCATCTTTCTGGATGGGGTACATGAAGAAATCCATGTACATATATCCTGACTTCCAGGGGACCTTCCTGTACTGGTTCATGGGAGTCATGGCCCTCACCACTGGTACGGTCTTCCTCATGTGGCTGGGGGAGCAGATCGACGAATACGGCATTGGCAACGGCGTGAGCCTGATCATCATGGCTGGCATCGTGGCCCGCATGCCCGATGCGGTCATTATGGTGGTTCAGAACGCCAGCTTCCGCATGTCCGGCGGCGGGGCTACCAACACCATGGACCCGCCCAAGATTCTGTTCCTGATGGTCTCGTTCGTCGCGGTGGTGGCCGGTGCGATTCTGATTACTCAGGGCCAGCGCCGAATCCCCATCCAGCAGGCCAAGCAGACCCGCGGCAGACGCGTCTATGGCGGGCAGCGGCAGTATCTGCCCTTACGCGTGAACCACGGCGGGGTCATGCCCATCATCTTCGCCAGCAGCCTGCTGATCTTCCCAAGCATCATCTTCGACTGGCTGGCCTCGGCCTTTGGCGGGGTCGCCGTGTGGTCCTTTCTGGCTACCGCTCTGCGGCCTGGTAGATACGTCTACGAGGTGGTCTACATCGGGCTGGTGTTCTTCTTCGCCTACTTTTGGACAACGGTCCAGTTCCGACCCAAGGAGATGGCCAACCAGCTTCGGGACTATGGCAGCTTCATTCCCGGCCTGCGACCGGGCAAGCGGACCGCCGACTACCTGGAGCGGGTCATGGAGCGAATCACCTATGTGGGAGCCGCTTTCCTGGCCATCATTGCGGTCATCCCCACCGTCGTGGCTACCCAACTGGAGATTCCGTACCGCGTTTCGTCCTTCCTGGGTGGGACCGGTTTGCTGATCGTCGTGAGCGTGACGCTCGACTTGGTCCAGCGAATCGAAGCCAATCTGATCATGAGGAATTACAAGGGATTCCTCGGTGACGAGGGCGGTCGCATTAAGGGGGCGTACGCATGAATCTGATCATCCTGGGGCCACCGGGGGCAGGTAAGGGCACGCAGGCCGTGCGGCTGGCGGAGGGATTGGGCATCCAGCATCTGTCCAGCGGCGACATGCTCCGTGCCGAACGGGCCAGCGGCACGCCGCTGGGGGCCAAGGTGGCCGAGTACATGGACTCCGGGGCCCTGGTGCCCGATGAGATCATGATCGAAGCCATCCTCAACCGGCTGGAAGGCGGCGGCGACACGGGTGTGCTCCTGGATGGTTTCCCCCGCACGGTGGCGCAGGCCGAGAGCCTGGACGAGGCCCTGGGAAAGGCCGGACGCCCGGTTGACGGCGTGCTGGAGCTCAAGGTCCCCCGCGGGGCTATCGTGCAGCGGATCACGGGGCGACGCGTTTGCCCGAAATGTAATTCCGTATATCATATGGAGTTCCGCAGGCCCCGCCAGGAGGGCGTCTGCGACAACGACGGCGAAGCACTGATCCACAGGCCGGACGATACTGAGGAGGTGATCGTTTCGCGCCTGAAGAACTACGAGAAGCAAACGACGCCCTTGACCGAATACTACGCCGGCAAGGGTATTCTGCATGCCGTGGACGGCGACGGCAGCGTGGATGAGGTGTGTGCCCGGTTGGAGAGAGTGACCCGGCAATTGTCCGGCGGCAGGTGATGGTGCGAGCGGCATCGGGGCGTCCGAAGGCGATACTCAGGAGCCCGCGCGAGATCGAACTGATGGGCCAGGCCGGTGCCGTCGTGGCTCGCGTCCTTCAGCGCGTGGGCCAGATGGTGCAACCGGGCGTCACCACGGCAGAGCTGAACGAGGAGGCCGAGCGAATCATCGCCGAGACGGGCGGCACGCCCCTCTTCAAGGGCGTCGAGCATCCGCGGGCGAAGTTTCCGTTTCCCGCGGCGCTGTGCACCAGCATCAACGAGGAGGT
>CP070685.1:1328403-1336343 GCA_020352895.1 Phycisphaerales bacterium
TGCGGACCGGCAGATCGAGGAGGTGCCACCCGCGCATCAGCCACCGCCGATCATGGGTAATGGATACCCGGTGATCGCCCAAACCCTGGAGCCCGCCAGCTACACCGACTCGGTTCACGTTCGATGGATGCTCTGGTTCCTCCTGGTCTTGATGGCCGGCAAGCTCGTGGTCACTGTCGTGACGCTGGGCAGCGGAGGCAGCGGAGGTGTGTTCGCGCCGAGCCTTTACCTTGGGGCCACGTTGGGCGGCGCATTCGGACTGGCCCTTCAGCGCACCGGCTGGTTCGCAGACTTGAGCCCCGGTGCGTATGCTTTGGTGGGCATGGCGGCCGTCGTCGCCGGAAGCATCCGGGCACCGCTCACCGCCACGCTGATTCTGTTCGAGTTGACCCGCGACTATCGCGTCATCCTGCCCATCATGATCGCCGGTGCGGTGGCGCTGGCCATCGCACAGCGGGCCGAGCCGTCGTCGATCTACACGCTGAAACTGCTGAGGCGAGGGATCCGGTTCGGCATGGGCGCTGAGCTGCGCATCCTTCAGCAGATTTCCGTGCAGGACATCCCGCGGCAGCAGGCCGTGGTCGTGCGGCCGGACGACCCGGTGGACGAACTGTTGCAGTTGGGGCGAGAGCACGACGCGACCGACTTTGTGGTCGTGGACGACGAAGGCCGCTACGTCGGCATGGTCACTGGGGAAACCCTGAGGATCGCGCTGCTGGAGGCCGAGGCCGTGCCGCTGCTGCTGGTATCGGAGCTCGTGCGGGACGATCTGCCGGCGGTGAAGTTGGACGAGACGCTTGACGTGGTGCTGGACAAGTTCTCCGGGCACCACAGCGCGTGCCTGCCCGTGGTGGCGGCCAAACGGGACGGACACATCGAGGGGCTTCTGAGCCGGGCCGCCGTGATGAACCGCTACCACCAGGCTCTCGCCGAAGCCCGCCGGAGAGAATAGGCGGGACTGGCGGCAACAGTACTCGCCCGCGGCTGCGACGGTACCGTCCACCCGAGTCGAGACGGTGGAGACGAGCGGCCGCCATTGACGTTGCTGTCCTCACGGGCAGGGCGTATCATCAGAGCTGCGATTGCGAGGAGGGCGACGGAGTCCGCGCTCGGTCACTTGGTGAGCAGGAGTGAGACTGATGATGGAAACGTCGCCGACGCTCGTGGAGCCGCTGGTGGCCCTGATCCGCGACGTGAAGGATTTCCCTCACAAGGGCATCGTGTTCAAGGACATCACGCCGCTGCTGCGGGACCCGGCCGGCCTGAGCATGGCTGTGGAACTGCTCACCCAGCCGTTCCGCGACAAGAAAGTGGACGTGGTGGCCGGGGCGGAGAGCCGTGGATTCATTTTCGGCACGGCCGTCGCCCGTAACCTCTCGGCAGGTTCCGTCCCCATTCGCAAGCCAGGCAAGCTCCCGGCGGAGGTGCACTCAGCCAAGTACGAGCTGGAATACGGCGTGGACAGCATTGAAATCCACGCCGATGCCGTCGATACCGGGCAGCGCGTGCTCATGGTCGACGACCTGCTGGCCACCGGCGGGACCATGGCGGCCTGCTGCGAGCTGGTCGAGGGCCTGGGCGGCACCATCGTGGGCGTTGCATTCCTGCTGGAGTTGGCCTTCCTGAATGGAAGGGACAAGCTCGCCAAGTACCCGCTCCATACGGTCATCCGAGTGGAAGAGCCTTAGGACTGTCGCAGAGGTTCGGTCGCCCTTCTCGTAGCGAAGCACGGGCCTGCTAGGCCTACAAGTGAGCGTCATCGGTGGATGGGGCCCGACGGGGCTTACTGGCTTCCACCGAACAAGGCGGACGTCCAAGCCCCGCTGATGCTCATTTCAGGTCAGAGGTTGGCCGAAAACAGCAGGATAGTGGGGCAGGACTGCCGCAGACCGTGGCGTTTGCCTCGCCTCGACGAGGTGCCTATGACCCAGCTACACAACGCCAGCGTGCCGCGGGCCCGAACCAGCCAGGGCCTGACCCCCGACGAGTTCTTTGCCTTTGCTGAACAAGTGGGAGCCCAGATGGTGGACATGAAGTTCTGCGACCTGCTGGGCACATGGCAGCACTGCAGTTTCCCGGTTGACGAGTGGAGCGCCGACACGTTCAAGGATGGCCTCGGGTTCGACGGCTCGTCGATACGGGGCTGGCAGGACGTTCACTTGAGCGACATGCTGGCCATCCCGGATTGCAGAACGGCCGTGCTTGACCCGTTCTTCCGGGAGCCGACCATCAGCGTGATCGCCGACGTGTACGATCCGGCGGGTCGGGAGCCGTACTCACGTGATCCGCGTTTTGTCGCCCTGAAGGCCGAGCGACACATGCGATCGCTGGGTGTCGCGGAAGTGTGCAACATCGGTCCCGAGCCGGAGTTTTTCATCTTCGACGAGGTCCGCTACGAGCAGACCCAGCACCGCGGCCTGTATGAGATCGATTCGGTGGAGGGGGCTTGGAACACAGCTCGATTCGAGGAGCCGAACCTGGGCTACAAGCCCGGCTACAAAGGTGGCTACTTCCCTGTCAGCCCGACGGACACCTACGGAGACCTCCGCAGCGAAATGACCTTCGAGATGAAGAAGGTGGGCATCGCTGTGGAGGCACACCATCACGAGGTGGGCACCGCCGGCCAGGCGGAGATCGACATGCGCTACGCGCCGCTGCTGCGCATGGGCGATCAGTTCATGTGGTACAAGTACATCATCAAGAACGTCGCCAAGCGACACAACAAGACGGTCACGTTCATGCCCAAGCCCGTGTTCGAGGACAACGGCAGTGGCATGCACACACACTTCTCGCTTTGGAAGGACGGGCTGCCGTTGTTCGCCGGCGACAAGTACGCCGGCCTTTCGGAAACCGCCCTGCATGCCATCGGGGGAATTCTGCGGCACGTGCCGTCGCTGGCCGCATTCACGAATCCAACCACAAATTCGTACCGCCGCCTGACCCCCGGCTTCGAGGCCCCGGTCAATCTGGTGTACTCATCGCGCAACCGCTCGGCCGCCATTCGCATTCCGATATATCACGACAGTCCCGAGGCCAGGAGGATTGAGTGTCGATTCCCTGATCCCACCTGTAACGGATACCTGGCATGGAGCGCTCTGCTGATGGCGGCCCTGGACGGCATCGTCAGGCAGATTGATCCCGGGGAACCGCTGGATCGCAACATTTACCAAATGAGCGAAGACGACCTGGTCGGAGTCGGTTCCACGCCGGAGGATCTGGACTCAGCCCTCCAGCACTTGGCCGAGGACCGCGATTATCTGCTGGCCGGCGGTGCCTTCACCGAGGATCTCATCCAGGCCTGGATCGATTGGAAGATGGACAACGAGGTCAAACCGCTTCGTCTGCGGCCCCATCCGCACGAGTTCCACTTGTACTACGACAGCTAGCGTAACAGTAACAAGAAGGGGAAGGCGACGCCCGGCCCGCCGCCGTACCGACAGGATGCAGCGGCGGTTGTGTTGCTGTCAGGCAGATTCGACGGCCTTAGAACCGGTCAGAAGCCGAGCGTACCCGTGCCGAACAGGTCGCTGATGTACATCGTCAAGAACACGTTGACAATGGACTCCAGCCAGGAGGATATGGCCCCGGCGGCCAGCGTTGCTGTCTCCTGGCTGCAGGCTGCGGCTTGATGGAGAGCTCCCCCGCTCATCACGAGGGCGAGCACTTTGACAAGCCTGTAGTAGGCTTTTTTCGTCACGGATTCATCTCCCGATGTCATCGCTCGCGCCAGGGTCACACCGATGTCCGCTCAGCCGCCCGCAGGATTGTAGCTATTCCTCAGTGTCTGCATCCTCATCTGTCTCCTGTCCAGGTTCCGCCGCGTCCAGATTCTCTCCCGCAGACAGAACGGTGGGGCGGTCGATCACGACGATCTCCGCGGGGATGATCACGGGTATCGTGTCGACCAGACCCTTGTGGTACGTGCGGCTGGCTTCGTTGATCCCGACGTAACGGCCCAAGAGAGGGACGGGATCGATCTCGACGTCTCTGGGGATTTCGATGTAGGCCAGCGTCCGCGGCGGTGTTTCAGCCGGGTCGACGAGGCGATAGCGGCGCGGCAGCCCCGGGCTGTCGTAGACATGGCTTCTGCGCAGCTCTCCGGCCAGGGCAAACGTACGGGGCGTGTCGATCGTGCTCACGCGGATTTCGGCGCGGGCCTGCATCGCCTCCTGGCGATACTCACTGAGGTCCCGGTCTTGCTCGCGCAAAGAACGAATGGTCTCGATCATTCCAATCTGATGATCGATCTGGTCAAGGCGAAGCTCCGCGAAGCGCTGCACGACGCGGTCTGCATCCTGCTGCGCGAGTCCGGCCATCGCCTTGCGCACCGTCGCCAACTGGCGGTCGAGAATCGGTTTCTCGTACTCGGCCTTGAGATCCTTCTCCAGGACCGCCAGTCGCTCACGCAGGGCCGGTGAGCCCGAACCGTCACCAACCTTCGGTAAGGCGCTCGCCGCCGCGCGTTCCTCGACCGCGTCGACACTCGAGGGCGTCTCGCCCGCTGCGGCATCGGCTGCCTTGAGTGCACCGGGTGTCCTGGGCTCACTTCGTCCTTCGGCAGGCCGCTGTCCGGTGGGCTGGGGCTGGAGGTCGCTGCCATCGGTCTCGACCCGCTCGACATACTTGGCGTTGATCCATACGTAGGCACCCGGAGGCGGCTCGATTTGGTAGAAGGACATGGTCTGCCCACCGAGCGTAGCCTGCCGCTTGCCCAGAATGCGGACCTCTGTGCCGCGATCGAGCTTGAGCTGGCGGGCGTACACGTGCGGGGTGGAGTCGGCTCCGGCCCGGACATTCACCCGATCGGCGTTCACGACTCCTCGCCCGTCCTGGGACACATCGAGGTAGTTCTCCTCGATGAGGCTGTGCATACCCGGCAGTGGCTGAACTTGGAGCCAGCCGAACTGTTCGCCAAGGACCCGCACGGTCTGCCCGCGGTCAACCTGGCCCAGAGCGTAGTAATTGGTGTCCGGGCCACTCCGAATGTAGACGGAGTCTGCCGTCACTCGACCGACGTACCTGGGCGTAACGTCTTCCGAGCGGTCGGCTTGAGCCCACGCCGCCGCGGCGGTTGTCCAGACGACAAGCAATGTGTACAGATGAGCTTTCATGGGTCTGGTCCTCACGGGGGAGTTGAACGAGGTTCCGCGCCAATTCCTAGAAGGAAACCCCGTTGCCCTCAAACAAACACAGAGCCTATATCTGGCCGGCACTGCTGTCAACGATGTTTTGCCTGCGCCGAGGCTGGCTGCCTGTGAGTAACGGGTCTCCTCAGAGGCAATGAGGACCGCAAGCTGCGTTGGGCCGGGCAGGTAGCAGGCGATGGTGACGGCGAGGACCGGGCGCGAGCGGCCTACTCACGAGATCAGCCGCCGGATCCCGGAGCGGAGTCCCTCGTTCCCCGCCCTCGGTTGGCCCGAGTCAGCCGCTCTTCTGGACCGTCCGACGCTCAGAACAGGTTTCAGACCCGGGCAGCACCGGGGTTTGTCCTTGGCAAGGGCTCCAAGTTCGTGTATGAAGATGCCTTGCCGGTTGCAAGGCGCCGCGGCGCCGGCAGGGGGCTCAAGGGAGGCCCTCGGGTAAGCGCGGACCATCGTTCTTCAGAAGAGGAGATCGACATGGCCGTTAAACGCAAGAAGAAGGCAGCCAAGGGACGGAAGAAGAAGGCCAAGAAGGCCGGCCGGAAGGCGAAGCGCAAAGTCGCCAAGAAAGCCAAAAAGAGGAAGGCCCCTCGCAAGAAAACCGCCAAGAAGAAAACGGTCAAGCGCAAGAAGCGCAAGCCCAACCCCGCTTTCATGAAGGCGCTGACGCCCAGCGCCGAACTGGCGGCCGTGGTAGGTGCCAAGCCTCTGCCACGGACCCAGGTAATCAAGAAACTGTGGGCCTACATCAAGAGAAACGGCCTGCAGGATGCGAAGAACCGGCGTATGGTCAACGCAGACGCGAAGCTCAAGCCGATCTTCAGAGGCAAGAAACAGGTCAGCATGTTCCAGATGACCGCCTTGGTTTCCAAGCATCTGACGTAGGGGCCCGCAGCCGCGATTCTTCACGGCGCTGCATCGTGTCCGCACGCACGCCGCCGGCTCGCCGCTTTTTAAGCGTCGAGCCGGCGGAGTTTTATTTGGGCGGGCGGACCGAAACGCCGTTCCCATAAAATGCGGCCTGAAAGCGAGAATTGCATTAAAGACGGCTCATCGGAGGTACGAAATATAGATCGCAATGGCTCTGCCGATATCCTCATCTCACGCGGCTTCGCTTACCGCGCCCGATGCGTCGAGGCTGCTGGTGGTAGCCGAGGGATTCGACGGGCTTGAGCATGTTCAGACATTTCTAAGCCGCTTCAACGGCCGGGTCGACCTTGTGCCTAACCCGAAAAACCTGCGCGAAGGGCTCGATAAGTATGACGCGGCGATCGTAGTTCCACCGAATGGGAGCAGACCTCAAGAGGCGGCCTGGAGCGAACTGGTTACCCGCCTGGAGCAACAGCAGATCGGCATCCTGCTCATCGGAGGCACGCCCGAAGCCGGAGGGCTGACGACTTGCTGGGTGAGCCCTCAGGCCAGTGCCGACGAATTGACCGGCCGCGTCCAGACCATGATGCGGTACCGGACTATTTTGCAGGGTACGGATCGCGAGCTGAGCCGCCTGCAGAGACTGCGTGACCGTCTGAACCGTCATTTCGAGGAGCTGGACCAGGAGATGAGGCTGGCCAGCCGACTCCAGCGCGATTTTCTGCCCCGCGAGACCCCCGAGGTAGGGCCAATCCGGTTTGCCACGCTCTATCGACCGGCCACCTGGGTATCCGGCGACATCTATGACGTCTTTCGCCTCGATGAGAGGCACGTCGGATTCTATCTGGCCGACGCGGTCGGTCACGGCGTCGCGGCTGGTCTACTGACCATGTTCATCAAGCGGGCCATGCTGACGAAGGTGATCGAGCACGGACGGTACAGGATCGTCCCCCCAGGCGAGGTCCTGGCGGCCCTCAACGACGCCCTGGCCGCGCAGCAACTCCCGAACTGCCAGTTTGTGACGGTTTGCTACGGGATCGTCAATTACGAAACGTTGCAGATGACTGTCGCCCGAGGGGGCCATCCCTACCCGATTCACATCCACCGCAACGGTGTCGCCGAAGAGATCGAGTCTGAGGGTGGACTCCTGGGGGTCTTCCCGGACGAATCCTACCCGTGTGCGAGCACGCAGCTCAAGCCAGGGGAGAAGGTCCTGATCTACAGCGACGGGCTCGAGGACGTTCTCATCACGGAGAGAGACCCGGCCACGCGAAAGGCACGTTACTCCGCAATCTTGCACGACCTTGCCGGGATGCCGGCCGGAGCCGGGGTGTCACATCTACGCGACATCATCAACCGAAATGAGGGCAGCCTCTCGCCCGCCGACGATATCACGGCTCTCGTCCTTGAAGTCGCCTCGGACTGGACGGCCATGGCCGGCTGAGCACGCCGCCCCGCAGGGCCGGCCAGACATCTCACTTCAGACTTGTTCGCTGCACGGTCCCTGCGTTACAATAGGCGATTCGGCAACCGGTCCGGGACTGGCTAGCGGCTTCTGCGGTCGTTGTCGCTGGTCGCGTGGCTTCAGGCAGGAGGCGTCATGCCGTCCACTTCGGCATACATCCGGATTCGAGGGGCCAGAACCCACAATCTCAAGAGCGTGGACCTGGACATTCCGCGCGACTGCATAGTGTTGATAACGGGGCTCTCGGGGTCGGGCAAGAGCTCTCTGGCTTTTGACACACTGTACGCAGAGGGTCAGCGCAAGTACGTGGAGTCGCTCTCGGCGTACGCCCGTCAGTTTCTGGAGCAGCTTCAGAAGCCCGAGGTCGATCAGCTCGAGGGGCTGCCGCCGACCATCGCCATCGCACAGCATGCCGGCAGTGCCAATCCGCGCAGCACGGTGGCCACCACCACGGAGATCTACGA
>CP070685.1:1336443-1360777 GCA_020352895.1 Phycisphaerales bacterium
ACGTTGGACCGGTTTGCAGATTGTGTAGGCGAGAAGGCGTCAAGCTGATGCTCAAAGGCATCCGCTGCGAAACCGCCAAGTGCCCCATGGAGCGCCAGTGGCGCAACCATCCGCCTGGGATGCACACCTGGCGAAGGGGAAAGGCCAGCAACTATGGCATACGGCTCCGGGAGAAGCAGAAGGTCAAGCGGTACTATGGTCTGCTGGAGAGGCAGTTCATGCTGACCTTCAGGCAGGCCGAACGCAGCCGTGGGAACACTGGCGAGCAATTGCTGGTTCTGCTGGAGCGACGCCTGTGTAACGCCATCTGGAAGCTGGGGTTCGCTTCCTCGCCGCGCGCCGCTCGAATGCTTGTTACGCACGGGCAGGTGTACGTCAACGGGCGGAGGGTGAACCGACCCAGTTATACGGTGAAAACAGGAGACCGCATCAGTGTCAAGGATCGCGAATCCAGCAGGACAATGGTCCGCGAGCAACTGGCTGATCGTGACGCCCGCACCGTGCAACCCTGGCTGCAGCTCAACGCCGAGCGACTGGAGGGGCAGGTCGTGGCTCTGCCCAGCCGCGACAGCGTACAAATCCCGGTGGAAGCGCAACTGATCGTCGAGTTGTGCAGCCGGTAGTCCGGAACGCATGCGGCCGCCTTCTGCCGGGTGGCCGTCCGTAAAAACGCAAGCTGTACTTGGGAGAACCAGTCTGATGCGCATTCGATGGCGAGGTTTGGAGCTGCCTTCCGAGGTCAGCATGGACGAAGCGGTCTCTACGCCGACCTTCGGACGGTTCATCATTCAGCCGTTCGAGAGGGGCTTTGGCACCACGGTCGGCAACAGCCTGCGCCGCATCCTGCTGTCCAGCCTGGAAGGTGCCGCCGTCACGAGCGTCAAGATCGCCAAGGCCGATCACGAGTTCGCTTCTTTGCCCGGCGTCATGGAGGACGTGACCGACATCATCCTGAACGTCAAGGGGCTGATTGTGCGGCTGCATCAGGAAGGCCCGCGGATCATGCGCGTGAGCCGTCACCAGGCCGGAGACGTCAGGGCGGGCGACATCGAGGCCGACCCGGCCATCGAGATTGTCAATCCCGACCTGGTGTTGGCCACGCTCACCACCGACACGAACTTTGAGATGGAGATGACCGTCAACAGCGGACGGGGGTATTGCACCGCCGACGAGAACGTGGACGGCGAACGGGAGATCGGCGTGATCCCCGTTGACTCGGTGTTCAGTCCGGTCACCCGCGTGCGCTATCACACCGAGGATACGCGCGTGGGCCAGCGCACGAATTATGACAGGCTGACCCTCGAGATCTGGACCAAGGGCACACTTTTGCCCGAGGACGCCTTGGTGGAAGCCGCCAACATCCTCCGCAAGCATCTGAACCCGTTCCTCCAGTATCATCAGATGGGTAGTCAACTGGCCGACCGCGGGGCCCTGCAGCCAGCCGAAGAGGCGAGCATGGACGCCAGCTTCGAACAATTGCTGTCCAAGCCGGTCAGCGAGTTGGACCTGTCTGTGCGGGCTGGCAACTGCCTGGAGTCGGCCAAGATCGCTACTGTGGGCGACCTGGTCACCTGCACCGAGGCCGACCTGCTCAAGGTCCGCAGTTTCGGCAAGACGTCCCTCCGGGAGGTGAAGCGCAAGCTGACCGATTTGGGCCTGTCCCTGGGCATGGATTTGAGCCAGGGTCTGCAAGCCCAGGCGGATCAACCGCTGGAGGCGGCCACCATGCCGGATGATACCGAGCCGTCGGAGGAACAGCAGTCCGACGTGAACGAGCCGGCGGGCATGAATAACGTATAGACTCCGCAGCAAGAAAGCGGGCTGCCAGGCTCGCCCGGAGAACCAGGCGAAGATGAGACACCTGAACCGATACCGCAAGCTTTCACGAACCTCGGAGCACCGGCTCTCGTTGCGACGTAACTTGGCCCAGAGCCTCTTTGAGCACGGCGAAATCGTCACCACACTGGCCAAGGCCAAGGACGTACGCCCCTATGTCGAGCGCCTCATCACCATGGCCAAGAAGGCCCACGCTGGGGATCTGGCCGCCCGGCAACGTCTCGTCCGGGCCATGAATGACCGCGGCATCATCCCTGCCGACCACCAGGAAGACTACGACATGATGTCCGACGCTCGGCGCCTGAAGACGAGACGGGCCCGCTCCGGTCGGCGCCATCGCGCCGGGGAAGCCAAGGCCGGGTTGAAGTTCACGGCACAGAGCGTTGTCCATCGGTTGGTCAACACCGTGGCCCCTCGATACCTGGACCGCCCCGGAGGATACACGCGCATCATCAAGCTGGCTCGGACCCGTATCGGGGACAACAGCGATCGAGCGGTCTTGCAGCTCGTCGGGGAGGAGGAGGAACCCGGCCCTGTGAGTAAACCGAAAAAGACCGCGCGCGAGAAGCGTGTCGAGCGTCGGTATGCGGCTGCTGCCCGTGCTGTGAAAGGAGCGACCAAGCGGTCGGCTGCCCCTACCCCCCGTGCGCCGGCGGAGGCTGACGTGGAACCAGGGGCTCCGGTAGAGCCCGGGCCGGACCAGACACAGGAGCCAGAGGCCGAGGAGCACTCGCCGGAGCCAGCGGAGCCGCGGCCTAGCGCCGGTGACGACCAGGCGCCCAGCGGGGCGTAGTCCCCGCCGCCCGGGGCGATCCGTGCCCGTTCCGAAGGATTGACCCCATGACCGAGACTACGGACTGCGTCTTCTGCAAGATCGCCGCGGGACAGATTCCCTCTCACAGACTGTTCGAGGACGCCGATTGCTTCAGCTTCCTCGACATCAGCCCGCTGGCGGAAGGGCACACCCTGCTGGTTCCCAAGAGGCATTTTCAGAGCCTGGCAGACGTGCCGGAGGACCTGTTGGGGCGTACGTTCATGGCATTGCCACGCCTGGTCCGGGCCGTGACAGCCGCGACCGAGGCCGAAGGATGCAATGTACTGGTGAACGACGGCAGGGTGGCCGGGCAGGTCGTCCCGCACGTGCACATTCACGTGATTCCCCGCCTCAAGGGCGACTCCCTGGGTTATCGTTGGAACACCGGTGCCTATCCC
Organism: Phycisphaerales bacterium; assembly: GCA_020352895.1. GTDB lineage: Bacteria > Planctomycetota > Phycisphaerae > UBA1845. The sequence continues at coordinate 1,339,492 of CP070685.1, forward strand.
GAGGGCCGGGCGGAGGAGTTGTGTGCCCGGATAGGGCAAGGTCTCCAATGACGGTCGTGTCCGCAGTGGGGGATCCCGGCCAGTTCACCTCACAGTCCAGCCAGCAACACCATGGCCGACCCGTTTGCCCAAGCTGCCGGCTGGCCGGTGGAACGTCAGTCCAGGGGCAGAATCCAGCGGATTGCGGGCAAGTTGCCACCCGTTGAAGTACCGAGTACCATAAGTTTTGGCGCGGAATATGAAGTCCCCACTGATGTCCTCTGCGAACCGTGGTGTTCAGCAATGCCTGCCGCTAGTGACGTATTCCTGACCTGCTATTTCCTCGTTCTCGGCGTTCTGTGCGTTTATGGCCTCCACCGCTACTCGCTGGTGTGGCTCTACTATCGCCACCGCTCTCGCGAGCCCAGACTGACGTCCTGCTTCCGTGAACTGCCGACCGTTACCGTGCAGCTACCCATGTACAACGAGCCGGCGGTCGCACGGCGCATCATCGAGGCCGCCGCCGCCCTGGATTATCCGCGCGACCGGCTCGAGATTCAGGTGCTTGACGACTCCACCGACGACACTGTCCGGATCGTCACCGAGACGGTCGAGCGCCTGCGGCAACGTGGCGTGGATGCCGTCTACCTGCACCGGGACGACCGGACCGGATTCAAGGCCGGCGCTCTGGCGGAGGGGCTCCGATTGGCCAAAGGGCAGTTTCTGTGTGTGTTCGATGCCGACTTCGTCCCGGTTCCCGGCACCCTCAGAGAGCTGATTCACTACTTTGCCGATCCAGAAGTGGGCTTGGTCCAGGCTCGCTGGGTACATCTGAATCGGTCCGAGTCGCTGCTCACGAAGGCCCAGGCCGTCCTGCTCGACGGCCATTTCGTCATCGAACACGCGGCGCGGAACCGCTCCGGTCGGTTCATGAGTTTCAATGGGACCGCGGGCATGTGGCGCAGGGAGTGTATCGAGGACGCCGGCGGCTGGCAGCACGATACGTTGACCGAGGACCTGGATCTCTCCTACCGTGCTCAGTTGAAGGGCTGGAAATTCGTGTATCTGCCCGACGTGGTCGCACCGGCGGAGTTGCCGCCCGAAATGCGGGCGTTCAAGGTTCAGCAGCACCGCTGGACGAAGGGCGGCGCCCAGACGCTTCGCAAACTGCTGCCCGCCATCATGCGCTCGCGTCTGCCGCTGAGGATCAAAGTCGAGGCCTTCTTCCACCTGACCAGTTGCATCGTGTACTTGTTCATGGTGGCTCTTACGATGATGATCATGCCGGCAGTCATGCTGCGGCACCAGTTGTTCGAGAGTGAGCCCGTGGCTTCGGCCGTGGTGGCCGTGGGCATCATGGTTCTAGCCTGCTTCTCGGCGGCTACATTCTACACGGCCAGTCAGCTCGCCATCCTGAATAGCTGGTGGAACAGCATCAAGTACATTCCGTTCCTCATGTGCCTGGGAATCGGGATCTCGCTCAACAACGCCCGGGCGACACTCTCCGGCTTCTTCAGTGACACGGGCACGTTTGAACGCACGCCCAAGTACGCCGACGCTGAGCCCACCCGCTGCGCCCGCCGTTCCCGGGCACAGGGTCGCCGCATGGCCGGGCGCGTCGATGGGCAGACATGCCTCGAATTGGTTCTGGGCTTCGGTTTCCTGTTGGGCATCCTCCTCTGCGCCGCCGACCGCGAGGTGGCCGGATGCATTCCCTTCCTGGCCCTGTTCATGATCGGCTACCTGTATGTGGGGGGGTGCTCTCTGACGGGTCGGCGTGTGGCCGCTCCTAGGCCGGCATCAGCGCCGGCCTGAGACCCTCGGTAGCCCATCTGCGCTGTTTCTGCGATATTAATCCTTATGTCGCCTAAGCAGACCGAACCCGGTGCGCAACGAGCCCGTGGTCCGGGCCTTTCGGGTTCCCCGACGCCCGCGACGCAGAGTCCGGCCTCATCCTCGCAACGCCGCAGCGCGGTCATCTGCATGTTTCTGGTGGCCGCCACGTTCCTCGCCTTCTGGCCCACGCTGCGCAATAACCTCGTCGACTGGGATGATCCTGCCAATCTGATCGACAACGCGCACGTCCGTGGCCTGTCGGCAGCCAACCTCAAGTGGATGGTGACCACATTTCATGAGGGCCATTACCAGCCGCTGACCTGGCTGACCTTCATCCTTGACTATCATCTGTGGGGATCGGTCGACGCGCGCGGAATCCACCTGACCAGCCTCGTGCTCCACGCCGCAAACGCCGTGCTGTTCTACTTTCTGGCCCTTCGGGTTCTGGATCTGTGCAGTCTGACCGCAGGCGCGAGCCTTCAGTGGGGAGCCGGCTTTGCCTCCCTGTTGTTCGCTCTGCACCCGCTGCGCGTCGAATCGGTGGCTTGGGCGACCGAACGTCGCGACGTGGTCAGCGGCCTGTTCTTCATCCTGGCTCTGCTGGCCTACCTACGTTCCCGATGGCCGGGCGACCGGCCCAGCCGCGGATGGTTCGTCGCCTCAGTGTTCCTCCACGCCTGTGCATGTATGGCCAAAGTGATCTGCGTCACGCTCCCGGCCGTGCTGGTCATACTGGACTTTTACCCCCTCCGGCGCTTGGGCGGCCGGCGTCGCTGGTGGGGGGCCACCTTCACTGCCGCCTGGACCGAGAAGATCCCTTTTCTCCTCATCAGCCTGGTGGCCTCGGGCACAGCCGTGTGCGCGCAGGGCAGCGCCCTGGTGCCCCTGGATTACATCTCCTGGTCTCTGCGCATCCCCTACACGCTCCTCGGGCTAACCTACCACCTCTATAAATGGCTCGTTCCCTTCCACCTCATCCCCATGTACGAGATTCAGTATCAGGTCGGCCCCCTAGACTGGCCGTTCGTCCTGAGCGCGGTTGTCCTCGTCGCGGTCACGATAGCGCTATTGCTCGTGCGGAGGCGGTTTCCGGCCGGCCTGGCCGTGTGGCTCAGTTACCTGGTCCTGCTCTCGCCGGTTACCTCAATCACTCAGAACGGGTGGCAGTTTGCGGCCGATCGATATTCCTATCTGTCCACGATGGGCTTAGCGGTGTTGGTCGGCGGCGCGCTGAGTTATGTCATCCGGCGTCATCGCGACCGTCGCGGACCGCTGGCCGCTACCGGGCTGCTCTGCGTAGCCCTCGCGTTTCTGCTCGGTGCTTCGACTTGGCGGCAGACCAGGCTCTGGCATGACTCCGAGACGCTGTGGTCGGCGACGATTCAGGTGGACCCGGACAGTTGGGTGGCTAACCGTAAGCTGGCCGACGTGCTGATGAAGGCCGGTCGCGCGCAAGAAGAAGCGGAACACTACCGACGCACCCTCGCCGTAGAACAGCGCGAGGCATCCCTTCACGCCAACGCGGCCGTGGCTTTCGCCAAGATTGGGAGCCTGGATGAGGCCGACCGCCATGCACAGACTGCCCTGGAGATGGAGCCCGGCGCCGAGAGCAACCTTCTCAACGCCGCTTATGTCAAGAGGCGGAGGAAAGAATGGGACGCCGCCATCGGCCTGTACCATAAGGGTGCGCGTTGGCATCCGGCCGACGCCCGCTTCCCGCGGGAACTCGGCCTGACTCTCGCACTCCAGGGCGATCACTCCCAGGCGGTGGAGTCCTTTTGGCAGGCCATCAGACTTGCTCCGGACGACCATCGGCTCTACCGCGCAGTAGCAGCTTCCTTACTGGAATTGGGCCGGTTCCAGGAGGCCGAAGACATGGCCCGCCGAGCCCTCGAGTTGGAACCGGACTTCGAGCCCGCCCGTGAATTGCTGATAAGCATCCAGGCACGCGCCGCCCAGACGGCTGCGAACGAGCAGTCCGAGGCCCTTCGACTGAGAGTGGAAGCGGCCCCGGAGGACATGGACGCGCGCCTGAAATGGGCCGACGCCCTCGCCGCAGCCTGGCGCTGGGAAGAAGCCGCCGAACAATATGAGCAAGTCTTGCGCCGAGACTCCTCCGATACAGCCGCAAGAGAGGGGCTCGCCCGGGCCCTGATCGCATCAGGGCGCCGGACCGAGGCGGTCCGAGTCATCCGCGAGGGCATCGGCGCCGGCCATGCGGATACCCGCCTGATCCTGCTCCTGGCCCGGCAACTGGCCATGTCCGCCGACCCCGAAGTGCGTGACGGGCCTGAAGCCATTAGACTTGCCGAAGAACTGGTTCATGCTACGCCCGAGCCCACCGCGCAGATGTTGGCCGTCTTGGCGGCCGCATATGCGGAGGCCGGGCGATTTGAGGACGCCGTTCAGACCTGCCAAGAGGCAATGGAAAGGGCCCGTCAGGCGGGAGCAGAGGTCCTTCTTGAGCGCCTGCGCGAGAGAATCGAGCTTTATCGGGCGGGTCGGCCGTACTACCAGGATGGCTGGCGCTATACCGACTAGACTGGCCCGCAGGGCCAACAGTCGTTGCCGGAGAGCGTAATAACAGTATGCCATGCCTTGCTAGGAAGCCTGTTCCCGGGGGCCGTCTCTGGGCCGCGTGTCTGTTGCCGGCTCTGTGCCTTCCGCTGCTGGTCGGGTGCGCCGGACGGACATCCGACGACCAAGGGGAGGGCTCTGGCGCCGCTGTCAGACAGAGAGTTGGCCCCGAGCATCCCAATGTTCTGCTCATCGTGCTCGATACGCTGCGGGCCGACCGCCTGGGATGCTATGGGCACCGCCGGAACACCTCACCGAATATCGATCGCATTGCCTCCCGGGCCATCGTCTTCGACCAGGCGTTCGCCAACAGCGATGGCACTATCCTCACGCATATATCATTGTTGACTTCGCGATATACGGCCCCCCCGGAGTATGGCCCCGGGCCAACCCAGACGCTCGCGGAGGCCTTCTCGCAGGCGGGCTACAGCACGTACGGCATCGCGGCGAACCCGACTCTCGATACCTCGGCTGGCTGGGGACGCGGCTTCGACCGCTATACCGACCAGCCGGTCGACCTGGCCATTCTGGATCAGCTCAAGAACGAACGGCGTTTCAGCCGGCAGATCGAAGTGCGCTCGGCCATTCAAACGACCGAACATGTGCTCAAGGCCTTGCAGCGTCACCGGGACGCGAATCGTGACAGCCCGTGGTTCCTTTTTGTGAACTATCTTGATCCGCATGACCCCTATACCGAGCGGCAACCCTGGAGCGACGAGTTTCGCGAGTCCTCGAGTAACCTGTCCGGGACGCTGCGCTCCGGCGAGTGGTTCACGCTGTGGGACTGGGTCGGCCGTGTCCTGCCGACTCTGAGCGAGGATGACATTCGCCGACTAGGGGAACTGTACGACGCGGAGATCCGCTACATGGATACGCATCTGCAACGTGTTTTCGATTACCTGGCGGATACCGGACAGGACGAAGACACGATTGTGCTGATCACGTCGGACCACGGCGAAGTGCTAGGTGAGCACAACCTGTTCACGCACATGCTGGGGTGCTATGAGGTGGAGCTGAAAGTACCGTTGATCCTCTCAATCCCTTGGCTGACCCACGCGCAGATTCGCTGGCCGGAACTCACCGAGTCGGTGGACGTTGGTCCGACACTGCTGACTCTGTGCAATATTCCCATCCCGCAAGCGTTTCAGGGCCGATCCCTGATCGACGCACGCGGCCGCCTGCTTCGCATAGGGCGCTCCTACACGCGGCACACACACGCCGCTGTAAGCTCACAACAGCGCCGCCAATACGGCTTTCCGCCCGAGTCCGTCAGCGACTCCGTGGTCTTGCGCCTCGGCGACAGCAAGATCTACTTCCTGTCTGACGGATCCTTTCTGATGTTCGATATCCGCAACTATCCCGACCCCGTCGCCGTTACCACCTTCGCGGACCTGGTACCGCTGTTCAATCGGAGCGAGACACCTATGTCACTCGATCAGCGAGAGATGCCCGAGGACCTGCGCAAGGCCCTCAGGGACATCGGCTACCTCGAGTGGGCCGCACCGGACACGAGCGCGGATGCCCGCCCCCTCACGCCGCCCTCGCCCGAGGGGGCGGAGCGGCCAGGTCCATGATCACGCGGGCTCGGAACTCCGGCCCTGACAATCGGAACAGCGCCCGGGCCAGGCGAGTCGGACTACCGCACAAGTGTCTGGCCATCTGGCTTAGCAGGAGTGACATATCCTCGTCACTCAAATGCTCCAGCCGCCTGACGAAGTGTCGGTTCTGGATAGCGCTGAGTTCGCCCGCCAGCCGCTCGTTGACCTCGAGACGAAGCGCATCTGCGTGGCGCGCAGCCAGCTTGCGGATGTACGCATAGACCGGGTCGCGGGACAGGTTCGCCGCGGCCAAGGTGGTGATCCGCCGCTCGCAGCCCAACACGCGTCCCACGGTGCATCCGAACCGGCGGGCGATTTCCCGTAGGCTGGTCCGTTCGTCCTCTTCCGGAATGAGCAGGCGGTCGTTGATCAGGCGCTCGGCCAGGGCGCCGCGGTCCGATCGCCCCTTCCCTCGGCCGCAAAGGCCCGCGCTGACTCCGGCAGTCCTTACGGCGGCCTCATAGCGTTCTCTCAGCACATCGCTCAGCCTGCGCTCCGGCCACGCCACACCGCCCCTGCGGTCGCGCACTTCCACATCCTGCTCTCCGAGATTCGCCGACACCGGTGGCGCCCAAACAGCGTTGTCCTCAGGACACGACCTGCCCCCAGGTCTTGCCATTCCCCGCTCCCGGCGACATCTTCCCGCTTCTTTGACTTTTTTGACCGGAACGTGAATGGTGGCGAAGCGCTCCGCCAGCGCCCGGCTGATGGTCCCATGTATGTGTCGCACGGCAAACGCCGCGAAGCTCCTGCCGCGCCCGGCTTCGTACCGGATGACGGCCTGGATCAGGCCCAGAACTCCTTCCTGAAACAGATCATCATACTCACACCGACTCATGGGCCGCGGCGGAATCGATATGTGCCGCCGCAGATAGTCGACCACCAGACCCAGATTCTCCCGCACCTGTGCTTGCTGCGCGGGAGTCAACGACGCGTTAGGGATAGAATCCTGCATCATGACCCGACTCCTCAAAGAACGGCCCTGCCAACGTCTGTTCGCCACGCCGAGGCCACGGCGCGCACGCGCCACCTGCCTGCCGCTCTCTGGAAGTCCACCGCCTGACTGTCTCCCCCGTCGTCATGCTTGGTGAAGCCGTCAGACCGCTACGTCTCGATACCAAACATATTCCTAACACAAGTTCATGTCAAGTCGCTCCCTTCCGGGATTGGCCGAAGGTTGGGCGCTCTCGACATACGAGTATCGATCGGCCCCTGGGTAATGTAAGTATTTGTTATAAAATCGGTTAGATGCTAGGCTTGGCGCTGGCCTCTCCTGCCATCGCTACGAGCCTCTGATGGACACCACGCCCGTTTGGTTCGGCAGCGACAATATTCCACGGTGTCTGCGATGGCTCGCTGGGCGCCTCAGTCAACTGGCCGCGCCTTTGCCTTTGAGCCTCAAGTATCGGTCGATCGAGGCCGCGGCCCGCTTTCCGTCGCCCATGGCCAGAATCACCGTCGCCGAGCCGCGGCTGATGTCGCCGCCGGCAAAGACGCCCGGCTTGCTGGTCATGCCGTCCTGGTCTACTTCGATGTAGCCCCACTTATTGAGCTTGATGTCCGGCGTGGTTGAGGTCAGCAGCGGGTTGGCCCGCGTGCCGATGGCCTCGACGACCAGATCGCACTCGATGGTGAACTCAGATCCCTCGATGGGAACGGGCCTGCGCCGACCCGAGTCGTCCGGTTCGCCGAGCTCCATCCGAATGCAGTCCAACGCGCGTACCCAGCCGTCCGCCGTGCCCAGAATCCGCACGGGACTGCAAAGCAGATTGAACTCAATTCCCTCTTCCTCCGCGTGTTTGATCTCCTCCGCACGAGCGGGCATCTCAGTTCGGCTGCGGCGGTAAACCAGAACCGCCCGCTCGGCCCCGATGCGCTTGGCCGTGCGCACAGCATCCATAGCTGTGTTGCCTCCGCCGATCACAGCCGCGCGTCGACCGGTGATCACGGGCGTATCGCACTCCGGATCGCGATAAGCGCCCATCAAGTTCACCCGCGTCAGGAATTCGTTGGCCGAGTACACACCCTTGAGGTTCTCGCCTGGAATACCCATGAAGATGGGCAGGCCCGCCCCGTTGGCCACAAACACGGCGTCGTAGCCCTCATCGTTCATGAGTTCGTCGATGGTGAATGTCTGGCCGATCACGACGTTGCAGACAATCTCGACACCCAGGCTTCGTAAGCGGTCCACCTCGGCCCCGATGACGGCGTTGGGCAGGCGAAACTCCGGAATCCCGTACATCAGCACGCCGCCGGGCGCGTGCAACGCCTCGTACACTGTGACGGCGTGACCCTTGCGGGCCAGTTCGCCGGCCGCCGTCAGCCCCGCCGGGCCGGAACCGACCACCGCAACGCGATAGCCGGTGGGTGCTTCACCAACCGTCTCCTTGACGTTCAGGTTCTCGCGGGCCCAGTCGGCCACGAACCGCTCCAGGTGGCCGATCGCAACCGGAAGCCCTTTCTTCTTCCCGCGGACGCAGACTTGCTCGCACTGCTCCTCTTGTGGGCAGACCCGCCCCGTGATGCCCGGCAGGGCGTTGGCTTTCAGCAGCACCTCCGCCGCCTTGGGCAGATCACCGTTGGCGATGTGCTCGAGAAAGCTTGGAATGTCGACTTCTACCGGGCAGCCCGGAATGCACCTCTTGTCTTTGCAGCCAATACACCGTTGGGCCTCGAGCTTGGCCAGCTCCGCTGTGAAGCCGAGATTGACCTCTTTGAAATCGCGATTGCGCTGGTCAGGCTTGCGCTCCGGCATGTGTTGACGCTGAATCTGAAACCGTTGTTTTACGGTTAACTCGCTCATCGAATTATCCCCCTGCGACCCTTTGGGCTTCCAAACGACACTCGTGCTCGGTGAACTTGTCCAGTGCTCGTTTCTCCTGTTGGCGGTAAGCGGTCAAACGATCCGCCAATTGCTCGAAGTCCACTTGGTGCCCGTCGAACTCCGGCCCGTCGACGCAGGCGAACTTGGCCTGCCCGCCGACGGTCACGCGGCACCCGCCGCACATCCCGGTCCCGTCCACCATGATCGGGTTCAGCGAGACGATGGTCTTGATGCCCTTTTCTCGTGTGAGCTCGGCGATGGCCCGCATCATGGGTACCGGCCCCGCGGCGTAAACGACACCGATGGGTCGCCTCTGATCCTCCAGCAACTCGGTCAGCTTGTCGGCGACGGTGCCCTTGAATCCATAGCTGCCGTCGTCTGTGGTGGCGTACACGGCGTCCGACACGCGGGCCAACTCCTTCTCCAGCACGACCAACTCCCGCGTCCGCCCGCCGGTGATGGCCGACACGTACACGCCTGCCTCCCGCAGAGCCTGGGCCAGCGGGTAGATCACCGCGGTTCCCACGCCGCCGCCCACTACCACGGCGTGCTTCACCTGAAGAATCTCTGTAGGCCGCCCCAACGGCCCCATGACATCTCGGATGAAATCGCCCGCCCCCTTCCTGCACATGCGCATGGTGGTGGCCCCAATGGCCTTGACAATCAGCTCGATTGTGCCCGCCTTCTTGTCGCAATTGGCGATCGTCAGGGGAATCCGCTCGCCGGTCTCATCAAGACGGATGATCACGAACTGACCCGGCTGGCGGTGCTTGGCGACCAGCGGCGCCTCAATCTTGAACCACTTCACGTCTGAAGCCAGCTTCTTGGCGTCCAGGATGGAGAACATGTTCCTACGAACCTCAAGTTATCGGAGAACGGAATGACGAACCATCTATTGTCCATCCTTCCGGCCGTTCTTTCAAGCCGGTCGAGATCCGTCTCTGACTTCGCACCGGGGACGGTGGCGCAGTCCGGCGCTGCGACGAATCGAGAAGGCGCGTGCATCGGCAACGTGCCTGTGCAGCCCGCGACCGCAAGGCCCCGTTCGGCTTCAAAAGCGCGTGCTACATTCGGAGATTGATCCGGCTGATCGTGATCTGGTCGGCGAAGGCCACATCCACGTCCGTACCGGGGGATCGTCCTCGGTCCAGGTACCTTCCGGCGTAGCGGTAATGGATACAGCCTTCCGGAACAGCGTTCGGTTCTGTAGGTGTGTCCACCGGCTCGTACTGCAGGGGCATGGCTTCCGTGGCAACCGGCACCTCGACCAGCGGTGCGCTCTCGAAGCCGGTTGCCAAAGCGGGCAGGTTGATGTTGAAGAAGCTCCCGGGCGGACAGCCGTCCTTGAAAATGTGCTCAAGAACGCGATGGGCCATGATGCCTGCTCCCTCCCAGTCGACCGGTTGAGGTCGGCGAATGAGCTGAGAGAAGGCAGCGGCCGGCACTCCCAGGATGGCGGCTTCCCGGGCTGCGGCCACCGTCCCCGAATAGTAGACGTCCACACCCAGGTTGGCCCCGTGGTTGATGCCGCTCAGCACCCAGTCGGGCTGGCGGCCCGATGCCAAACCGGCCAGGGCCAGACGCGTGCAATCCGCAGGCCGACCGGCTACGCCGTGGACGCGTCCCAATCCGAGGTGCTCGAAGCTCCGGACTGATACGGTCCGGTTGAGACTGATCGAGTGGCTTGTCTGGCTTTGGGAGCTCAGCGGCGCCACGATGTCCGTGGTCCCATACTCTCGGGCCACGCGAACCAGCTCAGCAAGGCCTCTGGCGTCATAGCCGTCGTCGTTGGTCAGGGCAAAATGCAAATAGGACCTCCCTGAAAAAGCACGCCAACGAGAGCATCTTATCGGCTCGTTCGAGAGATCACTACACCAGCGTTTGCCTGCCCACCTTGTGAATCGTAGGTTTTTCTGGGCGGTGTCTCCGTGGGAAGCGATTGCCGAAACACGTGCGGCCGCGCCGGGAGATGCCTGACCCAGTGCGCAGGGAATCGGCGACGTGGGCACGCGAGCCCGCTCGGGTTTGCTGCCTCCGCTGTCGTCGCATATCCCGCTCGAGAGTGAGGGGTCGCATTCGTGTCCAGCCGCAGCAGCCCTACAGCCGACGAGCATCTCGTGAGCATGCCTGCGCATGCGCCGCATGCCGCCATTACTCTGGAGGAAGGGCCGGGGGAGGCCACGAGATGGGAGATTACCGAACCGGTCACCATCGTAGGCTGGGGCGGGGCCAGCACACTCATATTGTCCGACAAGCACATGTCCAAGGTGCAGTGCCTGATCATCCACACTGGTCGCCACCTGCTGCTGCGTGACCTGCACAGCCCCAAGCCCACCCACCTGAACGGGGAAAGGGCTTTCATCGCGGTCTTGGCGGACGGCGATCGAATATCGATCGGCAACACGACGCTGGCCATGCACATCGAGGACGGTCCCACCGGCAATTCTGATCAGAACGACAACCCGATGCGCCTGCCGGGGGCTATTGAACTTCAGGATACCGTCAGCCCTGAGAAGGCTGTGCTCGACAAGGCCGTCACCGTTCTGGGTCGCCGTGAGGACTTGGACATCTACTTGGACGACGCGGCTATCTCTCCGGCTCATGCGGTCGTGTTCCACTTTGACGGCCGCCCCATGGTCCGTGATCTCGGCAGCCGTTCGGGCGTCGACGTCAATGGCCAGTCCGAGGTGCTCAGCTCGTTGAGCGAAGGCGACTTGCTGAAGGTTGGGCCGTTCGAAGTGAAGGTGCACCTTGACAACTGGCCTGCGCCGGAGACGGCCGCCGCCCACGAAGCCCCGGACGAGCCGCCTCCGCCGATGGCCGACCAGCCGACGGCCCACCAGCCGTCAGCCGAGCAGCCGTTGACCCACCAGCCGTCAGCGGGGCAGCCGACGACCGACCAGCCGCCTCCTCCAGCCGCTCTGGAGGAATTCCTGCCTCCACCGCAGCAGTGCGAGGACGCGCCGCACACCCCGTTGCCAGTGCCGTCGGACATCGGAACGCTCGATACCCTGCGGCACAAGGTGTCGCTTCTTTGCGAGGAGTTGCTGGCCTATCGCGATCGTTTGGCCTTTTGGGAACGAAACCTTGTTGCCTACTCGAGGGACTTGGAAGCCCTTGCTGAGAAGCCCGGGGCCGACGCCGCGTTGGGCTCGACTTCGACGGACCGCGACGCCCTGTCCGACGGCGGCCTGGAACCGGTCGAGGCCCTGGAGAAGTTCAGTGAGGCCCTGGACCGCGCCCAGGAAGTCCTGGGGCCGATTCACAAACCGGAACCATCCGCAACGGACCAGGCCACCGCCGAGAAGCCAGCCGCGGTGACTGCCGAGGACAAGCCGGGCACCGAGCCGCAGAGTGTCTCGCCTGAACCGCAGACAGAGCACCCAAATCCCGGGCCTGAGGCCGGGGCGGACGCTGCCGATGAGAGTCAAGCCGACACTGCAAAAGGGGGCGATGTTTCGGACGCCGGTGACGGGCAGGCCAGCGCCGAGCGTAAGCGGGCTCGCCCTGCCTCGCCGAAGTCGAACCTCAAAGCCAACGAGGACGGTGCGCAGCCGACCCCCCGCGTGCTCGACCCCAAGTATTCGCTCCAAGCGGTGATCAACTCCATGGACCTGGACCCGGAAGTCGCCGATCAGTTGCGACTGCTGCGCAGACTCAATCCCGGGTCCAAGGATGGCGAGCTTCTCCAGCGGGTTCTGGCGGAAATGCAGCAGACCACCACCAAGACCAAGAAATCGTCCTGGTGGCCCTTGCGAAGGCCCCGATAGTCGGGTTTCCGCACCGGCCGGCATGATTCCCTCCGAATCTTCAAAGGCAAACGAGGACCGGGCAAGTCGGTGGGCCGCCACGTCTTCCTTTCTGAGCCGAAACCCACAACGCGCCAACACGTTGGGCAGCGGACGCATTTCCGCTACAATCCCCATGTCACAGGCGGCCCGGCCGGTCAGCCGCCGGTGGCGCGTGACGGCAGTCCCTACTCTGTGGCTCTTCCACCAGGAAAGGGGTATGAGGCGTGGCCGCGAACGGATCGATGACGTGGCTGGGGCATGCCGCCCTCAGGCTGAGTCTGCCTGATGGGCGTGTCATCCTGATCGACCCCTGGTTGCAGGAGAACCCGGCCTGCCCGAAAGACCAGAAGGTTCAGCCAAGGTGCAGCTATCTGGTTCTAACCCACGGACACTTCGATCATGTGGGCGATACGGCCGAGCTGGTGGCCCAGCACGACCCGCACATCATTGCCCCGGTCGAGTTGTGTACCATCCTGGGCCGGGATTTGCCCGATGCGAAGTTCTGCCCCATGAACATCGGCGGCACCCAACAAGTGGACGGGATCGACTTCGTCATGACTCAGGCCTTCCACTCCTCGAGCGTGACCTCCGACGGCTACCCCGTGTACGCCGGCATGCCCACGGGGATCTTGGTCAAAGCACCCGGTTTGGCGGTGGTCTATCACACCGGCGACACGGATGTCTTTGGCGACATGGCCCTCATCTCGCGGCTTCACAGGCCTGCCGTGGTGGCCCTGCCCATCGGTGACCACTACACGATGGGCCCCAAAGGGGCGGCTCTGGCAATCGAGCTTCTCGACCCCCAGGTCGTTCTGCCCATGCATTACGGGACATTTCCCGTGCTGTCCGGCGTGGTTCAGGCTCTCCGTGATGCATTGGACGAGAGAATCGCCGGCCGCGTTCTGAATATCTCGCCCGGTCAAACGGTCAACTGGACGCTGGAAGGCGTAAGCCCACCCGCGCCCGACAAGGTCGAAGATAAGAAACCCTCCAAAGCCAGGGCGTGATCCACCTGGCGAACGCGTGTGTTACGTGCGCGCGCGCGGAAGCTCCCTACTGCGTGGCATTCCTTCGTGCCGCGGGCGGGGCTTGCCCGGGAAGGTGAGCTTGCCGAGAATCAGGTGCTGCAAGATCCCCCAATTGCATCGTCCTGCACGAAGGACCTGGGTTGAGCAAGGGCCATAAGGGGAGGCTCGCCATGAAAGCCGTGTGGATCGAGCGGACTGGCGGACCGGAGGTGCTGGAGTACGGTGATCGGCCGGACCCCGAGCCCAAGGGCGATGAGGTTCTGGTGCGGGTCAAGGCCTGCGGGCTGAATCATCTGGACGTGTGGGTCCGGCGCGGCAAGTCGTTTCCACGGCCGATCATCCCTGGCACCGACATTGTGGGGGTGGTCCAGAAGCAGGGGGCCGGCGTACGCGGTAGTCACCTGGGTCGCGAGGTGATCGTGTTTCCCGGCTTCGCCGACGAGATGTCGGCGGCGAAAATGCGCGGCTATCTTCCGGTCTGCCCGGACTTTGGCATGTTAGGGGCCCACCGCGATGGCGGGTGCGCAGAGCTGGCGGCAGTGCCTGCGGAGTCTCTGCTGGAAAAGCCGCCCCAGCTCGGCTGGCACGAGGCGGCGTGCCTGCCCATAGCCTTCATGACGGCGTGGCACATGCTGTTTGATCGCGGACAACTCCAGCCCGGCGAGACCGTTCTGATCCACTCGGCCGGGAGCGGGGTGGGTCACGGTGCCATTCAGATGGCTCACATGATGGGTGCCCGAGTCATCGCCACGAGCGGTTCGGCCGCCAAGCTAACCAAAGCGCGGGAGCTGGGGGCGGACGAGGTCATCGACTACAACAAGGAGGACGTCTCCGGGCGCGTTCGTGAGTTCACCGGCGGACGCGGGGTGGACGTCGTGCTGGACCACAACGGGGCGGTGAGCTGGGAGGCCAGTCTCAAGTCCCTGGCCAAGGGGGGCCGGCTGGTGGTCTGCGGCGTGACCCAGGGAGCCCGGGTCACCTTCGACCTCGGCGGCCTCTTCTACCAGGCCCAGTCCATCCTCGGCTCGACCATTGGGAGATGGGACGAGCTACACAAGGTGATTCACGTGGTGGCCGCGGGACGAGTCCACCCGGTCATCGACCGCGTGTTCCCGCTCAGCGAGATTCGCAAAGCCCACGAGCGTCTGGAGTCGCCGGAGCGGTTTGGCAAGATCGTTATGGAGATCGGCTGAGGCATGCGCCCGGGCGTTGGGAGCCCGGTGCGAAGCGGCGGCGCATCCGAGGAGGTGCCCATGTCCGTCTTGGCGGAATTCTCGATGACACCCTTGGACAAGGGTGAGTCGGTCAGCAAGTACGTGGCCCGCAGCCTGGAGATCATCGCCGACAGCGGCGTGCCCTATAAGCTCGGCCCCATGGGCACGTGTCTGGAAGGCGAGTGGGACGCCGTCCTGGGCGTCATCACCAAGTGCTACCAGCGCATGAGCGCCGACTGCAACCGCATCTCGGTCAGCATCAGGATCGACGCTCGCCAGGGACGTGAGGGGCGCCTGACAGGCAAGATCAGAAAGGTACAGGACACCCTGGGGCGCGAGTTGAACACCTGATAGGTTCGGACTCCGTCGATCTCACCGGCTGCCTGGGTCTCAGCCCGCGGGTCGTCCGCGCCCCCGGCCTCACCTTGGCCCGGAAGCGGCGGTTCTTGCAGGCCACGAGGCGCGTCGTGAGCGAAATTGCGGAGCACCCCCCGCCGGACGCTTATGCGTATATATAAAAATGTTTACCGGGAATGAAACTCCGGCGCGCTGAAGAAACGTTTTCAGTTCTGTCTTTAAGCCGTTTATGTTTTTGTCTTGCTCACGATCACTTCCACATTACAATACCCGGTGGAATGAGTCGGGGTTTTCTCTCGGGTGCGAAGGGGCGGTCGCCTCCCGGGACGAATCTCCCCAGTACAACCACATGCCCCAAACCGGAGGTCAAAACATGAGAAGGATGGCGTTGTCGAGCTGCGTGTCTGTTCTGGTGCTGGGATTGTGCGTCGGACAGGCCATCTCGGCCCGTGCTGATCGGGGTTCGGTGGAGGTTCAGGTATCGCCACAGACCCTGCTTCTGGGCTGCGATCAGGGCTCCTGGGTCACGGTGCACGCGACCATTGCCTATCGAGACGTGGATGTCGCCTCGGTGGCACTGAACGGCGTGCCTGTCGCATGGGCCAAGGCTGATAACAGAGGCGAACTCGTGGCCGAGTTCGATGAGGACGCGATCAAGTCTATCGTCGAACCGCCCAGCGCCACGCTCGTGTTGACTGGCAACACGACGGACGGCGAGTTTTTCTCCGGCAGCGACACCGTGCGGGTAGTGGATTGGCCATCACCCTGGTAGCAAGCGCTGGTTCGGACATCATTGTCGTCCGAGTCCACCGCGCAGTCATGTGCGACAATCGGAAGGACCCCGGGGCCTGCTCCGGGGTCCTGCTCTTGTCCACGAGCCAGCCACCCAACCTACGGTGAGGCCCCGGTCTTGCCGAGGTGCTCCAGTGTCTCGAAGAACCGCGGAAAAGTCTTCGCCACGCAATCCGCATTCCGAATGACCAGGCCGGAGACGCGCAGGCCGACGAGGGCGAAGCTCATAGCCATGCGGTGGTCGTCGTACGTGTCGATCGCGGCCGAGCGGACTTCGTCCGGCGGCACGACGGTCAGACCGTCGGCGTGTTCGGCTACCTCGGCCCCCAGCTTGGCCAGCTCGGTGGCCAAAGCGGCCACCCGGTCCGTCTCCTTGACGCGCAAGTTGGCCACGTTCCGGATGTGCGTCGTGCCCTCGGCAAACAGGGCCATGACCGCCACAGTCTGAGCCAGGTCCGGCATGTCGTTCAGATCGACGTCAACGGCTCTCAGCCGGCTGCCCGGTGCGGGCCCGTGCACCGTCACCGCGCCGCCGGAATGCTCAACGCGGCAGCCCATGCGCTCCAAGACCTCGGGGAAGCGGGCGTCGCCCTGCACGCTCTCTCGACCCAGACCCTCCACCGCAACGCGGCCGCCGACGATGCCTGCCGCGGCAAGAAAGTAGGACGCGTTGGACGCGTCCGGTTCGATGTCGTACTCGCGGGCCCGGTACGTCTGCGGCGCCGGAACGATGAACCTGCGCATCCGGTCTTCCACCGCATCGACACCAAAGGCCTCCATGACGGCCAATGTCATGCCCACATACGGCTTGCTGACCAAGTCCCCCTCGACCGCGATCAGCACGTCATTTCGCGCGGCCGGGCCGGCCATGAGCAGCCCGCTGACCATCTGGCTCGACTCGGGCGACCGCAGCAGCACCTCGCCCCCGGCCAGCCCGCGGGCCATTACCTTCAGCGGCGGATGCCCCTCGGCTTGCTCATATTGCACCAGAGCCCCCAGGCGCTGAAGGGCCCGTCCCAGTTCGCCGATCGGCCGTTCCCGCATTCGGGCCGAGCCGTCCAGCCGGTATGTCCCCGTGGCTGTGGCGCACGCCGCCATCAAGAATCGCATGACCGTACCCGCGTTGCCACAGTAGATGTCCGCTTCCCCGTGGGGCAGGTATCCGCCGTAGCCCTGCACGATCGCCCGGTTTCCGTCCACATCGACCTGAACCGGAACGCCGAGGCTGCGCAGGGCGTCGACCATGTATTGCGTGTCGTCGGCCAGCAGCAGGTTGTTCAGACGGGACGTGCCGTGGGCCAGGCCGGCCACCAGCAACGCTCGGTTGGTCAGGCTCTTCGACCCGGGGATGCGAACGTTTGCGTCCAGCGGTGACGATAGGGGGGTGATGGCGCGTTCACTCATCGCTAGCTCGCCGTCATGATGATCCCAACCTGCCGAGCAGTTCCCGGCCGACCCTCGTCAGGCAATGCCCTTCGTCCATAAACAGGGCGATGGTGAAGGCCTGGTAATGGAACGTCAACAACCAGGCCAGGACGATTCCGGGGCGTCCACCGGACATTCCGGTGCGCCTCAGCAGACGCAAGAGCTTCGTGTCTAGCCCGCGTCGGTGATACCAGAAGCGACTCCATTGTCGGTGGACCGCCAGGCCCACGCCCTGTGACAATCCCCAAAGGATATAGGACAGATACAAGCCATGCCACAGGGCAACGAAAAGGAACGTGATCACATAGTTTAACTCGACGTGCCGGCGGTTGCCGCCTAGGGGGATGTATATGTAGTCGCGCAGCCAGAAGCTCAAGCTCAGATGCCAGCGGCGCCAGAAATCGGCGATGCTGGTAGCCAGCCACGGAAAGTTGAAGTTCTCGGGTACGCGGATGCCGCACAGCCGACCCATGCCGATAGCGATGTCGCTGTAGCCTGCGATCCACAAGAAGATGCTCAGTGGCTGGATGTAGAGCCCGGCGATGAGCTGGTAGGTGGGGAGGCTCTCCGGTCTGGAGAACAACTGCTCGGCGGGGATCTCCCCGATGAGGGCCAGCATCACACCCAGGCGGAACAGGCCCAGGGCGATGCGGGCGGCACCTGCGGCCAGCGCACGCCCGGTGCGCTGAGCCGGCGCGGCCTCCAGTTCCTGCGCGAACTGCCCGTATCGGAAGATAGGCCCCATCCGCAGCGAGGGCGCGAACAGGATGTAGGCTGTGTACCGGCCAAAGGTAAGGGGTGCCGACCCCTCCGTGAGTCTCTCGCGATTCAAACCTGGCGCCCGGCCGACGGTCCCTCGCCCCATTTCGATGAGCACCTGCAAGGCTCGCAGGGCCAGGTACGCCAGCCCCGCCCATTGGGCGTAGAAGTACAGCGGAGGTTCACGTTTGGGGAGCCAGGGGGGCTGCGGCCAGATCACGATGAGGCTGTAGATGGCGGTCAGCACCAGACATCCGCCCACCACCGGGGTGCTCCAGGTGTGTTGCGCCCCAGTCTGTCCTGCCGGGCCACGGGCTGTAGTAGCCAGCGCTGACCCTACGGTCACGGTGACCGTCCAGCACACGCAGGTGATGACTGCCAGGAGTGCAGTGTACGCCACACCGAGCGTCGCCCAGGCCAGCATCAAACTGGAAATCGGGATCAGCCACAGTGTGGCGCGGCGCCCCGCTGCCCAGAATAAAGGGATGAAGGGCAAATAGAGGAGCACGCCGGCAGGGCCTGCCACCGGGTCCCACTGCCCCACGGTCAGATGAAACCAACCATCAAGGCCGGTAGCGTCTAGACCAACTTGGGCAAGCAGTCCGAACACAGAGGGTCCTTGGCGTACGGCGGCAGCCCCGCTGGGCTTGCCAACTATCACGCTGATAGGCTAATCTGCCCGGCTGGCCGAAGGCCTGACCGGCTCAGGCGCGGGACCGGCCGAGACCGATCTGGAATGAAGCAGAAACCTTTCAGCGACCGCATCATGCTCGTGGCCGCCCGCTGGCATGCCAACCGGCTCTACAACGCCTTTCTGCGCGCCACGGCTTCAGCCACCAACTGTCAGGACGTTCTACTGGGCAAGCTGCTGGCCCGCAACGCCGACAGCGTCTATGGCCGAGATCGTGGGTTCGACGGCATCCATTCGTACGCGGACTTCGCCCGGCAGGTGCCCATCCAGGATTACGACGACCTGGCCCCGTATATCGAACGGGTCAAAGCTGGAGAGCTCAACGCGCTGTTCGGGTCCGGCCAGAAGGTGCTCATGTTCGCCCTGACCAGCGGCACTTCCGACCGGCCCAAGTACATTCCGGTCACCGAGGATTTCCTGAACCACTTCCGTAGAGGATGGAACATCTTTGGCGTCAAGGCCCTGATGGACCACCCGGGCTCGTTCCTGCGGCCGATCGTTCAGGTCTCGAGCCCCATGGACGAATCATACACGTCGGCCGGCATCCCGTGCGGCGCGATCACCGGACTGATGGCCGCGACGCAGAAACGCCTGGTCCGCAAGTACTATGTTTGCCCGCGGCGGCTGGCGTATATCCGGGATTTCACGTCGCGCTACTACACCATCATGCGTTTTTCGATTCCGCGGGCCGACGCTAGCTTCATGGTGACGGCCAGCCCTGCCACGATCCTCAAGCTGGCCCGCACCGCGGACGAGCATCGGGAGCAGATGGTGCGAGACATCCGGGACGGCACGGTTAGCCCCGAGATGGATGTAGCCGCAGACATCCGCGCCCATTTGAACAGCAAGCTTGAGCCGGACCCGGCGACGGCCAGACGGCTGGAGAAACTGATCGAGAAACATGGAGCACTGCTGCCCAAGCACTACTGGAACCTGAGCTTCCTGGCCAACTGGACCGGCGGGACTATGGGGCTGTATCTGCAGCATTACCCGTACTACTTCGGTGATGTGCCTGTCCGGGACATCGGGCTGCTGGCCAGCGAAGGGCGGATGTCCATTCCCGTCGAAGATGGCACGCCGGCGGGCATCCTCGATGTGGTGGGGAACTTCTACGAGTTTGTCCCGGCGGGCCAGATCGAATCGGACAGCCCCACCACGTTGCGATCCCATGAGGTCGAGGTGGGACGAGAGTATTTCATCCTGCTGACCAACAGCGCTGGCCTATATCGTTATAACATCGGCGATCTCGTGCGCGTGACCGGCTTCCAGGGGCAGGCCCCGATCATCGAGTTCCTGAACAAGGGCACGCACATATCCTCGTTGGCCGGGGAGAAGCTTACCGAGAGGCAGGCTGTGCTGTGCGTCGAGAATGTGTGCAGGGAGCAGCATATCCGGATTGACAACTTCGTTTTGGCGCCCAGGTGGGACGACCCGCCGTATTACCTGCTCCACGTCGAGCATAATGGCGAGTCCGGCTGGGACCCCGGCCTGCTGGCCGAATGGCTGGAAACCGCCTTGTGCCGGCACAACTGCGAGTACGAGTCCAAGCGCAAATCCGGGCGCTTGGGTAGGGTCCGAGTTAGCACGCTGCCGCCCGGCACCTTGCACCGCCACGACCTGGCCCTGCGTCGCCGCTTCCGCAAACACTCCAACGAACAGTACAAGCATCAATTCCTCTACACGCGTCCGGGTCAGGATGATGGATTGGAAGCCATGGCCCCCGTGGGCGGTGTCACCGCGAATGAGGAAGTGACCGGTGACGCAGGCCGTTGATCGCGGTGCAGAGAGGTTACTTCTTTTTGGCACCGCAACACTTCTTGTACTTCTTGCCCGACCCGCAGGGGCAGGGATCGTTACGCCCGGGAGTCTCTTCTGCGTGAACCGGCTCGGTCGGGGGCGGCAGTTCGGGTTCGTCTTCGGTGGGGAGCTGTTTGGCGTGCTCCTCTTGGCGTCGTTTCTTCCGGTCCCATCTGCTCTCTTTGCGTTTGAACCACATGATGCTTCCATTGGATTTTGCCGGACGGGGAGCTATCGCCGCCCGCAGCACTGCTTGTACTTCTTTCCCGATCCGCAGGGGCAGGGCTCGTTCCGCCCGACCTTCCTCTGCTCGCGGCGGATGGTCTGCGGCTTAGCCGCCTCGCCCTGAGCTCGCAGCGCGGCCTCGCGATCGCCGGCCGCACCAGCGGCAAAGCCCGCACCTGTCGCGTCGTCATGCTGCGCGGTCAGATTGGCTCGGACACCCCGGCGAGCGGCCTCAGGAGCCGCGAACCGCACCTTGAAGATGGTGTTGGTCACACGCTCGCGGATGTGCAGCCACATCTCGTCGAAATACTCGCGGCCCTCAATCGCGTACTGGCTCTGCGGGTGGGTCTGGTCGCCGCCCAGCGGCCGCTGCATGATGGCGTGCTTGAGGTG
>CP070685.1:1360877-1376330 GCA_020352895.1 Phycisphaerales bacterium
GCCAAGTTGGTGGCCACCAGTGTGGCACCTACGCCACCGGCACTGCCCACCACGGTGACGAGCTGGCCCTGGCCAGCGGAGGCGTCCTTGCTGCTGGCGACCTTGCCGACGACGTCCTGGAGGCGATCCAGATCCGGGGGACGTTCCAAGTACTCGCGCATGCCAGCGCGCATGGCCTTGAGGATGAGGGCTGTATCGCAATTGCCTGAGATCGCTATCATCGGGAGGGTGGGATTCTTTGCAATGACGGTCTCGGCAACGGCCAGGATCACCTCCGGCTGCGGGTCCAACTGGAGAATGGCCAAATCGCACCGGAACTGTTGCACGGCTTGCAGGAGCATGGCCGGGTCGTCGACTTCGGCGACGATCTTGAGCCCATGGACTTCGAGGAGTTCGTTGCGCAGTTCCACGGCGTAGTTGAGATCCGTGTTCAGAAGAACCACGCGTACGCTGGAAGCCATGGCCTACTCCTGCCGCCGATGGACGGGCTGCGCTGCAGTCCTGAAGCTCGCTACGTGCCGGGTCGAGGGCTGTCGGGAAACCAGCTCTCCGGCCGCCTTCAGGGCTGCGGTACGAGCCGCGTTGCAGCCTGCTGGAGCGCAGGCATACGCGTTCTACATCGACGATTTCAGCGGCGAGGTTGGTCTTTGTTGTGAAGGGAAGCTCCAGGCTCGCCCAAGGCAACATCGAGGATAAGATTACCGGTCGCAGGCGGCCAAGGCGGGTCCGAATATCCGGCACGAACGGCCGAAACTACAAGGGAGGCGCGGGGCTTGGCGGGATAGGATCGCCCGCATGGCCTTGGACCCGTCGCCGAAAATCTTGACCGGGATTGATCGGCAAATGCGTCTGTAACGGTGAAGATGGTAATGGCCTTGGCGCATCAGTTCGACGCGGACCTGCCAGTAGTGGAGGCCCTTCAGCAGGGAGATCCCTATGCTCTCGACGAGCTGATGCGCCGGCACGGAGGTTGGGTGCGTGGCGTGGCCTACGGCGTTCTGGGAGACCCGTCGCGGGTGGACGACGTCTGTCAGCAGGCCTGGACGGCTGTCTGGGAGCAGGCGCGGCGGCTGCGTGAGCCGAGTCGCTGGAAGGCGTGGGTCTACCGCCTGGTCCGTAACGCGGCCATCGACGCCGGGCGTGACAAGCGTCGTGCCCGCAAGACAGTGCAGGAGTTGGCCGAGTCGGCGCTGGCGGGCCGACCGCCGAGGGAGCCGGCGCGGCCGGATGAGGTTCTCAGCGAGGCCGAACAGAGAGAGGCGATGCGTCAGGCGATCCGATCGCTTCCGGCCATCTACCGCGAGCCTTTCGTGCTGCGGCATATGGAGGGCTGGAGTTACCGCCGGATTGCGGAAGTGATGGGACTGCCTGCGGATACGGTAGAGACCCGGTTAGTGAGGGCGCGAAGGCTCCTGCGGGAAATGCTGAGAGGCAAAGTGTGATGAGTATGCGTTCCGTGGACGAACAGACCGAACGCTTGATCGTCCGGAAGCTGGACGGCGAACTGAGCTTGGCGGAGGAGCATGAGCTCAACAAAGTGCTCATCCGATCGCCCGAAGCCAGGGCGCTGCTGGACAGCTATTCAGAACAGGATCGACTGGCGAGCGGATTGGTGAGCGAGGAGGTAGGCTCATGCGCCCCACCTGATTTGGCGCTCGTCACGGCCGGGGCCGGCTCGCTATCGCCTCGGCGGCATGCCAAGTCCTGGGCAGCCAGCTTTGCGGCAGGGCTGATGGTGGCCTGTCTGGCGTTGTTCGCGATTCTGTTGCGGCCGGCGATGCTGCCGGTCCAGCCGAACGGCGCGGACGAAGCCCGTGTGGCCGGCTCATCGTCCCTGGGGCTGCCAGTTGGCGGCGGCGACCGGTTTGAGCAATTGCCGAAGTATTTCGAGCTTCCCCAGACCGAGAGGCAGGAGCTGGATCGCCAATTCATCGGTGTCTACGACGAGAAAACCGGACGAGTGTACATTCTGGAAGTCCGGCGTGTTTCGAACAGCCGACGGCTGGTAGCGGAAGGAATCTAGAGGGAGATGCAAACCATAGCATATCTCTGCGGCACCCCGGGATACGGAGAGCCGCCGAGCAGCAAACGCCTGGAGGCGTGAGGGCAAGACCAATGAGCAAAGCATTCATCGGAACGGTGTTGGGAGTTTCTATTCTCTTGGCCAGCCAGGCAGCCCAAGAACGTGTGGCTCTGGGGGCCGCGACAGAGACACAGGACGCGCCTGTGGCCTGGATCGGCATCGTGATGAGCGAGCTGCCGGAGCCGCTGGCCGCGCATCTCGGACTGAAAGAGCAAGGCATCATGATTATCAACGTGGCCGAGGGCAGCCCCGCCGAGAAAGCCGGCCTGCAGAAGTTCGACGTGCTCGTGTCCTGTGAAAACGAAGAGCTGAGCAGTGAAACCGCCCAGCTAGGGCGAATTGTCCGACTTCGCGAACCCGGCGATGTGGTTCATTTGAAGATCCTTCGAAATGGGGCTCCCATGGACGTCGCTGTGCAATTGAAGGAGCATCCCGCCAAGGATGACATTCGCTACATATACGAGGTGCACCCCAAGACGGTCGTGACCCAGGAACTGAAGGGCCGCGGCCAGATCATCCGCAAGGACGACGAGGGCAACTGGGTTGTCGAGGATCTCGGGGACATCGGCGAGGACGATTTCTCCACTCTCTTCCTCACGGTTCCCGGCCTTGAAGCACTGGGGGACTCGTTCCTTTGGGAGATGGGCGACGAGGATCGCACACTCACGGTTCGCGTCACCGAGGACGGCAAGACGGTGGAGATCCAACACGGTGGTGACGAGGAGCCCATCACCGTAACGCGGACGACGGAGGAAGCGGGCAAGACCGACAGCGAGGTCCGCGTGTATGAGGATGAAGAGCAGCTCCGCGAGGAGGATCCGGGAGCCTACGAGATCTACAAGAAGGGCCTGGGCAAGGGCCGTGGTTACCGCTTCCACGTCGTCGCTCCGCAGATGGAAGACTTGGACAAGCGGCAGAAGGAATGGGCCCTGCAGATCAGACGTTCCATTGAGGAGAATCGGCCTGCGTGGCAGGAGGCTCTCCAGGACGCTCTCGAAACCGCCCGCAAGGCTCAGGAAGAGGCCATCGAAAGCTACCGCGAGGCGTTCAAGGCATACGAGGACTCCTCCGCGTACGTGCCGTGGCTGGAGCAGTGGAAAGGGAAGTGGCCCCATGTGTACGTGCCCGCCGGGAAGGCCACCACCGCGATCACGATTGAGGCCGATGGCAAGATCCACGTGATCACCACCAAGGGCGATAGCACGCTCGAGCGGGTGTTTCAAGATGAGGATGAGCTCCGAGAGCACAGCGAGCGACTCTACGAGAAGTACCTGCAACTGCAGGAGGCCGAAGAGTCATCCATGGAAGACTGAATCCAACCCACGATTCGTGACGAGCGGGCCTGAAAGGGCCGGGACCGGCGGGTGTGGCAAGACCCGCCGGCCCTCTTTTATGATGGGTTGGCCATGCTCGCGCCGCGACATATCGTCAGGTGCCTAGCTCCGACCGTGCTGGTCCTCACGTGGTCGGGTGGAGCGCTGTGGGCGGCCGATCCTGCGGGTCTGCCCCCTGGCGAGGAGACGTCCCCGCTGTCGGCCTACGAACTGGAGAAGGCGGCGACGGCCCTGGCCGACGCGCTGAGGCTTTCCAGGCTGACCGGGGACACCAGCGTGCCCGTACGTCTCCGGGTTCCGGAGTGGCGCAACTACACGGGCGAGGAGTTCCGAGACGCCGAAGCCACTGTGCGTGGGCTCTGCGGTCAGATCAACTGCCGCAGCGGAGCGGCAGTCGCATTCGCCCTAGAACCAAGCTTCGCTCGGTACGTTTGGGGCCAGCAGGATCTTCGCCTGTATCCCACACGGCTTACACTGGAGACGGGCGGGGGCGAAGGGGCCGCGGAACTGGTCCTGGAAGTCGTGGACACGAATGAGGCGACGCGGACCGTGCAGATCCGTCATCCGGTCCGCCTGTCCGTGCCGGCCGACAGGCCGCGGGCGGGTGCTCCGCGCTCCGGTACCACCGTATGGGGTGAGCCAGCGCCGAGAGCGGGGGAGGATGTCCGCGGACCGGCGGCCGATAAGCCGCCCGCGGTACAGCCGGCTACAGCCGACTTGGAGGATGGGAGGCGCGTCCAGCAGCCCCGGTCCGCAATTACGATTCGCAAGTGCCGCCTGCCACACCCCCGGGCCACGCCGCCGGACGAGGACGTCGAACGTGAGACCGAGCTGGACTGCGGGCGGCTTCTGTTCCTGGATCGCAAGACGGCCGAACGTCTGGTGCTGCTTTCCGCGGAGTGCCAACGCCAGAACGATGGCACCCTGCTCGTCGTCATGGAACTGGCCTGCCGCAGGAAGCATCGCGAGATAGAGGTGTGGGCCGAGTTCTTCGACCGCCGGGGGCGTGGAGTGAACCGCACGCGAGCGCAGGACTACAGTTTCCGCGAAGGCCAAATCCGCGTTATCACACTCTGCTCGGGACTGCCCGCCGAACAAGTCGTGGTGTTCATGAAAAAGGACTGACGGACCACCGGCGCATGAGGGGACCAGAGAATGCCGATAACGTGCCCGGCCTGAGTCACGGGCGCTGAGTCTCGAGTTTCCGGTCCGTCCATCTTTTGAAGCGGACGTTGTGATGCCGCCCACGGTTTGAAAAAATCCCCACGGGCACGTTTGCCTCGGAGCGACCTGTTTCTTACGTTTGCATTGGCTTTTATTCTGTTGCCCGGGGGAAGCAATAACCTACGCATATCTTCTTCTCAACGCAGGACGCCGACTGCAGGGCGACGACAAGAAGGCGTGATCCGCCGGGACGGGGAAAGAACCGGCGGTAGGCGTGTGCAGCGCGTGACTGCACACAGAGGTTTCGCCAGTCTTCACGGAGGGAGAAAGGCGTTCGGAGTTTTTCGTCGGAGGGTCCTCAAAGGACCGTCAGAGTACTCTGAAAGGAGAAACTGGTATGAAGGCTGTTCTGAGACGCGCGAAGGAGTTCATGGTCAGTGAGGCTGGCCCTACCGCAACTGAATACGCCGTGATGCTGGCCTTGATTATTATCGTGGCCATGATCGCGATTCAGTCGCTGGGCAACACTGTCAAGGCGATGTTCCAGAGCCTGTCCGACTCACTGGGAACGGTTCAGGTCGATCCCGGGCTCGGCGGGTCGTAGTCAGTAGCGGGCAGCCGGCTCGCCGGCTGCGGGCCGGTAGCCTGATTGGCAATCAGGAATTGCGGTGGGCCCGGCGCTGCATGGGCGTCGGCCCACCCTTCCTGATAGCCTAGGGGGCAAGGCCGGCCAACACCGAGCAGGGGGAAGAGAGCCACGCAGCTAGGGGGATGTCCGATGGCCACGTACTACTGGGCGGTCACCTGTCTGTTCCTGATTCCGGCGACAGTGTACGCCAGTTGGATCGACAGCACGGAGAAGCGTGTGCCCAACTGGTTGAACGCCGGGATCGCACTCACCGGCTTCCTCGTTCAAGCGCTGTTCTTCGGGTGGGCCGGCCTGGCCGACGGGGCTTTGGGGCTACTGGTCGGTCTGGGGCTACTGATCGGACCGTGGCTCATTTACGGGATGGGGGCCGGGGATGTCAAACTGATGGCCGCCATCGGCGTGTGGTTTGGACCCATGATGACCTTCGTAGCGTTCTGTGTCGGGGGGATCCTCGGCGGCCTGATCGCGACGGTCATGATCCTGTGGAGCGGGCGGTTCTGGTACGCCTTCGCGAACACGCAGGTGATCATGAAGAAGTTCCTCAGCCCCAAGCTGCTGTTTTCCGAATTTGGGTCCGCGCACAGCTTCGGGGAGTCGTCTCAACTGCTCCCCTATGGCGTGCCGCTCACGGCGGGTTCCGTGATCATCCTTATAGGACAGACTTTTTCGTGGTGGGCGCTGTGATGAGAATAGTCCGAGCCAAGTGGATGCAAGATGGGGGTCGGCGGAATCGGGGTGCCGCCGCGGTGGAATTGGCCGTGGTGGCTCCCGTTCTGCTCACCTTGGTGTTCGGGATCATCGAATTCGGCTGGACGATGATGGTCCGCCAGTCGCTGATCAACGCGGCTCGCGAAGGGTGCCGAGCCGCCTCGCTGAAGTACACGTCCAACACGGCGTTGGAGGCCGCCGTGGTGGGCAAAATCGACAGTGCCCTTTCATCCCTGGGCTTCAGCTACCAGGAGGGGGACTACACGCTAACCATGGTACATGCCTCCTATCCGCCGGTGTCACCCAACGACACTGAGACGGTCACGCTCGCTGTTCCCTATTCGCAGGTGTCCCTGCTGGGGGATTACTTCAATCTGCCGGACTTCGAAATCCGGGCGCGAGCTGTAATGCGAAAAGAATTTTAGCCGAGGTCGGGGCCGACCGGCTGAGCCGGCGAGTCGTCCGGCTTGGCCGGCCTAACCAGGACAATCTTGCGGCCGAACCGCCGCGGCCGAGCGCAGAAGGGAGAACCGCAATGTTCAAGGCCAAATCCATCGTACCGCTGTTGGTGGGCTTAGGTGTCGGTTTTTACGCCGTCAAGCTGGGGGTTGACATGGTCAAGCGAGCCCAAGGCTCCGGGTCCGGCGGGCCTGGGACCTCGATCGTCGTCACGACGCTGGAAGCCCCCGTCGGCACCGAGTTGACCGCCGAGATGCTTAAAGTCGTTGACGTGCCTCAGGTCCTCGCACCCGCCAGAGCCTTCAATGACCCTGAGGAGGTCGTGGGGCGTGTCATCTCACACTCGCTGCTTCCCGGCGGGTACATTTGCGAGGATGTGCTGGCTCCTCCCGGCACGCCTCCCGGGCTCGACGTCAAGATACCGGAGGGGTATCGGGCCGTGGCCGTCAAAGTGGACGAATATTCCAGTGTGGCTGGCTTCCTCATGCCCGGCAGCCGGGTGGACGTCATCGCGGTAATGAGCACGAACTCCTCCAGGGGGCGTGATACGGTCAGCCGGACGATTCTCGAGGACATCGCCGTGGCGGCCGTGGGTCAGCAGATGGCCGATCCGAAGGACCCGACCGCCAATATCACGCGGTCGGTCACGCTGCTGGTGAAGCCGAAAGCCGCCGCCCTGCTCCACCTGGCAGACACCAAGGGCAGGATCCGGCTGGCCCTGCGGCAGCAGAAGGACGCCAAGAGCGGCCAGCGGGGTTTTGCCTCGGAGACCGATCTGTCCGACCCCTCGGTCGATCCGAACCCTCAGGGCTCGGCCAAAGACTGGTGGCGGGGTCTGGCGAGCGGTTTCGCCTCCAGAGCGGCGGAAAGGCCCGGGACGCAGGCTCCGGAGGTGCGAGTCGCGGTGGCACCCACGAGGCCTTGGGTGGTAACCGTCATAAACGGCTCCCGCACGGAGCAGGTGGTGTTCGCTTCGGCCCTGAGCAGCCGTCCGATCCACTTATCTAGCGGAGAAAACCGGGGTTTATTGAACTCGGGGCAGAAGATGGGTCGATATTCGGACCGGCGGGGAGCACGGTACGCCGAGTCCGAGCAGTCATCCGAACAAGTATCCGAAGAGCCGGAATGGGCCGGTCTTCCGGACGACTAGGAGCCGATCAACTAACCCAGAGATAACGGAACCAGATCATGGACGATCAGACCGGAAACGGATTTCCGCGGTGGGGCGCGATCGTTGCCTTCACGGCAGGTTCTCTAATCCTTCCCCCCGTTTCGTCGGGCCAAGCGCCCCCGGGCGAAGCGGGGGATTTTACGGCCAGCATCAGCCAGGTCAGTGCCGACACGAGCGTGGTCACGGTCTCGATCGGCAAGAGCGTGCTGATCGACCTTTCCAAGCCGATCAACCGGGCATCCATCGCAGCGGAGGACGTCGCCACAGTGGTCGTCCTGAGCCCGATGCAGATCATGGTTACCGGCAAGGGGTTTGGCTCCACGCAACTGGTGGTCTGGACCGAAGAAGGCGAGCAGAAGATCTTCGACATCATGGTGCAGATCGAGATCCCTCAGCTCATCGGGATCATCAGGCGGGCCGCACCGGGCTCGGACGTGGACGTGGAGGTTGTCCACAACACCGTGGTGCTGTTGGGGGATGTGCCCAGCGGGGAGGTGGCCGACCGTATCACCCAGGTTGCCGGCATCTTCAGTGGCAACGTGGTCAATCACCTTAGAGTGCGCGGAGAACAGCAGGTGCTGCTTCGTTGCACCGTCGCCGAGGTCAGCAGACAGGCGATGCGGCAACTGGGCTTCAACGGCTTCATGGCCGGCGACGACTTCCGGGACTTCTTCTTCTTCAGCAACGTCAACGGTATCAATCCGACCTCCATCATCCCGGCGGAGGACGTTCTGGCCACCGCGACCATTCCGTTCTTGACGGGACCAAGCGGAATCAGTCCGGCGACCACCTTTTCCATTGGCTTTCCTCGTGTTCAGATGCAGCTCTTCGTCCAAGCCCTGCGGGACAACGGTCTGCTGAAAGTACTGGCCGAGCCAAACCTGGTAGCCATCAGCGGGCAAACGGCCACGTTCCTGGCGGGCGGGGAATATCCGGTACCGGTTCCGCAGGACCAGAACACCATCACCATCGAGTACCGGGAGTTCGGCGTGCGGTTGAACTTCACGCCGGTGGTGCTGGGTCGGAACATCGTGCGACTGCGAGTCGCACCCGAGGTGAGCGCACTCGATTTCTCCAACGCGGTTCAGTTCGCCGGTTTCGTGGTCCCGGGTCTGACCAAGCGCAACGCGGAGACGACGGTGGAGCTGGGCAACGGCCAGACACTGGCCATAGCCGGCCTGCTTAGCGAACAGGTTCGGGCGGCCTCGTCGAAGATCCCGGGCATAGGCGACATACCGGTCATCGGACAGTTGTTCGGTTCCGTGGAGTACCAGCAGGAGACCACAGAGCTGGTGATCCTGGTCTCGCCCGAGGTGGTTTCCGGGCTGAATCCGGATCAGGTACCCCCGGTTCCCGGCGAGTTTCATCGTCATCCCAACGACTGGGAGTTCTACTTCCTGGGCCAACTCGAAGGTGAACCCGTTCCTCCTTTGGACGTGACGCCGGCCCGGGCCTTGGAGACTGAATACCCCGCACGGGTAGCACCGGCCGAGCAGGAGGAAGACCTGGCCTTCCGTGGCCCCTGGGGCCCGGGTAGCATGCAGGAAGTACCGCCGGCGGCAGCCGAGCAGTGACCTGCGGCCCGACC
The DNA here is from genome assembly GCA_020352895.1 of Phycisphaerales bacterium. Taxonomy (GTDB): domain Bacteria; phylum Planctomycetota; class Phycisphaerae; order UBA1845. Next base: position 1,370,034 of record CP070685.1, read on the forward strand.
GGCGCGCCTGGAGCATTCCGATTCTGCAGAGTCTATAAGCTTGGGGGGCGGTGCCGGGCGTTCAACCGGCCCGTTGTAGAGCCAGGATTGTTACGTCGTCCTCGATAGTCGCTCTGCCACGGTGTCGGTCAACGCCTTGATGGATGCGCCGGCAGATCTCCTCGGGGCAAGCCCCTTCCATCGACGGCACCATTCTGGCCAGGTTATCGAAACCGAACTGCTCACCCTTGATGTTCTTGGCTTCCACGACGCCATCAGTATAGAGAATGACCACATCGCCGGGGGCGAGCTGCACGAACGTCTGGCAGTAATTGGTGCCGCTGAGAACTCCCAGCGGAAGATTGGGTGTGCCGCCGACGTCACAGGAGTCGTCCGCGTGGAGGAAGCGCCAGGTCTTCTCCGCGATGCTGTACCACAGAGGCATGGGGTGGCCGGCAAGACTGTAGAGGAAGTCTCCCGTGTCGCGGTAGAAGGAAACCAGGATGGCCGTGGCGAACGCGCCATCCCCTCGCCCTTCGCCGAACTCGCTGTTCAGGGCCCGCAGAACGCTGGCGTGATCGAAGGTCTCGATGTGGTTCCGCATCATGTCGCGCAGCCTGAGGGCCAGCCGGGCCACGCTGATCCCATGGCCGGACACATCGGCCACGCTGGCCCTGGTCAGTGCCCCGTCGCTGCAGCTACTTAAGTAATAAACGTCTCCTCCGCGGGCCGAAGAAGCGTAGGGCCTGCTGCTCAACCAGCCGCGCAGTCCAGGGGCTTTCACCTCGGTGTCAACCGAGTGGTTGCCACCCCACAGCTCCACGCAGCTCAGTTCATCCATTGCCACAATCCCTGGCGGCCTCGCTCCTTTCGCGTGGCAGCTTATACCCTCTACAGATTGAGAGCTCCACCCGCCCGGGTGAGTGTCTCAGGTCGGTCCAAGGATTGGCAGGTTCGCACGCCGCACGGCCGCAAATCCGGAAGAAGCACGCGCGACACCGCCCCGTCGCTCAGGGGCCGCATACCGGGTCAGCCCCGGAGCATTGCACCGGCCCGCCACAGGCCCGGTCATGCTTCATACGGGCTAGCCCGCTTCAATGTGTGGCTTATTCCCGCGCTTGCAGTGGACAATCGGAATGACGGCCAGTAGGGCGCACCGCACCGGCGACGTTTCAGGAGTCAACCTCCAGCACCTCGATCTGGAGGTTGCCAATGACCTTCAGGAGAGGCCCCACCAGTTCCAGCAGGCCTTCCTCTTGCAGGCTCGAAGTACCCACAGCGATGTGGGTGGGGTTGCAGTTCGTCTCTCGCATTGCGGCGTCCAGGTCCACCCACTGCCCGTCGACGTACATTTGGGTCCACATGTGGAAGCCGAATACGCCTTTCTGCCCGACGAATTCATCTACGTAAATGAGGCCCACGACGACGCGTGAGGGGATTCCATTGGCCCGTCCGAGGGCCGCCAGCAATACGCCGTGCTCGCTGCAGTCGCCTTCGCGGTTGCGCGCGACCTCGGAGGCGGTGGCGAAGCCGACACCGAGGTTCTTGTCGGCGATGACATCGGTGACGTAACGGCGGAGCTTGTCGGCCAGACGATAGGCGTTGGTCTCGTCGCCCCGCGCCTCCGTGGCCATCTTGATGACCTCGGGGTCCTGCCAGTTGATCATGGGGCCGGCGGCCAGAAACGGCTGCATCTGTTGGGGTGGGCGGACGAGCGTGCCGCTGTTCTTTTTGAGGTCCTCGTGATCCTGTCGCTGGACCACAAGCACAGCCGATCGGCCGTCGGTCTGCAGCACGCGTTGCAGGCCGGTCGTGGGCAGATTACTCAACTGCTGGGTTCCGTCCGTCAGGGTGAGCCGATACTTGACGCGCTGGGCCCGTTTGGAGTCGATCTGCCGGTCGGGACGCACGAGCGTGTCGATCATAATCTCGCCGCCGCCATCCCAAGTCGTGGCTCGCTCCCGGTCGGCCTTTAGTTGCTGCACTTCCATGCCCATGATCTGCAGATCGGATCGCAGTACGTTGCCCTCGTCGTCGTACCAGCCGGCCCCCACGATCTCCGTGCCGCCGATGTTCATGGTGCTCCTGATGCGGATGGCATCGTAGGTCTGGCCGAACAGTTCCAGGGGTTCCCGGCTCATGACTTCCACGGTGGTCGGAATCACTGCCCCGGGGCTCTGGCTGGGCTCCCAGGCGCTTATCGCGTACTTGGTGCCGGGCTTGAAGCCTTTGCGAAGGGTCACCCGCCGAATGCCCCAAGCCATCGTGGCGCCTTCCGGCAAGTCGAACTCTTCTTCGCTGCTCACACCGAACTGCGTGCTGATCACGCGCACTTTGCCGTTGACGACCTCACCACGGACCACATTGTCCATGGCGGCCATTTTCATGCGGCCGTCGAAGGCCAGGGGTCTGCCGTCGAGTGTCTCCCGGCCTCCGGAGTGTATGGTAAGCTCCAAGTTCTGACCGGCCCTCTTGATGGCCATGAACATTTTCGTGCTGGTGTGGATTTCGCCACCTAGGCGCTCCATGGCCATGTGCAGATAGCCGATATGCTGGCCGCCCACCCTGAGCATGTACCAGTCGTCCAGGAACACGCCTTGCGGTGGGTTGAGCAGGTCGGTCTCCGCTCGGGCCGGCGAAGACCACAGGCCGGCCGAGAGAAACGCGTACACGAGCGTGCGTAACAAGAACCTGGGCATATCAGCTCTCCATGCAAAAATGATCGACGGCTTTACACCGTCGATCCTGGCAGAATAACCCAAGAACCGCCATGTGAACATAGGCGAGGCTGCTCTCGGTACACAGCGAGGAGCCGTACGGCATCGGCAGGGGCTATCCAAGTAGGTCCAGCGGCGACCTTGCCGGCCCTTGTTTTGAGCCCAGCCAAGCCCTATCATCCGGCCCATTCCAGATATTTTGGCTGCTGGGGAAACCGCAACGGTCTGCCGCGGCAGAGCAACCGACAGAAAGGAACGAATAGCTGTGGCTGAGATGACAGCGGAGACAGTGGCGTTCAGCGAACGCTATCACTTTCTGATCCGACGGCTGCACTCCCTCACGGGAATTATTCCCGTGGGGGCTTTTTTGTGCGTTCACCTTTCGGTCAACGCCACCATCCTGGCTGGGCCGGACGCCTTCCAATATGCCGTCAATCAGATTCACAAGCTCGACAATCTGGGCATTCTCAAGCTGGTGGAGATCCTCTTCATCCTCGTGCCGATCCTGTTTCACGCCGTGATCGGGGTCGTCATCTGGCTCTCGGGCAAGCCCGACCTGAGCGCATACCGTTACAGCAGCCATTACCGTTACGTGCTGCAGCGATGGACGGGCATTATCGCAATGTTGTTCATCCTGCTTCACTTGTGGCACGTGCACTGGGTCATCCCCGGTGGCGCGGAATTCGACGCGCACGCCGCAGCCGGTTCGACGGTCAGAGCGATGAGTGCTGTCTGGACCGGTCCGGTGTACGCAGTCGGGGTCCTTTGCGCGGTGTACCACCTGGCCAACGGGATATGGACCTTCCTGATCACATGGGGCCTGACCATCGGGCCGCGTTCGCAGCAGCTCAGCGGACGTGTATGCGTGATCATCGGCATCGTGCTCGGGCTGCTCGGCCTGGGCGCCTTAGTCAAACTGAAAACCACAGACGTTCCGGCGGTGTCTGAGGCCGCTGAGAATCACGCGGTCGTCGCCGAATACCCGGCCGAGCCTTACGTGTGAGATTCGCATTGGCGCTCGGAGGGATCACAGCGGGAGGCTTGTCTTCCAGGGAAACGATTCAATGGCTACAGAACGCAAGATTATCGTGATAGGTGGAGGGCTCGGAGGCCTGTGGGCTTCCATGCGGATTGCCGAGCGCGGCATCCCCGTGGACCTGTTCTGCCTCTTTACGGTCAAGAGGTCGCATTCCTGCTGTGCCCAGGGGGGCATCAATGCCGTGCTCGATGTGAAAGGCCAGGAGGATTCGGTCTGGCAGCACGTCGTGGACACCATCAAGGGCGGCGACTACCTGGCCGAACAGCCCCCCATCAAGAGCATGTGCGAGGGCGCGCCCGGCCTGATCCGTACCTACGACCGGATGGGTGTGACCTTCAGCCGCACGCCCGAAGGCATCATGGACCAGCGCCTCTTCGGCGGCGTGAAGAACAAACGCACGGCGTTTGCCGGAGCGACGACGGGCCAGCAACTCCTCTACGCCGTGGACGAACAGGTCAGGTATCACGAGTCGGAGGGGAGGGTCACCAAGTATGAAGGCTGGGAGTTTCTGTCCGTGGTCCTGGATGACAGCGGCATCTGCCGGGGCATCACGGCCATGAACCTTAACGACATGAGCGTGCACGCCTTCCCGGCCGACGCGGTCATTCTGGCCACCGGCGGACTGGGCCTGATTTGGGGCCGCTCGACGATGTCCACGAATTCTACCGGCGCGGCCGCGTCGCGGGTCTACCAACAAGGGGCCAAGTTCGCCAACGGGGAGTTTGTGCAGTTCCACCCGACCGGAATGCTGGGCCATGACAAGCAGCGGTTGATGTCGGAGGCCTGCCGAGGCGAGGGCGGGCGCGTGTGGGTGCCACGCAAGGCGGGAGACAATCGCGATCCGCGCGACATTCCCGAGGAGGAGCGTTTCTACTTCCTGGAGGAGTGGTATCCGGCGTACGGCAACACCACGCCGCGGGACGTAGCCTCCAGGGCAATCGTCAAGGCGGTACGGCACATGGGCCTGGGGGTGGGCGGCCAGAACATTGCCTACCTCGATCTGACTCACAAGCCCAGGGAATTCTTGGAGAGCCGGCTCGGTGGGATCCTGGACATGTATAAGACCTTCTCGGGGGAGGATCCGTACGTATTGCCGATGAAGATCTTCCCGGCCATGCATTACTCCATGGGCGGTATCCTGGTGAGCTTCGCCAAGGAGGAGCAAACCGGTGGCATGCAGGCCATCCACCCGGACAATCACCACAGCACGATCAAAGGGCTGTTCGCGTGCGGTGAATGCGACAGTGCCTATCACGGGGCCAACCGCCTGGGGGCCAACTCGCTGCTCAGCGCCTCGTACAGCGGGATGATTGCCGGCGATGCGATCGTGGCCTACGTCAAGGGGCTCGGCAAGGGATCGACGGACACCGAGGGGGCGCATTTCGAGGCGGAGAGGAAACGGCAGCAGGAGATCAACCAGGCGCTGATCTCCTCGGATGGAAAGGAGAACCCGTTCACGCTGCACGGAGAGCTGGGCGAGCTCATGCAGGAACATGTCTATGTGGAGCGAGACAACAAAGGGCTCGACACGGCTCTGGAGACGATCGGCAAGCTCAAGGAGCGTTCGGCCGACATGCGTCTTGATGACCGGGGGTCGCGCACCAACCAGTCGCTCTCCTGGGCGCGGCAGGTGCGCGACATGATCATCCTGGCCGAGGTAATCACCAAGGGGGCGCGGCTGCGCGACGAATGCCGGGGGTCTCACTACAAGGCCGAGTTCGAGTTGAAGATCCCTGAAGGCAAGTTCCCCGGCGACCCCGAGTTCGAGGAATACAAGGCCAAGTGGAAAGCGAACAACGACAAGTGGCTGAAGACGACTGTGGCCACACATACGAAGGACGGACCTGTAATCGAATACAAGCCGGTGGACACCTCAGTCTTGCCCCCCACGACCCCGCGAGACTACCGGTAGGTCAGGAGAGTCATGAATGGCTGACAAGGAAATCCACTTCAGGATAAAGCGGCAAAGCGGACCCGACGGGTCGCCCTATTGGGAAGAGTTCAAGATGCCCTACTCGCCCGGGCACAACGTGGTCTCGGCCCTGATGTACCTGCGCGAGCACCCGGTCAACATCCTGGGCGAAACGGTCGCGCCTGTGGCCTGGGACTGCAACTGCATGGAGGAGGTCTGCGGGGCCTGCACGATGTTGGTCAACGGCGTGCCGCGGCAGTCGTGTGCCGCCCTGATCGAAGACCTCGAGCAGCCGATCGTGCTGGAGCCGTTGACCAAGTTCCCTCTGGTGCGCGACCTGGTCGTGGATCGCAGCAAGATGTTTGACGCGTTGCGGAAGGTCAAGGCCTGGGTGCCGGTGGACGGCTCCTGGGACATTCACCGCCACGCACCGCTGATCTCGCCCAAGGAGCAGTCCATTCGATACCTGTTCTCGCGGTGCATGACCTGCGGGTGCTGCATGGAGGCCTGCCCGCAATTCCACCTGGATTCCGAGTTCATCGGGCCCGCGCCGCTGGGGCAGGTGGACCTGCACAACACGCACCCGACGGGCAAGTTCTTCAAGGAGGACCGTCTGCACGCCATCATGGGCAAGGGCGGCATCACGGACT
>CP070685.1:1376430-1391514 GCA_020352895.1 Phycisphaerales bacterium
TGGCCGTGCGGCTGCCCGTGCCGGTGGGGTTGGCCGTGCTTTCGTCCGGGCGGTGGGTCCCCTCGGCGATGCGGATCTCGTCCCCGTCAATGGCCACGGCCAGGGCATTCTGAAGATGATGGAAGGCATGCTCCCAGTCGTTGCCCGGCCCGTCGTTCGGCGAATCCGCATCGACGTAGTACGTGATTGCGTGGGCTGTGGCCGCGGTCAGGGCCACAATGATCAATCCGATGGTGAGGGGTCTGTGAGACATGGGCTCGTCTCCTTCTGCTGGTTGTTCCCGGCCTTACCGTGAAGTGATTTACTCGCATCATAACGCCGGCAGCCGGAGACTCTGCATTGAAATCCGGGCAGATTCGCCCGTGGGGGCCGGAAACCCCCGCCGGTGCCTTTGCCCGCTCAACGCGAGGCCGGTATCATGCCCGGTCCGCCGGAGCGGTCAGGAACGGGAGACAGACTCATGCGCAAGCCTTTCGTGGCCGGCAACTGGAAGATGAACCTGAACCTGGCCGAGTGCCGGGAACTGATGGCGGCGCTTCGCAAAGGGCTGCCCGATCCGCTGCCCATCGACGTGGCCGTGTGTCCTCCCTTTGCGCTCCTGTTTCCGATCCAGGGGGAAGTGGACGGCACGCCCATCAAGGTCGGCGCTCAGAACCTCTACCCGGAACCCAAGGGCGCCTTCACGGGCGAGATATCTGCGACCCAGATCAGGGACACGGGCGCAACCTACGTGATTATCGGACATTCGGAACGCCGCCATGTGATTGGCGAGACCGGAGAGCTGATCGGGCGGAAGATCCCGGCCGCCCTCAAGGCCGGCCTGGAGGTCATCTACTGCGTCGGCGAGAAGATCGAGGAGCGCGAGGCCGGCCGGACTGAGGCCGTCGTCGCCGAACAGCTCAATCACGGGCTGACCGAGGACCTGGACTGGTCCCGTTTGACCATCGCCTATGAGCCCGTCTGGGCTATCGGTACCGGCAAGACTGCCACCCCGGAGCAGGCCCAGGAAGCTCACGCGTTCATTCGCCAGGAACTCGCCGCCCGTTATAATGCCGAATGGGCCGACCGCATCCGCATCCAATACGGCGGCAGCGTCAAGCCCGACAACGCCGATGCGTTGATGTCGTGCCCGGACGTGGATGGCGCTCTGGTAGGGGGGGCGAGCCTGAAGGCCGGCGATTTTCTGGGCATCATCCAGGCGGCGATTCGATCTGCATCGTGACGCCCCCGCACCGGCTCCGCGTCTCCAGGACTGCGGCACGCGTACCTCGGGTAGCGCGGCGGCGGAACGGTCTCCGGGCATCGAGGAAAGGAAGGTAAGCGACAGTGTTGGCAGCCATGACAGGATTCCAGTTCGCGTTCACCCTCTTTTACGTCCTCGTCTGTATCCTGCTGATCGGCGTGGTCCTGCTCCAGAAAGGCCGCGGCGGAGGTATCGGTTCCGCCTTTGGCGGCGGTGCGACCACCTCGCCGTTCGGCGCCAAGACCGGTGACGTCTTTACATGGGTCACGGTGGTGTTGGCCGGCCTGGCCATCCTCATCGGCGTGGTGGGCAATTACATCCTGGAGCCGACCATTCCCATAGAGCAGGCTCAGGCTGCCCCTCCCGCCGGCCAGCAGGCCATGCCACCGGCCACAGGGCCCGAGCCGATCCAGCCGGGCACGACGCCGGCTCTACCGGCCGGCCAGGCTCCCGCTCCGGCCCAACTGCCACCTGAATCCGCCGGCGGGGAGTCTCCCTCCGGCACGCAGGAAACCGATCGGCCCGCGACACCGCCCGGTACGGAAGAGTCGTCCGAATGATCGTCTCCATGACAGGTTGTGGCGATGCCAGCTACGAGCAGGACGGCATCAGCCACTATGTCGAGATCCGCAGTCTGAACAACCGCTACTTCAAGGCGGTCATTCGTCTGCCCGAGCACCTGCAGTTCCTGGAGCCTCAGGTGGACCGCCAGCTCCGCAGCCGTCTCGGCCGTGGAAGCATCAACTACTACCTGCGCTTGCAACAGGATACCGCCGAAGCGGCCTACAAGATCAACACGGCCGTAGTGGAAGCGTACCTCGACGCCCTCAAGAAAATCGTTGCCGCCGGAACGCCCATGACCATGGACCTGGCCGCCATGCTCACACTCCCGGGGGTCTGCCAACCGCCTGAACTGGACGAGGTCTCCCGCGAGACCGAATGGGCCATCATCGAACGGCTGAACAACGAGGCGGTCGATCGTCTTCTGGAAATGCGCCGCGCCGAAGGTCAGGCCATACACGACGACCTGCTCGCCAACTGTCGAGCCATCCGCACCCACTTGGAGGCCATTGAACAGCGGGCCCCCACCGTCGTCGAAGACTACAGGCGGAAGCTTCAGAACAGGGTCGGTGTTCTGCTGGCCGATACGAACATCGAGCTGCATGAAGACATGTTGCTCCGCGAGGTGGCCGTCTACGCCGATCGCTGCGACATCAGTGAGGAGTTGTCCCGATTGCACAGCCATCTCGACCAGTTCGTCGAGCTGTGCGACGGAACCGAGTTGGCCGGCCGACGTCTGGATTTCCTCACCCAGGAAATGCTGCGGGAGAGCAATACCGTCGGCAGCAAGGCCAACGACGCGTCCATTTCCCGCAGCGTCGTCGAAATCAAGAACTACGTGGACCGCCTGCGCGAGCAGGTCCAGAACGTGGAGTAGGAGTACGCCAGGTGCCCCGGCCCACCAACCAAGGCAGACTCGTCGTGATCAGCGGCCCCAGCGGCACGGGCAAGAGCACCATTTGTCAGGAACTCCTGCGCCGCCTCCCACGGGCCCGCTGGAGCATCTCGGCCACCACGCGGCCCCGCCGCGCCAATGAGAGGCAGGATCAGAACTACCACTTCATCAGCCGCGAGGAGTTCGAGCGCATGCGCGACGCCGGCGAGTTCCTCGAGACCGCCGAGTATCTGGGGCACCTCTATGGCACCCCGGCCGCACCTGTCCGCCAGGCCGTAGCCAACGGCGAATACGTCGTCATGGAGATCGAGGTGCAGGGCGGCGCCCAGGTAGCCAGGGCCGTGCCCGACTCCATCCGAATCTTCGTCCTGCCTCCTACCATGGAGACGTTGCGCACTCGCCTGGAGGGCCGCCAGACCGAGTCGAGCGAGCAGCAGCGCCGCCGCCTGGCCGAAGCCGACGGCGAGATCGGCTTCGCCCGTGACAGCGGGTGCTATGATTACTTCGTCACCAACGACATCGTCGATCGAACCGTCGATGAGATAATGGAGATCATCGAGAAGGAGACTGCCCGGACATGATCGAAGCCCTTAAGAGCGATGAGATCATCAATCGCGTGGGTGGCCGCTTCAAGCTGACCGCCCTCATCCAAAAACGCTGGCTGGAACTCATGCAAGGTGCCCGCCCCATGGTCGACCCCGAAGGCCTGACCGAGATCGAGGTCGTGATCGAGGAAATTGTGCAGGGCAAGATCGGTATCGACTATGACAAATCCGATATCGTCCGCCCCAAAGAGGAATGATCCTTGGCCGGACCTGACCTGACCGGTTACGAGACGATCGTCGGGGTGACCGGCGGTATTGCCGCCTACAAGACCTGCACCGTCGTTTCCCGGCTCGTGCAATGGGGCGCCGGCGTCACTGTGGTGATGACCGAGGCCTCCCTCCGATTTGTCGGAGCGCAGACTTTCCAGGCTCTGACCGGTCGTCAGGTGCACACCTCGCTTTGGGAATCCGAGTCCCAATACAGCCCCCGACACCTTCGGCTTGGCGAGGGGCAGGACCTGATGCTCATCGCTCCGGCCACGGCCAACATCATCGCGAAGATCGCTCATGGCCTGGCGGACGATCTGCTCAGCACCACCGTTGTGGGTGCCGATTGCCCGGTCGTGTTGGCACCCGCCATGAACGCCCGCATGTGGGCCAACCGCGTGGTCCAGCACAACGTTCAGGCTCTGCGGGATCTCGGCTTCGGCATCATCGAGCCGGGCACCGGCTGGCAGGCCTGCCGGGCGGTGGGCCCCGGTCGAATGGCCGAGCCCGAACAGATCTTGAATCAGGTTGCTGAACGCCTTCGTTCCGCTCCCCCCAGGAAGCAGTCTGCCGGCAACTGACCGCATATTCGGCCTTGTCAAGTGGGGCTTTCTGCCCAACGCTCCTGCCGGTTGCGCTTGATCCATGTCGCCTTGCTCGTATCATGACCAGACACGGTGCTGCCGGGGCGCAGGCACGCCCGACCCCTGGTGTTGCTGTCCTCGTCCGCATGGTGCCTGCATCGGGAAGACTCCCGCAGCACTTGTTGTTCACGGATGCACTCTTGGACGGCGAACCCCCGGCGGAATGAGGCATTTCGATGAAGGTAACTCTCGTCTCGACTTACTCATACCCTCTGGCCCTGGGGCTACGCTACATCTCCTCCTGCCTCAAGGCGGTTGGCCATGATGTGCAAATGATCTTCATGAGCTCCAAGCGGGCCACCGCAGCGCTCGACTACACCCATGCGACTATTGAGTCCTTCGTGGAGCGGTGCCGCGGTGCTGACCTTGTCGGCATGAGTCTGATGACCAACAGTTTCAACCGCGCCTCCGTGCTCACCGATGCGCTCCGAGAGGCCGGCAACCACGTCCCGGTCATCTGGGGTGGAACGCATCCGACCGTTGCCCCGGACGAGTCGCTGGCCCGGGCCGATATGGTCTGCGTCGGAGAGGGTGAGGAGCCCATGCTCCAGCTCGTCGAGCGCATGGAGGCCGGCCGCGACCCCACCGACGTGGGTAGCATCTGGTTCCGCGCCGACGGCCCCTTCAGAAACCGCGACACGATCCGCAACGCCGTTCAGCCGCTTAACGAGAATCTGGATGCCTACCCGTTCCCCGACTACGAGCTTCACACGCATTGGGTGGTCGACAAGGGCGAACTGGTTCCCGCCCGCCCCGAGAACCTGCGCGGCACCATCCGTCATTTCCGCGTCGAGAGCGCCCGCGGGTGTCCCTACTCCTGTGCCTTCTGCAACAACGCCGCCCTCATGGCCGTGCACAAGGACAAGGGGCCGTGGGTGCGCAAGCGCTCCAACGAGAACGTCATTCGCGAAATAGAGAAGGCCCTGGCCAGCTTTCCAGAAATCGAGGACATCAATGTCATCGACGATCTATTCTTCATCCGCAATGAGGAAGAGACGGAGGATTTCGTCGAGAGGTACATCTCGCGCGTCAATTTGCCCATCCAGCTCGACGCCTTCCCCAACACCGTCACCGAACGCAAAGTCGCCGCCCTGTCCCGCATGCCCATCGACCTGATCAGCATGGGCATTCAGAGCGGAAGCCCTGACACCCTCCAGAACATTTACAGGCGGCGGACTCCCATCAAGAAGATCATCGAATGCATGACCCTGTTTCGTCGCTACGGCCTGAAGACCGAGTACCATTACATCATCACCAACCCGTACGAGCCGGATGAGAACGTCATCGAGACCATGCGCTTCGTCGCCAACCACCACCACGGTCCGACAAAGCTCCGCATTTTCCCGCTGATGTTCTATCCCGGCACACCGCTGTTCGAGCGGGCCTGCGCCGACGGAGTGATTGACCGTCGCGATCCGCACGCCTATGACTTCGCGTATACGCCGCGGTATCTGTTCGCCCGGCACGATTACCTCTCTACGTGGCTGCACGTGATCCTGGCGCTGCGCAACGTCCGCGTGCCCAGTTGGTGGTGCCATCGGCTGATCGACCTGGTCACCAGCCGTCCCGTCCGCAAGTGCATCGACCGGCCCGCATTCGGACCGGTTTCGATCGCCACCTATCGCGTGTTTCGCAAGGTGTACAAGTTGCTGGTCTATCAGCCCTTCGTGCGACCCTACCGCTCGCTGCGCACCCGATTCATGCGCGACCGGCGCGCGTCCGGGGGCGTGCCCGCCCCAGAGCATCGTCCGGCCGGCGATCTGGAATCCTCTGCCGCGCCGGGCGGCGGTCGTTCCAGACCGCTCTGGACGGTTCCCAGAACCGGCGCGGCCCCTCGTTACGCGGACGCGGGCCCCGAACGGCTGGCACCCTCCGCGAAGGTGCCTCCAGCTTCACCGGGCCGATGAGGGCCCTCACGCAGGGGGCATCGCGCACCGCCATCCGTCCGCCGCCGGCCCTTCCTCAACCCTGTGTCCTTCGACCGCCCGATTCTCTCTGCACCGCGAGACGCAGGCCTTGCCGCGCGGTTCGTAACCTCTTGGCAGACACGAGATTGAAATGGCTCCGCCCTTCCCCTGCAAAAGCGGCGCCACACGTTCGGCGCCGCTCGACAGTAGTGGTATATTAGCACGTCCAGGCCGGCCCGGAGGCCCGGCCCGCGGGGCCACCCGCCCCAGCCGGGGCGCCTCTGACCGGGCAGGACGAAGGCCGGGTCCCATGCAATGGAGCATGTGGACAACGGGTCAGGCTGGAAACAGAGCAGCCCATCCACCTGTCTTCAGGTGCCGTGGTCAACCTGGCCTTCGTCGTGCCCGCTCGCGCGTCCCGCGACCTACGAGAGCCCCGGATCTCAGGGGGAGCGAGCCGATAGCACGGAGCTTGCCCGATGTCCTACATGGTGCTCGCGCGCAAGTACCGCAGCCGCGATTTCGACGAGATCGTCGGCCAGCCTGCCATCGCCACCACTCTGCGCCAGGCTATTGCTTCCGGTCGCATTCATCACGCCTACCTCTTCACCGGCACACGGGGCGTCGGCAAAACCTCCATGGCCCGCATCCTGGCCAAGGCCCTGAACTGTCTCGAAGCCGACGGCCCCACGGACAAGCCCTGCGCACACTGCGAAGCCTGCCTGGCCATCGCCGAGGGAGAGGATATCGACGTGGTGGAAATCGACGCCGCTTCCAACACCGGCGTCGATAACATCCGCGAACTCATCGCCAATGCCAATTACCGCCCGGCCCGAGCCCGCTTTAAGGTCTACATCATCGACGAAGTACACATGCTCAGCACGGGCGCGTTCAACGCTCTGCTGAAGATACTTGAAGAGCCCCCCGAGCATGTGAAATTCATCCTCGCCACCACCGAACCGCAGAAGGTTCCTGCGACCATCTTGAGCCGCGTGCAGCGCTTCGACTTCCGTAGTATCAGTGTGGACGACATCGCCGCCCAGCTCGTGCATATCCTCGAGGCCGAGAAGCTCAGTGCCGACGAGTCCGTTGTCAGGCGCGTGGCCCGACAGGCCGGCGGTTCCATGCGCGATGCCCTCTCGCTCTTGGACCAGTTGCTCAGCCTCGGCGGAGACCGCCTGACGCCGGAATTGGTGGACGAAATCCTCCCCGTCACCTACCGCGAGGATCTGGGGAAGCTTATCGACGCAGCCGCCGACGAAGATGCAGGCGCGGCCTTGCGGTTATTGGACGAGGTGCTCGCCCAGGGCTTTACTCTGGAGCGCTTCTGCGAAACCCTGATCGAGCAACTGCGAAGCCTGATGTTGCTTCGGGTCTGCGGCCCGCATACGGACCTGGCGGACGTGCCGACCGGCGTACGCGATCAAGCCACCAAGCAGGCTGCCCGCTTCGAGCCGACGCAGTACGTTTATATGATCTCTCTGCTGGAAGAACTGAGGCGAAACATCCGATACAACGGCGCGGCCCGTGCCCTCACCGACGCGGCCGTGGTGCGGCTCTCGCAAGTGGGTCGCTTCCGCGACATTACCGAGCTGTTGGGCCGCGCGGACAGGGCTCCCAGGGGGACGGCCAGAGCGAGGCCGGGCACGGCAAAAAAAAAACCGGACCTCCGCACCGCGCCCGCACGCGGTGACACGGTGACCTCGCCGAGCCGCGCGTCGAACCCGGCCAAGGTCGTACCCCCGGCCAGGCCGCGCGCGAGCAACGCCGAGTTGGCTGAGGCCCGCGCGGAGCCATTGGTCCAGTATGCCGTCGAGCTCTTCGACGGCGTATTGTCGAACGTCGAGCCCGTCGCTCAGGCCACGGTCCCCATGGTGAGGCCGGAAGACGAGGACGAGTTGGAGACATCATGATGCTTGGAGGACTGGGTAACATTACCGGACTGCTCAAACAGGCCAAGGAGTTCCAGGGCAGGATGCAGCAGATGCAGGAGGAGCTGCGCGGGCGTCGGTATGAGGCCCAATCCGGGGGAGGAATGGTTCAGGTTACCGTCGACGGGCGGGGTGAAGTCGTCTCGATCAAGATCGATCCCCAGGCCGTATCGGACCTGGAAATGCTCGAGGACTTAGTCAAGGCCGCGGTCAATGCCGGCCACGCCCACGCCCAGCAAGGCGTGCAGGAGGAAATGGCCAAGCTGACCGGCGGGCTCAATCTGCCCGGACTGTCCGACATGTTGGGAGGCGCCGGCCCCTAGACCGGCCGCGGAGAAGCCATGCCGCAGACTTCCATCGAATCTCTGGAACGCCTCAAGAGCGAGTTTCAGAAGCTGCCCGGCATCGGCCCCCGCAGTGCGGAACGCCTCGCTTTTCATGTCTTGCGATGCACCCCGCAAGAGGCCCGGGCCCTTTCTCGAGCCATCGACGACGTCAAATCGCGAATACGGCACTGCTCGATATGCTACAATCTTACAGAGGCCGATCCCTGTGAGATCTGTCGCGACCCCCGGCGGGATACCTCAACCATTGTCGTGGTCGAACACCCCGGTGAGGTCATGCTGCTGGAGGAAACAGGACTGATCCGGGGGCTGTATCACGTTTTGCTGGGGCACATTGCCCCCTTGGAAGGAATCGACCCCGGCGACCTGACCATCGACGCCCTGGTCGAACGCGTAAAACGGGGCGGGGTCAAAGAGGTCGTCCTGGGGACCAACCCCACCGTGGAAGGAGACGGCACGGCATTGTACATCCGCAGCCTCATCGAAAATGAGGGTGTTCGTGTGACGCGCCTCGCCCGGGGCATACCCGTCGGCTCGCAGCTCGAGTACGCCACCAGGGCTATGTTGGAGGCTGCCATAAGCGGACGGACCGACATGTAGCGGCCCTGTGCGGGACGCCGGACAGCGCCAGGAGGCGAACGGCCCTGCCGCCGGCGGACAGGAGACGAGCCACGGAGAGACTCACGGGATTCCGACACGATGTCTCAGTATATGTCTCAGATTCCAGCGCAAGTCCTCCGACAGGAGCAACGGCTGACGCCGCAGCTCATCCAGTCCATGGACATCTTGCAGCTTCCCTTGATGGCCCTCGAGCAGCGCATCAACCAGGAACTGCAGACCAACCCCGTGCTGGAGTATGAGTTCCCTGACCGCGGCAGCGACGATGCTCCGCCCGAGCCTCCCGACCAACGCGAGGAAACCGCTCCCCAGGACGGCGAGACCGCCGAGAGCTTCGATCACCTCGAGCGCCTGATTCAGGAAAACGATTTCGACCCAGGCGATCAGCCTTATGCCAGAGTCCAAAGCCAGGGCGAGACCGACGCCAAGATGGAGGCCATGGCCAACACGGCCAGCCGTCCGGAATCGCTGCAAGAGCTACTCCTGGTGCAGTGGCAGTTTCTCAGCCTGCCCGACGATGTGCGCCGCGCCGGCGAAGTCATCATCGACTTCATCGAGGATGATGGCTACCTGCGCACCGATCTGCAAACCGTGGCCGGTTCGGTCGAGCCGCCCTTGAACCTGGAGTTGGCCGAGGCCGCCCTCGCCGAGATCCACCAGAAGCTCGAGCCCGCAGGGATCGGCGCCCGCACGCTGGAGGAATGCCTGCTGCTCCAGCTCCAACAGCAGCCCGGAGACAACGAGCTGCCCCGGACCCTGATCCTCGGGCACCTGACGGACATACAGAAGAACCGATATCCCGCCATCGCCAAGGCGACCGGAAGCAGCATCGAGCAGATCAAGGAGGCCGTCGAGCAGATCAGCCGCTTGCACCCACAGCCCGGTGTACTGCTGGCCGGCGGTGCCGCTCCCGTGATCAATCCGGATGTCATCGTCGAGTATGACGACGAGGAAGAGTCCGGCTACTCGATTCGCCTGGCCCGCGGCAACGAGCCACACCTGAGAATCTCCCCTTACTATCGCCGGATGCTGGCCCAGAAAAACGGGGACCGCAACACCCGCGACTTCATCCGGCGCAACCTGGAGGCGGCCAAGGCTCTGATCGACGCCATCAAGTTCCGCAAGGAGCGGCTCCTTGAGGTGGCCAGAGTCGTCGTCGAGCGCCAGGGCGAATTCTTCGAGCGGGGCCCCGCGGCTCTGAAGATCCTGCGCATGAGCGAGCTCGCCGAAGCCTTTGGCTGCGACCCCTCCACCATCAGCCGCACCGTCGCCGACAAACATATGCAGACGCCTCGAGGGATCTACCCCATGCGCTATTTCTTCACCGGCGGAACGGAAATGCGGGACGGTGAAACCACAAGTTGGGACAGTGTCCGGGCCCGCGTGAAGGAGATCATCGATCAGGAGGATCGGCGCAATCCGCTCAACGACGATCAGATCGCTGCTATCTTGAAGAAAGAAAAAGTCGATGTGTCACGGCGCACCATCGCCAAGTATCGTCAGCTTCTCGACATCCCCGCCGCCCGCCAACGCAAAGCCTACTGAATACGCCGCGCCTGCGGTTATCACCCGTTCCCATATCGCATCCCCCGCGCCCGATCGGCACGCTGTCGCCCCCGAGGTCCGCATATTTGCTCTTCACTCCCGGCGTCAAGTCCCCAACCTGAAGCGTCGATGATTCGGGCAGAACGCAGATGGCCTGCAGGGGTGGCTGATGTCCGCCTGCGCGCCGTGCCACATGCGCTCCGGGGGGCAGTGGTTTACGTATGTCGACAGCCAGGCAGACACGGCAACTTGACGCAACCAAAACCGGGCCGAGGCCGCAAGCGTTCGGCTGGCGTCGGATCCTGGCCGGGCGATTCGCTCATCCCGAGGAGGTCCCGCGCTTATGGGGCCTGGCCTTGGTGGCCTGCTTCGTCGGAGCCCTGTTCGCCATCGTCTTTGTGGCCATTAGCTTTCACCAGGATGCCCTCGTCGAGACACTGGCCCGTGAGAAAGAGCAGGTCCTGCTCAGATACGCCTCCCGTGCTGCTTCCTTGCTGGCCGGCGATCGGGTCGAGGCAGCGCGGGAGATGGCTCGCCTCCGGGGCGAACACGGACTCGAATATTGCGCCATCCATGCAGGTGACGACAGCGTCTTCGCTCAATCCCATCTGTTGTCCCCCGGCGTCCCCGCCGACATCGCGGTGGACACCCGCCTTCATACAGTGCACGCCCCGCTGATCGATGCGACGGGCGCCGTGGTCGGCGAGTTCCGGGCCGCTCATCATATTGACTCGCCGACGTGGCCGTATCGAGCCTCGGGTCTGTGGTTGGGGCTGGTGGTCCTGACCGCCCTGGCCCTGTTGCTGATTCTCTATCGGATGCTGCGCAGGTTGTTACGGCCGCTGGCCAAGGTACGCGACCGATTACTCGTCTACAGCAAGCAGATGGAATCGCGCCTGGATGAATTGACCGTCGAGGATGAACGCAGCGCCATCACCGACTCCTGGAATCAGATTCTCCGCACGACCGCGACATTGCGATCGGCCCTGGAGGGAATGGAAAGTCAGCGCGAGTTGATTGAGGCCTTGCGACATCACGATGCCAGCCAAGCCGCCGACGCTCTCGAATGGCACCCGGACGGCATCGTCCTGGTCGATGAGTTCGCCCAGGTTGCTCTGATCAACAAGGCTTGCCGTGCGTTGGTTCGCGCCAGGGACGACGATGTGGTCGGCAAACCCGCCTCGAGCATCAGCCGCGACGCCGAACTCAACCAGGTCATCGAACGTCTGACCTCGGCCGCCGCCAGGAATCACTTGGCCACGGTGTACCACGCCCTGAGCGAGGACGGGCTCAGCACCACCCTGGCGATCACCGTGGCCGAGATCCAGTCCGAGCGTGTCCCCAGTGGCGCCTTGCTCGTCTTCCGCGACGCCAGCCAGCAGAAGCAGGCAGAGAAGGCCCGCGACGACTTCCTGCATCAGGTGACCCATGAATTCCGCACGCCGCTCAGCAACATCCGGGCCTACACCGAAACGCTCATGGAGGGCATCCTTGAGGACAGGGACGCCCAGCGCGAATGCCTCAATGTAATCAACGCGGAGGCCGCTCGGCTTGGACGCCTCGTGGAGGAGGTCCTCACAGCTTCGCAGCTCGAGGTGGGCACGGCCCGACTCCGCCTTTCCGAAGTGGACCTGGCAAGGCTCTTGCAGCAGGCCGTTCAGGACCTTCAGGCCAGCGCCGACGAAAGGAACGTCGAGCTGCACATGAAGCTGCCCCCCAAGGTCCCCAAGATTCGAGGCGACAAGGATCGTCTTGCCGTCGTCTTCAACAACCTGCTGGGCAACGCTGTTAAGTATACCGATGCCGGCGACAGCGTCACTCTGGCCTGCGAGGACCGCGGCCGAGACCTGGAGATCACCGTCACCGACACCGGGTTGGGTATCTCAGAGGAGGACCTGCCGCACATCTTCGACAAGTTCTACCGCTCCAGTTCGGAGCAGGTGGAGAAGCGGCCGGGAACCGGCCTGGGCCTGGCAACCGCCCGACAGATCGTTCGACTTCACGGAGGGGAAATCACCGCGACCAGCACGATCGGCGAAGGATCTTGTTTCTCGGTAACGCTTCCGGTCTATGAGGTCCAGTCCTTCTCCGGTGCGCGAGCGCTCAGCACGGCCGCGGCCTCGCAGGGCGACCCATGACGGACGGTGTGCTTCGAGGCCGCCGCCGAGAGGTAGGTGAGACGCAATGACCCGGATCCTCGTGGCCGAAGACGATCGCCACCTTCAGCGCGTAATCTCCTTGTGGCTGGAGAGAAACGGCTATGAAGTGCAGTGTCGCAACAACGGGCGTTGTGCCTTGCAGGCCTTTCATGAGTGGTGCCCCGACATCCTGATCACAGACGTGAACATGCCGGAGATGGATGGCGTTACGCTGGCCAGGACCGTGCTGGCCGAAGTGCAACGCCCCGTCGGGATCGTCATCCTGAGTTGCCGCGTGGACATGATCGGCATCGGCGTCGAGCTGGGCGACCCGCGGGTGATTCACCACGCCAAGCCGTTCAGCCCGTCCCGACTCGTAGAGGAACTGGAGACCTTGACAAGGGAGGTGGCTAGGCTCGCGCCGCCTTCCGAATGGTCGCCGTGCGAATGGACATGAATACCGATAACTTCGGCGACGCCCTTGCCGAGCAGCCCTGCGGCTCGTCTCTCTGGCGACTGCTGAGCAGCCTCGAACGACTGTTTGGCTTGTCGGTGGGGCAGGTGCGCGCGGCCGGCTCCCCGCCGAAGCTGCCCAACGTCTGCCTGGCCGACTGCCTGGAGCGCTCGCCCGGAGCCGTAGAGACACGCGGCTGCGCGTGGCTCCAAGCAATGCTCCGCGACGGGCACCCGCCCGCGCTGCCGCCGGACGGTCGCTGCCAGAGAAACCATCAGATTCACGTACCTTCAGACTTTGGCTCCGGCGAATCCGGTAGAATCTTCGCCCTTCGCCCAGTGCAGGGCGCCCCCCCCGTTGCTTCAGAGGTCCCTGATCATCGGCTGGCCGAAGTGTGGGACGAAGCCCTGGATGCCATCGAACGGTTGGTTCAGCAGCTCGCTCAGCGCGAGGAGGAAAACGTTCGCCTGGTCGATGAGGTCCTGCAGAGCTACGAACAGTTGAACATTCTCTTCGAGGTGACCAGGGCCTCCGTCAGCATGTCCCGCCCGCAGGAGATGTACGACTTTGCTCTCGATCGCCTGAGCACAGCCCTGCGTGCCTCGTTTGCCTGTTTCCTGGATGCCCGTGGCGACTTTGACCGCAGCACTCCCCGCTTCAGCCAGCAGAACGAGCTGCACGACACCTACTATCGCCTGGTCTCGACGGAAGCCCGCGCAGCCCTCCACCAGGCAATCACTGTCGGCGCGGCCCAGGCTCTCGAGTTCAAGACAAGGCCCACACGTGCCTCGCTCCTCATCGTGCCGTTGATCAGCGGCACAGAGTCACTGGGCGCGGCCCTGTTCGGCCGACCGCTTACCGACACCTTCCGCACGGGGGATTGCTCTATGGCCGAGGCGGTCATGGGTCAGGTGGCCATCACTGCCCACAAGATGCGCCTCTTTCAGGACCTCCAGCAGATGTCCTTCGATGTCGTCGGCGCCCTGGTCAACGCCATCGACGCCAAGGACGACTACACCGGCGGCCACTCCGATCGTGTGGCCCGCTGGTCGGTCATGTTGGGCGAGGCCCTGGACATGGGTGAGGACGATCTGCAAATGCTTGCCTGGGCGGGACGTCTTCACGACGTGGGCAAGATCGGCGTCCGCGACGACGTGCTCGGCAAACCCGGACGCCTGACGCCCGAAGAGTTCGAGCACATCAAGCTGCACCCGGCCATCAGCTACGAGGTGCTCAAGCCCATCCGCCGTCTGGCTCACGTGCTGAACGGCGTCCGCCATCACCACGAGGCCTGGGACGGCAGCGGTTATCCCGACGGCCTGGCCGGGGAACAGATTCCTCTGGAGGCTCGCATCATTCAGACGGCCGACGTGTTCGACGCCCTGACCTCTTCGCGTTCCTACCGCGAGGCCTTCACGCTCGAGAAGGCGCTCGACATCATGCAGGCCGGAGCCGGTGAGAAGTTCGATCCGGACCTGGTGAGTCTTCTCGTCAGCATGATGGAACGGGCCCGGACCGAGCACCCGGACCTCTTCGAGCGCATCCCCCAGGATCCACGGGATCGGGACGTCGACGTAGGAGGGTCGAGGCCATGACTCGCCGGCGGCTTGCCGATCCGTTCCGCAGCGCCCGCCTGGAAGAACGACGCGGCGGCCTGCCCGCGGGCCTCGGAGCCGTCTCCCTGCTCATTACCGAGTTCGAAGACTGGTCCCGTCAATGGCAAGACGATCCGGATCGCTGGACCGCCTTCGACCGTCTCGTTCGTGAGCAACTCTACTCCATCCTGGGTGCCACCCGCGTCCGCTGCTACCGCATCGTCGCGCAGGGCGCCGCCCTGGAATCGCTTTCTCCCAGTCGCGAGCCCTTTGCCGCATGCCTCAGCGCCAGAGACGGCATCTACGGGTACGTGATCTCGCGCGGCTACCGATACATCCGCCACGACGAACTGCTCGGCCCCGCCGTGCATCAACTGGCCGATCAGGTGCCCGAGGC
>CP070685.1:1391614-1410083 GCA_020352895.1 Phycisphaerales bacterium
TGAAATTGCGATCGGGGCCGCCCCATTGGGGCCACTGGGCCGAGGCGACGGCCGGCCCGGCTGCTATGATCAGGGCCGCAATAGCCGGCAGGATCGGCGTAGGTATACGGAGTTGGCTGTGTGGGCCGTTACGGTCCGTCATGTGTTGATCTCCTCATGCGTTAAGGCGCCCCCATCTTTCCACACGCGCGGCGAGTGTTGCAGACCTGCGCGGGGCGTGCTTGCATCGTGTGTCAGGGCGCGAAGTCGTCGGATTGCGCATAGCCTTCCGGCACCTTCAGTTCGAAGGGCGCCGTGTCGAGTTTGGTGTCGGTCTTGAGGTTGGTCAGTTCGAGTTCGGTCGTGCCCTCTTCGCCCGCCTCGTTCTTATACACACGGACGACGCGCCGCGGCAGGCAATCATTCTTCGAGACGAACCAGAGTCCCTGCTGCGTCTCACCGTACGTGACCAGAATCTGATGGCACGGCTCGCCACCGACTTCTGCATCCTCCTTCAATTCGATCTTCTCGGCTTCGAGTTCCTGCTGGAGCGGGTCCTTCGAGACGAAGGTGTTCACGACCACACGCCGTGGGTCACGAGGACGCGAGCCCATGACCGCAGGATCGATGTCGGCGTGGGCCGTCTTGGTCTGGTGGTCGATGACATAATACATGTCCCCATCGGACCCCGCAGTCAGCTTGAGGACTTCCTCGGAGCCGATCGGGGTCAGCTTGACGTCGCACCAGAAGCGGGTGACGTCGTATTCGGACGGTTCGCCGACGACGACAGAGCCCTCGATGGCCGGCACGTACGCGGTGATCCAAGTCGTGCCCTTGTACTTGGCGTCGTACCGGGCCATGCGGACCTGCTCGAGCGCCGCCCGAGATTTCTCGAGAATGTTCTTGGCCTCTGCGGACTTCATATCGTCGATCTTGGCATCGGTGGCCTGCTTGTCCTGTCCGGCGGGAGCCGAAATCCCAAGAAGGCCGAGGATCAACGTGGCGAGAATAAGTCGCTTCATCGGTTCTTCCTTTCCCTTTTCATCGGGTCTGTTGGTCTGGAGGCTGCTTCGATGCGGCTCGCCGCCCCGGCCCTGTACCTGTCCATCCAGCGTACCGGATGGGCCGCCGGAGTCCAAGCGGCCGGCCTGATCAGCCGAGGTCTAGCGCCATAATGCGATTGTTGTCCCGGACGTAGAGCGTCTTGCCGGTTAGCGTCGGTGCAGCCCAAGTTCTCGACTCGGTGATCTTGCACTTGGCGTGCACGGTCAACTTCTCGGGCGTGGCCGTGGCCAGAGCAAGGTGGCCTTCTTCGTCGAGGATGATGAGCTTGTCGTCGGCATGCAGGCACGTCGCCCCGGCGAAGCCGCGCTCGATCCACAGGCGTTTGCCGGTTTTGATGTCGAGGGCGACCTGGAACGCTGGCGCTCCGGCGCGTCCGCCGCTGGAGCCGTAGATGCAGTCGCCGACGCGCACCGCATTGCCCAAGTGGATACGGAGCTTGCGGCTGGTCCAGCGATCCCGTGGGATGATACGCCCGTCCTCCTCAAAGAGCTCCACCAGGCGACATCCGCGGCTTCCGTCGGTCACCAGCAGCAGGTTGTCTCCGGTCCAGACGGGGGTGGCGTAATTCTCGCCGTACGGCTGGGGGACCGGGTAGTACCAGAGGCGATCGCCACTCGCGGGATCCACGCCGATCATGCCGCGCTGCATGAGCATGACGAGTTGCTCCCGGCCGCCGAAGTTGACCAGCACCGGTGACGAGTAGTCCATACGGTAGTCATGCTTACTCCAGGCCCGTTCGCCGGTCTCTCGATCGAAGGCGATGAGAGACTGGCCCTCGACACTCCCCTCGGTCGCCTCCTGCTGCTGGGGGCCTTGGCGATCCCCGGGGCGATTTCGATCCATGGATACGATGACCAGGTTCTTGTAGGCGATGGGGCTGCAAGAGTAGCCGAAGTCCGGGACTGGGAAATCGAACTCGTCTGCTAGGTCGCGCTTGAAGAGGACCTTGCCGCTCTTCTTGTCAAAGCAGTGCATGACGGCGTTGGTCCCAACGGTGAACAGGCGGTCTTCAACCACGAGTGGGGTGGAATTGGGGCCGGCCTCGAACTCTTTCATGGCTTCAGACATGGGGGCGTTCTGCTTGTGCTCCCAGGCCGTCTCGCCGGTCTTGGCGTCGAGAGCGATGACGAACTCGTCATCACCTCGGCGGTACATGGTATAGAGCAAGCCGTCATCCACGGCGATGGTGGAGTAGCCACTGCCTAGTTCACGGCTCCAGAGTCGCTCGGGGCCGTCAGCCGGCCAGGAGTCGGCTAGTCCTTCTGCGTGGACGATGAAGTTGCGATTCGGCCCGCCCCACTGCGGCCACTGGGCCGTGGCGTCTTTCGCCTCCACCGACAGAACGACTATCGCGACCGTGGCGATCCCGATCACAACCAGTGGCTTTTCCTTCCGCATAAGTGTGATTCCTTTATTTAGGGATAATCAGCTTTCCTTGACCGCGTCTTTTGCTCCCACGTCAAGCGCCATGATGTGGTGGCGGTCGCGAAGATAGAGTGTGGTGCCGGCCAGCGTGGGCGGGGTCCAGGAGTACGCTTCGGCTGTCATCTGACACTTCGAGTGAACGGTCAGCCCTTCGGGCGTCACCGTGGCCAGGGCGAGTTGCCCCTTCCCGTCGAGGAGAATTAACTTCCCATCACCGTACACGCAGGTTGCTCTGTCGAACCCGCGGGAGAACCAGGCCCGCTGGCCGGTCCTGAGATTCATGCACACCACGAGCGCCACCGTTCCCACGTCGCCGGTGGTGCCGTACACATGGTCGTTGATGAGGACCGCATTGCCGTGAAGGATCCGCAGCTTGCGGCTGTACCAGAGCTCCTCGGGCACGGTGGTTCCTTCCTTGTCGTTCAGCCGGATCGCCCGGCTGCCCGAATCGTGGGCCGCGGAGGCGAAGATGAGGTCGCCGCCGTTCCATACCGGGGTGGTGATCTGGGGCATGCCGGTAAACCAAGCGTGGTGCCACAGGCGCGCCCCGTCGTTGGGATCAACGCCGGTCAGGCCCTGGGACGTGGCCAGGATGAGTTGGTCTTTTCCGCCGAAGTGGATCAGGATCGGTGAGGAGTACTCGACGGGCAGGTCCTGGCCTTTCCAGATCACATTGCCGCTCGCCTGGTCGAACGCGATGAGTGCCTGGAGGCCGGCGTTGGGGGCAGCCCCGCCGTCTGCGGGTTGCGGCCCGCCCGCCAGCACGATGACCGTATTCTTGTAGGCGATGGGGCTGCACGGATAGCCGTATTCGTGGGCCGGTGCGCCGAACTCGTTGATGAGATCGTGCTTCCAGAGGACGGCGCCACTCTTCTTGTCGAAGCAATGCAGCACCGCGTTCGTGCCGATGGTGTAGAGGCGGTCGCCTGCGACGAGCGGCGTCGCGTGAGGGCCGGGCCCGTTCAGGGTCATGTGCTCGGTGAAGGGCGACGCGTTCTTGTATTCCCAGACGGTCCGTCCGGTTTTCGCATCGAGGGCGATGCTGAACTCGTCTTCCTCCACACGGTACATCGTGTAAAGACGGCCGTCATCGACAACGATGGATGAGTATCCTTCCCCGAGCTCGCGGTGCCACAGCTTCGGGGGGCCTTCCTCGGGCCAGACCTCGGCCAGCCCTCGGGTCTTGCTGGCGAAGTCGCGATTCGGTCCGCCCCACTGCGGCCATTGTGCCGACGACGATGCCACAGGACCCAGAAGCGCTGCAATCCCGGCAAACGAGAGCAGGCACCTCGCGTCGAACAGGGGGCGTAACGGCAGGCGGTATTTCATATCTGGCGCTCCATCGATTGATGCAGAGTGACAGCTTCTGACAGGGGTTACGGAGCGAAGTCGTCGGTGCGCGTGAAGCCTTCCGGCACGGAAAGCCTAAACACTTCGGGCCGGCACTCCGTTTCTACGATCAAGTCATGAATCTCCACTTGCGTGGTGCCGATTGCGTTCCACGGGCTCTTGATCTGAGCCTCTACACGGCGCGGCAGAAAGTCGTTCTTGGACAGGCACCACGTGACATCACGCTCATCCGGCCGAGGCACGTGAATTTGAAAGCACGGCTCGCCGCTGATCTCGACGTCCTCGCGAAGCTCGACATCCTCCGCTTCGAGTAGTGAGGCCAGCGGATCTTCAGATACGAAGGTGTACATGAGCACTCGTCGTGGATCGCGGGCCCGCGTGCCTAAGACCGCTTCATCGGCATCGGCGTAGACGAGTTTCTTCTGAGTATCAATTACGTAGAAGATTTCACCATCCGATCCGGCAGTCAGCTCGATCGTTTCGAACGCTCTGGCCGGCGTCATCCTGACCTCGACCCGGAAGCGCACGATGTCATGTTCCGAGGCCTCGCCGATGATGGCGGTGCCCTCAAGGTGCGGCGTGTACGCCTTGAACCAGCCCGTGCCCTGGTAGAGGGCCCGATACTGAGCATGTTTGACTTCCTTCAGCGCCGCCGCGGCCTTGGCCAGTATCTCCTTGGGATTGCCATGTTCATTCTCCGCCTTACCTGGCTGCGTGGCCGGCTGACCGGCGTAGACGCCGGCCGTGAGGCCACAGACGAGCAGCGTGGGCAGGGTGACTCTCATGATCTGTCCCCGTTGATTTGAACGGCGTCCTCCTGTGCAACCTAGGCCGGGGCGTGGCGGCTGGTGAGCGTGCAACGCACCGTGGAATTCCGGCCCGTCACCGTGTGTGCGGACGGCGGAACGGCCTCTGTCTTTCTTAGCGGAGTAATCCGCCGAAACGTTCACCATCGCCCTACGGGAGCCCTGATGCGGGGTTCATCCCAGGTCAAGGGCCATGATGTATTTGCGATCGCGGACGTACAGAGTGGTGCCGACGAGAGTCGGGGCGGAGAATGACTCTCTCTCGGTGATCTGGTGTCGGCAGTGCACGGTCAGGGCCTCGGGGGTGACCGTGGCCAGTAGCAGCTCGCCATCTTCAGTGAGGATGATAATTTTACCGTCCGCGTAAACCGTAGTCGCGGCGGAGACCTCCCGGGAGGCCCACTTACGCTCACCGGTCTCCATATCGATGCAGGTCATTATGGCCGGGCTGGAGCCGCTCGAACCGACGATGAGACTATCTATCCGTACCGGGTTGAGAAACGCGGAGCGCAAGCTGTTGCTCTCCCAGCGGAGCTGCGGGACGGTGTGCCCATCCTCGTCGGCCAGCTCAAAGAGGCGGCTTCCGCTTCTGGGAGTGGAGCAGAACAACCTGTTACCGTCCAGCCAGATAGGTGAAACCATGTATGCTTCGATGTTCTCGAACACGTGCTGCCAGAGCAGTTCGCCGTTTGCCGGATCGACGGCGAAAAGGGCCTCGGGCGTAACCATTACGAGCTGTTGCCGTCCGCTGAAGTCGATGAGGACCGGCGAGGAGTGATCGAAGCCGAAATCCTGACTCTTCCAGACGACGCTGCCGTCCTGCTGGTCGAAGGCGATGAGGGTTCGGCCTTCGGCATTATCGTCAGCGGCCGGTTCCGGCTGGTCCTGTCCATGGGGAGACTGTTGCCCGAAGGGAGGTCGCCTACGGCCGACCGGCAGAATGACCATGTTCTGGTAGGCAATGGGGCTGCAGGCGTAGCCCCATGCGGAGATAGCGCAGCCGAACTCGGCAACCAGGTCGTGGCTCCAGAGGACCTCGCCGGACTTCTTGTCGAAGCACTGCAGTAGGGCCCCGCGGCCCACGCTGAACAGACGATCTCCTGAGACGATGGGTGTGGAGTGAGGCCCGGGGAATTGTTCATTCTCTTCCGGAACCGGCGACGGGCTTCGGTATTCCCAGACTTTCTCGCCGGTCCGTGCGTCCAGGGCCACGGTGTACTCGAATCGCTTTCCTCTCCGGTACATGGTGTACGCCAGACCGTCATCGACAACGATGGACGAGAAGCCGTCACCGAGCCGTCGCTTCCACAGCTTCTTGGGCCCGCGTTCCGGCCAGGATTCGGCCAGGCCAGCGGCCTGGGCGGTGAAATCGCGGTTGGGCCCGCCCCACTGCGGCCACTGGGCCTGCGCCTGTCGCCCGCCGCAGGCGAGGTAGGTTGTCAGGATGGCCATCGCGAGTACGGTAACCAACACGATTTTGCGTCTCATCGACTTGCACTTCCTTTTCCGTGAGAACTATCTCTTTGCAATCGCGGTCTCACTGAGATCCAGCGCCAAGATGTGCTTGCGGTCCCGCAGGTACAAAGTGGAGCCGGCCAGGGTAGGCGGAGTCAAGGATTCTCGCTCCGTGACCTGGCAGGTTGAGTGGACTTCGATCTTCTCCGGGGTCACTGTGGCCAGACCAAGCTTGCCGTTCATGTCGAGTATGATCAGCTTTCCGCCCCCGTAGATGCACGTTCCACCTTCGAACGCGCGCTTAGCGCATAGACGCTTGCCCGTTTCAAAATTCGCCCCGACGACAATTCTGCTGCTGCAGCCGTAGAGGTAATTGTCGATCAGGATCGGAGCGGTCATGCCGAAGTGGATTCTGCTCTTGAACCACAGCGTTTCGGGGGCGAATCGGCCGTCCGATCCCGCGAGCCGAATGGCGTGGCCGCCCACCTTGGTATTGTGTGTTGCAACGTAGAAGAGATCCTGCCCATTCCACACGGGTGTCAAGATGGCGTCGCAGCCCATGTCGAGATCCATGGTGTGCTGCCACAGAAGCCGGCCGTCGGCAGGGTCAAAGCTCATCAGGCCCGGCTTGGCGAAATAGACGAGCTGTTCCCGGCCGGCGAACGTGATCAGGATCGGCGACGAATGACCCATACTGAACTCGCCGCCGATCCAGACCAAGTTGCCGGATGTCTGGTCGAAAGCCGCCAGCGTGTGGTTCGCTTCGTTCTCGCCTGAATCGGATTGTGCTCGTTCTTCTTCAGAGCGGTTGCTCTGCCCGCCCAGCCTACGCCTGTCGGCAGGAACGACCACTGTGTTCTTGTAGGCGATCGGGCTGGCGGAGTAGCCGTGGCTGTTCGGTATCGGCTCGGTCTGTGTCCCTCCGAGGTCGACCTGCCAGCATGGTCTGCCTGTTCTCTTCTCCAAGCAAAGGAGCTTAGCGTTGGCCGTGGTGGCGTAGAGACGATCGCCGACCACCAGCGGGGTGGCATTCGGGCCGAACGGCCATTGCTCGCCCGGGCCGGCCGTCGGCGGCGAGGGGATATCGTACGTCCAGATGGTCCCGCCTGTGGCAGCATCAAGAGCTGTGACGCGCTCGTGTGAGTCATTTGTTGATCGACGGAACAGAGTGTACAGCACGCCGTCATCGACTGTTACCGATGAATATCCATCGCCTAGCTCGCGCTTCCAGATCTGCCTGGGGCCGCCTTCGGGCCAGCGGTCGGCCAGAAGATCGGACTCGACCATGAAATTACGGTTCGGACCGCCCCACTGCGGCCACTGGGCCCGCGCATCCGGCGTGGCGCCGGGCAGGCACGTCGCGATGAGTGCCGTCGTAAGGAGGGTATGTAGGGCAATGTGGGCTTTCATGGCGTGGAGGATCCTCTCTGGCGCGTCATTTCCTCGCGATGGAGGTTGGAGCCGGACCGAGGTCCAGGGCCATGATGAACTTGCGGTCCCGCACGTAGAGTGTGGTCCCGACCAGAATGGGCGCGGTGAGCGAGTATCGCTCGGTGGCCTGATACTGTCCGTGGACCGTCAGCCCTTCCGGTGCCGCGGTGGCCAGCGTCAGTTGTCCGTTCTCGTCCAGAATGATCAGTCTGCCGCCGGCGCGCAGGCACCACGCATTCGGATAGCCTCGTTCGGCCCAGACACGCTCGCCCGTCTTCCAGTCCACGCACAGCATCATCTGCCGGTCGCAGGTGTAGAGATGATCAGCGCAGCGAACGGGCGTGGCGATATCCGCGGCTGTCTCCCGATTGGCCCACAGTTGGCTTGGAACCGTCCTTCCTTCCTGGTGGCTCAGCCTGACGGCGATGCCGCCAAGCTCGGGCGTAGAGGAATAGAACAACAGGTCCTTTTCGTCCCAGGCGGGGGTCTGGATGTTGGCGGGGGCCGCGTGGTGCCAAAGAAGCTCTCCGCTCTCCGGATTCGCGCTGATCAGGCCCTCCGTCGTGCCCAGAATCAGCTGGTCCCGGCCAGCGAAGTTGATCACAGTCGGCGACGTGAACTCGCTCCTGAACCCCAGCCCCTTCCAGACAAGCTCGCCGGTCTTCTGGTCGAAGGCGGCAAGCGTGGGCTCCGTCGACAGGTTCGAGGGTCGGTCCTCCGTGTTGTTGGTGCCCTGGTGCACAATCACCACGATGATCGTGTTCCCGTAAGCGATGGGGCTGGGACAATATCCACAAGAACCGGACATGGTGGCGCCATATTCCTTTTTCAGATCATGGCTCCAGAGAACGTCCCCTGTTTTCTTGTCGAAGCAATGGAGGACGGCCAGCGAGCCGACCGTGTAGAGGAGGTCACCCACGATCAGGGGAGTTGAGTTCGGGCCCTGGCCGCCCCATCGTTCGTCCGGAGGCTCCGGAATCGGGGCGCGGTTCTTGTGTTCCCATATTGGCTTGCCCGTGGTTGCATCGAGCGCGAGCACTCGCTCCTGCGACGAGGCCCGCCCCTTGCGGTACATCGTGTACAGCACACCATCGTCATATACGATGCCCGAATACCCTACACCGAGCCTGCGGCGCCAAAGCCTCGGCGGCCCGTCCTCCGGCCAGGAGTCGGCCAGGCCTCTGGCATCCGAGACGGTGAAGTTGCGGCCCGGCCCGCCCCACTGAGGCCACTGGGCATTCGCGTCGGCAACAACCTCCACGATTGACAGAGTTCCAACCGCGACGGCTACGAGGCTGCTGATTCGGAGTCTGGCGCGCATGGGACAACCATCTCCTTTCTGCCGGCCGATCAGTCGGATCGAGCTAACGCCCTGGCACCCAGATCGAGGGCCATGATCTGCCGGCGGTCGCGCAGGTAGAGGGTCGTGCCCGCGAGGGTGGGACATGTGTACGTTCGCCACTCAGGGATCTCGTACTCAGTATGGATGGTCAGGCCGTCGGCCGTGGGCGTTGCCAGGGCCAGTCGGCCCTCTTCGTCCAGAAGCAGAAGCTTGTCTCCAAGATTCAGGAACGTCGTCCAGTTGAAGTTGCGGTCGATCCAAAGGCGTTTGCCGGTGTGGACGTCGATAGCTACGACGAAGGCAACGCGGCCGTCGCGGGAGCCGAGAACGAGGTCGCCCGATTGGACTGGCGTGGACTGGCCGAGGATGGCCTTGCGGTCATACCAGAGTTCCTCCGGCATGATCTTGCCATCCTTCTCCGTCAATTTCAGGGCGTGGCTTCCCTCGAAGGCGGAGCACAGCAGGGTATCCTCGCCGATCAAAATGGGGGTCATGACGTAGCCCTGATTCTGCGAGAAGGCGTGTTGCCAGAGAAGCTTGCCGTCGGCGGGATCGACGCCGATGGCCTCACCGTGCGCCAGTAGCACGAGATGGTGCTGTCCTTGAATCTTAAGCAGGGCCGGGGACGAATGGCCGATGTCAAAGCCTCGGATCTTCCAAAGGGTATCGCCGCGGTCCTGGCCTAGTGCAACCAGAGCGTATGGAACCGGCGACTCGTCATTCTCGGCGCGAGAGTCGCCGCTCTCATGTCCTTCTCCGTTTTGCTGCGGCTGTTCTGGCAGACGATTGATTGCCACGATGACCGAGTTCTCGTAGGCGATCGGGCTGGAGGCATATCCCCAGTTGGGCACGCCGGCACCGAATTCGGCCGCCAAGTCCTGCTTCCAGAGCAACTTGCCGGTCTTCTTCTCGAAGCAGTGCAGCAAGGCGTTGCGTCCGACCGCGAACAGGCGGTCGCCAATGACCAGCGGCGTGGAGTGCGGCCCCGGATGCTGGACGTCCTGCTCGCGCACCGGGGCGGCGTACTTGTATTCCCAGACCGTCTTGCCGGTCTCGGCGCAGAGAGCGATGACGTATTCTTCTGCGGCGGCCGGTTCCTTTCGGTACAGAGTGAAAAGCATTCCGTCGTCGACGACAACGGAGGAGTAGCCGTCGCCGAGCTCTCGGTGCCAGAGTCGCGGCGGCCCGTTTTCCGGCCAGGTCTCCGCCAGGCCCGTGGCGTCAACGGTGAAGTTGCGGCTCGGTCCGCCCCACTGGGGCCACTGGGCCAGGGCCGGGGGAGCGGCCAGAGCGCTCGCCAAGCAAGCTGCACAAGAGGCGGCGCGCAGGACAGAGTGTGGGTGAATGACGGTTGATAGAGTAAGTACCATTCGTTCGTCTCCCAAGTTGCAGTGGCGCAGACCGATCCTGTAGACGGACCGGTGCGGTTTCATGGCGGGATATATTGAGGCCGGCCTGCGTTGCCGCGGGCCGACGGTGACATCGATGGCTACGTCGCGAACTCGTCGGTCTTTTCGTAGCCTTCCGGCACCTTCAGTTTGAAGGTGTTCTCATCGATCTTGGGATCAACCTCGAGTTTGGTGATGGTCTTGCACTGGCCGATCCTGGAACCGTCCTGCCGAGTCCAGACGTCGACGCGGCGGCGTGGCAGGAAGTCCTTCTTGGAGAAGCACCAAGTCGTTACCGAAGCGCCTTCGGCCTGATACACAACGCGGACGGTGTAGCAATCCTCCCCCGCGATCATTTCGCTGGGAAGCAGCTCCCGCGATCTGCCATTGATCTCGTCGGAGAACGGCGTGTCGTGGAGAAACTCGATCATCCATCCGCGGGTGATGGCAATACGATGAGGACCCATGACGGCCGGATCGATGTCCACGTGCGCCTTCTTCGCTTGGTGGTCGATGACGTAGTAGTCCTCCCCATCGGTGCCGCCGGTGATATGCCGCGTCTGTTCTTCGCTGGGCATCTGATAGGTGACATCGACATAGTACTTCTCAGGCTCACCGTGGGCATAGCCCGTGGCGATGACGGTGGCCTTGAGGTTGCCGCCCTGAGCTGCGGCCCCCTCTGTGGGCTCGAGCACGGCCTCATACTTGACGGCGTTGACCGCCTTGGCGGCCGCGTCGACCTTCTTAAGGATCTCGAGCGGATCGGTCATTTCGTCGGACTTCTTGTCGTCGGCCAGGGCTATCAGGGGCCAGAACGACAGAGCCAGCAACAGACAGCATGTTCGTTTCATGGTCGGTTCTCCTTGCTGATCCAGCGGGTGACGTTGTTGTAACTTCGGAAGATCAGCCTGGCTTTCGGATTACGGCGGGAGAACCAGGCTTGTCGTTTGGCTTGGCAGGCGGCTTCGGTGGTCTGGTGGACGAGAGCCAGAATGAGCGGCTGGAGCGAAGTCATCAGATTGCCACTTACCGGATGTTCAGCTGCCCGGCCGTCGTGTCGGCCGGGGCAACTTGAGTCTTGTCCGTACGGCGGGAACTGAGCCGCATAGGGGCCGCGCGCTCACCAACAGCCACCGTGCCTCGGGGATGAAGCCCGGGATTGCGTGGGCGCAGTGATCCGCCTACGCCGGACGCTATGGAGAGCGTGAGTCTCGGTGTTCCGTGACGTAGATTCTGGGGCCATGGGGCCGACTCAGACCTGTCCGGCACCGGCGGCGGGGCGAGCCACGCCGGGCCCGTCAGGGGGCGGGAGCTTGTGCCCCTCGGGGGGGCTCGACCGAGCCGCACAGGCCCGCCTGGCAGCCGTCGGTTCTGAGGACCAGCGCTCCGGTAGGGCAGGCCTCGGCGCAGAGGCGGGCAGCGTGCTGAAGGCCGTCGGCGATGGAGCGATTGAAGGGGACCTCCACGCGGACGTCGAACCCCCGGCCGACGAACGTGAGGCCGAGCGGCTCGCCGGCTTCGCTAGCGATCTGAACGCACAGGCCGCAGAGGATGCACTTTCCCGGCTCGTAGATCACGTCCGCGTGCTCGAGATGGCGCCGCAGCGTCTTGCGGCCTCCCTGGTACCGGTCGGGATTGGCGCCGTAGACTCGGGCGTAGTGACGGAGCCGACAGGTCCTGGCAAGGGCGCAATCACAGTGCAGGCAGCGGGCCGCCTCAGTCATGGCTTGTTGAGGCGTCAGGCCTTCCATTACGTTCGGGGGCGGTGCGGGCTTGCTGGTCTGGTTCGTGATGGGGGCGAGCGCGGTGGCTTCGTCCGAATCCACATGTCGGAGCCGGTAGTGGAACTCGTCCTGGGGCCCGGTGACGGGGACACCGGAGAGGTACTGATCGATGCACACCGCGGCCCGCTTTCCGTCGGCGACATTGCGAACGACGAGCTTACCGGGGCGGGCAGCCCGGCCCGCGGCGAACACTCCCTTCAGCTCTGTCTGCTGCGTCTGTCGGTTGACGAGCAAATGATCCTTGGCCACCCGCATATCCAGCATCTTGGCGTTCTCCGCGGTGACCTTGCCGACGGCCACCAGCACGGCGTCAAACTCTTCGCGCAGTCCGGCGAGCGAGACGTCGCGGCCAACGCAGACACCCATTCGGAAGCCCGCGCCCAATCTGGCGATGACCCCAACCTCCGCGTCGATGACCTCGGGCGGAAGTTGCTGCGAGTCGAACTCCGTGCGCAGCGAGCCGCCCGGAAGGCCCCGCTCGTCGAACAGAGTGCAGGCGTGCCCGGCCAGGAGAAGATGGTATGCCGCGGCCAATCCCGTGGGGCCGGCGCCCAGGATAGCCACGCTCTTGCCCGAGGGAGGCTGGCACGCCGGCAGATGTGGCGTGCTCGAGGCCAGGTCCCGATCGGCCACGAACCGCTTCAGCATGCAGATCGAGGCGGGGCGTCCGATGTCACCTAGACGGCATCCCCTTTCGCAAAGCTCCGGACATGCCCGGCCGAGAATCGCAGGCAAGGCGATGTCTTTCCTGATCGTCACAATCGCGTCGTCCCATCGATTCCCGGCGATCTGGCGCAGCATCGAAGGGATGTCCATGCCTGCAGGGCACACGTTCTGGCATGGCGCGATGCAGTCGCCGGCATGATCTGCCAACAGCAGTTCCAAGCCCGTGCGCCTGAGGCTGCGCACATGCGCAGACTCGCTTTCGATTTCCATGCCCTCTTCGACGAGCGTCGCGCAGGAAGGCACGAGTCGGTCGCGGCCCTTCACGCGGACCAAACAGAGCATGCAGGAGGTGCCCGGTGGGTGGCCGTCGAGATGGCACAGCGCGGGGATGTCCAGGCCGAGCTTGCGAGCCGCATCCAGGATGGTGTTGCCCGCCGGCACTTCAACCTTTTGACTGTCTATCACCACACGCGGCATGATTACGTCACCTCGATGGCATCCTCCGGGCACTTGATACGACAGATGTCGCAGCGAGTGCATTTCTCGGCGTCGATCTCGTGTTTGACGTACGGCGTGAAGGCGATGGCCTCGGCTGGACAGTGCTGCGCGCACAAGGTGCACCCGGTGCACGCGTCGGTGACCCGGTAGGTGATCAGCGCCGGGCATTTGCCGGCCGGGCAGCGCCCCTCCAAGTGCGCTTCATACTCGTCGTGGAAGTAGCGCAGGGTCGTAAGCACGGGGTTGGGCGCTGTGCGTCCCAGCCCGCAAAGACTCCCATGCTTCACCGAGTGAGCCAGCGCTTCGAGCGATTCGAGGTCGCGCCGCCGCCCCTGGCCGGTGCGCAGGCGCTCGAGAATGTCCAGCATGCGGCGGGTGCCAATCCGGCAGAAGGTACATTTCCCGCAGGATTGATTCTGCGTGAAGCTCAGAAAGTAGTGAGCGATGTCGACCATGCAGTCGGTCTCGTCGAGGACGACCAATCCGCCGCTGCCCATGATGGCCCCGGCGTGAGTCAGGGCGTCGAAGTCGATGGGCGTGTCGGCTGAGTATGCCGGGATGCATCCGCCCGACGGTCCGCCGATCTGCACGGCCTTGAAGCGCCTGTCTTCCTTGATGCCGCCGCCGATCTCCTCCACGATCTGGCGGATGGTGATGCCCATGGGCACCTCGATCAGCCCGCCGCGCTTGATCTTGCCGGCCAGGGCGAAGACTTTTGTTCCCTTACTGGTCGCTGTGCCCAGAGCGGCGAACGCCTCGGCGGCGTGGCGGATGATCCACGGGACAGCGGCGTATGTCTCGACGTTGTTGACCAGAGTGGGTTTGCCCCACAGGCCGTTCTCCGCAGGGTAGGGCGGGCGCAAGCGGGGCGAACCGCGGCGCCCCTCGATGGAAGCCAACAGGGCCGTCTCCTCTCCACAGACGAATGCGCCGGCACCTTGCATGATCCGCAGCCGGAGCTTTCGGTGTGTGCCGAGGATGTTGTCTCCCAAGATGTTCCTCCGCTCGCATTCCAGGATGGCCTCCGAGATCCGCTGTACGGCCAGAGGATACTCCGCCCGGATATAGAAGTATCCGTTCTCGGCCCCAACCGCGTAGGCGGCGATGGCCATCCCTTCGATGATGCGGTAGGGAAACGACTCCATCAGCATGCGATCCATGAACGCGCCCGGGTCGCCTTCGTCGCCGTTGCACACAACGTACTTGAGCTCGCCGCCGGCCTGGCAGACGCGGGCCCACTTGCGGGCCGTGGGAAAGCCGGCGCCGCCGCGCCCCCTCAGTCCGCTGCGCTCGATCTCTTGAATAACCTGCTCGGGAGCCAGCTCCTTGACACAGCGCTCAAAGGCCTGAAACCCGTCCAGACGGATGTACTCGTCGAGATCCGTTGGATCCAGTCGGCCGCAGTGTTCTGTGGCAATGTGTTTCTGCGGACCGAGAAAAGCGGCGACGGGCGGATCGCGAACCTCGATGGAGTGATGAGCTATGAAACGACGCTGGTGATCGGAGAGCAGGTCGTCGACGAGGGCGGACGCCGCGTTGCCGATGCGTTTGGTGATCGACGGGGCCTTGAAGTGCCTTCTCACGATCGCCTTGGCGTCGGCGGCGTTCACGCCGGCGTAGAGCGAGGACGTGCCATCCGGCGTGATGGCTTCCACAAGCGGTGTCCGGTGGCACATGCCGACGCAGCCGACCCGCTTGATGGCAGCGGCGGCGTTTGTTTCGCTCAGCGCTTGTTGGAGTGCTGTATAGACCTTGCCGCTGCCGCCGGCCACGCAACAGGAGCCGAGGCCGACTCGGATTTCGCCATGCTTATCTGCGGCAGACAGCTTGACGATCGGCCTGCCGTCGTGCTTGCCGGCCTCCGACTCGCTCTGGGCCAAGAAGTCTTCCAGAATTGCCGGAGCCGTGTCAGGGGTCAGGTGGCCATAAGTGATACCGTCGATCTGCACGACGGGCGCCAGCGTGCAACATCCGAGGCAGGCGACCTTTTCGACAGTGAACAGGCGCTCGGCGTCGGTATCCTGGCCGGGATCGATACGCAGATAGCGGCGGATCTCATCCGTGATGTTCTGGGCGCCGGCGACATGGCAGGCGGTGCCATGGCACACCTTCACGCTGTGCCGCCCACCCGGCATGCGACGGAAGTGGTTGTAGAACGAGGCGACTCCCGTAATCTGAGCGGGGGTGATCTCCGTCGTCTGGCAGACGTGGCGGAGAGCGGCTTCCGGCAGGTAGTGGTAGTGGCCCTGGATGGCGTTCAAGATGGGGATCACTGCCTCCGGGCCGCGGCCGATTCCTTTAATCGCCTGGTCTACAAACGACAGGTCGGCGGGTGCTGCCTCCTGGGCGTCGCAGGGCGCGCCTGCCGAGGGGCATGTTCCGGATTTCAGAACGGGCCGGTTGTTGCCGCCTTTGCAGCCGGCGCGCTGTGGGTTAACGCGATTGATGTCGGGGAGGCGACGGCCGCGTAGCGCTACGAACCATTTGAAGCCCACAAGGAAGAGCACGGCCGAGACGATCAGCACGTAGGACGCGGTCTCAACGCGCGAGGTTCGCTGCAATCGCGATTGCGTCTGCCGGTCGCGCTCGGCATAAAGCGTCTCCAATTCTGCCGGTTCCTCATCACTCAAATCGACGAGCGTCTCGAGTCGAGCCTTCTCGACTGGCTCGCGACGGTTGGCGCTGATTTCGACGGCGATGAGCCAGGCGATGCACACCGTGACCACCGCCACGCCAGAGATGCCTAGCAGCAGGGCGATCGTCTTGTATGTCTTGCGGCTCATGCACTTGCCTTCGCTTCGTCGCTCGATCCTGTCGTGATTGCCTTCACGGCTTCCTGCTTCACGACTCCGCGCGGGCACCAGTTGTAGCAGCGGGCGCAGAACAGGCAGCCGGACGTCTTGGCCCGCATGTCCTCAATGGCGCCGTACGGGCAGGCTTCGGCGCAAAGCCCGCAATCCAGCTCCTTGTCCGGCGTGATGGTCACACCTCGCCAGGAAACCCGCGAAAAGATGGATAGCAGCGCCCCGTATGGGCAGAGATAGCGACAGTACGGCCGGCCGATAAACACGGCCAGGATCAGCAAGGCGCCGCCGAAGATCATGATGTCGGCCGGGCCGGCGAGACGGAACATCCCCACAAAGGGATCGAAGCGGCAGATCACAAAGTCGCGGTCGACCGGCGGCCTGGTGGCGAACCAGATGGCCAGGCCAAGATACACGTACCTGAACAAGCCGAGCACGCCGTCGAGACGTCGCGGCACCTCCACCGGTCGCAAGAGCACCAGTTCCTGAATACCTCCGAGCGGGCACACGCCGCCGCAGAAAACCCGGCCGAACAGCAGAGCCAGCACCAGCGGCAACAGGAAGAATACGATGACCACGAGGGGAATCGCATAGCCTGGGTCGGTCAACGCGACGCTCACGTTCTGGATCGCGCCGATGGGGCAGACGCACCCTTCGCGGTAGAAGCCGAAGTAGACCAGGCAGATGACGGTGAGGGCGATGAGCCAATTGCGGCTGCGTCGCTGGAGGACCAGCCAGGCGGAAAGCCCCAGCGCCACGAGCAGGGCTGCCATGTCCACGACGTCCCACCATGCTGCGCGCGGTGCCGGCCGCTGAACCTCGGGCGTCACATAGCCGCCACCGATGTCCTCGTCGGGCGGAGCGACATCGACCTCGCGCTGGTACTGGTACTGTGCCAGCACGTGGCTCGCCGCCGCGGCCGTCGCCGCCAGCGACATCAACACCAGAAGGATCCACCTGATTCTCATCGGTTGTGTCTGAATCGCCCCTAGGCAGTCTCTTCCTCGGGATGCGGGTCCATCTTACTCAGATCATTTGTGTTCCGGACCAGGGCGTCGTCCGGGCAGGCCGTTGCGATGGTGCACCGGTTACAGTCCACACAGAGACTGTGACGAACCTCCAGCCGCAGCGAGCCGAGGCCGGCGGGCTCCTTGCAGGCCATCACGCATTTGCCGCATCCGTCGCACTTGTCCTCGTCAATGTGGTAGTCGTAAAAGTTGTTCAGCGGGTCGTCCGGATCGACATCACCGATGGCCTCGCGGGTGATGGCATCGCGCGGGCACAGCTTCCGCGTGGGCAGACCGTCCCGGCCGATCTCGCTGGTCACGTCGAAGTAGGACGGGCAGATGCAGCAGCGCCCGCACTTGGCGTATTCATTCACCGCCCGCACCGCCGAGAGCGGCAGCACGCACGTCGTGGCGCACTTGTCGCACACTTCCACGTTCACCGCGCCGAGCCGGATGTTGATGCACTTGCGCGGATCGACCTGCCAGTAGCCGTCCGGGCCCGCTTTGATGACGAGGTAAGCCGCGGTCGAGCCCAGGGCGACCAGTCCCGCTCCTCGGGCCGTGGCATTGAGAAATTCGCGTCGGGTCGGCTCGGACTTCATGAGTTCGGCGCTCCCTGTGCAGTGGGCGATGGGAGTATCGCCTCTTCCGGGCTCGCCTCAGTTGTGGGTGCGAAGACGCAGATGGTCAGACGTGCCGTGTCCACGACATAGATGCGCCCCTCTGCGTCGCAGGCCACATCCATGTTCTGGCACGTGACGTCGAACGGTTCGGGACCGATGACGGCTTTCAGATGATGCTCGCCGTCATAGACCTTGACGAGCGGGCCGGCCTTCTGGGTGACGATGACCTGGCCCTGCGGCCCGAGCGTCAGGTTGGTCGGGTTGCAGCAACCCGGAAAGTCCTCGGGGGCCTTGGTGCCGAACCGGCCGAAGAAATCCAGCAACTTGCCGTTCAACGAGTATCGTTCAATGCGGTGTTTCGCGGGGTTGCAAGCGTGAATGATTCCCTCGGCATCGACACAGAAGTCGAGCACGCCGTTGGGAATCAGAAATCCCCTCGTGTTGTTGTCCTTGCCGATGTCGTTGACCCAGTTGCCCTCGCGGTCGAACCGGCGAAGGCAGCGGTCCTTGGCGTCGGCCAGGACCACGTAATCGCCAAAGAAGCCGATGGCGGTCACCAGTCCCAGGCGCTCGGGGCCGCGCCAGGTGGTCACGTGCCGCCCCTCGGAGTCGAAGCGCTCAAGCTGGCCGATCTCGCCGACATACACGTTGCCGCCATCGTCGACGGCCACGGAATACCCGGGCTGTTCCGTGGCCCATCGCCGGAGGAGGCGGCCCTCAAGGTCGAGCACCTTGACCTCGCTGTCGCCGACGGCGTGTATGGGGCCACCCGTCCCGACATGGATGCCGCGCAGAGAGTGGCCAAAAAAGTCGGGTCGTGAACCACGACCGCTGAATGTCCTGAGC
>CP070685.1:1410183-1426618 GCA_020352895.1 Phycisphaerales bacterium
CGCTGATCCGCGGAGGTGGCGCTCTTCGCGCCGTATGTGCCGTAGCCGCCTCACTCACCGGCTCAACTCCTGCACGCCAGGTCCGCTTTCGACGCCAATCCCATCTCCGTCGCCAGCTCGAAGAACAGATGCATGCCTGCGACGTACTGAGGGCCGAGTGTATATTTAATGTTGCCGGTCAAATAACCCACGGCTCGCTCCTCGTCCCAACCATGGGCCGCCGCATGTGCCCGAGCGATCCGTTCGGCCTCGGCCACCCCGCGGTCGCGAGCCTTCGACAACAGCTCGGGCAGCCCCTCCGACTGTGTGCACCGACGGGCCGCCCATACTGCAAAAACGAACGGCAATCCCGTCCACTGCTTCCAAAGCTTTCCCAGGTCGATGTCATAGGCAACCTCTCGCCAGGGCGACGTCACCACCTTGTCCCCGATCAGCAGTACCGCCTCCCCGTCCCCCACCTGCTGTCCCCGCTGCAGAGTCTTGACCGCCACTTTGCGCTGATGACATCCGGACCACAGAACCTGCGCCAGGACCACCGAAGTATGAGATTCTCGGTCCGCGCGCAGAACCTTAACTGACTCCGGCGGCACAGGCGAATAGACGCGAACCGTCATCGTCGGCCCGTCGGCACCAATACACGCATCGGAGACGATTACAAGCTCTTCGCGGTGACGCAGGTAATCAATGACCGGGATAATGGCCGCGTCCACGCGTCCCTCCAGCAACAGACCCGGCAACTCGGCCGGCACGGCGGTATGCAACTCCACGTCCTGACGTCCCGACAGCCCCTCTACCAGCACTCGAGCATTCAAGTACGACACCACGCCAAGCTTCCACCGAACGGTATCCATCGCGCACTTCCTCGCTTGCCGGACACTATCTTCTTCCTCGGGGGCCGCTCCCGGACGCTTCCTGGCGTTCGATTACAAGAACGATGCCACCTCCGCAAGTACACTGGTCACAGCCCCGGCCCTTTCAAAACATCTGAAAGATCAATCCGTCTGGGCGATCACCCTGAGGGCCGTCCCCCTGCTTCACAAACGGCCCTTCACGGGCCAAAATACCATCCATGAGCCGCACCTTTCTGCAGCCACCCGGCCGCCCGCCGAGTCACCGGCACCCCCGTCTGGGCCTGCTCTGCATCGCCACGACGCTGGGGATCGCAGGGTGCCAGCCACGCACCACGCGCATCCGTATCCAGGACTTCTCCCACCCCGACGGTCCCCGATCGCTGTTCCAGGAGTTCGACGACGCTTATTATCAGCTTGATGCGGCCGGCGACCTCAACCTACTACTCCGCCGCCGCAGCCCCAGCGAAGCCATCCCCACTGAGCATATCACCCAGACGATACTGGTTCGCAGCTACTGGCGGCCCATTCCCGGCACCACCCGGGTCGAATCCAGCATGATCAACGCCAAGATCACCTATGTGATTCAGTCCGGCCGCGCTACGCGCGTCTACGAGGGCAATGGGTTCGTCTCCTTTTCGGAACACCAAAAGGGCCAGTCACTCAGCGGCCGCATCGAGTCCGGCCAACTCCGCCCCACCGGCGAGATCGGCGACCCGCCCCACCCGTTCGGAAGAGCCCGGATCGAAGGTACGTTCAGGGCGATCCGAAAGCCTCGCCGCGGTACCGCTATCCTCACCGACATTAAATGCCTTCTGCAAAGCATGAAACCTGTAGACGAATGACGAACGCACTGATGCTCCTGCGCGGCGTCCGCCACTCCCGCGTCAGCCTCGCATATAGGACTCGGCACTACTTCCCGTCCAGGGCCGCACGCGACTCAAGGCGGAGGTTTCCACAGAGAATGCCCCAGGGACAGCGCCACAGCCTCACCGATCCTGGTTGGCCAAGCTAATATCCCCGTCCCCGGCGCCCGCCTCATCCTCGGGCGGTGTGCTGAGCACCCGCCAGAAGCAGAAGGCCACCAGCCCCAGCACGAACCCAAGCGATATGATCATCATTACCCAGCCGGCCGCGATCATGATTGCGCCTCCTGGATTTCGCGTCCGTTCGCTGTCCAGCGCTTGTTGGCCAGCCGCACCAGCACAATGAAGAACAGAGTCGTCAACCCGACAAAGAACACCACGAACAACGCCGTGTCATCCTGCATCAACTGCTCCACATAATCGGGAGCGTTGTACTTGACCCACAACACGAAAATCGTCAGCAGATAGGCCGGCGAGACGTACTTGATCACGAACGGGAAGACTCCCGGCAAACGAAGCTGAGCCCCATCCGAGGCTAGCTCGGCGCCTTTCCCCGCCCCGATCACCCAGCCGAAGATAATCACCAACACCGTGGCCATGATGAAGATGGAGAACTGACCGATCCAGAAGTCCATGGTGTCCAGGGCTACAAGCCCCTCACTGAAGTACGTTACCACCAGGGCCCCCAGGGCCGTCAGCAATCCCAGCAGCACCGTCGACCCCTTGCGGTTCAGCCCGAAGCCCTCCTCCAGAAATGCGATCGCCGGCTGCAACATCGACAGCGAGCTGGTGATGGCTGCCAGGAATAGCGCCCCGAACCAAATCACCCCGAAGAACCGTCCAGCGGGCATTTGAGCGAACACCGCCGGCGTCGTATAGAAGCCCAGGGCAAAGGTCCCGGCGCCTGTGACCGAGCCCAGTCCCAGAAAAATGAACGCCGCCGGAATCGTGATCATACCACCCAGGCATACTTCGCACGTTTCGTTGACCCCCGCCGCCGTCAGCCCGCTCAGCACCACATCGTCGCGTCGCCGCAAATACGTCGAATACGTGATGATGATGCCGAATCCGACCGACAGGCTAAAGAAGATCTGGCTCGCTGCCGCCATCCAGACCTGCGGGTTCTTCAGGGCTGCGATAATGCTGTCTCCCCCCTCGGCCGTCCGCGGGTTCCACATGAAGCCCAGGCCGTTTGACACCGTCCGATCCAGTTCCGCCACCTCGGCGGCCGCAACCCGCAGCAGAAACTCCTCGTCACCGCCACTCCCAAGCGACGGCGGCAGCCCCACATTCTTAAGAACCTCACGCCGCTCCGCCCGCTTGCCCGCCAGAGTGCGCCGCGCGGCCGCGCGATTCTCCTCGTCATCTCCCTCCAAGTCACCCAGGGCCTTGACCTCCGCCTCTTCGCAATGCTGAAGCGCCCACTTCTCCTCGCGCGTCAGTCGCTCCCTCGTCCGCCGTATCCACTCCCGCTGCTCCGTCCCCACATCCGCGCCATCTACTTCGTCGAGTGCCGCTAGAATGCCCTCGTACTCGGCCAGCACGCCGTAGGGCTCGGCCACCGGAACACTGGCTTTATACCCGGCCTTGCCGTCTCGAACGCTTTGGTAGAAATCGCCCACCGCCGCAGCCACGGCCTCGTTCAACGCGGCCTGCGCCTCGGCCAGCACCGTGGCCTGCTCCTCTTCCGTCAGCTCCGGATTCCTCTCCTCCGCAGCAACCGCGACTACCTCAAGATCCCGAAGTCCCCTCTTCAGCCCGGCCCACTTCTCCTCCGGCAGCACCTCGCCCAGACTATACTGCCACGGATCCGGCACGGGTTGTGCAGGCAGGGTCAGGACCCGCACCAGCGTCGCCACCGCCGCGACAAGCAGCAATGGCATGGCGTACCGACAGAACTTCTCGATCCCCTTGGTCACCCCCCGGAAGATCAGCACGAAGTTGAGCACATAAACGATGGCCACGAAGAACACGACCCGGCTCAGTTGCCCATCCTTGGTCAGCCCGTTCGATTCACTCCCCACGAATTGAGCGAAGTGATTCGTGTAATTCTCGACCTGATGCCCAAGGTCCATCGTCCCCCACGCATAATCCCAGGCGTATGCCAGGCACCACGCCTCGATGTACCCGTAGTACATGTAGATCACCACAGGAATCAGGATGGCCAGCCCGCCGAACGCCCGCAGCACCGGATTCTTAACGAGCGCATAGAATACGCCGGGCGCGCTGTTGAACCCACGGCGCCCCCCCTCACGCCCCAGCGTCCACTCCGCCCAGCAGATGGGAATCCCCAGGATCACCAGCGATATGAAATACGGGATCATGAAGGCGCCGCCGCCGTTGGCCGCCGCCACGCCTGGGAACCGCAGAAAGTTACCCAGTCCCACGGCCGAACCGGACACGGCCAGAATGGCCCCCAGCCGGGTGGCCCACTGCTCCCTCTTCGGATACAAATCTTCCATGGATATAAGGTCCTGAGAATGTCTATCGACGCGTGCCCGCGCCTTCCTCGCGCAGAGCCTGTCGGACGTTCATAATCACCTCGGTCTAACCGGTCAAGTCGCTAGGAAGACGCCACATGCGCCGCGGCTACTCTCGTTCTTCCAGAAGGTTGCCCGAACGGGCCGACCCCGTACAATCCTCCCATCGACCTCAGCAGACTAGGCTGCGGCGGAGGTGACGATGGAGGCTGTTGAGAAGTTCTGTGAGGATCTGGTCGGCTGGATCTGGTCTACACCGCTGTTCTTCCTCTTGCTCGGCGCCGGGCTGATCTTCTCCATCGTCACCAAGTTCGTGCAGTACCGCATTCTCAGCCATGGAGTCGC
Source organism: Phycisphaerales bacterium (assembly GCA_020352895.1). Lineage (GTDB taxonomy): Bacteria > Planctomycetota > Phycisphaerae > UBA1845. The sequence goes on from CP070685.1 coordinate 1,414,723, forward strand.
CTGCATCCGCGGTCACTACGACCGCCCCGAAGATACAGGGCACATCAGTCACTTTCAGGCCCTTTCCGCTGCCCTGTCCGCGACGATCGGTCTGGGCAACATCGCCGGCGTCGCCGTGGCCGTCACCTTGGGCGGCCCGGGAGCCGTCTTCTGGATGTGGCTCGTCGGCTTGTTCGGCATGACCCTCAAGTTCGTCGAGTGTTCCCTGGCGGTCATGTTCCGCGACGTCCGGGACGTGCCCGACCCTAGTGCTCCCGCCCTCACAGAGGCGGACGCCGAGGAGCGCACCCTCGAGTACCCAGGCGAGCCGCCCCCAGAGCCCGGGGCCAGGGTTCGCGGCCGGGGTGAAGTCCGTGGGGGACCCATGTGGTACATCCAGAAGGCCCTGGTCGAGCCGCTTCGCGCTCGCGGCAACGGGCTGTGGGTGCTCTTCCGAGTTCTGGCCGTCCTCTTCGCCGCAGCCACCGTCCTCAACTCGTTTGGCAGCGGCAACATGTTCCAGGGCTGGAACGTCAGCAACGTACTCGAAGCCAACTTCCACCTGAGCAAGTACGTTTCAGCCCCGCTCGTCGCCGGCTTGGTCGCCCTGGTTATCATTGGCGGGATCAGGCGCATCGGTCAGGTGGCAGCCAGGCTCGTTCCATTCATGTGCATCTTGTACGTCCTCGCGGCCCTTTACATCATCGTGGCCCACGCCGACGAAGTTACCGATATGCTGGCCCTGATCATCCGCTCGGCCTTTACCCCCACCGCGGAGGCCGGCGCCTTCACCGGCGCTTCGGTGTGGATTGCTTTCGAATGGGGCCTGCGCCGGGCATGCTTTTCCAACGAAGCCGGCGAGGGCTCGGCTGCCATGGCCCATGCAGCCGCCAGGACCGAGGAGCCCATCCGCGAGGGCGTCGTGGCCGGCATCGGGCCGTTCGTAGACACGCTGATCATCTGCACCATGAGCGCCATGGTGCTGCTCATGACCCGCACCTACGACCGTCCCGCCATCGGCACCGTCGAGTCCATCGAGGACCAGCGCGTCGTGGTCACCACCAACAAGGACTTGCCTGAGAAGATGGCCCGTGCGTATCTCCGCGAGGTTGTGCCTGGGGCCAAGGTCGGCGTCTACGTCCATCGCGAAGCCGGTGAGGAAACGGAACAGGTCAAGTGCCTGGTCAGCGACGTGGTCGCCGAAGGAGAAGGGTGGGACCGGGTTCGCTCCCTGGTCCTGATCGAGACAGCCGAGGACAACACCGACGAGAACCGCGCCCTGTTGGCCCTCGGTCAGCCCGTCCATCTCGACATGGATGGCGCCGAAATGACCCGCTTCGCCTTCGATACGGCCATGCCCGGCTTCGGCCTGCTCGTCGTCACCGTCGGCGTGTGCCTTTTCGCCTTCAGCACCATGATCAGTTGGAGCTACTACGGCGAGAAGGGGGCCGAGTACCTGCTGGGCCCGGGAGCCATCCTGCCCTACAAATTCGTCTTCGTGATCTTCGTCTTCCTGGGAATGGTGCTGCCTGAGTTCTCTCTGATCTACGATTTCTCCGACGCCACCGTGGGCCTCATGGTCATGTGCAACGTGCCGGCCATTCTCATCCTATCACCGTATGTCATCCGCGCCGCCCGCAACTACTTCGAGCGACTCGACGGCGGGCAGATGCCCCGCACCAGGTGACCTTAAGCCGCACTGAGAGCTTTCGACTCAATGCCCCTTCCGCTTCCCTCCCAGCGCCTCGGCTAGCGAGCAACATTCCCCTCGCAACAGCGAGTACCGCGCCGCATCGACATAGCGGCCCCGCAGGAAACCCATCTGGCGCATGATCCCCTCAAATCGATATCCGCACTTTTCCGCGACGCGACGCGCCGCAATGTTCCCCTCGAACGTCGTAATCTGAAGCCTGGGCACCTTCTTGGTCTCAAACAGGTATGCGGAGAAGATCCGTAGCGCCTCGGTCATGTACCCATGCCCTCGATCCTCCTTCCGCAGAATGGCGTACCCGACCTCATACCCGCTCTGGTACGACGGGTCCTTGAAGAACATGACAGTACCGAGCAGGCCTCCTTCCTTATCCGTCACCACCATCCGCCCCATCCCCTCTTCCCAGAAGCCCGTCTCGGCGAACTTCTTCTTGAATACGGGGATCGGCCGCAGCGTCGCCGGCGACGACTCCTCCGACTCCGACTCTTTACGCTCTGCAGCCAGGTACTGGTCTACGTCGCTTTCGGCGAACAGCCGCAGGACTACATTCGGTCCTTCCAGCATCGCGCCACCTCCACATTTCCTCCACCGACTGACGCACGCAACAGATCGGTTCCGCGCCCTCAACCTCGCAACGCGTCGGCCATCGACGGGCACTCCTCCCGCAACAAGCTGAACAGCTCCACATTGCGCCACTCGCCCCGAAGCAGTCCGGCCTTCCGCATGGTACCTTCGTACTGATACCCACACCGCTCCGCCACGCGTCGCGACGCCGCGTTGCCCGCGAACATGCACAGCTCCAACCTCTCGATCGGTCTGCTCTCGAACATATGTGCCGAGAATATCCTCAGCGCCTCGCTCATGTACCCTTTGCTCCGGTCCTCCGGCCGAAAGACGATGTACCCGATCTCGTACGGCATATGATGGGTTCCCCCGCGAAAGTAGGCGATGCCGCCGACGAGCTTCCCGTCCTTGTCTGTGATGAGCATGCGGCCCTCGTTGTCGCCCCACCATCCGGTGTCGGCGAACTGCTTGCGCATCGCCGCCAGCGACTGGATGGTCAGAGGAAAATGCTCGCCGCGCTCCGTAACGCGGCTATATAGCCGATAGTACTCCTCCAGATCGTCCTCTCGAAAGAGTCGCAGGTTGACCTTCTGTCCTTCCAGCATGGGGGACTCCTTGCTCTCAAGCCGCCCCGGCACGCCGAGCCCGGATTACCGGGCGGCAGACTGCCTTCGCATCAATCTGTCCAGCGGAATACAAGTCCGACCGTCACATCATTACCTCCTTGGCTCGGCCCGTCGGCCGATTAGGCGCACCGTAACGGCTCGATAGACCAGCAGCAGTACAAACCACAAAGCCAACAGCTGCGCCGCCCTCCATGCTCCGTGGTCCACAACGGCCCGCAACTCCGCCCCGCTACGACCGACCGCATCATCCACCTGCTGGCTTACCATGGTGAGTTCAGCCTCCAGTGGCTCGGATTCCAACAACTCACGCAGCTCTCGCAGCAACTCTCGCACCTCACCCGCCGTCAGCGTCGCGGCCTCGGCACTCCGCGCTACGGCCTGAAAGCTGAACGGCTCTCCTTCCGGTTTTGGCGGCGTCTGCTCCGGCCGTTTCTCCTTCCATTCAATCGCCGCGATCTCTTGCGTTGCATGGGCAACAACTTCCGCCGTCGCCCGTACCGCTTCTGCGGCTACCGTCACCTCCCTGAGTGTGCCCTCCAAGGCGGCACTGGTCTCTCGTGCCTCGCGTGTCGCCTCGCCAATCGCCTCCGCCGCCTCCCGCGCTTCGCTCAGCGTCGCCCGCATCTCCGGCTGTGACTCATCCAGCCGGTCAAGCAGAATCTCCGCCTCCTCCCGAACGCGTTCCGGCATTTGCTCGGCGGCAGACGCGAAGCGCGCAGAGCTGTCGGAAATCTGCGTCAGGTTGGCCCGCAATGACGAAACCGTCTGTGTTTCCTCGAGACTCAGGGCCAGCAACTGAAGCTGCCACCGCAAATCAGCCGGCAGATCCTGCACAACGTCCGTAAACCGATCGGCCGTGCCCGACAGGTCGCTGACCGAGTCCGCCCCCTTGCGCATCTTCGTCAGCGTCGTAAACGGCGCTAGTGGCACGCCCACAAGCAGATTCACAACCTGCTGTCCCGCGTCCGCGTCACTGAAATCTCCGGCGGCAGGATCGGCGTAATCACCGGACATGGGATGCGCCACCGCGTACCTCTCCACGTTCTCCTGCGTCTTCCCGAACAAGTCCTCGGGCACATATTGCCTCGCAACCTGGGCGATTCGACTCCGGATCCGCTCGGATGCATCGACCGCAACCGTCTGATACTCACCGAAGACCTGCTGCCCCTCCTCACCTTCAAGAAACCTATGCATCCGAACGCTCAACACCCATAGGTCAAGCAGCGCCTCCCGGGCATCCGCCTGATCGGCCGCCGAGCGAACCAACCGACCTGAGCGGACCCGCCACATGGCCGCCGCCCGCTGTTGCTGCCGAACAGGCGTCTCCCGCGCAATCCGCACGGCTGCCTGCTCGATAGTATCTTGGAAGAAAGCGACGAACTCGCCGAGTCCTTCGCGCAAGTCGGCCTGAGCGTCAGCCGGCACAGCCTCGGCTCCTTGCGCTTTCTCGGTCGGCCGCGGCGCCTCACAGCCCAGCAGAAGCGCCAACCAGGGCGTCAACAACCACACCGGCGCCTTCAGGTTCTTCAACCCACAAGCTACGGATCGATCATTCCGGCCAGCACTGATCTTCATCGCCATTCTCCTGACGACCACGTACCCAATGTCTCACCGACGCAGAGAACCACTACCATGTGCCCACCCACCCGTCATCGCCGCCGCCAGCGCTCCTCCGCTGCCGCGGCAAACGGTGATAGGGAACTCTCTCCCGGCTATGGCCTACGGCTCAGGCGATCGCCAGCATCCCCGCCTCGATCTCCGCGTCCGTCACGTCCTCCACCACCCGGCAGCGCCCGATCCCTTCCAGGAGCACAAACCGTAGCGTTCCCGAGCGCCGTTTCTTGTCCAAGCCGATCAACTCGACAGCCCGCGCTTGGGACACCTCAGCAGGTACCTTCGTCGGCAAGCCCAGCCCTGCCAGAAGCCTGCGGATTCGCTCCTCATCCGGCTCGCCGAGCATCCCCCGGGCGACGGCGATCCGCGCCGCTGCGAGCATCCCCAAGCCTATGCTTTCCCCGTGGCGCATCTGGTAACCCGACCCCCCTTCGACGGCGTGCCCGATCGTGTGGCCGTAGTTCAGCGCCTCTCGAAGTCCCTTCTCCTCACGCTCGTCCTCCCCTACCACCCGCGCCTTAATCCCGCAATTCCGGGCGATGAGCTCCTCTAGAACGTCCCGGTCTCCCGCCAGAATCACGCCAAGGTGCTCCTCCTGCCATTCGAAGAAAGCGGCGTCCGCGATCAACCCATGCTTGACGCTCTCGGCCAAGCCGGCCCTCCAGTCCCGCTCAGGCAGCGTCGCCAGCAGCGCCAGGTCAACCAGCACGAACGAGGGTTGATGAAACGCCCCCACCAGGTTCTTGCCCGCTGGCCGATTGATCCCCGTCTTGCCTCCGACGCCCGCATCCACCGCAGCCTCCATCGTCGTCGGGACCGCCCCCCATCTGACGCCTCGCATCCACGTCGCCGCGGCGAAACCCGTCAGGTCGCTCACAACGCCCCCGCCGACCGCAATCAGGAATCCGTCTCGGTCCACGCGGTCTGCCGCCAACCGATCCCAGAGCCGCGTCAATTCCTCAACCGATTTGCTTGCCTCGCCCGGACCCACCACATGCAGGGGCCCGTGCGCGTTGGTGATCCGCGCCAAAGCCCCCATCGCTTCCCCGTGGAGCCGGGCCACATTCTCGTCCGTCACAAGGACCACGCTGCCGCTCACGCCGGCCGCCCTCAGCAAGCCGGGCAGATCCGTCTCCAGCCGCCCCCCGATCCGCACCTCGTAACCTCCTCCAGCAACAGTCACCTTTACCAATTGCACGATTGTCTCCCTTCGGCGATCCAATCCGCACCGGACGCGTATATACTGATAAGGTCCGAGTCAACGGTCGTCGGCATGCTCGGACCGTTGGCGGGTGGCCCTGGCTCGAGCCGCCCGGCCCACTCGATCACGCCCTGCTCCGGATGATCACGGTGCACCCACGCACCCGTTGACAACACCGGGACAATTGCTGGGGCTCCTGGCTGCCATATCGGCAGGCCCAACGTATCGGGTCAAATGCTACGTTTGGCCCAACTTATGGTATACTGTGTTATTGACCGAGGCGGCATTGGCGATGTACTTGCAGCCACACGTGCTGCCCGCAACATGTTAATGTCTTATCTCACAATATGTTACGTGATTCGTCGTGGCACTGCCCGGCAATCCGTTCCTTCTGTCAAACAGTTGACGGTTTTTTAGGTTTCTGGTAGGATTTTACCCATGGCTCGGTCGGCAGTCACCAAACCCGCCAAATCCGCCCGGTCATCTCGAAAGCCCTCGCGCAGTCGAAGGCCCGGGTCTAACGGGAAGGCCGCAAAGTCCATCCGGACTTATCGGTCCGCCCTCAACTACCTGAACTCCTGCATCAACATCGAGAAGCTCCCGAATGTTACTCAGAGGCCACAGTTTTTCAATCTCACTCGAATGAACCGGCTCCTGACGGGTTTGGGCAGCCCGCACAAGCAGCTTCGGACAATCCATGTGGCCGGCACGAAGGGAAAGGGCTCCACCGCCACCATGCTGGCCCGTATGCTCCAGAGTTGCGACTACACGGTGGGCCTTTACACGTCGCCGCACCTCGTCGAGGTTCGCGAGCGCATCACCGTTAACGGCCAGATGATCAAGGAGTTGGAGCTCACGCGCCTCATCGCCCGCATCGCCAAAGCCGCCAAACGTATGAAGGGGAGCTCCCCCACATATTTCGAGGTCCTTACGGCCGCCGCGTTCTGCTACTTCGTCGACCAGGAGGTTGATCTGGCCGTCATCGAGACCGGCGTCGGAGGAAGGCTCGACTCCACCAACGTGATCAAGCCCGAAGTCTGCGCCCTGACCAGCATCAGCCTCGACCACACGTCCGTCCTTGGCAATACCCTCGCCGAGATCGCCGAAGAAAAGGCCGGGGTCTTCAAATCGGGCGTCCCTGTGGTCAGCGCCCCCCAGCGACCCGAGGTCAAGAAGATTCTCCGCCGGGCCGCCGAGCACAGTAACGCCCCGCTTAGCTTCACCGGCGAGGACATCGAGTTCAGCTATCGGTTCGAGTCGGCCCGCCCGGTGGGGCCGCATACCCGCATTTGCGTCACCACGCCGTCGGCCCGCTTCGAGCACCTGCATGTCCCGCTCTTAGGCGACCATCAGGCGGTCAACTGTAGCGTGGCCCTCGGCTGCATGGCCGCCCTCAAGGAGCGCGGCATCGAGATCGATGAGCAGAAAGCCATTGCTGGGCTCTCCAAGGTCACTCTGCCCGGCCGCATGGAGATGGTCAACGAGTCGCCGCGAGTCCTGGTGGATGGGGCCCACAACGCTGCCAGCGTCCACGCCCTCATGCGGGCCATCGGCCAGAATATTCCCTACGACAGCATGGTCGTGATCTTCGCATGTCAGGCCGACAAGGACATTCGCGGCATGCTCAAGCATATCCAGCTTGGCGCCGACAAGACCATCTTCACCTATAGCGGTGCCGCCCGCACCGCCGACCCCTACGAGTTGCTGAACACCTACAGCGAGATGTGCGGTAAGATGGCCCAGGTGGCCGACACCCTGGAGGAAGCCCTCGAAATCGCCGAGCGGGCCGTCGGCCGCGACGACCTCATCTGCATCTGCGGTTCATTCTACCTGGTCGGCAAAGCCAAACGACTTTTCGCCAAGAGCAACGGCGACAGCAGCTAATCTCAATCCGGCCCCGCCTAAACGCGAATACCCGATACCGACAGCCCCCGGTGGCTGCCATCGCGTGATGGATGGCTGAGGGCGACCTGTTTACGCGCCTCGGGCCTTAGCGCCGATGCTCGGGGGCCTTCCCCGCCTACTGCGCCTCCGCGATAGCCCGGCAAACGGTCAGGACCTGCGCGATGGGCTTCACGTCGTGAACGCGGAAGATGTGCACACCCGCCAAGATACCCCACGCCACCGCCGCGGCCGTCCCGAAGTCCCGCCGCTCCGGGCGATCCTCTCCGAGCAGCTCGCCCAGGAAGCGCTTCCGCGACACCCCCAGCAGCACCGGACATCCGAGCTCCGCGACACGATCTAAGTTCCTTAACAACAATAGGTTATGTTGTGTCGTCTTGCCAAAGCCGATCCCCGGATCGACCACAATGCACTCCCGCTCGATCCCCGCCTCCAAGGCGAACTTCACCCGCTCGTGCAGGAACGCGGCCACCTCGCCGACAACGTCTTCGTATTCCGGCTCATCCTGCATGGTCGCCGGCGTCCCCCGCATGTGCATCAGCACCAGTCCTGCCCGGTATTCTCGCGCGACCCCCACCAGGGCCGGATCCCCCCGCAGCGCCGCCACATCGTTGATGGCGTCCGCCCCCGCCTCCAGCGCTGCCGCCGCTACCTCCGCAAGCCGCGCGTCGATACTGATCGGCACCCGCAGCCCCGCCGCCCGCAACCCTTCAATCACCGGCACAACGCGCCGCATCTGCTCGGTGGCCGTCACAGGCTCTGATCCCGGTCGTGTGGACTCGCCCCCGACATCGATGATGTCCGCCCCGTCGGCGGCCAGGCGCAGCCCGTGCTCGATCGCCGCCCGCGGCTCCATGTACAAGCCCCCGTCGCTGAACGAGTCCGGCGTCACGTTCAGCACGCCCATGATCCGCGGACCACGGTCGAAGTGCAGCACTTTCTCCCCCAACACGAGCGGCCCGGTCATGCGGCGGTTGGGTGTCATCAATTGGGCTCTGTGGTCAGATCCTTCTCGAAGATGATGATATTGTCGTTGTGGCCCGGATCCCAGCGAATCCCCACGACGTCATAACCCAAGGTCAGAGCCAGGTGCAACATCGGCTTGTGGCGGTTGAAGCACTCATAACGCGACAGGGCGTAGTGGTGCTCTCGGGCCCATTCCAACTCGGCCTTGAGCAATTGCGTGGCGATCTTGGCCCTGCGGTAGTCCGGCAGCACACCGACCAGCCAGCCGAACCACGTGTCCGGCTTTAGCTCCATGCTGATGCTGAAACCGACGGGGCGCTTCTCAACGTGGGCGATCAGAATCAGCCACTGGTACCTGCCCGCCAGTCGCCGCTTGAAGAACTCCTCGTCCTTGCCTGGCCTGAACACCTGGTTGTACAGATCCGCAACCAGACTTAATTCCCCCTGCCCGACGACCACAATATCCGCATCGGCCACGTTACCCGCCTCCTGTTCGCGACTCGCATGCTGCCGCCAACACGTATGTCCAAGTGCATCATATCGATTTCGGAAACACCCTCCAACTGCACCGCGCCATCGATCCAAGACCCACGGGCCGAATCCGGGCGCGCCACTCATGTTGACAGCGGACTCACGCCGCACCAGGATACCGAATCACTGAGTCTGAATGAACCAGATGCAGTCCATGCTCCAACCAGCCGGACGTCTGTGGTGTTTGACAACGGGGCGTCTGCCACTACGCTTTCGAATCAGCACATCGCCCTGCCGCCGGACGGCACCTGTCTTGCGACGGCAGCGACGATCGCCACGGGAAGACAACCGGACGCAATCCGGGCAAGACTTAGGTGATGCGAGCAATGAAAAACAGACTGGCCTCCAGCCGCCTACAGACGTTCTCTCGAATCGCCCCCCCGGTCCTTTTAACCCTTTTGCTGATCGGCTGTGACAACACAAGCCTGCCGAACACGACGCCCATACCCGGCGGTGGTGCCTGGCGGGCCTTTGCCAGGCCGCCCGTGCCCTTCCACGAAGCGGGCGCCGTCGTCCTGAACAACCTACTCTACTATGTCGGTGGTCGCCTGCCCGACGGCCCCATCGCCACGCTCTACAGCTACGACCCGAGCTCCGACTCTTGGCGGGACCACTCCTCGCATCCGGGCACGCCCGTCGATCACATGCAGGCCGTCGCGATCGGCAATTACATCTACGCCATCGGCGGCACGACTGAGTTTCCCGGCCCCTCTGTCACGGGCACCTACCGCTACGACCCGGCCACCGATTCCTGGATCACCCGCGCCAACCTGCCCAGGTCTCAGGGCGTCATGGGCTGCGGCGTAGTGAATGGCAAGATCTACACCATCGGCGGCCTCTCCGAGGGCCAGGCGGTCGATTACGTCTTCGAGTACGACCCGGTCACCGACACCTGGGACGACCTGACGTCCGTCTGTCCTTTGCCTACGGCGCGCGACCATTTCGTCGCGGCCACGGTCAACAACAGAATTCACTGCATCGGAGGGCGGGTTGTGGACATCTACGCCGTCACGAACGTGCATGAAGTCTTCGATCCGCAGACACGAACGTGGGAGACAAAGGCTCCCCTTCCGACGGCCCGTGGCGGCTTCTCCGCGGCCGTACTGAACGGCAGGATCCTTATTATGGGCGGCGAGGGCGCCGGCAACTCGCTGGGCGTCTTTTCGGAAAACGAGGAATACAACCCGGCCACGGACACTTGGCGCACACTCTCTCCGATGACAGCTCCGCGACACTCCGCCCAGGCCGGCGTGATCGGTGATGTCGTCTACGTCGCCGCGGGAGCCCCCAGCATCGGGCGGACCTACACCGATGTTCACGAGGGATTCAGCTTCGCGTTTGAGTAGTACCCCGAACCGATCCTACGGATTCGTACGGTCCGACTCGCGTGGCCCCGCCCCTTGCGGGGTATACGCGGCATTCGTCGTCAACAGGAACCGGTCGAACTCGAACCCGTCCTCTCGCTGATAGAACGTGATCTCGTGCAGGCCGGGCCTGTCGATCTGTATGGTGATCGTTCCGTTCACGCCGCACGACGTCCCTCCCGTGTCCCTCTGGGCGCTGGACCATCGCCACTCGTTCGCCCCGCACCACTGCATCCGCCGGCCGGCGTCGGCCAGAACCCCGTCCACGCCAACATGAAGACCGTTGTCCTCTGTGCCGGTCGAGTATGCCCGGGCCCAGACGTAATACATGCCAGTCGTCTGGAAGTCGATGTCGTATGAGAGCCACGCCCCGCCGGTGCCATCGTCGTAGAACGAGCCGGGGTCCATCGGGTCGTCGTGCGTGACCCGCGTATCTGGAAGGCATTCCATGTACGCGTCACCGGAAGCGCCGGAATGGAACCCATCCGGATCCGGTGCTGGGCCGCTGGCCGCGCTTTCTTGCAGGATCCAGTTGCGGCTGTCGAGTTCAACCATGGCCCCAAAAGCCCCCGTCCAATCCGACCCCTCATCCGTGAAGTGCTCGGCCTCAACCACAACTTGGCCGTCACTCTCAATATGCGGGCCCGAGCCACCGCTCACCCCCCCGCTGGTCTCGCTCGGATCGAGATCGCTCTGCGATCCGTCACCCAGCCCAGTCAAGTCTGTGTTACAGCCTTGAGCCGCAACGAGAAAAACCATGCAGATTACGCCCTGAACACACAAACTCACGCGTCTCATGATCAATACCCCTTGACGGCTCACCAACGTTACACCGATCGGCCCGCCCTTAAACGACGCTCGAACCTGTCCTCGGCACGCCCACTCAGCGATTGCTCTACCAATTCCCGGGCGTTAGTAATCCCGGTCACCTACCGGCGTACGAGTCGCACAAGGAATCTCCGCGAGGCAACCGTGCCCGAGAGAACAAACATCACCCCCATGCAGGTGTGTGCAGCCGCCGAAGGCCGCTACGGCGACCTCAAGACGCCGGCTGTTCGGGTACCAATGCGGTGAGCTTCGCCGGCCCAATACCACCGAACGAGAGGGTGCCACCAGCTTCCAGCACGTAGATGGTCCCGTCAGGGCCCACTGCCAGGTCGATCGGGTTGGCAAACCCGCCAGCCAAAACCCCCTGCCCTGTGGCCGCCAGCCCGTCCACCGACAGGCTCACGTAGTGGATGCTGCCGTCCAGGAAACCGGTCAACAGAAGCATGCCTTGCATCTGGCCCCCGTTGGCAGCCGAGGCGTACTCCTTGACGCCGGTCACGACACTGCCGCGCGGCAGGGTCGATATCGGTGGCATATGCGGAGTGCCGTCGGCCAGATCCGCCTGGTAAGCCAGTTGCCCCCGCGCAGGATTCGGATGCCCGTAATACAC
>CP070685.1:1426718-1436409 GCA_020352895.1 Phycisphaerales bacterium
GCCTGTCCCGGCTCATCGCGGTAGAGACTTCGGTTCTCGCCGGGATCGGTGTTCAAGTCGTATAGTTCGTGGCGTCCGTCGGAGGACCAGATGAACTTTCGGTCGTCCTTCTCGATGGCGCGGAACCAACGCATCCACGGGTTCCAGTTCAGGTCTGGATATCGCTTGGAGGCGTACTGCAGGGCCGTCGTGGCAGGGGCTAGCATCTCACTGATGAAGAAATCGCGGTCGGGGCGCAGCTCGGGCGAAGCCAGCAGGCTGACCGAGTGCAGGGTTTCCTGCGGCGGGTCGACGTTGGCCAGGTCCAGCAGGGTCGCATAGAGATCGAGCGCGGCCACGGGCTCGGTCACACGGCGAGCGGGAACTCGCGGTGGATAGCGGATGACCAGAGGCACACGAGTGAGGCTGTTGTGCACACTGTATTTGTGGCCCATTTGGCCGTGGTCGCCGAGATTCTCCCCGTGGTCCGAGGTGATCACGACGACGGTCTCGTCGAGCAGGTCTTGCTCTTGGAGCATGTCGATCAGGTCATGGGTCGTGGCGTCAAGGTCGATGAGGTTGGCGTCGTACACGCCACTGATGATGGCCACGTCTTCGTCACTGAACTGATACCGGCCGAACATGTGGTCCATCAGCAGGGTGTGGTCCTGGTTCATCATCAAGGAGCGGTCGATCTGGACGGGGGTCATGAGCTTACGGCGGGCCTCCAGGCTGGGGATGCGGGGGAAGTGGGCCTCCATATAGTTGAGGTAGGCGAAGAAGGGCTTGCTCGAGTCACGTTGTTGCAGCCATTGGGCCAGGGCTTCCTTGATGACGGGCCCGGACTGGGTCAGAGCGTTGGAACCGACGCCGAGGCGTCGGGGGTCGGCTTGCGACCCGGTGCGGTTGAGAAGCACGGCCAATGCGTTGGATCGGTCGCGCGGGTCGAGCTTGGCGCGGATGGCCTGAACGGTCTTGGTGGACCAGGGCGGGTCCCATACGTAATCGATCTTCTGAAAGCCGGGCGTACTGTTGCTCATGTCCGAGACGAACGGGTTGGATGAGAACATGTAGGTGTCGTAACCCGCCTCGGTGAGGGTCTCGGCCAGCTTGGGCATGTCCGAGTCGATCCACTTGTGAAAAGCGGTGGCTCCATGAGCGGTGATGGGCAGGCCGGTGAAAAGGGAGGCGTGGTAGGGCAGGGTCCAGATGCCCGGAGAGATAGCCCGTTCGTAAAGAGAGGATTCGGCGGCGAATTGTTCGAGATAAGGGGTCGTAGGCTTGTCGTAGCCGTAGGCACTGAGGCGGTCGGCGCGGACGGTGTCCCACATGATTACGAGTATGTTGGGGTGCTCCGGGCCGCCGCCCGCGGGCGGCTTGCCGCGGGAGGAGAATCCATAGTAGGCCCAGGCGCCGGCGCAAAGGAGCACTACGGCGACGGTGGCCCGCAGGTAAAGAGCGCCAGGTGCTTTCATGCAACGAATCTCCTTAGGGGACATATTGTATGCGGCGATTCGGGGTGTTCGCAACCGACGATGATCGAGGGCGGATGAGAGGCGCGTGGAGACCGTCGCTGATGCTTGCCGGTGCGGCGCGTGCAAAGTAGCATGAAATCTGGTGTCCTTAACACTGTAACGACAACGGATACGGGTGGTCATGGCTGAACTGGAAGTGCCGAGGAACGCCGGCCATGGGGAGGCAGTGCGGCCCGGGGCGTCCCCTTTTCGCTCGAAGGCCATGGAGAAGGTCGCGTACGGGGCTGTTCTGGCCGCATACCTGGCGCTCGCGCTCCGGTTCCGTTTCGTGTGTGACGATGCCTACATTTCGTTCCGATATGCCAGGAATCTGGTCGCGGGTCTGGGACTGCGCTTCAACCCGGGCGAGTCACCTCCGGTAGAGGGTTTCAGCAATTTCCTGTGGGTTCTGGTAATGAGCCTTTTCGAGGGGGCCAGGTTGCCACCCGCGGCCGGATCATGTGTGCTGTCGGTTGCATGCGGAGCCCTGCTGGCGGTGCTGTTGATGCGGTACGTGCGGTGTCGCGTCGGCGCACCATGGGGCGTAGTGTTCTGCGCAGGGCTCTTCTTCGTGCTGTTTCCACCCGTGGCGGTTTGGTCGATGGGCGGGCTGGAGACGGTTCCGTTTGCCCTTCTGGTGTTCGTGTTGGTTGACGTTTTGCTGGCCGAACGGTTGCGCGGCCGAATCTGGTGGGCCGGGCTTGCCGGGCTGGGTGTGGTGTGGCTGCGTGCAGATGGTTTTGCCTGGGTGGTGGTCGTCGCCTTAGTGGTGGGGACGGCGTTGTGGTTTCGTGGCGAGCGAGGCCGTCTCGTCGGTCTCTGGCCGTCCGGCGCGATTGTCCTGGCCGGGTTCGTCGGGTTTCTGTGCTGGCGACACTGGTACTTCGGGGCGTGGATGTCGAACACGGCGTATGCCAAAGCAGACCTGACCGGCTTCACCTTGCTGCGGGGGGGGAACTATGCGGTGCGGTTCGTGCTGCATTTCTTGTCCGTGGGCGTCATCCTTTTGGCATCCATCGGGCTGATCTCACGCCCCCGAGGTCGGCCGGCCCTTGTAGCGGCCCTGATAGTCGGGGCGGCGTTCGCGGCGGCGATTCTGGTGGGCGGAGATTTCATGCCGTTCAGCCGGATGTTCGTTGTGAGTTCACCGTTCCTGGCCGTTCTGCTGGCCTGCGTGTTAAGCCGGATGTGGTCCCGGTCGGTGTCGTGGCGGGTGGCGGCCGCGGTCATGGGGATCGGCTGCGTGGTCCTGTCCATATTGCCTGCGTTCAACGTGTATCCGGTTCCGGCTTCGGTTCGGGAACGGTTTCGCTACCGGTGGTCGTTTTTTCGGGAAACACCGGACTATGTGAAGCCGAGCGAATTGGCCGCGTGGCGGCGGAGCCAGCGCAACTGCGCGGCCTGGGCACGCATCGGGAAGGCCCTGAAGCTGGTGGCCAATGAGGGAGATTCACTGGTGCAGGGGGGCATCGGTGCGATCGGGTATTACTCGGGTCTGCACATCTATGACCAGGCCGGATTGGTGGACCGGGAGGTGGCCAGGCGTCCGCCGACGCCGGGGCGGTACTCGGCCGGACATGACAAGGTGGTGCCGATCGCCTACTTCGACAAATACAAGCCGACGTTTGCATACGCGGTGCTGGCCTTGCAAGGGCCGGACCTGTACGAGTATGCAGCCCAGGTGCACGCAATCTACCTGGATCACCCGAGCGAGAGGGACCTGATCGAGCGCTATCGTCCGGAAGTGATTCCCTTGCCGCGCGGGCACGGTTTCGGGCGCGATGAGGTGCTCATCGTAGGCCGGCGCGTTTCCCAATGAGCCGGCCGGCGAGGGCCTCGTGCAAGAACGTTGTCAGTCCCAGTTGCAGGCCTGGCGGGTGTTCGGTGCCCGCATTGGGTGACTCATTCCTTTCGGCGGCGCGGATGGCACCGCATCAGGAATAGGGCCAAGGTGATGCCCGAGAGCGATAGGGCCGTGGTCGCGCCACAACAGCCGAAGGTGGGACCGGAGGTTCCGCTCTCAGCCACGGCCACGACCAAGGTAAGTTGTCCCTGGGCAGCGGTTCCAATGTCGTCGGTGATGTCGATGGTGAGCGGATAGCTGCCAGTGGTGCCGTCGGCCGCGACGCCGCCGAAGGTGGCCGTGCCGGGGTCAAAAGTGATGCCGCCGGGCATTCCGGTAGCGGTGAAAGCGTAGGGCGGGATCCCGCCCTGGGCGGCGAGGGACGCAGAGTAGTTGGCACCGATGATGGCCCGCGGCAGGGGGGCGGTGGCGAGTGAAAGCGGGACAGCGCCGGCGCCGGTGCACTGGCTGGCCGCAGCCGAGCGCGTGGCGGTCCAAGTGGTGTTTACGGGAGGGCCGCCCGCGGGCGTGAGGACGGCGTTCCCGCCGCCGCCTCCCGCGGTGTTCAAGGTGCCGGTGAACACGCGCGTCGTAGCCAGGCCGGTGGACGTGTTGGTCTCCCGGATGGTCAGGAGAAACACACCGCTGGCGTTCACGGTTCCGGCAGCGTAGGCAATGGTACCGGCGGGGGAAAATACGCCGGTGCCGTCCACGACGACGCTGTTGCCAATTACGCAGAAGGTGTAATCGCCAACAGCATTGTCTACAGAGTCCAAGTCCCAGGTTCCCGCGAAATCGCTCTGGGCGGAGGCGGCCGCTGCGGGCAGCAGCGCGGCGAGGGCACAGAAACTGATTACGCTTCGAGTCCGGGCTGGGTTTGGTTTCATCGAATCCCCTTTCGTGAGGCAGAGTCGTGACCGAGTAAGCGCATTGTAGCGTGACGCTGCCTTCCTGGCCAGCTTCGGAGGCGAAGGCGAATCTGCCCGGAGGCGGTCAGGAAGCGCCGGCGCGGGCCCGGAGGTTGTCCAGCACATTCATATAGTTGATGTACGAATCGTAAGGGGATTCATAGGGGCTGAAATACTTGTGCACATCGCCGTCGGCGAAGTACTTGGTGCACATGTAGTAGAAGTGGTCGGAGGTGGTCAGCCGGCGCCAGTCGTTGAGGAGATCGGGGTCTCCGGCCGCCTTGATGGCCGGCTCGAGGGCGAAGAACTCGCTGATGGCGTTGGTCTGCATGGCATTGCCGAGCCAGGCGCTGAGGTCACGTTCGGTGTCGGCCCAACTGATGAGGTAGGGCACGTCATACTCGCCGACGGGATGGTAGGCGGCGGCCACTTCGCGGGGAGTGCGAAAATCATTGTCGGGATAGCGGAAGATCTCGATGGGCAGGCGATCCATAAATTCGAAGATGCCGGTGTCTGCCCACTGGTGCTCGCCAAAGGTCTCATAGTCCATGAACAGGTTGACGGTAAAGCCGTCGCCGTTGACCTGGTTGGCCCACCAGGCAAATTTCTCGGCCGTCAGGGGCCATTGGGTCCAGCCGCGATCGCTGAAACGGAAGGCGATGTCGTCGCTGAGCCGGTAGTTCTTCAGGAGCAGGATGGTGTCGGGCTGGCCCGGCGGCGTGTAGAGATAGTTGGGGGAGCGGTATCCCAGCAGGTGTTCGGCGCCCTCGCAGAGCACGGTCTTGAAGCCGAGTCCGGCGGCGGCCCGGGCCACGTCGTTGCTGTAGATCAATTCGGTGTTGCGGAAGACGGTTGGCTCGACGTCGAAGACGTTCTTAATGCGGCGGCGATGCAGCTCGACCTGCTCGTTGAATTCCTGGCGAGAATACAGAAAGGCCATGGAGTGATGGTAGGTCTCGCAGAGGAACTCCACGCAACCGGTTTCGGCCAAGCCTTGGAAGCTCTCCAGCACTTCGGGAGCCCAGGTTTCGAACTGGTCGAGGATCACGCCGCTGAGGGAATAAGCGATACGGAAGCGCCCTTCATGCCGCTTGATCAGATCGAGCATGCAGCGGTTGGCAGGCAGGTAACACTTGTGGGCGACCTTGTGGAGGATAGCGCGATTGGCTTCAAGATCAAAGTAGTCGCTGCCGGTTTCGAAGATGCTGTAGCGACGCAGCCGGTAAGGCTGGTGGACCTGGAAGTAGAAGCAGATCGAGGCCATAGTGGTTGAACGTTAGATGAGAGGCGGCCTACAGGTGCCCCGGACC
The DNA here is from genome assembly GCA_020352895.1 of Phycisphaerales bacterium. Classification (GTDB taxonomy): domain Bacteria; phylum Planctomycetota; class Phycisphaerae; order UBA1845. Next base: position 1,432,273 of record CP070685.1, read on the forward strand.
AAGTCGCAAACCAGTGGACCCACACAGGAGTTTCTCCACGCTGCGGCGCGCCGTCAAGCTGCCGGCGGCACAGACGTGTGTGAGGCAGCCAGTTCGCCTACCGCCCGCACAGCCGCCACAGGCCGTGTTCGATCAGGCGGACTTCCGGATCATAGGTGTCGGGCGGACTGCCGGCTGCAGGGTGCGGTTTGGGCAGGAGGCCCTGGAGAGTGACGCTCCTGTGCTGCAGCCCGGCGGGCGAGAAGCAGCGGGGCGCGGGGAGAATGACTCTGCGTGGATATTGCCCTGGACAGCTCAGTTTCCTGTGGGCCGCCGGGGAAACACACGGCAGCCGCGCCCTTTGGGCTCCCTGGACAGTTGCATAATTAAAGTATAGCGGAATGGGCTCGCCCTTGACGGGCGCCAGTGAGGTCGGGTCCTCCTCTGCCTTCTGATGTGTCCGCAAATCGACGGGATTCAGCCTATTATGGGTCAGGCTGGAGCCGGTGCGACGCTCTCCTGGCTCTGTCGGTAGACATCGGCGCACTTGGCGGCCGAGTCTTTCCAGCGGAGCCGCTTGACCTCAAAGCTGCCGTGGATCTGGAGCGTGCGCTGCAAGGGAGGGTGACGCAGCACGGCGACGATCTTGTTGGCCATCTCGTTGACATCCCAGAAGTCGACTTTGAGCACGTGCTTCAGGACTTCGGAGACGCCTGACTGCTTACTGATGATGGCGGGCACGTCGTGGGACAAGGCCTCCAGCGGGGCGATGCCGAAGGGTTCAGAAACCGAGGGCATGACGTAGAGGTCGGCCATTTTGAAGACGCGGGCCACGTCATTGCCACGGAGGAAGCCGGTAAAGAGCACCTTGTGGCCGATGCCCATCTCGGCGGCCATTTCAATGGTGCGGCGGACCATGTCTCCCGAGCCGGCCATGATGAAGCGAACGTTAGGCATGCGCTCCAGGACCTTCTTGGCGGCGGCCAGGAAGTACTCGGGGCCCTTCTGCATGGTGATCCGGCCGAGGAAGAGAACGATCTTTTCGTCGCGGCGGATACTCGGAAGCGGGGCACCGCCGCCATCGTTGGCCGGGTCGATGGCGTTGTAGACCACGGCGACCCGCTCAGGGGAGGCTCCGTAGCGGCTGAGCAAGACATTACGAGTCAGGAAACTGACGGCGATGACGCGGGTGGCGGCGTGCACGCCCATGCGTTCGATGTCGTAGATTCTCTGGTTGACATGCTCGCCGCTGCGGTCGAACTCCGTCGAGTGCACATGGATAACCAAAGGTTTCCCAGAGGCGCGCGCGGCCGCGATTCCGGCCGGATAGGTCATCCAATCGTGAGCGTGAATGACGTCGAACTGCTCACGCCGAGCGATCACGGCGGCCAGTCGGGCGTACCGTTCGATCTCGATGAACAGATCGCTGCCGTAATGGGCTCCGGCGCCACCGGGCGGCGCATGCAGGCTGCCCGGTCCTCCGGAGCCCGGCAAGTCGATAATGGGAGCGCCCTTGGTGGAGTGTTCGGGCACCGTGGAGCCGGCAGGGATGACTTGGAAGCCAGATACGGATTGGCTTTTTCCGGCGGCGTGGACTTCGTATTCCTCGGGGCTCATGTAGGGACGCAGAGCGACGTCCACCTCTTCAATTCGGAGGTTAGGCACATCCTGGAGATAGGCGGACTCTTCGGGGTCGAGGGCGGCACCGGTGGCGGCGCCAGCAGGGGTAAGCACGGTCACATGGGAATGGCGCGGCGCATAGACGGCGCGCGGCAGCACAAAGAGGACCTGGATTCCCAGTTCGGTCAATCCCTTGGTCAGGCCATAGCAGGCCGTGCCCAGCCCGCCAGAGATGTACGGCGGAAACTCCCAGCCCAGCATAAGCACTTTCACGAGTCGGTTGCTCCTAGGGCTGCCACTTGGGTAGCCGCTGTCGAGGCTTCGCGAATCGAGTTGTTGAGATCAGGCGCCCGGTGCCGCTACCTGCTATCGACCGCTGTGGTTTTCTCCCTTGAGACTGACGTTCCCTGACCCCGGTCTGGGCACCCTCGCTCTTGAGTTTCGGACCGGCTGATGGCGTCTTCTGACGCGCAGTGATGCTTGCAGACGCCCCACTGGTTAGAGGCCGCACTATTTAGCGTACTGTAACTCGGGGCGTGAATCTGTCAATCGCCGCGCTTACCCAGACCGCTATTTTCTCCGACTGTCACAGCGGGGTATGGGGGTTGCCGATCGCGCTAGCAGCGACTCGGCCAGGCTAATGATCCGCTCCGCGACTTGGGGTTTGGGGGCCTTGAAGGGAGCAGACCAGCCTCCCGCAGCAGTCAGGACTTGAACAACGGCGTGGTCGCCTCCGATGTTCTCGGGGCCGTTCAGGACGATGGCGTCACATCGCTTGCGGCGGAGCTTGGCCTCGGCGTGGGCGTGGTGGTCATGGTCCTCCATGGCGAAGCAGATCAGGGGACGGCACCCCTTGGTCCGCCCCAGGGTGGCGGCAATATCCTCTGTGGGCACCAGGCAAATGCGACGTTCGGCGGCCTTCTTCTTAAGCTTGTGGTCCAGGATTCGCTTGGGTCGATAGTCGCACACGGCGGCGGTAAGGATGCCAGCGTCGCATTCGTGCCACAGGTCCTTGCACACGTGGGCCATCTGGGCGGCGGAGACCACCCCGATGACTTGGGTGCCGGGCGGCTCGGGCAGTTGGACGGGGCCGGAGACGAGGATAGCCTGGTGGTTTCTCCGGACGGCTGCCGCCGCGAGGGCGTAGCCCATCTTGCCCGAGGACGGATTGGAAATGAACCGCACCGTGTCGAAGAACTCACGCGTGGGGCCGGCTGTGATCAGGATACGCACCGTACGGGCCTCGCTGAGCGTCAATGGCCGAGCATTGGAATGTCGAGGTGTGGGCAAGTCAACCAGCCCGGGGCGCGAGGCCACACGGGGTTTGCCGCGGCAGTGGGCGGGGTCGGCGTTCTGGACGAGGAGAGAGACTTTTGGTGGCAGGATGTCGTCAAGGCAGCGAATGATGGTGGCCCCATCGGCTTCACAAGAGGCAGGGATCAGAAGACCCGTTACTGAGAGCATAGGGCGGGAGTGCCCGCAACTACGGTCGTGACATGTGTGACAGGAAGGCAGGTTCGAGGGGAAGTCTGATTCTCGGCGTGGACTTCAGTGGTGCGGCGGATGCCGGGACGAAGCTGTGGATTTGCTGCGGGGGGATGGAGCGCGAAGAGCTGCGCGTCGAGTCCTGTTTCCGTGGGCAGGATCTGCCGGGGTCAGCCAGGGAGCGGGATACATGTTTGCGGGCGCTGCGGGTGTTCATTGCCCGATCAGGGCCGAGCGCGGTAGGCCTGGATTTCCCGTTCGGTTTGCCCGGGGCGCTAATGCCGGAGGGAAGTTGGGGGGACTTTGCGGTTTGCTTTGCGGCGAGCTGCGAGAGCCCTGGGGCGTTTCGGCGCGAGTGCTACGAGCGGGCCGGCCGGCGCGAGCTCAAGCGAGCCACCGACGTGGAGGCCCGGACGCCGTTCTCGCCCTACAACCTGCGGCTGTATCGCCAGACGTACTACGGGATCGGCGACGTGCTGGGCCCACTGGTGGCGGACGAAGCTGTGTCGGTTCTGCCCATGCAGCAGGCCAAGCCGGACAGGCCTTGGTTGCTGGAGATCTGTCCTGCTTCGACGCTCAAGAGCCTGGGCATGTACGCACCTTACAAGGGCCGCATTGGGGCGTGTCGGGCGGGGCGGGAGCGCATCCTGTCCAGGTTGGAGGGGGCCGGCAGTCTGAGGGTGGCCGACGAGGCCTTGCGTGAGGTGGTAATCGAGGATGCCGGAGGCGACGCGCTGGACAGCGTGCTGGGAGCATGGGCGACGGCCCGTGGGCTTCGCGACGGCTTGCATCTTTCTGTGCCCGCGACCAGCGTGTACGCGAGGGAGGGGTATGTTTATGCTTGAGTCGGCCGGTTGGTCCGGAAGACAGGTCGCATCTGACGTCTGCCCGGCCAGGAAAAGGTGATGGGGCGACGCAAGTCCAAAGCCAGGGCCAAGCCGAAGGAACGGCCGAAGGAGCTCGAACGGGGGGGCGGTCCGATCGGACGGCGCGAATGGCTGATTCTGGGTTGTATCCTGCTGGTAGGGCTGCTGCTGCGAGCCGCATACCTGG
>CP070685.1:1436509-1454158 GCA_020352895.1 Phycisphaerales bacterium
CGGCGTCATCGTCAACCTCTCCAGCATCGCCGGCCGCGCGGCCTTGCCGCGCTCTGGCTTCTACGCCGCCACTAAGCATGCGGTCGAGGCCTTCAGCGAGTCGCTCTACTATGAGGTCTCACCCTTCGGCATCCGCATCGTCCTGGTCGAGCCGGGCTCCTTCGCCACGGACTTCGTCCCACGATCGGCGGTACGCGAGGAGACCATGAACGACCCGGCCTCTCCCTACGCCGAACTGAACCAAGCCTGGAACCGCCAGATGGCTAAGGTGTTGGTCAAGGGCCAGGACCCCGCCGAGGTCGTCGACGGCATCGTCGCCGCGGTGGACCGCGACGAACCCTTCCAGCGACTGCCCTTCGGCAAGGACGCCCGCATGCTCGTCGAGATGCGCGAGGGACTCCCCGACCGCGACTTCATCGCCGCCATGCGCGAGCGCTTCGGCCTCGGCCCGGACCCTTGACGGCAAGCCACTGGTCCGGCTTGCCCGGGTGGAGTACGATAATATGGCAACGTCCGAGCGCTCGATTGGAAATGGCTAAGGAGCCGCCTGCCATGAAGAGAGTCACACGCTACTGCCTGATCGTCTCCCTCCTTGTTTGGACCGCCTGCTCCTGCAAGGACAACGAGCCACCGCGAAGGATCACAGTCCCCGAATACAAACCTGGTGAAGTCGACCAGCCCGATCAGACTGACCCCAACACCTGTTTCGGCGACAAGGCCGAGGAGGAGCCGGACTTCGACGTGGCCATGGACATCGTCAAGGAAGGCGAGTTGATGAACTTTGTCATCACCCTCGCGGACAAGAAAGGCCTGCGTGTCTGCGGCATCCGCCTCCGCATCGCCCATAGGGCCGAGGATCCCGAAACAGGCGAATGGAAGCCCACCAGCGAGGAGGCCTACGTCAATGTGCCGCGGCTCGAGCCCAACGAGGTCCTCGAGCGCGTAACCAGATTGAGCACCAACGAGTTCCCATCCGTCACCGGTGATCCCGGCCCGCCCGAGGCCTGGAGCATCACCGTCGACAGCTACAACGACGTTCGTCAGCCGTAGGAACGGCGGCCGCGGCAGAAAGAGCCGCCATGCGTAGTTGTCTCTTCAGCCTCATCATCACCCTGGCTCTCGCTGCGCCCGCATGCAAGAACAAAGAGCCGCCGGTCGACCCGGACATCGCCGCGGCGATGAACGATGATGCCGGGATCGGCACCCCGAAGAACCAGGGGCCGCCGTATGAGTGCTTTGGAAATCCGACCGAGGAGGAACCCGAGGTCGACGTGTCGCTCGAGGTACAGCAGGATGGCGTCCGGCTGAACCTCGTGGTTACCGCCGCCGAGACCAGGGGCTTACGCCTCTGCAGCGTTTGGGTCCACGTCAGGCACAATTCGTTCAACGAAGAAACGGAGCAGTGGAAATGGGACGGCCACTACTGCCCCGTACTGATCAAGAGGCTCGAGCCCTACGAAGTCCGTACGGAAAGCACACCGGCCACCGACGCGGAGTTCCCAAGCGTAACCGAACCCGGACCGCCCGAATCCTGGACCGTGCTCGTCGATCACATCGCCGACGTCCGCAAGCCTTGACGGCATTCTACTGACCGCGGAGCCAGAGGTGCCACGCGAGCACGATCGCCCCGAGAATGAGTCGATACACCACGAAGATGCGGAAACTGTGCGTGCGAACGTAGCGCAGAAACCACGCCACCACCGCCCACGCCACCAGGAAGGAAACCACGAACCCGATCGCCAGAGTCACCACGTGCTCGCTGTTCAGAGCTTCATGATGCTTGAACAGAGAATACGATCCCGCCGCGAAGATCGTTGGAATGGCCAGGAAAAAAGAGAATTCCGTCGCCGCCGGCGCCGAGAGGCCCACCACCAGCCCGCCCATGATCGTTGCACCGCTCCGCGAAGTGCCCGGAATCATCGAGACGCATTGACACATCCCGATCAGAAACGCCTGCCGTAGGGTGATCTCGTCAACTGTCTGCGTGACCGGCCGCTTACACTTCCGCTCGATCACCTCAATAATGACCGCTCCGATCATGAGCGCCAGCGCGACCGGCACGGCCCGCTCCAGGTACCGCTCCATGATGTCGTTGAACAGCAGCCCCAGCACCGCCGCCGGAAGGAAAGCCACCAACAGCTTGGTGAAGATGTGATGGCGAGCCCCCTTCTGTGGCGCATGAAACGTCAGCCGCCACAAGTGCCGCCACGAATAAACCACCACCGCCAGAATGGCGCCGATCTGAATGAAGTAGATGAACGATTTCCAGAACGGCTCTTCCAGGTCGATATCCACCAGCGGGCAGGTCAGGATCAAATGGCCGGTACTGGAAATGGGCAGGAACTCAGTCAGCCCCTCAACGATCCCCAGAATCACTGCGACGATCGCTTCGCTCATCTCGCCCTAATTCCCCAACGGCCAGACCACGCGAAACAGAATCTGCCCCACGATGCCTGCCTGCACGGCCGCGGCCAGGTCATCCATCAGAATCCCCCAGCCGCCCGACAATCGCTCCAGTTGGCGCGCCGGCGGCACCTTGACGATATCGAAGAACCGAAACAACACGAACTGCACCCCCGCAACGATGAACGCTTGCGGACCGCTTGCGGCCGGCATCCAGAGCAACGCCAGCCATTGACCGGCCGCCTCGTCCGATACGCACTGCCCCGGGTCCGGCCTGCCGTAAGCCTGAACCGCCCATGGACCCCACCGCACCGTCCCGGCACACGCCAGCACCGTCAACCCGACCACGCCAAGTTCAAACGCCGCCCGTGGAACGCCCGCGACCGTGCACATGAGCCAGAGACCCACCCAAATGGCGACCGCGCCGGCTGAACCCCAGGTCCCCGGTGCAATCGGCAATAACCCCAAGCCGAAGAACGTAATGACCAGCTTAGGCACCGGATTGCTCGAGCAGCGTGCTGCGGGCCCGCCACAAGTAGGACAACAGCGAAAACGCGGTCGCCGCCACCGTCAGCCACACCATCACCGGCCGCAACACGTCGTTGAACGACTGACCGAACACTACCCCTGACCGCGCCACACTCATCAGGATCACCACCGCCGTCACCGACTGCACCAACATCTTGGTCTTGCCGCTGATCCCCGCGCCGAACTGCGCCCCTCGGGCCTCCGAGAACCCGCGCAAACCGGTGACCAGCAGCTCCCGCCCCAGGATCAGCACCACCATCCACATCTGTACGCCGGTCACGTTCCGCCCGGTCTCATCCACGAAGTGCGGCCCGGCGAAGAAGGCAAACGCCCCGCAGATCAGAACCTTATCCACAAACGGATCCAGAATCCGCCCCAGCGACGTTACCTGATTGCGCGACCGCGCCAGATACCCGTCCAGGATATCGCTGAGTCCGGCCACGATAAACAGCACCGTGCAGACATCCAGCATCCATCGACAATCGTCCGGCCGCTTGGCGTCGTAAAAGTTCACCACGATGAGGAACGCAACCGCCAGCACGAGGCGGCCCACTGTGATCTGATTGGGCAAGTTCAACAACATGACACTGTGCAATCGCGAAGCCGCCGGCCGCCCCCCGGTTAAGATTCGTCGACGACGGGCAACATAACGCTCGCCGGACGGGCAAGCAAATCATACTCCTGCCAGCCCGTACATCGGGCCGGGACGATCTGGCCGGCCCTCAAGCCTCTCTGCCTCTGCAGCCGCGTAACGCTGTCGACCTGCGGAGCCTGGAAAACCGCGCGCCCGGCCACATATCCCTCCTCGTCCGGCGTCTCGCTTTCGACCAGCACGTCGAAGCTCGTGCCTACGCGCTCGCGATTGCGCTCGAGACAGATTGTCCATTGCGCCCGCATCAGTGCCTCGACGCGCGCGGCCTTCACCTGTCGGTCAAGCTGATCATCCATCCGCCCCGCCGGCGTCTCCGGCTCATGCGAATAGGCGAAGACCCCGAGTGCCTCAAACCGCTGCTCCCGAACGAACTCCATCAACTCCGCGAATTCTGCCTCGGTCTCGCCGGGAAATCCCGCGATCAACGTTGTCCGCAGTGCGATCCCCGGCACCCGTTCACGCAGCCTGTCCAGCAGTGCCTCGGTCTGTACGCGTGTTATCCCACGCCCCATCGCCCGCAACACGCGATCATTGACGTGCTGCAGCGGGACATCCACATACTTGACCACCTTCTCACACTCGCTGATCGCTGCGATCATCTCATCCTTGAATACACTCGGATACGCGTACAGCAGCCGCAACCAACTCACGCCCTCGAGCTCATTCAGCTCGCGCAGCAGCCCTGCCAGCCCGGGCTCGTAGCCGATGTCCTTGCCGTAGCTGGTCGTGTCCTGTCCGATCAGATTCAGCTCCACCGCCCCGTCCGCGATCAACTCCCGCGCCTCGGCCACAATCTCCTCGGGGCTCTTGCTGTGCATCGGACCGCGAATCGAGGGGATGGTGCAGAAAGTACACTTCTGGTCGCACCCCTCGTTGATCCGCACGTACGCGTAATGTCGCGGCGTCAACCGCAGCCGGGCCCTGTCCGACCACGACTGGGGGTGATACCTTCCCAGAAACAGATCCGGCGCCGGCCCCGACTTCCGCGCCTTTGTTCCCCCGCCTTGCACCGCCCTCAACAGATCATCGCGATTGTGCGCTCCTACGAGTGCGTCCACCCCCGGCACTTCGGCCAGCAGCCGCTCCCCGTCGCGCTGCACCAGGCATCCTGCCACCACTACGCGCCTGCATCGGCCCGAGTCCTTCAGCTCAACCGCCTCACGAATTGCCTCATGAGCCTCCTCGCGCGCAGCCTCCAGGAATCCGCACGTGTTCACTACGATCACGTCCGCCTGCGGCAGGTCCGCCCCCACCAGACACCCGCCCTCGGCCAGTTGGGCCAGCATTCTCTCGCTGTCCACCAGGTTCTTGGCACAGCCCAGGGCCACGAATCCGACCTTCAATTCCCTGGCCAACGCAACGTCCTCGTCTCCGGGATCTGGCTCGCGAAAGCACATTCTAGACCGGCGCGGCTCACAGCCCAACCGCTCGGCGCCCACGGGCAAGAGCCCGGCAGCACTGATATAATTCCATCGCGGCGGACCCGCCGGAGACCAACCATGCAAGCTCATCCGCCCGGCCACCTTGCCAACATCGTCGAAGCCCTCGACGCCCTGCAATGCGGCGCCGTCCTGCTCGACCGCAACGCCGTCCTCATTCACGTGAACCGGCGCATGGGCGAGATGCTGCGGGTCGACCCAAAGGACCTCATCGGCCGAGACGCCCGAACCGTCTGGCCCAAGCACAGAATCGCCCGAACCATCACCGAAGGGCTTCGTCGCTTCGAGGAAGACCGCGAAGGCGAAGCCACCCTCCCACTGCCTGGCGGCAAGGAGCTGCCCGTCACCGTGGCCGGCCGGCTGCTCGGCCCCGCACCGCCCTTCTCCGACATACGCGTCGTCACCATCATGGACATCTCTCAGCGGGTCCTGGCCGACGAACTCCTGCGCGACCAGCACCGCGAAGTCTCCAAGCTGTCGGACACGATGGTGGAGATGGCCATCGAGCTCAAACACCACTCCGAGCGGCTCGAGCAACGCGTCCGCGAACGCACTCGCGAGCTCCACGACGCCAACATGGACGCCATCTACATGCTTGCCGTGGCCAGTGAGGCTCGCGACGCCGACACCGGCGCCCACGTCCGACGCATCCAGCACTACTCCGCGCAGCTCGCCCGCGGCCTGGGCCTGCCCGACCGAGAAGCCGAGAAGATCGGGTACTCCGCCATTCTCCACGACGTCGGCAAGATCGCCGTCCCCGACGACATTCTCAAGAAGGCCGGCCCCCTCACAGATGAAGAGCGCGCCGAAATGAACAAGCACACGCTTGCCGGCGAGCAGATCCTCTCGGACAAATCGTTCTTCGATGATGCCCGAAAGATAGCTCGCGGCCACCACGAGAATTACGACGGCACCGGATACCCCGACGGCCGATTTAAGGATGCCATTCCTCTGGCAGCTCGCATCGTCCGCCTGGCCGACGTGTACGACGCCCTCCGCAGCCCGCGCATCTACAAGCCCGCTTGGACGCACGACGACACCGTCCGCGCCATCCGCGACGGTGCCGGCACCCTCTTCGATCCCACCCTCGTCCGCGTCTTCCTCCGGCTCATCACCGAGGGCCAACTCGCCTGGCCGCAACAGCAGGCGGACTCATAGCTGGGCGTGGGGGCGGCCGCCTTATTCTCAGAAACCACGAACCTGCAAGCTCATTCCACCTCGGGCTCGTCTACGCCGGGGACGAAGCACGCTTCGCAGCGCGGCTCGTAGCTTTCGGCCCCTCCGACGAAGTCGCCGGGGCGGTCGAACGGCCGGATCCGCTGGCTCACGGTCGCCGGCCGCCCGCACCGAGCGCATACCGCCAGCACGCGCTCGTGCCGGTCCGCCATTTCCGCCAGCCTCTGAATCGTCGGGAAGTGCTGCCCTTTCCACATGCGGTCCAGGGCCGTGACGATCACGTCTACGCCTCGTTCCCGCAACGCGGCGCAAACCGCTGGCAGCTCGTCGTCAAAGAAATGTCCCTCGTCGATGGCCACGACCTCGGCCGACCCCGCTGTCGCCAAGACGTCCGCGCTGACCTTCACCGCCCGGGCCGCCACCCGCGCTCCGTTGTGCGTGACCACTTCGCCACCGGCGTACCTCCGATCCACCCCGTGTTTGAACACGACCACTCGGCGCCCCGCCGCCTCAGCCGCGCCCGCCTCGCGAATCAGCGCCGTCGTCTTTCCGCTGAACATGCACCCGCTGATCAGAGTAATGCTGCCCATTCGTGACCTTCGACATCCTCTTGCCCGAACCGGTCCCGGCCTTCACGAGCGGCCGACGGCATTGAACCGCCCGGCGGCCGAATCTTCAAGCCGATCACTGATCATCTGCCGGAAGTCGACGAGAACGGACCACAAAAGAACCGCCCCGGTTCTGCACCAGAGCGGTCTTCGGGTTCACGTCCAAGTTCGAGTCGTCCGCGTCAGTCGCAGTTGGGCGACCGCGGAACATAATATCCGTATTCGAGGGCGAACTGCGAGAAGTCGCTGAGGTCCACGTCGCCGTCGCCGAAACGGTCCAGGTCGGCGAACTCCTGCGGCGAGCAACCCGGAGGAATGACGGTGACGCCGGCGCCGGAATAACACACGGCGAAGGTGGCGAAGTCGTTCAGCTCGACGTCGCCGTCGTGCTCCACGTCGCCGTAGTGGTCACACAGGTCGCCAAACTGATCGCCGTCGTTGTCGCTCTGATCGGGATTGGCATTGGCGTAGCAGTTGTCGCAGGCGTCGCCGACGTCGTCTTCGTCGCAATCCTCCTGGCCGGGATTGGATACCTGCGGGCAGTTGTCGCCGCCGTTGCACAGGCCGTCGCCGTCGTTGTCCTTGTCGATGTCGCAGACGTCGCCGATGTTGTCGCCGTCGCAGTCTTCCTGACCGGGGTTGTAAACGGACGGGCAATTGTCATCGCCGGTCTCGGAACAGGCGATCTGGCTGGTGCCGGGGTTGCCGTAGCCGTCCAGGTCCGGGTCGGTGCAGTCGTCGCAGTCGTCCGGCGTCTCGTCGCCGTCGCTATCGATGTTGTCGTTGCCTCCGGGGCAGATGTCGACGCAGTCGGCCACGCCGTCGCCGTCGGTGTCGGTGTCCGGATTGCCGCAGCCGCACTGGCCGGGTTCGGACTTGCCCGGGTCGGCCGGGCAGCCGTCGCAGGCGTCGCCGACCTCGTCACCGTCGTCGTCCTCCTGGAGCGGGTTGTAGTCGACGACGCAGTTGTCCTCGGGGTCGGGGACGCTGTCGCCGTCGAAGTCGCCGTCGCCCACCCGCAGGTCCAGAGTCACGGGGCGATGGTCGCTGGCATACTCCGAGGCGTAGTTGGCCGAATACAGGCCGTCGAGCTGCGGGGGCAGGGCGTCGGCCGGTCCGGCCGTACGGCTGTTGAAGATGAACTCCTCGATGACGGTGATGACGCTGTCGGGCGTGATGACGTAATCGATCTTGCGGTTGTTCTGGCTGCCCTGCGTGTCGCGCGATCCGCTGATCGGGTCGGTGGCCTGGTCCGGGCGGGCGGCGGTCCAGTCACGGTCGGTACCGTCATCCGAAACAGCCGGGTACCACTCGCTCATCCACTTAACCGGGCCGTCGCGATAGTTGTAGTTCTCGTCCTCGTTCATGTCGCCCATCAGGACGACGCCAGTGCCCACGGGCAAAGCGCTGGGCGGCTGGTTGGGCAGGATGTCCTCGGGATCGAGCGTGCTGTTCAGGGCATAGTTGAGGTAGTAGGCGATATTCTGGGCGGCGTCGAGGCGTTGCTGATAGTCATCGGAGGTGCCGCCGGCTTTGAGGTGGCTGCACCCGACCATCAGATCGGCGCCGAACGTGCCGTCGGGCAGGTCGATGCCGGCGTGCGGCCAGCCGCGGATGCCGCCGTCCCCGCCCGGGGGTATGCCGCCGGGGCCGGGCAGGATGAAGGGCAGGTCGTTCTGGGTTGCGCCCCAGCCGTTCAGGGAGGCGAACGGATAGCGGCTGAGGATGGCGTTCCGGTTGAAGTTGTCGGTCTCGCTGGACACGAAAACGTCGAAGGTGCCGGCACCGAAGAACTGGTCGGCCCAGTTCTGGAGTGCGGTGGTGCAGTTCGACACGGAGCCGTACTGGACTTCCTGGAAGGCGATGACGTCGGGATCGAGGGCCTGGCAGATGCGGCCGATGTAGTCGTAGGCGCTGCCGATGGTGCTCGATGTCGCGGGCGTGGTGTCCACGCCGGGGCCGAGGCCTTTCTCCACGTTCCAGGTCATGACGCGAACGAAGGTGGCTGAAGCCCGGGTCCAGTCCCCGTTCTCGGGATCCCAGGCGAAGGCGGGCGCGGCCGGCAGGGCAGCGGCGGCCATCGTGAACAGGACCCATATCCGGCCCTTGGCCCGGCTGGGCCTGGCCGGCGTACCAGTACTCATCGTCCTTTCTCCGCTACCGCAAGGAACTCCTACGTAGTCCCAGCCGTTTCCCCCGCGTCCCCCGCTTCTCGTGTCTCCCCCGCGGCACCATATCGGGCGGCACCGCACCTCTCCCCCGCCCCACTACCGGATGTAAATGAACTCCCTGCCCCTCTCATCCGTCTCGAGCACCTGCATGTACGTCTCGATGACGTCCGGATGTACCTCGTCGTCAGTCGGGTAGAGCCTAAAGCCACGTGGCATCCAGAAATGGGGATTGGCCGATTTGATGTCGTTCAGTCTCTCCACGTGACTATCAAAGAAGCCCACGTTCAGGGAGTAGCTGCCGAGTGGAAGAAAGGGCTCCTTCTTGCCGTGACGGAACGAGTAGATCCGGGCATCGGTTGCGTCTGCGGCCCGGTACTCCGGCCAGCCCATGCGGCGGTCCCAACCGCGGCTGAAGAAGCTGTACGGTCCCACGTCGCTGAAGGCTCCTCCGTAGCCCGCGAACGGTCTGGCATTGTACGTAGGCGCTTGGTCGGCAAGGGCGTAGCGACCCCCGTCGGACAGGCACATCTTGCCTGCGGGCGACCCTATCTGGTCAAGCCTCGGGAGATAGCTTTCCTTCGACACCTCGGCCCATGCGGGCGAGTACCGCTTGACGCCGGCCCTTTGGGTCCAATCCCAATTCCAGCCACATCCGGGTTCCGCCCAATAGGGATCAGTGGTATAGCCTTCTAGCTGACCGGGGAAGGAATCCTCGAGAAGACTCCTCTTGCCCGGCCACATGAAATTGCGGCTGGTGTTGTAGCTGACCATGGGCAAGACTCCGTATTGGAGCCCGGCATCATAGGCCTCGGTCACCGCCTTATTGGAAGGACACTTGAAGAGCTTCATAGTGATGATTTCTTTGTAGCGATCCTCGTGCGTTCCTCGAGAGAATTTGATGCCCATGCTCTGAGCCATGCCACCGGCCCAATCCCACACCTGAACGGGATTCCACCTCCAGTCATCCATCATGCCCGCCTCATCGGCGTCGTGAGGGCCGAAAAGAACACTTCCGGACGTGTTCGGACTCCCGAGGATGTAGTCCCCATTGCTTTCGGCCGCATAGACGCTGACGGCGGAGAGCTGACCTTTGAGCCGCGTGGCGCAGACTACAGCCTTGGCCTGGTCCCGAGCCTTGGAAAGAGAAGGCAACAGTATGGCGATCAACAGGGCGATGATCGAGATCACGACGAGGAGTTCGACAAGAGTGAATCCTCGCCTGGTGATCCTGGTACCGGCGTTCCTGTTCGTCTGGACCTGCATGGGCTTATCTCCGCGAAAGGCGGGCGGACCCCGCTCCGATAAATCTTATGGCCCAAGGATGGCGAAAATCACGGCCGGGGGCCGCTTTGGCATTAATCCCCTTGCGCCGCCGCCTGCTGTTTCTCCCTTTCGGCCAGCTCCCGCCACTTGCCTGCCGGTGGCCTCTGATTGTTGCGCTGAACCTTACGGCCGCAATCGGGGCAGATGGTCGGCTCATCCTTCCCGATGTACTCATTCAACAGGACGTAGGTGGGTTCGCGTTTCGCGCCCCCGTCGCGCGTCCAGTAGCACTTCTCAGCCGGCCAGCCCGTTTCCTTGTCAGAATACGGTGACCTGACGGGCCATTCGTCACCGACCTTAACTTTATATTGAAAGGTCTTCATAGTTTCGGAGCAAATGAACATACGCTCGGAGGAGGACTCGGCCGCTTCGTCTTTGCGACCGAAAGCGGAGTACGCCACGAGGCCCACGGCGATGATGCAGATGACGACTGCGCCGGGCAGGCCCAGTTTCTCTCGAATCCACGTAAACACAATCAGTTCCTCCCTGTAGGCATGTCGGGCCGCGCACGAAGCAGCCACCCGTGCGCCCCGATTTCTGTGTTGGGCACCTCCGGTCCAGGCGGCCAAGTCCGTTCCTGCGAAGCTTCATTATACCAGAACTTTAGCTCCGTGCGAAGATTACCGATCGCCTGGGACCGGAGCAAGGGGGAAGCTTCTTCCTGGGCGGTGGCAGGAGCGACGCGTCAGGCATCTTGCCGTTGTCCACCGGCCAAGTACCAGCGAATTTGGGCCGAATGGAGGGGGATTGGACTTCTCTCGGGGCGCCCGTTCGGTTAGAATGAGAAATGAATAGCGGGCCTCGGATCATTGCGGTTTACGTATGCGCGATGGTCGACGGGTCATCTGTGGGTAGTGGAGAACGCTGGCCTCAGAATCATTCTCCGTTTTGTCAGTGTCAGTTTATTTTGCCTGGACAGGCCTCCACGGGCTCTCTATGAGGGTGGCCGCCCGCTTTTGAGGATGTGCCGGGGGGCGGCGAACTCGCCGTGGCCTGCCCCGGATCAGGACATAAACGCGGAAACGACGGTAATCAGAATAAGGTTCCTTTTTAAGGATTTAGGAGCAACCCAATGAGTACAGGAAAGAGGCTTTTGGCCTTGACGGCCATGGTGGTCATGCTGGGCTGGAGCACGGTCCAGGCCCAGCAACGCATCAACGAGCAGGATCCGGGGAACACATGCAAAATCGCTCAAGTCGTGGGCCGGCAGGACCTCCCCGGCACCAACCCTACTGACGAGCCGTATGATGACGTGGTGGTCTCGTACGACCAGCCGTTGACCGACATCTGGTCGAAGCGCAGCGTCGTCTGGACCGTAGGCGCGATCGCCAAGGCGTCGGCGAGCATCGGCCTGGGGCCGGACGGGTGTCGCGGGACAGCCGACGACCAGCCTAATCCGATCGACTTCCAGGTGTACAACACGCGGCGTGACACGCGCTGTCCGACGGCGAGCAAGATGCTTTTGGATTTGCCCGCCAGGGAACTGCCCTACGGCTACTTCTACGCCGCCGTGGGGCACGGTGATCGCTATAGCGACTTCCCCACCGGCGAAGGCGTGAACGCCACGGACATCATCGGCTTGAAGGTCGAGCTGGGCACCACGGACGACCCCAACACGGTGCACGTGACGCGGGCCCTGATCGCGACGGACAAGTACATCACCGACGCATTCAGCGAGGACCTGAGGTTCATTCCTGGGCAGATCGCCAACAACAGCTCGGTATCCGGGCGGCTGGACGATTTTGACTTCCCGAGCTTTGGCGACGACGTCATCTTCCGCGTGAATACCGAAGCCACGATCGGCAGTGGTGCGCCATACGAGTTCAACTGGACCAACTACAACCAGAAGCCGGCGGCCGGCCCGGCCATGCTGGCGGAGGTGGACCCCGGCGTCCTGACCAGCCCCATGCTGGACGCGTACGACCACGGCTATGTCATGGGCACGACGTTCACAACGCAGTTGGCCTGGACGAAGGACAGCGGGACGACAGAGAACCGGCAGGTGCTGGCCCCGGCGGGGACTACTGACATCCGGGGGGCGCCGGGATTCCAGAGCGATTACCGGCCGTCAGGCGGGACGTCCCGAGGCGTGGGCGCGCTTCACGGCGTGGGCGCCAGCGGCACCGACTCTGTTATCTTCTTCGAAGTGGACGACAGCGGCATCATCGCGGGCAACCACTACGCGATCACCTATCCGAACCCGCTGGTCCCCTGCGATCTGGGCGTAACCATGTACAACATACAGGGGGCCCACTATCACGGTTCCGGCACCTTCAGCGGCCCCTTCGGGCACTTGGCCGTCAATTCGTCCGGCCACGCGGCAGTGCCCGTGTACTTCCAAACCGAGCCGAATCCACCGTTGCCGGTAACAGACTACGACGGTCGGCAACAGGCCATCCTGTGGACGGACGGCGACGCTCAGAGCCCGGTCTGGGGCGTGGTAGCCTATCACGGGCAGGCCTGGGACCCGGTGAACTGTCAGACGGACGGCGTGCCCTGGATTCTGGGGTACGGCACCACCACCGAGACGTATCCGTTCAGCAACCCCACGCTGGACAATTACGAAAACGTGTTCTTCATCTGCCCGTACAAGATCAGCGACACGCAGACCGGGATCGGACTGTTCCGGGCTTCGCTGGTGCCCGCTACCAGCCCGCCGTGCTGGGAGATCGACCTGATCGTGTCGGAGTATGACTCCTGGACCGACGACAACGGGGTCGAGACGTTCCTGACTGAGATGAACAGCATCGGAGCCAGCGGCATGCCGGCCAACGGCACCATCGGATCGAACTCGCTGGTGGAAGGAGTGCTGCCGGGCGTGGATACCGGCGTGCCGGAGTTTGATCCGACCGGGCCCCTGACCAACAGCGGCGTGGTGTTCGCCGGGACGACCCTGATCGACGAGACCCCGCCGGAGAACTGGCTGGTCGAAGAGGCCTGCAACGACGACAACACCGGCGAGTGCCCGGCCAATCCACCGAACGACTTCTCCGATGCGTGGCTGACCATGGAAGCCACCTCCGGGGAGACGTACTTCATCGAGGTGACCAGCCGCACGTTCAACGGCCCGGGCGGCCAACTGGACTTCTACCTCGAGTGTAACGATGGGCTTGGGGACCTCGGCACCGATGGCAACGCGGCCCTGCTTGCGGATGACGAGTGCACGGGGGCGACAGTGATCCCCGTCGGCAATGTGGCATTCGCTCCGGTCGTGCAGGACACCACCGTCGCGACGCTGGCCGAGTCGGATCCGCTGCAGAGCTGCACGATCCTGTTTGACGGGGTCAGCACGGGCCCGCGGCGAAACTCGCACAGCGTGTGGTACTCCTACACGCCGGACAAGGACTGCACGCTGACGGTTCATGCGTGCGGCAGCACGCCGAACGACCCGGACACGGCCGAGCCGAACGACAACGACCTGTTCTACAACACGGTGATCGCGGTTTACACGGGCGCGTGTGGCCCGTCGAGCACCGATCCGCTGATTAACGACGGATTGAAGGCCAAAGGAAGGTTTGGCAGGGCGAACGGATTCACCTTCACGGCGCAGGCCCCGGCCGAGATCGCCAACGTGGACCTGCGCGATTCGCTGGAGATCATTTCCGGCAACGGCACGACGGTCCCCGGCTTCTATGAGGTCATCGCCATCAACTACGCCGCGGGCAGCATGACGCTGAACGCCAATGCCGGCATCTCCGTGCTCCCCTATGACGTGGTCTGGCAGGTGAACGACAACCAGTTCTTTGGCCAGTTGTTGTACCTCAAGCCGTACCAGGAAGCAGTGGAGCCCGGCTGCGTTTGCGGCGACATTGACCAGAGCGGCGCCGCCGTGGACCTGGGCGACTTCGCCACCTTTGCCGTCTGCTACGGCTTCACCGCGCCGGGCGGCGACTGCTCGGCGTCGGCCTTCGAGTGCAGCGACATGGACGGCGACACCACTGTCGACCTGGGTGACTTCGCCACGTTCGCGACGTTCTATGGCCTGACCACGACTTACACCGTGCCGGACTGCGTGTTGCCGTAGCCGGTCGGGCCATCGCCGAATCCACCGGGTTCGGCGGCTGCATGACAACCAAGGCCGCGTCGCGGGAGACCGCGGCGCGGCCTTCGCTCGCGCCAGGACGGGGCGGGACTGGCAGAACGGGCGGCTTCGTGTACAGTGACATCCACGTGTAGAATGACGGGACATACAGGACGTGCAGGGACGCGTACCCTTCAAGGTGAGTTGGAGTAACGGCATGATGACTGACAAGAGGACGATAGGTGGATGGCAGGCGAGGCGAGTGGGCGCGCCGCTGGCCGCGGTGCTGGCGCTTGTCGCGAGCGCGTCGGCGATACGGGCGGAGGGCCCCGTGATTCGGCCGGAGGAAGGGCGGCCGGAAGTGAGCTGGAAGGATGCGGGGCACGTGGTCGGCCGCGTGGCCCGTGTCAGCGGCAAGGTGGTGGACTTCAACCAGCTCTCGCACCTGTATCTGCTGCGAATCGGCGAGGATACGAAGCACTGGGGATTCACGATCGTGATCCCGACGGAGAAGCTGGCGAATTTTCCTGAACCGCCGAGCCTGATGTACGTGGGCAAGTACGTGCGCGTGTGGGGAATGATCACCACCTACGCGGGCCAGCCGCAGGTATTCGTGGGAACGCCCGATCGGATCGAGGTGTTGAGTGAGCCGCCGCAGGTGCCGGCATATCAGGCCCCCAAGGCCGAGCCGAAGGCGGAGCTGACCGTCGCCACATACAACATTCTGAATCTGTTCGACGCCGAAGATGATCCATATCACAACGACGAGTACACGCGGGTCAAGCCGCGAGAAGAGCTGGAGCGGCTGGCCAAGGTGATCCGGGAGATATCCCCGGACGTGCTGGCTCTGCAGGAGGTCGAGACCCGCGGGTACCTCGGTCGTTTCCTGGAGGTGTTCTGCGCGGAGCTCGGATATGAGCACGTGGCACACTTCGAGGGGAATGACCTGCGGGGCATCGACGTGTGTCTTGTGTCGCGAGTCCCGCTGGGGCGGGTGGTATCGCACCGTCACGTGACCTTTCCGGATGAGACCGGCAAGCTGATGCAGTTCAACCGGGACCTGCTCTGCGTGGAGGTGCGGCCGGTCGGAGGCGTTCCGTTCGAAGTCTGGGTCGTGCACCTCAAGAGCAAGTCGGGCGGTGAGGCGTCCGATGTGATTCGCCTGGCGGAGGCGACGTACGTTCGCAAGATGCTGGACGAGCGGCTGTCGGCCGACCCGGAGGCGCGGATCATCCTGTGCGGCGACTTCAACGACGATTGGGGCAGCCCAACGCTCAAGACCATCGTGGGCTCGGGCTCCACCGGTCTGAAGTGCTTCGCGGACGAGCTCCCCGACGATCAGCGCATCACGTACAACAAGGAGCCGTATCGCTCCATGATCGATTTCATCCTGTGCTCTCCAGGGATGGCCCAGCGCTACGTGCAGGGCTCGTTCTCCATCCGGGCCGGCACGGTGGAGTACTCAGGATCGGATCACAATCCGGTCCTCGCCAGGTTCCGCGTGAAGTAGGACACTCAGACGCCCACCGCAGCCGGTTCGACACACTCGAGGCGGACCAGGTGGCCGCCCACCGTGTTGGTGTTCTGGGTCACGCGGGCGCGGACCCAGGCGCGGTCGGTGCCGTCGTCGAGCTGGAGGCGTACTTCGTCATACAGGCGCATCTTCTGGCGAGAGAAGAGGACCACGGCGTGGTCGGAGAGGCTGTGACTCCGGACCATGTGGACACGTTCCTGTCCGTGGCGGTCCTGAACGGCCAGATTGAACGGGAGGCCGCAGACGAGTTCGCCCGCCTGTTCGCGCTTGCTGCCAGGGACGGCGCAACCGGCGCGGGCGAACTCAATCCATCGGTCCGTTTCCCTGTAATCGCCGACGGCATCCACTGTGCCGGGTGAAGCCGGCGGCACGTACTGTCTGTCCGAGAACGCGGTCATGGCATTTACCCCCGCAAGATTAGGGCAAGAACCGTGCCACGGTGTTGTCGCAAATCGGTGACGTCCGCATACGCAGTCATCCCACGGCCCGCCAGCACGGCCGCCCATAATGGCGCGCATGTCAAACTGGGAAAGCTTCCGTACTATCCGTGGGTTCGAACGAATCTTGATGCGACGACGGTGGCGACGGTGGCCCGCTAACGCAAGTCTCATGAACGAGTGGGTGATTTGACTGCGGCCGTGGTGAAATGGCCCACAGAAGGGGCGCCGCCCGGCCCGCAAGCGCTGCGCGCGGGGGCACGCCGTGGAGGGCTTCTGACACAGAGTTTGAGTGGCCGCGTACGCGTGAGGGAGTCGATTATAGGAACAGCCCAGCGGTGTAGGTGCGCGCGGAGCGAGGCCGCATCGCCTGTGTGTCTGGAGGCGGGGATTGTCTGAGATGACGCAAGCTGCTGTATCGTTGGAACAGGCCCGTAGGGCCGCGCTGGATCAGTTGCGCGCGGGGCTTTTGTATCCTGGCGTGGATTTGGCGTGGAAGTACGTTTGCCAGTGCCCGGACGACTCTGAGGTGGCCGGCGAGCTGGTGCGTGGGCTGAACCGGCTGGGGCTGGAACCATTGACGGCATGGATGACAAGGGGCTGTCAGGGCGAGACCGGGGCGATCCCCTGGGGCAAGCGGACCAGCCAGTGGTCGGCCAATCTGCGGGCCATGCAGACGCGATACCCGGAACTGAGCGCGCAGCTCAGGCTGCATTGGAACTCATGCCGCAATTCCTTCGAGCTGTACCAGTGCGCGGACGGCAACTGGCAGATTCGGTGGGCGCAGGGCGCGGGGCTGGGAATGTGGCTGCCGGCGTTCGGGGACCACCAGCGCGCCGCCGAACAGATGCAGCCGGCCGGGGGCAGCTTCGCGGCGGGCAACTGCTTGATGATCTACGGCGTCGGCCCGGGTTGGATCATCAATCGCGCCTACATGGAGACGGAGAAGGTCTTCCTGGATTTCAGTTGCTGCATTCATATTCTGGCGCCGAGTGCCACCGAGTTGGCGGCCGCGATGCACCTGCACGACTGGACAGCGTGGCTGGCAGACCGCCGCGTGCTGCTGTTCGTGGGGCCCAACTGCCTCGACCAGCAGGAGCAGTTCCTCCGGGAAAACCCGTTGTATCCGATACCGGCGTGGCGGATCACGCAGCCGACCTGGGATATCTCTCGCGTCGACGACATACAGCGCGTGCAGGAACGCATCGTGCAGCATCGCGAGCAAGTAACGCAGCGCTCGGCCGCAGCATTGCAGGAGCGGTATGAGGGGCGCGACGTGGCCTGGTGGGTCGAGCGGTACGCGCGGCGCGATCGCGAGCCGCTGCGGGTCATGGGCATCGTCTCGCGGCACTCGACT
>CP070685.1:1454258-1460165 GCA_020352895.1 Phycisphaerales bacterium
GTCGGCGCCCATCTTGCGGGCGATCTCCATGTTGAAGTCGTATTTGCCGAAGTGGATGATCTTGGCCACGCCGCAGGCCCGGGCCACGCCGATGCCGAAGAGGCTGATGGGCCCGTCGCCGGTGATGACCATGGTCTTGCCGGCCACGTCGGCATCCTCTCCGAGGATCGCATAGGTGGCGTTGCCGAGCGGCTCCTGGATGGTGGCAATCTCGGGTGGGATGGACGGGTCGTTCGGCCAGCAGACGGCCTCAGGCACTGCGAAGAACTCGGCGAAGGCGCCGTCGCAGTCCACGCCCAGGATCTTCATGTTCTTGCCGACGTGGAGCACGCCGAGCAGCGAGGTCAGGTCGCCGGGGTCGTAGATGTGGGTTTCGGCGGAGATGTAGTTGCCGACCTTGATGCGCTTGCAGTGGGGGCCGATCTCGACGACTTCTCCGGCGACCTCATGCCCGAGCGTCTGGGGCAGAGCCTTCCTGCCGATACGGTTGTCCGACCAGGGGTCCCACTTATAAATGTGAACATCGGTGCCACAGATGGACGTGGCCCGCACCTTGACGATGACCCAGTCGGGCAGGAGCCTAGGCATGTCGCGTTCCATGAACTCGGCGCCCATTTCGGGTCTGGTTTTGACTACGGCCTTCATCTTTGGCATGTCGTACGCTCCTTGTATCTGCGGCCTGGTGTGTCTTGACGCTCGGTCCCGGGCGGCATCGGCGTTGGCGTTGGGTCTTGCCGTGACCGGATGCGCTTCTTGTACGTCTTGTACGAACCTGCGGGGGTGCCTCGGCTGGCTGTCCCTGCGGTGGCCGCGGCCCACCTCGACTGTGCGCGGCCTCCGCCCCGCCAACATCCCTGTGTGGGTTGAGGTGCCGGTGCCTCGCACCTCGGTTTGGCCTCGCAGATGGAAACCATAGCATTTGTGCGGCCTTCCGGCAACGCGGGCCGGTCCGGAGCCGGCGTGCGGGGACCGCGGCTACTTCTGGGTCAGCTCGATGACCGGCAGCCAGTCGTCGCCGGGGGGGTGGGCTTTCAGCTCGGCGATCATTTGCAGATAGCGTTCAGCGCAAACGTCGTCGGGGCGCAAGGCCCGGCAGTGCTCGAATCCCGATCGGGCGGCCGCAAACTCGCGATTCTCGAAGTCCTCGACGGCTTGCTCAAAGGCTTCCGCGTGTTTGCGGTGCTGCTCGGCGACCTGGCCGGCTGGTCCCAGGAGTTCGTAGACGGGCACGCCTTCGGTCTTGCCGACGACCTGGATAAGGCCGAGTCGGCGGAAAGTGAACCGGTCGCCGGCCAGACTCCGGGTGGACTCCGGCAGCGCGATGCGCGTGCCGAAGACCTTGTTGGCCGGTTCGAGGCGGGCGGCGAGGTTCACCGAATCACCGATGGCGGTGTAGTCGAGTTTGGTGTCGCTCCCGTAGTCGCCGACGAAGACGGTACCGGTGGCCAGGCCGACGCGCATGGACAAGAGCCGCATCTCTTCGGCGGGAGCGCCAGCGGGCGGATGGGCCTTGAGCTCTTCGAGGGCGTCGAAAGCGGCCAGGGCGGCTTGGCAGGCTCTTTCGGCGTGGTTGGGGCAGGCAAAGATCGGAGCATTGAAGAAGGCGAAGATGCCGTCACCCATGAACTTGTTGATCATGGCGTCGTGGCGATGGAGCACATCGCTCATGGCCTCGAGGTAGGGGTTCAGTACGGCCTTGGTGCGGCCGGCACCGAGCCGCTCGCTGAGGGTGGTGAACCCTTTCAGGTCACTGAAGAAGCAGGTGACTTCGCGGGCGACGGGAGACATGTCCAGTTTGGCGACCTGCTGGCTGAGCCGCCTGGCCACGGCGGGCGAGACGTAGGCCGCCAGGGCCTTGGAGAAACGGCGCCGGGAGCGCTCCTCGGTGAGCTGGCGGTATGCCGTGACGGCGCCCCAGGAGACCAGCATGGCGGCGAGGGGGGCGATGAGTGCCATAAATATGTCGCTCTGCCGGTAGACCAGCACGTTGAGGGCGGCGAAGACCAGGCTGGCAGCCAGCCAGACCAGGGCGCTGGTGATGGCTGGGGCGGAGGCCGCGACGGCCGCGATGCTCAAGCCGCAGAAGACCAGGACCAGCAGATCGACCCACAAAGGCGCGAAGCGTGGCATGCGCCCGGCGAGCACCTGGTTGACGATGTTGGAGTAGACCATGACGCCGGGGGCGATGTCGTATACCGGCGTGGGCTTCATGTCGGCGATGGCCGAGGCCGTGTAGCCGACGATGCAGGTTTTGCCGTTGATGAGCCCCCCGAGCTCGGCGAGCGTGGCGCCGATACGCTGGCGGTACTTCGCCTCGGCTCGCTGCCGCTCGGTCTGGAGCCGACCCTCGACGAGGTCCGCGTGCAGTTCCCGAATCGTGGCGAAATCGCGCGCCTCCGCGTCATCCTGCGGCTCGAGCCCCTGGATGTCCGCGAAGTTGACCTGGATGCCCTGGCGGGCCTCCTTCTCGGCGGCTGTGATCTCGGCCTCCAGCGCAGTCCAGGCGGCGTCCCGCTCCGGCGAAGGGGGCTCCCGGCGGAGCCGGTTTCGCTCGGCGACCTTCTGTCGATAGGCTTCGGCCGCCGCCGTGGTGAGCGCCAGCTCGATGGCACGGGCGTTCGCCAACGTCCAGGTACGGTCATGTCGCTCGATCTGCCGGCGATAGAAAGGAATCCTCATGACGCGGCTGGCTGGCAGGTGCTGAAAGGAATCGAGCCAGCGGGCCTCGCGGCTTCGACCCGCGACGGCGCGACCGGGGCTGAAGTTGATCGGCACGGCACCGCGCTCGTCGAGTGGAACGCGCAACAGCCGGTCCGGAGCCGAGGGATCGCGGAACTCGAGCACGCCGTCTGGTGTCACACGAATGTCAGTGTCCTCGATCTCCGCGAGGCGGCAGGCGACGGCAAAGCCGAGCTGCTTGATGACGTGATCGCCGTAACGGACGAGAAGCGGCGTGGTTCGCACCACGTTGCGCTCTCCCTCGAAGGCGACGAATCCGGTTCCGGCCGCAGCCAGTCCCACCGATTCGAGGGGGGGACGCAGTTCGATGGCTTCGGGGATGCGGCCAGGAGGGGCCTCGATGCGGGTGGAAGTGTGCTTCAGGACGGCCTGCGTGGCGCGGTACCACCGCAGGGCATCCTGAAGATCCTCCACATCGCCCGGATCGGGGGCGTCCGAGGGCTCGCCCGACGGCTCGGCGAGCAAATCAGTCTGCAACTGCTCGAAGTCGGCGTCGGGGTGCTCGGTCAGGTAGTTACCCACCAGCTCGCGGGCCACGGTGTCCTTGACCCCGGCCCACACGGCGTCGATCTCCTCGGCTGGCACGTCGAGCGCGGCAGCCAGCTCCTCCCGCGGCGTGGCGAAACGCCGACGCAGAAGCTGGGCCTCCCGGAAGCGGATCAGCCCGCGCGTGCCAAAGCGGTCGAGTTCGCCTAACTGGCGGCCGAACTCGTTCTGGGTGATGTTCGGGTCGGAAGCGATGATCTCGGCGGCACGCTCGTGGGTCTGCCGAAGTGTGATTCCGGGCGGGAGTGTTTTGAAGGAGAAGGGAATGAAGACATTGCCGGCCTCGCGAATGGCGGCGACCAGCTCGTCGTCGTCGTAAATCGTCTCCCAGGCATAGCCCTGCTCAACTTCGTGGCGCGGATCGTGGGGGCGCTTGAACTCGATATCGAAGGCGACGTACTCCGCGCCGAGTTCATGCAGTGCGAGGATCAGGTCGGCGGTCAGCCGTCGCGGCCACGGCCAGGGCGCGATTTCGTCAAAGCACTGGTCGGTAAGGTCGATATGCACGATGCGGTCGGTTTCGGCGATGGGGTTGAAATAGCGCATGCGTGCGTCATAGGCCAGGTCCTCGGCGCCACGCAATGCGTGGCCGAGATGCAGGGACAGGACGAGGCCGGTGGCGACGACGCCGATGATCACGCCGCGGGACTGCGTTTTGGTGAGCGAGGAGAGCATGTCGATCGACCAGCGTTCAAACCACAGACGGCGCGGACGCGACCCCGTTGCCTGGATCGGGCGCGCCACAGATCGGCGGCGGTCATACGCCGTTACTCGTGGGGAGTATGTCGAGGCCGAATGATTGACGCAAGACGGCGTCAGCGGTGCCGCTGTGTGTTTCGCAGAATCGCCCGCTGGGCCCCGGACGAGCGCGGGAAGGGCCCGGTGCCGAAGCGACTCTCGACCTGCCGGAAGAGCACGGAGAGATCCTGCTCCGCCAGGAGGCCGAGCGGAGAGGTGTCAAACGGTGACAACGCGCCACGGCCGGGATCGCCCTGGGCCACGTTCCAGGCCTCGTAGCCGAGGCCCGGACCGACGACGGCCACGCCGGTGTTGGTGTAGTAATCGGCAGTCTCCTCGCCGCTGCTCTTGTACTCCGGGTCGTACAGGTTAACGAGTTGGTCGATCAGGTTTCGCCCGACGGCAGGGAGGCCGATGTTGAAGTAATTGGCCAGTTGGCTGAAGCTCAGGCGCGTCATCTGCCCGGTACCCATGTCGCGGACCACGATGGTGCCGACGCGCGGTCCTTCGGCCCGCCACCAGCGCGACCCACGCATGGCCCGGATGCCGAAGTCCTCGGTGCCCTCCTTGGAGGCGGTGAGCGTGGGTGATTCGATGATCATGTCGGTGCGCAATTCCTTCTCTCGGACGGAACCGCGCATCGCGCCGTAGGCCAGGCCGATCTTGCTGTGCTTTCTGTTCTCGGTTCGCCAAAGGTCGTCGAGGCTGGCCAGGGTCATGCTCTTGAGCTGAATGACGGTGTCGTCGCCGTAGTGGAGCATAAGAGTGCTGCGGATGGAGACGCGGATCTGTGTACCGGCGGCCAGTTCGTCGCCCTCGTTGACATGCGTCCATGCGTCGGTGTCGGTCGCTTGGACGCCGACCGGGGCCTGGTAGACGCGGCCCTGGACGACGACTGCTTTTGCGGTGAGAGGTACGCGATCGGGCTCGGCTGGCTGTTCGACCTCCTGGGCGACGGCCGGGAGGGCGGACAGGCCACAGGCCGTCAGGACGAGCGTAAGGATCGTACGGCTAATCATGGAAACACCTCGCAGTGAATCGATCTGAGCCCGGACTCGGGATACGCGCTTGCACAAGTTTAGCATTCTTCCCGAGCGTTGTCATCCTGCGGCAGGGTTTCGGGGAGACCTAGGGCGGCCAGGCGGGCCAGAAACACCCACAGCAGGAGGCTGGAAAGCAGCAGCAGTCCCATCTGTCGGCAGAAGAACACGGCGAAATGAAGCCAGTTGCAGGCCACGGCGAGTCCCAGAACGACCGCCAGCGGGAGTCGATTGCGGCCGGCGGGCAGGATGACCAGGGCGGCGGCGGCCAGGGCATAGGGCATGGTGAGCACGGCGTAGTAGTGGTGCCAGGCCACGTGGCAGATGAAGTTCGCGGCAACGATGGGTAGGCACCAGACGACGGCCTCGGACCAGGATTCGCGACGGGGGCGGCGGAGCGTGACGGCGATCATGATCAGGATCAGGATGAGGGAGACGGTCAGGGCGATGCGACGGACGGTGGTGGTGCTCAGGTCAGCCAGGGAGAGGGCGAAGGGCTCGTCTTCGGGCAGCGAGCCGCGGGCGAGCCAGCGCGAAAGCACGCCGAACAGGCTCTGGTTGGAGGGGCTGAACTGGTTGAACTGAACGAACACTTCCCGGTCGGCGTATTCGTCGTCGGCGAAGAAGGGAGCGAGGATGTCGGCGCAGAATTGCTTCGTGGCGTCCCGGCCGTCCGCCGGGCCCATGACCAGCAGCGGCGCGACCAGGCCGAAGAGGATCAGGAAGACGGCGAAGGCGCCCAGGCCTCGCCCGTCCCGGCGGACCAGCAGCGGCAGGACGAGCAGCGCGGGGTAGAGCTTGAGGCTGGTCGCCAGGGCGATCCACATGCCGGCGCGGGCGGGCC
>CP070685.1:1460265-1469096 GCA_020352895.1 Phycisphaerales bacterium
GGCTCTTGCGGATTCGGCGGCGTGCCTTGATCGAGCCTGGGCGGGAAGATCCCGCCCCCGTAAGCCCGCCCCAGCACGTTCTGCCACGACTGATTGCTGGGAGGCTGTGTGGCGTTCTGATTCTTGGTATCGTTCAGTTCGACCGCCTGCCCCCGAATCCATTCCAGGCGCTTGCCACTGGGAACGGTGAACCAGTGCATCGGAGGTTGCCCGGGGCTCTCGATGTTCATCAGCCAGACCATCCGCGGGTCATCGAAGGTCAGCTCGACCTTGAAGTCCACGCACCCCGGCAGAAAATGGTAGGCCATGCGGCCCTGCTGCCCAGGCGGCGGCGTCTCATCCAGAACCGTGCGCCGGTCGGGCCAATTCACGTCGGGGTAGTACCACTCATCGGGGATGCCCTCGATGCTCGCCGCCCAAAGGCTCAGGGCCTCTTCGATGTCGAACTCGTCCAGCAGATCGCCGCCGGGATACCCGTCGCCGTTGTTGGTTCCGCCGCCCGCGCGATACACGCGGTCCCGATCGTTGGCGTTGTTCAGGCGGTACTGCGGATCGGTCCACCCAATCGCCTGCGGATCATCCGTGTCCATCGGAGTGAAGACCGTGGCCCTGCGGGCCAGATGCCAGCGCGAGGCCGGCAGCGAAGAGGGCTTATCGCCGACGACGAGCCCCAGCGAGCTCACCACCAGCCGCCCGTTCTCCAACCGACGAAACCGGCTCGCAGCCTCCCAGGTGTGGTCGGCCGGATCCACCGAATCGTTGACCAGGATCTCCCCCAGATCCGCGTGCCCGAAAACCAGAATCTGCCCCGTTCCCTCCAGGCCTGGTGCGTCCACCGCGTACGGCTCCGTCGAGGCGCTGGTTACCAGCATGAGCACGTCGGCCCGGTGATACTCGAAGGGCGCGCGATAGTCGCGCTCGGGATCGTTGTACGGCGTGCGACTGGCGTTCAGCGATCGGTCGCTGGCCCGGTCGTCCGTCGACGCGAAGGCCAACTGCTCCCACCCGTAAATGGCCATAGCGCCGGAACCCGGGTCGAAGTGTCTTAGATCAGCCTCGATGACCTCGCGGACCGCGCGCAGCATCCTGTACACGCTCATGTTGGCCGTGCCGGCGGAGGCCGCGTTGGTGGCCATGGTGAAGATCATGCCCACCATGGTCATCAACCCGACCAGCACGCCCATGGAAACGATCAACTCCACCAGCGTGAAGCCGCGCAGTCTGCCGCGTTGTCGCACCTGTGGTCTCATCATCCTGCCGTCTCGCGGTCGATCTGGCTTTCGAACACGGCCTGCACCGGGCACTTGCCCTCGAAGTAATAATCCGTGGCCCCGCTACCCGTGCGAACGATCGGCGGCGGCATCACCCAGGCGTAGTCTGGGAAATCCGGGTACCAGTACTGCATCCCGTCCAGAGGCGGAAGCGAAGCGGCGTACGCGTCGGGCACCTGCAGGTCCGGATTGGGCGTCACGAGCAACTGGCGGTAGTTGAGGGGATTGGGCGCGTAGGGGA
Source organism: Phycisphaerales bacterium (assembly GCA_020352895.1). GTDB lineage: Bacteria > Planctomycetota > Phycisphaerae > UBA1845. The sequence continues at coordinate 1,461,778 of CP070685.1, forward strand.
TGTTCTGTAAGACCGTGTGGCTCTTACCCAACTCGAAGTCCACGAAGATCGCCCCGGGCGGGAGAAGATCGCCGACGTTATTGTGACAGATAATCGTGCCGGCAGCCAGAACCGTGGCCGGGCTGGTCTGCACAGGCGTGGCCGTGTAGTTCGTGTCCGGGAACGTCGCGGCGTTGCCGTCGTCAAACTTCACAAGCCACGGCCGCGGGAACACCGTGTCCTCTGCCGTCGACAACGCTGTGGGACGCGTGTGGCGATATTGACTGCTGAACATTGCGTCCTGCGAACCGTATCGTGAGGTCAGCTCGCCGCGATACATCACCACGACCCGAAGCTGATAGGGCCGACCCTCCGGACCGGCGCTGCCCTCGGCCGGCGCGCCCAAGGCCACCCAGCAATACCGCCGCGTGCTCGCCTCGACGATGTCGTTATACCGCGGGTAGCCGTTGCTGGAGTTGTTGTCCAGCGGCTCTTGCGGCCGTCTAGGCTCCACGCGCGGAAAGACCCGGTCCACAATGTCGATCCGCGGGTACGTTCCCGTGCGAGCGGGATCAATCTGCCCGATCCAATGTGGAGAGACGTTCGGATTCGTGTCCGCAAAGGCTGGGTTGGCCGGAGACACTGCCGGGGCGAGGAAGTAGCGAAACTCGCTGATGATTCCGGGAAGGGCCATGCCGCCGATAAAACCTTCGAGCATGGCCTCGGTCCGTGGATCGTACAAAGGCTCGCCGGGCGTCGCGGGCGTCAAGTAACCGACGTTGTCCTCGTCCGTGGGCGCGTGAACCATGTTGCAGCACCGGATGACCCGGAAGCACCGCGGATGCCGGGAGGCTACCTTCTGCCACCCGAGTCTCGACGGGTCCGCGTCGTAGCTGCTAGGCGTCGTCGGCTCGGCAATGCTGCTCGGCGTAGCGTCCGTAACCGTCGTTCCCACGGGCGAGTCGCTTTCGTGCGGCCGGTCGCCGGGAAGGTGCGAAGAATTCAACGCCTCCGTGCCGGTCGTCCCGATGGCCGTCCTCATCCGCAGGCGCAGGACCTGCTCGGCCGACTTGGCCACCGACTGCGTGATGGACATCTGCACCGCTTCGCGGGTCTGGTCCACCGCCACCGGAAAGATCGTCGCCACCATGACCAGACCACTCCCCAGGATCACGGTGGCGATCATCAGCTCGACCAGCGAGAAGCCCATACGCGAAGCGCGCCCGTGGGCGCTGCGGCGCTTCACGCCCCCCCCGCATTCAACAGGTGTGCTGCCAAGCCTGGTCACTGTTCTCCCATCGATCCTTCCACCAGATCTCCGCCGAAGCGCGCGGAGTACAGAACGCGGGCCTCCTCTCGGAGGTAGTTTCGCCGATCCTCGGCCGTCTGACTCAGAGAGGTCCTGGTGATGTCCAACAGCGCGCCGCGCTCGTAGACATAGGCACCGCGGGCCGACGAGTGATTGATCTTGATCATGCCCTGTGGATTAAAGGCGAGGTTGCTCCCCGATCCGATGTAGGCCCTGGCGGTGTTGTTGACGAAACTGTAGGCCAGGTTCTCGCCCAGGGGGCCCGGCGGCTCCCGCACCACTTCGCCGCGGCAATACAGCAGGAAAAACGCATTCACCAGGGATTCATCATCCGTTTGGCCGCCGCCGGCGGGGAACATCTCCGTGTACGGATCGGCCAGACGTTCGTTGGCGAACTCGCCGTCGTCGAGTTCCGGGACGAACCCTCCGGGCCTCGTGGCCGTGACGTAGTCCGGGGCCAGCCAGGTCAGCTCCGCCAGCCGCGTCGGCGCGCTCCTGTCCGCCATGCGGTAAAACGGCTGCTGCGTAAAATCGTCGCGATCGATCATGGTGCCCGACAGTTTCACGTACGCCGGCGGATCGGGGTACGGCGCCCGCGTCACAACGCGGACCTCCTGGTAGTTCAGGGCCGGGTTGTCGTACTCGGGGTCCACGTTGGGCCCCGGCTGTTGGGCCGGACGCTTACGTGCCCGCATCACCAAGAGCCCGGACGTCTGCTCATACGAAGGGATCATGGCCGCGGTGGTCAGGCTAGCCATCGTGGCCTGCATCTGGGAGAACTGGCCTGCCAGATTGAAGTTCTGCACGGTGGGCAGGGCCACGGCCAACAGCACTACCACGATGGCCATCACCGTGATCAGCTCGGCCAGGGTGAAGCCGCGCGGGGAGGCCGTACCGGAACACGCGAGATCGCCCCGCCCGGCACCGCCAGTCCGTCTCTTGTCCACCGCTTCCGTCATCTCCGCCCGTCCTGCAAGCGTACCAACACCGCGTGGCTCGACGGCCGCCCTATCCTACACGTTTCCCAAGTGTCGGGGGAAATGCCGCGATCAGGACCACTCCAGTCCGGGGGCCCTATCGTGGCTTCCACCTGCTCGTGGTGAAGTCGTAGCGCAGCAGATCGTTCAGGACCGCAGGATCCAGCCGCTCGACCAGCGCTCGCGGTATGCTGTAGATGTTATCGGCCAGGGGATCCGTGGGCGGCGCCTCGACCCCGGGACCGACCACGTCCTGAGCCGTAAAGTACCCGTCCGGGCCGGGCGAGACGAAAACCGGCTTGCCGTTGTTGGCCTCCAGCAAGGGATTGTCAATCCGCCCGTCGGCCCCCGCGCTGCTCGTGCTCACGTTGTCGAACCGGTCGCGACAATCGTTGATGTACAGCACGGGGTTGCCCCATACATCCCGCAACTCGTTCAGGGCGATGTCCCCTTCCTCGGGCAGGCCGTTGTTGTCCAGGTCCACCCAGTCCTCGTCGGCGTTAATGACCATTCCCTCGGCCAGCTTTTCGAGGCGGGCCGCGTTCGCCGGAGAGTAGTACTGCACGTAGAACAGAAACGACTCAGTATCGTCATGGGCGAACGCCGTGGCCGTACTGGCCACGTCGAATGAGGCGTCGCTCAATCCTTCTCGCAGTCGCGCCCCGGGCAAGACGCCGGGAATCGGGGTGGTGAACTGCCCCATGATTCGCTGATGCAGATTCCGGCCAGCCAGATTCATGTCCTCGGACACCGCACCGGAGTTGAATCCCGGCCTGACCGCGCTCAGGTCCATCGGAGGATACTTGCCGTAGAAACCCTTCCAGGAAAGCTGCCCCGCACCATCCTCATCCAGGTAGGCCTTCAGCAGGTTCTGCCGGGCAAAGTCCTCCAGCACCTGGTCGAGTATCTCGAAACTAGCCTGTTGCAGGCTTCGCCGATTCGCCTCGATCACGGCGCTGCCCGCCCCGATGGCCAGCGACATGACCACGATCAGAATGGACATGACCACGATCAGCTCGACCAGCGAGAAGCCCGAGCGCAGAGACCGCGCAAAGGCCTCGGGCAGGCCTCGCCTCACGCCTCGTTCTTTCTCTCGCCGGGCCTGCATCTGGTTGCGCTCGCCGCTAGAAGTTGGTGATGTCATCCTCCGTGCCGTACATATGGTCCGGCCCGGCCATGATGATGATGTAGCTCTTGGGGTTGACCGGCCAGGTGCGGGCGCTCAGCGTCTTGTCCCGAATGAACGCCTCGAACGTGTTTGGCTGCGACGGTCCAGGGGCATTGGGATCGTTGGCCACCTGGGACAGTGGGTGAATGATGTTGTTGTCGCGATCGAACCAGTCGCCCATATCGATGGCCTGGTTCGGCGCAGTCGGCGTGTTGGAGCCAAACTGGTCTGCCAGGCCCGTCCAGAAGTTGTTGTCAAATGGATCGTACACACCGTACGACGACGCAGTCCGGTAGCCGCTATCCATGTTGATCATCTGGCGGTCGGTGCGGTTGGCCTTGTAATACAGCACAGGCTGCTTCCACTCATCGAGGAAGACCCGCGTGCCGATGACCTTGTGAACGTCGTCGCGAGCGGAGGGCACTTTGTAGGTGTCGTTGTCCGGATCCTCCGGGTTGACCGGCGGCGTGATGTTCTTGCTGATCTTGCCCAACTCCATATACGCCGGAGCCCGCGGGTAGAGTGGCGCCCCCGAGCCGGTGCTCAGACGGCCGTAGAGCCCGGTGCCACCGGCCGAAACGCTGGTCGCCGTCCCGCCCCACTGGTCATCGTACCAGTATCCGTCTCCGTCCAGGTCCTTCAGGCCCGGCGTGCCCTCCAGGTCCGCTCCCACCAGGGCCCAAACCAACAGCGACGCCCCAGACAGTCCCAGCAGTCTGGCCTGGCCGGCCGCAGAGGGCGGATCCTCGAGCATATCGCTGGTGGCAGCAGCCGCGTGCGGATTCGCCACCACCCGAGTGCCTGATTGCGACGAGTCACGCAGCGAGTCAGACCGGGAGGGCGGCAGGGTGCCGCCAAACGTGTTGTCCGCCTTGAGGCTGGCGATGCCCGCGTCCAGGGCCGACAGCAGGGCTCTCGAAGCCGTGATTTTCGTGTTGGTGCGGGCTCCCCGCAGCGCCGGGAAGAGGATCCCGATCAACACCGTGATGATAGCGATGACCACCAGCAGCTCGACCAGGGTGAACCCGCCCCTTCGGCAGCCACGCCGGAATGACTCACGTCGACTCATCGGAAAGGCTCCATTGTTCGGGCTCGGCTTCCGCGTCGGGCCGGGGATTATGCCCCACCGCCGGTCACCGAGTTGATCAGCTTCACCAGGGGCAGAAACAGGGCGATGACGATGAACCCGACGATGGTGCCCAGCACCACGACGATGGCCGGCTCCAGCAGACTCACCAGACTGCCCACCAGGGCATCGACTTCCTCGTCGTAGTTGTCCGCCACCTTGTACAGCATCTTGTCCAGCTCGCCGGTCTCCTCACCGACGTCGATCATGTTGATCACCAGGCCGTCAATCACCTTGGAGGCGCGCAACGGCTGGGCGAAACTCTCCCCCTCGCGGATCGAGTCGTGCACCAGTCCCAGGGCCTTGGCGAAAACGGCGTTGCCCGCAGTCTCGCGCGTGATGCTCAGGGCCTCCAGAATGGGCACGCCCGCGGCGATCAGCGTCCCCAGCGTCCGAGTGAATCGGGCCACCGCCGTCTTACCGAGGATCTGCCCCAAGACGGGCAACCGCAGGGCGATCGCGTCCATGGCATAGCTGCCGACCTTGGACTGCCGGATCAGCTTGAGCAACAGATAGAACGCCACCGGCGAGACCAGGATGATGATCCACCCGGGCAGCGTGTCCACCCTGTCCCCGTCCACGTCCTTCTTGCCGACCACGAAGTCCGATATCTTCAACAGCACCAGGGTCACGTTGGGCAACCCGGTCTCGAAGTCCTTGAAGATCTCCTTGAACTTGGGCACGACGGTAATCATGATGCCCGTCACGATGCCCAGCGCGAACAGGATGACCGCGACCGGGTAGACCATGGCGCCCTTGACTTTGCGCTTCAGCTTCTCGGCGCTTTCCATGAAGTCCGCCAGGCGGCGGAGAATCACGTCCAGTACACCGCCGGCCTCGCCCGCGGCCACCATATTGCAGTACAGCCGGTCGAAAGCCTTGGGGTGCTTGGCCATGGCCTCGCTTAAGGTGGCCCCGCCCTCCACGTCGCCGGCCACCTCGCCGAGCACCTTCTTGAGCAGGCCGGACTTCTGCTGCTGTTCCAAAATCTGAAGACTGCGAAGGATGGGCAGGCCCGCGTCCTGCAGGGTGGAGAGCTGACGCGTGAACTGGGTCAGTGCCTTGAGCGGAACGCCGCCGATGCTGAAGCCGGCGCCCTTCTTGCGCTTGGCCCCGGGGGCGGCGCCTTTCCTCTTGGCGCCCTTTTCCTTGATGCGCGTCGGGAAATACCCCATTCCCCGTATCTTGGCCAGGGCGTCCTCGGTCGAGCCGGCCTCGATCTCGTCCTTGACCTCCTGCCCCGATTGATCCATGGCCACGTACTGATACTTCGGCATGGATTCGCACTCCGACTTCGGCGGGCCGCGTCGGTTCCGGCCTTCGTCCCGCGCCGGCCCCGCCGACCTCGCCACGCCAACCGCCTGAGCGGTCAGGTCTCTTCCACGATGGTCTCCTTGACCACCTCCTCGATGGACGTCGTCCCTTCGTAGATGGCCATCAGCCCCGTCTCTCGCAGCGTGCGCATGCCCTTCTTGCGGGCCTGGGCGCGGAGCACGTTGGTCGAGGCGTGTTTCATGATCAGTTCGCGCAACGGGTCATCCAGGACCATGAATTCAAAGAGTCCCAGGCGCCCCTTGTAGCCGGTGCTGTTGCAGTAGTCGCAGCCTCGCCCGTAAAAGAACTGCCGACCCCGCGTGTCCTCCCGGGTCAGCTCCAACTCCATCAACATCTCCTCGGTGGGCTCGAACTGCTCCTTGCAACTGGTGCAGATCCGCCGCACCAGCCGCTGCCCCACCACCGCCTCAAGGGTGGCCGTGATCAGGAACGGCTCCATGCCCAGATCCAGCAGGCGCGCAATGGCGCTGGGGGCGTCGTTCGTATGAAGGGTCGAGAACACCAGGTGTCCGGTCAACGAGGCCTGAACCGAGATTTGGGCGGTCTCCAGGTCTCGAATCTCGCCCACCAGAATGATGTCCGGGTCCTGACGAAGAAAGCTGCGTAGGCATCGGGCAAAGGTCAGCCCCACGTCCGTGTTGATCTGACACTGGATCAGCCCGTCGATGTCGTACTCGACCGGGTCCTCGCTGGTCAGGATCTTCACGTCGATCGAGTTGAGCGCGCTGAGGGCTGCATACAGCGTGGTCGTTTTGCCGCAGCCCGTCGGCCCCGTGTTCAGAATGATGCCGTTGGGCTTTCGGATCAGCTCACGAAGAACGCCCAGCTCGTCGTCCCGCAGGCCGATTCTATCCAGGTCCAGGGCCACGTTGGCCCGGTCCAGAATACGCATGACCACGCTCTCGCCGAACATGGTGGGCAGCACGGCCACGCGCAGGTCCACCGGGTTCCCGCTGACGGTCAGCTCGATCCGTCCGTCCTGCGGGACGCGGCGCTCGGCGATGTCCAGGTTGGCCATGACCTTGATACGCGAGGCGATGGCCATGGCGATGTGCCGCGGCGGCGGCACCATTTCATAGAGTACGCCGTCGATACGGTAGCGGAGCTTGAACTCGTCCTCGAAGGGCTCGAAATGGATGTCGGAGGCCTTGTCGCGGATGGCCTGAAGCAGCACCAGGTTCAGCAGCTTCTTGACCGGGGTGGACTCGACCATGTCCTTCAGGTCGTCCAGGTCGATGCTCTCGCCGCGCCCGACGAACCGTGAGAGGTCCTCGTCGTCGCCGATCTCGCTGATGAGGGCGGTGATCGAATCACCGGCGTCCTCAGGATAGTAGCGGGCCAGGGCTTTCTTGATCTGCTCGCTCCCCGCGACACAGGCCTTGATCCGGTAGCCCAGCAGCGTCTTGAGGTCGTCGGTGGCCTGGA
>CP070685.1:1469196-1477829 GCA_020352895.1 Phycisphaerales bacterium
CATGGAGGCGCTGCACAGGTTGTGGTCCTTAATGGGGGCCAGCCCGATGACCTTGTTGGCCTCGGCCAGGGGGGTGTAGAACACCTGCCACCGCCCCAGGGCTTCCTGGCGGCTGGGGTCGGGTTCTCGGTCTCGAACGGCGACGGTCTGAAAGCGGAACTGTGACGGTAGCATGACCTTGCCGCCCTCGGCCTCCGTTGCCTCGCGCAGGCGCGTCTTGGCGAAGCAGGCCTCGGGCGCCTCGATGGGGTTGTCGGCCACGACGATCTGCCTGGCGCCGGCCTCGCGGCATAGACGGATGACGGCGCTGAGCACTTCGGGGTGCGTCGTGGCTCCGAGGTGCGGGCCACGATCAAAGCCGACGTTGGGCTTGATGAGGACGGTGTCGCCACGGGAAATGAATCGAGCCAGGCCGCGGTCCGGATCGAGGCCGCCTACAGCAGCGCGTACCATCTGCTCGATCCTGTCTTCGCTGCCCACAGCGACGCTGATGTTCGGGTGCGACGACGGCCAGTCGATGTCGGCGAAGTAGTTGGCCAGGCGCAAGTCTGCGGCTTCGTGTTTTGGCAGGCCTGCATCGCCGGTGGAGTCGTAGAGCCACGCGGCACCCGCGGCGGCGATCGTGCCACCCACGACGGCGCCGGCGCCGCGCTTGAGCACGTCTCTTCGTGTCAAGTGGGAGTCGCTCGTAGGCGCCTGTAGTGGCTCGCGCGTCTGTGTCATGGGCTGTCGAGCCTCCCCTGGAACCGCTCGGCCGCCCGGCGGGCGGCATCGGCGTCGCGGGCCCCAGCAACGCCGGCAAGATAGCGGCCTTTGAAGAAGACGGCGTCAATCATGCCGGCGGTGTTGCCGACGACGAGGGGGCGAGCAGCGTCATCGGAGCGCCACACGATGCGTCCGAAGTCCTCGATGGCCTGGACGTACTGATCAAACAGGGTCTTGGCTGCGGCATCGTCGGCAGCACGGTGGACGAAAAGCGTAAACTCGCCTTCGGGCCACTTGTATTTCGCGGTATACACCTCAGTAAGGAAGTCGAGGCTGAAAGCGTTCTCGGCTATGAAGTCGATGGAGCCGGGGACTCGGGCTTCGGCCGGCAGCACCGATTCCGCCCACATGCTTCTGCCGGTGTCTTCAATCTGATCGGCGATGCCGCGGGCGATGTGCATGGCGGCGGTTGCATCGTCGGGCTCGATGCCGCCGGGTAGGACCTGCACATAATCGCCTCCCTTGATGAAGAATACGGCACCGCCGGTGGCGTAGCCATGCGGCGCGAAATCGATTGCGTCGGCGTCGGGGGCGGCTTCGGCGCGGAAGATGCCGAGAGCGTTTTGAGGCTCGCCCATGTCATACCAGTAGACGTCGATGGTGCGGGCGGTGTCGGCCTCGAGAATATAGCTACCGAAGGTCAGGCCGACGACATGGTACTGGAGGTAGAGTCCGGCGCGGCCGTCAATCTTTATGTAGAGGTTCTCAGGCGTATAGCGGCTGATCTGCTGGGGGAGGCGCCATCCGGCTGCCTGTGCGCTTGGGAAGGGGTTCTCCGCCTCGTCTGTGGTGCTCGCGAGGCTGGTCGGTGTGGCTGACTCGCCAGCCACGGGCCCTATGAGGGCGTAGGCGGACATGGCCGCTGCGACGGCGCTAGGCTGGTCAGGACTGAGAGCGCCAAGTACATGCCGGCCGGAGCTGAATACGGCCATGACTCGCCCGCCCCAAGGAATCAGCGTGAGAGGGCCTTCGCGGCCGCTGTCGGGCTCGGAGATATCGGCTTCGCCCTGCTCGCCGTACCGTCCGGGCCTTTCTGGCGGCGGCGCTGAAGATGTGAGCTTCTCACGCAAGCGTTCGGCGGCGCGGGGTCCTGCCATGTCGGCGACCCAGGCCGTGGTGTCGCCGGCAAGCTCCACGAGGAAGACATGGTCGAAGCCGTCGACGCCCAGGGCACCGCGGTGTACGTATCGAAGCGTGCCGGGAACACGACCCTGAGGTGGCAGCAACTGCTCTTCGGAGAACGGACGACCGTAGTCTACCTGGCGGGCGGCGATCGCGTCCGCGACGGCCGGGAGGGTCGTCGCTCCGATCAGCGGGGCAGCGGCGAACAGCTCCGTGTAGTAGCGGCCCTGACAGAAACCGGCGAGCGCGCCGTCAGCGTCTTGCCAGCCGTCGAGGCCGGGGGTCAACTCGGCCGCGCCGTCCGGCCGCCGTGCGTGGCAGACGCCGAACGCCTGGGCGGGAGTGTTCATGTCACAGACGACTGCGATGAACTCCTGCGCCGGTGGTCCGTCTGCCCGGTAGCGGCCGCAGTAGACCCACGAGGCACCGAAATTGTTCAGGGCGGCGGTGAGGTCGGCAGACAGTCCGGCTATCGGTGAATCCAGTCCGACTTGGTATGCGGGCCTTGTGGCGAGTTCGCGCGCGAAGAGTGCTGTGGGACCGGCAGCCAGTCGCCAGGCTGGATCGCCGAGGGGCGGTAGCATCTGGCGGGCGACGGTGAGCTCGCGCGGCTCTTCGATGCAGCCCTGGAGCGCGGGGTCCACGCGGAAGAGGTAATCTGTATTGGTAGAAGCGGTGTAGGCAAACGCGATCACGATGACGGCTGTAAGCGCGAGGATCACCATGCCGATGGTCTTCTCGGCGCGACCGACATGTTCGGCCTTGCGGGTGAACTTCCGGGCGAAGTAGGTGGGCATGCGTGGTTCCAATCGCACACGGTGGTCTGCTCTGCCGAACCGCAATTCTCTGTCCGGCTCCTGCGCACGTCAACGGCGGGGGGAGTGGGTCCCGGAAAGTACCATTCGTCGAGTATGGTGTGACGCTCCGCGATTTGCGGTCCGGCTGCCAAGCGGAATGAGGGCGACTCCGTTGCGGGACTACTGCGGCCCTTCCGCCATCTCTCCCACTGATTACTCAATGACGGTCGGAAGGGGCGGAACCCATCACGTGGCCCAGACTGCAGCGTCGGCGTGGACCGTCGCGGCCGTAGCGATGTCGCAGCGGCGATCGGCGGGTCCTAACCGGTGAAGTTGATGGCAAAGGTGGCGAAGTCGTTCAGATCGACGTCATCGTCGTCATCGAAGTCACAACTATTGAAGTCATCGGCAGAGCACCCCGGCGGAGGGATGGTGACGCCAGAGCCGTAGTAGCACATGGCGAAGGTGGCAAAGTCAGCAAGGTCCACATCACCATCGCCGTCCACGTCACCGGCCCCGTTCCAACTATACACGTCGATCTGGCTCAGATCGTTAGTGACGTTGTACGCTGCGGCCAGGATGTAGTTCATGGAGTTGTCCAGGTACGTCCTGAAGGTGCTGCTGGGATCGTCAGGATCGGCGCTCGGCCAAGGCCACGGAGGAGAATAACCGTTGTCAATGAAACCCGGAATGAGGATGTTCGTCACCGCCCAGATGTCCGCAGCGACGGGATCGATGCTGGCCACAAGCTCGTCGCGGCGGGAGGCGTCCTCATAGAGGGTCCAGGGGCCGCCACCAGGATGGGCGTTAATCCAGATGCAGTCCAGGATGTTCAAGTCCGCTAGGCCGATCTCACCGAGCAGGGCGCCCAGGAGCCCATATCGCACGGAGGCGTGTGAGTTGGTGTCGAGCCCGACGGTGACCACGCCCATGTAGTCCTTTACGCATGCGGTGGCTCCGTAGGCTGCGCCGTGTGATTTGAGCACGGGCACGTTGATGAACTTGAGGTGCGTACGATCGTATGTCTCGGTGCCGGGGTCCCAAATGCCGTGCCTGAGACTGATGTAGGTCCCGGAGGCCGTCTGGAACTTGGGATAGGAGACGGCTCCCTGAAGGGCGTCGTCGTAGGGGTATACGACATAGCCCTCGGTCATGTCGCCTTCAGAGTACTCGTCTACGAGTGTGTTGCGGAGGGCTCGCCATATGCGGGTGGAAACGTTATGCCCTTGTGACTGATACCCGGCCACAACGTCGGCCGGTGAGAGAGTGATATCCTGGGCGTTATTGTTGTCCCTGTCGAAGTAGGCCATCCCATAGTCCTGCGAGTTCTCGCACACGACGATCTCGCCGGTGAAAGTGTCCGGATGATCGACGATCCGCCGGATCAGACCACGCAGCACGTCTACGTTGGTGCCGCCGCGCTCCGCCCATTGGTAGTTGACCTTGATGAGCACCACGTCGTCGGCCGCGATGATCCCGTCGGGGCCGGCCACGGTCGACGTGCTCGGCGACTCATAGAACTTGAGTCCACCACGCCCCATGAGGGCGATCAGCGTGTCGAGTCCGACGAAGTGATCGCCGACCGGATCCTGGGGGCAGTCATAGACGTGAAACACCTTCGCGCGGTAGTCACGTGGAGGATCGAGGACCGGACCCCGGTACTCATCCGCGCGGGACAGGTAACCCCAGGTGCCCGCCGTCGCGATCACGCCCAGGGCGGCAGCAGCCAGGCCCGCCGGCGTCCGCAGTGCCGCAAGGACTTTCTGCCGGGCGGCGAGAAGCGCAGCGACCAGCGGAGCACCGAAGGCCGCCGCCGCGGTGCCGACCGCAGCCTGCTGGCACGGATACGCTAGGCGGCTGGGCCTGGTGCCGGAGCGCAGCAGCAGCCAGAGAACGGCGAAGACGCCGCTGGCGAGCAGCCAGGCTTTCGTCCAGGTCTGGAGCCAGCGAGGCCGGTGAAGGGGGACCTGGCAACCGGCGTTTGCACCATCATGCGCGCGGATTCTCTGTGGATTGTTCCTCGTATCGAACATGGTTCTGCCTCGAAGAATGAGGCGGGACGGGCACTTCTCGCACGAGCGCGGTTCTCAAAGCCGCGCAACGACTTCACATAGTGATAACCGTATTCGGCGCCGAAATGCCTCAACTTTTTGCGCAGAGAACGGGGTTCGCAGCTATGAGGGTTGCCGAATGGGGGCCCAGCGTGGGCGGATTCTTCAGCGCACGTCCCGTGATGCATTCCCGGGATGAGGATTTATCTCGGCCCGGCCGACATGCGGTTCTCGGCTCAAGCCCGCGGAAGCTGGCAACGCCCGGCACAGCGGCCTAGCCGGTGAAGTTCAGTGCGAAGGTGGCGAAGTCGCCCAGGTCCACGTCGCCGTCGCCGTCCATGTCTGAGCTTTCGAACTGGGTGTCGGTGCACCCGGCCGGGGGCACGGTGATCGCAGCCCCGTGGAAGCACAGGGCAAACGTGGCGAAGTCGTTCAGGTCCACGTCGCCGTCGCCGTCGATGTCGCCGGAGGGCGCCGGAGGCTGCGCGTAGAACACCTTGACACACGGCTCCCCGGAATTACCGACGATCAGGTCGGGCCAGCCGTTGCCGTTGATGTCACCGAAAGCGATGGCGGTCCCAACGGTGGGCGAGTCGTAGGTCCACGATGGCGCCGAATCGAGCACGCCGTTGTTGTTCAGGTAGATGTGGACTTTGCCGTTGGAGAAGTGCACCTCGGCGAGGTCTTTGTCCCCGTCCATATCCACGTCATGGAAGCGGAGCTCATTGTGCCCGAAGTAGGTGGCCGCCGAGGACCAGGTTACCGTAAGCGTGCCGGCGGTGTTGCCGTAGAGCAGCGTGGGATCGTGGCCCAGAGCCAGGTCGGGCCAGTTGTTGCCGTCCACGTCGGCCCAGCCAACGCCCTTGTCGCTGTCGGTGTCGCCGGTCGTCCAGACCGGCGTGGTCTGAAGTCCACCCTTGCCATTCTTGTAGACGCAGCTTTCAAAGTTAGCCCACTTTGAGACCGCCAGGTCCTCCCAGCCGTCGCCGTCGAAATCGGCGAAATCGAGGCAGTTCTGGATGGAGACCTCGGCCGACTGCCAGCTCGGGACGGTGGCCAGCACACCGCTGTTGTTGTAGAAGACATAGATGGGCCGGTGGGGGTCGGTCGGCGAGTTACCCTGGTTGGCGGTGACCACATCGATGTCTCCGTCGTGGTCAATATCAAAGGGCTTGGCGTAGTTGTTCCAGGCCAGCCCGGGTTCCGCGCTGGTCCAGCCGGGCGATGTGCTTGGGCCGGTTAATCCACCCCAGTAGATCACCGAGGGAGACATGGAATAGCCGCCGTTGGCCGCGAAGACGTCCGGAAAGCTGTCTTGATTGATGTAGGCGACCTGAATGTCGCCGGTGGAGACTTCATCGGTCGAGACCCACGACGGAGAGGATTCAAGCTGTCCGCCGGTGTTGAAGTAAATGAGGTTTTCCCAATCGGTGTAGGGCGGATAGCTGTCGGAGATGTAGCAGCCGACCACCACGTCGATCCTGCCGTCACCGTTCATGTCCGCCGCCTGCAAGCCGCCGACCTGTCGGCGCAGGGAGTTCTCCCAGTCGGGGGCGGTTCCGTAGGGCACGCTGCGGTCACGGACGGTGACTGTCCCGTCGGTCTCCGATTCGCGCACCACCACCACCTCCAGTCCGTCGTCGGAGACTTCGATGGCCTGCTCCTGGGCATCGGCGGGCCCGGCCGGCGACCAGAAGAGTGCAACTGCGATAACGAGCATCCGATGGAGTCTCATGTTTCCGCCTCCACAATTCTAAACTAAGCAACAGAAATGGCGGGACATTCATCATAACAGAATGCGGGCCGGGACCCAAGCAAAAGAATCGGCCGCTGCGTTCGGGGTCATGGTCGCAGAATGGGCCCCGTCGGCGTCGATAAAACGTCAGCGGTTCGGGCCCTTGCGATAGGCCAGCGGAGTGATAGGCTTGCATGGTGACGTGCGGGCGCTTCCGGGTAGCGCTTCCTGTAAGGGCCGGTTGAATAGGAGGAGCTGGCGATGGGTGCGACCAAGCGAGTGTGGGTGATGTGCGGGCTTGTGGTTGGCCTCAGCTTGACGATGACGGGCGCGGCGCGAGCCCAGGGTAACAGCCTGATGGAAGTACCGAAGGGTCTGCCGCCGCTGCCGGTACCGGCGGACAATCCGATGACCGAGGCAAAGGTCGAGCTGGGCAGGATGTTGTACTTCGACACGCGATTGAGCAGCAGCGGCACGATCTCATGCGCGACCTGCCACGACCCAACGATGGCCTGGACCGAGCACCGGGCCACCAGCAAGGGGCTTGACGAGCAGGTGGGCGAGCGAAACTCGCCGACGGTGATCAACGCGGCGTACATGACCTCGCAGTTCTGGGACGGGCGGTCCAAGACCCTGGAGGAGCAGGCCCTGGGGCCGATCGAAAACCCCGTCGAGATGGGGCACAAGATGGAGGTGCTGACCGGGCAGCTCGAAGAAATCCCCGAATACAAAAAGCGGTTCGCCGACGTGTTCGGCACGGAGGTGAACAAGGAGGGTATCGCCAAGGCGATCGCGGCGTTCGAGCGAACCGTGCTGAGCGGCAACTCGCCGTATGACCAATACCAGGCCGGCGACAAGAACGCGCTGACCGAGGCCCAGGTCAACGGCATGGATGTCTTCATGTCGGCATGCGCGACATGTCACACGCCGCCTACCTTCTCCAACGGGCGTTTCTACAACGCGGGCGTCGGCGCGGACAAGGCCAAGCCGGACGAGGGGCGCAAGAAGGTGAGCGGCAAGGCGCGGGACACGGGCGCGTTCCGCGTGCCCCATCTGCGCGAAGTGGCCAGCACCTGGCCGTATTTCCACGACGGCAGCGTCGAGAAGCTGGAGGATGCGGTGGCGCTGATGGCCCGCGGCGGCAACGACAGCCCCGGGCTCTCGATGATGATGAAGGCCGTGAGGGGCATGGAGCTGGAGGAGAACGAGATCGCGGACATGGTCGAGTTCCTGAAAGCCCTCTCGGGAGACTATCCGGTCGTCGAACCGCCGAAGCTGCCGTAGGCGTACACGCGCGTCCCGGAGGTGCGAAGGGCGGAGGGCGGATCTGATGGAAGGCGCCTATCTGGTGACGAATCTGTTTCGCGTGCCGGCCGAGAAAGAGGCCGCGCTGCTGCGCGTGCTGGGTGAGGCGGCCGTGGTGGTGAACGAATGCGGCGCGGCCGCGTGCGAGGTGTTCGCCCTGGCGGACGTGCCGGCCAAGTATGGTTGCCGTGATCTGGGCGAGGCGTTCGGGGCGGGCGCCGACGAGCGCGTATACCTAGAGATCATGCGGTTTCGCGACCGGGCTCATTGCGACAAAGTGATGGCCAGGCTGGACGCGGACCCGCGGATCAGCCCGCTGTACGAGCGACTCACCGCCCTGATCGACATCGCCACCGTGGCTCGCGGCGAGCTGGAACGCCGAATCTGAGCCTCGCGCACGGCCGTGTACCACTGCCCTAAGGCCGTGTGGCACTGCCCTGTGGGCAGTGGTGTGGGCAGCGCCTTCTTCCTGATGACTTGCGGCCGGAAGGCACACTTTCAGGCGGATTTCGTGGCACTTCTGCCGCCGTCCGGCCGTATATACGGGTAGGCGGTACACATCATGAGAGCCGACGAGCGGGCCTATCGACGGCGGGGGCGGCTGTGGCTGCTGGTCGTGGTGGGCGTGGCCGTGCTCTTCTGGGCCATCGCTCCGGACATCGAGCACGAGCGCATCACGCCGGTCTGCGAAATCTGCGGCCGGGAGGCGACCACCGCCCTGCCGGACGCCGACGGCAAGTTCCACGCCTACTGTCAGGAACATGCTCCGGAAGAGCGCACACGGACCGAAGTGTCCGCGGTGGAGGCGGACCCCGAATCGGCCAACCATGCAGACGTGGGCTATTTGGATCCAAGATC
>CP070685.1:1477929-1482114 GCA_020352895.1 Phycisphaerales bacterium
CTACGGCCGGCTGCTGATTTCGACGCTGGTGTTGGCGTTGATCTCGGTGATGCCCTACGTGAGCCTCATCGTGGCGGCGGTCTTTGTGGGCGTTCTGGGTTGGTCTCAGGCCGGTCCCTGGCGCTGGGTGCTGGCCTTCGCGGCGGCGGCCGTGCTGGCCAATCAGTGCCTGATCGTGCGCTTCTACAGGCTGAGCCAGGCCGAGGCGCGCTACGCCCCCACCTATTTTCTCGGTTCGTTGATCGGACTGGGCATGCTGATCAACGCTATGTTCAAGATCGGTGGAACATCCGCGACGGTGTGGCGAGGAACGACCTATCGCGGGAACACTTTGGAGGCCGGGGCGGCCCCGGCACCCCGGCCCGGCGGTTCTGGCACGCGGTAGAACCCGATGAACCCACGACACAAGCTGCTGCTCTCGTTGCTGGTTCTGCTCAGCGTCTTCGTCGTCGGGGCCCTTGGTTACATGGTGATCGATGATGCCTCGTTCCTCGACTCGCTCTACATGACGGCGATTGTGGTGAGCACGGTGGGGTTGGAGCGGCCCGCGTGGGTGGACCCCGCGGGGAAGATCTGGACGATCCTGATTATTCTATTCGGCATTGGGGCCGTCCTGACCGCCTTCTCGTCGCTGCAGGCGGTGGTGGTCAGCGGGACGGTCCGCCAACTCATGGGGCGCAGAAAATTGGAAGCGAAGATCGCGCAACTGTCGGAACATGTCATCATCTGCGGGTATGGGCGGATGGGCGAACCCGTGGTGCGAGACCTTCGTGCCGAAGGTGTTTCACTCGTGGTGGTGGAGCAGTCGTCCGAGCGTACGGCCGAACTGGACGAGCAGGGGATCCTATACGTTCTGGCTGACGCCACCGAGGAGGAGGCCCTGTTGAAAGCCGGTCTGCATCGGGCCAAGGCGCTGGTGACGCTCCTGGGGCGTGACGCCGACAACGTCTATGTTACGCTGATCGCCCGCAGTCTGAACGAGAAGCTCAACATCATCGCTCGAGCCGAGTCGCGGGGCACCGACGCCAAGCTGCGTCGAGCCGGGGCCGACCGCGTGATCGCGCCGCAGGCCCTCGGGGCGGCCAGCGTGGTCAACGTGCTCACTCGTCCTCACCTGGTGGATTTCGTGGAATTGGCTGCCAAGGGCGTGTCCATCGAGATGGACCGGTTGGAGATCGGGGCCGACTCTCCTCTGTGCGGATTGTCCCTGCGCGACTCCCATCTGCGGCAACGTGCTGAGGCTACCGTGGTGGCGATCCAGCATGCGGGCGGCAAGACGGTGTACAGCCCCGGCCCCGAGGAGATCATCGGTGAAGGGGACACGCTGGTCCTGCTGCGACCGGCCAAGGCCCCGCCGGAGCTGGATGCTCTGAAGCTGGGAGGTTAGGGATCGCAAGGGCAGACCGTGCTCACCGAGCAGCCCCGACCGATTGGAAGCGTTTGCGGCCGGCACGCCCTTGTGGAAGCAGACGTGGTGCTCGGGACCAACTGATTGCCGCGGAGGTGGCAACTTCTATAATCACCGCCACGAAAACTCTGTCGAGGTGGCAGGCTGGATAGCGACCCCGGACTGGAGGTGTTGTCATGTCGCACTACATTCTCGAGCCTTGCATCGGGACCAAAGATACGGCCTGCGTGGCCGTGTGCCCCGTTGATTGCATACACCCGACGAAGGAGGAGGATGATTTCGAGCGCGAGGAGATGCTGTACATCGACCCGGACACGTGCATCGACTGCGGGCTGTGCATAGACGAGTGTCCAGTCCAGGCGATTGTCCCCGAGGACGAGGTGCCGCCGGACCAGGAGCACTTCAAGGAGAAGAACGCCGCGTATTATGCGAAGAAGCAGAACTAGCCCGCCGCTGTCGGTGGGCGACTTCGGTCTGGTCTCAGGCGCGGACCTATATGGTTCGCGCCTGTTTTCGCTTATGATGCGGCCCGATGGGAGACTTGGAGTAGTCCATGACAGAGTTGAAGATTCATCCGCACGTGCTGGCCATGATGATCTGTGATCAGGTGATCATCGACGCCCGCACCGGTAAGCAATCGATCATCGGCTCGTTCAGCGTGATTAACGCACAGCGGTTTCCCTTGCGCTATCCCTGCATGATGGTGTACGTGGCCTTGACGGAAGGCCGGGGCCAGACGCCGCTGCAATTGCGGCTGGTCGATTTGAACGAGGAAGAGAAACCGGTCGTGGACCGGGCGTTGAGCATCAATTTCCAGGATCCGCGACAGGTAGCGGAGCTGCACAGCGTGTTTTACAACTTGGTGTTTCCCAATCCGGGCGAGTATCGTTTTCAACTGTTCAGCCAGGGGGAGCCGCTGATGGAGCGGCGCTTGATGGTCCGGAAGGTGGAGCCGCGGCGTCCGGGGCAGGGCGGCGGGCCCATGCCGGGTCCGGGGCAGATGTTTCCGCCGCCTTCGGAGCCACCCGCGGGATCATGAGGGCGGACGCGTCCGGGTTGCCGGACGCGGCCTGCGCGCTGCCGAGCAACGATGTGCTCGGCAGTGTGACGGTTTCATCGAGAGCCATTAGAATCGAGCCGAGCGGAGAATCTGTTTACGAGGTGCTGGACCATGAGTAGGCAAGCCGGACTTCCCGCAATGGATGCACTGGAGCCCGCGGCGGTGTGGCGTTTCTTTGCCGAGATCGCCGCGACGCCTCGCCCCTCCAAGCAGGAGGAGCGCATTCGGGCTTACGTCCGTGCGGAGGCCAAAGAGCGCGGCCTGAAGGTCCGCGAGGATCAGGTCGGTAATCTGGTCATTGAGGCGCCGGCCTCGCCGGGCTGCGAGCGGGCCCCGATCACCGTGTTGCAGGGCCACCTGGACATGGTCTGCGAGAAGAACGCGGATGTACCTCACGACTTTGAGCGGGATCCCGTTCCCCTGGTGGTGGACGAGGACTCGGAGTCCGGCGAAATCGTCGTTCGCGCGAAGGGCACGACGCTGGGTGCCGACAACGGCATTGGTGTGGCCATGGGCCTGGTCGCGGCAACTTCGCCGGAGGTGGTGCACGGGCCGTTGGAGATCCTCCTGACCGTCGATGAAGAGATGGGCATGACCGGAGCGGGGTTCCTGAAATCGGATTCGTTTCGGGGCCGGCGCCTGATCAATCTCGATTCGGAGGAAGACGACGCCGTGTACATCGGCTGCGCCGGCGGCGGCGATGTGAATCTGAGTTGGGTCTTCGAGAGGTCGCCGATTGTCGAGGGAGCCGAGATATGCCAGGTGGGCGTAACGGGGCTGCGTGGTGGGCACTCGGGTGGCGACATTCAGGAGAACCGCGGCAATGCCATCAAGCTCCTGGCCCGCGCCATACAGCATGGGGGCTGTGAGGGATTACGGATCGTGGACATCGGGGGGGGCAACAAGCGAAACGCGATCCCGCGCGAGGCCTCAGCCGTGGTGGCCGGCCCGGCCGGCACCTGCGAGGCGTTGACCACGGCGGCGAAGGAAGTCTGCGAAGTGGCCGCGTGCGAGTTGCCCAGCGAAACGCCGGCGATCAAGGTGAAGCCGGTGACCGGTCACAAGCCGACGGCAGCCATTTCCATCCAGGACACGCGTAAGCTCCTGGCGGCGCTGACCGCCTTGCCGCATGGCGTTCTGGAGATGCACCCGCAGATCGCCGGCCTGGTGCAAACCTCCAACAACGTGGCCACCATCACGGCGGAGCCGACCGAGGGCGAGGCCAGTCTGTACGTCGAGGTGGGCTGCCTGAGCCGCAGTTCGGTGGATTCGCGGATGGAGGCTACACGCGACCAGATTCTTTCGGTAGGACAGTTGGCGGGCGCGGCCGTCGAGAAGGGTCATTCGTACCCGGGATGGGAGCCGAGAATGGACTCGGCGCTGCTGGGGACGTGTCGGGATGTCTACGCGAGGCTTTTCAACGAGCAGCCCAGAGTGCTGGCCATCCACGCCGGTCTGGAGTGCGGGATCATAGGTCAGCGGGTGGGTGAAGTGGACATGGTCTCGTTCGGCCCGCGCATCGAGGGGGCCCACAGTCCCGAAGAGCGCGTGTACGTGGTCTCCGTTCAGAAGACATGGAAGTATCTGATGGCCGTCCTGGCCGAACTGGCCAAGGCATGATCGGGTGACCAGGTGTCCGCCGAAACGCTGCTGCGGATGGAGAAGGCCGGCCGCGTCTTTCGGATGGGCGAGGTCGACGTGCCCGCGCTGGTGGACG
>CP070685.1:1482214-1490862 GCA_020352895.1 Phycisphaerales bacterium
CGGCGGCCGCGTCGCCTCTCTGTCTCGATGGATCGGCACCGGAGCTCTCCTGGCCAGACACGACTCCGACGCACTTCTCCTACCCGTGCTGGCTCCGCGCCCCCCGCCCGTTTCTTACCGGCCCCAGTATCCGATTTGAGAGAACCCTCTCAATAGGAACTCCGGGCGACGCGTTCGCCCCGGCTGTCTGGCGTTCGTAGGTCGAAACGGCCTGACACCCGAACAGCCAGACCCTTTTGAAAGCTATCCGGGCTTCCCGGTACGGAAAGAAGCGACGCGCACAATGACCGACAGCAGAGAGAATGTACCTGCACTTGTGCGCACTGTCTTTATGGACTGAGCGTGACCGCGGCACTCACCGGTGCGACAACCACGAGCGCGGTCACGCTCCGGCCGCCGGGGCCTCATCGAGGCCGACAACTGACGCCCGACGGCCGTCCGCTGTTCGGCTCTCAGGGCCGCGCGTATCACCAGCGGTAGGCAGAGCCCTCAGGAAAAGCCCCTGACAGAATCAGACGTGCCCCTCTCCCCCGCCTCTGAAGCCCGCGGTTTCGGCCCTGTAATGTCCAGCGGCTATCCCTTGCGAAACACCATCGCTGCGTCGTGCCCCGTAAACCCTGTCGCCAGCTTCAGCATGATCTGCACCGCATGCTGCCGGTTGGACCGCACCAGTTCCAGCGGAACCCGCCCGTTCGTCTCGCCATCGAACGGCTGCCCCAGCACCATCCCATGCTCCATCATCGTCAGCCCCGCCGCCAGCTCGGCAAGCACGCAGTTGCCCAACTGGTGCCCTAGGTACGCCTTCAGCGGGCACATTGGCACCCGCGAGTGCTTCTCGAACAACTCCCCCAGCGTGTGCGCCTCATACCCATCACTGATCCCCGAGCCCGCCCCGTGCGGCACCACCAGGTCCACTTCCCCGGGGTTCACCCCGGCATCCCCCATGGCCTTCCTGGACGCCGCCGCCAGCCGGTTCGCCGGCACGTCCGGCATCGCGTGCTTCCAGCTCTGCTGGGCAAACCCACCGCCCGCATACTCCGCGTACACGCGTGCCCCCCGTGCGTCCGCGTGCGACCGCGCCTCCAGAACCAGCGCCGTCCCACCCTCACCCACGTAAAAGCCCGTCGGAGAGACGTCGAACGGCCGCATCTCCGTCCCCTCCGCGTACGTCTCCATTCCCCGCAAGTATCGCACCCGTACGCCCGTCTCGAACGCTTCGGCGCCTGCCACCAGCATGACCGGTGCCGCCCCGCTGCGGATCTGCTGGGCGGCCATCTCTATCGCAAACGCCCCGCTCGCGCACGCGTTGTGCACGCACGTACTCATCCCGTGCAGACCCATGGCCTTGCCTAACACATGCACGTAGAAAAACGAGTGCGTGTGATAGAAGTGCTTCGACACGAAGGGATACAACTGCGGCTGCTCCACCATCAACGCCTCAGGCGGCATCGACAGCATGTGCCGAACCATCGCCTCCATGCCCGGCGCCTCGAACGCGTAAATCGCCCCGATGCCGTTCGCTTCCCGGTCGACGTCCAGCCCCGCATCCTCCACCGCCAGCCGCATCGCCCGGATCGCATACCGCAGGTCCCGATACTCCGCACATTCTTCCGCCAGCAGCAACGTCGGATCCCTCAGGTCCTCCAGATGCCACTCGGCCGGCATCGGTACCAGCGCCGCCCGCTCATACTCCGCCAGGTCTACGCGAAGCTCCCGCTCCATCACCCGCGTGCGGTTCGCCGACAACGCTTCCCACGCCGCTTCCTTCCCGACGCCCAGCGGTGTCACCGGCCCGATCCCCGTGATGACCACGCGCTCACTCAACAGCCGCCACTCCCTGCCGTCCCCATGACAACCGTCTTCCGATCACCGAAGCCTCACTGAGCGGTCCCGCCCGCTAACTCGCCCCCAGAACCACGGCACTGTTGTACCCCCCGAACCCCGCCGAGTTGTTCAACGCATACCGGCACTTCGCCTCTCTCACCCCGCCCATCAGCGGCTCCAGCACGCCCGTCTCCATCGGCTCGCTCAAGTGCCAGGTCGGCACCAGCTTCTGCTCCTCCAGACTCAGCAGGCAACACGCCGCCTCCAGAGCCGACGCCGCACCCATCGTATGTCCCATCACCGCCTTGGTCGAACTGAAGGGCACGCCCTTGGGAAAACAGCTCATCAATACCTTCACCTCGATCTCATCGTTGTGCGGCGTACCCGTCCCGTGCGCGTTGACGTAATCCACTTCCTCCGGCGATATGCCCGCGTCCTCCAGCGCCAGTCGAATGGCCTGCGAAAGCCCACGCCCCTCCGGGTCCGGACGCGTCGGATGGTAACTCTCCGCGCTGATCCCGCAGCCCGCCACCAGGCACCGCGCCTGCGCCCCGCGCGCCTGCGCCGTCTCAGCGCGCTCCAGAACCATCATGCACGCACCCTCACCCACCATCATCCCGTCGCGATTCACGTCGAACGGCCGGACCTTCTCGGCGGCCATGATCCGCGCTCTCATGAAGCCCACAAACGCCAGGAAACTGAACCCGTCCGCCCCCCCCACCAGCGCGAAATCACAGCGCCCCTCACGCAGGTGCTGGCGCCCCATGGCCAAGGCCATGTTCCCCGCCGCGCAGGCCCCATACAACTCCGCCGCCGGACCGCATAAACCCAAGGCGTCCCGGACTTGCTCGGCGATCATCCCAGGCCCGTAACGCACTACCTCCAGCATCTGATCGGCCGAAAGCTCCGCCTGCCCACGCCCGAACAGCGGCCCTTCGATGAACTCCGTCTCCCCCATGGTCGTGCCCAACACCAGGCTGCACCGCGCCGAGGCGGCCTCCTCGCCGCCGATCCCTGCCGACGCCAGCGCTTGCCGCCCCGCCCACAGCGCAAGTTCCGTTGCCCGCCCGGACACACGTTCCGCCGGTACGGGTTCACGAACCTGACATCCCATCTTCCGGGTCAATTCAGATGTGTCGAATCCCTCGACTTCCGCCGCTCCGCAACGACCCCCACAAAGCCCCTCCCAGTACGACCGCTCGTCGCAGCCGATCGGCGAGACCACCCCCAGCCCCGTTATCACCACGTCGTCGGTCATCGCCGTCGCGCACTCCCACGCTGCTCCCAGCCTCCCTGCTACGCAGCCGCGGTATCGGTGTGAGGCCGCATCATCGCGAAAATGTCGTCCAGCGTCCGGACCCGCTGAATCACGTCCTCGGGCAACTCCGTCTGAATGATCGACTCGATCGTCGCCACCAGGTGCACCGCATCCAGCGAGTCAATCCCCAGATCGGCCAGCGGTGCGCCCGTATCAACCTCGTCCGGCTCGCACTGAATCGTTTCGGCCACCCACGAGAGGATCTCGTTCTTTGCCGACTCAAAATCAATCATCGCCAGCTCGCTCCTAACCCCGCTCTACGCCGCCTCCGTGCGCTCCTCCGATAACCCCTCCAGCGGATACCGCACATGCTTCTCCATCCACCTGGTGAGCTGCTCGCGCCACGCCCCATAGGCGTTCGGTTCTCTCCGTTCCCGCAACTGCTGCTCCAGCCGCACGCACTCGGCCAGCGACGCCCGCACCGCCTCCTGCCGCTCCGCCGACAGCTTCAAGAGGCACTCCTCGTAATACCCCTCGTCGCTCATCTGCCGGCAGCGAAACGCGAAAGCCATCCCCAGAGAAAAATCGCGCTTTGCAGACCGCGGAATCTCAGGCGCAAGCTCCCACACCGGATCGAGATGATCCAGATGCACGAACGCCGCGGCCAGACCCAAACCTGCGGTCACATCCCCCTGCAACACTTCCTCAAAACGCCGAATCTCCTTGACCAACTGCCCTGGGTCCCGCATGAACCGAAACCAGAGCGATCGTCCCACGCCCTGAAGCGCCGCCCGCTTTCCGTACCCCTGCAGCGACGCCCACCCGCGAGCCACACTGTGGATCCGCGGGTAGTCGAAGAACCCATGCTTGAATCCGTACCCGTCGTAACACAGCAGCCGGTACATCGGGTCCCAGGCAGCCGCACGCCTTTCCAGCGCGCCCGCCCGCTTGTTGCGCATCCCATGCCAGAACCCCGCCCCCACGTAGTACATGTACGCCCCTTGCGGGTGCCTCTGCACCATCCTCCTCTCGAATCGCAGACGCCCTCCGGCAAAGGGATACCGCAACGCGTATCCCAGCGCCGCTCCCTCGCGCGCGAACGGCCGGTAGTGGCGCTCCACCTGCTCGCAATGCGACCACCAGTCGTCCTCCCCCTCCCCGCAGATCATCGCATTGAAACCCCCGGAAACCGCCTCACAAATACGCTCTACGCGCTCCTGGTCGTCGCGCTCACGCAATTGCATCCCCAACCGACGCCAGTCCATCCGTTCCTGACCGATTCGCATCGGACGCAATAGTCTTGGCCACAACCCCGCCATTGGATTCTCTTCCCGGTCGTGCCGCGGCACTCTTGCCGCTGTCTGTAGACTGCTATCCTCGACCCCCGCGCTCGTTCAGCACCCGCGCCCGGTTCAGGGACAAGATCCCGACACATCACTCCCGGGCACGCGACGTGCCTCCTGTCAGCGGGAACGCAACAATTGACCTGGTTCGAGTATACGCATCGCTGCTTCCCGCAACAAGCTTTCTTCCCAAAACTTGCTCCAGCACGGATTTACGTCGGATAAGCGATCTCCCTGAAGCTCAATTCACAGCCCTTCAACGCTCCCATCCCGGCTTTGGGTTATCCCAAGCTGGCACGGCCGCCCCGCCGGGCGCAATGCATCCACCCTCCCCTCTATTCAGACGCCCCATCCTCGCCCCCGGTTATGACGATCGGCTAGGCCTGCCCCTCCACCAGAGCCCCGTGGCGACGGTCGACCAGAGAAGGCGCGGCCTCGGTGTCGGATCCCGACCGCTCGCCGACATCACCTCTCTCTTACTTCCAACCTCTTATTTGGGGTTCTTCAGCCCGAAGAGAAACGGCGGGCCTACTCAGCCCTGCGCTCGGCTCGTACATCCGATATATGTGCGCCCGCGGAATCAGCCGGCCCGCCCGCTCGGCCATCTCCTCCTCCCAAGCGTCCGACGAAACCAGCACCGCCTCGATCCCTCGCTCCGCCGCCGCCCGAGGCGACATCACCTCGATCCCCAGCACCTCCCGCCCCCACAGCCCCGCTTCGTCATCCACGACCGCCGCAATCACGAAGTCCTGCAGATCGAACTCCGTCAACAGCCACCGTGTGTGCTCCCCGGCCCCGTAGATCGCAATCCGCCCCTGACCATCCTCGCGCATGCGCTTGAGCACCTCGTCCACCTGCCCCCAGCCGTTGCTCCGCGCTCGGGTCCAGCCCCGGTCGGCATGCAACTTCTCCGCCAGCTTCCGTGCCTGGCGGATGACCTCTCCCAGCCGCTCCCGCAGAGACGAGCCCTCCAGCATCCGCTGCGCCTTCAGTAGCGCCCGAATCCCGTCCGCCTCCGGGTCCCGCTTCACGCGCTCAGCCGCCAGCCGCCACTCGTGCTTCGCCCGCCTCCGCTTCGGCCGATCGCCCGCCAGGCACAGCAGCACCCGCGTCCACAACAGCACATGCTCGGCCGGCGTGAACTCCGGATGCTCGAGGCCGACCGGTACCCACTTCGCCCACTCTGCCAGGTGACTTAGAAGCGCGACGACCATCTCTTCGCAACCGGCCGCTCGCGCTCGCAATCCCCACGTCGTGTGCGATACCAGCAACGCGAGCATGTCTTCCGGCCGGTCCCCGCGCTCCGCTGCGAGCCGCCTCGCCCGCTCCAGCACCGCTGCCGCCCCCGTCAACATCCGCATCGGATCGCCTGACATCTGCCTGCCGTGCAGCCGATAAAACGCCCGCGCCCCCGGAACGAACACCGCCTCCAGCCCCGCCGCCGCACACCGCAGCCAGAAGTCCCAGTCCTCGCACGCCCGCATCCGCTCGTCGAACATCCCCACACGCGACAGCGCCGACCGCCGCACCATCGGGCTGTTCGGCTGAAAACGGTTCACGCCCAACAGTGCCGTGAGCAAGTCATCAAACGGCTGCACCGCCTCCGCCGGACGCTGATATCGCAGCGACTCCCGGAAATACGACACCTCGCACGAGACCAGATCCACCCCCGGATGCGCCGCCAGGTACTCGGCATGATGAGCCAGTTTGTTTTCGCTGAGCAGATCATCCGCATCCAGAAACTGTACGAACTCCCCGGTCGCGTGCCGCAACCCCGTGTTCCGCGCCGCCGACAACCCCCCGTTTGGCTGGTGAACCACCCTCCCGCGCCGGCCGGCCAGTTCGTCCAGCACCGCCCCCGAACCGTCCGTCGAGCCGTCATCGACGTAGATGGCCTCAACCGCAGGCCAGCTCTGTCCCTCGAGGCATGCCACTGTCTCCTTCAGAAACCGCCGCTGGTTGTACACCGGCACGATCACGGAGACGGTCGGCCGACCCTTGCAGGATTCACGACTCATGCTTCAAGCATCGGCACATCCGTCCCCTGGATTTCACCCGACTGCCTGCGACAGGCCCTGGCCGGCCACCAGAGACATTGATAAAGATGCAGGCCGGGGCCATCCGGTATCCGGGCGTCGTCCGCTTCCAAAGGGGCTACGGTTGCGTGCGAGGCCAATCGCCACCTTCCGTCCTCGTGCGGAGCCCGCTGCCCGGCTCGCCGGTACCGCTGCCGAAGACAGGATGAACGTAAAGACTTGATGAAGAAACGCTCAATCTGCCTGAGCCTTCGGCTGATGCCGCGCGGCAGGAGCCATGCCACCGCAGCCGCTCCAGACGTGCCTGTTGGCCGCCTCTTGGTCCCGCTTGAATCGAAGAGGCTCGTTCGCATAGGATCACCGGCTGAGCTCCGGACTCTGGGACACCTCCGGTTTGATGATGGCACGAAAACCGTGATTGCGACCAGCGCAGCCTCCAGGAGCCGGCACGGGCCCGCGCTGCGGGGGCAGACTGGCATGGGTAGATTCACTCTTTGAACACAGGAGATCGACTGATGAAGACTAAGGAACTGCAGGAGAAGCTTGTGGCCAACATGAAAGCATGGCAGAAGATCGAGAGCGACTCGATCGAGATGACGGCCCGGATTCTCAAGCAAACCGAGAACCCCGTCGTCCGCCAGGTGATGGCCATCATCATGCAGGATTCGTCCGCACACTACCATGTGCAGCAGCTTATCATCGACAGTCTCGAGAAAGAGGCAATCTCACTGCAGCCTGAGGAGTTGGGCAACGTCTGGGGATTGGTCGAGAAGCACATCGCCCTCGAGCGCAAGACCATAGAGTACGCAAAGGAGGCGCTTGCAGCCCTCAAAGGCACCAAGATGGTTGTCCAGCAGTACCTGCTCGAGTACATGCTCATCGATGAGGAAAAGCACAACAAGATCCTGGACAACTTAGAAGGCATCAAGAAGGGGATGTATCCTTACGGCTAAGCCGGATACGCCTGTCTCGTTTGGGCAGCCCCCGTTCATGGTAGCGCTCCGTACCGACGCCATGGCACGGCTACCCGTCGCCTACGCGCCGCAGATATCGCTTCCTCTGAGGGTATGAGCACAACAACCCCGAGCTGACTAAGAGGGCGGCGCACCGCCCTCCTCATCATCCATCGGGCGTTCCCCTCGTACACGCCTGAGCCTGTGCGCATACCTCAGCACCGCCCGTCAATCTGCGGCGCCATCCTCCGGCGACGGCCGGCCAGCGGCGTGCCGCCCCGTCGGAACACCCTCCGGGCTACGGCTCCTCACATTCGGAGCGTCGGGGGATACAGCTTGGCTGAAAAAGCCGCCCCAGAAGCTTGTCATGGAACCTTCGATTCAGGTACGATAATCGCGGACCGCGGGGAGGGGCGACCCCGCGACGCCCGAGGGCTACACGGCTCGCCTTTCTCAGATACACACAACTTATCGTTGTGTGCGTTGTCATAGTATCCATATATTGTGATCAAAGGAGGACAGCCATGCACAAGTGGGCAGTAGCAGTGACGTCTGTTCTTGTCTTGAGTTGGCTGGCGCCAGGCGCCTCGCTGGGGCAGGAGTTGGAAATCCACTACGTCAACGTGGGCTGGGGCGCCTCGGTGCTCGTCGTCGGACCCGATGGCACGACAGTGCTCATGGATGCCGGAAACACGGGCGACGGCAACAACGAGGTGGTTCCGTACCTGCAGTCCATCGGAATCCTTCCTGCAGACGGGCTGGACTACACGATCGCGAGCCATCAACATTGCGACCACGACGGTGGAATGGATGAGGTCATCTACGCAGGCTACGACGTTCATTTCGCCAACTACGACAACGGCTCCTCCTATTCCTCAAGCTGCGTCACCGGGTGGAACACCGCGGCCGCATCCACGACGGCGGGCGCGCCCGTCACTATGTCGGTGGGAACGGTCATCCAACTCGGAGGCGGAGCGACCCTGACCTGCATCGCTCGCAACGGCGACATCATCGGCGGCGGACACGTGTCGGTCTCCGACGAGAATGACCGCTCCATTGCCGTCCTGGTTCAGTACGGCGGTTTTGACTTCTTGTGGGCCGGCGATATGGGTGGAGGAGATGCAGACTACTCCTGTACGGGAAGATCGACCTCCCAGGTCGACGTCGAGAGCTACGTGATTCAGGCTATCTCACCCGGTGGAGATTTCCCGTTGATTTCCGCGGGAGGCATCGA
>CP070685.1:1490962-1494318 GCA_020352895.1 Phycisphaerales bacterium
CCGTCGGCGATCAGCTTCTCCATGGCCCGCCGGGCAACTTCCCGTCGCACCGGCTCGAACGCGCTGACCACAATCACCCCGGGCGTGTCGTCCACGATCACGTCCACACCGGTGGCCTTCTCGAAGGCGCGAATGTTGCGCCCTTCACGGCCGATGACTCGGCCCTTCAGGTCGTCCGATGGTATGCTGACCGTGCTGACCGTCCCCTCGGAAGTGTGTTCGGCGGCGAACCGCTGGATGGCCGTGAGGATAATGTCCCGGGACTTGCCCTGGGCCTCCTCCTGCGCCTGGGTGTACAGGCGCTCCATCATCTGGCTTAATTCATCTTCATAATCGCGCTCGAGTTGTGCGAAGAGCTGTCTCTTGGCCTCGTCGAGGCTCATCCCGCTCATGCGCAGGAGGGTCTCGCGCTGCTTGGCCAGGATGGCCTCAGTCTCCTGCTCCTTCTCCGCCAGCTCCTCTTCTCGTTTGGCGATTTCCTGCTGGCTTTTCTCGATGTGGCTTTCTTTGCTGGCCAGAACGTCCAGCTTGCTTTCCAGATTGTCCTCTCGTTTGGCCAGCCTTCGCTCGGTGGCCTTAAACTCGTTGCGCACCGCGGCGCACTCGTTTTCAAACTCCTCCCGCCGGGCCAGGAATTCCTCCTTGGCCTCGAGCTTTGCTGCCTTGACGGTTTCGTCTGCCTGTCGGCGGGCCTCCGCGACGATCTCCTCGGCCTCTCTTTGAGCGGCCACGCGCCGGGCCTTGCCCAAGTAGCGCCCGACCACTTCCCATACCGCCGCCCCGATCACCAGGGCCGCAACGATTCCGAGCCAGATCGATCCGGAGACCGCGAGAAGAATCTCGGGTCTCATAGCCTACCTTCCTATTCAGATAGCAAGAAGCGATTGACAAACTCGGCGTGAGGTGGGCGCACAACACGACCACCATCAGGATAAGCGCACCGAGCAGGAACTCGGTGAGTGTCAAACTCTCGTCAAGGATGGCCATGGGGCCTGCGGCTGGCCCTGCCCAATCCATGCCGCAACGGAAGTGGTCGAACTCTATCGGATGCTGAGCCCGGTGTTCACAGGCCAGTTCTGCAGCCGCACAGCCGCTCGACAGCCAAGCCCGGGCACGGAGATCTGGTTGTTCCGCCCCCGCCTCGCATCCGTTCCGTACGTCTCACACTCGAAGCCGGCTCCAGGCACTCAGAATGGTGATCGCGCCGAGGCTCGCCCGACACCGAACACAGGTTTCTGCCGGGGCTGCCGGCCAGCCAACGTTTGTATCAAACCACCTCGTGAGCAGTGGGTTGGAGGGCCAGACGGTCTCCTTATCAGTGTCGCTTTCCTTCGTGTCGCTCAGGCTGTTGGCGGCATCGGCGGAAATACGGCACCTCAGCCACACTATCTTGGGACAGAGGGTTCTGCCTCCTCGTGAAGTATAGGGCATCTCCGGCTTCCGTCAAGCCTCCTTCGTCAGTAAGTTCACTCATTTCAACAGGATACGGACATCCGTGCGGCATGTCGGTTGAGCCGGGCGTAGCGCCTAGTGGACTTGGGGCTGGCGAGTCACTAGGCTGTTGGCAGGGCTCGCGGGGGTGGATCGTCCCGCGGCGTGTGTAACTGTGGAGTTTCAAGAATGTTACCGCGAGAGTACTGCAGCAGGCTCATGGCACTATTGGCACTGTCCGTCACGCTGCTGAACGCAACGCCGGCCGTCGCTGAGCCTGAACCCGGGGTGGAGTTGCTTGCCGATACGGTCGAGGTGACGCCAGGCCAGACCGTCAACCTCGCCGTCAAATTCAACATCCCGGAAGCAAGCTACATTTTCTGGCAGAACCCGGGGGACCTGGGAGAGGCTCCGGCAATCCAATGGACCTCACCGAATGCCGAGTATTTCGGCGTGCTCCGTTTTCCGGCTCCTGAGAAGCTGGATGTGGAGGGTGGCGGGCGGGCCTACGTGCTGCGCTATGAGCCTGTGCTGCTCGGTCAACTGACTGTTTCCGCCGAGGCCGCGCCGGGCACCAGGCTCCAGATTCAAGGCCAGCTCGACTGGGTCGAGGGAACGCCCAACGAGGCACACGACCGCCGAACCACCTTGGCCTTGAGCCTGCCCATCGTTTCGCCAGGCAGCGAGCCTGGGGCTGCCAACGAGGAGGTTTTTGCAGAGGCCGCGTACTCTATGCCGGTGCCCCCGACTCGGGCCAAACACGTCAAGCTTCACGCGGAGTTGAAGCCCTCGTACGTTACCACCGGCGAGTCGGCCATCGCCGTGATCAGCGTGTCGATCAATAAGGGCTTTCACGTTCAGGCGCACGATCCCGGGGCCCGGGGACTCATTGGCCTGGATCTTTTCTTTGTGCCCCCGCCGGGCGTGACGGTGCACGAGCCCGCGTATCCCGAGGGCAAGTCGCGCGAGGTGAAGTACCTCGGCAAGGTCAACGAGTACGTTGGGCAGGTCAGACTTGAGGCACCATTGCGGGTCGATAAGACGTTCAAGGGCGGGGAGCTGTCCGGGCTTCTACGCTACCAAGCTTGCGACGAAAAGACGGGCGTTTGCTTCCCTCCCGAGGACGTTGCCTGGTCCCTGAATCTTCCGGTCGGGAAGTAACTCGGCCCGGCGATCACTCAGCTACTGAATCTGCTTCATCCGCCGGAGGAACTCGTCCGGAGCAGTCAGGCCGATGACGCGCTCGTCGTGCGCCTCCAGAATCTTGCCACTGCTGTCCGCAAAGATGACCACCGGCGGGGCGTAGATGTTGAATCGCTTCTGCAGCTTCCTGACCTGCGGGTTGCCGCGCTTGGTCAGGTCCGCCTTGATGGCGACGAAGCGTTTTGCCTCCTCGATGACGTCGGGATGAGCGAACGTGGTCGCGTCCATCTCCCGGCAGGGGATGCACCACTCGGCCGTGAAGTCGATCATCGCCGGCTTGCCCTCGGACTTGGCTCGTGCCAGGGCCCTGTCCACGTCATAGTCCCAGGCAATTTGGCCGGCCCCGTGTGTCTGGTCTCCTTCGGCCATAGAAGAGGGCGTCTTGGGCTGCGCCACAAGCAGGCCGTATCCGAGTGCGATTACGATGCCCCACACGCCTATCTGCCAGACGCCACCGGTGCGCATCCTTCGCACCGAGTTTGGCTCCGCTGATTTGTAGACGGCCAGTCCCACGGTGCCAATTACAGCGCTGATTACGGCGAGCCCGAGCAGCCCGATCCAGTCACGGGTGGCAAGGTGTGCGAAGTAGGCCGCGCCGGCCAGCAACAGCAGCCCCAGGAATCTCTTGATCCTTTCCATCCACGGCCCGGGCTTCAGGAACGTGCTTCCGGCGAGGGCCGCCACGATGAACGGCAGGCCCAATCCCCAGCCCATGGTGAACA
>CP070685.1:1494418-1502220 GCA_020352895.1 Phycisphaerales bacterium
TTCAGGTAGTAGGCGTGCTCCCACACGTCGAGCAGCAGCAGCGGGATCGAACCGGTCAGCGACAGGTTCTGGTGGTTCAGCATGCCCAGGGTGTACAGCTTGCCGAGCAGCGGGTTGTAGGTCAGGACGCCCCAGCCGTTGCCCTCGACGGTGGCCGACGCCTGGCTGAACTGCTTCTTGAACCGCTCGAAGTCGCCGAAGTCCTTGCCGATCTGCTTTGCCAGGTCGCCGCCCGGCTGCCCCCCGCCGTTCGGGCCCATGTTCTCCCAGAAGATGAGGTGGTGGATGTGCCCGCAGCCGTGGAAGGCCACCATGCGCTCCAGGGCGGCGATGGCGGCGAAGTCGCCGCTCTCGCGGGCCGAGGCCAGCTTGTCTTCGGCCGTGTTCAGGCCGTTCACGTAGGCCAGGTGATGCTTGTCGTGATGCAGCTCCATGGTCTGTTTGTCAATGTGGGGCTCGAGAGCGTCATACGCGTAGGGAAGAGGGGGAAGTTCGTGTGCCATGGTTGGTACCTCCGACCGGCCTCGTCCGCGCGGGCCGGACTCGATTTGCAGGCGCCTCATAGTCAGGAACCGGACACCCGGTTCAGACGCGGTGCATTGTAGTCAGGCGGCCGGCTGGTCGCCGCAGAAACAGGGTGTTTTTCTGCAGGCTGGGTCGTCGGCCGGTCAGGGCTCGATATGAGTCGATGTGCTTGGGGGCGGTGGTCTTTCAGTCGATGCGTTCCGGAGCCTGTTGGAGGGAGGCCCCGGCCGGGATGATGCATCCCGCCTGGCGTTGTCCGGGAATGAGACCCGGGCATGCATGCTATTTACGCTTCTTTACGGTGATGACCTCGCCGCTGGCGTGGCGGCAGCGGCGATCCAGGAGGGCCGAGACCATGTCGGCCACGTCGGCGGGGTCCAGGCACTCGGCGGCCGGGAAGTCGGGGAAAGCCCCCCGCAGGGCCCGCGTCTCCACGGCGGCCGGGGCTACGGCGAAGGCCCGGATGCCGTCGTGCGCCCCCTCGGCAGCCAGGGCCTTGGTAAACACGTTCACGAAAGCCTTGGTGCCGCCATAGGCGGCGAAGCCCGGGAACGGATCGAAAGACGACATGGACGAGATGTTGATGATGGTGCCGCCGCCCTGGCTGGCCATGATGGGCATGACGTCCTGGCACAGGTAGAAGACCGCGCAGACGTTGACGGCGATGCAGCGCTCGAAGACTTCCAGGGGCATCTCCGGCACTTTACCGAGCGGCGCGACCCCCGCGTTATTCACGGCCACGTCGACCCGCTGGAACCGATCCACGGCCGCACTGACGGCCCGGTCGACCTGATCCGCGTCGGTCACATCCGTTGGGACAATAAGACACTCGCTGCCGGCGTCAGTGACCAGCCTCTGCGTCTCGGCCAGTTCGCGCTCGTTGCGGGAAAGACCAACGATGTCGTAGCCGTCCTTGGCGAGGCGAACGCAGACGGCCCTGCCGATGCCGCGGCCGGCGCCGGTGATCAATGCAACCTTGCCGTTCATGACTGGGTCCTATCGAGTGAGCATTCGCGACTTGCGCCGGGGCTTGGCCTTCGTTCTCTTGCTCGCGGGTTTACGCTTTGTCGTGCGCGTCTTTCTCTTGCGGCCGGCGGCCGCCTTCCCTCGCCGAGAGGGTGTCCCGGCGCGGGTCTTCCGCGCGGGGACAGGCCGAATCTTGGCGGGGGCATCGGCGGGGCGACGACGGCGCTTCTCCAGCGCAGCTTCGAGGACCTCTTCAATGCGGTCGACGAATACGAAGTCGAGTTTCTCGACGGCATCCTTGGGCAGGTCATGCAGGTCTTTCTCGTTTCGCTTGGGCATGATGATCGTGGTGATGCCGGCGCGAGCCGCGGCCAGCACCTTTTCCTTGATGCCTCCCACGGGCATGACCAGCCCACGCAGCGTGATCTCCCCGGTCATGGCCGCGTCGGCTCTCGTGGGCCTGCCGGTCATGAGGGAGACGAGGGCCGTCAGCATGCCCACGCCTGCAGACGGTCCGTCCTTGGGAATCGCCCCGGCCGGAACGTGCACGTGCACGTCCGTTCCGGCCAGCTCTTTCGGATCGATCCCGAACTTGCGGGCGCGACTGCGCACCAGGGAGAAGGCCGCATGGGCCGATTCGCGCATTACCTCGCCGAGCTGTCCGGTCAGCGACAGGTTGCCGTTGCCCGGCATGCGGGTGGCCTCGATGAAGATGATGTCGCCGCCGGCCGGAGTGTAGGCCAGGCCGGTGGCCACGCCGGCGACGCTGGTCTGCATGGCGATCTCGCGGTCGAACTTGATCGGGCCGAGGTACTCGGGGACCTTCTCGTGAGTGACCGTTTCGCCCTCGATGTCGCCGCGGGCGACCTTCGCAGCAATGCCCCGGCAGATCGTGCCGATCTCACGCTCCAGGTTGCGTACGCCGGCCTCCATGGTGTAGCCCTGGATGACCAGGCGGATGGCATCCTCGTCGAAACTCACTTTCTCCGATGAGAGCCCGTTCTCGGCGACTTGTCGCGGAACCAAATAGCGCACGGCGATCTGGAGCTTTTCTATGGGAGCGTATCCGGGAAGCTGAATCACCTCCATGCGATCCCGCAGGGCCGGCGGGATGGGGTCGAGGTAGTTGGCCGTGGCGATGAACAGCACATGGGACAGGTCAAACGGAACGCCCAGGTAGTGGTCCTGAAAGGTGTAGTTCTGCTGAGGGTCGAGCACTTCGAGGAGGGCGCTGGACGGGTCGCCGCGGAAGTCGGAGCCAATCTTGTCCACCTCGTCGAGCATGAAGACGGGGTTGTTGCTGCCGCTGCGGCGGATCTCCTGGATGATGCGACCGGGAAGCGCGCCGATGTAGGTTCTGCGGTGGCCGCGGATGTCGGCCTCGTCGCGCACGCCGCCAACGGACATGCGGATGAAGTTGCGCCCCATGGCCCGGGCGATGCTCTTGCCCAGCGAGGTCTTGCCCACACCGGGGGGGCCCGCGAAGCAGAGGATGGGGCCGCGGCTCTCGGGGCTGAGCTTGCGGACGGCGAGGAACTCGAGAATGCGCTTCTTGATCTTCTCCAGGCCGAAGTGGTCTTCGTCGAGAATCTCGGCGGCCCGGTTCACGTCCAACGAGTCCTCCGTGGCGGTTGACCAGGGCAACTCGGTAAGCCAATTGAGGTAGTCCTGGACGATCGAGTATTCGGGCGACGCCTGCGGAATCTTCTCCATGCGGTCGAGCTCGCGGAGGGCTTCCTTCTCGGCCGCTTCGGACATCTTGGCGTCGAGGATCAGCTTGCGATAGCGCTCCACTTCGACGCCGCGGGCGTCACCTTCGCCCAACTCTTTCTGAATGGCCTTGAGCTGCTGTTGGAGGTAGTACTTGCGCTGAGAGGTGTCGATCTGCTCGCGTACCTGATCCTGGAGTTTCTCGGACAGCTCCAGCACGTCGAGCTGTGAAATGAGGGTGGCGTTGACCTTCTTGAGGCGTTCAACGACGTCAAAGGTCTCCAGCAGCTCCTGTTTGTGAACCAAGCCCAGGGATAGGTTGGCCGCCAGGAAGTCGGCCAAGTTACCTGGGGCGGAGATGTTGGCAAGAACCACGCTGGCCTCGTCGGGAATGCCCGGCGTTCGGGCCATGATCTGTTCGGCCGCGTGGCGGGCGTTATGCATCAGGGCTTCGATCTCGGTGGAGACATCGGTGCTGTCATGACGCGGGTTTACGCGGGCCACCATGAACGGGTCGGTGCGCAAGAGGGTTTCGATGCCGATGCGGGCCAGTCCGTGCACAACGAGGCTTTCCGTCCCGTCGGGCATCTTGAGCAGCTTGAGCACCAGGCAAGCCGTGCCCACCCAGTACAGGTCCGACAGGGCCGGGTCCTCGACCTGGGCGTTGCGCTGGGCGACCGCGGCCACAAGCTTGTTCCCGGCCAGGGCCGCGTCCAGCAATCGCTTGGACTTCTCGCGAGAGACACTGAGGGGCATGATCGTCCCCGGGAAGACCACCGCGTTGCGGATGGGCAGGACGGGCAGTTCCTGGGGGACATCGACCATGGCCTCGGGCTCCGCCTTCTCTGATCCGCCCACGGGCACCACGTCGGACGCGCCGGGCCGTCGTGTTTCGGGTGGAATGCGACCTTTGAAGTCGGTCGGGGGAGATTGGCCATTCGGCTCGTCGCCGTTTTGGGATGCGCTCATGCACGCCTCCGCGATCTGATTGCAACGGACTCGATCAAGGGGCGGGGCTACGCCGCGAGATGCGTCCGGGCAGGACCACCCAGAGGAATCCGTCCTTGTAATTGGCGCTGATTCCGTCGAGATCCACGCCTTCGGGGATCTCGATCTGCCTCTCAAAGGGGCCCCAGTCAATCTCCATCTGGTGTACGGACATTCTGCCGCCACCGCCCTCCTGGTGCGGCATGGGGCGGTCCCCGCGGATTACCATGGTGTTGCCTTCGGTGTGCACATCGATCTGAGCCGGCTTCATTCCCGCCAGGTCCACGCAAATGATAAACTCGTCCTTGCCTTCGTAGAGATTCACTGCGGGCTTCCAGCCTTGTCTGGCCGAGAAAGCGTGGAAGCTGCGGTGTTGAAGCTCCTCGATCATAAAGCTCATCTTGCGGGACAACTGGTCGAAGTCCTCGCTGTCGGATTGAAGTTTGATGCGCATGATCGGCTCCACAGGTGGCGCTGGCCGGCGATCAAAACTGACTCTACCGGGCCCGGCAAACGCGGTCAACTGTCGGTCTGCGCCCGGTCGCCAGCAAGGGCTAGGATCTCTTCAGGGAGTGGCTGAACGCGGGCGTCTCGGTCCACGCAGGCCAGTGTGCTGCTGGCCTCACAAACGACGCGGCTGCCCACGGCGATCTCATAATGGTGTTCGATCCGCGTATGGGTCATACGGCGCAAGGTCGTGCGGATGGTAAGCAGGTCGTCGTAGCGGGCCGGTGATCGGTAGCGCAGCTCCAGCCGGGTGATCACCAAGTAGACGCCCCGAGACTCGATATCCTTGTAGGTGTAGCCGGACTGTCTCAGGAGTTCGGTGCGGCCCATTTCCAGGTACACCGGGTGCATGGCGTGGTGCAGCACGCCCATAGGATCGCACTCTGCATAGCGGACACGGACGTCGATGGAGCAGGACGAGGGAGCCTGCGCGTTGACCATGTGTGGGCTGTCCTTGTCTGCGGGCGGCGCCAGACGGCCTCCCCCGGACGGGAGCGCGCGTAGGATCAGCGCTTGGACGCACCCAGCTTGACCCGCAATGATATCCGTTGCCCGTCTCGTGTGATCCCCACGACAATGTCCTGGCCGGGCTCAAATTCGCTCAGGGCATCCATGTAGTCGTAGATGTTGTTCACGGGGTTCTCGCCGATCGAGATAATGCGGTCGCCGTCCTGCATGCCGGCCTCGTCGGCCGGACCATCCTCGATCACGCCGGTGACGGCCATGCCATCCTCATCATCCTCGCCGAAGCCGGGCATGATACCCATGCGTACCTTAAGGGCGGCTCTTTCGCCACGGCTCTTCATCTTGACCTTCTGGTAATCGGGTCGTTCCGGAGCGCGTGCGATGGTGTCCGCCAAGTCGGCGACCAGATCGAGGACGCGTACCGCCCCCGCCGAATCAATCTTATCCGCGGTGTCCGACGGTTTGTGGTAGTCCTTGTGCAACCCGGTAAAGAAATGCAGCACGGGCATTTTCTTGGTGTAGAATTGAGTCTGGTCACTGGCGCCGAAACCGCTGGCCGTGGTAGACAGCCTGAAGCCCCTCTCCTCAGCCATCCGGGGAATCAGCTCCTCAAAAACGCCGGACGTCTTCACACCGGAGACGGTAAGCTTGTCGTTGGTCAGCCGGCCGATCATGTCCATGTTGAGCATGGCCACCATCTTATCGATGGGCACCGTGGGGTGGTTGGCGTAGTGCTCGCTGCCAAGCAGCCCCATCTCTTCGGCGGAGAAGGCGATGAAAAGGATGGACCGCCGCGGGCCGGGCGTTCCGTTGGACAACGTCCGGGCCAATTCCAGCACGCCGGCCGTCCCCGAAGCGTTGTCATCCGCGCCGTAATGCGTATAGGTCGCATCAGGATTGGCCCTCTTCCCTGCGCCGGGGAACTGCAGCTCGGTCCTGCCCAGATGGTCGTAATGGGCGCCGATGACGACGTACTCGTCGGCCAGAGCTCCCGAGCCGGGGAGGATGCCCACGACGTTTCGTGTGGGCACGCTTTTCTTGACCAAGCCGCTATCGCCGGCGATGCGCACCCCGGGCAGGTCCTGCGTCTGCGTCTGGCGGTCCTCGTCCAACTTCTGCTGCAGCTCAGGCAGCGAGGGCAGGCCGCCCGCCTGGAGAATCCGCTCGGCCACGCTTCGTTTCACGTGCAGCATGGGAATGCGGTAGTCCATCATGCCGCCGCCGCCCGTAACGGCATAAAGTGCATCGGTCTGTTCCTCGTCGTCGATCCGCGGGTTGACGATAAGAATGCCGGCCGCGCCCTTCTTGCGAGCCAGCTTGGCCTTCGTCGAGAACAAGGCGTGATCGCTGTGCTTGTCCGGGCCGTCGAAGTCGGTCTCGTTCTGCGCCGCAGGCTCGAAGCGGAGCATCAAGAGTACCTTGTCCTTGACGTCGAAATCGGCGTAGTCGTCGTAGTCGAACTCCTCGGCGGTGACGCCGTAGCCGACAAACGCGACCGGGCCCTCAAAGTCGCCAGCCGTTGAGAAGGGAAGCGGCACGAAATCCTCGTGAGCGGTAAACTCGGGGCCGTCCGGAAGCAGCTTCAGGGTGGTCTTGTCTGTGGCCTTCTTCCCGAGCGTGACCTGAAGTCTCTGGAAGTACGTGCCCTCGTCTCCGGCGGGCACCAGGCCGATGGAAACAAACTGGTCGGCTATGTATTCGGCGGCCTTTTCGATGCCGGGGCTGCCCGGGCCGCGTCCTTCGCACTCTTCGCTGGCCAGATACTCGACGTGGCGGGCGTAAAGCCCGGCGTCAAAGCGCGCCGACCGGTTCTCTTCCGATGCCACGGCCGGCCAGGTAGCCATAACCGCGAGGAACAGGCCCCCTCGGATCCAGGTTCCCGTCCGTACACTCTCACAAGCACAAAGCATGAGGCACCCCTCGTGGCGATACGCGACCGTTCACCGGGTCGCGGGATATTGTATGATAGAGATCGGCACAATCGCTGGCAACGTGGACGAGCCTGCGCATGGGTAAGCGAGAACCGGACAAGGATAGTGACGCGACGCCGTCGGGACTGCTTGTGTTGGACAAGCCGGTGGGCATCCCTTCGACCAAGCTGCTCTACCGTGTGCGTCGTCTCACGCGGGTGCGCAAGAGCGGCCATGCTGGGGCGCTGGACCCGCTGGCCAGCGGCGTGCTTATCCTGTGCCTGGGCAAAGCCACGAAGCTCACCGAGTCGTTGATGGATCTGGCCAAGGTGTATCGGGCCTCGGCGCGGCTGGACGTAACCAACCCGGGATACGACCTGGAGATGGAATTGGAGGCCGTATCCGTGGAACGCACTCCGACACAGGATGAGGTGCTGGCGGCGGCCTTGGCCTTGGAGGGGCGCACCATGCAAGCCCCGCCGACGTACAGCTCGGTCAAGATCGGCGGCGTGTCGGCCTACAAGCTGGCCCAGAAGGGCAGGATCTCGAAGCTGCAGGCCAGGCCGGTCAACGTCTATTGGATCAGGGTGCGTCGCTATTCCTGGCCGGAACTCGACTTTGAGGTAGCGTGCGGCCGGGGCACCTACATTCGGTCGCTGATCCGCGACCTGGGCGAGGCGCTGCAAACTGGCGGCTGCCTGACCTCGCTTCGCCGCGTTTCTACAGGTCCGT
>CP070685.1:1502320-1529986 GCA_020352895.1 Phycisphaerales bacterium
CACGTTGGACGTGGACGACCTGCCCGAGCGGATCCGCGGCACGAGCGAGATCGTGCCCGTGAGCCTGACCTCGCTGGCCGGGCTCAGTATGACGGACATGGAGCGGCTGCACATCGCCAACACCCTCAAGCTCACCGGCGGCAACCGCGAAAAAGCCGCCAAGGTGCTGGGGATCGGCGCCCGCACTCTGTACCGCAAGATCAAGGAATACGGGCTGAACTGAACGCGGGGCGCTCAGCCTGTGCCGCATGGACAATCCCGCCTGCTTCGCTGATCGTGTAGGTGCGGTTTGCGGGAAGATTCTCCAACACGTCGGTACGGCCGACGGGCCAGCGGATCTCCAGCCGGTCGATGGTTGTGTGGCTACCGAGGCCGAAAGTTGCGGCCAGTTCAGACTGGCTCAGGTAGGACGAACCCGTCCGCACCCACCTTTGCTGAGTCTGGCCTCCGGCCTGAAGCACAATCTTGGCGCCCAACGCATCCGTGTTTGCGCCAGCTCCCCTGACCTTGATGCGAGCCCAGTTGGACGGCACGAGCACGTCGTTGCGAAGCAGCTTGGGCGAACCGCTGTTCGTCGTGATCAGGAGGTCGAGATCACCGTCCGCATCGTAGTCGGCGTAGGCCAAGCCGCGCCCCACGATGGGCTCGGCGAAGCCCTGCCCCACTTTCCCCGACAGGTCCACAAATCGGCCGGGCGATACCTGTCGGAACAGCAGCGGCGACTGGGCGTGGGTCACGTCCTTCTGCACCCGGTTGATCTCCGGCTCGATGTGCCCGTTGGCCGCGACCAGATCTAGCCGACCGTCCAGGTCGACATCCGAAAGGACCAACCCGAAAGTCAGCGGCAGTAAAGAGTCTCGCGTCAGGCGAGCTCGACCAGTGATGTCTTTGAAGAAATCGGCCGTCTCCTGGCAGAAGAGCGAGATTGGCTCGCGCGAAAAATTCCCAATGGCCACAGCAAGCCGCCCGTCGTTGGCCAGGTCAGCCACGTCCACGCCCATCCCCGCGCGAGCGCGGCCCGTTTCGTCATAGGCAATCCCCGCCAACAGGCCGATGTCCTCAAAGGTGCCGTCTCCCTGATTGAGATACAGGAAGTTGGGCTGGGTATCGTTGGAAACGACCAGATCGAACCAGCCGTCATCGTTGAAATCCGCGACGGCTACGCCGAGAGACTTGCCCTCCCTGTTGAACACACCGGCCCGCTCGGAGATATCTTCGAAGCGATGGCCGTCGACGTTTCTGTACAAGCGGCAGGATTCGCCCTCGTACTGCTGCGGAGTGGCATACGTCTTGTTGACCCCGTCTAGTGTGGTAAACAGGTCGGTTTCCGGACTCCACTTCACATAGTTCGTCACGAAAAGATCGAGGCGCCCGTCGTTATCTACGTCGAGCCAGGCGGCGCTGGCCGACCAGGAGTCTTCAGCTCCGCTTCCAGAAACTCCGGCCTCTTCGCTGACGTCGGCAAAATGCCCATCGTCGTTGCGCAGCAACCGGTTCGGCCCGACAGCCGTAACGTAGACATCGCAGTCGCCGTCGCCATCGTAATCGGCCATGGTACAACCCATGCCGTACAGGACCAGACCGAGGCCCGTGTCGGCCGTGACGTCTCGGAAAGTGCCGTCGCCGTTGTTGCGATACAGGGCCAGCGTTGGGGCGCGTCGACCCGCTTCATGGCCGGGCCAATAGCATCCGTTGATCAGGAGAATGTCCGGGGCCTCATCCCCATCGTAATCGAACCACCCACCACCACTGCCCATCGATTCAGGCATCCATTTCTGGCCGAAGGCCCCGTTTTCGTGTCGAAACGCTATCCCGGCCTCGGACGTGACGTCGGCGAACGCCAGCGGCACCGTCTCCTCGCCGGCTTCGGGAACAGTGTAGTCAACGGCTGCGTACGACGGGGAGCCGGCGGGCTGCCCGACCGGTTCGCGCGAACAGCCGATGACCAGGACGGCAGCCGGCGCAGCCACCAGCACCAAAAGCGGCCATGATGACATGACGGTCATTCGACCTCCGCTTGCCCAGGCCCGGCCTCTCTTGCGAACGAGAGCTGCTTCGAATCCATTCCCCGGGGGATCAGATCGTGCACATGGATGGGCTGCGCCTCCAGGTTGTCCTCAGGGTGTCCGTAGCGATATTGCAGCGTCAACTGCTCGGCGGACTCGTCGATGCGGTATTTCTCGTAGGCCTCCTCTGCGGCAGCGGCGAGCTCCGGCCGGCCAGTTGCCTTGAAAATCAGCATGCGGTGGTAGTGAGTGCTTCGATCCTCGGGGTCAATACGCAGGACCTGATCGAATGCCTCTACTGCTGCGTTGTACCGGCCATCCAGGTAGAACGTGCGGCCGAGATTCCTCCATGACGCACGATCGTTCGGGAAGGACCGCAGCGTCCGTCGGTACGCGGCGGCCGCCTCCTCGTAGCGGCCGTCCTCCTGGAGAGCGAGCCCCCAGAAGTATGCCGTCTGAGGATCGCCGGGCAAGATCTTCTCGCATGCCCGAAGGTGCGTGTAGGCCTGCGCCAAGTTCCCGTCGCGGACGGCCACCCGTGTCAGATTCCGGTGCCCATCAATGCGTTCGGGGGCAACTCTAACCACGCGTGCAAACGCTTCCCCGGCTGCGCGAGTGTCTCCCTGCAACAGTAAGCCAATGCCATGGTCATTGAATCGCATCCAATCCTCGGCAAGGGCTGGTGTCGGAGATTGCACGGCCGGTTCCGACGCGGCCACCACAGGGAGCGTCACCTTGTCGGCGGCCAGCTCGGTCACGGGCAGATCGGGTACTGCATCGAATCTCTTAAACCCCTCCGGGTTACTGAAATAGGCAAACCCGGTGTACGCCCTGTTGAACTTCCGCCAGAGTAGCCGCGCCTGAATCGTCACTTGACGGCCCGCCAGCTCCAAAGGCACTTGTAGCCTGAATCGTACGACGTCGGCGCTTCCCGGTCCGATGGTGTTCGAATAGGCCGTCACGTAGATGTCCTGAGCGTTTCGGCGAAGTACGGGCCTACCGTGACGGTCGAGGATCACGGCGCGGTAAAAGTGCGTGGACGGATCAACGTACCCATCACTGCGCACCTGCCCAAGTGAGGCGACCACTTCCCCGCCGTCATCTGTCACCGTGAGTTCGATCCAACCTTCATTGGAGTCGTTCGTGCCGCCGGGGAACGTGTGGCCGACGTCCCGGTTGCGGACGACAACCTCGAGATGCACAGTCTCGCCGGCGACCAGAGGAGGTCCGATGCGATCCAGCGGGCAGATGAGCAGGCCGGTTGAGTGGCGGATAGCGAAGATATCCACGGTAAGCGCGCCGGAAAGGAACTCCTCGATCCGGCGAATCGTATCGTCGTCGCCACGAATGAACGGTAGTGCCGTGTTGGCCGCCAGAAA
Source organism: Phycisphaerales bacterium (assembly GCA_020352895.1). GTDB lineage: Bacteria > Planctomycetota > Phycisphaerae > UBA1845. The sequence goes on from CP070685.1 coordinate 1,505,706, forward strand.
GCGGTGAGAGCGGACCATGCCGCCGTGCGCAGAGACGTCGCCGAGGACGGCGGGTTCGGGGGGCATGTGACAGTCCTGGCAGCGCCGAGGCTCGGGCGGCAGATAGAAGGTGCGGGCGGCGTTATGGGCCACGCCGCTGTCATGCCAAGCGTCATACTCATCTTGCCCGCGGAGCCAACGGTAGTTGTTGACCGGCAAGTCGAGGCTGACCTTGTGGCAGGTGGCGCAGTATTCGGAGGTGCCGAAGAAGGGCTTGAGCATCCGAGCCCTGTGGACCAAAGGGCGCGCCTTCAGGGCCGTGTCGTGGAGGAAAGCGGCGAGGCCCTCGTCGGCGTAGGCGAACACATAGGGATCGCTCTGGTGATCGGCGATGCGGTAGTTGCCGTTGCCGGTGACGTTGTGAATCCGATCGATGGCGTGGCAGGCGAGGCAGGTCAGTCCGGCCTGGGCCTCGGGGGAGGCCCGGTCGACAGGCCCGGTCATGGCGCCGGCCAACATGAGAGCCGGATCGTGGCAGGCGCCACACCACTTACTCTTGACCATACCTACGCTTTCGGCCGGAAGGGAAAAGGCGGCCAGGTGCTGTTCAACCCACTCATTAGGCGCGGTCGCCCTGGTGCGCATATCGCGCACGGTTGACTCGTAAAAAGGATTGTTGAACGAGGCGAAGCGATGCGCTGAGCTGGCCCACTGAGCGACTATATCCGCGTGGCACCTGGCGCACTGTTGCGCGCCGATGGGTACGCTCACCAGGAAACCATATTCTTGAAGATCGCGCTGAAGAATCTCGGGCGGTGGGCTCTCGCCGCGCGTGACGATCGCTGCCGACATCGGTTGACCGCTGCCCGTTACGGCAGGCGAAGGAAAGAAAGGGCTTCTCGGCGAAACGAAAGCTAAGGACGCAAACACCGGCTCCGAACACTCGGCCGTGTCGCTTGTAGAGGAATCGGGCTTCGTGGCCGGCGCGGCGTCGGGGTTTCTCGCCCCGCCAGCGAGGCCTGCGCTGCGGCGAGTCGTCCCGTGGGAGAGCAGGAACGCCGCTGTGAGCACGACAACGAAGCCAGAGAAGCGGCGAATGGCCACCGGCGTTGGCCGCCTTGTGGAGGACCACCGGTGCGATGCCAGGAGAATGATCACGAGGGCCGCGGCGGCAATGTGCGTCCACCAGGCCCAGGCGTTGCCGCGACTGTTAGCCTCCGTCATGATGAACAGGCCTGTCATTGCGAGCACAAGTCCAACCAGGACCACGCCGATGCCGGTCACCAGGGCGCGACGACCACGCCGCAACCAGACCCTCGGTAGATGCCACACTGCGAAGATCAGCAGAACGGCCGCCATAACAAGGCCGACGGCGGTGTGCGAGAGGATCGCAACTTGGAATACTCTGGGTAGCAATGTCTCGGCAGCGGCGAGGTGCTGAAAGCCGACGAGACCGGCAAGCCGATTGGCCAACAAGTATAGCGTGTCGGCGATCATGAACGCCGCAAGGGCGAGACCCCCGGTCAGCCACGCCTGCTGCGAACGTGACAATCTGCTGCGGGATCGGCGACGGGTCCGGTTTCTCGGAGAATCAGCGGCCATCTTCGCCCCGCAGGGAGATGTGCTTGCCGGCCGACCGCTGATGCGCGGTCAGGGCAGCACCGGATTCACCAGGGGCGATTGACACGCACGGCTTGCCACAGCCCCAGAAGGCGACCTGCTCAAACGGCGGACCAATATCAGACCTGCAGGAGTATAGACGACTCGCATGGTTCCGCGGACGAACGGGCCCGTGGAGACATGGCTGCAGGTCCAGCGGACGGCAGGCCGGACGCCTTCCGCGAGGCTCAGCTTGGCGGGTTCTCGGTCTCCTCAGGCGCCGGCCCCATGGTCACATCAGCCACCATACCCGCCCGCTGGCGGAGGGTGTCGAGATTCTGCTCCACCTCGCGGGCCATACGGCTGTTCGGGAACTCGTCAGTGATTTGGAGTCCTACCTCCAGGGCGTCGCGCCAGCGCTGCTCGCTGACGGCCAGGCCGAACTGGACGCCGAGGTTCACCAGGCGGGCCTTGAAGACGCCACGGGCGGAATCGGCCAACTTGGCGGCCTCCTCCTTGGTCAGATAGGCGTCAAGGGCGCGGAGGATTTCGATCCCGCGGTCCACGTCGCTGCGGGCCACGGCGGCGTCCCATTCGGCCAGCAGTTCCTGCTTGTGGGCCTCGCGGGCCGCCTGCAACTGGTGGGGAAGAGACCGCACCTGCTCATTGTCGGGCAGCAGGCGTGCCAAGCGGGAGATCTCAGTCTGGGCTCGCTCCCAGTCGCGGGCACCGAAGAGACGTCGGATATGGTTCAGGGCTTCATCGATCTTGAGCTCGATGGTGTCTTGGCGGGCCTGCTCCAGCTCGGCCCGAAGACTCGCTGCCTCTTCACGCAGCCCGAAACGGCGCTCCATTTGATCGATGATGAAGTAGGCCATTTCCCAGTCGCCCTTGACGATGTCCGCTCGGGCGGCGTTCCGCAGGGCTTCACGCTCCTTGTTGCGATGGATCACGCTGCGCGTGCCGTCGGAGATCTCGGCTTCCGCCGCCAAAGTTTGAAGCGGATGCCCAAGGGTCTTGACCGTTCGTTGGATCTCGTCAATGGCTTGGTCCAGTCGGTAAGCGCTGGACTCCACCTTGGCCAAAACCGTGACCACCAAGTAAAGCGCCAGGGAAAAGACCACCAGCACCGCCCCCAGGCCGGCGATAGGAAGGCCTTCCTGCCAGGACGATCTGAAAATCTGGATCAGACCCAGCAGCGCCAGAAGGAAACCGGCGATCAGGCCCAGGGTGAGCACCAACTGGGCTCGCTGGCGAGTGGATTCGGCGCGCTCCGAAACCATAGTCAGGATCATCCTCGATGGGTAAACGAGTCTAAGCAGTACCCGCCCACTCTATCGGCGAGCAAAAGTCCGGTCAACGAAGCTCCTGCGAGGAAGCGGATAGCCCCCGGGGACGATCAGGCTGCGGCGGACGACCCTTCGATCTCCCCCGGTTCGGCTGTGGCAACCGAGGGGGTGGGCTGGTCCATGCTCCCGCCAAACTGACCGGCCTGCTCGATTTCCCGGGCCACCTGCGCTTTGCGGACAATCCGATCCTGGAGCACGGCTCTCCTGGCTCGACGGCGGGCGTCGTGTCGGAGCCAGGCCTCCCGGTAGGCCCATTCCTTGGCAGCCAGCCTCAGGAAGACGAAGCCGCCTAGGAAAACGACGATCGCGAGCCATACGCCGTAGACCTGCTCCTGAGTGATCAAGCTCTCGTACACAGCAAGAGTGTATCGGACACCTCAAGCGGTGAGATTCGCAGTGCTGTCAAGTGCCGCCGCCTGGGGGCCCTGCGGCCCCTCCAGGGGCACCGCTTGCGGTTGCAGGGGCTTGGCGATAAGCTAAATGCTTTGGGCTGCCGGCATGAGCCCGTGCGGCCGAGGCGCGCCGTAAGATATTGTTAAAAATATAGTTACGAACGACTGGATCGCCATGAACCAGCGCCTGGATCCGGAGTTTCTGAAGATTCTGGTGTGTCCCATCACCAAGGCCCCGTTGATCCAGAGGGGCGAATGGTTATACTCCACCGATTCGGCGAATCGCAAGAAGTATCCAATCCGGGACGGCATCCCGGTGATGCTCGTCGAAGAAGCGATTGACGTGGACGAGGAGGAGTTTCTGCGTGCCAAGGATGAGGTCAAAGACGAGGCCGACCAGAGCTAGCGCGCGTAAGAAGAAGGATCGGTCCCGCCCCAGGCGGCGTTTCCGCGACCGCGGCGGGAAGGACTGGGAAGGACCCTTGATCGACTATAAAGAGGTCGACCTGCTGCGCAAGATGATGACCACGTCGCACAAAATCATGTCCCGCAAGCGGGCGGGCACCAACGCGGCCGAGCAGCGCGATCTGAAGACGGCGGTCAAGAGGGCCCGGTACATGGGGCTCCTGCAGTACACCGGACCGTAGGCGGGGGGCGTAGCTCACAAGACCGGGCAGACCCGGCACTCTGGCAGACTCGAGCAGCGGCGCTCGGCGTCGCTGTTTGCTTGCGCGGACAGGTCCTGTAGAGCGCTTCACGAAACAGACACGGGCTAGGGGGCGATGTCGTCTATCACTCTCCGCCGGACTGGAGAATCGCGCTGAACCCAATCCCGGTTGGCACGCCGGCCAGGCCGCCGGCCGCGTGATCCGGCACCGCGGCGGCCCGCGGGCGCCTTGAGCGCGCCGGCCCCGGCCGTCCAAGTATGCGCGGAGCGATCTCACGCTGAACGAATGCCTGGCTTGTCGCGTCCGTGTGGGCACCGGTCCAGCCCAGTGCGGAATAGCGGCTGGTCCAGCCGATGTTGACGACGCGCGGAGAATTCCTCCCCTTGGGATGCAGCCCGCGCAAACCAGCACCGTCCACAAACTTGCGGTCCACCGTACCGAGGGCCCGGGCGCCCGTAGTCAGTACCTCGTCATGTGACGAGTAGTAGACATACACCTTGCCCTTGATGTGGGCCAGCGCTTCGGTCATGTCGTAGTCGTATGAAAGACTGGAGCCCAGCAGCACGAGGTTGTTGATCTTGTGCCGGTTGCTCAGGCCTTCGACGGCCCAAGTGGCTATGCCCGTACCCGCAGAAAGGGCGATGATGTTGACGTCCTTGTCCGGGTGGCGCCGCAAGTAGTCGTCGATCTTGCCGGACAGGATGCCGGCCCGGAACTTGTTACCTACTTCATTCACCTGATCGATGGCAGGATTGAAGCTGCTGGTCCAGAGGAAGACCTCGACGCTCCCCTGGTAACCCGCGGCCCGCAGGCCCGCGGGCACTTCGGACACGCCGAATCCCCAATTGCCGGCACCGTCAAGGTAATATGTCTTGCCGAACTGCTCGGCGGGGTCTTGACATCCCGTGACTACAAAGACCATCCCGGCCAGTATGGCCAAGAAGCCACCAGGACACATCATGTGCCGGAAGCATACACGCATCGCCCTTCCTCACGGTTGCTCAAAATGCTCGCAGACAAGCACCGGTTAGTGTAGGCGAATCACGAGTACGGTCAAGGCTGGTCGTCAGGCGGGTACGGCGTTAGCGTGCTGGTCCGGTCGGCACAAGTGGTGTGCTCAAGGCGAGTTGCCCAGTCCCGGAGGCAACCGCCCGCAACGATGATCGGGCCGTGGAAGCGGGTCTCGGTCAGGCAGGTCGACAGCCGGCCGCACTCGCCGGACGCGAGCAGTTCACCCGTCTGACCCACGCAGACAGCGGCTAGGCGCCAACCCGCCTGAATCAGCCAATCGGCCCAACAGCGGCCCGCACAGCTATCGGCCTCTAACCGCAAGCCCACCCAGGGGGAGTTGACGCGATCTACCAAGTCGGCTGCCTGTACAGGATCGCTGAGGAATCCGTGGGCAGGTACCCTAAGGGCCAACCGCAAACCGTGGCACTCCGCATCGGGAACCAGTTCAGACAGTGCGTGCCGCGCCCACAGAAGAGATTCCGCCGAGTCCTGCACCTCAGCATCGGCGTGTTCGGTGCGAGGCGCGGCGGCCGAGACCGAAAGGATCTCCGCCTCAAGCCACCGGGCCCGCTGCATGGACTCGGCGATCAACCGGATGGCGGCGGTGCGCGTCTGGCTGGATGTTGCGGCTATGTGGCACTGCGGACCGAAGTCGCAGCGAAGCGCCGCGATGGATACGCCGGAGTCCCGGAAGACTCGCAAGGTCTCAAGGCATTGATTGCGATCCGTATCCGGAGCGAGGGCTGCTTGCGAGGCGATGGAAAGCTCGACGGCCGGGAAGCCCGCCTCGGCTGCCGCGCGGGCAAGATCCTGGATGGCGAACACGCCAGTCAATGAGTCACCTGCCAGCACCAGTTTCATGACGGAATCACTCGACGGGACAACCCGGCACAGAACCTGCGACGACCAAGTGCGATTATACTCAACAGTCTTGGCCTCCGCACGGCGTTGAGAGGGAGGCAGGGCGCGGTCATGACGTCGCGCCAGCGGCGCTCCGCCAACGACGGGCGCGGCGGTAGCAGCGTGCCCCTATCCAGCAGGCAAGACCAGTCGGCAACACCCAAGGAACGATCACCAGGAGCCCATAGACCATCAGGCCGAATGACGCGTACACGGCTTGCAAGCCGTCACGGACGCGATCACGCAGGCTTCCGCGGCCAGGCGCGCGAGTCGGAGCCAGGGCCGATCTCTCGGCAATGGTCAGGTGGATGACGCCAAGTGCGTCGGGATTTGCTCGGCCAAGCGTACCAAGCCCCATGCCCCTGATCTCCCGGGAGGTCACCCGGCCGAGCGACTTCAGGGAAGCGACGACATCCTCCATGTCACCGGCGCGAATGCCGAGCCGGAAGGCAGCGGTCCAAGTTCCATCGGTCCGCTGATGGCTTGACGAGCCAAGTACCTGGACGTCCTTGCCCGAGACGATTTCACTGAGGCGGTTACGAGCTGCAAGGAAGGCAGCGATCTCGACGGACATCTCACCACGCGGGACCTCGCGCGGCCGCTCGGCAAGAATCAGGGTGAGCGTACAGGGCATGTCGGCGGCACCTCCGATCATCCGGCCCACCGCGCCTGAAACGTTCTTGGCGGTAGTCCGCCCCAACTTGCCTAGAAAGCCGATCAGCTCAGCAAAGCGCCCGGCAGGCAATTGCAGACGCAGGTCAACACTGGTGGTCCCGTCGTCCTGGCGGGTCATACGGTTCGAGACAATCACCCCCTCGCATTCGGTCAGGACCTCTTCGAGCCTGCCAACGGCGGGCTGAATCGCCGGCACCTCTAGACGGACGGTGCCCGTCGGGAGTCGTGGGGAAGCTTCGTGGAGCAACAAAGACACGGTGCTGGGCACCTTCGCGGCCCAGCCCACGGATCCCAGGTTCGGGCGCCAGTCGCGCACCTCGCGCTGGGTGGCATGGCCGAGCTCCTGGATCGCCTCGAGCAGATCCCCCAGCCGGGCGGCACTGATTTGAAGGTGGAATGTGCCCGCCATCGCTCCGTCATCGCGACGATAGGTCGTGCCGGAGACCAGCCGCCCGTCGGCCTCGGCGAGGGCCGCGTGCAGGGCCGCTGTGGCGGCGGCCAAGTCCGGGACCTGTACGGATAGGGAAGCGGAGGGCACGTTGCGGGCGGCCTCTCGGACGGTCACGGTGATGGTGGACATGGCAACGCGGTTGGCCATCACGCGAAGCTCGCCTTGCATTCGCTCAATCTGTGCACGGACGCGCGTAGCCTCCTGCTCGATCTCCAGGAGCGAAGAGACTCCGTCCACGAATGATTTGTTCTGGATCAGGTCCTGAAGACGCGTCTCGGTGATCTGAGCACTGCGGATCCTCGCCTCGAGATCAACGTAGTCGGCGGTGACGTCTGCGGTGTTGATATCCTCAGACTGCACCCGACCCAGCCCCTTGAGGCTCGAAAACAGCACCTCGAAGGACTCGGGCGGCACCCTTATGACGATCCGGCCGACAACAGCGCCGCCGGCCTGCTCACTGGAGCACGCCCCGGCGACGAGGCCTCCGGCCTGCGCGACCAAGGCCCCTAATCCCTCGCAAGCCGATTCATACCGCTCCACTTCCAGATCGAGTACGCCCGTCTTGATGATCTTGATGGCCAGCGAGGACCCCTGGTCCTCTTTGTGGATTAGCGCCCCCGTGATCTCTGCGTTCCGCACTCCCGACGAGTCCTTCCGCCCATCGGTGGCGGACGACAGCGCTGCGGGCTGCATGTCGGGAACCGGTTGGCTGTCTTGAAGGACGTCGTCAGGCAGGAGCCGGCTGGCCGCAGACTCCGTGCCCACTCCTTTAGGGGCCTTCTGAGAATCAGAGTCAGTTGAGTATTCCGCACCGGCGCGTCGCGCGCGGGGGAAACGCTCGCGAGCCGCCGTGCACCCACGAAGCCTACAGAGCGAACGCTCGGAGTCCTGCGCCTCAAGAGGCGGCAGCTTGGATGATTCCATGGCAAGATCGCCCTGTACGCGATCCCCATCGGACAGCATCGTATAGTCGTAGGAGCCGGCCATTCCAATGGGGAACGGCTGCCCATAGCGATGAACGCCGATGAAGAACGACGCCGCCAGAATGGCTACTGTGCCACCAATTGCCAGAGATGAACGGACCTTTCGACGCAGATGACTCGGTGTTTGACACACATCGTTTCCGTTCGGCTGCGCGCACTGCATGCTTGGCCACATTTCTCCGGTCTCCTGAGTTGACGGTGCGTGGCGGAATTGACGAGCCTGGCTCGCCCGGGGCCGCTCGCTTCTGTTCCTACTCCGTTAGATCACAACGGAAATGATTTGTTGCCAGAAAAACGGAAATTGTGCACGCGACGCGCGAAGTCACAAAACGACATGGGTTTGTGCGACAATTGTGCAAGGTCTATAATCCAAGCCCTGGGCGGACGCGCCAATCGAAGTGAGATCGCATGAGCACGATACACGTACTGTCAGACGCGCTGGTGAACAAGATCGCGGCGGGCGAGGTCATCGAACGGCCCGCCAGCGTGGTCAAGGAGCTGCTGGAGAATTCCCTCGACGCGGGAGCCTCTTGGCTGCGGATCGACGTCGAAGACGGTGGACGCAAGCTGATCCGCGTGACCGACGACGGGGTAGGCATGTCGTCCTCAGATCTGGCCATGTGTGTCCAATCGCATGCCACCAGTAAGATCACCAGCGAGGACGACCTGTTCGCCATCTCCACCATGGGCTTCCGGGGAGAAGCCCTGCCAAGCATCGCTTCGGTGGCCCAAATGCGCGTGGTCAGCCGGCCGAAGGACCAGGACGCCGGGCATGAGATCACCGTCACCGGCGGGCGGTCTGAGCCGGCGCGAGCCGCGGCCGCGCCGCCGGGCACCTGCGTCGAGGTGCGCAACCTGTTCTTCAATGTGCCGGCGCGGCGCAAGTTCATCCGAGGAGCCAACACCGAGTACGGGCACATTGTTGATCAACTGGCCAAAGTCGCCTTGGCCCACCCGGCCGTGGGGTTCGAGCTGACTCACAACAGGCGAACCATGTATCACCTGGAGCCTACCGAATCGCTCACCGGGCGCATCGGAAATTTCTATGGACGGGAACTGGCGGACTCGCTGCTCAGTGTATCGAGCCAGCGCAGCGAGCTTTCGGTCAGCGGGTTTGTGGCGCCGCCGGTCCTGGCTCGCAGCGCGGCCAAGTGGCAGTTCAGCTTCCTCAACGGCCGGTTCGTGCGCGACCGATTCGTCCAGCACGCGGTCAAAGAGGCGTTTAGAGGACTGGTGGATCCTGCGAAATATCCGGTCGCGTTTCTGTATTTGCGCCTCGACCCGCGTGGTTACGACGTCAACGTGCACCCGACGAAGATCGAGGTGCGCTGGCAGGATTCGAACCTCGTCCATTCGGCGGTGTTGGCCGCGCTGCGCGACGTGCTGCTGCGCAGTGACCTGACGCCGGCGCTGGAAACAACGGTCGCAGAAGACGACCCGTCCCGCGTGCGCAGTCAGCAAGTGCGGGAGGCCATTGCCGACTTCTTCAAACGATCCGAGCCCGCCCAGCGGCGTATGGAGTTCACGCCGCCAACCAGCAAACCGGCACGCCCGGCCCCGCCGCGGCCCGAACCCTCGCTCAGCCGATCCGCATCCCTTCCCCCCACCGATGTCAGTGTGACGGCACCTTTGCGAGAAACCCGCTCAGCGGCGCCTCCCGAGGCGCCGCGGGCTATCCAGATTCACAACACCTATCTGGTAGCGGAGACGCCGGAAGGCGTGGTCATCATCGACCAGCACGCCTTGCATGAGCGAATCATGTATCAGCAGCTCAGCGAGCGAATCATGGAAGGCAACCTGGAGACTCAGCGACTGCTGCTGCCGGAGCCCGTGGCGGTTACGCCGCGACAGAAGGCACTCTTGACCGAGCACACCGACCTGCTGAAGCGGTTGGGCGTGGAGGTCTCCTCGTTCGGGCCCGGCACTGCGGCAGTGCAGGCGTTTCCCTCCCTGCTGAATCACGCCGACGCGCCGGAATTCGTCAGGGCGCTGCTGGACAAGCTGTCCGAGAAAGGGCACACGGCTCACCCGGAGAACCTGTTGCAGGAAATGGTGGAGATGATGGCCTGCAAAGCGGCGGTCAAAGCGGGCGACCCACTGACCGGCGGTGAGATTGAAGACCTCATCGCCCAGCGCGACTTGGTAGAGAAATCGAGCAGTTGCCCGCATGGGCGGCCCACGGCGCTGAAGCTGACCCTTCGGGATCTGGAGAAGCAGTTCAAACGCGTTTGAGTCCACCCTCCATTGGCAACAGAGAAGGCTTGAGGCAGAGCGTGTGTACATGACCGGCCCAACATGGCCGTGCAGCTTTTCGAACACCGGAGTACGAGAGGATGAGGATAAGGATCGGCAGGATCGTGGTCATACTGATGCTGGGCGCGGCGAACTCGGCGCACGCAGACAACCCGCCGACATTCGGACGGATGATCATCGATGGCGAATACGAAGACTGGGCCGCGGTGCCGGTGGCGTTTGAGGATCCTGCGGGCGACAACGCGAACGGCGCGGCCGACTTCGGGCGAGTCTGGGTGGCCAACGATGATGAGTACGTGTACCTGCGCTTCGAAGGCGGCGCCCTGACCAACCTCCAGACCATCAGTGGGCCTTTGCGCATTTTCTTTGACGTGGATCGCTCGCCCGCCACAGGATGGGCGGTAGGCCGGATGGGATCGGACTTCGCCCTGCTATTTCCGGAGCGTTATGGCATCGAGAGCACATCCGACCAGTGGGAGGCGGCCAGACTCTCGCACGCGGAACTCGCGCTGGTGACGGCACCGACAGTAGCCGGCACACAGTTCGAATTACGCGTGCGCCGAGATGCCGTCTTTCCTGTGCGCGGCACCCCAATCCTCGACGGTCCCGACTTCGATATTCTCCTGGAGAGTCAGGATACGGGCGGAGTTACGGGAGATTGGGCGCCGGACGAGGGGCTGCCGCTGACGTACAAGATGGCCTCGGGCAGCCTGGTGCCGTATCAGGCGATTCCCCTTGAACGCGGACACCGGCGACACGTGAGGCTGATGAGTCACAACATGCTGTGGGACGGCCTGTTGTTGCGGCCGGAGCCCCATGATCGCCTCCTGCGAGCGATAGTCCCGGACATCATCTGTTATCAGGAAGTGCAGCGCGGCACCGCGGCGAACGCAATCCAGGCTCGCCTGGATGAAGTGTTACCGCTGGGCGGCGGGGCCAGTTGGCACGTATACAAGGCCGACACGAACGTGATCGCCTCACGGTGGCCGTTGTCCATGCAGATGAGGGACACGATCCCGGGGACGCGGCGGGGGCAGGCCATGGCCCTGGTCGATCTCCCGGACGTTCTTTACGACGTGGATCTGTACGTGATCAGCGCGCACTTCAAGTGTTGTGGTAACCTGGGCAGCAGCGAGGACCAGCGGCGCCAGCAGCAAGCGGACGCCAACGTCAATTGGTTCCGCGACCTCCGCGAGCCCGGCGAGAACGTGGACCTGCCGGCGGGCACGCCGTTTCTGATCTGCGGCGATTTCAACATGGTCGGCGGTCCGCAGCCACTGATGACGCTGGTCACCGGCGACATCATCGATGAAGCCCACTACGGAGCGGATTCACCCCCCGATTGGGACGGAAGCGAGATGAAGGACGCGCGACCGCTGCACAACGCCGGACCGGCCGCGTACACGTGGCGTAGTGATGAGAGTACATTTGGGCCCAGCCGGATGGACTTTGTCATCTACGCCGACAGCGTACTAACGGTCGCCCGACAGTACGCACTCAACACGCTGGACATGTGCGTCGAGGAGTTGGCCGCGTATGGCCTGCGGCAGGACGACACGGCCACGGCATCGGACCATCTGCCCCTGGTCCTGGACCTCGACTTCTGCGGTCAAGTAGTCCCAGCCGACATCGATCTGGACGGGCAGGTGAACCTCACGGACTTCAACCGCTTCGCAGCCTGCTATGGCCTGACCGAATCCTCTGACGAATCTTGTCCTCCGCGAGACCTGCTGTGCAGCGACCTGAACGGTGACGGGGCCGTCAACATGGACGACTTTTACACGTTGGCCGTCCGCTACGGCCAGCAGGGGCGGCGCTAAGCAACGCCGCGCCGCCGACCCACAGAAGCGCGCTCCCGCCTTCATCGATGACAGGACCTCCATCTTATAATTGCTTTTTTGAGGAGAGCTCGCGCAACCAAGGGGGCCGCGAAAGGCGGAGCTATCGGGCGTCGGCCAGCTTCGGTTTGCTTGCAGTGCAACACTACAAGATGTCGATAGACAAGAAGGGAAGCCAACGAGCGGTGCCGGGCGGCTCCCTCCGACCGGCGCTTTCAGCATTGGCAGGGCATGAGCATGGAATCCTCAGGCGTACCACCGCCGGCCATCGGCTCGGCGATTCAGACCGCGCAAAGCCAACGTCAGGCGACTGACGCAGCTCGCGTGGATGAGGCCCGCCAGGCCCACGCCCAGCGCACCCAGGTCGCCCGCAACGAGGAGATGGACTCCACCGTCGAAACGACCGACGCGGAGATGCAGGTCAACACGGACGGCGGCGGCTTGGGCAGCCAGGGCCGAGAAGCTCAACCCGGAAGCGAGGGGGAGGACGCCGTCGAAGAAGAACAGTCGGGCATCACTCGCGACGAAAACGGGCAAATCCACCTGGACCTGGAAGTATAGCTCCCCAGGCATATCCCCACAGCCCACTCAGTCTCCATCCTGACGTGTGCACTCTGTTGATGCGACGTGCCGTTTGCGTGGTCCCGCCCACCGGCGGAGAATGAACCCTTTGCGGCGGAAGGATGAGCGCATGAAGTTCACCAAGATGCACGGTCTCGGCAACGACTACGTGTACCTGGACTGCTTCGCAGAACCGCCGGGCGTGGCGGACCTTCCGGCACTGGCTCGGCAGATTAGTGACCGGCATCGGGGCGTGGGCGGCGATGGGTTGATTCTGATGCGGCCGTCGCAGGGTGCCGACCTGCGAATGGAAATGTACAACGCAGACGGCGGGCGGGCCCAGATGTGCGGGAACGGCATCCGTTGCGTGGCCCGCTACGCGTGGGAGCGGGGGCTGACCAAAGCCAACCCGATGGTCATTGAGACCGACGCGGGCTTACGCGTGGCTGAAGTCAAGCCGCCCGACTCCGGAGCCTGTTCAGTTACGGTGGTGATGGGCACGCCCAAATTTCACCCAGCCGCGCTGCCGGCCCGTTTTGCCGGTGAGCGTATCGACAAGGCGGAGTTCGAAGTCAGAGGGCGGCTCCTGCGGGTCAGTTGTGTGTCCCTGGGCAACCCTCATGCGGTGGTGTTTGTGAAGGACTTCGCCGAGATCGACGTGGAGCGGGACGGGCCGGCCCTGGAAAACCACCCGATTTTCCCCGACCGGATCAACGTCCACTTCGCCCGCGTCGATGGGCCTGGAGCCATCACCATGAAGAGCTGGGAGCGGGGCAGCGGCGTGACGCAGGCCTGCGGAACGGGTGCCTGCGCGGCAGGCATTCTGGCTGAGACGCATATGCCGGTGCGAGTGCACCTGCCTGGCGGGAGGCTGCTCGTGGACTGGGTGCAGCCGGCAGGAGCTTCAGAGCCGCCACATACAGAGTTACTGAAGCTGGCCGGACGGGTGGGCGCGCTCGAAAAGGACGTTGTGCTGATGACCGGACCGGCTGAGTTCGTCTTCGAAGGAGAGTGGAATCCATCCTGAGGACCCCGCCCGCAAGGCGCTGTAGCCCGGATGACCGCTCGGGGCCGCCTTGGCGAGCGGTGCATGTCCCGTTAACAAAACGATTTAGGCCGAAGCGGCTGCCGCTCACGGTTAATGATGTTGCCTCGACAAGTCGAAACAACTATGCTGGAGGGTTTGCCGTAGAGCCCCGCTTCCTAGCGGGCCGAAGGCACGGGATCGGCCTTTGGAGAAGTACAGCACGGATCGGCATCACAGGCATTAGGAAGAGAAACATGGCCAAACAGTCCCTGGTCCGCGACTTCATCGCATTTGTCCGACACGAGAAGAAGTGGTGGCTGGTCCCTCTGCTGGCGATTCTGCTCCTGGTGGGCGTCCTGATCGTCTTCGCTCAGAGCTCGCCGCTGGCACCTTTCATCTATCCGTTCTTCTGATCGGGAATTGCACGACGGTGATCAGAAGGGGCGCGACGGCTGTTGGCGCGGTCCGCGCCCGATAACAGGGCGCTTTCGCGCAAGCTGCCATCGTGCAGCGATCCCCGCACACGTCCCCATGGCACTTGAGAGAGGCGTCGGCGAATCCGATAAGCAACCGTAGGGCCGACCACAGGGACGTCCGCCTCCTGACCACTCCAACCCTTGGGTCAGGCAAGTTGCCGGCCAACCGGGGGCCCTGACCGATGCACAACCCTTGGCCGAGGTGACGCCATGCCCGCGGTCAAAGCCAGGCGCGTTCGCCATTATCGCCCTCACGGTGCGCACCGCCCGCGCTCGGATCAGGCCTTGTTCCTGCTGATCCTGGCGGGGCTGGTGGTGATGGCCCTCTCGCTGGGCCTGGCCACTTCGTTGTTCCACTCCTGACGTGCGCGCCACGCCCCTATGCATCCAGTACCAACGTGCCCCCACCGCCAGCAACTCACATCGGCAGGGCGTCCAGTTCGCTGCGTACCGTGTCAACAAGCGGGACCATCGTCTCGGCGGAGAAGTCGAAGCGGATGCCAGCGGCCTCGAACAGCTCGGGCAGCGGGCGTGAACCACCCAGGGCCAAGGCACTCTGATAGGCCTGCACTGTATGCCTGTAATCGGCCTTGGCATTCAGCCAGATTTGCAGAGCACCGAGCTGGGCTATGCCGTACTCGATGTAGTAAAGCGGCACGATGAAGGGGTGAAGCTGGCGGTGCCACGCATAGGCCAGTTGCTCCTGGTACCCGGAATAATCCTCCTGGCCTCCGAAGCGGCGGTGCAGCGCGAGCCAGTGGTCGCGGCGCTGCTCGCGGGTGTGCTCCGGGTTCCGATAGATCCAATGCTGGAAGGCATCAATGGTGGCGATCCAGGCCAGCACCTGAATGATGCCTTCTAGCTGCTCGCGTTTAGCCCGGCTGAACTCATCGGCGCGGTAGAACTCGCCGAGATGGTCGAGGCAGAGCAACTCCATGCCCATGGAGGCCACCTCGCAGAACTCGATGGGGGCGTGACGATAAGCCATAAGCGGCTCCTCGCGGCAGGCGAATGTGTGAAAGGCGTGGCCGCCCTCATGCAGCAGCGTCTCGACGTCACGGTGCAGGCCTACGGCGTTCATGAAGATGAAGGGTCGGCGCTCTTCCTGGTAGGTCTCCTGATAGCCGCCCGGGGCCTTGCCCTTCCGCGATTCAAGATCGAGCCAGCCGTTGGCGTGCATGGTTTCGAACTGTCCGGCGAACTGGGAATCGACTTTTCCGAAGATGCGGGCGCAGCCGGCGATGAGCCGATTCACGGTGTCGAAGGGCCGTAGCGGAACACGGCCCTTGACGTCGACAGCCAGATCCCACGGCCGCAGCGGCTCGACGCCGAGCTGGGCGCGGCGCTGCTCGCGGAGCTCGCGCATCAGCGGGACCACGCACTCGGCGACGGCGTCGTAAAACGCGCGGCAGTCGGCCTCGGTGTAGTCAAACCGTTCCTTGGCCCGGAAGCCAAAGCCCAGGTACTCGTCGAAGCCGGCGTTGATGGCAATCCGATGCCGGAGCCGCACAAGCCTGTCGAAGAGACCTTCGATGGCGTCGCGACCCTGGAGACGGCGGGCGGCGACCAACTCCCACGTTTCCTGGCGGACCGCGCGGTCGGTGTCGAGCTGGAACGGGGCCATCTGCGGCAGGGGATATTCTGCCCCCTTGTACTCGACGGTCATGGCCCCACAGAGTTTCTGGTACTGCTGTTCCAGGACATCCTCCTCGGTCTCCAGCGGCACATTCTCTTCGCGAAAGAGTTCGACGGCGTTCGCTACAGAGCGGTCGAGGACGGCGTAGCGCGCGGAGGCGAGCTGCTTGCGCGTCGGCGCCTCCACGAATTTCTTCTGGAGACCGAACCACTCGGGCTTGAGGAGAGGCTGGATGTTCTGCACGAAATCGAGGTAGCGCTTCTCTCGGTCCTCGTCGTCGGTGGCCTGGGTCATGGCCACCTCGCGCGTGACCCGCTCCTGGTCGAGGCAGGCGGCCAGTTCGCTGCCGTCGAGCAGCCACTGCTCGAACTGAGCGGGCGTGTCCAGGGGGGCCTCTCCAAGCTTGCGAAAATACGGCTCGATCTGCGACCAGTCGCCGAGGTCGGCGTCGGCGGCCACGAAGCTTCGCGGGTAGCTGGGCTGGGTCATTGCGTTCCTCACTGAGGTTTGGGGCCGGGCCTAGTCGGAGTGTAACAGAGGGCCGGCGAGGGTGCACGGGCCAGGCCCCAGCCCGGCCAAAGAGTATCACCCAGAGGGGCGAACCACGCATCGGCGAGAACCGTATAGACAATACATACCGGGAGGGGATGGATTGCGCGCCGCCCGGGCGGCGGGGATTTCGGGTCGAGAAGTTGACGCTTCGCCGAGCCTTGTATAATCCTCTTTTCCGAAGGCCAAGATTGTGACGTAACGGCAGGACCGAGTGCGTCTTTGTTTGGCACAAGGAGCTACGCATGGCAGAAATGACGACGTTCGACATCAAGGGGATCGCGGAACTGGCCAAGCAGCAAGCCGAGCCGTTTGAGCGCCTGACTAGAGAGATCGGCCGGGTCATCGTGGGGCAGGAGGACATGGTCCACAAGATGCTGATCGGGCTGCTGGCCGACGGACACGTGCTGCTGGAAGGCGTGCCGGGGCTGGCCAAGACCCTCGCCGTCTCCTGCCTGGCCAGGGGCATCGATGCGAAGTTTCAGCGGGTTCAGTTCACCCCGGACTTGCTGCCGGCGGACCTGACCGGCACGCAGATCTACCGCCCCACGGACGGCAGCTTCACGGTCAAGAAAGGGCCCATCTTCGCCAATATCGTCCTGGCCGACGAGGTGAACCGAGCGCCGGCCAAGGTGCAGAGCGCGCTGCTCGAGGCGATGCAGGAACGGCAGGTGACCATTGGAGAGGACACTTTTCCGCTTCCTCGGCCATTCCTCGTGCTGGCCACGCAAAACCCGATCGAACAGGAGGGGACCTATCCGCTGCCCGAGGCCCAGGTGGACCGGTTCATGCTCAAGCTGCTTGTGGACTACCCGAGCAAGACCGAGGAGCGAGAGATCCTGGAGCGGATGAGCCGGACCCATGTGACGACGGAGATCGCCCCGGTGCTGAGTCCCCGCGAGATCGACGCGGCTCGGGAGGTAATCGACCAGATATACATCGACGAGAAGGTCAAAGAGTACATCGTGACGCTGGTCACGGCCAGCCGCGACCCGGAGCAGTATGTGCCGGGGCTGGGCGAACTGATCGCCTACGGAGCCTCGCCGCGGGCGACGATCTACTTAGCCATCACGGCCAGGGTGTCGGCGTTTCTGGCCGGACGGGGCTACGTGGTGCCCCAAGATGTCAAGGATATGGCACACGACGTGCTGCGCCACCGCATCATCGTGACCTACGAGGCCGAAGCGGAAGAGAAGACCACAGATGATGTAGTGAAGGTGCTGCTGGATCATGTGCCGGTTCCCTAGGATGCTGCCGCTGAGGCACCGTACTGCGTTTGAGTCTCGACCTGCGGGACTGAGATGATACCGCGCGAACTGCTCAAGAAGATTCGCCGAATCGAGATTCACACCTCGCATTCGGTCAACGACATCTATGCCGGGCAGTACCACAGCGCCTTCAAGGGCCTCGGCATCGAGTTTCAGGAGGTGCGCGAATATCAGCCGGGCGATGAGGTACGCACAATCGACTGGAACGTGACCGCGCGCCAGGGTCGACCCTTCGTCAAGCTGTTCCGCGAGGAACGTGAGCTGACCGTCTTCCTGCTCGTGGACGTCAGCCGCTCGCACCTGTTCGGGACGGCCGGGCAGATCAAACGCGAACTGGCCGCCGAGCTGGGGGCCACGCTGGCCTTCTCGGCAATCAAGAACAACGACAAGGTGGGGCTGATCTGCTTCGCGGATCGCGTGGAAAAATTCGTGCCGCCCAAGAAGGGCACCCAACACGTGCTGCGCGTGATTCGCGAGTTGTTGGTGACGCAGAGCACCGGGCGCGAGACGGACATCGGGGCGGCACTGACGCACCTGGACCGGGTCACGCGCCGCCGGGCCGTCGTGTTCGTGATCAGCGATTTTCAGGACGCGGGGTACGAAACGCATCTGCGGGCGGCGAAGCGGCGGCACGATGTGATCCCCGTGGTGGTGACCGATCCGCGCGAGCAGGTCATGCCCAACGTAGGACTGGTGGAACTGGCCGACCTGGAAGAAGGGCGGAGCGTGCTGGTGGACACGGGCAGTCGCCGCTGGCGCCTTGAATACGAGCGGCTGGCGCATGCAGCGGCTCAGCAGCGAGCCCGACAGTTCCGAGCCATGAACATCGACACGATCGAGGTGTCCACGGGCGAGCCTTTCGTGGAAGCGCTGACCGCGTTCTTCCGCGCGCGGGAGCGCAGGCGATAACCGATGAGGATGCCGAATCACGCCTACATCCGCTGGTTGGCCGCAACTTCCGCCCGATGGCTGGCAACCTGCTTCTTGTGCGTGGGCCTGGTCGGCTGCGCAGCCGAGGAGGAGGCGCCGGAAGAAACATCGCAGCAGGTCCAACAGTACGAAGAGGGGCAGGTCCGGCTTACGGCCACTTGCAGCACGTCGGAGGCTAAAGTGGCCGAGCCGATCACGCTTCGCTTCGAAGCCGAGCACCCTGTCGGATATCACTTGATATGGCCACCGGTCGAGGGCAACTGGGGCGGCTTCGCCATTACGCCCGAGCCCTCCGAAGAGAAACGGGATAAGAACAAGCCGATCGCGCGCTCCAGCAAATGCTATACCCTGCGCGCCCTGCGGTCGGGCGAGCAGGCCATTCCCGAGTTGACGCTGCGGTTCATCCCACCGGGCGACGTGGACGCGGCAGAGGGCAAAGCCGCTGAGATCGTGACCCGGCCGTTCGACGTGACCATCGCCTCGGTGCTCACCGGAGAAGAGGCGCCGGAGACAATCTACGAGGCGCAAGGAACGCCGGTGGAGTTGCCGGAACAGCACGCGTTCCCGTGGCGGCCGGTCGTTGCGGCCCTGGTCGCGCTGCTGGTGCTGCTCGGGGGCGGCTACTGGCTGCTGCGGTGGTTGCGGGACCGCCCGGCGCCGGTGGTGACCATCCCAGCGCACCGATGGGCCCTAGCCGAACTCGAGCGGCTGGCCGCATCGGACCTGATCGCCAAGGGCGACGTCCATGAGTACTACTTCCAGCTGAGCGCAATACTGCGCGGATATCTTGAGCGGCGGTTCGGCATCATGGCCCCGGAGATGACCACGGAGGAATTCGTGGATTTCATGCGATCCGACCATACACTGAGCGCCGAGCACCGCGCCTCGCTGGGTCCGTTCCTCGAGTCGTGCGACCTGGTCAAGTTCGCGCGGTACATCCCCGGGCAGGCGGAGGTCGAGGCGGCATTCAGTCACGCCCACGACTTCGTGATTGACACCGCAGACTATGGCGAAACCGAGAGCGCGCCGGCCGAGGCCCGGCAGGAGGAGGCGGCATGAGTCTGTACGGCCTTCACTCGCCGCTGTTTCTGATCGCACTGGTAATCCTGGTGCCGATGATCTGGCACACCATGCGGTCGCGCTACCACTCGCGACTCGCCTTCTCTTCCACCCGGCACGCCGAAGCGGCGCCGACTTCGTGGATCACGCGGCTGCGGATGCTGCCGGCGGTGCTACGCTGGCTGGCAGTGGCGGCGCTGTGCGTAGGACTCGCCCGGCCGCAGAAAGGCGACGAACAGACGCGCGTCTTCGCCGAGGGCATCGCCATCCAAATGGTGGTGGACATCTCGAGCAGCATGGAGACGCTGGACTTCGAGTTTGACGGCAAGCCGGCCAACCGCCTGGAGGCGGTCAAGCGCGTGTTCCGCAACTTCGTCCGGGGCACGGACGAACTGAGCGGGCGGGACGATGACCTCATCGGGATGGTAACGTTCGCTCGGTACGCCGAGAGCGCCTGCCCGCTGACGCTGGACCACGACAATCTGATCAAGATTCTGGATCGCGTGGAGATCGTGCGGTTCCGCGACGACGACGGCACGGCCGTGGGGGACGGCATGGGGCTCGGCCTGGAGCGGCTGCGCTCGCTGGCCAGTAAGGAAACCGGCGCGGGCCAGCCCATCAAGAGCAAGATCATGATTCTACTGAGCGACGGAAGCCAGAACGTCCCCGACTCGCTGGACCCGGTCGAGGTCGCCAAGGTAGCCGCGGATCTGGGCATCGAGATCTACACCATCGGGGCCGGGAAGCCGGGCATCGGCATCATGCCGGTGCGCGACGAGCAGGGGCGCGTACTGGGTCACCAGCGCGTCCGCAGCGACCTGGACGAACCGACGCTGAAGAAGGTGGCCGAGATCACCGGGGCGAGGTATTTCCGCGCGCAGGACACCGCGTCGCTCAAGAACATTTACGAGGAAATCGACCAACTGGAGAAGACCAAGACCGAAGAGCGGCGATTCATGCAATACAAGGAGCTGTACCCGTACCTGTTGTGGCCCGCGTTGGTCCTGATCGGGCTGGAAGTGTGCCTGGTCAATACTCGGTTCCGAAGTATTCCTTAGGCAGACGAACGGCAATGGTGGAGGAATTCGAGAATCTCGACGCGTTGCATGCCCTCTGGCTGGTGCCGGTGCTGGTGGTCGTCTTCGCCTATGGCTTCGCCCGGCGGCGGCGGGCGCTGGAGCGCTTCGCGTCAGCGGGACTGCTCGAGCGCCTCGCCCCGGGCCAAAGCGCGCTCCGGCGATGGGCCAAGGCCGGGCTGGTGCTGGTCGCCATCGTGTTCCTGGTCGCGGCACTGATCGGGCCCAAGTGGGGCGAATATTACGAAGACGTGCAACGCAAAGGCATCGACATCATGATCGCCCTGGACGTCTCTCGGAGCATGCTGGCCCGGGACGTGACCCCGAACCGCCTGGAGCGGGCCAAGCAGGACATACGCGACCTGGTGCGGATTCTGCCGGGCGACCGCGTGGGGCTGGTGACCTTTGCCGGAACGGCCACACTGTCCTGCCCGCTGACCACGGACTACGGGTTCTTCCGGCTGGCCCTCGAGGAGGTCGGGCCCCAGTCGACCCCGCGTGGCGGATCGCTGATCGGGGACGCGGTGCGCAAGTGCGTGAGCTGCTTTGACGACCGGATTCAGAAATACAAGGCGATCATCCTGATCACCGACGGGGACGACCACGAGTCGGATCCAGTGCTGGCGGCGCGGGACGCCTACGAGAACCACGGCATCCGCATCTACACCATCGGCATCGGCGACACCGAGGACGGATCGCGGATTCCGGTACGCACCGGCGGCGTGGAGACCTTCCTTCAGTACGAAGGGCAGGAGGTCTGGTCCAGGATGAACCCGATGCTGTTGAGTCAGATGGCCGATGCGGGTAACGGAGCCTACGTGCCGGCAGGGACCTCCAACATCGAGCTGGACCGGATTTACGAGCGGTACATCGCGGCGCAGGAGCGCCGGGAGTTCGAGGAGGATCGGGTCAAGCGCTATCATGTGCAGTTTCAGTGGTTCGCGGCGGCGGCATTGTTGTGCCTGGTGGCCGAAGCGTTCTTGTCACCGCGCCGGCCGCTGCGGACAATACGAGACCGCGAGGTTCGTGTGTATGCGGAAAGTCTGGCCGAAGTTTCTTAGCATCACCATTGCCGTGTGCGGGGTCGCGCGCGGGCAACCGCCGGCGGCGCAGCCACCGGGGGCGGAGCAGCCGACCGCACCGCAGGCCGTGGCCCAGCCTGCGCCCGAAGGGCCGCCGCTCGCGCCGGCGGCGCTGGTGCGCGAGGGCAACGCCCTGTTTGACCAGCAGGCGTTCGAAGCGGCGCTGAGCAAGTATGATCGGGCCAAACAGGCGGTACCGGACTCCGCGGAGCTGGCCTTCAACCGCGGGCTGACGCAATACAAGCTGGAGCAGTTGGACTCGGCGGCGACGGCCCTGAACCAGGCCGTACTGTCAAACGACCGCCAGGTCGAGGAGCTGAGCAAGTACTTGCTGGGCAACATCCAGCACAACCAGGCCTTACAGGTACGCGAACAGGACCCAAAGGGAGCAATCGAGCGGCTGCAGCAGGCGACGCGGTATTACGTCGATGCGCTGGAACTGACGCCCGACAACGACGAACTGCGGGCCAACATCGAACTGGCCCAGCAACTGATCGAACTCATCCGCGAGGAGCAAAAGCAAGAGCAACAACAGCAACAGGACCAGCAGCAGGATCAACAGGAGCAGGAACAACAGCAGCAAGAGCAGCAGTCACAGGAAGAGCAAGACCAGCAACAACAGCAGCAGCAGGAAGAACAGCAGCAATCCGGCGAGCAGAACGAGCAGCAGGATCAGGAAGATTCCGAACAGCAACAACCGCAGGAACAAGACCAGGAGCAAGAGCAACAGGAACAGCAGCAGCAGCAAGGCGGCCAGGAAGGCGAGCAGCAGAACCAGCAACAACAACAGCAGATGAGCGAGCAGGAGGCCCAGGAGCTGGAGCAGCAGATCTCGCAGGAGCAGGCCGAACGGATGTTCCAGCAGATTCGCGACAAGGAGCGGCAGCGGCGGTTGCAGAAAGCCCAGCGCGAGCGTCGCGAGAGCAAGCCCGTCAAGAAGGACTGGTAGGCATGCGGCGAATCAGCCTGATGGTAACGGTGGTATTGATGACGGCCGTGCCGGCCTGGGCACAGCAGAGCCGCATCGGCGTCACCGCCCAGGTGCAGCCCCAGCGGGCCTACCTCGGCGACATGATCGTGCTGAAGGTCAGCGTCGAGGGCATCACCGATCCCGCCCCACCGGAGGTGCCGTCGACGGCGGATTACGAGGTGCGCTATTACGGCGGGGCCCAGACCAGCAGCAGCACCTTCGTGTTCAATGGCCGCACCATCCGGTCGTCGGCCACCACGACCTTCACCTACACGCTGCTACCCAAGCGCGCCGGGCAGATCATCATCCCGGCGATTACGGTGACACACCAGGGACGACAGTACAGTTCGGAATCGGTGCTGCTGGAGGTGGTCGAGCCGGCACAACAGGACTACGTATTCCTCGAGGTGACGACCGATCGGGAGGAGTACTGGATCGAGCAACCGATCACCTTGGAGGTGGCCGTCTGGCTGAGGAAATTGGAGCTGGACGGTAAGCCCCTGGACGTGGACCCTCTGCTCCTGCGGGACCCGCCCGAGTTGGACATCGGCTGGCTGGATTCGCTGGAAGGCACCGAGACCGTCGGGCAGGTGGAACTGCTGGAGGACTACTACGCGCGCAACAACCCCGGCTTCGCGGTCAATGATCTGAGCGCCAGCAGCAGGTTTTTCTTCGACTTCGACCGCCAACTGGCCCGGTTCATGTTCCCACGGAGGAAGGCCGAGCGGATCGGGTTGGACGGCCGCGAGCATGAGTACTTCGTCTACCGCTTCAGCAAGACCTACCTGCCCCTGGAGGCAGGGCCGCTGACCTTCGCGCCCGTGCGGTTTAAGGGCAGCGTGCCGGTGCAGGTCACGCCGGACATGCGCATCCGGCGGACGGAGCGCGTGCTGGCATTCGGCCAGCCCGTGGTGGTGAACGTCAAGCCGGTCCCGGCGGAGGGCCGGCCGGACAGCTACTGCGGCGCAGTCGGACCGATTCGGATCGACGTGTCGGCCAGGCCGACGAAGGTGAATGTCGGCGACCCGATCACGCTGACCATGCGGCTGAGCGGTCAGGCGCGTCTGGAGAGTGCGGGAGCCCCGCCGCTGCTGAACAACGAGGCGCTCACGAGCCAGTTCAAGGTGCCGGAAGACCCCCTGGGGGGCGTGATGGAGGGCCAGACCAAGGTCTTCACGCAGACGGTTCGGGCGCGGTCGGACGAGGTCACCGAGATTCCGCCCATCGAGGTGAGCTACTTCGATCCGGATGCCGGCGAGTTCAAAACGGCGCGGAGCCGGCCCATCCCGCTGGAGGTACACCCGGCATCGCTGGTGGACACGGACGACGTCATCGGGTTCGGCGACGACGTCGTGGCCCTCAAGCTGACCACGCTGACCGGCGGCATCCAAGCCAATGTCACGAAAAAGGACGAACTGCTCGCGGTGCACGACCTGGGCCTGTCGTGGAAGCTGGCCGCGGGGCCGGTGGCCGGGCCGGTGCTGTTCTGCTTCGTGTGGGTGTTCAAGGTGCGGCGGGACCGGCTGACCGGCGACGTGGCCTATGCACG
>CP070685.1:1530086-1532532 GCA_020352895.1 Phycisphaerales bacterium
CCATACAGCAGCAGGATGGCGCCGACCAGGGTGATCGCGCCGATTCCGCTCCATTTGGCGATGGACCGGAGGCGGAATGAATAGGCCCACGTATGAACCAGATTCGGGTCCACGCCCTCAAGCTCGTGCATGACTGCAACCGGATACGACCGATCCGCGTGCCATGGGGTCGTCAACTTGCCGAAGAAGATGGGGGCACCTCTCGCATGGCAATCGCTGCAATCGCGGACCCCGAGCGATTGACGCGCCGGCCGGACCTCGTGGGCGAGAGGCCAAAGGTAAGGCCTCGCCTGAGGATGCCCGATCATTTCCAGGCGCGAATTCCTCACTGAGGCCGCGGACGACTCCTCCGACCTGCCTCTCTCCCCCTCTGCTTCGAGGCGGAGGACGTAACCCTCCCGGACGTAAACAGGATCCCCCTTCCCGGAACTTTGGGTTGCAAGCTCAGAGAGCATGCGCCGGATCAGATCATCCGGGAGAGCGCCGACCTCTGCCACCTCCTCCCTCGACGAACTGAGAGCCGACGCCGCACGCCGCACCTCGCCAATGGGTAGCGGGCTTATGCCGGCATCGTCCATGCGGCCCCAGAAAGTCGGCCACAGCATGCGATGCGGAGCGATTCGCCCGTCCGCGCCGGCGGCGAAAACCGGCTCGACGATCTCCGGCGGATCGCTGTCTTTGCGTTCCTTGCTCGGTACGCCCAAGCCATGGGCCATGGAGGTCTGCACTCGGCGGGCGTACTCCCCAGGCCAGGGACCGCTATGGCAGGCCGTGCAGGTCAGCTTTTCGAAATGGATCGTCGGCAGGCCCCGGTGCAAGGGATGCGGTGCTCCATAGGCACCGCCCAAATCGCTGCGTGCAGTTCTCGCGTCGTCGTCACCCAGATGGCATCCCTCACAGGAATACGTCCGGACCGTCGGATCATTCCGTTCTTCGGCTCCTTTTGGATAGCCCCGCGTGATCCGATGATCGATGCCGTTGCGGTGGCAGTCGGTGCAGGTCATGCCGGCCGCCAGGTGCACATCCTCCTCTCGCTCCCAGCTTTGCGGCGCACCAGGACCCACCTCTTTCACCGTATGGCAGAAATGGCAGCGTTCAGGCGGCGGGCGGCGCACCAGATCGACACGCACGCGATGGTCGGGATCGAAGCGCGACGTGTCGTACACGACCTGCGGCGCGCGGCGCTCGGGGAAGTCGGGGTCCGGCGGCGCGAACGCTTCCCAGTCATCGGGCACTTTCGCCGCATCCCCGCGAACGACTGCCAGCCCGGCAGCCGCCATGGCCGCGTACTTAAAGTTCTCCCTCTCGATCTGGCGTGCACATTCCGCCGGATCATGACCACTGCCATCATCGTGACACATCAGGCAATCGATCTCGAGCGTTCCGGAAATCGGCCAGCGCAGCGCCTCCTCCGACGCTTCAAGGGCCGCGGGCCCGGGATCAGCCATTCCACCTCCGGGCAGATGCCGCCCGAAGAGCTTAATGAACTGCCAGTTGGACAGACCCACCTGCTCCGGACGATAGGTCCCCGGCCAGGGGCGGGCGGAGATGGGAATCTGCACGCCGAGGGCAGTGTCCGCCAGGATCCACGGCTCCCCCACTCGCCCGGACTCGATTCCGCTTTGACCGGCGTTGAAGTGCCATCCCTCTTGCACTTCCGCAACGGCATGGCATTTACCGCACGTGACCAGGGGCGAATACGGCTCAGCCGGCACGTCGCCCGGCCCGATGACGCGCTCATCGTGATCGTAGAGGTTGATGCGATGGGCGTAGGGTGACTTGCTGTCCGTGCGCAGTTCCTGCGACTCCTCCTCGGCCAAGCCGGCTGATGCGGCGAACGAGGCAGCCGCGAGCGGCATGACCAGGAAACAGGTAATCGCGACTGCGCCTCGAACGTGCACCTTGCGCCCCTGTGATCTCGCTTACACGACGAACTCCGCGGGCTTGAAGCTAAGCCGGCAACCGGCCTCTACGGCGTCGTTGGCCTTGAGCACGGAAACCGCCGTCTTATACGCCACCTCCGCCGGACAGGACAGCGGCGAGCCGGTGCGGATCGCGTCGAAGAAATTCTCCAGATGAAGCTGGTGGATGTGTTTCTGGCTTTCCGCCAGCATGCGCTGACCCTCAGGGTCTTTGGTCCCGTCGGGAGCCAGCGTCTCACCAATCTTGAGCTGGATGGCCTCCTGTCCCATGGCCTCAACCTTCTTGGATTCGTCCTCCCACTCACGCCGAGGAGCCTGTACCTCACGAAACAGGAGCCCTTTACGCGGGTCTTCCGACAGGACCATCGACCCTTCATCGCCCATAAAGGTCTCGAAGAAGCCGCCGTGACTGGAGGTGCTCAGGATCTGGTAGAAGCCGCGGACCGGACCCGGCTGCGTGTCGTATTCGTAGATGGCCATCACGTTGTCGTACCACTCTCGACCTTCCGTGTTGTGGAAGTCGA
>CP070685.1:1532632-1542190 GCA_020352895.1 Phycisphaerales bacterium
GCCGCAAGCCGGATGCACATATCGCCCTCTAGAGAATCTGCTGCCATGAGGCCTTCGGGCACGGCGTGGACGGTTCCCGTTGAGACCTCGATAGCGGCGGGTTAGAATCGGCGTGGCGGAGGACGCCGGGGGCTTGCAATTCCGGGTGGGGCCGAGCCTTCGGGCAGGCAAGAGTTTCGGATTTCTTCTGACTCGACTCCGCCGCGAGGCAGGCCGATCACGCCGCAACATTGCAGGAGACTGACAGGTGTATGATCTCGAAATGATCAAGAATGTGTATGAGCGTCTCGGGCGGAAAGTCGAACAGGTACGCACGCTCTTCGGCCGTCCTCTGACCCTGGCCGAGAAGATACTCGGGGCCCATCTGTGCGACCTGAGCGGGCCGCCGCCGGAGCGCCAGAAGACCACGGTGGCTCTGGCTCCGGACCGCGTGGCCATGCAGGACGCCACGGCCCAGATGGCCATCCTGCAATTCATGCGTTCCGGACGCCGGAACACAGCCGTGCCCGCCACCGTACATTGCGACCATCTCATCCGGGCCCAGGAGGGCGTCAAAAAGGACATGCTAGTGGCACTTGATGAGAACCATGAGGTCTATGAATTTCTGCGCACGGCCGCCGGCAAGTACGGGATGGGCTTTTGGAAGCCCGGCTCGGGCATCATCCATCAGGTCGTCCTCGAGAACTACGCTTTCCCCGGCGGCATGATGATTGGCACAGACTCCCACACGCCCAACGCCGGCGGCTTGGGCGTGATCGCCATCGGCGTCGGCGGGGCTGATGCGGTAGACGTGATGGTCGGCGAGCCGTTCGGCCTGCTGTGGCCCGGAGCCATAGGCGTCAGGCTCACCGGCGAACTGAGGGGCTGGGCGAGCCCGAAGGACATCATCCTCAAGCTCATGGGCATCCTGACCGTCAAAGGGGGCACCAACAGCATCGTCGAGTTCTTTGGCTCCGGCGCGCAGTCAGTCGGCGCCACCGGCAAGGCCACGGTGTGCAACATGGGCGCCGAGCACGGTGCCACCACGTCTGTCTTTCCGTACGATTCGCGCATGGCCGACTACCTGCAGGCCACAGGACGTGCCGAAGTTGTGGCACTGGCCGAGGCCGTGTCCCAGTACCTGCAGGCGGATGCGGAGGTCATCGCCGATCCCGAGAAATTCTACGACCGAGTCGTGGAGATCGACCTGTCCGCGCTGGAGCCCATGATCGTCGGCCCACACACCCCCGACCTGGCCCGGCCCATCTCCCGAATGGCTGAGGATGTCCGAGCCAACGGGTACCCCGACCAGATCACCTTCGGTTTGATCGGAAGTTGCACGAATTCATCCTATGAGGACATGGGTCGCGCCGCCGCCGTGGCGCGCCAGGGCGCCGCCGAGGGACTCAGGTTCGCGGCGCCGCTTCTGGTCACGCCCGGCTCGGATCAGATTCACAACACCATCGAGCGCGACGGGCAGAAGAAGACTTTTGAAGACCTTGGTGCGGCCGTCCTGGCCAACGCTTGCGGCCCCTGTATCGGGCAATGGAGGCGCACGGACGCGGCGGCCGGCACGCGCAACAGCATCATCAGCAGTTACAACCGCAACTTCCCGCGGCGGAATGACGGGAATCCCGAGACCTTGTCGTTCATCGCCAGTCCGGAGATCGTCACCGCTTTGGCTTTCGCGGGCCGACTCAGCTTCAACCCGCTGACTGATACGCTCATCAATGACAAGGGTGCGACAGTCAAGCTAGAGCCGCCCACGGCCGAGGAGCTGCCCCGGGCCGGCTTCGCACCCGGCCTGGCCGGATTCATCCCCCCATCCGACGATCCCGACAGGGTCAATGTGGCCATCGCGCCTGATTCGCAACGTCTGCAGGAGCTTGCCCCGTTTCCCGCGTGGGACGGGAAAGACCCTACCGATCTGGTGCTGCTCATCCAGACCGCCGGCAAGTGCACCACGGACCACATCTCGGCGGCGGGCCCCTGGCTGCGCTTCCGCGGCCATCTGGACAACATCAGCGACAACGCCTTTCTCGGGGCCACGAACCGCTTCACGAGCGAGTCGGGCGTGGTCACCAACCGGTTTACCGGCGAGAAGGGCAAGGCTCCTGAGGTGGCCCGCGACTACAAGCGGCGCGGGGCGGGCTGGGTTGTGGTCGGCGACTACAACTACGGCGAGGGCTCCAGTCGCGAGCACGCCGCCATGACGCCGCGGCACCTTGGATGTCGCGCCGTCATCGTGCGCAGCTTCGCCCGCATCCACGAGACCAATCTCAAGAAGCAGGGCGTGCTGCCGTTGATATTCGTCAACCCCGATGACTATGAACGGGTCCGGGAGGATGATCGTGTGAACATCAAGGGTGTCACCGATCTGGCTCCGGGCCGCAACCTCACCGTAACGCTCAAACACGGCGACGGGACCAGCGACTCGTTTGAGGCGCGCCACACGCTGACCGCCGGACAGATCGAATGGTTCAAGGCCGGCTCGGCCCTCAACGCCATCGCGGCCCGACAGAAATGACCACCGCCATTCGTTGTCGGTTGCCCGCGCGCCCGTCGAAGGCTGGCAGGAGCTGTTCTGTGCGCCCAGGACACATCGTCCGATTCGCCGCTCGATTCGTAATGCCGTGCATCATTGCTGGCTGCCGCAGCGATCTGTACTTCCCGGATCAGGAGCAGTTCGCGCCGCTCGACGCTCTGGCCTATAGTGACCTGGCCGTGGCACGAATCTACGCGGCCTCTTTTCCTTTCACCGAAGGCATCGCCACGCACCCGTGGTTCGTGGTCAAGCCGGCCAACTCGAGCCGCTTTGAACGATGGGAAGTCGGTTTCTGGACGGGCGAACCTTACGGCTTCGTCCACAAGGACCTTTTCCCGCTCGAACATGACGTCGGCATTGCCGGTCCGCGAATCCTGGCTGAACTTCTCGGGGCGGAGGCCGAATCCGTCGTCGATTTTATCCGCCATGAGTCGCCGAACTATCCGTGCAAGGATTTCTACGTCCTCCTGCCCGGACCCAACAGCAACACCTACCTTCAATGGGTTCTCGACAACACTGGCTGGCAGGTCGACCTACCCCCCACAGCCGTCGGCGCGAACGCCACAGTTCACTGTCCGTAAGCAGACCTTCCTTCGGCTGACGAAGCACATTGCGATTGTGCCAAGGTCATACCATGGGATGACCGGGAAATGAATTGGTGTTGGCTGCAGTGCCAGCGCGGCCTCAATCCTTCACGAGCTGGGCCATGATCTCTTCGGGGATATCGCTGTTGTCAGAGACGCTCTCCACGTCGTCGTGCTCGTCCAGCTCCTCCAGCAGAGCGATGAGTTTCTTGGCCTCGCCTGCAGCCACCGGGATCGTGCTGGCCGGC
Source organism: Phycisphaerales bacterium (assembly GCA_020352895.1). Lineage (GTDB taxonomy): Bacteria > Planctomycetota > Phycisphaerae > UBA1845. Next base: position 1,535,989 of record CP070685.1, read on the forward strand.
ACCATGGAAATGTCCGTCGAGTCGATCGGAATCTCCCTGCCCTTCAGCGCGTTCTGTACGTCGCTCAGGGCGCCGACCTCGCAGGTGACTTCGAACACGTCCCCCTGCGTCTTGACATCCTCCGCTCCGGCCTCCAGCACGACTTCCAGCAGCGTGTCCTCGTCGGTCACGCTGACCGGCACGTTGACAATCCCTTTCTGGCTGAACATCCAGGCCACGCAGTTGGTCGCCCCCAGTTTGCCCCCATGCCGCTCGAAGATCTTCTTGATCTCCGGCGCCGTCCGATTGCGGTTGTCCGTGGCCGCCTGACAAAGGATCGCCACGCCGGCCGGCCCGTAGCCCTCGTAGACCAGTTCCTCAAAGGTCTCGCCCTCCAGCTCCCCGCTGCCTTTCTTGATGGCCTTTTCGATGGTGTCCCGCGTCATGTTGGCCGCCCGGGCCTTGTCGATGGCCAGCCGCAACCGGGGATTCATGTCCGGGTCGCCGCCCCCAATCCGTGCCGCCACCGTGACGTTTCTGGCCAGCTTGCTCCACGCGGTGCCCCGACGCGCATCCGTTACGGCCTTCTTTCGTTTGATTCGTGCCCAGTGCGAATGTCCTGACATGGTGTCTTCCCTTTGTCGCTTCGCTGCAGTGCGCCGGTTAGGTCTGTCCCACGGCCGCGTCGTCGGCTATCTCTGCGATCGCAGGCTCGGAGCCCTGCTCGACCTGCTCGAGCTTGCGTTTCATGCCTTCCAAGGAGCGTTGTTCCTCCGGCGTCTGGTCGCCGCGCGCGGCTTCCACTTCCAGCAGATCCACAGCCTCGCGCCAAGCCGCGACGGCTTCCTCGCGACGCCTCTGTCGCCAATAGGCATCGCCCAAGTGATCCAGGATGATCGCGTCCCGTGGAAGCCTCGCCTGGGCTGCCCATTCGAGCCACTTAACCGCCCCTTGGAGGTCTCCCCTTTTGTATCGAACCCAGCCCAGCGAGTCCAGGTAGGCGGCCTGTCGCGGCGCCGAGGAAACCGCCTCGCGTATCATCCGCTCGGCCTCTTTCAGGTTCTTGCCCTGGTCGGCCCACATATAGCCCAGGTCGTTACATGCGCCGAAGTACCGAGCTGCCAGGCCCGAGCCGGGTTCGTAGGACGGCAACTCGGTCTCGGCAAGCACTTGCTGGAGTTGCTGTTCGGCAAGCTTGGACTTGTCCCAGTAGAGGTAGCAGGTGTAGAGCATGTAGGCCAGTTCGGAACGGGGTCCCGGCCCGTCGCGCAGTCGCTCTTCCAGGTTGAGCAGGTACCGTTCGGCCTCCTCGAAGCGCCCCGCCTGGATCATGGCCAAGGCAGCGCTCTGGAAATCGCTTCCATCCTGCGTCGCCCGGGCCTGGTCTCGGTACAGGCGAACGGCCTCCTCATGTTCTCCGGCCCCCATCAGCGTGCGGGCCAGCACCTCCCATAGACGACTCTGTCGCTCCGAGGCCGCACGCCAGTTGCGGGCCAGTTCCACTGCGGCCTGGTGCTGGCCCTCGACGGCCAGCAGGCTGATCATCCGAAGGTTCAGGTCTACGCTGTCCGGATCGTCCTCCAGCCACTCGGCCAGCAGTACCTTGGCCCGTTCGATCCCCTGCACGGCCTCCTCGTCCTCCAGCGGCGGGACCAGCCGGTTCGCCGGTGCCAACAAGGCCGAGTACAGTGCGGCTCGAGCGGCGGGGTCGCCCGGCGCCTCGCCGTACCATTCTTCACTCAATTCTAGTGCCAGACTGTCGTCACCCGACCCGATCAGTTGCCCGATCAGGCTCTCCCGCATTGTGAAGAGCGAGACCGCAGCGTCCTCATCCTCGGCTTCCGCCTGTTCCTCCCACTCTCGTACCGCATCGGCTGCCGCGTCCGGCTTCCCGGCCAGCACATAGGTGTACAACAGGGCTCTGCGCACTTGGGCAGGGTTCGCGTCCTCCTGTAGCTTCGCGAGCATCCCGGCGAACAAGGCGGCGGCCGCATCGTAGTCTTGCAGCGTGAGATGTACCTGGGCCAGTTCCCATTTCCAGATCTCGCGATTGGGATGCCGTGCCAGCATTCTCTCCAGCAGCGTGGCGGCCTGCTCGAACTCCAGATTCCGTCGGTGGACCAGGACGCGCAGCTCGAGTCCCTGTTCGTTATGCGGATCGGTCCCCAAGGCCTCATCCAGCACTTCCGCGGACCGCTTGAAATCCCGCAGTGGCTCACACAGCGCCAGGGCCAGGTCCAACCGCGTGAGCGTGTCCGTGGGATCGTGCTCGGCTAGCTCGTTCAGGCGGGTAACGTATTCACGGGTGACCTCGCGTCGGGATCGCCGCGACGAACGGGCCTCCTCGTGATAGTCCCACAGCGCCCGGCAGCGCTGCACCGCCGGGTTGTCATCGAGAGCCTGCTGCATGGACCGCAGTTGTTCCCGGGCCAGGTGCGTCTCGTGTTGCATCAAGAAGTTGCGCACCAGAGCCTCGTGGGCTCCTTCGTGGCCGGGGTTCACCGCCAGGGCCGCCTTGTACTGACGCTGGGCCCGCAGCACCTGACCGTTGCGCTCCAACAGTTGGCCCAGTTGGAACGCCGGCTCCGCGTCGTCGCGGCACAGGGAGACGGCCGCCTCATAATGGCTTTCGGCTTCGTCGGTGTGATCCAGACCTTGGTGCGCTCGGGCCAGCACCCAATGCGCCTCACCGCTGGTGTTCAGCGCCTCCTCCGAAGGGAATCCCCGCTGAATGACGTCGATCGCCTCGCCCCAGCGACCCTCCCTAACGAGTATGTCGCCGAGGAGGCTATGGGCCGGTCCGAAATCCGGCTGTTGTCGGATCAGCATTTCGAGCCATCGCCGGGCCGATTCCTCGCGTCCGCCGGCCACGGCCAGGCGGGATGCCAGGTAGAGGGCACCTGCTTCCGCCGCGTCGGCCTCTGTCAATCTGGCCGGCCTGCGCTCGGCCGCCTCCACCACGATGCGCGCGTGCTCGCGATTGCGGCCGAATTCATCGACGGCCCGCTTTAGCAGGGCCAGGCGATCCCCGCGGTTACGCAAGGTATCTGCCAGAAGACGGAGGGCACGCTCGCCGTCCCCGCGCGACGCGAAGAACTGCATGGCTCGCACGTATGAACCGCTGTCGTCGCCACGAGCCTCAATCAGCTTGTTCAGGATGCTCTGCGCTTCGGCCGCGTCGGCCTCTTGGCGAATCGCCTCGAACAGCCCTTCAAGGACCTGAACCGGAGGGTTGGGCTGGGCGGCCACCAGGCGCAGGTCCTCGATTAGCTCCTTGTCGTGGCCGGTATCGAGGTACAGGCGTCGCACTTCTTCCCACTCGCGGTCGCTGGAAACCGCGGCCAGAAGCTTACGCGTCAATCTGCGGGCCTCATGGCGGCGCCCCATACGCAGCAACAAGCGCGCACTACCGGTCTGCACGACCACGTCGTCGGGGGCATAATCCAGGGCGTGCGCGTACGCCTCCCGGGCCTGATCCAGGCGCCCCAGGCGTTCGTTGATTCGGCCGATGCGCTGGGCCGCCGTCTCCGGCCCCGAGGACACGAAGTCCAGCACCTCCGGATCGCTGAGCTCGATTGGCTTCCAGGCCGCCCTGGCCTTCTCGAAGTGCCCGTACAACTGGGCGGCGGCCACCAGGTATCCAGCCTCTTCCAGACGCTTGCCAAGTTCCAGGGCGATCAGCGCTCGAGGGATGCGGCCCTCTTCGGTATGCGGGCACATCCACGCCAGTCTCAGTTGTCGCAGGGCCTCTTCCTGCTCGCCTCCTTCGGCCGCCACCATCGCTCGGTGGTAATGCGCCTCCGCGTCCGTCGGATCCAGCATCAGGGCCTTATCGAGGAACGAACTGGCCCGCCCCAGTGCTCCGCTGCGGCGCGAGGCAGCCCCCAGCGACCGGTATAACGGACCGTAGGCCGGATCGTAGCGCAGGGCCTTTTCCAATTCGGCGATCGCTTCGGTGTAGCGCTGCTCCGCGATCAGCTCTCGCGCCGCCTGCATGCGCCGAACCGTCGGTCGCGACGGCTGGGTGGCGGCCTTCGGATTGGCCGGTTCAAGCGCGAGCGGTGGCGGAATTGCATCCAGGTCCAGGTAGGCGCGGTCGACGTCCACGTTTGGATCCGGCGCCACGCCCTTGCCGCTCAACGTTGAACCCCCTTCGGTCGCGTTCGTGGCTCCGGCACTGACACAGCCCGCCACGTATGCAGAACAGGTCGCCACTGTGATCAGGGTGGCGGCGCGCACGGCCCACCGAACCGACCGCCCATGAGAGAGGCGTCCCACAGTCCGTAAGTGGCCTCGCTGGTCTTCGATCTGTCTGGTGCTCAATGTGTCCCCCGGCGTATCGCTCATGGTCCTGCGACATTCGCACGATCGAACCGGGCCGCCCGCTCGCGGCTCAACTGGCCTTGGCTGCGGACCCGCGCGGCTTCTCCGCGGAGGCGGCAGATGCCCTGGACGCCTTCGTGGACTTGCCGGCCGCCCGTGGCCGAGTGCCGGAGGATGCCCGGCCGGCTCTGGTTGCGGCCGCGGCCTCCCGCTTCCGGCGGGCCTGCATTCTCCTGTAGTGGCCCAGCGCCTGGGCCCTGACTGCCGTCAGGAACAAAAATGAATCAGCCGCAAGGACGTGACGTTCCAGAAAGCCCTGCAGCTCCACGGTGTCCGCGTCTGGTCCGGCCAACTCCCGGTCGATCAGGAACGTCCGCAATACCTCGTCGACCGGTATCGCGTGACCTCCCAGGCAGCGACGGATCACACTGGCCGAAGCGAACGGCGTCATCCCTTCCAGGAGATTCAGGAACTGGCGCACTTCTCGAATGGGTCGGTCGCGAAGGGAGTTGATCCGCAGCGAATTGTTCTTGTCGAAGATGTGATTCAGAACCTGAGTGATTCGCTGGGCCTTCTCCTTCGCCTCCGGCACCGGCCGGCTCATCAGTCGCAGCAGCTCACGCGGCGGGGTAACCCGCAGCTCGTTGAAGTCCACCATCCATTCCATCACCGAAGCCAGGGCCGCTTTGGCTGAGGCTCGGTCCGTTCCCTCCTCCAGGATGGCCAGCACCATTTCCTCGACGATGTCCGTCTCGCGCGGATCCGGTTCGCCGGCGTCAGACTTGCGCTTCTTCCTTTTGAGCGAAGCGAGAAATCGCTTCAGGCGCTTGGCGTATTCGCTCGCTCCCTTCATTCCGGCTCTCCAGGTTCGGCGGGGGACTCGGCTTCTGCCGTTCCCTCTTCGGCGTGCTCCGCCCTGTCGTACTCGGCCATGGCCTCGTCGATGATGCGGTTGGTTTCCATGGCCCGCTGGATCGACGGGTCCAATACGAATCTCAAGCGCGGGCAATGGCGTGTGGTCAACCGCTTGGCCAACAGCGACTGGATGTAGCGCGTCGAACGTTCCAGGCCGCCCAGGGTACGCCGTTGCTCGCCGGGCGTGCCCATGACACTGACGTGCACCTTGGCGTACATCAGGTCACCAGAGACCTCCACGCGTGTGACGCTCGTCATGGGGACGATCCGCGGATCGTTCAGGCGCCGCTGAATCGCTTCGCTGACCACCTCCCGGACGGTAGAAGCCACTCTTTCCAGACGATAGGTCCGCATGATCAACAAGCTTCCTCTCACGCGCCGTCCGGCGGCACCAGCCGCTACGACCAGATCTCCGTTTCGTAGTCGGTTAGACTTGCCCTGGGATCGTGGCGAACGTGGTCCACCACCTTGTCCAGACAGCTTTCCACGAAACGCTGTTCGTTCGCCACCATGGCCACGCCCAGCACGGCCTTGCGTGGCGAATTCAGCGCGTCCACCTCCGCCACCGATACATGGAACCGGTTGGCCAGCCGGTCCTTCAGGCTCTTGACCACCCTTCGCTTGTCCTTCAGCGTCCGGGCCTCGTACAGGGCCAATTCGATTCTCAACGTCCCCACAATCACTGCCAGTACTCGCGCGCACCGACCGGTTGGCCCTGCCGGTCTGCCTACATCTCCGGGGCCATCTGTTCGATGGTTATTCTCTTGCCGCGAACGGTCTCGTTGGGCCAGACTCGGAACACCCATGCCTTGCCCTTCTCCGGCTCCTTGACTACTGCCTTCCCGATGCGAGACAGCGCCTTGAGTACCGCGGGGATGTCCTCCTGCGGGATTCCGCACATCCGGAGGTAGCGGCGTGCCTGCTCCTGGTCGAAGAAGAAGGCCTCTTCGGTCGAGGCATAGCGCACCAGCTCGGCGCAGTCCAC
>CP070685.1:1542290-1547428 GCA_020352895.1 Phycisphaerales bacterium
TGGTACGCTCGACCAGGGTGCCCAAGGAGGTCCTGGAGGCAGGCCCGGATCTCGGTTTGGTGATCAGGGCGGGGTCCGGATACAACACGATCGACATCGAGGCGGCTGCGAACCGCGGAGTGGCCGTAGCGAACTGCCCGGGAAAGAACTCCGAGGCCGTGGCTGAACTGGCCATGGGGCTGATCCTGGCCATCGACAGACGCATTCCACACAACGTTATGGAGCTACGCAAAGGGATCTGGAACAAGAAGGAGTTCAGCAAGGCTCGCGGACTAAAGGGACGCACGCTGGGGATCGTGGGCCTTGGGCAGATCGGAAGGCTGGTGGCCAGGCGTGCCCTGGCTTTCGAGATGAAGGTCGTCTATTCCGACATCGTGCGTAACGAGCAGATGGAACAAGAGCATGGCATTCGCTACGTTCCACTGGATGATCTCGTGAAAGAGGCGGACTACGTTACGCTGCACGTGCCCCTGACGGGCGAGACGGAACATATCATCAATGCCGCGCGGCTCGACATGATGAAGCCGACGGCCGCGGTCATCAACACCAGCCGGGGTGACGTCGTGGATACCAAGGCCTTGGCCGCCGCGCTGAAGCAGGGCAAGATCGCCTGGGCGGCCCTGGATGTGTATGAGGATGAGCCGGGGGCCAATGACAAGGTGTTCGGGCTCCCGCTCGCCGAGGTGGACAATCTGTACGGGACGCACCACATCGGAGCATCCACGGAGCAGGCTCAATTAGCCGTGGGCGAGGAGGCCGTGCGGATTGCTAAGGCCTTCAAGGAAACGGGTGAAGTACTCAACTGGGTGAACAAGCGATAGAAAGGAACGGAACATGGGCGTCGAACGCGCATACAACTTTAGTCCCGGCCCGGCCACCTTGCCGGTGGAGGTTCTTGAGGAGGCTCGCGACAACATGTTGTCGCTGGCCGGTTCGGGCGTGGGCATTTGCGAGATCAGTCACCGCAGCAAGGAGTTCTCGGCCATCATCGAACAGGCCGAGGCCGACCTGCGCAAGTTGCTTCGGATGACAGATGACTACAGCGTGATGTTCCTTCAGGGAGGCGCAACGCTGCAGTTCAGCGCTGTGCCCATGAATCTGCTGGGGCAGGGCCAGACGGCCGACTACATCGTGACCGGCGGCTGGTCCAAGAAGGCTCTGGCCGAGGCCAAGAAAGTCGGCGAGTGCCACGTGGCAGCCACCACGGAGGCCGAGAAGTTCAAGCGCATCCCCCGCCCGGACGACATCAAGCTCTCCAAGTCGCCTGCGTACGTGCACTTCACCAGCAACAACACATTGTACGGCACGCAATGGCAGGACGAGCCGCAGACGGGTGGAGCCCCCCTCGTTTGCGACGCGTCGTCGGACATTCTGTGCCGTCCGCTGAACGTCGGCCGGTACGGCATGATCTACGCCGGGGCGCAGAAGAACCTGGGGCCCGCGGGTGTGACGCTGGTCATCATCCGCAACGCGCTGCTGGAGCGCTCCCAGGATTCGCTGCCGATATATCTGAACTACAGGAAAATGGTCGAGGGCAAGAGCCTGTACAACACGCCGCCGGTCTTCGCGGTATACATCGTCGGGCTGGTGGCCAAGTGGCTGATCAGGAACGGCGGCCTCGATCAGATGTACAAACGCAACCGGGATAAGGCCGCACTGCTGTATGACGCGCTGGATGCCAGTCCCTTCTTCCGCCCGCACGCGGACAAAGAATCACGCTCACTCATGAACATCACCTGGCGCCTGCCTTCCGAGGAGCTCGAGGCGCAGTTCGTCGAACAGGCTGCGGCCCACAACATGAGGAACCTCAAGGGACATCGTAGCATCGGGGGCCTGCGGGCGTCGATCTACAACGCCTTTCCCAGAGAGGGTGTGGAGGCCCTGGTGTCGTTCATGAGGGACTTCGCCGCCAAACACGGGTAGGCGGGGTGCGCGGCCGGGAAAGGCCATTGGTGCCTCCACGAAAAGCCCCGACTGATCGGTCGGGGCTTTCGCTGCATAGCTGGCTGTAGTCTGCTGTGATTACCGAGCGGCCTCAATGGCAACCCGATCGATTAGCTGCTCGGCTGCGCCGACCTATCCTTGGGCTTGGCCGGCGCTGATGTAGTGGGCGGTGCCTTCTCGGGCTGCGGTTGGGCTTTCGCGTCAGCCGGCTTCGTGGATGCTTGAGGCTCTTTGGTGGCCGGGCGGGTGGTCAGCGGCCGCGAGATGTAGTCGTCGGCCACACGCTGCTTCTGTGCCTCCGTGGGTATCATGGCCAGGCGGCTCTTCAGCTCCTCGAACAACTCGCTGATAGGCTTGTCCAGATCTCGCCGTTTTCGGGACCATTCGCGGATTTCGCCGGGTGGCGCTTTCTCCCGAATGAGCCGCTGAAGCTCGGCCTGAGCCGCCTCGCGGTCAGTCTCTGTTTTCTCGCGGAACCGAGTGGCCTTCTCGCGCACGTCCTTGAGAACGGCCAAAGCACTGTTTCGCTGGGCCTCATCAAGCTGGTAGTCCTTGATGAACTTCTTGACGTAAATGGCCCAGTAATCGTCCGGGTTGCGGGCCTCCACCGGCTGGGGCGGCGTGGCGGCGGTCTGCCGGGGCTGGGCGGCCCCGGCTTGAGGGTTGGCCATCCAGTCGTCGGGCCTGAACTCACCCTGCTGCCAGCGCTGGAATCGCCCCTCAAGTTGTCCGAAGTTGTGGTTCATCAGGTTCAGGTCAATGTCGTGGATTCTCTTCTGTTCATCGTTGAGAATGTCGCGCCATTCCATGTTGCCGTCCAGGATGGCTTTCTTGGATGCCTCCAGCAGCGGGCGGGCCCGCTCGCCCCAGCTTCGCACCTGCTCGGGCGAGGGCTCTTGTCCGCCGAGCTGCTGCATGAACAACTCCTTGAGGACTTGGCGCAAATCGTCCTCGTAAACCGCCAGGAACTCCTTCGTGCGCTTGCGCAGAAGCTGGCGCGTGTACTCTTCCTGCTCGGGGTTGAGGTTGTATCGGCGAGAGATGTTGATGGTGGCCTGTTCCATCATGATGTCGGCGTCCCACAGGCCCATGGCGCCCATGGATTGATTCACATTTGCCGGGGTCGGCTGCTGGGCGTTCTGGGCCTGAGCAGCGCCGACGGTCAGGACCAGAACGAGTACGGCGATCTTCCCTCTCATGACTCACATCTCCTCAGGCAGCCCTTGGTTCTCGGACGGGCGCCATCTCTCAATAAATTTGTACACGCTGACTGCCCGGACGGTTGCGTGGCTGGGGAGGCGCCGAACCGGCGCCTCGCTCGCCTCCCCTCCATCGTTATACGCCCGTCGTTCCACAACTCGATCTTCAGGGTCGGATTCTTCGCCGCAGCCGACCCAGAGCCCGGCAGACCGGACCAAGCCGGGCACGAAGATAGCCCGCGATCCGATACCAACGCAAGCGCCTTTGCAGCTGGCAGATCGCCGGGTTCTCCGGTTCATGCTGGCATGCTCGGGCCAGGATTCTGCTGGCCCGCTCCATCTGGCCGGTCTGCAGACAGGCCAGGGCCAGCTTGTGCATAGCCATGACATAATCGGGGCGTAGTTCCAACGCCCGCTCACAGTGAGCAATTCCCTCCTCAAATCGCTCGTTGGTGAAGAGGCAGACGGCCAAGTTGTGGTGTGGTCCAGGGGCGTCCGGCTGGAGGTTGATGACCCGCCGGAAGCAATAGCTGGCCGCAGTCGCACGACCCGCCTCCAGGAGGCAGTTACCCATGGCCATCAGTGCCTGGACGTCATCCGGATCCCGCTCCAACTCAACCGAGAGATGGCGCTTGGCGTCCTGCAACCGCCCCTGCCGGAGCAGAACCTCACCCAGCTTGTGGTGCAGCCCGGGATACGTAGGCTCCATCCCGAGGGCGGTGCGGAAGTGTTCTGCAGACCGCTCAAGCTGGTTCTGGGTCAGCGCTATCTGTCCGAGGGCGGCGTGTGCCGAGACGCAGCCGGGCTCCAGCTCGCAAATGAGACGGTACTTCTCTGCCGCCGCGTCCACTTCGCCGGCTTCATAGAGCATCTCGGCCAGATCCCTTAGAACGTCGATGTCGCCGGGGTCCTGACGCAGGGCCTCCAAGTAGCTCGCGCGAGCCTCGGCGTACCGACCCATGGCCCGGTAGCACTCGGCGACATGCTGCCTCGCGCCAATATAGTCGGGCTGAAGTTCCAGGGCCTTGTTCCATGCGAAGATGGCCTGATCGTATTTCTTCTCCTTGAACTTGGACCATCCCATGTGGTAGTAGCAGTGGGGGCAATCCTCATTCAGTTGCTGCGCCAGATAGAAGTACTGCTCGGCCTGCTCGAAGTCGCCCAGCTCGGCGAAGGCCACGATGCTGTAGCAATAGGCGGGCTCGAAGTTGGGCCAGTTCTCGATGACCCTGGCCAGCGTGGTGAGGGCCCTGGCAAAGCGACCGGCCCGGATGAAGTCGAGCCCCAGGGCCATCATCACGTCGCGCTGGTTCGGCTGGAAACGCAGCGAAGTGCGGTAGGCCCTGATCGCATCCTCATAGCGATAGAGTTGGTCGAGAATGAATCCGCGATGGCTATGCCAGATGCCGTTCTGCGGATCGATGCCCAGGGCCGCATCAATCTCGGCAAGGGCCTCGTCCCATCGCTGGGACTCGGAGAGCTGCTGAGCTCTCTCGATTCGCTGCTCGGCTTCCATCCATTCATTCATGGCGACGCACCGGCGCGGCCCGACCCAGCACCGCGTGGCTGTACATCGGCAAGGGGCCGCTTGCAGGTCGGCCAAATCCTCGAGCACTGGGCCCGAGCGTGGTCGGCCTCACCCGCGCAAGTGTTCTCTTCCCAGCGGGATACGAAGCATCGATCCCAGGTCATTCTACGGGTCTTATCGGACAGGGACAATCGGGCCTGCACCTAACCGAGACGGTAGATGCAGGGAGAATCGGGACCCCGCGGGTTGCGTGCGAATCCGGCGCCCAAGCCCCGGCGCGGCTGCGAGCTGAACCGCGTGGCGTGCGGGAGGACGTCGTTCAGCCGGTTATGACGGTCCCCTCGCTCCACAACCCCGCGCCGCAGCAAAGGGCTGACAGTGCCCTCCCGTGAATCGGGGCCGATGCGGTTCAGGGGTCACGAACAGCCCTTGGCTGTCATTGACGGCTTCCTGGCGCCGGGTAACGG
>CP070685.1:1547528-1571166 GCA_020352895.1 Phycisphaerales bacterium
GCATGTGCGCGCACCTCGACTGGCACGCGGTCCACTACGTCAAGGTGCTGTTGGACCGCGTTTTCGGCCCGGAGAACTTCCTCAACGAGATCATCTGGTCCTATCGCACCGGCGGTACAAGTCCGCGCTGGTTTCCCCGCAAGCACGACACGCTCCTGATCTATGCTCGGTGTCTTGGCCGCCACACCTTTCACGCCATCCGAGCGGGCACGTATCGGACCGACGGCCTCAACCGGGACGAGGACGGCAAACCCTACAAGAACACACGGAGCGGTCGGCTCTACTTCGATGCCCGGGGCCCCCTGGTGACAGACGTCTGGGAGGTCCCCTTCCTCTCCACCGTGTCCGACGAACGCACGGGCTACCCGACCCAGAAGCCCCTCGCTTTGTTGTGCCGCTTACTGCTGGCCTTCACTAATCCCGATGACTTGGTCGTCGATCCGTTCTGTGGAAGTGGTACTACTCTCGTCGCCGCCGAACAACTCGACCGCAGAGCGCTCGGCTGCGACATCATCTCTGAGGCCGTGCATCTCACGAACCGTCGCTTGGGCACGCTGGGACCGCGACGATCCGATCAGGCTACCAGATGATCTCTTCCGCCGCGAAGACCGGTCCCTCCATGCAGCAGAGCTTGTACCGCCAACCGTCCGGAGCATCCATCGCCCGCACACGGACCACGCACGATTGGCAGCTCCCCATGCCGCAGGCCATAAGTGTTTCAAGAGCGACCTGGCAGGCCACCCGCCACCGTGCCACCTGCCTGGCCAATCCCGCCAGCATCCGCTGCGGCCCGCATGCATAGATGCACAATCGAGTGGGATCCAGACCGTTTCTGGCGACATATGTCTCTAGCGCCTCGGTCACCGTTCCGTGGAAGCCCGCTGAACCATCGTCCGTGCTCACCACCACAGGCGTCTCGCATGCGGCCCACTCGTCAACGTCAGCCACCGGCTCCGCGTCCCTCGGAAAGGCGTCCACACGCTCCGTTCGAAACGGCAGCAACCCGGAGCGTCGCGCGCCATAGAACGCCAGTCGCTTGATTCGGTGCCTGGACAATTCGTGAGCCAACATCATCAAAGGCGGATGCCCGACGCCGCCCGCTACGAGGAAAGCTTCCTTACAGTCATTGGCGACCGTGAATCCGTTACCCAACGGTCCAATGATGTCTACACGATCGCCCGCCGCGCGACCTTCCAGCCAAGCGGTTCCGCGTCCCACAACCCGGTACACCACCTCCAGGACCGTTCGGTGCTTGTCGGCCTTCTGCCCTGCGAGGGAAAACGGCCGGCGCAGATATGGGCCCGCAGCCTCTGTGGCCGCTTCATCTCGACACAGAATCTGGACGAATTGTCCCGGCCGCGCCGCGAATCCTGCTGGCACACAGATCTGCAGAAGCCCGTGCTCATCGCATAACCGCGTTCTGCCCAGAACCTCTGCACGGTATCGCGCCGGTTGTGAGCATTTCGGCTGACCATCTCCGGCTGCGAACAAGACTCTTCTCCAACAAAAACTTCCGGATCAGCATGATGCCAACCCGGAAGTGCGCCACGGCTAAAGCAGCCGATATTTGGTAGCGGTCGCCCGCATTCAATGCCTGTTAACCCTCTCTCCGCGGCGACTATATCACAAAGATTTGGCCATTGCAACGAACCCAAGCCAATTTCCCCGCAATTTGACACGTTTCCGCAAATGGTTCTCATACAAGAGGTTACGGCGGCGCGTCTCCTTGGCACCGCTGTGACATCGATCGCTCTGACGCCACCGGCCGGTTATGGTGGAGCACCCCCTTTTGATGCGGCCGGCCACCCGTGCTTCCACCTTCAGCGCTCCTCCCGGCGCCGCCAGTACGGGGCCCAAACGCGCTACCTGGTTCCCGCGCCGGAGCCCGCCAACTCCAGGACTCAGGCACCGCTTGAGCGTCAGCCCCTCTCATGAAAACCGCCCAAGTGCAAGAAGCTATCGCAATGGAGGCTACAGGGACACTGCATTTCGTGACCGGGCAGTTTACAACGTGTGTTACGACTTGACCCTTATAGGCGCGGGAACGATAATTAGAAGGACGAACAGCCTGGATCTTGGATGCTGCCACGAGGGCACGTCCGTAGATCAGGCCTATGCCCACCCGAGGAAGTATGCGGCGCCCGGGGGCAAGGGCGTCAGCACGGCCGTTGCAGGTTTCTGCCTCCCCACCCGCGACGGCGACCGGGTCCGACGATGAGTTGCCGCCCGGCGAGGTGAATTCCCGATGGCCAGCTATATCCGCAAGGAGATGGCCCAACTGGCCCACCAATTAACGATGTCACCGGTGCGCCTTCGCGATGCTCAGCTCACCGGCGCCGAACAGCTCGCCGCCATCATCGAGCCCAACAAGGTCTACCCGTACGACTTCGTTTGCTATCGCATCACTGCGTACCACAGGACCAGAGGTGGCGCAGGCGCTAACCTGCGCGGAAAGGATTTGCTGGCCGATCTGTCGGCGCTTGTGGACGACCTGAGCAAGGCCTCGCCGAGGCCAGCCAGCGAAGCCACCGAGCGACTATTCACACCGCGGCAACTCGCTCGCAAGCTGAACGTCTCCACGAAAACCATTAGCCGTTGGCGGGCCCGAGGTCTGATCGGCCGGCGGTACACGCTTGCCGACGGGAAGCTGGGGCTGGCGTTCAGCCAGCAGGCCGTTGACCGGTTCGTCCAGGGTCATCCTGACCTGGTGCGCCGAGCGGCCGCGTTCCGCCAACTGACCAGCGAGGAGCGCGCCCGCATAGTGGACGCCGCTCGTGAACTCCTGGCTATGCGGCGCATGAAGCTGCATGAGGTGGCTCAGGTGCTCTCCGCCCGCACCGGCCGCGCCGTAGAGACGATTCGTTACACCCTCCGCCGTCACGACCAGGAGTGCCCCGCAGAAGCGGTGTTCGCCAAGGATGAATCCCCCCAGATCTCTCGTGAGCATAGGAACATCTTTGAGGCGTACGTGGCTGGTGACAATGTCCGCGACATTGCCAAGGCACTGGGCCGGCCTCGAAGCGCGATCACGCGTATCGTCAACGAGATGCGGGCGCGGCGCATTGTGGACCGGCCCCTCGGCTACATGTACAGTCCGGAGTTCGACGCCCCCGGGGCGGAGCAGGCCATTCTCGCCGAGGATGCCTGTGCTGCAGTCGTGTACTCCGAACGCCGATCCACCGACGGGCGGGCGAATCAAGCTTATTTCGACGACCTGTCCCGTCTGCCGCTGCTCACGCGTGAACAAGAGCGCGATCTGTTCCGGCAATACAACTACCTGAAGTTCCAGGCCGCACGCCTGCGTGAGGACCTCGAGCCCCTGCAGCCGGATCGGAGACTGCTCAGTCGAATCGAAGGTCTTCTTGAGCGTGCCGAGAAGGTCCAAGCGACACTGATCGGGTGCAACCTGCGGCTGGTCATGAATATCGCCAAACGTCACGTAGGAAATGCGCCGGACCTGTTCGAAGTGGTCAGCGACGGGAACGTTTCACTCATGCAGGCGGTCGAGAAATTCGACTACACACGAGGCAACAAGTTCAGCACGTATGCCACGTGGGCGATCATGCGGAACTACGCTCGCACGATTCCTGAGCAGCGCTACCGCCGGCGCCGCTTCCAGACCGCAAGCGAAGAGATGCTGGAGAGCGTGCCTGACCACGCGGCTTGCGACGTTGCCGCTGCCTCAGAACGCAGGAGCCTCCGCGAGAAGATCGGCGCGGCCCTGGAAAGCCTGGACAACCGGGAGCGCGAGGTTGTGCGGCAGCACTTCGGCCTTACCACCACGGGGCGGCAGAAGACGCTGGAGGAGATTGGCAAAACGATGGGGGTAACTAAGGAGCGTATCCGTCAGATCGAGCGGCGCGCCCTTCTCAAGCTAAGAGACGTCCTACCTGAATCCATGCTGGACTTGGTCTCCGAGTAGCGCCTGCCCTGCGGCCATTGCCTAGTCTCGCACGTCGACAGCCCGGATGATTGTCTCGATGGCATTCCAGTCCGTGTCCGCGGCATTGACGAGCACAGCGTTTGTACGCACGTCCCACTCTATGGTCGGCGGCTTCGCTTGCCCGGAGAAAGGAGCCAACTCCTGGATCATGGCGCCCACGCGTTGGGCATCGGCGTACTGAAGCCGATACACTCGTACGTTACGCCCTATATGCTGGGCCGATTGAGCTGCCGCGCTTTCGAGGCGTTTCACCATCTGCCGCACCTGGTCCAGCGTGCCCGCATCCGCACGAACCAACAAGATATTCGTGGGCTCGTCCGCTGATACCCGCACTGGGATCGATCCCCGGAACAGCCGTGCGACATGGTCTGCAACGCGGTCCGCCGCCGTGTGCCGCAAGACTATGACCAGCGTCTCTTCAACTCCGGCGGGCGCGCCGGACGGTTTTTTGGGGCGGTCAGCCTTGGCGCGTGGTTTGGCTTGGGGCCCCTTCCCTTTGGGCCTGGCGGCCTGGCGGCCGGCGGTTGGTTCATCTGACTTGGATCGCTTCACGGCATCGGCGGGACGCTTGTCCTCCAGTACCGGCCGAGGACCGCCCGCCATTGCCCCGGAAGCGAAGACCATGCCTAGACCCACCAACCACGCCAAGATCGTCACAGAGGCCTTCGTGGACACCATCGTAATTCCTCCGTCAGTCAACCGGCGACAGGCGTACGCCCAGAAGATTGTACCACTCGCCCTGCTCAGGGATGCAATGTTCCCCTCGTGGTTGCTCCCGCGCCTGATACAACGCGGTTCTTGCCATCCGATTGACCTTACCGTCTGACCGCGTATCATGCCGAGACAATGAACAGGGCCAGTCTGCAGAGCCGCCTTTGCACAGGAGCCACGCTCCCGGTCGCTGTGTTGCTCCTGCCCATATGGGGCTGCGCGTCTCCGGCTCAGCCCACGGCTCGCACCGCGGCCCTGCTCAGCGTCTCCGACGACGATGCCTTTGAACGCCTTTGGGACGCCAGCACCCGCGTGCTGCGACGGAACCACCTGCGGCCCACGCGCGAGGACCGCGGGGCCGGAGTGATCCAATCACAGCCAGCCGTCACCCAATCCTGGTTCGAATTCTGGCGGCGCGACGTGGTGGACGGATACTCCTTCGCCGAGGCTCAGCTTCACAGCATACGTCGAGCGGCATGCATCAAGATGGACCGCTCAGAAGATCCCGATCAGTACATCGTTTCGGTGCGGGTGGACAAAGAGCGGCTCAGCACGCCGGAGCGCCAGGTCACATCGGCAGCGGGAGCCATCCAGATGTTCGGCTCCGGCGTCCCGACGACCAGAGGGAGGATGGTGGCGGCCGCTGAAGCAAGGAGCTGGACACCGCTGGGCCGCGACGGCAACTTGGAGGCCCGCCTGCTTGCCGAGATCATCCGCGAGTACGGGCCCTCATTTTACGAGTATGTCGAAGTGATCGAGCCTGGCGACGACGGAGCCGCTGAGCCACAGTCAATCATCGACTAACCGGCGGGCGGTCGTCACGGACAGTATCATCGACGGCCCTTTTTTCGGAAGCCCCAGAACGGTTCGCCTAGTTCTCTTCGGTCTCGCCGGAAGGCGCTCGTTTGCGCGTTGGCTGCGCAGGCTCGGATTCTTCCTCCTCTTGGCTCGTCAACCCGATCTCCTCCGGGCTCAATTCCCGGACTGGACCGCCGTCGCGCGGCTGCTCCAGAATCCTACCATCCGAGGTGATCAGGATCCTCGGGCGCAGCCATGGCGGCGTGATAGGCTGCATAGGCCAAAAGACGTAGTCGCCCCCATCCTCAAAGCCCCAATCCTCGGCATGCCTGCCCCCCTGGTCGACCATGTCGATGCCCAGGCTGTACAGGGTGAAACCTTCGGCTGTTAGTCGGTAGGCAAAATCCCGCGGCGAGAACGCATCGCGGCGCAGCTCCGCAAGGTCCGTCACGTCCAGCTCGTCCAACGACGGAGGGAATGTGCCCCGGGCATGCCGATGGGTCCACAGGGCGTAGATCAGATGGGTTGCCCGACGGGCCGCCACAACCTGATTCCGCTCGATAAGGAATCGCCGGAGTTTCCTGACCGTCGTTTGCGTTAGATACGTGCCCTTCCGATCGACCGCACCGTCCAGCCGGTCCATGACTTCGCGGATGTCGGCATAGGGCTGGTCCACATACTCCAGCAGTTTCTCATGATGCGCCTTGAGGAACGCGATCGAGGCCTCATAGTCGCTGGGCAGCAACTGCTCCGTGATCTCCTGGTCGCTGAGCTTGCGTAGCCGGCGAAACTCGCTGCGCACCGAATCGATTTCGCCGCGGTCCATCACATAGCGGCCAGCCGCGTCATCCCAGCGATAGACGCGCTGGTACATGTCGGCCAGCGCGGCGTACTGCATCGTCACCGTGCGCACCAGACTCGGGGGGGGCGGATCGGCCTCGCATAAAGCTTCCAGCAACTCTGCGGCGACAGCCCCCGGATCCTCGCAGCGATCCAATAACTGAAGCAGGACGTCCCGGTATAACGAGCGGGCGAAACCGCCTGTGCCAAGTCTGCCCGTCGGGGTGACCGCCTCGTCCAGATGGTGAGCCACTCGCAGCATGACCAACGCGTCTTGTCGCAGTGGCTTCGGATCGCCGCGGTAGAACTCCCGCCAGCCCGCCGCCGCGAGGCCCCGTACGGCCTTCCGGATGGGGTTGCGTTTTTCGCTGGTCACGTGCAGGAGGTAGGGCCCGTCAGGCATCAACGGGGCGTACAGATGTTCGTGCTGGGACGCCTCTCGAAGCAGTTCAAAGCTCGCGGCCGCTCGGTCCAGCCACGCGGCGGCGGCGGCGAACCGCTCCTCCTCCCACGGCCACCGCACCGCGTAACCGACGTAGAGCTGCTCTTTGGCCTCCGGCTCGGGAAAGCTGGCCATCAGTCGCGCGTAGGCGCCCCAGGCGTTGTCGGTCACGCCCCGCTGTCCACAGGCCTGAGCCCAGGCCACATAATCCGCCCGACTACGGGGATCCGGCTCCGGCAGCTTGCGCCAGCAATCCATCGTTTCGATGGGACGCGCGCACGCACTCAAGACCGTCAGCGTCCCGGCCAGAGTCACCAACAGTCCCCAACGCCTCTGCGGCATGAGAATTCCGCCGCCTAACCTGCCTGCAGGAACTTGTCGGCCAGAGCGCAGAGCTCCTTGACGTGGGCGACGCTGGCCTCGAAAAGCTTGCGCTCATTCGCGTCCAACTCGACCTCAATTACGCGCTCGACGCCTCCTTTGCCCAGAATCGCCGGCACGCCTACAAAACAACCGCCCACGCCGTATTCCTTATCGCAGTAGGCGGCGCACGGAAGGATCCGCTTCTTGTCCTTCACCATGGCCTCGACCATCTGAATCGTTCCGGCGGCCGGAGCGTAGTACGCGCTGGTGCCCATCAGCTTGACGATCTCGCCGCCTCCCATCTTAGTGCGGTCGATGATCGCCTTGAGCCGATCCGAACCGACTAACTGCGTCACCGGGATCCCCGCCACCGAGGTGTACCGCGGGAGCGGGACCATGTCGTCACCATGCCCTCCCATCAACAGCGCGTCGATGTCTTCCACGCTGCAGCCGATCTCCATGGCGATGAACGTTCTGAACCGGGCGATATCCAGGCAGCCGGCCTGACCTACGATTCGCTGCGTGGGGAAGCCGCTGATCTTGCGGGCCGTGTGAACCATCGCGTCGAGCGGATTCGAAACGATAAGCAGAACCGCGTTCGGGCTGGCCTCCGCGGCCTGCTTGGTTACCGAGGCCACGATTTTGACGTTGGTCTGCACCAAGTCGTCGCGGCTCATCCCCGGCTTGCGAGGCAGCCCCGCCGTAATGACCACCACGTCGCTGCCGGCCGTCTCAGCATAATCCGTGGTCCCGACAACCTTCGCGTCGAAGCGATCCACAGGGCCGCACTGGGCTAGGTCCAGAGCCTTGCCCTTGGTCTTGTCCCCCACCTCGGGAATGTCCACCAGGACGACGTCCCCCAGCTCCTTGAACACTAACCAGTTTGCACAGGCCGCCCCGACATTCCCGGCTCCGACAATCGTAATCTTCGAGCGTTTCATTGAGTTGGCTCCCTTTTCCGGACTGACTTTGGACCCGATACGACGGAAGTAGTATATCCGGCCCGACTCCCACCGTCACCCCGCCGGCCCGTCGGGCTCCGCAGCCCCGGGAAGTACGTCCGCGGCTTGTTGGGGTCTCCACCCGCGGTATGATTCCCGCATGCTCTGGGTGGCCGATCTTTGTTACATGTTGGCCGGTCTCATCTATTTGCCGCGTCTCGTCTACGAAATGGTCTTCCTCAAGAAGAACCGTCGCGGCTGGACCGAGCGACTGGGGCACCTGCGCAGCCTCCCGCCCGGTCGCCTACGAATCTGGGTGCACGCGGTTTCTCTCGGCGAAATGAACGCGACGCGTTCCCTGATAGCGGCTATTCGGGAACAGTTTCCGGACGGCGACGTGGTCATCTCCACGACTACGGACACGGGTTATGCCCGGGGGCGTGGACTATATCCCGACCTGTATGTCTTTCGGTACGCTCTCGATTTCTCCTGGATCGTTCGCCGGGCGCTGAATCGCCTCAACCCCTCACTCATCGTCCTCGTCGAGCTGGAGGTATGGCACAATCTAAGCCTGCTCGCCGCGCGACGCCGTGTGCCTGTTGTTGTGTTCAATGGGCGCCTCAGCGAGCGCAGTCGGCGAAGGTACCGGCTGGTCAAGGCCCTGGTGAGACCGATGTTCGGCCGGCTGGCCTGGGTCGGCGCCCAGGACGCCACGTATGCCCGGCGGTTCGAGGACCTGGGCGTGCCTCCCGAGCGGATCACCGTGACCGGCTCCGTCAAATACGACACAGCGCCCACCGACCCCAACGTGCCCGGCGTCGACGAGCTTCGAGCCGAACTGGGGCTTGCAGACGACGAGCCGCTTTGGGTCTGCGGCAGCACCGGCCCCGGCGAGGAGGAGATCATCCTGCGAGCCTATGAGGTACTGAGCGGAGACTTGCCCCGCCTGCGCCTGGCCATCGTGCCCCGAAAACCCGAGCGGTTCGACGAGGTTGCCCGCCTCATCGAGCGTTCCGGATATCCCTGTTTTCGGCGGTCCGCGCCTGGGGGCCGCACCGCGTGCGCCCTCGATCAACCGGGACGCCCAGCCGTCATTCTCGGCGACACCATGGGCGAGCTGCGCACGTTCTATGCCCTGGCCTCGGTAGTGCTTGTAGGTCGTTCGCTGGTGCCTATGGGCGGCAGCGACGTGATTGAAGCCGCCGCCTTGGCCAAGCCCCTCCTGGTGGGTCCTCATGTTGAGAACTTCGCGGACGCTGTAGAGCAACTGAGGCTGCAGGACGGCCTCCGCGTTACTACCCCAGAACGTGTCTCGGCTGACGTGAAGGAGATATTGAATTATCCGGAACTGGCACGCTCTCTCTCCGCGAACGCCAGGTCGGTTGTCCGGGCGAACCTCGGTGCCACGGACCGGACGCTGATGGCACTGCTCTCCGTGCTCTCTGCCCAGGCCACCTGATTCCGCGCGCAAAAAAATGCTGGGCCGTTTCTTACCACAGCCCAGCAAAGCCTTTCCCCGTGCTTTTCCCCTCAGTCTCTGGTGCTTTTCTCCTCCTGTGCTTTTCCGCCTCCAGTCGCTTTTCCGTCTCCAGGCATTTCTCCTGCCTTACGTGTGCTCGCGACTCCAGGCACAAGCCCTAAGATCGGATGAGGCCAATACTTAGGGATGACTGAGGACGGGGACTTCTTTCTCCTCCTCGCTTTTTCGGAATTCGCTAACTTCCTCCTCCGCCCCTACCTGAAGCGGCTCACCCCCCGAAGGCCGTAACCGATCTTAAGCTCGCCTCGCTTCTATCCGCCTGCCGGAGCTACCGGTCGCTTGGGCTTGTCACCCCCCAACGAAGTCCTGCAACTTTACCCTCAAACGTCCGGACCTGCTGCACGAAACCACCACTGGCGATGGCTCGCAGCACCCTGTTCTACTCTCTCTCCGGGAACACACGCGGACGTGACATGGAGCCCCAACTCCAAGGCTCATACTATACCAACACCCTCAGTTCGTGCAACACGAATTTGCAGTTTTTTCCCCATCTTTACCGAGCCCTAACAACGGGGGAGGTATGCGCACCGCAAAAGACCGGCGGTCTTGTGAAGAAGTGCACGTATTCCCATAATCTACGCAATTACAATACGTTACGGCGTCGAAAGCCCTGCGTGAATCTCTCGCGTCTCGGAGCATCTCCGTACTCAGACGGGTTTGACTTTGCCAGACCCATGCCGCAGACTCATTCCTGGCTTCACCATCATACGTCCACGGACCAGGTCCATGTTGTGCACCGGTATCGACGAAGCTGGGTACGGCCCCGTTCTCGGCCCACTCGTAGTAGCGGCCGTCACGTTTGACATTCCTGATCGGTGCCAGAAGCCCTGCCTGTGGTCTCTTCTCGACAGAGTAATTACGCCTCACAGTCGACCGCCCCGCGGGGACGCACGACTGCCCGTCTGTGACAGCAAGAAACTCCATTCGGGGCCACGGCGATTCGTGCAGTTGGAACGGACTGCCGCCGCCTTCCTCGGGCTTGATGGCGGCTTTCCGGGCACCTTCGAGGAGCTGCTCCGCCGCCTGACCGACGCGATACCGACTCATCCTCCGCTTCCACCCTGGTACGGACGCCTGAACCTTCGCCTTCCGGCCGAGGCCGACTCCGCGGAGGTCCGCACGCATACAGCCGCCCTGGCCGCTGCGATGAGAGCCTGCGGCATCCGTCTGGTATCCATCCGCGTCGTCCTGCTCACGGCTCCCGAATTCAATCACATGGTGACCGCCACCAAGAACAAATCCGCAGTGCTGTTCTGGGCGACCATGCGGCTCGCGGTCGCCGCCATGTCTTTGGGCGCCGAGCCCCACACGCTCTTGATCGATCGGCAAGGAGGACGCAAGGCTTACGCCTCCGTCCTGCTCAGGTCCCTCGACATCGATACCCTGCATGTGCTTAGCGAGGACGACGAGGCCAGCCGCTATACTCTCACACACCTTCCCCACCTCACGGAGATCGGCTTCTACAAGAGCGGCGAGCGGCAGCATTCCCTCATCGCCCTGGCCAGCATCGTGGCCAAGTACGTTCGTGAGCTTTCCATGCGTACGTTCAACGGTTACTGGCGCAGCCGGATTGAAGGTCTCGCAGCGACGGCCGGTTACTACTCCGACGGCATGCGTTTCTTCAGCCAGATCGAGCCGCATCTGCGCCCCCTCGGGATCAAACGGGACAGCGTGCTTCGTATTCGGTAGTATTGCGGCCGGGCTGGCCAGCCGAACGAAAGCAGGAAAGCGGGATCCATGGGGCAGAAGACCACCGCCATCGTCATCAGCCTGGCGAGCCTTCTCGTCTGGGTTGTCCCTCCGTTCAGGCAGGACCAGGGCTTCTTCGGCTGCTACACACTCGGTCAACTTTGCCTGGGCACGCTCCTGTTCGGGATCGCCGTCGCCTTCTGGTTCGTCGCCCTCGCTTCGGCCGACCGAAGACGAATCGCCGCCTTCCGCGCGTGCTCCGTGCTGCTGGCGGTTTTGGCCGGTTATGCGGGGGCGGAGGTTATTTACCTCTTCGTGGGGCCCGACCCCATCAATCCTTTCTACGAGGTTGACCCGCGGTGGAATCTGCCCGACCCGGAGCTGGGTTTCGTTCGCAAGCCCAACGTCACATGGAAGGGACGAGCATACGACGACCCTGAGGCACGTATCGTCGCGTACCGGACGGACGAGAACGGGTTCCGGAACGCCCCTGGCCTTGGCCGGGCTGAAGTGGTCTTTATCGGCGACTCCTTCACCGAAGCGGGAAACATGCCCGAGGAGCTCACCTTTGTGCGCCTCGTCGGCGAGCAGCTTGGCGTAACCACAGCCAATCTCGGCCGATCGTATTACGGTCCCCAGCACGAGCTTATCGTACTAAAGCGTTATGCGCTTGATTACAGCCCCAGGACCATCGTCTGGGTCATCTTCGAGGGCAACGACTTGCTCGATGCTCAACGCTATCTTCGCGGCGTTCTCAACACGCCTGATGCCGCCAGCAGCCGGCGTTCGGCCTGGTCCAGTCGCTCGCTGCTCACCTGGCGTTTGCTGAAACCACTCCACAAGGCGCCGCCGCGCGAGCATGGCGAGGGAACCTGGCTTCTGCGGCTCCCCTCGTGCGAGCAGGAGGAGGCGGACTTCACCGTTCTTTATGATCCCCAACTGCCGCACCACTCGCCGCAAGCGTGGGACGCCACCACGCAATGTCTCCGAGAAGGATTCGAATTCTGCCGACGGCACGAGATCGAGATGTTGGTCGTTTTCATCCCCGTCAAGTTTCGTGTCTACGGTCCCTTTGTACGGCTGATCACGTCCGAGCAGGAATACCTCGGTCCTTTGCCTGTAGACCTTCAGCAACCCACAGACTTTGGCAGCGAATTGGCCGCCTTCTGCCACGAAATCGGCTGCCCGTACCTGGACACCTGGCCGGCGCTCCTGGCCGCGGCGGAGTCCGGCAAGAAGACCTACTCGCTTCGGTATGACACGCATCTGGAGGCCGACGGGCACCGCGTCGTGGCCGACTTGGTTTGTAGAGCCCTCTCCGAGGGAGAGGGCGCAGTACGACCCAGCGCGTTCCGTGAGCACCAAGCCGGGCCGGGTTGACAGACCGCGATGGCGTCGCTACGCTCCGCCACGATCCGGCATTCGGGCTACATGACCTGGCGAGACGTTGATCATGCCCATTCAGAACTGGTCGGAGGAGATTCTTCTGGCGGACTTGCAGGACGATCCTGCCTTCTCCGATGACATCAACGCCGTCCTCGATCACATTGAGGCCAATCCCAGTCTCGACGTGGCCCTGAATCTCGCGTCCGTTACGTTCCTCAACTCCTCGAACATCGCCAAGCTGCTCAAGCTGCGCAAGCTCGTGCAGGTAAACAACCGGCGCAGGCTCAAGCTTTGCGGAATCAGCACGCACGTGTGGGGGGTCTTCTTGGTCACGGGTCTGGATAAGATCTTTGACTTCGCGGACGACGTAGCCACGGGCTTGGCCGGTCTTCAGATGAGCAAGTAACTGCGGCGCGTTTCCGTAACCCCAGCGCAGCACCGTCAAAGCAGAGAGTTGCTCGCGTGTCACCCAGCGGTCCGGGAGCCGTCTACCGGCCTCGGAGGGGCCTTCTCTCTGGGCCTCGCTGTGAAAGCCGCCGCTGCCAGGACGGCCCCGGCGCCCCACAGCGCCACTACGGTCAAGACCCATTCGCGGACCACATCCGGTGCCCGCAGCCTGCGATACTCCTGCTCGGCCAGTTCCCGGGCCTCCTCCCACGAGGGCAGATCGTGCTGCAGGGCCGGAGGCGTCTCCGCCCACGCCTTGCCGTGAAACTCGCGTGCCCCCTCCAGGTACTCCGGCCACATCCCCGCGCCGAACGTCATCCACTGGTACACGGCGACCTGGAACGTGGCTACCGCTACCAGGGGCACTACTCCGACCCAGAAGCCCGGCCTCAGGCAGGCCAAACACGTGAGAAGCGGCAGACACAACAAGAGATACCGCTCATGCACGCGGGTGGGCAGCATGACCACCAGCAGCAGCCACAAACCGGCGAAGAGCAGCAGGGCATAGTCATGCCTCTGCCGGCGCTGCCAGCTCAGGAGTCCCGCCGCCAGCAAGCCCGCTACAGCCAGCCCCTTTCCCCACTTGTCCTTCTTTATCCCCAGCCATGTCTGTTCCGTGCTGGGATCTTCGCTCAACAGCAGGTCTGCATACCAGATATTAAAGGCCTTCAGTGTTGTGCGCGGCGATTCGTCGCGCAGGTTTCGGATCACGCTGTTGTGCAGCCAGGCCGACCCGGAACTGAGCCAAAACGGCAGGGCACACGCGTTCAGCCAAAGCAGGGCAACAAGCACACCGCCGATGATACGGCCGAGGTCGCGGCCACCACGGTTTTCGACCCGGGCTCGCCAGGCGAGCAACCACGCGAACGCCCAGATGGGCGCCAGCAGAATCCCCTGTGTCTTCAACCCCAGGGCCGTGCCCCACAGTAGCCCAGCCAGCAACCACCGCCGCCGGATCATCGCATAGAGCATCCATACCGCAGGGGCTGCTACCCAACTGTCCGTCTGCTGCCACAAACACGAATCCAGCATGATCGGAGGCATCAGCACGGCCACCGCGAAGGCGATCTCTCCGGCCCGACGCCCCCCCAACGCGCCTGTAACGGCCAGACACCCCCAAGCAAGAAGCAGATCAGCCACCATGGACGCAGCACTGAATACGAAATGAGCCGATCGAGTGTTGGATACGCGCTCAGGATCGAGGACCCCGTGCAAGGCACCCTTGAGGCGCAGCAAATACACCGCCAGCGGTGGATAGTTGCAGATGTACTGTTCACGGTGGTGGATGCGCGTCCGACCTTCGGGCAGCAAGGCGTCGCTTTCCGGCGGCGGCGATGTGTACATACTCAGGAGACCCTGGGTCGATGCCTGGATGCCCCACCGAACATATTCGTGGTGGTCCCACGGCGACTTGTGAGCGGGCGACACCCACACGAGCCATACCCTGGCCGTGCAGCCCAGCAGAAGGCTGAACAGCACAATTCTCGAACCCCGCAGGCCGCTGAGCCAGCCGTCCCCGGCCTGCTCGCCTGAGTATGTGTTGGCCATAGTCGAAAGGAGTATGACTGGCTTCAGAGTGTCGGGCAAGCTTGAGAGAGGCCGGACGGCCACAGCCGGTTCGCCAGCGCGACGTCGGCCGAAAGAAGAACGCCCGCCGTTTCCGTGGCGGACGCCCGTAGTCAGCGTTGGACCGAAACTGGTCGAGTGGTTCTAGTTCTTGGTTATATCAGGAGCTTCGCCCGCGGCGGCCACGGCCTGATCCGGAAACGTCCAATCCGCGTTGCCGGCCAGCCTGATGCGCATCAGCAACAGGGCCGTCTCGAGTTGGGCGTCGAAGGCCTCCTCATCCTCCTCGGCCTCCAGTTCCGATAGGGCGGACTCACCCATGCCGATGACGTCGTTCTGCCGCCGCACGGCCAGAACGTGACGTGTCTCCTTCGGCACCAGCTTGACCTTGATATCCGGGTCCACTCCCCACTCGGCAGAATCAGGGTCCCGTTGCAGGCACCGCCCGCTCGGAAGGTAGTAGTGCGCCGTGGTCAACTTCAGGTAGGCTTCGTTGTCGGCCATCGGAATCAGGTTCTGAACGCTGCCCTTGCCGAAGGTTCGCTCACCGACGATCAGACCGCGCTTGTGGTCCTTGACCGCCCCGGAGACGATCTCCGAAGCGCTGGCACTGCGATCGTTGACCAGCACGATGAGCGGCAGCTCTGTATGTCGCGAATTGGACTTTTTCTGCCAGTCGTCAGCCGGATCGCGTCCGGCGGTGCGCACAATCACCTGATTCGCGGGCAGCAGCAGGTCGGCCACCTGCCACGCTGACGTCAGCAGACCGCCGGGGTTGAAGCGCAGATCCAGGATGAGGCCGCGGGTTCCATCGTCTTCGATCTCCTTGAGTGCCTGAGCGAGTTCCCTTGCCGTGGTCTCACTGAAGCTGGCCAGCCGGATGTAGGCGATCCTCTCGTCGGGATCCAGCGTGTAATCCCAGGTGTCGTCCGCCCGCCGGCTGGCTCCTTTGACGCTCTGAATCTGAATCTTGGCTCTCTCGAGCTCGTAGTCGTATTCCTTCTCCTCACCTTCGCGTTTGACGGTAAGCGTCACCTTGGTCCCCGGAGGGCCGGTGATCCGCTCCACGGCCTCATCCAGGTTGATCCCGGCGGCATCCTCCCCGTCGATCTTCACGATGATGTCGCCCGGCCGGATACCTGCCCGGTACGCCGGCGTGTCTTCCAGGGGACTGAAGACCGTGATGTACTTGCCCTGCATGTTGATCTGGATGCCCACGCCCGTGAACTCGCCCGTGGTGTACTTGCGAAACTCGGATACCTCCGCCGGCCAGATCATCGCGCTGAACTCGTCCAGCGGTTTGAGAGCACCGTCCATGAACTCGACCGAAAGAACCGTCTTCGGCAATCGGATCGTTTGCTGGTTGATCCTGACCAACTTCTGCCAGTACTCGCGATTGGCCCGGTGAGCCGAGAGGCGCTTCTCTTTCTGAAGGCGCTCGCGGAGCTTGTTAACCCGATCGTTGAAGATGCCCACCATCAGTTCGTCGCTGAGCCCTTCGAAGGTCTGCTTCAGGGCCGGTGTACTCGTGATCAGAAGCACGGACTCCAGGCCCCGGTCGATGACTTTCCTGAAGTCGGGCGAGCGTACGTAGTTCTGTCCGATCCGGTGAATCGCGTCGCTCACGATGGACGGATCGGCCCCGCTGACCAGCTTGCTCCAGTCCTCCCTGAGGCGGTCATCTTCGTCCGGATCATTGGTGTAGATGGCCTCCAGCCGGTAGTGCGTCAACGCGTCCTCGCGAAGCTTCTTATACTCCGCATTGTCGTCGTAGATACGCTCCAGCTCGTTGTAGATGCCGCTGGCGTCCAGCCATTCTTCCTGCCGCTTCTGCTCTGCCGCCGCGACCAGAGCCTCCTCGACCAGGCTTGTCATCCAGAGTTCGTGCTTGAACGAGTCCGGATCGGCCGCGTTAAGGTAGGCCATGTACGCATTGGCCAACACGTGAACCCAGCGGGTTTCCTCGATTCCGTAGTAGACCCGGGCCACGCCGGCCCGCCAGCCGTGGTGCAAGCCCTCCCAGAAGCCCGCCTGGTCGGCGCGGTCCGCATAGAACAGGTCCAGCCGATCGAGGCGTCGCTCGGCCTCCTCGAACTCGGGATCTTCGGTACCGAGTCGAGATCTCTCCTGTTCGACCCACTGGTCCACCAGCCGCTTGAGCCAGGGCGCCACCAGCGGCCGGAGGTTCAGCCGCATCACCTCCGCCTCCGTGCGTTCCGTCCACTCCTCGAACTCCTCCACACGCAGTTCGGTCCGTCTTCGCTGGATCTCCTCGTATGCGGCGAGCCAGCCCGAGACGCTCCGCGTCGCCTCGTCGGCTTGCGGGCCCATGGCTGCGCGCTCGAATGTCTCGGAAGCCTGGTCGAATAGACCGCAATTGACCTGATTCCATCCCAGGGCCCACCATTCCTCCCGGTCAGCACGAGCGGTCTCATCCGCACCGGCCCGGGGAACCACGCCCATCAGAAAGGCCGCCCCGAGGACATGAACCGCCGCAATAAGCCGCACCCCGCTCGGTCTCACAGCACTCATGTATTCCCCTTCTATCTGTGACGCCCCCCCTGCGACCTGCCAGCAGGCCGCCTGCTGTTTCTCTCCGTCACGGCCTCGGCCCCAGGGAGAACCCAACATGCGACTCGCCCCAAGCTGGCCGAAGTATCCAATTATATGGCCACGCTGGGCCGCCTTCCATCGAACCGGGTATTCGTGCATCTGGGCGCACTGACTCCGACTCATACGCCACTCGACGCTGCCGGAATCCTGTTGCTGTTCCGTTTAGGTCTTATCATCGGTTGACTGAGCAATTCCGGCACTGTGTAGAGCGCATTTTTGAGCGAATCGCCACGGATCGCCGTCTCTTCCCATAATCCCCGTCCAGAGCCGGGCCTGCTGGTGCTGGCTTCGCGGGCAACCCAACGGTATAAGACCATGCACCGCGACGTCCGTGAGCCAGGTCGGCGAGGTAGAGGGAGCCTGCGGCGGCCTCTGCCGGTTCTATTTATACGAAAGCCCGACCTTGCGGTTGTCGGCCGACTAGGCAGGTTATGTCTATGGGATCTTCACAGATGAAAGAGAAGGCCCGTCGCGAGTTCGACGCCTGGGCCCACAGCTACGACAACTCCATCCTCCAGCGCCTGCTATTCGAACCGTCCTACAGCGCGTTTCTCCAATGGATTCACGCCTGGTACTCGGGCGACGCCAAAAGGAGACGCCTCCTGGATATCGGTTGCGGCACCGGTACCCTGGCTGCCAGGGTGGTCGGGGCCGACCTCCCCTTTGATGTCGTGGGCCTCGATTACTCCTTCCCCATGTGCGACAAGGGTGAAGGCAAGGCGGTTGAGGCGGGTGTGGCCGACCGCGTTTGCTTCGTGAACGCCGACAGCGAGCATCTGCCTTTCCCCGACGCTTCGTTCGACGTAGTCACCTGCAGCAACTCCTTCCACCACTACCCCCACCAGCAGGAGACCGTCCATCAGATGCGCCGTGTTCTCATGCCCGGCGGCAGGTTGATGCTCATCGACGGCTTCCGCGACAACATGATCGGGTGGTTCGTCTTCGACGTATGTGTCGGCTCCGCTGAGAAGCCCGTCTTCCACTCTCCCTGGTCGACCATGCGCAGATACTTTGAACGTGCCGGCTTTGCCCGTATCATGCAGCACAAAATCGGCATCCTGGCCCCCATCCTCTTGACGATCGGAGAAGTAGAACCCTAGCCCGGGACCGAGGTTCAAGGCATGTCCGGCTCACGCGACCAGCAGGTTTTGGCCAACCTCAAGCTCCTGCTCGAGGTTTCCCGGCGCATGGGGGCTTCCACGGAACTGCAACCGCTGCTGGAGAACGTTGCCGACGCCGGGTGTCAGGTCCTCCAGTGCGAACGGGCCACGGTCTTCCTTCTGGACCGCGATCGCCATGAGCTCTACAGCAAAGTGGCCACAGGCGTCCAGGAGATCCGCTTTCCCGCCGACAAAGGCATAAGCGGCCAAGTGGCCACCACCGGCCAGGTGTCCAACGTGCCCGACGCCTACGCCGACCCGCGCTTCAATCCGGACATTGATCGAAGTACCGGCTTTCGCACCCGCAATATTCTCACCGTGCCTCTCAACGGCCTTCAGGAGCAGCGCATCGGCGTGCTCCAGCTACTTAACAAGCGAGGGGGACCCTTCGGCGAAGAAGACGAGGAACTGGCCCTCACGCTGGGCGCTCAGGCCGGCGTGGCCCTTCAGCGACAGATGCTGCTGGACCAATACGCCGAGAAGCTGCGCATCGAGCGTGAGCTGGACATTGCCCGCGACATCCAACAGCAGTTGCTGCCCCGTGAGGACCCCAGGGTTCCGGGCTACCGGATCGCCGGGTGGAACAAGCCGGCCGACCAGACCGGGGGGGACTGCTATGACTTTCTCGAAGCCCGGGGCAACCGTTTCGGCGTTCTCCTGGCCGACGCCACGGGCCACGGCATCACCGCAGCCATGTGCATCTCACAGTTCCGGTCCCTGGTCAAAGCCACCGCCCGGCTCAGCGATGACCTGCCGCGTATCGCCACGCACGTCAACGACCTGCTCGCCGAGGACCTGCCCAACGACCGATTCGTCACGGCGTTCCTCGGCGCCTTGGACCTGGGCAACCATGAGCTTACGTACATCGCGGCCGGCCAGGGCCCTCTGCTGCACTATCATCATGCCTCGGGGCGGACGGACGTGCTGCCCGCGGGAGACGTGCCCCTTGGCATCATGGAAGGCCACCTGTTTGAAGTCAGCAATCAGCTCGATCTGGCCCCCGGCGACGTCTTCTGCCTGCTGACGGACGGTTTCTACGAGTGGGCCCGTCCTGACACCGAACACTTTGGCGAAGACCGCGTGGTCGAGATCATTCGAGCCAACGCTGCCTTGCCTCCGGACCGGCTGATCCAGCACATCTACCAGTCCGTGCTCGCCTTCGCATCGGGGACTACGCAGGCCGACGACCTGACCGCCATTGTCATCCAGCGCTGTCAGGACTGAGCACCCCGGTCGTATCATCCCGCGGCTCACCGACCGGCCTCCTGAAGTACACCTGGTGGTGGAGCCACGAACTGCAGGTTCATCCGGCTCCAGTGGGTATGCCCAAAAAAGGGGCCGTCGGTCGGACCCAACTCGACGGCCGCAGTGTCTAACACCATGTATGCGCGCCGCCCGGTCAGGCGGCCAGAATGCTATCCTCCAGCACCGACTTGATCTTCTTGAGAGCCTTGTTCTGAATCTGCCGCACGCGCTCTTTGGTCACGCCGATAATGGCTCCGACTTCCTCCAGCGTCTTGGGCTGTGGCGGTTGGCCCTCTTTCGTCCTGGGCACGGCAAACCGCTCGCGGATGACCTGCTCCTCGACACCACTCAGGTTGGCCAGGTTATCCGCCAGGATCTGCCGGATCTCATCGATGCAACTGGTCTCCACATCCTCACGCTTCCGGTCGAGGTAATCGCTCTTTTCCATGCTCGGCTCGAACTCGACGGGGAAGCGACAGTGATATCGGCTGGCCCGCATGGCCACACGTGAGAAGCTCTTGAGAATGGCCCGGCAGGCGTACGTGCTGAACTTGAAGCCGCGTCCGCAGTCGAACTTGTCCACGCTGCGCAGCAGAGCCATGTTGCCTTCGCTGATCAGCTCATTGAAATCGACGCCACTCAGGCGAGTGCGCTTGGCCATGGCCAGCACGAGCGGCATGTTCAATTGGACGATTCGATTCCGCGTTCTCAGGGCGATCCGCGCCCAGGCCAGGAGCGTGCGTAGCGCTTTCCATCCCAATGCCCGCGAGCCGGCCTGGGCGATCGTCATGGTCACCCGCCGCCGCGCACAGTTGTATTCCAAGAACAGCTGCTGCTCCTGCTTGGCACTCAAGGTGGGCAGACGCCTCTGATTCAGTGCCTCCGGCGGATCGCCAGCAGGCCCCTGAAACTCAGCCGCATCGTCGGCCCGGAGTCTCAGCCTCCCACCGAAAAGCGTGCCCTCGATTCCCCGCTCCCTGAACCGAGGGTTGTCGGTGAACTCAGCAATCTCCGGAGTCAGCTTCTCGAGAAGCTCGACGTCCCGCGGCAAGAGACGGCCACGCGCCGCCTCCGAGATACTCAGCACCTCGGTCAGTTTCGGGTGAGCCTCCGTGGGCTGTGCCGTCCTGCGACTCTCCTCAGTCATGGCTGACTCCCTGGCCTCCATGGGCCGAGTCGGCTCAGCCCACGCTCCATGCCTCTCTCTCGTGCCCTTTCTCGTGTCCGATGTCCGAGTTCCCAGAACGCTCGTTCCGGGGCCCGGCTCACGCTCGGTTATCATCCAGTCCCGAGAGGCGCCAACGAATCCAAAGCTATGATCTCGAAGGAGCGTCGTTGACGCTCAGTCCTGGGGAGAACCGGTGCGGGGGGAGTCTGCTGCCACTAAAAATATAGCATATCGTGCTTAAACGGCAACAATGTTTCGCCAATTTATCCGGGCCATTCAAGCGTAATCGTCTGTCCTATAACAAGATACGAAGGCAGGAGGGTTAAATTACCTGAACTCTGGGACGTTGGTGCCACTTGAAAAAATGAGCCCCTGGCTCGCGCTCAGCGGAGCTACGGCTCACTCGTGCCGAACCGCTTCGATGGGGTCCAGCCGTGCTGCCGTGATGGCCGGGTACATGCCGAAGAAGACGCCGACGATCACGGACAGACCGAAGCTCACTCCCACCGTCCACGGCTGCACGATGGTGGGCCAGCCCACCGATTCACTGATGATCACCGCCCCCGCCCAGCCCATGAAGATGCCGATCAGCCCCCCGGCCGCGGACAGAACCACCGTCTCCACCAGGAACTGCTGCACGATGTGGATCTGCCTTGCCCCCAGGGCACGACGGATCCCGATCTCGCTGGTCCGCTCAGTGACCGACGCGAGCATGATGTTCATGATGCCGATGCCGCCCACCAGCAGTGAGACACCGGCGATGGCCCCCAAGGTGATCTGGCGATTGGCCTTCTCCTTCTCCGCCAGTCGCAGCCGCTCCAGCGGAACCTTCACCTCATAATCCTGTTTCTCATGCCCGCGCTCCATCACGCGCGAAATCATCCTCGAGACGGGCAGCACACGTTCCATGTCCGGAACATGAACGTACAGGTCGCTGTAGGCCACCTTGGTCAACTCGCGGGAACCCGAGGTCAGGTTGTACACGGTGCTGCCGTACCTGGCGTCTGCGGTCTTGAAGGGAATGAATACATCCCCGTTGAGGTTGCGCTCCCCGATGCCGCGCGCCGGCGAGCCGGCTGTGAGCACCGGCCTCATCACGCCCACCACCTTGAATGGAATCGGACCCGAGGCTAGGTTATGTACAGTCAGGGTCTGGCCGATCGGATCCTCGTGAGTGAACAACTGCTTACGGATGTCATCCCCAATGACGCAGACCTTGGCCCGGACTTCCTCGTCGTGCTCGGTCAGCCGGCGTCCCCGAGAGACGGGCACATTCACCGCACCAAAGAATTCGCAGTCTGCGCCCACTACCGGAGCACCGTACTGGCGGTCGCCCCGGCTCACGCGATAGGCCACCTCGCGCAGCGGGACAACCCTACCCACGTGCGGGACAGTGTTCTCGATGAGCCGTCGATCCTCCTCGGTGATGCCGTACTCGAGAATGCGCGTGTTGCCCTGGGAGACGGCTCCCCCTCGATTCGGCTTGACCGACTTGACGATGATGTTCTGGGTCCCCAGCAGGCGGATCAACTCCATTTCGCTGGCGCTGGCCCCCTCGCTGATGGAGAGCATGCAAATGACGGCCCCCACGCCGAAGATGATGCCCAGAGCCGTCAAGAAGGATCGCAGTTTATGGACGCGCAGGTTCTTCAGCCCCAGATGAAAGGTCTCCCATCCCACGGCGAATGCCTTGGCTCTGACGATGGGCAACGTCCGCCGCTCCTTCCTGGAATCCGTCGTGTCCGACGCGACCCTGCCGGGCCTGGGCGTCAACGACCGGCCAATCAGAAACTCAGCCTATATTATACCTAGCGATCACGGCCCCGTATTGTGAGACCTGCCCAGCGGCATGGCCCAGCATGGCCATCCTGAGGAGCGGGTCTTGCGAGTGGCTCCGCGGGCCGCTACCTTCCGCCTTTTTGCAGGCTCCCCTGCGCAACCACCCCCCGTTTCGGAGAGTACGTCCCGTGCCAAGCGCCGAATTCGTCCTTTGTAAGGCAGTGGAACTTGCCGGTCACGTGGTCCGCATGACCACCAAGGCCGGCTCGGGACATCCTTCCAGCGGCCTGTCGCTGGCCCACATCGTCACCTCCTTGATGTATCGACATATGCGCTGGGATCCAGCGGATCCCTGGGACGAGCGGTCAGATCGCCTGGTCCTTTCGGCCGGCCACGCGGTGCCCATCATCTACGCGGCCTACGCCGATATGGGCGGCAAGGTCGGGCGGAACCCGGACTCGGCCCGGACGTTGACGATACGCGACCTGGACTCGCTGCGCGAGCTCGACAGCGAACTGGACGGCCACCCCAACCCCGCCGAAGGCTTCCCGTTCTTCGACGCTGCCACCGGCTCGCTTGGCCAGGGACTCAGCGTGGCCGCCGGTCTGGCCGCTGCGGCTCGCCTGCGCAACATCGACAAGCGGATCTTTGTCATTATTGGCGACGGCGAAGCGCGAGAGGGTCAGGTCTGGGAGGCTGCCGACTTCGTCGTGGACCACAAGCTCACCAACGTGTGCGCCATCTTCAACTGCAACGGCGAGGGTCAGGCCGACGATGTTTCGCCCCAGCAGAGCACCGAGTCCCTGGCGGCCAAGCTCGCGGCCTTCGGCTGGGATGCTGCCCCGGTTGACGGCCACGATCCCACTGCGCTTGAGCCGCTCCTCGCCCGGGCCGGCACCGGCAGCAAACCGCTGGCTGTCGTCGCCCAGACGATAAAGGGCTGGGGGGTGCCTGCGCTCCAGGCCGGCAATTGGCACGGTAAGCCGCTACCCAAGGATCAACTTGCG
>CP070685.1:1571266-1586926 GCA_020352895.1 Phycisphaerales bacterium
GGAAAGGCCGAGGAAGGGGCCGTCGGCTCCGTGGTCGGCGCCACGCTGGGCCTGTTGGCGTTCATGCTGGCTTTCACTTTCGGCATGGCCGCCAGCCGGCGCGAATCGCGAAGAGAGTTGCTTCTTGAGGAGGTCAACGCGATCGGGACGACCTTCCTGCGAACCGACCTGATTTCCGAACCCCACCGGACTGAGGCCCGCCGCCTTCTGCGAAAGTACGTGGATCTGCGGCTGGATGTCTACGGGCACCCGGAGAAACTCCCGGAGACGCTCAAGGAATCGGAGAAGCTGCAGGAACAGCTCTGGCAGCACGCAGCCGCCCTCGCCGACGCGGATCTCAAGAACCCGGATATCGTCTCGCTGTTTGTGGACTCCCTGAACGAGACCATCGATTTACAGACGAAGCGCGTGGTCGTGGGCAGGTATCGCATTCCCACGATCATATGGTCCGTATTCTGCTTGCTCACGATTCTCTCGATGGCCGCCGTGGGGTACCATTTCGGTCAATCCGGCAAGGGCAATTTCCTCGTGCATCTCGTATTGGCGTTGTCCTTCTCCGTCGTGGTGTTCCTGATCGCCGATCTCGACCGTGCCGCAGAAGGGTGGCTCAAGGTCAGCAACCAGCCCATGATGGAGCTTCGCCAGCAGTTGGAGCGGTGACCCCGGGCTTCCCGGACAGCTCTCCGGACGTGTTGCTCTTACCCCCACCAGGAGCACACGGATTCGTCGAGCCAGCCACGACGGCCCGATCAACCTCCTGCCGGTACCGCGTATCGATCTGTCCCGCGACCACCGGCGTCGCAGCAAAAACCAGCACGAACACGTAGCCAGCCAACATCTTACGCATAACGCCTCCTCCGGTGCAGCCAAGTCATCCTGGCCGCGTTCCTTAGCGCATGCCACAACACGCATGCACCCGATGGGAAGTAAGGCGCTCGCCTTAATCCTGCGCGGCCTGCTCGCTCTCGGTCTGGTGCGGAGAACTTTCGGCGTCCGGCCGCATCGGCTTGCCGCAGGAGGGACAATAGTCGGCGAGGCTCTGGCTGACGGCACCGCAGTGAGGACAGGTGAGGACTTGGATGAACAGAGGCGAGTCGATGCGGTGTCCCACAACTTTCCAGGAGCCGGAAGAATCGGTTAGCGTGATCGTAATGCTACCCGCGCCGTTGGCGAACTGGCCCGTGTAGGTACAGACCGCGATACTGCCACCAGTGGCTCTCTGGATATTGAAGCCCTCTAACTCCCTGGACTGCAACGGACCCGTGACCTCCCGCATCCGCTTCTCCAGCTTGGTGAAGGCCTCGAGTGTGTCGATGGACTTCCATTCGGTGCCCAGTCTGTTGTACGCGCCCGAGTAGTCCTGCTTCTCGAGGCGGGCGAGGAAGTCTTCCACAATCGGCTCGACCTCAGCCTTGCCGCCAAGGATGAGCCAGGCAAAGCCGCCGCCACAAATCACGACAAGCAGCAACACTCCTCCGAAGCCGAAGGCAAGCCAGCGTTTGGCCCGCGGCTTCCGAGGCGGTGGGGACGCGCTGTAGTCGAGTGGGCGGCTTTCTGTGACGGGCGGTGTGGATGCTTCAGTCATGGGGCACCATTACGACAACGCGATCGAATGTCATTATCGTGCCACTTCCAGAGCATTAATTAGCCGGCGATCTTCTTGGCCACGATGTCGAGGATCTTCGTTTCGGCGGCGATGGCCTTGTCCTGAATCTCGGCACCGCGTTTGAGTATGTCGTTCATCCAGGCCTTGTCCTCGACGTCGGCGGAGTTGATCTTGACGTTGAGGTAAGCACCCATGACGGCCGAGCGCGCGGCCAGCGCGGCCACGCCGACGTCGGAGGCCGAGGCCGGGTTGCCGAACTCGGCCATGGCCTGGGCCACGGCCATCGACGCCAGGGCCGTCTGCATGCAGCGGAACGGCACCATGATGGCCTCCTTGGTGGCGTCCTGAACGGCCCGGTTCTTGGCGGCCTTCTCCTCGTCGCTCGACTCGGGCAGGCCGAACGCGGCGATGATGGCGTTGAACGCGTCCGTGTCCGCGTCGATGATCCGCAGCAGCTCGTCGTGCATCTCCTTGCCCTTGACCGCCCAGTCGGAGAACTCCTCCCAGCGGTCGTCCCAGCCGCGCTTGTGCGAAGACAGGTTGGCCACCATCGTTCCAAGTGCCGCCGCCATGGCACCCATCGCCGCGGAGATGGACCCGCCGCCGGGGGCCTTGGATTCCGACGCCGTCTCCCAGACGAAATCCTCGAGCGCCATGTCCACCAGGCGCTTCTTCTTGGCGCCCTTCTTGGCCTCGATGGCGTACTCGATGATCTTCTCTTCCGGCTTGAACGGGTACAGGTCGTCCAGCCCGAGCGACTTGACCGCGATCTTGATGATCTCGCGGTCGGGGATGCCCAGCGAACGCTGCTGCTTGCGGAGGTAGTGCCGGCCGGCGTCGAGCATGCCCTTCAGCGGAATGAGTCCGACCAGCTCCGAGCCGGTGACGCGAATGCCGCGCTCGGCGGCCTTCTGGCACACCTCGTCGAAGGCCACGTGCACCGGCGTAACCGAGATGTTGGTCAGGTTGATGGAGATCTGGGCGACGCCGTACTCCTCGATGAACCAGCCGATGGCCTTGACGCACTTGAGCGTGCCGGGGATCCAGACCGGATTGCCCTTCCCGTCCTTGACCACCGGGCCGGTCAGCGGGTCGCCCTCGCGTTTCTGGCGGCCCTTCTCGCGGATGTCGAAGGCGATGGCGTTGGCCCGGCGGGTGGACGTGGTGTTGAGATTGACGTTGTAGGCCACGAGGAAGTCGCGGGCCCCGACAGCCGAGGCGCCGTACTTGGCGTCGAACTTGTCGGGGCCGAAGTCGGGCTTGCCCTCCGGCTTGGACAACCTCTCGGCCAGGGCTTCGTATTCGCCGGCCCGAACCACGGCCAGGTTGCGCCGCTCGGGCTTCAGGGCCGCGTTCTCGTAGCAGAAGATGGTCAGGCCTTCCTCTTCGCCGAGGCGCTTGGCCAACTTGCGGGCGTACTCGACGACCTCATCCATCGTGATGTTCGCCACGGGCACCAGCGGGCACACATCCATGGCCCCGAAGCGCGGGTGCGCGCCGTGGTGCTTGCTCATGTCGATGACTTCGTGGGCCTTGCGGGCGGCGCGGACGGCCGCCTCGCAGACATCCTCCGGCGGGCCGACGAAGGTGACCACCGTGCGGTTGGTGGCCTTGCCCGGGTCCACGTCGAGAAGAGTGACCGCCTCGACGGACTCGATCTCGTCGGTGATCTGCTTCATGACGGCCATGTCGCGCCCTTCGCTGAAGTTGGGCACACATTCGATGAGTTGGTTGGTCATGGTTCTGGATTCCTCGGTGTCTTCATCCGGGGTTCTGGCGAAGGCAAGACCGGCGAAGGTCGCGGCCCTTTCGGGACAACATGATAACGATCGAACGGCCAATCGCAACCGGCGCAGTCTGCAGCGAAACGCGCAGCATCGTAGACAGTGCCCACCGTGCACCTTCGTTAGGACGTCTAGGCAATCGCGATTACGACGCGCTGTCGAGGCCGAGCAGAGGCGGCAGTTCACGCGGGTGATCGATGATCGGATCGGCGCCGGCGCGCTGCAGATCCAAACGGTCGCGGAAACCCCAGGTGATGCCGATGCAGGTCATGCCGGCATTGCGGCCGGTCTCGGCATCGACCTCGGAGTCGCCGACGAGAACGACCTCGTCGCGGGACAGGCCCATCCGGTCGACGAGGCGCCAAGCGACAACCGGGTCGGGCTTGCGCGGGTTGTCGGGCGACTCGCCCAGCACCTCGACGAAGGACCACGCCGAGAGCAACCCCTCGACCGTGAGCACCGTGTACGTGTGCGGCTTGTTGGAGAAGATGCACATGGGCACGCCGGCGGCGGCGACCGAATCGAGCATGTCGGCGACGCCGGGGTAGAGGCGCGTGTTGTCCAGGGCGTGCCGGCCGTAGTGGTCGCGCAGGACGCGGACCATGTCCTCGACGCGCTGCGGATCGTCCACGCCGGATGCCCGCCGCACCAGGATGTGCACGCCGCTGCCCACGTAGCGGCGAACCTGATCGGGGCGGCACGGCGGCAGCCCGGCCGAGTCCAGAGCCGCGTTGGTCGCGTTGGTGATGTCGGTCAGCGTGTCGAGCAGCGTGCCATCCAGGTCGAAGATGATGCCCCGGGGTCTTGGTTCCATCCGGAAAGCGTAAAGGGTGTGGCCGAAAGATTCCACCCGGGCCGCAGCAGGACAGCTCGGAAACAAACGCGCAGCATCATCCGGTTGGACGCGATGCCTGGAAGAAGCGAATGCCGCGGGATGTCTGTTACAATCCCATCATGAGCGAGGCCCGACGCCAATGCCCCGTATGCGGGCGGATGGTTCTGCCGGCAAACATGACGCGGCATCACGTGGTGCCCAAGTCGCGCGGGGGCAACGAGATCGAGCACATCTGCAAGACCTGCCACCGGCAGGTGCACGCCTTGTTCGGCAACAAGGAGCTGGCCGGCACGCTGCACAGCCTCCCGGAGTTGCGGGCCCATCCGGAGATGCGCAAGTACATCGCGTGGGTGCGCAAGCAGAACCCGGATCGCTACTATCGCGGCAGGCCGGCCAGGAACAGGAAGGAGTAGCGGCGCGATGCCCCAAGCCGAGAGGCCATCCGAAGGTGGCCTCCCGGCTTCGCCTTGGGGGCAGATCGCGGTGAAGCTTATCGTGTCACCGAGGAGAATAGGCAGAGATTCTCGATTGTCTTGGAGCGGGCCACCCGGAAGCCGCCCCAACTGAAGGTCAGGTCGGGCTTGCCCAGGCCGCGCGTCACGACGCTCTCCTGTTGGATGGCACAGCCGAAGCCCGCGTCGCGGCAGGCCCGCATCTCGCCGCCGTCCGGACCCGTGGGGTTTTCGACCGGGCTCGTCGCGTAGTAGTCCGCGCCGTACCAGTCCCAAACCCATTCATAGACGTTTCCGCTGATGTCGTGGATACCCAATTCGTTGGGCGCAAAACTACAGACGGGCGCGGAGCACGCATACCCGTCGTCATAACCTTGCCATATCTTTTCGACCCCCCACTCGCGTTTGGCAGCCTCGTCCTTTGTGTTGCCGACCGGTCGGCCGTCGATGACAGGCTCGCCGTCACCCCACGCGAACTTGATTCTCTTGCCCCGGCTGCGGGCGGCGTACTCCCACTCGGCTTCGGTCGGCAGGCGATAACCGTCGGCTGCAAAGTTGCAGGCGACATCGTCACCGCAGCCGGTGTAGCAGGGTCGCAGACCCTCCCTGCGGCTGCGCCAATTGCAGTATTCGACAGCGTCGTACCAGCTCACGCAGACAACGGGGTGGCGGTCGTCCTGCCGGTAGTATGGATTCCGCCAGTTGGCATCAGGGCGGGTCTCGACCTTGGTGCCCACGAGAACCGAGGCGCCCTTGCCTTGCTCAGCGGTGGTCTTGTAGTTCGTGTCCTCGATGAATTCGCTGAACTGGCCAACGGTCACCTCATGCCGGCCGATGTAATAGGCCCTCAAATCGACCGCGTGGACGGGACGTTCGTCCGCGTCGGCGCCCTCGAAGGGATTGCCCATCTCGAAGCGGCCGGCTTCGACAAAGATCATCTCGGGCGCGGGTGCGACCGGACCGGACGGCATCGGCACGGAGAACAGGAACCAGGCGAGCACTTTCATGGCGAGCTCCTCGGCGGAGCATTCGGCTGCTGTTTCGCGCAGTTCGGCGGCGCGTCGGCGCCTCCAGCGGTGACGGTGTGCGGGTCGGCGTGGGCCTCTTGGATGACGCCTCGGGGATGTCGGAACGGCGGGCCGGATACTATGGGGCAAATCCGCCCGCCCGCGGTGACCCCTAGAAGCTTTGAACCGGCGTTCTTGCAGACGACGTCATCGGTCAGAGCATCCTGGGTCACCGCGTCGGGCAGGGTGAACTCGCCGGGGGGCGATTACCGTGACCGTCCCGCCTGCGGTTACTCGGAACAGCCCCTCGGCTCACGGTCGGTAACGGTAAGGCTCCGTGCAGAGGCATCGGGGCCTTCCGTGGCGTTTCGGTGAGAGTTCCCTTTCGGTTGCGCGTGAACAATGGCCGCGGCCAGGCGACGGTTCGCCACCAGTCGAAGCCGTCACCTGTCAATCCGAAATCGGCGGGTCAATCCCCGCGCAGTATTTCCAATTTATGGCCAAAAAAACAGACGGCCGGAAAAGCGACGGGCCTCACCGCTTGGTGAAGCCCGTCGGCACGTCCCTAATCCAAATGTTGGCGGCGGCCAGGCCGTCCGCAGAGGCTACCCGCCGCAATTCGGCGGAGAATCGGTCGAGGTCAGCCCGAACAGGTTGGCGAACGTGGCGAAGTCGTTCAGGTCCACCACGCCGTTGACGTCCATGTCAGAGCAGCTCAACTGCGCGGCCTCGCAACTCGGCGTCGGGGCGGTCAGGCCGTAACAGTTGGCGAACGTGGCGAAATCGCCCAGGTCCACCGCCCCACCGCTGTTATCCAGGTCCCCACAGATGCAACTCGGCCCGGTACAGTCGGTATCGTCCATGTCGGTGAACCCGTCACAGTCGTTGTCGACGCCGTCATCGCACTTGCCCAGGTCGGGATCCTCGGCCTCGATGACCTGCACGGCCGGGTCGTTGGGGCACTCGTCGATGCAGTCGGGAGCCTGATCCCCATCGGTATCGGTCTCGGGTACGCCACAACCGCATTGGCCGGCCACGATCTTGTCGGGATCACTGTCGCATTCGTCGCACTCATCGATCAGGTCGTCGCCGTCCGTATCGGTCTCGCTCTCGTCGGGGATATCATTGCCGTTGCAGTCCGACGGACAGAGCACACCCAGAAGTCTCAGGCCCATCAAGTACGGGCCGCCAGCCAGGAAGTCCTCCGCATCGCGGTCGTAAACCATGCCGTGGGTGGAGCCGCTATCGGTCGGCCCGGCACGCAGGATCACGCCCGCGTCCTTATCGATCTCCACCTCCATCCAGATATTGTGCTGCACGGTAACATAGGGAGAAACGTCGAAGTGAGCGATGCCGAAGTCAATGGGAGTATAATCCAACGCACCCACAACGTACTCGGCGAGCAGGCCCAGGGGGGCACCAGGCAGTTGGCCGTCCAG
This sequence comes from Phycisphaerales bacterium, assembly GCA_020352895.1. Lineage (GTDB taxonomy): Bacteria > Planctomycetota > Phycisphaerae > UBA1845. The sequence goes on from CP070685.1 coordinate 1,578,390, forward strand.
AAGATCGTTCTCCCAGAACCGCACGGTCATGACCCCGGGGCTGGTGCCGGTGCTGCGATAGTAGACCTGAAACCCGCTGACCAAGGCGTCGCCGACCCCGCCCATATGGATGTCCTGGGCAAGCGGGGCGGTGCTGTCCAGGACGCCCGTCTCGGCGCCCAGGTTGAGGTAGAGCTGCGTGGGGTTCTCCTCCGTGTCGGGAATGTCGTTGCCGTTGCAGTCGTCTACCAGTTCGTACGTCCAGGCGTCACCGGCAAACGCGAAGCCGGTCTGGGTACCGGTGATTCCGCCCGCGGCGAGAACCACGTTGACCGTGCCGAATGCCGGCGCCGCATAGCCACTGAAGGTATACGGCCCTTCGTCCGATCCGGTCACGCTCGTGGCGGCCGATCCGTTCACGGTCATGTCGTCCGCGGTCACGCCGGAAACCGGCTGGTTGAAGGTCACGGAAATCTCGGGCAGCGCCCCGACGGTCGATCCGCGGTTGGGCGACTCGTCAGACACTTCCACGCCTGCACAACCAACGCACCCACGCGAGTGGATATAGGGCTGAATCCGGTCCTGGACTCGCGTATGAAACTCGATATCGATGCGGATCATGCCCCCGCAATACACGTGGCAGTAACTCATGATCGTGCCCTGCGTGCAGTGGCGCGTGCCGCTGTAACACCCGCTCTCCAGGTTGTAGCACTCGTCGATGGGCGGGCTGTAGCAATGCGTGTGCGGTGAGGAGCAGTTGTGTCCCAACTCGTGGGCCGACACCATCAGGTCCCAGTTGGCCGAGTGCGGGCTGACGATCGGGTTGGGGAACCACCCGTTCAACGCCCCGGCCACGCTGTACCCGGACCAGGTGCTGCACAAGGTGCTGAGCCAGGCCACGCCGCCGCCCGGCACGCCGGACAACATCTGAGCGACGTCCCTCGAAACCGAACCCATGTTGTTCCACCAGTAACTGCGAAACTGGCTTAGCCGCTGGGAAGGCGTGGAACCCGCAGGATACGGATCCGTATCGCTGTCCCACACCCTGACATAGGGCAGATAGAGCATGGTGTCGACGTCACGTTCGTATATGGTGCTGACCGCACCGAGCAGCTCGTTGGCGTAGGCCAGGGCCGCCGCCGAAGATCCGAACAAGGTGCGGTACTCCCAGTCGCTCTCGATGGCCACGTCGATCTGTTTGAGGGTGCAATCCCGGAGGGGCACGCTCGGTGCCGGCGGTTCTTCCACGTCCAGCGGCTCGGGGTCCTCGAGCTGGTCGGTAAAGCAGCGCCAGGGCTCGCTTTCGTCAAACTCGACTTCGCTGCGCTCGTAAATAACGTGCACTTGTTCCGTGCGGGCAGCACCTTGGGAGCCGGCGGCAAGGATGTACTCGGCGCCGCCGAATCTGATCATGCCGTTGCTTCCGTGCGGAGAGAGTCCAAGGAAAACGTGCGAGTCGGGATAGCCGGCCACCTTCCCTTTGAACAGCGTGACGTCGGGCGGCTCGACCACCACGTCACCGTCGGCGGTCCCGACGATAAACAGGGTGTCCGGCCCCGTCACCGTGAATCGCTGCAACTCGAGCGTGACGGCCATGTCGCGGGCCAGGGGAAAACCCTCCAACCGCGCATGGGACAACTGCGACATCTCTCGGTAAGCCGCCGGCTGGAACTCAAGCCGCGTGGCCGCCACCTCATTCGGGATGGCCTCTCTTCCCTGAGGGATCGGCTGAACCGTGAATGGCGAGGTCACCGGTGTCGGGGTCGGAACATCCTCTTGGGCCAGGGCCGAATCCGACCCCAGGGTCCAGGACGCCGCCACGAAAACGGCGACCAGCGAAACGCGGACCCCATGACCCCTTGGAACATTGATACCGCTAGACAACATGCCGTTCTCCTTATGCACCCCGCAAAAGCCGGATCACGAATCCGGGAAGATGACATCCGCACCGTTCGCGGGCCCACCGGCTTTGCTCGCGCGCCCCCGGGCCGGCTCTGCCCACTGGGGCCGCAAAGCCCGTTGAGCCGGCAACCGCCTCCGCGACGCCGGCCGCTACGGCCGCATCGGGGCCTGCTATCCGGGTAGAAGCATCCTCATGACCATAGGTGAACACAGAGGACGAGCGGTCGTCTGCCCCCACCCAGGACGGCGCAAAAGACAAGCCCGGATAACGCGCTAGGGGCAAACACAGGGCCCGCCCCGGCACAGCTACAGGCCGATTCTCGCTGATAAAAGTCTATTCAAAGCAGCCCTGGAAAGCAATGAAAACCAGACGATGCAGTGCCGGTAACATAGATTCAGCACGAGAGGAAGACCTTCGGGATCGGCACTGAGCTCAGCAACCCGAAGATGGTTCGGCCCCCGCAAGTCGTCACTTGGGACGCTTCGAGGCGGTCCCGTCCGCCGCTCCACGACCCTATCAAGTCAGCAGGAAACGGCTCTTGCCGCCGGCAAGGGGGACCGCTCCCCAGTATCGCAGTGCCTCCTACCGCGGCGCCTCAAGCGGGAACCGGTGCCGTGGCGGGCAGCGACGAGGACGCCGCATCCGGACCCCGCCGCTGGGCGCCGAAACGATCCCGCCCGGCGTCCAGGCCCTCGCCGAAGCGAACCAGGCGGGCGCTGTTGAAGATCACGATGGCCGACGCGACCGTGTGCAGGAAGGCCGCCAGCATCGCGGGCAGACCCCCGAACCCGGCGATGACCAGCAGCGTCACGATGAACAGCACGCCGAAGATCAGGTTCTGATAGATGACCTTCGTCGCGGCCCTGGACAGCCTGATCAGAAACGGCAACCGCGACAGATCGTTGTTCATCAGGGCGATGCTGGCCGAGTTGATGGCCACGTCCGAGCCGGCCGCACCCATGGCAATGCCCAGGTCTCCGGCCGCCAGGGCCGGCGCGTCATTCACGCCGTCGCCGACTACGGCCACCTTGTGCCCGTCGGCCTTGAGCTTGTCCACCAGCGCCAGCTTCTCGGCAGGCAGCACTTCGGCCTGCACGTCCGTGCAGCCCATCTCCGCCGCCACGCGCCGGGCCACCGACCAGCGATCGCCGGTCACCATGACCAACTGACGGATGCCCTGGTCTCGCAGGTCGCTCAGAGCCTGGCGAGCCTCTTCGCGGGTGCGATCCTCCATGCCGATCCAGCCGAGACAGTGCGAATCCCGGGCCACATAGAGCACACTGATCCCCTCAGCCTCTGCGTACTCGGGATTCTCCATGATGCTCATGTCCACACCCTTCTCCCGAAGCCAGGTAGGCCGGCCCACGCGGTAGGCGCGCCCGTTGAGGGAGGCCTCGACGCCCAAACCCATGATCTCCTCGAAGTGATCCGGTCGGGCCAGCGTGAGGTTCGCCTTCCGGGAGACATCCACCACGGCACGGGCCACGGGGTGCTTGCTGAGCTGCTCGGCGGTCGCCGCGACCTGAAGCAGCTCCACGCCGTCGACGTTCGGTGCCGGCATCATTCGCGTGACCGAGAGTTGGCCGGTGGTCAGCGTGCCCGTCTTGTCCAGGACCACCGCGGTCAGGTTCCGGGCAAACTCCAGGTTGACCACGTTCTTGATGAGCAGGCCCAGACGCGCCGCCGCCGACAGTGCCGCTACCATGGCAGTGGGAGTGGCCAGCACCAGGGCGCAGGGGCAGGCCACCACCAGCATGGAGATGCTGCGCTCCATCTCGCGGGTGAAGAACAGCACGATGCAGGCCAGCATCAAGAGGGTGGGCGTGTACCAGCCGGCATACCGGTCGATCAGGCGCATCAGAGGAATCTTGGTGGCCTCGGCGTTGAGAATCAGCTCCTGCACGCGCCCCAGCGTGGTGTCCCGGCCGGCTTTGGTCACGCGGACGTCCAGAGCCCCGGTCAGGTTGGTGGTGCCGCTGAACACCTCCTCGCCCGCCCCTTTGTCCACGGGCATGGATTCGCCGGTGATGTTGGCCTGGTTGATGGTGGAGGTGCCGGCCACGATCTCGCCGTCGGCCGGGATGTTGTCCCCGGGGCGGACGCGGATGACCTGCCCCGGTTGCAGGGAGGCGGCCTCCACCTCGCTCTCGTTCCCCTCATCGTCCACCACGTGGGCCGTCGTAGGCGTCAGATGGATCAGCGAAGCGATGGAGGCCCGGGCGCCCAGGGCGGTCCGCGTCTCGATCAGCGTGGCGATCAGCATGAAGAACGCGATGACGCCGGCCTCACGGTATTCCCCCATGGAGATGGCCGCGATGATGGCCACCGTAACCAGCTCGTCCATGTGCATGTGGCCCTTGAGCAGGTGCCCGAGCGCGTGCCAGGCCAATGGAGCACCCAACACGACGGCCCCCACCAGGGCCAGCAGATCCGCATGGAACTTCATCTTCTCGGCTTGCTCGCCGAAGGCGCTGGTATCGCGGAAGACCCAGAGGGCGACGAATGAGGCCAGGACCAACATGCCACCCATGAAAGTAGCGATCAGCAGGAAGCTGGCCTTGCCGGTTTCGGCTCGGACCGCAGCGGCAAGATGGTCTGCGTGCTTGAACTGGCTGTCGTGGCGATCGGGGACCATGAGTTCTCCGCTTTGGCTTGAGGTCAGCTTGCAGCCATGTCACAGGCGGGTAGGCCTGGCGGGCCGTCGCGTGCGTGGATGGGATAGCAGCGTTGAATGATACTCCATACGCCAACGAAGGCAAACGGTTCGCCTGAGCGGGCCAGGGCCGCCCTGGCGCGGCCGCCCACTGGCGAGCAGACCTCGCCCAAGGGCATTGCATTGTAGAGAGCCTCTCCTGCGGGGGCCAGGCGCCGGGCGCTCCCGAGGGAGGGGCGGCCGGAGACCCAGGCGACGATATGGAAACACACTTATCGGACAACGCACCTCATCCATACACCATCCATACACCATCGAGCATGCGGCTTGGAACCTTGCCGGCTGACCCACTCGTCAAGTCGGGGTGACAGAATCCCGAAAACCTAGTGACAGGGCGCCTCCGAACCGGACAAAAGCATGCTTGCCACATGCCGCCCGTCCAGGACCGGCCGCTCACACGGCCGGTGAAGGGACACATGAAGACGGAATCCGAGAGCACGGACCTCATGGCATCGCTGGCCTCGCGCTCGCTGTTTATCGGCCTGACGGACGCGCAACTGGGTCTGCTGGTGAAGGCCGGGAGCATCGAGCACTTCGAGCCCGGGCAGGTCATTGCCTTGGAGGGGCAGCCCGGACAGGCCCTCTACATCATTCTGTCCGGATCGGTGTCCGTCGCTCCAGTGGCCTCGCAACCGGGCCGGCACCCGGAGTCCATCGTGCTGAGGAGCGAACGTACTCCGGACGCTCTATACGGTGTTGATTTCTTCGGCGAGATGTCCGTCCTCGACTTCGAATCGATCAGCGCGACCGTCACGGCCCTGGAGCCCTGCGATCTGCTGGTCGTCCCGGTCGCGGGACTCTACAAGGCATTTCAGCAGGATCGGGACATCCACATCATCGTCATCAGCAATCTGGCGCGAACGCTTAGTTACCGGCTACGCCTGGCGAATGAGCGGCACGATACGCCCGGGCCGTGCCACTGCCGGGGGCCCGAAGCCTGTGGGAGTCAGTTGACGTGAGCAGCGAGGTTACCAAGGCACAAGACCTGCCCTGTGAACCGGAAACACGCGGGGCCACAGTGCCGGGCAACTTCGCCCCAACGGTGGCGGTCGACTTGGTGCGCGGCGTGAGCGCATTGCAGGCCCTGCCGGAGGTCGCCCAGAAAGTGCGCGACATCGCGGCCGATCCTCAGGGCACGGTCACGAACCTGGCAGAGATTATCACGTCGGATCCGGCACTGGCCTCGAAGTTGCTGAAGCTTGCCAACTCGGCGTTCTACGGCCTGCCCTCGCAAGTGAGCAGCATCCACCGAGCCATCGTGATTCTGGGATTCAAGACCGTGCAGAACCTGGCCCTGGCCGGGGCCCTGTGCGGCATCTTTCGCGGCGCCCGCATCAGCCCGATCTTCAGCGGATACGATCTGTGGAAGCACTGTCTGGCCGTAGCTGTGGCGGCCCGCAAGCTCGCCAAGGCGGCAGATGTGTTCAACCCCGAGGAGGCATTCCTGGCCGGAGTGACGCACGATGTGGGAATGCTGGCCGTGCGCGACGCCAAACCCGACCGACTGGCCGCAGCGATCGCCAAAGCCCAGCAGGGAATGGCCTTTCTACAAGCCGAGCGGACCGAATTCGGCACAGACCACACCGAAGTGGGTTGGGCCTTGACCAGCGTTTGGCGTTTCCCTGACAACCTTCGGCTGGTGTGCCGACATCACCACGCCCCCGCGGACACGACCGGCAAGATCGCCCTCTTGATCCACACCATACATCTGGCCGACTGGTTATGCGGGCAGAAGCGCATCGGGCTGTACCTGACGCAGCCGCAAGGGCCGGCCTGCAGTGAGAGCCTTCAGGTTCTCGGTCTGGAAAAGTCCGTTTTGGGCGACATCAGAACGACGCTGGACGACGACATCGCAGAGGCCGAGCGCGTCTTCTCCTGAGGCCCGGCCTGTCCCCCTCTTGACCCGCCCCACGCGACCACGACAATTCAGCCCGGGCAGAAACCCTGCCGTCAAACCCTCAGTTGAGATGGAGATGAACACATGAAACCCACGCGAACCAACTTGCTGTCGCTGATGGTGGCCGCTCTTTTTTGCGGGCCGGTGCTGGCCGAGGACCTGGTCAAGGTGACCGTCACCGGGGAAGGCATCAGCGCCGAAGCAGCCCGCAACGACGCCCTGCGGCGGGCGCTGGAGCAGGGCGGACAGACGGAGATCACCTCGCACTCGCAGGTGGAAAACTTCGAGCTGATCCGAGACACGATCTACAGCCGGGCCGCCGGAATCGTGAAGGATTACAAGATTCTGGAAGAGGGCGACGGGGCCGGCGGCATCAAGTACTGCAAGATCGAGGCCATGGTGAGCAAGTCGGCGGTGGCCACGGCCTGGGGCGACGTGCAGAACGTGCTCGATCAGATCGGACGGCCGAAGGTCATGGTATGGGTTGACGAGACCATCGACGGGGCCATCCAGACCAGCAGCATCCTGGAGTCGAAGATCGAGGAGAAGCTGGTCAAGAGCGGCTTCGACGTGTACGCCCGCGAGCAGATCGACGCAATCACGCAGCGCGAGTCGGCGGACGCGGCCGCCGAAGATGATGTGGCCAAGATGCAGGCCCTGGCCAAGGACTTCGACTGCCAGATCTTCATCCGCGGTCACGGCAACGCCAACGCGGCCGGCGTCGAGGACCTCTATGGCGTGCAGGCGGCCATGTACAACTGCGACGTCCAGGCCAAGACCTACTACACGGACACGGCGCGCCTGCTGGCCAGCGAGTCGGAGCCCAACATCCGCCGCGGGGCCCGCGGACAGATGGTCCACTCGCCGCAGGCGGCCAAGAGCGCACTCTCTGCCGCCGGGCAGACCATCGTGGACAAGACCTACGTCACGGTAATGGAGAACTGGGCCACGCAGATCAGCGCCGGCGGAGAGATCCGGCTGGAAGTCAGCGGACTGAAGGTGCCCGACGCAATCAAGCTCAAGAAGAAGCTGGCCGACATCGAGGGCGTCGAGAAGGTTCACTACCAGATGACCAAGGGCATCGCCAATTATCGCATCGTGGCCAAGATGACCGCCGAGACCTTCACCGAATATCTGGTCGAGCCCGAGTGGGAAGAGCTGATCGAGATTCAGGACGTCAAGCTCAACCGCATCCAGGCCAAGGCCGTCGGGCAATAGGGCGGCCGCGACGAGTTGTATAAATAAAAACACGCCCGCGGGCGGCAAACCTGCGGGCGTGCTGTCGTGGGTGGGTGACCGTTAACGAATCTGCGACCACCTCGTCGGTTCGACGCGGACCACGCAGTCCAGCGCGGCCAGCTCCTCGAGCTTGTCCACCGCAATGGTGCCGATGACCATTCCCTCGACGATCTTGCTTTCGTGAAGCAGCTTGAACCCCAGCTTCGTCAACTTGGCGAGATTCGCCTCGGAGGCATCGCTCAGGTGAACCGCGATCTCGACGCGTCCGTCGCGGACGAGAACTCGCTCCTTCTCATAGTCGCCGTCCTTGTCTACCCGGCCGGACAGTCCGGCCAACCCACCGGTGAGCTTACCGGAATCCCGGCGCAAGCCTCTTCCCTCCTCATCCTTCCTCCAATCCAGTGCATCGGACATACTGCGGTTGGCGGACGGAGGAGGAGGTGCAGGCTTTCTCAGGTGAGGCGTGCTTACCGCTTCCGCGCACACCTGCCCCATCACCCCGGAGCCACGCTTACCCACAAAGGACTTGCACTCACCGGGCGTGCCGAACACGCCCTCGTAGCTGACGCCCTGGGGCATCTCCACCGGAACGGTGACGGTGACGGGCTTGCCGCCCTCGGTGATGATTCTTTCCTCCACGGCCACGAAGCTGGTGTACTGCGTGAGCAGACGGTAGGCGAGTGCCAGGCCCACGACACGCTCCTTCAGGCCGGGATCCTCGCTGCCCTGCTGCACACTCAGCAGGTCGCGGTTCATCAGGTCGTCCACCTTGGCCCGGGCCCACAGCGAGGCCAGCACGTCATTGG
>CP070685.1:1587026-1593381 GCA_020352895.1 Phycisphaerales bacterium
TGCTCACGCATCTCCCGAGTCGCTTCAAGGTGGAGCTGTTCATCCTGACGGATGATCCGTTCGACCAAGAGCGTTTTGCCAGGCGCGTGCGGGTAAGTGTCGGCGGGCGGCAGGCCGTGTTCTCAGCGGCGGAGGACGCGGTGGTTCAGAAGCTGTTGTGGTTTCTGCGATCCGGCGATCACAAGCACCGTAAAGATGTCCGCGACATGCTGGCGGCGCAGGGATCGTCGCTGGACTGGGAGTACGTCCGGTCGTGGGCGGACAAGCACGGCACGCGTGCGCTGCTGGATGAGATCGCCGCCGAGCTGGATCAGTAGGCCGCCGCTTCCTTATTCCACGTTCAGCGAGAGTAGGTAATCCTCCAGGGCCTTCTGCTGGCGGTCGGCCTGCTGGCGGAGTTGCTCGAGTTCGGAGCGGAGCGATTCGATCTGGTTCTCCTGGTCGTCGAGCTTGCGGACGTAGCGGCTGAAGACGTCGCTGTCGCGTGGCAGGGCCTTCATGTTTTCGCGGATGCGGCTCTGTTCGGAGTCGATCTCGCGAATGGTCTGCTCCTTGCGCTGAATCTGCCGCCGGGTGTCGTCCAGGTTGCTACGCAGCTTGATAACCTCGGCCAGGGCGTCGCGCACGCTCCTGGTGATTTCGGCGTTGCGCTGGTAGATGCGGATCTGGCCGAGGTCCATGTCGCTCAGCCCGTAATGGGTCGAGTGGATGAACTCGAAGCGGACCGGATACGCGTCGGTCTTCTTGGCCGTAACTATGGTCTTGAAGCGGTACATGTTGTCGGCCTTCTCGAAGGGCTCGGCCGGTTCAACGAGCTTCCAGTCGTCGCTCATGGGCTGCTCGATCATCACCGTCCGCGACTTGTCAAGCTTGTTGTTCAGGTTGTACACGCGGTGATCGACGGACTTGTTGATGACGATGAGCGTACCCTTGGCGATCCTGACGGCCGTGAGCTGGGTCGGGTGCGATTTGCGGTCGATGTCCACAGCTACGCCGAGATCCAGCGCGTAGCTGAGCAGGCGTTTCTCCCCGGGCTTGAGGTCGGGCAGCCGGGCGTCGCCGGCGTAGGTGTTGTCGTCGAAGACCGTCACCGGGCCTTGCATCAGATGCAGGCCGGACGTATTGGTCAGCATCAGCCCGTTGAGCGGGTACTTTCCGTGGGCGGCCGGGTTGTAGATGGACAGCTTCTCGCCCTCGACTTCATCGCCGACGATGGGCAGCATGGCGGCCTTCTTGCGCTCCAGCGTGACCGGGGTGGCGATGTCGTAGCGGAACAACTCGCCAGCATCGGTGGACGTCGCGATCGAGGCGGCGCCGGTTTCGCCAAGGCGCATTTCCTGCGGAACGGCCGGTGAGGCCATGGCGACCCCGGCATTGGCGTCCATCTCGTAAGCGAGACTTGGGGCGCGTTTGGCCATCATCTCACGGTCGGCACCCCTCCCGCGGCGTCCACCTTCTCCCGCAATTCGCCCCTCGGCGTACTCCTGCGGGCGGAGAGAGGTGTAGAGTTCGGGTACGACTTCGGGCCGGGGGATGTAAATCGGGGTGTAGAGATCCTGGATGAAGGAGATCGGCCGGCCGGAGACCAACGACAGGCGGACGTTGCGCCAATCCTCGTCGGTGGTGTTCTCGACGTTGGCCCAGCCCTGGAGGTATGGCGGCCTGTCGTCGGACAACACCAGGCGGTAGCTGGTCTTCCAGATGGGCATCTCCAGCATGTATCCGACCCGGACATTGCGTTTGTCCGAGCCCTTGAAACGCACCAGCACAGTCTTCTTCTCGGAGTCGAGGTTGCGGGCCAGCACGCCGAGGGCGGCGGTGAGCTCCTCGTTGAGACGCGGGTCGGTCAGCTTGATGTCGCGGACGCTGTCGAGATCGACACGGCGGATGCCGTCATCGGTCAGCAGGTTGAGGTACTCGACCTTGTACGACTTCTCGTCCACGACGACGGATCGTTCCTCGACGCCGAGGATCAGCCCGGCAAGATTGGTGGTGCCGGTCAGCTCGACGCGCGAACCGCGGCAGCGGTCGAGCAACTGGCCGAGCGTCGGCTTATCGCCGAGCTTGATGGCGAAGGCCTCCAGGGCTTTCTCGATCGGCTGCTGCGTCGGGTAGTTGACCGCGCTGATCGTGCCGCCATCGAAGTCCTGAAGGACCATCGACTTAAGAATGTCGTTGATCTGATCGACGCTGAAGGTCAACTCGATGGAGTCCTCGCCCTCGACGACGCCGTCGCGCTGGAAGTAGCCGACGCCGCTGCTGAACAGATTGACGCGGGTGACGGGCAGATCGGCCGCGAAGATCTGGGCGGCGGCCGCGGAAAGGACGACGGCGGAGAAGAACAGAGTCGACTTACGCATGGCGGTTCTCCTATGCGATCACGCAAGATGGTTGTCGTGGTTGACCTCTATCTCTTAGACCCCAGAGGCGGAATCCGGTTCCAACTCCCTGGCGACGCCGCGCCGGTTCGGGGGGCCGGTCACGCGTATCCCGTCGGATGGCTCCGGTGCCACTTCCAGGCGGACGAGACAATTTCGTCGATGTCCGTATATCGGGGTTGCCAGCCGAGATTTTTCTTGATTCTGGACGGGTCGGCGTACAGCTCTGGTGGATCGCCCGGACGGCGGGGGGCAGGCTCGGCGGGAACTGGGTGCCCGGTGACGCGGCGGGCCGCCTCGATGATCTGGCTGACGCTGCTGCCACGCCCCGTGCCAACATTGAAATGCCGGGCCTCACCCGGGTGAAGGTCGCTCTGGGCCAGCAGATGAGCCTCAGCTAGGTCTTCGACGTGGACGTAGTCGCGGATGCAGGTGCCGTCGGGGGTGGGGTAGTCGGTTCCGAATATGAGCACCTTGTCGCGCTGACCCAAGGCGACCTGAAGCACGATGGGGATCAGGTGGCACTCGGGGTCGTGGCATTCACCGAGGCTGGCGTCGGCGGAGGCGCCGGCGGCATTGAAGTATCGCAGGGCACAGGAGCCGAGGCCCCAGGCCTGGGCGCAGTCCTCGAGCATCCACTCGATGCACAGCTTGGACTGTCCGTACGGGCTGATGGGAGTCTTGGGCAGGTCCTCGGTGATGGGCACCTTGGGCGGGGCGCCGAAGATTGCGCACGTGGAGCTGAAGATGAGCTTGCGAATCTCGCAGCGCTGCATAACTGAAAGCAGCGCGGCCGTGTTGCTCACGTTGTTGCGGAAGTACTTGAGGGGTTCGCGGACCGACTCGGCCACATCCAGGCAGGCGGCGAAGTGCATGACCGCGTCGAACTGATGGGCCTCGCACAGCCGCAGCATGGCTTGCTCATTGCCGATGTCGGCCTCGACAAAGACGGCTCGCTTGTCCACGGCGGCCCGAAAACCCGTTGCCAGGTTGTCCACGACGACAGCCTCATGCCCGCGATCCAGAAGAACACGAAGGCAGTGGCTGCCCACGTAGCCTGCACCACCAGTTACGAGCACTTTCATGAGAGCGTTTCCCAGGTCGTCGCGTTGTCAAAGCCGGATAACCACGGGATCGGCGACGGCCCCGCTTTCACGCAGAGCGGACCATACCCCGACGGCGTAACACGACGCATGGGCGAGCTTACTCGACCGGACGCAATCGGGCGAGCCCCACGGATGTGTCCACGATCTCGAGTGTAATGTTCGCGTCGTCAAGGGCGCGAAACAGATGGCGGTCCACTCTGTAGCGGGGATCGTCCTCCTGTTCGTAGTTGCCCAACAGAAGCCAGACCGGCCGGCCCTGATCGACCATTCGGCGAATCGCGTCGGCGAGCTGAGCGGCCTCCCGGTCCAGAGACTGCGGGTCGGCAAGTTCGGACTGAATGTCCCGCCAGCCGATCTGCCGGTCCAATCGCGGCGGGTAAGAGCGGATCGAGCCGGCGAATCCCTGTCGGTGCAGTTCGTACTCGAGGAACCAGCGATCATCGAACATCACCAGTTCGGCATCGGGTCCGGCGTGTTGGAGGATGGCGGATACAAGGCGGCGGGGGGAAGCTTCGCGGTCGCCCCAAGTGAGACCGGCGACCCGGGCGCCACCATGGTAGACGAGCGCCACGAGGAGCAGAACGAACGTCAGAGTGCCGGCGGCGAGGTTGGGACGTCGTGGCAGCAGGCCTTCGGCGCCAAGTCGGATCGCCAGGGCCGAGGCAACGATCCAAGCGGGCCAGCAGACCAGGTCGTACCGGCCAACGAGGTAGTTGGGACGGGCCGCGAAACAGTAGAGCCAGGCCAGCACGAGCGGGGCGACGGCCAGAACCACCCAGTAGCCCAAGGCGGCCAGCGCCCCGCCCCGCCGCTCGGTGTTGTCGGAGCGATGCCGCGGCAGCGCGAGACCGGCGACAGTCAACAGCAGGACGATCGGGCCGCACCGCTTGGCGACGGCGGCCGCGATGCCCCAGCCCGCTGCCCGGAGGGCGTCGAGGCTCCAGGTGAGCGTGTGGCAAAAGACGGGCGGTTCGCCGGCGGGGATGAAGGCTGCCAGGGACATCGGAACCAGCGCTGCGACATTGACCCTGCTCCAGTAATCGGCCAGCCACGCACCGCTGCTGCGGGAGGCGACGGGCAGAATCAGAGCGAAGAAGACGGGGGTAAAGGCGAGGCCGACGATGGCATGCGTGGTCAACCACCGCTTGAAGGTGCGGGCCCGATTCGGAGCAACCAGCAGGCAGGCCAGCGTGGCGGGCACCCCAAACAGGGTGAAGTAGTGGGTGCACAGCGCGGCGAACAGGGCCAGGCCGTACCATGCCCAGGTCGAGCGCCTGCTGCCGCGGGCGGCTTCGAAGAGTAGCAGGCCGGCCAGTGCCATGACCATGGCCCAAAACGCATAGACGCGGGTGAGCTGAGCATACCATAGGGCCAGAGGACTGACAGCAGCCAGCAGGGCGCAGATGATGGCGGCCGTGCGATCGTACGAGCGGCTTGCAGCCCGGGCCAGCAGCGCTACGGTAATAAGGCTGGCCAAGGCCGAGAGACTGCGGAGAGCGGTAGGGGAGTCGCCGAAGAGTCGAGCCCAGACGTGCAGCAGGAAGAAGTACGGGATGCTGGTCAGCTCACGCCATTTGTCGGGGCCGTCGGCGGGCCAGTCCAGCAGATGGTGCTGGCAATACCAGCTCAGCGATTCGTCGAGGAGTATCTCGGGGCGACCGATGCCGGCGAAGCGAAGGAAGGCGGCCAGGATGACGACGATCGTGAGCCCGACGATACTGTAACCCCCGGTCGACGCACTGCGACAACTGGCATTGTTATCGGGGCCATCGGCGACCATGGTGCGAACATAACCGGCGGCCGGGCGTAAGAGAAGAGCGCCGCGTGGTCCGGCGCACACTGGCCCGCCTCTGTTGTGAAACTTGCCGCGAACGAAAGGAGAGTCTGCCGTGAAAGACTTGGCATTCAGAGCGTTGTTGTCGTTGTTCGTGGTAGCCGTCGGGACGACCCAGGTCGCGGCCCACGAGGAGGAATCTCCACGCCTGATCACGGTGAACGGCGAGGCCGAGATCAAGGTGACCCCCGACGAGGTGATCGTGACTTTCGGCGTGGAGAGCCTGGCGGCTAAGCTGGAGGCGGCCAAGACCGCAAACGACGAAATCGTGGCCCGGGCGCTGGAGGTCGCCCGCAAGCACGGCATTGATGACAAGCACGTTCAGACCGGCTACTTCCAGGTCGAGACCGATTATGACCACACCAGCGGCGCGGGGTACGTGCTGGAGGGCTACTGGGTGCGGCGGAACGTGGTGGTGACGCTTCGCGACCTGTCTCACTTCGAGGGCCTGGTGTCGGACATGCTGGAGGCGGGCGTCAACTACGTGCACGGGGTCGACTTCCGCACGACCGAACTGCGAAAGCACCGAGACCGGGCGCGCAGCCTCGCCATCCAGGCGGCCAGGGAAAAGGCCGTGATGTTGGCTGGTGAGCTGGAGCAGCGAATCGGTCGGCCTCACAGCATCAGCGAGGGACACGCGGGATGGTGGTCGTGGTACGGACGCTGGTGGGGGTCGTCCTGGCGGGGTCGCATGAGCCAGAACGTCATTCAGGAGGTGGCGGGCGGAACGGGCGGTGGGACGCTCGCGCCGGGGCAGATTGCCATCACCGCCAACGTGACTGTAGCCTTCGAGTTGGCGGACGCACTGCCACAGACGGAGTAACGCGTTGCCGCGAAACGTAGAGATCAAGGCGCGGGTGCGGGACTGGGGCAAGCAGTGGGAGCGCGCCGAGGAGATGGCATCATCGCGCGAGGAGCTGGCGCAGACGGACACTTTCTTCCGCTGCGAGCATGAGTTGCTGAAGCTGCGCGAGTTTGCCGACGGAAACGCAGAACTCATCTACTACGAGCGTCCCCGGCAGGCAGGCCCCAAGACA
>CP070685.1:1593481-1596517 GCA_020352895.1 Phycisphaerales bacterium
TGGCGATGCATGCGTGCTTCATACATGCAAGAGCTTGGTGTGCATGACGGCCACGCGCTCACCGGGGCGGAGCTTGATCTGGAGGTAGCTAAAGTGTCGGGAGTCTCAACGAAACGCGTGCGCTTCGGCCTTGTGATCATGGCCATTCAACTGGTGCTTTGTCGTGGCTGTGGGCTGCTCGATCCGGACAGCGACGGGGACGAGATCATCGACGACCTGGACAACTGCCCGGCGCGGTTCAATGAAGATCAGACCGACACCGATGGCGACGGCGTCGGCGACGTGTGCGAGGTGGTGGACCTCGCCATGGGCGACGCGGTAGCCGGCCGCGTCTACGTGTACCTCGACGTGCTGACGGCGCGGTCGGCAGGCACGCAGCCCGATGCAATCCTTGATAACGCAGGTTCCGGAATCAGCGCGCCGAACACCGTGTCGTTGGAGGATGGTTGGCTGGCCGTGGGCAATACGGGTAACGACACGGTGACGTTGTACGGCGACTTGACCGGGCTGACGGATGGCGCTGCCCCGACGGTGACGCTCGACAACGGTGGCTCGGGCATCGATGATCCTCGCGACCTGCAAATGGTCGCGGGTGATTTATATGTCGCCTGCGAGGACGACAGCACAGTACGGATCTATCGCGACGTGAGCACGCTGACGCATGGCGTTGCAGCCAATGCCGTATTGGACGCCGGGGGTTCAGATGTAAGCGGGCCTGTGGGACTGTGCGTGGCCGGAGGCGTGCTGTACGTCGCCAACGCCGGGAACGACACGATCACTGTGTATGAGAACGCGGACGGCCTGACCGGTGCACCCGCGCCGTCGGCGACGCTCAATGCAGCGGGTTCCCAGATCGACAACCCGATCGGCGTTTCGGTCATCAACAACGTGCTGTACGTCTGCAACCTGAGCGCCGGCGTCGCGACCAACACGGTGACGGCCTACAGCCCGGCGGACGGGCTGACCGACGGACAGGCACCCGACTTTGTGCTGGGCGGGCCGTCCGGCCTGGTGCAGCCATACAGCGTGGCCGGCGACACAAGGCGGATCTTCGCAAGCAACCTCGGCGTGGGGCTCGGCTTCGGTATCGTGGGGTTCAGCGGGCCCGCGAGTCTGGTGTCGGGCAACCCGCCGACTCTGACGCTGGGGTCTGTAGTGCAGCTCGAAGGGTGCCCGGAAGCTGTCACTTTGTTGGGATCGATGTGGACCATCAGCCAGTCATTCCCGGGAATCTACGGCTATCGATATGCCGCCAGCGTCGGAACGGACGACGCGGCCGATGTGACCTTGTACGACGCGACCATGAGCGCGCCGTCGTGCCTCGCCATTGAGGAGCGATGATCAGGATCGGTGTGGCCGCAACGCGGCCCGGCCGTGGGGGCGGTGGGAAGATCCCGCCGGTGCGGGGGAATCCGCCACCCGAAGGACTGTCGCTCGGCGTCGCTTGAGCAGGCCTATCTTCCTGTGAACACAGCGCTTGACGCGCAATCGGCGTCTCATCCCTATGCGGTCTCTTCTTGAGATTGTCGGAGGACACGGCTCGACAACGTGGTATAATGGCCGCTGCTATGGAGGGCATGGAATCCCAAGGAGCGCGTCCAACACATCAAGCATGCGCTGCCCGCTTCACTTTTCTCCGCCGCGCCCGGGATTGCCATGCATGATCTTCGGCCAAGAGCACGTGCATCGATCGGATCGGTGAGTAGAAACACGAATACGCCAACGAGGCCGCCCGAAGGACGATCGCGATTCTGTCTTGCGTGCGGCTCGATTGCGACCGCTGCCAGACGCGACGGCGGATGTCGGTGAAAACGATTGGGGTGATGTAAGGCAAGCGAAAAGGCTAGGCTGCCGCACGGCGTTCCTGTTGTCCGGGCGGCAGACGCTTGTTCCAAGGCGCGGGGAAGTGAAACTCAGGCACGCTCAACGTGCGGGATTCGAGCGACCCTCACCGCGGACATTCACTTGGTGGCGGCTGAGCCTGCGGACCGGTACGTACGCCGGTATTCCGTTTCACGTGTACCAGTCATGTTGTTTGGAGGTCAGGAGCCATGGTAAGTCCTGTGAAACGCAAAGTGGTGACATGGGGGCGCACATGCGGTCTGATCTGCGTGGCCTTCGCGGTCCTCTTCTCATGGAGTACCGCGGCCGCACAGCCTCCTCCCGCGGATCGGGGCGAGGTGGCCGCGGCCATCGAGGAGCTGGCCGCGCGGCCAGATGCGGACCACATCGTGGTACGGTTCGAGCAGCCCATGAACAGGGCCACGCGGCAGGTCCTGGGCGACAGGGGCCTCATCCTCCAGGGATACCTGGGCAACAACAGCTTCTATGCGGTACTCGATCGTGAGGTAGTCGACGCTGCGGCCATTACCCAGATCAGCAGCATTGCCCAGGCTGGACCGATCGAGCGCGAGATGAAAGTCCAGCCCACGCTGGCCCGGCTGGAAATCCCCGACTTCGCCATCGTCTCCCCGCGAAAGGACGGCATCGAGGATCCCAATCCAGTCATCGCGGTCTACGTCGGCTTTCATGGGAACGTGGCCCTGCGGCCCTACGCCGCCCGCATTGTCCGGAGCCACGGCGGCTGGATCCGCTCCTTCGTTGAGGCCGCCCACTTTCTGGTCGTTGAGATGCCGCTACTGGAGGTCGGCCCGCTGGCCGACGAGGACGCCGTGCGGTCAATCTCTCTGCCGCTGCCCAAGTTCAGCGAGCTGAACAACTCCAACCGCGAGATCACCCAGGCCAACGTCGTCCAGGCCGCGCCCTACAGCCTGGACGGCACCGGCGTCACGGTTCTGGTTTACGACGGCGGCCAGGTTTACGCGCATCAGGATTTCGAGGACCGCCTGACCGTAGGGCCCACGGACACCTCGGGCATCTCCGACCACTCCACCCACGTCGCCGGCACCATCGGTGGCGCGGGTATCGGCAATTCGCTCTACAAAGGCATGGCCCCGAGCGTCGAGATCATTTCTTACGGCTTTCAGCAGGAGGGCGGGCTGCAGGAGGGCTTCCTGTACACCGACCCCGGCGACA
>CP070685.1:1596617-1599845 GCA_020352895.1 Phycisphaerales bacterium
GTTCGGCGGGGCGCTGGAGTTCGGGGAGGGCCAATCTCTCGAACGCGCTTACATCGACACCATAGCGGCCCACTCGGTGTCGGCTCTTGGTACGGACGTGGGCCAGCATGGCTGTCTTGCCGGCAAACGTTACGGCGCGGAAGCCCTGTCGCCGTGCCGCTTCGCGGACCTCCTCGGTGTAGAAGCCTGCGATCCGCAGGTTTCCGAGGCGCTCAGCCAGCCGGATCAGGACGGTGGTCTTGCCGATACCGGGGGCACCGGTTAGCAGGAAACGGCAGCGAGTCCGGTCGGGGAGGTCCTTAACCATGATGGTACTATGCCCGTTCGCGGCGGTGATGTCACATCGAGACCAAGGTGAGTTACGGTGGACTTGCGGGCCGATCTGAGGATGGGCGGGCGGGTCGCCGGGAGGTCGGGGCTGTGTTGTCTGCGACGCAGCGGGTCATCCTGGGGGCTCCGGTACCTCCGGCCACGGTACCCAGGGGGCATGGGATTCACGATCTCCGGCCCCTTTCCGGCGGTTCGCGAAGCTGAGGCGGCAGCGGCGCGAGAGCCGTTTCTTGCCTACGTTGCATGTCGAGGGGTGGTCTGAGCCGTCACCCGCCCTAACGGCGGGGCAGCGAATGCCGCTGTAAGGTGAAGATTCGGCTAAAACTCTGCTTGCGAGGGGTTGTCGCCGGCGGAAAATTCACCTATAAACTCTCCTCTCACGACAGACCGGTCATCCCGCGTCTGGGTACGGTGGGCGGTCCTAGTTGGTCAGCCCTGGATTGGCTCTCACTGGATACTTGGATAGGGAGACACGTCATGCCTTCCGCCGGCGAGCACTACGTTCTCGAATTATATGATTGTCCCGCAGATCTGCTGAACGACCGTGCGTTTGTGGAGCGCGCGTTGCGTGAGGCGACTGCGGAATCGGGCACGACGTTGATCAAGGAGCTCACCCACAAGTTCAGCCCGCAGGGGGTGACGGGGTTGGCCTTGCTGGCCGAGTCGCACATATCCATTCACACCTGGCCCGAGGCGAATTACGCCGCGGCCGACGTGTTCACATGCGGGCATCGGGCGAAGCCGGCCAAGGCCTGCGAGTACTTGATCCGGGCCTTTCGGGCGGGCGAGCACACCGTGATGAAGATGGAGCGCGGTGAGCTGATCGCCAGGATGAAGCCCGAGTTGTTCGAGGAATACCCAGACCCTCAAGAGGGGCACGTGGTCAAAGCCGCCGCGACATAGGAGGGGGCACCGTGCCGGGAGCTGAAGTCCGCGCCGACGTTTGGATTTCCGAATACATCACTCCCTGGGACATTTACCAGCACGGCGTCAACCGCATCCTGGCCTCGAAGCGGACGACCTTCCAAGAGATGCAGATCGTCGAGACGGGTGCGTACGGCAAGGCGCTGGTGCTGGACGGGAAGTGGCAGTCCTGCACGGGGGATGAGTTCCTATATCACGAGCCTCTGGTCCACCCGGCCATGATCGCCCACGGGAGCCCGAAGAGAGTGTTGATCCTGGGCGGTGGGGAGGGGGCGACGGCCCGGGAGGTGCTTCGCTGGAGTTGCGTGGAGCGGGCGGTGATGGTGGACATTGACGGCGAGGTGGTCGCGGCGTGCCGGGAGCACCTTCCGGAGATGCACCAGAACGTCTACGACGATGCTCGGCTGGAATTGGTGATCGGTGACGCCCTCGACGTCTTAGACACCACGCGGGACCGCTGGGACGTGGTCATCTCCGATCTGGCGGACCCGATCGAGGAAGGGCCCTCGTTCCGGTTGTTTACCAGAGAGTACTTCGGGCAGGTGCGAGGGGTGTTGGCGCCGCGGGGCGTATTCGTGGTTCAGGCCGGTCCGTTGTCCCCGCCGGAGATGGCGTTGCACGTGCGCCTGGCCAGCACGGTGCGGGCGGTCTTTGCCGACGTGCATTCGTACTGGTCGTATGTTCCGAGTTACGCGGCCCCTTGGGGCTTTTTGTTGACGGGGATCGAGCCTGTCGATGTTCACCGGGACCCGCGACAAATCGATCAGATTCTGGGGGAGCGAACCAGGGGCGGACTCCGCATGTTGGACGGGGTCGCCATGGTGGGTATGTTTCATCTGCCGGCGCACATACGGCGGGCCCTGGCCGCCGAGACGCAGGTGTACACGCTGGCCGAGCCACCCAAGTTCTTCGGCAAGGGCCAGATGGGCTCATGATATCCGGCCGACCGCCCACCGGGGAGAGTCCGGCAGGATCCCGGAATGGCCGGAGCGATTTCCGTTGCGCGTTCCCGCAAGGTAGCTAGATGACGGAAGCGGCTCACCCTATCGTTCGTTGCTCAGATGACGAGTTGCTCGAGCACACCCGGTGGATGCAGACCGACATGAAGCCGGAGGTGGTCGAGGGCTATTTGCGAGGGCATCTTCCGCGGCTGCGCGACTCGCTCGCGGCGGTTCCGCCGGCGCAGTCGGGCCGCGAGCGATTGCTGGACTTAGGGTGTTATGGCGTGGTGATTCCCTGGTACGTCGATCTGCTGGGCTATCGCGACATCACGGGCGTGGCCCTGGAGCCCAGGGAGACGCTCAACGAGAACACGAAGAAGGTCAAGGGCGAGACGGACATCCGGCTGAACTACAGCTACTTCAATGTGGAAGAGGCCATTTGGCCGTTCGAGGACGAGAGCTTCGACGTCGTCCTGTGTCTTGAGCTGCTGGAACATATGGCCTGCGATCCGATGCATCTGATGGAGCAGCTCAACCGGGTCATGAGGACCGGGGGCCTGTTGGTGCTAACGACGCCGAACGCGGCCAGTTGGGCCTCGTTGGCGCGGACGATCGTCGGCGGGCAGCCCTACAACTTCAGTGTGTACTTGGGCGTGGACGGGCTGGTGAATCGACACAACCGGGAATACGTCCCGGGAGAGGTGAAGAAGGTCCTGGAAGCGGGGGGGATGGCGGTGGAGCGTCTGGGCACGTTCGGCGAAGCCAGGCTAAGCACGTCACTCAAGCTGATGGCGCGGCTGGCCGGGTTGGCGGCCGGCGTAACGGGCCGGTGTCCTGCGTCTCTTCGCGGGCAGGTGATTCTCGCCACCGGCCGGAAAGCGGGTCCCGTCCGGGATCGCTGGCCGCGCTGGCTGTACATTGATCCGAAGATCCTGGGCGAGGGCATCGCCGAGAGGGGCGAGAAGGGGCGGCGCCGTCTGGCCGAATGGAAGTAGCGCAGGCTAGTCCACGAAAAGGTTGATGACCTTCATCT
>CP070685.1:1599945-1608628 GCA_020352895.1 Phycisphaerales bacterium
TTGAGGACTTCCCAACTGCTGCGGGCCAGTTCCCATCCGTTGGCCATTCGCGCGAACATGCCAGCCTCCCGAGTGGGGCGGCCGTGCCGCAGCGCGAGGCACGGCTCATCGACGCCGTCAGCCGTGACGCTGCCGGTACAGCGACGGGTCAACGACAGCCATCATCGCGTCGGTATCCAGGTCACCGCCGAGGAAATCGTTGACCTGCGCGACCAGCGGAGCCGGGTCGTTGATCATCTGGTTGTAGTTGACTTGCAGCATCTTGAAGTTCGGATGCTCGGCGACGTACTTCTCGACCTTCTCGATCTGAGCTTCAAACGCTCGGATGAGTTGCTCCTTGGACAGGTCGCCGCTGTCCTTGCCCTGCCTTTGGAGCATCACGTCCTGCGACCTGATGACCTCCTCGAGGGCGCGCCGCATGAAGACGACGCGATACTCGTAGCCGGCGGGCATATCCAGAAGCAACAGATGGACCATCTTGACCACCTTGCCCGGAGCCTGCTTCAGCCACGAGGCATCCTTCTTGGTCCTCTTGACCGGCTCGAACTCATAGTAGCCCTTGGGGTTGTCCTCGTCGGCCTTCCTAATCTCATCGGTCAGGGCGGGAATGCCACCCGCATGGATCATCTGCATCATCATGGAAGTGCCGGACCGGGGCAGGCCCGACACAATGGTGAGAAATTCTCTTGGCGCTGCTGACATGGGCTTCTTGCGTCTCCGCGTTTGCGTCAAACAGTCTACGTATGAGGCCGGCGGGGCCGTATCGATCGCCGATGCAGGCCCCCAACGAGCCACAGATTAACCATCTGTTTCCGTGCGGGCAACCCGGTGGTAAACGGGGATGAGACGGGCCAAGGCCTGATGCCGGTCATTCGCGAGCATGCCGCGGGCGCTGGTTCCTGTGAGTTCCATGTCGGATAAGGAGGTCTCACTCCTTCTCTCCCGGGAAGCGGATGTCGGCGACACGCAACTGTAGGCTGCGCCGGCCGCGAAACTCGTTGATGTACGGTTCGAAGGCCAGGCGGCAACAACGCGCATCGAGGAGCGGTCGCATCTGATGGCCCTGCCGAAAGGCGATGGCTCGGCGCACGGTACCGTCCTGGGAGACAGAGAACATCAGGTGGTCGCCCGATTTGCCCACGCAGCGTGGTTCGCCGACGAGCTGCAGGAGCTCAGTGGCAAAGCGCGGCCGGGGGTTGCCCACACCGTAGGGGCCGAAGCTTTCGAGGGATTCGGCCAGCGGTTCGTTCAGGTCTGCCAGCCGAATCACCGCGTCCAACCGCAGCGTGTGCTTGAGGTCCTCGGGCGTGAGGGCGCGGTTCGCGTAGGCCGTAAAGGCCTCAGCAAACGCGCCGATCTTGGCCGGCTCGATGCGTAAGCCGCCGGCCATCTGGTGCCCGCCGAAGGCCGTCACATGTTCGCGGGCCGCAGCCAGGCCGTCATACATGTTGAAGGCTTCCACGCTCCGACCACTGCCCTGTCCCCCCTGATCGCCGACGGCGATGAGGACGGTTGGTTTGGCGAACTCCTCGACCATGCGGGAAGCGACGATCCCGATCACTCCCGGATGCCAGTCATCTCTGGCCAGCACGATGGCCCGGAATCCGTCGGTGTGCATCTTGCGGTCGACGGCCATCTGCCGAGCCTGCCGGAATATATCTCGTTCGAGAGCTTGGCGCTGGCGGTTCTGCTCGCCCAAGTATGCTGCGATCTCGCGAGCCCGGGCCTCGTCGGCCCTGGTCAGCAGTTCCACGACTAGTCTGGCGTGGCCCATGCGCCCAGCGGCGTTCATCCGCGGGGCCAGGGCAAAGCCGACGTCGAGGCTGTCGATCTTCTCCGGCGAAAGCCCGGCCGACTCGATCAGAGCCGGCAATCCCGGCAATCTGCACGCCGCCAATCCGCGCAACCCGTACCACGCCAGCGCCCGGTTCTCACCGATAAGGGGCACGACGTCGGCGATGGTGCCCAAGGCCACCAGGGCTATGGCCTCCGTCAGAAACTGACGGTAAGGCTCCGAGACTCGGTCGGAATCGCAAAAGCGTTTGGCCAGGGACCAAGCCAGCTTGAAGGCCACGCCGGCTCCACACAGATGGGGATTCGGATAGGCCGGTTCGACGGCCGGGTGCACGATGTGGGCATCGGGCAACGGCTCGGGGGCCTGATGATGGTCGGTGATGATCAGCTCCAGCCCGAGCTGGCGGGCCAGCTCCGCCTCCGCCACGGCGGTGATGCCGCAATCCACGGTGACCACGACGTGAGCCCCACCGTCGGCCAGTCCGTGTAAGGCATCCGCGTTAAGGCCATACCCTTCCTCGAGGCGATGCGGGATGTGGAAGTCGACATCGGCCCCTCCCAGTCTGAGCACGTGCCAGAGGATGGCGGTCCCGCTGACCCCATCGACGTCGTAGTCGCCATAGATGACGATCCGCTGGCCCTCCCGGGCCGCCTGGACGAGCCGCTCGGCCGCTGGCGCCGCTCCCGCGAGCGCTTCAGGAGGGTGCAAATTATTCAGCCGTGGTTGCAGAAACACGCGAGCTGACTGGGGATCATCCAGGCCACGGTTGTGCAGGCACTGGGCCACAATAGGACTGATTTTGAGGCTGGTAGCTAGCCGCCTGGCACCGTCCCAGGCCGGTTGAATCGCCCACTTCCTTGTCAACCGTCTTGCTAGACGGAGGGCTGTGTCCATGCCCGCATGATACGGCGTCGTCCGGAGGTCGCCAAACCGTCGGCGGTGGCAGCATCACGCCTGTCCGTCAGGCTCCGCTATTGCTTGAGGGAGGAGGATCGGCCGTGAGCCGGACGGGGCAGTCCGGCTTGTTTTGCCGAATGGCCGGACAGCGGCGACAATCGCCGCCCGGTGACGGTTACTCGCCATGAGGAGAGCAGGCATGTGCGCACGAAAGCAGAGCGTCCTGCTGGCGGTCTTCGGCCTGGCGGCCCCCTGCCTAGCGTGGGCTCAAGAGAAGTCCGACGTCATGGAGATCATTCAAAAGGCCGACGCGGCCACGAAGGCTGTCCAGGCGGTTTCCTATCGGGCCGAGTTCCGGGCCGAAGGTGAATTGGCCAGCAAAATGCCGCGGGTCACTGGAGAGGTGTTCGCCCGTAGGCCGGTCACCTCGAAGCTCTGGCCTTTCTCCATGGGTTACAAAGCGCCGCCGTATCGGCTGCGGGGTACGGCCACCGCGCCTGCCGGTGAGGCGACGGTGCAGTTCGATTGTGCTGTCTCCGGCAAGAAGACCTTTGTGCTGGATCACGACCGTCGTAAGTGCCTTTCTGGCAAGATGCCCGTCGCGGATATCCCCTACGCTGCTGCCACCAGACTGCGCATGATTGAGTACGTCCACCCGACCCCCTTCAGTGACGAGCTTAACAGCAAGGTTGCCCGTCATGAGGGTGTGAAGGATGTAGGCGGGGTCTCATGCGATGTGGTCTATGTTCTGTACCGCACTGGATCGGATTCTCGCTGGTACTTCGGGCGAGAGGACCACCTTCCGCGGGGCGTGGAACGTCTGAGCCCCAGGGGCAAGACCGTGTTGTTGTTGAGCGACGTCAACACGGCGCCGGAAATGACCGAAGAGACCTTCGAGCCCCAGTGCCCAGAAGGATATGCCGAACATCGGCGGACCCTCAAGCCCTACGATTCCGAGGATCTGAAAGAGTACGTGGGAGTCTACCGCATCAACGATGCGGAAATGCGCGAGGTCGTACTCAAGAACGGCCGGTTGTTCACGCAGCGAACAGGGCACAACCCGCTTCAGATTCTCTGGGCGGGAAACGACACGTTCTACTACGCGGACTCGTTCGTCAGCCTGAAGTTCTACCGCGACGATGACGGGAAGATCACGCACCAGGTCCTGGACCGACTGTACGGCGATGAGGAGAAGGCTGTCAGGACTGAGTACGTAACCGCGCCCTGAATTGCCGCCCGGGGCACTGCTGCCGCTGAACGCGGGCACGACCACAGCCCGGCGAGATGGCCGAGACGAGCTGATCCTGGTCGGCCCGAGGAAGTCACTGGATCATCCCCAGTTGCCACATCAGGAACGCCCAGTCCTCGCTCTGGTTGCGGACCTTCATGCTCAGTGGCTTGCCGGCTCCGTGTCCGGCTTTGCGCTCGACCCGCAGCAGGATCGGTCGCCTTCCCGAAGTGGCTGCTTGCAGTGCGGCCGTCATCTTGAACGCGTGGGCGGTGTCCACCCGGTTGTCGGCCTCAGCCGTCACGATCAGCACGCCGGGGTATTCGACGCCTTCCCGAACGTTGTGATATGGGGAGTAGGCGTGGAGCCAAGCGAACTCGTCCGCCCGGCGGGGGTCGCCATACTCATGTACCCACTGGGCTCCCATGCCGAAGAGGTGAAACCGCAACATATCCATCAGGGGAACCTGGGCAAGAGCGGCCGCGAAGAGGTCAGGACGTTGGGTGACAGCCGCACCGATGAGCAGGCCCCCGTTGCTGCCCCCTTTGCAGGCCAGACGCTCGGGCCGCGTATAGCCCATGTCGACGAGCGTCTCGGCGGCGGCGTAGAAGTCGTCGAAGCCGTTCTGTTTGTGCCCAAGTCGGCCGCCATCGTGCCAGGCCTGACCGAGTTCGCCGCCACCACGGATGTTGGCCAGTGCCCATACACCTCCGCGCTCCAGGAACGGAATGATCCTAGGCCTGTAGTAGGGGAAGAAACTGGAGTTGAAGCCGCCGTAGCCGTAGAGCAGCGTGGGGTTGTTCCCGTCGAGTTTCACGTCCTTGCGGGCCACGATGAACATGGGCACGCGGGTGCCGTCCTTCGACTTGAACCACACCTGCCTGGTCTCGTACTTGCTCAAGTCCACGGGGCACTCACGCTGATGCAGCTTTGTGAGTTCGCCAGTACGAAGGTTGTACCGATATGACGCGGGTGGCATGACCCACGACGAGAACGTGAAGAACAGGTCGGGATGGCCGACGGAGCCGTCGAAGCTCGACACCATGCCGATTCCCGGCAGATAGCTGGCTACCGTTCCCGCTCCCGGCAGCGGTACCTCGCAAATCAGCCCACCGTCCAGGTCGTAGACGACCAGCCGGGAATGCACATCCTCGATGAGGTGAACCACAAGCTTATGATCGACGATGGCGAAGTCGTCGATGACGCCCTTCTGCTCCGGAACCAGGTCCTGCCAGTGATCCGGCGTGGGGCGGTCGATCGTGGTGGCGCAAATGCGATATCGAGGAGCCCGGTAATTGGTGCGGATGAACAGACGCCCATCCACCACGTCTCCGGTGGTGATGGCTCCGAGGCCTTCGGCCGCCGGGCGCAGCGGATCGGTACTGTCCATGCGACCGAAGTACAGGTCGTTCTCGGAAGGGTCGCGGAAGAAGTTCAACAGGACGTGACTGTGGTCGCTGGAAGCATACGGACGCGGCTCCTCGTCGATCGGCCTGCCCTCTCCCCAGACGTACCTGTCCTGTTCCCAGGCCGCGCCGAGGCGGTGGAAGTAGACGCGCATGTGAAAATTCTCTTCGCCTTCCGGCACCGTGGCCGGGTCCGGCGACCGGTTGTAATAGAAGCCGGTCCCCGGAGCGTTCCAGGCCACGAAGCAGTACTGTGTGAACGGGATAACGTCGGGCAAGTCCTCTCCGGTTTCGAGATTCCGGACGTACAGCGTGCTCTTCTCCGAGCCACTGGCCGACTTACCGTAGGCGACGAGTGAGCCGTCAGGAGAGGGATACCACCAGTCCAGGGCAACCGTGCCGTCGGGGCTGAACGTATTCGGGTTCAGGACCACCCGTGGCTCTGCGGCGAGGTCGCTTTCGCGCACCATGAGCCTGGCATGATTCTCAAGGCCGGTCCGTTCCATGAAGAAGTAGCGCTTCTGGTGCGGGATGATGTTGGAGACGGAGTCCACGCCGTAGACTGCCTGCAGTTCCGCGGCGACCTGATCGCGTACCGAGGCGAACCGGGCCGGGGTGCGCTGTCGTAACGAGTTCTGCTCGTCTATCCAGTCCTGCGTTTCCCGGCTCTGTTCATCCTCCAACCAACGATACGGATCCGGCACGCTGGCTCCGTGCAACACGTCCACGGTATCCATGCGTCTGGCGGGTGGATACAGACTCGGATCGAAGCCGCCGGAGCGTGCGCATGAGGTCAGCACGAGAGCCGTCAGCATGGGCATGGTCAGCGTCGACCACCGGGACGAATCCTTGGCAGAACGTGAACCTGACACGGATTGCCTCCTTCTGTCACGGAGCCCTAGAACACGGTCCGCCCGGAGAGACTCTACCACAACCACCCGGACCATTCACGGAAGGAATCCCACGACAACTCCTGCCGCCGTCGGGGGGACAAACCTTCGGCAATCGTTCATAATACGCGGCCATGGAATGGCCCCCGTCCTTGTCAACGGTCACGACCGCGTTCGGCATCCTGATCACGCTGCAGGCCATCTTCATCGCCATTGGCATCGTGACCGAACGTCGGCACCAGTCCTCCAAACTGGCCTGGCTCATGATACTCGTGTTGGTCCCCTTGCTGGGGCTGCTCTTTTACATGCTTTTCGGTCGGCTCAGGCCGGCCCTGCGGATGCGCGCCCGTCGCGAGGCCAACGAAGTATTTGAGGAGCGAATCCTTGCGGCCGGCGAGCGGGGACAGGGTCTCGACCCACTGAACAGCCTTCCGCCGGCGCTCCACGCCGTGGCCAGCATCACGCGCCGCACCAGCGGCGCGGCACTGACCGAGGGCAATTCCGTGGACATCTTGTCTCGTGGCTTCAGCAAATTCGCCGCGCTTCGCGCGGCCATCGAGCAGGCTACGCAGTACGTCCACATGGAGTACTACATCATCAGGGATGACAATACAGGGCGTTCCATACGCGACGCCCTCATCGAGGCGAGGAGCCGCGGGGTCGAAGTGCGCCTTTTGATCGACGGAGCAGGCTGCTTCTATCTACCGGATTCGTGGCTCAGGCCGCTGCGCGAAGCGGGGGCGCGCGTAGCCACATTCCTGCCGATCCGGTTCCCGTTTCTTACCTCGCGGAGAGACTTCCGCAACCACCGCAAGCTCGTCGTAATCGATGGCCGTGAAGCCTTCCTGGGAGGGATGAACATCGGCGACGAATATTCGGGCTACGGAGACGACGATTCCGCTCCGACCACTTGGCGCGACACGCACGCACACGTGGTCGGTCCGTGCGTAGCGGGCCTTGACGAGGTTTTCGCGGAGGACTGGTTCTACGCCACGCACGATCCGCTGCTCCGCCCCGATCCGGCACACTGGGATACTCCCGCCGGCGACCATATTGTGCAGGTAGTCGCTTCCGGGCCCGACCGAAGCTGGCCGACCTTTCAGCAGGTTGCTTTCAGTGTGATCACGGCCGCCCGCGAGCAGGTCAACATTACGACGCCCTACTTCGTTCCCGACGCCAGCATCCTGATGGCTCTTCAGACCGCAGCTCTGAGTGGCGTAGCCATCCGAATCCTGGTCCCCGGCAAATCGAATCATCCGTTGGTGTCCGCAGCGCAGCGCGGCTTCTACCCGGAACTGTTGGATGCCGGCGTGGAGATTTACGAATACCAGCCGGGCCTGATCCACGCCAAGACCCTGGTCGCGGATGACCGTTATTCGCTGATCGGCTCGGCCAACATGGACATGCGCAGCTTTCGTCTGAACTTTGAGCTGGGGCTCTCGGTCATCCACGAATCGTGTGCTCGAAGACTGCTGGACGATTTCGGCAACGATCTCGCGCAATCGCGGCGATTCACCATCGAGGATCTTCAACACCGCGGCCCCCTTCGCCGTTTCGCTTACTCGGCGGCACAACTGACCTCTCCTCTTCTATGAGGCTGGCCCACGCGTACCCCCGTACAGCGCCGATCAGGGCACAGTCTCTCAGGCTCTCTGCTATGTCCTCAGGATTGCCAGCGATGCCGGTTGGGCCTATGCTGTGATTCGCTAAGCACCCGGCCGGCCGATAGTTGTGACGGCCATACCGGCGCGGCAGGCGTGAAGCGAATGTAACGGCACCGAGGACTCCAGGTGGCCAAGACAGCCAGACTGCCGCATTTTCGGCGAGCACTGCGCTACATCTGGCCGCAGAGGAAGCGGCTGATCACCGCCATGGTCTGCGCCTTGGGCATGGCCCTGGCCTATACGGGCACCATCGGCGGGGTTCTGCCGGTCTTGAAGCTTCTGATCGCCGACGAGGGGCCGCGCACGGCTGCGTTTCGCTATATCGCCGGCCAGCGCCTGCGCGCCTCGCTCGGTGACTTCCAGCCTGCGCGAGGGGGTTTCCGGACCGTACCACCGGAGCACGCCCTGATCGTCCGCACCATGGACATCGGCTCGCCGTTGGCGGAGGCAGGCGTCGAACCGGGAGACGCACTGTTTCCACAGGATCCCGTCGCGGCTGCCAGCGATTCACTAAAGATGCTGGTTCAGGCTCCATCGGACAAACCTACGGAGTTGCTCACGCTATCGCCGGTCGATTCACAACCGCGCCCGATCCGCATGGAACTGGGTACGACGCCCCGCCACCTGGAGTGGGCCGGCAGCCTGGTTGCTCTTCTTCCGGCGGACGTGACCCCGGCCGGCCGCATCAACACGCTCATCGCCTTGTTGGCGATCATCCTTGTGATCAGCCTGTTTGGCAACGTCTGCCGCTTCTGGTCGCAATATCTGGTGCACCTGGCTTCCGTTCGAAGCATCATGGACAT
>CP070685.1:1608728-1610982 GCA_020352895.1 Phycisphaerales bacterium
CATCGATTCGCCGGCAAAACGGTGACGCGGTCTCCTTCCAGGCGAAGCCGACCCGCGGCGTACAGCCGTATGGCCTCGGGGTATGCAGCCAGCTCCTGCTCGAACACGCGGTCCGCCAGCGTGTCTGCTGTGTCGTCCGGCAGCACCGTCACCCGCCGCTGAACGATGATCGGACCGTGGTCATATTCGTTATCGGCGAAGTGCACCGTGCAGCCCGACTCGGTCGCCCCGGATTGCAGCACGGCCTCATGCACGCGATGCCCGTAGTACCCGCGACCGCCGATGCCCGGAAGCAGCGCCGGATGGATGTTCATCACCCGGCCCTCGAAGTCCGGCGGAATGCGCCACAACTTGAGGAACCCGGCCAGACAGACCAGATCGACCCGCGCTTCGCGCAGAATGTCGCTGATGCGACCGCTGAACTGCTCCTCGCCTAATTGCTTCAGGCTGACGACTTGCCACCGAATGCCCGCCTGGCGGGCGAAATCAAGGCCCCTGGCCCGTGGGCTCGAGCTGAGCACGACGACCACTTCCGCGGGAAGCTCTCCGGCCCGTGACAGCTTGATGAGGTTCTCCAGCGTACGCCCTGTGCCGGAGATCAAAACGCCCAGGCGAAGCACCTTGCCGCTCATGGTTCTCGGTCCCTGGCGCCCGAATCACGCCAGCTTGGTCACTTTGATCACCGCGGGCTCGCCCTCGAGTCGCAATTCCTTTCCCTCCACGTTGCCCTCGACCGTGAGGGACTCGGCCAGCGTCTCCCCGGCGATCAGATCGCCAAAGGCCTGGCACACCTGCCCCACGTGCTCAGGCGCGCGGAGCTGCACTCGGATCCGGTCCGTATACTCCAGATTCATCTCTTTGCGGATCGACTGGATGTGATGGATCAGCTCGCGGGCCGTCCCCTCGCTCCGCAGCTCGTCGGTGACCTCCGTCGAGAGGATCACCACGGCCTCGCGACCCTGAGCCGCCGTCCATCCCGGCTTGGGCGTAAGGGATATCTGAACGTCGTCGTTGTCCAGTTCGACCTGGTTGCCGGCCACGCTCAGCACCAGCCGTCCCTCCTCGACCAGCTCCCGCCGCATTAGGGCCGGGTCACCCGCGGCCAGGACCTTCTTGATCCCGGGCGCCAACCGCCCAAACTTTGGGCCGATCATCTTGAAGTTCGGTTTGACCTGATACTCCACGTACCGGTCGGCATCCTTGGTGAAGGCCACGTTCTTGACATTCAGCTCATCTCGGATCAGCCCCGCGTGCGTGCCCAACCACTCAGCGTGGGCTCTCTGCTCGGCCTCCGAGCCCACCGAGGCCAGCACGATCTCGACTTGTCCCAACGGCTGCCGCACCTTGATCTTGGCCTCGGTTCGCGCCGCTCGCCCCAACGACACGATCTGTCGCACTAAGGCCATTTCCTGCGAAAGTTCCTCGTTGATCAGATTCACATCCGGCTCGGGATAGTCGCACAGATGTACCGACTCCGGCCGCTCCGGCAGCGGCCCGCGCACCAGATTCTGGTACATCGTCTCCGCGAAGAACGGCGTGAACGGCGCCGTCAGCGATGCCACCGTGGTCAGACATTCCCACAGCGTGTAGTAGGCGGCGGTCTTGTCCTCGCTCATGCCCGGGCCCCAGAAGCGGCTCCGGCTCCGCCGAACGTACCAGTTGCTCAGCCCGTCCACGAACTCCATCAGGCATCGTGCCGCGTCGTAGTTGTCGTACCGCTCCAGGTGATGCCGCGTGTCGCGAATCGTGCGGTGCAGCTCGCTCAGGACCCAGAGGTCCAGCTCGCTGCGCCGCAGCTCGCGCGGCCGGGCCTCCGGCCGGAACTTGTCGATGTTGGCGTAAATCACGAAGAAGCTGTAGACGTTGTACAGGCGGATCAGGAACTCGCGCTGCGCGGCCGCGATGGCCGACTCGTCGAACCGCGCGCTGCTCCACGGTGCCTGCGCCGAGTAGAAATACCACCGCAGGGCGTCCGCGCCCTCGCGCTCCAGAATCGCCGCCGGCTCGTCGTAGTTGCGCTTGCGCTTGGACAGCTTCTGTCCGTCCTTGCCCAGCACCAGACCCAGCACGACGCAGTTGGCGTACGGGTGCGGCCACGGCTGGTTGGCCGCCCGGTCATACACGCCATCCTCGCCGAAGAGCATGGTGCTGATGGCCAGCAGCGAGTAGAACCACCCGCGCGTCTGGTCGATCGCCTCGCTGATGAAGTCCGCCGGAAACTGGCCGGCGAATATGTCGGCGCCCTGATGCGGAA
>CP070685.1:1611082-1621626 GCA_020352895.1 Phycisphaerales bacterium
CACACCAGAGATATGGCCGAGCGCAAGTGCCTGACTCGCACGCACAAAACGAATCTGGCCTTCGTGGGCGACGCCTTCGAGAACCGCGGCGTGGAGGAAATGCTGGCCCACATCCTGGCCGACGCCCAGACCTCGGGCGGGCTGCTGATCGCCGTGCCCGCGGACAACACCGACAGACTGCTCACGCTCCTGAGAGAAGGTCGTTGCTCCTGTGCCGTTCGCGTGGGCCATGTGGAACAGGCCGAAGCGCCGGCCTTGGTGATACAATGACTCGCGGACGTCACCCGCGCATCGAATCAGAAGCTTACGGCGTGGCCAGCGAGCGGATAGCTCGCATCTTCGCACTCACCGCACTGCTCGTCGCCGCGGGTGTCGGCCCAGGCACGAGCCAGGCCCAGGATCGCGGCACGACGGTCATCTCACCATTCCGTATGCTGGACGCATTCGTGGATCGCTGCGAGGTCATGAATGTGGAGAGCGATACGGGCGCGGCGGAATACTACGTCTACGCCTACGCCACCATGCTCCGCCGCCGCGAACCGAGACAGGGTGACAATCGCCAGGTGACGCCCGTGCTGGAGGTCTGCCTCTTCGACTCCGAAGAGAATCTGACCCGGGCCCGCCAGCAGTATCGCGCCGTCCGGGTCGCGTTTCGCGAGCAGGGCGGGAGCACGAAGTATCGGGAGTTTCCTTTCGAGGACAAGAGTTGGCGGTTTGACAATTACTCCGGCGCTGCGACGAAGGTCCGAGAGCTCCAGCGTAAGAGTTGGATGAGCTACTGGCCCGGCGTGCTCAACTTGGAGGTCACGGGCTCCACCGGCGCCTCCGCATATTACCTGTTCGCCTTCCGCCCCGTCGACGTGACCATCCACCTGGATGACGACGATGATGATGTCGATCTCACCTTCCGGGCCACGAAGCGACCCTGGCGCATCGTGATCTTCGACGATGAGGAGGCTGCGCAGGCCGCCAGGAAGCTCTACGACCAATACGTCGAAACGCGGGCCACGCTGACCGACGGCATGGGCAACCAGGTCGGCCGGATCATCCCCCACGTCGAGAAGGCGGACACGTTTGCTCAGGCCCGCCAGCGGGCGCTGGAAATCCGCCGCAAGCTCGAAGGCCCACGGGCCAAGCCGTAGCCGCTCATGTGTCACCGGCATGAGGGTGAGAGAAACGCGATCGGGTAGGTCGCGCTTGATCGGCAACCTCCCGGCGGCT
Source organism: Phycisphaerales bacterium (assembly GCA_020352895.1). Taxonomy (GTDB): domain Bacteria; phylum Planctomycetota; class Phycisphaerae; order UBA1845. The sequence goes on from CP070685.1 coordinate 1,612,304, forward strand.
ACGCTAATAACATCAGCAGCGCTCGTAGCTCAATTGGATAGAGTGGCTGGCTTCGAACCAGCAGGTTCCAGGTTCGAGTCCTGGCGGGCGCAATTCACGACCTTGCGGCCGACCCGGCCCGTGAACCCGGTCATAGCCGCCCAACAGACGTTTGCGCGACCTCCGCGGCGAGGCGGAGAGTGATCGTCGGCGTCGCGCCCGGCGAAAATGCCTTTCATCGCCCCACGGTTTCCGCTATACTGATTGATGCTCGAACAGCTCACCTTTCCGGGTAGCGCGAGGGGCCGTGGGGACGCGCCCGGATGCAATCACAGAGTCTTGCGGGGTTCATCCAGGAGACCACACCGTGCGCAGCTTGAGGCTTTCGACCGCGATTGTTCTGCTGTCCGCGGGCACCTCTTTGGCTCAACGCAACACCCTGTCGAGGGATCACGATCCAGTCGTCATTCTCGGCGAACATCTGACGTTACTGCTCGGCCTGCCGCCAGGCGAAGTCGTCGGATTCCGGTATGAAGGCGGCTGGGAGCAGATCCCTGTCCAGATCGACGAGCGCAAGTTCGCGGACTTTGGCGTCGTCTATGGTTCGGACCCCATCGGTCTGGGCACGATGGCTTATGTCGACTCGCTCACGTACACCGGCCCCGACACCGACCCGGAGTTCGACGCGGATGACGAGCTCGTGTTCATGGCACCCGACGCCGGCGACCGCGCCCCAACCGGTGCCGTGCTGCCCGGCGGCGTGTTTTCCGCGCCCGCTCTCGAAGTTGAAGTCGTGGATCCCCTCGACGGCGGCGTCGGCTACGTCTATCTCTTCCAAACCGACGGCACATTAGACCCGGACGCGAACCAGGATTACGTCACCTACGACTTCGTCCTGCTGGCCGGTGATTACATCCCCAACTACAACAACGAGGTCGGCCCCAACCCGGAGGACAGCGCGGCCGTCACGCCGTATTACCGCGCTCATTTCTCCGACCGCTGGATCCGCGACGAGATGAACATCTACGTGGGAGGCGCGTCGGGCGCGGACATCCTCGACCGGCACAAGAACATGTTCGCCCCGGGCAACTGTGGCCGTACGGAGGACACCTTTAGCGGCGGGGAAGGGGCCTTCTTCACCAACAAGGACGGCCCGGCCCGAGCCATCCGCTCCTACATGGGCGCAAACAGCGGCCCGTTCACGCAGCGCGAGCATTTCTTCTACGAACAGCGCCACGATGTCTTCACGTTTCTTCGCGTTCACGCAATCTCCGGCATGGTGGACATCTACGACTACAGCCCCGATGCCACCGGCATGATCTACCACAACGACCTCAACCCCACGGGGGTCACCGTGGACGGCGAACCCGACGTGGTGACGGCCGGGCCGATCATCTGGGAAATGGTCACCGGCGCGCAGGGCACGCTGATCGTCATTAACGCGATCGAGACCAACATCGACCCGTTTACAACCACCTCCTACTACTCCGATGATGCCACTCCCTCCGTCACGCAGTGCACCGGAGACGCCTATGAGTACGCCAGCAGCGGCACGTGGATTGACCAGTCAATCCCCAACACGGATCCCTATCTGGGCGCGACGGATTACTTGACGGCTCACCGCGTCGAGTACTATGAGCCGCCGGGCCAAACCGTCGGCTTAGCAGCGACCCGCAGCGCCCAGGCCCTGACGCCGCTCGAGTTCACCGTAGGTCCATACCAGCCCTCATTGGCGGGCGACGGCGACGGCGACGGCGACGTGGACCTGAACGACTTTGCCACATTTGCCATGTGCTACGGCGGTGCGGCCGTGACCACGCCGCCGGGCGGCTGCAGCCCGCAGGAGTTCGCCGCCAGCGACTTGGACGATGACGGCGACGTGGACCTCGGAGATTTTGCCACCTTCGCCAACAACTTCACGGGCTGATTCCGCCGGCCGAGGTGGCTCCGGAAGCGGACGCCCCCATAATGCGAACCGCGAGGCGCAGCCTCCGCTAAGCGGGTCCGCCGCAGCCCCAGCTTTGACACGCCCACGGCCGGCTGTAAGCGATCTTTCCCTTCGTTTCAATCTTGCCCCTTGCCATAGCCGACATATCATTATGTGGGCCCACGTCACGTCGCGCCGACGGCCCGAAAGGAGTGTGTCGGATGTGCGATCTGAATCTCAACGCCGAAGAAGTCGAGGTGATCCGGGAGTTGGTGTTATCGGCCCAGGGAGACATTCAGGAGGAGATCCATCACACCCGGACGCCGGAGTACAAGGACGGCCTGCGACGCCGCCTGGATGTATACAAAGGCCTCCTCTCCAAACTAAGTGACTCCGGCGGCGGGGCCGACACCTAGGCAGTGCCGTTTGACAATCAGCGCCTCTGTCAGTTTGGGCATCTTTCATCTCGCACAGAGGCCGCGCCGCAAGCCCATAGCAATCCCCGGCGCCTTTGTCATACCTGTTAACAGCTCGCGGTTCTGATAGACTGCTCTTGCGTGGCGCCATGCTCGCGTTGCTGATTGTTCTTGGAAGGAAGCGGCGAAATGGAACACCTGCGGAAGATGTCTCGCGAAGAACTGCTTACGCTCATCGACGTTCACGCCAAGAGCTGGCTGGCCCACGACGGCTGCTGGTTCCTGGCCGCCGAGGAGAAGTACGGCCTGGAGACCGCAATCGAACTCGACACGAAAGCGTGGGAGCGGTTCTCGCCGATCGAGGCTCAGCGCATCATGCAGGCCTTCGGCATCCCGGAGAGTGGCGGGCTCGACGCCCTGGAGAAGGCTCTCGACTACCGCCTTTACGCGACGGTCAACAGGCAGAAGGCCGTACGCACCGGGGACAACACGTTGCTCTTCAAGATGATCGACTGCCGCGTGCAGTCCGCGCGGCGCCGCAAGGGCCTGGCCGATTTTCCGTGCAAGAGCGTCGGCATCGTAGAGTATTCGACTTTCGCCGAGACCATCGATCCGCGGATCAAGACGAGCTGCATCCAGTGCCCGCCCGATGAACCGGCCGACGACGCCTGCTATTGCGTTTGGGAATTCACCATCGAGGACTAACGCTACCGGCACGACGTGCACGAGGGTCACTGCCCGCACAGAGCAGGAACCTTAGGGGGCATGATTTCGACCGCAAGCTTTTTGTCAGTATATACTTACAAAATCTTCGCGCTGGCCCTTGACCGTCGCCTCATCCGTGATATATTGTAGGTGTCTACTTACGATACTCCGAGGCAGCTCCCATGGCCCGCCCGAGCCTCAAGACGCAACGACGACGCGAACTGCTGCCGGTCGTGGCTCGCACTTTCGCCGAGTTGGGTTACCGGCGCACCACCACGGCCGAGCTGGCCCGCCGCTGCGAGATCCAGGAAAACATCCTCTACCGCCTCTGGCCCGATAAGAAGGCCATGTTCCTGGCGGCCATCGAGTACGTGTTCGCCGCCGCCACCGAGACGTGGCAGCAGCTGCTCGAGCGAGACGGCCGCGGCCGGACGCCGGCCGAGCGCTTGCTGGCCTATGAGTCTCAGCACCACGGCGAGTTCGGTCTATACCGCATTGTCTTTGCGGGCCTGAGCGAGACCGATGACCCCGAGATCCGCAAGACTTTGCGTCGCATGTATGGACGGTTCCACGAGTTCATCCGCGACCAACTCCGGGCCCACCGCCGGGCCAAGTGCCTGCGGCCCGCCGACGCGGACCTGGCCGCGTGGGCCGTCATCGGCCTGGGCACGGTGGCCAACATCGGCCGGGAGCTTGGCTTGGTCAACGCCAACCGCCGCCGCCGACTCATCGCCTGCATCGGACGCCTGCTGATCGAAGGAGGCGGCAGATAGAAACCGTTTTTGTTTTGCCCTATATGTAAGTGAATGCTTCCAAAACCACCAGTCTGAAAGGAGTCTCCCCATGAGACCCGCAACAACCATGATGATCGCCTTGTTCGCCCTGGCGGCGCCGCTGGCCGCAGCCGGCGGCGAGCCCGATGCCGCCCGGCAGGCCCGGCTCGAGGCCCTCCGGGCCGCCGGCACGGACGTTTCGCTCACCATCCTTCCCGTCCATCTCGCCGGCAGGCCCTTCCCGAGGATCGCCGACGTGATTGGCGTGATGCTCGAGCAGAACGGCTTGACCCATCTGAAGACTACCGAGGCCGTATTCACCCTGCCTGCTGGCACTGCTTTCGAGGCCGCCCCCGATTCAATCGCTGAGTACTTGCGCGAGAATCCCATGGAAACCGACTATGCCCTGTTCGCCGAGTTCCTCGGCGGCCGGGGAGGCTTCACCGAGGTTCGCGGGCTCATCGTGGACAAAGCCGGCAGCCTCGTGTGGCTCGATCGGCAGACATCGGACGACGCCGACTTCAAGCGCCATAATCCGGACTGCCCCATGACCTGCTGCGTGCTGCTGGTCGAGCGGCTGGGTACAGTGATCAAGTTCAACCCGGACGCCGCCCCGCCCGAAGGCGAGGGCGAGTTCTCCAGTAAGTTGATGCGCGAGTCCGGCCTGCCCGACAACGCCGAGCGGAATGCCATCAAGCCGCGTCTGGAAACCCTCAAGAAGGCGGGCCCTGACGCCGCGGTCCTGGTCTATCCGGCCCTGGTCAACAACGAGACGGATCGCGAGTGCGGTGATCATCTCGCCGCCATGCTCAACGAGGCCGGGCTGTGCCGCGCGAAGCTGGCCGAGGCCGAGCCCCGGTTCAAGCCCGAGCCGGGCCCCGACGAGCAGAAACGACTCTGGGACGTGGCGCGTGCGTTTCAAGCCTATGTGCGCGACAACCCGCCCGAGACAGACTACGCCCTCTATGCGGATTACCTGTTCAGCCCGCGCACCAAAGCCGCCCATTCGGTCCATTTCATCATCTGCGACCGGGCCGGCGACTGGGTCATCGTCGATTTCCAGAACTCCCACTGGGAGGATTTTCAGTCGATCGACCCCAAGACCCGCGACGACTGCAACCGCCTGGTTGTCCGGAGAATGGAAGGCTATTTGAAGTGATCCCTTACGGCTGCGGCTGTTCCGCCTGCTCAATCTTGAAACCGCGCAGCTCGGGATTGAGCAGGCGAAAGCCCGCGTCCGGCGGGGTCTCCTTGCGGCGCTCGGGGTGGACCAGTTGCCCGCCGTCGTCCACTTCATCTTCCCCGATGGAGTAGATGACCACGCGGTCGGCCTCCACCCTGTAGCGCAGTGGTTTCTCGTCGAACGGATCGAGCGGCACGGCGTCGAGGTACTCCGGCACCAGCTCCTCCAGCGACTCCGGCCACCGCCCGGTCGCCAACCGAAACCGCTCCGCCGCCAAGCCGGCCTGGGCACAACGCAGCCCGGCAACGCTCCTGGCCCATAAGATTACCGATCGGGACAAACTGGGCGTCAAATGCTTGACCAAGAAGTACTCCAGACCAAGGGAAGCCAAAGCTTGATCTTTGATCGCGGCGGCATCCATCGCGGTCCGCGGTGAGTCCAAGGCGTCGATCAGCGAAGTCGTCAATTCCATAGCCTTGGCTTCGTTCAGGCGGATCCACCCCCCAAACAGGAAATGCAGGGCTCGAGGCCAGGACATGACGGCATTGTCACCCGCTGCGACTCCGGCCAATGCTTGGGGTCCGTTTCTTGCTACGTACTCGAACAGCTCCAAGGTGAACAGTCGCTCACCTCGCAAGCCGTTGGGAATGGGGCTGTTGATCTCGTGGTCGCGAAGGAGTCGTTGGAGGGCCGATATCTGCTCGGCGTCGGCGGTCGTGAAGGATAGCACGCGCTCCAGCGTGTCCACGGCCAGGGCGTCGATAGCGATGGACACCAGCGCGGAGATCAAAACGGGATCGTCGCGCACCGACGCGCCCATGTTCAGCACCGTGCGGCAGTGATCCAGGGAGCGATTGTGTTTGCCAATGGCCGCGTCATGAAGGGCGCCCAGTGATTGGACCTTGGATGCCGTCCGCAACGGGCTCAGGTACGGCAAGAGAATCGCCAGAGGATTGGGCATCAGGTTCAGGGGGAAGCGGCCGTCCGGCAGGTCACGAATCGAATCCAATTCGGCGACCAGTTCTACCTGTTGCGCCAGCAGTCCCTCGACCGCGTCGAATATCTCGCGCGGCCAGGGTTCGCCCCACGGCGGCATGTCGGCCCTGCCCAGCACGGGCAGCGTCCGGGAGAAGCCGTGTTCCTTGGCTAGCTGCTCCAACTCGTCCGCCAGCGACAGGATGATCAGGGCCGAGTTCTCCTCGTCGGGAATGACCGGGCGCCGGGCTTCGTACTCGGCCAGGCTGGTCGGCTCACCGGCCGCCTTCATCAAGGCTAGCCGGTTCCGCACCGCTGCCCGACCGGTCACGCTGAGAAACAGCCAGGGCAGAAAGACCAGCGCCAGCAGAATCGCCAGAACGATGCCGAGCCTTCGCCAGCCTCGCGACCCGCCGCCGGCTTCCGCCGCGTGCGATTCACCCGCTCCGGCCATCCAGCCTACACCTCCATCCGGCCTTCAGAAGTTCGCATACCGCACCGCCCGCCACGCCACACGATACCGCCAGATCCACACAAGAACTAGGGCCAAGTTGCCGGCGCATAGTACGTACGTGGCGATGTTTCGAGGAGGGACGCCACCACGACTTAGCGCGCTGATCGAGGACTGCCATACATTGGGCAGCAATGGCGCGGCCAAGAACAGGATCCCGTTCATCACCAAGAATAGCCACAAGGTTACGACCTCGTAGGGCACGACGGCGCATATGGCTCGCGTGGCGCCGGGGTCCCTCCGAACCATGCACACAGTGATTACAAGCGCGGCTATGCACCGGTAGACAATCCAGGCGGCAAGAACAGCCCAAAAGCACGGCACGAGGATGCCCTTGACCCAGCCCAACCTGAGGGAGTACCCGTTCCACGAGGGGTCCCCAATTCTCCCAAAGACCACCAGCAAAAGTGCGGCGGTGACGATGGCTGCAAGCTGAGACCCGATAAACGAATTTGCCGCGCTGGCTTGTGCGCGCGTCCGCAGCGCTCGATACGACTTACTCGGATGTAAAAGTAACTCCGTTGTTGTTTGCATCCAAACACCAACCCGTGTGCCTATGCCGCCCTCCTGCACAGACTGCCAACGCAAGCCAGGCCTGCTTTCGGGCGCTATGGAGTCCTGGACGGGCGTTCCGCATTCTGGACACCTGCCAGACTGGGGAATGTGATACAAGTTATATCCACATGCGTTACAGCGCGGCTCGCTTTCGACAACCGTCGGGCCGGCATTCGCCCCTCTGGCGATGCGCGCGCCGCCGATCAAACACCAGAGAATTCCGACTGCAGTCACAGAATATGAGAAGAGTGTGAATGCATCCTCATACTTGAGATCATCCGAAAACCACGTAGAGGCGTGCGGGCCCAACTCGCCTCGCACGAACCGGTCCAAGTGAGCGTGCTGGATATATACTTCCCCTGCCTGAACACCTTTGCTGCACAGAATCGCAATCACCGCGACCATCCAGATTGCGCGCAGGTTACGGAGATACGTTGCGCTCCCTTTATCGGACTGGGCATCTGGCAGAAACAGCCAAGCCAACACCAAAGAGCCCAAGGCAACCCAGAGCAAGCCGAACGCTAAAGCCCACAAGAACCAAGTCAGGAGCATGCCGGTCGCCTGATTACGGAAGGACTCGGCCAAGCCACGCTTGATCACCCCGTGCTTACCTTGGGCGGGCGCTGTTGTTGTCCTTACGAAACCAGAGGGATGGTAGATCGTGGACGGGACGAACGCGACCGGAGCAAGAACCTCATCGGCCCAGCCGACGACCATGGTCCCATCCCACACACGAATAAGCAGGCCTATGATCCAAGAAATCGACAGACAAAGCAGGATTGCAGCGGCGGTCCGTATGCAGGAGGCGGAGCTCATGGCGCGGCCGGCGCGGGACGGCGTGAACGGGGCGAAGTACGGCGCGAGCAGCACCGCGCCCCAGCCTGGCCGGGCAGGCTCTTGTGCTTCGGCGGGCATCGTGACCGACTCACCGCTCATGCCGGCATCACGTTATCATATCGAGGCAGCCGCAACCACCACGGCCACCGTACTCATAGTCCGTATTCGCTCCAGCGGCGGTCGATGAGTTGCAGGATCTCGTCGGGCATGCGCACTTCCTTGGCCCACTCGCGCACCGGCCCCTCGCCTTTGATCTTCTCGGTCGCGTCGATGCCCATCTTGCTGCCGGCTCCCTCGTGCGGCGCGGCATGGTCCAGGATGTCCAGCGGCCCGTCGGACAGCACGATGTCCCGCCGCGGATCGACGTTCAGCCCGACGTGGAAGAGCACGTCCTGCTCGTCGTGCACGTTGACGTGCTCGTCTACGACGATGATGAACTTGGTGAGGGCCATCTGGCCGGCACCCCAGATCGCGTGTATCACCCGCCGGGCTTGCAGTGCGTACTCCTTGCGGATCTTGATGAAGGCGAAGTTGTGGAACGCCCCGAACATGGGCAGGTGATAGTCAATCACGTCCGGCACGATCATCTTCAGCAGGGGCAGGAAGATCCGCTCGGTGGCCTTGCCCAGGTAGTAGTCCTCCTGTGGCGGGAAACCGACGATGGTCGTCGGATACACGGGTTGCCGGCGGTGCGTGACGGCCGTCACGTGATACTTGGGATACTGGCCCGGCAGCGAATAGACCCCCGTGTGGTCCCCGAACGGCCCCTCAGTGATGTACTCTTCGTCCGGATCGATGTATCCCTCGATGATGATCTCGCTGTTGGCCGGCACCTGCATGTCGATCGTCTTGCAGGGCACCATCTCAATGCCCCTGCCGTTCAGGAATCCGGCAAGCAGCAGTTCGCTGACGTTGGGCGGCAGCGGGCAGGAGGCCGCATACGGCATCACCGATTCGCCGCCGAAGGCGATCGCCACGGGCATACGCTCGCCGCGTTTTTTGTACATCCGGATGTTCCGCGCCCCGTCATGATGAATGTGGCAGTGCATCGCGCACATTCGCGGCTCGAAGAGCTGCACGCGGTACATGCCCACGTTGATGTCGCCCGTCTCGGGGTCCTTGGTGAGGATGTTGCCCAGGGTGATGTATTTGCCGCCGTCGTCCGGCCAGCACTTGATGATCGGCAAGCGGGCCAGGTCCGCGTCATCGCCTTCGTGGACGACTTCCTGGCAGATGCCGCTGCGGACGGTCTTGGGCGGGAAGGACGCGAGCTTGGCCAACTCGGGCAGCTTGCGCATCTTGTCCATTAGCGAGGTAGGCATCTCGGGCTTGACCAGGGCCTGGACGCGCGCGGCCAGCTCCTCGAAGTCCTCGCAGCCCAGGGCCAGGCGCATCCGCTCGTAGCTGCCGAACGTGTTGATGGCCAGCGGCATGTCCGAGCCGCGCACCCGCTCGAAGTACA
>CP070685.1:1621726-1630833 GCA_020352895.1 Phycisphaerales bacterium
GCGCTTCCTCTACGGCGAACTGCCCAGCAACCCCGGCCTTGGTTTCTTCGATGTCCAGGCCGTCGCCGACCTGGCCCATGCCCACAACCTGCCACTGATCGTCGATTCCACCGTGGCCACGCCCGCGCTCCTTCGCCCCATATGCCACGGCGCTGACATCGTCGTCCAGTCTGCCACTAAAACGCTGACCTCCAGCGGCTTCGGAATCTGCGGCGCGGTCATCGCCCGCAAGGGCATCGTCACCAACATCGACAACGACCAGCTCAGGAACCAGTTCTCCCTGTACATCAAGTACCTGCCCAACCGCGACTACGGCCCCAACCTGCACCCCATGCAGGCCATCATGAGCCTCAACGACATGCGGACCTTGCGAACCAAGATGGACCTGCTCAGCCGCAACACCATGAAAGTCGCCGAGTTCCTGCAAGGGCACTCGCAGGTCGAAAGCGTCGAATACCTCGGCCTTCCCCACCACCCACTCTACGAGTTGGCCACAAAGTACATGTGGCTTGTGGACGCCGAGTACGACGAACAGTACGGCAAGCCCGTGAACCGCTACGGACACCTGATGAGCTTCTGCGTCAAAGGCGGGCCCGAGCCGACTCGCAAGTTCTTCGATGAGCTGCAGCGCATCTGGCGGGCCACCGATCTCGGCCGCATCAAGAGCGTCGCGACCATCCCCGCCATCAGCACCCACCAGCAGCAGGGCGAGAAGGGACGAGCCCTGGCTCACATTCCGCCCAACATGGTGCGCCTCTGCGTCGGCGGCGAGCATCCCGACGACGTCATCGCCGACCTCGACCAGGCCCTCAACAAGGTCAAGACCGGCACGACCGTCTCCATGGCCACGTAGCGGCGGCGCCTCGGCTCTTATGCCTTCCCCATGAAGTGATCCATCATCGTGTAACCGGGGTCCAGGAACAGCTTGCTCTCGGCGGCGGCCCGCTCACAGAACGGGCGCTGCTCCACCGGACTGACTCCCGTTCCCGCGTAGCAGAACAGCGGAGGGACCGCCGAGTGCGCCCGCGTGGTCACCGGCGTAGGGTGATCCGGCGCGACCAGAATGCGCCATTCATCGTATCGTCGCACCGCATCCAACAACGGCCCGACGACGTGCTCGTCCACACGCTCGATCGCCGTGACCTTCTCCTTCGCGTCACCCAGATGGCCGGCCTCGTCCGGAGCCTCCACGTGCACCACCATCATGTCGTACTCATCGAGTGCGGCCACGGCAGCGTCCCCTTTACCCCGGTAATTCGTGTCGATGTAGCCCGTCGCTCCCTCCACCTCGATCAGTTTCATGCCCATGCACACCGCCAGCCCGCGGATGATATCGACGCCGGTAATCACGGCGCCTCGACAACCATATCGTGCTGCGAACGGCTCCAGCTTCGTCGGCTTGCCCTGGCCCCACAGCCAGATGTTCGTCACAGGGGAACGTCCCGCCACCCGCCGCGCTCGATTGACCTCGTGCTCTCCGAGCAAGTCGGCGGCCTTGTCCATGATCGACTTGACTCGATCGGCCCCCGTGCCGCGCGGCCAGTACCCGGCCACCGGCTGATCGGGGATGTCATGCGGCGGCTGGCAGGTCAGGTCCGGACCTCCGATTTCAGCGATCATCAGATTGCGGTACGACACGCCCGTGTAGAACCGCAGTCCCTCGCCCGCAAACAGGGAGTTCAGGTCGCTTACCAGGCGCTCCGATTCCTCCTGCGCGATGTGCCCCGCAGTGAAATCCTTCATCAGCCCCTCAAGCACCGTCACGAAGTTGCAGCGGAAGATGGTCTCCTTGGGACCGGCCTCGAGTCCTTGAGCGGCCGCCTCCAGCGGAGCCCGTCCTGTGTAGTACTTGGCCGGGGCGTATCCGAATACAGACAGCGTGGCCACGTCGGTGGCCGGCGTGAAGCCCGGGGGCACCGTGACGGCTCGGCCCAGCCGGCCGTGCAATGACACCCAATCCATGTTCGGAATGTTGGCCGCTTCTAGGGGTGTACGACCGTCCAACTCCGGCAACGGATCATCCGCTGCCCCGTCAGGCAGGATAACCACGTACTTCATGGCGCAATAAATACATGTCCGGCACCGCACACTCAAGTAGCGCGGCCCAGATTATGGCCTCAGCGAGCCGGCAATACCGTACAGATGACTCGACTCAGATCTGGTTCCGCCTTTCAAGAGTCAAAAGGAGGAGTCCGTACCAACCCAAGGTCGAGAAGAGAATGCCGGCTGCAAGGACGAGGGCGACACGCACCGTACCAGAGCACAAGACTTACCCCGTGCTCGTTCACCGAGTCCGAAGATGCCCCATGCCCACCGCGCACGGCAAGGAGTCGAGCCTGCTGTGCTTCCGCAGCTAACTAGATGTTGACGGGATAGCCCCGCGATCTAGGCTGTGAAGAACGTCGTCCACACCCACCACAAACCGAACGCGATAGCCCCAAAGATGGCAATGCCCCAAATCCAAGACCACAGAGAATCCATTACATGTCTCGCACAATCTGCACTGGATGGCGCCCTCATCCCGCCGCGCCGACAGGATTCAGCGGAACGCCCGGAGTCGGGCTGCATATTCTGCCCCACCGCCCTGAAATGTCAAGTCCGCCGGTTGCAGACTCGGCATGTTGTTCGTCCTGCCGGCGGAATCGTCGAGTCTGTCTTTGTCGCCCAGGCGTTGCGACCAACCACGGGGGCATCATACGCAAGCGCCTAAGGAGGATCCCGCTGCGCATTTGCTTAGGCGCTGCCGGCCCATCACCCCAAAGCAGGTATGCCTCGGATGCGTTCCGCCCCGCGGCGCACGCTGGACAATGGCTTTCCTTCCGTCCTCAGAATAACGCCCCGGAGCCCGTGAGCTGCGGACGCGCTCAATGCTGGCGAAGTGCTACCCTGCAATGTCGAGGTGGCGCCCAATGGAGATCAAGCCGGCGTAGCGATGCTCCATCGAGCAGCACCTGCCGCGCGCACCGACGCCGGCTTCGCCGAAAGAGACCGGGGCTCGTTGCCTGACGGTGGCGTTACTCCTCTGATCCGCGGCGACGAAAGAAGCACCGCCATGGCCCACCTCGGTACGCCGTTCTTCGAAGCGCTGCTGGGTTACTTCCGCGCGGGCTTGCCGCTCAACAGCCATCGCTTGCGCCGCCACCTGCCGGTCCTGCTCGGAGGGATCGGCCGGGGCCAGCGCCGCTCGTCGCACCTGCTGCATCTTCCGTATGGTCGCCTCAGGGTCACCTCGAACCGGCGAGACGTCGATCTGTACCTCGCCTCCAACCGCGTACCGCTGTCCGTCCGGCCCCACCTCATAATGGAACGACGGGCCGCCTTGAACGTACTGGCCGCCCGCGCGCTTGTGGGCCTCCTCGTGAGCCCGCACCTCACGATCCCGCTCCTCGAGGTCGCGAGCGCGGCTCCGCTCCTCAGCGGACATCTCGGCTCGAAACGCTCTGGACAACTCCACCCGATCCGGCTCGACCGATCGAATGGATGCTCCCACGGACGCGTCATGCCCTATCCCCGGCTGCGACTTCTCCGCTTCCCATGCAGCTTGCCGAGCAGCCGGGCTGATCTCGACCATGTCCACGGTAGCCGGCTGCCCAATCCCAGATCGCCGGCCGTCGGCACCTCCCAGACCGGCCCCGTACGCCGACCATGCCGGCCGAACCGCGCGCACGGCCCTCCCGCCGTATATCCCGGAGATCAGGCTGTTTGCCACGATGGCCCCGACCATCAATGTCTCCGCGCGCTGGTCTGGCAGGTCCCCCCTTGGATATCGAACGTTGAAGGACATGGGGCCAGCATCGCGTACGCTATACCCTCCGCATTGCCTGGGCCGATAATCCGGCGGCGAGCCGGGGCCCCATCCGGCCTCCAGCCCACGCGATCGGTTTCCCCCGACCGCACGCTTAGAATTATGGGCTGAGAGGCCGGCCCGGGCCGATTCCCGCTGGCTAGCGGCCCGCGAGCAGCCTGATATAATACACAATAGGTGATTATTAACACGGCGCAGATAAGCGCTCGTCCGGCATTCGGGCTGAACGCCGTCCCGCCGGATCGATATACTACGGACGCTAGGATTCGCACTTTGAAAGGTATCCGAAAGACCGCGTTCTCCTTGCTCTTGATCGTGCTGCTCCTTGCGGTCGGCATCGCGGGCAGCACTTGGCTTGTGTCCACGAGACCGCTCCCGCCCCGCCGCGATGTGAATCCCATGGCGCCGCTTGTGGATGCCTTGCCTCTCGCAGCCCGGGATATCCCCCAGATATTCGTCGGCTATGGCAGCGCCCGCGCAGATCGCGAGGCCACCCTGGCCGCCGAAGTGGCCGCCGAAATCGTCGAGATTCCTGAAGGCATCAACGATGGTGCCAACGTCAGGCAAGGCCAACTGCTCATCCGCCTGGATGAGCGCGAGTACACGCAGCGGCTCGCTCGTGCCAACAGCGCCATGGCCGAGTTGGATGCCCAGAACACTCAACTCGACGTCGAGAAGGCCAGCACCGAACAGCTCATCGCCATCGCCGAAGCCGAGGTCGAGGTGAATGCCGAAGAGGTCTCGCGCCTCTCGGGCCTTTTCGAAAAGGGCGAGGCTTCCAAGACCGAATACAACTTTGCTCGCCGCGTTCACGACCGCTCCCGCCGCGAACTACAAGTGCTGGTCAATCAACTGAACCTCATCGAGCCGCGCCGCCAATACCTGATCGCGGCCCGGGCCTCGCGCCAGGCGGAAGCCGAGCTGGCCCGCCTCTACCTAGAACGCTGCCGGATCACCGCTCCGTTCGACGGCCAAGTCAACGACCTGCTGGTACAGATGGGCAACCGAGTTATGCCCGGCACCCCACTCCTGCGCCTCACCTGCCTCAAGAAGATCGAAGTGCCCATCGAGCTGCCTGTCTCTGTCCGTCCCCTCGTGCAGACCGGCGCGCCCTGCACGCTGACCGTGGACAGCAGTCCTGCTTTGCGCTGGTCCGGTACGCTCAGCCGACTCTCACCCGTAGCTGACGTGCGCAGCCGAACCTTCTCCGCCTATGTCATGGTGGACAACGACCAACAGGAAACGCCGCTCTTTCCGGGCTATTTCCTGACCGCCCGGGTGCAAGGCCCCTTGTTGCAGCAGGTCCTTGCCGTGCCTCGCGGCGTCATCGACAACGGTGAACTGTTCGTGGCCAACGATAATCGAGCCCACGTACGCAAAGTCCACGTCGAGACCGTCGTTGAGGAGATCGCCATCGTCAGCGGAGATGTGCAGCCCGGCGATCGCGTCATCCTCACCAACCTGGATATGCTGTACGAAGGGGCGACCGTCCGCGTGCAGGAAGTCCTCGCAGCCGAAGTCGCCGCACCGGCTCTCGTTGACCGCCGCGCCGCCGACGGCTTGGAGATCCCGCCATGACCTCCCTGCCCAGACTCAGCGTCGATAATCCCGTCCTGGTCAACCTGTTTCTTGTGACCATTTTGGTGGGCGGTACCATCTGCGGCTTCTCTCTGGTCCGCGAGATGTTCCCCGAGAGCACTCCGAACCAGGTCATCATCACCACAGTCTATCCCGGCGCCACCCCGGCCGAAGTCGAGAAGGGCATCTCCGTCAAGATCGAGGAAGCCATCAAGAACATCGAGGAGATTGAGGAAATCAAGACCTCGATCAGCGAAGGCCTCAGCATGGTCACGGCCGTGCTCTACAACGACGTCGACGACGTCGATCAGATCGTGACTGACATCAAGGCCGCCATAGATACCATCCCGCGCGACGACTTTCCCGAGGAGGCTGAGGAAAATTTCGTCGCCAAGTTCGAGCCCAAGCTGCCGGTCATTAACGTGGCCTATTTCGGCGACCTGGATGAGAAAAAACTCAAAGCCGTCGGCAGGAAGCTCCGCGACGATCTGCTCTTGATCCCTGGCATCACCGACGTGTTCCTGGGCGGCACACGCAACGATGAGATCAGTGTCGAGGTCTCCCCGGAGCGACTCATCGAGTACGGCTTGTCCTTCCCCGAAGTCGGCCAAGCCATCGCCCGGGCAAACCTGGACCTGCCGGGGGGGCAGATCAAGACCGCCAAGGCCAACGTCTCGGTGCGCACCTTGGGTGAGAAAGACCAGGCCGAGCCCATCGGCGAAATCATCGTCCGCAGCGACGTGACCGGCAAAGTCATCCGCCTGCAAGACGTCGCCACCGTCATCGACGGCTTCGAGGACGCCGATATCACTAGCCGCTTCAAGGCCAAGCCCGCGGTCAACCTCACCGTCTACAAGACCGCTTCGCAGGACGCCATCGAAATCTCCAACAAGGTCAAAGCCTTCGTCGCCGGCAAGTCGCGCCAGCCGCTCCAGCGAGATTGGCTCGCCAGGACCAAACTGCGACTCGGCATCCGTGACGACGTCGAGCAAATCTACCAGGCCGCCTACAACGATCCCGTGCCGCCTGAGGGCTCGATGCAAACCTCCACCAATCTCGCCCGCTTCATCGAAGGCCGCCTCGACCTGCTGAAACGCAACGGACGCTGGGGGCTGATCCTCGTCTTCTGCTCACTGCTCCTCTTCCTCAACTGGCGCGTCGCCCTCTGGGTCATGATCGGCCTGCTACTGGCCATCCTCGGCACATTGATCGTCATGAAAGTGCTGGGCCTGACCCTCAACCTCATCAGCATGTTCGGCATGATCGTCGTGCTGGGCCTACTCGTGGACGACGCCATCATAGTCGGCGAGCACGTCTTCTTTCACGTGGAAAACGGCATGGAGCCCAAGCGCGCCGCCGTCGTCGGAGCCGAAGCGGTGACCTGGCCCGTGGTCTGTGCCATTATCACCACCATCGTCGCCTTCGCACCGTTGGTCTTCATCGAGGGCCGCATGGGCGATTTCATGGGCGTGCTGCCCATCATCGTCATGTGCGCCCTCAGCGTCTCGCTCTTCGAGGCTCTATCGATTCTGCCCTCACACCTGGCTCAGTCCCTCAAGCCCGCCAACGAAGCTAGACAGACGCACGTGCGCACCTCCGTCCAGCACTTCAGCGCCAGGCTCCGAGCCATTCAGGCTCACTTCCTGCGCGACCGGCTCATGGACGGCTACGAGAAACTCCTGCGCAAGGCCGTCTCCTACCGCTATGTCACCGTTGCCACCCTCTGTGCGGTGCTCCTGATCGCCCTCGGCGCCGTCTTCGGTGGCCGCGTTCCCATCGTCTTCATTCAGAAAATGGACTCCGAGACCCTCCTGGCCGGCCTCAAAATGCCCGTAGGTACCCCCATCGAGCGAACCGACCAGGCCGTGAGCGCCATCGAGCAAGCCGCCGTCGGACTCCCCGAGCTCCAGTCCATGTACGCCGTCATGGGTGCCCAGTACGCCACCGACGGCGGGGCCGACGGCATCGCCACCCACCTCGGCCAGGTCATCATCGAACTGGAGCCCATCGACCAGCGCGAGCGCACCAGCGAGGACATCCTTCGTGAGCTCCGTGCTCAATGCCGTGACATCCCCGGAGTCAACAGCCTGAAGTTCAATGCCATGCACGGGGGGCCCGGCGGCGCCGCCATCCAGATCGAGATCTCCAGCGACAACCTCGATCACCTGCTGGCCGCAGCGGACCACTACAAGAAGGAACTGGGTGACTACGCCGGCGTGTTCGACGTCGACGACGACTTCGACGCCGGCCGGCGTGAGGTGCAAATCGAACTGCTCGACTCGGCCAGAGCCCTCGGGCTCACCACCCAGTCCCTGGCCACACAGGTCCGCGCCGCCTTCTACGGCCTCGAGGCTCGCAAAATCCAGCGCGACCGCGAGGACGTCAAGATCATGGTCCGCTATCCGCCCGAGTACCGCCGACACGTCTACCAGATTGAGTCCATGCGCATCGCCGCGCCCGACGGAACTCTGGTGCCCTTCCGCGAGATCGCCCGCCTGACCGAGGGCAGCAGCTACGCCTCCATCAAACGCAAGGACCAGAAGCGCACCATCACCATCATGGCCGACGTGGATGAGTCCAGAGGCAACGCCCGCGAGATCAACGCTGCCCTGGCCGCGTCCTTCCCCCAGATCGAGGCCCGTTACCCCGGCATGAAAATCGCCCTGGGCGGCCAGACCCGCGAGTTCATCAAGTCCTTCGGCTCGCTGAAAAAGGATTTCCTCATCGCCGTCATGCTCATCTACGTGATTCTGGCCGGCCTGTTCAAGAACTACGTCCAGCCGCTCATCGTCATGGCTGCCATCCCCTTCGGCGTGGTCGGCGTCGTCGTCGGCCATCATGTCATGGGCTTCCCCATCACCATCCTCTCCCTGATCGGCCTGGTGGCCCTGACCGGCATCGTAGTCAACGACTCACTCATCCTGGTGGACTTCATCAACCGGCGTCGCAAGGAAGGCATCGAAGACATCGAGGCCGTTGTCATGGGCGGACGCAGCCGCCTCCGTGCCATCATACTGACGTCCATCACCACCATCCTCGGGCTCGCCCCCCTTCTCATGGAAACTTCCTTCCAGGCCCGTTTCCTCATCCCCATGGGCATCTCCATCGCCTTCGGCCTGGCCTTTGCCACAGTTCTGACCCTCGTGGGTGTCCCCTCGCTCTACATCATCGCCCTGGACTGCAAGCGCACCCTCCGTACCCTGCTCAACGGCCTGCTCCCGACTCCTGCCCCTGCCAACCCTGACGCTTGATCCCGCCGGACGGTGATATTCAGACCACACTGTGGTCCCCCGAAGCCATGACCAAGTTCGCCATGGCGCATCGCCCTCGCTCATGCCTTAGGACACCATCCGCAACCCGGTCTGTCCGTCCAGAACAGAAACGGCGCTTCGCTTGAAATGGATCTCAGCGGCCGGCGGAGAAGAGACGCAGGAACGAACCTGCCGCACTATTGCGACCCGCCTCCCTGCGGTTCCTCCTCGTCTTGCTCCCTTCGTCTCTTCCGTCGCCGCACCGCCTCGCGCAACACGTACTCGATCTGCGCGTTGACACTCCGCAACTCGTCGCGGGCCCAGACGTTCAGGTCCTCCCACAGGTCCGCGGGGATGCGCAGTAGGAATTGCTTGCGTGCAGCCATGATCGCCGCCGCCGTTCATCTCTCGGTTTAGCTGTACAGCGTGCCCGTGTTGATCACTGGCGCGGCCTCGCGCTCGCCGCACAACAC
>CP070685.1:1630933-1635410 GCA_020352895.1 Phycisphaerales bacterium
AATGACTTCGCCACGTTCGCGAACTGCTACGGCGCTCCGACGAGCTTGCCGCCGCCAAGCTGCTCTCCGGCCGAGTCCGAAGCTTGCGATATGAACGACGACGGCTTAATAGACCTAAACGACTTCGCCACGTTCGCCGTGAACTACACGGGAAGCCAATAAGGCTCCCAATCGCGCCCGTCGCTCGCCCGGGCCCAAGTGAGTGCTGAAGCCGGCCTCGATACCCAGAGCGGTTTCACTGATCTTGTAGCGCGTTAGGCGCCTGTTCGGGTTGCGCCCGGTTGTCTGCCTCCGTAGATTCATTCTTGGCCCGAGTTGCGGGCGGGAAGGAGTCACGGATGGCACGACCGTATTCGCAAGACCTCCGGGAGCGGGTGCTCCGGGCGTACGACCGAGGCATGAAGACGAAACAGATCGCGGTGACCTTCCATGTGAGTTCGGCGTGGGCGCGGCGTGTGAAGCAGCGGCGACGTGAGACGGGCGAGACGACGCACCGGCCGATGGGTGGTCCGGGTGTCACGATCGTCGATCGGGGGCGACTGGCCGCGTTGGTTGGCGCGCACCCGGGCGCGACGCTGGCGGAACTCCGCAGATTGCTCGGCGTTCAGTGTGCCCTCTCCACACTCTGCAAAGCCCTGAGACAGATGGGGCTTTCGTTCAAAAAAACGATCCGTGCGGCGGAACAAGACCGCCCGGATATCTTACAACGACGGGCCCAGTGGCGTTCCTGGTCCCAGGACACGGATGCCAAACGATTGATCTTCATCGATGAAACGTGGGCCAAGACCAACATGACCCGGCTTCGCGGGCGTGCGCCGCGTGGTGAACGCCTGGTCGACAAGAGGCCGCACGGACACTGGCAGACGACCACGCCGATCGCGGCACTGGGCATCGAAGGCATGCGGTGTTCGACCGTCGTCGATGGAGCCGTCAACGGTGATGTGTTCGAAGCGTTCGTCGAGCAGTACGTGCTGGGCTTCCGAAAAGAAGTCGCCGAGTTCTGCGACCAGGTCGTCGAGCAGAAAGGCCAGGTCCACGGCAAGACGCTGCAGGCCATCCGCCGCAAGATCGAGACCTTCCACAGCATATACGTGTTCGGGGACGGCGAGGCCGCGGGCAAGCTGCAGCAGCTCAAGGCCGCGATCGCCGGGCTGACCGGTCAGGACCTCGCCCAGCAGCCCGACGTGGCCGCCAAGCTGGCCGAGGCCTGCCAGGTGCTGCGGAGCCAGATGCTCGATCCGGCCAACGTGAGCCAGCTGACCGGGCGGCTGAAGAGGCGGGTTGTGCTGGATTAGTCACGAGCGGCACCGGCCGATGGTGCGGATGTCGGATTACTGGCGTGGCTCTGTCCCCGCGCCCCCGGCTTCAAGAGCCCTCCGCAAAAGCACTGGAGGAAGGAGCCGGATGGGTATCACTGGATGGCATGAGGGACTAGCAAAGAGAGCGTAACAACTTTCGGGGGCAGGCCAGAGTGGGCAAGAGAGTCTCCTTACGCGTCCTCAAGACCCAGCCGTGAGGCAGCAGGTTTGGGAGGGCCTGTTGTGCAAGCCGCTTGGCTCACGGCGACAGCGCTGTCACGACGTCCGCTCGAATCACATTTGCACTCAGTCCGGGCCGGTTTGGGTTGTTTGCAGGCCGTACCAGGCGGCGAAGGTGGCGAAATCGGCCAGATCGACGGTACCGGAGCCATCCAGGTCGCAGCAGGCGAGGTCTTGCCGATTGCATTGCGGCGGATTCGGGGCGCTGCAGCCATAACAGGCCACAAACGTGGCGAAGTCGAACATGTCCACGTCGTCATCCCCATTCATGTCACCCGGCCAGCGCAGAACCGCCTTGAGAGTCTGTTGGTCAGTCACGAGCGTGAAGTCGGTGGACACCTCGGTGGACCTGAACTCCCCGTCCAGCCGCCAGCCGACAAAACGTCTGCCTTCGTGAGTTTGCTCCGCCGTCGCGGTCACGACGGTGCCCAAGGGATACGTTCGCTCGAAATCGGCGAAGCCGCCGCCGTCCAACTGGAGATCCAGCGGATGCGCGTTGATCCAGGCTCCACCCACGTCCGCTTGCACGGCCACTAGGCCGGGTGGTGTACCCGGCGGCACCAGCCGGACACAATCCCTTGCGATGAATGCGCACCCATCAGCCAACGTGCCGGTAACCGCCAGTTCCACCAAGGCGCCGGCATTTAGCGAATCGAGCTGCAGGCCCGGCACGACGTCGTCGGTCTTGAACTTCATCGACAGGTCGTCGATCCCGTCCCCGGTCAGCTCGTGGCACGCGCACGGGTCTCCGGTGAATGGTGTCCCCACGTCGCTGACTACCGTATGGGGGCCGGGCGGACCTTCGTGCGGGTTGGCCGTGCCCCCGACGCAATCCACGCGCGACAGACGCACACTGCCCGGAACGACCATCGTGGGATTGAAATCGGCCGTGCCCAGCAGGCCGACCGGCAGTACACCGTGGCTGTTGCGGTTGAACGAATTCGGACACGAACCGGGCTTGATGTCCAGATCGAGCACCAGCTTCAGCACGGTGATCGTCTGATCGCAGCTCTGGGCGTTGCCGCACTCGTCGGTTGCCATCCAGGTCCGTGTAATGGTGTACATGACCGGATCCGCCGGACATGTCGGATAGGTTTCGGCGTCGGAGTAGCCGACGACCGGCGCGGGGTCGCAGTTGTCGGCTGCGCTGGCCGTCCCCGTGTCGGCCGGGTTGGTGGACTCACCGCACGTGACGGTCACATCCGCCGGGCACGTAATATCCGGCGGCGTAGTGTCCACCACCTCGATCGTCTGCACACAGCTACTTGAATTTCCGCACGTGTCTGTTGCTGTCCAGGTACGGGCGATGGTCTTCTCCTGTGGACAGTCGCCGGGCGTCTCCACATCCGAGGAGCCGATCACCGGATCGGGATCGCAGTTATCCGTTGCCGTCGCCTCGCCGGTACTGGACGGATCTGTCGTCTCGTCACACTCGACCGTCACGCCGGCTGGACAGGTGATGTTCGGTGGCACATTATCGTTTATCTCCACCTGAGTTGAACAACTGTCCGAAGCTCCGGCAAGGTCGGTCATTGTCAAGGACACGCTGCAATTGGGACAACTTGTGGACGAACAATCCACGCTCAAGGTCGGTGTCGGGCTGGTCGGATCATCAAAGGTCCCACCCGGACAATCTGTGATCCACGAGTACGTCAAGACGTCACCGGCATTGGGATCGAAGCTTCCCGTGCCATCGAGGGCGATCATCGTCGTGACACCCGCACAGTCTGCTGCATAGGGACCATTTGCGTCACACACCGGAGGTTCGTTCACCGCGGCCAGAACATCGAGTTTGCCATGTCCCCATTCATCGTTAGGAGTCACACCGGTGAATCCGTCTGTTCGAGCCGACTGCTGTAACATCGTCTTTATTTGTACGTGAGTCAACGTAGAGTCCCACTGGAGCAGCAAAGCGCTTGCAGCAGCGACATGCGGCCCTGCTGCGCTCGTCCCACCGAACAGTCGATAACTTCCGAGAGGAAAGTCTGGACCCGCGATTCCGTCTCGATCCATATCCTTGGAAATCGTGGAGGCTATGTCGTGGTTACCCGGCGCAGCAATATCCATGATAGCTTGTCCATCCACCCTCGGGCCGGTCGGGCTGAAGATGCTCAGATCTCCGGCTAGCACGTCGATCCCTCTCGTACTGTAGGATGCGACCGTAATGGCACTATCTGCCGTGGCAGGGCGCGTCACGGTGTTGTCCTCGGACTGAAATGCAGTCCACACTGCTCCCCCTGCCCAAGAAGTCTGATCATCTGCAATATACAGGTCCACATGCTCGTCATCAGTCGCGTGGTTGTTGATCACTTCCAGGGTCCAGGCCCCGAGGCCTACCGTTGCTCTCTCAATGGTAATGTCATATTTGGCCGTTCCCCTGGACGAATCCTCCCGGCGATACCATATGGTGTGGCCATCAGCAGCAACGATGCTATGCCAGTTGGTGTCACCGGGCGCCGCAGGCAAATTGACTGTGACGCCGAGCATACCCGGAGTTGTAACCGCAAAATCTACGTCGTTGCCGGTAGTGCGCCACAGCGCCGTTATATATACCCAGTCAATGGCTGTGACCAACGCAGGCACATTGAAAGTAAAATTGGTGCTGCCGCCAGCAGCCACGTCGTCCTGGGCATGTTTGTCGCTGCCACCCAGATTCCCCGCAGGTACAACCTGGACAATACCAAGCGCGGCTTCGGCATCGATAGCCACTTCCAGGTTTGAAGAGCCGTCCAGAAATTCCTGCACCCATCCACCGAATTCATAAAGCATCACATCTGCGCCATTGGTCCTTGCCCAAGGAATGTAGACCGTGTAGTCGTTGTCTACTCTGTTCGCCACCAGGAGTTCGGCATTCGGCGCAGCACCAACGTACCGACTTGTCCCAATGATCCCGCTGTTGACTATACCGCAAACACTTGTCCCATGCCCGTTAACGTCAC
>CP070685.1:1635510-1646925 GCA_020352895.1 Phycisphaerales bacterium
ACTTCGCGCGTGTCCGCACCATGGCGGATCTCCGCGTTGTCGTGGTAGAACTTCATCAGATCGAAGCCCGTGCCCAGCTTGTTCAGACGAGCGTACAAGGTGGAACACGGTGCGATCACCTCGATGAACCGAAAGCCCTTGTGGACTATGGCCTCCTTGATCGACCAGGTCAGCCGACGTATGTGCAGGCTGGTCCAGCGGGCAACGTAACTGGCCCCGCAACAGGCCACCAGGTGCGGCAGGTTGAACGGCCGTTCAAAGTTCCCGTAGGGCATAGTCGAGGAGCGAGCCGTCTCCGGCGTCGTCGGAGCGTTCTGCCCACCGGTCATTCCGTAGATGAAGTTGTTGACCAGGATCACCAGCATGTCGATATTGCGGCGGGCCGCATGGATGAGGTGATTGCCGCCGATTCCCGCCAGGTCGCCGTCTCCGGAGAAGACCGTCACGAGCAGCTCAGGCCGCCCCAGCTTTAACCCGGTGGCAAACGGAATAGCCCGCCCATGCGTGGTGTGAAACGCGTCCAGGTTCATGTAGCCGGCCACGCGCCCGGTACAGCCGATTCCCGACACAATGACGGCTTTGTCTAAGTCCACGCCGGACTCCTCCAACGCCGTCGTGTAACACTTGACGGCCGTCCCGATGCCACAGGTCGGACACCAAATGTGGGGCATCCGGTCCATGCGTAGGAACGGGGCGACGGGATGCTTTGCTGCCTCCAGCTCGGTTTGTTCGACGGATACGCTCATTTTGCTGCCCTCAGTATGGCGTCGGCAATGACCTGCGGGTCATGCACCCCTCCCCCGGGGTGGGGCACGAGGACGGCAGGTGCTCTCCCGGCGGCACAACGCTCGACCTCCAGGACCATCTGCCCGTAATTGATCTCCGGTACGACAAACGTTTTGACCTGTCCTGCAAGCTCCCGAATGCGCTTTTCAGGGAACGGCCATACCACGATCAGCCTGATCACGCCGACCTTGATGCCTTTCTTGCGGGCCAAATCGATGCCCATCCGGGCCACACGGGCCGTGATCCCGTACGTGACCACCACGACGTCGGCACCATCAGTCTGGTCCTCGTTGAAGCGGACGATCTCGTCGGCGTGATTCCTGATCTTATCCAAGAGGCGGCGTACGCACTTCTCCTGACACGAGGCGCTCATCTCTGGATAGCCGCGCTCGTCGTGAGTTAAACCCGTGGTGTGAAAGCGGTACCCGTCGCCGGCGCGTGCAAACTCGGGGATCTCGCTCTCATTCACCGTATACGGCCAGAACTGCCCGGGGGCCTTGGAAGTCAACTTCCGCGGCACGACCTCGATCTCGTCGGCTGCGGGAATGACCACCTTCTCAGTCATATGCCCGACGCATTCGTCCATCATGAACATGACCGGCACGCGGTAGAGTTCGGACAGGTTGAAGGCGTCGATAGTCAAGTCGAAAGCCTCCTGCGGCGACTGCGGGCAAAGGGCAATCAGCTCGTAATCGCCGTGCGATCCCCATCTGGCCTGCATCATGTCCGCCTGCCCGACCATGGTCGGCAGCCCGGTGGACGGACCGCCGCGCTGCACGTTGACGACCACGCAGGGCGTCTCCATCATGGCCCCCAGACCGATGTTCTCCATCATCAGGCTGAAGCCCGGGCCGCTGGTGACGGTCATCGACTTCGTTCCCGTCCATGAAGCCCCGACCACGGCGGCCATGCTGGCCAGTTCATCCTCCATCTGAATGAACGTGCCGCCCATCATGGGAAAGCGGCGCGACATTCGCTCGACCACTTCCGTCGAGGGCGTGATCGGGTAACCGGCCACGAAGCGACAACCCGCAGCCATAGCCCCTTCACCGCAAGCGAAATCACCATCCAGGTAGTGGGCGCCCGTCAGGACGCCCGCAGGTTCAGCTTTCAATTGCCATCCTCCTTCCCTGCGCCGCTGGCAACGGGTTCCGGGTGCTCACACTCCCCGGAACGGTCGTCCCCGGCATCCGGGACTACTTCGCCGTTGGCCGCCTCCACGCTGTAGATGGCAAAGTCGGGGCAGATCATCTCGCATAGGTTGCAGTTAATGCACTCCCCGTGCTTCACCACCTCGGGCGGGTGGTAGCCCTTTCGGTTAAACCGCGCGGACATGACAAGCACGTCCTTCGGACAGTACTCCACGCAGAACCCGCAGCCTTTGCAGCGTTCCGCGATAATGTGCACTTCCCCGTGCGGGACCTTGACTTGATCGAAATCCAGAGGTTTTCGCCAGTATTTCATGCGGCCCTCCTCGATAGAGACGATGCCACTCCTGAAGCCGTGTCGAGCGGAAACAACCGACCTGCCGACATGGAGGTCATGAAAGCTTCTCCATATGGTCGCCGCCCGGGCGATTCTCACGGCTCTTCTGATAGGGACAGCCGCCGCCAAGCCGCCCCACTGAACAATCCTTATCGATGTACCCGGCACATCGCAAACAAAAGCTGTCCACGCTCTGATCCATATCGAGCAGAGCCACTGAAAAACGCTCAAGCAGGCTGGACAGCATATCCAACTCCTGCTGTTGGAAGCGATCCAGTACTGGCGACACGCGCTCGGCCTTGAGCTTCTCGTACTCTCGCACCAGACGTCGACCCTTGCGGCTGGCCGAGAGCAGGGTCGCCCGACGATCTCCAGTACACGGACTACGCACCACCAGGCCGAATCGGGCAAGCTTGTCGATGTTCTTGGTGGCCGCTGGCGGACTCACACCCAGAAAGTGGGCCACCTCCCCCACCTGATGCTGGCCATTCAACGAAAGCAGCTTGAGCAGATGGAACTGCAACGCTGTTAATGGACAGGGAGTAATTTCCCGAAGCAACTTAAGCTCCAGGATCTCCTGCACTGCCGTGGCAAAGATATGGCTGTGCCGCAGCAGAGAAAAAAGCCGAGACGACCCGTTCGCTCCCCCCGCGTCAAGCGGGCTTCCCGGCCGTGCTATTTGACCGGAATCCGGGGACACTTCATTAACCCCGTCATTATTTTCTACAGGCAACAAAATACAGCCCCCGCCCGGTAAAGTCAACCCCCAGCCGCGGATTTCTGCAGAATGTGTCAGATTAGCACGCCGCG
Organism: Phycisphaerales bacterium; assembly: GCA_020352895.1. GTDB lineage: Bacteria > Planctomycetota > Phycisphaerae > UBA1845. The sequence continues at coordinate 1,638,592 of CP070685.1, forward strand.
TCATGGCCTGCCAGAAACGGCCCTTCGGGCCGGCCTCGAGCGATCCCAGGCCCCTTACCCTTCCGGCGACGCAGGGAGCTTAGCGGCCAGTGGCCGGACCAGACTGGAGCACCCCTAAGTGCCCCACAACAGGGCGGCGACACCGCCCGAAACATCGGCATGCCCCTGTCTGCCGATCCACCGAAGCTACTGCCCACAGCCGAGAGCCCTACCACCAACCGACGCCTGGCTTGACGGGCACGTAGCCGGCCGAAACCATCCTCACAAGTCCTCAGAGGCGCGGAACCGAAGCCCCGATGCGCATACCTGGCCGCCGCGAGGCCAGGCAAGCCGGATTCCCCCTACCCAGGGACGGCCGAGGAGCCCAGGGGCCAAACCAGGGCGCAGCACGCCACGGCCTGGAGCCGCTCCGATTCCCGTCCTGCATCCAGACGGTTCACCTCCGGGCTGGCCGCCTGCCACGCCGCCTTGGACGTCTTCCTTCGAGCGAAACGCGTCAGGGCCCGGAGCCATTGTCCCATACAACCTCGATGGGCATGCCCATGAGGGGCCAGATCAGCCACACGAAAACCCCCAACACAACCATCAGCATGATGCTGGCTGGAATGCCGGATACGAAAAACGTGCCCGCAGTGAACTGCCTGCTCTCGTAGGCAATCGCGTTGGGGGCCGCGCCGACCAGCAGCAGGAAGGGCATCCCTGCGGTGACCAGCGAAGCGAACAGAATGACTTCAGGCGCCACGTTGAGGTACTTGGCGATCTCCAGGGCCACGGGCAGGGAGATGGCGATGGCGGCCACGTTCATGATCAGGTTGGTCATGACCATCACGAACAGTGCCGTACCCATAATGAAGACAAAACCGGGCGCATTCTGGAAAAGAACCAGCCATTTCACCGCCAGCCACTTCGCACAACCTGTCTCCCACAAACAAAAACCGATGCTCATGGCTCCGCCGAAAAGCAGGACGATATTCCAGGGAATGTTCTCCAGATCCTTGATCGTGAGGATCTCGAGGATAAAGAACAGAACGGTGGCCACGAGAATGATGGCGCTCTTGTTCAGCGGCTCAAACAGGGGGACGAAGGAGCGCAGGCTCATGACCCCTATGGCTGAAAAAACAATCACCAGAGAAGTGATCTCACGAAGAGTGATCGGCCCAAGCCTGCTGTATAGCATTCTGGCCCGTTCCCGGAGACCCGGGATGGTTCGCTTCTCAGGCTTGAACATGACCATGCAAAATCCCCAAAGCAGGAACACCATGATGCACCCGATGGGAAACATGTAATACGTGAGTTCAAAGAAGGACACTTCACGCCCGACGATGCCCTTGTAGAATCCGATGGCCACGGCCCCGCGAGCCGCTCCCAGCAAGGTGATGATGCTCCCCGCGCCGGCCACGAAAGCCATGCCAATGAACAGACCCCTGCCGAACCGCGTCGGTTTCTCGTCCTCGGTGTAGAGGGCGTAGATCGCCATGAGAAGGGGATAAATGGTGGCGGCCACGGCGGTGTGTGCCATGATCAAGGTCAGCCCCGCCGTGACGACAAAACTGCCCAGGTAGATCATGCTGGTCCTCTCACCCACCATAACCAACATGCCATAGGCCAGTCTCTTGGTCAGGCCGGTCTGGGTGAACACCATGCCGATGGTAATCGAACCAATAATGAACCATACGGATGGATCCATGAAATCGCCAAAGGCCACCTTGGCCGGCCTGATCAGGAACAGAACCTGAATCACGCCGATGGCGATGCTGGTCACGCCGATGGGTATCACCTCGAAAACCCACCACGTAGCCGCCAGCAAGAACAGGGCCAGAGCAGCCTTGCCCTCATGGGTGAGCGCGAAGTGCTCTCCGCTGGGATCTATGGCATCTGAAAAAGGCGGATAGAAGTACACCAGGCAGAACAATATCACGCCCACGGCCAGGCAGATGTGCTTCTTCCAGTTGACCCACCGGGCCTCACCCACCAGGCGGATGCCGGCTGCAGCCGCAGCGGTGCCTTCGCGCTGGTCCTTCCGTTTCGTATCGGTCGATCTCGTGGCGGTTTCCATTGGGCACGCAGGAATTTGTCAATCAAGGACTGAGGATAACAGCGACCTCGTTCAGCACATCCACCGAACGCACCACCCCGACGATGTTACCCTCCTTGAGCACCGGAAGCAGGCTGATATTCTGGTCAACCATTTCGTTCATGGCTTTCATGATGTGGTCATTACAGTCGATCGTCGCCCTGATGGGCATCATGAACTCCTTGACCAAACGGTTGGCCCGTTTGCGAATCCGGGCAATGATGGTGTCATAGCCGAGTTCAGAGAGGTTCGGATCGATACCCACATCGAAGAGCTTCTGCCGATATTCCAAAGATCCACTGACCAGAAACCTCGGCTCCAGTCCCCGCATGATGTCCCGGCGCCTGAGCATCCCCAGGAGTTCATTGAAACTCTCATCGAAAACCAGGGCCGTCCGGGGAAGAGAAGCCTGCCTCCCCTTCATGATCTGCGCCTTCCCCATCTCCTCGATGGCTTGGCGAAGGGTATGCGTCTCGGCTATGCAAGGATACTCCTCGAGGGGAACCATGATGTCCTGTACGAGCGTCTCTCTCATGTCATCCGTGCCCTCGTTCGACAGGGGCTAGCCCATGTCCTGTCCGATGTGCCCTCGATCCGATCTGTCAAGCGCTCTGAACACGAAGCCTCGCATTCAGCGCGGCTTGGCGGGTTCTTTCCCTTCGTCACTGCCTATCCGCCAGCGTTTCCAGACGAGTCGCAACGTCGAGCTTCACACCGCAACGCGCTCCCGAACAGCAGCGCGCCCAGTCAATCAATACAGCCGCCCACGGCGGCAGCGATCCTTAAGACGATGCTTTAGCGCCTCCACGGCCCTTCATGCAGCGTCGGCCTTAGTGTACCACAAGAGCCCGAGGGCGTCGAGGAGAACCCGCACGCAGCCCCAGGGACGCCACCCCCCACCGGTGACGATGCACGGCCAAGCGCATCCGGATGTCCGCGACTGGGAGCAACCGCACTCCCCTTCGAGTCAGGCGGGCCTACTCCGGCCGCAAGCGTAGCCATCACGAGCGGCGCCGCCAGAGGACACGACGAGGGCTCCCAATGGAAACACCCCATTCGCATTCGGCTTGCCTTCCATCGATGCTGCCGCTGTCCGTCCAAGGTCACCGAACTCGGGCCACGACGATAGCGGTCAGGAGACGACTTCCATGGCCGCACCGGTCATATCCCCGCTGGCACCCCAAACGGGCCACACGGCGGAGCTAGCCTGCGCGGCCGGGACTAGAGCCAGCCCGATGCCTGCCACGTGAATCATCGCGGAGGCGGTCGACACCGACATCACCAACATGGTTGACCGGGTACCGCAGCGCCTCGCACCTTCACCAATGACAGGCTCGGCGCCGGCCGCCGCGGGAGGCAACGAGCAAGTACGATCATGCTAAAGATGCAGTAACTGCTTGCAGGAACCTTAGTTACGACCGAGGTATTGACACTGCCGGTCATCGAAGGCACTGAAGGACACAGCGCCTTAGAAGCCGCAACCGTGTTAACATGACACGCTCGCACTCCGGCACATCCTCTCACTTGCACAGGTGCCGCAGAGACGAATAGAATCAGGATCGCTGGATCTGCGAGTGCAGAATGCCGACGTAGCGCGTTCCGACAGTCGGCGTCGCCAGACACTGTCCGCTTCACCGAGGCGCAATCCGAAGGCAGGAGCGCGGTTCGGGCGCGGGCGGCCTGGTACGGTGGCCGGAGGTAGCGACCAGGGAACGTTTGAGTCGTCATGCATTGGGGGGCCGGGCCGCTAATCGGTCGGTCAGCTTTGATATGCGTGACAGCCCTTCCGTTTACCGAGCGGGCGGCGTAACCGGACAGACGCCGAGCGGGCGTGACTACCGTGCCCTGCAACGCAGACACGTCCTTCGGCTGCTGCTCACCTATCTTGTTCCCCTCATTGTGCTCACCGGGCTCTTCCTGACCCAATACGGGATGCTCCTTGCCGAAAGACGGCGCATGCACCTCAGGTCGATCGCCGAGAACCAGTCGAACACCCTCGACCTGTTTATGCGGGAACGCGTGGTTAATGTCACCAACCTCATCCGCGACCCACAACTCTCGGTGCCCCCCTCACCGGAGGAAATGCATCGCTATCTCTCCAGCCTCAGGCTGGACAGCAACTCCTTCATCGACGTGGGCTTCTTCGACGAGAGCGGCAAGCAGGTGGCGTATGCCGGCCCCCACCCGACGTTGGAAGACCGCGACTACGCTGAGCAACGCTGGTTTCAGACCCTGCGGGCCAGAGGGGAAGGCTTTATCATCACCGACATCTACCTCGGATTTCGAGGAGAACCCCACTTCACCATCGGCGTCAGCCGCATCGTGGACGGCCAGCACTGTGTTTTTCGGGCCACGCTCAGCCCTCAAAAACTCTACGAGTATGTCTCCACGCTGGAAGGCTCCGATGAAGTGCTCGCCTACACTCTCAATCCGGCGGGTCAGTATCAACTCGTCCCGCCACAGGTGGGCCAGCCGCTCGAGGTCTCGCCCATCATTCCCCCAGCGAAACCCGACGTGGGCACCGAGTCGGCGCGCTTCAACGGCCGGCGCATGGACTACGCCTACTCGTGGCTCAAGACTGCCGACTGGGCGCTAATCGTTCGAGAGTCCCAACGACAGCCCGCCATGCTGTTCTCGGGACCCTTTGGGAGAACGGTGATCATGTCGGTCATCGTGGCTCTCATCGTATTCTGCGTTATCCTGGTGCGGGCCGGCAAGCTGGTCGCATACCAGGAGGAAACCGACCAGGCCCGGGCCCAACTGGAACACGCCGCTAAGCTGGCCTCGGTCGGTGAATTGGCGGGTGGCATTGCTCATGAAATCAACAACCCCCTGGCCGTCATTACCGAGGAAGCTGGCCTGCTGAAAGACCTGATCGATCCGCAGTTCAACCAGAAAGTTACGATGGACGAGGTCGGCTCGCACCTGGACAACATTCAGCAGGCCGCCTTTCGCTGTAGGGACATCACTCGTAAGCTGCTCAATTTCGTCCGTAGGACGGAGGTGAACGAGCAAGAACACGACATCCACGCCCTCATTAACGAGGTCGTCGACGGGATGCTCGGCCACGAACTGGCCGTGTCCAATATTGAGATGGTCAAGGAATACAGCCGTGACGTTTCCACCGTCGTCACCGACCAGCACCAGTTGCAGCAGGTTCTCGTCAACTTGATTAACAATGCCGTGGACGCGATGGAAGGCCGGAAGGGCAGGATCACCATCACCACGGCGCGCGAGGATGACAAGCTCCATCTGGCCGTCATCGATAACGGCAAGGGCATGACGCAGGCGGAGCTGAACAAGATCTTCATGCCCTTCTTCACAACCAAAGAAGTGGGCAAGGGCACGGGGTTGGGCCTACCGGTCAGTTATAGTATCGCCAAAAGCCTGGGCGGCACGATTCTCGTGCAGAGCGTTCCGGCCCAAGGCAGCAGCTTCACCATTGTGCTGCCGCTCGGTCGGCCCGCCACCCACAATGGAGGTGCCAACACATGGACGGCTCACTCGACGCCAAACGCGTGAAGGACGTGATGGTACCCCTGGACGAATACGCCATAGTAACGGAGGACGCGACGTTCCGCGAGGCCATCCAGGTGCTCGAGCAGTCACGGCAGGGACTCGCCCCTGGACGTCCTCCACACCGCGCTGTCCTCGTCAGAAATCGCCAGGAGAAGATTGTTGGTAAGGTCGGCCAGTTGGCCTTCCTCAAGGCGCTCGAGCCGAGAGGCCGCCTCAAGGATGATCTCGGGCGGCTCGACCGGGCCGGCGTAGACTCGGAATTCGTCGGGATCATGATGAACAGCCTGGAGTTCTGGCAGGACAACCTGTCAGTCCTCTGCCGGCGGGCGAGTTCGCTGAAAGTAAAGGACTTCATGAGCCCGGTCACGGAGCGCATCAATGGGGACGCCATGCTCACCGAAGCGATTCACAAGATCGTCACCTGTCAGACGCTCTCCATCCTGGTCACGGAGCAGGGGGAGGTCATCGGCATCCTGCGTCTGTCTGACCTGATCGCGGAGATCGCCACTTTCATGAGCGCGATGACGGACTGAACGCTATACCCCGGAGCGAATGAATGTCCAAGGTGCTGTTAATCGATGATGAGGAGGGGTTCCGCACCTCGCTGGCGCGGCGGCTGTCCATGCGCGGCTTCGAATCGTGCGAGCTGGGCAGCGGGATTGACGCCCTCAAAACCGTCCGGGCGGACCCGGATATCGACGTGATCGTTCTCGACCGCAGAATGCCAGGCATGAGCGGCGAGCAGGTGCTCAAGGAAATCAAGCAGTTCCGCCCCGAGCTGCAGGTGATCATGTTGACTGGCCACGGCAGCATGGCCTCGGCCGTCGAGACAGGTCGCCTGGACGCCTACGCCTACCTGCAAAAGCCCTGCGGGCTGGACGAGCTGGTCGAGGTCATCGAAGCCGCGCGAGCCGAGAAGGTCTACGCCATGGCCCGACACGAGATTCCTCACGTGGAACGCGGCTCCAGGCTCAAGTGGCTGATCGGCTCGCATAACTCACGCCCGGGCCTCATCCTGCTCGGCCTGGGGCTCTTCCTGGCCGTCCTCCTGGCCCCCGTACCTGACCGCTTGCAACGGCTGCTCTCCGCGCCCAAGACCGGTCACCCCGCCGACCTCAATCTGGGCTACGCCGCCTACGCCAAGATGCAGAGGGGAGAGAGCATCGCTGATTACTACGCGCGCAAGTACGACCTGTACGTGACCGAGTACGACGAAGACGGCGAGAAGCGCGAACGATCCCTGACCGCGGCGGAGACGGCGTTTCGGGCCAAGGCCATGCTCGGCACCCTCGTCCTGGCCGCGCTCTTCTGGGCCAGCGGCGCGGTCCCGATCGGCGTAACGGCCCTCCTCGTCGGCGTGAACATGTACTTTCTCGGCGTCCTGCGCCCCGACGACATCGCCCAGGCCTACGCCAAGGACGCGGTGATCTTCATCTTCGGCGTGCTGGTTATCGCCACGGCCATCGGAAAGACCGGGCTCGATCGACGCATCGGCTTGCTCCTGCTGAGCCCCTGCAATTCACTGCGGCGCCTATTGTTCCTCTTCCTCCCCTTGCTGGCCGTCGCGTGCGCCTTCGTTTCCGAGCACGCGCTGGTCGCCTTCATTATGCCCATGTTCATGATGGTCTACGCCACATCGACGCAGGCCGCGGGCATCAAGCAGGATCGGCACCTGGCCATTATGTTCGTGCTCTGCATCTGCTTCGCGGCCAACTGCGGAGGGCCGGGGTCGCCGGCCGCCGGAGGCCGCAACGCCGTCATGCTCGGCATTCTGGCCGACTACTGCGAGCCCCCGACGTTCTGGCAATGGGTCAAGTACGGCCTACCCTTCGTCCCGGTCATGGCCCTGGTGATCGCCTCGTACTTCTACCTCTTCTTCCACCGCCGCGTGAAGGTCAAATCGCTGGACGCCTCGGCCATCGTTCGAGGAGCCGTGGCCAAGATCGGCCCGATGACCAGGGCGGAGTATATTACCGCCGCCGTGCTGCTGGGCCTCATCCTGATGTGGATCACATTGAGCAATCGGGTCGGGATGGGCGGGCCGGCGATCCTCTGCATCGTCGTGCTCAACCTGCTGCGGGTCATTGGCTGGCGGGACGTCATCAAGATCCCCTGGGAGGTCGTGGCCCTCTACGCGAGCGCCTGCGCCCTGGGCAAGGGACTGGCCGTCTCCGGTGCGGCCCTCTATTTGGCCGACGCCTTCATCGGCACGCTGCCTGAATTCATGCGCGGCGGCGAAGGGCTCGCCATGGCCACGAGCCTGTTCACCGGAATCACAACCAACTTCATGAGCGACGGGGCCACCGTCTCAGCCATCGGACCCGTAACCGTGCCGATGGCTATGATCTCCGACACTCCTCCGTGGATGATCGGGCTCGCCACGTCGTTCGCCTCGTCCTTCGCACATATGATGATCATCGGTACGCCCAACAACGCCATCGCTTATGCTCTGGCCAAGGACCCGGTCACCGGCGAGCAACTCGTCACACTTGCGGACTTCCTTAAGCACGGATCGGTAGTGCTCGTCTTGTGCTTCGGCGTGTTGTGGTTCTGGACGTTCTTCGGCTATTGGCGCTGGCTTGGGTTCTAGACTCCCTGGAGGCTCATCATGCCCGAGAATGTAAAGCTGCTCATCGTTGACGACGAAACACAATTCGTGGATTCCATCGCCCGGCGACTGGAAATGCGAGGCTTCGACGTCACCAAGGCGTACGGCGGGCAGGAAGCGGTTGACGCGGCGC
>CP070685.1:1647025-1651930 GCA_020352895.1 Phycisphaerales bacterium
GGCTGTTTCTGTCACGTCGGTCTCCGCTCTTTTGTGATATGAATTGAAATGCACGCGATCGCGCAGAACGGACGCCCGATAAGCGGCAGCCTAACAAACCTCGAACCCCTCGGCAACGTGTCGGTTGACGGCAACCTGGCTCGACCGAGAATCTCCGGCTGGGGGCACTCGTTGGACATAGCGCGGCGCTGCCGTGCGAAGCCCTGCGCGCGAGCTGTCGTTTGTCGGAGAGAATGCAGCCATGCACCTGATCGGACGTGTAAATCGGCTGCGGCGGCCTGTGCGGTGGGGCGTAAAGGGCCTGTTCCTCCTCGTTGTGCTGGTGGGCATCACGTATCCGAGGCCGGGATTGCTGGTGCGGGCGTACCGGCATCTGACGAACATGAACGGACTGGTGAACCCGGACGAGCCGGCCATGCAGGCGTGGCGGGAGGAACTGGAGTCGCGCCTCGGTGCCGAGCCGCCGGCGGATCAGGAGGACCTCCTTGCCCGCGTGCAATCCTTCGTCATCGAGAAGGTCCCCTACGATTGGGACTGGAACACCTGGGGCGTGATGGAATACACGCCCACGGTGGCGGAGGTCGTCCAGATGGGCCGCGAAGACTGCGACGGCCGCGCCGTCGTGGCCGCGTCGCTCCTGCGAGGGCTGGGCTACGAGGCCCGGCTGGTCGGCAATCCCCTGCACATATGGGTCTGGACCGAGCACGGCGAACTCATGGGACCGGCCGGGGCCAAGACCTTCGAGCCCACGGCGACGGGCTATCGCTTCAACTGGGCCAGCGTGCGCGGCTGGACCTCGCATCTGTCTTTCGGGATGGCAGTATTCCCCCTGGGGCGTGAACTGGTCATGGTTGCGGCCATTTGGCTGTGCGGGCTCAGCCTCGCGGCACGTCGTTGGACCTGGCTCGCCTCACTGGTGCTTTTGACGCTGGGGCTTGTGGTGATCCGGTTGGCGGCTCGCGATCCCGGGCAAGCCATTCGCTGGGGCCTGTGGCTGGGCTGGTGTCAGGTGGCGGTCGGGGTGTTGCTGCTATGGTTCGGTCCCCGCATTCACCGCCGCCCGGCCGGGCCAGAACCCGGTTAAGGCCTGACTGCCGCTTACGCTGAGGCTTGACGCAGGCCCGTTTAGGCCCGATGCTCAGCCTCGCAAGGGCCACTGATCGTCCCAAGAGAGGAGAGGTTTCGATGGACGCTGAGAACATCGCATCTTGGATGCAGCAGGAGTATCGCAGGATTCAGGAACTCGTGGGACGCCTGCGCGAGAGACTGCCCGCGCCCACCGGCGGGGGGCGAGCCCAGTGGCTGGAGGAGGTCCGGGACCGCTTCGATCATCTGCGAGCCCACCAGATCAAACACATGGCCCTGGAGGAGGAGGGCGGGTACATGCAGCCTGTGCTTGAGCAGCGCCCTACCCTGACACCCCAGGTCGAGCGCCTTCATCACGAGCACAGGGAATTGATGGAGATCATGAACTCCATTCACGAAACCCTGCACCAGTTGACGCCTGACGATAGCCTTCAAATCAGGGACGTGTACAAGCGCATCGAGAACTACCTGGGTTACCTGGACCATCACGAGGAGAGCGAGAACCTCTTGGTGACCTCCGTGTTCACCGAAGACATGGGCAGTTGGCATAGCGCCGGGTAGCGTCTGTGCCCTGCTGCGAGGGGCGGTCTCGGCCGCGAGGTCGACGCCGGTACCACGCGGCTGAGCTGAACCCGCCGGACCTGAGTTCAATCTGGAGGCATAATCAGAATGTCGGATTCCCTGGCCCCGAAGGTCCTGGCCGCCGGGGCGGCAGTTGTGTGTCTGCCCGTGATACTGGCCTCATGCCAGTCGCAGCGGGTCCAGTACGAGATGAAGCTGGCCGACACCGGCCCCCCCGCGCTGCACGCTGTCCACGGCGAACGACTTGAACAGCTCATGTATGTGCTCGACGAACTGCGGTATCAATATCTTCCGCCGGAGTATGAGACCGAGCCCTACAGGCACCGTAAGAAGGCGGAGGCCGCCGAGGTGGCTCAGCAGTTAGCCGAGACAGCCCATCGCATACCGGGCGCCGTGCCGGCAGGCGATCTGGATGAGGAGGAGCGCGAGCTTTTCATGAAACTGGTTAAGAAGCTGGAGGAGGACGCCCTCCGCCTCAAGGAGCAGGCCGACAGGAAGTCCCGAGAGGGCATGTTCGAGGCCATGGACCGCCTGACTGCGACCTGCAACGCATGCCACAGCGTCTTTCGCCTCCAATCCCTGGACTGAGCCGCCTTCCGGTCGGCCGGTCCCTCCCGGGGCCGGCGTCGGCAGCCGATCTCATGGCCGCATGTCGGCGGTGTGGAAGATTCCCCACGCGAGCCAGGAATTCCTTTCCGGCCCCGCTCAGGTGGCCTCCATACCGCGTCCGAGGGGGTTGGCACGCGTTGTGCATATCTCAGGGCGGCGGCCGCGGAAGGCCATTCAGCATGCCCCGCTGCCGGCCGGCAGCGGAGCTCCGTCATAGCTTCGGGTGAAGTCTCAGCCAAACCCGTTTCCCGGGCAAGACCGCAACAGGGAATCTCGAAAGGGACCGACTACGACATGTGCAGGACACGCTCTAGGGACAGGGGGGGCAGGCGGTTTGGACCCGGGATCATTGACGCTCGAACAACCCTTCTTGGCCTCGGCCTGATGGTCGCCCTGGCGGCCGGCCGCGGTCCGACGGCGATGGCCCAGCAACCACCGCCGGCGACGCAGCCCGGGCCCCCGACGGAGGAGGCCGTCGAGCGCGAGTTGGAGGAGCTGGAGGAGGCGCCCGAAAGCGACGTGACGCGCAAAGAGGCCGAGGAGATGCTTGAACCCGAGGCCCGCAAGAGCTGGTTCGAGCAGCCCTACATGCTCGGTGACTGGGGCGGCGTCCGCACCGAGCTCGAGGACCACGGCATCAAGTTCGGCATTTACTACAACCACTTCTACGGCATTCTGACCAACGGCGGCCGGGACCTGAACAATGCCCAGCGAAACAGCGGCACTTGGGACGTGCTGATGTGGGTGGACTTCGAGAAGATGGGATTGATTCCCGGCGGCGAGCTGTTCGTTTGGCCCAAGGGGCACTTCAGCCGCAACATCAACGACAAGGTGGGAGCCCTGGGCGAGCCCTTCGACGACGCGGATGGGGACAAGGTCATCTACATCGACGTGTGTCGCTACCAGCAGAGCTTCTTCGATCGCAAGCTGGTGTTTCAGGTCGGCTACCTGGATCAGCAGACCGCCCTGGATCGCAACGCCTATGCCAACTCCGAAGACAAGCAGTTCTTCAACACCTACCTGGATAACAACAACGCCGTCATCCCGCTGACCATCGGCCTGGGAGCCACGATGTTCGTGAACCCTACCGAGTGGCTGACCCTGACCATCGGCGGAGCCGACGGCAACGCGAGGTTGTTCAGGACGGGTTTCGACACCGCGTTCCACGACGACGCGTCCTTCTTCGGTTACTTCCAGACCGATTTCAAGGTCAAGATTCCCAGCCGTAACGGTGACCTGCCGGGCAACTACCGCTTCGGCATGTTGTATGATCCGCGCGGCAAGCAGAGGTTCGACACCGGCGTACTGGGCCGGACCATGACTGTGGAAAGGGGCGACGTCGGTTTCTACATGAGTCTCGACCAGATGCTCTTCCGTGAGAGTCCGGAAGACATGCAGGGGCTCGGCTGGTTCTTCCGTTACGGCTACCGCCACGGGAATGTCAACCGCATCGAGCACTTCTGGTCCACCGGCGCCCAGTACGAGGGACTGATTCCCAAGCGGGACAAGGACGTATTGGGCTTCGGCATGTATTCGGTAATCGCCTCTGAGGATTACCGCGAGTTCGTCAACGACGACTTCCGGCGGGAAACAGGCTACGAGCTGTACTACAAGATTCAGGTCACGCCGTGGCTGACGTTCACCCCGGACCTTCAGTACATCTACCAACCCGGCGGGCTTACGTCCGCCACGGATGCGTTTGTAATTGGTTTTCGGGCGCGCGTTATCTTCTGATCGTGTCGCCACGAGGAGAAACAGCAAAGGAGCGAATCATGACGACACTGTCCAGCGAGAGGGTACAGATGTTCGAGCCGCCACCCGATTTCGTCAAGAAGGCGCACATTCAGTCGATGGATACGTACCGGAAGATGTATGCAGAGTCGGTCAAGGACCCCGAGACGTTCTGGTCCGGGATCGCCGAGGGATTCTACTGGAAGCAGAAGTGGACTAAGGTCCGCGAGTACGACTTCAAGGGCAGCATCTCCATCAAGTACTTCATTGGGGCCAAGACCAACATCACCTACAACGCCCTCGACCGGCACCTGGAGAAGCGCGGCGATCAGGTCGCCATCCTCTGGGAAGGCAACGCGCCGGGCGAGGACGCCAGGCTGACCTACCGGGAACTGCACCGCGAGGTCTGCAAGTTCGCCAACGTGCTCAAGAGCCGGGGCGTCAAGAAGGGTGATCGGGTCAGCATCTACATGCCCATGGTCAAGGAGCTGGCCATCGCCATGCTGGCCTGCGCCCGCATCGGGGCCATCCACTCCATCGTGTTCGGCGGCTTCAGCCCGGACTCGCTGGCCGACCGCATCGTCGACTCGGAGTGCAAGTTCCTCGTCACCACGGATGGTGTCTTTCGTGGGGCCAAGGCCGTGACCCTCAAGGCGAACGCCGACGAAGCCATGGACCTGGCCGCCAAACAAGGGGTCGAGGTCACCAACTGCGTTGTCTACGAGCGCGTGGGCAAGGACAAGATCAAGATTAATATGAAGAAAGGGCGCGACCACTGGTGGCACGAGCTGATGGCCGACGCCTCGCCTGAGTGTGAGCCCGAGTGGATGGACGCCGAGGACCCGCTGTTCATCCTCTATACCTCCGGCTCAACCGGCAAACCCAAGGGCGTGCTGC
>CP070685.1:1652030-1659907 GCA_020352895.1 Phycisphaerales bacterium
ACCACCGCCGCGGGCTCACGCCCTGCACGAGGAAAGTCATGACGCCAGCCAAATTGACGCAGACGATGTTGCAGCCGACGAGCAGCAGGGCGTTCAACGCCTGGACGATGGAACCGGCGGCCAGCAGCATGGCGAAGACGACGAGGGGTGGAAGCAGGGCGACCGCGACCATCACGCCCACCAAAGCCGCCGGGACACCGCTGGTGAAGGCCAGGGCGCCGGCGATGCCCGCAGCGAGGGCGAGCACCAGATCGCCCAAGCCGAGAATCGTCCGTGTGGCGACTTCGGCCGATGCAGCATCGAAATCGAGAATCAGTCCGGCCGCGAAGGCGACCACTGTCGCCACTAGCACGCCGATCGCGTTGGTTCTTACCGCCTGCCACGCCAAGCGCCTGTCGCCGAGGGTCGTTGCCAGAGCCAGGGCCACGTTCGGACCCAGCAGTGGGGCAATGACCATGGCGCCGATGACGATGGCCGGACTGTTTCGAGCCAGTCCGATGGCCGCCACGACGGTGGACAGGACAACCGTACAGAGGAAGACCCGGGTGGTTCGCGCAAACCCGCTGAGGTCGTCGTAGAGTTCCTCTCGGCTGATTCGCTCCGGCACCGGCGGCTGCTCGGCCTTCTCTTGGGCCTGCTCCTCCTCCGGGATTTCGCGCTGTGGCAGTGCCGCCTCTACCGCCAGGACAACCGCGCGGAAGCCTTCTGTTACGCCGAGGGCGATCTGCAGAGGATCGAGAATGCTCTCCACCCTCTCGGCCGGGGCAAGCAGCCTGAACACCGGCCGAGTGTCGTCGGGGGCATGCCACCAGCGGACGGCCTCGTGGCTCGCAATCAGGTCGCGCAGCTTGGTCGCTTGGTCGGGCGGAACCAGGATCTCGATGAGACGATCAGACATGGGCAGTCTCCCTATACGGAGGTCTGTGCTACACCGTGGAGATGGTGCAGACGCGTATTGATTCCGAGTACATCGTACAACGGCCCCCAATCATCAGCTACGACGCGCGCGGCCCTCGCCAACCCACTTTCACTCTGTGCCGCGTTAACAGAAGAAGGCCGTAACGTAGCGGACCGCGAGAAAGAGGACGGCGGCGGCAAGGATGAGCTTGATGATGCGGGCGGGGACGTACTTCTGGCAGCGGGCCCCGACATACATGCCCACCGCGCCGCCGATGCCGAAAAGAGCACCGAGTAGCCAGTCGGGGGCGATGGCCAGCCCGAGATCGGCGTAATGGGCGGCGGCCACGTGATAGAACACGATCCCGGCGACACTGGTCACCAGCGTGCCCAGCAGGACGGCGGCGGCGATGGTATAGACAGGCAGGTGAAAGAGCGTCACCAGGATGGGGCCGGTCAGGGATCCGCCACCGATGCCATAGGTGCCACTGACCAAGCCGACGCCCAGCGCTAGAAGAAACAACCGGACGGTGCTGAAGCTGAAGGTCTCGCCGTCGAAGCGGAAAGCGATGCGGCTCCAGGTTGAAGGAAGAGGGCGAACGGCGAAGTCGTCGAGGGCGGGTCCGGGGACCTGCGTGCGGTTTGGCCCTTGGGGGGAGGTTGAAGGCAAGGCGCGCGCGGCATGAAACGTGGAGAAGCTGGACATCACGTCACGCAGGAGTCGGACACCGATGTAGAGCAGGACGACTCCGACAAAGCACTTGAAGGCCCCCGGGTCGGGCAGACAGCGGATGCGGATGACCACGCCGAGGCAGGCCCCGGGGATGGTAGCCAGGACGATCACGGTGGCGAGCGGCCAGAGCATGCGACCTTCACGGAAGTAGCGATAGATGCCGGACGGGATGCCGACGAGGTTATAGACGAGGTTGGTGGAGCTTGCGGCCGGGCTCACGAAGCCGAGCACACTGACTTGAAACGGCAACAGGAGGAAAGCGCCGGAGATGCCGCCCATGGAGCACAGCACAGAGACAACAAAGCCGGCCAGGATAGGCACCCAGAAGGCCGTCTCGACGCCGGAGATGGGAAAGGTCATAGATAGTCACCACCGCCATTCTGGCCGCCTGGCGGTGTTCGCAGAGTACGTGTAGCCACCACCGGTCGCAGATGAGGCAGTATTCCTGGCGAGCAAGGTACGATCAAGCGGCAGACGAATCGGGCTTCACGCGGCATGGGGCCTAACCGAAGCGCTAGAGGTCCAGCGACTGCATGAGGCGGACGAGGTCGACCAGTTGGTCGTCCGTCAGGCCAACGGGCGAGGGGCAGTTGTCGGCGATGCTGGCCAGCAGGGTTCGACGAGCAATCACCCAATCGGCGATCGCAGCGTCTTCCTCCGGAGGGCCGAGCGCTTTGATCTCCGCGACAAGGCAACTGGCGAATTCGCAGTTGATGGTACGCACAATGGCCAGAAGCGTCTCGGCGTCCTGGATGGTGAAGCTGGCCTGGGAACCTTGCTGAGTGAGGGCGAAGTTGATGAGGTCGGCGACCACAGCCGGGTCGTCCTCAAGCCCCAGAACTTCGAAGGCCGCACAGATCTTTTGGCCCTCAGGCGCGGCGTTGACGGCACTGACTAACTGTAGGCCCAGGTTGATGTACGCGGGCAGTGTGCACGAGGCCACGGGGAGCAATCCCAGCAGCACAAGGACGCCGAGCTTCGAGCGTGTGGCCATGACGAGTCCTCCTGTGATCAAAGGGGGCAGAGTGTTCCAGTTCACGCGGTTCACCAGGAACCGCCAGACCGTGGGCCTGCGGTGGATGAAGACGCTTCCCGGTAATCTGACAGCATCGGTATCATATCGTGCCGACACCGAATGGCCAGGAGGCGCTTGCAGAGCTTGTCCGACCATTCGAGCGGGGGCCGCCACCGAGGCCCCAACAACCTCATCGATGACCGACAAGTCTCCCTATCGGTCCAGGATCCACGTCGCGATGAGATCCAGGACCGCCGGGTCGATGGTCTGCTCGATCTCGCCGTATTCGGACGGGGCACCCGTCGTCGCGGCCTGAAAGAAGTGATTCAGGTTGGGGAGCACCTCGACGCGCGAATCCGCGTTGCCGCTGGCCGCCATGGCGCGCCGTACCGCATCCGCATTACCCTCTGGCGGAACCTGCACATCCTTCTCCCCGAAGATCGCCAGGACCGGGCAAGTCAGCCGGGCGAGTGTCTCGGAAGGATCGTGCGAGAGGATGAATCGGTACCAGGGCCGCAGGTAACGGTCCAAAGAGACCTGCACCCTCTGCTCCGGCATGTCCGGATGGAACTCGCTGAACAGGACCCGGAGACGCTGTTCGGCCCGATCGCGGTCGGGCTCTGCTTTGAGCACGGCGTAGATGCGGCGATGCAGTTCGCGAGTGCGCGTGATGGTTTCGGCCGGCAGGCCGAGAGACCGACCCAGCGACTCATCGTACTGATCGAAATACCGCTGGCCGGGTAGCCCGGGAGCTGCCAGCAGGATGACGAAGGCAACATCCTTGGACCGGGCAGCGGCGAGAGGGGCAATGATGCCTCCCTCACTGTGGCCGATCAGACCGATCCGACGCGGATCGACATTAGCAAGCGTCTTGAGAAACGCCACGCCAGCCAGCGCATCGTCGGCGTAGTCGGCGCTGGTGGCGCTGGACCGGTCGCCTGTCGAGCTACCCACGCCTCGATCGTCGACCCGGAGCACGGCAATGCCCCGGCGCGTCAGATGATCAGCCATCACGAGGAATGGGCGATGGCCGAGGATGGTGTTGTCTCGATCTTGAGCGCCTCCTCCGGAGATAAGAATAACCGCCGGGTAAGGAGGAGGTTCCCTCGGAAGAGTGACGGTTCCGGCGAGCCTGGCCGGGGCCAAGGGATTGACGTACGCCACCTCAAGAACCTCGTAGGGATACGGCGGCGTCGGTGTCTGGGGGCGATGCGGTTTGGAAATCTCAGTGACCCGATGCAGCACTAAAGGTAGGGAAACGTCTCCGCGTTCCCAGCGGCCTTCGATCGTAGAGCCATCGCAGGCCAAGCGACCTTCGAAGGAGGTACCGGCAGCAGGCAGCTTGAGATGCAGACGGTCATCGACAAACGTCAAAGACGAAACGGGACTCTCATGGTCGCCCTGGTCGGGCTGAATCATGACGGCAGCCAGGCAGCCTTCAGACGTACGGGAAATCTTGAAGACGACGCGCAGGTCGAGGCCGGGGTAGCTGACCACCCCCTGCCAGATTCCTTCGATCGTGCCGGCATCGTGCGCGGGAGAGTCGACAGAGGAGGCGGGGTCCCCAGCACCCGGATTGAGAAGCATGGCGAGGACGATGGCCTTGATTGTGAGAATGCGCATGAAAGCGGCCTCTCACTCGCGCGGCACCGCCCGCGCGGAAGAACAATACGGCGGGGAGGCCGGGTGGGCGGCTCAACGCGAGGCGCGATTGCCCAGACTCGGAACCGCGTGGCTCGTTCCTCGCCGCCGATTCAGTCGAACGGCACGGGACGCGGCTCAATATAACCCAGGGACTTGAGGCGTTCGACGTCTTCGGGCGTCAGAGGTACCGGTTGGATGTCGGTATCCCCGGCGAGCCGGGCGTCCTGTTCAATCTGGCGGCGGAGGATGTCCTGCAAGAGTCGAAAACGCTCCGGTTGCTTGTCAACGAGGTCTTGGCGTTCCGCGGGGTCGTCGGCCAGGTGGTACAGGCGATGGAGACTGCCGCGGAGGCTCATCAGCTTCCAGTCGCCAAAGTAGACGGCGCGCTGCTGCGGTTTGAATTTGACGGCCTCGGCGAAAACCGGCCGCGGTGGCGGCGGAGTCAGGGCACGGATGGAAGCACACAGAGACACCCCCTGGAGGCCCGGTGGGCTGGGCAGGCCGAGCTGTTCGATGATGGTGGGCATCAGATCAATGAGGCTGACTGGACCGGGCACGCGGCGACCCGCGGGCAGCGCCCCAGGCCAGCGGAGAATGAAAGGAACGTGAAGATCCGTGTGGTGGGCGCTGAGGCCGTGGTGCCACAGGCCGTGTTCGCCGAGCGCTTCGCCGTGATCGGCAGTGATGATGATATAAGCATCTCCCCAGAGTCTCATTTCTCGCAGCCGGCCGCGGAGGTCGGCGAGGTAGTGATCAAACTCCCGGATGCCGGCTTCGTATCGGGCCACCCAATACTCACGGTAGATCTCGAGGCGCTCATGGCGTTCCGGATCGGTGGCACGGTCGGAGAGCGGGCGCAGGTAGTTGGGCAGAGCGGAGAGGGACGCCGGTGAGAGTCTGTGTTTTTGTGGAGACTGTTCCACGGCGTCGAGCAAGTCGTCGAGGAACTCCGGGCCGGCATCGTACGGGCCGTGCACGTCCATGTAATGCAGGTAGATGAAGAACGGCCGAGCGGGGTCTCGCTGGCGGAGCCAGTCAATGGCCGCGTCGTTGAGCGTGCTGCCCGGCGTGGTGTTTGCGGCAAAGCTGGAGTCATAAACGTCGAAGCCCTGTGTGAGATAGACGCCGCGACGGATGTAGGCATTGGCCACGAAAGCAGCGGTCGCATAACCGCGGGCCTTGAGCGACTCGGCCAGGGTCGGCAGGAAGCGAACCGGAGGTGCCGAAGCCTTGGTTCGGCCCCAGGGAGAGGCCTTGGCCTTGCGGTGGTCCGTGATGCCGTGAGCCTCAGGATAGCGAGAGCAGAAGATGGAGACGACTGAGGGCAAGGTCCACGGTGCCGGGGCGATGCAGCTATCGAAAACCACTCCCTTCGCCGCGACGGCATCGATGGTCGGGCTCAGGCTCCTGGGGTTGCCGTACACCTCGAGCCCGTCCGCGCGGAGGGCATCAATCATCACAAGGATGATATTAGGAGTCGCGGTGCGGGCCGGAGCGGTGGTGGTCTGCGTGGCCGGGAGCTGTTGTCGACCGACGGCCAGGGACACCACGCCGAGAACCGCGATTGCGGCTGTGGCAGCACGTTTCATGCTCGAAGTCCTTCGGGGTGCGACGAGCCAGTAAAGCGTGGCCGTATCGCGGCCAGCCTCGCCTGGGACCGGCATCAAGAATCCGCATTCTAACCAGAGACCGGTCACCGCCCAACGCCGAACATGGACATTCATTCAGCGGCTTACTAGAGTACCACAGAGCGCGACTCTAGCAAGCCTCCCGGCACGGGACTGCCCGAAACGGGAGCAATCGGACGGGCCGGGCTTCGCGGTTTGTCGAAGTGCATGTGTCATACGCGAAACAGCACGTTGTGGTCATAGTCCTGCGCGGAGAGAATGCCTCTGTCGGCGCGGCTCAAGCGGCACACAACGGTCAGGAATGAAGGAGTCATGACATGAGAATCGGCGCAAGCTGGAAAGCGCCGGCGTCCGGAGCGATGCTGCCCGTCGCGGCAGCAACGCTGGTCACCGTATCAGGCTGCAGCGGGATTACAGAAGAGGAGCGACAGCAGCGAAGGCAGAAGGCTTACATCTACTACTGCGACGGCGCCGGCGGCGGCGCCCTTATCACCAACTGGAGCGGCGGAATCCGCGAAGGGATGATCAAGTCGGGCTATGAGGGCGGAGGCGAGGTCTTCCGGTGGAACACCGGGCTCGGCGTGGTGGCAGACCAGAACTCGAGCGTGGAGTACAAGCGCGGCAAGGCTCGCGAGCTGGCCAACAAGATCGTGGAGTACCAAAAGACACATGCCGATGCCCCGGTCATTCTGATGGGCTTGAGCGCCGGAACGTCCATCGTCGTCTTCACGCTGGAGGAGCTTCCGCCGAAGTATCACGTAGATGATGTGTTCTTGTTCGGCTCGTCCGTAAGTTCGACCTATGACCTGACGAGGGCGCTCGGCCGCGTCGAGGGCAAGATGTATGTGTACACGTCCGAGCAGGACACCGTACTGCAATTTCTAGTGCCGATGGCGGGGACGGCGGACCGAGCCTCTGGTGACGTTCCCTCTGCGGGACTGAGCGGATTCCGACGTCCGGCGCGTTCGGATCCCGAGACGCGGAAGCAGTATGCCAAGCTGGTTCACGTCCGATGGCAGCCATCCTACGCCAGGGTCGGGTGGCGTGGCGGCCACACCGACTCGGTGTCGGCAGGATTCGTCCAGGAATACGTCGCGCCGCACATCATCGAAGGCGCTCGATACCAACGGGCGGTGGCCACGGCCGCGACGGGCATGGTCCCCAATCCCGATTACCAGCGCTGGGCGATGTTCGGAGTGGGATCGTACGTTACGGTGGAAGGATATCAGAAGGTTCGCGGCGAGCAGGTACCGATGCGCATCACAGCGACGCTGCAGGCCAAGCACCGGGACCGGCTGATCATCGAGCGGAAGTATGACCCGCTCAATGACGAAGACAACCTGCCGGTTCGGACGGAGGATTTCTATCCTGTCGCGCAGATCATGGCGACGGAGCATCCGTCGACTCATCCGCAGGCCAAGATCACCGAGTTGCCCAAGGAGACGGTGACGGTGAAGGGCAAGAGGCTGGTGTGTGACGTGAAGACGATCCGGGCCACCGGGGACTTCAAGGACTGGGGCAACAACGTGGTCGCCAAGGTGTATTTAAACGAGGGCGTCCCCGGCCATCTGGTGCGGATCGATCTGACGGCAAAGCTGCACAAGGACGCCGAGCCCTTCGAGTTCAGCGGCACGCTGGTCGATTACAAGGTTGTCCCCGAGAAGAGAAGTGCCCGAGTAGCCTCCCGCTGATCGCAAGGCTGGATCGAGCCGGGTAACGACGAATCTGCGGATAGACGGGGCGCGGCCAACGGGTCGCGCCCCGCCACTCATTTGGGCAAGCCAGAATGCGTGCAAACACCGACCATGGCCTCGGCGCAAGCACGCGCATCAAGGCATGGCGTACAGTACGGCGTACGGTCGTTCCTGCAGCGGCGTACGGAACACCTCGCTGACCGTCAGACCGGCCGCCTCCAGGTCAGCGAAAAGCTCAGGCGTGATCTCCGGAGCGAAGCCATACT
>CP070685.1:1660007-1666408 GCA_020352895.1 Phycisphaerales bacterium
GACGGCGAACGCGGCCAGGGGGACCGAGAGGGGCCGGCCAAGGGTAATCCGACTGGCACAGTGGGTGTTTCTCATGGCAGCACGCGGCTCGTTAAGCAGGGGTCCCAACCGAAGCAGAACCACATATTCTAGTGAGACTTGGGCGCAGGATACACTGCAATCGGCCGGGAAAATTGCTTAACCGGATTAGATCGACCAGAGCCGCAGATCGGTCCGGTAGCGGGTCCACACTTCCTGGGGGTCGCCCCCCTCGGGGATGCGTCGCAGAAGCACGAGCAGCGGGGCCTGCGGGTTCCCGGTGATGCTCGACGGATTTACGATCTGGGGCGCATAGAGGTTCGGGTCCACGCGAAGCCGCCACCTTTCGACCTGTTCCTGGATGGCCTCGGCCATGTGGGGGCCGCGGAGCACGACGAACAGGTTCAGGTAGGTCGGACGGTAGGGAAGGAAGAATTCCGGGGAGACCGAAAGATCGTGCCCTGGCGACCGCAGGTGGTCCGAGGTGCGGGCCGCCTCGACGACCTCCCGGCTGACCAGACCGTGCTGGTCGTAAATGAAAAGGTCCGAGTAGTAGCCCGCGGCACCAATGGTGTCGATCACCACGGAGTCTCCGGGGGAGGCGATGCGGCCCAGGACTCGCCCCAGGTCGGTGAGTTCAGCGGATTTATGGGACATAAAGACCCATTGGTCGTACTCGCTGCGGTACGACTCCGTATTGAGACGAAAGTGAAAGCGGGCTCGCGCGGACTCGGGCACGACGTGAATATTCCAGGCAGGCAGGAGGCCGAGGGCGGCTACGGCGAGTCCCGCCGCGACGGCGGCCGGCCTGGGCACGCGCCAGGATTCCGTCAGGTACTCCAGCAGCAGAGCCAGGAGCAGGGCATGGAAAGGCCAGGCCGGCACCAGGAGCCTGCCCATGGTCATGAAGTCGCCGCCGACGACGAGGGCGTAAGCAGGAAACGCCAGGGCGAGGAGGGCCGCCGGAACCGTAACGGATCGGCGACGCGCCCGCCAGGCGAGCGGCCAACCGAGCAGGGCGATGAGCGGGGCCAGGAACGTGAGGTAGCAGACGACAAGGTAGTCGAAGCCGCGTGCCAGCGTGGCGGGCGTGGGATCGATTTTCACGTAGGCAGTGTTGGGCAGGGGTAGCCTGTAGTACGCGAAGCGGCAGGCGAAGTAGATGCCGTAGCCTACGAGCAGGATGGCGAAGAAGACCAGGAGCGATCGGGTGGCTCGAGGCGAACGGCCCCGGTGAACGAAGGCGGCCATGAGGCCGATCAGCAAGGCCCACTCGACGCCTTCGACGCGGATCAACGCCAGAGCGAGGCCGGCCAGGCCTGCGGTCAGCCCGGCGGGCCCGTCACGGTGCAAGAAGAGCTGACGGAAGGTGAGAAATACGAGCAGGGCAAAGGGCACGGTCTCCAGGCCGCTGGTGGACCAGACCGCGAAAGAGGGACAGCAGCCGAGGAACAGACACGCGGGCACTGCGAGGGGCAAGGGCAGTTCAAAGCGGCGGCGCAGCGTGAAGAAGAAGGCGGCCATCAAGAGGGAGCCGGCCAAGAAGGAGATCACGGGCATGAAGACTCGCGGATCCAGGTGGGCCAGCTCACCGAGGGCCGCAAGGCAGACCCACAGGAAGTTGCTGTAGCCCTCGACGGGAACCTGTTCTGCCGGGTTGAAGCGCAGGCCATACCCTTCGATCCAGTTCCTGGCGTAGCGGAAGGAGATGAAGGCGTCGTCGCAGAGGAAGTAGAACTTGCGGGTCAACAGGGCGTAGGGCACCCAGCAGGCCGCCAGGCAGAGCCATTCGAGGCGGTTACCCGGGCCGGACGCGGGCGGACGCGCAGATGGCTCCGCCGGTGATGTCGTGGCCGGATCAGGCATGGGCTCATCTTCTCCCGGAAGCCCTGGGCGTCAACATGGATTGGCGGGATCGTCAACGCGGCGCGGCCGGATCGTCTCAGTCGATGTAGCCCAGCGAGCGAAGCTGATCGAGCCGCATTTTCTTGTCGGGACTCTCCCTATCAACGTGCGGTCTGGTCGCGAGCCACTCGTCGGTGTCGTGAGTGGCCACCGTTCGGATGGGGTGCTTGCGGATCCACGAGGGCTCGATGGCCCTGCGGACGGGCCGGCCGTCCATGTCCTCGCCGACGGGGATATCCATAAGGGCCAGAATGGTCGGGGCGATGTCGTAGACGGAACAGAGCAGGGGTATGTCGCGAGGGCTGAGAGACTCAACCGGTCCCGGCAGGGGCGTGTGGTTGACTCGGGGACCGGCCATGATGATTACTCCCGGCGGAGCGAGGGGGTGGCCGCCGGAGTTGACGTTGGCGGGGATGTCGTTGGGGTCGTAACGACGGGCCCGATTGATGGCGAACATGCCGTGGTCCGAGCAAACGATGACGGTGACCTCCGTGCCGTAGGTCTTCAGAAGCTCACCCAGGGAGCGGTCGCAGTACGCGTAATAGCCTTCGATGATGCGGCCGTAGTCTTCGATCTCCTCGCCGGTGGGCGGGTGCTCATACAGGTTCGGGTATCGATACCTCCAGAAGCGGTGTCCGACGACGTCCGTACCACCCATGTACACGGCGAGCAGTTCGGGGCGTTCGGGGCCGGCGACCAGCCTGTTGGCGATGCGCAAATACGTCGCGTCGGCTCGAAACGCCCACAGGCAATTCTCCCAGAGGCGTTGGAGCAGCGGGCTCTGCTGATAACTGAACGTACCGAAGATCTGCTGCGTCAAGGAGGGCAGTTCGTTGTCGCATTGCTCCAGAATGTCGATCATCTCCGCCTGCCGATCCGGCGGGTAGACCTGCCCCGGGACCCCCTTGCGCAGCGAGCCCTTCCAGATGTTCTCGCCGTAGGCAGTCTGGGCCTGGTCCACGGAGTTGGTCTGGGCGACCATGAGCCCGCTGACGGGCTCTACGGGGAACGTCATCCACCAGCCGATGACGCTCACGGTGCGGCCATCGTCGGTGAGAATGTTCCAGACGGCTTTGGTCTTGCGGTCGGCGTTGGTAAACAGATTCACCTCGTCGGGCTTGTCGGGCGTGCGGTAGATGAAGCCGGTGATGCCGTGCTTGTCCATGGTTTTGCCCGTGGCCACGGAGGTCCAGATGATGGGCGAGGACGTGGGGCTGAGAGTGGCGAGCGATCCGCACGTGCCCTGCTCGATCAGCGCGGCGAAGGTGGGCAGCTTCCCGTCGCGAATCAGAGGCAGCATGACCCTCCATTCGAGGCCGTCGGCGGCATACAACAGGATCGGTGGCCCGACGGGATCGTCGAGCTCGCGGCAGCCCGGCGTGAACGACCAGGTCAAGACCGCCAGGGTCAGGACGATCTGGCATCTTCTGTGCTTCATTTTCTTCACGTCGGGTGCCAGCCCACACGTGACACCGGGGACAGGTCGTCGCGAGGTCCCACTATGTGCCATCCTCCCGCGGTCTGCATTATATGCTCTTCGGCACGGGTCCGCGTTCGTCTTAGTTTGCGTCGCCTTGCGCGGGATACTGTGCGGTGAGCTTGCGGCGCAGATCACCGGCCACGTCCGCATGTGTTGCCTCACCGATGAGGTTTTTCATCTCATGGGGGTCTTCTCTGAGATCGTAGAGTTCCTCCCCGTCCTGCAGATACCTGACATATTTGTGTCTTGCCGTCACGAGTCCGCGGACGGGTATTTCCTCACCAGTCAGGAACGATCCGTGAAACTCGAAAAAGAGGCTATCATGGAGTTGGCTGACCTGGCCGTCGATCAGGGGCCACAGGCTGGCGCCGGCAAGCTCCGCGGACACAGAGACATTGGCTGCGGCGGCCATGGTAGGGAACAAATCCAGAGAGCTGACCAAGGCGTCTATTCGAGTTCCCGCCTTGATGTGCCCGGGCCAATGCATGATGAGGGGCGAACGAACCAACTCCTCGTAGAAGGCGGGGGCTTTGCGCACCATCTGGTGCTCTCCGTGTACCTGGCCGTTGTCACTCATGTAGATGATCAGGGTGCGTCGCTCCAGATTCAGCTCCTTGATCCTGTCAACCAGTCGGCCCACGTTAAAGTCCAGGAAGGAGATCAGTGCATAATACGGGGCGAGTTGTTTCTGAAGCTCCTTCTCAGTCAACGCTTTGTAGTCCTTGTGCTGAAGTCCGCTTCTTTGGACGGCGGGCTTTGTTGAGAGATCATCGGCGATGCTTTCAGGCAAGGGCATGTCCCTAGGCCGATAGAGCCCGCGGTAACCGGGCGGAACTTGACACGGCTTATGCGGAGCCTTGTAGTTCAGCCACAGGAGGAAAGGCTGGCCGGCGTGATCTTCAACGAAGCGAATGGCGTAGTCTGTCAGGATGCTGGTGAGATGTCCGTTGCAGGCAACCTCTCGTCCGTCTATCCATAGGCTTGGGTTTATGTATCCGCCGCGAAGGTCCCACAAGGTTATCCAGGCGTCCTCGAAACCGTGCTGGGGTTTGTGGGCGTCGTCCAGATGCCATTTGCCAATGAGCCCGCAGTGATAACCGTGCCGTTTGAACAACTCCGAGAATGTGGCGGTTCCTTCCCTGATCTGACCGGTGTTGTCGGTCACGCCGTTCTGATGGGGATACAAACCGGTCAGGATGGCAGCGCGGCTGGGGGCGCACAGCGGGATCGGGACATAGGCTCTGGAGAAAAAGACACCTTCGCGGGCCAGTTGATCCAGGCGCGGGGTCTTGATGCGCGGATTGCCATCGACGCCGAGGGTGCCCGGCGCCTGGTCGTCGCTGAGGATGAACACGATGTTAGGTGGGCGCTGTGCAGGGGCGTTGTCTCCTTGTCGGGGCTCGGCGGCTGGCATTGTTGAGTCCGTGCTTGAATCACAGCCAGGTGAGAAGAGGTGCATGGTCAGGACGATGGCCCACGCCAGGCAAGGCTTCAGAGTCTGCGGATAGAAAGGTGTGCATCGCATTCGTATCATTGTAACATGGTTGCGCCCGCACCTCACCGGGATCGGGCCGTGTTGTTGTCGCTCAGTTTGCTGCACCCCGTTTGAGATGGTCCTCTGTTTCCGCCTGCCAGGCGGTCAAGCGTTGTCTAAGGGAGTCGGCCACGCCCGTCAGGTCTGGGTCCTCGACCAGATTGCGCGTTTCGTGCGGGTCGGATTGCAGGTCGTAGAGTTCCTCGCCGTCCCGGACGTATGCGACGTACTTGTATCGCTTGGTGACCACGCCGCGCATAGGCACGGGCTCAGACCTGATGGTCTCCTCGTATTCGAAGAACAGGGCTTCCCGTAAGCTGGAAACACGGCCACTCACCAATGGCCAAAGGTCGATTCCGGCCAAGCCGTCGTGAGCGGGCGTGCCGGTCAGAGCACACAGAGTGGGGAACAGGTCCAGCGAGCTGACCAAGGCATCGATGCGCGTGTTGGGGCCGACATGCCCGGGCCAATGCATGATCAAGGGTGTGCGAACCTGTTCCTCATAGAAATTGGCCCCCTTGCCGAACATCTGGTGTTCCCCGTTCATGAAGCCATTGTCGCTCATGAAAATGACCAGGGTTTTATCGAGCAGGTTCAGCTCTTCCAAACGTCTGACCAGACGGCCCACGTTGTGATCCAGGCAGGCGATGTGGGCGTAGTAGGAGGCCAGTTGCTTCTTGAGTTCGTTCGGGGGTGTTTCGAGGAAGAGGGAGTGCGGGTGCCCGTTTCGCTGGGGCCGAGGTTTGGACGACAGGTCATCGGAAACGCTTTCGGGGAGAGGCAGGTCCTTCGGCCTGAATTGGGCGAGCCAGCCTGCGGGGGGGCCGAGCGGGCCGTGAGGCGCCTGGTAAGCCAACCAGAGGAGGAAGGGCCTCTCGGCATGATCCTCAACGAAGCGGACTGCGTAGTCGGTGAGGATGGACGTGAGCTGACCGGTGTGCTGCAGTTCTCTCCCGTTGACCCAGAGAGCGGGATCGTTGTAGCGCGGCTTGGACTGCCTGGCAGGCGACACCCACAGGTCCTCGAAGCCGAGCTGAGGCCGGTGTTCGTCTCCCAGGTGCCATTTGCCGACCAATGCGCAGGCGTAGCCGTTTTGCTTGAGGAGTTGAGGGAAGGTAACGGCGCTCTCGCTCAGGCGGGGATAAGGTTTGTTGGCGATGACTCCGTTCTGGTGCGGATAGAGGCCGGTGAGTATCGCGGCCCGACTGGGGGCGCACAGGGGAATGGGCACATAGGCTCGCGAGAAGAGAACGCCCCGCTGGGCCAGCCTATCCAGATGTGGGGTACGCACGTGCGGGTTGCCTTCGATGCCCAGCGTGTTGGGCGCCTGATCGTCGGTGAGGATAAAAACGATGTTGGGACCGGTCGAGGGTTTCGCCGACGGGACTTTGGGCTGTTCAGTCGGCTGGCGGCAGCCCGCGCCCAGCAGACAACAGAGCATCAGGCCAGGGCGCACGAATTCCG
>CP070685.1:1666508-1673317 GCA_020352895.1 Phycisphaerales bacterium
AACGATACTCTCGATCGAGCGAATCGTGCCGATCGCGCGGCCGTGCTTGCCGCGGCGTCTATCTGGGACGCTCCTGCGCTTCGTCTCGGGATTGACCCAGCGTCGGCGTGCCACATCAGAAACGTAGGGTCTGCTGGCTTGGTTGTCCAGGACGTGGGGGTCATCGCCGGAGCGATGCAGCCGGATGTGCCGGTTACGTTTCTGAGAAGTGTGCCTCCTGCCGTGCCGCCGGATGCTATAATGAATAGGCACGCCCCATTTCCAGCTGTCTCCGATATGGGGCGGATGCGCGGCGCGTTGGCGGCAAGACGCAATAAAGGGCTCATTGAACGTGGAGAGGCTATGAAGATCCGATGGATACTTTGCGCATTGACGATGCCCTCGATGGTCTGCACCGCCGGAGCCCAGGTGCAAGTGGTCCGCGGTTCCGGGCCCGAGGTCGGACGCGTCGAGCATGTTGTGGTAACGGAGATCCTGCATGAGAACGGGCAGGAGATACCGATTCAGGTCATCCGTCGGCCGGAGCCACAGCACCCCCGACGGCCTGAAGTGAGACCACGGGACAGAACTGTGCCTCCGGACGATGACACGACCGTCGAGCGCCGCAATGCGGGGCAAGATCGACGACCACCGCGCGTAACGTTTGTGCCGGCCGCGCCTGCCTGCTACGCGTATCCCGCCGGTAGATACGCCGGTTATGCTTGCAGCCGACCCTGGTACGCGGCCTCTCCGCACGGGGCCGACTTCGGTCTGTACTGCAGGCCGAAGGGGCGGTGCGGATCCGGTTGCGCACCGCGGGCCTATCCTTACCATTACCACGACCGGTGTTACGATCGCCACGACCACAAGCGGCATCGCTGGCCGAAGCCGGTTCGCCGGTTGTTCGGCCGCTGAGTTCAATCTCATCGGTCACGCTGTTCATCCACACCCGCGCCTCTGTATTATCTTTCGCGACGGTCGGCGACGGTGAAAGGGGGCCGTTGCGTCCTTTCCCCAACTGACTAGAATGCAAACTAACGTCCTGTCTCTCAATCGGGCAGGCGGTGTTCCTCCAGCGGTGCAGGCCACGTGGTCGGCCTGGAGAGCGGGCGCGGGCTCACGGTCGGACGAGGTGCACGCGAACACGTCATGGATTTTCCCGTTTATCACCTGGACTTCTTCGGCAACAGAGTGCTGATCGGCGTCATTGCCGTGCTGCATGTGTACATCAACCACGCACTGGCGGTGGGGGCGGCGCCGCTGATCACGGCCATGGAATGGTGGGGCTGGCGGTGGCGCGACGAAGAGTGGGACCGGCTGGCCTATCGAATGCTATTCGTCTGCTTCGTGGTAACGACCACGGTCGGGGCTCTGACCGGCGTGGGAATCTGGCTCTCGTCGTCGCTGGTCAACCCCGCCGCCATCGGCAGTCTGATACGCGTGTTCTTCTGGGCGTGGTTCTTCGAATGGGTCGTCTTCGTGACGGAGGTCAGCCTGATTCTGATCTACTTCCTCACCTGGAAGCGCTGGAGCGGCAAGCACAAGAAGCGGCACATCGGCATCGGCGTGGCCCTGAGTGTCTTCTCTTGGCTGACCATGGGCGTCATCGTGGCCATTCTGGGCTTCATGATGGATTCGGGAAGCTGGCCCGAGAAACCCACGTTTGTGCGGGGAGTGTTCAATCCGATCTACCCGCCCCAACTGACGTTCCGCACCGGCTACGCCCTCACCGCGGCCGGGCTGTTCGGCCTGCTGCTGACGTTCTTCTTCACGCGGCAGGGCACGGCCTTGCGGGCTCGGGCGATCCGTTTCATATCCGTCTGGACGCTGGTGTGGGTCCCTGTATGCGCGCTGGGCGCCGCGTGGTATTGGCGCGTCATCCCGGACCATATGCTGGCCAACCTGCCGGTCGCGTTGGGCACGCAGGTGTTGGAGGGCTGGCACAGGACGCTGGCATGGATCATCGCGGTTTCGGCCGCGGTCGTTCTGATCGTGGCTTTTTGGGGAGCGGCGCTGCCGCGGCGGTTCCCTGCGGCCGTGCTGGTGGTGCCCTTCGTGCTGTACGTTGGCCAGTTGGGCTGCTTCGAGCGGGTCCGCGAGTTCATCCGCAAGCCGGAAGTCATCGAGGGCTACATGTACTCCAATGGTATTCGTAAAGACGCGTTCCCGTTACTGAGGGAGCGGGGCTTGCTGACTCACGCGACATACGTGCCCATGCGGACGATCACGGATGAGAACCGGCTGGCGGCGGGGCGGGAGATCTTCAGAATCGCCTGCACGCGTTGTCATACGACCAGGGGCGTCAACTCTGTGGCAGGCAAGCTGCAAGGACTTTACGGCGCACCACCCTGGGATCCGGTTGTGGTCAAGAGCTATCTGGGCACCATGCACAACACGCGGCCGTACATGCCGCCGTTTCCGGGTACGGATCAGGAGATGACAGCCCTGGCCGAGTACTTGTTGTTGTTGCCCGAATCCTCCGCGCCGTTGAAAGGCGCCCAGGTTGTTGGCGTGCAGGTCCCGCCGCGCAATTCGGCGGTGAACGAAAGCGGGGCGTCCGCGACGGGGTTATGATCGAATCGGCCCCGCCCTGTGCCTGAAACGGATCTGACGGAAGCGTCGATGGATTTAACGAGTTTCATGCCCGTACCTAGTGACATTCCTCTGCCGCTGCCCCTGGACCGCGTCTTGGGAGAGGCCCTGCTCGTGGTGGTGTTCCTGGCTCACATCCTGTTCGTCAACCTGATGGTCGGCGGGTCCGTGCTCACCGTTGTGTGTGAAATCATGGGGCTGAAGCGGCGCGACTATGACACCCTGGCTCGCGAGATCGCCAAGACCATCACGGTCAACAAGTCTCTGGCGGTCGTGCTCGGTGTGGCTCCGCTGCTGCTCATCAACGTTCTGTATACAACGTATTTCTACTCGGCCAACGCCCTGACCGGCAGCGCTTGGATCCTTATTGTTCCGCTGGTGATTCTGGCATTCCTGGTCGCCTACGCCCACAAGTACTCGTGGGACCGGATGGCCTCGGCCAAGGGTATGCACATCGTGCTGGGGGCGCTTGCCGCCGTGCTGTTCCTGCTGGTGCCGCTCATTTTTCTGTCGAACATCAACCTCATGTTGTTTCCGGACAAGTGGCTCGTGGTCGAGGGCTTCCTCTCCACGCTGGCCTTGCCGAACGTGCTGCCGCGCTACGCACATTTCGTGCTCGCCTGTGTGGCGGTGAGCAGTCTTTTCCTGGCGATCTATCTCACAAGACCGAGCTTCCCGGTTGAAACGGTCTTCGAGACGTTCACCCGGGCGTCCTTGCGCCGCGGCTTGTTGGGACTGACCTTCGGGGCAACGCTGGTGCAGTTTCTGATCGGCCCGCTGGTGTTCTTCACCTTGCCGACGCGCGGTCTGGGCTGGTTCATGATCGTCGTGCTCGCCGTAGGGGTGGGGCTGGCCATAGCGGCCGTGGCCCTGCTGTGGCGTGAGATTCGCTCGGCCCGCGAACGGATCGGCGGCCGCGTCATGCCCATCGTCGGTTTGCTGGCCTGCACGGTGCTGTGCATGGGATATGGGCGGCACCTCTACCGCGAAGGGGCGGTAGGGGAACACCGCGGGCTGACGGTGGCCAGGGCGGAGGAGCTCACCCGCTTGGCTGCCGCAGCTCAGTTGCGCGCCGAGCTTGACATCGAGCCGGCCGGCGGGCCACCCGGTGAGCGCGTCTTCAAGAGCGTGTGCACGGCCTGTCACATGGAGGACAAGGTGCTGGTGGGACCGTCACTACGGGAGATCCGCCAGTTGTATGCAGGTGATCCGGCGGGGATCGTCAAGTGGACGCTGGCCCCGGGCAAGAAGCGTCAAAGATTCCAGCAGATGCCCGCGTTCCGCATGCCCGAGTCGAAGCTGATGGCGGTGGCCGAGTACATGCTCGAGCCGCCCGCACCCGCTCGCGAGCAGCCGGCGCCGACCGGCGAGGCTCCCGGAGGCCGCGGATGAGGCTTTCGGATTAAAGCAACTCGGCGGAGGTATCACACGTTCTCAAAGGTGAGGGACTCGATCAACCGCGGGTCACGCGCCGGAATCAACGAGTGCTCTCGCAAGGCCAAGACGGCCGTGGCCACGAACAACCCGCCGATGCCGATGAAGCAGGTCAGATCCATCAGACTCAGGCCGAGGTGTCCCTCGCTTACGCCGGGCATCACCAGCCAGTAGATGTCGAGCCAGTGCATGCTCAGGACCCAGACGGCCGTCACGGCCACAGAGGCCTTGCGGCGCTTGGCGCGGCGCGAAATCAAAGCCAGGAACGGCACGACGAAGTGACCGAACAGCAGCACCAGGCTCATGACACCCCAGTCGCCGTCCTGGCGATGCAGGAACCAAACGGTCTCCTCGGGAATGTTGGCATACCAGATGAGCAGGTACTGGGAAAAGGCGATGTAAGCCCAGAACACGACGAAGGCGAAGATCAACTTGCCCATGTCGTGATAGTGCTCGATGGTGATCACGCGGGGCAATCTGCCGGATGACTGCGCCAGGAACACCACCAGGGCCAGCAGGGCGAAGAAGCCCACGACTCCGCCCGCATAGTAGTACACGCCGAAAATGGTGCTGTACCAGTGCGGGTCCAGCGACATCAGCAAGTCGACGGCGGCCACGGTCAGTGTGATGGCGAACAGGACCATGCCTGGCCCGCTGATCGCCTGCATGCGCAGCGTCAGGTTCACGTCCCCGGTCATGTCCTGGCGCACAGAGTTGGCAAAGAAGAAGCGGGCCAGCAGCATCCATATGGCGAAACAGGCGGCCAGGCGGATGATGAAGAAGGTCGTGTTCAGGTAGGGCTGCTTCAGTTGCAGAAGGTGGTCTTCCGCGACGAGGCCGCTTCGGGTCCAGGAATAGAGTTCGTGCCGACCGACGAGTATCGGGATGCACAGCACAGCCAACATCGGCAGGGGCGCCGTGAGTCCCTCGGCGAAGCGGCGGATGACCACGCTCCAGCCCGCCCGCGTCAGATGCTGCAGCATGACGAAGAACAGGGCCCCCAATGATAGGCTGAGGAAATAGCAGAGATTCACTAGGTACGCGTGGTAGAACCGGTGCATGCCCTCCTCGGTGAGGATCCCCTGAATGAGGGCCGCCACGAGGCCGACCACGCCGAGCCCGCCGGCCGTACGCAACGCGCGCGGCGCCAGGGTTTCCAGGCGTCGGGGCTCCGCGGCCAGGTCTATGGGTCTCTCCACGTTACGGCCTCACTCCTGCTGCAAGTGTCCTCGGATCTCTTCGGGCACGTCTTCGATGCCGGCGTTCTGGCTGCGTTGCAGCGCGCGCAGGTACGCCACGATGGCCCAGCGATCCTCGACCGGGATCTGCGGGCCGTAGGCCGGCATCGTGCGTACGCCGTTGGTGATGTAATCGAAGATCTCGCCGTGCGGTCGGCCGCGCGTCGTGTCCTCGTGGAATGACACCGGCGGCACCCAGGTACCCTCCTGCAGTTCCTCCGCCCGCCGGCTGATGGGCCCGTCGCCGTAGCCGCCCAGCCCGTGGCAGGTCGCACAATAGATGCTGAATCGCTGCCGCCCTCGATTCATCAGTTCCGCAGTGACCGGCACCGGGAACGATTCTGCCCACCGACCGTCGGGCTCCTTGCCATAATAGAAGTGCGGGTCGTCCCTCAATTCGCCGCGGGCGACGGTGTCCGCCACCGGCAGCCGCATGGCCCGGTCGTCGGCAAAGAAGGCGTTGGTCGTCTGCGTTTTGAACTTGGGCTGGTTGTCCATGTCGGGGATTAGGTGGATGCGGGGCTTGTTGGCCTTCACGGCGCGGGCCCGAGCCACCAGCAGCGGCGGCAGCAAGGCCAGCGAGACCCCGATCAGCGAAACCCAGAACACCCACCTGCGCACCGGCTCAGTCCTCCACTTCTTCGGGGGTCGACCCTCCCAGCGATGCGAGAAACGCGCGCGTTTGCCTTGCGTGAAACTTCGGATCCCTCGCCTCAACGCTGATGAAAAAGCGATCCGCCGTCACGCGGCGAAAGCGCCTGCGGTTGAACAGCGCGTGGTACCATTCCGGCAGTCCGTTGAGCACGATCATGCCCGCGAACGCGGTCAGCGCGGCGAAGAGGATGGTCAGCTCGAACATGACCGGAATATTTGCGGGCAGCGAAAAGTACGGCTTGCCACTGATGAGGAACTTGTAGTCGAATGCGTTGGTGTACCCCTGGAGCACCAGCCCGGTCAGCGCCCCGGTCAGCCCCGCACCGAAGACCAGCCAGGGCAGCTTCGTGGGCCTCAGGCCCATGGCGTCGTTCAGGCCGTGCACGGGGAACGGTGTATGGGCGTCCCACCTGGTGTAGCCGGCGTCGCGCACCTTCTCCGCCGCGTCAAGCAGGGCCTCGGGCGTCTCGAACTCGACGAGGTAGCCCCAGAGCCGTCTGCCTTCGGCGTCGGTCTTGGCCGGAGATGTCGTGCTGGCCTGGCTCACCTTCTCTACTCCAGTGCGTCTCCGCGGTGCTCGTCGTGCAGGTGTGGCGTGTCGCCCCAGTAGTCGCCGAGCCCGCGGTGGTGGCCGCGCTCCAGCCCGGCCTGCGGCATGACGCTCTTGACCTCGGCCATGGCCACCATGGGCAGGAAGCGAACGAACAACAAAAACAGCGTGAAGAACAGCCCGAAGCTGCCAACGAAAGTCAGCACGTCAATCAGCGTCGGCGAGTAGTAACCCCAGCTCGAAGGCAGGAAGTCGGCGCTCAGCGACGTGACTGTGATCACGAAGCGCTCGAACCACATGCCGATGTTCACCAGCACACAGATGCCCATCAGAATCCACACGTTCGTGCGACATTTCTTGAA
>CP070685.1:1673417-1681242 GCA_020352895.1 Phycisphaerales bacterium
AAGCTCCCTGGCCTCCTCCATGAGGATTTGCCATTCAATGCCCGCGCTTTGCGCGAAAACAACGGATGCCGAAAGCAACAACAACACAGCAGACACGGAAACTCTGGTGGTGGGGTTTGTCATGGCTACGTCCTTGATTCCAGGGACACAGGTCAGAGGGATTGGATTCCGGAGATTCCAGGAGATTCCTCGGACACGATGCTATCTTCCGGTTGCTGTTGTCGTCGACCGGCCGGGCCGCGTGTTACCCGGCACCTGTGTCGTCTCGTCCTCGCTGTTGCCCAGGAGTTTTCAGTCTAGGGTTCGGTGTGTCGGGAAGCAAGGCGGGCCCGGCGGCGGCCAGGGTGCAGCTTGAAGCTTCGAGTTTTCGGCCCCGACGCCTGTCGGGACCTACCCAACGGCGCACCTTCCGCGTTCGGCTTTCAGCTTCCCCCGCACTGAGCACTCGGCACTGGGTACTGGGTACTTGGCACTTCTCTTCCGCCGGCGCGGCCGGTCAGATGTATTCGAGCGTGCGCGTGGGGCAGAACGTGGCGCAGGCCGGTTGCCCGCCGCATAGATCGCACTTGATGGCGATGGCCATGCGCCCGTCGTGGGCCATGTGCCCGAACGGGCAGGCCAGCGAACACAGCCCGCAGCCGATGCAGCGGTCCTCGTCCACCTCGATCGCGCCGGTGGCTTCGTTGCGAGCCAGAGCCGTGACGGGACAGACCTTGACACAGGCCGCGTCATCACACTGGAAGCAGGTGAGAATCTGGTTCTTCCCCTCGCCGAACATGAACGCCCTGATGCGCGAGATGCCCAGACCGGCCGGCCCGGCGTGCTTGAACGAGCAGGCCAGTTCACAAGTGCGGCACGCCGTGCAGCGGGACGGAGTGATGACCAGTGTCTTTTGCATGCCTTCCTTCCTGTCAGCTCGCCGCCTCGACGGCATCCTCGGACGCGGGACGCTTGATCGTAAACGCAGTCCTGATCGTCTCGAGTGTCTTCTGCTGTGAACACGCCGGGCACGTGGTCATGTAGTCGGGGCTGATGCCGGCCCTCTTGGCCTCGAACTCGAGCTGCGTGACCGGCATGATCGGCCGCCCGCACGAGACGCACCGGACCATCTCGAACTCCTGGTCCCAGATCTTCCGCACTCCGTTCACGTCTTCCCACGGTATCGCGTCGGTCGGGCAGATATGGGCGCAACTGGTGCAGCCGATGCAGTCCGGCGGCGGCATCCCGAACGGGGCGGCAATCTCCCGCCGGATCCCCCGACGCGCCGTGCCGATGGCGTTGCATCCCTTGACAGCGCACACCCGAACGCACAGACCGCAGAGAATGCACACGGTCTGCACCTCGTTCTTCTTGAACGACGTGGCGGTCACGCCGTGCTCCGCGGCGACTTTCTGGATATACGGCGCGTCCGGGCAGCGGGCCAGCAGCAGATCCAGGATGGTCTTTCGCACCTGGTGGATCTCCTGGCTCTCGGTCGTGACCTGCAATCCTTCCTCGACCGGGTACAGACACGCTGTGACCAGCCCCTTCCAGCCTCGCCAGTTCGGGTGTGTAATCTCCACCATGCACAAGCGGCACGCTCCCACCGGCTCCAGCGCGTCGTGGTGGCAAAGCGTCGGGATTGGAATACCCTCGCGCTTGGCCACCTCCAGGATGGTCATCCCCTCGCGAGCCTGAAAGCCTCGCCCGTTGATCTCCAGGTTGACGACTTTCTCGCTCATCAAATCACCTCGACGGCGTCCGTCGGACAGACGTTTCGGCAGGCGCCGCACCGCGTACACACACTGGCGTCGATCACATGGACCTCCTTCTTCTCGCCCGCGATGCAATCGACCGGACACGACTTCGCGCAGAGCCCGCACCCGTTGCATATCTCGGGGGAGATCCGGAACGTGAACAGGTTCCTGCACACGCCCGCCGGGCACTTGCGGTCGTTGATGTGGGCCTCGTATTCCTCGCGGAAGTACCGCAACGTGCTCAAAATCGGATTGGGCGCCGACTTGCCCAGGGCGCAAAGAGACGCCTTGACGACGACGTCGCTGAGGGCCTCGATTCTTTCCAGGTCGCCGGGCCGCCCGTTGCCCGCGCAGATGTCGTTCACCGTCTGGTGGAGCTGGTGCACGCCCTCACGGCAGGGGACGCACTTGCCGCACGACTCGTCCACCAGGAATTTGAGGAAATACCGGGCCACGTCCACCATGCAGGTCCGGTCGTCCATCACGATCATCCCGCCCGAGCCCATCATCGAGCCGGCTTCGGTGAGCGTGTCGAAGTCCACCGGCAAATCGAGCTTTCCCTCTGGCAGACATCCGCCCGACGGACCGCCCGTTTGCACCCCCTTGAAGGGCCGGTTCTTGATGATGCCTCCGCCGATATCGTAGATGATTTCGCGGAGCGTGATCCCCATGGGCACCTCTACCAGGCCGGTGTTCTTGACTTTGCCCACCAGGGAAAACGTCTTCGTGCCCGTGCTTTTCTTCGTGCCAAGGGAAGCGAACGCGGCAGCTCCCTCCGTGATGATCCACGGCACGTTGGCCCACGTCTCCACGTTGTTCAGCACCGTGGGCTTGTCATACAGCCCGCGGATGACCGAGTGCACGTACTTGGCCCGGGGCTCCCCGACTTCGCCGGCCACCGACTTCATCAGCGCCGAGGACTCGCCGCAAACAAAGGCGCCGCCGCCTCGGGCGATCTGGACGTCGTACGAAAATCCCGTGCCCAGAATGTCGTCTCCCAGAAACCCTCGCTCGCGAGCCTGCTCGATCGCGGCCTGAAGGTGCTTGACCGCCAGCGGATATTCCTCACGCACGTAGATGTAGCCCTTCGACGCCCCGACCGCCCACGCACCGATGACCATGCCCTCCAGGACCGCATGGGGGTCGCCCTCGCAGATACTGCGGTCCATGAACGCGCCGGGATCTCCCTCGTCGGCGTTGCACAGCACATACTTGGTCGGGTCCTCCGCCTCCCGGCAGGTCTTCCACTTGCGCCCCGTCGGAAAGCCTCCGCCCCCGCGGCCGCGCAGGCCCGATTCCGTCACGGCGTCGATGACCTCTGTGGGCTTCATCTCCGTCAGGGCCTTGGCCAGCCCCGTGTAACCGCCGACCGCCAGACAGTCGTCGATGCATTTCGGATCGATCTTGCCGATGTTGCGCAGGGCGATCCGGTGCTGCTTGCTGTAAAACGGGATCTCCGCGTATTGCTCCACCCTCTGCTTCGTGTTGGGATCACGGTAGAGCAAGCGCTGGATCACCTGCCCCTTCAGCAACGTCTGGTCCACAATCTCCTTGACGTCCTTGGCCTTGACGCCCTTGTAGAAGATGCCTTGGGGCTGAATGATTACCAGAGGCCCCTTTTCGCAGAAGCCATGGCAGCCGGTGGTCTTGAATCCCAGCTTGAGTCTGGCCTCGAGTTTTCGGCGGCGAATGGCCCCCAGGAAGGCCTCGGCGACGTCCATGCTGCCGTTGGCCAGGCAACCCGTTCCGGCGCAGACCAGCACCTCGGTCTCGAGTCTCTTGCGCTCGCCGCGGGCCCTCCCCGCCGCTCTGGTCAGGCTCTTGACACTGTTGATGCGCATGAGTCTATTTTCCACCTCGTATCTTCCTGGTGAGGGCGCCCGGCTGAACGTTCCCCTGATACACACCGTTGAAGGCCACGACCGGAGCCATGGCGCACGCCCCGACGCAGTTGACCGTCTCCAGGGTAAATTTGAGATCCTTGGTGGTGCCACCGGGCTCGACATCCAGAAGGCTGCTGAGCTCGTCCGCCAGAATCTGCGACCCGCGGATGTGGCAGGCCGTCCCCGTGCACACGCGGATGATCGTCTCCCCCTTAGGCTCCAGACTGAAGGCCTTGTAGAACGTCGCCACGCTGAAGGCCTTGCTCAACGGAATGTTCAGATGTTCGCACAGGCGCGCGACGGCCTCACAGGCGACGTAGCCGAACTCCGCCTGAATGTC
The DNA here is from genome assembly GCA_020352895.1 of Phycisphaerales bacterium. Classification (GTDB taxonomy): domain Bacteria; phylum Planctomycetota; class Phycisphaerae; order UBA1845. Next base: position 1,677,377 of record CP070685.1, read on the forward strand.
CTGGAGGGCATGGATCAAGCCCGATCCGTCCCCCTGGGGGTAGCGAGTGAGAATGCTACGCACTCTATCGGGATCGATGCTGGTCTCACTCATCGCTCTTCCCTGCTTTGGCCAGTTGATAGCCCTTCGTAAACGTCTTGCGGTTCACCTCGAGGAACTGCTTCTTCGAGGCGAAGGTCTTCTCGATGGCCTTGAGGAGGGTCTTGTGCGAAACCACCTCCTCCAGGCCGATGTAAGCCCCCAGCATCACCAGGTTGGCCGACCGCCGGCTACCCAGCTCCTGGGCGATGTCATCGGCTGGAATGCGGAAGGCACGAATGTCCGTCCGGTCCGAGTTCACCGTGATCAGCGTGCTGTCGATCACCAGAAGCCCGCCCTTGCGAAGCATGGGGGCGAACCTCTCCAGGGAGGGGCGGTTCATGACGATGGCCGCCCGCGGCGTAGTGATCAACGGCGAGCCGATGGGCTTGTCCCCGATGACCACCGTGCAGTTGGCCGTACCGCCGCGCATCTCCGGCCCGTACGAGGGCAGCCACGTAACCGACTTGCCCTCTTCAAGACCCGCGTACGCGAGCAGTTTGCCGATCATCATCAATCCCTGCCCCCCGAACCCGGACATGATCACTTCGGTCTGCATACTACGCTCCTTCCCCCGAACCGGCTCCCACCAGCGCGGGCGCCGCTTCGGCTTCAGGCCGCTTGAACACACCCAGCTCGTAGTACGGAATCATGTTCTCCGCCAACCACTTGTTGGCTTCCTTGGCAGTCAGACCCCAGTTGGTCGGACAGATGGACAGCACCTCGATCAGCGAGAAGCACACCCCCTCGGCCTGGAGCCGGAACGCTTCCCGGATGGCATCCTGAGCCTGGATTACGTACAGGGGCTCGTGCACCGCCACGCGGGCCAGATACGCCGGCGTTCTCAGCGTGCGCAGCAGCTCGACGACGCGGATCGGATAACCCTCGTGACCGGGGTCCCGCCCGAACGGGCAGGTGGTGGTGATCTGGCCGGGCATGGTGGTCGGGGCCATCTGGCCGCCGGTCATGCCGTAGATGGCGTTGTTGACGAAGATGGTGGTGAACTTCTCTCCCCGATTCGCGGCGTGGATAATCTCGGCCGTGCCGATCGAGGCCAGGTCTCCGTCTCCCTGATACGTGAAGACGATGAGCTCGGGACGGCACCTCTTCGCCCCGGTGGCCACGGCCGGGGCCCGACCGTGCGCCGCCTCATACATGTCGCAGTTGAAGTAGTTGTACGCCAGTACGGAGCATCCCACGGGGGCGATGCCGACGGCACGCTCGCGAAGTCCCAGCTCGTCCAGTGCCCTCGCCACCATCCGGTGGATGATGCCGTGCGTGCACCCCGGACAATAGTGCGTCGGGCTTGGTGTCAGCGATTCAGGATATCCAAACACCTTCTTCATGCTTCTCGTCCTCGCACTAGTCCAGGATCTTCCTGAGCTCCCTGGTTACGTCGTCCGGCGAGGGCACCAGCCCCCCTGTAAGACCGTAAAAGTCAATGGGTCTCTTGCCGAGCACGGCGAGCTTTACGTCTTCCAGCATCTGGCCCATGCTCATCTCCACCACCAGGATTCGCTTGGCCTTCATAGCCTCCTTGGCCAGCGCTTCGTAGGGAAACGGCCACAGGCTGATCGGCCGGAACACGCCAATCTTCTTCTTATCCTCACTCTTAAGTTCGTCCGCCGCGGTCTTGCAGATCCGCGCCATGGTTCCGTACGCCACGACCAGCGCGTCCAGCTTCTCTCCGCGGCAGGCGTAGGCCTCCCAGCGCTTCTCCTTCTTCACGATCTCGTCGTACTTCTTCTTCAGGGCCACGTTGTTGGCATGGCAGGCATCTTCCTTCAGATACAGCGAGTTGATGATGTTCGGCGCGCGGCCTTTCGCCCCCGTGATGGCCCATGGTTTGGCCGGCAGCTCATCAAGCTCGCGCTGCGGCGGGAAGTCCACCGGCTCCATCATCTGTCCGATCATGCCGTCTCCCATGACCATCACCGGTGTGCGGTAGTGGTCGGCCAGCTCGAAGGCCTCGTAGATCAGCTCCACCGCCTCCTGCACCGAGGACGGGGCCAGAACCACCAGCTTGTAGTCCCCGTGGCCGTGGCCCTTCGTGGCCTGCAGGTAGTCCGACTGGGCGGGCAATATGCCGCCCAAACCGGGACCCGCTCGAACGATGTTCACCATCACCACCGGAAGATGGCAGGCGGCGATATAGGAAACCCCCTCGGCCATGAGGCTGATGCCCGGGCTCGACGACGTCGTCAGGACGCGCTTGCCCGTGCCGGCCCCGCCGTAGAGCATGTTGATGGCCGCCACCTCGCTCTCGGCCTGCACAAACTCTCCCCCCACTTCGGGAAACCGCTTGGCCAGGTACTCGGGAACCTCCGTCTGCGGAGTGATGGGGTAGCCGAAGAAGTTCCGGCAGCCGGCTCGGATCGCCGCCTCGCCGATGGCCTCGCATCCCTTCATGAGAACCTTGCCCATGGTTGCTCGTCCCTTTGGCTATGCGTGAAAGAACTGGAACTGCGTTCCGTGCACGAAGACCTCGATGGCCACGTCCGGGCAGTTGATGGCGCACAACTGGCATCCCAGGCACCGCGGCTGCTGGGATGGAACCGCAAAGAAGTAACCCTTCTCGTTCAGCGTGTCCGACATGGAAATGACACCTTGCGGACACGCCTCCAGGCAGCGCTCGCAGCCCTTGCACCTCTGTCTGTCAACGACGATCTTCGGCATACTCGGTCCCCTCGGTGTCCGTCAGGTCCCCTTGTCGTTCTTCCTCAGCCCGGGATCCCTCCCCAGCACCCGATCGGCCCGGTCGGTCATCCGGCGCAGTTTCCACGGCGGCAACATCCTTCTCTTGATCCAAAGCACAGGGCAACCGGCGTGCCGCGCGTCGAATTGGTCCCGCAGATTCTCATTCGCCGTCACGAAGACCACCGGCAGCCCGGCGGCCTCTCCCACCTGGCGGGCCAGCCGCAAACCCTCCCAAATCGTCTGCGCGTCCGTCTCCTCGATCAGGTGCGTGTTGGACACCAGTCCCGTGATCTTCAGCCGCGAGGCGGCCTCGATCTCCGCCCCGATCTTGAGGCAACCTTCCACGGTCTCGGTGAAGGGCCTCCTCGCGTTCAGGACCTGGAGCATTGTGCAGGGCCTGCCAGCGAAGATGTCCGCCAGGGAACTGAGCACGCGGGCGCCCACGTCGTCTCCGCCCACGTCGAAAATCAGGATGCCGGTGCCGTCCAGGACCGCGCCGCGGATTTCCGGAAGGATGATGGGCAGGTCGGCGGCGTGAAAATCGCCTTCCGGGTTGATCACCCGGATGCCGTACTTCTCCATTTCAGCCCGAGCCTCGCGGCACCGGAAGTACGGGTTGACGATGTCCAGATCGGCCACCGACACGTCCTGCGCTTCGGAGAGCCGGATGGCCAGATTCACGGCCACCTCTGTCTTGCCAGAGCCATAGTTGCCCACAATGAGGACGATGCGCTCTTCGGGGAGGTATTCGAGGTTCTTGCCCATGTGGGAAAGCCGACGTTCCCGGTCCCGCCCGCCCAGGCCGGCTACTGTTAACTGACCACCATTCCTGGGTTAACGACGTTAGCCCGCTTACCCTATTCCATGACCACTCCGAAGTCAACACGGCGCCGGTATGGGTCGTTTGTGGGCGTGCTCTTGCGGATTCCGTCGGGACCGCGGTGGTTTCTTGCGCAGCGGCATTCGGCAGAGGAGAAGCACTGCAAGCACCGCAGGTGGTCCTGTGGGATCGAGCTTGCGGAGCTCTCCGGAGCCGACCGCGACCGGCCCCGACTGCTTCGCGGCGCGGCTCTTCATCGTCGCCGACGTTT
>CP070685.1:1681342-1684379 GCA_020352895.1 Phycisphaerales bacterium
CGTTCCCCACTATTCAGGAGCTCCAATGTCCTCCGTTGTATCGGCCAGGCCCCTTGGCCGCTTGAGTTGGGCCGGCGACGCGGGGCAATTTTTCAGCCATCATGGGGGGTTTACCCGAGTAAAAAGACAGGCGCCGTTATGTTAAGGTCGGTGCGCGGCGGGCGAGAGCGCGGGGGTCCCATACGGCACCGGCACCATCCCCCGGCGGGATCCCGAGCAGCCCGCACCGCACCCGGCAATACTGAGAACGCGGTTGATCGGTCATGAGCCCGTCGAAACCGAGCTGCCCCTACTGCGAGCACGTGCTGACCGGCACGCAGTTGCACGCCTCCCCGGTCGTCCAATGTGAGGCCTGCGAGGCCGCCGTGGCCATGACCCGCCGCCGCACGCGGGCCTTTACGGCTACGCCCGACGTCGAGTCCGAGCGCGAACTCACCGAGCGGCTCAACTGTGTCGATCCGGAGCGGTACCGCATCGTCAGGCCGCTGGGCGGCGGAGCTCAGGGCCGCGTGTACCTGGCCCGTCATCTTCACCTGGAAGACTTCTGCGTCATCAAGACCGTACGCATCTTCGACGAAGACTTGGCCGCCGAGGCGGTCAGCCGCCTGCTGAACGAGGCGCGGGCCGGATTCCGCATCAGCCACCCGCACGTGGCCCGCGTCATGGACTGCGACCGCCACGGTGAGTCGTACTACTTCACGATGGAGTACGTGGACGGGGTGGACCTGCGCGAAGTCGTGCGGCGGCTCGGCCCGTTGCCCTTGCGGCAGGTGCTGCGCATCGCCCACGAGACTGCCGAAGGTCTCCACGCGATCCATGCCGAGCAGATCGTCCATCGCGACATCAAGCCCGCGAACCTGATGCTTCTGCCGAACGGCTCGGTGAAGATCATGGACCTCGGCGTGGTGAAGTTCACGTCGGGCGTCCAGCCGCACTCGGTCACGCAGCACGGCGACCTGGTAGGCACGCCAAACTACATGGCTGCAGAGCAATTCGAGGCCGAGGCCGAAATCGACCAGCGGGCCGACATTTATGGGCTCGGGGCCACGATCTTCCACCTGCTCACCGGCCGCGTTCCCTACGAAGGCACGAGCGTGCTGGAGATCATGGTCCGCCAGCAGCAGGAGGCCCTGTGCTGGCCCGATGAAGTCCTCGCCGAGACTCCGCGCTGGCTCCGCGAGGCCGTGGAACGCTGCCTGGCTTCGCAGCCCAAACATCGCTTTGACAATGCCAAGCAGTTGGCAGACCTGATTTTCGCCCACCGCGACGAACCGGCGCCCAGCCTGGACGAGTTCGGCAAGCCGGCCGAGCGGGCCTCGCGCGGCCTGGTGGCGCTGCGTTTCGAGAATCTCACGCACCGGCCCGAGGACGACTGGATCGGAGACGCCCTGGCCGAGTTCCTCAACAGCCGTTTGATGGAGGTCACAGGCGCCCACGTGGCCGATCGCCACGAACTGGCCGGCATCCTCAAGCGTACCGGCTCCAGCGTGGAGGAAACCAGCTCTGTCAACCAGGTGCTTCGGGCCGCACGTCTGGTCGGCGCGGACGCGGTGATCCGGGGCGCCTTCCAGCACAGCGGCGAGACGCTGTGGATCACGGCCCACGTGCTCCGTTCCGGCGATCGGGGGCCCGAACTGCTGGCCAACACGTCAGGGCCCATCGACGAGCTGCTCGGAATCGAGGAACAACTGGCCCGCAAAGTCATTGACGCCCTGAACCCCGGAGCCCTGCCAGAGCCGCTGGATGGGCCGCCGCCCGCCCCGTCGAGCAACCTGGCGGCTTATGAGAAATACATCCACGCCAAGCGCAGCTTTGCGGACGGTCGGTTCAAGGAGGCCGTGCGCCAGGCGGAGGAGGCGTTGGCTCTTGACGAGGACTACCTCGATCCGATCGGCCTGGTGGGCGTGTCGGCCGCGCGGCTGGGCGACTACGACAAGGCCTTGGCACTGCACCGCCGCATGGAGCAGATCGCCCGCCGGCGCAAGGATATGCTCCACCTGGTCGAGTCCATCGCCAACACGGGCGCTGCGTATTACTACCGCGGCGAGTATCAGCTCGTCCGCGAGCTGTTCACCGCGGCTATCGAGATCGAATCGGAGCACGGCCCCACGCCCAATCTGGCCCGCCTGTACAGCAATCTGGGCTTCGCCTTGCTGCGGCTGGAGCGCGCAGACGAGGCCGAGAAAGCGTTCCGCGAGGCCATCAACATCAGCCGGAACCTTGGGATGCTGGTTTCGCTCATGGGCCCCTGCAACGGGCTGGGCGGCATCATGCTTCAGCGCGGTCGGCACGATGAGGCCCGCCGTTACTACCTGCGCACACTCTCGCTGGCCAGTGAATGCGGCGACCGGGTTGCCCTTGGGCTGGCGCACATGAACCTTGGGAGGTGCGCCACGCGATCGCAGGATTTTGCCACTGCCCTAGCCGAGTTCGAGGCCGCCCTCCGAGAACTACAGAACACGGAGTTCTGGAACGGCCTAACGCTGGCGTACGAGCACCTGGCCGACCTACACCTTCAGCGCCACGACCCGCATGCCGCGCTGGAATCCGTCGAGAAGCGCATCGAACTGGCCCGCAAGCACGGCAATCGGCGCATGGAAGCGGCCGCGTGGGAGCAGCGGGCCCGGGCCCACGAGCAGATGAACGACACGGAGAAAGCTCTCAGCTCCCTCAAACAGGCCGTCGAGGTCTCCCAGCGACCTGCCCCCTTCGATGACATGCGTCTCTACCTCGCGGAGATCATGAAGCGCTCCGGCGGGGTGGCCCCGGGTGAACACGCGGCGTAAGGGCAGTCAGGCATCTAGCATGTCCGGTCGGCTCAACATGCCTACGGAGAGAGCGTCGGTACCGGCGTGCCGCGTCAGCCGGTGAAGTTGACGGCGAGGGTGCTGAAGTCCGACAGGTCGACGTCGCCGTCGCCGTCCAGGTCGCAGGTGTCGAACTGCTCCGGCGTGCAGCTCGGTGGCGGAACGGTAATGGCCGAGCCGTAGTAACAGTTGGCAAACGTGGCGAAGTCATTCAGGTCCACGTCGCCGTC
>CP070685.1:1684479-1691182 GCA_020352895.1 Phycisphaerales bacterium
TGGACCGCCAAGTTCATCCGGGCCATGAACCACCTGCACTGGCCGCGCAAGCTCAACCACGCTCCGCTGGCCATCCGCGATTTCACCGAGCTGATCGAGCTGCAGAAGCGCCTGCCGCCCGAAAAGCAGCGCGACTACTTCGCCCTCGGCTACGTCGGCCTGGGCGACTCGTACGTCAAGAACCGCGACGAGGGTATCGAGGAAAATCTGGCCAAGGCCAAGCAAGCCTGGGAGCGGGGACTCGCCGAGTGCCCCGGCCGGCCGGAACTTCTCGAGCGCCTGGAACTCTATGCCAAATCCGCGGACAAGGCGGAATTGATCCAGTTCATCAAGGACCTGCGCGGCCTCGAGGACCCGGTCGACACCGACCTCTCCCGCGTCTGGGTGGACTGAGCCCGGCGTGGAGTGCCCTCGCTAACCATCATCGCGGAGCCCCAGGGAGGTACCCCATGAGCGGATCTGCCTGCTCATGCTGCGCGGCGGTTATCGTTCTCGCAATTGCCGCCTTCGCGGTGCCGGCCGGCTCCCTCCTGGCCAGTGATCTCGACGCGCAGACCGCCGCCGAACTCGACGCCCACCGCCTCATCGGAAAGGCCCACTACGAGAACGCCGAAACGCCGCCCCAATTCGAGCCGGCCATTCAGGAATTTCGCCGCTGCATCGAGTTGGCACCCGATTCGGCCGTCGATCATTTCAACCTCGGCTTGACGCTCATGCGCGGTGAGAAATACGACGATTCCCTTAAAGCCTTCGAAAAGGCACTCCAACTCGATCCCGAACTTCTGGCCGCAACCTACGTGTCCGGCATCATTCACAAACGCCTCGGCCGGGCCCGGCAGGCCATCGAGTGCCTCCAGCAGGTCACCCGACGCGATCTGCAGTGCGCCGGCGCCTTCTACAACCTCGGTATCTGCTACAAACAGCTCAAGCGCAACGACCAGGCCGTCCAGGCCTTCCTCCGCGCCGTCGAGCTGCGACCCACGAACCCCAGCTACCACTACCAACTCATGATTCTCTACCGGAACATGGGCCTGCCCGAGGACGTCAAACGCCACCGCGAGATCTTCGACCGCGTCAAAGATACCATCGACGATTCGGAGAAAACCACTGAGGCCCTCGAGCGCAGCCGCTACTCATACATCCTCGACGCATCCAAGCTAACACCGGGCCTCGAGCCCAACGTCGCCGCCAAGGTGCGCTTCGCGGATGTCACCGAACGCGCGGGCATTGCACCCACTCCGAACATCCAGCCAGACGTGCCGCATTCGTTCAGCCGGCAGGGCTACAGCGAAGAAAGGGCCGCCGGCCTTTACGTTCCTTCCGTCGGAGGTGCAGTGACCCTGGCCGACTTCGACAGCGACGGCGATTACGACGTTTACGTCGTCTGTTGCGCCACGGACGCCGAGACCTCCGCCAATCGCCTCTACCGCAACGAGGGCGCTTGGCGCTTCACCGACGTCACCGACGACTTCGACGTCGGCGACACCGGCATGGGACTCAGCGCCGTCTTCGGCGACTTCGACCACGACGACGCCGGCAGCGTCGAATACGCGGACACCAACCTCGACCTCTACGTGGTCAACTACGGCCCCAACGTCCTGTACCGCAAACTGGGCCACGGAGCCTACGAGGTTGACGGCGCCGCCGGTAACACCGGGCAGGGTGTGGCGGTGCTCGATCTGCCCGGCGCGCTGCCCGACCCTGTAGAGATTGCCGCGCATGCGAGCAGCCCCAGGCGAACCGACCTCCAGAGCAATGCCTACATCGTCTTCGACTACCGCGGCCCCGCCGACTACAAGGTCGCCGGCGCGGACATGTCCGCCGGGAAGTGGATCATCGGCCATTATGACGGCGCCTGGACGGTCGATGCCTTCACCGAAGAGGGCATGGTGCCCGGCCGCAAGTACTCCCTGCTCTTGCGCTGCGCCGGTTCAAAGGCGACGCTCTTCCAGCTCGAGGCCGGAGAACAAAAGCAAAAGGTGACGCACGAGTTCGACCGGCCGCTCGCGGGAGGTGCCATCGGGCTGGCCGCCTGTCAGGCCGTCGCCCGCTTCGATGACATCGACATCCGCGCGGCCGCCGGCGCCGACTCCGCCGTCAAGTCTCTGTACGTAGAGGACTTCAAGGACGGACGGGCCGACCGCTTTCAACCTGTCTCCGGCGACTGGCGGGTCGTCGACTGGAAGTACGAGAACGTGTCTGCCAGGGCCCGCGTCGCCGAGCCCCAGTTCGGCCGCAAGGCCGCCTTCCTCGATTACGACCACGATTACGACCTCGACATCTTCGTCGCCAACGACGCCGACCTCTTCAATCCGCCCGATCGCGACGAGTTCTTCATCCCCCGCGATCTCGACGGCTTGTTCAACACCCTCATGCGCAACAACGGCAACGGCACCTTCACCATCCAGACCGACGAAGCCGGCTTGCTCGTCGATTTCTCCCAGACTCGCGACGTGCTCTACGCTGATTTCGACGGCGACGACGACACCGACCTGTTCGTCGTCAACGCCAACGCCCCCAGCCTGCTTTTCGCCAACGCCCGCATGGGTCGCTTCGACGTCGGGGGGGCCTTCTCGCCGCCCCTGCCTCAAGGCGGTCTGGCCGCCGCCCAACGCGATCTGAATCGCGATGGTTCGCCCGACCTGCTCTTCGCCACCGCCGACGGCCTTACTATCTACACCAACGATGGCGCCGCCCACTTCACCGGCACGCGGCTCGAACTCCCCACGGCCCTGACGGGACGCGGCGTGGGCCTGATCGGCGACCTGGACCACAACAACGACGGGTGGGCCGACGTGCTGCTCGTCTCCGCCGACGGCAGCAGGCTCGGGCTGCTGGCCGGCGCAGGTCCTGGCCGGTTCCAGGATGTGTCTTCTTCGGTCGGCTTGGATACGGACTTCGGTCGGATCGCCGACCTAGCCATGGCCGACCTCGACTCGGACGGCGACGACGACCTGGCCTTGTTCACGCATGACCACGGTCTTCGCCTGCTCCGCAACGACGGCGGCGAGCGGGCCAACTGGATCAACGTCCGCCTCATCGGCCGCAAGGTGAACCGCAACGGCTACGGGGCCCGCGTCGAGATCGCACGCGGCGGCCATTACGATTGCCAGACCGCCACCGACGGGTGGATACACTTCGGCCTGGGCGACCTCGACGAAATCGACGTCGTTCGCGTCGTGTGGGACAACGGCCAGGCCCAGAACGTCGTCCGTCCGTCCGTCAACGCCAACCTCGACTTCGTCCAGTACGTGAAGGTCTCAGCCTCTTGCGGCTTCTTGTACGCGTTTGACGGCCGTCGCTTCGAGCTCGTCAACGAGATTCTCGGCATCGGGCCTCTCGGCGTGCCCATGGCACCCGGAATCTATCATCAGCCCGATTGCACCGAATTGACGCTCATCGAGGGTGATCGGCTCCGCCCGCGCGACGGTTACTATGATCTCCGCCTGACCGAGGAACTTCGCGAGATCACGTACGCCGACCAGATTACGCTGCGGGTTATCGACCACCCGGCCGAATTGGAGATCATTCCCAACGAGTACTTTACCGCTCCGCCGTTCCCGGAGGACCGCTTCTACGCGGTCGCCGACGCGCAGGCGCTGCGCGCGGCCGTAGACGACCGAGGCAACGATGTGCTCGAGTTGCTGCGGCAGCACGACGGGCGGTGCCCGACCTTCCCGATGACCGGCTACGACGGCTTGGCCGAGCCGCATAGCCTCGTCCTCGACCTCGGCGACCTGGCTCCCGCCGAGCGGATACTCCTGTTCCTCGACAGTTGGATCTACTGGGCCGAGTCCAGCGTCATCATGGCCCTCGCCCAAGACCCCCGCTATGAACTCACCCCGCTCAGGCTCGAGGTTCGCGACGCGCAGGGCCGTTGGGTCACGGCCGTCGAGTCCGTCGGCCTGCCCACGAGCAAGGGCCTCGTCGTTCCCATTGACCTCACCGGCCGCTTCCCCGCGGAGGACTACCAAGTACGCCTGTCCACCAACATGTGCGTCTACTTCGACCGCATCTTTGTCGGCACCGCCGATCAGGCGGGGCGATGCCGGCAGACCGAACTGCCCGTGTCCGAGGCCGACCTGCACTACCGCGGCTTCTCCGAAATGACCCGCGACGAGATGGGCTACGAGCGTTTCGACTATCACCAGGTGAGCCCCACCGGCTCCTGGAGTCAACCGCAGGGCTTACTCACCCGCTACGGCGACGTCACCCCGCTCCTGCAACGCCCCGACGACATGTACGTCATCTTCGGCCCCGGCGACGAGCTGACCATGCGCTTCGACGCGGGGGGCCTGCCGGATGTGCCCGATGGCTGGGTCCGCGACTTCGTCTTCTACGCCAACGGCTGGGTCAAGGACGGCGACTTGAACACCAAGTACTCGCAGAACGTGACGCCGCTGCCCTTCCACGGCATGAGCCGCTACCCCTACCCCCCAAACGAATGTTATCCGGACACGCCCGTGCTGCGCCGGTACCTGAGCACTTACAACACGCGCCCGGGCATCCCCACGGCCGGCCCGCTTCGCTGAGCGGAGCGTCGGCCAAAGCGCACACCCGGAGCCGGGCCCACACTGCATGCATTGTCTTCTTCAAACCCATTTGCCTTGGCGGCTCGGCGCGTTATGATCGATGATCTGTGAGTTGCAGGCGCTCCGCGGCGCACAGCCCTGGGCAACGTGGAGCACGGATTCTCCCTCCTTGGCGTGCCCTGCGGAGATTGCCACGAAAGGAGCACGCAACATGACCGATCGCCAGTCCGATCCAGCGCGGCAAGCGGGCCGTCTCCGAACCATCACCCAACACATCATGGAACAGCAGCGGGCTCACCCCACCGCCACGGGTGATTTCAGCCTCTTACTCGGCGGCCTCACGCTCGCCACCCGCATGATTTCCGCCAACGTCCGTCGGGCCGGCATCGCTGGAGTCCTCGGCACCACCGGCGACATCAACGTCCAGGGAGAAGTCGTTCAGAAACTCGACGACATTGCCGACACGGCCATCAGACGCTGCCTGCACTACCGCGAAAGCTGCGGCGTCCTGGCCAGCGAGGAGGCGCCGGAACCCACCGTCTTGGAGCACCCCAACGGCGTCGGCAAATACATCCTGATCTACGACCCGCTGGACGGCTCCAGCAACATCGATGTCGACGTCTCCGTCGGCACCATCTTCAGCGTCCTGCAGCGCACCACCTTCGAGACCGGCAAGAACGCCGTCCTTAAGGACGTGCTCCAGCCCGGCGTCAAGCAGATCGCCGCCGGCTACGTCATCTACGGATCCAGCACCGTTCTGGTCTACACCACCGGTGCCGGCGTGCACATGTTCACTCTCGATCCCATGATCGGTGCCTACATCCTCGCCGCCGAAAACCTGAAGATGCCCGAGGTCGGCAAGATGTACTCCACCAACGAAGCCAACCTCGATTCCTATCCCGAGGGGATCAAGAAGTACCTGGCCTGGTGCAAGACCAAGGATGCCGGCCCCTACACCAGCCGCTACATCGGCTCGCTGGTGGCCGACTTCCACCGCACCCTGCTCAAGGGCGGCGTGTTCATTTACCCCTCGACGGCCAAGGCCCCCAAGGGCAAGCTGCGCCTGATGTGCGAGGCCAACCCCATGGCCTTCATCGCCGAGCAGGCCGGCGGCATGGCCTCCGACGGAAAGATGCGCATCCTCGACAAACAGCCCGGCGAGCTACACGAACGAACGCCGCTGATCATCGGCAGCAAGAAGGATGTCCAGCGCATCCTCGACCTCTGCGAAAAACATGGAGCGTAAGAGGGCGCGCTCCCCGCTCACCTCCTCTGCCGGTTTGCGCGCAGCAGGAGTCGAGCTGGGTTTGCCTGGCCCGCCCGATCTCGCTTAACTCTGCTGGTAGACTGTGGATCCCTTTTGCCTGAACTCTGCCGCCTTTTCCTTCATCCCCTCGGCCAGGGCGTGCTCCTCGCTCATGCCGTGCTCGCGAGCGTAGCGGCGCACCTCCTCGGTGATCTTCATGGCACAGAACTGCTGCCCGCACATCGAGCAGAAATGCGCCTTCTTGGCTCCCTCCTGCGGCAGCGTCTCGTCGTGAAAGGCCAGCGCTTTCTCCGGGTCCAGCGAGAGATTGAAATGATCCTGCCAGCGAAACTCGAACCGCGCCTTGCTCAGGGCGTCGTCCCGGTACTGCGCCCCCGGGTGCCCTTTGGCCAGGTCCGCCGCGTGCGCCGCGACCTTGTACGCTACCACCCCCTCGCGGACGTCGTCCTTGTCCGGCAGCCCCAGATGCTCCTTCGGCGTCACGTAGCACAGCATGGCCGTCCCGTACCACCCGATCATGGCCGCCCCGATCGCGCTGCTGATGTGGTCGTACCCCGGTGCGATGTCCGTCGTCACCGGCCCCAGCGTGTAAAACGGCGCCTCGCCGCACCAAGCTAGCTGCTTGTCCATGTTCTCCTTGATCATGTGCATGGGGATGTGTCCCGGCCCCTCGTTGAGAATCTGCACATCCTGCTCCCACGCTCGCCGGGTCAGCTCGCCTTGCACCTTCAGCTCCGCGAACTGGGCCTCGTCGTTCGCGTCCGCCACGCTGCCCGGGCGCAACCCGTCGCCGATCGAGATGCCAATGTCGTACGCCGCCATGATCTCGCAGATCTCGTCCCAGTGCGTGTACAGGAAGCTCTCGGCGTGATGCGCCAGGCACCACTTGGCCATGATGCTCCCG
>CP070685.1:1691282-1696488 GCA_020352895.1 Phycisphaerales bacterium
GCTTGTAAGTAAACGGACACCGGCGCGAGAACATCGCCGCCGGTCTTCTGATCCACGCAGCGTGCTTCCAGGGCGGGATGGTCTCCCCATCCCGCCCTGATTACTTGCAGACGTCCGGCCGCGCTATCGCAGTCGAAGCCTGAGGATGCCGGGAGGGGAGATAGCCGGCCGTGGTCAGTATTTCAGGTCGTGCCAGCTCTTGGTCAGAAGCACGTTTCCCTGCAGCCCGGAGACCAGGTCCGCGTAGGCGGCCAGCGGGTTGTCCTGCTCGGCCAGGCGCTCGACGGCAACCCCCGCGAAGCAGATCTCGGAATATCGCGATGTGCGCGCGATGACCTCTAGCGGCAGATCCTCGGAGACGATGACGTGCACCTCGGTCGGAATCCGGAAGTCGGCGATGAGCTCCCGCGTGCCGGATTCGGCGGCCTCGGCACCGGCCTCGTCCTTGATGATCCGGAGCACGCGGATGGTGTGGTTGCGCCATCGGGCGTTGCTCTTCAGCAGATGGGCCAGGGTCAACATCAATGAGCCGTTGTCCTTGGCGTACCACCACACGTCGATGAAGGGCTCCAGCGGCTGGTCGGGTTTGGCCTCCTCATAGACCAGGAGGTTCCTCTGGAGCTCGAGAATCCAGCGGACCGCGCGGGCGAACGCGGCCTGGCGGACGGTGTCCTCACTCCAGCCGACCAGCACCGTGTTGGGCTGAAACTGGCCCACACCCGACACCTGAAGCAGGGTGACTACCCCGTGTTCGAAGTCGTCGGCGATGACGGTCTTGCCGAAGGCGGAAAGCCGCTGTTCACGGATGAACGTCTGCAGCGTTTCGGCCGCGCTCTGGTGACGCGGCAGGAGCTTCTCCCATTCGCCCGCGACGATCTGGGCCAAAAACAGAAGACCGCGTTCGGCCTCAAACCAGCGGGCGAACTCGATCAGCTTGAGCCGGGCCTTAGGATTTCCCGCCAACACCAGCAGCACCGGCCGCCAGTTGCGCACGTGTTGACGCGAGGCCTCAAACCGCAGGAGCCCGAAGCGAGTCAGGGCGAACCACAATCCACTGCGCATGTCTCCCCAGGCGGTGCGAAAGCGGCGGCGCGTGAGGGAGAGGTAGATGCCGATGATCACACCCTCAGCGACGATGGTCGCCCACACGTTGATCAGAAGCATAGCTATGAGGCAGCCCAGCCCGCCGAGCAGCGAGGGAAGCCAGTGGACGTTGAAGGCGGGTCGGTAACTGGGGTTCAGGACCAGGCGTTCGAGACCGGCTACCACGTTGACGGTCCCGTACGTAGCCAGAAAGAACATGGTGATGATGGGGGCGATGAGGTTCAGGTCGCCGATGAGAATGGACGCTTCGGCGATGACGGCCGTGACGACGAGGGCGACGCGCGGCTCGGGGCTGGAACCGAGCTTGCCGGCCAGCCAGTGCGGCATGACGCTGTCGAGGCTGAGCGCCTGCAACGTTCGGGGCGCGGCCACCAGGCTGGCCAGCCCCGAGGAAAGCGTGGCGGCCCAAAGACCCGCCAGGATCAACGCCGGAACGCGGGCGATGCGCTGCATGACCAGGTTGTTCTCAATCAGTTCCGCCCGCTCTGCGTTGAGCCCAAGCCAGATCATCTGTGCTGCATAAATGAAGAAAGTCAGGAGCACGGCCACGAGCGTACCGCGCGGAATGCTCTTGGACGGGTCCTTCAAGTCGCCGGACATACTCACGCCGGCCATGATTCCGGTGACGGCCGGAAAGAAGATGGCGAACACGGTCCAGAAGGAGTGACCACGCACGAATGCGGGAGCCAGAAGGTCGCCCGGTTCAGCGACAGGAGTATACCCGGAGAAGAACGAGACCAGGGACAGTGCAAGAACGACCAGAATCAGGTACTGCGCCTTGACCGCCCAACCGGCTCCGAACCAGGCGATGACGAAGAAGATGGCCAGGGCGATGGAAGATGCGACGCGCGGGTCGGCGTCGGGCAAGAGAAAAAGCAGGGACTCGGAGAACCCCACGAGGTAGAAAGCAACGGAGATGGCCTGTGCCAGATAGAGGGGCACACCGATGCTGCCGCCCAGCTCCAAGCCAAGGCTGCGGGCGATGAGGAAGTAGGCACCACCGACGCCGACCTTGATGTTGGTGGCCACGGCCGAGAGGGACAAGGCCGTGAGCAGAGTGATGGCATTGGCGATCAACAGGATGAGCAGGGCGCCCTTCAGGCCGGCGTTGCCCACCACCCAACCGGCCCGCAGGAACAAGATGACGCCAAGGATCGTCAACACGTTGGGGACGAACACGCCGCCGAACGTGCCGAGCCTTCGGACATCAGAGGCGGTGGGGGCTTCGCTCATCATCCGCGTTGCTCGCATTGGGGGTCGCGGCTGGTGGTGATGGCGGCCGCATCGGCCTTCGCGATCATGCGCCGGAAGAGTATGCAGGCCAGATCGTCGGGCTTCGAAGGGGCACCCTCAGACGGATGGCACATCCGGTCGGCGCATGCGGCCATCAGGTCGCCTAGCACTCGGGCCAGCGGGCCCGTGCGGATCCGGCCCACGATCTCCTGCGTGTGCAGGTTGTCGGTCAGGCCGTCCGTCGCCAGCAGGAGAGTGTCATGCGGACGCAGGCGCAGCAGCGGTCCGATCTCGATGCGCATATCCGGGGAGCCCACCATATTCGAGACGATGTGACGATCCTCGTGATGCAGTGCCTCGGCCTCGTCCAGCAGGCCGGACTCCACAGCGTAGCCGACCGGAGAATGGGCGATGGTCTGCAGTCTGACCTTCCCCCGCCGGCCGACGACGAGGATCAGCGAATCGCCGACATGATAGGACCGCACGCTGTTCTCTTGAACTTCGACTGCGACGAGCGTCGTGGCCGCGCCTACCCCGAGATCCATGACGGCCTGGTTGGCGCGCTCGATGCCGTTGAGGATCCCCGCTCGCAGCATCTCACCCGCGGCCGTTGCGGCTTGGACGGCGTGGACCAGTTCGCCGAGCGCGAGCTGGGCCGCGTGTTGTCCGGCCGGCATGCCACCGGCGCCGTCCGCGACAGCCAGCACCGCGGCGGTCGGTCCGCAGGGGAGAATCACACCGGCATCCTCACTGGGAGACGCGCTGTCGGGTGACCGAATGCAGCAAGCGGCCGCCGCGCCATCCGCGATCGGACGCAGGGTCACATGGCAGTCTGGGGGCTCGAGTATGAACGTGACTGCTTCGGGCGCGCCTTGCTCCATTGTTGTTGCCTCGCGCCGAACGTGCCTGCGCACGTCAGCTATGCCGCGCGTAAGGGTACTCGTTTTGAAGACGCCCGTCATCAGGCTCCGGCCTGGCGATGGAGAGAGGGCCCGACACGCGCTCTGACGACGGGGCGCTTTCTCACCTCGCTCACGCTCCTCGCGCCTTCGGCCACCGCGGTGAAAATACCGAGCCCATCAGTGTTGGAAAACGCCTGTCTTTGCCCGAGGAGTAGAACCGGGGCGAGCGTGGCGCCACGAATCACACGCGTATCTCTCTTGTTCGCGCACCCGGCCGGGGGGGACGGCACCACGACTCAGTGCAGATCAGTGGTAGGTTACACCGGCGCACATCCGGAAGCCGAGCTCACCGGGGTTCCGCTGCCGAGAGTGCCTCGATCGTGTCGTCCAGGGCGTAGCGGAGAAGCCAGGCCCGGTCGGCGCCGTCGTCGGTTTGAGAAGCCTGGGCCAGGGCGGCCTCAAGTCGGCGCACCGCGGAGGGAGGCAGTTCGTCGCCGGCCAGGCGGATGAGGCTCGTAGCCGTAATCTCGTAGACCGCCGCGCAGGCCTCCGGCTGGCCGTTGTTGAACAGAGGCACGCCACGTGTGATGGCCAGATTGATCAGATCTTTCGCCGACTCCGTTGTGTCCGGCTTCTTTGGCGGGGCATCTTGGGCGGAGGCGTCAGTTGGCGCATTCGTCGCCTGAATCCACTCCACCTCAAGCTTGAACGGCCCTTCCTGTTTGTCCGAGATGGTGAACCCGAATGAGCGCAGCTTGGCGGCGTTCACGGGAGGCACGTCGCGAAGTACCCGCCCGAATGATGTAGCCTGGAAATGCGCAAACGGAAGGAATATCTCTTGCCATGCCCCCGCCTGCGTGTCGAATGGCACGCGATAGGAACCGGCCATGATGGGGACGTCTGTTCGCACGTTGAAGGCGTATCGTTTACCGTCCCCGCGAACTCGGATCTTCAGGCCTTCGAACGCCGACAGGTCCATTTCGACGGGGAGAGATCGAATCGACGCGAATCCGCCGTTGTTCTGCAGGGAAACCGTCCCGAAGAACTCGAGGGTCCCCTGGCTGGTAACGCGAAGACGGCCCTCGGAAACGCCGCCCATCACGTCGTCGTTGACCGCAGTCCAGTTCTGCTCCGCGGCGGGATCGGCAAAATCGGCAACTGTCCTTTGCGCCGCCGTCACCGGTGAGACACTCAGTGCCGCCCACAGAGCAGGCGTCAGCGGGCCAAGTCTGTGATTGTCCATCATGATTTCGTTACCTCTCGTCGGCTGGCCACTCATCCGAAGATTCTATTGTGGGTCGTCCTTTCTGGCCGCGAGATGTCGATCAACGGAGCAGGACCCCCGCCGGACGCTCAGCGGAGGCGGATCTGCGGCTCCCCAGACGCCGGAACTCGGATGCGAGCCTGGGACACCTCCACCCAAAAGCCCGGGTGGCGTCGGGCTTGGAGTACAGGCAGGGGCCCGTGGAGTCGTACAGACCCACGACGCGGGCGTGGCCCTCGATCAGTCCACGACAGCGCGGCTCCATAGTGCAGGCACGTCCCGGAGCAAAGACAAGTCCTCCATACGCAAGTCGACGGCAGCAGACGCTTCCCAGGGTCGCCAGTCATCGACTCGCAGGGTGCGGCGCATCAGCGGGCGGTGCCGGTGGCCATGACGATCAGGCAGACGGTGTAGGCTACGTACCCGGCCAGGAACAGCACGCCTTCCCAGCGGTCGATGCGACGGGCGCTGTAGAAGATCGGCAGGCAGGCAACCGAAACGACGATCATGATCGGAAAATCGAATCGCAGCGCGGTATCGTTGACCGCCACGCCCGCCGGAGCGACGGCCGCGGCCGCCCCGAGCACGATCAAGATATTGAAGATGTTGCTGCCGATGACGTTGCCCACGGCGACGTCGCGCTCGCCGCGAAGGGCAGCGACGATCGAGGTGGCCACCTCGGGCAGGGATGTTCCGGCCGCGA
>CP070685.1:1696588-1700087 GCA_020352895.1 Phycisphaerales bacterium
ATCATATCGAGGAGCACCTGGTCGATGGTGTACTGGTATTCCCCGGTCCAGCGTGCGACGCGTTTGCGGATCTCGGGGCGGACGCGGCGCAGGAATCTGGCGGCCGTCTCACCGGCGCCCTGCCCGCGGTCTTCGACGAACAGGCGGCGCAGGTCCTTATCGTAGAAGTTGGGATACTCCACGCCGTATCGGGCGCGTTTCTCTGCGTAGTGTTCGCGGAGCGTGGTGGACAACCTGGACAGGGGCTCGACGCGTTCGCGAGAAACAACGAGGGGCTTGTTACCGGCGATGTCCTGCATCAAGGCATCGACGCACTCGAGCTTCTTGAGGGCCGGCCAGCCCGCGTAGCGTTTGCGCCAGGCCGAGCCGGGGGTCAGCCACACGGCGAAGGTCTCGGCGAAGTCCTCAGTGGGGTGACTCTGAGCGTACCACTGGTCGAGATGCAGGACGAAGCGTCGGCTGTAGGGCCTGGGCTGGTAGTAGTCGGGATAAGGCTGGGAGGGTTTTCCGAAGGCCTGCCGCCATTTGCGTTTGCGGTAGAGGCGGTAGGCGTTATCGATAGCGTGACCCACCTCATGGCGGAGCAGACGCATACACCACTCATGGGTTCCGCCCTCCACTTCGAGCATCTGCCGGTCTTCGAGTTCCATGAGTCTCGGGTGTGCCAGATAAAAGGGGATGGCGGCGCCGGGGACGCCGTCGGCCACGAACCACTCGCTTGAAAGCCAGAAGTGCGGCCGAAACCGGATATCACGTTGCGAAAGCTCGGCGTAGATCTCTCGGATGCGCTGCATAAGGACCGTGCCCCGGATCGTCAGGCCGAGATCGCGTAAGGACATGTCCAGCAGTTCTTCATCACTGAGTCTGGCCCAGGGAGGATCACCTGCCGGCGACGGGGCCGTGGTGGTCTTGGTGCGCCTTTGGGGCCTTTCGGGTTGCTTCATGCTCGGTGGCCTGCATTCGATTGCCCATTATCGAACCTGGCTGGCTCGTTACTGGGTTCACATCGTAAGGCATCGAGGTTCGTCTCGCCAGGGAGCCCGGCGGTGACCGGGTCGCAGGGAGCGGGCGCAAGCGGTCGCGGGGGATGGCTGTAGGACAGTTGCTTGCCGGGGATGGCGGATGACGACGACGGGGCCTGAAAGGTGCCGTCCTGGGCAGAAGGCTGAAGCCGAGAGAGGATCAGGGGCGCCCGGTCGAGGGCGGCTGTTGTACATGAGGGGATCTTCGACTGCGGTGGGTTCCACATGACAAGCGCGGCGCATTGACCCGTATTGGTGGCAGGGCTAGGCTGGCGGCGTGGTCGTGCTTATCGATAACTACGACTCATTCACGTACAACATCGTGCAGCGGATCGGGGAGCTGGACCGGCGTCTGCCGGTGCGGGTGTTCCGCAACGACCGAGTCACGGTGGAGGAGCTCGCCGAGTTGCGGCCCGACTACTTGATCATCTCGCCGGGCCCGTGCACGCCGACGGAAGCGGGCATCAGCAACGAGTCGATCCGTCATTTCGCGGGGCAGGTGCCGATTCTGGGCGTGTGTCTGGGACATCAGTGTCTGGCGTTTGCGTTTGGCGGCAAGATCGTGCGGGCGGATCGGCTGATGCATGGAAAGACGTCGCCGGTGCGGCACGACGGTAAGGGCGTGTTGAACGGGCTGGCCAACCCGTTCGTGGCAACGCGGTACCACTCGTTGGTGGTGGAGCGGTCGACGCTGCCGGGCGAATTCGTGGAGACGGCCTGGACGGACCAGGACGAACTGATGGGCATCCGGCACAAGAGCCTGCCGCTGGAAGGGGTGCAGTTTCACCCGGAGAGCTTTCTGACGGACGAGGGGCCGCGGTTGCTGGCGAATTTCCTTGCACAGTAGGCGATACCCGTTCAACGAGCAGAGTTCAAAGTCGAGGGCAGCGCGGGGGCGCGGCTTCCGGGCAAGCCGTGCTACTTGAGGCGGCTCGCATCTCGAACGGTGCCTTTGTTGCGGCACTCAGGTGGTGGCGGCGGGCATGTAGGGCGAGCGGCGACGCCGGCGGCGTTTCTTGGGCCCGCCGGGGTTGCAGGGCTGAGCGGTGCGTGGCAGAGCGTCGGCGGCGATTTTGAGTGCTTCGGCGGCCGTCGGGGCGAACAGATCGGCGTTGATCTCTTCCCACAGACCGTGGGCGCGGTTGAACACGCCGCCGGAGACGAGGATGTTCATGGTAGGGCAGGTGCCGAGTTCGCGGATGTGGTCGATGAGACGTCGGGCCCCGGGCACCCCCTGGGGGGTGGTGCCGAAGATCATGAGGATGTCGGGGCGGAGCTGGCCGAGCAGGGCGATGATCTCATCGCGTGGGACGCCTCCCCCGATAAAAAAGACTTCCCAGCCTTGGGTCTCGAAGAGATCGGCGGTCATCTGGGCTCCGAGTTCCTCGGGTTCGCCGTCGCCGCAAAGCAGGATCAAGCGCTTGCCGGAGGGCGTGGGGGTGTGCATGTACTGGCGGACCCGGTCGGCGAGCTGGCGGTTGATGCGCGTGGCCATGTGCTCGACGGTGGTGTTGATGCGATCCTCCTTGTAGAGGCGCGCGACCGATTCCATGGCGGGCCAGAGCAGGTCGGTAAAGAGCCGGGTGGCATCGCTGTTCAGGGCCCGGAAGGCATCGAATATCCGCCGACACTCCTGACGGCGGCCCTCAAGAAGATGAAACATGTAGGCTTCGAAGGACGGAGCGGTAGTGGCCATGTAGCGTTCGTCTCCAGCGAGACCGGCGGGCGCCGGGCTGTGAGCCCAGTCCTTCGCCGCGAGCATCCTGCGTGAGACGAGAGGGAAGCCGCCGATCAGATCTCATGGGGCCGACTGCTCCACGTCGGCGGATCAAAACGTGTTGGAGGGTAACCAGTCCTCCGGTTTTGCCTAACGATCGTTAAAATAGAGAAAGTTAGGCCCAACCCATATCGTCAAAGAGGGCAGAGAAACTTGAACGGGTTCGGGGATGTCTTAGAGGCGAGGCGCAGGGGGCCGTGACAGCCTTGGACCCGCAGCCCGGGGCAGCACATTTGAGAGGAGTGCCCAGTATAAGCGGTGGCGGGCGACCAAGCCGGGAAGAGCGGGTGGCGGCCAGCCCTGGGTCATGGCGTGGGCCGAGGCTCTGCTGCCAGGTGGCTGGGGGGTGTGGTTTGCAGCATAAGTCACATAAGAGGCCCCGGGCCGTAGGCAGAAGTACGGCACCGGAGCCGGTCTTGCCGGGAATCCCCGCACGCGGTTCTCGGCAAGGCTTCCCCTCCTGCCGTCAAGCGAAGGCCGCCAGCTGAGCTGCGCGAACCGAGGCGAGCGACTACGGCTCGGCGAGCTTGCCGGCGGCCAAGCGCACTGCTGGCGGCACGCTCCTTGGGCAGGGAGCGCCGGTGGCGGCTGTGGCGCGCCGCGCATTGTCAGTGAGCCTTCCCGGGAGTTCACCAGTCGAACGGACACTCGTGGCGTTGACGCCGCGTGAAGTGTGTACGTGGCGTCTGCCAGATTCTTG
>CP070685.1:1700187-1707558 GCA_020352895.1 Phycisphaerales bacterium
ACCACGCGGCCGAAACGGTTCACGCAGATCGAAGGGAAGAAGTAGTACAACGATGAATCGGCCACAGTGCCGTACTGCGTCAGGCTCACGGAAACCGGATCGACTTCATACCAACGCGCCGCCGCCCGTCCGTCGAGGCCGATGCAGTGCGTAGTCCACAGCGACCCGTCGCGATAGACGGCGTTCATCGGTCGCCAATCGACCGTGTCCAGCGGACTGTTGCAGCCGAGAGCCGGGGCGTCGGGCGGATAGTCATGGTACGGAATCGTGACGAAGCCGAGTTCCACGAGGGACGGCCCTGTCAGAGGCGGATCGATGCGTCGGACGCGCAGCGATGTGGAGCCGGCCCGCGAAACGAGGTACTCGCCGCCGGGACTGCCGTACGTATGAGCCGGTTGGATGGCTCCTTCCCAGGGCAAGCCGCGGAAGGCCGTCACGGTGCCCAGGCTCGGCGAGGGGGCGATCAACGGCGCCTTGTCTATCGCTAGGATGGTCATGCCGCAGCCCACCATATACGAGGCGGAGTAGATGCCGTATTCGTCCGCGCCCAGGGTGGGATAGTCGGGCCAGCAACCTGCGTCACTGCCCTGCGAAATCAGGATGCTGGTCTTGAACCAGTCGCCTGTGGGATCGTCCGAGGTCGAGACCGCCAGGTAGATGCGCGCGCTGAAATCGCAGACGATCACCACCCAGCGCCCGTTGTGCTGGTCATAGAGCACGCGCGGGTCGCCGCTGGATCCCGGCAGGAAGGACCCGAGGCTCATGCTTAGCAGTTCACTGCCGGTCTCCTTGTCATAAACTGCGAAGACTCGGTTGACCGTGATAACGAAGTGGTTGGGGCCGACGGCGCCGTCGGTGTCGGGCGGGGCACTGAACTGGCCGGCGTCACCTCGAATGACGCCTTGAAAATCCTGCGTCAGAACCGGAAGCGTGGCCCGGCCCGCGCGGGCCAGAACGTCAGCCGGTTCCTGGTCCGCGGCCTCGTCCAGTTCGCCTGGCCCGGGCGCCGGCACCGTCTGCGGCGCCGGAACCACATCAGCCTCGAAACGTCCCCGGCCGGCTTCCCATGTGATCCCCGCGTAGCCCGTACCGGTCAGCGTCGTGTTATAGCCAACGTCCTCGAAATCCAGGACGACAAGCCGGCCCCGCTCCTGCCCTGGCTCGGGCGGAAGCGTGAAGGTCAGGTCGTCCATGCCATACCATCCGCCGCCCTGAAACGCCGGAACGGCGAGAATCTCGATGCGGTCGACGCGACGGAGGTTCATGCCGAACCAGGCCGGCTCCACGCCGATCTGTTCGAACCAGTCCGTACGGGCCACCTCCTCGCCTTCGCGATAGCCGATGACGCGAACGGCCTTGGCCCAGGTGCCTTCGGCCCCCTGGGCGGCGAAGTACGCGCCGCGCACGTCCACCGCGGCGGGAAAGCCGATGCCCATGCTGGTATCGCCGAACTTGTTGACCACGTTGTGGTCTCCGGCATGCGGGAAGTATGTGCTGCGTCGCGAGGGAACGACCCACTGTCCGCGCTGGCCCTCGCGGGCAAACGGATCGACCGGCTCGGGCTGCCGGGCGAGGCGATCGCGGGCCAGCGCGTCGGCCATCGACTCGACGACGCCGGGACCATGGGTGGACGGATCAAGGGTCTCGCCGCGAGTGAGCTCGCCGACCGCAAATGCCGAGGCCGTCCAGGCAATGCTCACACACAGAACGAGCGGGGTCACATGAAGGATTGAACGAAAACGCATACGCTTCTCTCCGGGCTTAAAGGAAAGATGCCAGATCAACCATCCCATTATAACCGACTTGAGCCCCCTGTGAGCGGTCTGATACCCAGAAAGTGGCTGATTTCCGGCCCTGTCCGCACGGATGTGCGCCGAAACGACTGGCCGTCCCGTGCTCCTTCGCATACGTGATCATGCCCGCGGCCGAGAACCGACGGCTATACGCGCTACGTGGCAAACCGATGCTTCAGCCCGGCTCGAAGAATTTTCCAGCCGCGAGTCATCACAGCTCGGTCAAAGCCCAACGCCTGCTTGAGCCGGTAATCGCGCTCGATCCATGAGCTGACCCGGCGAATCCGCCACACTTCAGTGCCCAGCGGCCGGAAGAAGGACATCGGATTCACGGGCACCGGGAAGTCCGATCCATGCACCAAGCACGCCTGCAGATCGGATCTGAGCGCCAGCCGCTTCAACCACCCGGCCCGCGTGAACACTCCCATGCCCGACTCATCGCCGTAGAGCGGCGCGTCCGCAAACTCTCCGAGAACCGCTCGCTCGAACGCCACAAACGAGTTGAAGGGGCGCAGACGGTACGCCGACGGCGTTCCACAGTGGGCCACGATCACCGGAGGCATCTTGTTTTCGGCGCGAAGGCCGCGGAGAACGGAAAGCAATGGCTCGACGTCGGCGAGTTCGCGATGGTTGGTGGACAGGGCCCGCTCATCCCCGTAGTGAATCAACATGGGCATGCGCAGCTCACCGGCGCGCCGTAGAAAAGCGACGGCGCGCTCGTCAGCGGCGCGGATGTTCTGAGTCAGCGGGAGCCATTTGACCAGGACGGCACCGGCCGCGGCCACCTCGTCCAACATGTCCACGGCTGAGGTCTCGCCACACCTGCGGTAGGGATGAATGGAGGCCCCGAACAGAAAGTGGTCAGGCTCCTGCATACAAAGTGCATGAACGAACGTGTTGGATACATATAGGTCCGTGCCCAAGACTCGTCGCGAACCGGCCGGCCCGAGCGCGGTCCCATCGTCCCTGTGGTACTCATCAAAGGCCAGGGCCACGACACGGTCCACGCCGACGGCCTCCTTCACGTGGCGGATTGTCGTCTCCAGGTAGGCCCGATCACGCTGTCCGCAGGACAAACCCGGGCTGATGCCCAGCATGCGGTGAAGCAGCACGTATTCGGGACGCCGCAACAGGCGAGGTGCGATGTAGCTGTCGAAACGTTCCCGCGCAGGAGCATCTTGTGCGCTGGCGCGGGGCTCAAAGCTGAACCGCTCGCTGTCGTGGGCCCGAACCTCGGCGCCGCCTACGTGAACGTGGACATCAACGACGAGTTCGCGGTCGAGGCAGTCATCGGGCGCGACGTTTCGAATGGCCGGTCCCCTTCTTTCGCCTTGACTTGGCCTTGGGAGCCCGCTTCCTCTTCTTGGGGCGAGTCTCGGGTTGTTTCGGCCCAGCCGCCCCGGGCCGCGGCGAGGAGCGATGCGAGATGTAGGCAAGGTCAAGCCGGCGCGCGGGCACGTCGACGCTTGAGATGCGCACCTCCACAAGGTCGCCGATGGCGATGCGCTTGCCACTCATCTCGCCGATGAGGCAGCCGGCCCGCTGATCGAGCAGCCACCAGTCGTCGGCCAGGTCCGCCACAGGGATCAGGCCGTCAATAAGGAATCTCTCAAGCTGAACGAAGACACCGAACTGGGCCACGCCGGTGACGACGCCACGGACCTTATCGCCCAGCCGCTCCGACAGCAGTTCGAGCACTTTGATCTGGGTCAGTTCCCGCTCCGCGTCCGCGGCCCGTCGCTCCGTAAATGAGCAGTGTCGGCCCAGCTCGATGAGCTCCTCGTCCTCGACGGCCTGCCGACGGCGGCGCTTCTTCTTCAACTCGCCCCTCAGATAGCGCTCGACCAAGCGGTGAGCCGTCAGGTCCGGATACCGCCGGATGGGCGAGGTAAAGTGGAGGTAGTGCTCACTGGCCAGGGCGTAGTGCCCGACCAGCTCGGGCGAATAAGTCGCCTGCTGAAGCGATCGCAATATGGCCAGGTTCACCGCGAAAGCGTGCGGCGTGCCACGGACCTCATCAAGCAGACGCTGGAGGTCGTCGCGCTCGGGCGCCATGGACACATCGTGGCCGAGTAAACGAAGGTAACGGGCCAGACCGCCGGCACCGGCCGCATCGGGTTCGGGGTGGATCCGGCGCAGCGCGGCCGCGCCCGATTCGTACAAGGTCTCAGCGACTGCCTCGTTGGCCTCGACCATGAACATCTCGATGATCGTATGTCCGAAGCTGTCGTCGGCAGGCTCGGCATCGATGACCTTGCCCTCGTCGTCGAAAACGAGTTCGACTTCCGGCAGGTCGAGCACCAGCATGCCATCGGTCAACCGGCGTCTCTGAATAATGCGAGCCAGCTCTTCCATCTGACGCAGGAGACTGACCACCGGCTTCTTGAAGCCCCCGGTCCTGCCGTCCAGGATCAGCGCGGCCTCCTCGTAACTGAGACGGGCAGTTGAACGAATCACGGAATTGGCCAGCCGGACGGATCGCCTTCGGCCCTTGCGGTCGTACCGAATGAAAGCACTCTTGGTGAGGCGGGGCTGGCCTTCCTGAAGACTGCACAGGCCGTTGCTGAGCAGTTCGGGCAGCATGGGCACGACAAAGCGTGGCAGGTAGACGCTGTTTCCGCGGCGGCGGGCCTCATCGTCGAGCCGTGAGTTCTCGGCAACGAAGGCCGAGACGTCGGCGATGTGGACGCCGAGTTCAAACAGACCGTCGCTCTTCATCTGAAGCGAGATGGCGTCGTCGAAATCACGAGCGTCCTGGGGATCGATGGTGATGACGGTCAGGTCGCGGAGGTCCTCGCGGTCGCCGAGGACGGCCTCAACGTCGAACTCGTCGACAATCCGGCGAGCCGCTTCCAGGGCAGCCTCGTCAAACACGTCAGGGAGCCCGTATTGCCGCAGCACGGTGAGCACGTCCACGCCGGGCTTGCCCCGCGGTCCCAGCACTTCCGTGATGACACCCTGGGCCGGCGTGTCAGCGCTGGGGTAGGTGACAATCTCCACCACCACCTGGTCGCCCCGGCGGGCTCCGGCGGCCCGAGCGTCGGCAACCAGGATGGGCACGTGCAGGATGTTGCCTTCCGGGCGGACGTACCAACCGCCGTCGGCCTTATGGAGCTCGCCGACAAAACGATTGTGACCGCGAGCCAGCACCCGGACCACGCGGGCTCGATAGACCATCTGGCCGGACCGCTTGCCGGCCTTGGTCACGCGCGTCATAACTGTGTCACCTGTAACCGCATCGAGAGCGGCGCCCGCGGGCACGAACAAGTCGCCGTGTGTGCTGGGCGCCTCCGGCGTGATGAAGCCGAAGCCGCGCGGGTTGGCCCGATACTGGCCGATGACCTGTGTGCCTCCCTCCGGCAGCAGGACGGCGTTGCCGCGGCCGAGCACAAGTCTGCCGGCGGCGCGCAACGCCTTGATGGTCTGGCGAAAGTCACCGTACTCGCCCTCGGCGATGCCCATCTCCCGGGCCAGAGCCCGGGCCTTCTTGGGGCGGTAGCCCGGTCGAGCCATGTGATCGAGAATGCGCTGCGTCAGCTTGCGGGCCACGCTATGGACTCCGCCTCAGGTAGATGTCATAGCCCCCGTCCTCGGGGCGGTGGTCGGCCAGGTCGTAGTCGGCCAGCACCCTGTCGACGCGGGCCCAAGCCGCATCGTTCATGTAGTCGACCGGAAAGCGACCGCGACCACGCGGAACCAGAATCGCGGCAGCCTCACCCGCTTCGAGGGCCTTGAGAATCTCGGCCACCTGCTCGTGCGAGCGCGGATACGTAAGGCGCGAGACGGCGGGTCGGTCGGAATAGACGTACACGCCACTATCATAGTTGAGCACATAAAAAGGCTGCCGCTCCGGAACCAGTGTCACAAGGCGACCGGCCAACATGCGGAGCCGGTCGCGCTCGCGGTCGTCGCCGACGTACTCCTGATAAGAGGTGGCCAGGCCGTAAGTGTAATGCCGCCACGTGGGTCCGAGCAGTACGAGCATAACGGTTGCCATGATTAAGCAGAAGCCGCTGCGATACCCAGGGCCAAGCCGTCGGAAGGACATCTGAAGGTAGCGGAAGGCCGACGCCCCCAGCAACAGGATGGGCGGCCATGTGGCCTGCCAGTACCGTGACGAGCGGCTGGGGCCGACAAGGGCGAACAGTACCTCCAGCAGAAACCAGATCAGCAGGCCAACAGCCAGAGGACGTGGAAAGCAGCACATGCGTCTTCCAAAGAGGACCACGACAAGCCCGAGCAGGGCGAACCATATGGCAAGCTGGATAGGCTCAAGCGCCTCTATGGCCCGGCTCCAGCCGCGCAGCGCCTGGAGCCAGTCTTCGGCGCGAGCATAGCGGGTGTTGAAGCTGAAGACCGCCCGCCAGGCCTCGGCAAACGTGCCGCCAAGAACCAGCAGCCCGACGATGACGCCTATCCCGGCAAGGAAGCCCAGCCAGCACCACAGAACGGAGACAAGCCATCGACGCCCGTTTGGCCTGGCCACCGCCCACAGCACCAGACCCACCGAGGTAACGACCACGAGCCCGACCGGGCCGGTCTGCTTGACTCAGGTCGCACCGGCCCACATCAGGCCGGCCAGAAGCGCTAGCCCTGCCCGGCCGGCGCGGGCGCGGGCAGAGAGGGCAACGACGAATAGCGTGACCGCCGCCAGGGCGAAGGCCGCGCTATAGAAATCCGGATTGATAGAAGGAGCATCGTGGACCCGCATGGTCATGACAACGCCTGCTGTGAAGAGCAGACCGATTGCAGCGACGCGCCCCAGCACGCGAGACACACCCCAGGCGGTCAGAGCCAGCACGGCCACGGCGACCACGCCGGGCGCAATCCAGGCGCCGAGGGGCCTCCCGCCGGCCAGAGCCAGAGCCGTGGCATTGATCCACGCGATCCCCGGCGGCTTGTTCTCCCAGGAATCGATGTAGTAGGTGCCGCCGTCAAGAAGCCGCTGCCCCACGTAGATGAGCTGATAGTGATCGTCTCGGAGCACAGCCCAGTAGGAAGCCCACACGCCAAGTGAAACGAGGACGACCACCCAAGCCCAGGCCGAGGACATGGCCGTCTGCGCTAGGATGCCCGCTGGGCGTCGAAGCGCGGGCTGGGCAGCCGTCGGCTGGGGCCCTCTGATACCGGGTCCGGACGGCGAAGCTCCAGATTCGTCCATGCCCAGCATCTAACGCGCCGAACGTGGTACTGCAAGAGCAGCAGTGGTGCTTGCCGGCCGTTGAAAAGCCACCGCATTATGGGGCCGTCAGGAATACCACTGCCATCCAGGCCAGCGGGCAAGTAAGCCCCAAGGCGGAGTCGGTCGATGAAACCTCTGGAAG
The DNA here is from genome assembly GCA_020352895.1 of Phycisphaerales bacterium. Taxonomy (GTDB): domain Bacteria; phylum Planctomycetota; class Phycisphaerae; order UBA1845. The sequence goes on from CP070685.1 coordinate 1,707,305, forward strand.
TCCCTGGCGACCTTCACAACGTCGTGCGCGCCATCGAGCGCTTGGCCGGAGACTGCCGGCCGGGAGCACCATAGATGAAAGAAGAGGAGTTGCTACAACGGTTGAAGGCCTCGGCGACCATTCCCTCGATGCCGAAGGTCATCTGCCGTTTCTTGGATATCGTCCGGGACCCGGTCTTCTCCTACGACGATCTGGTGGACGTGCTGAGCACGGATCCGGGCCTGACGGGCGACGTGCTGAAGATGGCCAATTCG
>CP070685.1:1707658-1713574 GCA_020352895.1 Phycisphaerales bacterium
GGCTGATCGGCATCATGCTCCCGTCGCCGTACCCGTCACTATACCAGGCCCACCGGCTCGCGCTGGTGTTGGTGTGGCCGACCATGCGACCCTTGTTGTTGATGTCCCGGCCCCACTGGTACTCGTCGATGGTGGGATCAACGACGTGCCAGGAGCCGTCATAGGTCACGGCGTGGTACTTGTCGAGGGCATCTTGCTTGGCCCGCCCGATCGTCTGCCCCGAATCGTTGATGGCCACAGCGCTGCAGTTGCCCGTTCCGATCTTGCCGATCACCGTCACCGCGCTCGCGCCCGAATTGATGTCGTAGGTCCACGCCGTCTCGATGCCCAGGGTGTCGTCCGCCGAGCCGGAGATCACGTCCAACCCGTTGACCCCGTCGGCCGTCTGGAGCCCGGTCAGGCCGGCCGCGCGGATCTGCGCATCCAGACTGTAAGACGAGCCGGCCTGGTAATAGAATGCCGTTCGCTCTCCGGCCGTGCTCCAGAAATACCCCACGATCACGCCGTTGTCGTTGATGTCGTAGGCCCGAAGATCGCCGTCCGTGTTCGCGTCAGGTGGATACGGGATCGTGTTTAGCGTGGTGCCCACATAGTAGACGGCCTGGGAATCTGCGTTGACGTTGTGCGAATAACCGCAGACGACACCGCTGTTGTTGATCGCCGTCACCAGCGTGATCGGATCGGGCGGGTACAGGTGCGGGAGTTCGGTCACTGTCAGCGTCGCGGTGTCAAAACGGAAGGCGGTGCTTGACGTGTTGATCACGTAGTTCCCCATGCCGCACGCCTCACCGAGGTCGTTGACGTCGCGCAACTCGACGTCGCCGCTCCAGCCCGGCTGCATGGGGACCTCGATCACCAGCCACGACGCGAAGCCCGGCACGGCCCAGACCCAGATTCCGAGGAAGGCAGAAAGAAGGACTACACGAGAGCGAAGGATAGTCATGTCAGATCTCCTATCTAGCTCGGCAAAGACGTGGAATTCACCTCTCCGCGGCTTCACGCTTGCGGTGCGTACAAGACCAGGACGCAACGGAGGCCCGACGCGGGCCGGCACCGGCGTGAGCAACAGACCTCCTCCGCAGAAGGGCAGGTCTCTCCCAAAAGCGACTGCGTCGGACACAGCCCCACGCTGCGCCGACGCAGTTGCGAGTTAGTCGATCCTCATGTCACTCTGCGGCCCGCTGGCCGCTCAACACAGCCCTAGCGGCGACGACGCAGCAGCGCCAAGCCGCCCAGGCTCAGCAGCAGCGCGCTTGCCGGCTCGGGGACCCAATAGAGGCCGTAGTCGTTGAACCGGTTGAATGTCAGGGCCCCGCCGCCGCCGGCATCGTACCAGCCGAACGTGATGACGTTGCTTGTAGCCGCCGGCCCGTCGGCCAGCTGCTGCGACGTCAGGAAAGTCTCCAGGGTATTGGGGGGATCCGCCGGATCAAAGCGCAGGATGCTGCCCGATGAAGAGTCGCCCATATAAACCCAGCCGTCAGGGGCGCAAAAGATGTCCTTGGGGCCATACGCCGTACCGCCGGTCACGGCCGTGATATCGGCGGTCGACAGCACCTGGGTTATGTCCGTATCAGGGTTCCCACCGAAGGGCAGCTTCCACATGTCGTCGCTCGTACTGCTGCCCCAGTACAGCGTGCCGTCGCTGGCAAAGCCGATGCCGCCGGACACCGAGGCGTTACCCACCGCTGCGGTGAGCTGCGCGGCGGTGATGAAGTCAGCGAGGCCGTCCACGCCGGTCGTGATCAGGAGGCTGTCGATATCGCCCTCGTAAAACACCATCTCGCCGGAAATCGGGTGCGTGTCAAAGGGAGACAACAACGAAGGGCCCGTGCCTCCGATGTACGTGTCGATCGTGGCCTTGGAGACATACTCCGTGATCGCGCCGGTACTCTTGTTTACGCGCCAGATGGCATCCGTGCCCGTCTCCGCGAACTGGAGGTAGTCGCCGGAGATGCTGAAGCCATAGTAGGCCGACATGTTCGCCGTTACACCCAGATTGGCGGTCGACCACTGCAAGGGCGTGACCAGCTCGGTCATCGTCTGCACGCCGTCGAGGTTGTCCACTCGGACGATGCCCCCCCCGCCCCCGAGGTTGAGGTTGTGATAAGAGGCCTGCCCTTCAACGACTTGGGCGAAATGGGAGGTGGACGCACCGTTGTTGATCACGCTCCACGGCACCAACTCGACGTAGGCGTCCACCGCCATGGCCGGCACCGCCGCGCACAGACCCACCACTGAGACCAATGCTACGATTGTTGATCTCATGCCTTTCTTCCTCCTTTCCGCGGACGACCCGCGTCAATCTCAGATGGGAATCCGCTTAGCCCCTCCTAACAAGGGCGGCGAGCGAGCCCAAGGCCAGGCTCGCGCATCCCCGTGACGTTCCAGACTGCCGCGGACTTGTGGCCCCCGAGGAGGAGAGAAACGCCAATCCGGAAGCGTCTTACATCTGATGTCCAGGGCCGCAGGAACGAGGCGCAGACAGCGCACAGGCTCCCCACATGCCCGATTCCAGGATTTCTAGTTTACTGAAAATGCCACTAATGTCAAGGGGGGGCTTGATTTATGGACCGGAAGTTGGCAAAGTGGTCATCAGGCGCGAGGCCGCGGAGGCCGGATGGGTGCCGCTAATTCTCGCGGGGCGCGGGTCTTAGCCGGGGTGGCCCCGGGTGATGCATCCTCCCGTTCTTAGTTTGGCGCGCCGATTACGAGTGTCCGCTTCCAGGGCGCCATCCGGACTGCTGGTCGCATCCGGCTTGTTCTCGCCGGAATCAGCATCCAGTGAGGAGTTAGCCATGAAAGTCTATCGGATCGCGACAGCCGCGTGCATGGTCCTTGCTGTGGGCGTTGGCCAGCTCGTGCTGGCGGGGCCGGCGGACGAGGCCGCCAACTACAACGCAGAAGGACAGGCACTCATCGCCAAGGGCGACCTTAAGGGAGCCTTGAAAGTTTACAAGTCGGCCGCCAAGGCGGCCCCGGAGGACTCGACCTGCCGCCAGGAGTTCGCGATGGTCCGTCGGGTGGCCGCGATGTCAGAAGTACTCGATCGAGAGAAGGACAACGCCGAGTGGGCCCTTACTGCCCAAGCTGTGCGCTCGTTCTATCGCGAGCGGGGGGCGTCGTCGCAGGTGCTGGCGTTGGATCGGCGGGCGCATGAGCGGCTGAACACGCCCGAGACCGCCGTGGCCCTTGCCGAATCATTGCTCGAGACAGGAAACGAAGCGGAAGCACTCATGCTGCTGCAGGGCTTGCCCGAGTCCAGCCGCTCGGTGCGAACAAATGTCTTGTGGACCATTGCATTGGCCCATGAGGGCAAGGTGGACGAGGCCAAGGCCGTCGCGACGCGATGCGAGCTGCCCGATGATGCAGATGCCGCTCTCCTGTACGACTCGGCTCGGGCGCACGCGCTGATCGGCGATGGGCCGACGGCGTTACGCTTGCTCACGAACCACTTCGAGTCGACGCCGCCGAGCCGCCTGGAGTCGCGAACGACGCTGGCCAGGGCCAGCGCCGACTTCGCCAGCCTGGCGGGCAGCGAAGACTTCGCTAAGGTGCTGCAGACCCAATCCAAGATCAAGGAATCCACCTGTTCCGGGGGGACCAGTTGCAGCGGCTGCCCATCACGAAGCTCGTGCAAGAGCAAGGCGCCTGCGGAGCACAAGAGCCATTAATCGCTGACCAGATTGAGTTGGTCCGGACCGGAGACTGTCCTCCCGGAGGTTTGGACAAGGCACGTCGGAGCCCGATCTGGTAGCCACCGAGGGATTGACCGAAGGAGCCTTGAGATTGCCCATAAGGCACTGGCCGGCGACCGGACATGATGTCCGAGCACCGCTCCTCCTCGGGCGCGTAACACTCATGCACGACTCTCTTGTCTACGAATGATCATTCCCTCTTTCCGTACTACTGACCCTGCGGCTGTGCAGCCCGGAATCAAGCGCACTTCCGGTTCCATTCGGCCGGGGGGTCTGGTACAATCATACCGGAGGCGGACGAAAGGAGCTTTCCGTGCAGCACCGAGTTGGCGATCGTTGCGCCGGCCTGCTGGCACTGTGTCTCACCGCGGCGGCGATCACGGCGGCTCGCGCGGAGTGGGACGTAACTGAGGTGCCCACGCCCCCCGGATGGACCGGGGACACCGAAGCGTACGACGTCAGCGACGACGGGCTGGTGTGCGGCCTCGGCAATTACGTCTCCGGCTCCTCGGGTGTGGCTTTCGTTTATGACGGCGACACGTTGACCGAACTGCCGTACCTTGCGCCGGCGGCCACCATTCCCTTTGCCTACGCGTACGCGATTAACAACAACAACGTCGTCACCGGTTGGTCGCACAACGCGGACAGCATTGACCGGGCGGTTTACTGGTCGGGGGGCACGGTCACGCAGATTCCCGAACCAGCAGACATCAAGCCGACGGGCGACATGCGAGCGTACGGCATCAACGGTGCGGGCGTGGTCGTCGGGTACTACGTCGTCACCGACGGTTACGCCGCTGCGTACTACTACGACGGCGCGACGCACTCGCTCCGGTCGGCGCTGCAGGCGGCCGGACTGACCGGGTTCCGTAGTTATGCCCGGGATGTCAACAACAACGGGTTGGTCTGTGGGCATGCTGAGGACGCCGGCAGCGATTACAACTTCTTCACGTACGACATCACATCGGGAACCGTCGCCGTGCTGGGCAAGATGTACCCCAGCGAGAGCTGTCACTCGGCGGGACTAAATGATGCCGGGCACGTCATCGGGCGGGGACGATCGGATCCCTTCAGCCCGATTCATGCCGTGGTGCATATAGGCACGTTTCAAATCATCGACGACCTGGTTACCGATGCCCAGTGGGCCTCGGGCATCGCCACCGATGGCCGGGTCGTGGGCAGCGCCAACACCGGCGACAACCGATGGGGCTGGTACAGCGACGCGCCCGGCTCGAACAGCATGCACGCGGTCAGTCTGCCCGGATGGACGGGCGTTTCGCTCTACGGGATCAACGATTACCACGTGATGGTCGGACACGGACGGACGGCAGCGTCGGGCGAGAACGAGCGGGCCTTCGTCATCACCCCGCCCCCGGGGGACGGGAACCATGACGGCCATGTCGACGCGGCCGACGTCCCGGCCTTCTCCGCCTGCCTGAGCGGTCCGGCAGAAGGCACCGGCTTCACGCCGCCAACGGAGGCATGTCTGCGTTCGTTCGACCTGGAATCAACAGACGGCGATGTCGACCTCGTTGACTTCGCCGTGCTGCAGGAGCTCTTTGACGGTTCCTGACGGAGTGAACATGACGCTCCTTAATTGAACGAGGCACTGAGAACGATGTTGAGCAAAACCGTCCACTGCGTTGTGATGTCCCTTGGCGTTGTGCTCGCGATCGCCTCGCCAGACCCGGCGGCGGCGATGGACTGGTCAAGTGCCGAGCCGCTGTACGCCTTCGCCGCGACCGACACCGATAGCGACTACTATACGCATTGGGCCCACGACGGCGACGGCAACTGGGTTTGTGTCTGGTGTGCAGCCATACCCGGGTCGACGGACCGTGACTTTGACATCCTCGTTTCGCTCAGCAGCGACGGAGGGGCAACCTGGACCGACCCGGCCATCCTCGACCCTTTTGCAGATGCGCCGCCGGAGATCGAGGACGACTTCCATCCCAACGTGTACGCCGATGGGGCGGGCCATTGGATCGCTGTCTGGTATTCCCACGACAACCACGGAGGCACTATCGGCGATGACACGGACATCCTCGTATCGCGAAGCACAGATAACGGGCAGACCTGGACATCGTCGGTCCCGCTGAACAGCGACGCCGGCGTGGACGCCGTCGGCGATTCGACGCCGGATCTCGTCTACGCCGGTGGAAGCACATGGGTCGCCGTGTGGCACAGGATGAGCGCTCCGGACACGGGCGACTACGAC
>CP070685.1:1713674-1716140 GCA_020352895.1 Phycisphaerales bacterium
ACGCGGTGCGTGTGCTGCGCGGCGTGTTGTGGTGCAAGGGTGACTGCCGGCCGTTAACGCCGCGGGGGATCTGGGAGGCAGCGGGCAAAGCGCTGGAGATGGACCTCACTGTGCTGGCGCGTTCCGGCGCGGAGGGACAACCGGCATCGCTGGAGGAGATTGAGCGAACGTACGCGGTGCTGTCGGAGCTGACGGAGCGGGTCGATGCGATGTAGGCGAAACACCACCGCCCTACTGGTCGGCTTTGCGTTGGTGGGGGCGCTGGCCCGCGCGGCTGACGCGCAGGAGACGCTGCCGAAGCCGCGCAACCTCGTCGAGGACCGGGCCAACGTGCTGGATCCCGGCACGGAACGGCGCATCGACGCGTACCTGTTTGAACTGAAGCAGAAGACGGGAGCCGAGATCGTCTTGCTGACGATTGACACGACTGGCGGTGAACCGCTCTTTGATTATGCCATGCGGCACGCGGAGGCATGGAAGCCGGGGCAGAAGGGCAAAGACAACGGCGTGCTGATCGCGCTGGCCGTCCAAGACAGGGAATATCAGATTCTCACCGGATACGGGCTGGAGGGCGTGCTGCCGGACGGCTGGCTGCATCTGGTACGGGAGCAGTACTTCGTGCCCAACTTTCGCAAGGGCGATTTCGCGGCCGGTCTGGAGCAGGGGACGCTGGCCATCGTGAACAAGGTGGCCGCGGACGCGGGTGTAACCATCAGCGGCATGCCGGCGTATGCCGTACGGCGAGTCAGGCACCCGGGCGGTACCCTTGGTGCGATCTTCAGCAACCTGTGGTGCATCATCTTCGCGATCCTCATCCTGTCGTCGATGGGTGGCGGCGGGAGGTACTATCGCCGGCGGCGGAGTTGGGGGTCGTGGATCGGGCCGTGGCTGATCTTCTCGGCGCTGAGCGGCGGGTCGCGGTCAAGTTGGGGAGGCGGGTTCGGGGGCGGCGGATTCGGCGGAGGTGGGTTCGGCGGAGGCTCTTTCGGCGGCGGCGGCGGAAGCTTTGGCGGAGGCGGTGTCGGTGGAAGCTGGTAACAAGTGTCCAGCGTGCGGGATGAGCAACCGGGCGGGCGCCCGTTATTGCGAGAGTTGCGGCGCCGCCCTAACGAAAACGGGAGGTACGGCGATGAGTATGTTGAAGGCCCTGGGTATTGTCCTGGTCGCATTTGTGGGGCTGGTGTTCATAGTCGGGGCGTGCACCCTGTCGGGATACAAGAAAGCCATTCGGCTCGACGAGGGCGTGAACGGCGCGTGGAGCCAGGTCGAAAACCAGTTGCAGCGGCGGTACGACCTGATCCCCAACCTGGTCGAGACGGTGAAGGGCTACGCCGAGCACGAGAAGGAGCTGTTCGAGAACATCGCTCAGGCGCGGACGAAGTACTTCAACGCGGGCACGCCAGCCGAGCGGATGCAGGCGTCCGGGCGGCTGGAGGGCTTTCTGAGCCGGCTGCTGGTGCTGCGCGAGCAGTATCCGGAGTTGAAGGCCAACCAGAACTTCCTGCAGCTTCAGGCGCAACTGGAGGGGACGGAGAATCGGCTCTCGGTGGAGCGGAAGCGGTACAACGACGCGGTCCGCGTGTTGAACACGTACGTGCGTGAGCCGTGGGGACGCTTCTGCTCAGGCTTGGCGGGCGTGGACCAGGCCGAGTACTTCGAGGCCGCCGAGGGGGCCAAGGAAGCGCCGAAGGTGGATTTCGGCGGGGACGACTAGCGCGGAGTCTGCCGGTCATTCTCACGGCGGCGTTGGCTGAGACGCCGGTGCTTCGCCGACGCGTATCATCACAAACGGCCGTTCAAGACCATCGGGTTCAGGGCGTATGAACGGAGCGTCCACGCGCAGAACGGATGTACCGCTGATCTGTGAGCCGTCCTCGGCGAGGAGGCCGGTGAAATGTTCCTCGGTCACGAGGTCCCACCCCATCAAGCGGCCCTCCACCCGAGCCCACATCATCATCTCGACACGGACGTGAAGAATGATCGCGTTGCCGGCGTGCTGGCAGCCGCTCAGGACGCGATATGACGTGCTGGTGATCTGGACTTCATCGGATTCGATCTCCGCATCCAAGTCGTGAACAGTGCCGTCGGCGTCGAACTCGATGTTGCGTCCCAGCTTCTGGTCGTAGGCCACGTAGCGCACAAGAGAGCCAGCGGCATCGAAGGTCACTTCGCCCGGTGGAATCTCCGGCTGCTCCGGGTAACGGAACTCCCATCGACCAGCCATGCTTGCATCGGTCGTGCCGACGGCGAAGGTGGACGCGACGGATAGCGGCGGAGTGTACGGAGGCCTTTCGGGCGGCCCAAAGACCAGCTCACGCAGAGGCCACAAGAACATTTTGTTATACGCAATCCGCACCGGTCCGTAGGCGGCGTCTCCGAACCAGAGCAACACCACTGCGGAAATGACAATGATCCAACGGCGACGACGATAGAAGGTCCCGATGGCCAGCCCAGCAAGAAAGCCCA
>CP070685.1:1716240-1722785 GCA_020352895.1 Phycisphaerales bacterium
GTTCGCTCCCCTCCACGATCGATACCATCGTCAGCGGCCGGAGCAGAACTCTACAACTTTCTGTTCCGGCGCAGCCCGAGGACACGATCGAATGTGCTGATGACAGACCGGTTGCACGTGCACCGGCAGTGTCCGGTGAGGCCGCCATGCGAGCGCCGAGCGCGCCGCACAACGAGACGCTGCAAGGCACCCAGGATTTCGCCCGACAGCCATAAACCGCGTTTTCAGACACGTTAAGAGCGATTTTGGGCCAGGAGATCACAATCCGATGAGGTTATAGCCGCAGTCCACGAAGATGTTCTCGCCGGTCACTCCGGCCGAGAGATGACTGACGAGGTAGACGGCGGTACGTCCCACCTCGTCTGCGTCCACGTTTCGGCGCAAGGGTGATTTCCTCTCGACCCACTCGAACATGTCGTCGATTCCGCCCACAGCCATGGCCGAAAGCGTGCGGACGGGACCGGCCGAAATCGTGTTGACGCGAATCCCATGTGCGCCCAGCTCGGCGGCCAGATACCGTGTCGTGCACTCCAGGGCGGCCTTGGCCACGCCCATCACGTTGTAACCGGGAACGACCTTCTCACTGCCGTAGTAGGTCAGGGCGAGAATGGAAGATCCCGGGGGCATCATGGGGCGGGCCATCCGGGACATGCCGATTAGCGTGTACACCGAGATGTCCAGGGCCTCAGCGAAAATCTGCCGGGGCGTCTCGGTAAAACTGCCCTCCCTCAGGTATTCCCGGTCGGCGTGGGCGATGGAATGAACGAGGAAATCGAGCTTGTCGAAGTGCCGTCCCGCGGCCTCGAAGACAGCCTGAAGGTCCTCATCCCGGCCAGCGTCGCAGGGATGCAGCCAAGCGTTGGACACTCCGCCGGCTTCCAACGTCTTGCGGACGCGCCGTTCCATTTTCTCACCAGGAAAATGGACGAAGCCGCAGACGGCACCCTGTGCGATGAGGTTCCTGGCGATGTGCCAGGCAATGCTGCGGTCGTTGGCGAGGCCAAAGACCAGTCCGGTGCGGCCCTCCAGCAACCCCATGCCAGCCCCTTTCTCACAGCGATCAAGAGAAGAAGGACCCGAAGATGGCCAGAGTATTCTTGTCGCCGGAGCGCCCTTCCGCAACCGTTCGGACTCAAGGCGCCCTGACATGCGGGACCCGTTCGACAGGACGCCTCGTGCCCGTGCGGCCTACGGCACAGTGGGCAAGCGCCGGTTCGCAGGCGCTGTGAGGACGGGGGCGGACGGCTAGAGGCGCGCGATTTGTTCCAGGCGGCGGCAGCGGTGTTTCTGGTTCATGTTGGGCCAGTCCATCCTGATGAGTCGCCGGATCTTTTCCTGGAGACGAGCTGCGACCTGCCTACTCAATTCGCGCAGCTCCGTCTCGTCGGCCACGGCGCTGATTGCGTCGGCTACAGGCCAATGCACCCTCAGCGGAGCACCGGGCCAGATCGGGCAGGACTCTTTGGCGGCGCTGTCACAGAGCGTGATCACCAGGTCCATGCGGTAGTAGGCGAATTCGTCCCAGCTCTTGGACCGCGCTTCGCCGACCGGAATGCCCATCTCCTCCAAAGTCTGAATGGCCAGAGGATGGACGAAGCCCGCGGGCCGGGAGCCGGCACTGAACGCCTCGAAACGGTCACGGCCCAGATGCCGGAGAATTGCCTCGGCCATCTGCGATCGATAGCAGTTGCCGGTGCACAGAAACAGAACACGGATCTTGTGGTTTTCCACCTCGGTGTCTCCGACGCCTTGATCCCGGCAACAACATAGCCTAAAACCAGGCAGCGAGCCATGGACCGTGGCCCGCCGGCGGCCTGTCACGGCGAGGACACGCGATGTCGGACATCGAACGGGTTGGCTTGGGGTATGACCTGCACCGTACCGATCCGAATCGTCCGCTGATCCTCGGCGGCGTGCGGATCGAGTCGGAGGTGGGGCTGGCCGGGCACAGCGACGCCGATGCTGTAATCCACGCGGTGATGGACGCTCTTCTCGGAGCGGCCGGACTGCCCGACATTGGCGAGCTGTTCCCCGATACCGATCCACGCTTTGAGGACGCCGACTCGCGAGGCCTCCTGCGCGAGGTGCTGGCGCGCCTTCGGCAGCACGGCTGGGAGCCGGTCAACGTGGACGTCACCATCTGCGCCGAGCGCCCCAGGCTGTCGCCGCACAAGCCGGCCATGGCTGAGTCGCTGGCTCACTTGCTCGGGGTGGAGCGCCATGCAGTGTCGGTCAAAGCCAAGACCAACGAGGGGCTGGACGCGGTCGGCCGGGGGGAGGCCATCGCGTGTTATGCGGTGGCCGGGCTTTGCCGAATAGCCTAGAATGCCGCTGACCCAGGTATCCTACTGAGTCCTATCCAGGCGATGAAGCCCCGGCCCGGTGAGCCCTGCGCGGTCGTCCTGTGTTCCACCCACCGGCCGCACGCGCCGGGCGGTCACTGCCGGGCACCCACGAGACGAGTGACGAGACGATGAGCCTGAAAGTCTACAACACACTGAGCCGGACGAAGGAAGAGTTTGTCCCCATCCACCCGCCCCGCGTGGGCATGTACGTTTGCGGGCCGACCGTGTACGGGCATGCCCACCTCGGCCACGCCAAGAGCTACGTCAGCTTTGACGTGATCCTTCGATGGCTGCGGCACAGCGGCTACGACGTGTCCTACATCCAGAACATCACCGACGTCGGACACCTGACCGAGGACACCGAGGGCATGGCCGACGAGGGCGAGGATAAGATTGTGCGCGAGGCCCGCCGGCGAAGGTTGCACCCCATGGCGGTCACGGAGATGTATGCGCGGAGCTACTTCGATGACATGGATGCGCTGAACATCCTGCGGCCGGACATTTCGCCGCGGGCGACGGGCCACATCACCGAACAGATCGAACTGGTGACCAAGATGCTCGAGAGCGGGCACGCGTACGAGGTCAACGGCTCGGTCTATTTCGACGTGCACAGCTTCAAGGGATACGGCAAACTGAGCGGGCGGAGCGTCGATGAGATGGAAGCCGGCGCCCGCGTGGAGGTCAGCCAGGAGAAGCGTCATCCGTCGGACTTCGCCGTGTGGAAGAAGGCTGAGGCCGGGCACATCATGCAGTGGCCTTCGCCCTGGGGACCGGGCTATCCGGGCTGGCACCTGGAATGCTCGGTGATGAGCACGAAGTACTGCGGCGGACCTCTGGACATCCACGGCGGAGGGATTGAGAACCAGTTCCCGCACCACGAGTGCGAGATCGCCCAGTGGGAGGCGGTGCACGGCGGGACCTTCGCGAAGTACTGGCTGCACAACAACATGGTCACCATTCACGGGGGCCAGAAGATGGGCAAGTCGCTGAACAACTACGTGTCGCTCAAAGAGCTGTTCAGCGGACAGATCGACGACCCGCAGCGCAAGGCCAACGTGAGCCTGAGCAAGCCGTACGATCCGATGGTGGTGCGCCAGTTGCTGCTGGTGTCTCATTATCGATCACCGATCGACCTGTCGGACGAGGCGTTGCAGGCGGCCGAGAGCGGCTACCACAAGCTGCGTGACGCGGTGGCGGCGGTGCGGGGCGCGATGGGGTCGGCCAGACCCGGCGAGGCCGATGCGGGCGTGGCGGAAAAGGCCAAGGACATCGAGGCCCGGTTCGCCGAGGCGATGAACGACGATTTCAACACGGCCATCGCCATGGCCACGATGTTCGACCTGGTGAAGGTGGCCAACGCGGCGGTCGAGTCCGGGGCTACGCAGGGCGCGCTGAGCCTGATCGACGAGACGTTTCGCGTGCTGGGCGGCGACGTGCTGGGGATCGTCACCGATCGCATGACCGAGGCGGCCGACGGCGGCGAGACGCTGGACGGCGTGATGAGGCTGGTCATCGAGCTGCGCGCCGACGCCCGTAGGAACAAGGATTTCGCCGCGGCGGACCGCATCCGCGACGGGCTGACGGACGCCGGCATCGTTCTTGAGGACCGCCCCGACGGCACGGTATGGAAGCGGAGTTGAGGAATGGCGATCGGCAGACGGGCATTCCGACGGCCTGTTCGGGCGATTGCGATCAGCGAAAGTGTGAAGGAAAAAGAGCGCCGCCATGCGGCGCGGTAGGCGAGCGAGCCGAGAGGCGCACATATCTCGGCGGGCGACTTGACGGCGGACCGGTCCAGCCTTTCGCACCTACTCGACGCATGGCAAAGGCCTCGACACGCATACAAGCGAATCGTCATCATCGGCTGGAGCAGCGCTGAGCGGTCCAGCCGACGGGCCCGCCCAGGGCTGGAGCCCGAAGGCCACATCGAGCAGGACGGGCGCGAGAGTCGCCGGTTCGAGGAAACCCTTCTACAAGAACAAGACGCCCGACAGCAGGGCAAGCGGCAGGGACAGAATGGCCAGAGGCAACTGGAGAATGACGATAATCGCGGCCAATATCATATCTAGCATACAGATCCTTTCCGCTGGCTGTCACAGCAGGGTGCGAAGCTCCCCGCGCCCCGTGATGCTCAGGTGCGCGAGCCGGTTCTCTCCTCGGCACGCTGACGCAGGCGCGGCAACTGGCTGCGGAGGGCCTCGGCCTGCGGCGACTCGGGGTAATTCGTGATCATCTGGTTGGCCAGGTCAAGGGCCTCAGTGAACCGTCGGTGCTTGATCAACTCCTTGATCTCATTCTCCAGTTCCTGCCGCGTCTCGATCTCAGCGTTGGCCGCCAAGGTATCCATCTGCCCGCGTACCGCCGCGGCCTCCGCGCTGTCAGGGTACTCGTCGAGCAGGGCCCGAGCCACGCCCAGGGCCTTCCTCCATTCGCGCCTGCCGGTGTGAGCTTGCACTTCCTTAACCAGCCCGGTCCGATGCTCGGCAGAGACCTGCTCGCGATCACGGTTGATCTGGCCGATCCACTCGCGGATTTCGAGAGACTGGGGGTCCGTGGACAGAAGATCCTCGGCCATCTCCCGGGCCTGGTCCCACTCGCGAGCCGTCTTGAGCGTAGCGTAGGCATCCAGGGCCTCAGTCAAGTCGCGGCGTTCGGCGGTCCGGCGAGCGGCATCGTACTTACGCCGCAGGGCGATGGTTTCGTCGTCCCGCCCATAGAGTTCCTCGAATCGATCCAGCTCATGGAGGGCATCGACGAACTTCTTCTGCCGCAGCAAGTCCTGGACGGTCTCACCGAGGTCGGCGCGGCGGTGGGCCAGCAAACGGTCCCAGCGCCCCTGCTTCTGCTCTGGGGCCATCAGGGAGTAGTCGCGGATTTCCTCGAGGAGCTCGCGTACCCGGCGAATCGCGTCGGGAGAGACGAAGTTCGGCGGTACCGGCCGAGCTTCACGAGGCGTCTCGTCTGAAGCCAGCGTGCCCAACGAGCTTCGAAAGCGGTCCAACGCTCGCGTAAGGCCCTCCAGGACCCGGAGAACCCACGACAAGGCCAGGAAGAAAGCTCCCAAGGCCAGGCCGCCCACCAACTGAGCGAGCGTGGCGAACAGCGCGTGGGCAGTGAAGGGTTGGCCCGCGGTGTGGCGCTCCCAGAGCCCGTACGCGGTGAACAGGACCGTGAAAAAAAGCGCCAGCCCGGCGAGCACAAGCAACAGATCGGCCGCGCGCTGGTGCGTGCCGGTACCAACCTGCACTCGGCGATTCCTGGAGTGGGCCATACTGGGAAATCTTCCGAATTCGACGGCCGGTGGCAATGCATGAGGCAGCGGTCTGCACATCCACCGAAACTGTATCCTAACGTTGCCCGGCTGCGGATCAAGTCACCCTTGAAGCGAACACGATCGGCAAGGCAACCCGAGCATCGAGGGGGGTGGCCGGCTTGGTGACCGGTGAGCGGGCGGGCAAGCCCAAACATAGAAACGGTCCGTCAGTCATGGCCGGTGGAGTCCGGACGCACGTGCGTGCAGCAGGAGTCAATATGCCGGAGCTTGTTTCTCAAGCGCGGTGCAAGCGCTTGTAGGACGGAACGTTGAATGGGAAAGACCCGATTACAGTTCCAGCGTAACGGTCGAGGGGCGAGAAGGTATTTACGGATTTTGAGGAAACTCGCGCACATCCGGGCTTGGCTGGAGTAGAATAGAAGTAACGGCCAGAGGGCGATTTGCTTCTGTGCCGGGAAAGGAACGGGAAGGGCGGGCGCGGGGCCGTACCTTCACATCGGTCACGAAGATTCACTAGCGCGTTGGTGTGGCTGGCGAGCCTGCACACCATAGCGCTGCGCTTGCTCTGCGTTTCGGGCAGCCGTCAAGCGCCGCGCCAACACGCCAGACCACACCGGATGAGGACACTTCGGTTGAGAGGAACTCACCAGGACTCTCTGAACCCAGCGCGGGGTATGCAACAGCAGAAGGGAGGCGCGGGTGAAAACAGTCCGATGATTGGCGTGGACACAGAAGTCAGGTAAAGAACAAATGGAGACCAGACAATGAGTAGGACACGGAAGGATTATTATATGCGCGTTGCGGCGATGAGTTGTGCGGTGCTCCTCGCCCCTTTGCTCTCTCCGGCTCAGGCGGAGGATTGGCTTCAGTTTCACGAGAATCCGCTGCTCACGGGGGTGACCAACAACACCGCACCGGGGCCGGTC
>CP070685.1:1722885-1724870 GCA_020352895.1 Phycisphaerales bacterium
CCGAGTCCACTTCGGGCCGGTTCATCGCGGTGTAGGTCCGTGTCGCCGGCGGCGGCTGGTCTGGCGAAGACCAAATGGTCCGATAGCAGGCCCCGGACTCCGCATGTGTGCTCGCTTTTACCGGCGTCTGCGCCGTTCTATGACCGAGCGACCGATAGGCGCGTAGCAAACCTGACCAGAAAAAGTTGAGACAATGGTATGCGGCGCATTAGGGGCCGAGGCCGCGCCCGGCGATTATGGGCTGCAGGATTGGCGAGTCCATCAGTGCCTGCCCCAAGGACGGCACGTCCATTCCGAGCCAAGTTCATATCGAACCACTGACCGGACGAAACGGAGGTATATGTGCTGCTCGGTCCGCAACTAAAAGAAGAGACCCCGGTAGGGGGAGACCGGGGTCTTTAGGGGGCGTCGCTGTTGTCGCGCCAGAAGTTCTGGTCGGGGGGAAACCAGAACAGTCAAGGTGGGTCGGCGCTGACGAACAACGACGCGTTTAAAACTTCCGAAACTCCCGCAGGCCAAGAGCCGGCAGCTTCACCGCTTCACGCGTTCGGACGCCTTCGAGCACGGTCGCAGGGCGGAGCTCACCGTATGCGCCCTGACCTTATGCCCCGGCATATTACGCCAAGTCCATCCGTCTTTGCAAGGAATTCGTTGCAGTTCTCACGACATTCTTGCAATGTCGCCGTAGTCTGGGACTGTAACTCAGGGTTGGTTTCAGTCACGCTGAACCGTGGCAGACGGTCACCGGACGCCTGGCAGGACCTCACCTATGCCTCCGGGAATGCTGGTCAGTCCGGCATTGACCAGGAGGTCGCCTCGATTCCGACGCGTCAGCACCGCGCCGGGGGCGCTGCCGAGCCATTCAATGGCCTCTCGGGCGAGCCGAGGATCGAATTGGCGACCGGCGCAGGCCTCAATCTCCGCCAACACGCGAGAGAGGGTCAACCGGCGGCGGTAGCTGCGCCGCGAGAACATCGCATCGATGGCGTCCGCCAGGTGAATGACGCGCGCGGCCAGCGGAGTCTCCGCGCCATGGAGGCCCTGAGGATAACCGCTCCCATCCCACCATTCGTGATGGTAGAGCACGGCCCCCAACACCGAATGCAGCCCCTTGACGTGGCGTAGAATCTCGTAGCCGATGCGTGGATGGCGCTTGACTACCGCGTACTCGGCCGGAGTCAGCGGACCCGGCTTCTCCAGAATCACATCGGGTACGCCGATCTTGCCGACGTCGTGCACCAAAGAAGCGGTCCTGAGGACCAGCAGTTCATCGCCAGCGAGGCCCAGCCGGGAGCCAAGGATCCAGGCGTAGTAGGCCGTGTTCTCGCTGTGATGTCTGGTCGCCGAGTTCTTCGCCTCCAGTGAAGCGGTCAACGACAGCACGAAGCCGAGATCGACGCGCTGCGGAACCGAGCCCACCCTGACCGCCTCATACATGCTCGCAGGTTCCGACCTTGACGTACCGGAAGCCGTCTCGGGACGCGCCGGCTCCGGGCTCTGCGTCGCCTGCTCGCAAGCTTCGGCAAGGACGGCCCGCACGTGGTCGATATCCAGCGGCTTGCTCAGCACATCGTAGGCGCCCTGACGAATGGCGCTTCGGGCCATGGTGCTGGTCATTCGCCCGGACATCAGGATACCGCGAGACCCGGGGCATACCTGACGGGCTTCCTGGAGGAGTTCCAGCCCGTCCATGCCTGGCATAAGCATGTCGGCCAAGACCACGTCAAAGTGCCGCCGACGCAGCAGATCGATCGCTTCGGCAGGGCTTTCCGCATACGTGCACATGTAGCCCGACAAGGCGATGACTTCTGAGATGGACGCGGCCACTTCCGGCTCGTCGTCCACAACGAGTATGTCGTGCGTGTTTGGAGTCAACCCCCCGGCTCCTCCTGTGGCGTCCGGTTGTTGGCGGCTGTCGTGTGTGGGATGGCCCGCGGGCATCCCTCCCGAACCACTATCGTCGCCTTGTCAGGCTCTCTTGACGT
>CP070685.1:1724970-1730672 GCA_020352895.1 Phycisphaerales bacterium
CGTCGCAATCCTCCTGGCCGGGATTGTAGACGAGCGGGCAGTTGTCCACGTTGTCGGGGACTTCATCACCATCCAAGTCCGGCACGGGCCGCCCTTGCGGTTCCGGTACGGACACGCGGTCACACCAATACGGATCGCCGGTCAGGGCGCAGAGAGACTCGAAGTCGCAGCCGCCCAGGGCACAGAGCCAATCCGGCGTCGGCCGCCCGTCGCCGGAATCGGTCACTTCGGAGATCTCGCTGACACAGCCCACCACCAGGGCCACAAACGTGCCACAAAGAACGACCGGCCTGACGAATCGTGAACGCATAGTATCCACCCCTTGCCGATGAGCCCCGAACTACGAACTACCAATCAGGAACAACGCGCCCGATCCCCTCCTGGCACACCGGGGGCGGCTTCCCGATGGGCCACGGGGCCCCACCGCAATGCCTTATGGCTGGAGTCGCCATTATACTGTATCAGGCCGCCCGCGTCTCCATAAAGCCTTGCGGTCACAGGACAAATCAGGGTGCTTTACCAGCATGATTCGGAGACCGGCGGCTAGATAGGCAGCGTGGGAGGGTCAGGGAGGAGCAATGCCGGAATGCGGGAGCCCGATAATCGGATACCCCCTTCGCCGAAGACCGTCGAGATCGTCGGCGTTGGTGTTGCGGGGCACGGCCTGGCGTGGCGAAACATCGACAAGATCAGATGTCGAACTCGTGCTGCGGGTACCAGGTTTCGGCCGACTCGTCGACCTTCTTGGGCTCACGGGTCAGAGAGGCGTGGATCAACTCCAGACGGGCGATCACGGTGGCCATGTCGGCCGGGCGGTCTTCCCGCTCAGGCTGGCAGCATTCCTCGATCAGTCTGGTCAGCCCCACGGGAAGATCGAGATCCTCCCAGATAGGATCCGTGGTGGGTTTGCGGCTAACCTGAGCGACAGCATGCTGCTCCGTTAGATGCTTGTTCATCTCTGTTTTGAGCGGGTGGCCCGTCAACAGATAGTACATGGTGGCGCCCAGGCTGAACACGTCACACCGGGGGTCGAGAGGCCTGAGATGAACCTGCTCGGGCGGGATGAAGTCGGGCGTGCCCTGGATCTTCTGCTTGGCCGTTCCGACGGGGCAACTCTGCCCGAAATCGATGATCTTCACTCCGCCGTCACGGCGTACCAGGATATTGATGTGCTTGAGGTCGGCGTGAACCAACCCGCTCTGGTGCATGGCTCGCAGACCCTTGGCCACCTGGATGAACTTATCCACCAGCTCGACCAAGCCGCATGTCTTGGCGTATTCGGTCAGGGGGCGGCCGTCCACGAATTCCATGACCAGGATGACCTCCTGGATACGCATCCATTTTTTGCGGAAGTGAATGCTGTAGGAGCGTCGCAGGTTGGGGTGGTTGAGTTTGGACGCAGTCTCGTGCTCAGTCACGACTTGGCGAATGGCGCTGTCGTCGGCCTTGTGTGCGGGGACCACGTGCTTGACGGCCACAACATTGCCATCGGGGTCCTCGCCAAGGTAGATATGGGCCTTTGCGCCGGTGCCAACCAATTCACGGACTTTGTAACCGGGCAAACGGGGCCAGGGAGTTTTGCTCAGCGGTTGTTCCATGCTCTACCCAGAATCCGGTCCGTCCGGAGCCGCTCCTTCGCGAACCCTGCCCCAGCCGACTCGGCCCCAAACACGCCCTCTGCACGCAAGTCAGGCCGCCTCAGGGCGGCGCACCACTATCTATCGTGCACTGGCCGCCGCAAGGACAGGGTAATCCGCGGTGCAAGATTATAGGGCCAGCGTCCCGATGGGCTGCTGCTGTGAGTCGGCTCCCCGAGACTCGGACCTTTCACCGGTGAGCCGGACGTGTACCGGAGGGGGAAAAAGGCCCGTGGCCCCAGGGCCAGCCAGGCCGCTCCGATACATTGTTTACCAACTCGCCAGAGCGGTCAACAATAATGTACGTGCAGGCACATTGCCCACCAGGGTCCGTTGCGACAGAGGGGTGCGTGGAAGACCCGACCAGACCCGCGGTCGTAGTCCCACTGTCACTGTAACCGGACCAGGAGACCAGTCAAGCTCAGGTAGGCTTGTCTGCCCGGAGACCCCGGTATGAAGGACCCGGACAGGAAAATCTGCTATTGCTACGACGTTTCGTGGCGGAAGCTGGTCCGGTTCGCTCGCCGGACGCGGCCAGTAAGGGCCTCACAGATGAGCGAATGCCTCGGGGCCGGAACTGGTTGCGGCTGGTGCATCCCCGTCCTCAAGAAGATCCAGGCCGTGGCTTCTGAAGGCAGAGACTTCGAGCTCAACATGTCGCCGAAGGAGTATGAGGCTCAGCGGCAAAAGTACATTCAGGCCAAGAAACCTAAGAACCGGTTCTGAGACCGCGTGACCCGAAGGCCCCGCCAGAGGCCGAGCAGGCCCCTCACGGAGCTTGTGTTCAGGCCAGGCGCCGCCCGGGCGCGCCGGCGGGAAACAGACCTTGCGGGCCGGCGAGACGTGCCGGAGCATCAGCCCGCCCCCACATCCGGGACCACCAGCAGGCCGGCGATGGCGGCGGTCATGAAGCTGGCCAGGGCCCCGCCGATCATGGCCCGAAGACCGAGGCGGGCCAGATCATGTTTGCGGTCAGGGGCAATGCCGCCGATCCCTCCGAGTTGGATCGCGATGGAGGCGAAGTTGGCGAAGCCGCACAGGGCGTAAGTGCAAATGACGATGGACCTCGGCGAGAGGCCGCCAGCGGCGATCACCTCATGTAGCGACATGTAGGCGACCATCTCGGTGGCGGCGATTTTCGTGCCAAGCAGGCCGCCCACGACGGCGCAATCCTGCGTGGGCACACCGAGCACCCAGGCCACCGGCCAGAGCAGGTAGCCGAAGATCGTGCGAATCGACAGCGTCTGACCGCCCAGGTACTGCTCGAGCTGCCAGTAATCCGAGATCAACCTGAGTGGCCAGTCGATCAGGGCCAGCAGGGCCACAAATGCCAGCAACATGGCAGCCACATTGAGGGCCAGCTTCAGGCCGTCCCCGGCGCCCGACGCCGCGGCATCGATGACGTTGACGGTCTGCCGCTCAAACCGAATCTTGACCTTGCCGGCGGTCAAGGACTCCTCGGTCTCGGGCAGCATGATCTTAGCCATGACGAATGCCGCCGGAGCGGACATCACCGAAGCCGCCAGGAAGTGCTTGGCGTATTCTGCCCCCACCATGGAGATGTAGGCGGCCAGAACGCTGCCGGCGATGGTCGCGAAGCCGCCGGTCATGAGGGCCATCAACTCCGACTGGGTCATCTTGCTGATGTACGGGCGCACGACCAGAGGGGCTTCGGTCTGGCCGACGAACACGTTGGCGGCCACGCTGAGGCTTTCGGCTCCGCTGACACGCATGGTGGCGGTCATGACCAGGGCCATCAGCCTGACCAGTAACTGCACAACGCCCAGGTGGTACAGCACGGCCATCAGCGAACTGAAGAAGATGATGGTGGGCAGCACCTGGAAGGCGAAGACCATCTTGGCGCTGCCGGGATCGACGATGAGCCACCCGAAGAGGAACTGCGAGCCCTGGTCGGTGAAGCGGAGAATCTGAGTGACCACGCGGCCGAGGAAATCGAAGAGCCGCCGGCCCGTATCCGTCTGCAGAACCAGCAGGGCGAAGACCAGTTGCAGCAGGAGGCCACCGATCACCGGGCGCCAGCGCACGCGGCGGCGATCGAGGGACAGGGCGTAGGCCAGTGCCGGAAGTGCCACAATGCCGAGAACGCCGGTGTAGGTGGACATTTCGCGTACTCCGAAAGTAAGGGGGCCGGGCGTCGCCGGACGGGCGGCCGCGTAATCGAAAGCGCCGGGCGTATTGGAGCGGTGGCAGGCGATTCCATCAAGGCAGGTCAGTCACCCGCGCTTCATGCGTGGATTTGTCCGGCCCACTTCTGCTCGTTCGTCGCGATGTTGGCCGTCAAATGAGGGGATGGTACTGTAGCACCGCATGGACGAGATTCCCCCCATCGACGAAGGGCGGCTGCGGCGCTTCATCGCCGCCAAGCGCGTGATGGACCTGATCGTCGGTACGGTGATTGTGGCGGTGCTTTCGCCGATCCTGCTGCTGACGGCCGCAGCCATAAAGATCTTCGACCCCGGCCCGCTCCTCTTTTCGCAGATTCGCGGCGGGTGGCATGGCCGGCCCTTCCGGGTGTACAAGTTCCGCACCATGCGGGCGGGCCGGACGCCCGATCCGAAGGAGTTGGTCCCGCTGGATCATCCCGAGATCACGGCCCTGGGAAGGCTCCTGCGTCGAACCAAGATCGACGAGTGGCCACAACTGCTTAACGTCCTGCGGGGTGATATGTCGTTGATCGGCCCCCGACCGACGCTGCTGGATCAGATCGAGGCCTACGACGAGTTTCAGCGCCTGCGGTTGAAGGTGCGGCCGGGGTGCACGGGGCTGGCCCAGATTCACGGCGGAGCCAGCATCTCCTGGCCGGAACGGATCCGCTATGATGTGTACTACGTGGCCCGGGCCTCGCTGCGGATCGACCTGTGGGTCATTCTGATGACACCCTGGAACATTCTTCGCGGAGAGGAGCGTGTCGCCCGCCCCTTCGCCGGGTCGGCCTGCGCCGCCCGGATGCCCCGCAAGCAATGAAACGGCCGGCCGCGGGTCGCGATGCCCGGGCCGGCCGCTGATTTCCCGCAGTCGGATCGCTCGATAGCCTCAATCGAGCTTGAACTCACCTCGTGTATACGCTCGGAAGTCGTCCTTAAGCTGCCGCGTGACCGGGCCGGGCTTGCCGTCGCCGATGGGACGGTGGTCCACCTGGGTGACGGCGATGACCTCCGCGGCCGTGCCTGTCATGAACAGCTCATCGGCCACATACAGGTCGTGGCGAATGAGGGTCTGCTCCTCCACGCGATAGCCACGCCGGCGGGCCAGCTTCATGACCACGCCCCGGGTGATGCCCTCGAGAATGCCCGCGCTGGCCGGCGGAGTCATCAGACAGCCGTTGCGCACGATGAATAGATTGTCGCCGGTTCCCTCGGCCACATAGCCCTCGTGGTTCAACATGATGCACTCGTGTACGCCGGCGTCGAGGGCCTCGATTTTGGCCAGGATGTTGTTCAGATAATTCAGCGACTTGATCCGCGGCGAGAGCGAGTTGGGGTGATTGCGTATGGTCGCCGCGGTGATGGCCGACATGCCCGTTTCGTACAACTCCTGAGGATAAAGCTGGATGGTCGCGGCGATGATGATGATGTTCGGGCAGGCCGTCTGCCTGGGATTGATACCCAGATTGCCCACGCCGCGGGTAAGAATCAGTCGGATATAGCCGTCCACCACGTTGTTGGCCTTGAGTGTCTCGTACATGGTGGCCAGCAGCTTGTCCGGTGTCATGGGTACCTCGCACCGGATGGCCTTGGCCGACTCGAAGAAGCGCCTGACGTGGGCTTTCTCCTCAAAAATCTTGCCCTTGTAGACGCGGATGCCCTCGAACACGCCGTCGCCGTACAGCAGGCCGTGATCAAAGACGCCGATCTTGGCCTGGTCGCAGGGCACGAGTGTGCCATCCATGTAGATTTTCAACTCGGGATTGGGCGCGAACGGATTATCCTGCATGCTACGACTCCTCGGTGAGGTACAGGCGGGCGATGGACTGCCCCTTCGTCTCGACTCCAACTGAACCGGAGTGCCGGCATGGGCCATGTGGGTGGTCCTCGGAGCGGCGGG
>CP070685.1:1730772-1777919 GCA_020352895.1 Phycisphaerales bacterium
CGCAGCGTGCGGTAATTCTTGCGATAGCGCAGGTAGCGGGCCAGGGCCATCACGAAGGCGATCTTCATGAATTCGCTCGGCTGGAACTGGAAGCCCGGTAGTCGGATCCAGCGGCACGCCCCGCGAATCTCGGGGACGACTGGAGCCAGCGGCACGAGGCGAGCCACCACGAGCAACACCAGCAGGACGAGCATGAGGCCGAAGAACGGGTAGGCATGCCGACCGTAGTGGCGATAGTTCATGGAGCAGACCAACGCGATAGCCAGCAACCCGGCAAAGATGAATAGGGTCTGTTTGACGGTGTTCTTGGGGAATGCACTCTGCTCACGAGCCAATCCCATTTCGGTGGCGTAGATACAGCTCAGGCCCAGCAGGCTGAGGATGAGTACCGCGGCGACGATGCTCCAGCCGAGGCCCTTGGGGTCGATGCGCCTGAGATGGAACGCGACTACACCTTCCACGCCGACTCCTCACCCCGTGTGCGAGGCCCACTCGCCGCGCGCGTACTGCGGGAACCTCTCGATGATCATGCGACAAATGTCGGCGGCCACCGGCCCGGCGTGCCGCCCTCCCGAGCCGCCATATTCGAGCAGGACCGCGAAGGCGAAGGAAGGACGTTGGCCTGCACGGAGTATGCCATTGGATTGGGGTTGCACGAAACCGATGAACCAGGCGTGTGAGGGGCGGGCCTTCTCCGCACCGGGCGGGTGCGGCCACCAGCGCTGCACTTCGAGTGTCAGATCGTTGACCTCACCGCCGTCGGATTCGACCCGCGCGATCAGCCAATGACGAGCCTGTCGCTCGGTGTGAGCGGGGATGATCTGCTGACGGGTGAGGCCGTCGGCGTCCCGCCAGGAAGCCAGGAAGGACAGGGCGCGGCAGGAGGTCTCGGCGCTGCCCGACTTGCCGCATATTTCGTATTCGTCGCTGAGCAACTTGACCGATCGATATGCGGTTCCGCCGGGTTCGTTGACGACCTGCCACATCCCTTGGCGGATTGTGGTCCACGTGGCCGGGCTCACAGGAAGCCGCCATGCTCCGCGCTCGCGCCCGTCGTTGGCCACGATCGTGGCGGGCATGTATGAGCCAGTGGCGTACACGGCTGCCAGATTGGCCGCCTGCACCGGCGTGATGAGCAGTTCACCCTGGCCCACGGCATAGTTGCGACCGTCGGCTTTGTAGTAGTGCCGCTTATCCGTATGGCGGGCCAACCAAGCTGGGCCAGGCACCAATCCGACAGCCTCTTCGATCAATCCGAGGCCGGGCGAGCGCCCGAGTCCGGCCATTTGGAACCATTCGCACAGACGCCGCCCCCCCATTCTCTCGCCGACGGTGTAGAAGAACACCTGACAACTGTTCTTGATTGCACCGAGACCGTCGAGCACGCCGTGCCGGACGGGTTGGCCGGTGACATAGCTACGCCACTCCCTCCAGATGTCGGGCTGGCTGGGAAACAGTGAACCCTGGCACTCGATGGTGAAGTCCGAGGGGATGATGCCGGCGCTGAGCGCGCCGGTGAGCACTATGGGTTTGACGATCGAGCCCGGGGCATACTGCCCCGAAACGGCCCTCCAAAGTAGGGGTGAGTACAGTGTATCTGCGGCGAGTTCGTCAAAGCGATCGCGGTAGTCGCCGGGAACGAAACCAGGGTAGCTGACCAAAGCCAGGACTTGACGCGAGGCCAGGTCGAGGATCACGGCCGCGGCGCCGGTAGCCGTCTCACTGCGGATGACGGCTTCGGCCAGCATGTCGTAGATGCGATGTTGCAGGTCCAGGTCGAGGCTCAGCACCACGTCCGCGCCGCGGGTCGGCTCGATTCGCCGGGTCACTTCGCCGTCGAGGTTCATGACGATCTGACCCCGTGATCCCCGCAGCATCGCTTCGCAGGCATATTCCAATCCGGCCGTTCCGCAAAGGTCGCCCTGGCGATACTCGCGCAGGATGTCGCCGCGATGCGGATCCTCGTTCAGGTCGTGCATGGACACCTGGCCCAAACGGCCGATCAGATGCCCGAGGGTCGGATCATCCAGGTGGCGTCGGGTCGTGCCGGCCCGCACTTCGACCCCAGGGAGATCGTTCAGGGCTATTCGCACGCGTACCTGCTGCCGGTCGTTCAAATCGCGGACAATGGGGTGGAGCGAGACTTCTTCACGCATGGTGGTTTCGTAACCATGCCGTTCCGCGAAATCGCGGCGGATCAGATCCACGCGATGCATGAGTGTGCGGCAACGCTGGTCGATCTCGTCCGGCGACATCCCCGACAGCCGTGAGAGTTGGCGCCACATGTGCGCGACCCTTTCCCGGAGGGCTGTCTCATTAATGCCCAAAGATCGGGCCAGACGCCGTAGGTATTCGGGGTCGTCGGAAATCAATCCGTAGTGAACACAGATATCCCAGGAAGGTTCCTCACTGGCCAGGACCTCGCCGTTGCGAGCCAGGATGCGGCCCCGTACGGCCGGGATGTACTCAATCGGCCGGATGAGCATTCTTTCGGCCGTTTCTCGATAGGCCGAGCCGCGGGCCACTTGCAGCTCGGCCAGGCGAGCGACCATAAGAATCGCGCCCATTCCCAGCAGATAGAGCAGAATCTTGAGTCGCCCCTCGAACATGCCAAACTACGAGCACCCAGCAACGGTGCAAGCCTCGCGATGCAGTGCCTTCGCCAACACAGCCAGGGCGAGTCAGATCGTGCCCAGGCGGACCCGTCTCAACCGGGTCAGGCCCAGAAGGCGTCCAACCTTCAAGTACAACCAGTGCGCGGGGAAGGACCACAAAGCCGTGTACATGGCCGCGCCGATGGCCTCAAGAGCCACGGAACCTTCGTACTGCCCGACCCCTTCCTGCACGATTCGCAGCACGCCGATCACGGCCTGAGCCAGCAAACCGGCAAGCAGCGTCACCAGGACATAAGTCATAAGGGCGTCTCGAAACAGCAACTCGCGCACCTTCACTATGAGCAGAGATATCGATCCATAGCAAAACGTGAATACGCCCAGCGAAATGATGGTGTTGAGGTCCACGAAGAGCCCTACCATGGCAGAAGCATAAAGGGCGTGGTTGGCCCGGGCCGTCAGCGAGATGGCTACCACCAGCAGGAACGGCCAGTCCGGGCGTACGCCGCCGATCTGCACCCGGGAGGCCAGAGTGGTCTGCATGGCCACGACCAGGGCCGCCAGACAGACCCAGACAATCCATCGCATGACTGCTTCCCCTGCCACGCAAAGTAGGCGGCAGCGCACCTGCCGCGGTGAATCCGCGCCGTTCCAATGCGCCATGGCCCGGTCGGTCAGGCGCTCAGTGCTCGCCGGGAGGACCGCGTGCACGCCGCGCCGTGCACGCTTCCTTTGTAACCGACGCACGCGAGCAAAGCCAGTCCAAAGCTGGGGAGTTGTGAATAACCTTGGCCGCGGCCGTGGCTACGGGGCCGAAGAGCGGCGGCGTGTCCGGCGAGTGCGTGCAAGCGTTGCCGCTGACAGACAGCAAAGCGCTAAGGTGCTCACAGTGGCCACGCCGAGACCACATCCGGGCGTCGGGTTGGAGGCTGTGGCCGGAGTCGATTGCCCCGAAGCATCGGCCGGAGCGCCGGGGACCTGCTGAAGGGCGGCGGGATCACACGCGTCACCCACGCCGTCGCCATTCCCGTCATCCTGGCTGGGGTTGGCCCGGGCCGGACAGTTGTCGAGGCAGTCAGCAACGCCATCGGAGTCGGCGTCGGTGTCGGGGACGCCGCAGCCGCAGGCACCGCGCAGGCTCTTGGCGGGATCGTCGGGGCACTCGTCGATGCAGCCGTCGGGGATACCGTCACCATCGCTGTCGAAGTCGCTCACACCGCAACCACAGAGGCCGGGATCGCGCTTGTACGGGTCAAACGAACAGGTGTCCCGGCAGTCGTAAACGCCGTCGGTGTCCGTGTCGTCGTCGGGGACACCACAGCCACAGACGCCCGGCAGGACCTTTCCGTCGTCCGCGGCGCACAGGTCGACGCAATCGGGGGTCTCGTCCCCGTCGCCGTCAGTCTCCAATTGGCCACAGCCGCACACCTGAGGATCGGTCTTACTCGCGTCCAGGGGGCATCCGTCGTTGCAATCCAGCACCGTGTCGTCGTCGCTGTCCACGTCAAGGAAACCGCAGCCGCAGACACCGGGCTCAATCTTGTCTACATCCTCGGGGCACCCGTCGAAGCAATCGATGACGGCGTCGCCGTCGGTGTCGTCAGCTTCTTCGGTGACGCCGCACCCGCACACACCCGGGTCAATCTTGACCGGGTCGTCCGGGCAGCCGTCCGCGCAATCGGCCAAGTCGTCGCCGTCGGCGTCGACGTCGGGCAGACCGCAGCCGCACTGGCCGGGGTCCAGCTTGTCGGGGTCCAAATAGCAGATGTCGTTGCAATCGGCCGTTTTGTCGCCATCGCTGTCGGTGTCGGGTAATCCGCAGCCGCACTCGTCCGGTGAGATCTTGTCGGGATTCTGGGGGCACCCGTCGGCGCAGTCGGGCATCTCATCGCCGTCGGTGTCCGTCTCCTGCTCGCCGCAGCCGCAGTACAGCGGCTCGGTCTTATCGGGGTCGTTCGGGCAGCCATCGATGCAATCGGGCGTCTGATCGTCATCGGTATCGGTCAGGTCATCCGGCTGGTTGCAGCCACAGACACCCGGCTCGGTTTTGAACGGGTCGTAGGGACAGTCCTCACACCCGTCGATGACGCCGTCCGAGTCACTGTCGGTGTCGCAGGTGTCGGGGTTGAGGTTTTCATCGCAGTCCTGGGCCAGCCCCTCAGTGACTTCGATGTCATCGTCCAGACCATTGCTGTTGCAGTCCGGCCCGGCGGTAAGGATCAGCGAGAAGTCCTGGCTGCCGTCGGTTAGCAAGCCGCTGTGGGAGACCTCGATGATGTAATCGCCGGGCATGAGCAACTGGACGAACACCTGCTCGACGTTGTCACGGTGGTTAACGCCGCGCTGGGCCGCACCGGAGGGGTAAGTCGGATTCAGGATCCAGGGATAGTGCATCCCGCCCGAGGCGGCAGGCTTGACGATGAGGTTGAGGTCGTTGACCAGCATGCTCACAGGCGGGTTCAGGGAGAGTGGCTGGGGCATCCCCGGCGGATCGGTCCAGCATATGGTGGCCCGGAAGGGCCGTGCATCCTCCAGCGTCACGGTGAGCTGGAAGGTGCCGCCAGCAGTCAGGGTTTCCTCGCGGATGGTGTCATCGTCATAGCTGTCGTTGGTGATCCGCCCTGCGGCTCGAGCCACGTTGAGCAGACCCCAGCCATACATGTAATCGGGGCCGGGATAGTCCCCGCACTCGCCGGCGGTATGCAGCACCAGAGCCTTGAGCGTGGCCGCCCGCATATCCGCCCCGCCGTGGGTGGCCCGGTAGTGTTGAATGAGTAGGCCCAGCGAACCGCTCGTGTTGGGTGTGGCCATGGAGGTTCCGCTGAGAGGCAGGTAAGAGGTATCCGATTCGTGGATGCAGGAGTAAAGTCCGACGCCGTTGGCGCAGAGATCCGGCTTGATGCGGCCGTCATCGGTCGGCCCCATGGAACTGAAGGTGGCGGGGAGCACGGAAGCCGGCCCGGCGTAGCCGCCCTGCAAATCCCGGACTGCGCCGACCGTGAGGACATTCTTGGCCAGGGCTTTCCCCGAGATGGAATCATAGCCGTACAGGCCACCATCCAGATTGAACATCTCGTCGGTGATGGTGAAGTTCAGTGAGCCACACGGGCGAGCCCAGTGTTCGACGACGGGCACGAGGTCGGGATCGTGCCAGTAGTTGGGGCCTTCGCTGCGGTCGTTGCCGGCAGCCCAGCAGGCCAGGTAATACGGAGCGTTGTAGGCCAGAAGATCCGTCTGCCGGGTCTGGTTGCTGTAAAATCCGAAGGCATAATCGTCCGCCTCGGAGATGCACTGATTGCCAAGCCAGGCCCACAGACCGTCGCCGTACCAGTCCTCCTCCCAGCCATGGGCTTCGCCGTAGGAATGGTTGGAAACCAGAAGGCCGTCGGCCGCGGCTGCGGACATCTCCCCGATGTCGCCGGTCCATTCGTAAGCGTCGAGGCTGCCGGCAAAGGACATGCCCTTGGCGAGGGGATCGATCCCTGCGCCGATCATGGTGCCGGCCACGTGTGTGGCGTGGCGATTGAGTGTGGCCACGCCGTCGCGCTGGACGGCGCGGCCGAGCGTGCCGTCGAGGTGCGTCCCGGTGAACTCGACATGGGTATCGCGCACCTTGCCGGCATCCCAGATAGCCAGGAGGGTCCCACCGCCGTCAAGTTCGAGCCCGGTACTGCCGCCGGGCCAAAGCTCATCAGCGCCGACGGTGTCTGCCGCCACCACGTTGCAGGTTTTATAGAAGACAGGCTGGCCGTCCCGAACGGCCATCAGTTCGAGCACGGTGCCACGAGACGTTGTGTGTCGCACAGGCACGTCGTGTTCTTGAGCCCAGGCTTCGGCCGCGGACTTGTCGGCCGCGGCCTGCTCAGACCAGAGGTGGGCAGTCTGCTCAAGTTCGTCAACGCGAGTGACACGTTGGGCGGATGCCGCAGTGGCCGACAGCCACAGGACGGCCGGCAGAACGACAAGCATGCGAAGGCGGGCACGAGGGCGGAGTGCAGGCGGGCGCAGAGACGCAGTCATGAATGAGCCCTCCGGGCGGGATACAGATGGAAGGCGGGAACCCGCGCATAAGTCCAGCGCAGGCCTGTACTACACCATTGTACCATCGCGCCCTAGTGTCTGTCTTGATCTCGGAGATTCTTGGGTCCGAAGCGGCCAGAACCGGGCACGGACGGCCGTTGGGGGAGAGGGGCATCGCTCGGAATGCCAGGCTATGAGTTGGCCCTGGGAAACCGTAACTTCTTTTTCCGAGCTAGTTTAGAAGCGCCCAGGGCCCACAGCGTCAGCAGGGCGGCCGGTGCCGCCGCGGTGAGCGAGCAGGGAAGCTGCATCTCTGGTTGAGGTTGGTCGAGAGTCGGCGGCTGCTCGGTCTCTACCTGGGGTTCCGGACTCACGGGGGCGCAGGCGTCGCCGACGCCGTCGCCGTCGGAATCAGCCTGGTCAGGGTTCCACTTGTCGGGGCAGTTGTCCTTGCAGTCGGCTTGGCCGTCCCCGTCGCCGTCCGTGTCAGGCACGCCGCAGCCGCAGGCACCGGGCAGGCTTTTGGCCGGGTCGTCAGGGCATTCGTCCGTGCAGCGGTCGGGCACGTTGTCGCCGTCGCTGTCGAAGTCGTTCACACCGCAGCCGCAGAGGCCGGGATCGCGCTTGTACGGATCGAACGGACAGTCCTCGTGGCAGTCAAACACACCATCCCCGTCGGTGTCGTTGTCCGGCATTCCGCACCCGCAGACGCCCGGCATCGTCTTGCCACCATCGAACGCACACATATCGGCGCAATCGGGCACCGGATCGCTGTCCGAGTTGGCGGAGTCCTCGATCCGATGGCAGCCACACCAGCCCGGCGCGATCTTGAACGGGTCTTGCGGGCAGTCATCCACGCAGTCGGGCGTGCTGTCGCCATCGTAGTCGGTGGGGTCATCCACCTGTCCGCAGCCGCACAGCCCGGGATCATCCTTGGCGGGATCGAGAGGGCAGCCGTCGCAATCGTCGATCTCCTGGTCGCCGTCGGAGTCCGCCTCACAATCATCCGGGACCGCGTTGGGTTGGCAGTCCTGACTGGTTCCGAAGTCCATGTCGCAGTCGTCGGGAACGTCATTGGTGTTGCAGTCCACGCTGGTACCGGCGGCAATGTCCGTGGTGTCGGGTATCTCATTGCCATTGCAGTCGGCTTCGCATTCGTCGGGAATCAGATTGCTGTTAGTGTCGTCGGAGGTGCCCTGGGTAACATCGCAAATATCCGGGACGTCATTGTTGTTGCAGTCGTCGCTGCTGCCCTGGGCTATCTCCACGCCGTCGAGAATGTTGTTGCCATTACAGTCGGCCGTGCGGTAGGTGAAGGTCATGGTGGCCGCTGAAGCACTGACCTCGGTAACCATCAGGAATGAAGGGGCCCCGCTCCACCAGTTGGTGTTCGGCGTGGTGTAAGGAGTGCATTCGGCATAACTGTCGCTGTCGAACAGGTCGGTGCCGTCGCCCTCGTTCAGGTTGGATTCCAGGTCCCATTGTCCGTCGGCCTGGACCAGGGTGCATTCGTAATGAGAACCTGGGGTCATGTCCTGGAAGTTGTTGCTCCCAAATACATCAACGTGCCAGAGGGCAATGCCGGCATCCGGGAGCCCGGCGTCTCGGCCGGTTTGCTGGCGGTTTTCGACCAGATAGAACTCGTTGAAAAGCGTTGGGTGGAGGAATATATAGGACGTGTTGACTCCTGCGGTAAGGGGAAGTCCGGTGGCGGGCGCGGCCAGCACCGTGGGCGTGGCCCAATCGGCCCAGTACTTGAGATAGGCGCAAGGCTCGACCGGATTGCGGCCAGAGTCTACGTGGGACCCCGCGGCCATCAGACAGTAGTATCCTACGCCGCTGGAGTCATAGTCGTAGTCGTACAGATCATGAAACCAGCAGAGCATGTGACCGTTTTCATGGCAGAAGGTGCCGATGCTCAGGGCGGCGCCCATGTCGGTGATCTGATACATGAGCGCCTCCACGCCGTCGGCGTAGAATTCCACGGTCCAGGAATGGGGCCATAGACCCATGCCCCATCCGCTCTCCACCTCCCCGGCGTAGAAGCAGTTAATCCCATCGATCACATTGTCGCCGTTGGAATCGTATTGGCTGAAATCGTGGCCGGAGGCTTCCAGGTCGTTCAGGGCTTCGAGGATCAGCTCCCGTGCCTTGGGGCCTATTTCTTCGAGCGGGTTATCATAATATCCCTTGTCTTCCAGCGCCCGGTAGTAGGCCGTGGGTACGTAATTGGTATAGTCCAGGCCTCCGTCGGAAACGTCGGAGAAGTAATCGCGCACAGACCCATTGTTCCCGTACGAGCCGTAGCCGAGCCGGTTGCAGAAATCGTCCACTTCGGAGGGGTCGATGGTGCCGGGCTCGTCGTCGAAATCGACGATGAGACACAGGGCCTTGACGTTCCCGGTGGATGGGGGTTCGATCTGCAGCGACCCGGCCGCGCTCCGGGCATCGATAGCGGCCAGGACTCGCTCGTTCTCCAGGGAAAAGCGGCTTCGGGCCGCTTGGACCTTGGCCCTAGCCGAAGCCGGATTGATACGGAGGTGCCGGACAAGCCCCAGGTCCTCACCCGAGAACAACTCGGGCCGGGCCCCGGTAGAGACCAATTCGTTTCCATCGGGCGAGCACGTTGCGTAGCAGATGAAGCCTGTGTCCTGATCGCGGACCAGGGTAAAACCGTCGAGGGATTCCACCACCTGGTAGAACTCATCGCCCCAGATCCGGACGGGCACCTTCGAGCCGTCCGGCTGGCCCAGGTCGAATTCCTCGCCGAAGACGGGGACGCCATAGGCCTGCGCCGAGGCTATCAACGGTAGGAGCAGCGCGCAAAGAGACCGCCGAAAAGAACGCAGAGGACGGGTGTTCCGCGGGGTGTGCCTGCGGCGCCGCGCGTCGGTTGAGTAGACCGGCCACATTCTTCATTCCCCTTTAAGCCGTCTGAGCACATGCATGTCCGGAGTTGGTTCCACAGCGTGTGTCCGGATTAAGAGTGGACCATCAGATTACAGGCCACATCCGGAGCGGCGTGCCATGCCTCGGGGACACGAGATCGGTCGGGCCATAAACATGTCCCCCGCCGTTCGCACTCCTGAAGCCTCTAACTTACAGTCTATCACATTCTGAGGTCGGGTACAACGAGCTTGACTGAGACAGCGTTAGAGAAAGCCTGAGAATAGGACGTACCCGGGACCCTCGGCCCATCTGCCGATGCTCTTGGAAAGTGAACCGAAGCGAAGCGGGAGGCGCGGACACGGGCACCCGAACCGCGGGCCTTGTTAGGGCAAGCTGTCTATTCGGGGACGATGATCTCGTACTCAATTTCGGGGGCGTCGGGGTCGATCGGCTCGGGCTCAGGGATGTACAGCTCCTTGTTAAGCTCTGGGTGGGCCTTGCGGTAGGCCTCCATGCCGGGCGGTTCGGCGAAGGCCTTGTCTGCGTCATAGCCGGTGGCTTGGCACTGGGCCCGTAGAGCGGGAATGGACAGATCGTAAACGGAGCGGCGGAGCCCCAGCGAGAGCAGGTCCCAGACGCGCGTCTTGTAAGGAATGGGCACCTGGGCATAGACGAAGAGGCGGGCGATGGCCTGGCGGTGCAGTTCGTCAAACGGGTACATGGCCAGCCGGTCGGTGGGAGCGTCGGCCTTGTCCTGCATGTAGATGTCGAAGACCCGCCTGGCCCACTTCAGGTAGGCCTCGGCCTCCCGGTTCTTTCCCAATGAGAGTGCCAGAAGCTCGGCATCAAAGAAGCTGCTGAGCATCTCGCGCGAGGTGCGGCTGCGCTCGGCCATTCCCCGCATGTCGATCTCGACCCAGTCGGCGAGCGTGTTGAGATACTCGGGCTTGGGGGAGCCGTCCGGCTGACGGTAGTGGTCGCGGAGGTACTTGTAGAGCCTCTGGGCCCGGGCCATGTCCTCGGGAAAGATGCTGCCGCGAATGAAGAGGGTGCGGATGGCTTCGTGCACGGCGTTGACGTGGCCGGTAGCCATGTAGTACCCACCGGTGCCTTCGGCGGCCTTGGGGTCGTGCTTCTGCCCATAGCGGACATACTCCTCGTGCATGGCCTCAGCGAAGCGGATATCGGTGAATTGGGCAAAGAAGCTGTTGGCAGGATTGTCCAGGTCGGGCGTGAACATCAGGCGCCCGGCAGCGAACATGCCCTTGAGTCCGAAGAGAATGATGCGGTCGCGTTGCATTTCGGTGCTCGGGTCGGTCAGCGGCGCCCGGCGCATCTGCTCGCCCTTGGTGGCCCAATACAGGGTGTGGGCGAACACGACGCGCCAGTCAAGCGGGCCGTACTTCTCCATCAGCGACAGCATCCATTCCGGGTCCATGTGATACACGTCGGTGAGCACGCGCCGGCGGACGCAGGCCAGCAGAGCATTAGCGGCCTGACGGTTCCGGTCGGCCTCCATCAGCTCCAGCAGGGCGGCGTCCCGGCTGCTCATGACCGAGTCGGGCCGGCTGGCGATGTACACCGCAGTTTTGCGGATGAGGGCGTCGTGATAAGCCCAAAGAGACTCCTGATCGGGGGCGAAGTCCAGCTCGGCCAGGGCGTCCAGCAAGATGGCCACGCCTCGATCCTGCTGTCGCAGAAGGGCCACGCTGGGCGGCGCCTCGACGATGTCGCGGAAGCGATCGATGATCTGCTCGTCGGTGAGGCCGTACTCCGGCGGGCCGAAGAGGCGCTGCATCTCCGTGGCCCACTGCTTCTTATAGACCCAGTGCATGTCATCCTGCACGTCGCCTAGCTTGTGGAAGAAGATCCAGGCTGTCTGCTTGTAGAGCCGCTCTGCATACGGGTTGAGCGGGATGCCCTGCTGGATAAGCAACATGAGGGCGTTGCGCACCCATTGCCACCGTTCCGCACTGGTGTGGCGCGTAACGGAGATGTTGTAGGCCATGTTCCAGGACTGGAACTCCCACACTTCGGGAAAACGGGGCTGGAGCTTGCAGATCCATTGGGCCCGTTGCAGGGCGTCATAGAAGCGGCCCTCTTCCTTGAGCCTGTCGGCCTGGATCCACAGTGCGTAGATCCACAGGCCGCGCATGGGCCCCAATGTGGTGCTGAGCATGGCGATGTCCGGAGGCACCTGGCGGAAGATGTCAGGGTTGAACTGAATCTGCAAGTCGGACCGCTCGGCGTTCAGCGGTTCGATCAGCGCCCCGGCCAGCAGCACGGCACCGACGGCTGCGAGCAGGTAGAAGGTGATCTTGACGCGATCCACCATCTTGGCCCGCTCGCGGGCCTCCAAGTGTTCGGCGATGACTATGCTGCCTTCCGCCATGTTTTACCCCGCGGGCCGCTGGGGCCTACGCGAATCAGGTGGTCGATGCGTCGGCCAGTTCTCTACGTTGAAATAGAACATAGGCCAGCAGTCCCAGTATGGCGACCCGAATGAGCACGAGCTTGCCGATGGCATCGATGACCCACAACAGCGTTACCGCCCGTCCCTCCACGAGGGTGGGGACAGGGTTGAACTTGGATAACTGCGGCACGATTTGGTAAAGAGCCAGCCCCAGAGGTCGAAAAACATAGCCGATATAATCCAGAGGATCGTCGATGTACTTCCACTTGGGGATCATGTCCAACGATTCCAGGATGAAGCCGCTTACAGCCGCGGCCAGGAACAGGATCATGCAGACCAGGCAGGCCACCGGGAATCCGAGGAAGGTGGAGGCGCATACGCCGACGGCCGCGAGAAACATCAGCTTGCAGTAGATAATGATCAAGGCGCGCAGGAGATTGCCGCCGAAAGTCCCGATACGATAGAGCAGCAGTGGCTTGTCCTCCTCGCTGAAGGAGATCACGGCGCGATAGTAGCGCTCGGGGTCTTCGGGATGAACGTTGACCAGAGTCACTCGCAGGCTGCCGTCGTCGGCCACCAAATCGGCGGGTATGGGCATTTCGTTGTAGATGCCGACCTTGTCATCTCGGGGAATGACCACCTCCCCCGTGTCCTTGGAACGGTCGCCAACGACCCAGGCGTAGTACACCACTTGTCTTGGAGGCTCCGGTGAAACGGAGAGCTTGTAGCGCAAGTGCAGGAACTGCCCGGGCTCGCGTTTGACCAGAAGGTGTGTGAACTCCCACGATTGCGTGGCCAGAGGCTGCACGGAGAGGTAATCCCGGCGCAACCGCAATCCAATGTCACGCTTGATCTGATCCACGACCACGGGATCATCTACAGGCACGCGACCTTCCTCACGCCGGACCTGGTAGAGCCGTTCCACGTCGGCGGCGAAGTCGGGGACCAGCATCTCGACGCCCGCCCGGGCGGTGAGCACCTCGTTGTGGAGAACATACGCGTCGTCGGGATTGGTGCCGGGCAACGTGGCCAGATACTTGACGACGCCGTAGACCGCGCCGACGCCCACGCCCAGCAATACGAGATCCAGCAGGACGATGCCCAGCCACTTGCCGAACAGGATCTGCCAGCGGGGGACAGGCTTGGTGCCAGTCAGGTAGATCTGGCGAGACCTGATCTCCAGGGCCACTGAACCACAGCCCAGCAGGATGGTGAGCATGCACAGCAAGAAGCTGAGGGTGGTCATCGAGTAGGCGAGGAACGTCTGGATGCGCCCGGTGAGCGTGTTGTCACCTTTCATGACAAAGGGCAACGTGGCCAGAACCGCCGCCATGATCAGAATGAAGAGGATGGCGACCTTTCGGCGGATGGCCTCGGCGACGGTCAGTCTGGCAATGCTCCAGATCCTACCCATCCCTGTCTTCCCGAGGTTTCTTGTCTGAATCCTGCGAGCGGCGCTTCTGCAGCAGCGAATCGATCACGGAACGGTCGACCTCGGCTTCCGGGAGCGCCGGGGGGAGCTCGGCCTGGTCTTGCCGAGGGAGAGGCTTCGGCTTGGCGGCCTCGGCAACCAGGCCGCCGATCAGTTCGCGGTCGGGCTGCGGTTCGACGGGTTCGGGCTCGGGCCCGGGTTCGGGCTCGGCGGGGCGTTCCCGACCGGCGGCCACCAGCTCCTCGACGATGCCGCGATCCGGCGTGGACGATCGCAGAAACGCTGGCAACTCGCCCGAAGCCCCCTGCACCACGCCGGAGGTCTGGACACGATCCGCCTGGGCCTGCCGTACAATCTTGAGGAAGAACGACTCGAGTTTCTCGGCCGGCGATTCCACATCGACGCCAGCGTCACCGGTCTTTGCGCGGATCAGGGAGCGGATCTCCTCGATGGTGTCCTCATCGAGCCGCCGTGTGGTGATCTGCGTGAGCTCGGAGCGGCTGAGCAACTCATGTGTCTTGCCGAGGGCCCGCTGCATGCCGCCGTAGAGGATCATGACCCGGTCGCAAACGTCTTCCACGTCGGCGAGCAAGTGGCTGCTCAACAGGATGGTTTTGCCCCGCTTGCCCAGGTCCACGATGAGGTCCTTGATCAGGTTCGTGCCGATGGGATCCATGCCTGAGGTCGGCTCGTCCAGGATGAGCAGGTCTGGATCGTTGATCAGAGCCGTGGCCAGGCCTATGCGGCGGGCCATGCCCTTGGAGTATTCGCCCATTCTCCTGCCAGCCTCACGAGAAAGCCCGACCATGTCGAGTAGCTTCTCGGCGCGGCGGCGCCGTTCGGCCCGTGGTAAGCGGAACAGGCGCCCGTAGAAATCGAGCGTCTCGCGAGCGTTGAGGAATGCATAGAGATAGGACTCTTCCGGCAGGTAGCCGATGCGTGCCTTGATGCTGACATCCGTCGGCGGGAGGCCGAAGATGGTCACGCGTCCGCGCGTAGGATAAAGCAATCCGAGCAGGACCTTGATGGTGGTGCTCTTGCCTGAACCATTGGGGCCGAGCAGGCCGAAGATCTCGCCCGGGTAGATATCCAGGTGCAGGTCGCGTACGGCCCAGACGTTGGGGCGCCGCCAGAAGTCCCTAAAGGTCTTGGTGAGTCCGACGCACTGGATGATTGGCGGTTTCATGAATCCCCGCGAGGTTGTAAGCGGCCGTGGCCGGCCTCAGCGTTGCTGGCCCCTCAGGGCCTCCTGAGCAATCCTCTGTCGCTCGAGCTCCTGACGACCTGCCTGGTTCCGGTTCACCATGATGCGGACTTCATCCGTGCCGCGCGGCAGGCGGATCTTCTCCAGGCTCATGTTGCTGAGGATCTGCTTCTGGACGTCGAGCCAGAGCTGTTCGACCAGGAACGTGGGGTTTTTCTTGTACTCGGGCAGCAGTTGGGTGAAGCGCTGCACCTCGGCGTCGACTTCCTGAACCAGGTTCTCTCGGTAGCTGCGGGCCTCGTTGATCAGGCGGGCGGCCTCTCCGGACGCTTCGTTGGCCAGGACGCTGATGATCTCCTGCCGCAACTGCTCGGCCCGTTCCTCCTGCGCGCTGTCGCGGAAGCCCTCGTACGCGCGGATCTTGGCGAGGATCAGTTCGTGGGAGGGCCCCGCGGCCCCGTTGAGCATTTGGGTGCGTCTGGCGTTGGCCACCTCGATCTTCTCGAGCTGTTCGCTCTCGGCCCGCTGGACGTCGGTGAAGGCCCGGCGGACCTGAAGCGGCGGCGTCTTGGCTTCGATACTGACAATCTCGATCAGCAGGCCGCTTTCCACCTGATCCAATGCGGCCTGCATTCTTCTTCGGACCTGGTTGCTGATCTGATCGGTGGTCTGCCCACGCAGGATTCCGTCGACCTCATGGCCCGCCACCACGGCGATCAGCGACGACTCGGCGGTCGCCCTGATCAGTTCCTCCTCACCGAGCACGTTACTCACGTACCGGATAGGGTCGCCTATGATGTAGGTCACGCGCGCCAGCACGTGCATCAGGTTGTAATCTCCTGTGATCAAGGCGCCGTCGGAGACCGGCTCCAGAGAAGGGCCGCGCGGGCTAAGCTCATCCAGTCCCTTCCCTTTGTCCTCGTCTTTGAGGCGGAGCCAAAACAAATCGATCAACTGCGAGCGCTTCTTCTTCACAGGAATGGAGATCTTCTCATCGATGGGATAAGGCAGGTTGAAGTGGAACCCCGGGTCCAGGGGGACACCGTGGATACGTCCAAAGCGTAACACGACCACCTGCTCATCGGGCTGAACACAGCCCCCGCCGCTGCACAAATAGGCCACGACCAGGACGATCATGGACACCTTCAGCAGACGGAAGGACATGCGCAGGGCATCGGACAGGGCCTTCCCGGCCGGATCCAGCGGCTCCTCGACAACAGGAAGCGGTACCTCTCCGGCGGATCGGGCGGCGGGGCGCCCGCCGTGATCCACGGGGGCCGGATGTCGTCGGGCTGCGCGTCGTTGGCCCAGGTACGGCATCATGGTGTCGCATCTCCACTGGTGGTGCCAGCCTGTAACCGCTCCGGCGCCGGTACATTCAGCTTCGACTCAAGCGGTCCTTTCTGAAACATGTCGAAAGGCGCCGAATCGAGAAACACGGTGGTGTTCTTGTCCAAGGTGGCCACGAGGAAGTCGAGGGTGCGGAGAAAGTTGGCGAACCACTCGTCCTCCTTGAACATAGCCAGGCTCTCGGCGGCACGGCGGTCGCCCTCGGCACGGATGGCCTCGGCTTGGCGCTTAGCAAAAGCGATGATCTGGTCGCGGGCGCTAGCGGCCTCGGCGACGATCTGGTCGGCCTCGGCCTCGCCCTCGCTGCGGTATCGCTTGGCGAACTTCTCTCGAGTTTTGCGCATCCGCTCGAAGACGTCGTTGGTGATGTTCCTTGGCAGCATGAGCTTACGGATGCCCAGGGCAACAACCTCGACGCCGTACTTGGCCTTGGCCTCCGCATTCACCAGTTCGCGGATTCCCTGCTCGATCTCGTCGAATCTCAGCTCCTCGGGATCGGCAGAAACGAAGTTGCTGAAGTTGTACTCACCGATGACGGCCGTCTTGTGATGTCGGACCAAGCCGCGAAGCTCCTCCCGGATCTCCTTCTCGCTCTTGTTGGCCTCAAGGAACCGGAGGGGCTTGGCGATACGCCAGCCCACAAAGGCGGTGACGATGAGGTTCTTCTTGTCACCGGTTGTGGTCTCCTCGAAGGTGTCGTTGAAGACGCGGATTCGGTTGTCGTACTTGACTACCTGCTGGATGGGGCTGGGCCACTTCCACCGGAATCCGGGTTCGCGGACCACGTCCTGCTCGGTGGCCTTGCCGAATGTCTTGATGATGGCCACTTCCGTGGTGCGCACGGTGAAGCCGACCATGTACAGGCCCAGGGTGATCACCAGGATGATGCCCACAATCAGGCTTGGCAGTTGCTTGCGCATGTTGTTCCATGCTCCCTATCGGTGTGATCTAGGCACCCATTAACGGCCGGTGAAACCTTGGAAGGTCTCCTCTTCCTCCTGGTCCAGGATCAGAATCAGGTTGCGTCCCTCGGTGTCGGCCGCCACCAGGAACTTGCGGACGTTCTCAAGCCCCTCGCCGAGAGCGGCGAGGTACTTGCGGTACGAGTAGACGGACGGAGCCGCCCGGTAGGCGAGCAGCTCGTTGGTGAAACGCTCGGCCCGGGAGAGCCACTCGTTCTCGCGCTGCCAGCGGTAGGCTCGGGCCTCGGCCATGATCCTGCTGACCTCGCCGGAGGCCTGGGCGAAGAGACGGTCGCGGCGTTCGATCGCGGCGGCGAGCGTCTCGGAGTCGGCGGGCTCTGTCCGCTTCAGGGCATTGGCCTCGCGGATGGCCTCCGCCAGGCGGAAAGCCATTTCCGAATCGCCTACCACCTCGGCGAGCAGTTCGATGGCTCTGGACCGTGCTCCGGCGATGCTGGCCTCGCGCTGCTGCATGGCACCGACGACCTGCTGGAAGGACTCAGCCACCTCCTTGTGCGGATGGAAGTCCTGCAGCCCGACGAAGATGATGTCCACCCCCAAGCCCATCTCGTCGGCTCGCTGCTGAAGACGCTCCTTAAGAACCTGCGCGGCTTTGGTCCGTTCGGCGCCCATGATGGCATCGACGTCCGCGCTGGCCGAGTAACGAATGAGTTCGCGTGCGGCCAGGCCGCGCAGCAGTTCCTCCGGGTCGGAGAACTGATAGCCCCACCGGTGAAGATCGCGGATGCGGTACTGGACGGGGGCCATGGCACGGAGGATGCTGACCGGAACGCTCTGTTCGGTCGCCTCGCCGTCCAGGTCGCTCAGGACTCGTGTCTCCCGCGGCGTGGTGGCCACCAGGACATAGTTGTCCGGCGCGGCTCCGTGGTTCTCGGTGGTCCACAGGACGGTGCTGACCTCCTCAGGCTCCCTTTCCGTGTCCGGCTGCTCGGCCGATCCCAGCACGAACTGATTAGGTTGGCGGACCGAGAACTTGTAGACCCTTTCAATCGGCCAAGGCCACTTGAAGTGGATGCCCGGAGCCAGGGCATCTGTGGTCTGGAGCTTGCGGCCGAAATGCTCCACCACGGCGAGCTCGTGGGGCTGGACGACGACAAAGCTGGAGACTACCACCACGCAGAGGGCCCCGAAGGCCAGGAGGGGCACGGTCGCGCGGTACATCAACTGGTAGAACCAGGTGGAGCTGACCTCGAAGCCGAACTGGTAGTTGATGGCCTCGGCGATGGAGCGGGCGATGCCGCCCGATTCGCTGAACAGGGCGAGGAAGCGCGAGTCGAGGGGCAGGCGGCTGACCTCACCGGGCGTTCTCGGGCGATAGACGTCCAACAGCAGATTCAGCAGCAGCTCGACCCCCAGTAGGACCAGCAGTGCTCGGATGATCTGGGCACAGACGCGTTCGGCGGTGGGGTATTCGAAGTGGGCCAGCCCCAGCATGACCGCCAGAACCACACAGAGCAGGGCATTGCCGAATAGCTGGCTGGCCCCGGCGCGGATTTCGCTCCACTCCTCACGCTGGGCCATTCCGGATGCGTAGCGAGACAGCAGGAAGGTGACGAAGGCGGCGCCGAGGAGAAACGCGGCAGAGACGCTAAGGTTGGCCAGCGCGGGCCACCTCTCGGAGTCGAGAGGCTCGGTGAATGGAAGAGGCCAGTAGAGGAAAGCGGCGGCGAAGTAATACCCTGCCAAGAGGAACGTGAAGATCGGGACCAGCCACCTGAGCATCAGGTTCAGCCGGCGCCGGGCCAGCATCAGTTGTTCTTCGTCGACCTCGAAGATGGCCTCGCCGCCGGCACCCGCGGCCTGCCGCTGCTTCTTGAGGTCAGCTGTCTCAATGATCTCGGCACGCACAAGCTTGCGCTGGTGGGAAACCATCACCAGGAGGAACCAGACACCGATACCGGCCAGGGCAAAACGAACCTCGGCCTGAACCGCCAGAGAGTTGTTCCACAGCCCCACCACCAGCAGAAAGCCGGTCAGCAGAGCCTGAAGCACCAAACCCAAGATGCTGACGGAGCGGGCCCGCTGCTCCGGGGAATCGCTCAACGGTATTGAGTAGGACGGGCTGTTCATGTTCTCAGTCGTCGCGCCCCGACCATCCAGAGCAGCGGCATATAATCGTACGCGGTTGCCATCAAGGCGGCGTGGGCCTTGCTCGTTGAGGCGAAATCGGGCGGCTCAACAAGACGCCGCAGGCCATGCGTAGCCCGATCGGCGGACCGGGACAATATCGTTACTTGGGTGCGTGGGGTGGTTCTCAGCTTCCGCTGCAAAAGGGAACTCAGTTTGCCGTCGGGCCAACATGTTCGGCGGCCGCGTCGTATTCCTGGCGGGGCCCATCAAAGGCCCCTGGCATCAGGCCGCCTTGCCCGCTAAGCCAAGCAGAATACAATAATTGCGGCTCTCCGCCAAGCGGACGGCCTGCCGCGTGAGGAACCCTGTCGGCTGACGCCCCCGCCCGAGGCGGGGTAGCCATTCCTGGAACAGGCAATATGTTCACCAAGTTCATGGCCATCGCCGGCAACACCTTCACGGAGACGATCCGCCAGCCCGTGTACGGGCTGATCCTGCTGGTGATCGCCGGGATGCTGTATTTCTGCATCGCTCTGGCGGCTTTCAGCCTGGACGACGACGACAAACTCCTGCGGGAGTTCGGATTATCTACGCTGCTGATGGGGGGGTTGTTCTTGGCCGCGTTCAGTGCCTCCGGGATTCTGGCGGGGGAAATCGAGAATAAGACCGTCCTGACGGTCATCAGCAAGCCCATCGGGCGGGCAGTGTTCATTCTGGGCAAGTACTTGGGGCTGGTGGCTGCCCTGACGGTCGCGTTCTACCTGTCCACCATCGTGTTGCTGTTGCTGGTCCGCCACGGAGTCATGCAAGACAGTTCCAAGCCGTATGACCTGCCGGTGATCCTGTTCGGGCTGGGCGGCGCGCTACTGGCCATACTGGTCGCCGGCTTCTGTAACTACTTTTATGGCATGAACTTCGGCGCGACAGCGGTGCTTCTGGCGGTGGTCACCATGAGCGTCGCCCTCGTGCTGGTGTGCCTGATCAACGTGGAGTGGGAGATCCAGCCGTTCGGCAAGGGCGTGCTCCTGCCCAGCCTGCTGGGCGGAGTGGCCCTGGTCTTCATGGTCGTGCTCATGATTACGGCCGTGGCAGTCGCGGCATCGACGCGGCTGGGGCAGGTGATGAACCTGCTCGTCTGCCTGATTGTCCTGATCCTGGGACTGACCTCGGATTACCTGTTCGGCGCGAGCGCACAAGGTGCGGAGGGCTCGCGGCTGGCGGCGGC
Source organism: Phycisphaerales bacterium (assembly GCA_020352895.1). Taxonomy (GTDB): domain Bacteria; phylum Planctomycetota; class Phycisphaerae; order UBA1845. Next base: position 1,750,971 of record CP070685.1, read on the forward strand.
TCTCTACCGGATTATCCCAAATACCGGGTTTTTCTGGGCCGGCGACGTGGTTTCGGCCAAGCTGACGTTCTCCTGGGGGTATCTGGGCATGGCCGCGGCCTACTCGGGGCTCTACACGGTGGCCGCCCTGCTGGTGGGCATGGCCCTGTTCCACCGACGTGAAGTGGGATAGCCGTCCACACCGGGCTCCAAGGGAAACGACCATGCTGGAAGGACCGAACGTCATCCTGAGGCTTTTCACCGAAGATGACCTGGATGAGTTTCTGAAGCTCGAGAACACATGTGCCGAGATGGGCGAGTTCGCTCCCGTTGAGTTGCGCTCGCCGGCGGCCTTTCGCAAGCACCTCAAGGAGACGGGAGGCTGGGGCGACAAGCTGGGCCGCATGCTGATCACCGACAGGAGTGATCGCATACTCGGGCATATCATGTTCATTAAGGAGCCGTCATTTCAGTCCGGGTACGAGGTTGGCTTCGTCATATTCCGCCGAGAGAACAGGGGCAAAGGCTATACAACGGAGGCGCTTCGAGTCTTCTCGGCGTACCTGTTCGAGGTCAAACCGATTCCACGTTTGCAGCTTAGCACGCACGTAGACAACGCCGCCGCCCGGCGGGTGGCGGAGAAGTGCGGCTACAAGCTGGAGGGCACATTGCGACAGATGTTCTTTACGCGCGGAGCGTACGTGGATTACGTGCTGTACTCCTTGCTGCGTGGCGAGTGCCCGTCGTTGGCAGAGGCACTCAAGGCTTGATCGCGGTGATTTCCAGACTGGCAACCTCCTGCCTGTGGAATCCGAGGGGACAGGCAGCGGGGCGAATCGGTGGGTGTGACAGGCATCAGGCTTGCTGTGTTCAGGTCGTACCACCCCAGGGCGCCGGCAACAGAAAGAGCTGGTAGCCGATAATGATGCGTGAGACGCCGAGGTTCAGGGCTTTGGGCTCGGTCGGGTTGCGGTAGCTGCTGTGGAGTCGCGGGCCGCGGTCACCCTGTCCGCCCCACGGGAGAGATGTGGACGAAGGCGCGGTCGATGGCGTCGATGGACTCGACGGCCGAGCGGGTCGCCTCGCACAGATTGTGGGAATCGGTAGTCGACAGGTCACCATCTACGTAGGCGGCCAGCTCGACGTGAATCATGGTTCCTACGTAGTGCCCCTTGATATGGCCGACGTCGCGGACGCCGGGCACGCCGGCGGCGGCCTGGCGGATCCGCTCGACCATATGGGGCTCGGGCGCCCTGCCCATGAGGTAGTCAACATTCTCCACAGCGATCCGGTAGGCACCGTAGAGGATGTAGCCGCCGACCAGGATTGCCGCGAGGGTGTCCAACAAGGGCAGCCGTAACTCCGCAACAACCACGGCGACCAACCCCTGCAAAGCCACGAAGACATCGTTTCGACAGTCTACCGCGGTGGCCCGCAGTGCGGGGCTGTCGAGCCGGCGTCCGCGATGGGCGAAATAGCGCCACAGCAGGGCTTTGAGGACGGCAGTGATACAGAGGGCGACGATGGGATAGGGCCCGATGCGTTCGGCAAACTGGCCGTGGGCCAGGTCAAGGACGGCCGTCTTGCTTACCTCGTATCCCAATATGCCGGCGAAGATGGCCACGAGCAGGCCGGCGATGGGTTCGGCGCGGCGGTGGCCGAAGGGGTGACCTTCGTCGGGGCGCTTCCAGGCCCAGCGTACGCAGGCCAGGATGACCAGGGCGGAGACGACATCGGCGAGGGAGTTGAGGGTCTCGGAGAAGATGGTGAGACTGTCGGACAGTTCGGTGGCGCTGGCCTTGAGGGCGAACAGAAGCAGGTTGGCCCCGAGGGCCACGTAGGCGGCGCGCATGGCCGCGGATCTGCGCATGAGGCGTACTCCGGCGCTGTTGCCGAAGCCTATTCTATGCCAAGCGTGCGGAGCACTCCATGCCCGGCCCAGTGGTCATGGTGACTGGCAACGGGGCTAGCTGTCGTCCGGCGGGATCACGGGCAACAGCACATGCGATGGATACTGTGGATCGTGGTAGATGGCCTGCTGCGCTGTGACATAATCGGTGTCCTTCTCGTTGTGTCCGCCGGTGTTGAGGTTCCGGCTAAACAGCGGGAATGAAGCCGACGCGACCTCGACGCGGAGGCGGTGACCGGCGGGAATCTCGATGCCGGTCTGCCAGAGGTCGAGGTGGTACTCGTAGATCTTGCCCGGCTCGAGGAGTTGGGGCATGTAAGTGGACTCGCGGTAGCGGGTCCGGATTTTGCCCTCGGCGAGTTGGAAGATCTCGCCTTCGTCGTCGACCTCCACGAGCCGCACGAACCAGTCGGTATCGCGTCCGGTCGTGGCGGCATAGAGCACAGCCGAGAGAGGCCCGGCGATGGTCAGCGGCTCGGTGAGGGGCCCGGATGTATAGACGAGGATGTCCTGGCGCTGAGCGGTGACTTCGGCGTGGTAGGCCTCGCGGTCGGCCTTCTCCTGTTCGACCGACTTGACCTTGCCCTTGTCCTCGTCAGGTTCCCGATACATCTGTGGCGAGGGCGTAGGATCGCCGGGGTCGTAGGCGTAGCGATCGGGCGGCATATCGGGAGCGGGCTTCGATGGTGTCAGTAAGCCGTCACCACTGGTCGTATTGGCATTGCCGCCGCTGGACAGGAACCATTTCTCAAAGCGAGTCTGCGGCAACGGGTACTTATCCCCGTGCAGCCACTTGTTGGAGCCCATGACGAAGAGGCTCACCAGCGGCTCAGAGACGATCCCGTTGTCGATACCCTTGAGCCAGTAATCGCACCAGCGCAGGTACTGGCGGGGCAGATCGACCGTGGCTTCCGGTCCGAAGTCCCGATCGCCGAGGGAGCGCGTGGCCTCGTCGGTGTGGCCCCAGGGGCCGAGGATCAGTTTCTGGTGCGGGTGGCCGTGCGAGGCCATGCGCATGTAGTTCAGCTTGGAGCCGATGCTGTCGCCGTCGAACCAGCCGGATTGATGGAAGACGGGGATGCGCACCTTCTCGAGCTTGTCCAGGAAGTTGGCCCGGTCCCAGTAGCCGCCGTTGACGGGGTGCTCGATCCACGTGCGCCAGTACGGGTTCTCCTTCCCAAGGACGGCCTTGTCCAGTTCGATGACCGGCAGCGGCTTGAGGATCTTGTGGTAGTTCTTGTCGCTGACCTCGTAGATGGTCGCGCCGGACAGATCGGCGGTGGCCTCGCTCTCGAGGATGTCGGCCCACCAGATGGAGCCGAGTATGAAGAAGACGCCGTATTCGTAGGGGATGTTGAAGAACGGGTCGGGCGGGGCAACGTTGGGGATGATGGTGACGAGGTGCGGAGGGTTCTGACTGGCGGCCCACCACTGGACCCAGCCGACGTAGGACGCCCCGATCATGCCGACCTTGCCGTTGCACCAAGGCTGCGTGGCGATCCACTCGATGGTGTCGTAGCCGTCCTCGGCCTCGTTGACAAACGGCTCCCACACGCCTTCCGAGGCGAACCGGCCGCGGCAGTCCTGCACGACAACCGCGTAGCCGCGGCGGGCGTAGAAGCGCCCGTTCAGCTCCAGCATCTCTTTCTTGTAGGGCGTGCGAATTAGAATCGCGGGCGCCTTTTCCTCAACCTCGGGCAGGTAGATATCTGCCGAGAGGTTGATGCCGTCGCGCATGGGCACCTGGACGGAGCGCTGCTCCTTTACGTCGTGTTCCGGTCGTGACAGTAGTGGATCACGAGCCGGTTCCTTACGCAGGTCGGCAAAGCCTGCGCGTATGTAAGCGGCACGTTGTGCGGGCACGTCGGCGAAATAGAGCCGGGCCTTGTCGTCCACCCAGATGGTAACGTCCACGCCAGGCACACCATACAGGTAGCGAGTGAATTCGTAGTCGCGTCCTCCAATGGTCCGATGCACCTTGTCTAGGCGCTCCAACGACGCATCCATGATGATTTGAGGGACGATGAACAGCGGGAAGGTCTGCTTGCCGCCCTTGGCCTGGTCGTAATGGAGCACGGCCTGACTCATCAGGGCCGGGGTCATGTTCTCGAACAGGATGGTGCCCGGCTTGAGCGTCAGGGGGTTGACCTCTTTGCGGAACTTAATGGTGGCGATGGTGCCGTCGCGGACCACCTCGACGGGCCCGAGGGGCGTCCGCATGTCTATGCGGGTCCAGCGGCCGTCCTCATCGCAGGCGATGGCGACTGACTGCTTGACGGTCTGGCCGGCCATGGAGAGTGTCGAGTCGCTGGCCAGGTTGCCGTCGGGATCGGATTCGAAGCGGATGGTGGCCAGTTGCTCCTCGTTCTTGTACAGCCCGAAGGTACCGTGATCCTCGAGGCCGGAGAGGAGTGCAGGCAACCCGGCTTCGGGCTGGGACTCGGCGGACGCCGGCTCGGCCTCCTGAGCGATCGCTGGCGATGCGATGGTAAAGGAGAGGGTCAGTACGGCGCGAGGGAACCAGCACAGGGATCGTGACGAGCGTTGCATGGCGGGACCTCCAGGTTGGCAATGCCTCTGAGGATGCTTTCCATCCACTCCTAGCGACCGGGGGCGGTTCCCGTGACGGCGGGCAAGACTGGCAAGGCTGCGTCGCGCCCCTCATAGCCGAATTCCGGCGTTACGAAGCGCGCAAAAAGGCGACGGCCCGATCGAAGATGCGCCGGCCGGAAGGCCCCCGGCCCAGGGGGTCGTGGCGGGGATGGATGTTGCGCTCGGGGTGGGGCATGAGGCCTAGTACGCGGCCTGTCGGATCGGTCAGCCCGGCGATGTGATCGTCACTGCCGTTGGGGTTGACAGGGAAGGCGCCCGGATTTCCCTCGGCGTCCACATAGCATAACGCAACGAGGTCCTCGGTTCGCAGGCGAGCCAGTGTTTCGTCACTGTCGGCGACGAAGCGCCCTTCGGCGTGGGCAATAGGAAAACGCACCATCTCGCCCGGATCGAGCCAGGGCGAATGCGAGACCTCGGCGCGGAGGTACACCCACCGGTCCTCAAACCGCCCTTGTTCGTTGAAGGCGATGGTGACGCGGCCACGCCAATCCCCGTTTCCCGCGCCGCCGGGGAGCAGTCCCGCCTTGACCAGAACCTGGAATCCGTTGCAGGTGCCCAGCACGAGCTTGCCGTCGTTCACGAAGCGGCGAAGCTCTTCGCCAAGGTGGTGGACGAGCTGGTTGGCCAGGACCTTGCCGGCGGCGATGTCGTCGCCGTAGCTGAAGCCGCCGGGGATGGTGAGTGCGCCATAGTCGCGGAGGCGCTGCGGGCGTTCCATCACGCGGTTGATGTGCAGCAGATCCACGTCGGCGCCGGCCTGCTCCCAGGCGAAGACCGTCTCGGCGTCGCAGTTGATGCCGGCGGCACGGAGAACCAGAACTCGCACGTTTGCTGCCACGGGCTGAGCCTCTACTTGAACATCCCTTTCTTCCAGGCGGCTTCGAGTTCGTCGGGCGGGATCGACTCGACCGACCCGTCGGACAGGGTCACGTGAAACCCCCACTCCGGCGCGATCATGCCGACGAGCTCGAAGAGCATCTCATCGAGGCAGGCGTGCACTAAGTCTGACGACTTGTGGTGCGGGACCTGCACGATATAGCCTCCTGCCTGCGATTCAAAGAGGCGGCACTGCGCGTCTTTCTCGGGCTCCACGACGCTGATGCCGCAATGGCCCCCGATGGCCATCTCGGCGAGCGCCACGGCGATGCCATCAGAACCGACGTCGTGGGCCGCCGTGAGAACGCCGTCGGCGATCAACCTGTGTATCACGCGATGTACCTTCAGTCGGTCGGCGAGGCTAACTTCATCCCAATGTGAGCCGCAGTGACCGATGTAGTAGAACTGTGACTCGGATGCGTCGGGCTTGGCGGCAGCGGTGATGCAGCGGCGGACGTCCTCGATAATCGACACGGCACTGATCAGCAGCGTGGGCGGGATGGCCAGCTTCTGCGGCAGGCCGCATCGCGCGGCCTCTTCGGCGGACATGGCGAACTCGTTGTTGAGCGAGTCCTTGCCGGAGATGAAGGGCAGGCCGTAGGCGACGGCCGCATCGTGGGCGCCCTGGCAGGCGCGGACGAGTGCGCCGAGCGTGCGCGGGTCCTCGCACTTAGGCCAGCAGAAGTTGTCCAGGATGGCGGTGCGTGACGGGTCGCCGCCGACGCAGACCACGTTGCGGAGTGCTTCATCCACGGCGGCCACGGCCATCCAGTACGGATCGACGTCGGCCAACTCCGGGCAGAGGCCGCAACCGACAGCAATGCCGCGGTCAGAATCGAGCCGCGGGCGGAGTACGGCCGCGTCGGAAGGCCCGTCACCCCGACCGACCAGCGGTGTCACCACGCTGCCACCCTGCACCTCGTGATCGTACTGGCGGATCACCCATTCTTTGGAGGTCGTGTTCAGTGCCGTAAGCCGCTTGATCAGGACTCGCTTCACGTCGCCCGGCTGAATGGGCTGGGGCGGTACACGCTGCGGCTCGTCGGGGGGAAACCACTCGGCCACGCGGGTCTGCTGCGGCAGGCCGTGATGAAGGAATTCCATCTTCAGCTCGCCCACGACCTCGCCTCTGTAAGCTACGGTAAGAGTGTTGTCGTCGGTGAACTCGCCGATAACGGTGGCCTCGACATCCTCGGCGGCGAAGACGGCGAGGAGCTTCTCTACGTTGGCCGGCGGCACGGCCAGGACCATGCGCTCCTGGGCCTCGCTGATCCAGATCTCGTCGTAGCGGAGGCCGGCGTACTTGAGCGGGACGGTCTCCAGTTGCACGCGGGCGCCGATCTCAGACCCCATCTCCCCTACCGCACTACTGAGTCCACCTGCGCCGCAGTCCGTGATGGCCGAGTAGAGACAGCCGTCGGCGTGGTCGCGGGCCTGGAGGATGCAGTCGAGCATCTTCTTCTCGGTGATGGGGTCGCCGATTTGGACGGCATGGGCGAACTCGTCGGCGTGGGTCTCGGTCAGTTCGGCGCTGCTGAAGGTGGCACCGTGGAGGCCGTCGCGGCCCGTGCACCCCCCCACCAGCAAGATGCGGTCGCCAGGGTGGGCCTGTTTACGGATCAGGCCTCTCGGAATCAGGCCCAGACAACCAACGTACACCAGCGGGTTGCCCAGGTAGCGCCCGTCGAACGCCAGCGCGCCGTTGATCGTGGGAATGCCCATGCGGTTGCCGTAGTCGCGGACGCCGGCGACGACGCCGCGAAGAATCGCGACCGGATGGAGCACATTCCTGGGCAGCCGCTCCATGGGCCAGTCTGACGGTGCCAGACAGAAGACATCGGTATTGGCGATGGGCTTGGCGCCGAGGCCGCAACCGATCACGTCTCGGACGCAGCCGCCCACGCCTGTGGCAGCGCCACCATACGGCTCGATGGCCGACGGGTGATTGTGCGTCTCGACCTTGAAGGCAATTCCGTACTCATCGTCAAAGGCAATGACACCGGCGTTGTCTTTGAAGACGGACAGACACCAGTCAAGATTCAGTGTGTGCGTTGCCCTGGCGATGGTGTCGGCCAACAGGTTTGCGTACTCGATCTCGACAGGCGCGCTCGAGCGATGTTGCGGATTGCTCGCATCGGGCATGGGATCACCGCGATAGACGATACGACTCTTGAGGGTCTTGTGAACGCAATGCTCGCTCCAGGTCTGAGCCAACGTCTCCAGCTCCAGGTCGGTCGGCTCGCGGCCGAGGCTGCGGAAGTGACTACGTATGGTCTGCATCTCATCCGGTGAGAGAAACAGGTGCCCCTCTCGCGAGAGCCTCTGGAGGGCGTTCTCATGTAAGTCGCTGAGCGAGACACAGCGGACCTGCTGATTTGCTTGCGGTGGTGTGGGGGCTGCAAGCGGAGTGTCGTCGTGCCGCCCGAATCCGGTCAGGTAGGCATTCTCAATGCAGTCGTTGGCCAGCACGCGCCAGGCTGCGAACTCCAGTTGTTCCAGGCTCCCCAGCCCAACAATGTCGTAGCGGCGGGCGGTGCGAACGGCGTCCACGCGCAGGCCCATATCGGCCAAGCCGAGCTTCACGGAACGAGCCACGGGATCCATGACGCCCGGTTTGAGGTGAACTTCCACGGCGATGTGGTCTGCCCGGCCGCGTGGCGCATCTGCACCGCCGTACACGTACTCTTCGGCCACGGGATCGGCGAGAAGCTCGACGGCCGCGCGCTCGACGTCTGCGGCGGCGAGTGATCCCTCGATCACGAAAAGGCGAGCCGAAGCCACTCTCTCGACGCAATGCAGCCCCAGGCTCCGCATCTGGGCCAGAACGGCCGCACCGTGGGCATCCCACTGGGGGCGACGGGGCCTGACCTCGACCCACCACAAGTTCATGTGACGCCCTCAAGCGGCCAAGCGGTGCAGAGGCTGCCGAATGCCTGTAAACCTTGATTTGACAATAAATTATGCAAGTTGCCATGCCCTTGATGGAAGCGGCCAATGTAACGGCGGCGCGAGACCGGGTCAATTTGCCCTTGCCTGAAATCCAGGGGGGATTAACCTATCATGCTTTGTCACGGCCCAACCTGTGGCGCGGAACGGGCCCATCCACAGGAAACCAGAAGCTCAGCGACAATAGACAGGATGTAGCGCGCTTATGAGTGAGTCACCATCTCCCCGTCCCCCGACTACAGCCAGCGCGGTGGCTAACGGCTACCTCGACTTTGAGAAACCGCTGGCTCGGATTGAGCAGGAGATCCTCGAGTTGGAGGATGCGCAGGTCGAGACCGGACGGGACTTGTCCGACCAGATCAAACAGATGCGAACCCAGTTGGCCTCCATGACCAAGGGGGTTTACTCTCACTTAACACCTTGGGAGACGGTTCTTGTAGCTCGCCACCCGCGTCGCCCGCTCCTTCCGCATTATATCAACATGATTGTCAAGGACTTCTGCGAATTGCACGGAGATCGCGGCTTTGCCGAGGACCGCGCGATCGTGACCGGATTCGGTCGCATCGGCGGCGAGAAGGTTCTTCTTGTGGGGCACAACAAAGGGCGCGACACCAAAGAGAAAGTAGCCTGCAATTTCGGGTGCACGCATCCGGAAGGGTACCGCAAAGCGCTGCAGAAGATGCGTCTGGCGGCCAAGTACCGGGTGCCGGTCGTGTGCATGATCGACACCCCGGGAGCATACCCCGGCATCGGGGCGGAAGAGCGAGGCATCGCCCAGGCGATCGCGTACAACCTGATGGAGATTCCCAAGCTCCAGACACCGATCGTGTGCGTGGTCATCGGAGAGGGCGGCAGCGGCGGCGCTTTGGGCATCGGGGTGGGAGATCGGGTGGCTATGCTGGAGCACGCATACTACTCGGTGATCTCGCCGGAAGGATGTGCCGCGATTCTCTGGCGCACGGGCGACCAGGCCAAGCTGGCCGCCGAGGCACTGCGGCTTACGGCCAAGGAACTGAAGAAGCTCAACGTGATCGATGAAGTCGTGCCGGAGCCGCTGGGCGGAGCCCACCGCGACCCAGCCAAGATGGCCATCAACCTGGAGCGCTATCTGGGCAAGACCATTCGCGAGCTGAAGTCTATCCGCTTGCCGACGCTGCTCAAGCAGCGTTACAAGCGCCTTCGAGAAGTGGGCAGCTTCTTCACAGAGTCACCCAAGCCCACGACGGAGAAGGCCAAGACGACCGGGCAGAAGAAGAACGGCAAGAACGGCGGTTCAGCCGGTAACGCCATCCGCCTGCCATCCAGGATCCGGTCAAACCGAGCCAAGGCTCCTACCGGCACCGGCGGAGCGCCTTGACCCTCGCCAGTACGACTCAGTTCGGCGCGAGCGTCAGATAACCACCACCTATGCTGTGCGCGGGGAGCATCCGACTCTTCTCAAGTGAAGTCCAGGTCGCCTACCGCTACCCTCGGCAACACTCATCGAGTTCGATCGTAGAGCGATGCCGGCTCTGTCGAAGGGCTCGTAGTACTGTCTGGCCCGTTCCCGCTGGGCAGGACCAAAGGAGGCCGACACGCTTCTCGAAAGGCCGCGCCAATTAAAGGCCGCGACGCAGGGCAGGACCCGCGTCGCGGCTTAAGGTTGACGTTAACACTTAGGCGGAACGAATCCGCTGCCCTTCCTAATCGCTCCTCCGGCTACGGGCAATTCGGTACGGTGTTGGACGATGCCAGACCGAACGTCAACGCAAACGTAGCGAAGTCATTCAGATCTACGCTGCCGTTTGCATCCATGTCGCTGCAGTCGAAGGAGACCGGGGCGCAACTACCACCTGGGCCGGTAAGGCCAAAGCACAGGGCAAAGGAGGCGAAGTCGTTGAGGTCCACCGGACCGCCGCTCTGGTCGATGTCGCCGCAGGGGCACCCCGCCGTATCACAGGCGTCGCCGATTTCATCCCCGTCGCTATCCGTCTGGTCGGGATTGACCACGCAGGGGCAGTTGTCGGCTGCGTTGCGGACCTTGTCGCCATCCTCATCGTCCTCGAGGAGTTCGGGCAGAGTGGGGCACAGATCACACACGTCCCCAATCTCGTCACCGTCACTGTCGAGCTGACCCGGGTTGGGATCGTAGGGGCAGTTGTCGCAGTCGTCGGTCACGGTATCGAGGTCGGTATCGGGGTCGCACTCGTCCGGTATCCCGTTGGCGTTGCAGTCCGAGCTAAAGCCGTCCTCGATCTCACAGTCGTCGCGAATGCCGTTGGGCTGGCAATCGCAGTCTGTAGTCGGCATGGGCTCCTCGATGGCCGGGTGGAAGTCCGAGCACCAGGGCGAGTCCGGATTGAAATTCGGATCGAGATCGCTGCTCCAGGCGGGGTTGTCGTCCTGGGCAAGGTTGATGGGGCAGAGGCCCGCCAGGCCCGTGTCCAGTTCCCGGGTTACGGCCGGATCTGACACCTTTGTGAAGGTGAATCTCGGCTGGACGGGCAGGTTGGAGGCGTAATAGCCGCCGTTGCAGTGGGTCCTGGTTGCCGTCACCGTGCCGGACGGCGACCCTTGAACCGAAAGGTCCACGGCGACATCCCACAGTTCGGGGTCCAGGCCTCCGTCGTACGTAACCGTGATCGGGTCTGTAGAAACGAGATTCAGGGCTACGATCTGGGCGGTCACGACGCGTGGGTTATCGTAGTCCAGCTCGCAGCGGTCGAAGGGGTCTATATCTCTTTGGACCAGGGTGTCGGCCACGTCGTAGTCACCCCACGTGGTGGGGCCCAGGGGTTCCCCTCGCAGGCACACGTGTCCTTCGAAAGGATCGGAACCGGGCCCAAAGAAGTCCGCGGGAAGCGGCGGAGAACAGGGATCGACGCCATCGAAGCTGTGACACATCTCCTGGCCCAGATCGGGGTCGATGTCGGTCATCCAGGCGTCGATCAGCTCACCGTCGATGCAGCCGCGCAGGTGCTTCTTCATGGTGTAGCAGTCCAGACCCGGAGTGGTCCAGTGCACCACGGCTATGCCTTGGTGGACATTGGTTTGCACGTTCTGCGTCGGGCACACCTTGGGTGGGCCACGCCACACCCAGCCCTGGGCCAAGCAGGTAGCCTGATCCAGCATGGCGCAGGCGGTCTTGGAGGCGCAACAGGCGGCGATCGGTGGCGTGGAGCAAAAGCTGGCAATCTGGGTACCCCAGGTCGATGCCCCGACGACCGAGGTATTAGCGAACTCATTGGCCACCCAGAAGCAATCGTCGGTGGGATCGACCACGCAGCCGGAAAAGTCCCCCCAGCGGTCAATGGGGTTGGGAACGAAGCTGTCGTAGAAGCCGGCACTGGCCAGGGCCACCACCTCGGCTTGGAACGTTCCCGGAGGATCGGTGGCCAGGCGCATGGTGTAGGAGAAGTCGGGGAACTTCCACCAGGCCGACTGTGTGAAGGAAAGGGCGGCATCACCGGCGGCGTTCACGTTGATGGAGGGCATGTAGGTCCAGTTGTCCACGCCGGTGCCCTGGATGAATCCCGCTTGGACGACGAATGGCGCGGCGGGGGGACCGCCGGCCGTGTTGATTTCCTGCCAGACGACTTCGGTCTCGGCGTCGCCGTCGGGATTGGAGGTCAGGCAGCACCAGAGGGTTCCACGATAGACGGCGTTCTGCACGCGCGAGGAAAGCGTGTCCAGGTCGGGCAGGGCCACTCCGCCCTGGTCGGCGCCGGTGTCTGCGGGGAAAGCACCAGCGGCCCAGGGGTGGGTGCTTGTGGTGGCCACAGGAGCGGCTGGGTGTCCGGTGACGTTGTAGATGCGATAGGTGCCCGCTCCAATGCGGTTGATGAGGTACATTCCACCGTTGTCAGTGGCCCCGTAGACATGAGCCGGCTGGATGGTGGCCACGCCCCAGGTGACCAGGGCATCATAGGTTATGTCCACAAACGTGTAGAACCCGGCGATGAGCTGGGCCTTGTTGAACACGCGGATGTTGGCACCGCGGAAGGCTACCGGGGCGCCGGTGAACTGGTTCGTCGTCACGAAGAGGGCGTTGGCATCGGCGCCGATTCCGGGATAGTCGGCCCAGGTTGGCGTGCCACCGATAACCTGCACTCCCGAGCCGACTGAGAAGGTCCAGTCGGCCGCGCCCAGGCTGTTGGGGGTGCTGCCCGTTGAAGCGGCTATGTGAATCAGATTCCCGGCAGGGGTGTTGCCCTCAAGGCAGACGATGAAGAAATGCCCGGAGTGCTGGTCGTAGAGCACCTTGGGATCGAAGGGGAACGGACCGACCGAGGGCGGGAACATGGTGCTTAAGGGAGTGGGGCCGGCAATGACGGCCCCGGTCTTGTCCCAGATTTGGACGTCGGAGTTGGTGACCTCTACCACGCGCCCGGCAGCGCCGAGATTGGGTCCCACGGCGATGTGGGTGTCCGGGGGCACGATGGTGGCCGGATTGTTCACCACGCCGGTCCAGTTGGTCCTCGGAGCTGGAGTCCGCAGCCCGCGATCGTCGGGCTGAATCGGATCGGACTGGAGCAGAGGGGGCGGAGCCTGACCGGGTACGAAGTCGTCGAGGGTAATCCACCGGGGCATACCCTCCTCAGCGAGTTCGGCGCCGGAACCGGCCGAGGGCCTGGGCGGCGGGTCCATCAATGCCCGCGGGACTGCGGGGTCCAATAACGGCTGCAAGGCAAGGGCCAAGCCGGAGCCCATCAGCAGCAAGCACAGGGTCGCAACCGCGGTTCTTTTGCCGATGCTCATGATTTTCTCCCTTCTGAACTGACGTTCCTCACATTCCCGCGAACACACTGTTTCACCGTGGGCGGCAACGCCCACTTCGCACAAGCTCTGCGCAACGACGAGACGCGCAGCGGGCGCGCACCGTACGTGCAGGAGCTTCTCGTCAATGTGTTGTCCCGGTGAGGCCGCTACTTTCCACCCCTGGTCCCCGATCCCTCAGGCCGGAGGCCAGCATGACAGGCAAACAAACGCATCGAGCGGAACTGCCAATGTGGCCGGCGGTACCCTCCGCAAGACGCCCGATACTGGCGAGTAGAATACCTCAGATCAAGCCCGAATGCAAGAAAAGAATTCCGGCCGCGGGTCAAGTACCATTCTGTGGCTGAAAGGCGCTATCGCCATCGGGGCACAATATCCGACCTAATTCTTCGCCTTTACATGAAAGGGATCCGGTCGTGATTTGCTGGGCGGACTGTTGCGCGAAGCGATCAGCGAGGTGCGATCAAGAGACCTCGTCCGGCTCAATGGTGACGGTGAGCCCGGCGCTGGTGAACTGCTCCTGGTACAGTTCGGCGCGCTCCTTGTGGGTCACCAGCAGGAGGCTGATCCCGCTTTCGTGGGCCTCCAGCACCCGCGTCAAGGCCTCCTCCGCCGAGAGCGTGGTGAGCCGACAAATTGTCTTGACGACGTAGGCGAACTCGTTCACGTCGTCATTATGCAGAAGAACCTTATAAGGTGGCGCCGGTTTGGGTGGCTGCTTGGCGGGCTGCTTCTTGCGAGAGGCCTGCTGCTGAGCCGGAGGCTCCATCACCGCCAAGTCGTTCTCGCCCGCCCCTGTCTGCTGATCGCCCTGCTGATCGGCCATGATCAACCTCACGAAAACACGGCTGCTTGAACTCGCCATGGCGCGGAGTGCGGCGAATCCGCCCGGTTCCCAAGTATATGAAACCAGGCTCGCGGGAACAACGACATTACGCATTGCGGCGGGTCCAACCGGGGTGTTTGCCGGTCACCTGCGGGTCCCCTATAGTGGCCCCAGGGCGCGGGGTGGAAGCGCCCAGCCTGCCGAGAAACGGGGAGTATGACTTGCGCGGGTGCCATCTCATCCTGCTGGCCGGGTTGTTGCCGATCATCGCGGGCCGTCCCACGGCCGGGGCGGGCCACCTGTGGAGCTGGCACCCGGCCGACTACCCGCGAATCAACCGCGTACAGGCTCGTGGAGGCGTCGTAACGTACTCAGTGGACTTCTCCGTGCTCGGCCTTCTGCCCGAGCAGAACATGCCGGCGTGGCAGGTGGCCGAGCTGGAGGCGGCCGCGGTACGGGCCTTCGACAAGTGGAATGAGATCCTTGAGCCCTTGGGTCTTCGGTTCGAAAGGCGGGGCGTGGGGCAGCGTGTGGACATACCCGTGTTTGCGTTTCGTTACGAGGAGTACGTGCCGTCCGAGCTTCTCGGCGACACGGTGGCGGCCAGCTCGGCGTTCCCGCTGAACGGAGTGATGAACTTCTCCACGATCGTGGTGGATGCGACGGAGCCGTTTGAGGTGCTGGACGCACTTCCGACGGTGATCGACGGCGGGCTGCATCATCCCTACGTCCGATACGTAGACTTCGACGGCGTGTGCATGTTCACGACGATCCTGCACGAAATCGGACACCAGTTCGGTCTGGGGCATCCCCAGGATATGTTCGGCGAAGGGCGCAACTTCGGATTCCTGGCTCTCGACACGGTCCAGATCGACCCAGGCTGCATGCGCCCCTCTGACTTCATGTCCGGTGAGAATCTTCAGCGACGCGGCCGCTTCCTGGCGAGCGAAATCGACTCCCTTATGGGACCGCTTCAAATCGGGGCGACGGTCGTCGAGATCCCACCGGAGGACCGGGCATTCGTGGCATTTGTTCTTCGAGAAGTGGACCCGGAGGGCGCAGACGAGATGCTGGCCCGAGCCCGCGGGCTTTTTGAACAGACCAATCCGTTCCGATTCGCGAATGTGGTGCCGGAGCACGAGTCCGTGCCCGGTGTGCGCGAGGGGAATGACAGTTTCGACACGGCCATCCCCGTGGAAGCTGGTCAGATCGTCCTGGGGTCCCTCACGCCGGAGACTAGGGAGCTCCGCAGTAAGGACCAGGATTACTACAGCTTGGCCGTTGGCGCGGGCCAGGAGGGAGAGGTCTGGATATTCGACATCGACGGTGGCGGAGGGCTGAACGGAGCCAATTGGGTCGATGCCGTGCTGGAGCTGTATGACGAGCGCCAAGTCCTGCTCGCCGTCTCCGCAGGCGCCGAGGCAGCCGACCCGGGCAGCTTCTCGGTGGTGGACCCATATCTGGTCTGGACGCCGCAAGAGCCTGGGCGCTACTTTCTTCGGCTGGTGGCCGAGCCCGGGGTGGGCGAGCCTGGGTGGACGGGTGACTATGAGCTGCGAATCGGCATCGGCGAGGTGCCGGAGCCCCAAGGGCAGGCGGCTCCCTTCGCGGACCCATCCGTGGAAGCATGTGAGTTTCAGCCGCTGGCCGCTCGGCCGCTGCTGCCAGGGACATGCGGCTTGTTCAGCCTCACGAGTCTCGGCATGGCAGTCCTGTCGATGTTGGCCCTTCGAACGCGACTGTGGACAGGCCGTTCCAGGAACACTTGAATCAGGCGTTGGCGCCACGGGTTCCGGTCGGCGCGGGCGGTCGGCCGCGGGCCCGAAGCCGGTTTGGAGGGCGGCGTCCTCTGTGGGGCAGCAGGATGATTAGGCCATTGAGCACGGAAAGCCTGCTCCTGTGGGGTGTCCTGGGGGCGGCTGTCGGCGGCTGCGCGGACACGCAGGAGGATCTGCAAGTTTACCTGTTCGGATCAGGAGGTATGGAATCTCTTTTGGCGGAAGAGAGCGCTGTTATCGAGCAGTTCAATGAACAAGTCAATAAGGACCCGGAATCTGAGGAGCGGGCCAAGACAGTGGCCGGCTTGCTGCGGAGGGACATTCTCCCGGCGTATAACGCGGTACTGGAACGCATGCGGAGGCTGGAGATCCGGAACAAGAAAATCCGGCGGCTGCACGAGGAATACCTGGAGATCACGGCCGGCCAGAAAGAGACCTTCGAGGAGTTGCTGGCGCTGCTGGAGGCGGAGGAGATCGGCTCGGTGGTGAGGGTCAATCTGCACCTTGCCAAGCTTCGCAACCGCCGCACGGACTGGCGTCAGACCCTTCGACAGATGTGCGCCGACTACGAGGTAGCCCGGCCTGATATCGGGGAGTGACGGCGTCCCCGGGCGGCCGAACGGCAGGGTGGGGGTCGGTCGGGTTGAGCACATTTTTCGCACTTTTTTTCTGGTTTAATAAAGCCGCGTGTGCTGCATGCCGATGTCCGGGCATCGTTGGGAATACTGGGACTATTGCGTTCAAGTAAGATGGAGACCATATGATGCCCATGAATTACACTCGACGCCGCACGTACAAGCGTCGGACCACCAACTACAGGAAGACCAATTGGCCTTCTTATCAGAAGAATCGCTCCAATCCCAAAATGCGGAGCGGCGTGAACTGGCAGTACGGTCCCGTTCGGACCAACCTGCAGAACAAGATCAATGCGTATCGCACGCTGTATGCGCAGTGCAATGTAACGGGCCCGTATAAGCCGAGCCCGACCACAATCAACAAATTCGCGAACTACGTGAACAAGGGCTACATGCTGCACAAGATCAGCGGCACCAAGATTGCCAAGTGGGACAAGAACCACAACCCGTCCTGGACGGTCAACTGGGCCACCAAGTGCCTGAAGGCCAAGTACGGGGCGGCCATCAAAGCCCTGTTCCCCACGGGCAACGGGCGCACCTATATGGTCGCCACCAGCCCGACCTGGAAGGGCAAACCGTTCAAGTTCCCCACGCGCTAGGCGCCACGACAGCCGCCACCAACAGCGGCCAGTTGGGTTTCCCTTTCCTCGCCAAGACTCTCTGAACGCAATACTCCATCGGGCCCGTCGGTGCGGCGGGCCTTTGTTTTGCGCCTTGCGGCCTAAGTGAAGCTGCGTCTTGGCTCCGGCGAAGCACGGTGTGGGCGGGTACAATTGAAGTGGCATGGAGTCGACGAGCGCGAGCGTGCCGGGGGCGCCGGACTGGGAGCAGATCGGCGAGGAGATCTGCTGCCCGCTCTGCGAGTATGACCTTCACATGCTGACGACGCCGCGCTGCCCCGAGTGCGGCTACCGCTTCGAGTGGGCCGAACTTCTTGATCCCGCGCGGCGGATACACCCATACCTGTTCGAACACCACCCCGAAGCCAACCTGCGTTCCTTTCGGCGGACGCTGTTGAACGGCCTGCGGCCGCGACGCTTCTGGACATCACTGCACCCTGCCCAGCCGTCCAGCGCTCGTCGGCTGGTCCTGTACTGGTGCGTCGTGGCGTTGATCTACACGGTGCCGATCGCGGCGGAATTGACTGCCGGCTTCGTCAGCACGCTTGGGCCTCTTCAGGCCAACCGGGCGTGGGTCGTGGCGTTTTACAAAACAGCGCGCGGAAAGGATTCTTTCGGGGCGGAAGTAAAGAGATTCGGCTCCATAGAGGCTTACCTCGACTACTACTGGCCCATGCCGAACTCACCTGCAACGCTATGGAAGCACTTACGGTACACCCGGATCCTGGCCGAAATGACCTCGTATCTTCTTTTTCCTTTGCTGTATGCGTGGTTGACGTTTCTATCCCTTCTGTTATTCGGCCTCTCCATGCGGAGGGCACGAGTCAGAAGGGTGCACGTGCTACGATGCGTGGTGTACAGTACAGATGTACTCGTTTGGACAGGTCTGTGCGTTCTGCTGGGCGCGGTCATCAGCCGGCTCTACCTCGGCACATCGGTCATTGAAGGGTGGGGCCTCAAGGGGTGTCTGGCATTCGCCGTCGTGATGGCCGTCGCGTCAATCTACCGGCTGTACGTGGCTTATCGGCACTACTTGCGGTTCGACCATCCCCTGGCGACGGTACTGGTCTCTCAAGTCATCGTTTACCTGGTGGGAGCCAACTTGATCGCGCCGCAGTTGCTGTAATGTGCACCAACAGAGTGCCGCCCCGCCGCCCACGCAGTTGTAGACCACGCCGAACCCGCCGAAGAAACCCTGGTTGCCAAAGAGGCCGGGGACGGGGCGTCCGCCCACCTGCCGGGCGATGTCGTCATATCGCCGCCGGGCGTCATTCTTGGAGAATGGCATATAACCTGGTCTGCGCCGAGGCGGCGTGGACGGTATCTGGTGCTCAAATGCAGGCAGCCTCGTCATAGAGTCCGCCCTCGCTCGAAACGGAGCCGGCGTGGAGGTAGAATCGTGGCCCCGGAAGCGGCGAATGGCGAAGCCCTGGTAGATAGGAGATGTCGGTCGAGAAGAGCAAGAGATGCCTGTCGCAGAGATCGTGCCCATGAGCAGACCGGGGCTCGAAACGTTCCACCAGACAAGTCGGAAGCTGGACTTCATAGGCCCCCTAGAGTCTTTGTTGAACGAGTTCCGCCGTGGGAACATCGCGGACAGGGATCGCGTCCAGGAAGAGTCGGCGATCAAATCTCACCTCGGAGAGCACCGCGAGGCATGGGACCTCGTGTTTCCAACATTTCCCGAATGCCCCTGGAAGCGCCGCACGATGACCTGGGAACGCCACCGGGGGCGGCGAGACGTCTACCTGAGGAATCTCGTCGTCACCCACGTACCGCAGCACGAGACTGAAAATCGCCTCATCATCAATCCCGCCGCCGTGGAGGGCAGACATGCCAGATGGCTGGCGCATGAGCTGCCCGCCTATGAGGTCGTCGGTACTGATATTGACCCTCGGTGGAACCGCCTTTATCGATTCGTGGTCTTCTGGAAGTACCACAAACAGAAGAACTACCGATTCGTGCGGGAGAGCATTTTTGAGCCGGATCTGGAGCGACACCCGGCAGCCGTCACGTTCTTTGGCGCCTGTGGTTCCGTGACGGACGGATGCATGGACTACGCCATTGCCGTGAATGCATCCTTTCTGATCTGCAGGTCCTGCTGCCATGACAACATCGGGGGTAATACGAAGATCGTGAGGCGACCGGGCCGCCCGATCAACGATTTCTTCGCATGGAAGAACTACTGGTACGCGAGAATCAAGAAGAAACGGAAGGGCTTCTATTTCGCGGACCGCTACCTCAAGGACGCCTACCCGAGAAGCAAGGCGGCACGGAGAATCATGGACTCCGACACCATCATCGCCGTCGCCCAGAATGCGCCGGAGAGTGACATTTGCAGAAGCGTGATTGACCTCGACCGGTGCCTGTTCCTGCAAGAGAACGGCTACGATGTCATGTATCGCGAGGAGCTCTTCTTCGCTCACAAACGGCGCGAAGCCACCGGTTGAAGCTGAACGTCTCCTCGGGCACATCAAACGGGGCTTTAATGTCGTATGGGTAGCAGACTCCTGACGTTCCACGGCCAAGAGAGCGCCATCACCTGCGTTGCGTTTGCCCCAGATTCCAAGCGGATTGTCCCGGGCCATGGACGCCGTCGTCCAACGTGAGCACCGATTGCGAGACATAAACGGGTGTCCCGTGGATAGAGATCAGCAACTCTTCCGCACCATCGTTGCCCGTCTGGTCCCCGACTGACTTGTGTACAGCCCGATTCTGCTCGTGGGGGAAAGGGCGTTTATGCGCCCGCCAGGGCCGATCCGCCACCCCCAACTCGACCTCTCGCGCACAACACAACAAGCCAACAACAGCCGACTACTCACGCAACATGCGGGCTAGGTCCGATTGGGGTCGAGCAAGGCCTTTAGGAAGGGCGGGGTGGGCGGGTGGACCAGGTCGCGGAGGGCGGCGCGGTACTCGCTGAGGGGGTAGGTGCGCGTGGGGAAGGCGGCCGGGTCGAAGGCGCCTCTTTCGATCAACTCGAAGAGCACCCGATAAGTGTGCAGGCGACGGCCGTCGTACTCCTCGATCTGCCGGCCGTTGCAGCCGATGACATTCAGTTCGGCGAACCACAAGGGGGTGCTGTCGAACACGCAGATGGAACCTGTCCCCAGGATGACCAGCGTGCCGCGGGCCCGAGTGAACTTGGCGGCGTCGGTAAGGGCCGCCCCACCACCGGCGCAACTGTAGACGGTGTCGAATCCGCCGAAGAGACCCTGATTGCCGAACAGGCCGGGCACCCGGCGCCCGCCGACGTAGCCGGCGATGTCGTCGTAGCGCCGGCGCGAAGGCATCCTTGCCGCATGACGGATGACATGGTCGGCACCCAGTTTCCGGGCCAACTCCTCCTGAAACGCGGTGTACACCAGTGCGGTGACCTCGGCACGACACCTGAGAGCCCGCAGGGCGGCGATGGTGCCGAGGGCGATGATGCCCCCGCCCTGCACCAGAGCGTGGTGGTTATCGGCCGGGCGGTGTCGCAGCACGCCGTGGAGTGAACAGGCCAGCGGATCGGTCAGGACGGCCTGTTCGTCGGGCAGTGAGTCGGGCACGCGATGCAGTTGCCAGGAGTGGGCCACGAATCGCTCACCCCAGCTCCCGCCCGTGAAGTTGTTGTATCCGGTCATGTAAGCCGGCGGGAGGGTGCCGCGGTGCAGGTTTTCGCACAGCGTGAAGTTGCCGGCCGCGCACGGTGCGCAGGATGGATCAATCTCACGAGCAGCGCACGACAGCGAGGGCTCGATCACCACGCGATCCCCGGGCTTGTAGTCGGTGACGGCACGGCCCACCTCGTCGATGACGGCTACGCACTCGTGGCCCAGGCCATACGGCATGGCGGCCAAGCTCTGGAGGAACGACGCCGGGTGGGCGCGCAGGAAGATGGCCGCCAGATCGGTGCCGCAGATGCCACCGAGAATGGTGCGCAGGCGTACCCAGTGAGCGGTGGGCAACTCGGGCGCCGGAACTTCGGCCAGTCGCAGCCCCGAAATATGAGACCAGTACGTGCCCGGCCAGAGCAGACCGAGCATCTTGCATGCCAGATACCGCACCACAGTGGATTTGAAGGTGACTGCTTTCAAATGGCTTTCGCTGATCCTATGGCCGTAGGGCGAGGCGTCGGCCGCGCTGGCCGGCATGAGTGAGGACGATAACAGAGACCAACGGTGGGTCAAGCAGGAACGTAGCGGGCCCGATCAGTCGTCGCCTCTTCCCTGCTCGGACCAGACGTGGACGGTCTGACCGTCAGCGACGAGGAGGCAGTGGTCGCGCAGGGCGATTCCCCTGAGGTGATCGAAACGCCCCAGAGGCAGGACGCCGCCGTTGGCGGGAATGCGCCCGCCTTGGCGGCGGTAGAAGTAGGCTGTGTACGAGCGACCTTCGTCTTGTTGAAGGTCGACGGCCAGGAGGACGTCCGCAGCCAGTTCATGTGTCAGGAAGTTGGCCCCACCACCGGTTGCCCCCTCCCAAAGGATGCGCCCGTCTGCGATGTCAAGCGCCAACACGGCCTCGTCGCTGACCACGTAGAGGACGTCGCCCCTGAGCGAGGCCGCCAGGGCCTGGCAGGGGCCGCCGTCAGGACGCAGGGACGGTGATGTCCACAGGATGCGCTGATGATCGAGCGATCGTTTGACAATGTGACGGCTATTCTGGCTGATGTAGAAACCGTCCAGGCCGATCTGGATGGTCGCCTCGAAAGCGCGTCCGGAGTGCTCGTCGCTCCATTGGAGCAGGCCGGTGTCGGTATCGTAGGCCCAGCACGTTTGGGCGGTGATGATCAGGGCGATGCCCTCAGGCAGCAGAGCCATGTGCACGGGCGGGCCAGCCGATTCGGGCGTCTCAAAGACGCGTAGCAGTTCGCCGGTTTCGGCATTCAGGAGGGGATAGAGATGCATGCCTCCGGACATGGAGTGATAGAGGAAGTACTCCTCGCTGAGGGCCGCGGGTTCGTCGAGCGCGGGATTGGCCAGTTCGAGGTCCCAGAGCGTCTGGCCGGAAACGGCGTCGAGGGCGGTGGCCCTGCCGCGGGTCTGGGTACACACCAACCGATTCTCGCAGAAGGCGTAGTTGTTGAAGTTGGCGAAGTTTTCGTGATCGGCTTCCGGGAGGTCGAGATCGGCGGGGTAGCGCCCGAAGGTCCACACCGGCCGGCCCTTACTGGAGTCCAGGGCGAAGACCTGGTGACGGGTGGCCAGGAGAAAGAGTGGCAGGCGTTTCTGCTCAGTGGTGTCAGGCAGGTCCGGCGTCGGGCCAGTCTGTCCCGGGATCACGGCCAACAGGGCCGGTTCAACGCGGCAGGGTGCGGGTTGCGGCCAGAGGTCGAGATCGCGCAGGGGATCAACGAGAATCAGCTTGCCGGCGTAGTAGGCTAAGTAGACGTCCGAGGGGTCAGTCAGACGATGGCCGAAGCGAGGCTGGAGAATCGTGACCTCAGCGCCGAACCGCCGCGCGCACGAGTGAACGAGCGGCGGTTCGAGACGGGGCAGAGGTGGCTCGGCAAAACTTGCGGAAGGGAACAGCTCCTCATACCAAGCCCGGAAACGAAGGGGGTGCCCATCGACGTTGACGACGCGATGAGGGAATCTTCGCTGGGCCCTGAGCAGCCAAGCGGCGGCGGTGCGCCGGCGCCCGGCCTTCAGATAGCTGGTAACGACTCGGGCGTACACGTCTGCCTGATCCACGCGATCCGCGTAGAGATTCTTGGCCATTTTGTACTTGCGCGCGGCAGCAAGGAACTCCCCCCGTTCGGCGTGGAGATTCCCCAGAGCCATCAGTGCGTCGGGCGCTGCATCGGCGTTGGGAAAGGCGTCGACGACGCGTTGGATCAGGGCGGCCTGTTCGAGGGCAATCCCCCTCTCGAGCAGCTCCCGCGCTTTGGCGTCATACGGAGCATAGATCTCGCGGCCGTGGCGCTGGATGAGGGCGGCAATGCGACCGGCGGCCATTTCGCCGGCGGTGCGAGCGGTCGACCCCGAGGGAGAGCGCTCTGAGGTGAGGGCCTGGAGATCGGTGGATTGGTGCCAGGCGCGTGGCGGCACATGTTCGTACAGAGATCGATCGGTCAAGATCTGTCGATAGACGCCCACGGCATCCGTGAAGCGCCGAGCCTGTTCGTGAAACAGGGCCAGCTTGAAACGATAAAGCACCGCGCTTTGCGTATCGGGAGGACACTGCGCCGCCAAGCCAAATAGGGCCAGTATCTGATCCTGCTGAGCGGGAGCCTCGCGCAGTAGTCGGTCTGCGAAGTCGACGGCGTCATCGAAGATGCGGCGTTTGAGCACCGGGTCGGCGATTTGCAACAAGCCACCGGCCCGCTGGATACTCTGCTGTAAAGCCTCGATGCCGACGGTGTAATCGCCGGTACGAAAGGCCATCTCGGCGAGGTCCAGACTCGGGCCAGGATCGTGCGGCGCGGCCTGGATGCGAAGACGCAGCCTGGCGAAGGCGTCGTCCTTGCGGGCGTAACAGGAAAGGCGGTGGCTGCTGGCCACGAGGAGTTCGGTGGGCGTGGCGATGAGATTGCCGCGGGCTTCGAGCGTATCCCACGGGATCTCGTGGAGCAGTGTTCCAGCCAGATCGTACTGTAGGAGATGCCTCCTGGTGGGGATGAGCAGAGCATCGGCCAGGAGCAGTCCCCGGCCGAAGGAGCCGTCGTCGGGCACCGTGTGGCTCCAGATGAGTTGATTACGGGCCAGGTCCCACGCGCCGACCTCGTCGCCGACGAAGCAGAGCCGGTCGTCCTGAACACCCAAGATGGTTCCCAGGCCGCCCAGTTGCGCGTCGGGGATCTGGAATCTGACACGCCCGGTGTTCTGTTCGAGGACAAGCACCTGGTCCAGGTCGAGCGGGGCCGAGATGACGCAATCCTTCCATACGATTGTGGGGTTGTATTGCCAGGGAGCAACCTGTTCGGACCACATTGAGGTACGTACGTCGGTCTGCGGATAGACGTAGAGCCACCGAAGCAGGCCGGTGTGCACATCGGCGGCGCCGACGGTGCCGAGGTTGCTCTGTACGAAGACTGTGTCGCCGCTGACGGCGGGGGCAGAGACGGTGGCCTTGCGGTATCCATAGCCACCGGCGGACGCGCCGCCGAGGTGGGTCTGCCAGAGCAAGTCGCCGTCACGACGGTCGAAACACATGAGCAGGCAGTCCTCAAAACCGAACGCCTTGCGCCGGCGAGCTACAGCCAGGAGGCAGTCCTCGGTGCACACCGGTGCGCCGTCCAACTGCACGGTGGTGAACTGCGGGCTCAGTTGTTGGCCCCCGATCTTCCAGACGGGCTGCCCGGTGTCAGCGTCCAGGCAGAGCAAGGCCGAACGCGCGAGGGAAGTAGGATAGCCGTAGTAGGGCACGTCGTTGGTGCCGAAGGCGACGTAAAGCCGCCCGTCGTGGTAGGCCGGAGCGTATATGGCCGGCGGTCCCGTATCGCCGCCGACAGCCTCCTCGCGGCCAGCCAGTTCAGGGAGCTCGTAGCGCCAGAGGTCCCGGCCGGTGTCGATGTCAAGAGCCCAGGCCCTCGAACTGTCATGCAGGAAGACGCGGCCCAGGCGAACGGCCGGGAAGTGGTTGAAGAATCGCCCCCGCGTGGCATCCTGTGCGGCGGCGACGGGCTCGGACTCGGTGTCGGCGGCGTTACTCTCGGTGTCGTAATTGAAGGACCAGACAGCAGCACCGACCGTAGCGGTCGAGTCGATGATGCGGTTGCGAGCGGCGTTCCCACCGAACGCGGCCCACAAGTACGCCTCGGATTCATCCTGTCGTCGCTGGAGCGTTGTTCCCAGGATCTCGTCAAGCACGTCCGTGAGGGCTCGTGACGCACCGAGCCATTGAATGGTCGCTTCCGGATGCCGGGCTCCGGCGCGGGTGGCGGCCTCACGGGCCTGCGCGGTCCGGCCGGACCAGTGCAAGGCGGCGACCTGCAAAGCCAGAACCTGCGGCGGCGCATCGGCGAAGTCGCTGTGCTCTGTCAGAAGGCGCTCCAGAACGGAAGACGCGGTTTCGAAGCGGCCCGCCTCAAGATGAAGCTGGGCGAGCAGGAGGCCGGCCTGGCCGCCAGCCCGAGTGGAGAACCGCTGGTAGAAGAGCTCGTGCAGAGCCTGTTGATCGGGGCGACGGCGGATCTTGTCCAGCCGGGCTTGTGACTCCTCCTCGTACAGATCGCGGTAGGCCCGGAGACCCTCGGGCGGCCAGCTCGACACTCGTCGATCTAGATGCACGGCCACACTGCTGTAGAGGTTCTCACCGATGGAAACCAGTTGGTCGCCGTGTTGATCGATGAGCTTCCGCACCTGAATGCCTGCCTGAATCCAATGTCCCGAGTCCTCCAAGCGCTCCAACAGGCGGATCTCCTGCCGCACTTCGAAACTGTCGTTGAGATACACGCCCAGATGTGATGGTCCCGGTTCGGCATCCGGCTGCTGGGCATGACAGATACAGGCGGTGTGCAACCAGGCGAGCGTCGCCGTGACGGCACAGCGGCGGCCGATATCCCGAAGCCAACCTCTCGGACGCATCCGAAGCTCAATACGACGATAACATTCTGGCCGTGCAAACATACAAGCAGGCTCGACGGCACCGTGCCGGTCAGAAGTACTTGCCCAGGATGGGCTTCAGATCGTTCACCACGGCCGGATCCACCTTGCTCTTGTCGGACCAGATGGCCAGCTTGAGGCCGTCGTGGATCGGGCTGCGGCCCGGCGGGGCAGCGCTCATTCTCTCGACAGTCGCCCGGATGAGGGCGATGGCGTTCTCGGTCGCGCTTTGCAGGTGACCGACGATTTCGCTGAGAAGGGACTCGGTGGTCAGGCCGGGTTGGTGCGGGCGCCAGCAATCATAGTCGGTAACCAGGGCGACGAGCGCATAGCAGATTTCCGCCTCGCGGGCGAGCTTGGCCTCGGGCATGCAGGTCATGCCGATCAAGTGGCCGTTCCAGCCGCGGTGTGTGTGCGACTCGGCCTTGGTCGAGAAAGCCGGCCCTTCCATGCAGACGTAGGTGCCGCCGTCGTGCACGTTGGCGCCGATGGCACCGGCGGCGTCGAGCAAGCGGCGGCGCAGGTCACCGCAGAACGGATTGGAGAACTCCACATGGACAGCGATCCCGTCCTCGAAGAAGGTGCCAACGCGCCGGTAGGTCTTGTCGATGACCTGATCCACGACGACCAAGTCGCGCGGGGCGATGTCCTCGGAGAGGCTGCCGACGGCGCCGCTGGCAAGGATATGGGTCACACCGAGCGTCTTGAGGGCAAAGATGTTGGCGCGATAGGGCACGGCCGAGGGGGGATGTACGTGGCCGTCACCATGGCGCGAGATGTACGCGATGTCGAGACCGTTCCATTGCGTGGTAAGAACAGGCGAACTAGGCGGCCCGAAGGGCGTGTCGACATGTACAGTCTTGCCTTCGGTTTGCTCGGTTAGGGCTTCGGCGAATCCGGTTCCTCCGATGATCCCGATGACCGGTCTTATCATGCTGAGGCTCCTGCATGTCTCGAGGCTATGCGTCGTGCCGGACACCGTTCTCCAGGCTCAGATAACGGCTGACGGATCATGATATGTCCATCGCTGCGACCGAGCCAGCGGAGGGCTAACCGGCTTGGTCGGTAGGGCCTTCGGTGACGGGGCTCAGCGCGGTGAGACGGCCGATGAGCGGGGGGATGCGATCGATGGCTGCGTCGATGTCGGCTTCGGTGGTATCACGGGAAAGGCTGAAGCGCACCGAGCCGTGGGCGAAGGCGCGGGGCACGCCCATGGCTTCGAGAACATGCGAGGTTTCGAGCGAACCGCTCTGACAGGCCGATCCGCTGGAAGCGTAGATGCCGTTTTCGCTGAGCAGGAGCATGACGGCTTCGGCTTCGAGGCGCTCGAAGCCGATGTTGGTGGTGTTAGGCAAGCGGAGGGCGGGATCGCCATTGACGCGGGCGATGGCGATGCGTTCGCACAGCGAGGTCTCAAGCCTGTTGCGCTGGAAGCCTACGCGATTTGCGTAATCAGGGGCGTGTTTGGCAGCCAATTCGGC
>CP070685.1:1778019-1781189 GCA_020352895.1 Phycisphaerales bacterium
GATGTCCACCAACAACATCTTCAGCCCGGCGAACGGCAATCCCATCATGTCGCCCTCCCAGGATATCGTGCTGGGCATCTTCTACCTGACCTACGAGATTCCCGAAGAGCCCGGCGACGGCGGACCGCAGGAGGCGCCGGTCCGCCGGCCCAGCTTTGCCTCCTACGATGAAGCCGTGATGGCCTATCAACTGGGCAAAGTCGGCCTGCATCAGAAGATCTACTGCCGTGTCACCCAGGGGCGCGTGAGCAACGGGCTGCGCAAGCCGATCGAGCCCGTGTTGCCCAACCAGCGAATCCTGACGTCGGTGGGACGGTTGTTGCTCAACAACCGGCTGCCGAAGGGGATGCCCTTCTACAACTATCCGCTGTCACAGAAAGGCATCGGGCGCGTCATCAGCGATTGTCACGCGTTCATGGGGCGCGCCAATACCGTCGACCTGCTGGACGAGATCAAGGCAACCGGCTTCCGCTGGAGCACGTTGGCCGGCTTGTCCTTCGGCGTCACCGACCTCCGCGTGCCTCGGGCCAAGCAGGCAATTCTCGACGCCGCCCAGCGAATGGTGGATCGCATCGAGAAGGCCTTCAGCCAAGGTGCCATCACTGTGCTGGAGCGCCACAATCAGCTCATCGACATCTGGGTTCACGCCCTGGCCCAGGTGACCGACGAGATGATGAAGGAATTGGCCAACGACTACCGCGGCCCGGGAGGTGAGTACCTCACGCTCGGAGACGAGGGTGCCCGGCGATACATCAATCCCATCTACCTGATGAGCGATTCAGGTGCGCGAGGCAGCGTGGATCAGATCCGCCAGCTCGCGGGCATGCGAGCCCTGATGTCCAAACCCAGTGGCGAGATCATCGAGACACCGATCAAGAGCAACTTCCGCGAGGGGCTTTCGGTGCTGGAGTACTTCAGCTCCACCCACGGTGCCCGAAAGGGGCTGGCCGACACCGCCCTCAAGACGGCCGACTCGGGCTATCTGACCCGCAAGCTTGCCGACGTGGCCCAGAACGTAATCGTCAACATCCACGACTGCGGGACCATCAACGGCGTCACCAAGAGTGCCATCTACAAGGGCGAGGAAGTCGATATTCCCCTCCGCGAGAGCATCACCGGTCGCGTGGCCCGGGACACCATCCGCAACCCCGTGACGGACCAGATCATCGTGGAGGAGAACGACATCATCACGCGGGAGAAGGCTCGGGCCATCGAGGATCTGGGCCTGGATACCGTGCGTGTACGCAGCCCGCTGACCTGCGAGAGCCCCCTGGGTATCTGCGCGTTGTGCTATGGTGTGGACATGTCCACGGGCAAACTCGTGGAGGAGGGAATGGCCGCCGGCATTGTGGCTGCCCAGTCGATCGGCGAGCCGGGCACGCAGTTGACCATGCGAACCTTCCACACCGGCGGCGTGGCGTCCCGCGCGGCCGTCGAGAACGACATCAAGTGTACTCAAGGCGGCACCCTGGCCTTCCATGATGTCAACCCGGTTCGGGTCCCTGCTTCGGATGGGGTCTCGGAGCGCGTGGTGGCCCTGAAGCGCAACGGCGAGGTGGCCATCAACGATGAGAAGGGCCGCGAGCTGGAGAGGTTCAAGGTGCCCTACGGGGCCGAGTTGCTGGTGCCGGAGGGAACCAAGGTGCAGGCGCGGACGTCGCTGGTTACCTGGGATCCGCATCTCAGCCCGATCCTTGCCGAGGTCGAAGGGTTCGTTCGCTTCCAGGACATTGCCGAGGGCGAGACGGCACGGCGCGAAGCTGACCGGGCCGACGCCAAGTTAGTCATCATCGAGCACAAGGGCGAGAAGCACCCTCAGATCGTCATCGAGGATCGCGAGGGGCGCGTCCTGGATTACCATTACCTGCCAGCCAAGGCCCGCGTCGAGGTGGGAGAGGGCCAGAAGGTCGGTCCGGGTACGCTGCTGGCCCGCCAGCCCCGCGGTCTGATCAGCACGCAGGATATCACCGGTGGTCTGCCCCGAGTGACCGAAATCTTCGAGGCCCGCAAACCGAAAGAGCCGGCGGTCATGGCCGAGATGTCCGGGACCGTGGAGATCCGCGCGGACAAGCGCCGCGGCAAGATGACCATTATCATCCGCAAGGGCGAGTTGGAGAAGGAGCACCACGTGCCGCAGGACCGGCAGTTGCTGGTGCACGCGGGGGATTACGTCGAGGCGGGCGATCCGCTGATCGAGGGACCGCTCATTCCGCACGACATCCTCCGGATCCGCGGCGAGGAAGCCCTGGAGAACTACCTGCTCGGCGAAATCCAGGCCGTTTACCGGATGCAGAACGTCACCATTAACGACAAACATCTGGAAGTCATCCTGGCCCAAATGCTCCGCAAGGTGAAGGTGGAGACCCCGGGTGACTCCGGCTTCTTGCCCGGCGAGATCGTGGACCGGATCAAGTTCCAGACGGAGCGCGACCGGTTGATGAAGAGCGTGAAGGTCTCCGATCCCGGTGACACCGAGCTCCAGATTGGAGACATCCGGCTGAAAGCGGAATTGGCCGAGATGAACGAGCGGACCGAAGAGGAGGGCGGCGCCCCCGCCAAGGGTCGTCGTCCCAAGCCCCCGACGGCCAAGACGTTGCTCCTGGGCATCACCAAGGCCAGCCTCCAGAGCGAATCGTTCATCTCGGCGGCCTCGTTCCAGGAGACCACCAAGGTTCTGACCGAGGCGTCCATAAGCAGTGCGGAGGACCGCCTGCTCGGGCTAAAAGAAAACGTGATCCTCGGCCACCTGATTCCGGCAGGCACGGCCTTTAAGCCGCATCTGACCTTGCAGATCGAGCACTTGGGCGAGCCACTTCCAGAGAAGGTGGAAACGCCAGCCGAGCAGTTGCTGCATGAAGCGGCCTTGGCTCAGCAGGCTGACGAGGCCGCGGCTGCCGAGGCCGCCGAGGAACTGGGCGAGCCGGCCGCCGTAGCCGCGGGGGCCGAGGCCGGCGACTCGAACAGTGCTGAAGCCTCCGGCCAGGCCGAGGAGGCCACAGACCAGAGTGACGTCGAGACCGCGGGCTTGCCGGAGGCCGGTAGTTCGGAGTAAAAGAGGAATCCTAGATCCCCCCGGCCGGACCGGGGCAACAAGAACGAGTGCATGGAGGCGGCCGCTCAGGCCTGCCTCCTCCGAAACCAGGGAAAGCAATGCCAACGATCAACCAGCT
>CP070685.1:1781289-1786731 GCA_020352895.1 Phycisphaerales bacterium
TCGACGGCGACGGCGACGTGGACCTGAACGACTTCGCCACGTTAGCGGTCAACTTCACAGGATCGGGAGACCATCCGAGGGAAGCCGACTGATCTAAAGGCGTCGATCTACTGCTCGGCGGGCTGTGAGGTTGATGCGCGCGCAGCCAGGGCCCGGTACCTAGCGGCCGATTCATGCCTGACCCCAAGCGGCCTAGAGCAGCGCCACCCGCCCGGCCTATTCCCGCGGAGCTGCGCGAGGTCTTGCCTTGTTGAGCCGGGCCGGCCCTTCGATGGTGACTGCGCCGTTGAACTGAACGGCTTCGCCACGCTCGCCACGAGCTTCACCGGCTAACAAGTCGCGCCCAGATGTGGCACGGCCGCCCTCGGCAGACAATATAGGTCCGCCGCCCCCCGCGGACACCGTTCTCCCTGGATGGCACAGGTCGCCGCAGGCGCGCCATTGGCTGCGGCCGTGGTTCTTCGTCCGCCCTGGACGTTCGCTCCCTCCTGTGTTTGAATGCACGGCATATCGTGTCAACCACTCAACCGACTTACCACCGAGGTGATCTCATGCACGTGCGTTCCCTAACCGCCCTCCTGACCCTCTCCGTCCTCCTCTTCACCGGCTGCGCCAAGCCCATCACCGAGTGGCCCATCGCCGAGCGGCAGGCCTCCGTCAGCCTCTCTCCGGACCTGCTCTCGATGGAATCCCCGCGCGTGGCCGTCCTGCACGAGCTGCGCTTCCCTGCCGAACAGAGCACTGTCCGGCTCGACCTGCAATACGGCCAGACCAAGTTCGACCACGGCGCCGGCGCCGCTTTCGTCGTGCACGAACCGCGCGGCGACCTCGCCTTCGAGCGCGACCTGGGCATGGAGATGGTCGAGCCGAGCTCGATCACCGCCTCGCTGGAAGCCTTCCTCGTTGAGCGCGGCTGCACCCTCGCCAATCGCGAGCGCATCGAGCGGGCCACCGGCGACGGGCGCATCACCGCCGACCTCGGCCGGGAGATCGCCGCGGACTTCGGCAGAAAGCTCGAAGCCGACGTCCTGCTCGTCTACGCCGCACTCGGCGGCAACCACGCCTACTACGCCAGCAAGGATCGCGCCTGGACCTATTTCCTCGACCCTGAGATTCAGATCGACGGCCGGTTCATTGCCATCCCCGACGGCCGAGCCCTCGGCACGTTCCAACTGCGCACCAGCCTCGCCGCCGAGCAGGGCGTCGAACGCCTCAGCCTCTACGGCACCGGCGACAAAGGCATCGAGATCAAAGAGCAGGGTAAACGCCGCGAAGCCATCGACCCCCGGCAGGCTGCCGCCGACGCCCTCCACACCGAACTTGCCAAACACTGGCCCAAGTAATCATTGCACCCGTTCCCGCGCCCGGCCGTGGGGTGGCATGCCCGTAGCGCCGCCGACGTCGGCCGGACGATGGTCACCCACCTCGCCCGCTCCCCTCGCCCCCGATGGTGTTGCGACGATCCTAACCACAATCCCCGGTGGCAATTAGCCCCGAGCCTCGCCCGAGACCACCTTCAGGAAAGCCCTCCCATCCCCTGGCAGCGCGCGACAATTTACCGGCCGCCGTGCCGCAAATACCCTTGAATCCGCCCGTCCCCTTTCGTAATCTTATCTCTCTCAAATCTTCTCGTGCGGACCGGGCAGACAGCGGTTGCCGGCCGGCCCACACGCACGCAATTCGGAGGAATGGCTATGAGAAAGTACGTACCTGTCTTCAAAGTTCTGCTCCTCTTGTTGGTCGTCGTCGCCTTATGGTTCACGGCCGCGGCCTACGCCAAGAAACCCGGCGGTGGCGGCGGTGATGGCTGCCCGCGTGACATCATGTGCCCGGACTACTGGGACCCGGTCATCTGTGACGACGGCAACATCTACAGCAACGATTGCTACGCCTACGCCGCCTGCGCCACCGGATGCGAGTCCCTCGGCGGGGGCCCCATCCCCCTCATCGAGTGACACCCGCCTGAAACGCCCAGCGCCGCGAGGCCCACGACCGCTTCGCGGCGCTTTCTTCTATGCTCTCGACACCGCCAATCCTCCCCGCCGGCTGACGTGTAGAGCCACTATTGCGGCACTGCCCTGCGAGCAGCGTGGGTTTGGGAAAAGCCTTGGATACGAGCCGCGACCGTGAGGGAGCGGGCCACAACCGCCGCTCAACGCCCCGTCGCGCGCCCGTGTTCGCTTGCTAACACGTGCGTGGCACGGTCTGAACACTGAACTACTGAACACTGAAACCTGACGAACACTCTCCTGAGCCTTCCCTACGTCACTCCTCGTAGGTATACCATGACGGTGCCACCCGGATGACTGAGCGGCCCGGAGGGTGACCGGGATTCGGATCGTACTCAAACCCGAAGGGATACGTGAGACTCGACCCGGTTTCGAAGAATACCATCTTAGGACGTTCAGCTGGGAACCTTCGGGTCGCTCGATTTACGTGATACAAGCCGACCCACTGCCCGGCGGTGAATTCGCCCGCTTCAAACTCCTTCACGGCCGCCTCAAAGGCCGGTCGATTCAGGTGGAATCGCACCATGAGCGGCCAGGAGTATAACAGGCTGGAGAGTATCAGCAGCACACACAGCGGGAGAACGACCCATCGCAAACTGCGCGTGCGTTGTTCATCTTCCAGCGTACCTTCGGCTCGACCCGCGTCTCGAAGCACGGCCACCAGGCGGACGGCGTAGACTACGACCAGCCCCGCCCAGAGCGGTACGGCCGCACACGCCCCAGAGCAGGACATCTGCGATTCCCAGCGGGCCGGGCCGCTCGCTCCGACCAGCCCGGAGATGGTCAGCGCTCCTATCGCCAGACATTCCCAGCGGCTCGGCGGCCCGGCCAGCCGCCACCGTCTGCGAGGGCCGTAGGTCGTGGGGTCTGCCGGGTCAAACCTCCGGCCGCATTCGGGGCAGAACGTCCCCGTCAACCCGCGCAGCAGGTAGCCGCATCCCAGACACCTCGCCGTATCGGGCATCTCGGCGCTCACCGCCTCGCCTCCACCTTCGCCCGCTCTCTCTCGATCCCGATGCCACAGTCCGCGGGCTGCCCGTGTGCGCTTACTGACATCTGGATGGCACGGTCCTGCGCAGCAGGGCCGTAGCTTCTCCTGAACACCGAACTACTGAACACTGAAACCTGAACTACTGAACCCTCTCCCCGCACTCCGGACACACCCCGCTCACGTTTCCGGTCAGGTCGTAGCCGCATGAGGGGCAATGCTTAGACATCAGTCTCTTGTAATGACGCTGAAGTACGAGCCCGACAACCCCGACTGCCGCAAGGAGCACTAGAATCGGCATTGAGATGTCCAAGTACGACGCGGAAACATGTGGGTGCGCTAACCACAATCCCAGGCGAAACCACCAGGGCTTCGGCCTACCCGGGCCAAGGCCATAACAGGGAGAGCGCACAGACAGAGGCGGAAGGGCGATGTCTCCTTTGAAAGACAGGAACAGCGTCACCTGGCCGTCTGAGACCATCAGGCTCGTCCATGGAGTATTGATCGCAACGCAGCGTACAATGCTTACGCCCCACGTAGCGACGATTACAATTGCGGCGGACCACGCGATTATCTTGAACCGACGCCAACTTCGATGAGGGCTTCGAGTCATGTCGCCTCCCCGCATTCCGGACATACCCCGCTCACATTCCCTGTCACATCGCAGCCGCACTGGCGGCAGTAGCGGGGCAGGACTGCTCGCCGGTCGCGCCACCAGAGAACACCGGTCGGCACTACTCCGGCCGTCAGCAGCAGCCACCAGGGGCACCAGCACGCCCACCCGCCGAACCGCCCGGCATCGCGGGCCGCCCCGGGAAGCCCGACGTGCGGATAGTCGCTCGCGCGGCCGACGTGGATTCGTCTTCCGGGCCGACCCCCCGGCGGTATCGTGTCGGTGTGGCGCAGGACGATGCCCCCCGTAGCCAGCAGCGCGACACTCCGCGGGCCTATCCTGATGCTTGTGCGCCATCGGGTCCCCGCCACCCACGCGAGCACCACGACCAGGCAGAGAACCAGGCCGCACCACTTGAGCCCGCGTCGCACCCGCGATGGCCGGGGCACCCGGCGCGGCCCTCGAACTATCGCCCTATTGCCCGCGGCGGTCATATCACCCTCCCGCACTCCGGGCACACCCCGCTCACGTTCCCCGTCAAGTCGTAGCCGCACTCGGCACAATACCCGCGCGGCGGCCGGCGATCGCGCCACCACAGATACGCGGTTGGCAGACTGACCAGGACCACGGCAGAGAGTAACGGAACCTCGATACGCGGCGAGCGGTAAGGTCCGCCGGATGTCTCGTACCGAGGCCAGGATATCCCCCATCTTGCCAACGACCACAAGGGGGCATTACTTCTGGCAGTCACGGACCAGGCTCGGCACTGGAGGCCGTTCTGATCCCAAAATACGGTGACGTGACCCGCGGCCAACGGGTAGACTGGCACATCGGATCCATAGAGTGCCAGCTCGATGGCGCTAAAAGACCATAGCAGGATTATGGTCAAGCAGACGTATAATCCCACCCACTTCAGCCACCACAGCGCTCGTCGCCGCCGGCTTGCCATCACGAAACCATCCTACCTTATTCTACGGCCGCCCCCCTCCCCTCTGCCCCCAGGCAGGCTAACGGCCAATGGCTAAAGGCTAATGGCCAATAGCTGATGGCTCCCCCGGCCTTGCCCGCGCAAAGAAACACCCACGGGCGTCCGCGGATCAAGTCACAGTTGACCCCGCCCGCGCAAGCCAATGAACACGGCTCCCGACTCCCTGGGTGAATCCTCCCTACCCAAGCCCAATCCGCGGACATATACTGCATCATGGCTGACAACTCTGCCAGGAGAACGCGCGGCCCGAGCGCACTTCGCCCAGCTCGACGGGCAGGCACAGGCTGAAGATCTGCAATCGGCAGCCGCACGCACTCCGTGGAGAGGCGCCGTGACCGGTATCAACCCCGACGACACATCCGAATCCTACGCACCGTCGCGAACTCAGATCCCGCTGGTGCCCGACCAGGACACGGAGCAGATCGTTCATGAATCGAAGACGCTGCCGTCACGGAGAGGAAAGACACTGACCAACCTGCTTTATCTGGGCGTCACGTTGGTCCTGTTCGCGGCCTGGGGGTTCTTCGAGTTCACGCTGACCGAAGTGCTGCTCCTGATCGTCGTCCTGTTCGTCCACGAAGGCGGCCACTACATCGCGATGCGCTTAAGTGGCTACCACGACGTCCAGATGTTCTTCATCCCGTTCTTCGGTGCGGCCGTAAGCGGGAAGAATCCGCCAGCCTCCGGTTGGAGGCGAACCATCGTGGCCCTGATGGGTCCCGCGCCGGGCCTGGTTGTCGGCTGCATCCTCGGCGTCATGTACTTGCGTACGCACCAGCCGCTGCTCTCACAGGCTGCCCTTCTCTTTCTGGCCTTGAATGCCATCAACCTCTTACCAATACTG
>CP070685.1:1786831-1808510 GCA_020352895.1 Phycisphaerales bacterium
GCTTCTTATTCGTCAGCCGGCTCACGCCGGCGATATCGGGGTGACCCAACGAGGCTTGTCTCTGTCGGAGGTGCGCCGCCTTCGGCGTGGCGAGAGCACTTCGGCCGGCAAGATCAGCCCTCCCGCTTCTCTGCACCGGCAGACCGAGATGTATTGGTTCGCCCGGCTATCGCGGGAGAGAAGGCTCCTTTCACTGAGCATCGTGCTTGCCCGCGGCCGATCGTACGTCTTCCCGAATCTTCGCAGGAAGTTCGAACACCGGCATGGATCGCAGCGCGTCACACATCGCCCCCAGCTCCGCCTGATAGGTGCCGCAGGCCTTGCACTCGGTAACGTGCCGGCTGAGTGCAGTCTCTTGCTCGGCGGGCAAGGGCTCGTCCAGACGCGCCTGAATCGCGGCCCGCGCTTCTGAGCACTGCATTGGGTCATCAGCCTGAGGTTTCATTGCCGCTGTACACCCATCTTGACGAGTTCCTTGCGAAGTCGATCGCGGGCCCGATGCACCGCGGACTTAAGTGTGTTGAGCTTCATCTGTAGCACGTCAGCCATCTCTTCGCAGCTCATGCCCTGGATCTCGCGCAGGACGATCAATACGCGGTCCCGCGGCGATAGCCGTCCAAGAGCCGATCCGATCGCCGATTGCAGTTCCGTAAGCTCGGCGAGTTGCTCCGGCCCAGGTTCGGGTGAGGGCGACGCCTGGCTGGATTCGAGCAGCTCATTCTCGCGCCGTACGGCCCGGCGGCGCTGGTGATCGACGCACAACCGATAGATGGTGCGAGTCAGCCAGATCCACGCCGCTCCGTCCACCACTGCGGATCGCCTCGCCCACAAACGCATGAAGCCCTCCTGGGTCACGTCCTGCGCCTCCTCTCGGTCGCCGAGCAGCCAGACCGCGTACGAGTAGGTCCGGTCTCCCAGCTCCGCGAGGGTTTTTTGGAAGGCTTCCTGATTCATCGCTACTCAAAGAACGGGCGAATGGCGAAAAGGTTGCACGGTGAATGCGAAAAAGCAAGGAAGCGGTGCCCTCGCAGGCCCCGACGGGCCTGCCCCGGCACTAGTGCGCCATGCTGTGTTACCCTTGATGCTCTCTCCGTGCCGGATCCAGGTCGGATGCGAGGGACGTGCCTCATACCGCCTTCCGGGAGCATGACCCTACTTTCCCGTCGGCTATTCGGAGCGTAGGGCGGGCAGAAGCGGTGTCCGTAGGGCAGGCCGCAGAGCTGCCAGCCCCGAGAGCATGCCCGTGGCCAGGACCAGGACGAGCGTGAGGGCCAGAGACCCCCAGGGGACCTCGCGGGGTGCGGTCAGAAGCTGCGGGAGGATGGCCAGCAGTGCCGACGCGCAACCGACCGCCAGCCCGGCCAGCAACAGGGCTCCATTCTCGGCCAGCACCAGCCAGCCCAACGTGGACCGCCGGAAGCCCAGAGCTCGCAGCAGGGCCATCTCGCTTCGGCGCTCCCAGACGTTGCGAAGCAGCACGGCCGCCATGCCCAGCGTTCCAAGCACCAGGCCCAGCCCGCCGAGGGTCTGGAACGTGGACAGATACGTGTTTTGGATGGCGTGGTATTCGCGCAGGCGCTGGACGGTGGAGGTCGCGTCGAAGCCGTAGTCGGCGAGCTGCGCCTCCAGCCGCTCCTCCAACTGCCCCACCCCGTCCGGCGGAGTCTCGATCAGGAAGTAGCCGTACCCGGTGGTGGAAGGGAACAGCCGAAGGAACCGGTCCTCGGCGACGATCAGTTCGCCTGCCAGTACGCTGCCCTTCAGCACGCCGACGAAGCGCAAAGGTACGGCGCGGCCGCGCTCATCTGTGATGGTCAGGTCCTGGCTGAGCCCCAGGTGCAGTTGCCACATGACGGTGTCTTGGTCGCCGATGACGGGCACGGCGCCATCGTCGAATTGCTTTCGCAGCAGCAGCCATGGGTTTTCGCGCTCCGTGTCCGTTTCGGCTACAGAGTCCGCGAAGGTGAATCCCCCGCGGCAGACGAATTCCTCGGTCGCGCCAATGATGCGCGGCGCGGTGGGGCGGTAGAGGTTCAGGCAGCTCGCCTCGTCTCCGGGCCGAAGGCGGAAGGGATATACGTGTACGTCGTGTAGGTACTCGTCCTCAGCGGCGAGGCCCAGGGCCTGCCGCCCCTCCGGTATGTTCAGGTCGTGCTGGAGAGGCACTGCAGCTTCGGCAAGCACAGCGAAGCCGCCGGTGCCCGCGCTGCGAGCGTAGGGATCATCGCCGGTCTTCAGCCGGAACGCGCCGATGGCTACGATCACAAACACGGCCGAGGCGATCAGCCCGACGGTCAGCAGCGAGCGCCCGGGGTGACGCGACGCGTTACGTACTCCGAGTCTGGTGACGGCCATCGGGTTGGTGGGGCGGATCACCGAGGGTTGGGATCGGGCGGCGCCGGCAGCCAGAGCGGCGATGCACGCAATAAGCAGGGCCGCCCCGCTACCGAAAAAGACCGCGGCGCGGACAGTGGCGCTGGCGCCGACCGACGCGACGGCCAGGCCGCCGGCCGCCAAAAAAGCGCCGACGGCGATGATCCATGCGGCCCGGGCGCGTCTGGCGCTACCGCGGATGACGCCGGCGCTGATGGCGCCGGCCAGGAGCGCGCGGGGTGAGGCTCGGGTCAAGCCGCGCAAGGCCCACGCCGCCGAGGCAGTGGCAATGAGGAAGCCGGCAAAGAGTCCGATGATCAAGCTGGCGGCGGGTGCGTGCAAGCGCAGGAACGGCGCGCTGACCGCGTCGGACCACCAGGATCGCAGCCCGGCGAGCATAAGCCAGGCGTAGGCCAGCCCGGCGCCGGTTCCGACGACGGCGCCGATGGCTGCCACGGCGGCGCCTTCGCCGAGCAGC
The DNA here is from genome assembly GCA_020352895.1 of Phycisphaerales bacterium. Classification (GTDB taxonomy): domain Bacteria; phylum Planctomycetota; class Phycisphaerae; order UBA1845. The sequence goes on from CP070685.1 coordinate 1,789,683, forward strand.
ATCCGTGCGACGCGCTTAGGGGTGAAACCGACGGCGAGCAGTAGGCCGATTTCCCCGGCGCGGCGCTCCATTCCCAGGCGGAACGTAAGTGCCACAAGCATGGCAGCAGATATGATCAGGAAGAAGCTGAAGCCGATGAACATGCCGCCAAAATCGATACTGCCACGGCCCGCGTCGAGGGCTCGCTTGCGGACGGCGTCGAAGCGCAGACCCAATTGTGAAAGCTTGAGGTTGTTGAGCAGTTGGCTACGGAGCGCCTGTGCCGCGGAGGCGAGATTCTGATTCCGTGCGGGGTAGAAGCGCATGGAGGTCAGGCGGCCGAAGCGTTGCTCGTCGCTGATCCAGAGCGACTGGCCCTCCGCGAGATGAACGAAGGCCTTAGGCGTGGCACGGTGCTCGTCCCAGTACTCTTCGTCGCGGTCACGGATGCGGGACAGGTCGATGGGGAACGGCGGGTCCCAGTCGGCGAGACGCGTGGCGTCGGTGATGCCGGGGTAGTCGGGGGTGAAGCCGGGATCGGCGGCGGGGCCAGAGAGGGCCACGATGCCGGTCAGTTCGAATTCGTGGCTGGCGGTGTCGAGCCGGCCGCGCGGGCCGGTGAGGTAATAGGTCAGGCGGACGCGGTCCCCGATGTCGGCGTTCAGTTCGTCGGCGGCCCATTCGTTGAGCAGGATTCGACCCGGTTCGGGCGGCGCGACGGGACTGCCCTGCGGCGAGCGCATCGGCCTGTCCGGGTGAAGCACTTGCGGGTCGATCGCGGCGACGACGGAGTAAGGAACTGCTTCGTCCTGGTCACCGGCGGTGGATTCTACCTCGATGGAGTTGGCCAGGTAGGCCAGGATGTTGCCCGCGCGGAGTCCTGCCTTCTGGGCGGCGGCTCTTGCGGCGGCCTCGACGGGTGGCTCAATGAGCAGGCGGTCACTCTCCAAGGACAAGTATTCGTGGGCCTTGTTCTCGCGCAGGCGTAATCCCAAGTCTTCGAGTGTGAGGCATTCGGCCAGGGCGGCTTGCAGGTCGGCGGTGAAGTCGGTGTTCGAGTCGGCTCCTTTGTAGGCGACGAGAACGGCGTTGGCCGCGCCCGGTCGGCCGATGGCTCGCTGGAGCGTCGCGAGGGGGACAAACGCGTTGCGCGGCAGTCGTTGTTGGGGATGTGCGTCGAAGGAACCGAGACCATCGGATGAAATGATCGCTCGCACCGTGAGGCGCAGTGTCGACGACGTGTCATCGCGACGTCCGAGGAGGGTTTCAGTGGGGATATCGACCGGTGTGCCTACGCGCAGCAGCACGGTGTCGCTGGGCTGCGCCGACAGCTCCGACGCAAGCGGCTCGTTGAGCGCGACGATCCGCTCTTCGTCTGGCCAATCCGGATTGTCCGCCGGTGTGGAGGCCAGACCCCAGAAACGTTCGTCGACGCCGAGTATGCTGATTCTGTTAACGCGGCGGCCGGAGTCGGCGTGAGCGACGCCGCCGCGGAGCAGGATAGCGGCCGAGGCGGCGGCGACACGCTTCTGCAGGTGGGCGCTCTCCAGGAGATCGTTTGCGAGCCGTTCGCGGAAGAAGCGGTCGGCTATAAGGGCGTGGTCGATGCTGCCCAGCCGAACCAGAGCCTGTTCGCGCAGGCTGCCGCGCACGGAGTCGCCGACGAGCAAAGCGCCGGTGAGGGCGGCCGTGCCGACCACCGCGGCGAGGACCACGGATAGATTCGTCCGCCAGTGGTAGCTGAGGCTTCGGCGATGGTACGTGGCAGCGCGCACGTCACTGCTCTCGGGCTTCGACGAGCCCGCCATCGGCCAGCTCGAAGCAGCGGGTGAAGTGCCGGGCCAGCGATTCGCTGTGAGTCACGACGAGCAGGATGGTGTTCTCCTCGCGGTGCAAGTCCAGCAGGAGGGCGGCGACGGCTTCGGCGGAGGCGCGATCCAGGTTGCCGGTGGGTTCATCGGCCAGCAGGAGCGTCGGTCGATTGATTAGCGCGCGGGCGATGGCGGCGCGCTGACGTTCGCCGCCAGAAAGTTCCGCGGGGCGGTGGTCGGTGCGATCGGCGAGGCTGACGCGGTCGAGCAGCATGCGGGCACGGCTGAGCGCCTCGGGCACATCGTGCGACTTGCGTTCGGCGATGGTGGGGATGAGGACGTTCTCCAGGACGGAGCATTGCGGCAGCAGATGATGGTCCTGGAAGACGAAGCCGACGGACCGGTTGCGGAAGGCGGCCAGCTCAGTCTCGCTCATGGAGGCGGGGTCGCGCCCGCCGAGAGTGACTCGTCCGGAAGTCGGCGGCTCCAAAGCGCCGAGGATGTTGAGCAGGGTACTCTTGCCGCTACCCGAGGGGCCCATGACGGTGGCGGACTCGCCGCGGAGCAGTTGGAGGGAAATATCACGGAGGACTTCAAGCGGACCGCGGCTGGTGGGGAAGTTCTTACTGATCGATTCGGCGTGGAGTGCTTCTGTCATGCGTCCGGTGTTCCGCGTTGGTCACAGGCATTGTGGGGCTACGGGGTCGGCGTATCAAGGCCCGGGTGGGCGGTGCCCGCGTAGAGTTCGTAGACGGCCCAGGTGCGCTGAGCCATGAGCGAGTCGGTGAAGCGCTCGCGTACCGCCTCACGGCCGGCGCGGCCGAGCCGGGCTCGCAGTATGGGCTGATCCATCAATTGAAGAATGCAGGTGGCGAGGTCGTCGGCGTCGTTGGGATGGCAGAGCAGGCCGCCGCCAGTGGCTTCGAGCAGTTCGGGGAACGATCCGTGGCCGGGTTGCACGACGGGGACGCCGGCGGCAAGGGCCTCCAGGATGTAGAGCCCTTTGGACTCGTGATAGACGGTGGGCACCGAGAGGACGTGAATGGAGCCGAAAAAGCGGAGCTTCCCGGCGTGGTCCACCTCGCCACCGTACTCGAATTCGCCTGCAGGCAGGCGGCCCTGCAGCTCTTGCCAGTAGGGCCGGTCCTGGGGGGCCAGCGTTCCTGCGACGCACAAGCGAATATTCCTGCCCGCCTGCCTGATCTTGGCGACGGCGTCGCACAGCAGGTGCAGTCCTTTGTCGTGGCAGATGCGGGCGAGGTAGCCGATGGTGAAGGGTGCGTCGGTCGGCGGCGGCGTGCAGTTCTCGAAGGTGGCGACGTCGATGCCCATTGGGATCAGGTGGAGCCGGCCGCGCGGAACGGCGAACCGTTCGGCGGCGACGTTGGCATAATAGTGGGTGGGGGCGATGAAGCCGTCCGCGTTGTCGGTGGCTTCGCGGATCAGGTCGATGGCGCGGGCGCGGTCCGCTTCGGGAAGCTTGTCGAGGAAGATGTCTTCGCCGCTAAGCGTGCACAGGACCGGCACGCCGAGGGCTTCCTTGAGCGGTGCGGCGATGCCCACGAACATGAGATTGGGCAGGTTGACCAGGGCCGGGCGCAGCGTCGAGAGCTTGCGGATGAGCTTGCGAAGTTCCTTGCGCTGGGCGCCGTGCTCGCCGCGGAGGATGGAGATGGTCATTTGGCCAAGCGTTTCTGGAGCGGCTCTTGTGGCCCAGCGACCGGCGCGTCGTAGAAGAACGGGCGAGTCGAGTGTGCTGTCGACGAGCGACGGCAGTAGGCCGAACAAGCGTGACTTCTGTTGGAGATAGACGTTGATGCCGCCATAGCAGACGTCGGGTTCGCTGACGTCGTGCTCATCGGTGCGAATGGGCATATACATGGGCAGCAGGACGACGTCGCGTCCCTGGGCGCGGAGGGTGGCGGCGAGGCGGTTGTCGCGCAGACAACTGCCGCAATATGTGCTTCCCGCGCCGGCGGCCAGATACACCACTCTCATGGAGATGGGACTATATCGCGGCTCGGCTTGGGTCCAAAGCAGTAGACGACGGCGTCCTCGCTGGTGATGACCACGCGGCCCGCAGCGACGGCGGGCGAGGCGCTGATGGGGGCGCCGGCGGTGAATCGCCAGCGTTCGGTGCCGTCGGCCAGGTTGAGGGCGTAGAGGTTGCCGTCAGACGAGCCGATGAGGACGCGATCGCCGACGATGACGGGCGAGGATTCGACTCGGGCCCTGGTCAGGAACTTCCAGCGGAGTTTGCCGTCGGTCGCGTCAAGGGCATGCACGTACTTGTCGCGGCTGCCAATGATGACGGTTTGATCGATCACCGCCGGGGAGGAAAAGAAGGGGAACTGCTGATCCGGGTTCTCGTACGTCCAAAGGACGGTGCCGGCGACCCAGTCAATGCCGAGGACTTGGTTGCCGAAGGTGCCGACGAAGGCGTGCTTTCCCTGTGCGGCTGGGGAGCAGCCCGAGTAGGAGCCCAGAGTCACGGCGCGGGCCTGGTCGCCGGTGTTGAGGTCGATGACACGGAGCTTGCCGTCGCAACCTGCGATCATGGCGTGGCCGTTTTGGATGCAGGGCGAGCCGTGGATACGGTCGTCGGCCTCGGATTTCCAGATGAGCGTGCCGTCGCGGGCGCTGAGGCAGTAGAGGTGGCCGTCGTACGAGCCAAATAGGACGCGGTCATCGACACAGTTGGGGGAGGAGATGATCTCGGCGCCGGTTTCGAACGACCAGATCCCCGTTCCGCTGGACGCGTCAAGGGCGTGCATTACGCCGTCGTCGTCGCCGAACAGAACAAGCTTGCCGTGGACGCAGGCCGAGGAGCGGATGGGCACCTCACTCGGGCGCTTCCAGACGGTCTTGCCGTCTGCCAGGGCCAGGGCGAGGAAGTCGCCGTCATCCGTGCCGACGTAGACTCTACCGTCCGCGATGGCGGCCGTGGCCGTGGCGATCTCCCCGATCTGCTTTTCCCAGAGGAGGTGTAGTTCGTCGGGCAGGTTGCCATGCGCGACGCCGGTCAGGGCGGGATTGCCGCGGAACATGGGCCACGCGGACGCCGCCTTCGTGTCGGTGGGCGCGTGGGGATGCGTTGTCGGCTGCGCCGCGCCGGGCGGTGCAGTCATGGCGAGGATGGTCCAGAATGCCAGCATCCGAAGACGGTCGGGGGGTCTACTTCTGCTGGACGGCCACGAGCAGCTTCCGCGTGGTGACATAGAGCACTCCGTTTGCAGCCACGGGCGTAGTGTAGATCGAACTACCCATGTCGTTGGCGGCGAGTTCTCTGAGCTCGCGGCCGTGCTCCAAGACGACGACTTCGCCGTCTTCGGTGCCTGTGAAGACCTTGCCGTCGATGACGGCGGGCGAGCCCCATATGGCAGCAAACGTATCGTGGACCCAGAGGCGCTTGCCAGTGCCGGCATCGACGCAGTGGAGGAAGCCACTGAGCGTGGGCAGGTAGAGCAGGCCGTCGGCTATGGCCGCGGTGGAGATGGTTCGCTGGAAGTCGTCGTTGCCATAATGCCAGACCCGGCCGGTCTTGGTGATGTCTCCCGTCTTAGTGGCGTCAATGCAGTAGAGGTGTCCAGGGCCATCGCCGTATTCCGGGTCCGCGCCGACGGCGAGAAAGACGTGGTTGTCTTGGATGACTGGGGTGGAGATGATGCTGTTCTTGGTGCCGCGGCCGTTGACTTTCCAGACGGATTCCTTGGGGTTCAGGTCGAACTTCCAGATCATCTCGCCGGTCTCGGCCTTCAGTCCGTAGGCCCAGCCGTCGCCGCCGCCGAAGACGATCTGCGCCTGTCCGTTAATTACCCCGTATGCGGGCGAGGACCATTGCCCATGCAGGATCTTGTCGCCCGGCAGGTTACTCTGCCACGCGAGCTTGCCGGTGTTTTTGTTTACGGCGATGAAGCTGGGGGCCTGGGGAGACGGCAGCTTGACATGGCTTTCGTCCACGCCGTTTGAGGTGCAGACGAAGACCAGGTCGCCGACGACGATGGGGGCGCTGGTAGCCAGGTTGTGGGGAAACACCTTGAGCTCGCCGATCATGTCGTAGATCCAGACGAAGTCGGCGTCCTGCTCGGCATGGTACTTCTCGTTGATGAGGGGGCCGTCGTTTTCGCCGTCGAGGAAACCCTGCGTGTCAGCGCAGACCACCTCGCAGCGGTTGGAGACATAGTAGAGGCGGTCGCCCTGGACGGCCGGCCCGGAGGCGATGCCCTGTTCGGGCCAGTCGTTGGCCTGGCCGGTGGGCAGTTTGTCATGCGTGGCCTGCCAGAGAAACTTGCCGGTGGCCTCGTCGAAGCACATCAGCACGCCTTTGTCACCGGTGATTTCCGGGCGGCGGTTGCCGTTGTTGTTGGTGCCGACGTAGATGCGGCCATCGGCGACGACCGGGCTTCCGTACGTGGTCGTGCCGAGTGCGGCGGTCCACTTGATGTTCTTAGCGGAGTCTAGGTCCCACTCGGCCGGGATGTTCTTCTCCCCTGAGACCATGTTGCGGTCGGGCGAGCCTCCCCACATGGGCCAGTCGCCGCGTTGGGCCTGGCTGGAGGGTTCAGCGTACGCGAGGCAAGCGGCCATGAGCGCGGTGCAGGCCCCGGAGAGGTTTCGCGGACGAGATTGCGTTAGTTGAAAGGAGCGTCGTGTGTTCATGAGGTTCAGCGTATCTGGCGCGGGCGGCAGCGCCAATCGTGGACACTGCTCGTCCTGGCTGGCGCGACTTACTTGCCGATGCCGAACAGGTGCGAACGCGTCCGGACGAAGATCATGCCCTCAGAGATTGCCGGCGTGGCCAGGCAGACCTCACCCATGGAGTTCGTGGCCAGCAGCTCGAATTCCGGCCCCGCCTTGACCACGTGGATTTCGCCGTCCTCTGGCGTGAAGTAGATCTTGCCGTCGGCGGCGACCGGTGAGGCGGAGTATGCTTCCCCCCGCCCGCCGATGCGGGTGCGATAGACCTGCTCGCCTGTGATTGCCTTATAACACGTCAGGATGCCCCGGTCGTCGCCCACATACAAGTGGTCTTCGTACACGATCGTCGTAGGTATGTACGATCCCCGGCGTGGTCGACACCAGGCCACATACCCGTTCGATGTCTCGCCGTCCTTTAGCGTGATGTCTCCCTGCGCGTTGACCCGAATGGCATAGATGGGCCTCATCCGGCCGTGCGCGTTGGTGATGAAGATCAGATCGTGAGCGACGTACGGAGTCGGCACGGGCACATCGCCGCCGCCGGTCATCCTCCACAATTCTTCGCCGGTGAGGGTATCGTATCCGCCAATGTGCTTCCATCCATTGCAGATGACCTGAATGCGGCCGTCGCTCTCATGCACTGTCGGCGTGCCCCATGTGGGCACTTCGTCGCGCAAGCTTCGCCACAGTTCCTTCCCGCTCTCGATGTCGAAGGCGGCGATGAACGATTGGTTATTTACGTCGCACAGTGCGATGACCCTGTCCTTGTGGATGATCGGCGAGCTGCCAAAAGCCCATTGAATCTCCGCCGCGTTGAACGCGCCAGCGTCAAGATAGCCGAGGTCCTTTTTCCATAGACGCTTGCCGTCCAGGTCATAGCAGTAAAGGCCTTCCGAGCCGAAGAAGGCCACGATGTGCTTACCATCGATGGCTGGAGACGAGTTAGCGTGGGTGGATTTAATATGGCGTTTGACCTGCGGTATGCCGCTGTGGGCCGTTTGCTCCCAGAGAATCTTCCCCGTGTTCCTCTCGAGGCAGTACACCCGCCAGTGGTGGATCATTTCTTCAGGGTGGTCCGGGCTTTCTCCGTACATGCCAACGCGGAGGTAAGGATCGGGATCCTCGCTGACGGCCGAGGTGACGACGACCCGGTCGCCCCAGACGACAGGCGAGGAGTGAGCCAAGCCGGGGATGGGCGTCTTCCACTTGATGTTCTCGCCGGTCTCGACGTTCCAGGTGGTGGGGGGTGTGGCGCCCTCGGCGACCCCCCGGGCGTTGGGGCCGCGGAAGGACGACCAATGTGGCGAGGCGGCGCGGGCGGTCGGCGCCGCCGTGAGGACGGCGGCGACCAGCAGCGAGGCCAAGCGAGACTGTCTGGCCGGCATAGGGGGCTCCTTACATGATTGTGGCTAACGTCTGCCTCCTTGTACATCGGGGATTGTGCGCCCGTACCGGACTATTTGTGCAGCGTCCTCAGGGGCGTTTCGTGACGTCCCCAAGGTCCTGCTACTGTGGGGGAACCTCCCTTCGTCGCTCGTGCTGTGCCCCGGCCCTCAGGTATCCGTATTCCTTGGTTCCAACGCGCGAAGCCGTCGCCGCGTCACTGCGGTTCGCAGAGTTCGGTCAGCACGCCGTGGGTGCTCTTGGGGTGAAGAAAGACGATCCTGGTTCCGTGGGTCCCCCCTCGCGGAACCTCGTCGATCAAACGCACTCCCTCTTTGGCCAGCTCCTTAATTCGTTCCTCCAGGCCGGCCACGGCATAGGCGATGTGGTGGATGCCCTCGCCGCGCTTCTCGATATATGCGGCCACCGGGCTGTCCGGCCCTGTAGGCTCGAGCAACTCGATGCGCACGCCGCCGACCGTGAAGAACGCGGCGTTCACCTTCTGATCGGGGACAACCTCGGTGCCTTCGAAGGTGGCCCCCAGCGTTCGCTCATAGAGTAGGCGTGCCGACTCAATGCTGCGAACCGCAATCCCGATGTGATCAATCGCCTGGACTGGTTGCATGGCGTCAATCCTGTGGACTGCATCGCGTTTTGGATTCCCACCGGACGGTGGCCTTGCCGGCATGCTCTCTAGGCACGGCGCGGCCCCTCGTCGCCCGAAGATTGTACGTCTGCCCGGCATCGGCTTCAAACCGCCGGCGACGGATAACGGCTTCGGTCCGCCCACGATGAGCGGCGGACTCGTGCGCCTGAGGGCACTTGTTTGGGAGGGGGTTCCTCGCAGTCCGTCGAGCGTGTTGGCAGGAGTCTGGTCCGGTATTTCACGAATGCGAGACACCGTCCGCCGTATGGAATATGATAGAGGCGGTCTGTAGGCGAGAGTTAAGGATCTGCCGTCCGGTTCGTAAGAAGCGCCTTCGTTTTCTTCGGAAGCCGGTTGCATGATGCCGCCAGAGTTCACATTGTCGGATGTCTTTCCCCCGGTCAGCCATGATCAGTGGCGCTCCGCTGTACAGAAGGTCCTCAAGGGAGCGGCGTTTGAGCAGAAGCTGGTCACGCAGACGTATGAGGGCGTGGACATCCAGCCGCTATACACGCGGCGGGACTGGGACTCGGGCGGCGATCCCTCCGGGTTCCCCGGAATGCCGCCTTTCGTTCGGGGCGGCCGGCCGCTGGGCAACGTCATGTGGGGCTGGGATGTTCGGCAGGAACATGCCCATCCCGACCTAATGACGACCAAAGCGGCTGTTCTGGACGATTTCAAGCACGGCGCAACTTCTGTGTTGTTGCGCTTCGACGCGGCCGGGCGAGCCGGCCTGGACCCCGATGCTTCTGAGGCGGTGGCGTTGGCCGGCCGCGACGGCGTCATGATTTACAGCCAGGATGATCTCCGGGCCGCCTTAGAGGAAGTTCGCCTGGAGACGGTGAGAGTCTGCCTGGAGGCCGGCTCGGCGTTCCTGCCCGCCGCGGCGATGCTGGTGGCCCTTTGGGATCGAGATGGAGTCGACAGGGCGGCGACTCGTGGCGCTTTCAATGCCGATCCCCTGTCGACGCTGGCCGCTGATGGGCGGCTGCCTTTCTCGCTTGAGCAATCGTTCAGACACATGGCGGAGTTGGCGTCTTGGACATCCGAGAACCTGCCTAATGTCACGGCCGTGTGTATCAACACGGGAGTATATCACACTGCCGGCGCGACGGCCGTCCAGGATCTGGCCTATTCAATGGCCACAGGTATTGAGTATCTGCGGGCGATGACCGCTGCGGGGATGGATGTGGATGCGGCCACACGGCAGATCGAGTTCGACTATTCCATCGGCCCCCGTTTCTATCTGGCTATCTGCAAGCTGAGGGCTGCGCGCAAGCTATGGGCGCGCGTGGTGGAAGTCAGCGGGGGTAGCGTCAACGCCCAAGCTATGAGGATGCACGTTCGTCCGAGTTTCCGAATCCTCACGCGGCGTGATCCATGGGCAAATCAGTTGCGTAACACAGTCTGCCATTTTGCCGGGGCTGTGGCTGGGGCGGACAGCATCACGACCGTGCCGTTCGACACGGCGAATGGGCTTCCCGACGATTTCAGCCGGCGTATCGCCCGCAACACTCAGGTCATCTTGCGGGAGGAGGCACACCTGGGCCGTGTCATCGACCCGGCCGGCGGTAGTTGGTTCCTGGAAAAGCTCACCGAGGGACTGGCCGCGAAGGCCTGGAGTATCTTGCAGGAGGTCGAACGGCGGGGCGGGATGGTCAAGGCGCTGCTGAGCGGGTGGGTGGCCAGGCAAATCGACTCCGCCTTCGCGCCGCGTATGAAGAACCTGGCCACACGAAGGGATGCCATCACAGGCGTCAGCGAGTTCCCCAACGTCAAAGAACAGATCATGAGGCGCGAGACACCGGACTATGCCGCATTGCGCGCCCAGGCGGTTGAGCGCATGTTGGAGCGGGGTAAGGCTGACATCGCGGCAGGACCTCTTGAGCGGGTGATGCGTCTTCTTGAAGCCGGTGGGCCAGTGTCGGGTAAGGTTGTTGCCACGATGGTCGAGGCAGCCACAGGCGGTGCTACGGTGGGGCGAATGGTCAGGGCCCTCGCTGCGGGCGGTGACGGCATGCGGATGGATCCCCTGGTGCCCCGACGGTACGCGCAAGCTTTCGAAGAGCTTCGCGATCTGAGTGACAGATTGATGGCGCTTGGGGGGAGCCGGCCAAGAGTTTTTTTGGTTAACATAGGGTCGGTTGCCCAACATTGGCCCCGCGCGACCTGGTCTCGCAACTTCTTTGAGGTGGGCGGGTTCGAGGTGCTCAAGAACGACGGCTTCGGGGATGTGATGGAAGCCACCGATGCCTTCAAGGGCAGCGGGGCCCGAATCGCAGTGATCTGCTCCTCGGACGGCCTGTATGAGACTGTTGTGGCCGACGTAACGCCGCGACTGAAGGAGGCGGGGGCTCACACAGTCATCCTGGCAGGGAGCCCCGGGAGAAACGAAAAGGCATACCGCAAAGCTGGTATAGACCGTTTCATATTCGCCGGGTGCGATGTGCTCCGGACGCTCCAGGACCTGCTTCGGGCAGAAGGAGGGACGTCGTGAGTGCTATCCCCGATTTCTCGAAGATCGCGTTTACGGCCGATGGCACGCGTTCCAGCGGGGAATCAGGAGATTGGCAGCGGCGCGCCGAGGCCGAGGCAGGCCGGCCTCTAGCCGAGTCGGCCTGGAACACGCCCGAACAGATTGTCGTCAAGCTTCTGTATTACTCTGGCGATGTGCAAGGGCTCGAGCACCTGGAGACGATGCCGGGCCTGCCGCCGTTTCCGCGCGGACCCTACGCGACCATGTACGTCACGCGTCCGTGGACGATCAGGCAATACGCCGGCTTCTCTACGGCGGAGGATTCCAACGCGTTTTATCGCCGCAACCTCGCCGCGGGTCAGAAGGGCTTGAGCATCGCGTTCGATCTGGCCACGCACCGCGGCTATGACTCCGATCATCCGCGGGTCAGCGGAGACGTAGGCATGGCAGGTGTGGCGGTCGACAGCATCCTGGACATGCGCACGCTCTTTGATGGCATCCCGCTGGAACAGATGAGTGTGTCCATGACCATGAACGGCGCCGTGCTGCCGATCATGGCCTTGTACATCGTGGCGGCCGAGGAGCAGGGTGTAAAGCCCGAGCAGCTCGCCGGCACGATTCAGAACGACATTCTCAAGGAGTTCATGGTCCGCAACACGTACATCTATCCGCCCGGGCCGAGCATGCGGATCATCACCGACATCTTCCGCTACACCAGCCGGCACATGCCCAAGTTCAACAGCATCAGTATCAGCGGATATCACATGCAGGAAGCCGGCGCGACGGCTGACCTGGAACTGGCCTACACGCTTGCCGACGGGCTGGAGTATGTGCGTACAGGCGTGCAGGCCGGCCTGGACGTTGATGAGTTCTGTCCGCGGCTCTCGTTCTTCTGGGGCGTCGGCATGAACTTTTTCATGGAGATCGCCAAGCTGCGCGCCGCCCGCATGATCTGGGCTAGGCTCATCAAGCCGTTCGGCCCCAAAGATCCCAGGAGCATGTGTCTTCGCGCGCACTGCCAGACCAGCGGCTGGAGCCTGACCGCCCAGGACCCCTACAACAACGTGACCCGCACGTGCATCGAGGCCATGGCCGCGACACAGGGACAGACGCAGAGCCTTCACACCAATGCATTGGACGAGGCCCTGGCCCTGCCGACGGATATCTCGGCTCGAATTGCCCGCAACACGCAGCTTCTCCTGCAGCAGGAGACCGACACGTGCGCGGTAGTGGACCCCTGGGGCGGAAGCTACTACGTGGAGCGGCTGACCCATGAATTGGCCCAGCGGGCTTGGGAGCATATCCGGGAAGTCGAGGAACTCGGCGGAATGGCCAAGGCCATCGGCGCCGGCGTGCCGAAGATGCGCATCGAAGAGGCCGCAGCCCGGACCCAGGCTCGCATTGAATCCGGCCGGCAGACCGTGGTCGGGCTGAACAAGTACCAACTCGAAACCGACGAGCCTGTCGAAGTACTCAAGGTGGACAACACGGCCGTTCGCGAGAAGCAGGTCCGGCAGCTCGTCGAGCTTCGGTCCGAGCGCGATTCGGCCAGGGTCGAGTCTGCTCTGGCAGCCCTGACCCGTTGCGCGGAAACCGGGGAGGGCAACCTGCTGGCTCTGGCGGTGGATGCGGCTCGCGCCAAGGCCACCGTGGGCGAGGTCACTGGTGCCTTGGAAAAGGTCTGGGGCCGTCACCAGGCCGACGTGCAGGTGATCCGGGGTGTATACACCGGTGAGTTGGGAGACGGGAAGGAGGCCGTCGATCCCGTTCGTAAGGCGGTGGACCGGTTCCGCAAGCACGAGGGCCGCCGCCCTCGTCTGCTGGTCGTGAAGATGGGGCAGGACGGCCACGATCGCGGCCAGAAGGTCATTGCTACGGCGTTCGCCGATCTCGGCTTTGATGTGGACATCGGTCCGCTGTTTCAGACCCCGGCGGAGAGCGCCCGCCTGGCCGTCGAGAATGACGTGCACATCGTGGGCGTCAGTTCGCTGGCAGCCGGCCACTTGACGCTGGTGCCCCAGTTGCGGGACGAGTTGGTCAGCCTCGGCCGGGGTGACATCATGGTCGTGGTCGGGGGAGTTATTCCTCCTCAGGATCACGACGCGTTGTATAAGGCCGGTGTCACGGCTATCTTCCAGCCCGGCACCGTGATCAGCGCGGCCGCGCTCACGCTGTTGGGCGAGTTGGAGCATCGCCTGGGCTTCGCCGCGGGCGGTTAGGTCTTCCTGGCCCATGTTGCCGGTTGTGTGAGCAAGACATGGATCCGTCGCAGCCCAAAGGCGAGCCCGTACGCCGACGCGAGTTGACCTTGCAGGAGTACGAGTCCGGCGTTCGCCGGGGCGACCGGGCTGTGCTGGCCCGGGCCATTACTCTGATCGAATCTCGTCATCCCCGTCATCTAGAGACCGCTCAGCAATTGCTCACCCGGTTAATGCCGTACACAGGCAAGTCCTTCCGCGTGGGCATCACTGGCGTTCCAGGCGTGGGCAAGAGCACGTTCATCGAAGTCCTGGGCACCAATCTGACTGCGGCCGGGCATCGCGTCGCCGTGCTTGCTGTGGACCCCTCCAGTGGCATTTCCGGCGGCAGCATATTGGGCGATAAGACGCGCATGCTTCGCCTCAGCACCGATCCCAACGCCTTTATTCGCCCGTCGCCGAGCGCCGGCACGTTGGGCGGTGTGGCCAGTAAAACGCGCGAGGCGATGCTCTTGTGCGAGGCGGCCTCGTTCGATGTCGTGCTCGTGGAAACCGTCGGCGTGGGGCAGTCGGAGGCCATGGTCGCCGAGATGACGGACTTCTTCCTAGTGTTGATGATTCCCGGAGCTGGGGATGAGTTGCAAGGCATCAAGCGCGGGTTGCTGGAATTCGCCGACGCCATCGCGGTGACCAAGGCCGACGGGGACAATCTCAAACGGGCCGAGCGCGCCACCAGGGAGTATCAGAGTGCCATGAGCTTCATGCGGCCGCGTGAGGATGGCTGGACCTGTCCTGTGTTGACCTGTAGCGCCCGTGAGAACACGGGACTAGACAGGATCTGGCAGCATGTCGTCGGGCATCATGAGGCTCTCGAGGCATCCGGGCGGTTGCAGGCTCGGCGCCGGGAGCAGATGCTTCGTTGGATGTGGGCGCTGGTGGACGAGCAAATGCACGTGATGCTGACTGAGAATCAGACCGTCCGGGACATGCTTCCAGAACTCGAGCAGCAGGTTCTGGATGGAATCGTGCCGCCGACCGTGGGGGCGCACAGGATCTTTGCTGCGTTCCGATCCGGCCGTAGTCGCCTGCCTAAGGGATCCTGACTGGTCCCGATCACCGTAACACGGCATACCGACCCGAAGATCACCAATCGTCGCCTGCTTACGGATCTGCGGGCGGCTAACGTCGCAGGTTCGCTGCTCTTGCCGACTTGAGCTGGTTGAAAGCCGCGAGGGCTTTGCCACGCGCTTCGGCATGGTCAACGATAGGCCGCGGGTACGATTCGCCCAACACGACCTGGGCGTCGTTGAGTACGCCGGACGGCGCCTGCCAGGGTTTGTGAATCCAACGGCCGGGAAACCCGCTGAGCTCGGGAACCCAGCGCCGCACATAGCCGCCGTGCGGATCAAATCGCTCGCCTTGGGTGACCGGGTTGAAGATGCGGAAGTAGGGGGCGGCATCGGCGCCGCAGCCGGCGGTCCATTGCCAACCCAGCGTGTTGTTGGCCAGATCGGCATCCACGAGCGTATCCCAGAACCACCGGGCACCCGCCTGCCAGGGGAGCAACAGGTCCTTCACCAGGAACGAGGCCACGACCATGCGTATCCGGTTGTGCATCCAGCCGGTGACCCACAGTTGACGCATGCCCGCGTCCACGATCGGGTAGCCCGTGCGGCCCTTCTGCCATGCGTGGAGCTGCCCTTCATCCTCCTGCCAGGGAAAGGAGCCGAACTCCGGTCGGAGCGGTTCGTCGGAGGTATGCGGGAAGTGGTAGAGGAGATGGTGGGCGAACTCGCGCCAGACCAGTTGCTGCATATAGGTTTCGACGCCGCGGGCGGACGCGGCCTTTCGTGTTGTGCGGCGTTGTAGCAGCGCGTGCCACATCAGCCGGGGACTTATCTCTCCGTGGTGCAAGTAGGGTGACAAGGCGGAGACGCCGTCGCGGTCGGGTCGATTCCGGTCGCGGTCATATCGGCCGACTCGATCCTCGAAGAACGCCTGCCAGCGGCTCATTGCACCAGCCGCTCCGGGCTGCCAGGTTTCGCGCAGGCCGGCCGCCCAGTCCGGCCGGGGTTCCAGTTCAAGATCCGTCAGCTTAACGGACTTGGGCCATCTGGAGGGCGGCGTGAGCCGCGACGGGGACGACAGCGGCTCGGCCGGCGAGTCCGCGTGCAGGCACGCTCGCCAGAACGGCGTGAACACCCGGTATGGATTTCCTTCTTTTGTCAATACATCCCACGGCTCGAAGAGCAGAGAAGAGTTGAAGGTGTGGATTTCATTTTCTTCGTCCAGGAGGGTGGCTGCCAGCAGGGATTCCTGGGCAACGGCTTGTGGTTCGTACCTCCGGTTCCAGAACACCGCCCCAGCTCCGGTTTCTCGAATCAGTGCGCGCAGTGCCTCAAGTGTGTCACCATATCGGAGGATCAGTCGCGAGCCAGCCGCGCGGAGATCTTTGCCCAAGGCTGCCAGGGATTGGTGCAGCCACCAACGGGTGGCCCCGCCCGGCGCCCAAGGAGCCTCCTCCTGAGGCGCGTGAATGTAGACCGGAATCACGGGGCCGCCGCGCTGCGCGGCCGCGGTCAGGGCGGGGTTGTCTTCCAGGCGCAAGTCCTGGCGGAACCAGACGATCGTGGGCTTGGTCATGATCTTGCCTCAGAGTCTTCTGGCATGTTCTACTGTGTGCTCACGGGCTCGGGAAGCCTCGGATTGCCGCGGGCCGTGCGCTGCCTGGGGCTGCGAGTTTTGGGCGCAGCGAACTCGCTCGCCCAGGTACCGTCCCCGAACGAGCGAGCCGCGTCTCCCCAAGACCCCCGATACTATGAAACTGTCGCGAACGCTGGTCTCATCGCCCAGCGATTGCGAATGGCCTTCCACTGCACAGCCTGGAACAGGGCGGCCAGACCCACGAGCGCGTAGACAATGCGGCTCAGCGGGGAGGCGTCGCCCAATAGCGTGGCCACCAGGTCGAAGTTTGCGAATCCAACCAGCCCCCAATTCAGGCCTCCGATGACAACGAGCATCGCTGCAATCACATCGATCGTCTTCATGACGAACTCCTTTCTTCGGATCTATTCGGGAATCAGTATCCCGCGATTATGCAGTCTCGCCTTTGTTTCCGGCTCGCGGCTAGCTAGGAAGAATAACCGTGTCAATCACGTGGATGACGCCGTTCGTGGCCATGACGTCGGTCTTGACAACACGGGCGTTGTCCACCGTGACTCCGCTGCACGCATCAATCTTGACGTTTTGACCCTGGAGCGTCCTGGCCTCCGAAAGCTCTACAACATCCTTGGCTAAGACGTTGCCGGCCACGACGTGGTACTTGAGAATGCTCGCCAGCTTCTCGGGATTGGCCAGCAACTTCTCGAGTGTTCCGGCGGGCAGCTTGGCGAAGGCGTCATCAGTCGGGGCGAAGACGGTGAACGGACCGTCGCCGCGCAGAGCGTCGTTCAGTCCTGCAGCGTCGATCGCCGCGAGAAGGGTCTTGAAGGAACCGGCCTGCCGAGCCACCTCGATAATGTCGTTCTTGGGAAGAATCACGGAGTCAATGACGTGAATCACGCCGTTACTGGTGCGAATATCTGTGGCCGTGATGTTGGCTGAGTCAATCATCGCTCCGTGGTTGGTGTCGATCGTTGCACGCTGGCCAAGGAGCGTGGTGAGCGAGTCGCGCTTCACGACATCCGCAGCCATGAGTTTGCCGGGTACCACGTGATAGAGCAGGATGGCCTTGAGTTGCTCCGGATTGTCGAGCAGTTTCTGCAAAGTGCCGGGCGGCAGCTTGGCGAAGGCTTCGTCCGAGGGGGCGAAGACGGTGAAGGGGCCGTCGTCCTTAAGAGCGTCCACCAGTCCGGCAGCCTTGACGGCCGTGACCAGCGTTGTGAAGTTGCCCGCCTGCACCGCCGTATCGACGATGTCTTTGGACTGACTACCGCAACCGCCCGCGTAGGCATGGCTCACTCCCAGGGCAATAACCATGGCGGGAAGAAGCACAATTACGTTCTTGTTCTTGGGGTTAGCATTCATTCTTGTTCTCCTTGCTATGGCCCATACTTGTTGGCCGGCGAGTTCCGGCATTGCACGCAGCTTAGATAGCCTCACCCTTGCTTGGCTGTCGCGGCTACAATTCGTTCATATCGTTCATAAGGATAGCTCACGTGGAACATGTGGTCAACAAGAAAATTCGTTCAAATCGTTCGCCGCGCTTATCGGCGAGATAACGTCATTCTCAGCAGAAGGTTACAAACGAGGAATCCTGACGGCGGAGAAAAAAAGGCCTGAGGCTCTTGCCCAGGCTGAGGCCTGTGCTTAAAATCATGCAAAGCGTTCAGAGGACTCGCCATGAGGGGTCTGGTTACACCCAAACAAGTTGCCCGGGCCATCGGGGTCAGCGAAGCGTCTCTTAAACGCTGGTGCGACAAAGGATTACTGCCGGTCCGACGGACTGCCGGCGGGCATCGCCGCTTGCCTCTGCCCGGCGTGATCGAGTTCCTGAGGAACAGCCACTACGACTTGGTTGAGCCGGAGGTGCTTGGCTTGCCCGCTACGTCCGGCAGAACCCCCGCAGTGTTAGAGAGGGCGGCTGGGTACTTGCGTGAGCCCCTGGAGCAGGGCAACGAAGAGCAGTGCAGGCAGCTCGTCTTTGACCTGTACTTGGCAGGCCATCACCTTTGCGAGGTCTGCGACGTGGCCATCGCACCAGCGTTTTACGAACTGGGTGAGCGATGGCAGCACGGCAAAGTCGAGGTGTACCAGGAGCGGCGGGCATGTGAGATATGCCTCCGTGTTCTTCACGAGTTGCGGGCCGTCCTTGTGCCGCCAGCCCAGGATGCGCCGCGGGCCGTCGGCGGCACGCTGGCCGAGGATGAGTCTTCATTGCCAACCACCATGGTGGAACTGGTGCTGCGTGAAGGCGGATGGCGTGCCGAGACGTTGGGTACGGGTCATCCGACGTCCACGCTATGTGCCGCCATCAAAGACATCCGGCCGCGGTTGTTCTGGCTGAGTGTGTCTTACGTCAATGATCCTGATCAGCTCGTCTCGGAGTGCGAGACGATTTACCGGACAGCCGTGGACAGCGGGGCGGCGTTGGTGGTGGGAGGCCGCGCTTTGGACCAGGACATCAGGCAGCGGATTCAGTACGCGGCCTACTGTGACCATCTGCGTCACCTGACTTCGTTCGCCGAGACGTTACAGCCAAGGGGCGTATCGAGCCGGACGTCCGGCGACGGCGTCGGGCTGAATCACGTTTAGGATTAGGCCGCATACCCCATGATTCTTGGTGGGTGCCCGGTGGTAATTGGCGTCGCGGGCTCGTAACAACCCTTTCTCTCTCGGGCAAGTTCAGCAGGCGCCGGGGGGATAGGATGCCCGGCGGGCGGCCCGGCCTACTCGTGGCGAAGGGCCTCGATCGGGTCAAGGTTGGCCGCGTGTTGTGCCGGATAGAGGCCGAAAACAATACCGACAGACATGCTGACGCCGAGTGCGAGTGCGAGGCTGTAGCCGGTGACGACGGTAGGCATGCCGGCCAGGCGTGTGACCAGCCAGGGGATGAGCAGTCCGATGGTCACGCCGATGAGGCCGCCGACCGTGGAGAGCACGACCGTCTCGATCAGGAACTGGCCGATGATCTGGCGG
>CP070685.1:1808610-1819019 GCA_020352895.1 Phycisphaerales bacterium
GGGACGAGAGAACGCTGCTGCTGGTCAACAAGATCGACGTGGCCGACCCGGCAAAGGCCACGCCGCTGATTCCGGAACCGTGGCGGGGCCGGGAAGTCCCCATCTCGGCCCGCACCGGCGAGGGTCTGGAGCGGCTGGAAGGCCTGTTCAAAGAGCGGCTGGGATTAGGCCCGATAAGACCGGACCGATCGGCCCTGATTTGCCAGCGGCAGGCAGAGCTAGTACGCTTTGCCCTGGCGCGGTGCGGAACCTCCCACGTGGCGCAGGTCGCAGCCCGTTTAGTGGCTGATTTGCGGGACTCGACGGGCATAGAATGAGTGCGGGCATGATCCGACCGGGCAAAGCCTCCGGACATTCCCAAGACCTCAGATTCACGTGCAGCAGGAACGCCTGCGCCATCCGGTTTGGTGAAGCCCAGGAGAGGCGGCAGGCGCCCATCAGGTAGTAGAGGCTCATGGCCCTCCCGAGCGAAGAGAGTTCATTCTGTAAACTGATCATCGATCGCAACCTCGTCGAGCGCGGCGAGTTGGAGTTGGCCAGGGCTCGACAGAAGGAGTACGAGGATCAGGGTCGACGTGTCCCCCTGGCCCAAGTCCTTCTGGAAATGGGCTACGTCACCAAGTCTCAGCTACGGCGTCTAAGCGGGGGACTGGAAGACAGCATGGCCCGGCCGGCCGAGCAGATTCCAGGCTTCAAGATCCTCAACAAGCTGGGCCAGGGGGCCATGGCTTCGGTATACAAGGCCAAGCAGTTGTCGCTCGACCGCACCGTGGCCATCAAGGTGCTGCCCAAGCGGCTGAGCGAGAACCCGGAGTTCGTGGAGCGTTTCTACAAGGAAGGGCGGGCCGCAGCGCGGCTGAACCACAACAACATTGTGCAGGCCATCGACGTCGGTGAAAGCGGCGGCTACCACTACTTCGTCATGGAGTTCATCGACGGCAAGACCGTGTACGACGATCTGGCCAATGGCAAACCTTACGGTGAGGAGGATGCGATCAAGATTATCTCCCAGGTGGCCATGGCCCTGGAGCACGCCCACGAGCGCGGGTTTATTCACCGCGACGTCAAGCCCAAGAACATCATGCTGACCCACCAGAACATCGCCAAGCTGGCTGACATGGGTCTGGCTCGCGAGGCCAGCGACCACGTGGCCGCGGCCCAGGAGGCCGGGCGAGCCTACGGCACCCCGTACTACATCAGCCCGGAGCAGATTCGCGGGGAGGTGAACATCGACCACCGGGCGGATATCTACTCGCTGGGGGCGACCTTTTACCACATGGTTACCGGACGCGTGCCCTTCGAGGGAGCCACGCCTTCGGCAGTCATGCACAAGCACCTCCGAGAACCCCTCACGCCGCCGGACCACCTGGTACCGACCCTCTCGTCGGGAGTGAGCGAGGTTGTCGAAGTCATGATGGCCAAGAATCGGAACGAGCGCTACGGCAACTGCCGGGAGCTGATTCAGGACCTGGAACTCGTGGCCCAGGGCAGGCCGCCCCTGATGGCCCACAAAGGCCTGGATCAGGAGACGCTCCGGAAGCTGGCCACGGGCGACCAGGTGCCGCAGGACGACGAGTTGCTGGACGACGAGGCCGACGTGGTCTCGCCGCCGAGTTGGACGCTCGTGGTCATTCTCGTTGTCGCGGCCGGTGTGCTGGCCATCCTCAACATCCTGCAGCTCTTCACCTGAGCTATGCCTCGGGTCCGATAATCCTACGCCGACCAATAGCGATGAGCGACTTGTCGCGCGAGTGGGCCAATAGCCCGATAAACCTCACAGATTCTCCATTTTTTCACTTGCATTTTCTCCATATGCCCCCATATTTGACAAATTGGGATAGAGAGTGAATATAGGAAATCTAGGTCTTATGGGTCAAACTGACTCCTCGGGCGTTCAGGAAGACCGCTCGGACACGCAGAGGGTTGAGAACACGGACGTCACCCGGTCACCCACCGGATCGGTTCAATGCAAGGAAGCGCAGGAAATGGAGCCCACAATGAAGACCAAGCCCTGTCCCGCGGACAAACTCTGGAACAAGTACCTCAAGGACAAGGCCGACCTCGGCCTTCGGAACCTGCTCGTGGAACACTACACCCCGCTGGTCCATGCCCACGCGGGCAGGCTGGCCAAGAAGCTGCCGGCCCAGGTCAGTTACGACGAGATCTGCAGCGCGGCCTACGACGGATTGATCGAGGCCGTCGAGGCCTACGACCCGGATCGCAAGGCGCGTTTTGAAACGTTCTGCCAGCAACGCATACGCGGCGCGGTGATGGACTGGCTGCGGACGCTGGACGGCCAGTCGCGCACGGTGCGGTCGTTCGAGAAACGAGTAGCCTACACGCGCGAGATTCTGGACGCCGAGCTCGGAAGGACGCCCACCAACCAGGAGATCGCCGCCCGCATGAGCATTACGGGGGATCGGTTCGAGTACCTGACCCGGCTCTCCCAGTTGGGAAGGGAAGTGCATTTCAGCAGCCTGGAAGCCAACCGCAATGACAACGGTCGCAGCAACTACCGCTTCTGGGATGTGGGCGACAAAGGCAGGAATGACCCGTCCACGGGCATCGCCCGTCAGATGCTGACTGAGTATGTGACGAGAGGGCTGAGCCGGGAGGAGCGTCTCGTGCTGATCCTCTACTATTACGAAGAGCTGACCATGGCGGAGATCGGCACGATCCTGAATCTCTCCGAGTCGCGGGTCAGCCAGATCCACAAGGACGTACTGATCCGGCTGCGGAAGCGACTGCCCAGGGACGCGGCCGAAGACCTGGTCGCCTGAATCACAACCATCCGTCAGCCAGACTGCCTTGCCGTGCGTTGGGGCGCGGCCTAGAATCGCCCCCATGCGGCGGAACATCATGTTCGTTCTGGCCTACGACGGAACGGACTTCCACGGCTGGCAGATTCAGCCGGGTCTGCGAACCGTGCAGGGCGTGCTGGAAGAGACGGCCCGGCGTATCCTCCGGCACCCGGTGGAGATCCGGGGGGCGGGCCGCACGGACGCCGGCGTTCACGCCGCAGGCCAGGCGGCCAATTTCCAATCGGACAGTGAGATACCCGTCACACGCATGCGCCACGCTCTGGGCAGCCGCCTGGCCAAGGACATCAGCCTGTTGCGCGGCCGCGAGGTGGACGCGAGGCTCGTGGCCTCGCGTCATCCGCTCAGCAAGCTGTATCGCTATCGGGTGTACGCCTGTTCCGATCGTCCCGTCAACGAGTTGCTCCAGCGCTACACACATCACTTCTGGCACCCGCTGGATCTGGAGCGGATGCGAGCTGGGGCGCGCCATTTCGTGGGCACCCAGGACTTTGCAGCCATGGCCTCGAAGGGATCGGAGCGGCAAAGCACCACGCGAACCGTGATCCGCTGCGAAGTATACCGGCGCTACGACGAAGTGCGATTCGACATCGAAGGCACAGGCTTCCTGTATAACCAGGTCCGCAACATGGTGGGCACGCTCATCGAAGTCGGCCGCGGCCATTGGGAACCTGACCAGGTCAAGGAGATTCTGGAGTCGAGGGATCGCTCCCAGGCCGGGCCGACCGCGCCGGCCAAGGGCCTGTGTCTCCAATGGGTACGCTATCCGCCGGCCCTGCTGCTTCCCGCGTCCGAACAGGAGCCGGCGGCGGACTGAGATGCGTATTTGTCACGTCATCACCCGGTTGATCATTGGGGGAGCACAGGAGAACACCATCCTGACCTGCGAGGGGCTGGCCGAGCTGGGCCACGAGGTTCACTTGGTGGCCGGCCCACAAACCGGGCCGGAGGGCTCGCTGTGGCCACGGGCCGAACGCGGCAGGTACACGCTACATCCTCTCGAGCACATGCGCCGGGAGGTACGCCCGACGGCGGACCTTCGCTGCCTGTTCGAGCTGACGAGTCTGCTAAGACGAATGGCCCCGGACGTCGTTCATACGCACAGCAGCAAGGCGGGGATCATCGGCAGGGTAGCGGCCCGGCGGGCCCAAGTCCCCCACGTGGTACACTCTATCCACGGCATGAGTTTCAATCGCACGCAGTTCTGGCCGAGCCGTGTCCTGTATCGGACGTTGGAGCGGCGGTGCGGGCGGTGCACGGACCACTTCGTGTGCGTGGCCGACGCGATGGCCCGACAAGCGGTGGCCGCCGGCCTGGGGGCGCCGGAGCAGTTCACCACCGTGTACAGCGGAATGGAGGTGGAGCGGTTCGATCCGCAACGATATGACCGTGCCACGATACGGCAGCAGTGGGGTTTTGATGGCGACGCAGTGGTGGTCGGCACGGTAGCGCGCCTGTTCAAGAACAAGGGATATGAACAACTCTTGGATGTCTTGCCGGCCTGTGTAGAGCAGGCACCGGAGCTGCGCTTCCTGTGGGTGGGTGACGGGCCGCACCGCGACCGGTATATCAGCCGACTGGAGGAGATGGGGCTGCGCGACCGGGTGCACCTGACCGGTCTGGTGACGCCGGATCGCGTCCCCGAACTGTTGGCGGGCACCGATGTGGTGGTGCATTTGTCACAGTGGGAAGGGCTGCCTCGGGTCCTGGCTCAGGCGCTGCTGATGGAAGTACCCGTCATCAGCTTCGACAACGACGGGGCTCCAGAGGTCGCCATTGAGGGGCAGACCGGCGAACTGATACGGCTCAACGATTTGGCCGGTTTGTCGGCAGCGATCGTCAAGCTGGCTGGAGACGCCACCCTCCGCAGGTGCTATGGGCGGACCGGGCGGGAGATGTTCCTGCATACCTTCGACCATCGGGAGATGGTGCGGGAGCTCAACGAACTTTACACGAGGTTGGCGGCCGAGCCCGTCGGCGGGACGACTTGACATGGACGTGCAGAAGGCCAGACAGGAGATGGTGGACCAACAGCTCCGCCAGCGGGGCCTGAGCGACGAACGCGTGCTGGCGGTCGTGAGCGAAGTCCCCCGCGAGCGATTCGTGCCCGACTCCATGCAGGCCAGCGCGTACGACGATCGAGCCCTGCCGATTCAGTGCGGCCAGACCATCAGCCAGCCGTATATTGTGGCCCTGATGACGACCATGCTGGACGTCCGGGACGAACACCGCGTTCTGGAAGTGGGCACCGGCTCCGGGTACCAGACCATGATTCTGGCTCGCCTGGCCCGTAAGGTGTACACGATGGAGCGCATCGCGGAGTTGCAGGAGGAGGCGCGTCGGGTGCTGGCTTCATTGGGGGTGGGTAACGTGGTGTTCATCGTAGGCGATGGCACATTGGGGCATCCCCCGGCGGCACCGTACGACCGGATTCTGGTGACGGCGGGAGCACCGGAAGTTCCGACGGCTCTGGTGGACCAGTTGACCGAAGGAGGGATCCTGGTCCTTCCGGTCGGTCCGACCGATCGGCAGACGCTGACGGCCGTGGAGAAACGTGGCGGCCGCGTGATTGAGACGCCGGGCATCGGCGTGCGGTTCGTCAAGCTTATCGGTACCTGCGGGTGGCACGCAGACGAGGAGGCGGCCATGTAGCGGCCGGAACCGACCCTGCATCCACCCGTACGGCCGTCTCTCGCATGGTACGTTCTGCACCGCATGCTCGATATTCACCCGTCTGTCACAACGACATGTCTACGCTTCGTTTAGGAAAAGATGACAACCTCGAAGTGGCAAAACGAACCATGGCGACCGTCAGGAAGCGGGCGGACTCGCCCAACCGCCGCAAGGCGTAACCATTTGATATAAAACGGATTATGGCAAATAGCGGCGGGGCTCGCTCGGTGGCACGAGGGTTGCACTGCCTCAGAACGGCCTGATGGTGGAGAGAGAGTTGATGCGTGATTCCGCGAAGGATGACCGTGGAGGTCTTCTTCTGGCCGGCCTGGGGCGCGATTTGCTCGCCCGCCTGACCGGTCAGGAACGCGTCAACTCGATCAGGCCGATTGTGGCTGCCGGTCAGCAGGATGCCGTTCAAGCGGCACACCGATGCCACCCGAGGGTGGCCGTCGTGAACCGTCAACTCTCCGACGGCGACGGATTGAGGCTGACCAGCCTGCTGAAAGAGATCACGCCGGACCTGACCGTGATCGCCACCGGTGAAGGGCGAGAGGCCCGGGAGGAAGTTGAGGCCTACGCGAGCGGCGCTTCGCTCTACCTTCCGCAGCCGCTTGATGCCGAGTTATTGGCACAGGTGATCGTCTCCTGCCTGGAGCGTGCCGGCCAGTATCTGAAGACCACGGTGGCTTGAGGCGTTACCGGCGAGAGATCAATAGAACGCAAACCCAAGCCTGGGAGACCACCTTTTCGTGGGAGGAAAGCGTGGTTCATGGGAGAGAGTCGGGTCAGCGGCCTGTCGATAACAGGAGAACGTTGACCGGTTCATCAGAACTCCGTAGCTTCCCTCAGTCTCTTGTTGGCAAGGAGCAAAGGGGTTCGGCCGGATTGGGAGGTTGAGAGCAGGACCCTTCGGGGAGAGAAGACCGGATCATCCTCGTCATGCCTGCCAACCCCTTCCTTGCCGACTGGTAAACCTGAGGAAAGCGGAGAACGATAGAGACGCTCCTGTCGCCTTCTCGGCGACGCATTCTGGTTTTCCACGAAGGCAACGGCGTGACGCTATGACGCGCCGCCCGTCCTTCGTGATCATAACCAGGCGCCCTAGAGGGAGAGAGAGACCCGTGTCGAGGCCGTGCCATGGCACGGCCCTTCCTCCCGGGCGTTGGTTATGACGAATGAGGCTCCCGGTGCCGCCGGGAGCCTCGCTCGTTACGCCGGCGCAACGCGTCTCGAGGGCCGATGAGCCGGGCGCAAGCCCGCCTGACCGGGCGGCTGGGCAATAGAGGGGTGAGACAGAAAACAAATCCCTGGTACTCCTGGCAACCTTCGCGACTTGAGACCGAATATACCGAAGGGTATGATCTTGATGGGACGCAGCACGCAACGGGCGTTGGCCATCAGGACACCCAGCCAAGGAAAGCGACACTGAAGCGCAGGGGGGTCAATCTGCGCTATTGGTGAGCGGAGTTACAACACGGCTCGGTAGCGACACCCCAGAGGATGGCAGGTGAGCCGAGATACCTCCCCAATGCAGGCCGATACGCACGACCGGACGACCGGTTGGCGCAGCAGACGTGCGGCGTGGCTGGCCGGCCTGTTACTTTGCGCCGCGGGCAGCGGTGCACAGGCAGCGGTGGAAGGACGGATCATCCAGGTCGGATTCCTCGGCGAAGCCGGCACCTGTTACCGTCGCGGTGCCTGGTGCCCGGTGCGGGTGGAGCTAACCCTCCGAGGGGCTCCTTCTTTCTCGGGTGTCCTGCGCGTGTCTCAGCCCGATGCCGACGCGGACGTGTGCATGAGCGAGGTGCCCGTGGCCCTGAGCGGAGAGGGCAACAGTCGCAGCTACTGGCTGTACGCCGTTCCCAATCCCTCTTCCGTCGGCCGGCGCGGCGACGACCCCATCGAGGTCAGCCTGATCGATGACACGGGAACGGCGGTCCTGTTTGAGGATCCCTTCGGCGAGAGAAGCCCACGTCTGGTAAGCCGAGAGGCCGTCGTCCCCCTGGAGCCACAGGAGATCCTGCTGCTGGATATGTCGGCACAGCCGTTGTCGCGTCTGGGCGGAGCGGTTGGCGACATGGGTGACACATTGAGGCGCTCCGTCCGCCTGGCCCGGACGTCCCCGGAGAACATGCCCACCGCATGGTTCGGCCTGGAGATGGCCGACTTCATCGTGTGGGACGCGCCCGAACCGTCGGCGTTGGAGTACCGCCAGACCGATGCGCTGATCGAATGGGTGCGGCGAGGCGGCCATCTGGTGCTGGCGGCATCCCGGACGGCCGGGGCCCTGAGCCAGTCGGCATTGGGTCCTCTTCTCCCGGTCGAGGCGGGCCCTGTGGAATCACGGCGGAACATGCTCGAAGTCCAGCGCAGAGTCCTGGGTATGGCGGACGGCGAGGAACTGCCCCGCGAGGTCATCGTGTCCCGGACAGCGCTGCGTCCTGGCGCCCGAGTTAAAGTGAACGACGAGGGTTTGCCGTTCATCAGCGTGCAACCCGTAGGACAAGGAAGCGTCACGTTCGTGGCGGCGGAGCTG
Source organism: Phycisphaerales bacterium (assembly GCA_020352895.1). Classification (GTDB taxonomy): domain Bacteria; phylum Planctomycetota; class Phycisphaerae; order UBA1845. Next base: position 1,816,642 of record CP070685.1, read on the forward strand.
CGAGACTTGTGGCGGCTGGAACCGGCCGATCCTCCCGAGTTCGTGGCCGAATCCCAGGCTCGCGAAAAGGAGATCCTGCGTTCGCGTGCCCTGCTCAACACGTTGTTCGGCTTGCGGCAGCGATCCGTGCGGGGATCGGAACGGGGGCTCAACCTCAACCCCACCTGGCTCTTCCAGCATGTCAAACGCACGGTGGATTTTCGGGCCCGCAGCGGTGTGTTTATGGGCATTGCGATACTGTTTGTGGTCGCCTACGTGCTGTGCGCCACCGTGGTCAGTTGGAACTGGTTGAAGCGAAAGGAATGGACGCATCTGAACTGGACGGCATTTGCGGTCGTTGTGCTGGCGGCCAGCGGGCTCAGTCTGGCGGCGGTCCGGGTGGTACGAGGTATCACCACGGAACTCCACCAGCTTTCGGTAGTGGACCTGCACAGCGACAGTTACAAGGCCACGGCCACGTGCTATTTCGGCCTGAAGACAGCCAAGCACACGGAGTTGGACCTTTGGCTGCCCAGCGACCCGAGTCGTCCGGCGGGCGAGCAGCCGAGCATGTGCGCGCTGAAGCCCATGCCGCCGGCACTAGAGGACGGAAGGGAGTCCCGCGGTTTTCTGTCGCCGCAGATGTATCGAGCCCGCCCGGTGCGAGCCCAACTGGAGGACGTGCCCTTACGGGCCACGCTCAAGCAGTTTGTGGGAGACTGGAGTGGGGAGATCAGCACGCGAGTCAGGTGCGAGCTTCGTATGAGCAGCGGCGAAATCCTGGATGCGTCCTGGATCGAGAACGGACTGGACGTCGACCTGGAGGGCTGTTATCTGCTCGTGGCCAGGTTCGATCCGAGCATGGAACGCGCCGCCGGCCTGATCGACGTACACGATGTGGGCACGATCAAGGCCGGGCAGCGCATCGAGCGGTTGGGCAGCCATGTGCGCGAGCAGGCCGATGCGCGGGGCGGCAGAGCGGCACGGCGCAGCGAAGAGCCGCAAAGAGCACCGACCCTCAAGGACCTGCACAAACAGTGGGCCCGCGATTTGGACCCCTCGATGCTTCCGTTCGGCGGGCCGCAGCAGCGGGAGATCGACCCGGAGAATTATGACAAGGCCTTGCTGCTGTTGACGACGCTGCGGGAATACGAACCCGAGACCTCCGGGACCGGCCTCGGCGATCCCGATATGGAAGCCACACACGGGCGCACCCTGGACCGCAGCGACCTGCTGACACGCGACACTGCCCTGCTGGTCGGCTTTTCAAAGGATGCCGGGCCGGTGCGTTTGACACTGCGCAGCAGCAAGAAGAAGCAGAACGGCTTCGAGACTCGCGAGCCGCGCGAGGCCCGCACCATGTACCGGGTGCTGGTGCCGGTGTTGCAGTAGAATCGGGCTCGCCCCGCCCAGGCGGGCGGTTCGAGCCACGGGATTTCGACCATGCCCATCGTGCAGACCATCAACCTGACCAAGCGCTACGGCAAGCTGGTCGCGCTGAACAACCTGCAGCTCAACATCGAGGAGGGGGAGTGCTTCGGGTATATCGGTCCGAACGGAGCGGGCAAGACCACGACGATTCGCATCCTGGCCACGCTGCTGCAGCCGACCTGGGGCGAGGCCCGCGTGTGCGGCCACACTATCGGCTATGAGAGCCGTAAGATCCGTCCGCTGATCGGCTTCGTGCCCGATTTCTTCGGCGCATACGAGGACATGGTGGTGTCCGAGTACCTGGAGTTCTTCGCCAGCGCGTACGGAATCACGGGCGACACACGGACGCGGGTGGTTGCCGACGTGCTGGAGTTGACCGACTTGGTTCCGAAGCAGGACGCTCTGGTGGACTCGCTGTCACGAGGCATGAAGCAGCGTCTGAGCGTGGCCCGCGTGCTGCTGCACGACCCACGCGTGCTGCTGCTGGACGAGCCAGCCAGCGGGCTGGACCCGCGGGCGCGAATCGAAATGCGCGAGCTGCTGAAGGAGCTGCGCCGGATGGGCAAGACCATCATCATCAGCTCACACATCCTCCACGAGCTGGCCGAGCTGTGCACCACCATCGGCATCATCGAACAGGGCACGCTGCTGTGCCATCGGCCGGTGGCCGAGATCACGCGCCAGGCGCGCCGGGGCATGCGCGTGCACGTCATCGTGGGCGGCCCGAAGGAGGACGCCGGGCGCGTGCTCAGCGCCCTGCCTGGCGTGCGCGAAGTGCTCTCTCCGTCGGGCAGCGAGCAGGCCGACGGCGCGTTGATCGTCGAGTTGGAGAAGGAAACGCATGACTTCTCATTCCTCGCTCGGGCGCTGCTCGAGGCCCAGGTCCCGCTCCGCGAGATCAAGGAAGAGGAAGTCAATCTGGAGACCGCCTTCATGCGGCTGACCAAGGGGGTCGTGCAGTAGCCTCG
>CP070685.1:1819119-1844244 GCA_020352895.1 Phycisphaerales bacterium
CAGGACGTTGGAATAGCCGTGGGCTCGCACTCGCACGTGAGCGACTCGGTGGCAACCCTCAACGGGACGTACGGCATTTACCTCAGCTTTCATAGCGTCCTGATCGGGTCGACCGCAGTGCAAAACGACGAGCATGGCGTGGGTATGTACAGCGGCTGTCGCGTGACCGACTGCACTGCCTCCGCCAACGGATGGGATGTCGTCATTGGAAGCGGTTTCTACATCCTTGGCGAGAACAACCATCTCGAGGGCTGCGTGGCCACTCGCAATTGGGAACACGGATTCGTGAGCGCCGGTACTGTGACGACAAATGCGGTGGAGGCGTGTACGGCCTCAGAGAATGGCGACAGTGGCGTCGGTGACGGATTTCGTTACTTCCAGAAGGTGGTCGGCTGCGTGGCCAATAACAACCCCGGGGACGGCATCTCATTGATCGATGGCGTCTGCACCGCCAGCTCGGCCTTCCAGAACGCGAACCATGGCATCACGGCTTTGTTCAGCACAGTGGCCGACTGTGATGCCAACTCCAACGGCGCCGACGGCATCTGGGCTGATGACTCTGTGGTCAGGAACAACAGCGTCGCGCTCAACACGGACGACGGGATCGAAGTCGGCGTCGGATGCCACGTCTGGGGCAACAAATCTGCCGAGAACCAGGACGATGGGATCGAGGTCGGTGGCGACGGCAACAACATCGAGGGCAACAACCTCTACAACAACCTGGGCGACGCCATCGACACGTCGGCGGCCGGTGGCAACTCGATTCTCTCCAACCGCGAACGTGGCAACCCCGGAGGATACAACCTCAACTTGGCTGCGGATACATACGGGCGAATCTTCGCCGGACCGGGCATGGTTAACACCGGCGTCGCCGCTGACCATTTCGTGAACATCAGTTACTGAGCAGCCCGACCGAGGCGAGCCGCGCCGGGGTCCCCGCACTCCGGCGCGGCTCTCATTCTGTGCCGGCCGATGGGGGGTGCGACCTGCCGTAATAGCGCGTACCATGGCCACGCCTCGAATGGCTCGATAGGAACAGCATGACGGCGCGGTCACGAAAGAAAGGCAGCCGCAGAGCCCAAGCGGCGGCATCCCAGCCTCCGCCCAGGCCAGCCGCCGGCATCCCCCTGCGCCGCGTCCTGGTCCCCGCCGGCGTCGCCGCTCTAGTGGTCATACACTTTGCCCTGGCAGTCACCAGCACGCGCGATAAGTGCTGCACGTTCGACGAAGTCGCCCACCTCACCAAAGGCTACGCCTTCTGGAAGTTCGACGATCATCGCCTCATGCCCGAGCACCCTCCGCTGGCTCACGCCTGGGCTGCGTTGCCGCTGCTGAACGAAAAGCTGACCTTCCCCGGCCGTGAACAGCCCGCCTGGTACAAGTCGAAGACTTACGACCTGGGCAAGGAGTTCTTTTACGGGCTCGGCAACGACCCGGACGCCATGCTTCGCCAGTCCCGTCGCATGGTCGCCATTCTCAGTGTCGCCCTCGGCGTCCTGGTCTTCGGCTGGTCGCGCCGCCTCTTCGGCACGGCCGGCGGTTTCGTATCGCTCGCCCTCTACACGTTCAGCCCCACTGTGCTCGCTCACGGCCGGCTGGTCACCACTGATCTGGCCGTCTCGCTCTTCTTCCTCGCCTCGGTCGGAGCCCTGTGGCGCGTTCTGCACCACATCGGCCCGTTGTCGCTTCTCGCCGGCGCGGCTGCGCTGTCCGGCCTGTTCCTCTCCAAGATGTCTGCCGTGCTCATCATACCCACAGGGCTCGCCCTGGTGATCCTGCGTCTCATCGTTGGTGCTCCTCTGGAGATCCGCTTCGGCAGCCCGCGCTGGCTTCGCCGCCGTTGGCAGCAGGCCATCATTTTCCTCGCCGTGATGGTCCTTTTCATCGTGGCCGTCTGGGCGGTCATCTGGACCGTCTACGACTTCCGGTACGAGGCCATGCTCGACGCCCAGCCCGACCGCGACGTCTTCTTCAGCCCCAACCGCGTGCCGCCCGGCAAGACCGTCTGGGAGCACATGGGTCGCAGCATCCCCGCCACCGCGGCCGTCGTTGACTGGATGCGGACTGCCCACATCCTCCCCGAGAGCTACGTCTTCGGCTGGCTCTTTACCGTCCAGAGCGCCCGCGGCCGCGACGCGTTCCTCAACGGCGACCGCCGGCTGACCGGCTGGTGGCATTTCTTCCCGCTGTGTTTCGCCCTCAAAGTGCCTCTCGCCGTCATGGCAGTCGTGATCCTGGCCCTCGTGGCCGTCCTGATGGGGCGGGCTCGAAAGCCTGATGTTACGGAGAAGGAGCAGGGGAAGGGCGCCCGCTCGCCGCGGGGCATTGAGCCCACTCTGTACGACACCGCACCGCTGTGGATGCTCATGCTCGTTTATTGGGCCGTGGCCGTAACCTCGAATCTGAATATCGGCCATCGCCACCTGCTGCCCACCTTCCCGCCCATGTTCGTGCTGTGTGGAGCGGCCGGGGCGTGGATGTACGCGTCCCGCAAATGGCTCCGCCCCGTCGTCCCCGTCCTGCTCGCCGCGCTCGCCGTCGTTTCGCTGCGCATCTGGCCGCACTACCTTGCCTTCTTCAACACCGTTGCCGGCGGTCCGGCTAACGGGTACCGGCACCTCGTGGACAGCTCGCTCGACTGGGGTCAGGACCTGCCCGTACTGGCTCGATGGCTCGACGCCAACCGTGGCCGCGGCCGCGCCTACGCCGCCTACTTTGGCACGGGCGACTGGAAACACTACGGTGTCAAAGCCCTGCCCATGCCCTACTATCTGCGCTCGGACGGCACGGGCACCTACGTTCTGGAGCCCGGCGCCTACTGCGTCAGCGCCACCCGCCTGCAACTGGTTTACCTGATCCCTACTTGCGAATGGACGAACGACATGGAGGCCGAGTATCGGCAACTCAAGCCCGAAATGGACGCCTTCGCCGCAGTTCCCAATACGCGCGAAGCCCGCGCCGCGGCCCTCGAGCAAAAGGACGGAGGCTTTCGATCGAGATTCAACCGTTTTGCCCGACTGCGTTTCGCCCGCCTGTGCGCCTACCTCCGCGAGCGCCGGCCCGACGACCACGTCAACTACTCGATTCTCGTTCATCGGTTGAATGAGGAGGACCTGGTGGCGGCCCTCGAAGGGCCGCTACCTTGACCCTTGTACCCCTCGATTGGGGCGCATTCGATCCGACCGGCCATGCGCTGGTCGATGTTGCCGCCGCGTCTTTCGCGCAGCAGAAGCCTTCGCGTAAAAACGCGTCAGGCGCCCGAGGGTCTGACTCGGGTGCCTGGGACGCGAACTTCACGCTGTGGCTGTACTTGAGACGGAAGGTTAAAAGATCGACCGGCCTGGCCTTGACCCGGGTACGCGAGGTGTTCAATGCTCGCGTGCCTCGTGTCGTCCGTCGTAGGCGTCAGCGCACCAGGATGGGCGAGTGGTACACGTTTTCGCTGGTCGTACCGTCGCCGCCGGATATGGCCGCGTCATCCATGGCGATACCAGGCTGGACCACGACGCACTTCCTGGTCATGGCTCCTGTGAGATCGACGTGCATGATGCGGACGCCGGTGAACTTCACGATGGTGAAAAGGGCATTGTTGCCCGTGTCCGAAGCCGCGCTGAAAAGCGGGATCGTCCTGGACTGCCCCACGATGGCCTCCAGCGCGTCCGCCATGCCCGCGCTGAGGCCGGTGTCACCGGTCAGAGTGAAAGGCCCGTCGGCCAGGCTGAGTTCCCCGCCATGGTATTCCAAGTCCTCGGCTGAGACCCCGTAGAGAAGCTGACGCTCAATGTCTGCCGTGGCGTTGTTGGCCCCGCCGATGTCCACCGTACCGAAATTGCCCGGCGGCAACTGGTCGTCACCGGACCCGGGGTACAGATTGATCTCCGGGAGTCCGTCCGGCCCCGGCGTTACCTCCCCCGTCTGGGGGTCATAGGCCCAGTTGTCCTCAAAGACCGAATTCTGTCCGGCCAGAGTGCCGGTGAGCGTGTCCCAGAACGTCTCCCGCAGGGCGAACGGTATCAGGCCCGCGGTGGCCGTCTCCGAGCGTACCCTGAAGCCGACGATGCCGTACTGAAACGCCGCCGTCGCTTCGGCCACGAGGTCGGCGGTATCGATGCCCAGAATTCGGGCGAACATCAACGCCACGGGCCCGTTGTACGTCGCGTCGCGCCGGACGCGTACCTTGACCGCGTTGAACTCCGTCACATCGGAGAAGGTCATCGGCTCCCCCGTGTTGTACAGGTGGGGGAGATAGCCGATTACCAAGTCTCCGTCCGGCGCGTTGCCCGGGTTGTAGTCGATTTGCGGGCCGATCCCCAGTACGGGGTTGCTTCCGGCCACCGCGGCCGCTCGCTGACGCACCAACTGGAAGCTGGTCAGCAACTCGCCCTCACCGTGTAGCCGCCTTTCGTGCAGCAGCTCCATGGCGCCCGCCAAGGCCGCCGCGTCGGCCGCCACCTGGAGCTCGGTCTTGCCGAGGTACAACCTGCCGGCGTCCACCGCCAGGGCCGCGAACCCCAGCAGCACCACCCCCGACGCAGCCACGTATACCAGGATCGCACCGCGGCGCTTGTATTTGTTTCTATGATCCGAAGACGCTGACATGTTAACTCCTTTCCAACTTCCGCTTCCGCTCTCTCTCACCACTCCGCATTCAACCAGCGTAGGAGTCGCAGGAATCTGGTCTCTCCGGTGCCGTCCGTAACGACTCCCCCCGGCCTGCCTTGCCATAGCAGTTCCGGGAAAGGCACATCGAACGCCGAGGCCTTCACATTGCGGGGACACCGCGACCTTGCGCGACGTCTTAATGGGCAGATGATCAATGAGGAGATCATGCAACATGCTATGCCCCTGTGATGCCTGAGGCAAACGTGTGCAGGAGATTAGCGCTGACAGCGTTACTGTATTAAGGTGGTTCCGAGAAATGCCTGGGTAATGACGCGAGCGGGGTGCGCTGCACGCGATACAATCCGCTTGATGCCTAAACGTCCGAATCCAACGGAGCTCACTCTGCTTATCGGCTGTGTGTCCACAGACAGCGGGGTGGCACTGTTTCTGCCCTGATGGCTGTACCGCTCCCCTGGGGCGAGTTCGATCCGGCTGGCGAGCGCCGGTCGGTCTTGCGTGAGTTCCTTCGCGTAGCCGATGCGTCCGCGTAAAAACGCGTCAGGCGCCCGAGGGTCTGACTCGGGCGCCTGGAACGCGAACTTCACTCTGCGGGTGTACCTGAAGGCGAAAGGATAAAAGGTCGACCGGTCCAGCCCCGTTCCAGGCACGCGAGCTGTTCAATGCTCGCGTGCCTCGCATCGGCCGTCATAGGCGTCAGCGCACTAGGACGGGCGGGTGGTACACGTGTTCGCTGGTCGTACCGTCGCCGCCGAATATGGCCCCGTCATCCATGGCGATAGCAGGCTGGAGCAGGACGCACTTGAACTTCATCGCCCCGGTGAGCTTCGCGTCCATGACACGGACGCCCGCGAACTTCACGATGGTGAATACGGAGTTGTCGCCCGGCCCCGAAACCTCGCTGAAAAGCGGGATCGTCCGGGGCTGCCCGATGATGGCGTCCAGCTCGTCCTTGAGGCCCGAGCTGAGGCCGGTGTCACCGTTCAGGATGAACGGCCCGTCGGCCAGACTGAGCTCCCCGCCATGGTACGACAGGTCGTCGGCCGAGACCCCTTCGAGAAGCTGACGCTCAATGTCTGAAGTCGCGTTGTTGTCCCCACCGATGTCCACCGTACCGAAGTTACCCGGCGGCAACTGCTCTTCACCGACCCCGGGGTACAGATTCAACTCCGGGAGTCCGTCCTGGCCCGGCGTCACCTGCCCCGTCAGCGGGTCATAGGCATAGTTATCCTGGTAGTTCGCGTTCTCTCCGGCCACAGTGCCCATGAGCAGGTCCCAGAACGACTCGCGCAGGGCCATCGGCATCAAGCCCACGGTGCCCGTCTCCGAGGGGGCCCTGAAGCCGATGATGCCGTGGTGAAACGCCGCCGTCGCTTCGGCCACGAGGTCGGCGGTCTCGATGCCAAGGACCCGCGCGAACATTAAGCCCACCGGCCCATTGTGCGTCGCGTCCCGCCGCACGCGTACTTTGACCGCATTGAACTCGGTCACATCGGAGAAGGAAATCGCCTCCCCCGTGTTGTACATGGTGCTGAGATAACCGATCACCAAGTCGCCGTCCGCCCCGTTGTCCGGGTTGTAGTCGATTTGTGGGCCGATCCCCAGAACGGGATTGCTGCCGGCCACCGCGCCCGCTTGCTGACGTGCCAACTGGAAGCTGGTCAGCAACTCGCCGTCACCGTGCAGCCGCCTCTCGTTCAGCAGCTCGTTGGCGCCCGCTAAGGCTGCCGCGTCGGCCGCTACCTGGAGCTCAGTCTTGCCCAGGTACAGCCTGCCGGCGTCCACCGCCAGGGCCGCGAACCCCATCAGCACCACCCCCGACGCAGCCACGTATACAACGATGGCTCCGCGGCGCTTGCAGCTATGTCTATGTTCAGAGTGCGTGGACATGTTTACTCCTTTCCGGCTTCCGCTTCAGCTCTCCCCTGCCAATCCGCGTCCCACTAGCGGACGAGTCGCAGGGATCCGGCCCCTCCGGTGCCGTCAGTAACGATCTTCCCCCGGTCAGCCCTGCCCTAGCAGTCCGGGGAAGGGCGCATCAAACGCCGGGGCCTCCACACTGAGGAAACACCGCGATCATGGGCGCGGTTTTTATGGGCAGATGGTCAATGCAGAGACCATAGCACATATAAGATTCTGTGATGCGCAAGGCAAGCGTGTGCAGGAGATTAACGTTGTCAGCGTCCTTGTAACAAGGTGGCTCCTAAAAAACGCCTGGGCGACGACGCATGTGGGATGCGCTTCACGCGATACAATCGGCCTCGATGTCCACCGTCCGCATTCAACGAAGCTCTCTCTGCTTATCGGCCGTGTGTTGACAGACAGCGGGGTGGCACTGGTGCTGCCCTGACGGCTGCACCCCTCGCTTTGGGCGAGTCTGATCCAGCTGGCCATGCGTCTGACGGTTCTGGGTGTGTGCGTTCTTCGCGCAGCGGAAGCGTCCGCGTAAAAACGCGTCAGGCGCCCGAGCGTTTGACTCGGGCGCCTGGGACGCAAACTTCGCGCTGTGGCGGTACTTGAAGGCGATAGGGTGGAAGCTCTGGCGATCAGTCCCCCCGACCCGGGCACGCGAGCTGTTCGCTGCTGGCGTGCCTCGTGTCGACCGTCTTGGGTGTCAGCGCACCAGGCACACCGGATGATACACGTTGGTGCTGGTGTCACCGTCGCCGGGTATGGCCGCGTCGTCCACGGCGAGAGCAGGCTGGAGCATGACGCACTTCTTGTTCATCGCTCCGGTGAGCCTCACGTGCATGATGCGGACGCCGACGAACCTCACGATGGTGAACATGGAGGTGTCGCCCACACCCGACACCTCGCTGAACAGCGGGATCGTCCGGGTCTGCCCGACGATGGCCTCCAGCGCGTCCGCCATGCCCGCGCTGAGGCCGGTGTCACCGGCTAGAACGATGGGCCCGTCGGACAGATTGAGCTCCCCGCCATGGTACTCCAGGTCCTCGGCCGAGACGCCGTCGAGAAGCTGACGCACAATATCCGCCGTGGAGTTGTTGGACCCGCCGATGTCGATCGTACCGAAGTTGCCCGGCGGCAACTGGCCCTCGCCGGACCCGGGGTACAGATTCAACTCCGGGAGTCCGTCCTGCCCCGGCGTCACGTGCTCGGTCAGGGGGTCATAGGCCCAGTTGTCCTCATAGACCGAGTTCTCTCCGGCCAACGTGCCCATGAGCGTGTCCCAGCACGTCTCCCGCAGGGTCAGAGGCATCAGGCTCGCGTTGCCCGTTTCCGGGGTGACCCTGAAGCCTATGATGCCGAAGTGAAACGCCGCCGTTGCCTCGGCCACGAGGTCGGCGGTCTCGATGCCCAAAGCCCGCGCGAACATCAAGGCGACGGACCCGTTGTACGTCTCGTCGCGGCGCACGCGAACCTTGACCGCATTGAACTCGGTCGGATCCAATAAGGAAATCGACTCCCCGGTGTTGTACAGGTGGGGGAGATAGCCGATCACCAGGTCGCCGTCCGCCGCGTTGGCCGGGTTGTAGTCGATTTGCGGGCCGATCCCCAGAACGGGATTGCTGCCGGCCACCGCGCCCGCTCGCTGACGCGCCACCTGGAAGATGATCGCCAACTCCCCAAGGCCGTGGATCCGCCTCTCGTTCAGCAGCTCATTGGCGCCGGCCAAGGCCGCCGCGTCGGCGGCTACCTGTAGCTCAGTCTTGCCGAGGTACAGCCTGCCGGCGTCCACCGCGAGGGCTGCGAACCCCGCCAGCACCACCATCGAAGCAACGAGGTACACTACGATGGCTCCGCGGCGTTTGCCGGCTCTATGACAAGTACGCGCTGACATGTTAACTCCTTTCCGGCTTCAGCTTCACGTCTCTGCTACGACAGGGGGTTGAACAGTCGCGAGTAGGGGGTGTCGCCGCCGCCTTGGTCGGCCTGCTCACCCTGGTACACCACCTTGGGCACCGAGTCCGTGCCCAGCAGCCCGTCGGCGCCGTAGTAACGCACCTCGGTAATGACCAATGAGTCCACGCGGTTCGAGCCGTAGGTGATTACCGAATTGGCAGCCGATACGTTAGTGTCATAATTGTTCAGAGAGGCGATGGGCGCCGTCCCCTGAATTTGAAGGCTGTGGCCCCCGAACGCGCCCCACGTGGCGGACTGCCCGTTGATAATCGCGAAGGTCAGGACCGCCCCGTTGGTCTCCATGGTTTGGGTCCAGCGGAGGGTCTCCGCGGTGGTGCTCAGTTCATTCGAGCTGAAGTCCCGGTGCAGCCGGCACTCGTCGTCGGCCCAGCCCTGGATCTGAAGGCCGCCCGGGGCGAAGTCCGGCAGTTCCCGCCAGTTCCAGGTCACCTGAGCGTACAACGAATCGAGGTCCCCCACCGGGGACATCACCGTGTGAAACTGCGGTGCGTGTACCGCTTGGTCCGGTTCGTTTAACACCAGCTTCCAGTCCTGTTCGATCCGCAGGATTGGTTCCGGCTCATCCTGGGACCCTGAGATGGGAATGGCCACGACCAGAACGGCCGCGACACAGGCCAACACCGGCAGCTTTGGGCCGCCAAGCTTAAACGAGCTGCGCACGCACACCATCGCGTTTCTCCTTGAATACGGTCACCAGTTATGCTGTACCAGAGCCCAGACGGGTGCGTGCCCGGTCAGCCCTCCCATGGCGGTCCGGGGAAAGGCGTATCAGACGCCGGGGACTCCACACGGCGGACACCGCGCACTCGTGCGCAGTGTTCATACGCGGATCGCCGGTGAGGAGACCATAGCAGATATATGATTCCAGTAGGCCCCGGGCAAGCGTGTGCACCAAATCGGTCCTGACAGCGTTCCAGTAACAAGGTGGTTCCGAAAAAGCCCCGACCGATAACGCAAGGATCGCGCCTCAGGCCGATGTGTTTTCCGTCCAAGCCTCACGCCCGCATTTGACGAAGCGGGCTGCTTATCGCCCGTTTGTTGACGACGGATGGTACAAGTCAGTTGCCACCGTTGTCGTTCTCTCGGATGAGGCTCCTCACGTGACCGACAAGGTCGCCCGACCCGAGCACGAACGTGGTCCGGGCACCGGTGAGGATCTCCTGGAGCATTTCGAGTTCCTTGATTCGCGCGAGAGCGGGATTGTCCGTCAGCAGTCTCGCTGTGTTGGCCTGGCTGCGTGCGGCCGCGGTTTCCTCACGCCGCTTGATGATGTTGGCCTGGGCCTCTTTCTCCGCGGTGATGACCCGGTTGAGAATATCTCTCATTTCCCCGGGGAGAATGATGTCGCGCAGGCCCACGCTCTTGACGGCGACGCCGAAGTCGTCCGCCCGCTGTTGCAGCGCGCTGCGCACCTCTCCACCAATCGCCTCTTTATCGGCCAGCATGACGTCGAGGCTCCGCGTGCCCACCACCGCCCGCAAGGCCAACTGGGCCTCTCGGTAAAGCGCCTGCCCGTAATCGTCCACAACCGTCGCCGCCTTGACCGCATCGGCCACCTGGTATGTAACCAAGAGATTGACGCGCAGGCTGACCTTGTCGCTCGTGATGATCTCCTGCCCGGACACGTCAATGAGTTGCTCGCTTGTGTCGACCCGTTGCCATTCCACGTCGCCTGCGGCACTCCAAAACGCGTGCTTGCCGTCCCGATATGTGCTGACCAGGCGCCCGTTGTGGAACACAAGGCACTCCTGTTGAGGCTCAACCAACATGGACTTGAGGTGGTAGGAGCTGTCCTTGTGTGCCAGGACGGCTTCGAGGTGAGGGTGCTCAAGACGGAGGTCCTGTACGTTGAAAGTCTCGACATGCAGGTGATAGGGCTCCTTCCAGAAGGCGTGTCGGCCGGCGCCGAGGATCCAGCCGAGACGGCCGTCCTTCCAGACCAGGGCGCGCTCATCATCCCTCAGGTCGACCACGTACAGCGCCTCGCAAACGTCTCCGTGGGTCAGCAGGACGTCAAGCAGCGGATGCACGAATCGCGTACTCAGAGTATCCACAACCTGGATCTCGTCGCGCTGCCGATTCCACAGCCGCCCCCACAGGCGGTATGTCCCCGGGCCCAGCAGTCGCACAAAGTCGCCATAGTGGAACAGCAGGCCGCGCTCGTGTTGTCTGATGCGAGTGAAAATGCTCATGCTCTTTCCCCTCCTGTGTTCAGTTGGTAGGGAGCGGTCACGTTTCGGGTGCGTCCCCACACGCGGGTGCCTGGCAGGCAAGTCTCATCCCCGGTGGCTCAACCGAAGGCAACGTGTTCTCCCGGACCAAAAGGCCAAGTTGAGAGGCTGGACCACAGCGGGCCACGCCCCCGCGGCGGAGTCCTGCTTGAGACGCGTCAGGGATCCGTCCGCCGCGGCCGTGATTGAGCTTTCCTCCCACTGGATCACGGCCGGGCGACAGGATGTGGCACGTCGGTATCCGCACGACTGCGAGGCCGCGATGGCGCTGCCGCGCGGACTTCGGCTCGAAGCGGTCAAGCGCTTCAAACTGAAGGCTCGAGCGGCCGGCCGGGCTGCCGGTGCAGCCCCCCAACCGACCAGGAGGGGGTAAGGCGGTCCGCATAGGGCGCGGGCCGTCCTGAGGGGTGGGCTTCGTCAATGCCTTCGACACTGTAGCCGGAACGCACATCGGTAAGTACGCAGATACACCATGCGCGCCGTCAGCTAGCATCGAGCGAAGTTCATACACCGTTGCTTCGGTGCTTTTCATTCCATCTGCCGCTTCCATCGAGGCGACGGCCGGGCCGGATTCGACCGTTTGCATCTCGTGCATGGTGCCCGGCCTTGCTCTTCCTTCTGGGACTCCCATCGGGAGCCCGGTGCAGGATTAACCATAGCAACGATGCGGTGGCTGGCAAGTGTAAGATGGTTATGATTTTGGTTATCGTCGGCCTTGACGTGAGCGTTAACACCCGCGTTTGCCGTCGGCATGTTCCGTGACGACCGGAGCCCGCGCGCGACGAGCTCCTTGATGCCCTGCCGAGCCGTTGGCGTTTTTCCTGAACGGCTGCTTTGGCGAGCCTCGTGCTGCTCAGACCCGGCTTGCCGCAGCCGTTTGTTCGACGACGAAGCGATAAAGCGGCGACAACCGCTTGCCGATCTTTCGCTTGTTCTCGAACACGCCGGGAAAGGATGCTCGCTCGGAGACGCCGTTCCAGATCCTGGAGACGGCCTTGCGAACGGCCGCCTCGATGTTCGAGGCGTAGACCCGCACGGATTCGCGCTCAATCTTGTAGCCCCCTCCGCGTTCCATCATGCTCTGGGCGATTTGGTCTGCGGTCCGCCAGCCGCAGACCTCCGGCTCGTATCCGGAGGCGGCATCGCAATGCAAGGCCTCGTGCAGTACCAGAAGCAGGCGCACCCAGGAAGGGCGCAGAGCGAGGGTCGCCTTCCTTGACCTCTGCCGCACGGTTAAGAATGCGCCCGTGTCGCCTCCAAGATTCCCAGGGGCACGAAGAAGAAGCTCAAAGCCCCTGCCATGATCGCCATTCCTGTTCTCCTCAAACATGTTGGCTCTCTCCCCTCTCCGATGTTGAAGCCAGTCGGTTACAGACCCGAACCGCTGCGCGCCGCGTTCGCGCGGGTAGCTCTGCCCGGCCGACGGGGACTGGGGTAGATCCACCTCTGTGGCGCGCGTACGCGCAGAACAAAGCTGCGTTACGTAGTCAGGCGCAACTATCGCACTCTGTCACGGCACGAGCGACCCACCTGCTGCCGCTCTGGTCAGCCGCGTACGACCTCCGGCTGACCAGGACAACAAGCTGATGCGGCGTGGTTTTCCTGGCGACGGTACGCAAATGTAGGATGAGAAAACGGTAGAGTCTGGCATGTCTCTCCCTCCTTCCAGACAGGCAGGAATCGCTTGTGCCGCGTTGCGCGCCCTCAACTTCGGCGGGCACAAGCACACACAACCTCCACAATGGTCAGTATACGCGGGCAGCCGCGCGTGTCAAGTGCTCGACGCACCCAGATTCTGTGGCCATGTGCTGGCCCGTACCCGCGCGCAGCGGTGGCCGGGCGAGCGACGGGCAGTTACTATCCCCTCCATGAAGGCGGTCACTATCTACACCGACGGGGCGTGTCAGGGAAACCCGGGGCCGGGGGGCTGGGCGGCGATCCTGAAGTACGGGCGGACGCGGCGAGAGATCAGTGGATCGTCGCCAGCGACGACGAACAACCGCATGGAGCTGACCGCGGCCATCGAGGCCCTGCGGGCCCTCAAGGAGCGCTGCCGCGTCGATCTGCACACCGACTCGACGTACCTGCAGCAGGGCATGACCAGTTGGCTGGCTGACTGGAAGGCCCGCGGATGGAAGACGGCCGCCAAGAAGCCGGTCAAGAACCGTGACCTGTGGCGGGCCCTCGACGCCCAGGCCGCGCGGCATGACATGCACTGGCACTGGGTCAAGGCTCACAACCTGCACCCGGAGAACGAGCGCTGCGACGAGCTGGCCGTCGCTGCCATCGAACAGCTCCGCGCCGAAATCGGCGAGGCCGCCATTGCCCGGGCCATGCGCGCGTTCCGATCGGGCGACGATCCCAACACCCTTTTCCAGTGACGGCGCTGAATCGTCCCGCGCAACAAAGAAGAAACCCACGGACCTTTCGGCCCGTGGGGCGCGGATTGCTGTCTGCCCCGTGGATTGGCGGCTGCTACGCCTACTCTTTCGCGCGCTCGACGTACTCGCCGCTGCGCGTGTCCACGCGTATCTTGTCGCCCACGTTGATGAACGGCGGCACGCGAACCGTCGCCCCACTCTCCGTGACGGCCGGCTTGGGCTGATTCGTGGCCGTGGCTCCCTTGACCGTCGGCGGCGTGTCGGTCACTTCCAGCACGACCACCTGCGGCAGCTCCACCTGGATGATGTTGCCCTGGTAGATCTGGCAAGTCACGCGTTCGTTGGCCTTGAGGAACTCCGGCCCTTCGGCGACCAATTCCTTGTCCACGTGCACCTGGTCGTAGGTCTCGGTGTCCATCAGCACCAGCGCGTCCCCGTCTTCATAGAGATACTCGTACTCCTTGTTCTCCATGAAGGGCGTGTCGAGTTGGTCTTCCATCTTGAAGCGGACGTCGATGATCTGCCCGGTCTTGAAGTTCTTGAGTCGGGCCTGAATGTAACTGCGTTTGTTGCCCTTGGTGACGTGGGTCTTGTCTTTGACGTAGTAGATCTCATCCTCGTAGATGACCGCACGGCCTTTGCGCATGTCCAAGACTCTGACCATCGTTGCATCACTCCTGTTGCCAGATCACGGCCCTCGGCCGCGCACGACCAGTGTCCCCGAAACGCGCCGGACGGTCAACTGGTGCAAGTGCATCCATGAACTGGCCAGTGTTGGCCTTACTGGGCCGTAGTCAGGTGGGCGCAGGAGGAAGGCCTCTGGCCGGAGATTCCCGCCTGGAAGTCCTTTTCGCCGGGCGTCCGCCGGCTCGTGAGACGAAACCGATCCGGCGCCCGGGCCAACGTGGCGAGCTTGCCCACGACGACAGCATGGTGCGCCCCCCGCTGTGTAAGGCTGAGCCCTTTGCGCTTTCCCGCGCGGTGGAGGTGGGCGCCGTGTACGAGGCGCTTGCCACGAACAGCCGGCTATGGTCTTATATGCGCAGAGCTCAAACGAAAGGCGCCGGGAGAACCAGGAATGAACCCTAAAGACAGCCTCTTTCACCCTCCCAGAGGCAACAACAAGCGTGTCGTCGTTACCGGCCAGGTCGGCCTGAACAAGAAGCCCTTCCTCCGGAAAGTGGTTGAGTTGGCCTCCAGCAACGGCCACGTTCTCAGACAGCTCAATATCGGCGACATGATGTATGCCGAGGCGCCCGATGTCGTGCCCGGCCGCATCCTCGATCTGCCCCTCGGCCGGCTCAACACGCTGCGTCGCTCCGTGTTCAAGGACGTTCTGGCCCAGGCCCGGGGCGAGAACGATATCCTGGTCAACACCCATGCCACGTTCCGCTGGAAGCACGGCCTTTTTCCGGCCTTCGACTTTGACCACATGCTGCAGTTCGATGCCGACCTGTACATCACCTTGGTGGACAACCTCGACGCCGTTCACGAATGTCTCGACCGAGACTACAACATAGACCACAGCCTCAAGGACATCATGGTCTGGCGCGAGGAGGAAATTCTGGCCACGGAGATTCTGGCTTCCAGCCTGGGCAAGTTCGGGTGTTTTTACATCCTGGCCCGCGGCTTCGAACGTGACACGGTGCAGTCCCTCTACAGCCTCATCTACGAGCCCGAGAAGCGCAAGGTTTATCCCTCCTTCCCCATGACCCACGTCATGGACATGCCCGAGACACTCGCTGAGATCGACGCCTTTCGCGACGTGCTGGCCGAGCATTTCATCACCTTCGACCCTGGAGATCTCGACGAGAAGCGTCTGCTGATCGACGCCGGAGACGCCACGAAGCGCGGGGAGGACACGATCACCATGCACGTGTCCGGTCGTGATGTCTCCTTCAGCGTGAGCGAGATCACCAGCGTGGCAGGGGACATCGACGGCCAGATCTACGCTCGGGACTTCAAGCTCATCGATCAGTCCGACATGATCGTCAGCTACGTTCCGGAACTGCCCAACGGCAAGCCCGGACTTTCCAGCGGGGTGGAGCGCGAACTTCAGCACGCCCACGAGGTCACCAAAGGCGTCTACGTCGTCTGGAAGCCCAAGTGCGAACCTTCGCCCTTCATTACCGAAACCGCCGATGAGGTCTTCTCCACCGTCGAGCAAGCCCTGGATTTCTTCCAGCGCAAAGGTTACATAGGGCACTATCAGCTCAACTTGGTCAGGGGTCAGGCACCGCGCGAGCGCGGCCGCTTGGGATGATTCCGACGGGCTGCACAACCGCCCCGGCTTGACACTAATAGGCCTCTTGCTACCATGCCCGATCGCCGTCGCGGCAGGTGCGAAAGGACACGATGCCCTCTTCTTCAAAGATAGATTCGGTCGCCATCGGCTCGGATCATGCCGGCTTCGGCTTGAAGAAGCATCTGCGCGAGTATCTCGAGAAACAGGGCTACCGTGTGGAGGACTGCGGCACGTTCAGCGAAGACCCCGTGGATTACCCGCGCATCGCCCACGCGGTGGCGGGACGCGTGGCCGGCCGGCGCGCCACCTTGGGCATCGTCATCGACGGCGCGGGCATCGGTTCGGCCATGGCTGCCAACAAAATGCCCGGAGTCCGCGCCGCCTTGTGCTACGATCTTTCCTCGGCGCGCAACAGCCGCGAGCACAACAATGCCAACGTCATGACACTCGGAGCCCGCCTGATCGGCGGGGGCCTGGCCGAGCAGATGGTCGATGTCTGGCTGACCACCGAGTGCACTGAGGAGCGCCACCTGCGGCGGGCGGCCATGATCGAGGATGTCTCCGGGGCTCCGTCCGTATCATCCGGCAATCCCTCGGCGACACCTACGCCTCCGGCCGACGCACCGCCCACGGGCGACCTGGCCGGCCTGTCCGGCGAGGACCTGCAGCGCGTCGTGGAGCGCATCGCCGCCATCATCAGCACCGGTCAGGTACTGCCCTCCGGTCTGGGCGGCTCCTGCGCGGAGTTGCTCTGTCGGCTGGCCCGGGAATCCGGCCGTACCGATCCCGAGACCGTCCGGCATTTCATCGGCCTGGGTGCCGACCGGGTCGGCCATCGCCCGGGCGACGGCGAATTGCCCAGGGACATCGCCGAATACATCGATCACACCCTGCTGCGCCCCGACGCCACCCGCGAGGAAATCATCAAGCTTTGTCAGGAGGCCCGCCAGCACTCCTTCGCTTCCGTGTGTGTGAACCCGACCTACGTCACCCTGGCGGCCCGTGAGTTGAAAGGTACGCCGGTCAAGGTGTGCACCGTGGTCGGCTTTCCGCTGGGAACCCACACTCCTGAGATTAAGGCCATGGAGACCCGCCGGGCCATTCGCGAAGGCGCCAGGGAAATCGACATGGTCATTAACGTGGGCGCGCTCAAGAGCGGCGACGACGAAACGGTCCTGCGCGACATCGCGGCCGTGACCGAAGCCTGCCGTGACGGCCGTGCCATTTGCAAGGTGATCATTGAGGCGGCCCTGCTGACCGACGAGGAGAAGGTCCGGGCCTGCCAGTTGGCTCGCCGGGCCAAAGCCGATTACGTCAAGACCTCCACCGGTTTCGGGCCGGGCGGGGCCACCGCCCACGACGTGGCCCTGATGAGCCGGACCGTTCGCGAGGCCGGCATTGGCGTCAAAGCTGCCGGTGGCATCCGCAGCTTCGCTGACGCCCAGAAAATGATCGAGGCCGGGGCCACCCGCGTGGGGGCCAGCGCCGGCGTCAAGATCGTCAAGGAGGCCAAGGACGTGACCGAGTCCGTTTAGTCTCAGCGGGAGGACCGATTACGTGGTAGATCTTCGTTCCTACGTGTTTCTGGACAGCCTTCAGCCCCAGTACGCCGCCTTCCTGGGCACCGTGGCTCAAGGGTTTCTCCCTATCGCCGGCATGGCCTCGCTCTACGTGGAGATCTCTCCGGGTATCGAGATCAACCGGATCACGGACATCGCCTTGAAGTCCACACATGTCACCCCGGGCATGCAGATCGTCGAACGGCTCTATGGGTTGCTGGAGATCCACTCCGAATCCCAGGCCGACGTGCGCCAGGCTGGCCGGGCCATCCTTTCGGCTCTGGAACTGGACGAGAAGGATCGGCGCAAACCGCGCGTCCTGTCCTCGCAAGTTATCCGCCGCATCGACGACCACCAGACGCAGTTGATTAATCGCATGCGTCACGGCAACATGATCGAGCCGGGCCAGACCCTGTACGTGATGGAACTGGAGCCAGCGGCCTACGCCGCTTTGGCGGCCAACGAGGCCGAGAAGGCCGCCAACATCAACATCCTTGAAGTCCGCTCCTACGGCAGCTTCGGCCGCGTGTACCTGGGCGGCGAGGAACGTGACATCGACGTCGGCTACCGCGCCGCCGAAAGCGCCATCGCCGGCGTCACCGGACGCGAAGCGGAACAAAAGTAAGCCTATTGCCAACCTGAATATGCATTGAGAGGTATCGAATATGGCAGAAGCCCTGGGAATGATTGAGACGCGCGGATTTGCCGCCATGGTCGAAGCTTCCGACGCGATGGTCAAAGCGGCCAAGGTCGAGCTGGTCAGCTACGAGAAGATCGGCGGCGGCTACGTGACGGCCATCGTGCGCGGCGATGTCGCCGCGGTCCGGGCGGCATGTGAGGCGGGACAGGCGGCGGCATCACGCGTCGGCGAGATCGTCTCCGTGCACGTCATCGCCCGTCCGCACACCAATATCGATCTGGTTCTTCCTCTGGGTCGGACCGAGCAGGTCAAGGCCGAGGTCAAGAAGATCACCAGATAGTCCCGACTTCTCCGCTTGCAGGCCTCCGCCTGTGGTCGCGTCCGTCGCGGCCGCTACGCGGAGCGAGGAGGACGGATGTTATTGGCCAAAGTCATCGGTACCGTGGTGGCCACGCGCAAGGAGCAGAGCATGGAAGGGCTGCGCTTCATGCTGCTCCGCCAGGTGGATCTGGACGGTCACGAGTCCGGCGGGCACGTGGTCGCCGCGGACGTGGTCGGCGCCGGCCCCGGAGAGATGGTCCTCTACGCCACGGGCAGCTCCGCCCGCCAGACCGTCGCAACGGACAAGCGCCCCTGCGACGCGGTGATCATGGCCATCGTGGATAACTGGGAAGTCAACGGCCAGATCAAATACAAGAAGGGAGCCGAATGACCCGTTTCCTCGGGCGCTGACCCATGGCCGGACTGACCGAACAACAGGTCGAACGCATCGCTCGCCAGGTGGTCGAACGTCTCGGCGGGGCAGTCCCCGTCCCCGGCGTACCGGCTTCGGCCGCAGCGCCTGCGGCGGCGGTTCCCCCCGTCGAGCTCGTCGAGGGCATCTTTGCCGACGTGGACTCGGCCGTTCATGCCGCCGCCGCCGCACAGCGCGAACTGATGGGAATGACCATCAAGAAGCGCGATCAGATCGTCGCCAGCATCCGCCAGGCCATGGCCGCCAACTGCGAGTCTCTGGCCCGGATGGCTCACGAGGAAACCGGCCTGGGACGCATCGAGGATAAGATCGTCAAGAACTCCACCGTCACCGAGAAGACGCCCGGCACCGAGGACCTCACGCCGGACGCTCGTTCCGGTGATCGCGGGCTGGTCCTTTTCGAGCCCGCGCCCTTCGGCGTCATTGGGGCGATCACGCCGATTACCAACCCGACCTCCACCATCATCTGCAACACCATCGGCATGGTCGCGGCCGGCAACGGAGTCGTGTTCAACGTGCATCCCGGTGCCAAGCGCTGCTCGGTACACAATGTCTACCTGATCAATCAAGCCATCCTGAAGGTGGGCGGCCCCGCCAACCTGGTCACCGCCGTGGCCGAGCCGACCATCGAGTCCGCCCAGGCCCTCATGAAACATCCCGACGTGAACCTCATCGTCGTGACCGGCGGGCCCGGTGTCGTGCGGGCGGCCCTCAACAGTGGCAAACGGGCCGTTTGCGCCGGCCCCGGCAACCCGCCCGTGGTCGTCGACGAAACTGCCGACCTCGAGCAAGCCGGCCGCGACGTCGTCTACGGCGCCTCATTCGACAACAACGTCGTCTGCGTCGACGAGAAGACGCTCATCGTCGTTGACTCGATCGCCGACGAGTTGGTGCGATCCATGACCCGGCAGGGGGCCATCAGGCTGACACCCGTACAGGCCCGCCAGATGGAGCGGGCGCTCTTCGTCGAGAACAACGGTCCCGGCAAACCGTCCGTCGTGGACAAAGACCTGATCGGCCGGAACGCCAACGTGATCCTCGCCCGCATCGGAGTCAAGGCGGATGCTTCGGTGCGCTTGGCCGTCATGGAGGTTCCCGCCGATCACACTCTGGTGTGGACCGAGCAACTCCTGCCGGTCCTTCCCATGGTCCGGGTCAAGACCGCCGACGAAGGCATCGACCTGGCCGTGCGCTCGGAACAGGGCATGCGTCACACGGCCGTCATGCACTCCAAGAATCTGGACAATCTCAGCAAGATGGCCCGCGTGATGAACTGCAGTATTTTCGTCAAGAACGGTCCGGCCGTCGCGGGACTCGCCGCCGGCGGAGAGGGCTATTGTTCCTTCACCATCGCCAGCCCCACGGGAGAGGGCCTGACCAAGGCCCGCCATTTCTCCCGCGCCAGACGCTGCACCTTGGTGGACCACTTTCGAATCGTATGAAAACTTTTCCGGCCATTGCTCTGATCGAACTGGACAGCATCGCCCGTGGTGCTCTCGCCGGCGACGCCATGGTCAAGAAGGCACCCATCGAGATGCTGCGCTCGGGCACGGTGCACCGGGGCAAGTATCTGGTGCTCGTGGGGGGCACGGTGGCCGCTGTGGAGGAGTCCTTCGAGGAAGGCCTGCGCGTGGCCGGCGACCGCCTGGTCGATCGTGTCATCCTGCCGGACGTGCATGAGCAGGTCCACGATGCTGTGCTCGGTGCGCGTCGAGCCGAAGCGGACGACGCCCTGGGAGTGATCGAGACCTCGACCGTGGCCGCCACCATCCACGCGGCCGATGTGGGAGTCAAAGGTGCCGCCGTGACCGTCAAGGAGATTCGCCTGGCCGACGGACTGGGCGGCAAGGGAATCGTACTGTTTACCGGCAAAGTGGCCGACGTCGAGGCCGCCGTGGCCATCGGCACGAGCGTCCTGGACGAACACAAATGCGACGTGTGCACGACGGTCATTCCGTCGCTTCACTCGGAGATGGTCAGCAACATGATTGAGACGTCGCGGTTCTTCTCTGCGGGCCGAGAGACTGAACGCCCCGGCGGTGTTTCGGAAGAGGGATAATGACGTGCTGTTCGGTCGGGTGATTGGAACGGTGACCCCTTGCGTCAGTGTCGAGGGCATGACCGGCGTGCCCCTGCTCATCGTCGAGCCGCTGGACAAGACCCTCCAGCCGTCCGGTCGGCCCCTTGTCTGCGCCGACGCCACCAAACAAGCCGGCCCCGAGCAGTTGATTTACTACGAGGGCGGGCGCGAGGCCGCTCTGGCCCTCGATCCGTGGTTTGTTCCCGTCGATCACACCATCGTCGGCATCGTCGATGGCGTGCATCGCCGGGAGTAGGAGTCCGGCCACAGCCGGCTGGAATGTCGGTGTCCGGGGGTTCCCATGATTCTCGGCGTAGTGAAAGGTGCCATTTACTCGACGATCAACCATCCGGTGTATGATCACCGCAGGCTGCTGATCGTCGATCGCATTCATCCGGACGGGACCCCGACCGGCGGATACATCATCGCCCTCGACACCGTCTATGCCGGCGATGGGGAAACGGTCCTGGTCATCGATGAGGGGAATTCCTCTCGGCAGGTAATCGACGACCCCATGGCCCCGGTCCGATCGGTCATCATCGGGGTGGTGGACGAGATTGCCGCCGACGGACGCACGCTCTATCGTTGCCCCCACCTTCCGTGACGTGCCGTGGCCGGCGTGGGCATCCGTGACAGGAACTCACAGGATACCGCCGCGGCCCTACATAGAGGGATGACAGAAGGTCAATGCCCGCAGAATGGCAGCTCAGGCGCAAGATCGTCGACATCGCTCGTCGGGTGCACGCGCAAGGCTTCGTCGCGGCAACTGACGGGAACATCAGTGCGCGGGCCATGGGCGACCGCATGTTCATCACGCCGTCCGGGACCTGCCTCGGCGAGTTGAATCCGGCCGACCTGCTCTACCTGGATTTCGAGCGGCGCGTGCTGGCCGGACGGGGCCGGCCGTCCAGCGAACTGGCTCTCCATATTGAGGTCTATCACCAGCGGCCCGACGTGCAGGCCGTGATTCATGCCCACCCGCCCGTCACCAACGCCTTCAGCTTTGCCGGCCTTTCCCTGGCCGACCCGGTCATACCCGAGGTCGTCGTCGCCTTCGGTGCCATTCCCACCACCGAGTATGCCACTCCCTCCAGCGAGGAAGGCCCCATGGTCATCCGCGGGCTCATCCGACGTCACGACGTGCTTATCCTGCAGCGGCATGGATCGCTAACCGTTGGGGCCGACCTCTCGGACGCCTACCACAAGCTGGAAAAGCTCGAGCACGCCGCTCGGACCCTTCTGGCGGCCCGCCAACTGGGCAGCGTGAGGGAATTGTCTCCGGACGAGCTGGACCGTCTGGCCACAGTGGCCGAGAAGCTGGGTTACGGGCGGTCCAGGCTGATTCCGCCCTCCTCACCCTGAGCCGAAAGACCGCCCGACTCCCCGGTGGCTTCCATTTGTATCCTCATGCTTCCGGCCGTAAAATTAACCTGAACCCAGAAGCATGGGGCATATCCGTCAAGAGAGTCAGATACGTAGGCTCCGTGATCGGGAGAACCTGTCGTGGATGACGTTAAAACCTGTCAAGGCTGTGGAGCCAGTATTTACCAGGAGCATCTTGACCGGGGTATGGCCGGCTTCGTCGCCGGCAAGCTGCTCTGCAACGTGTGCCGCAACCAGACCTTGGGCGGGCCCTCGGCGCCCAGTCCCGGCTCTTCCGGTTCGATGCCCTCGGCCGTCGATCCTTCCGAGGAGACCATCCGGCTGGTGGATGATGCTGAGGTATCTGCTTCTGTCTCGCCGGGCGGGTCCATGATGGGCGATACGCGTGTGCCCATCGGCCGGGCCGCCTCCGATCTGGTCCTGACCAGAGCGATGGTCAAGGGCGCCAATGCAACGCGGTGCCGTACTTTCCATGCCAAGCTAAGCGAAGGCGCCTTATCTTACATGGACGAGCAGTTCAACGAGTGGTGCGACAGGAACCCGGAAATCGAGGTGAAGTTCGCCACCCAGACGGTGGGCATCTTCGAAGGCAAGCACTCTGCCGAGCAGCACTTGATACTGACCGTGTTCTACTGATCGACTTGGCCCCGGCCCCGAGTAGCCCGGTCAGATGTTCAGTTGCACCAGCGGCCGTTCGGCCTGCTCCGGGCACTCCAGAGGAATAGTCAGCGTGAACGTCGATCCCCTGCCCGGCTCGCTTCTGAGCGTCAGCGAGCCCCCCAGAAGCCCGGCCAACTCCTTGCTGATGGGAAGCCCCAGCCCCGTGCCGCCCTGTCTGCGCGTCAGCGAGCCGTCCACCTGGCGGAATTTCTGGAACACGGCCGCCTGGTCTTCCGGGGCAATACCCGGCCCCGTATCGCGGACCGAGACGCGCATGTGTTCCTCGTCCAGCATGCCCACGCTCACCGCGATCGTCCCCCGCTCCGGCGTGAATTTGATCGCGTTGCTCAGGAGATTGTACAGAATCTGCCGAATCCTCCCCGCATCCGAATGAAGCTCGGGCAGCCTCTCTTCGATCTCCAGATTCAGCCGCAAATCCCTCTTGTCCAGCAGCGGCTTGGTGAAGGCCAGCAGCTCCTCGCAGATCTCGGCCATTCGAAACCGCGTGCGGTGCAATTTTGCCTTGCCCGCCTCGATCTTGGCCAGATCCAGCAGGTCGTTGATGAGATCCAGAAGCATACGCCCGGAGGTGAGGATGTTCGTCGCGTAGCGATGAACGCGCTGGGCCGCCTCCGGTGACGCGGGTGCGGGCCCGGACGCCTCGGCTTGCGTCTGATTCGTATCCTGATCCGGCGACGTGGCATCACGCAGCAACTCTGCGAACCCGATGATCGAGCTGAGCGGCGTGCGGAGCTCGTGGCTCACATTCGCCAGAAACTCCGACTGCAGCCGGTGCGACTCGTACAGGTTCACATTGGTCTGGGCCAGCTCGCCCAGCCGCGTGTCCAGCGAACGGTTGATCGTCTCCAGCTCGTCGCGCGACTTGGCCAGGCTGGTCAGCATGCGGTTGAAGGTGTGCGACAGATCCTCGAACTCGTCCCCCGTCTGGATGGTCGAACGAACCTGCAGGTCCCCCTGCTCGACCTGCTCAGCCACCAGCTCCAGGTCCCGTACCGGCGAGAGGATCAGTTTGGTCACCACCAGGTAGAAGACCAGAATGGCCAGCAGCCCGGCCAGCACCACCGCCATCAGCACCAGCAGATTGTTCCACTTGGTTAGATACGAGAACTTGGCCTCCATCCGCACCGACACCGCCCCCAGCAGGCGGTGCGAAGGCTCGTGGCCCGCCTCGTCTCGCACGGCCAATGCCAGCCGGTACCACTCCCTGCCCTCCTCATCCTGCACCCGCTCCAGCCGGAATTCGCTGCCGTGCGGCCCCACCATTCCCTCCAGCGCCCGCCGCACAAACGGGTCCAGGCTCTCTTCCTCCAGCAGCCCCGGGCGCATCTTGATCAGCTCGACATTCGGCTCATTTGTGGTCCACTCGTCCCGGCGCAGGTCGATTCGCTCCCGGGCCTGCTCGGCGATGTGCATGGCCTCCCGCCGGTGCAGCTCGTCCACCAGCTTGTTCATCTGGAACCACGGGACCGCCAGAGCCGCGGCGATGATCAGCAGCACGGCCAGACCAAACAGAAGCTGGCACTTGACCGCCAGGGATATCTGTGAGACTTTCAGCTTGGGCACGGCCGTATTCTAACCGCCGGGTCGCGATTCCGCCCCCCGCGCGGAGGAAACTGCCGCTCTGAGGTGAAGTGCACGTGCAGCCCAGCAACGACAGGAAAGCCATCCTCCAGCGTGGCCGGCAGATCATCGAGCAGGAGCTCGACGCCGCCCGGAGCGTCCTGGAGCGTCTGGATCCCGAGTCCTTCCCCGCGGCCGTCCTGGAGATCGCCAACGCCAAGGGCCGACTCGTGGTCACCGGGATCGGCAAGGCCGGGCTCATCGGCCAGAAGATTGCCGCCACCTTCTCCAGCACCGGCACGCCTGCTTTCGTTCTGCATCCGGTGGAGGCCCTCCACGGCGACCTGGGCATGGTCCGCCCGGGTGACGTCGTCCTGGCACTGTCGAACTCCGGCCAGACCGACGAGCTTCGCCGCACTTTGGCCGCCCTCAAGCAGCTCGACTGTCGCATCATCATCATTACCGGCCGCCGCGACTCATCCTGTGCTCAGCTCTGCGACATCGTCCTGGACTTCGGCCGCGTGGCCGAGGCCTGCCCGCTGGGTCTGGCCCCAAGCTCCTCCACCGCCGCCATGCTCGTGCTGGGAGACGCCCTGGCCCTGACCGTCATGTTCCAGAAGGACGTGCCCCGCGAGCAGTACGCCCGCTTCCACCCCGCCGGTGAGCTCGGCCGCAGTCTCATGCGCGTTCACGAGATCATGCGCTCCGGCGACCAGTGTCCGCAGATCAGTCCGGATCAAACCATTCGCGACTACATCAACGTCATACGCCGCGCCGCCGAAAAGAGCCCCGCCCGAGCGAGCGGTGCCGTGGCCGTCGTGGACGAGCGCGGGCACCTGGTGGGCTTCTTCACCGACGGCGATCTTCGCCGGCTCATCGACGTGCGCGACCGGCCGGCCGACGCCCGCATCGCCGACGTCATGACCCGCAACCCCAAGTCCGCCCGCCGCGACGATTATGTCGTGGACGCCGCCAAGATCATGCGCGAGTACCGCATCGATGAGCTGCCCGTGGTGGACGAGGCCGGCGCCTGCGTAGGCATGATCGACATCCAGGACCTCATCTCCGCCGGCTTCAGCGTCTTCGACGCCCGATAACTGCCGGCT
>CP070685.1:1844344-1847802 GCA_020352895.1 Phycisphaerales bacterium
GCGCGACAAGGGACCCAGGACCTACAACCTCGACCGCCTCGAGCGCGCCATGAAGAAGGAGCTCGACCTGGACGAGGATCAGGTTGAGATCATCGAAGAACTCTTCGAACAGCGCCGTGTCGAGTACGCAGAAGAACTGGCTGGCACGAAGGACCGGATGTACGAGCAGCGCGAGAAAATGGGCGAGTTCCTCGAAAAGATCCGTGAGGCTCGCCGCGCTGGCGACCGCGAAACCGAAGAGGAAGTCAATGAGCAGATCCGGGCCCTCCACGAGACCGTGCGCGTCGAACAGATCAGCGATGAATTCATCGAGGCCTTGGAGAGGGAGCTCTACGAAGACCAGATCGAGAAGTTCCGTCAAATATCTACCATTGGCCGCAGCCGGCCCAACCTGCAGGAGGCGGCCCGCCAGAGGCCCGGCATGCTCAAGCGATACGTCACGCGCCTCGACCTGGACGAGGACACCTCCGCTGAGATTGAAGAACTCTACGAAGGGGTCCAGGAGGACATGCGCTCCGGCGGGCTCTCCGTCGCCGAACGTAAGGAGAGAGCCAACGAATTCTACGAGCAGGTCATGGAACTGCTCGACGAGGACGACAAAGCCAGACTCATGAAGTTCCTCGGTGCGGATGCCCGACGGTCCATGGATCCCCCCGACCGCCCCAAAGGACCTCGTCGCGCCCATGATCAGGACTTCGGTGAGGATGCCGAATACGATCAGGGAACCGGGGAGGACTACGAAGAGCCTGGCAGCCACGATCCTGATGAGGCCGTCGACGACGAAGACCGGGCCAACGCCGAGCAAGAGGAGGAAGGCTACGACTCCTAGCCCGCCGACACTACTTGGACATCGTTGAGCTACGGGAAACGTAACGGGCGACCTGTCCCATGACAGGCCGCCCGCTCGATTTGCTGCACCGTTCCGTGACTATGTAGTGCCGCTCGATTCGGCCTTGGGATTCGTCACCCGGGCACCCGGTAGCCCCACGCCCCGTCCCAGGGCGAACGCCTCGTTCGCGGGCAGCTTGTCGCCCAGGTAGAACAGGATCGCCGTCGAGACCATCAGGCTGACAAACAGCAGCAGGTTGATGGCTAGGAATCCCCAGACGATTTCCCCGTGTACCCGATAGAACACGATGGGCAAGGCCACGAAGTTGGCGATCAGGATCAGCGTCTGCCACGGCCGGACCCGCCACGGACCGTTCAGCAGCGACCGGGCCACCCAACTGAAGACCCACACCAGCAGGTAGTTGCCGGTCAGCACCAGGAACACCGCGGCGTAGGAGGGATTGACCTTGTACCAATCCCAGGCCGACCAGACGATCGCCACGGGCACCACCTGCCGGGCCAGCCCCCGGATGAAAAGCAGATTGGCGAGCTTCCGACTCCGCTGAGCCATCGACCGCTCCTGATCGGCTAGGATGCTAAGAACGCCTCTGCGAGGCTGTCAAGCTAGCCGACTGATTCGTAAAGTGCCTGCGCCGGCGTGCATTCGCCAGCCCGCTCGTGCGTATAATCCCCTGTAGCCTACCCGGCCCCAGCGGTCAGGGACCAGCGAGGAAAGGGTCAAACCATGCACCTCCAACGGGCTGTCCTGCTGTCGGGGATACTCTGTGCCACCCTGTCTTTGCCCCTCGGGCTGTCGGCCCAAGGGCCGCCTCCTCCGGCCTCCACCGGCGTTCCGGACGACGCGTCGAATGAAGACGCCGCGCTCTTCGAACTGCCCGGACCCGGGCAGCCGGTGCCGCTGTGTTCCCCCTGGTCCCATTCATACGGCGACCTTCACTGCGCGTACTACCCCTATGACTCCCGCTTGGCCGCGCGTGGTCTTGACTGGTCTTTCGGTACCGGCCGCGCCGTCGAGCGGTACCGGCAAAACGTGTTCGAGCTGCGCCGCAAATTACAGCAGCGCCTTCAGCACACTTATCGCGGCGAGGCCGATCAGTCGCTGCTGGACCTGAACCCGCCGCCTTGGTACGCGCCTTACGGTGAACATCGCTATCGTTGGTCTTACTGGGGCCGGCCTTACGGACAGGGCTACTGGCTGGGCGAACGGCATGACCGCGGCCGTGAACTCGAGTACTACCGCCAGCAGGAGGGGTACCTGCGCGAGCAGTTGACCCTGCTCTCCTACCGCGACCTGTTCGACCGTGGCTTGGACATGTTCCGCGCCGGCTCCTACGGCCAGGCCGCCCGGGCCTTCATCGCCGCCGCCGAGAAGAACCACGAGGACGCCGCCTCGCGCATCCACGCCGCTCAGTGCCTCGTGGCCGTAAGCATGTACGAGGACGCCCTGGCCCACGTCCGCCGGGCCTTCGAACTTCAGCCCCTGCTGATGCAGCTACCCATGAATCTGGCCTCCGACTACCGCAACAAGGAGGACTACGCCGACCACGTCGCCGCCCTCAAGGCCCACGTCGAGGCCCATCCCAAAGACGACCAGGCGGCCATCCTGCTGGCCTACGAACTGTTTTTCTCCGATCGGCCCCAGGACTCGTCCGACGCCATGAAGCGCATCAAGCCCCTCGCCCCACACGATCCCCTCGCTGCCAACCTCCTCGCCGCCGCCGCCCCCATCGTCCCCGCCGCGCGATAGCCGCGCAAACTCGCCTCGCAATGTTGAGTCCGGCGAAACCCGGCAACGCTGGCTTGACACCGTCGCGCTGTCGGCACATCGTGATGCCATGAGCGCGACAAATCTCCCCTGGGGTCGGATCGAACTGGTTGAAGGCGACATCACCAAACAAGAGGTGGACGCCATTGTGAACGCGGCCAACACCTCGTTGCTGGGCGGCGGCGGTGTCGACGGGGCGATCCACCGTGCCGCCGGCCCCGGCCTGCTGGCCGAGTGCCGCCCCCTCGGCGGCTGCGACGTCGGGTCGGCCAAGATCACCGGCGGACACAACCTGCCCGCCAAGCACGTGATTCACACCGTTGGCCCCGTATACCACGGAGGCGACAAGGGCGAGCCCGACCTGCTGGCCGGCTGTTATCGCACCGCCATGCAATTGGCCGACGAGAATGGCTGCCGCTCCATCGCCTTCTCAGCCATCAGTTGCGGCGTCTACGGCTACCCCATGGCCGACGCGGCGCGGCTCGCCATGACCGTGGTTGCCGAGGAACTGGCCAAACGCCCCAAGATCGAGGTCGCCCGCTTCGTCCTCTTTGGTCGGGATGCCCTCCAGGTCTTCACCGATGTCTACCGAGACCTCGCGGCCTCCCGCAGTTGAGCTCCCTCCCAGGTCGGGGCAGTCCTCCGCAGCCCCCGTCCCGCCTCGTGGGCTTACGCTGCTCCGCACGCCCATCGTCGTAACCCTCTTCGTCTTGGTCGGAGTCTTCTGGGGCTGGTATGACGTCGCCGCGCGCACCGATCCCGCGACCGGCCGCCTCGTCCGCCAGGACGACTGGCAGGTCTACCGCGCCGCCGGGATCGCCCTCCGCGAGGGCACTCCGTTGTA
>CP070685.1:1847902-1858180 GCA_020352895.1 Phycisphaerales bacterium
GTTTGTCCGGGACATCATCGATGAGCATAGCCTGGAGTGTGAGCTGGTTGGTGACCGGCTGGACCCATATCGGCTGGTATTGGCCCTGGGGCAGCTCTGTGCGCGGCGGGGCATCATGGTGTTCGAGCGATCACGGGTGCGCCAGGTCGTGGCCACCCAGCCGATTCTTCTGGTCGGTGACGGTTTCCAAGTGGAGGCCGACCGCGTCGTGCTGGGCACGAACGCCTATGCGCCAAAGCTGGGGTTCTTTCGGCGCGAGTTGTTGCCGATCCATCACGGCTGTGTGGTGACGGAACGTCTCGGCGCGGTGTTTGACTCACTTCCGCCGACGTTTACTCAACCGATTGGAAACGGGGCGGACTACTACTGGGGTCGCAAGTTGCCCGACCGAAGGCTGCTGTTCGGCGGCGGACTGCGCTACAGTTACGACAACGGGCTGTCTTTTCCCGGCGCCGAACACCTGTATGCGGCGCTGACCCGTGGCATGCGCGGCATGTTCCCTCGACTGGGTGATACGCGTATCGAGTATCAGTGGAACGGCCCCTTGGGCATGTTTGCCGATTCTCAGCCCAGGTTGGGGACGACCGGCGATCACGCCAACGTCTACTACGCGCTGGGGTATGCCGGGATCGGCATTGCCATGGCCATCCGGTTCGGGAGTCTGATCAGCGGGATGTTGGACGGCATACCGCCCCCGGCGTGGACGCGCACACCGGCGGCCTGGCTGCCGGGCGAGCCGTTTCGGTACATGTTCGTGAACGCGGGATTGCACCTGGTCGATTTCGGCATGCTGCGGGTCTGAAGAGGCATCGAGCTCGGAGCGACCTTTCACACGTAGCGGATTGCGGGATGTGGTCACTGGCACTCGGCAGTCTCAGCCTCTTGTTGTTCTTCGTGCCGCTGCTTTGCCCCACGCTCGCCCTGCTGTCGATCGGATGTGCGATCGGTCCGTTCCGTCGTAAGCGCCGGCGCAAGTTTGCGGTTGTTGGAATCGTGTGCTCGGCGGTGGCGGTCGTGCTGCAACAGTGGGTCTGGCGTTTCGGACATTTTCCGTAGCACGGCCGACCCCTTGGGTATGCGCGAGATTCTGAACGCGCGGGCAAGTGTGGCGAGTCGCGTTGCCTGGCTCTGGGTAAGGCGCGGGGAAGCGGGAGCGGCATGAGCGGGCATCCGCGGGGTGATCCTACAAGTGCACGAGTCCCTCGCGGATGGCGAAGCGGGCCAGTTCGACGCGGTCGTGGATGTTCAGCTTGTCCATCAGGTTGCAGCAATGTCGGTCGACGGTCTTGACGCTCAGGCGCAGGCGGGCTGCAATCTGCTTCTTGGCCAGGCCCTGAGCCACGTCGCGGAGCACCTCCACCTCGCGGGGCGTCAGGGTGGAGGCCCGGGTTCCAGAGGGCGGGGCGACTTGAAGGCCGGTCGCGGTCGTCACCAGGCGCTCGCGCACGCGGGGGGAGAAGAAGCGTTCGCCCGCGACGGCACTACGGATGGCGGTAACCAGCACGCCGGGCTCTTCGTGCTTCGTGACGTAGCCGGCGGCCTGCATATCCAGGGCTTCCTGGATGTAGCAATCATGGGTGAATGCGCTGACGAAGATGAGACGCACCCCCGGCACGCCGAGGCTGATCCGGCGAGCGGCGCTGAAGCCGGGTCTGCCTCGAAGATTGACGTCCATGAGGACGACGTCGGGCTCGAGACGAAAAGCCGACTCGACGGCCTGGTCGGCGTCGCCGGTCGAGCCAACCACGGTCATTCCCGGCTCGCGTTCCAGGCGGTCGGCGATGGCAGTCCGGGTCAGGACGTGGTCCTCGACGATCAGGATCTTCAGCGTCTTGTCTTCCATCCCCGCCTTCCTCGCGGGCTGCGTTGAGCGACCGTTCCACGGACGCGGGCAGCATCTCGAGGCGAAACGGCTTGATCAGCAGTCAATCGCCGGGCCATATCAAGCGCACCTTGACCTCGAGGTGTGTGGTGTGGGGAACGGCCCGGTTGAAGTCTGGTGGTCAGGCAGCGGAGCGGGAGCCTGATGCTGAACTCCGTGCCCATGCCCGGCACCGAGCGTACGGCGATGTGTCCGTCATGAT
The DNA here is from genome assembly GCA_020352895.1 of Phycisphaerales bacterium. Classification (GTDB taxonomy): domain Bacteria; phylum Planctomycetota; class Phycisphaerae; order UBA1845. The sequence goes on from CP070685.1 coordinate 1,849,987, forward strand.
CTGCGACCACGCCCTGAACGAGCCAGAGGCCCATGCCGTTGGCGCCGCCGTGACCCTTCCTGCTGAAGAAAGGCTCGAACATGCGGCCGCGCACTTCCTCGGTCATGCCGACGCCGGTATCGGCCACGGTGAGTTCGGCGACCTGATCCGCGCACTCGTCGCCAGCGGCCTGCTGCAAGTCCGCCGCGGGTCGTGCCCGCAAGATGATGGTCAGGCGTCCGCCCTGCGGCATGGCCTGCCGTGCATTGTCGACCAGGTTCATCAGCGTCTGCCGCAGTTGAGTAGGGTCTCCCTCTACCCAGATGTCGAATTCCTCGGGCGTGCAGGTGACCACATCAACCGCGGGGCTCATGATGCCGCGGATCAGGGTGCTGGCCCGGCAGACCAAGTCGCTGAGGTTGACGGGCGTACGGTCGAGTGGTGGCCGGCCAGCCAGGCCCATCAGAGACTGGGCCAGATCGGCTCCCTGCTGGAGAGCCTGGTCGATGACGGCGAGTCGCTCTCGAGCGGGGTGTTCCTGCCGGAGGAGCTCGCGAGCCAAGCCCACATGCATGCGGGCGGCCCAGAGCAGGTTCTTGAGGTCGTGGGTGATGCCTGCGACCAGAGGTCTGTAGCTCTGCTTGCTACTCGTGCCGTGCAGCCGTCTGCCGTTCCCGCGGCTCTGACGAACCGGGGCGAGACCGGAGTCGGCTTGGGCACTGCGCCGCCCATCACAGGAGGGAAAGTCACCGGCATCCCGAAATGGAATCAGCAGGCTTTCGCCTGCATCGCCGATCGGCATGTTCTTGCAATCCATAACCCCCACCTTCTTCTATGCTGACCCGGATGTGCCTCGTGCCCTCCATGCGGATCGCACCGCCCCGTAACGAATGAGATGATCAGCCCGCCTTGGTGCGGGCCAGCTTGATGCAGTTTTCCATAGCCATGAGGTCGTTCATAGCTCCGGATTCAGCGAGCACGCGCTGCAACATCTCGCGCGTGATTTTCTTGTGCACATCGCTGCGGCCGAGGACCTCGCGGAACTCTTCGAGGATGCCGTCGCGTGCGTGCTCGCAGGTCTGGAGCCGTTGCTGAACCGGCTCGCTGCACAGGTGATCCACGATGCGGTGGACGTCACGCAGGCTGGCAGACTCGTCCAGCTTGCTGAGCACCTGGTAGACGAAGACCGGCGTGATCTTGCGGTACAGTTCGATGGCCTTCTCGGGAGGCAGGTGTCGAGTGACCGAAGTCAGGATGCCGGGCGGTTCCTCCAGGGGATCGCCGGGCGCGGCCCTGACCGCATCTGTGCGTTGCGCGGCCAGGGCCGCCTCAATGTCCTTGACCACTTGCTCCTGGTGCGGCGCGAGGGGCTGTTCCGCTTCGCCGGTCAAGGCCGCCCGGATTCTGCTCCGGAGGCGGTCCGCCTCCCCGTAGTACTCAACCGCGTCGGGGTCAGCGCCAATCACCTGCTCGGTTGCCGTGGGGTCCGGGTCCGCCAAGTTGTCCAACAACTCGGTGAGAAATCGCTGCTCGTCCGCTGAAAGAGGCTTCCGTTCCCGGTCGGGCGGATGGCCCGGGGTGGGCTGATTGGTCGGGTTCATCGCAGACCGCCTCACTTCGATCGCCAGAGGGCCCGCCTGGCCGCTCAAGCTTCCAATGACTTGCGCATCTGGCGCAAGGCCTTGTAGAGCATCACAGCCACGCGGTGCCAGTTCAGATCGAGGTCACGGGCAATAGCGCGAACGGACTTGCCCTCAACCGCGTAGCTCCATAGAACCAAACGCTCGAGTTCGCTCAGCGCGCAGAAAACTTCCCAGATTCGGTCCTTTTCTTCCGCGAACTCAAGGGGAGAGACTGCGTCCCACTCGCTCGGGTCCGGGCTACTGGAGACAATCTGGTCGAAGTGCTTCCGACGGCGACGGGCTTTCCGCATGTGGTCCAGGGACAGGTTTCTGGCGGTGGTTTTGAGGAAGCGGAACAGGCCGTCGTCCTTGGCGTTGACCTTTTCGCGCTGCCTGTAGAGGGCGACGAAAGCCTGCTGGACGATATCCTCGATATCGGCGGCGAGGATGTGTCCGAACGCGGCCCTAACATAGCGGAGCAGTCGCTGTCGAAGCTCGAGAAGGGAGCTCGCAGAGAGAGTCGTCCACCAGGGTTCGTTTGATATCGGAGACAGGTCCCGGACCCTCGGTGTCGGCGCGGCGGTGGCCTCGTTAATCAAGTATCGAACAGGTAGTATTACCCGGCCAAGACCGGAGTCAATAAAATAGGCCGTTCGCACACGTTCCGCAGGCCCGGGAGAGGGCCGGGTGGGGCGTGCCGCGCAACCGCCCGGCGGCACGATCAGTCATCTTGGGGAGGCGACATGGACGCTGCCTCGCTGGAGGAGACTCTGGCCGGCCTTGCTGCCGGAAGAGTGGATGACGAGGCTCTGCTGGAATGCGCCCGTTGGGCCCTGGCCGGTGACGGGCGGGTGGAGCGGTTGCGCGAAGCCTGGCCCGCGGAGACGCTCCCCATCATCGAGGACTATTTCTGCGTAGCCTGTCTGGGGCAAGGAGCCTCCGGCGCGGTGTTTAAGGCGCTGCGCCTCAAGGAGCCGTCGGGTTTCGTAGCCTTGAAGCTGCTGCAGTTCAGCTCGCCGGAACAGGGTGATCGCTTTCGGGAGCGGGAGATCGGAATCCTCAAGTCGCTGGACTGCCCGTACGTGGCCCGCCACCTCGATTCGGGCAGCGTCGGGGGGATGCACTACCTGGTCATGGAACTGGTCGCCGGGCGCCCCCTGGACGAGTATCTGGCGGAGTGCGCACCGACTCTGGAGAGCAAGTTGGCTGTTTTTGCGCGGGTCTGCCGTGTGGTCGGCGGCCTGCATGCCAAAGGGGTGATTCATCGCGATCTGAAACCCAAGCACGTGTTGGTGGACCGGGACGGACAGCCGTGGATCGTGGACTTCGGGCTCTCGGCCGTGCACAGCGATGAATGGCCCACGCGGATCCGCCGGGCCCAGACGGAGCTGGGGCACATTCTGGGCACCATCAAGTACATGTCTCCGGAGCAGGCCTGGGGCGGACTGATGAAGGTGGACCATCGCAGCGACATCTGGTCGCTCGGAGTGATGCTCTACGAGATCGTTACCGAGGGCGATTACCCCTATAGCCTGAATCCGGTCGGGGATATGACGGGCCACGACGCCCTGCTACACCGCATCCAGACGGAAACGCCCAAGAAGCCGCGGATTCGCGGCCGGGCGTACGGTGCGAGCCTGGAGACGCTGATTTCACGTTGCCTGACGTATGAACGCGAGCACCGTCTCGAGTCAGCCGCCGCCTTAGCCGACGACGTGCAGAGGTGCCTGCATCGCAAGCCGATCCTCACACGGCGTCTGCCGTTGGGCAAGCGGCTGCGGCGTATCGGCATCGGCCTGGCAGCCAACTGGCGCGTGGGGTTGTGGGGCGGGACCGTGGTGGCCACGCTGGTTTTTCTTTCGCTCGTATCGGTGGTCTTCGGAGTCCGGCGGGAGGCCGTGGCGCAGGATTATGGACGCGACACGCGGCGAGCATTGGAGGTGGCCGGTCCCGCTGTGGGTCCTCAGGGTTTCGTGATCGTAGGCATTTCCGAGGAATCCATCAGCAGGGTTCCGGAGCTGGCCGCCGCTGAGAGGGTGCAAGGCGTGTCGCGGGACATCAGAACGTGGCGGGCCATGCATGGGCGGATCATGGAACGTCTGGGTGAGGCTGCGCCGCAGGCAGTCCTATGGGATTACTACTTCCGCACAGCGCAGCCCGGAGACGCCGCGTTTGTTGAGGGGGTGCGGTCCCTGGCTCGGGCGGGTGTCCCAGTGGTTCTGGCGGTGGACCGGTATCGGCCGGAGGGGCGGCCCGACCTCAGCGACGCGTTGTTCGGGCCGATTGAGGACGTGGCACGGCACGGGTTGATCCTGGCTCGAGACATGGTCAAACGGCAGGGTGAGTTTCTCATGGCCATGCGTCGTGGCGAGAACATGTATCCGGCTGTGGTACTGGCGGCGTTCGCCGCGGTGGTTCAGCCGGATTGTCGTGTGGCGATCGATTGGCCGGCGCCAAGCCGGTCCCTGCATCTCGTGTACCGGGCGCAAGGAGGCGGACGGGATCCCGGCGTAGACGACGTGGGGCTGACGACGGTGTATGAGGTTTCTGAGGACAGGCTGGGAACGCAGCGGGGCGACGTGTTGGGCTTCAAGGCCTTTCCGCTGGAGCGTCCTGAAGTGTGGGCGGGCCGGCAGATCAGCTATGAGAAGGTGCTGGAGGCGACGCCGGAGGAACTGCGTACATTCGTGTCGGGCAAGATCGTCGTGATCGGAGACGTGCGTCAGAGTCGGCTGTTTTTCAAGGCGGACCGCTATCCGGTCCGCTACGGGACCGAGATCGTCGAGGACGTTCCCGGATGCTATCTGCTGGCCAATGCGGTCAGCGGCCTGCTGGCCAATCGCTATCTCAAGTCGGAGAGTCCGTTGACCAAGTCGGCTTTTGTGGGTGTGGCCGTCCTGGCGCTGCTCGCGTGCCTGGTGCCGCCGAAGTTGGCGTTGTGGAAGTGCTTCGGTTCCGTCCGCGGGCGGGTGTTTGCTCTTGTGGTTCTCGCCGCGGGCGCGCTGGGGTGCACAGGGGTCCTGGTTCTAACGCACAGCGGCGTAGGAGTTCACGCGGCGATGTTCGGTGCGGCCGTCTGCATGGCCATGGCCGCTTCGTTTGCCATTGAGTTTACGCGTAACCGCTACCGCGTGCCCGCGATGTCATAAACCGGCGGCATTCCGCCCGCCGGACGTCGCGGTTCAGGGCCGATTCCCAAGCGTGCGCCGGGTGCGCCTAGGACGAGGCCATGGCGATGGCGCCGAACAAGACAATGGCGGTGAGGGCCAGGAGTGTGATCACACGGCCCGACCACTGCACCACGATCTTCTCAACAGGACTGAGTGGATAGTTGATCACGTGTGCCTCTCCTAGCCTTCAATTCCGATCTGGAAGATCGGGATCATTTCTTCGAACCAGCCGACAATCTCCATGAGACTGTCACCGAGCCATTCGACGAATTCCATGTCGGTACCTCCTCTGAACGGAACACAGACTGGGTCCGCCCGATGGACGGAGCATATCCCCTCTGGTCCAGGGAGGTCTGCGACGGACGATCAGGTCCCCACGGGCTTGTATCGTCCGGGCGGCGTCCCTGGCCCAGATAAACGCCGCGAACGAAACGACAGGCGTCGAGGCATTCGGACTGCGCCAACCGAGCCGAACGCTCGACGGGAGCACGCGGATGAGGGTTTTCACGGGAAGTGTCTTCGATGACCTCGCGCCCGCCAGCCGGAGCTCCTGTGGACCAGGATAGCGTATGGTCTGATAAAAATAAATCTCGCAGGACACGAATTGGTTTACAGACGCTGTCAAGGGGGGCGCAGTTTCCCAAGTTTCACGCTTGGCGGTGTCGTAATGTTGACCCTGAGAGGATGCAGGGTTGAGGGTGACGTGTTCGGCCGAAAAAAATCGGGCGGATTACCCATGAGTTCCTCGGCCCGGCACAGGACCGGCAGGGGTTGCCGGGCCGGAATTACAGCCCCAAGAAGCGGCCGGATCCGCGAAAACCCGTTCCCCTGGTGCTCGATTCGGCCTACTCAGTTCTTGTACACGGTTCGGTGACCACGACGCGGTATGACGTAGAGCGCGCGGAGCGTTGGCCTGCAATTCAAAGGTGGTCCCGGCGATGCTGACGAAGGCAATCTGCGCCCGGTTGCCCGCGGGACAGTTCAGATCGGCCGGCGACGCAGCGGTGCGGTCGAACAGGGCCGCCGGAATAGCGGTTGAGTGAACGGATCCGCCCACCATATAGAAGCTCAAACCACCGTAAGCGGCGTGTGTGTGGGGCCTTGACAGGTGCAGTGTGCCCGGCATGATGCAGGTCAGTTTCGGCCGGCGGGCAGGCCAGGCGGGCAGGCTGCCCCCGGCTGCACAAACAGGGTGGAGGAGTCTGACATGATCATTCGGGCACTCAGCAAGTTGATGCTGGCGGCGTTCGCGGTAGTGCTTGTGGTCGGCTGCGCAGAGGAGAGGCTCACGTTCGAGCGATGGCAGACCATTCACGAGGGCCAGACCCCCTTAGCCGTTGAGGAGGCCATCGGCGAACCGTGGAACAAGATGTCGGACCGGTGGATCTACGAAGACAGCGAGCGTCACATCTCGGCAAGGATTTATTTTAACGAGGACGGCACCAAGGTCATCTGCAAGCAGTGGTATGATCCGGACCGCGGCTGGCACGGCAAGAACCCCGACGAGCTGGATGTTCCCGAGACTTCGGGCGCCGAGATCCGGAGCTCGACCGGGAGCGGCACCATCGACTAGCCGCTCAGCGTCGGGACAAGTCGAACGAGGCGACTAGCGGCCGAGGTCTCATCGAGCGATTCGATGAGCAGGTACGGCGGGGGGTCACAACGACTAAGGCACTCCGTTTTTCACAAGCGTTTGCACCGAGGGTGGGCCGGCCACATAATGTGCGAACTTCTCCGGCTGCGCGGTCCTGGATGGAGCGGCTCGTGGTCTCATCGACGCAGAAGAAGTGGCGGCTGTTTCGAGCCTGGAGTAGCCGACATCCGGTGTGGTGCACGTGGCAGGTCACTTACCGGTGCGACTTCCGCTGCGGCTTCTGTGACTACTGGAAGGAGGTCCAGGGGGCCGAGGACGAGCAGACCGTCGAGATGTTCGTGGAAGGCTCGCTCAAGCTAGCGAAGCTGGGATCGCTGCTGATCTCGCTGGGCGGCGGGGAGCCGTTCCTGCGCCAAGACATTTGCGACGTCGTCCGGGCGGTGGCGCTATACCACTTCCCCTTCGTGACCACGAACGGGTATCACGTCACGCCGGAGCTGGCCCGCGACGTGTTCCGTGCGGGTTTGTGGGGCGCATCGGTCAGCATCGACTACGCCGACGCGGCCAAGCACGACAAGCGGCGCGGTATCAAGGGAGCATATGAGCGGGCGGTGAGGGCCCTGGAGTGGTTCTCCGAAGCGCGCACTTACCCCTGGCAAAGGGTCAACCTGATGTGCGTGCTGTTGCACGACAACCTGGACCAGATCGAGCCGCTGCTGAGGTTGGCTGCCGAACGCGACGCGTACTTCATGATCCAGCCGTACGGCCAGCGCAAGACCGGCAGCGGCCGGTTCGTCCACGGGCGGGACAGTGTGTCCCGGACGCTGGTCGATCTGCACGGGAAGTATCAGAACTTCCTGAGCAACCGCCACTTTCTGTCGCAGTTCGACCAAGCTCTCAACGGCGGCGTGCCGGGATGCAAGGCGGGCACGGCGTTCTTCAACATCGACTCGGCCGGTGACATCGCCATCTGCGTGGAGGAGCGTGGCGGGGCCGTGGCGAACCTGTACCGGGACCCTTCGGCGGCCATCGTGCAGAAGCTGCGGGCGGCCGCGCGGCAAAACAAATGCGCGGACTGCTGGTACAACTGCCGGGGGGAAGTCGAGATGCTTTATCACCCGGTGGCCATCTTCAAGAGCCTGCCCACGCTGTTCTTCGACACGGGGCGGCCAAGCGACAAAGCAAGGAGCGGCCTTCCGGTTTTCGGTCAGTAGCACATCACCAAGCGTAGACACGCCGCCGGAACCAAGCGGGCACATACCACCGCAGCGCGTTTCGGAAAAGCAAGGGGCGGCCAGGGGTCTGTGTCCTGACACCTTTTCCGCCGAAGCGGGTGCGGGCGGGCGTCGTACTCGGCGAGGCTTACGACCTGTCCGGGGGCGGAAACGGTCACGTTCGGGTATGATGCCAGCGGCGGCGGCATCGATTGCCCTGCGGCACGACCGATAGCCGATGAGAAGGACATGGAGGACGTGCCGTCGCGAACCAGGGCCCGGCGCCGAGCGTACTAAGCGGGTCCTATCGTGCCTGAGCAGAGTCGACCGCCCCAACGCAAGGAAGACAGCCTATGTGCGGGATCATCGGATATCTGGGCCAGAAGCCGGCCCTGCCCATCCTTATCGAGGGCCTCAAGCGTCTGGAGTACCGGGGCTACGACTCGGCGGGAATCGCCCTGGCCGAGAACAACCACCTGGAGGTCATCAAGGCCAAGGGGCGCATCACCGCCCTCGAGGAGAAGTTATCCGGGCGTATGTTTCACGGCACGTGGGGCATGGCCCACACGCGCTGGGCCACGCACGGGGAGCCTTCGGAGATCAACGCCCATCCGC
>CP070685.1:1858280-1866937 GCA_020352895.1 Phycisphaerales bacterium
CGGATGCCGTATTCCTGGTATAGTCGCCCCATCTCGTCGGCGATGCGCTCTCCGCTCTTGAAGCGGTGCTTCCGCTGGTTGTACGCCGGGATGGGGCAATAGGGGCAGGCGAACTTGCAGCCGACGGTCAGGACCAACGATGCCACAGGGCTGTAACGGCCGATCTTGCTGGCAGGAAGGGGCTCCAGCCCCAACGTGGACTTCCGGCTGGGCGGTTCCAGCAACTGGTATCCCAGGATCGCGTGGGGCAATTCGTCCAGATTGCCGACCAGCCGTTGAATGCCCGTGTCCACCAGCTCTTCCACTACCCCCGACGGGCTGACGCACGGATAGACCAGCCCCGGAATCTCATCGAGCAGGCCACTGTTGCGGGCCCGCTGGAACGTGGACCGCAGGGATTCGCCCCCGGCTCGAATTGACAGCAGCACTTCCAGCAGGCTGAGCAAAACGTATTCCTCGCCGGTGACGACCACGTCCGCCGCCCACGGGTCCTTGGGGTCGACGCTGAAGGCGTCCCAGGGTTCATAGATGCTCTTCGGGCCCCCTGCGATGATCAACGGACGCAGGGCCGGGTCAATACGGCAGGCATCGCGAATCAGGGCGGCCGCTTCGGCCCCGTGAATCTGCATCGCCGAGACCATGAAGATGTCCGGCACGCGACCGTCCAGGCGCATCTCTGAGGGGCGAAAGTGCGGGTTCCACTGCTGCAGGACGATACGCGTCTTGTGGAAACCGGCGTCCAGCAACGCCGCCCCGATCGCCCGTACCCCGGCGGGAGCCATCCGCTTGTCCGCGTACATGAAGGGCAGCATTCGAGTGCGATGATCGAAGGCACACGCGATGACCGACGTCAGGTCATGAAGTGGCGCGATGTTGCGCAGTCGCCGGCGCACATCGCTGAGCTCCCCGGGCTTCAACAATTCGTCTCCGCGCTCGCGGCGAGGCAATTCCATAAACGGGGTCTCCTGCTGGTTGATACGAGTGGCGCAGCTCCTCGCGGCTGCAAATCCGAACCAGCCCATCACCGCGCCGATCGCAATACTAGGTCCCCCGACCCCTAAAGTAAAGTGTTCGGGCGCTTTTTTCACCAGCACCCGCCAGAATCCATGGCCGCGCGTGTGGCGGACGCGCGCCGCGGCGGCCTGGAGCCGCCGTAGCGTTTCCTCTATCATGGCGGTTTTGGCACCCGGAACGCCACCCGCTTTGATACCGCCTCAAGGAGTTGTCTCATGAGACCGGTCGTCAGGTTCCTGACCGACTCCCTGATCGAGCAGATTATCTCCGAAGCTCGGACGCTCCTATTCCGAATGGGTCTCGAGATTCACAACGACGGCATTCTTGCCATGCTCTCGGATCACGGGGCTCGCGTGGATGCCGAGAACGCCCGAGTCTTCATCAACGACGACATCATCGACAAGGCCCTTGAGGCTGCTCCCTCCTCCTTCAAGCTCTTCGGCGTCACGGGTGAGCAGACCCACGATTTTGCAGGCCACAACGTCCACTTCACACCGGGCTCGGCGGCCATCAACATCCTCGATGCACGGACCGAGCAGATTCGCAAGCCTACAACGGCCGACTACGTCAGGTACGCCAAGCTCGTCAGCCGCCTGGACCACTTGGCTTCGCAGAGCACCGCAATGATCCCGGCCGACGTACATGAGCGTATTTCGGACAGCTACCGGCTGTTTCTCAGCCTGATGTACTGTCACAAACCGGTGGTCACCGGTGCCTTTACAATTGATGCCTTCAACATCATGCGCGACCTGCAACTGGCCGTTCGCGGTTCGGAGCAGGCCCTCAAAGCCAAGCCGCTGTGCGTCTTCTCGTGTTGCCCTACGGCCCCCCTGAAATGGAGCGACGTCACCTCCCAGAACCTGGTCGACTGCGCCAGATACTCCATCCCGGTGGAATACATCTCCATGCCGCTGGCGGGCTTCGTGGCCCCGGTTACCCTTGTGGGAACTCTGATTCAGCACACCGCCGAGACTCTCAGCGGCGTAGTCATGAGCCAGCTCACCAACCCGGGCACACCCGTCCTTTACGGCGGATCGCCGGCGATATTTGACGTCCGCTATGAAACGACACCCATGGGGGCCGTCGAAACCCAGATGATTGACTGCGCCTACAACGAGATCGGCAAGTTCCTTGGCGTGCCCACTCAGGCCTATATTGGATTGAGTGACACCAAGAACCTGGACGCACAGGGCGGGCTCGAGTCCGCCATGGGGATTACCCTTGCCGCTCTCGCCGGCATCAACAACATCTCCGGTCCGGGCATGATCGACTTTGAGAGCTGCCTGAGCCTCGAGAAGCTCGTCCTGGATAACGAGATTTGCGGCATGGCCCTTCGCATGACCCGCGGCATCGAGCCCCGCGAGGACTTCCCGTCGCTCCCACACTTCGAAGAGTTGCTGCGCGACGGCCATTTGCTGATCTCCAAGCACAGCCGCAAGTACCTTCGCGACGAGCATTATTTCCCTGGACCGATTCTCGATCGAGCCAACCGCGCTCGGTGGAAGGAGGAGGGAAGCCACCCGCTCGCGGAACGCGCCAGCAACGAGGTCGAGCGGTTGCTCGCCACGTACGAACCGTCGCCTCTGCCTGACGACGTCAAGGCCGAATTGACCCGGTTGATGGAAGCTGAGGCACACCGCTACCGTATGGAAACCCTGCCGCACAGCAGCCTATGAGCGAGACCATGACATTTGACGTGGATCATGTCGTTCCCGACCGCGCGGCCGTGCTTGAACTCCAGGGGATTCCGCCTGAAACTGGACTCCCGGATCACTTGGAAGGACTGTACGCCGCGGCGCTGCGCCTTCTCACGGAAAACGCGGCTCCCGCGGCCGTGCTGGCGGACGTGTCGAAACCGCGCTTTGGAACGATCTACCAAGGCGAGGGAAACAACGAGCACCGCACCCCGGTTGCAGACATCTTTCCGGCGGCCGAACGCCTGGCTTTGTTCGCCGTAACGATGGGACCGCAACTCGAGCGGGCCGTCAGGGCGTGCTTTGACGCAAACGATTTCGCGGTCGGCTCGATGCTGGATTCGGTAGCCTCGGCCTCCACCGACAGGGCCGCTGACCTGGTTCAGGCACGTTTCCGGGCTCAGCTCGACCGTCGGGGCCTGCTGCGGTCCGACACCGGCATCCTCCGGTACAGCCCGGGCTACTGCGGCTGGCACATCAGCGGACAGAGAAGGCTCTTTGAATACCTGGAGCCGGAACAGATCGGCATCTCGCTGAGGGACAGCTACCTGATGCAGCCGCTCAAATCCATCTCGGGCGTGCTCATTGCTGGACCGAGAGACATTCACGATATTGCCGACAACTATGATTGTTGCGAGAGTTGCGACGACCACGGCTGCCGCGAGCGCATCCAATCGCTCTTCGCGGAACAGGCCGCCGACAAAACGAGGCAGAGTGAATGATGGATATCCTGGCTCGGATTTCAAAGAGTCTCATTGCCGGTGAGGAGGAGAAGGTCGGCGAGCTGACCGACGCCGCCATCACCCAGGGAGTCCCCCCGAAACAGATTCTCGATGAAGGTCTCATCGCCGCCATGGCCGTGGTGGGCGACCGCTTCAAGGCCCACGAGATCTTCCTGCCCGATGTCCTTCTGGCGGCCAAGGCCATGTACGCCGGCATGGACAGGCTGCGCCCCCTGCTTGTCACGCAGGACCTGCCCACGCGAGGCACAGTGGTGCTCGGCTCCGTCCAGGGCGACCTCCACGACATTGGCAAAAACCTGGTCGGCATCATGCTCAAAGGAGCGGGTTTCGAAGTGATTGACTTGGGCAACGACGTCGCTCCAGAGAAATTCCTCGAGGCCGTCGAACAACACCGGGTTCAAGTGATTGGAATGTCCGCCCTTCTGACCACGACCATGCCGGTGATGAAGACCGTCGTGGAGATGGTCAAGGAGAAGGGCCTGACCGGCCGCGTTAAGGTCATCGTGGGTGGCGCTCCCGTCGATGCCGACTTCGCTCGCCGAATAGACGCCGATGCCTACGGCTTCGATGCCGCCAACGCCGTCGAGAAGGTCAAATCCTTAACCGGGGTGAGTTGAGATGGAGCCCCTTCTCCAGAGGCTGGGCCGAGGAGACGTTCTCGTCGCCGATGGGGCCATGGGCACCATGCTCTTCGAGCGCGGCCTCCGCCCGGGGCAGTGCCCCGAAGCAGTCAATCTTGAGCGACCGGAACTGCTGGAAGAGATCGCCGGTCTCTACCTCGACGCCGGTGCGGAAATCATCCAGACCAATACGTTTGGGGCCTCCCCCGCCAAGCTCGCCATGTACGGGCTCGAGGACAGGACGAGTCCGATCAACACCCATGCCGCCCAAGCCGTCCGCCGCGCCGTTGGCGGCCGCGCCCTCGTGTCGGGCTCCTGCGGTCCCAGCGGCCGGCTCCTCAGGCCGTACGGAGATGCGGACCCCGATGACATCTTCGCTGGCTTCCGCAGACAGATGCAAGCTCTGATCGACGCCCGTGTGGATCTGATTTGCGTGGAAACCATGACCGACCTCACCGAAGCGACGCTAGCCATCAAGGCCGCGAAGGAGGTATCTTCCGATGTCCCGGTGATGGCTACGATGACCTTCGACCCGACTCCGCGCGGCTTCTTTACGATCATGGGCGTCAGCGTCGAGCAGGCGGCCGCCGGCCTCATAGACGCCGGCGCCGATGTCATCGGCTCCAACTGCGGCAACGGCATTGAGAACATGGTCCGCATCGCTCGACAATACAGGGCCTGCACGGACCACCCGCTGCTCATCCAGTCCAACGCCGGCATGCCCAAAACGCAGGACGACCGACTTGTCTACGACGATACGCCGGAATTCATGGCCCGGAAGGCCAAGGATTTGCTCGCGGCCGGCGTGTCGATCATCGGCGGCTGCTGTGGCACCACCCCCGACCACATCCGCGCCATCAGCGCCGTCGTCGACGCCGCGCGCTCCTGATGCCCTGCCTCTGACGGATCCGGCGAGTCCCTATCCCGTGAAACGCGTAGCGAACGTGGCGAAGTCACTCAGATCGACATCGCCGTCTTCGTCCATGTCGGTCGCGTCGAAATCTTCGGGGCCGCAGCCCGGTGGCGCGACGGTCACCTCCGCCCCGGCATAGCACAACGCAAACGTCGCGAAGTCGTTCAGATCCACGTCCCCGTCAACATCGAAGTCGCCGAGCGCCGACGTACATTCCAGCCCGCTGATCTGAATATCATCAATGTTCCACCCGCAATACGTCCAAGCATAGTCGGTCGTGCCCATGGTCCATCGCAGGTACACGGTCGGCTGGTTGTCCGCGTACGCGGAGATGTCGAATTCCATCTCGATCCATTCGGTATCGGCGACCTCCGCGGCATTCTCCCACAACGTGACCCAGTCGGTTCCATTGTTGCTGATCCGCACATATGCGTGGTCATAACTCGGCTGCTCCACGCCCAGCCATCTCCAGAAGCTCAGTCGGCCCTGGTACAGCCCGGTGCAGTCGATGGCCTGCGAGGTCAGGTGAGTTTCCTGCATGCTGTTCGTGTAATCGCCGCTGAGGTTGTATCCGTACACGTAATCGCCCGTGTGTCCGCTTGTCGGATCCGGTCCGCCGTAGGCTCCGCCGCCTCCGGTCGGGACGCCGAATGCCCACTGGCCTTCAGTGATCCATCCGGGGTCACTATCCAGGGGCTCCTCCAGATACACTGTGAACCCGTAGCCCGCGACGGCGGAGTACGATACCGTGGGCGCCTGGCGAGGATCGGTATAGGGCTGGCCACCAACCGCCTCCGCACTGACGTAGTAAGCGATCTCCTCACCGCAAGCGGCCGCCGGAAACACCGCCTCGTACACGTTCGGCGAAACCTCGGTCATGGGCACTGTCTGCCAGCCGAGCCCGGCGTCATAATGGAAGACGCCGGTTCCCTCCTGGGGCACTTCCGTACCGATGCCGACCACCTCCACGGCAAAGCTCGTGCCTCCGCTGGGCGACACGTATTCAGGCAGCCCGTCCGGGTACACGAAATCCAGCGTGTTCACCGGAACGTCTACGCCGGCCTGATCCACCAGCCAGCCGACCATGCTCCGCGTCATCTTGATGGCATACGGGTAGTTCAGGTTGCTCATATTCTCGCAGTGATCGTCCTGTGTGTGGTAGTAGGGATTGCTCCATACTTCCCCTTCGATCAGCAGGCAAGCCTGGTACCCGCCGTCCTCAAACGGGGCGTGATCGCTGTACGGCGTGTCGCCGCCGATCGTGTAGCTCAAACCGGCCCCATACTCTGCGACCGCCGCCGCCAGCGTGTTCTTGATCGGATTGGACGCGGTCTTGCCGTAGACATTGCAGTGGTTGGTGTCGGGATCATACGCGACCATGTCTGCCGAGATCATTCCCAGAATGTCGTCCGTGTCGTGCGCCGCCACGTAGGCCTCACTGCCCACGAGCCCGACCTCCTCCATGTCGAAGGCAATGAACCTGATCGTATAGTCCGAACGGTACTGGCAAAGAATCCGCGCGGCCTCCAACACGAGGCAAACACCGCTGGCATTGTCGTCCGCCCCCGGGTTGCTCACCGTATCGTAATGCGCCCCGATGATGTACTCCTGATTCGGATACTCGCTTCCCGTCTTGGTGGCCACCACGTTGTAGTACGTGTCTCCGTAGTAACTGAAGGCCTCCAGCTGGACGTCCAGGCCGAAACTCTGGAAAAGGCTGAAGATGTTGTCTCTGGCCAGATCGTGTTCGGCCCCACTCGGTCCCCGGCTGTCGCCCGGATGCGTGTACAGGTAGTTCTCCATATAATCGCTGTAGGTGACGACGCTGACTTGGTCCGCGGCAGCGTGCCCCTCGTTCGACGCGACGGCCGAAGGGGCGGCCGCCACGAGCAAGCCCACAGCCAACGCCGATGCCCATGCGCGAAGAACAAAACAGAAAATGCGCACCTTCTATTCCTCCTGAACGTATGGCAGCCTGCCGACGGACCCGCGAACCACCCACTCTAGCGGATATGTTCACGCACCGCTCCCGCTACCGGCACCGGTCCGTTTGATACGGTGTACTGCCACCTTGTCTTCGGCACCTAGCCCGTGTACACCATCGAGAACGTGGAGAAGTCACTCAGATCCACATCCCCGTCACCGTCCAGGTCCGAGCCGGCAAAGGACGCGGGGCTGCAGCCGGGCGGCGGGATGGTCACCGTAGCACCGCCGAAACAGACAGCGAACGTGGCGAAGTCGTTCAGGTCCACGTCCAGGTCGCCGTCCAGGTCACCCGGCGGCTCGCACTCGTCCGGCACACCGTTCCCGTTGCCGTCCCACGAAGTGCCCCCTGCAACGTCGCACTCGTCGGGCACTTTGTTGCCGTTGCAGTCGTCGCTCGTCCCCCCGGCAATATCACAAATGTCCTGAACCAGATTGACGTTGCAGTCGTCGTCCGGCTCGCACTCGTCCGGAGCGTAGTTCTGATTGCAGTCCTCGTACGTGCCGCAGCCGGCGACCCCCCCGCAGAATCCCTCACAACTCGTATCGCACCAGTCGTGCCGGCCATTGCTGTTGCAGTCCGGAGGTATCAGGAAGACCTGTGCGGCCTGATAGACCTCGGCAGGACCGGCGGAAGCAGGAGCCTGTGCCCACGCCACGATCTTCACGTCTTCCTGGTTGGCCCAGCTATCCGCGTCAAAAGTGAAGGTCCTGACGACGTCCTCGCACTGGCCGGGAGTAAGAGAGAGATCCTCGCTCGTTGCAGCCTGCTTGAGTCCGTTACGGCTGTAAGAGACTGCGGAGGGCCAATAATCCAGTACCTGAACGAGCTGGATGCGCATCTCCTTGCCAGTGCCTTCCGGCTCAACGCAGATGCTGGCCGTGGCCTCATACGTCGGGCCGCTGACTTGCACGAGGCTGAGATCGATGGATACGTCCGTTGGCTCCGGGGCTCGGGCCGCGTAGGTGTCTTCGTAGGACGGGACTGTGGGGAAGTCCACGCGCTCCTCGGTGCCGTCGAACCAAGCCGTCGGTAGGTAAGGCAAATCGTAATACACGGCCCGGGCATCGCCCCAGGACGTCTCGTAGCCGTCGTCATTGTGAATCTGCACGAGCACGAGTCGCGGCAGGTGCTCGTTCATCAACGCACTGAGCGCGGTACCCGCGCCCTCTAAACAGTAGATTCAGCCCGGGCCCGTGAATTCCTCACAGAGCACCGTCCGCTCCGCCCCCTGCACTCCCGGCACCACGGCCAGGAGCGAGGCCCAACTCACCAAGGCCAAACCGAACCCGGTCCGGCCTGCTGCCGATCGAAAATACGCACTCATTGCTCCCGTTCTCCTCGCCTCATCTCCCAAGACACGCCCTGGCAGGCCCTCGGTCGGCGCAAGGCAAGGCCTGGCCGAGCAGAACCCCAGCTCGCTGAATCCAGAATACCGGATCGGACCACAGACACCAAAGACTAATTGTGAGGGCCCCATAAAGTGACGCCGGACTGAGATGCTGTCAGTCCGGTCCGCAGAAGCTATGCCTCCATGGCAGGGGCGAGCCGGCTGAAGCGGGAGCCCTGCCACGTGGGCCGAGACCCGAGATGGGCAGATCTGTGGGGCCAGCGTCTGTTCCCCCTTCGAAATGTCTCGGGACGCTGCGACGCCCTCGCCGCTGTCCTTGGACGCGCCACCCCGGACCC
>CP070685.1:1867037-1870252 GCA_020352895.1 Phycisphaerales bacterium
GCTCGCCGCGAGCCCGACCTTCACAGCGAGCGACGCTTGACACTACAGCCCAGGAAAGAACTCAACCTCTTCGATTCGACCTGCCTGATCGCGGGCATCATCATCGGCGCCGGCCTCTACCAGATGGCCCCGACCATCGCCCACGGCGCCCACTGCTGGTGGGGCGTGTTGCTCATCTGGGTCGTCGGCGGGCTGCTCTCGCTATGCGGCGCGCTTTGTTACGCCGAGCTGGCCACCGCCTTCCCCCAGCAGGGCGGCGACTACGTCTACCTCAGCCGCGCCTACGGCCGGTGGGCCGGCTTCCTCTTCGGCTGGATTCAACTCGCCATCGTCCGCCCCGGCGACATCGCCATCATGGCCTTCGCCTTCGCCATGTATGCTCAGGCTATTCACGACCCATTCGCCGAAACGTCGTTCCCTTATAGTCAGCAACTCTTCGCCGCCGCCGCCGTCGTCGTTCTCACCGCGATCAACATCGCCGGCGTGCGCGAGGGCAAGTGGACCCAGAACGCCCTCACCACCGCCAAGGTGCTCGGCCTGCTGGCCGTCAT
The DNA here is from genome assembly GCA_020352895.1 of Phycisphaerales bacterium. Taxonomy (GTDB): domain Bacteria; phylum Planctomycetota; class Phycisphaerae; order UBA1845. The sequence continues at coordinate 1,867,589 of CP070685.1, forward strand.
CGGCGTGGCCGTCATCGCCCCGCAGCGCGCCGCGCCCGCCGCGCCCGCTGGTGAAGACTTCGAGACGATGCCCATCCTGGTCGCCCTGATCCTCGTGCTGTTTACCTATGGCGGATGGAACGAGATGGCCTACGTTGCCGCCGAAGTGAAGAACCCCCGCCGCAACATCACCCGCGCCCTCGTCCTCGGCACCGTCGCCGTCACCGTACTCTACCTGCTGGCCAACGGCGCCTTCCTCTACACGCTCGGCTACGACGGCGTGGTTGCCTCCGAGGTCGTCGCCGCCGACGCCGTCTCGTCCGTCTTCCCGGAAATCGGCGGGCGCCTCATCAGCGCCCTGGTGTGCGTCTCCGCCCTTGGGGCCGTCAGCGGCCTGGTCTTCGCCGGAGCCCGCATCTCCTACGCCGTCGGCGTGGATCACCCCGCCTTCCGCACCCTCGGCCGGTTGCACCCCCGCACCGGCACGCCCGTCTGGGCCCTCGTCCTTCAGGCTGCCATCTCCGTGACCCTCATCATCGCCCTCGGCTCCTTCCTCGATACCGTGCTCTACACCGCCGCCGCCGTCTACGCCTTCTACCTGGCCACCTGCCTGTCCGTCATCGTCCTGCGCCGCAAAGAGCCCTGCGTCGAGCGCCCGTACCGCGTCACCGGCTATCCCGTCACCACGCTGCTCTTCTGCGCGGTCTGTGCCCTGCTCATCTACAGCGCCTTCGACTACAAGCCCCTTCACGCATCGATCGCCTGCGCCCTCATCCCCCTCGGCCTGCCCATCTACTGGTATACCTCCCGCCGCCGCCCGCCTGTCGGTTTCCCCGTCATCACCGAACGGCCGGATGCAGACGCCTCCAAGCGCCCGTGACTCCGACGTATGCAAGGTAGGTGCAGAGTGGTGGGGCGGGTGCGGTCCCGATTACGATACCCTTTCGGGATCGGGACGGAATCCACTATTTTTCTTGGCGATCCAGCTCGTCGAGCACCTCGACGGCGTAGAGCAACTCGGCGTTCGGGTCGAAGTCGTAGCCGGCAAGCTTCTCGTAGGTCAGTAGGTGATCCGGCATCAGCACGCGGCTCCGCTCGGGATCGTCCGGGAAATACTCGAAACGTTTCTGCGACACGTTCCCACTGAGGCCTGAGTGCGCCAGCTCGAACGCGATGATGTCACCGAAGCAGTTCGGCCCCTGGCTCGACGGAGTCCCCACGATCTTCGCCCCGGCCATATACAGGTAATACATCAGCGTCCACCCGGAGCTGAACGTGTCCGGCGAGCACAGCACCACCACATGCTTCGGGCGGTAGTACCCGTCGAACTCTCCCTTCTTGCACAGCGCCCCGAACGTCGGCATCCGGCTCGTCAACTCCTTGAACTCCGCCTCCGCACCCGGCCCGTCCCCGCCGAACCGCCGGTAGAACGCCCCGCCCAAGTCGTAATCATCCTTCCGCAGCCGGACCGGCTTGTCCTTGTTGACCTTGCCCAGGCTCACCTTTTTGTGCGCATCGAAGTAACGCTTGGACAGCCGCCGCACCTCCGTCCGCCCGCGCTTCAGCTCCAGCAGCTTCTGCTTCCCGTGCAGCATGTACACCAGGAAGTCGGACATGGCCGAGCTGCCCCCGTCGTTCCGCCGCAGGTCCACGATCAGCAGCTCCGTCCCCGCCTCCTTCATCTCCGTCACCAGCGACCGAAACGTCTCCGTCGCCGACGGAATCCCCGCGATCAGCTTGTCCACGTCGCCCGTCGCCATCCACGCCCCGGTGGCCCGCTTGTATACATCCTTGGCATAGTCAACGTTGATCGCCTGCCCGGTCGACCGGTCGTATTCGAACACCTCCCGGAAGCCGGTCATGTCGTCGATCACCAGCAGCGCCGTCTTTCGCCCCTCGTCCATGAACTCGTACACGAAGTCGCACTTCTTTCGCGCCGGCAGCTTGATCTTCGACTCCGGCCGTTCCAGCGGATAGTGCATCCGCTTCGGCACGGCCAGCACGTGCTCGTTCTTCTGGCCGTCCGCGTGCCGCAGCACCACGCGCACCTTATCTTTGTCCTGCCACTCCGGAAGCAGCGGCTCCAGGAAGCATCGGCTGAACAACACGCCCGTCCCGGCCAGGTTCCGCAGAAGCAGCCACTTGTTCTCCGCCCCCATGGCCTGCCCTTGCCGGGCCACCATCTCCTCGAACGGCACGCCCTCCACCGACACCAGCCGCGCCCCGATCAACGCCACGTGCTCCTTCGGCGCCGCCGCCACGTACAACGCGTCCTCGACGATGCCGAAATACAGCGGCACGCCGCCCGGCTGTCCGTAATCCACGGAGTACGGGTCCCGCAGCCACGTGTGCGCATCGCCAACCGCCGCCACGAACGGCCGGATGTGCCGATAAGACGCCTCCCGCGTCATCCCCTTCTCGGGAATCGTCGCCATCGTCTCTTGCAGCCGCTGGGCAAACGCGATCTTCCCGCCCCCGTTGATGTACGGGTCCGGGTGCACTTCCTCGATCAGGTCCGCGAGCTGCCGCACATCCTCGATCAGCTTCTCCCGCGCGATGCGCTCATCGCCGACCGCACTAGATGCGCATGCGAACAGAACCGGTATAACGAGACCGATGCCCGCAGGTCTACCGTATAACATGAGCATGCTCCTTGACGTGCCATCTGTCAGAGCGAGCGACGCC
>CP070685.1:1870352-1876083 GCA_020352895.1 Phycisphaerales bacterium
GTGGCCCGGATGATCGGCGCGCCGCCGGGATACATCGGTTTCGAGCAGGGTGGGTTGCTGACCGAAGCGATTCACCGCCGCCCCTACAGCGTGGTGTTGTTCGACGAGATCGAGAAGGCACACCCGGATGTGTTCAATGTTCTCTTGCAGGTGCTGGACGACGGGCGGCTGACCGACGGTCACGGCCGCACGGTGGACTTCCGCAACACCATCCTGGTCATGACCAGCAACCTGGGCAGCGACCAGATTCAGGAGTTGTCAGAGACCGGAGCCGATGACTGGGAAATCGAGCGTCGGGTCAACGACATCCTCAAGCATCACTTCCGACCGGAGTTCCTGAACCGAATCGATGAGACGGTGGTCTTCTCTCGGCTTTCCAAAGAGGATCTGGCGGGCATCGTGGGGATTCAGATTGCCCTGCTCCGTAAGCGGTTGGCTGATCGTCGTATCGGGCTCGAGCTGACCGAGCGGGCCAAGAACAAACTGGTGGTGGACGGATACGACGCTGTATATGGCGCTCGGCCGCTGAAGCGACTCATCCAGAAGGAAATCGAGAACCCGCTGGCACGACGAATCCTCGGCGGCGATATCACCGATGGACAAACCGTGCAACTCGATGCCTCGGGCGAAGTCTTCGATTTCGGGACGGTCCCGGCCCAGTCCGCGCCGGCCTGATAAAGAGGGGCATCTCCCAGTTCTGCCAGCGGGGGACGCTGACCCATTTCCTGGCGAGCTTTACCTTAAGTGGGGCGCCGGTGCGGGCCGAATTTAGGCTTGTGCGACCAACCGGGGACGCACGAGTCGCCTGCGTCTGTCGGCTTGCCTCGCGCGACGCGGGCATCACGTGGATTCCACAATCATTCCGCATGCCGGACGAAGGAGAACCGTGGTGACGAAGCAGCTTGCGTTGGTTCTTGCGTTTGCACTGATGGGCAGTGTGATGATGTCTGGGTGTATGGACGCCGCGCACAACCCGCTGGCCGCAGCGTCGGGAGCGGTGAAGCTCAGCCAGGTTGCCGGCGAAACCGTCGGTCTGGCTGAACTGGCGAACATCATCGCCAACGAATTGACTGCCGAAGAGCTGGCCTCGTTGGTCAATATGGGACTGGGCGAGGACTGGTCCCTGGAAGACGCCAGTTCCGTTCAGGACCTCCTGGGCGAAATGGTGCTGAACGCAGACGCTCTGGCGGACTGCGGCATCGATGACCCGGGTGCCACCAACGAGGAAATCCAAGCCGCCTTGGTCGACGCCGGCATCGAGGCCACCGACGAGCAGATTGATCTTCTCCGAGACCTGTTCAGCGCTGTCGAGGGAGCCGTCTAAGCGCTGCCTGCCTGCAGATTGATCGACAGCCGGAGCCGCCATTCCGCGGAAGACGCCGCTCTCCTTGCGCACAACGAACCGCTATCCCACGAATGGTCCGCCGGGCAGTGCGAAACAATACGCGGTGTAGGCCATGAGCACGGCCATGATCGCGAGGAGCATGGCGGCCAGCGGCTTCCACCGGCCGCGGTCGATCCACAAGCCGATGGCAACCCATACCGGATACGCGACGGAGAGATAGCGACCGATGGCCTCGAAGGTGGGCGGCGTGCCGCGGCTGGACACGTACGGGATGAGGAAGAGGAAGATGGGGATCCAATAGAACTTGCGCAGCTCGGCACGGTCGAAGATCAGGCCGTTAACGGAGATCACCAGGATCCCCGGAATCCAGACCAGGGTGAGCCACGCTGGCTCGAGCAAATGACGGACATCCACCGGCCCGTCGCGCAGGGCCTTGACGAAGTGCTCGCCGCGGTTAATCCATGGCTGACACACCAGCATGTCCCACCAGCCATACACTCGATGCGAGTCGAGCCAAGCCTCGAAGTTGCGTGTGTACACCAAGGGGCTGCCAAAGCGATACGCAAGGAAGCAGGCGAACAGGAGGCCACCGGAGACCGACAGCAAGCCCACCGCGGTCAATCGCCAGATTCGACGGGATGAGCCGCCATAGCACTTCCACGCGCAATACAGCAGCGTCGGCACAAACGCCACGGCGGTTGGACGACAGGCGGCCGCGAGACCGATTAGAACGGCTGCGAGTACGATGCGGTCTTTCAGCAGCGCCACACCGGACGCCGACGCGAGCGCCAGAAACAGGCCTTCGGGATAGCCGGCGCTGAAGAACATCGCAGGCGGGAAGAACGCCACGAAGCAAAGGGCCCATGCGGCGGCAGACTCGTTGCCCAACCTGCGCGTGAACCCGTACACAAAGAACAGCCCGGCAAGAAACCCAAGATGGGATACGATGGCCTGGGCCAGCCAAATCGGCCGGTGCTCCTCGCCGGGCATCAAGGGAACCAGCAGCCGAGTGAGCCAGGGATACAGCGGGAAGAAGGCGATGTTGTGCTGCTTGCCGTCATCCGCATACTCATAGCCGTGTTCCGTGATTTTGGCGTACCAGGCGGCGTCCCAGCGGAACATGGGCACCATGAAGTCGCTAGCGCTGACCGGCTGCTGAAGGGCCGAATGGGCGGCCACCAAGACGATACCTCGGCTGACGACGAACACGGCCAGCACCCACAGGACCATGCGCACGTGCGGGGCCCATCCCTCGCGCCATCCGGCGCGCGGCTTCGCACAGTTCACGGGCCGATCCTCCGGTTCGGTTGTCATTGCGGATGGACACCCTATCACGGGCGATCCTTTGCGAGCAAGCGGCACTGGCAACAATGGTATGGAATCGGCGGGGGAGCGGGAAAGTTGGCCAGAGCGGTGTCGTTCAAACCTCCGGGGCGGTGATCCGACGCGCACCCCACTGGCGGGCGCCGCAGCCGCCGGGCTCGTACAGAACGGGCTTGCAGCCGGTGCGCGACTCGTATTCTTCCATTATGGAAGCGACCGTATCTCGTGCCCGCTGGTTGTTGGAGGCCATCACGGTGACCATGCCCCCGGCACCGGCGCCGCTGATGCGAGCCCCGAAAACACCCTGCTCAATACCGCCTTTCTGAAACAGGCTGACGAGCACATCCGTTTCGATGGTTCCCAGACCGCAGCGCTGGCCGTAGCTCCAGTGCGAGCTGTTCATCAACTGGCCGGCGGACTGCAGCCAGTGGGCGTGCGGAGCCCGGGCCGCGCGGCGCATGAGACCGGTGAATTGTCGGCAGCGCTGGCTCTCGTAGATGTGGTGCTCGGTGCGGGAGCGGATCTTATAGACAGTGTCCGGCTCGACCGGATCTGCGTCGGCGTCCAACGGACCGAAGTGCGCCAGGAATTCGGAGCCTTTCATCTTGGTAGGCAGGCGATCGCGGTAGCGGCTCACGTAGGCGAACTGGGTGATGTCGGCCAGATGCAGCCCGCGCGAAGAGGATGACCGTCTGGCGCCGGCGTCGATGGCGCTAATGATCCGTGCTCCCATCGCCGAGGCCGTCCTTGTCTGGCGCTGCTTCTGATCCGCAAGCGGATGCCGCACGCCGGAGTCGACGCCCCAGAAACATATGGCCGCCGGTACAGGCAGCGGCTCCGTTTCGGCGTCGTTGACCGGGAGCAACGCGTCAGGCTTTCCCATCAGGATGATGGGGGGGTCCATGTTCCCCGAGGGCAGACGGCACACCGGCCGACTGGCGTAGTGGCAGACCGCGCTGAGGCGCTCAAGACTGACATCGAGATCGAATATCTCCCGCAAGGCCTCCATCAAAGCGACCTGGGCGGCCGCCGTCGCGCCCAAACCTCCCGAGGCAAGCAGTTCTGTTCGGAACGCCAGGGTCAGCCCGCCGCCCAGGTTCGGCACGTAGCCCAGGGCCAGCAAGGCGTGCAGCACACCGGCCACAGGCAGGGCCCAGCCATCGCCGAGTCGGGCGATCCGCGAGGCGAAGTCCTGAGGATCGCGCACCCCGTCCGGCCCGTAGAGGTTGCTCAGGGCCCACGTGCTGGTCTTGGAGGCGGCGCCGGGTTCGTGGCGCGCGAAGGTGATGTGCACCTGTTGGTCATCGCGCTGCTGAGCGGCCACCCATGTGCCGCGTCCCAGGGTCAGGCCGACGGCCGGCCCGCCGCAGTAGTCGGATATTCCGCCCATGACGTCGAGCCGCCCGGGAGCACAGGCGATGTACCAGGGCACTGATTCATCGACGCGGACCTGTTGAAATTGTTCGCGCAGCGCGGCCTGCAATGCTCTTTGGGGCTCGCTGACCGTCTCAAGCATGGCCAATGTCGTTCTTTATGAAATTGCCCCCACAGGGGCAAGCGAAATTGACGTTCATCACGAGGCCACGGCGTTGAGAACATCCTCTTCCACGTAGATCGGCGTGTCACTGGCTACGCCCAAAGCGATCGCGTCGGAGGGACGGGAATCGATCTCTTTGAGCTCGCCGTCGACGCGCAGGACCAGCTTGGCATAAAAGGTGTGGTCCTGAAGATCGTGGATGACGATTCGTTCCAACTCCGCGCCCAACGCCTCAATCACGTTGGCGAGCAACTCATGCGTCAAGGGACGAACGGGCCGCTGACCTTTGACGCGCCGATCAATGGCCAGCACTTCGTTCATTCCGATGACGATGGGAAACTGCCGCTGCCCTTCACGTTCGCTCAACCAGATCACCTGCTGATCGCCGGTTTCGGCGATGATGATCTTGGATAAATCCATTCGCAATTCCATGAGCGACACCTTGTTCGCTGGGCCTATCCTAAGGCTAACTGGGCCACATGAACGTGTCAAGCGAGAGGGTGGACGAAGCCGGCCGGCTCATGTCCCGCGGCACCGAAAGCAAGATTTCTACGGCAAAAACCCCATTCCGCGGCGGTTGCCCGCGCGATTCAAGTCAACCGCGCGGGTGGACCGACCGCGCGGCCCTGATTCGGTTCTGCCGGTTGGGGGAGGCCGTCCCAATTACTGCGGGGATGCGCATTGGAACCGATAGCTGGCCGGCCGGCGCTGCTCGACGATGTCGGTTCCTGGAGCGACGCACTTGTCGTCCGCCTGAGAACGATCGATTTCAACAATCAGGACGTCGGTCTGGTCGTGTCGCGCAGACACAACTGCGCCGTTGACCCCGGTCAGACTGACTTCCGATGATTCCACGGCCGCCACAAAGATTCGGTTCTCGAGGGCTCTTGTGCGCAGCAGCGCCTGGGGCACATCGTCTCCGAACACAGCGACCAGCCGCGCTCCGCGCAGAGCCAGGCTGCGAGCCGGGGCGAAGGTTTCGGCTTGCTGTGCTGAGAGTCGGCCCCACAGGAGGCCGGGCTGACTTGAGAGGCCTTCTCGGGCGGGGCCGGCCGCCACCGAGATGCCGTGGGACAGACCGCTTTGCGCGAGGGCGTTTGCCGCGGCCTCATCCGGGGCAAGCGCGAACAGCAGGGAAACCCCGGCGGTACGAAGCGTTTGGAAGAACTCCTGGGCGGCGTCGGCGGATCGCAGGAGCGGATGATTGTATAGGGCCGTGCCGCTCATCAGGGCCATTCTGATGTTCGCCGGGCCGTCGGGTACGGCCAGCAGCGGCTCAGGCGGGGCCAGCAGGGCTCGGCTGAGGCCGGGATCGACGCGGACGGGCCGCGGACGCGTCGGTTCCACCTCGGCCCAGATTACGCCGGCGGATTCCGCATCGGCCTGGGCCAAGGCAATTCCGTCGGCCGCAGTGATCAAACTCAGCCCGCAGTAACCGGTGTTGGCTGTCTCCACGCCGAATTTGTTGGCACAGGCGAAAGGCATGCCGAACTCGAGCGATCGGGCTTGGATCAGGAATTCCGCCT
>CP070685.1:1876183-1883823 GCA_020352895.1 Phycisphaerales bacterium
TTGGTCGAAACAGGCCTGGCCGTCGGCCTTCGGGGCGATGAGGGGGCCGTGCTCCTCGCCGGGCCAGGTGTACTGGAGGTCACGGCCGAAGTCCGCCACGGTCAGGATCTCGGCCAGGTCCAGGCTCGAATGATCGAAGTCATTGAGGGCCTGGCCGCGGACGGGGTCTCCGGCCAAGAGGTTGAAAGGGCCAAGGGCCGCCGGTTGAAGGATGTCCGGCGCACCGTGAGCGACACGAGCCGGTTGGCCAATGCCCTGACCGAGTGGATCGCTTTGGGCGACTGGCGGACGTTCTTCATCCACCGCGATCGGCTTCGTGCGGTTTCCGCCGCCGATGTGAACCGAGTAGCAAGCCAGTATCTCATCGAGACCAACCGAACGGCCGGCATGCTCGTCCCCGCGAAGGAGATGCTCCGGGCCACGATCCCTCCGGTACCGGATGTTGGCGAACTTGTTGAAGGGTACCATGGGACTCAGGCCACGGCGGCGGGTGAAGCCTTCGTGGCGACGCCTGAGAACATTGACCGACGCACGCTGCGTGTATCGCTCGAACCGGGCATGAAAGTGGCCCTGCTCCAGAAGGAAACGCGTGGCGATATGGTCCGCGCGGAGTTTCGGTTTCACTTTGGCGATGAACAGAGTCTGAGTGCGCACGTGACGGCCCTGCGGCTCCTTCCGGCATTGCTCCAGCGCGGAACCGCGAAGCGCGACTATCAACAGCTTCGCGACGAGATTGACCGCCTACAATCCGAAATATCCGTCCGGGGTGGCGTCGGGACCTTCGCTGCTTCGATCGAATCCGACCGCGCCCACATTGTGCCCGCGATTGCCCTCCTGGCGGAGATGCTTCAGCAGCCCGCATTTGCCCCGGCTCAGTTCGAGATCGTCAAGAAGGAGCGCTTGGCCAGACTCGAGGAAGACCTGTCCTCCTCGCAGGAGCGCTGCTTCAACGCTCTTCGACGCGCGGTGTATCCTTGGCCCGCGGACAGCATCCACTACATGCCCACCCTGGAGGAGAAGAATGAACGGCTGAAAGCGGTCTCGCTTGAGACGGTCAAGGATCTCTACGCGAGGTTTTACGGCGGGGGGCACAGCGAAGTCAGTGTCGTCGGGGATTTCGATCGAGGCGCGGTACTGAAAGCACTTGGCACGCACTTCGGAACGTGGGAATCGGGCTATCCGTACAGGCGGATTGAGATGCCGCACCGTGCGATCGACACCAGGCACCGCACGGTTGATGTTCCCGGCGCACAGATGTCGGTTGTCGCGATGGGAACACACCTGGAAATGCGCGACGACGATCCGGATTACCCGGCGCTGCGATTCGCCAGTTACGTCCTGGGCGAGTCCGACAAATGCAGGCTTTACAGCCGCCTGCGCTACAAGGACGCCATGACGTACCATACGGGCGGATACCTGCGGGCGGACAGTCAGGACCGGCGGACCAGCGTCTTCGCGTATGCTTTCTGTTCACCGACGGAGGCCGACAAGGTCTTGCAGGTCATGGCCGAAGAGGTCCGAAGATGGATTGCAGACGGGGTGACCGCCGAAGAGTTGGCCGCAAGCCAGAAGAGCTACCGTCTGGAATGCCTCAACCAACTGGCCGACGACTCGTTTGTGGCCAGGGAGTTGATTGACGGGCTTGAGCTCGGCCGCAAGATGGCCTTTCACGACGATGTTCTGAGCAGGATCCAGGCTTTGACGGAGGCCGACATCAAACGCGCCCTGAACGAGCATCTGGGCGGCGCGAAGTTCGTGGAGATCAAGGCCGGCGACTTCGAATAGAGGCATCGGGTTCTCTTGGATCCCATCTTCCAGCTCGGTTGCGGTGGCCGCGGCGTGCAACCGCTCTGCTGCCGCGTACGTGTATAGCTCAACGGGAACACGCCTGTCGGGCGCATGAAGTCCAGTCAGAAAGCGAAATGGGCCCGGCGGCCGGCCGGGCCCGTATCGCCCAACGATTTGCCAAACCACCCGGATTGTACCGCGCGACGATGCGGCCGGGATAGCGCCGTCGCTGAATATTGAGGAGGCCGCGAGGGATAGACGCCGCTCGTGGCATAATGTCATCGGAAGGCCATCACGCGGAGACCACCGCATGCGGATCGGCGACATGGCCATCAAAGCCGCACACCCGGATGTCGGCGAACTCGCCCGCAACCGGCATGACATGCTGCGACGCGTGTTCTGCCGGACGAGCAATGCACTGTACCGCTACATCCTGTTGCGTGTCGGCGGGGACCGCAACGTCGCGGACGATCTGCTGCAACAGACCTGCTGCGAGGCAGTGCGGCATCGTCGGCCGCCTGCGGCGGAGTCCGAATGCGAGGCCTGGCTGCGCGGCATCGCCCGCAACCTGATCCGCCGACATTGGCGAAACGCCAGACGCGACGGGCATCAGGTGAGTCTCGAAGACGCCGCTGTCGCCGAACGGCTGGCCGAGGATCTGGAGTCACGTCCATTGCCCGTGGATGACCTCATCCAGGCCGAGACCGTTCGGCTGCTCATGCTGGCGATTACCGAGTTGCCGGCCGCCGATCAGGATCTGATCTTCGCGTACTACTTCCACGGCCGCCCCCAGGTGGCCATCGCCCGGGACCTGGGCGTTACCGAGAAGAGCATCGAGAGCCGGCTATATCGAGTGCGGGGCCGGCTGCGAGCCACCCTGCGAAACACGGAAAGGTCAGGTGAACCATGATCGATTCATGCGACCCCGACCGGCAGTTCCACGAGAACCTTAGCTCCCTGAGCGGTCGCGTCGAAATCCCCGCCGGCCCGTCGGCCGAAGTCCGTTCACAATGCCTGGCGACGCTCGACGCCGCCGGGAGCGACTGGCATAGGAGATTCCTGAAGATGTTACGAAAGCCAACCGTTGCCTCGGCCGTGGGCCTCGCCGCCTGCGTCGTCGTGGCATTCACGTTGTTGTTCCCTACGAACGGCAATCCCGCGGTGCAGGCCGCGGTGATCATGCAGAAGCTCAACGAACAGATTGACGAGACCACGCTCTTCGAAATGCGCGTCGAGCGAATCCGCATTGGCGAGACGACGCTCGCCGGCACGCTGCTGGTGTCCGCAAACGAGTATGTGGCCGATGTCGAACTCGGCTTCCGCGAAGACGAGCCCTACGCCGCGGCACACGCCAAGGTAAAACTGGCGATCAACGGGGACAGTGGCTGGCTGTTGATCGAACGAATCGGCATGGACAACCCGCTTGGGCAGCAGATCATCGAAGCGTACTTCCCTGCGGGCGCACCAACGCTGGTGACGCTGGACGGCGAGGGCCTGACGGAAGTCGAGTCCGAGTTGGCCGGCGAGCCGGTCGAGCTGTTGCGATCCGGCAGGCTGGCGGAGGGGCTGCGCAGGCTGGTCTACGCCAGTCCCGACTTGGGCGGAACCGTCGAGGAACTGGACGACGGCGACGTGGTCCTGACCCTGCCCATGGAGGACGCCGAAGCCCTCAAAGAAATCGAAGAGGCCCTGGCCGATATTCTCCCTCCTCCGTCGCGCAGGGTCCTGCACATACACGCCGACCACAGCTTGATTACCATGAGCGAGGGAACCATCGGAGGCAACGGCAAGCAGATCATTATCGATCAGAAGACACTGCTCAATCCGGAGACTCTGGCCGCGCTTGAGGCGTACGGAGTCAAGGCCAGCACCGAAGAGCATCAAGTCAGCCGCGTCGACGAGAACCCCGAACTCATCGGCAGCACCTTGAAGGTCGTATACGATCCCGCGACCGAGCAGGTGCGTTCGTTTGCCGTCGACAACTACGGCCCGGAGCAGGCCCACATCGCCGTCAATATTTGCCAGGGACAGATTGCCCCCTGGCGCCTGGACGCGAGCCGCGTGATGACACCCGAGACACGGACGATGACCTGGGCCGAACTGGAGGCCATGTTCGAGAGCATGGAGGAACGATTCGACGCCGTGGATTGACCACGCGGCAAAGCAGATGCGACAACGCCCACGGCGACCCCGAGGTCCCGTGGGCGTTGTGCTTGTCTGGGTTTGACGGTCTGATCAGGCTCCCAGCAGACAGAGCTCCGTCTGCGGATGCGATAGATATTCACATCCGTCGGCGGTTACCAGGACCATGTCCTCCAGCCCGACGTAACCGTGCCCCTCGACCATCACGCCGAGCTCCAGCGTGAACACGTTGCCCGACTCGACCTTGCGGTACGGCGTCTTTCCATACCGCTCCCATTTGGGGCCGAGAATGCCGCCGCCGTCGTGGGCGGCGCGCCCGACCTGATGCCCGGTTCCGTGGCCGTACTCAGGATATCCCGCATCCACCACGACCTTGCGCGCGGCCGCGTCCACCTCCCAACACTCGACGCCGGGCCTGAGGGCCGCCTTGGCTGCCTCGATCGCTTTCCGCACGGTGTCAAAGGCGCGGCATGTGCGCTCTGGAGGCTTTGTCTCGCCCGCCCGCGGCACGTACCACATCCGCTGCAGGTCCGCGCAGTAATCCTCCTGCCTCACTCCGAAGTCGATGTGGAACAGGTGCCCCGGCTCGATCTTCAGTTCCGCGGGGATGCCGTGCCCGATCATCGAGTCCGGCCCCGTGTTGACGATCGGACACTGCTTCGGCTCCCAGGCCAGCTCCAGTTTTCGGTCGGACACCAAGCCCTTCACGAACTGAGCCACGTCGATTTCAGTACGCCCAACGCGGGCAAACCGGCTCACTTGTTCCAAGATCTGCTCTGTAGCAGCGATGGCCGCGCGAATTCGCTGCACCTCTCCCGGTGTCTTGCAGCCGCGCAGCGCTCCGCAGATGGCGTCGGCCGGTACCAGCCGCCTCAGGTACGGCGTGTCCTTCAGGTAGTCGGTCAGCAACAGGTACATGCCGTGCGTCAGCCCGTCGGCCATGATATCGTCGCGCGAGTAGTTGACGGCAACCTGCCTTGGGTCGAGGCGCCCCAGCGTCTCGCGCAACGGCCCGCTCACGCCTTCCGTATACGGAATGATCTCATTCCATACGCCGACCGTCTTGACCGCGTCGGCGTCGAAGTTGCCCACGATGGCGATACGCTCGCCCTTTCGGGTGATGATCAGGGCGCTTTGCCAGGTGAGATGCTGCCCCAGGATCAGCGGCAGCGCCGGGTCGGCCAGCGACACCGTCTCGCGCACGAAGGTCAGCCAGCAATCCAAATCAAGCGACTCCAATAACGCTTGAGCCTGCTGAACTTTCTCCTCAATGATTGTTACCATGGCTGATTCACTCCTTCGTCGAGCGCAGCGTTGTGCCTTATCGCGACAATACCGGGCTTAGTGTCACTAGTACGACACCACAAAACGCCAGGACCAGAGCCACGAACTTCCGGCGTGTGAATGCCTCCTTGAGGATCAGCGTGGCCAGAACCACGGCGAAGAGCGCGTTGGTTTGGTTCAGGATCGCGGCCACGGACGCGTAGGTATATTTGAAGCCGGCCACCCAGGTGACCATGGCCAGGTAGGCACCCAGCACCGAGCCCGGTACGCAGTACCACCACACCGCCGAGGGCCGAAACACGGACCACAATTCCCGCCGCCGCGGCGAACCCAGGGCCAACAGCGCCAGGGCGGCAGTTCCCGCCAGCAGTCGGAGCGTAGTCGCCCAGAAGAGGGGGAAGTCCATGATTTCCAGGACGGGCTTGGCCATGACGATGCCGACGGCCATCATGACCAGCCCGGCCACTGCACAGCTCATGCCCAGGACAATCTGGCCTCGCGTGCGCCCCGCCGGCGGCGGGTGCTGCGACGAAACCAACAACCCGCCGAGCACCAGCGCCCCGCCGACATAGTGGTATACGGTCAACTTCTCCTGGAGCATCAGGAAAGAGCACAGAACAACCAGCGGACTGTACAGACAGTCCATGATAGAGATGAGCCCGACGCCCAGCAGATTGAGCGCGTGGAAGAACACCGTGTCGGCCAGGGCAATTCCCAAGAATCCACTGATCAGAAGTATGTAGATGTCCTCACGCGGATACGTCCCCAGCAGGCCGAATCCGTCCCCCATGAGCAGCAGGGTCACCGCCAGGAGAACCAGCCCGACCGTGTTCTTGAAAAGGTTCAGAGCCACCGGCGAAATGCGCTCGCCGCTGCGCTTGAACAAGACCAGAGCAAATGCCCAGGTCAGGGCCGCCAGTAAAGCGCAGGTCTGGCCGATCAGGTGCCGTTCCATGTGCAGCGAATATAGCCGCTAAGCACCCGATAGCCTAATGCTGTCCATCCTGGGCCAGCTCGGCTGGGTATAATCGACTGAGGAGGTGTGCGGATGAACCGGTCGCCGGCCGTCCGGCATGACATCAACAACCCTGAAGGCTCGCGTTCATTGCGCGTTTTTCTACGCCAGAGCGCCATTCATCAGGATCTGTGCGCCTGGTTCGTTTTCCTTAGCGCCCTCGATGTCATGCTGACCTGGATCGTGCTGCATTGGGGCGGCAGCGAGCTCAACTCTCTGGCCAACTGGATCATCGACCGCTGGGACATTCTGGGCCTGGTGGCCTTCAAGTTCGGCATCGTTACTCTGGTGATCTGCATGATCCACGTCATCGCCCGGCTCAGCAAACCAGCAGCCCGCCATCTGGCTGAGTGGGCCGTGGCTCTCGCGACCATTCCGGTAGTGTTGGCCCTTGTCCAACTCGCGTACCGCTGCTGGCTGTCGATTAGCGCCGTTTGACAAGCGCCCACCGCGCCACTATCCGTGTGCCGGGAGACAAGTCATGAACGGATATGTGCAGGTTTACACGGGCGACGGGAAGGGCAAAACTACGGCCGCGCTGGGCTTGGCCCTGAGAGCTGCCGGCGCCGGACTTCGGGTCTACATTGCCCAATTCGTCAAAGGCATGGCCTACAGTGAACACCGCGCGCTGGAGAGATTCTCCGACTTGATCACGGTCAAGCTGTTCGGCCGGGAAGGCTTCATCCACGACCAACCGGGCCCGTTGGATCGGGATGCCGCCCAGTTCGGACTCGAAGAAGTCAGGAAGGTCCTGTCCTCCGGCGATTATCACGTCGTGATTCTCGACGAAGCCAACATCGCCGCGCACTTCAAGCTGATCTCCGTGGACGATCTACTCGGGCTGATGGACGCCAGGCCGCCCGACGTCGAGTTGGTCATCACCGGCCGCCGGGCCCATCCGGCCGTGGTGCAACGCGCCGACCTGGTCACGGAAATGCTGGAAATCAAGCACTACTATCACGAGGGTGTCCAGGCCCGCCGGGGCATCGAGAACTAGCCCCCCGCATGACAACAGCCGTCGAACTTCCAATGCACGTCGGAACGAATGCCCGCCTGCGGAGGGCCGCCAGCATGTGGGCTCACTGCCCTAAGCGGCCCCCCTTTGCGAAGCGACATCCGCCACAGACGCCCCCTGCTGTGCAGTCATACTTTTCTTGAGGGCATCGTCCGGCCGATCGGCGGATTCTCCGGAGAATCCTGATCCCGGACACTTTCGCGCCGGTACAATGGAACATTGACAGCTAGCACTCCTACGAACCCGACCGGGAGGCCATCATGCGAGCCGATATTTCCTCCTCGGTCCTGGCCTTTGCCCTCCTCCTGACTCCGGCCACAACCGCCGCCGTAATCTACGTTCATCCCGACTCCCCCAGCGACGGCCCCAGGACCGACACTTGGCGGAGCCTCAACA
>CP070685.1:1883923-1894611 GCA_020352895.1 Phycisphaerales bacterium
TCATGGCCGCCACCGTCCGGCCCACCGGCCCGAGGCCCATCACCGAACCCAGGTACATGACCGCCGCGAACGCCAGGACATAATGAAACGTGATGTACAGCGCGTAGGCCCGCTCCGGAGACAGCGGCAGGTTGAAGATCAGCGCCGGCGGATACAGCCCCCCGGACTCCGACTCGGCGTTGATCGGGTAACCGCAAAATAGATACCGGTTCCATAGCGGAAACTCGCCCTCGGCCCGCAACCGGGCGTTCTCAACCTGAACCGGCAGGTAGGCCATCGACAGGTCGTAGACATAGAACGCCCGCCCCAACAGCAGAGGCTGCCAGAAGAAGGCCAGCAGTATGGCCGCCAGCACAACGATCCCGAGAATGGATCCCCTGAGGCCGCGTCTCCATGCCGCGGCGCAACTCGGATCATCCTCTGACGCACAGAACATGCCACTGGGATAGGGCAACATCCTCATGTTGTAAAGCCATCCGCGAAAAGCAACAGTGCACAGCCCCGGCCACTGCAGCGCCCGCGCTCGGCATGGCCTGGTTCAATGTCGCACAGCCTGGCTCGCCCCTGGGCGCGCCGCAGTTCGCTTGTGCCGAGCCGGCCGCGGTGACTTTCTTGAATCAAGAGTCGAGCGCCGGTACACTAGATACCGTAGGGGGGAGCCAACCGGGAACAGGAAGTGGGGAAGTGTCTTGGCGGGCGCCCCGGTCCGGGGAGTTTACGAGGCTAGCAACCTATCCATCGGCCTGACCCGATCGCGCACCACCATCCGCACCCCAACCTGCCGGATGCTCGGCCCATAAGCGTCACGCTGTAACTCCACTCCCGCCAGCGGGCCAAGGAGTCCTTGGCGATGACTGTTGCTGCCGTACAAGGAAGGCCGCTCGGACGTCTCAACCTTCTATGCCTCGCAAGGAGAAACCAATGTTAGTCGCACACTCAAAAGCGAGAGCCTGCTGCGTCACTCTCGCCTGTGTCCTGGTGTCCTCCACTGCCGTAGCCAACGATCTATGGCTCTCCGCAGCTCCTGGAGGCCGCGCGGTCCTGGAGGAAATGACCTTTGCAGCCGAGCCGCAAATGACCGTTCACGGTTTCGACCAGACCGGCATCCAGGTCGGCGCCATGGCACCGGGTCTGGCGCTCCGGCCGGTTCAAAATGACGCGGAGCGGTTTCTCGATCTGAGTTGGCCCGAGGCATCGAAGAACGGAGAGATCGGTCATCCCGCCATACCGGTCGTGCGCCGCATCTTCGCCGCCCCGCCCGGAGCCGAGGTATCCGTCTCCGTGAGGCAGGGCGCCGCGGTCACGTTGGACTTGGAGGCGGCCGGTCTTCCCAGGCTGCTCATGCCCGTTCAGGCGCCTGTCCCCAAGATCCCTGGTGCCAGGGAGAATGCTCCCTTCGACTTCGACCCGGCCGCTTACCAGGAAGACGTCGGCCTGCTGCCTGAGAGGGTCGTGGCTCTGGAACTGGGCACTATACGCGGCCAGCGCCTCTTCCTGCTGGAGTTCCGCCCGGTCGACTACAATCCCGCAGGCGGGACTCTCACCTTCTACCCGGACCTGGAAGCAACTGTCGGCTTCAAGAGCGGGCGAACCGCCCCGCAGATTCTTGCCCCGCTGCCCTCCGTGCAGGAGGCTCTTCTGAACCCCGCCCCCTCCGCGCCCAAGAGCCGGTACGGTGGCAACTACCTGATCATCGTCACTACGACTCTTGAAACCGATATCGCCGCCTTCGCCACGGCCAAAACCGCCCAAGGCTTTACGGTAACGACGCACACGGTCGCCGACGGCACGAGCAACACCGTGATCAAGGACTACATCGAGAGCCTGTGGGGCACGCCTGACGCACCCGAGTACGTCCTGTTGGTTGGCGACACCAACCTCATCCCGCACTGGACCGGCGGCGGCGCCGGGAATCCGGCGACCGATCTGCCCTACGCCTGCATGGACGGCCCCACCGACTGGTACCCGGACATCTCCGTCGGGCGCTTCCCCGCGCAGACGACGGCCCATCTGACCGCCATGGTAGACAAGACCCTCTACTACGAGAACGGCCCCCTGGCTGATCCCGATTACCTCAAGCGAGCCGTCTTCATGGCCTCCACTGATAACCACGACATTACCGAGGGAACCCACGAGTACGTCATCACGAATTACATGGATCCCAACGGTTACAGCGTCACGCGACTGTACCACTACTACGGAGCCACCACCCAGGGTGTGGCCGATGCGTTCAACGCCGGCGTCTTCTATGGCATCTACAGCGGCCACGGCGGAACCTACTCCTGGGCCGACGGACCACCCTTCTATCAGAGCGACGTGAACGCCCTGACCAATGTGAACATGTACCCCTACGTGTTTAGCTTCGCCTGCATCACCGGCACCTACACCGTAGATGAGTGCTTCATTGAGACCTGGAGCCGCGCTCCCAACAAGGGCGCTGTGGTCGCCTACGGTTCATCGGTCAACAGCTACTGGGACGAGGACGACATCCTTGAGCGGCGCCTCTTCGACGTCATCTTCGACGAAGGTGACGCTGTCGACGCCATAGTCGGCCCGGTGTACATCGAGACGCTGGTGCGCTTCCTGGCTCACTACGGCCCCACGGACACTACCCGCCGCTACTTCGAGATGTACAACTGCATGGGTGATCCCAGCCTCAAGTTCCCCGGCACCTGCTCGGACGCCGGCACCATCACGCTGGACCGCACCGAATACCAGTGCGAAAGCACGATCACCATCACCGTCGGGGACTGTGGGCTGAACACCGATGACGCGGTGGTCGACACCGTCACCGTCTCCGTCGCCTCCGACACGGAACCGGCTGGCGAATCCGTTCTGCTGACCGAGACCAACGCCTCCTCGGCCGAGTTCGTCGGCGCCATCACCGCCAGCCAGACCGACGCCGCCGGCGTCCTTTGGGTCAGCCCCGGCGACACCGTCACGGCCACCTACGTCGACGCCGACGACGGCGCCGGCAACTTCAACGTAACCGTAACCGACACCGCCCTGGTCGACTGCGATCCGCCAGCAATCTCCAACGTGCAGACGATCGACATCGAGCCGCGCAGCGCCACCGTCACGTTCGACGCCGACGAGCCGGTGCGCGGCATCGTTCACTACGGCCTGTCCTGCGGCGCGCTGGACGGCACCGCCTCCGGCGGCGCCTACACCACGTCCCCGGCGGTCAACGTCTCCGGCCTGCAGGACGACTACACCTACTATTACAGCGTGGAGGCCGAGGATGAGGCCGGCAACACCGCCACCGACGACAACAGCGGCGCATGCTACTCCTTCACTACCCCGCAGGTGCCCGACTTCTTCACCCAGCAGTTCGGCTCCGGCTTCGACCTGCAGAACTCCACCCTCGTGTTCACCCTCAGCGGCACGGTCGACTTCTATAACGGATGCATCGAACCGATCACCGAATTCCCCACCGACCCGACCGGCGGCACGGCCATCACCTCCTGGACCGGATCGAGCGATGACGGCTACGCCGAGGTTACGCTCGGCGGCCCAACCGTATCGCTATACGGTGTGGACTACGGTAGTCTCTACGTCGGCACCAACGGCTACATCACCTTCGGCGCGGGCGATTCGGACTACTCGGAAACGCTTGGCGAGCACTTCGACACGCCGCGCATCAGCGCCGTGTTCGACGACCTCAGTCCTCAGAACGGCGGCGGAGTCAGCTACAAGATCCTGGCCGATCGCGTGGCCGTCACCTACGACAACGTGCCCGAGTACTCGTCCACCGGCTCGAACAGCTTCCAGATCGAGATGTTCTTCGACGGGACGATCGTCATCAGTTACCTGAGTTGCACCGTCGCCGACTGCATCGTGGGCCTCTCCGAGGGCACGGGCCAACCGCCTGCCTTCTACGAAATCGATCTGTCGGCGATGGGCAACTGCGGCCCCAAGCCGCCGCAGGCCTACGGTGCCAGCCTGGAATCCCCGCCCAACCTGCCCATCACCATCCAGCTCCAGGCCAGTGATGATGGGCTGCCCGACCCGCCCGGCGCGCTGGACTACATCATCACCGCCCTGCCCGCCAACGGCTCGCTGACCGACGCCGGCGCCGGCCTCGTGGGCATCGTGCCCTATACGCTGGCCGCCGGCGGCAACGAGGTCGTTTACACGCCCTCCCTCAATTACGTGGGCCCGGATAGCTTCAGCTTCAAGGTGAACGACGGCGGCACCCCGCCCGACGGCGGCGACTCGGAGACGGCCACCATCTCCCTGATGATCGGCGGCCCCTCTCCGCTCCATCAGTTCTGGATGGACGCCGATCCGGGCTGGAGCTGCGAAGGCCAGTGGGCCTTCGGCGTGCCCACCGGCGGTGGCAGCCACGACGGCGATCCCACCAGCGGACACACCGGCGCCAACGTCTACGGCTACAACCTGAACGGTGACTACACCAACAACATGCCGGAGGAGTTCCTGACCGTCGGCCCGCTGGACTGCGCCGACGCCACCGGCGTGGAGCTGCGTTTCTGGAGGTGGCTGGGTGTGGAGTGGCCCTTCGACCACGCCCACGTGGCCGTGTCGAACAACGGCCGGGATTGGACCATGGTCTGGGAGGCGTCGGGCGCGACCATATCGGATTCGTCCTGGACCGAGATACTGCTGGACATCTCCGCCGTGGCCGACGACCAGCCGACGGTCTATGTCCGCTGGTGCATGGGCACCAGCGATGGATCGACCACCTATCCCGGCTGGAACATCGATGACGTCGAGCTGTGGGGCCTGCTTGCTCTGGGCGGCCTGCCCGGCGACATGGATGCCGACGGCGACGTGGACCTGAATGACTTCGCCACGTTTGCCAACTGTTACTACGGCTCGGCTATTACGGTTCCGCCACCGAGCTGCACGCCGGAGCAGTTCGACACCTGTGACCTGGACGGCGACGGTGACGTCGACCTGTCGGACTTCAGCACCTTCGCCGTCAGCTTCACCGGGTAGACACCGGCGGTCGCGCCGAATCGCATCCAATCATCCAAGCCCCCGCAGGCATCCCAGCCTGCGGAGGCTTCTTTTTTGTATCCGTCATCCTCTCGAACATTGCCCTTGCCTAACCGCCCCTTCTCTGGCACGATCGCACCCGCGCGTCATCTCGACGCCCGTGCCCGGAGTCTGCCGCAGTGCAGAACGAAGAATTCATCAAGATGTACGAGCTCGAGCGGACCCATTGGTGGTTCGCCGCCAAGCGCCGCGTCAGCCGAACCATCCTCGGCAGAACTCCGCGGAAGCCATCTTCAGAAGACCAGGCTAGGCCTGGTAAACCGTTGATCCTCGATGTCGGCTGCGGAACCGGCGGCAACCTCGAGTGGCTGTGCACGCGTGGGCAGAGCTTCGGCATCGACCTGTCTGAGAGCGCCCTGCGGCTGTGCCGACAACGCGTAGGCGTGAGCCGTTCGGAGAAGACGGCCCCCGAGTCAGCCAGACTGATCTGCGGCGAGATTCTCCGCCTGCCGTTCGCCGACAGCACCTTCGACCTCGTGACCGCCTTCGACGTGCTCTACCACAAATGGGTCGCCGATGACGCCGCCGCCATGCGAGAAGTAATTCGCGTCTGTCGGCCCGGCGGTTACATCCTCATTACCGACTCGGCCTTGCCCTTCCTGCGCGGCCCGCACGACGAGGCCTACGGCGGCGCGCGCCGCTACACACGAGCCACTTTGCGCGGCGTCGTCGAGCAGGCCGGCTGCCGGGTCCGCCGCCTCAGCTACTTCCACTTTCTGTTGTTCCCTCTGATCGCGGCCGTGCGCCTCAAGGAACGCCTGCGTAGCGTCCCCCAAAAGGCCGAGTCCGACCTCAAGCCGGTCCACCCGCTGCTCAACTCGCTGCTCAAGGCCGTTTACGCCGTGGAATGCCCCCTCTTGCGCCTCTTCCCCCTGCCGGTCGGCTCCTCCATCATCTGCCTGGCACAGAAAACGACCTGATCACCCGGTCCCTCCAGACGCGTACGCGGGTATCCCTGTGGCGGCCTCGCCCACGATCAAGATGTGGATGTCGTGCGTGCCCTCGTACGTGTACACGCTCTCCAGATTCGTCAGGTGCCGCCCGCAGGTGAAATCGTCGCAGATGCCCGCCGCGCCCAAGATGTCCCGCGTCATGCGGGCGCACTTCAGACCCACCTCCACATTGTTCATCTTGGCCATCGAGATGTGATAATGCTTGGCCTGCCCCTGCTCCTTCATTCTCCCCAATCGATAGGCCAGCAACTGGCCCTTTGTGATCTCCGTCAGCATCCAGGTCAGCTTCCTCTGCACGAGCTGAAAGCTGGCGATCGGCCGGCCGAACTGGCGCCGGTGCTTCGCATAGCGCAGCGCCTCGTCGTAGCAGGCCATGGCTGCGCCGATCCCGCCCCAGGCGATGCCGTACCGCGCCTGAGTCAGACACATCAGCGGCGCACGCAGTCCGATCTCCGTGCCGGGCAGGTAGTTCTCCTTGGGCACCCGCACGTTGTCCAGCACCAACTCCGACGTGACCGAGGCCCGCAAGGAAAACTTGTTCTTGATCTGCGGCGCGCTGAAGCCCGGCATGCCCTTTTCCACCAGGAAGCCGCGGACCTGCCCGTCCAGCTTGGCGTACACCACCGCCACGTCGGCTATGCTCCCGTTGGTGATCCACATCTTTGTCCCGTTCAGGATGTAATCGCTGCCGTCGCGCCGCGCCGTCGTCCTCATGCCGCCCGGGTCCGAGCCGTGATCCGGTTCGGTCAGCCCATAGCAACCAATCAGCTCTCCCTTCGCCAGCCCCGGAAGCCAGCGCTGCTTCTGCTCCTCAGTCCCATAGACATATATGGGCCACATCACCAGGCTGGTCTGCACGGAGAGCATGCTGCGGATCCCGCTGTCGCCGCGTTCCAGCTCCTGGCAGATCAGCCCGTAGGTCACGTCCCCGGTGCCCGCGCAGCCGTACCCGTCCAGGTAGCAGCCGAACATGCCGAGTTGCCCCATCTTCGGCACCAATTCCATCGGGAAGGTCCCCTCGCGGTTGTGCCGCTCGATGACCGGCAGCACCTCGCCGTCCACGAAGTCGCGCACCGTGTCGCGGACCATCCGCTCTTTGTCGGTCAGCAGATCCTCAATCAGGTAGAAATCCGGCTGTTCGTACAGACTCATGGCATGCGTCTCCTGCCCCGGATTATAGTCACGCTCGGAAGCCGGCCACCACCGGGCCCTTGCCGGCCGCGCTTGATGCGCTCCAGCAACCTCCTGTATACCTCGGATCCAACGATCGGAGGAGGCGTCGCCGTGCCACAGGTCACTCCCCAACGAGCCCTGGAATTGCTTATGGAGGGCAACGCCCGGTTCGCGGAAGACTCTTCCGTCCAGCCTCGCGCCGACGCCGCCCGCCGGAAGAAAGTCGTTGAGCACGGCCAGCAGCCGTTTGCCACGATCATCACCTGCTCGGATTCGCGTGTGCCGCCCGAATTGATCTTCGACCAGGGCATCGGCGACCTGTTCGTCATCCGGGTCGCGGGCAACGTCTGCGGCCCCAGCGAGCTCGCATCCATCGAATACGCCGTCTCTTATCTGCATACGCCCATACTGGTCGTGCTCGGCCACACCGACTGCGGCGCGGTCACGGCCGCCACCACAGGCGCCGACGTCCAGGGCCACATGGCCCCCCTGCTCAAGCGGATCAGCCCCGCCGTTGACAAAGCCCGTAGCCAATACCCCGACCTACGCGGCCCGGACCTAGTCCCTTATGTCGTCGAGCTGAACGTCTGGCAGAGCATCGAAGAGCTGTTCACGGCGAGCGCCGTCGCCGTTGAGTTGGTGCGCGGCGAAGAACTGCAGGTCTTCGGCGCCGTGTACCATCTCGATGACGGGCGCGTCGAATGGCTCGATCCGCATCCGGAGCAGGACGAACTCCTCGGCTGATCAAGCCGCACATCGGCCAAAACAACGCCCCCGCGGGAAAGCCCGGGGGGGCGATTCCGTACCCTTCAGCGCCGGCTATCCGCCGCACGGTTCTCGGCCTTGGGCTCCTGGCTTCGCGCTTCTCGCTAATACCGATAGTGATCCGGCTTGTACGGCCCTTCCACCGGCACGCCGATGTACTCGGCCTGCTTCGGGGTCAGCTTCGTCAACTGCGCCCCCAGCTTCTTGAGATGCAGCCGGGCCACCTTCTCGTCCAGCAGCTTCGGCAGCACGTACACCTGCTTGGCGTACTTGCCCGTGTCGCGGTTCTCCCACAGGTCCATCTGGGCGATCACCTGATTGCTGAAGCTCGCGCTCATCACGAAACTCGGATGTCCCGTGGCACAACCCAGGTTCACCAGCCGCCCCTCGGCCAGCAGCGTCAGCACCTTCCCGTCCGGCCAGCGGATCTGATCCACCTGCGGCTTAATGGGAACACGCTCCAGGCTAGAGTCCTCCAACAGCGCATTCACCTGAATCTCGCTGTCGAAGTGCCCTATGTTGCAAACGATGGCCTGGTCTTTCATCCGGTCCATGTGCTTGCGGGTGATCACGTGATAGTTGCCCGTGGCTGTCACGAAGATGTCACCCCAGTCGCAGGCGTCGTCCATCGTCACCACTGGATAGCCCTCCATGGCCGCCTGCAACGCGTTAATCGGGTCAATCTCGGTGACGAACACCGTCGCCCCCAGCCCGCGAAACGCCTGGCAGCAACCCTTGCCCACGTCGCCGTATCCGCACACCACGCACTTCTTCCCGGCGATCATCACGTCGGTGGCCCGCTTGATTCCGTCCATCAGGCTCTCGCGGCACCCGTACAGATTGTCGAACTTGCTCTTGGTCACCGAGTCGTTCACGTTGATCGCGCTGAACAGCAGGGTCCCGGCCTTGGCCATGTGGTACAACCGGTGCACCCCCGTGGTGGTCTCCTCGCTCACACCAATGATGCCCTCGGCCATGCGGTGCCACCGCTGCGGATCGCGGTTCAGCTCCTCCCGCAGCAGCGTGTCGATAATCCGCAACTCCTCGTGCTCGGTGCTGACCGGTGGCACCTTGCCGGTATTGGCGTACGTCTCTTCCAGCTCATAGCCGCGGTGCACCAGCAGCGTCGCGTCGCCCCCGTCATCCACGATCAGGGTCGGCCCGGTCTCGCCGGGGAAGCTCAGCGCCTTGTTCGTACACCACCAGTATTCTTCCAGCGACTCGCCCTTCCAGGCGAACACCGGCACGCCCGCCTCCGCGATCGCCGCCGCCGCGTGATCCTGCGTGCTGAAGATGTTGCAGCTCGCCCAGCGGACCTCCGCCTCGAGCATCTTCAGCGTCTCGATCAGCACCGCGGTCTGGATAGTCATGTGCAGCGAGCCGGTAATCCGGGCCCCCGCCAGCGGCTTGGCCGCCGCGTACTCCTCTCGAACTGCCATCAGGCCCGGCATCTCCGACTCGGCAATCTCGATCTCCTTGCGGCCGAACTCGGCCAACGAGAGGTCGGCAACCCTGTAATCCTCAGCCACAGCAACACTCATGTCCTTGTCTCCAGTCCTCGATTCAGCCTGTCCTTCGCTCATCGGCACGCGATTGTACCCGTTCGACGTAACTGCGTAACTTCAGTCCAGCTCCGGCGACCAACTCGAAACATAAGGCTCACGCCTGCGGGCGCTTAACGCAAACAGCCCCGGCGCCTCCGCAGCAGACGCCGGCCGATCCGCTCTCGCCGGCAAGGGCTTGGACTCCACATCCTCGAATCCGGCCTCGGACACCTCCTCCTCCAGCTCCGAGGCCTCGAAACCCCACCAGCGATCCTGCATCCGCTCGTGGAATTCGCTCAGCGAGTGGGCGGCTTGCTCCACGATCAGCAGACGCCCCCCCGGCTTGACGATCCGGCCAAGCTCCTCCAGAGCCGCCGGCGGGCTTTCCACATGGTGCAGCACCAGCACCGCCAGCGCCAGGTCCGCGCTCTCGTCCTGCACCGGCAACTTCTCCAGGCTGCCCTGCCGAAACGATATGTTGTCCACGTCCTCCAGGTCGGGACGCGAGCGGGCCATCGACAGCATCTCGGGGACCATTTCCACGGCGATCACGCTCCGAAACGTCCGGGCTAGCACGGGCAACAGGAAACCCGTCCCCGTACCTACGTCCGCTACGGTCCAATCCGAGGGCAGCAGGCCCGTGAGGGCCTCCAGGTGAAAGCTCGCCCCGAAATGCTCCTCCCGCAACTGGTCCCAGCGGTAGGCCACACTGCTGAAGAAACTCTCGCTTTGCTCCCGGCTCTCCCGCAGCACCGCTTTGAGCCGTTGGGCCATCTGCTCTGGCAGCCGTTGCGAGTCCATCCACTCCTGCAGCCGATCTCGCAGCGTCGGATCATGCCCGTTCCGTGACGGGGCCGCCGCCTCGTACAGGATGTTCGTTCCCTCCCGGCGATCGAGCACCAGCCCCGCGTCGCGCAGCACCTTCAGGTGCCGCGAGATCGTGGACTGCGGCTGACCCAGGATCCGCACCAGCTCCGTCACACTCAGCTCATGCTGCAGCAGCACCACTAAGAGGCGCTGGCGTGTGGTGTCACCCAGGGCTCGGAACAATCTGGCCGCCGCGTCGGCTTGCATGGCCGCAAACTCCATCCGTATATCCGGATTATAGAATGGATAGGCTCCTTGTCAAGGCAGAACGGATGACATCTAGTCGCAGGAGTTTCTGCGGCCGAGCCCCTGGGGCCATAATCCCATGTACAGGAAGATTTTAGGTGCATCGCGCCCGAGCGGACCT
>CP070685.1:1894711-1900473 GCA_020352895.1 Phycisphaerales bacterium
AACCCAGAACATCGCGGGTAAGGTCGTTGCCGGGCCTGAGCACACCGCGAGGCACCATGCGTCGGCGGAGGCATCCACGCCGCCCGAGTAGGCGTCCGGCGCGAGATTACCCCGGACAAAGAGTTGGGCCGCTTCTCGGATCATGGTCCGGCCGCGGCCCTGCTCCCGGCCCGCGGCTCCTGCCTGGAGTCACGTCTTCAGACCGTCGAGGTAGATGATGGCCACGGGGGCGAAGACCATCAGAGGGAACCAGGCCGTCAGGGCTGGGAACATCTCCCAGTGCACGACATTGTGACTGAGGAATGTCACTGTAAAGCACAGTCCGGCGTTGAACAGGCACTTGGCGGACTGAACCAGAACGCCGGAGGGCTCGCGAGTCAGGAAGAATGGGATGCCCAACAACAGCAGCAGCAGATTCATGAACGGCAGAGCGAAGCGGGCGTGCCGGATCCGACTCACCTCCTTGGGATCGACGTAATTGCGTTCCTCCAGTTGTCTCAACTGGTGCAGACTGAGCAGGTCGTGCCACATGGTGGCCTGTCGCAGGACAAGTTCGTCGGGCGTCAGATCACTCTCGTAGACTTCAATCGGCGTTCGTTCGCTCTGATCGGAGGATCCCAACTCCCCCGCAGCCGACGCGCGACTGTGAATGACGCCTCTCTCCAGGCGCCAGTGGCGGGCCTGCTCGTCCCAGGTGGCCTGATCCGCGGTGATACAATCGGTGAACGAGCCGTTGGCATCGCGGCGCAGCACCACAAGCTCCCGAATCTGCTTGAGGCGCGGCTGGAAATCCCAGGCGGTTAGCAAAGCGTTGCCGCGGTCGCTAATGAAATGAAGATCGCGAGCACGATCGCCCTCCACATCTTCGTGAGCCCGGGCTAGCTTGGGCGCGAAACGTGGAATGACCACCTCCTGATCCACGATCCACAGCAGATTGGCGGCCAGACCGGCCAGGACAACGGGCACGGCCACTCGGTGCAAGCTGGTACCGGCGGCCATGATGCCTACCAGCTCGTTGGCCTTCTGCATCCGGGCCAGAGTGCAGGCCCCGGCAAACAGAGTAATCACCCCGGAAATCTGGGCGAAATACAAGAACATGTTGTAGCCGTAGTAGCTCAGGATGTTCCTCAGAACGCGCAGCACCCCGCGGTCGCTTTCGACGAACTCGTCCAGATTGAAGAACAGATCGAGCACGACGTACAGGCCGATCATGGAGGCGATCGCGATCAGGTAGTTGACCATGAAATGACGGATGATGTACCGGTCCAGCGTGGTCAGCACCGCGGCGCCCTCCCCTCGACCCGCGCCGTGTCTTGGGCGGCGTTCATCGCCGGACTCCCTTGTACAGCACCAGGACGTCGAGCGCGCCGACCAGCAGGATCGAAGCCCAGATGATCAGCGTGCCCGCCAACGCTGTGTGCGGGTGCAGGGCGATCTGGCGGCCCATGGCGATGGTGGCGATCACGAACAGGGCGGGCGCGAAACTGACGCCGAAAGCCGTCATGATATGCCCACCGCGGAGAACGATTCCCAGGCAGGCGCCCAGCATCATGGTGACCAGCACGGAGACGCAGAAGGCTGTGCGCGAATGGAGCACGCTATCGATGCGCAGGACTTGACGGCGCATGTCGGCAATAAGGCCGGCCCGAGCCGACTCGATGCGTTTGCCCAGGCCCAGATCCTTATTCTCATCAAGCAAAACGGCGTCGGTGTAACTTGCTTCCTGATCCATGACTTCCCGGGGAATATAAACCATGGGCAATTCCAGGCTCGCCTTGCGGATGGGTTTGTCCGGATCAGTCGAGTCAACGATAACCACGTTGCCATCGAGCGTGATGGTGGCCAGGGGGACGTCCTGGCCGCGGGTCAGATTGGCGCTGACCACGCCGAGCTCCGCCGTGATTGTGCGCGTACGGTCATCACCATGCTCGACGATGTGCGGGTCTTTGAGTCGCGGCCGGGCTGTGTCCAGATCGGCGGCATACTTCTCCGCGCGGACCTCGAGCCACGGATAGCCGGGCTGTCCAAGCGTAAAAGCGTGGTCAGGCCCTTGCAGTCGTTCGCCCACCCAGACATAGAACAGGTAACGCCTCAACTGGGCCCGGAGATGCGTTAGAGCCTCCTGGATCCGGGGAACCGCCTCGGGATGCTCGCGATACCTTCTCAGTTCACCGAGGGTCATCCACTTGGGTTTGAGGTCAATGCCCACAGGCGGAATATCGTAGGGCCCGAAGGGCTGTTCGGCAGCCTCGTAGAACTGATTCTTCTCCAGATCGAAGCCGCGCACGTTGCTCAGTATAGCCCGCACCCGCGGCTTCTCGCCTATGCTCTCGAACTCGGCCACCATGGCTTCCGTGGAGGCCACTCGCTTGGGGCGATCGCCGGACATTTCCATGAACGCGCCGCCGAAGGCCGCAAACGTGCGGACATCTCCATCCGCATCCTGCTCACCGGTATCGAGGTTCACCATCCGATCCACATGGATAATGTTGCCGCGGAACTCGAAAGCGCCTTTGGTAGTCAACGCGTTCATAACAATGCGGAACGCGTTCTTGCCCACGATCTCGTTGAGGTCCTTGATGTAGCCGGGAATCACGAAGTTGCTGAACCAGAAAGTTACCGCGGCTATGACGAGGCTGAGACCCACAACTGGAGCCAGCAGCTTGTGCACATTGATGCCGCCGGCGCGACACGCGTTCAATTCGTTGTCCGCCGCGAACCGGCCGTACGTCATGGCCGCGCTGAACAGCCCGGCAACCGGCAGGCTCAGCGTGAAAGCACCGGGCACCACGAAACTGAGCACCTGAATGACTTCCATGGTGCCCAGGCCCTCGCCCTTCAACAGGTTGCGTACCCCGCCGCCCAGACTGAGCATCAAAGTCAGCCCGACGCTGGTGAGCAAGAAGGTCTTGCCCATCTCCCGCATGAGATAACGCAAGAGTGTCTTGAGCATGAGTCCGGACCAGGACCGGGACGCCATTCGCGCCAACCGGCATTCGACAAAAAAACCCCGTGTGACGGCACGGAGTACAATTTCAGTGTACCGCTCCGCAAGGGGGCGTCAATTCGGATCGGCGGCCTTTCATACCTACGGATCGGGCAGCCGAGCCCCAACCGACGCCTAGACGAATGCGTCCGATAACTCCGCAAATCATTACAAAACAACGACTTAGGGCCAACGGGTGGCCTCGATCAGAGGGAAGGGATCGGTAAGCGGCGGTCGTGGGAACCCTGGATGGTTGAATATTCCTTCAACTTGGGCGAATACTGTCATGCTGGAGCCTGTATCTTCGAGGACTGCGACCATGATCCACTTCACGGTGTTCGGCGGAACGGAAACAGAGCTGACGGCCAACTTGCGCGTGTGCTTCACGTTGTTCGGCGGCACGGATATTCTCCGCCCCACGCTGGCCCGGCAGATCCTCCAAAGCAAGCGGCGTTCGCGAAGCGAGGGCTACAGCGGCCGATTTGCCCTGCGACGGCGGTGTCTGGCCGTCACCCTGTTCGGGGCCACCTCTGTGCGGTGCCCGACACTGGCCGAGGAGTTCGTGGACCTGAAGGCCCTGCTGGCCTCCGAGACCATTACCCGCCAGGAGTGGGATCGGGCCGTGTCCCGGCTCAGTGAGGACGAATCCGGCGCGGAGTTCGTTACCCTGACCATCTTCGCCGGGTTCGGCGTCGAGTTCCCCAGCCGCTCCGACGAGATTGATCGAATCGAAAAGCACGCCGAGATGGGGCTGATTAACCAGCGTGAGCAGAACGCGCTGCTCCAGATGGCCGGGTACGAGCCCAAGGACGCCCGCGCGCTATTGACGCAGGTGGCGGCCGGCAGCTAAGCGAACCGCCTCCGGAAGCGCGCCCCGGATAACTCCCAGTCTCTCCTAGGCGGTTCCGCCGCCCCTCCCGTTGCCTACCCAATCACACGTCAAACAGCGTCTGTTGCCCTGACTTTGTCGGACGTGGGGCCGTAGCCAGGCCCTGAAGGAATGGGAAGTGCTGCATCAGGTCCGGGGGCACGTCCAGCTTGCCCTGCTCAATCATGGCTCGCAATTGCAGAGCGTTGGCCGGTCCCTGCCCGCGATAGTGGTTGTTGGCAAAGACATACAACGATTCCGTTTGCGAGGCGATGTTCTCGATGCGCGAAAGCCACTCGGCCAGTTCTTCCTCGCGGTACAGATAGTCGTAACGGGCGGAGGGCTGCACGTTGTCGGCGAACCAGTTGTCATAGCGGCGCCCATGGAGCCGAACATACCCAACGGGGCCGGTGACGTGGCTGCTGGGGCCCAGGCACTGATTGAGAACGGGCTGGTCGATGTTGCAGTAATTGATGCCCAGCTCGCGCAGCCGCTGTCGTGCGGACTCGTCATCCCACGATCGGTGTCGCAGCTCCACAGCCAGAGGATGCTCTCCAAAAACGCGATTCAGCGCCTCCAGCCAGTCGAGCGCTGCGGGGTCGTGCCGGAACGACCAGGGGAACTGGACCAGCACGCAACCGAGCCGATCGGCCTCGGCCAAGGGCCCCAACGCCGCCAGGACCGGATCCACATCCGCCGGGTTGAGCCTGCCGGCAGGGCGATCCCTGGCCGGGGCCAGCTCGTGCGTGAAGCGCTGCCAGAGCTTGAAGGCGAAGCGGAAATCTGGTCGGTGGGCCACCCGCCGGGCCCAGCTTTGCGCCGTGCGCGGCGCGGGCGTACGGTAGAAGCTGCTGTTGATCTCCAGGGTATCGAAGTAGTCGCTCAGGTAGTGCAGGGCATCGAACTTCGAGCCGGCCGCCTGCGGATAGACCACCCCTTGCCAATCAGGGTAGCTCCACCCGCTCGGGCCGACGCGAATCCGACATGTCCGCGACGACTGCGCCATTGGCGCCCTCCGGCGCGACCGCCCAACTGAGTCTAGCGAATCAAACTCGTTAAATCAAAAGCAGATAGCGAATCGCCACTCTGGCGGACTGGATTCATATCCATGACTCGGCGGCCGCGGGCTGATTGTCAAACCGCGGGGGCCACCTTATCATCTGCCAGATTCTAAGGAATCCCCCGCCCTTGTCTGAGAACCGCGGGGGCCGATCATGAAGGAGTCAGCATTGAGCAACAACGCGACGAGAGGGCGGTATACGTTCACCTCCGAATCAGTGTCCATGGGCCATCCGGACAAGATCGCTGACCAGATCTCGGACGCCATCCTGGATAGCCTGCTGGAGCACGACCCGGGTGCCCGGTGTGCGATCGAGACGCTGGTGACCACCGGGCTAGTGGTGCTGGCCGGCGAGGTGACCGTTCACAACGACGCGGCCGCCAGGGCCCTGGCCGACGCGGAGCATACCGCCCGCAACACCATTCGCGACATCGGCTACTGCGACCCGGCAACGGGGTTCGACTATCGCAGTTGCGCGGTCATCCGGACCCTTCACTCGCAATCCGCGGACATCGCCCGCGGCGTGGATCAGTCCGCCAATCATGAGCAGGGCGCCGGCGACCAGGGACTCATGTTCGGCTACGCCTGCAAAGACACCAAGGAACTCATGCCACTTCCGATCCAACTGGCCCACCGCATGATGGCCCAGCACGCCAAGGTTCGCGAGGCCGGCCAGATCGAGTGGCTGCGGCCCGACGCCAAGGGCCAGATCACCGTCGAATACGAAGGCAAGAAACCGGTCATGCTCAAGGCCGTCGTGCTCTCCACGCAGCACACGGACAAGGTCGTCGACAAAAAGACCGACACGCTGACCGACGCGGCCAAGAAGGAAGTCATCGACAAGGTGA
>CP070685.1:1900573-1902659 GCA_020352895.1 Phycisphaerales bacterium
TGGGCGCCCTCGCGCCACGGCATGGCATTGCAGCCTTACACCGCGGAGTTTGCTGCGGCGAACCTACGCCCGCACAAGGGGGAGATCGAGGTTGGCCAGCATCGCTATCACGCGGACATCCAGGCCGACCACGGCTGGGTTCTCGAGCGCGGATCGGACGGCGAGCGGAAGCTGCCGATTGCTCACGTGCTGGGCGGCAAGAATGTGTACTACTTCCTCACGCCCGGCGAGCGCGGCCGGCTACAAACGCTGCCTGCGGCCTATGACGTCCGGCGGCAGGCGTGGTTCGACACGGCCCGCAGCGGCATACGTCACTTCGCCGGCGGGACTGAGGACGAGCCGCTGCACTGGACTGACCGCGAGTACACCTTCAACACGTCGTGCCATAGCTGCCACGTCAGCCAATTGTCCACGAACTACGACCTGCAGACGGACATGTATCACACCGAATGGGCCGAGCCGGGCATCAACTGCGAGACGTGCCACGGGCCCGGCGGCGAACACGTGCGTGTCTGTCGCGAGGCGGGTAAAGGAGAGCCGCCCCAGGACCTGAAGATCATCAGCACACGCCCCTTCAGCGCCGCGCAGACAAACGCCATGTGTGCGCCGTGCCACGCCAAGATGGTGGCGGTCACAGAGAGTTTTCGCCCCGGCGACCGGTACTTCGATCATTTTGGCCTGATCACGCTCGAGCATCCGGACTTCTATCCGGACGGCCGCGACTTGGGAGAGAACTACACATACACCTCCTGGCGGATGAGCCCCTGCCTGCGTTCCGAGCAGTTCGACTGCCTGCACTGCCACACGTCAAGTGGTCGTTTCCGGTTTCGAGACGAGCCCAACCGTTCGTGTCTGCCATGTCATCAAGAGCGTGTTGCAAACGCGGCGGGCCACACGCACCACGCCGACGGCAGCCCCGGCAATGAGTGCGTCTCCTGCCACATGCCCAAGACCGAGTTTGCCCGCATGATCCGCAGCGATCACTCCATGCGCCCGCCGACGCCGGCCGCCACGCTTGCTTACGAATCGCCGAACGCCTGCAACCTCTGTCACGCCGACATGGACGCGACCTGGGCCGATCGATGGGTTCGCCAGTGGCGCACGCGTGATTACCAAGCCCCGGTGCTTCGCTGGGCTGGCCTGATCGACGCTGCCCGGAAGGAGGATTGGGCGCGGTTGCCGGAGATGCTCGCGCTCCTGTCCGGCCCCGAGTGTGATGAGATTCACGCGACCTCGCTCGTACGGTTGCTGCGATCCTGCGACGACGACAGAACGTGGGCAGCTTTCATTCGAGCGTTGGAGAATCCTTCCCCGCTCGTGCGTGCAGCGGCGGCTGAGGCATTGGGCGGTTACATTACACGCGAGTCTCTGCCGGCGCTGCTGAGGGCAACGCGTGATGAGTACCGCTTGGTGCGGGTTCGAGCTGCATCGGCGCTGGCGGCTGCGCCGCGGGATGCCCTGAAGGAGGATGAGCGCCGGCATCTGGAGGCGGCCACGGACGAGTCTATCGCCGCCATGCAGGCCCGACCGGACGACTACAGCAGCCACTATAATCTGGGCATCTTCTATTCAGAGCGCGGCGATTATGAACAGGCCGTCGCGTGTTACGAGATGGCCAACAAGCTTGAGCCGCGAGGCATCGCTCCGCTCGTCAACGTCTCGATCGTTTACAATCTGTTGGGTCAAAACGACAAGGCGGAGCAGAGGCTGCGGCAGGCGTTGCGCATCGAGCCGAGCAGTGTCGCCGCAAACCTCAACCTGGGCATGCTGCTGGGCGAATTGGGCCGACCGCGCGAAGCCGAGGCGGCTTTCCGGGCCGCCCTCGAAGCCGATCCGAAGTCCGCGGTTGCCGCCTACAATCTTGGCGTTAGCGTGGCGGGACGCGATCTAACCGAGGCGATCGAGCTGTGCCGTCGGGCCCGCAAGTTCCGGCCCGGCGAACCCAAACACGCCTCCGCCTTGGCGTTCTACCTGCGCCAGGCCGGAAGGGCTGATGAAGCCATCGCAGAACTGAGACAACTGGTAGGGGAGCACCCGTCTTCCGTCGATGGCTACGTGATGCTTGGTGAATTCCTGGAAGAGCAGG
>CP070685.1:1902759-1913065 GCA_020352895.1 Phycisphaerales bacterium
GATCAACGTTGCCGCTGCGCGGGAACAGAATGACTGCCCCTGCTGCCGAAAGCGTCGCTTCGATTATCTGGAAGGCAGATTGGGGGAAACGTCGACGACGTACTGCGGAAGGACGGCCGTCCAGATCACGCCCGATAAGGAAACGGCCGTTGATTTTGAGCAGATCGCCGACAAGCTGAGAGCCGCCGCCACCGGCCCGATCCGCCACAACCGCTTCCTGCTCAAGGCGGCGATCGGCCCACACCTGCTCACGTTGTTCCCGGACGGACGGGCCATCATCGGCGGGGTGAGTTCCGTCGAGCAGGCCCGGCAGCTCTACGCGCGTCACGTAGGCGAATGACGCCGCGATATAGCCCCGTACAAAGCCGGCCCTATGATCGGCGGGCTTCGTCGATGGCCCGGCCCAGTCGGTCCAGGGCCTCGCGCAGCGGATCGGGCGGCAGGGTGAAGCTGACGCGTATATGACCCGGACAGCCGAAGAACGTCCCCGGCACGACGGCAACACTGTACTGCTCGACGAGCCGCTCCATCAGCCGCCAATCATCTACCCCGGGCCCGAGATTGATAAAGACGAACACCGCACCGTCGTCTTCCGAGCAACCAGGATCATCACGAGCGTCAAGCCAAGTCTGGACGACGGGGCGCCCTTGTTCATACATCCACCGTGTACGTGCCTCCAGGGCGCTCATATTCTCCAGGGCCCGGATGGCCAGATTCATACTCACCGAAGAGTTATTGACCATCAGGTGATCCATGGCCCGGCGGACGCGTTCGGCCATCTCCGGCGAGGCCATCAGCCAGCCGGCCCTGAGGCCTCCGAGCCCATATACCTTGGTCAGCGAACTGGTAGCGATGATGTGCGGGGCAAGCGATGCGGCGGTGTTCGGCGCACCGCCGCGGTTGATGTGCAGATAGTCGAGATACACCTCGTCGATAATCAATGACGCCCCCGCGCGGCCGGTCATGTCCGCCAATGCCGCCACCTCGTCACTCGTCAACCGCATGCCGCTCGGATTGTGCAGGTTGCTGAGCAACACCGCTCTGGCGCCGCCGCGTAAGCCGTCCTCGACTTGATGCAGATCGGGAGCCCATCGCCGCGATTCGACGCGATCGAACCACTCTACCGCAGCGCCGAAGAACTCTGCAGCCCTCGGCAGACATTCGTAATTGGGTCTCTCGACCAGCAGCTTGTCGCCGCGGTCGATGGCCGCCACGAGGGCCAGGTAATTGCCCATGCTCGCCCCGGGCACAGGCACCACGGACGCTTCGCTCGCCCCGTACCGTCGGGCCAGGGCTTGGATGAGCTTCGGGTGCCCGTACGGTCCCATCTCGGCGGCACAAAGATCCTCTGCCTGGGCCCCGTAATCTTCAGGAGAGGCGAGCGGAACCCCGCTGGCTGCAAGGTCATACTGCACCCGCGCCCGCGTCTTGGCCCAGAACATGTACTCGATGCGCGGTACCTGCATGAGACGTTCTCCCCGCGCTCAGGCGATGTGCACCTGGATCGACTTCGGCCGCGTGGGGCAATACAACTGGCACGTGCCGCAACCGACACACCCTGACGCGATGACTTCGATCCGGCCGGCCTCACCCACACGTATAGCCTCGTTCCCGATAGGGCACTTCTCGACGCAGATAACACAATCCTCACCCCTCGTGCGCAGGCAAAGCCTTCGCTCCGCGTGAGCGAGGCCCATGCGAATCTTCCTGCGGTCGGACAAGAGCCGCAACGCCCCACTGGGGCAAGCCCGCGTACATTCCACGTTCTCGCAGGCCACACAGGCCGCAACATCGGGGTCGATGTTGGGCGTCCCATCGAGATTCTCGTCGAGCCCCCGAAGCGGCTGAATCGCATGCACGGGACACGCATGCACGCAGTTACCACAGCGGTAGCACGTTTGAAGAAACTGCTTTTCGGGCAAGGCGCCCGGTGGCCGGAGGTACAAGCGAAGCCCGGTCAGGTCCACGTGGCTCTCGATGTAGCCGGCCAACGGCCTGACCATCCTGGCCAGACCCAGGCGGAAAAAGTCGCGGCGCCCACTTCGGGCATCCTGATGCGTCGAATCTTGTTCGGCCATACTCCCCATTGTAGGCTCAGTCGCACATGCTACGCACCTTCCTGCTCTTGAGCACCCTGACACTCATCGGCGGACTGACCCCACCCATGGCCAAGCTCGCCGTGAACGAGTTCCCGCCCATGACGCTGGCCTGCCTCCGCTTCGCCACAGCGGCCCTGCTCATGTTTCTGACCACGCGGGCCCGCGGCGGTCTGCCCCGCTTCGAACGCAAGGACTGGCCCCGGCTGCTGCTCATCGCCGTGGTGGCCGTGCCCATCAATCAGACCGGCTTTCTGGTCGGCGTTCAGCTCTCCAACGCCACGCACGCCGGGCTGCTCTGGGCTCTCTCGCCCATCCTCATGTTTTGGGGAACGCTGCTGATGGGCCTGGCCCACTTCGACCCCCGCATGGGCCTGGCCTCGCTGCTGGCCTTCGCGGGCGCGGGCCTGGTGATCATCACCGCCACACACGGCCCGGCTCCGTCCGCGACCGCACCGAGCCGAATGCTGGCCGGCGACGGCCTGCTGCTGGTGGCCGTCACGAGTTGGATCCTGTTCTCCCTGCTCAGCAAACCGATGCTGGACAAGTATGGCCCGCTGCGGACCCTCACCGTCGTCCTGATGATCGGCGCGGTCTCGCTGCTGCCGCTGAGCCTTGTGGATCTCCCAAAGCTCCACTTGCTGCAGATCACATGGCGAGGCTGGCTGGGCTGGTTCTGGATCACGGTCCTGACCGCATATCTGGCCTACCTGCTCTGGTTCTCCGCGATCACGCGCATCAACCTGACCAAGGTGGCCGTCGCCACCAACCTGGCACCGGTCATCACCGTACTCACCGGGCACTTCCTCCTCGGCGAAAAGATGTCCGCTTGGATCATGGCCGGCACAGCCCTTGTGGTGGGCGGGATATACCTGTGCATCAGGCCTACGAAGAAGCTGACCCAAACGCGAGCAGCGACCGAGCACCTGCCGGACACCTGAGGACCCCTTGCTATTGGCCCGCGGCCGACGCGGCGTGCGCGGGCTTGCCCGGCTAACGCCGGATGCCGTGTTGCGGGTGGGCAAGCGGCCCCTACGTGGGCGCCACAACTGACGTTGAGTATCATGCCAGCGTCTCGTACGCGTAAGCACCAATGCCGGAGGATGCCGTGCCCAACCTGGTTGCGTCACTACTGGAAGCCAGCCGACGGTACCCCTCCAAGCTCGCTGTCACCGACACACACCGCCGATTGACCTTCAAGCAGTTGACGACCTTTGCGGCTGCCATGCGCGGCATCGTTCGCAGGAAATCGGGTTGTCCGCGCATCGGGTTGCTGTTGCCTTCCTCCGCCGCGATGGCCGGCAGCTTTTACGGCACGCTCTGGGCCGGCAAGACCGCTGTCCCGTTGAACTTTCTGCTCCAGCCCAGGGAACTGGAGGGCGTGGTCGCCGACGCCCAGATCGACACGGTCATCACCATCGAACACTTCGCCCCCATGGTGGAAGCCTGGCCGGTCAAGTGCCTGGTTCTCGAACGACTGGGCCTGAAAGCCAAGGTGTTCCTGGCCAAGCTGCGCCCCTGGCCGGAACCCCCGGCGACCGCCCCCGACGAGACCGCCGTGATGCTCTACACCTCGGGCACTTCGGGCTTACCAAAGGGAGTCTGCCTCTCGCACCACAATCTTGACTGGAACTCCCGGGCGTGCATCGAACACGCCCGCATGAACCACGATCAACGATTACTGGGCGTCATTCCGCAGTTTCACACCTTTGGTCTGACCGCCCTGCTGATCGTCCCCATCACCCTCGGCGCCACCGTGTACTACCTCCCGCGCTTCAGCGCCACAGCCGCGGTCAAGACCATCCAGGAGAACAACATCTCCATCTTCCTGGCCATCCCCAGCATGTATAACGCGATCGGTCGCCTCAAGAGTGTCCCGGATGGCGCGCTCAAGAGCCTGACCCTGGTTGTCAGCGGAGGCGAGCCCCTGCCGGACCAGACCGCTCGCCTGTTCCGTGACCGTTTCGGCATCGAACTCCTGGAAGGCTATGGGATGACCGAGACATCACCCGTGCTGACCATCAACATGCCTTGGGCGCACAAGCCAGGCACCGTGGGCACCGCAATTCCCGACGTGCAACTGCGCATCGTCGACGACGAGAACCGCGACTTGCCCCACGGACACGCCGGAGAAATCCTGGCCAAAGGTCCCGGGATCATGAAAGGCTACTATCGCAAACCGGAAGAGACCCGGGCGGTTCTCGGCGAGGACGGCTGGTTGCATACGGGTGACATCGGCGCGCTCGACGCAGACGGCTATCTCACCATCACCGGGCGAAAGAAAGAGATAATCATCGTAGGCGGGGAGAACGTCTACCCACGTGAAGTTGAAAACGTGCTGGTCGATCACCCGGCAGTCTCTGAGGCGGCCGTGATGGGCAAACAGGACCCCAGCCGGGGTGAAGTCGTGGTCGCCTATGTCATCCCGGCTGAAGGCTCGTCGATTACGGAGATCGAACTGCGCGACTACTGCCGTGATCGCCTCGCGAGCCACAAAGTACCCCGACAAATCACAATCACCGCGGATCTGCCGCGCGGACCCACTGGCAAAATCCTGAAGCGCGCCCTCCAAGGGCAATCTTCGAGGTCGTCCTAGCGGCAGTCGAAGAGAAACGCCGCCCCTGGCCATCGTCCTAATATGCGGCACTCCAGTACAGTATGACTTATTTATTTCTCCGGCTCGGCACGGTCGGGCCGTCGGACTCCGCACCCTCTGCGAGAAACATTAATACGCCTGGACCAGTAATCGGATTTTCATCGCCGGGCTTCGGGCTCATACGTTTATAATGAGGGGTTGAGACCGTTCGGCGCAGACTCATCGCGCGGAAGGCGGACGGCCATTGCCCCACCGGGAAGGGGATCGCACATCGGAGGAGGTTCGCGCCGTGAGGGCGTGGAGCATATATCCGGATCCGAACTTGCTGCAAAAAGCTACATCCAGCGCAGGAGGACGAGCCATGCGTAATTCCAGAACAGCACAAATGATGGCGATCATCGGGTGTCTCGCATTCGTAGCGGGCATGACACAGATGACGCGCACCGAGTCTCCGCCAGCCGCGCTGGACGGGTCCTCGGACAGCCTGTTCTTCGTCGCAGATCCCGCGAACGGGGGCGCGCAGGCCCGGGACATCGTGGACTGCCCGCCGGGCTCGCTTTACTCCCAGCCGGGTACCGGCAACAATGCCTTTGCCAGCGACTACCGTTTCGGCCAGAAGATGTACGACAACTTCTGGGGCGTCACTGAGCCTATCTGCGACATCCACTGGTGGGGAATCAATTATGATGGCAGCGGCGAGTGCACAAAATCCCCCGATCGCTTCGAGATCGTCTTCTACAACGACGATGGCACCGGCGCGCCGGGGACGGTGGCCTGCGGGCCGTATATCGTGACACCCACCAAGGTGAACGCCGGCATCTTGGGTACCTTCACGCTGTATTACTACAGCACCATGCTGACGCCCTGCTGCAGCTTGGCCTCCGGGTGGGTTTCGATCACCGGACTGGATGACGGGCAGGACTGCTATTTCTACTGGGTATCTTCGTTGGTAGGCGACGGGATGTGTTGGAAGGAGCAGCCCATCGGGGGGGCGAGAACCTATTGGTCGGACGACTTAAGCTTTTGCTTGACCGGCCATTGCATCCCGCCCGGCGACGACTGCTGGTCCACCGAGTGTGGCGATACGTACGCCGATTTCTCCGCGCACCCCATACCGGTCGGCTTCTTCGGTCCCGGCTCGGACCCGTTCGACGGCCGGATCGACCTGGGCGGTGGTGGCGGGATGGTCGACACCATCGTGCAGAGGAAAGGCTGGATGTGCTTCCCGGAGCCCCTGCCTTCCAACGCGTCGGTGGAGGTGGAACTGGTGGCTCTCGACCTGGTTGGCTGCGCGCCCATCACGGTCACTTATGGAGGCGCATCGCCCGAGCAATGGGATGTGCAGGTGGGCCTGTCAGGCGCTCAGGATCCGGGCACCATGAACGCGACTAAGACGCACGCGAACGGCGGCTACTTCGACTCCCAGTTCTTCGTGCAACCGTTGTACACCTTCACCCTCACGGTTCCACCGAACACCGTGCGCGTCTTCGACCCGGCTGCGTACGGCATCCTACCCATCTCGATTTCGACGCGGGCAGATGCGTACTGGTCTACCCGGGAGGATTACGAGTACTGCACCACGGACGGCTTCCTCGGCGGCTACGCCACGCTGCCAGACAAAGAGGAGTGTTGCCCGGTGACCTGCCACGATAGCTACGGCGAGGGGCACCTGCATTGTGCTAAGCCGCCGGAGTGTCCGGAGTGCCCGGAGTGCGAAGCGCTGCCCGATAAGACGGCATGCAAGCGCGTCATCTGCCCCGATCCGATCGAGAAGTGTAAGCCGGTCCGGATCATGACCCCGCCGCCCATGCCGGCTCCCCGCGGTGAGGGCGACCCCCTCCCCGAGGGCGGGATCGACAACATCGTCGGCACCGCCGGAGTGATCTACGTCGAGGCCATGCCCGACAACGTATACTTCCCCGGTCTGCACGAAACCTGGTACTTCGAGATTCAGGAAGGCCCGCCTAACGAGACCGTCGTGGAGCGCGGCGATCCGGTGTGCGACCCGCTCTGCACGATCGAAATGGAAATGACCTCCATGAGTCTGGTGGCCTATGACGGCGTCTTCAACATGAGCATCAGCCTGAATCCCGATGCGACTATGCCCAGCGAGGGTCACGCCGATGAGGACGAGCTGCCCTCAGGCGATTTCCCGGTGGACAGTTTCTTCGATGTATACGTCCAAGTCGAAATACCTGAGATTCCTACGCCTATCTTGCACAACGAGGTTCCCATTCCGTTGGAGGCCTTCGGGATCGTGGAACTGCCTCCGTCAGGAGAGGAATACCAGGTGCCGCCCGGCTGGGAGGGCGTGCAACTGTATGACGGGGTCGTTCCCACCGGGCTCTGGATCCGCTGGGTGACTCACAGGCTCCCGCCATGGTGGCAAATCGTGGAGTGCGAGTGCCAGGAGCCCGACGAGAATCACGTAGAGCACGACGCGGTCGCGGGCCTGATCTGGTGTGCCGGCGTCTGCCCGGCGGGGTATCTGCCGGTGCTTTACTCGCAGGTGAGCGCGGACCTGTCGGTGGAATACTGGTGCCAGTGCGACTGCGCTTGTGGCGACATCGATCACAGCGGCGGCTCTGTGGACCTCAGTGACTTCGCTACCTTTGCAATCTGCTACGGCATGTCCGGGGCGATACCGGGCTGCGACATGGAGGCATTCACGTGCAGTGATCTGGACGGCAGCGGCACGGTGACCCTCGGCGATTTCGCCACCTTCGCGACGTGGTATGGCTTAGTCTCCAGCAAGACCGTACCCAACTGCAGTCAGCCTTAGCGAACCGTCGCGGCACGACCGCGCGCGTAAGCGCGGCTGACGACATGCTGCATTGTGACCGCCCTGCGGGAATCACCTGCAGGGCGGTTTCCCTATGGAACCACCCAGGGCACGTTGCCGGTGGAGCCGAAATGCGTGTCTGTAAGGCACTCACGAGGTAAACATTGCTGGAACCCAATCGCTGAATCGGGTAAGATCGTGATTGGGCGGCCCTCGCTACGGCGGGATTATCGGAAGCGTTGAAGACTCAGCAGATCGACCCAGCGGGAACTCAGATTCCCACCACCCAACGGTGTTTTCGGAGAGATCCGCAGCCCCCGCCCGGCGGACAACTCGGCTCTTCAAACGGTGGCTGGTCCTGGCTGAACACCGCTCCATCCTTATGGCCGCAGCGCTGCCGCTTCAAGAATCGCAGACCCCAGTGAAGGAGGCTGGAATTATGAGAACGCGAATCGTGTGGTGCGGTATTCTTGTGATCGTCTGTGCGCTTCAGGCCGGCTCAACACAGGCGGACGAGCAGGCGGCGGCCCTTGAGGTCAAAGACCGCCTGCTGGCCGAGGTGCCTGGGGCACGCTTCCACACCGAGGACGGCCGGCTTACGCGTATCTACGGCCAAGCCATGACCTTCGGGCTCGATCCCACATCATCGGCCGAGCGGTTCCGGCTCAACTACGCGGCCACCTTCGGAGTCGATCCGGACGACCTTGTACTCGGAAGCGTGGTGGTCGATGGCAGACAGACGCTTCCCCTCATGTACGACCGCCAGACCGGGCAGTACAAGTTCACCTTGCTCTACTACGGCCAGCAACGAGAAGGCATCCCCGTCTATGGTTCTGAGATGCGCCTGCTGGTCGCCAACGACGTGGGGCACCCCGTGGTATGGGCCGCGTCGAGCCTGCACAAGCTGGGCGACTTCGCCCCGCAGCGGGCCGCACTCCCCGCGCAGCCGGAATTGGCCCTGGCAGCCGCACGGACCGACGAACCGGCTCTGGCCAACTTCACCGAACCCCGCACCGTGATCTGGGCCGGCGACTACGGTGAAGACGTGTCGCCTGTTATGGCCCTCACCTTCATCGGCGACAACCTCGAGACGGCGGTCGACGTCCCCCAGAAGTTCCGTTTCGTCGCCAACGCCGCCACCGGCGAGATCCTGCATAAGGAAGACATGATCATCTTCGAAGACGTGGTGGGCAATGTCAGCGGGATGGCCACCATGGGCCCCGCGGCAGACTACTGCACGGACGAGACCCAGGAGAACCTGCGCTACGCCCGCGTCAACATCGGCACCACCGAAGCGTTCGCCGACATCGATGGGAACTTCACCATCCCCAACGCGGGTACGTCGCCCGTGACCGTCGAGTCACGCCTGCTCGGCCCTTATTTCATCTGCTACAACTATGTCGGCAGTGACGAGCTGCTGTCCCAATCCGTCACCCCTCCGGGCCCAGCCGACTTCCTGCATAACGCCGCCAACACCGATGAGCTCGTGCGGGCCCAGGTCAACGGTTACCTGCACGCCAACATCGTTCGCGATTTCATTCTCGAAAACCACCCCACCTACCCCATCATCTCCACGCAAACGGACATGCCCGTTTACGTGAACCGCACCGACGGATACTGTCCCGGAAACGCTTGGTATGATTACACCGCCATCAACTTCTGCCAGTCGGGCAGCGGCTATCCCAACACCGCCTGGAGCAGCGTGATCTACCACGAGTACGGACACCATGTCGTCTATTGCGGCGGCAGCGGCCAGGACCAGTACGGCGAGGGCATGGCCGACTCTGTCGGCCTGCTGATCCTCGACGATCCCCGCCTCGGCCTGGGCTTCCCCGGGAGCTGCGACCAGAGCCTTCGCACTGCCGACAACACGTATCAATACCCCTGCACCGGCACGGCCCACGATTGCGGCCAGTTGCTCTCAGGCTGTATCTGGGATACGCGCGAGGAACTCGCAATCACCAACCCCACCACGTATCTGGAGATTCTCTCCGCGCTGACCGTCAACTCCGTGCCCATGCACAGTGGCACGCAGATCACCCCGCAAATCACCATCGACTTTTTGACCCTGGACGATGACAACGGCAACATCGACGATGGCACACCGCACTCCACCGAGATCTACGCCGGCTTCGGGGCCCACAACATGATCCCGCTGCCGCCGCCAGATAACGACGACTGCGCAGACGCCATCGTCGTCTGCCCCGGAGCGTACAGTGGCAGCACGACCAGCGCCACCAACGACGGCTCTTCCAGCTGCGGTGACTCCGCCAGCTCTCCGGACGTCTGGTACAGCTACACGCCGCTGACGAACGGATCGTTGACCGCCAGCCTGTGCTCGGGCACCGCCTACGACTCGGTGCTCTCCATCCACTCCGGCTGCCCCGGCACCAGCGCCAACGACCTGGGCTGCGACGATGACGGCTGCGGAAGCACCGGGGGGCCCTCCACCGTGACCATCAGCGTGACCACC
Source organism: Phycisphaerales bacterium (assembly GCA_020352895.1). Lineage (GTDB taxonomy): Bacteria > Planctomycetota > Phycisphaerae > UBA1845. Next base: position 1,912,707 of record CP070685.1, read on the forward strand.
GGCAACACCTACCTGATCCGCGTCACGGGCTGGAGCGGCTCCGTGGGCGACTTCACCCTGACCATCACCGGGCCCGACTGCGACCCCGGTGACCACCCGCTGTTCATCAGTTTCCCCAGCGGCCTGCCCGAGTACCTCGACCCCGGCGCCGCCACGAGCTTCGACGTTCTGATCGAAGACGGCACCGAGAACTACGTTGCCGGCTCGGGCACGCTCCATTATCGCTACGACGGCGGCTCCTGGTTGACCTCGTCTCTTCCTTCGCTCGGCGGCGATCTCTATCAGGCCACGCTCCCGCCCGCGGCGTGCGATGACACGCCCGAGTTCTACATCAGCGCCGAAGGCGACGGAGGCTCGAC
>CP070685.1:1913165-1920856 GCA_020352895.1 Phycisphaerales bacterium
GAAGGCCTGCCCGACACCCACTTCCGTAGCGATGCCAAGGCGCATCTCGGGAAGCCATCGCCACGCTCCGATCACGCGAACGCCGCGGTAGTCGCGATATCCCTTCAGATCCATGCCGTCCTGACCACTGATGGCCGCGGCCGCCATCCTGGTGAACGGGAGTGCGGCCAGCGGTGCGTCGCTTCGATAGCCCCTGGTCAGGTCTCCGCCCGGATCGCGGATCTGAACATGCAGAATCGATCGGGCGTCCGGCGTGTTCGGGATCAGCCCGATCTCCATGAGCTGTTCTTCGAAGCGGCTGTCCGAAAGCATCAGCCCGTTTCGGTCAAAGACATACGTGTCACCGGTCTGTCCGAGGCGAGCGACGGACAGGATGCGCGTAAAGTTCTCTTCCGGGTCGAGCAGAAACGTCAATACGGCGATCGTTTCTCCCTCACCATCGTGAACCAGGGCCGCAGACGCCAGGAACGGCTCATTCAACTCGCGCCCGTACTCTGCGACCAGGGTCTCAGGCATGAACGGCTTGAAGATGCTGACCTCTTCTTCAAAGACCTCAGCCATCATGGCCATGCCTGCCGGCGTCAGTCGCAGCCCGACCAGGCTGTCCTTCTGAGCCGCGAGCACTCGACCTGCCGGGTCGAAGAGCAGATACCCGCGGTCGTCGATCTCCTGGACACCCGGATGCAGCGCCGCTCGCAGGGCAGTCTGCGCCGGCGACCGGACCAGTGCTTCGCGAACATCTCCACCTCCGAGAGCCATGGAGGCCAGCTCTCCCGCAAGTCTGCGTACCGGCTCTGATTTCGCCCAGGACTTGACCTCGGCCTTCTCGGTCTTGATCCACAGGTCGAGCGCGGCGACGTCGGCGTCCAGGATCGACCGCATCTTCTCGGCGAGCATGTCGTTCAGCGACTCCCAGACGGCATGCTCGGTCCAGAATGCGATCACGACGAGAAGGAACGCCGCCAGAAGTGTGAGACCTGCCATCCTCATGCGCATGCGACGAATGCCAGGCAGTGTGCCCGTCGGGGCTTGCCACGCCTCGGCGGCCGTTCTCCTTCGCATCTGCTCAACCATGGCTTGTCCCTGCTGCGCATTCCACGGGCGGCGATCGATCCACACGGGCGGAAGCGCACGCGGATTGTATGCGCGGTAAAGGCCGCGTGCTAGATTCCCCAGGACTGAACGCTGCGCCGCTGAGACTGCACGGCGAGTTGATCGGGGCAGCCGAGAGCCGATGTGTGACTGGCGGTCGGATTGGCTTGACCGACTAGAATGTGGCAGGCAGAATGCCATTGCAACGCGGGCCGGTTGCGGTCGACGGCCCATCGTCCCGGTCTGACTATGATTCCGTAGCAGGTGTCGAGTGAATCCCGTTTGGGTTCTGGTTATTGCCTTCGTGCTCGGATTTGCGGCGCGTCAGGTAAGGCTGCCTCCGCTGGTCGGCTTCCTCATCGCCGGATTCGTGTTGCACGGCTTCGGCGTCGAGGAGACGCAGGTCCTCAGGACCATTTCCGATCTCGGCGTGACCCTGTTGCTCTTTACGATCGGGCTCAAGCTGCGCCTCGCAAGCCTGCTCCGTCCGGAGATCTGGGCGGGCGCGACCATTCACATGCTTATCACCGTCGCCGTCTTCGCCGCAGCCATGCTGGGGCTGGGCCTGACCGGCCTGTCCCTGTTTGCCGGCCTCGACTGGCGCCTGTCGCTGCTGGTGGCTTTCGCCCTCAGCTTCTCCAGCACGGTGTTCGCGGTGAAGGTTCTCGAGGAGAAGGCCGAAATGGCCTCGCTGCACGGCCGCGTCGCCATCGGCATCCTCATCATGCAGGACGTTATCGCCGTCGTCTTCCTGGCCGCCTCCCAAGGCATGCTGCCGTCCCCGTGGGCGCTGGCTCTCGTGGCTCTCATCCCGTTCCGTTACCTGATCATGAAGGTGCTGGACCGGTGCGGCCACGGTGAGTTGCTCATCCTGTTCGGCATGTTCCTTGCCGTCGCCGGCTACGAAGCTTTCCATGTAGTGCGCCTGAAGGGAGACTTGGGCGCTCTGGTGCTCGGCGTGCTTCTGGCCTCCCATCCCAAAGCTGGCGAACTGGCCAACTCGCTGCTCGGCTTCAAGGATCTGTTCCTGATCGGGTTCTTCCTGACCATCGGCCTTTCCGGCGCGCCGACCCTGGAACTGGTGGGTTTGGCCGCGCTGCTTGCCGTAGCCGTGCCCTTCAAGGTGGCCCTCTACTTCCTGCTCTTGACACGCTTCAAGCTGCGAGTGCGAACGTCGCTGCTGGCCTCACTCAGTCTGGCGAACTACAGCGAATTCGGCTTGATCGTCGGGGCGGTAGCCGCCAGCAACGGCTGGATCGGGAACGAATGGCTCATCATCATCGCCATCGCCTTGTCCATCACCTTCATCCTCGCTTCGCCGGTGAACAGCGCCGCCCACGCACTTGAGGCGCGCTTTTCGCAGAGCCTCAAACGGTTCGAGACGAAGGTGCGCCGGCCAGACGATCAGCCTCTCGATCCCGGCGATGCCCAATTCGTCATCTTCGGCATGGGTCGCATCGGCGGCGGAGCATACGATGTCATGCGCGGCCGATACGGCGACATCGTCATCGGGGTCGATTTCGATATCGGCGTGGTCCAGTGCAACCGTGAGGTGGGGCGCAATGTCATCGTCGGTGACGCGACCGACCCGGACTTCTGGGCCCGCGTCGCGCCGGGTCCCCGGAAGATTCGGCTGGTCATGCTGGCCATGCCCAACTATGCCGAAAACATGTTCGCTGCCAGGCGTCTCGCCGCCAGCCACTATGGTGGACTTGTGGCGGCGACGGCCCAGTATCCCGACCAGATGGCCGAACTCCGGAAGGAAGGCGTGGACGCCGTGTTCAACCTGTTCGCCGAGGCCGGCGCCGGCTTCGCCAATCACGTATGTGAACGGTTCAAAGACGAGCTGTCCGGCTAGCGCTTGGCCGTGGCCATCCGCAGCAGGGCAAACCCCAGCACCCCCGCTGCCAGAGACGCCGCCAGAATTCCGATCTTGGCCGACTCGAGAAGCACAGGGTCGTCCTCGAACGACAAGTTGGCGATGAACAGTGACATGGTGAAGCCGATGCCCGCCAGCCAGCCTGTGCCGTAAATCTGTCTCCACGTGGTCTCGGCCGGAAGTTGACCGACGCCGCCCTTTACCGCCGCCCAGGTCGCAAGCGTGACGCCGATCTGCTTGCCGATTAGCAGGCCGAACAGCACGCCCAGACCGACCGAACTGGTCACTGCCGCAGCGGCGCCCTGCCCCAGCGACACGCCCGCGTTGGCCAGGGCGAAAACGGGCATGATCAGATATGACACCCACGGATGCAGTCCGTGCTCCATTCGCAGCAACGGTGTGTGTACCTGCTCGCAGGCCTCCTCGAGGCCGTGAATGACCGCTTGCCGGCGCGGGTTGGTCATGATGTCGTTCTCGTCTGCCCCGGCGTTCTCGAAGTCTGTCAGGGCCCGCTTCGCAAACGTGGCGAACTGGACGCCGCGGATTCGACACCTCGCCGGAATCGTAAGCGCCAGCACCACACCGGCCACCGTCGCGTGCACACCGGACTCGAAGAAAGCCAGCCACAGGGCGATTCCAAGAAGCACATAGATCATCGGCCGGCGAACGCCCGCGGCATTGGCCACGATCAGCAGCCCCAGGATGACACCCGCCGCCAAAAGGGCTGCAAAGGATACATCACTCGTGTAGAAGACCGCGATGATCAGCACGGCAGCGATGTCGTCCGCGATGGCCAGCGCCGTCAGGAACACCTTCAACGGTGTCGGCACGCGTGGCCCGAGCAGGGCGATCGCGCCCAGGGCGAACGCGATGTCCGTGGCCGCCGGAATAGCCCATCCCTCTATGCCCGGCCTGCCAAGATTAAAGAGGACGTAGATGCCTGCCGGCACGGCCATGCCGCCGACCGCCGCGGCGATGGGGATGGCCGCCTTGCGCAGTGACGCCAGTTCGCCAACCAGCACCTCGCGCTTGATCTCCAGCCCCACGACGAAGAAGAAGATTGCCATCAGGCCGTCGTTGACCCAATGCACGAGGCTCTCTTTCATCACGTATTGGCCGAAGCCGAGGCTGACGTAGGTGTGCCAGAAGTCGTGATAGCTTTGTCGCCACGGCGAGTTGGCCCAGATCAGCGCCGCGGCCGTGCACGCCAAGAGCACGATCCCCCCGGATGCTTCCGCGTGCAGGAACTCCTGAAAAGGCCGGAGCACCCAGTCGATGGGCCGGTCTGCCGCCGCTGGCCTGGAGCTGTCGCGTGCAGCCATCTCGGACGCCTCCGTGCGCGGCCGATGCTAGTCCTGCACGGCTTTCCACGTATCGTCCGGATCGAATGCGCTCATCGCCCGTACGATCTCATGCGTCTTCTCGCCGAGGTCTTTCTCGTACACCTTGCCGTGATGACTGACCATGAAGGTCATGACCCCGGAGGTCCCATAGTCGGCCGGACAGGCCACCAGAGCGAACCCCGCGATCATGTTCCCGTTGATGACGTAATCGTACTGGCCGCCCGGCGGGTTCGGCCCCTGCCTGGTCAGCATGTTGTAGTAGTACCCCTTGTACGGGCTCTTTCCGGCCGCGTGGGCCTCCAGGTACGCGGCCGCGTCTGCCAGCAGCGGGCCAAAGGGGCTCAGCTCCTCTTGGTCGTCCTCGATCTCCCAATAAAGCCCGTCCTTCTTGCCCGGCGTGCTCATGATGCGCTGGGCGTATTCCAGCACCTCGTCCCCATCGCGGTCCCGGCGGGCGTAATCGACCTGCGCGCCGACGTACGCCTTGCAGTTGGCGATGGCCTCCAGCTCGTTCTCGCCAATGCGCCGGTTCAGAATCTCCTCCGCTCCGGCCGCCGTATCGAAGCGCCATCCGCCCGCTTCCCTCACCAGCGGAATCGGAAAGGGCCAGTCCTCCGTGCCCAGGGTCAGTATGCGCGTGTCCTGTCCCTCCTCTGCCCATTGCAGCTTCTCCTCCGCCATCCGCTGCAACTCCTCCAGGGCCGTGCGGAAGGCCACTTTGTCGGTCATGACCACGAGCTCCTCATGCTCGCGCCCGAAGATGTCCAGCAGCGCTTCCTCGTTTTGACCCCGGAATGCCTTGATCAGCGCCTCGGACGCCGCCTCCGGCGTGGCGAATGTCTTCTGCGCCGTGCCTTCCTGTGCCAAACTTATGGCAGCATGACCCGTCAGCACCGCGGCCACCAGCATGGCCATGCCCGCCTTGCCCATCGTGTCCAGCAGTCTTACCCGTGCGTTCATGTTTTGATGCATATCGCGCTCCCGTCTGAAGGTAGGATGTTTTTCGCGTTGTCCCCGGTTTCCGGTTTTCTGACTCGCTCGCCAGCCTACACGTACGTCAGCGCCGTCGCCCGCCGCCGCGACCTCCGCCACCGCCCCGCGCTGCCCCGCGGCTTTGCGCTCCGCGCGCACTGTGACTTCGGGCGCTGCTGCCGGATCTGTTGCCGCCATAAGCCGACCGGCTGGGCTGGGCCGAACGGTGTGTCGCGCTGGGGCTTCGTCCGGTGCCACCGCTCCGACTGGAAGCCCCGCGCTGGCTATGATTGCGGGCCGCGTTGCCCGAACGGTTTCCGCCATAGGCGCCCTGGGCGGGGCGCTGGCTCGGACGATCGCCGACGCCGCTGGCGGGCCGATCTCCCGGCCTCCGGCCGCCTCCAGGTCTGTCGCCTGCTCCGGGCCTCTGGCCGCCAGCCGGAAGTTGACTGGGACGGCCGCCAACGCCCGGCCTATCCCCCGGCCGACCCGGTCGATCCCCTGGGCGACCGCCCCCGGGTCTATCACCTATTCCCGGCCGACCCGGACGATCACCAGGTCTTCCGGCTCCAGGCCGCTGGCCTGCGCCGGGTCTGTCTCCCGGCCGACCACCCGGTCTCCCAGCGGCGGGGCCGCTGGGCAATTGACTCGGTCTCGCCCCGGACCTCCTTCCGGCGTGCCAGCCTGCTCTGGCTCCCGCCCGCGCCCCGTGACGATAGGCCGCGCGGTGCGCGGCGTGTGGTCGCCAGTATGGGTGGGCTCCCCACCCAGGGCGGACGCCCACCCAGTAGTTGCGGTACTTCACATCTACGTTGCACCGGCCATACCGCCAGTCGCACCCGTAACCCAGCCACGCACCGACCACAAGGCCCGACGTGAACGTGATCAACGGGTCGGTTCGGTACTCGTATCGCACCACCACCGTGGACGGGCTGTAGTACGGAACGTAGATCACCTCGGGATTGCTGGGCACGATACGTATGATCTCCCGCTCTTCGATGCGCTCCTCGATGATGGTGATCTGCTCGTTGGTCTCCAGGTTGCCGGCATCCTTCACGAGGGCCCGGAAGCGCTGGATGGCACTCATGACCGCCTCCTGGTCGGCGACGACCGCGTCGCCCAAGGCCATGGTCCAATCCAGATCCTCGTTCATCATCTTCAGCACTTCGGGGTAGTGCATCAGGGCCAGCACGGCCGGGTCGTAGTCCAGGCCCTTGATTGTCTCTTCGTCCGCCGTGCCGCCCATCTGCTCCAGGTCTCGCCACGCCTGTACCACTTCCAGGGGATAGGCGGATGCCGGGAGGATCTGCGCGATCAGCGCGTCCGGATACAGGGCAATCGGGCCGACCAGGTCTTCCAGTTCCTCGTCGGTGAAGACCACTTCCGGCTCCGCGACCGGCGCCCCGGCCACGCCGTCCTGCTGGGCGTAGCCGACCGGAGTCGCGCTAAGCAGCGCCGCCATGAGCACCGCAGCGCCGGTGCGGCCGGTGAGTCCGCGCGATTTTTGAGGGTCGAGGGCCATGATTGCTCTCCGTTGTGTGATGTTGTTGAACCGGCACCGATGGGCATCAGCTTGCCCGCGTCGCCGCATTGTAGCCGCAATCGGCCCGTTTCGCATTTGCGATGGGCGTGCGGCGGCCACGTCCACAATCATCGGGTACTCCGATTTGCGGCGTCCCAACTCTTTGTCAGTGTGGAAGTTACAAATGAGGGCGGTGGGACTCGAACCCACGACCCACGGCTTAAAAGGCCGTTGCTCTGCCGACTGAGCTACGCCCCCACAGAGATGCTAGCGGGAGAGACACGTGCGGGCAAGACGAACGTGCCTTGGAATGGGCCGCAGGGGCGAATCAGCGGGTCGATGCGTTCAGAATAACGAGTCCTGGTCGGTGGCGTCCCGGCCGTCGGCCGGCTCACGGTAGGGCACGCTCAGGTGCTCGTAGGCGGCGCGGGTGGCGACGCGGCCCTGGCGGGTGCGGGCGACGAATCCGATCTGGAGCAGAAACGGCTCGACGACATCTTCCAGTGTGTCACGTTCCTGGCCCAGGCTGGCGGCCAGGGCCTCGACGCCGGCCGGCCCGCCGTTGTAGGTTTGGATCAGTGCCCGCAGATAGCTGCGGTCCTGCTCGTCGAGGCCGTGGTCGTCGATCTGCAGGATGTCGAGGGCCTGATCCACAGTCCGCACGTCGAGCCGCCCCTGGCCGCGCACCTGGGCGAAGTCGCGGGTTCGACGCAGCAGCCGGTTGGCCACGCGCGGCGTGCCGCGGGCGCGGCCGGCGAGTCGCTCTAAAGCATCCGGGTCGTAGGGTACCCCGAGCCGTCTGGCCGAGCGGCGCAGGATCTCGGCGATATCCTCCGTGCTGTAGAAGTCGAGGTGGAAGACGAGGCCGAAGCGGTCGCGCAAC
>CP070685.1:1920956-1927597 GCA_020352895.1 Phycisphaerales bacterium
CCCGCCCAGCTCCTCGGTCGTGATCTGCTGCCCGATCGCTGCCTTGACCAGCGCCGGCCCGGCCAGAAACAGCCCGCTGCCGTCCGTCATCAGCAGCGAGTCACACATCACGGGCAGATACGCCCCGCCGGCCACGCAGTTGCCCATGATCGCCGCGATCTGCGGGATCCCCTCTGCGCTGATCACCGCGTTGTGTCGGAAGATCCGTCCGAAGTCATCCTCGTCCGGAAACACCTCGTCCTGCATGGGCAGATACACGCCCGCCGAGTCGACCAGATAGACCACCGGAAGGTATGTCTGCATCACCTGACGCTGAATGCGAATGATCTTCTTGCACGTCGCCGGGAAGAACGAACCCGCCTTGACTGTCGCATCGTTGGCCACCACGAACACCAGCCGCCCGTGGATCCGGCCGATGCCCGCCACGACGCCGGCACAGACCGCGCCCCCGACATCCTGATACATCCCCTCGGCGGCCCACAGACCCAACTCGTAAAACTCGGTCCCCTCGTCGATCAGCCTGGCGATGCGCTCCCGCGCCGTCAGCCGGTTCTTGGCATGTTGACTCTCAATGGCCCTCTTGCCGCCGCCCAGCCGAAGCTCCTCCTCCCGCCGCCGAATCTCGGCCATCTTCTTCGCGACCCGCTGCGCGGCCGTCTCGCTATTCTGTTGTGATGCCCCAGGCCTTGCTGTTTTCGTGGACATGAATCTCGCCGCGGCGGTCTCCAGCCGCCGGCCTCCAAACTTACTCGCTGCACAAACGCTGCCGGGCACGAACGAACGCCCGCCGGCGTGTCACGCGGGCACTGATCATACTCGCCACAGCCCCGTCGATTTCCGCCTCGCTCTGCAGCTCAGCGGACAGCCCCCGCCTCTACTCAACGGCCGCGCTCTCTGTGCCCGCCTTGGCTTCGGAGAGTTGTTCCTCTTCCGCCACGGATTGCCACAGCAACTCCGCCACGTCGAGCTGCCTGACGTCCTCACGTTCCTTGTCCGTCAGCCCGTCGGTCAGCATGACCTGGCAGAAAGGACAACTCGAGCTGACCACCTCAGGCTGCGTGCGGAGCAACTGATCGATCCGGGCATGATTCACCCGCCCGTCACCCTCCTCTTCCTCCTTGAACATCTGCGCGCCGCCTGCCCCGCAGCACATGCCGCGGTCGCGGCTCTCGGCCGCCTCCACCAACTGCGCGCCCGGTATCCGCCGCAGAATCTCCCGCGGCGGATCGTAGACGTCGTTATATCGCCCGAGATAGCACGAATCGTGGAACACGACCCGCCCGGCCACCCGCCTCTTCGGCTGCAACCGGCCCTGCCGCACCAGGTCCGCAAGCATCTCGGTGTGGTGAATCACCTGGTAATGCCCGCCGAAATCAGGATACTCGTTCCTCAGCGTGTTGTAACAGTGCGGGCAAGTCGTGATGATCTTCTTCACCCCATAGTTGTTCAGCGTCTCGATGTTGGCCTGGGCCATCGTCTGAAACAGAAACTCGTTCCCCGCCCGCCGCGCCGGATCGCCGTTGCAGGTCTCCTCCATGCCCAGGATCGCGAAGCTCACGCCGGCCGCCTTGAGCAACTGCGCCGTCGCCCGCGACACCTTCTTGGCCCGCTCATCGAAGGACGGGGCACACCCGACCCACATCAGATACTCGGGCTTCTCCTCGCCCAGCTCGGCCATCACCGGAATGTCCAGCCCCTCGGCCCAGGCCCCGCGGTCCGCCGCCTGAAAGCTCCACGGATTCCCGTCCCGCTCCAGGCCCTGAAACGCGTTCTGAAGCTCGCTCGGGAACTCGCCCACCTCCATCACCAGGTTCCGCCGGAAATCCACGATCTTGTCCACGTAGGTGATGAACACGGGGCATTCCGTCTCGCACGCCCGGCACGTCGTGCAGGCCCAAAGCACTTCCGGCTTGATCGTTGTCGGTACCAGCAACTCGCCGCTGCCGCTCGCGTCCTCGGTGCTCGCGCTGCCCTCACCCGCGCCCGCGACGTTCGACCCGTTACGCCTCACGAGCTGTTTTTCGTGGTGATATAAGTAATCGCGCAGGTCGATGGTCAAATGCTTGGGGCTCAGCAGCTTGCCCGTCCTGTTGGCCGGGCACTGATCGGTACACCGCCCGCACTCCGTGCACGTATACAGATCCAGGATGCTCTTCCAGCTCAGATTCTGAATGCGGGCCACACCCAGCGTCTCCTCGCGCTCGAGCATGCCCTCGATGTCCTCCATGTTCGGCAGCCGTCCGCGCGGCTTCAACTCCCGGAAGAACACGTTCGGCAGCGCCGTGATCACGTGAAAGTGTTTCGAGTACGGCAGGATGTTCAGGAAGATCAGAACCAGGCTCGTATGCGTCCAGAAGCCCAGGTGCAGCAGGAACCTCAGACCGCCCTCGGATATGTTCTGCATGCCCAGCGCCGCCGCCGACCCCACCGGCGAGGCCCACGTAAACGCCAGCTCCAGGTGCCCGGCCCGATCCTCCAGCACGAACCAGGAGCCGTCGTAGATCACGTCGGCTACCATCATCACACCGATGATGCCCAGAATCAGCAGCGCCTCGCCGCTCAGCGTCATACGCCTGGCTCGGGTGATTAGCCGGTAGTAGAGGAAGATCACCACTCCAATGATTACCAGGATGATGACCAGATCCTTGAGGAACGAGTAGATGTCGCCCAGCGCCGTCCCGTGCTCGAGCACGAACAGGTCGAAGCCGACGTTGAATCCCCGCCCGAACAGAACCAGGGAGCGGAACAACAGAACCAGAAAGCCGGAGAAAATCAGGATATGACCGATGCCGGCCAGCTTGTACCGCGGCATGCGCTGCTGCCCGAACCCGAAGCGCAGCATCCCGGCGACGCGTTGTCCGATGTCGTCGAAACGGGCAGCCGGCCGGCCGATCATCAGCAGCTTCCAGCGCCGCGCGGCCGACCAGGCAAATAGCGCTAGAAGGACCACCAGCATCAACGACATGGCGATCCAGTTCATGGGCTTACAGATCCTTCAGCTTGCGCAACTCCTGCGTCAAAACCGGAGCCACCTGGAACAGGTCCGCCACCAGTCCGTAATTGGCTACCTGGAAAATCGGCGCGTCCGCCTTGGTGTTCACGGCCACAATCGTCTTGCTACCCCGCATCCCAGCCAGATGCTGAATGGCCCCGTCAATCCCGAAGGCGATGTAGAGTTTCGGCGTGACCGTCTTGCCCGTCAGGCCCACCTGCCGGCTGTGCGGCTGATACCCCGCGTCCGCCGCGGCCCGCGAGCAACCGACCGCCGCGTCCAACACCTGTGCCATCTCCTCGAGGATCTTGAAGTTCTCCTCCGATTTGAGAGCCCGCCCGCCGGAGACCACGATGTCCGCCTCGGTCACATCCTTGATCCCGCTCGACGTACTCACCACTTCGGTCGTCCGGACCCTGTCATCGCCGTCGCCGGCGCTGAAAGCCACCGACTCCGATGCCACCGAGCCGTCGCCCGCCGCGGCGGCCCCGAACGTGTTCGGCCGGATCGAAATGATCGCCGGGCGTGCCGGGTCGAACTTGAACTCGGCAATGGCCTTCCCATTGCACACGCCCTTGCACGCGTGCACCGCGCCCGCCTCGATCTTCACCTCAGTGCAGTCGCTGGCCAGCCCGGCCTTCAGGCGCGCCGCCAGCCGGGGGCCCCAATCGCGACCCATAAACGTCGCCGCCAGCAGAACTGCCTTGGGAGCCGTCTTCTCGATCACCGCCGCCGCCGCCGTGGTGTATTGCAACGGCGAATAAAGCTCCAACGACGCATCGTCTACGGCCACCACCTTGCCCACACCATCGGCGCCAAGCTTGCCCGCAGCCTCCGAGACTTTATGGCCGACCACACAGGCCAGCACTTGTCCACCTGTTGCCTTCGCCAGCTCCCTGGCCGCCGTCACCAACTGCAACGCCGTCGCGTGCAAACGCCCACCGCGCTGTTCTGCCAATACCAGGATATCGTTTCCCATGATTCTCTCGCTGAACCCTTATCTTCTCGGCCGGTCCGGAACCAACCGCTACGCGACCCTGATCAGACTACCTTGGCTTCTTCGCGGAGCAGACTGACCAACTCCCGTGCCATGTCCGCCGGCTCGCCCTCCAGCATTTTGCATGGCGGGCGCTCCGGCAACGGCGACATCTTCACCAGCTCCGTGCTCGTCTTGCCACCCATGTCCAGGTCTGGCAGATCGGCAGCCGCGAGCTTGTCCATCGGCTTCTTCTTGGCCTTCATCAGGTTCGGCAAGGTGGGATAGCGAACCTCGTTCAGCCCCTTCTCGCAGGTGATCACCGCCGGCAACCGGCACTCCACGATCTCCTCGGCCCCCTCGATTCGCCGATTGGCCTTCACGTTCTTGCCGTCCTCCGAGACTTCCAGATTCGTCACCGCCCCCACGTGCGGCAGGCCCAGATACTCCGCCAGCGCCGGACCCGTCTGCCCTGCATCCCAGTCGATGGCCTGCTTGCCGACCAGAATCAGGTCAAAGCCCTTTGGGTCCTTCTTGATGGCCGCCGCCATCACCGCCGCCGTGAACAACTCGTTCGGTACCTCCACCGCCGGATCCTCTACGTGAATGGCCCGATCGGCCCCGATGGCCAGGGCGGTCCGCAGCGTCTCGGCCGCCTTGGCCGGACCCACGCACAGGGCCACCACCTCCTCTACGTCCTTGCGCGACTCTTTCAGACGAACCGCTTTCTCGATGCCGAACTCGTCAAACGGGTCCATGACCAGCTTCACGCCGGTCAACTCGATCCCCGATCCATCCGGCTTTACCTTGATCACGGCATTCGAATCGGGAACCTGTCTGGTAACTACAATGATCCGCATTCGATCTGACTCTCCTGTTGGCTGGATCTACATACAGACGCTGGTGTTTCGCGGCCGACGAGCGGTTGCCCGCTCCCCCACCGACACGCGAAAGTATCCATTCTACCTGAGGCAATCAGGCCTGCAAGCCGCGCTCGAGACGCCGAAGGACCTACAGCCCCAGGGCCCACTCCGCGACCGGCTCCAAACCCTCGTTCCGCAGCGTGCTCACCGGCCAGATCGGCCGGCTTCCGCCTATCGTGGCCGTCAGATCCGCCCGGGTCTTCTCCGCGCCCGGCAGATCCGCCTTGTTTAACACCAGACCAGAAGCAATCTCCATGATGCCGGCCTTCGCGAACTGAATCTCATCGCCGGCCTGCGGCATGAGCAACACAAGAACATGCTCGGTCAGGTGGGCCACCTCCACGTCCGTCTGGCCCGCGCCCACGGTCTCGACCAGCACGTAATCAAAACCGAAACCGCTGAGAGCCTCGACGACCTGCCGGCATCCCTGGCTCAGGCCGCCGGATATCCCCCCCGAGGAAAGGCTCCGAACGAAGAACTCTTCCACCGGCTCGTTGGACATCATCCGCAAGCGATCGCCCAGCAACGCACCGCCGGAAAGATGACTCGTCGGATCCACCGCCACGACGCCCACGCTCTTGCCCGCGGCCCGAATCCGCTCCGCCAGCCGGCTGATGAAACTGCTCTTGCCCACGCCGGGCGAGCCCGTGACTCCGATGATCTTCGCCCGCCCCGCCGCCGAACTCCAACCGTCCGGCTGCTCGCCGTGCTGAAGATAGGTCAACAGTTGCGCCAGGCACGCAACCTTGCCCGCCTGGTACCCGGCCAGCACTTCCTCCAGGGGTGTACGCCTACGCGTCAGGGCCAACTCCCGGCAGGTGCTCAGGATCGCCGCCATCGGCGAGCCCGGGTTGAACACCGCGGCTACGCCCATCTCTCGCAGCTTGGGATAGTCCGCCTCCGGAATGATCCCTCCCAGCACGATCGGCATGAAGCCAATGCCGTACTTGTCGCGCCAGCGAATCACCTCCGCCATGATGGTCATGTGCGCCGCCGAATGCAGGCTCACCCCCAGGATGTCCACGTCCTCCTGCATGGCCGCGTGAACCGTGGCCTGGGGCGTCTGCCAAAGCCCCGTGTAGATCACGTCGATGCCCGCATCGCGAAACTCGCGTGCCAATACCTTGACACCGCGATCATGACCGTCCAGGCCGATCTTGGCCAGCAGAATCCTCGTCGTCCGTCTGTCAGGCATGGAATCTTCGGTCGCTACCACTCCGGACCGCCGTCGTAGGTCCCGTACACGTCCTGCAGCGTTCTCATCATCTCGCCCACCGTCGCCCGGGCGTGCGCCGCCTCGACCAGCGCCGGCATTACGTTGGCCCCCTCGCGGGCGTCCCGCTCCAGTCGGGCCAGGGCCCGGCGGTGAAGCCCGGCGTCGCGCCCGGCCTTGAGAGCCTGCACGCGCGCCCTCTGCTCGTTCTCCACCTGCTGCGAGATCTGCAGAATCTCGATCGGGCAGGGCTCCTCCTCCCGGAACATGTTGACCCCGACGCAGATCCGCTCCTGGCTCTCGTACATGCGGCTCTCGCGCAGGGCCGATTCGGCGATCCTCCGCCGGAAGTACCCGCGCTCGATCGCCCCCAGCACCCCACCCAAGTCGTCGATCTCTTTGAAGATATCCCGGGCCTTTCGCTCGATCTCGTCGGTCATGCACTCGACGAAGTAACTGCCCGCCAGCGGGTCCACCGTCTGCGTGACGCGTGTCTCGTAGGCCAGGACCTGCTGCGTGCGCAGGGCCACCTTCGCC
>CP070685.1:1927697-1931440 GCA_020352895.1 Phycisphaerales bacterium
AGGGCAGGCACATGCCCCGCGAGTCGCGGTACGCGTACGAGCGAATCATCCCCTGGTTGAACAACCGCGTGAACGGCTCGACCGTCGAGACGTACCCGAGGTCATACAGGACTTTGTGCCAGAACCGGGCGTAGAGCAGGTGAAGCACGGCATGTTCGGCCCCGCCAACGTACAGATCCACCGGCATCCAGTACTTCTCGGCCTGCGGCTCGCAAAGACAATCACCACGATCCGGGCTCAGGTAGCGGAGATAGTACCAGCACGAGCCGGCCCATTGCGGCATGGTGTTCAGTTCGCGCCGGTACCGGCGCGGCCGGCCGTCGGGGCCCGGACGCTCCACCCATTCCCACTCCGTGGCTCGGGCCAACGGCGGCTCGGGCAAAGACTCCGGCTCGTCGCTGGCCTGCGGCGTGAAGTCCTTCATCTCCGGCAACACCACGGGCAACTCGGATTCCTCGACGCTGATCACCTCGCCGTCCTCGCCGTGCAGGAACGGAAACGGCTCGCCCCAATAGCGCTGCCGGCTGAAAAGCCAGTCGCGCAGCTTGTAATTCACGGCGGCACAGCCCAGCCGTTGCTCTTCGAGCCACGCCGTGATCCTGCTCTTCGCCCCTCGCGTGGGAAGCCCGTTCAGATCGCAACAAGTCGGATCGTGCCGGTCCGGCGAGTTGATGGCCACGCCCTCTTCAACAAACGCTTCGAAGAACAGGTCGGGATGCTCGCGGTAGACGGGACTGATGACCTGCTCGATGTAGGACTGGTCCGCGTGTTGACTGTCCGAGCGCGCCGCCTGCGTAAAGTCCTTCAGCGTCTCTTCCAGGCTGTCGGCGATGTCCTCGCGCCCCGTCGCCCGGGCATACGGAAAGTCCAGCCCCAGCTTCACGACCTGGTTCCGCATCCAGCGAACCGGCGGCTCGACCACCGCCTTGACTGGAAGCCCGTACTTCTTGGCGAACTCGAAGTCGCGCGTGTCACCGGCCGGCACCGCCATGATGGCGCCCGTACCGTAGGTCATCATCACGTAGTCGGCCACCCAAATCGGTATCTCCTTCCCATCCACCGGATTGATGGCATACGCACCCGTGAAGACCCCGCTCTTGGCCTTCGTGTCTGTGGTGCGCTCGAGCTCCGTCCGGTTGACGGCCTCCTTGACGTACACGCCGACTTCGTCGCGATGCTCGGCCGTCGTCAGCTCGCCCACCAGCGGATGCTCCGGGGCCAACACCATGTACGTCGCCCCGAACAGCGTGTCCGGGCGGGTGGTGTACACCCGGATGACCTGGCTCGATTGACCCACGGACCCGACTCGCTCGCCGCAAAGACTCCTCCACCTGCCGTCCTTCTCTCGCCGCCACTTTCCCGCAAGCGGGAAGATGACGTCCGCACCCTCGCTCCGCCCGATCCAGTTCCGCTGCATCAGCTTGATCGGCTCCGGCCAGTCGAGCAGCTCCAGGTCACGCTCCAGCCGATCCGCGTAGTGCGTAATGCCCAGCATCCACTGCCGCAGAGGCCGGCGATACACCGGGTAATTGCCGCGGTCGGAGCGGCCCTCGTTGGTGACCTCCTCGTTGGCCAGCACCGTGCCAAGCTTCGGACACCAGTTGACCGGCACCTCGTCGATGTATGCCAGCCGATGCCGGTCCACAACCGTCCGCTGCTCGCTCTCGCTAAGCTCAGACCACTTACGCGTCCTGACCGTCGCGGCGCTCCCGCCATCGGACGGTACCACGTTCAAGTTCTCGTCAACCAGCCGCCTGCCGGACTCGAGCTCTTCCCGCAACTCACGGATCGGGCGGGCTTTGCCGCGATACGAACGACCATGCTCCTCCCGACCCTCGGCCTCCGGGTCGTACCAGCTCTCGAACATGAGCCGCACGATCCACTGCGTCCAACGGTAGTAGTCCACGTCGGTCGTCGCCAGCTCCCGATCCCAGTCGTAACTGAAACCGAACATCTTGATCTGCCGGCGGATGTTATCGATGTTATCCTTCGTGGTGATGGCCGGATGGACGCCTGTCTCGACGGCGTACTGCTCGGCCGGCAACCCGAACGAGTCATACCCCATCGGGTGAAGCACGTTGAACCCGCGCATGCGCTTGTAACGGGCGATGATGTCCGTCGCCGTGTATCCTTCGGGGTGCCCCACGTGAAGTCCCGCCGCCGAAGGATAAGGATACATGTCCAGCACGTAGTACTTGGGCTTGGACGCGTCGAAGCCCGGCTCCCCCGGGTTGGCCACCCGAAACGTTCGATGTTCGGCCCAGTACGCCTGCCACTTGGCCTCCGTCCAAGCAAAGTCGTAAGTGTGGCTCTCCTCGCACATCGCCCCAAACCTCTTCACCGCGGTCCGGCAAACCGCGCCGAGCAGAGCAGCCCCGCCCTGCGCGTAACCGGGCGATTCTATGAACTCGGGCAGGGGCAGGCAACGTTGCCTCCCGTCTCTCCCGGCGCTACAATGCCGGCCGCCAAGCGGTCATAGCGACACATTGGAGGTGGCACCATGAGCAAGAAGGTGGCGGTTTGCCTTTCAGGCTGCGGTTTCCTCGACGGTGCGGAGATTCACGAGGCGGTCTTCACCCTGCTGGCCCTGGACGAGGCCGGGGCCGAGATCATCTGTTGCGCCCCCGACACGGCCCAGGCCGACGTGGTCAATCACGCCCGCCAGCAGCCCGAAGCCGGAGCGACGCGGAACGTGCTGACCGAATCCGCCCGCATCGCCCGCGGCGAAATCAAGAACCTCTCAGATGTGCGGGCGGCCGACATCGATGCCCTGATCTTCCCCGGCGGTTTCGGCGCCGCCAAGAACCTCTGCACGTTCGCGACGGAAGGACCGGACTGTCAGGTAAACAGTGAGGTTGATCGCCTTGTCGGCGAGATGATCGAGGCCCGCAAGCCGATTGGCGCGATCTGCATCGCCCCGGCTATGATCGCGCGCGTACTGGGCAAGCGCGACCTGCATCCCAGGCTCACCATCGGCAATGACGCCGGTACGGCCGGCGCCATCAATAAGATGGGCGGCCAGCACGTGGACTGCCCGGTCACCGACGCCGTGACGGACGAGCATCTCAAGGTAGTCACCACTCCCGCGTACATGCTGGGACCGGGCCCCAAGCACGTCCGCGCCGGCATCAGCAAGTGCGTGGCCGAGGTCCTCCGCCTGGCGTGACGGCCCAACACGGACGCGCAACTATTGGCCACCTCCGCCGACCTCATCCGGCTCGGCCGCGGTGTCTTTGCCGCCGGAGACAAGCAGGAATTGCTCCATGACACTGCGGAATGGACCCGGCACCTCCAGCCAGGGGAAGTGACCGCAGTTGTCCAGACCGACCAGGGTGGTATGGGGCAGCAACGCCTCAAGTGCCGCCACTGCCTTCCAGGGGATGATGTCTTCGCGGCCGTGAACGATCAGCGTGGGCGCCCGAAATCCCCGCAGGCCCGCTTCCCAACTCCGATCGGCATACGTGCGATGAACATCGGCCATGGTCTCGGCGTTGATCTTGCGCGAATACCACTCGATCCGCGGCGCCGCCGCCCGGTGCTCCGGTGCGACATAGCTTGGCAAGGCCGTATTGAAATGTTCCAGGTAAAGTCTCTCCCGCACGCCGGGATCACGTGTATGAGCGATCGTGGCGTTGATGCGCTGCAATTCGGCCCGCTGTCCCGGCGTGTGCCGCGCGTCGAGAAGCTGATGCCGCCGCCGCTGCCAGCCCGTACGCGGAGGAACGGGCGATACCAACACCAAC
>CP070685.1:1931540-1934968 GCA_020352895.1 Phycisphaerales bacterium
ATCGTGATGGTCCTGAGCAGCTTTCTGGCCGTCTGCTTGCCGGGGAAGTCCTGGCCTCATTACTATTACCTGCTCATTCCTCCGTTGATCATCGCCATCGCCGCGGCAACCCACGAGATCGCAGTCGCCCTGAAGACACGGTTTCCCTCAGCGGCCAAACCGCTTGCTCTGCTGTTCGCCATCGTCCCCATTCTGCTGGGGTGGACGGAGCATCGCGATTACCTCGATCAACCGCTGTTCGGCATCACCGTGAAGCGGTACAACTCCCGTGATTTCTGGGGCCGGGCGATGGGCGAGAAGATCCAACAGGTCACCGAACCGAACGATACCATCTTCGTGTTCGGCAGTGACACCGGTGTGTACTACTATTCCGATAGACGATGTGCTTCGCGCTATACGATGATCACGGGGCTCAGTTCAGGGTACGAAGGAGTAGACGAGCGCCGCGGGATCCTGCTCGAGGAACTGCGCCGCAGCCCCCCACGAATCATCCTCGTCCTGTTTGACGAGCAGCCGTTCGAAGGATGGCTTGCGCTGCTTGATGAGTATTATGAAAACATTGGTGGGGACAAACATGACAGGACTGAAGAATGGATCATGTTCGTTTACGGGCTCAAAGTCGCCCCGGTTGAAGCCATCGACTGGGAGTGGCACCGGAAAGAAGTCGGAGGATGGTGAGGCCGCTGGAAAGAGCCTTTTGCCCAGTCCGGCGTGACGCCGGGGTCATGCCCGTTTGCCCAAGGGATGAAAGACGCAACCGCAGGTAAAGCCATGGAAACCGGGACGCTCGATATTCAGCGCATTCGTGAGGCCATCAAGCCCCTCCGTGTCGGGCGCACGCTAAGGCACCTGGAAACCACAAGCAGCACCAATGACGAGGCGTGGCGTAGCGCGGAGGACGACTTGGCCGACGGACTGGTTGTTTTCACGGAGTACCAGACCGCCGGTCGCGGCCGGGCCGGAAGGCATTGGCACGCGCCGCGTGGCGCCAGCTTGCTGTGCAGCCTCCTTTTGATCGATAAGGCGGTCGCTCTGACGCCAGGACTCCTCGCCATGGCGACGCCGATCGCCGTCCATGACACCATTGCTGCCGCGACCAGCCTTACACCGAGAATCAAATGGCCCAACGATCTTCAACTGGCGGGCCGGAAGGTAGCCGGCATCCTGATCGAGACGCGCACGCGCGCGGACGGCACTCCCATCCACATTGTCGGGGTCGGCATCAATTGTCTGCAGCGCGCAGGGCACTTCCCGCCGGAGCTGGGTGACAGAGCAGTATCGCTGGACATGCTGAGCACCGAGCCGATCGACCGCACGGCCGTCGCCGCCGTCCTGTTGGCCCAGCTCGACCGCTTTTTCGCTTGGCCCGAGAAGCTCGACCAAGCCGATCTTAGAGAACAGTGGCTCAAGAGGTCCGAGGCCGTCGGCGGACGCGTCCGTCTCAAACATCGAGGAAAAACGTACGAAGGCACGGTGCTCGATCTGGACCCGACCGCCGCCCTGGTGGTTCAACTGGATCGCGGCGGTGTCCGCCTGTTTGAGCCGTCCGACACGACGGTGGAACCGGACGATGCTGCAGGGATGCGACCCGGCGGTCGCCGGGAGTAGGGGCAAGAGGCCCACGACATGGGCAAGACCTCAAAACAACGCGCCGACCGTGCCCGTAAAAACCAGACGCGTCGTCGCGCCATGCCCAAGAATCGCAGGCCGATCGACCTCCAGGCCACGAAGCGACGAGCATCTGGTTCCCTCAGCCTCGAATACTCAGAGGCCGACTTGGTGGAGCCGCAGCTCCCGGGCGGAGCGGAAACCCGCCGCAACGCCATGGCTGCCGTCGAGGGGCTCCTCCTCGGCGCGACCGTCGGAACGATCATTGTCGGCCTGAGTCTTGCCACCGTTTCCTCATTCGTTGACCACGGTCTGAGACACGCGGCCGCCCTTGCCGGCTGCCTCGGAGCTCTGGCTCTGGGGCTGCGCCTGCCCCAAAACGTCATCGTGTGGCTGAGTGCCAGAATGTGGCATCGAATTGCGGGGCGGTTACGTTCTCCCCGGAGGCCAGCCGCCCTCTTGGACGAGCCCTCAGCGGATATCCCGTTCAACTGGACCGCCATGTCGGTCTGCTGTCTGTTGGCAGGGATCGTGACAGTCGTTGCACCGCTGATGTGCCGCGCCACCGCTGCGTTCGACGAGTGGTTACACATCCACTTTGTCTGGTCCTACTGGCCTGATACGGTTCTGCAAGCCCTGCTGACGGGCGTGACCGGGATGATTCCACTTGCGGTGATCGGCCTGGCCTGCTCCTGTGCCCATCGCCTCAAAGACACTGACGGTCAATGGGAGCCGCGCACCGCCGGGTGGATTGTCTCGGGGGCCGCATTGGGCGTCCTCGCCGCGACGGTGCTCACGCAACATGCTCGGCGTCCCGAGCTCACGGTTGCGGCGGCCTCTCTGCCAGCCTTCGTCGCCTCCCTGTTGGCCGCCACGGCCGGCCCGTCGCAGAGGAAATGCAGGTGCATAAATAGCACCGATGCCTCGCCATTCCTGCCAACATGGAGCGACCGATGGCCTACCCTCCTGCGCGGGACCATCGTGGCAACCGGCGCGGGCGGCGCCTGGGCCGTGGCGCTCTGGGCGAGCAGATGGGACGTCTCGAGCCTCGGTGGATGCGCTCGACTGACCGCCGCTGTCAGTATGATGGGCGTCGGCTTTCTCATCGGTTGCAGAGGAAAGACGCGCGGGCCGCAGACGATCGGCCGCCTCGGCGTGGCCTGCGCCTGGGCGGGTGTCGTTCTCGGGTCGGCCATGGCCTGGGGCAATCGCATGCCAGGTGACTACGTGTGGCCGGCGACGATCAGCCTGTTTGCCATTGGCGTTGCCCTGGGCTTCGGCCACCGCATGCTCCTCGACCGGGTCGCCCATCCGGCGACGGCAGGGCTCACCATCTGGTCGAGGTCGATCCTGCTCACGGCCCTCGTCGTCGCCCTCGGCGTTCCGCTGTGGGTGAAGCATCTCGGGCACAGCAGTGCGTTCGCGCTCGCCGCGCTTGGCTTGCTGGCCCTTGGAGGAACTCTGATCATTCACGATCCCCACGGCTCGACCCGGAAACGCAGGTTCCGCCTTTGCGGCGTCTTCGGCGCGGTGGCCTGCATGATTCTCCTGGCCCCATACGGCGTGCCACCACGAGATCGACTACGGGCGACAGAACAGTCCGTAACGCTCCATGCCGGCTTCCCCGCCCATCGGTATCCCTCAAGTCCAATCGCCGGCCGCGACAGGGCCGATAACCACGGCGACAAAGGCCCGCGCCCGCAACAGACCGGGACCCTAATGACATCGTCTCCCCCCCGGCACCTCAAGCGGCCCCCAGCTCGACCCGATAGCCCATAAAGGCGGACCCACGAGCGAATGAAAAATGACGCCCGCACCTC
>CP070685.1:1935068-1945624 GCA_020352895.1 Phycisphaerales bacterium
CCGCCCGCCGGAGGGGCTCTGGTCCGCGCAGTGATTGATCCCGGCGATGATGTCGCTGTCGTAACCACCCCCGAACTGATTCAGAATCTTGGCCCCGATCAGCGTCGCCTTGGGGGCCACGCCTTGGAACGGCATGGACCCCGTCCCACACGGATCCCAGCTCAGGCCGGTCCCACCCAAGGCGATGCCGGAGACGTGTGAGCCGTGTCCGTGGTCATCTTCAGGATTGGAATCATCGTTGTAGAAATCATAGCCCGCCGACGCATCGATCCTGTCGGAGTACATCAGGTGATCCGAGTCGATGCCGGTATCGCAAACGCAGATTCGCACGTCGGTTCCGTCAGCGGAATACCCCGCCCCGGTGATCTGGCTCTGCAGGGCACGAATCAGCGG
The DNA here is from genome assembly GCA_020352895.1 of Phycisphaerales bacterium. GTDB lineage: Bacteria > Planctomycetota > Phycisphaerae > UBA1845. Next base: position 1,935,462 of record CP070685.1, read on the forward strand.
TGTGCTGTCGTGCAGCGCAAGAACGTTCGGGTGGTACTCGTCTATCTCCACGCGAACGACGCCCGGAAGCTCCTTCAGCGCCTCCAGTTCAGCCACCGGGATGTCCCGCAGGTTGAGCACATTCGGCAGGACCGTGCTGTACTCATACTGGACTCTCCCGCCCCTGTTGACGGCGAAGGCCCGCACGTCCGCCCGTTGAGCGGCGTCCGCGCTGAGTGCGGGCTCCATATAGACCAGCACACTCAGCAGCCCGGGCTTGGCCCGCGGGCCGCCCTCGGGGACTTCCCCTTCGACGGCCACCGGCGAGCCCGGAATCAGCCCCGGCACGCTGGCCCCGCCAAGGTCGTAATAAGCCTGGTCGTAATCCAGTTCGATCACGTCCGTTAGGACGGCACGGGGTGTCGCTGGCCCGGCGGGCTCAGACCCGCTGGAAGACCACGCTGCCCCGATGCCAACACTCAGCAATGCCGGCACGATGAGCAGGTACAGGCACCTGCTGCGGCGGGATGTCGTTCCGTTCATGGTTCTACTCCGTTCGAAATGTTAGGTAGCACGGCGGAGTCACGCTGCCCCCGCCAGTCCTTGGTCGATGAAAGGGTTGCCTGAGTCCCCGGTGCGTCCGGGCCGGCGACCCTTCCGGCTCGAACCGCTCCTAGCCTTGCACACGCGGTGCTCAGACGGATCGGCCCACTGCCCCGCTGCTGCCCTATGAGCTGATGCGTGCCGTCACGGCGGCGGACCCTAATCCTTTGGGCATTCTCCCCACTCACTGCGAAACAAGGGCGGGTATGCATAGGATGCAACCCTGGACCTTCAGCCGGTTTGCCCTCGGCTCGCCCCGATTCGTCGGATCTCCCACTTGGCCATACGATAAAACGACATCGTAGCCGAGCCACGCACTCGATTCAAGCCGAAATGGCGTACGACCCCATGAATCCGGGCTACATGGTCACTTCCATGTATTGATACTGGTACGGTGGGCATTGGCGAAGTACTTCCTGTCACACGTCCCGCGGGTGTAACCGCGTCGCCAAAGAGGTCCACGATGAGAGCGTTGGCCCGTTTCAACACGGCCGCCCGCAAACATCGGGACGCAGCGCCGGATTCAAGAGAGGTGATTCGAGCGGGCGCGTGGTTTCTTATCGAGAGCGGCGTACACGTGGTCCAGCACGTCTATCAGGTCCGCGAAGACTTTCAGCCATTTGGTCAGGTCTTCGTGCGAACGGATCAGCGACCGGACCGGATGCATGGCCGCGTGCCGCATCTTCACCAGGTGCCCGGTCTTGCGGTCAAGCTGACTCTTGGTCAAGCCGAGCGGCTCCAGCAGCACCGGTATCGACCGGACGATCTTCAGCAGGTCTGACAGCTCCGCCCCCTCGAGCGGATCGAGCTCGATGTGGCGCTGCCGCTCATACTCGTACCGCCCCAGTATCGTGATCTGGCGCCGCTCCTCGAGTATGCCGAGCCACTGGCGAAAGTCCGGGCACCGTCGGTGGATCAGCTCGGCCAGTCCCATTTCCAGCGCCGAGATCCACAGATAGACGTTGGTCCGCACGGCATGCTTGTTCAGGTCGGAAAAATGCACCAGTCCGCAGAACCGGTCGTCGTTCGCGTCGAACACCAGCACACAGCGATCGTCGACCAGCAACTGAACCACCGGCGGAATCACCTCGTCCGCACGGACCGTAACCAGGTCGCACAGCGGCGTGAGCGCGGAGCGCGCCGGCGCGCCCGCGTCCTTGCCTTCGAGGCTTTCGCGAAGAATGAGTCCTTCTACCGAAGGCCCGTCCATCAGTGGCAGTTGGTCGTACGAAGCACCCATCAATTCGCGCGCTTGGCCCACGGTCGTCTGCGGATCGGCGCACACCAAGTCGCACAACGGAGTCATCACCATGCCGATAGTGACGCGTTCGGCCAGGCGCATCAGGTGTTCGCTCATCACCGCTGGCGGCGCGGCCGGCTTGGCCGATCGACGTCCCTGGTCACCTGACTCGCTGCTCATGATCCCGGCCTCGTCGGTCTGGTCAGCCCGTTCCGGTCGTCCGGCTCGCCGCCCGACAGTACGTCCCATCATACCGTCTGCAGTGCGATTCGCGACCACAGGAGCATTTGCGCCGACCGCACCGCCGACACAGGGTCCAGCGCGCAGCCTCTCGCTCCGCCGCCGACCCCATCATCCGCTCATGATTACATGCTCGGATCCCGACCCTACGCGCTGAGCTGCACCACGTCCCGGTCGTTCAGCACGTAATCGATGTGCACCTGCTGGCCGTCGTGAACGGACCCGCCCCAGACCCGGGCAGACCGGATCTTGCCGGCCATCTCCCGATGAATGTCCTCGGCCAAGTCCTTGACCGTGCTGCCCACGTGCAGAATGAATGGCTGGTCCATGTCCGGCGGCTTGCCCGGCGGCTTGGCATACACCCGAATCACGTGCAGCAGCTCGAACAGCAGCCGGAGCATTTCGTCGAGCCCCTCGCCGGTCTCAGTTGAAACGCCCACGAAGCGCAATCGTTCAGTGTACAGCTCACGCAGTGTCCGCAGCGTCTCGGGCGCCCCGGTCAGGTCCATCTTCGTACAGGCCACCAGGGCGCGAATCGGCATCAGCTCGTCGTCTTCCTCCGACGAAGGCTCCGGGTCGAAGACCGGGGACAACTTCCGGGAAGCCAGGAACTTCAGACACACCTCCAGGTCTTCCAAGGCGCTGCCCGCCGCCCCATCGATCACGATCAACACCGCATCCGTGTGATCGACCGCCCCGGCCATGCCTTTGGGCACGTGGGTGGCCGTCAGCGGCGGCGTGTCCACGAGTTGAATCGGCACGTCTTCGTGATGGGCCATGCCCGGCACGGGCAACTGCGTGGTGAAGGGATACTCCTCCACCTTAACAGAAGCCTTGGTCAGCATCGCCACGATGCGCGACTTTCCCGTGTTGGGCGTTCCGACCAGGAACACCTGGCCAGCCCCCTGCGGCCGGATGGCGAACGGGTCCGCGTGCCCGGCCTTCTTGCGCTTCTCGGCGCACTCGTGCCGCAGGCGGCTGATGCGCTGCTTGATGTCTTTTAGAAGCTTCTCGGCCGACTTGTGCTTGGGGGCGGTGGCCAGCATCTCCCGCAGGGCCTGGAGTTTCTCCTCGTCGGTCCTGGCCGCCTTGTACTTCTCCTCCGCGCGGATGTAGTCGGCACGGACGTTCAGGACCATCGGCACGTCTCCGTCCCGGGCAAACGATGCGTGGACTATCCCGTCTCAGCCGCCGGCTGCGTGGCGGTCGGTGTCGCCTTGGGCTTGTTGGGATCGAGCGGCTCGTATCGGCCCCATTCCTCCAGCCGAGCCATGAGCTGATCGTACCGGGCCTTGAGCACCTTCATCTCCTCTTCGTCAAACAACCCGCCGATCTCGGTCCATCGCCAGACCGACCGAAGCGAAGCCTTCTGGCGCTCGGCAATGTCGGACACAGAGAAGATCAACTGGTTGGGCGGAGCGTACGATGAGGCGAAAACCAGCATACGCCGCATCTCCGTCATGCGCGCGTACATATAATCAGCGTCCAGGTCCAGAGAGTAATAGAAAGCGGCGAACGGCCCCGCCTGGTTCCAGGCGCTCTCGAAGATCAGCAGCTTCTGCAAGGGAGTGAAACGAGGGTCCTCGAAGACGCCTTCGCAGAACATGTACGTCGAGCGGTTGATCTTGTACTGCGAGAGAATCTGCATCTCGACGGCCCGGCCGTCGGTGGCCTGCTGGGCCAACAGCCGGGCGCAGGCCGTGAGTTGCGCATCCTTCAGCGCCTCCCAGATCTCCGGCCGGGCCATGACCTCGTAAAGCTGATACCAGCGTTCCGGTGTTAGAGACTCCGGCGTGCGACACCCCTGGGGCAGCACGCCGGGAAAGCTGACCGGCCAACTGTCCAGAATCATCTTGGTGAAGGGGGAAAACGCCCGATACAACTCGGGGAAAAGGGTATCCAACGACGCCTCCACGATCTCGCCCTTCCGACGCGTGCTCAATTTCTTGGATCTCATGGCCACGCGGAAGGCGTCGAGCTTGCGGTCCACGCCGGCCTCCTGGTAGACCATCGAGCGGTAGCCCCGGTTCCGGGGGATGCCTTCGGTCTGAGCGTCGAATCGATCCAGCACCTCGCCGATCTCCAGGACCAGCTCCGGCTCCAACTCGCCCAGTTCGAAGCGGATCTTGAGACGATCCGCGCGGGCCCGCTCGGCCACCTCCAGCAGCTTCTTCTGACGGTCGCTCAGCAGCGTGTCCAGGCCGGACTCGCGGGCGACCGTGTCGTAGAACAACTGCTGCAGCGTCCCAACGTCGGTGATCTCGATAATCTTGGCGGCAATCGCGCTCTTGATCTCAGCTTCGGCAGCATCAAAGCCGGATCGGAGGCGGGCCAGCCCCTCGGGGCTCAGTTCCAGGGCAGGCAGCATCGCGCTCAAAGCCCGCGCGCCGGCCCGTCGATGCAACGCTCGGGCCAGGATGAAGGTGCCAAGCTCATGACGCTGCTCATCATTCAGCGCTGCGTCGGCCAGGACCTTGTCATCGAAGCTCTTCCCGTAATAGGGCGTGAATTCAAGCTGACGAATGTACAGCTCGATGTTCGCGGGACGAGAGACCACGTTCCGGCGAATCCGCTCCGACCCGGCCTCCTCGGGCCGCCCGTACTTGCTCGGATTGGCCTTGACCTCCGCGTACACGTCCGCTTGCATGGCCCTCCGCTCGGCCAACTCCGCCTCTAGCCCGGCCCACGCCCCCTCATAAGCCTGTTCCCACTTGGCTCGCAGGTCCTCGGGCCACTTCATGCTGAAGGTCAGCAGCGTCGCCTTTAACGCTGCCGCCCGGTTCCGTTCGGCCGTCTGCCGTAACTCCCTGAGCATCGCGGGGGGCACGATCTGGTCGAGCAGGGCCCGTTTGGCCTCGATGACCGGCATCGGGAGCGATCGGTTCCCGCCTTCCCCGGCCGCCTCAATCTGTTCTATCAGACGGCCCAGGTCGATCTTCTGCTCAAAAGTCAGCCTTCCACTGGCCCACACCTGCTTGAGATCGTCGTAAATCTCCTCCAACGCCTTCCGCTCGGGGGTGGACGCCGGCTCTGGGGCCGGACCCACTTGCTGGCCGGCCGCCATGCCCGACAGGACCATCGCCAAGACGAGCGTACCCATATCTCGAAACAACTCACGGCTCACGGTTCTGCGCACTCCCTTTCGGTTCCAGTTCAGGCCGGGACCCGGCCACAGGCCTCGTCCACAGTCGCCATTGTGCCCGGTACTCCTCCAACTCCGAAGCCCGCACGATCATCGCCGGGACCAGAAATTCCAGCTTGACTAGCCTGGGGCTGCCGATGGCCAGACGACAGTTTCGCATGGCCTCATAACCTATGTCTCCGTACACCCCGCCCACAAGGGCGAAGCACAGGCCCGACTCCAAATACTTGCAGACCTCAGGCAGCGGATCAACCGCGATCAGGCGACAGCCCGCCCCCACCAGCGGCTCGGCCTCGTCCCAACCCCGAAAGGCCCAGTTATCCAGCATGACCCAGACCTCCAGGCTGGGAAAGCGGCGGGACCCCTCGCGCAGCTCGCGACGAGCTGCGACACCGTCTGCTTGGCACTCCACATAGCCCAACACGTGAATATCGGGCTCTAGCCGGATCGCGTCTCTGAAGGCCTCTAACCTGCGACCGTACGCGGGATCATCCAGGTCCGACACGAGCACCATGACGTTGCCCTCTCCGTCCGCGGCCTCGGCGGCGGCCTCAGCCAGCGCTCGACCCAGGGCTCCTTCGTCCACGCCGCAGAAGACCGTGCGGTAGGCTTCGGGCACGTCCCGGACCATGCTCACCACGCTCACGCCGTGTACGGCCATCTCCCCTAGTACGCCCTGAAGCGCCTCCGGATCGGACACCTGCACGCAAAGGCCCTTCAGATTCAGGTCCCCGACCAGCCCGCGAAGCAGACGAACCTGCTCCTGCGGCGAGGCGGTCTGCGGGGTAAAAAAACGGACCGCCAAGTGCCCCGGCTCGCTCGGAAACCGTTCGGCCCCCGCCCGCAGGACTTGCCAGAGCGGATCGTCCGCCCCTACCCCGACAAAGCCGATGTATTTCCCGGCGGGCACGGAGGCTCCCGAGGGAGTCTCGGGCTTGCAGCCAGCCAGACCCGCCGTGACGGCCAGGCTGACCAGCAACACGCACGCGGACAGAGACATCAGAAGCACGCTCTTCATGGGGGCAGCCTACCGGACTCTCCCTTTGGTTTTCAAAGCGAAGCCGTCGGGCCTGCGGCGGGGGCAAACAGCGACTCGACCGTCCATTATAACCGACTTCGGCCGGTCACGCCCGGGCAGCCGCTTGCCCCACAACCTTCACCTTGATGGATGGACGCACACAACCTATACTGGTGGTTTCTTGACGCGTTGTTCTTGACAGTTTCATATCGAGACGAAGGTAGGCATGGGAGCGACCCTGGACGCACTGCTACGGCTGCAAGAGATCGAGAAGCAATTGGTCGAATACCGCAGGGGGATCGAGTCCCGCCGGCGCCAGGTGCGCGGCGCCACTCGCCGGATGGAAAAGGCCCTCCAGGAGCATCAGGATACAAATGCTCGGATTCGCGATAGGCAGAGCCACGCGGACGCTCTGGATTTGGAGATCAAGAGCCGTGACGCCCAAACCGCCAGGCTGCGCGAGGCCCTGAACCGGGCCAAGTCCAACCGAGAGTACGCCGCAATCCTCACCCAGATCAACACGGCCAAGGCTGACACCACCAAGCAGGAGGAGCAGGCCCTGCACATCATGAGCGAGGTCGAAGCCGTCCGCGAGCAGGCCAAGGTTCAGCTTGAACAGGCCGAGAAGGAGCGCAAGCGCCTGATCAGCCTGGAGGAGGCCTTCGCCGAACACATGGCTGCCGTCCAGGTGAAGATCGATGAGCTGCAAGCCAAGCGAGACCAGGCCTTCGAAGATCTCCCGCGTGAAATCGTCAATATCTTCGAGCGGGTCTCCGCCCGGCACGAAGGTGAGGTCCTGGCCACAGTCGTTCAGGAGAACCCGCGGCGCCAGGAGTTCAGTTGCGGCGGATGCAGCATGGCCGTGACCCTCGAACAAGTCAACCGCCTCCAGGACCGCAACGAAATCGTCACCTGCAACGTCTGCGGCCGGATCCTCTTCATTCCTCTTTGAATGGCCCGCAGCGCCACAGCGCCCCGCGGGGGCGCCAGGTCACTCCACGTAGCCCAGAGCCCGCAGGTCCGTGATCGTCGCCTCGTCGAGGCGCACCTGTCTAGCGGCGGGACCGTCCACCCGAACGTGCTCCCGCAGATACCCCTTCAGGGAATCGACCATAGGCGCCATCGCCTCGGCATTGTGCGAGACCATAATGTCGCGCTGCTCGTGTGGGTCGGTCTTTAGATCGTACAGCTCAAGCCGCTTGGCTGTCTTGGGCATGTGGCGTCGCCCGTGCCAGATCACGGTTTGCTCATCGATCGAGAAGAGCAGCTTGTACCGGCCCGTCCGGACGCTCTTTTTCTCGTTGCGTCTTGCGAGTGCCTCGGTGACGGCCAGGCGCTCCTCCTGCTGGGCCGGCGAAACCCACATCGCGCGCAGAGACACGCCCTGCATCTGGCTTTCCGCCAGCCTGACACCCAGCACGTCGAGGATCGTGGGCATCACGTCGATCTTCCGTGCCTGGTTCGCCACTCGCGTGCCGGCGTACTGCTGGTTCGGCAGCTTGAGGATCAGCGGCACTCGCACCATCTCGTCATACACCGTGTGTCCGTGCCGGTTGTAGAAGTCGTGCGGGGTGCGATCGGCAAACTCCTCGCCATGATCGCTCGTGAAGACAATCAGCTTCCGGTCATACAGACCCAGGGCGCGGAGCAGCCCGATCAGCCTGCCCAACCATCGGTCGGCCTCGCGGATGCCGCCCGTGTAAAGGGCCTCGGAGACCTCAGGGGTGTAAGCATCGTGACGCTGGAGAACGTTGGCGTGCCGGATGTTCATCGCGTCGTGCTCCTGGAAATCAGGCGTTCGCCACCGCAACGGGCGAGCCAGCTCGCGGATCTCCTCGCTGATCTGGGTCGCGGTGGCGCCGGGCAGCACCTCAGACAGAAAATGCGGCCGCGTGTAAGGTGCGTGCACCTCGAAGCTGTGCCAGAACAGGAAGAATTGTTCGTCGCCGCGCTCGCGGATCCAGCGGAACATTGCCTCGGTGTTCAACGAGTTCAGCTTGAACATCGACTGGTCGTACAACTCGAAGCCCTGCCCGAAACCGATGGCCTCATCCATGGTGCCCCCGCCGGTGAAGGCCGCCGTGCGATAGCCCTCATCCCGCAGCACCTTGGCCAGCGTCGTTCGGACGTCCGGCAGCCCGTCCATGGTCCCCCTGACCGACAGATCGTTTCGCAATTCTTCGAAGCAACGCAGCACGCGATGCGCCGACGGAGACAGCGAAGTCAACAGGCTAAGGTGCGCCGGCGTCGTCCACGGCGACGCAGCGATGTAGTTCTCAAACAGGACACCGTCGCCCGCCAGCGCGTCGATGTCCGGGCTCACCTCGCGTTCCCGGTATCCGTGGCAGTTGAGCCTGTCGGCACGCAACGTATCAATGGAGACCAGGACCACGTTGTAGTCGCGCGGCGGTTCGGGCGGCATCTCGGGTTTGCACCCGGTCATCCAACAGAAAGGACAGACCGCAACGAGAGCCACGACTGCCGACCACCGACTTCGCCTGGCTTCGCCCACACTCGGTTCTCCCTGGAGGCTCTGATGCTCCGCCCGTCACACCGCTTCGCGGCCTTGGCGCTTGCGAGATGCCCCAGAACAGTCGAAGGTCCGGCGCGGCCCAAGCGCACGCTTACCGGCCGCATGGCACGGTGCTCGCTTGCCACGGCCACTTCGCGATCGTACGATTCGGCCTTGCTCGCGAACGCGTCGTGAGAGGGGCTCAACATGAATGTACTCATCGTCGGCGGTGGCGGGCGAGAACACGCCCTCGCCTGGAAGATCGCTCAATCCTCACGGTTGTCCAAGCTCTATTGCGCTCCCGGGAACGCCGGGACGGCCGCTGTTGCGGAGAATCTGCCCGTCTATGCTGAGGACCTCAAGGCTCTGGCCGACGCCGCCGAGCAGCACCAGATCGACCTTACCATCGTGGGACCCGAAGATCCGCTGGCCGAGGGCATCGCCGACCTGTTCGACCGCTGCAGCCTGCCCATCATCGGCCCGACCAGGGCCGCAGCCCGCATCGAGGCCGACAAAGCCTACGCCAAGACCCTCATGAACCGCGCCCTCGTGCCAACAGCCGAGGCCCGCATATTCGACGATTATGAGCACGCCCGCGCATACGTGGCCACGCGCGATTCGGCCCTGGTGGTCAAGGCCGCAGGACTGGCGAAAGGCAAAGGCGTTCTCCTTTGCCAGGAACCGGCCGAGGCGCTCATCTGGATCGAGAAGATCATGGTCGATCGCATCTTCGGCGACGCCGGCCGGCGCATCGTCGTCGAGGAGCTTCTGAACGGACAGGAGGTCTCCGTCATCTGTCTGGTGGACGGCCACAACATCTACGTCCTCGAAAACACCCAAGACTACAAGCCCGTCGGCGAAGGTGACACCGGGCCGAACACCGGCGGCATGGGCTCCTACTCGCCAGCTGATTTCCTCGACGACGAGACCCAGACCCAAATCGAACGGGATATCTTGGTGCCCACGGTCGAGGCCCTCCGGCGGGAAGGTGCTCCCTTCCGAGGGGTCCTCTACGCCGGCCTGATGCTCACCCCGGGCGGCCCCAAAGTGCTGGAGTTCAACTGCCGCTTCGGCGACCCCGAAACCCAGCCACTGATGATGCGGCTTGAATCCGACTTGCTCGAGGTCTTCGAAGCCATGCGCGATGGCCGGTTGGACCAGATGACCCTCCGCTGGTCGCCCCGGGCCGCCGTCGGCGTCGTCATGGCCTCTGGTGGCTACCCCGGCAACTACAGCAAGGGCAAGCCCATATCAGGGTTGGAAACCGCCGAAGCCCTCCCGGATGTCGCCGTGTTCCACAGCGGAACGGCCTTCAGCAACGATCGTGTCGTCACCGCCGGCGGCCGAGTCCTCTGCGTGACGGCACTGGGCGAAACGCTCGAAGCAGCCCGCCGGCAGGCCTATGAGGCGGTCGACCAGATCGCCTTTG
>CP070685.1:1945724-1949420 GCA_020352895.1 Phycisphaerales bacterium
GTCGGCGGCTGAGTACTGGACACGCAGCGGGTCGCTCGTACACACGGACCCGCTGGGCCGGCGCGATGCCGGCGTGCCCGAGCTCGTGCGCATCTACGCATTCGGCGGCACACAGCATGGCCCCGCCTCGTATCCTCCATCGAGAGGCGACGGGCAGAACGCGGCCAATCCGGCCGACTACAAGCCGTTCCTGCGGGCGTTGCTCCTGGCGCTTGACCGCTGGAGCCAAGGCGGCCGGCCGGCCCCGCCGAGCGTCTATCCGACGATTCGCGCGGGGACGCTGGTCGACTGGGACCAGAAGTCCACGGGCTTCCCCGCTATCCCAGGCGTCCGCTATCCCGGTGTTATCCAGCAGCCGTCGTACCTAGACTTCGGGCCGCGGTGGCAGAAGCAGCGGATCATCGACCGGCAGCCGCCGGTCCGGCGCGGCGACTATCGCGTACTCGTTCCACGCTGCGGCACGGACGGCAATGAGCTGGGCTGCCTCACGCCGCCGGAAGTCGCCGTACCGGTGGCGACGTATACCGGCTGGAACCTCCGCCGCAAGGACGCGGGCGCAGAGAACGAGCTCGTCAGTCTCGTCGGGTCTCGCTTACCGTTTCCAATCACCACAGCAGAGCGCACCGCCACACACGATCCTCGGCGGTCGCTGGAGGAACGATACAGAACGCTTGAGGCGTATCTCAGCCAACTGAAGGCCGCGTGCCACCGGCTCGAGACGCTGGGCTACATGCTGCCGGAGGACGGGGCGCGCACGGTACGCGTGCAGCGGAAACGCACCGCGCCGCTGTTTGCCAAGATGGGCCGCCGGTAAGGCGCTCTCCGGGCGTGCGGTCCCGTGTATTCATGAGGTTCGTCTCTTGCTTTCGATCCTAGATGGCGTGTCTGTCTCCCGCATTGACTCGGGGCCGGCCTCGATAATCCGTTCGATCTCATCGGCTGACAGCCCCTGCTCGATCATCAACCTCTTGAGTTCTGCCTCTGACTTGGCTTTCACGACCCGGTACCAGGTGTGTCCTATGACCGCTGCCAGCCCGATCACGCAACCGGCCAGAGGAATGAGGAACACGAGCACGTCCTCGTCTAACAGGGCACTCCAATCGAATCCTGCTTGGAGGGCTAATGGTGTTGACCACATCGCAAAGCTCCTTCCAAGAATTGCTCGGACGTGAACGGCCGACTGCCTGAACATCGGGTAAGTCGTTGCAGACGGACCGGGTTTCACTCTTGGGACTCTTTTACGGCGTGGCTGCTCCCCTCGCCAGGTGGGGGCTGGCGGAGAGTGGCCCCCCAACCGCGCCGGCCGGGATACTTACGATACAGGGCTGCGCCGCACGTGGCTGTCACGCTTCGAGAACGTCCGCGAGCAGGCCCGGGCTCAGCACTGATCCTCAGGATAGGTGCAGGGATCGAGGGTGTCGTCAGTCGGATCGGGCCCGCACCGCTTGAGCGGCGCCGGGAGCGGCTCAGCTTCTGCAAAGAGGTAGGCCAGAATCGCCACGGCGTCAGCTATGTTCACATCGCCGTCGTCGTTGGCGTCGGCCGCATCGGGGCAGCTCAGCCTGGGGCCGTTGACGAAGAGAAACTGCAGTATGTAGACCGCATCAGCGACGTTGAGGTCTGCATCTGTGTTGACGTCACCACGCCTGAAACGGGGAGCACCCGGCTCGCACTCGCCCAAATCCGCTCCCATGTTCGCCCCGTCCTGCCCAGTCCCGAGACACGGCGAGTCACGGCTGAGGCGATAGTCACCGCGGACCCACACGTCGTCCGTCAGGTCGTCAGGTGTCCCGCCGTCGTCCCACTCTCCGGGCAGGCAGAAGAGCGGATCTCGGTTGATATTCGCCTCCCCGTGCCACACCGCATCTCCTTCAGCGCAGGAGTAGGTCAGGTCGGGTGGCCATGCGTCGAGGACCATAATCGAGCCGCCGAGGTTACCCCACACGATGCTGTTCAATGCCCTCAGCGAACCGCCGGCCGAAAACAGCCCTCCGCCATCCGCCCCCGCCCGGTTCTCCGCGATCGTGCAGCCTGAAAACTCTACCGAGCCGCCGCTCTCGCACGCCGCGCCGCCGCCAGCCATACGCGCCGTGTTGCCGGCAATCAAGCAGTTGATCAGCTTCGCGGAGGAGTCCTTTACGGACATGACGCCGCCTCCATCCAGAAGGAAGTCGTCGCCCCCCACCGCGACGTTTGCCGTGATCGTGCACTCAAGGAGTGTGGGAGACCCACCGCCCGACGTCCAGATCCCACCGCCGAAGGAGGTACGGTTCTCTGTGATCGCGCAGCTGGTAAACACCGGGGTGGAATTGTGGCCGCAGCTCACCCCTCCGTCGTTCCCGGAAATCGTGCAGTCAGTCAGTGCGGGCGAGGAGGAGTAGTCGCACAATACCCCCCTGCCGTCGTTACCGGAGAATCTACAGTTGGTGATCGCCGGCGACGAATCCACGAGGATGCGGATCCCTGGCCCATGATTCCCGGCTATTGTACAGTTCACCACCGTGGGAGCGGAGCCATCCGTGCACGTAATCCCGCCTCCTCCCGGCAGCCCCCTTCCTCCCGTGAGCGTAAAGCCCTCCAGCACGGACTCCGCGGTCTCGCCGCTGTCAAAGATCACCACGCTGGCCTCTTGAGGCCCAGGTGCCATCCGGACAACCGTTCGATCAGGCCCGGCCTCACTCCGGAGCGTGACCGACTTGCCTTGGAACGTGACCGGGTCAGCGATTACGTACTCCCCAGGGGCGACGACCACCGTATCCCCAGCGCGAGTAGCATCGAGAGCCCCTTGAATGGTGGCGTAGTCGCCCGGTACCCGAAGCGTCGCAGCCACTGAAACGGAACAAACCCCAAGAAGAAGTCCGGCGATCTTCATGACAATCTCCCTGTCACCGTGCTGATCCACACGGTCCCTGGCCACGGCCCGCTCCCCCCACTATTATCATGCATGGATCGAGGAAACGGAAGGTTCCGCAGAATTAAAGGGAAACGCCGTCATTCCTGTCCCAGAGAGGAATCTCAGCCCCAAAGCTCCTTCGAAAACAGTACGCTTTCGCCCTCCCCACGGCCCTCGGAGCAGATTTCGCCCAAGGTGTCACGCCTGCCGCCTGCCCCGCGCGGCCACGGCCAGCTGATCCTCTTTGCGTCGCACCCGGCGTATCTGCGCACGACAGCATGAATGCCGTTCCTATCGGCCCCGGTGCCGGAACGCGCCGGCCGACGCCCCGGTGTCCCCCCGCTCGACTTTCAGACGTCAATCGCCAAGAATGGTGGTGGCACGGATCGGGTACGCAGCGGGCGTTCCCCGACGTGCCAGAGAGGTCCTTACCGGTGTACGAGGTACGAATCATGTCAAGGCAGACCCTGAGTCGGCGCCAGTTCATGGGCGGTGCCCTGGCAGTGTCGGTCGCGACGGCAGGGCGCGCCGAGACTCACACCGCGAGCAGCGACGGTACACGGTGGCGGCTCTTCTGGGGGGATCTCCACAACCACAACGCCGTGGGCTACGCCAAGGGCTCCCTCAGGCGGTCCATAGAAATCGCTCGAGAGCACCTGGACTTCTTCACCGGACGCTTCACAAGCGAGAGCTATATCGTCCACCAACTCGTGGGCCCCGCCGAGTGCTCGGCTCGCGTCCGCTTCCACGACCGCCGTCCGGCGGTACAGGGACCGGACTGGTACTACGTGCGGGTAACCCAG
>CP070685.1:1949520-1958891 GCA_020352895.1 Phycisphaerales bacterium
CAATGTGGACAACCACATCCTGATCACCTTCACCAAGTATGCCATGACACAGTCGTTGAAGGCGGCTCGCGGCGGAAAGTCCGTGTTGGATGATCAGGCCTTCAAACCCACTCTGGAACGTCTGGGTGACCACTCCTGCAAGGCCCTGTTCGTGCACGCTGGTCGGTGCGTGCAGATAGCCCGTCGCGTCTCAGGCGAAGACCTCGACGAGCTGGCCCAGTTCGAGCCGCTCATGGAGAAACTGGTCGCCTGTATCGTGACAGACGAGAGCAACAGTGAGTTTCGACTCAGCGCCGCGTTGACCGGTATTCCAGAGATCGGCGGCCTGGTCGAGCAACTGGTGATGCAGCAGACGCGCGGCTGCAGCGATACGTGTCACAAGAAAGTGGATGCCAAGGCCCATGCCGGGCACGGCGCCAAGGAGGCGCAGACCGCCGCGATCAAGAAGCAGGTCGAGGCCGAGGTGGAGGCGGCGATTCGAGAGGCTAAGGAGCAAGCTCGGCAGGCGAAGGCCCAGGCCCGCGCTGCTCGCGCACAAGCCGGGGCCAAGGCCAAGCAACAGCGGCGCGGCACCGCCAAGCCGCAACAGTCGCCGCCGCCTGAGCCGCCGACGCCGCCCGCACCGCCGAGAGTCCAGGCGCCCGCAGTGCCCGCGGAGCCACAGGTTTCGGCTGAGGTCTACGAACCGTTGAGGAAGCAGATCGGCCTGGGCCTGCTGGGTGCGCTGGTCCCCATGCTCCTGTAAAAGGCAGCGCGCCCCCAAAGCGAGATCACGGAACGGGCCGCGTGGATAGAGTCCACCGGCCCGTCGCTTTGCGCGGCGGTTTGCCTGCCGGGGCGCCGGCATCTACCATGTGATCTCATGCCACGCTTATACGAGACCCGGCGCTACCTGACCGACTTCGACACCCGCCGTGTGCCCAACATCCTCACCGACGTGCTGGTCATCGGCGGCGGCGTAGCCGGATTGTGGGCCGCTATCGAAGTCGCCCGGCAAAGCGAAGTCATCGTCCTGATCAAGACCGAGAAACGCGAATCGAATACCGCCTGGGCCCAGGGGGGCATCGCCGTGGCTTTGGCCGACGATGACTCCTGTGAGGCGCATGCCGCCGACACCCTGAACGTCGGGTGCGGACTGGCAGACCATCAGGCAGTCAACGTTCTCGTGCACGACGGGCCGGCCTGTGTCCAAGAACTTGTGCAATGGGGCGCCAAGCTCGATCGCTCTGGCGACGAATTGGCCGTCGGACGCGAAGGGGGACATACGGCCGCACGAGTGATCCATGCCGGAGGTGACGCCACCGGCGCCGAACTCGTGGATACCCTGCTGCGGGTGACGGCCGGGAACGACCGCATCCGCGTCTTTGAACACTGCTTCGCCATCGACTTGGTCACCATGGATGGCAGGTGCATGGGCGCGATTACCTACCACCCCCAATACGGACACCAGATGATCTGGGCCCAGGCCGTCATCCTGGCCACCGGAGGTTGCGGACAGCTGTATCGCGAGTCCACCAATGCACGCGTCGCAACGGCCGATGGCCATGCTATGGCCTACAGGGCCGGTGCGGCCATGAGCGACATGGAAATGGTGCAGTTCCACCCGACCACACTATACGTGGCCGGGGCCAATCGAGCCCTGATCAGCGAGGCGGTCCGCGGCGAAGGCGCCTACCTGGTGACTCGCGATGGGCGGCGCTTCATGACCGACATCCACCCCCAGGCAGAGTTGGCTCCGCGCGATGTGGTCAGCCGGGCCATCCGCGCCGAGAACATTCGCAGCGGAACCACGTGTGTGTATCTGGATGCCCGACATCTGGACGGTGAGCGCTTCCGCAGGCGCTTCCCTCAAATCACCGAGTTGTGCCGAGAATTCGATATCGACGTAACGCGAGACCTGATTCCCGTCCGCCCTAGTGCCCATTACATGATCGGAGGCGTCAAGAGCGACCTGGACGGCCACACCAGCATCGAAAGGCTGTGGGCCTGTGGCGAGGTGGCAGCTACCGGCGTGCACGGGGCTAACCGGCTGGCCAGCAACTCACTGCTGGAGGGCATGGTCTTCGGCCGGCGGGCCGGTCGCGACGCGCTGCAAACGTTAGGATCCGTCCCCGCGTCGAATCAGACTCCACGCCTCAAGAACACCATTGAGCGGTCCCAACGAACCGCGTTGGATATTCAGGATGTGCGCAACAGCCTGCGCAGTGTCATGTGGCACAACGTGGGCATCGAGCGCCACGCCCAACGACTCGCCGAGACCCTGGAAATCCTTGAGTTCTGGGGCCGATACGTCATGGACAAGGTGTTCGACGATGCCTTCGGATGGGAAACCCAGAACCTGTTGACGGTGGCCAGGCTCATTACCCGGGCGGCCAGCTACCGCACCGAGTCGCGAGGCGTGCACTACCGCAGCGACTATCCCGAGCCGGACGAGAAAAACTGGGACCGTCACATCGTCTTGTACAAGACTGCCGACGGCGAATTGAACGTGGAGTAAGAGGTCCGACGACCTCACGGGCCCGACGAGTACCCGTCGTCACTGTTCTCCTCTTCATCATCGGGCTCGAACGACTCCCGCCACCTCTCGGATTCATCCATCTCGTCGATCTCGCGCTCCATGTGGCGAAGCATCTTCTCCTGAAGCGGAGCGAACTTCTGATACATGCGCAGGGTGGCCTGATGGGAGCGCACGATGGTCTCCAGCTTGAGCAGTTGCCACTTGACCAGACATTCGGGCTCCTTGATGGTGCCGAAGGGATCGCATCGGAACAGGGCCGCCCCGCCCGGACCTCTCTGAAAGTACTCGCAGTCCTGGCACTGGATCATGGCGCCACCTCGCTTGCATCGGGCTGGTCGACGGAGTTCACAGGTGCGCTTCTATTGTAACGACTTGCGACCCGGGTGGCACCCGGCGCGTCCCCCGGCTTAGAAGGCCAGACGGGGCAGGGCCCAGAGGATAGTGTCGATGTCGCCGGCCAGGAGGCGCTGAAACTCCTCACGGGGAAGGGACGTCTTCTCTGGCCATTCCCCAACGTCCTTCTGGAAGTACTCGCCAACGCCGTCAACGCTTCTGGGAAGCGTGTCCACGTCGTCCTGCCACTGTTCGGCAACATCGCGGGATATGGCCGCAAGGTTCTCTGAACAACGGCCCTCGCGCTCGGCGTAGGAGTTGAGGGCGAACGCGGTGCTCTCGCGGTCGTGCTGCATTGTGCGCTGAACGTAGGGATCGTTGCAGCCGGCGAGGAGCGCACACAGACTTATCATTGCAGTGAACGATAGCAGCCGGGGTCTTGCCTGCATGATGATCATCGCCCTATTGTAGGCCCAATCGGCGGACCGGTTGCACGGCTTCGTTCGGAGGTATCGGCCACACGGGCGAAACCCTCCAGCCGGATTCGACAGGGCGGGCGGCGCGACACTGGGCCACACGAGCCGCGGCCGCCACAGACTGCCCATGATGCCGCTACAATGGGGCGGGCACGGTCAGACGGAATGCGAAGGACCTGGAGGTGAAATCATGGCATCGGGAACGCAGGATCATTGCCACTTGGCACGCACGCTTGGCAGTCTGGCCGTGGCCTGCCTGTTCTGGTGCCCGCCGCCGGTCGGGGCCGCGGTAGGCGGCGAACCTGAACCCCCGATACCTAACGCCGCCGATCCGGTTGATTACATCGCCTGGATGAACGCTCAACTCGGGGCCGCTATAGAAAACAACACCTGGGAGCTGTACCGCCAGATAAGCCGGGAGATACAGCCGTTCCCAGGCGACTTGGGCGAGGCCCTCGACGGCCCGTGGTCAGAGAACCTCGCGGTCCGGGGTTGGCTGGCGGCGCAAGCTAGGCCGCTGGCCAAGTTCCGCGAGGCCGCCGATGGTCAGGCCGCTTTCCAGCTCCAGGAGCCGCGGCCTACGGGCGATGCCCGACTGGATCGACTCATGGTCGCCCTCCCCATGCCCGGCCTGATGAGTTTCACCATCGCCACGCAAGCCCTGCTTGCAGACGGCTATTACCGGTGGGAGAAGGGTGAGCCCGAGCGACTGACCGACAACGCGCTGGTGGTACTGCGGGCGGCCCATCACCTTGAATCATGTCCGTGGGTGTTGGGCCGTCTGTTGGCAGCCTCGATCGCGGCACAAGCATATCAGGCGCTGCGGAATGCGTTGTCGCTTTCGGATGATCCGGATGCATTGGCCGCCAAGGTCCTCGCCGGTCTTGAAGCGGCCGATCCGCCGTGGTCCCCGATCACCCGGACGTACCTGTTCGAGCAGGTAACGGCGTGGGACTTCTGCCAGCGCGTCTTCGTCCCGGGCAAAGGCAGCAGCGACTGGTCGCTCCACGGACCGGTGGTGGACGCGCTCGCCGCGGCGAAGGGCAGCGCCACCTGGGACCGCGAGCAACGGGAGGAGATCGCCAGGATCGGCTTCGAGAAGACGCTGGAGGAAGTGGACGAATACTTCGACGCGGTGGATCGCTGGTGCGCCAAGCCATGGCCGTGGGCCTCGCGGCACGTCGTGGATCTGAACAAGAGAGCCGTAGATTCGGACAATCCGCTGTGCCGTACGCTTCTGCCGCTGTTGCAGCGACCGCGCGTCGTAGCCCTGCGGGCCATCGCGGACCGGCGCGCGACGCATCTAATCTTCCACATCTTTGCCCAGCGCGGCCGGAATGGTTCCTTTCCGTGGACACTGGATCAGGTCGAGATCGTGGACCTGGGGGAGATGCGCATCGACCCGTTCGCGGACGAGCTCTTCCTCTACCGCCGGACCGGGGACGAGTTCCTGCTCTTCTCGCGAGCCGACAACGCCCGCATCGACCGCGTCCGACACGACCCCCACTGGCAAACCGGCGACTTCGTCTTCTGGCCCGTCCAGCAGGAAACGACAAACAGCGCCGAAGAACGCCGCACCGGATCACCAGCGTCAGGCCCCTAGAACCGATGTGCAGCCGACTCTATTCTTTGTCGGCGCAGCACGGATGCAACGGAACACTTCGATGTGAATACACTGGACATTTCCTTCCGGCCCAGCCTGCGCAGATCGGGCACTGTAAAACTGCTGATGCCATAAGATTGACACCCCGCGTTGTGCGCGGGCGGTCAGCCCTCATGGATGAGGGTGTTCAGGCTCTCCGCCGTCTCGATCAGCGCCTGGGTTCCGAGCTTCCCGTGGCCGGCCGCCTGGGCGGCGGTGAGAAGTTGATTGGCCAGAGCGGTGGCGGGCAGGCAGGCCAGAGTCTCGCGGGCGGTCTCCAGCACCAGCCGCAGGTCCTTCTGCTGCAGATCGATCATGAATCCGGGGGCAAAATCGCGGGCGATCATCCGCGGTGCCAGGTTGCTGACTACCCACGACCCGGCCGCGCCCCCGGCGACCGCTTCAAGCATCGTGCGGGGATCCAGCCCGTTCTTGCGGGCGAAGACCAGCGCCTCGCACGCCGCGACCAGATGTCCAGCACAGAGAATCTGATTGCACAGCTTGGTGGCCTGCCCGGCGCCAACCGGCCCGCAGTGCGTGATGCTCTTGCCGAAAAGCTCGAGTATCGGGCGGGACCGTTCGAGCACATCCGGCTCGCCGCCCACCATGATCGAGAGCGTCGCCTGCTCGGCCCCCCACGACCCGCCGCTCACCGGGGCGTCAAGGAAATCCGCCCCGCGCTCTGCCAGGGCAGCCGCAACACGCCGGGCCGTGGCGGGGGCAACAGTGCTCATGTCGATGGCCAACGCGCCGCGGCGAATGGACCGGACCAGTCCGGCGCTGCCGAGATAGACAGCCTCGACGTCGGGCGAGTCGGTCACCATGCTGATGACCGCGTCGGCGTCAGCGGCCAACGCTTCGGGCGTGTCCGCCCATGCCGCGCCGCGCTCCACCAGCGGCTTCGCCTTGCCCCGCGTGCGCGAATGAACGGTGAGCCGATAGCCTGCCTCCAGCACGTGCCGGGCCATGGGCACCCCCATAATACCCGTCCCGATCCATCCGACGCGCCTGACCTCGCTCATCGGCGCAGCTCCACATTGCCGCGGCCGCGCTTGACATAGCCGATCCGATAAACGGACTCCCCCAGCCGTCGCAGGCGCCGCATGATGGCGTTCGCGAACGTTGGCCGCACCACCAGCACGAAGCCGATGCCCATGTTGAACACGGAGTACATCTCGGCGGACTTGGCTCCGAGACGGCGGAGCATATTGAACACCCGGGGCACCTTCCAAGTGCGCAGTCGAATCACCGCGTCGCACTTGTCACCGAGTACCCGGGCGACGTTTCCGGGCAGGCCCCCACCGGTAATATGGGCCATGGCCGAGACCACCTTCTTGCGGCGGTAGCCGGCCAATACCTTCAGCACCGGTCGCACATAAATCCGAGTTGGCTTCAGCAGCTCATCGCCCAGCGAGTGCCCGAACTGATCCACGTGATCCCGCAGAGACATCCCAGCCCGCTTGAGAAGGACCTTGCGGGCCAGGGCGTAACCGTTGGCGTGCAGCCCGTCCGAAGCAAGCCCGAGCAACACGTCTCCGGGAGCCACCCGCCTGCTGTCAATCAGCCGGCGCCGGTCGACCACCCCCACGGCGAAGCCGGCCATGTCGAATTCGCCCCGTCGGTAGAGGTCGGGCATCTCGGCCGTCTCCCCCCCCAACAAGGCACAGTCTGCCCGCTCACAGCCGACCGCAATCCCCTCGACCAGCTTCGCCACCTGCTCCGGGTCAAGCTTATGAACTGCCAGATAATCGAGGAAAAACAGCGGTTCGGCCCCGGTGGTCACCAGGTCGTTCACGCTCATGGCCACCAGGTCGATGCCCACCGTGTCCAGCCGCCCCATTCCCGCGGCCACGAGCACCTTGGAGCCCACCCCGTCGGTGCAGCCGACCAGAACCGGCTGACGATAGCTCCTGCGGAACAGCCGTTCCTCATAGTCCAGGCAGAAGAGCCCCGCGAACAGGCCATGGCGATCCAGCACCCTGGGGCCGTAAGTCCGTCGCAGCAGCGGGGCGATCCGCCCCACCAACTGGTCGGCGGCCTCAAGGTCCACGCCGGCCTGCTTGTAGCTATAGGGCCTTTGGGCCATGGAGCTAGCCAGCTTAACCTACCCTCCAGGGCAGGAGAAGCCCAAGGCGGAGTCCATGGAGGCCGTTGCCGACGGTCAAGATGCCGTCCCGGGAGCAGGTGCCCCGTGGCGGTTTTGCGCTGCCCGTCGAGGCACCCGCCGGAATTCCCACAGGCTCGGCGGATTCCTCCGCAGCTGGCCTTGAGTGTGGCCGTAGAAAATAAAATGGGAGTTTCAAAATCGGGTTTGGGGGCCCGGGTGGGGCGGACACAAGCCCCCTTAAGGGCTTTAGGCAGGGCGTTCAGGGCCGGTGCGTGGTTCAGGCGGTGGCGGCACAGGTATTGCAAAAAGAACATGGGTGGCTTCTTTAAGAAGCCGAATGAATGTGGTATATTTATGGTAGTGGCCCGGTTGCCGGCCGTGCGGCGGGCCATGAACGGGGCCGCGTCAGTCGACGCGCACGTTGCCACTAACGATACTTGGGCCAGCAGCGTCAACGCCCTTCTGCTGATTTCCTCCCTCCGGCCCGAACATGGAAGGGTGCTGCTGGCCTAATATTTTCTCGCACAGGACTCGTGGGATTCCGCGGGTCCTGTGTCGTTGAACGGTCAACGCTGCCCACTTCGGTTCCCTCTCGATAGCCGGATGCTCACCCGGTAGCTGGCCTCGTTTTTCTCGGTCGCTGCAATTGGTCCAGCCGGGTAGAATCCGGGCGGGTTTCGGGCGGCCGACCCCCCAGAACGAGCAGGATCGGCCCCGCCATCGCATCAGGGCTACGGACCGACGGCCATGAGAATCGCCCTGGCCCAGACCAACCCCATCGTCGGCGACTTGGAAGGCAATGCGGCCAAGATACGCGCGTTCATCGGACGTGGACGTGAGGCCGGTGCCGACCTGGTGGTCTTTCCCGAACTGAGCGTATTGGGCTATCCGCCCAAGGACCTGCTACTTAAGCGGGCCCTAGTGCAGCGTAACCGTGAAGTCGTCGCGGACCTGGCTCGGGAATGCCGAGGGGTAGCCGCGCTGATCGGGTATGCCGACCTCAATCAGGTGGCAACGGGACGCCCACTCCGAAACTCCGCCGCCTTGTGTGCCAACGGTCAAATCGTCAGCGTACACCACAAGATGTTGTTGCCCACATACGACGTGTTTGACGAGCAGCGTTACTTCGAACCAGGCGAACGCCCCCATCTGGCCCGACTGGTGGGTGCTGGCGACCGACCTGTGAACCTGGGCATCACGATCTGCGAGGACCTTTGGAACGAGGAGCGAATCTGGGGCCGGCCCATCTACACGCAGAACCCAATCCGCGAACTGGTCGAGGCTGGCGCGGATGTTCTGGTAAACATGGCTGCATCGCCGTTCTGGCTGAGCAAACCGGCATCGCGGACCGAGATCTTCCGCCCGCAGGTGGCTCAGCATCGCAAGCCGCTGCTCTTCGTGAACCAGGTCGGCGGGAACGACGAACTCATCTTCGATGGGTCAAGCGCGGCCTTCGGGACGGACGGACGGACCGTAGCGCGGGCTAAGTCCTTTGTCGAGGACCTGCTGCTCGTGGACCTGGATAGGCCAGAGTCGCTACGGGCCGAGTCCAGCCCCGGTCCGGACGAGGAGGTCCTCCAGGCGCTGATCCTGGGCACGCACGACTACGTCACCAAGAGCGGGTTTCGCGACGTGGTCCTGGGCCTGAGCGGCGGCGTCGACTCGGCCCTCACCGCGGCAATAGCAGCCGAGGCCCTGGGGCCCGAGCGAGTGCACGGCGTGGCCATGCCCTCCCGATACAGCAGCGAGCACAGTACCCAGGACGCCGAACAGTTGGCCCGGGCACTGGGGATCGACTATCGGGTCGTGACCATTGGGCGACTGCACGACGCCTATGAGGCGGAACTGGCGCCGCACTTTGCCGACCGCGGCCCGGACGTAACAGAGGAGAACATTCAGGCGCGGATTCGCGGCTCGATCCTGATGGCCCTCTCCAACAAGTTCGGCTGGCTCCTCCTGACCACGGGGAACAAGAGCGAGCTGGCGGTCGGGTATTGCACGCTGTACGGGGACATGTGCGGCGGCTTGGCGGTCATTGCAGACGTGCCCAAGATGATGGTCTACCGGCTGAGCGAGCTCGTAAACCGGCGGGCCGGGCGGGAGCTGATTCCCCAGCGGACTATCACTAAGGTGCCGTCAGCGGAGTTGCGCCCGGACCAGTGCGACCAGGACTCGCTGCCGCCGTACGAGCTGCTCGACGCGATTCTGTACCGCTACGTGGAGCAGGAGCAGCCGTTCGAGGAGATCGCCGCGGCGTTGGCCGGCCAACCTGGATTCAGCGAGCAAATCCTCCGT
>CP070685.1:1958991-1961005 GCA_020352895.1 Phycisphaerales bacterium
GGGGTGCCGGACGAGTGCGACCTGCTGAGCCCGCTGACCGCGACGGGTCTGGGCTTCGTGCAGATACCGGCGCATGGGCCTCTCGGCTACATGCCCATCATGGACTGGTTCTTCAAGGTGGACCCCGACTCGGCGTTCATGAACCGGATCGGGCGGATGTGGACGAACAACCTGTACGCCAAGGACATCGCCGTGGACCCGACGGACGGGATGCTCTACACGGTGGACCTGCCGGTGCTGGACCTGCACGAGATGATGACCCTCGTGCAGCAGCGCAATGATAACGGTCCGGAGGTCGGGTCGCGGATTTACACTGTGGATCCGGACACCGGGGAAAGCACGCCTCTGCCGGAGATCACGGGTCACGGGTTGATGCTGTTTGGTCTGACCTTCACGGCCGACGGCGAGTTGTGGGCCGACGGGCTGTTCGTGGGGCAAGAAGTGCAGCCCGTGATCGTCCTGATCGACAAGACCACCGGCGAGGAGGTGGACCACGACGTAGTAGGCGAGTTCGGCTTCGCCATGGCAACGGAGCCGGGCAGCGGGCAGGTGTATTCGCTGGCCATCGATATGGTGGAGCAGTTGGGCGATCTGAGCGAGGTGCTGCTGGGCACTAACGAGACGCCGGTCGAGGTATTGTGCCAGCATGAAGTGGGCGACCCCACGGTGTTCGACTGTGAGCTGGTGACGGATCCGGAATACGAAGACGTGTTCGGCTACGGCCGGATCGTGCTGGACATCGCGTTCGGCGACGACGGCACGCTGTACGGCGTGGCCATAGTCCCGTTCTGCATGGGCGGGGGTCAGACGCTCGCTCCGATGGGCATGTTCGGCACGTACCTGGTGGTGATCGATCCGGAGACGGCAGCGATTACCGAGACCGTGGGCATGGATGATGAGTTGTTGTGGGGTCTTGGCGGTCAGTTGCCGGCCACGAGTCAGGACGCGGACGGAGACGAGATCCCTGACGAGTGCCAGGGTGAACCGTTGGAGTGCGGCGCGTTCGACGTGGTCTTCGTAGTGGACACGTCCGGGTCGATCCAGGATGAGGGCCAGGCGTTGTGCGGCAACATTAAGCAGATCATCGGCGATCTGAAGGATGCGGGCCTGCCGGTGACGGCGACGCTGTTGGGCGTCGTGGAGAACCCGCCGGCCAGTAGCTTCGACTGTCTAACCGGCAGCGTGCTGGGTATGTTCGGGCCGGCTGTTCCGGGCGTGCCGCCGGCGTGCTGTCCGCTCATGGACAAGAACGAGGATTGGGCGGCAGCGACGGCGATCGTGTCTCAGAACTTCCCGTGGATGCCTGGGGCCGCGCGCGTGGTGATTCCGATCAGTGATGAGGGCCCGGAGGGCGGCGACCCATGCCAGGATCCGGGTCCGGACCGGGCGGGGATCGCCAACGCGGCCAACGTGGCCAACGCGAACAACGTGTTCGTGGCCCCGATCATGGGCAACGGCACGACTGCCTGTGTCATGGCCCTGGCCCAGGAGCTGGGGTCACGGACAGGGGGCCAGGCCTTCCGTTCCGACGATCCGCAGGAGGACATCGTCGATGCCGTGACGAAGATCCTGATTAACATCTGTGTCCTTGGCGGCGGCGACAAGGAAGTGATCGACCTGTGTCCGGACGATCCGGAGAAGATCGAGCCGGGTATCTGCGGATGCGGGATTCCTGATCTGGATCTGGACGGGGACGGCGTTCTCGAGTGTGACCGCGAGGACGTCGGGCCACCGGAGCAGGAAGTCCCGCCGGCTTGCGGAGCCTGCGGCGCCGGTGGTGCTGCTGCGGCGACGCTGGGCCTGTGGTCGGTGCTGGGGCTGAAGCTGTCGCGTCGTCGTCGGCGTTGACGGTCAGTATGTGGCGTGATTTGACGCGTCCGAAAAACGCCGGGCGCGATATCGGGGCTCACCCGAGGTTTCGCTGAAGG
Source organism: Phycisphaerales bacterium (assembly GCA_020352895.1). Lineage (GTDB taxonomy): Bacteria > Planctomycetota > Phycisphaerae > UBA1845. Next base: position 1,960,920 of record CP070685.1, read on the forward strand.
TCGGCGGAACCGGGGTGAGCCCCGATTGATTCTGCGCAAGGCGAGAGTCTGGGGCGTGGTATCGCGTCTTGTTATGGGGGCGCAGG
>CP070685.1:1961105-1971620 GCA_020352895.1 Phycisphaerales bacterium
CGGATCAGGAGTCTTCGCCGACGATCCGAATCCGCTTGCCGTCGCGCAGGTCGCCCGGCGCGTCAGCGATCAATCGGTCGCCCGGTTGTAGCCCGTCTTTGACTTGGATCCAACCATCAGAGCCAACGCGGCCGGGTACCACCGAGCGCAAAACCGCAACGTTTCGGGCCTGGTCGGCGACCCAAACGCGCGCCACGCCGTCCGTTTCGCGCTCCAGCAGATCCTCGCGGACGAAGACGCGTTGGAGCGCCGGCTCATCTTGCGATCGGTTTGAGGTCAGAAACCTGGCCCTCGCCAACATTTCCGGCTTGATTTCCGGCGAGGGATCCTCTATGGCCACCTTCACCTGCAGCGTGTTCTTTTGGACGTCTGCCTCGTGCACGACGCGCGAGACGTAGCCGCGATAGATACGATCCGGCAGTACGTCCACGATGACCTCGGCTGGCTGGCCAACGCCCACCTTGGCGGCGTCCACGAGCGGCACGTCGACGCGCACCTGCAACCGCTGAGGGTCATAGAGCCGAACCACCTGAGCCGATCTCGGCGCGTCGGCGCTGAGCATCAGCTTGGCGCCCGGCTCGGCGAGGCGGGTCATGACGACGCCGTCCGCAGGCGACCGCACCTCCATGCGATTCAGACGCAGTTGAGCCTCGTCACGGACCACCTCGGCATGCGCAAGACCCGCCTCGGCGTGAACTAAGGCCGCCTTCGCCTCGGCGAGGGCGCGGGTGTCGTCGATACGCAGCTCCAGGTCTTGGCGGGCGGCCGCAACCTCCGCTTCGATGCGCGCCATCTGGGCCTCGATGATTTCCTTGCGGATTCGCGTGGCCTCAACCACGGCGCGCTGGGCCTGGTACTGCTGCAGCGCACGGATGTACTCGATCTTGGCGCTGTGGCCGTGCTCGGCCAGGGGGGCCACACGATCGTGCTCGGCCTCCAACTCGACGGCGAGCGCTTGGGCGGCGGCCAGCTCCGCGGGCCAGCGAGCCAACTCGCCCCGCGTCTCCGCCAGTTCGGCCTCGGCGGTGGCCAAGCGGCGGGTCAATTCGATGGGGTGGTCCCAATTGCGTTGGGCGGCTTCGAGGCGGGCACGCGCCACCTGTACGGCAGCGGTTCTCTCCTGGACGGCGGCGTCGGCTCGGCGTCGTGCCAGCTCGGCGTCATCGCGCACGAGCCGTGCCACAACCTGACCGGCATTCACTTTCTCACCCTCCAGCACGAGCACGTCTTGGACCACCCCGTCGGCCAAGGCGGAGACCGCAAACGGAAATGGATCCGCCTCGACCCACCCAGGAGCCTGCACGGTCACTTCGCTGGGCACTGTGGCCTTGACGAGAACCGGGACCACGCGCACCTCCGTGGCCGGCCGCAGGGCCGCCCCGGTCGCGTAGACGAAGACGAAGGCCGTGGCGACGAGAATGACGCCGGGAAGCAGCAGGCGCGTCTTCCATTTCGAGCGCGGGAGCGGCACGCCTGGCGTCCGGGCCAAGGCAGCGCCTGACTGGCCCGATCCGCGAGACAACACAGATAAGTCTTGAGTCTTTTGAGTCATGAGCGCCCCTCCTTTCGTGGGGCGGTACGCGTCAACCGCGAGTTCGATGCCGGGCCGCATCGGCGGTCGGATAGCGCATTTCAGGAAAACGCGGCGATATCGTTGACGATCGATGAAGCAGATCAGTAAAGGAGGGCTTAGGCCCGCGGCGGGTGCCAGACGTCATCCAGCGTTATGGAAACCGGCTGGGCGTGGAGAAAGTGCGTATTCTGCTGCGCGGGATCCGCGTGCAGGTCGAGGTCGAACGGCATGTGCACCACGCTTTGGACGGTACAGCAGGGCGAGGTGCAGTAATCGCAGCACGACCCCCGGTGCGAGTGCTCGGGACTGGGATCCTTCTCTGCGGGGTTGCCGTTCGAGTCGCAACAACCGGACTCCGACAGACGCGCCACAGGGCAACTTCCGCGGCAAGCCAGCGCGGACGCCTTATCCGAGTGATCGGCAAAGGCCGGGGAGCACTGATATATCGGCCATGCCGGGCCGGGGACGGCTAGCAGGAAGATCGCTACCAGCGCCGGCAACCCGGGAAGGGGATTGAACTGAGGTTGTTTGACTCTTCCAAAGGACATCGTTTGTTCACTATACCAAACGATCGGAACCCAGGGATAGTTTCTTGCTAAATCATAGATGGGTCCAAAACGCGTTTCTGGGGTAATTTGTCGCGAAAATTGGACATAAAAAGTCGGCGTTCCGGCGGCGATAAACACAATCGCCCCTCTGTCTGTGTGAGGCTGAGGGGCGATCGGGATTGCGCCACGTCGTCGGTGGGCACTGATCTCTAGTCCAGAGCGGTTGACTGCGTCTCCGCGCTGAGGTCGCCGTAGATGACGCGTATCCGGCCGGAGTCCACCCGCCAGCGAACCAGTACCGCGTCGGCGTCGCCGGGCGTGACCGTGGCACCGAAGTACTCGGGCTCGGCGCCGTCGCGGAGCAGTTCCTGGTAGAACTTAGCACCGGCATACAGGGGCATCAGCCGCTGGATCATCTGCTGGGCATCTCCCATGGCGGCGAGCTGCTCCGGCGTCAGGGTGTCGGCCGCCTGGTAGAAGTCCATGCCGATGCGGGTAAAGTCCAGGGCGCTGGGATACCGGTCGGGGAGGTACTCGGCATAGATACCGAGGCCCTCGATCAACGCCGCCTCGGTCGCCGCCGGCATATGCAGGTCCAGCGTCGGAGCACCCTCGTCCGCGAGGACCGAGGTATCGAAGAGCGACGCGTCGAGCGGGACATCCCACTCGAAATCATTGCAGACGAGATTCATCCGTGAGTCGACCTCCGGACCCGCCATCTCCAACGTATACCGTACGGGCAGCAGAGAATCGGCGTCGACCCATAAGGCAATCGTCGCACCGCCGAGGCTGGGGACATCCGGCAAGCCCAGCTTGTCTCCGGAGATTTCGAAACCGAGAGCCTTGGCCCCGTCGATGATCTCCGAACCCAGCTCCCGATCCGCCTTTCCGGTCAACTCTTGGAGACGGGAGATGTACTGGTCGATGCGCATGTGCCTGGTCATATCGCCGGCGTCATCCTCGTGAGTGAAGCGAATCAGCGACTTGCCGCCGAGAATTCCGGCAACGGTCGGGCCGTCCACCGGTGCGATCGTGCACGAGACGGACCGGCCGTTCTGGCGGATCTCGGCCCGGCTGCCGTATTCATCGGAAACGTACATCGCACCGTCGAAGGACTGGTTCACGTTGCCGCCGGTGATGGTGAGCGACAGGCGGCAGGTCATGGTCTCGGCCTGCTGGACGGCCCGGCCGATGCCTTCCAGGGCCAACGTCTGAGCGGAACCGAACACCAGCACGAGGACGAACACGATGCAGGCCGCCGCGGCCAGCGCCGCGGTGGTAAAGCGCACTTTGCGACTGTTCATGACTGACTCTCCGAGGCGACGCCACCGCTCACGGGCTCGCGCGTCCGCAGGGGACGGGGTAGCCCCGGCCGGCAGCGACGCCATCAGTTGTTCGCGCAGCTCGTCGTGATCCCGATCGAGCGCCTCGTAGGTGCGAACCAGAGCGGCGTGCTGACGTCGGGCGCGATCAAACATTTCCCGGCAGGATGTGCAGGCCGAAAGATGTTCATTCATCTCCGAGGCCCGCGCGGCATCGAGCAGGTTCATGCTCAACAGCGTCCATTGGTCCTCGCTGGGACAGGCCATGGCATCGTCTCCCGTTGCCTCAGCACGCGCGCCAGGCGCCGGCGGGCGCACGACAGCACGCGATATAAACCCGACTTGGACAGGCCCAGCACGGCGCGGGCCTGCTCGACGTTCATCTCCTGCAGATAGAAAGCGTGCAGGGCCAGCCGCTCCCGTTCGGGTAGCGCGGCCAGCGCCTCCCGCAGGGCTGCGATCTGCTGATCGGGCCGGTCGAGTCGCGTCTCGGCCGCGGCGCGGTCGGACAACCCGGTCAGCAGGCGTCGGTCTCTCGACCGAGCACGGCGCCATTCCCGGCAGACCTGGCGGGCGATGCCCACCAGCCAGGCGGCGAACCGTTGCGGATCCCGCAGCTCGCCCAGGTTTCGGTACGCCCGGAGGAATACCTCCTGGGTCAGATCCGCGGCCGCGTGGAGGTCGCCGGTCGCGTCGTAGCCGACGGCCCGGATGAGGCGTGCGTGGCGGTCGTACAGCTCGGCGAAGGCCGAGCGGTCGCCCCGCAAGGTTCCCAGGACCAGGGTTTCGTCTGCTGCCGACACGTGGTGTTCCTCTCGCAGCACTTGACGGCCGTCACCATACTAGTGAGCGGTTCGCCCTATTTGTCCAGCGAAAAATCGGATGGTTTGTGAGAACAGGCGTGACGCCCAGGGCATTGTCTGACGGCAGCCCGCCTGGGCTTGGAAGCAGGGCCGGTCCGCCTATGTGGGTTATACCGGCGGATCGGGTATGGCCCTCTTCCCCTCGTGCGGATGTGGGCGGTGTTGTCTTCCGTCTGCCCACCGCAGAACCTTGGATAGCGCCGCACATACAGCCTGGCGCCGCGCGCCGCCCCAAAGAAGAGCCGCCCGAGGAGGGCGGCTCGGTTGCTGACGAACATGTCGAACCTGTCGGTTACCGTGCGCCGGTGAAGTTGGCCGCGAAAATCATGAAGTCGGCCAGGTCAATATCACCGTCTCCGTCCAAGTCGGCATCGGTACTGGACTTACATTCGGGCCCTGCGGATTTGCCGGGACCGCCGTAGCACAGGGCGAACATGGCGAAGTCCTCAAGATCGACGTCGCCGTCGTTGTCGAGATCTCCACGGAGGTCGTGGTCGACGGTGACGAAGACATCCTCGCTGGCCGCGTTACCCGACTCATCAACGCACTCGACGGTGATCGTGTAGATGCGGCCATCACCGAAACCAAGTCGCTCGGCTCGCAGGTCGGCCGTAAGCGGCCCCGTGATCATCCAGTCCGGTGCGGCGTCATCGGGAGCGGCCTGCTCCGGCTCGTTACTGGTGATCTCAACGATGCCGCAGGTTACCTCGTCCGCACAAACATCAGTGACCTCCACGGTGACAGTAACGTTTCTCATCCGGTGGTTCGGCGGCCACAGGTCGTCCGGGTCGACCGACACGTCGGTGATCGTCGGCGGCACCGCGTCCGAGACGGTAGCTTCGGCGGTGTCCGACGCCGTAAGCAGTCCGCCGTCCCAGCTCGCGTTGTAGGGAATCACGGTGCCGAACGGTAGAGGAGAGGTAACTGTGACGGCGGCCCATCCGTCGGCAGCGGTCATGCCGAAGTAGAACTCCGCCGTCCCGTCGTCGTCGCTGTCGAACTCGAACAGAATCTCCTGGCCGGGGATCGGCCCCGCGTCCGCGGTGAGCCTGGCGAGGAGGTCGCCGGTGGCCGCACCGGGAGCACACCCCAGGACGACATCTTCCGCATCGAGCGTCGCGCCGTCGATGGCGTCACCGATGCCATCGTGGTCCGAATCGGCCTGGCCCGGGTTGGGAACAGTCGGGGCGTTGTCGAAGGCCATGGCCAGCCCGAAATCACCCAGCGTCATGGGCTGTCCGGCGGTCTTGACGTAGTCCAGAAGTATCATCCACTTGTCCCACCTGTCGAGGTCGACCATGTTGTTCTCGCGGTTCACGCCTTCGGGCGCGTCGGGGCACGCGACGAGACGCGGCAGATCGTTGCAGTACCGCGTCGACCACTCCACTTCCTCGATGAGCCAGGTGTTCAGCCCGCCGAACTGGGTGATCGACACGAGGTACTCCTCGTAGGTCATTCCGCCGGGGCTTTCCGGATTGACCTGGAGGTCGGCGCTGGCGTGATACATGCCGAACTGGTCGAACTGCTCGTGGTGCGAGCCCTCCGGCGTGAACACCGGGCTCTGCTCCTCCCAAATCGAGGCGCTGAAATTGACGTGGCCCAGCCGCGACACGGCGTCGCGCCCGGCCGGATCGGACGTGTTGTATGGCGGCGCGAACGCGATCAGCGGATTCGCGGCAGTCGTGAAATCGATGGCCGGCGAGACGCCGGGAACCGCCCCCGACTGAAGAAGCCATTGATCGGAGGCGTAGTCGCCCAGCAGCGTGCGCCGCCCGATCCGCATCAACTGGAACATCTCCGGGACGGTGAACCCGCACATTTCGCAGGCAAAGAAGTTGATCGACGGATCGTCGGCCCAGTCTCCGAGCATCGTGTTGTCCGCGTGATAGGTGCCGTGCTGTCCGATCTCCAGGTACGGGCTGGCCAGCCGGTCGTTCATCCATTGCACGGGGTCGGGGTCGCCGAAGGCGTCCCAGATCAGCCGAGAAATAACCACCAGCGTCAGGGGCACCTCCTTCCCGCCGGGCAGGTCCCCAGGCACCTGGTACCCGGGCTCGGCCGGCCCATCGCCGATGCCGTTGTAGTTGTCGAACTTCTTGAGATCCCATTCTGCCGGCGTGAGCACGGCGGCGTCGGTCATCGTCTGGGTAAACTCGTTCTGGAAGACGCGACCAAGCGCGTCGATGCGGACGATGAAATGCGTGTCGCTGAGCGACCAACGAGCCTTGGCGTCCATGGCCCGGTCGAACAGATCCGGGTCGATCGGTCCGTCCGGCACACCGTCGGTGTCGGAGTCGGTGTCGTTCAGCGGGTCGCAGGCGTCGCCGCGGCCGTCCACGTCGAAGTCGGCCTGAGCGGCGTTCGGCGTGTAGGGGCAGTTGTCCGAGTCGTCCAGCGCGCCGTCATCGTCGTCGTCATCATCCGCGGGATCCCCGACGCCGTCGTTGTCGTTGTCGAGCTGATCCAGGCGGTTGATGCCGCCGTCGGTGTTCATGTCCAGGCGGGGCGCGTTGGGATGCAGCGGCGCGTTATCGAAGCGGTCGACGATGCCGTCACCGTCGGTGTCCGTGAGATCGGCGAAGAGCGCGTGGAGGTTGCCGGCATAGTTGCCGAAGACGATGTCCACGTAGGAATCAATCGCGGGGTTGAGCTGGCCGAGAGCGAGCCCGCGGGCGTCGTCTCCGGCGCCGCCGATGATCCCCGCGTTCATGAAGCGGGGCCGACCCGCCCCGTCATTGCCGATATTCAGCCACAGGTCCACCTGTCCATCCCAGAGGGCATCCGTGCCGCCGGTCACGAAATCCACCAGGCCGTCGTCGTTCAGGTCACCGGCGGCCAGAGCCAATTGACTGGTGAACGTCTCGTGAATCCGAGTGAGGGCAAACGGCCGCGTGCCGATGACGTCGTAACGCAGCGGCGCGAAGGAGCCCGTTCCATCGTTGCGGTAGATGTAGAGGTAGCTTGCCCGGTCGCCCACAAGCAGGTCCTGGAAGTTGTCCCCGTCGACGTCACCGAATGCCAGCCCGTAGGCCGTAAGATAGCCGACGGGTGGGTAATAGGGCGGCTGCTCGGGGTCGGGGGAAACGTTAGGGGCGGAGATGATGGTCTCCGGCGTCCACAGCGGATGGTCCATGGCGTCGTTGCCCATGTTGCGGAACAGGGTTACATCCGCGGCTGCGTTGTCCGAGTCGGTGATATCTCCAGCGGCGAGGTCGATGTCCAGGTCGCCGTCCACGTCGGCAGCGGCCAGCACGATGGGATCGGTTCCCGCGTCGCCGACCAGCAGGCCGATCTGTGGAAAGCCCGTGGCCTGGAACGTGCCGTCACCATTGCCGAGGTAGAGCAGAACCTGGCCCTCTTCGGGAATGACAGCGCTTCCGCCCGTTCGGCACAGCACGAAATCCTGGTTGCCATCTCCATTGAAGTCAGCCGCCGCCAGTGCGTATGCGTCGTGAAACGCGGCGTTGATCACGACGCCCAGGTCGGCGAACGTGCCGTCGCCATTTCCAGTCAGCAGGTGCACGTCGCCGAATGTTTCTCCCGAGACAATGTCGTCAATGCCGTCGCTGTTGAAATCAGCCGCGCCGACGCCCCACGCCCGCGTGCGGCCCTGGACGTTACCTACGAAAGCCTGGTCAAAGGCTGGTTGCAGCAGGATGTCGGCGTTCGCCACCGGGCACACGATACACAACGCCGTGAGCATTCCTACCATGATCCTGCCCGATGGCGCGGCGGCTTGGCCCGGCCGTGCTCTCCTCGTCACCGATTTGCGCGAGGTTATACCTGTCGTTCTTTCTCTTACAGCTTGCATGGTCTGTCCTCCTCAAGTCACTAGCACGAATGTCTCAAATGCTGCACCTGCTGGCACTGAACCGGGATGATGTATGTACTTCGGTTGCCCAAGAGAGGCGCTGCGAAAAATGTTCCAGCCGGACGGTACCCGATGAATCACGACCGCGCACTGCCGGTTACGATCGTTCCCCCAACTTGTTCTAACCGAAATCCCCCGCCTGTCTGCCCTCAGAAGGTATTCTAAGCCAACAAGCGCCTTACTTCAAGCGGAAACGGCCTTCCAACACTGTAGTTTATGGCCGCCCCTACGAGCACACGCATCTCGTCTGTACCGCTATCGCGACAACGGGCTTCATGCATTGCCGCCGAGCGGTAAATGCCGGTGGCGGGGGATCGCCATTTTGCCTCACGCGGTCGCAGTATTCAGTCGGATTTCACCAGCGGCGGGTGCCCTTCGCCGGTAGGAAGCGGCGAACCGCACCACCGCTTCGAGGCTGTCGGACAGGCCGTTCCGTTCAGCGTTGATGTCGCCCTTAACGCAGCCGACTTCGCCCAGTACCAGTTTCTTGGCGTGGTTGGCGCAGCCACCACTTCAATTCGGTGCACTGTGATGGTCTGTGTCAGTCAGATTGGACGCAGCAACGAGTGTATTCATCGGCTGCGACAACTCATGCGGATGCGCCGGCGGTGGGCCAGGCGGGCCGCGCACAGGACCCAGAAGGCCATAACGACGGCACTGGTCGCGCCACAGCCGCAGGGGCCCGCATCGCAGGCGTCGCCCATGCCATCGCCGTCGGCATCAGCCTGGTCCGGGTTGGCCACGTCCGGGCAGTTGTCCACGGTGTCCGGCACGCCGTCACCGTCGGTATCGGCCCCCACTTGCACGGCCACGCTCGCGACCACACCGCACGGATCATCCAGAGACACCGTGGCCGTGCCGGTCGCGTCCGGCGTCAGTGACGCCGCCAGGACACCGTCGGCACCGAGGATGAACTCGGCCGTCGCTGCCCCGGTCTGGTCGGAATCGGTGAGCGTGCCGTTGTCGGTGCTCAGGCCGAACGGCTCCGGCCCGGCAAGATTTCCCGGGCCCGGCCCCAGAGCATACGGGCCGCCGGAGAACTGGAAGCTCACGTTGATGCTCTGCCCCACGGCGGCCGGATCGGGCGTCGCCACGGTCGCGATGGTGTCGATCCACGGGGAGTAGTCCGCGGTGCCGGTCCCACCACTGTCGGCGTCCACGATCGCATCGCCGGTGCCGCCTGGGTTGTCCGGGTGTGTGGGCCCGGACGCGCTGCCCCACCAGTTGCCCTCGACGTCCACGATGAATCCTTCGTTGTCCAGACGCAGCCCCGTCCCGTTGCCGCAGATGAGGTTGCCGCGGGCTTGTTGGTTGTGTCCTCGAGCGGCCAGGTTGATCCCGTCCTCGAAGTTGTTCGCGGCGATGTTGTCGTCCACGGTTACGTCGCCCAGCACGAACGCGGCGCCGGCGTTGAGGAAGATCCCATGCTCGTCGTTCAGGTTACACGTGTTGTTGGCCACGGTCGTACCCGTCTGATCGTTACCGGCATTGATATTCATGCCGCTGCGATCGTTGTCGATCAGCGTGTTACGGCTAATCAGCGCATCCACCACGTCGTCGCCCGCATTGAGGAGCAGCCCGTGGCTGCCGTTGCCCGTGCTCGTGTTGTCCGAGACGTCGATTCGCGCAAGACTGTCGCCGGCGTTGGCATACAGGCCCACACTACCGTTGCCGCTCGCGCTGTTGCCGGTCATGGTGGCGTCGTTGTTGTCGTGCATTCCGCTGTTGAGCATGATCCCGCGGTTGCCATTACCGTTAACAACGTTGTTTGTCGCGGTTGCTTCGGCGAGCGTATCGCCCGCGCTGACGTAGATGCCGTGCACTTCGTTTCCGCTGGCCGTACAGCCGGTAATGGTGGCCCGGGTGTTGAACTGACCTCTGATCCAGATCCCGTTCTCGCCGTTGCCCGTTACGGTCACCGCCTCCACCAGCGTATCGGTCATGCTCTCCTCACACGAGCCAAGCGTGCCGCCGCACAGGTAAATCCCGTGGCCGGGGAAGTTGCGCACAGTCAGGGCCCGGACGGTCGCTTCCTCCAGATCGAGGCCCCCTACCGTGTAGAACCCAAGCCCGTTCTCGCTGCCCGACAAAGCGCTGCCGTCGATAATGACGCCGGCGCCGGTGCCGTCGATGGTGAGCCCGTCCGCGTCCGCGCTATACGGGAAGAAAGCGGCCACGTTGATGACCGCGGGCGACGCGGGCGGGAACACGGCCGGGTCGAAGTAGATAATATCGTGCACCCCCGAGTTGGCGTTGGCCGCGAAAATGGCCTCCCGCAGCGTGCAGTCACCGGGAGCGTCCTCACAAAAGCCGTCACTTGTGTCTTCGGTGCTGTTTA
>CP070685.1:1971720-1978492 GCA_020352895.1 Phycisphaerales bacterium
CGCTGGTGATCTTCGCGGCGTGCGGCTCGGGCATCGGCCTGGCGGCGTGGCTGGTCCCGGACGCGCGAGGCTATGGCACACACCGAACGCTGGGTCTGGGTCCGTGCGGGTTCCTCGTTCGTACCGGGTTCCCCTGCCCGACGTGCGGGATGACCACGTCATGCTGCCTGTCGGTGCGAGGACGCATCGGGGCGGCCTTCTACGCTCAACCTTTAGGACCTTTCATCATCCTGGGGGCGGTGATCTGCGGCCTGGGGTCGCTGGTGGTGGTCACGACGGGCAAGACGTGGGTGGTGAACTGGTACCGCGTCTCACCGCTGGCGGTGCTTTGGGTGGTGGGGATCGCGTTCATCCTTTCCTGGGGAATCAAGATCGCCGTGGGGCTGATCGACGGAAGCTTGCCCGCCCGCTCGCTCTGAGCTATTTTGCGATGCTACCAGGGGCGGTATGCGCCGGGTGCGGAGCAATCCCAGCCCTCTGGCGGAGAGTCCCATGAGCCGGAAGTCGCCAACGCTTGCCTGCCTGGTTGCGGTGTGTCTGCTGATCCCGGGCGTGCCCGGCTGCAATCTGTTGATCCCGGGCATGATCCTGGCCGGTCCGCCCACCAAGAAGGTGGAGCCGGAGTTCGCCCGCCTGGCGGGCAAGCGAGTGCTCGTGCTGGTGTGGACTCCGCCGTCGATTCTGACCAACTATCCGTATGCCCGCTATGACATCGCCAAGTACGTGGGCGATGCTTTGCGCTCGGAGATCGAAGACGTGACCACGGTCAGCTCCCGTCACGTGGAGGACTATGTCTCCAAGCGGCTGGACGGGACGACCGACCCGCCCATAGCCGGCCGCCACTTCGACGCCGACGTGGTGGTCTATCTGGAGCTGCTGCGCTACCGGATGCGGCTGCCCAACACTCCCAACCTGTACCGCGGGGAGATCGAAGCTTCGGTGGTAGTGTTCGATCTGGGCACGGCTTTGGGTGAGCCCGAAAGGTATGAGTTGTCCGGTGTATCGGTGCAGCATCCCGAGGGTGCTCCGGTCAGCATCTACAACACCACGGAGCAGAAATTGCGCAAGGAGACCTCCGAGATTTTCGCGCAGAAAGTCGCCCTCAAGTTCAAGTCCCACCGGGTTGAGTTGTGATATGTATGCCTGTCGAACGGGTCCGACGACCAGAAAGCCAGGGCCGGCAGGCCCGGCACGCAGCATCCGGCACGATCCTCTCGCCGAGCCATCGCTCCGGCAGAGAGTCGTACTGTGCGCGGTGCTGGGGCTGTTGCCCGTTTTGAGCGGATGCGGTCAGCAGTTCGGGGCGTTCCTCTATTGGACGGGCCTGTATCCGAAGCCGACGGTCAAGGCCGAATTCACGCTGACCAAGGGCCCACTGCTGATCCTGGTAGAGGACGATTACAACGTGACGCAATCACGTGGGATTCGCGACGAAATCGCCGCGCGCTTGGCTCAGGAACTGATCATCCACAAGGTGAACAACCGCATCATTCCGCTGGAGCGCCTGGAACGCGTCCGTCAGCAGGACCCGGACTATGCCAAGATTCCGGCCGACAAGCTGGGACGTCGCGTGGGAGCCGAGCAAATATTGTGGATCAAGATCATCGATTACGCTATGGGAGATGATCAGGCCGAAGACCCCGCCGAAGCGGCCAACATGGTCCTGACCGTGAGGGTAATCAACTGTCACGCCGAACAACGCGACGACGTCCGCCTTTGGCCCACGGGCCGGGAACCACATCGGCTAGAGATGAGCAAGACGTTGGGGGCCGTGCAGGGTATGGGGGAGGAAAGGATCGAACTGGAGCTGATCATGGATTCGGTGGACCAGATCGCCAAACTCTTCTACGACCACAAGGTCGTGCCGGAGTAGTGTTCGAGAGGGGATAAACGGGCCTGCGTCTGCGTTGCTATGCGTATCCTGCATCTGTTTGACGACCGGATGACGCCGCTGGATTTCGAGATCCTGAGGCTGCTGGTCGAGTCTGTCAGAGGATCGTCGGACGCCACGGTCGTCGGTCTAGGGGTTATGGGAGCGCAGGTGCCGCGTCGCTTCGCCCGATCATGGCCGCGCCCGTACCACCTGGGCTTTCCTCCCCCGCACCCCCTGGCGACCGTGCCCTGGATACGCCGCGTGGTGCGTCAAACAGATTGTGATCTCATCCACGCTTGGGGGGTACGGCCAGCGATCACGGCGACGCTGGCGGGTCTCGAGCGTTTGCCCGTGCTGGCGACCGTGACCAGCCCGCACCTCGATCGGCGTGAAGTCAGGTGGTTGTCCAAGGCTCGCAATGCCCCGCCCTTACCGATGGCCTGTTTTAGCGAAGTGATCCGGCGTAAGCTCGTCCAGAGGGGTTACCCCCCTACCGAGCTCGGCGTCATACGTCCCGGCCTTGACGTTGACCGGCTGACTCCCGGCACACGCGGTCAACAGCGTGACCGACTAGGGATCACGGAAGGGCAGCCCGTGCTGATCACTTGTCCGCCGCCCTCGCGCGAGGGCGGGCAATACTTTGCCGTATGGGCGACGGCGTTGCTGGAGCAGGCTTTTCCGGATGTGCGCCTGCTCGTGCCGGGCGTATCGAAGGAACAACGGCGGCTCAAGCGTTTCGTCCACGGCTTCGCCAAGCCGCACCTCTACATCTTCCCGGACCCGTCGGTCGGCTTCTTCGAGTTGCTGGCGGCGGCTGATGTTTGCGTTTCGCCGGCGGTTGGGCCGGTGGCCACGACAGCGTTGGCCTGGGTCATGGCCGCCGGTGTTCCTTTGGTAGGCTCGCGTGTACCGGCGCTAACTGAGGTGCTCACCGACGGGCAGACGGCCTCCTTGTCAGCGCCGGGGCGTCCCGCGGAACTGGCCGGCAGAATCCGAGATCTGCTGCGGGACGAAGGACTCGCCGATCGGCTGAGAGACGCCGCCCGTCGGGCGGGCCGCCAGCTCTTCGGCTCACAGCGCATGCTCGAGGAATACCACCGAGCCTACGCCCGCCTTGTGGCAGGCCGAACATTGTTCGGGACGGCCACCGCCGACGCCGCAGAGGCTTGATGCCCCTGGTGGGGCGCGTCGTCCGCTTCGGCGGACATGCGAGTTGTCTACGCCCCCGGCCTATTCCAGGATAAAAGTGATCTCCATGGTCACACGGTATTCTTCGATCTTGCCGTTCGTCACTTTGGCCTTCTGGGAAAGCACCTCCAGGCCGGTGATCCCGCGGAGGGTCTGGCCTGCTCTCTGAACGCCAGCCTCCACGGCTGCGCTGAATCCCTCTGTCGAGGAAGCGGTCACCTTGGTCACTCTGGCAACGGCCATGTTCGATACTCCTTTCGAAGAGATACTCGACTGGTTCAGGGCCCATCCCCGCGTGACGCTACGCGTCACGGCGGGGTACCGGTTGGGCGGCCATTCTGCGGCGCTGGGCGGGCTTTGGCAAGCCGGTGAAGCGTGCAGGACCCGCGCGATCGCATGCTCCGGCGGTCGCACGCATCCGTGCGGCGGAGATGATGTTCAGGACGACGGTTAGCTACGGTCCTACCCGCCGGCCGGCGATGAGAACATGCTCGATTTGCTGGGGTTGGATGGTGTAGAGCAGGGCCGAGGCCTGCTGGGTCATGGGCAACTGTCTGATCCACGGCTCCGGGCGAACCACCAGGCAGTCCGCTTCCATGCCCGGCTCGATCGCACCGACGCGGTCGGACATGCTCAGGGCTTCGGCCGCGCCCCGCGTGAGTATCCACCACGCTTCCGTCGGACCCGGCACCTTGTGTGTACCGCGAGGAACGGCGTGAGTCTTCATACCCTTAGCGGCCTGCAAGCAGAAGACCGCGACGCGCGGCATGAATGCGTCATACCCGCCGGCGATACTGCTGCCCAGGGCCATGCGAATGCCCGCGGCACGGTGGGCCACGTAATCCATCATGCCTGTCTCCAGGAACAGATTGGCCGTGGGGCAGTGAACGACGGCGGTGCGCGTCTCGGCGATGAGGTGCCGCTGCTGGTGGAGGAACACACCGTGCCCCAGCAATGTCCGCGGAGTCAGCAGGCCCATCTCTTTGAACACGTCAATGTCATCGAGCAGGTCTGGGAATCTGTCGCGCACGGCCGAGGCCTCGGCGATCGACTCGGCGCCGTGGGTCTGGATGTAGCACTCGATCATGCCGGCCAGGGCGGCGGCACCTCGGAGGAGCTTCTCGCTGCAGCAGATAGGCATGCGCGGGCAGAAGGCGTAATTCAGCCGCCCATTCTCTTTCCCATGCCACTTGGCGGCCAATTCGCGGGCCTCATCGAGGGCCTGGTCGGTTTCCTGGCGAAGCTCGTTCGGGCAGTCGGTGTCGTTGAGCATCTTGCCATAAACGACGCGCAATCCGCGACGGGCGAAGACGCTGAAGGCTCGGTCCGTGGCCTTGGCAAACGGGCTGCCGAAGGCGGCCACGGTGGTCGTGCCGTTGGCGACCATGCCGCTGACGAAGTCTTCGGCGAGCCTTTCGGCAAAGGACGCATCCCTCATGCGAGCCTCGGCTGGATAGACAATTCGCTCGTGCCAGTCGAACAGCGACAAGCCGTCGATGCCGCGCCGATCCCACTGAGGAAGGTGCAGGTGCGCGTCCACAAAACCCGGTAGGATCCAGCGATCCTCTCCGCCAATCACGTCGCGCCCCCCGGCCTTGTCGGATTCGACCTGGGCAATCCTGCCGTCAGCGTCAATGCGGACGATGGTATCGGGGGCAATCCTGCATTCGTCCGCGGAGCGGGCGTCAAGCAGCGTTCCGTAAAGGGTTTGCATGACCGGCTCCTCGGCTGGAGAGTTCCGCCTACGAAGGCTCAATGTACGCACGGGTGCAGGCACAATCAAGAGGCTTGACGGGTACATTCGGCCCCGTTACCTTCCGCCAATCCGGAGGGTGGGTGTAATCCGTGTTGCATAAACGGAGCGGACCATTGGGCTACGATTGCGTTGTGTGTGTCAAGCAGGTTCCGGACACAGCCAATATCACCGGCGAGGCCATGAAGGAGGACGGGACGGTCAACCGCGGCGCTTTGCCGGCGGTGTTCAATCCCGAAGATCTCAACGCACTGGAGGCGGCGCTGGCGGTGCGTGAGCTACACGGCGGCACGGTCACGGCCATGACGATGGGACCGCTCAATGCCAGCGAGGTTCTGCGCGAATGTCTTTACCGGGGGGCGGACCGAGCCATCCTGGTCAACGACCGGCGCGCCGCCGCCAGTGACACGCTGGCCACCAGCTACATTCTGAACTGCGCGGTCAGGCATCTGGGCAAGTATGATCTGGTGTTCTGCGGGCGTCAGGCGATCGATGGGGACACGGCCCAGGTCGGGCCTCAGTTGGCTGAGAAGCTCGGCATCGCCCAGGTGACCTACTTCGAACGCTTCGAAGAGCTGGGCGACCGCACCGCGCGGGTACGTCGAAACGTCGGCAACGGCTGGGAGGTGCTGGAGGCGCGTCTGCCCCTGTTGTTGACGGTGCTGGACGCCGCCAACGTGCCACGGCCGTCCGGAGCTCGCAAGGTCATGCAATACAAGCGGGCCCGTACGCGGGACGAGGTCAGGCGAGATGTGGCCGCGGCACTGACAGATGCCCCTGAGGAGCGCGTGGAGGCCGAGTGCGAGAAACGGTGCACGGCCCTGAAGATCAAGGGCTTGTTGATTGAGCAGTGGGACCTTGACCTGATCGGCGCCGATCTGGAGTGGTGCGGTCTCACCGGATCGCCAACGAAGGTCCACCGGGTGCAGGCCATCGTCCTGACCAAGGAAGGGCACACGCAAGTCCGTCCGACCGAGGAAGGCGTGCGTCAGATGATCCACGAGCTGATCGTGGACCACACACTGTAGCGCGGGGCAAGGCGCTCGTCGGCCGGGCAGCAGCGGAACAGACTTTGAGAGCCAATCGCCGCCCCGACGACGCGGAGTACGGCAACAGCAGCAGGTAGTCACGATGATCGATCCCAATCCCAAAGGTGATGTCTGGGTCTTCGCCGAACAGGAGGACGAGCGTCTCAGCGACGTATGCCTCGAATTGTGCGGTAAGGCCCGGGAGCTGGCGGACCGCCTGGGCGTAAAGATGGCGGGTGTGCTGGGCGGGTGGAACGTCCGGGAGCTGTCCTACCGGCTCATCGCCCAAGGCGCCGACAAGGTCTATTACGTGCATGACACGAAGCTGGAGCACTACCGCACGCAGCCGTATGCCCGCATGCTCTGCCAACTGATCGGCAAACACAAGCCGCAGATCGTGCTGTACGGCGCTACGGCGCTCGGCCGTGACCTGGCTCCGCGGGTGGCCTCGGAAATGCGTGCCGGGCTGACGGCGGACTGCACCGACCTGGACATCGGCGACTATACGGACGGGCTGACCAAGAAAACATTCCCGAACCTGATGCTTCAGATCCGCCCGGCGTTCGGCGGCAACATCATCGCGACCATTGTCAACCCCCGCCGCTGGCCGCAGATGGCCACGGTTCGGGAGGGTGTCATGGCCCTGACTCGGGGCGATCCCGGTCGCCGGGGTGAGATCATCGAGGAGAAGGTCGAGTTCAGCGATTTCGACTTGGCCGTGAGGCTCATCGAGCGACATCGCCAGGAGCGCAAAATCAACCTCAAGGCGGCACGGATCATTGTCGCCGGTGGTGGCGGCGTGGGCAGCAAGGAGAACTTCAAGCTGGTCCACGACCTGGCCGGGGCCATCGGCGGGGCAGTCGGAGCTTCGCGTGCTGCCGTGGACAGCGGATTCATCGGCAAGGAGCATCAGGTCGGTCAGACGGGCAC
>CP070685.1:1978592-1981095 GCA_020352895.1 Phycisphaerales bacterium
CTCCATCTGATCCTCCGGCACCGGCGCCTTGGCCTGCGTCGCCCGCAGCCACAACTGCTGCATCAGATCATCCGCCAGATGCGCGTCGCCACCGACACGCACGGCGAAGTATCGATACAGCGCCGGGCCACAACGATCGAACGCGGCCTCAACGTGATCCCGTGCTTCCACGGGCCCGTCCACAGGCACGGACAAGCCTGTCGTCAAGCTTGACATGGTCCTCCCGCGACTCGCCTCGAGCCGCTGCCAACGTCTGGCCACCTACCTAAATGCGCCGCGGCCCGCCACCCCACGCACCCGGGCGGATTCTCCTCCCGGGCACGCGGCGCGCACACGGCCCCGTCACAGAACAAGTACCTCTATCGCTAAAGCGTATGAGCCCCTCGAATCGTGAGATGGGCTGATAACCGCTTGGCTCCGCGCCCGGGAAACCCCGTCTGGCCCCGGGCCGCCATGACATGCAAAGGCTCAGTGTCCCATGTAATCCCGCAGGGTCCGCACTGCGCTCCCTACGAGACTCAGGACTGCCACACCCGCCGGTTATACTCCTCCGACTCGCCGCGCGGGACCGTCAGCGTCGTCCAGTTGCCCTTCGCCAGCACGCGGGCTACGAGCACGATCTGCCCGACGTGATAGCCATAGTGGTCAAGCTCTCGATGAATAGCCTCGATCACGTTGTGCGGCTCGCCGCGAATGCGCACGGTCTTCGTCAGATCGCCCACCTTCAGCGCGTTCAGGGCCGAGAACAGGCAATCCCACCCCCGCTGCCAGAAGGCCATCAACTCGTCGCGCAAATGTAAGTCATCCACGAATTCGCTGTCCCGGTTCCGCCACTGCTTTTCGCCGTCCGTCGATAGGAAGTCGGTCCATCGCGACAGCATGTTCCCGGCCATGTGCTTCATGATGACGGCCACGCTGTTGGTGTTCTCGTCCAACGGTTGATGAAGCTGCTCGTCGCCCAACTGCGCGATGGCTCGCTCCGCGAAGTCCTTCTGTGCCTTGTACTTCGCAATCGCACTCTCAAGAAACGCCTCTCCAACCATGGCCTTGCACTCCTCTCTGCCGAGAGGCCCTCGCTTCGCGGCAAACGGAAGTCCCGCTCTGGCGCGATACACAGCCCGCGGCCACAGCGCACGTAGTCATCGGCGATGGTCTCCCACACGCGCTCCTCCTGCGCGTCGCACCTTCTCAAATGTCAGGGCCCACACCCATGCGACCACACGCACGACCGTCACCGCCGACAGCCTTCCTGCCAACCCCTTTTGCAAAGATACGCTCCGATCATAGGGGGCCCGCGGATGTTCCACATCCGGCTCAGCATTCTCACCGTCCGGCTTGAACGTCATTCCGATCCGTGTCCATCTGTGTCCATCGGTGGTTTCAGTCCTCCGTCAGCCTCCGCAGGATCACCCGCGCCGGTGCCCCGTCCGCGCCTGCCAGCTTGATCGGCAGCGCGATCATCTCGTACCGCCCGGCCTCCACCCCCGACAGGTCCACGCTCTCCACCATGATTACCCCGGCCGCGCCCAGAATCTTGTGCACCGGCCGGTCCGCCGCGTCATACCGGTCCACCGACGCATAATCGACCCCCACCAACCGCGTGCCCGCCTCCACCAGCCGCCGCGCCGCGGCCGGCGATATCGCCGCGAACCCTTTGTCAAACGCCCCCTTCTCCCACCGCTTCTCGTTCGCCGTCCGAAACAGCACCCGGCGCAGATGCTTCTCCGGCACGTGGGCGAAGTCTTCCGGCCCCACGTCCCGATCCTCGCGCAGGTGCACCACGGTCGCCTCGCCGCAGAGATCATCCAGCGAAAGCTCGTCAATCCCCGGCTGCCCGGCCACGAAGTGCATCGGGGCGTCAATGTGTGTCCCGATGTGCACGCTCGCCGCCATGAATGTCACGTTCGCGTCATCCCCCTGGTTCATGTCCGCCAGCCGCCGCAGCTCGAACACCGGATCGTCCGGCCACTGAATCATCCCCGCCCGCAGCGTCCTCGTGCAATCCATCCACGCCGCCATGTTTACTCCCCTTGCCGCGCTGCAGGCCCCGGCTGTCCGCCGGCCCGCTGTTTTCGCGCGTCCTCTTGCGCCTGCGCCAGGTTCCGCCGCACCTGCTCCATGTCCGGATTCAGCTTCAGGGCCATCTCGTACTGCACTGCCGCCTCGTCGAACCGGCCCAGAATCGCCAGCGCGTTGCCCAGATTGTTGCGGGCCTCCGCGTAATCCGAGTTGATCTCCACCGCCTTCAGGAACATCTGAATGGCCTCCTCCCAACGGTGCTCCCGCACCAGCGCCGCACCCAGATTGTTGTACGCCCGGTGCAGGTACGGATCGACCTCGATCGCCTTGCGGTAATGCTCCATCGCCTCGTCCCAGCGCCCCGCCGAAGCCGCCGCCATGCCCAAATTGTTGTACCCGTCGGCGAATCCCGGCCGCAGCCGCACCGACTCGGCATAGCTCTCCATCGCTTCCTCCGGCCGTCCGCTCTTGAGCAGCGCGTTGC
>CP070685.1:1981195-1987362 GCA_020352895.1 Phycisphaerales bacterium
TGATACTCGTAGCGGACGGAGCCGTCGGGTAGCAGCGTCCAGCTTTCGTCGAGGCGCAGGACGACGGCGTCGTCAAGCGGGTATTCATCTCGACCGGCGTCGGGGATGTCGGGACCGGCGTAGGCCGTCAGGGCGAAGGCCAAGCCGCATGAGACCATGACCGTGACGGCGAACACTCGGGTCAAACGGATACGGTTACTGCTTCGCATGGGTGGGCACCTCTTCGGAGGGGCTGTCGTTGACGGTGATCCGGGTATCTGTGTCGTCCTTGTGGCAGACGATCCAGTCCTTGGCGATTTCGTTCATCGCGTCGATGACCTTCTTGTATGAGGGGTAGTTCTCGGCAGAAACAATCATCTCCTTGATGGCGACAGAGAAGCGATAACGGATGTAATCCGGGGCGCTCTCCACTTCGAAGTGCAAATCGGCGGCATCGTTCGAGATATCCTTGTTCTCAGGGACGTGGGCGACAGTCCAGCCGGGCGGGAGATGGATGGTCTCCTCGTACTTGGCCAGTCGTGAGGCCCGCAGGTACAGGCCCAACTTGCGCTCGTCCTGCACGGGATAGCGGAACTCGGGGACGTAGATGCTCGCCAACGGATGTTTCATCAGAGGCAAACGGAACAGCCGTATGTCGCCGTCGCCAAGGGCGTAGTGTCGGGCCGAGAGGGTCAACTCCAGGTCGGCCGATCCGGAGTAGTCGTAAGGATCGGTGAACTTGAGACGTCCGAGGCGGACGGTTGGGCCGATGCAGGCGAGTTCCTCCTCGATGTCGGCGCGGCGCTCGCGGAGGGACTGGCCGTGGATGTGCCGGCGCTGATAGGTGTCGGGATAGCCGGTCATGTCGTGCCAGCGAATGCGGGCGTTGAGCGTCCCGTCGGGGCCGATCTCGCCCTCGCTGGTGGCGTGGACCATGTTGTCCTCGGGCGGGTAGTAGGGTGAGTGGGAGAGGGTCTTGCCCTCGGGAAGGCCGTAGACAACGGCCTGTCGGGGCTCGCGGGTGGACCACCACTCGCGGCTGAGGGGCACCCACGTGGGGTCGACCAGGGTCAGGGAGCCGTCCTTGTTGCGGATGCAGCCGACGGTGTGGTTGAACTGGTCGGCAGGAATGATTTCGACCTCGGAACCGGCCTGGGTAAGGACCGGGTAGGCCTCGAAGCCGGCCGCACGAAGCAGAGTGATGCCCATGCCGGCCTTGTCTTTGCAGACGCCGCCGCGGTCGCGGAAGGTCTCGATGCCGCGATGGATGGTGTAGCCTTCGCGGGGCCCGCGGCTGGTGCCGATGTAGCGCACCTTATCCGCGGCCCAGTGGATGAGGGCGCTGATCTTTTCCTCGTCGGTCTTGCAGTCTCTGGTGAGTTCGGCGACCAGAGCGCGGATGTTCCCGTCGGCCTCGAACTGGGGTTCGTTGACCTCATAGAACCAGCGCGACTTGGCCTCCCAGTCCTCGAGCGTGGCCATGACGAGTTTGGTGGCCGCGTCGGAGAAGGCGATCTGGCGAAACTCATTCTTGAAGGCGGGGACGTTCTCGACCTCGAAGGTGTAAACGTGGTAGTCGCCGTCGAAATGGATGCCGGAGCGGACAGTGCCATGGTAGACCTCGTACTGGACCGGCTTGTCCTTGGGCAGCCGCACCGTGTAACGCTTCTCGATGATGGGCAGGTGTTCCTGGAAATAGACTGTTTCGTACCAATGTCCCGGCATAGGCGGGATGAGCTCACATTCGCCCGCGTCGGGCGTGCCCGCGGGCGAGAGATAGGCGATGTTGAAGCCGCGCTTGCTGGTGGTGATGTCGACGGCATCGCCCACACGCAGAAGGGGCAGGCTGAGGAGCTTCAGTTGGTTGCCCCAGTAGATCCAGTGGGCCGGTGCCGGCCGCTGCACCATGGTTTCCAGAGGCACTTCCTCGACTTGTCCGTCCTTGCGATGGATGAGAACGCGGAGCACCTCGGAGCGGGTGGTGTCCGGGTCGAATTCGAATTGCTGAACAGACTCGGCCTTGACGCCGGCGGGCTCGAGGAGCTTGACGACGCGACGCTGAACGGTTGTGGCCACGCCGTTGTCACCCACAGTGCAATCGGACTCGTCGAGCACGATGACCCGGTCGGCCTCGTCATAATCCTCGGCGTCGCCGGCGGCGGCGATCTTGTCCTTGATCTGCTCGTCGCTGGCGGGCTTGGGGACCTGGGCGGCCGTGATGCTTGCCGCGAACAGGAGGGCCATCACAGATAACACGGTTCTAGTGAGCTTCCGTTTCATGGGCACGTACCTCTGCAACGGAGTAATAGTATGGTTCCCCCGGGGGTTTCGTCAGTCCTGCCATTATAACCGATTCGCCCCGTGGTGGAGAAACGAGCGTATCGGCGTGGCCGGGCCGGTCGGCGCTTGGATGCGGGAGTGGAGGTATAGGGCTTATGTGAGTGCGTTTCTGTGGGCAGACGGGATGGAGTGCCGACCGCGGCCCGATTAGTCCAGGGCGTACTTCTTGATCTTGCGGGCCAGGCGATGGCGGTCGATCTTCAGGAGTCTGGCAGCCACGGCCTTCTGTCCGTTGGCGGCTTCGAGGGCCCGGAGGATGAGCCGCTTCTCGGATTCCTCCCAGGAGGGTAGGTCGGCCGGCCGCGGGGCAGCCGTCGCTTGCTGCGGAGCGGCGCGCAGTTGCGGCGATAGATCGCCTGCGGTGACCACCGGACCCAGCCCCAGGGCATAGAGACGCTCGATGGTGTTGGACAACTCGCGGACGTTGCCCGGCCAGTCATGAGCGGCCAAGACGGCCCGGGCCTCGCCGTCGAGACGGACCGGATCACGGCCATAATCAAGGGCGTGACGGTGGATGAAGTGCGTGGTCAGAGGCACGATGTCCTCGCGTCGCTGACGCAGCGGCGGTATATCGATGTGTACGACGCTCAGGCGATAGTACAAATCGCGTCGCACGATCTTCTCGTCGAGCAGTTCTTCCATGGGGCGGTTGGACGCGGCGATGAGGCGGATATCGACTGCGTGCGGATGCGTCCCGCCGACGGGGGTGACCTCGCGTTCCTGAAGCACGCGCAGGAGTTTGACCTGCAGTGCGGGGCTCATTTCCGTGATTTCGTCAAGGAAGGCCGTTCCTTTATCGGCGGCGCGGAAGATGCCCAGAGTGCTCTGGGTTGCGCCGGTGAAGGCGCCTTTCTCATGTCCAAAGAGCTGGCTTTCCAGGAGCGTCTCGGGCAGAGCGCCGCAGTTGGTGGGGACGAAAGGTTCGTGTCGGCGCGGGCTGAGGCGGTGAATCGTCCGGGCGAGAAGTTCCTTGCCCACGCCGCTCTGGCCGGTGACCAGCACGGTGCAGTGGTTCCGGGCAACCATCTGAGCTAATTGCTTAACCTGATGAATAGCTTGCGACGCGCCGACGATGCCCTGGAGCTCATCGACGAAACTGGAGGGACCGGGTTGCGCCCGTCTGATCTCCCCTGCCCGCGTGCCCATGTGTGCCTCTCTCCTGCCGCGCCTCCCTGCGTCCCGGCTTTGCGACCCTCGTCCCTCTCCTCCTGGAATGACCGCCGCGCATCGAGCGACGGTTGCGCGCTCCCGCCCCTGCGCTGGGCATCGTAGATCACATCTTTCTGGGGACCCGTAATCGTCAGCTACCGGTGTGTGCTGCCTGTGGGCGGGGCCCTCTCGTCTCTCATCCCATAATGTAAGGCAAGAGGCCAGCTAAGTCAAGCGCGTGGTTCCGGGGGTCCGATAGTGTGAGCCACCTCGGCGTGGCGCAAAAGCAGACGGGATCGGGACCCTTGGGTGGCGGGAACGTCGTATCTGCGGTAAATGTTTAACGGGCATGCATATATGGATTGCGTGCCCGGGCAGATGTTGCGCGGCTGACTTGAGGCCCGGTGCAGCCTGTATGGTGAATGACACTGGAAAATGTCCGAGGCGATCCTCTCCACCCCGGCCCCCTGCGGGCCGCCGCAGGTTCGCCTGGGCGCTGGTCCTCATGGGCGTGACCACGGGCTATCTGGCGAGCGGCGGATGTGCGCGTGGCAGGGTCGGCGACGCGCTGACGGTGTCGGTGCTGGGTGACAGCCAACTGGCGCTCCAGGAATATGACCCGCTCCTGGAGTCCCACGCTTATGACCGGCTGGCTGAACGGATCACGCTTTCGGCGGCTATCAACGAGGTGGTCTCTTTTCAATTGGTGGTGACCGGGGTGCGTGGGGACGCCCGGGCCGTGTTCGTGTACATCGATCCGCCGCGCTCGGACGATAGACAGATCGAGCCTGAGAATATCGTGGTGTACCGGGCCATTCCGGTCCGCGTCGACAGAGCGCCGGGATGGCTGTTGCGGCGCTGGCCCCGGCCCCCGAGCCTACCGCGGTACTACGACGCGCTGGCCCCGGTGCAAGGCGCATTACGGATGGACGGAGCCGAATCGCTGCCGTTATGGGTAGACATCCGCGTGCCGCACGGAACCGAGCCCGGGATCTACGAGTGCCACATAACGGTCAGCGAAGCCACCGGCCGCAGAACAGTGGTGCCGCTGAGTCTGGAAGTCTGGCCGTTCGCCCTGCCTACCGAATCGCGGCCGGTGGTGCTGGCACCGCTGTCGGCTCGTTTGCTGATTGAGGGGACATCCGGCCGACGGATGATTCGGTTGTCTCAATATGACCCCAAGCGCGACGAAGACGTGTCGCTGATTCGCGCCGCGGCGCGGCTTCTGCACGATCACGGGCTGACTGTGTACGTCGACGATTACCGGCCCGTGATGAAGGTGGAGCCTTCCGGGCGGGTGCGCGTCCTGTGGGAGGACTATGACAATCTGGTGGGCCCACTGGTGGACGGATCGGCGTATTCGGATCGAACGCCGCCGGCGTATTGGCCGATCCCCGTTTGGCCGGACTTTCCCAACCCGGAGCGGTTTGGCGGGCTGGACACCAACATCTTCGGGCAGGTGTACGGTGATTACGTAGCCCAATGCACGAGCCACGTGCACAAGCTCAGTGGCTCGGAGCGGCGATCCCCAGCGCGCGGCCAGGCGGTGCTCATGGCGAGCGATTCGGCTCGGCCGACACCGGGAGCGTACGAGCGGTTCGTGCGCCTGGCGGGATTGGCTCGTGAGGCGGCGCCGGATCTGCGTCTGGTGGCCACGTTCTGCCCTCAGGACATGTCAGACTTCGGCTGGTACGGCTTCGTGCCCATGCCGCGGCCGAATCTGGTGGACATATGGGCACCGGATGGCCGGTACTTCGACCCGGATCAGGCACGATCCCTCGCCGCCCAGGGTCGGCAAATGTGGCTTCGGCCGGACGAGCCCGGATACACGGGTTCGCTGATGGTAGAGGCTCCACCGCTTGACGCGCGGGCCTTGGCTTGGCAGGCGTGGCGGGACGGGGCGGCGGCAATCTGGCTGCCACCGGTGAATCGATGGCCTCCGTCGGGCGAGGCGGCGCGGCTGGGGGAATCGCCCAAGACGCACGCCGACTGGCTCATCTACCCGGGGGAGCTGGCGGGCATGGTAGAAGCCCTGCCGTCGGTGCGTCTGAAGCGGCTCCGGCGGGGCGTGATGGATGTCCGGTACCTGGAGTTGTTGCGGCGACACGGTCGGCCGGAGGTGGCCCGCGTGATTTGTGAGACGCTGGTGCGGGCCGGTGGGACGGAAGGATACGGGGATCACTTCGCGGACGCGCGGCCCTATGGGTGGGTGGAAGACCCCGCCATGTGGGCTTTGGCTCGGCGTCTGATGGCCGAGCAGATTATGCATGCGATGGCGGCTGACGCGTCTGTGCGGGAGCCGGAGCGAGCCCATGCCATCGAGTTGGAATGGCGGCGGTTGCAGCAGGGCTGCCGTAAGCTCCGCCTGTTCGTGCATGGTGTCGAGTTGCAGCGTTCGCGGCGGCGTGAGGCGCCCGAGCTGACCGTCCGGGCGCACTTGTGTCTGTCCAACGAGACCAGGCGCTCGTTAGTCGGGACGCTGCGGTTCGGAGAAGGGTCGTCCTCATGGGCGCGGCCGCCGGAGACGCTCGGGCGGGAAGAAGAAGAGGAACCGGTGGTCAGTCGCGTGGAGACGCTGCCGCCGGAGTCCCGGCTTACTCGACGGATATCGATGGCGTTGCCCAACCTCCGGGCCGCGGCGGACGGGCTGCGGGTGCTTCCGTTGGAGTTCGATGCCGGTGAGGGAGGGCGGGTCCGTG
>CP070685.1:1987462-1989084 GCA_020352895.1 Phycisphaerales bacterium
AGAAAAACAGCGTCAGGGCAAGTACTAAGGACAGCGTCAGGAGACATCCAAGGGCAGGCTGAAATAGAGCCCATGCTCTTGACCGGAAGACACAACCTCTCAGATCCATTCGTACCGCTCGCAGTACGTAGTATTCAAAGACGAGCAGCGGTAGTAGGAGCTCGAGGCCGAAAGACCTGATGCCGACGAACGGCCAGCGAACGTAGAACGACAAAGGGTCATAGACCCCAACGCACACCAGCAAGACGCCCTGGCAGAACACAGCGGCTAGAATCGCCCAGCGCAGCCGTTGGCATCCGCGCCTGAGCAGGCTCATTCGACCCCCGGGACGGGTGGCGAGCCACAGGCCCGGAGAAGGGCCGAATGCAGCCACCAGGAACAGGGCAAGTGATGACGATGCGAGAGGCAAAAGAAGCAGCAGTACGTCGGTCCGCAGGGCAAGTTCGAGCGACGTGTCAGCGTAGAAAGTCCTCACTCCTGGATCGCCGTTTCGTTTGGGGCGCTGATGCGGGAGCAACTGTAGAGCATTCTTGGCACGGTAGTCGGAGAGCCTCGAGCTCAGGACACCCCCTGACTTCTCCAGGAAGATGCCCCAATGGCAGACGAGCATGTCGCCGCGCCAGGACCACACGGGACCGTCCGCGTCGCGCAAGTAGTGATGAAAGATGCAGCGCAGCCCGGTAGAGGAGGCAGCTACGCCCAGCAAGAACATACCCACGCACAGAGTTACCGCACGCGCTTTGAAGCGAGTGCCCACATGGCTGGTCGGTCTGAGCCAGAAGCCGCTCATGGGGGGGCGCCAAGGCAGGAGGAGGGAGAGGACGAGTTGGCGTTCGGAGGCCCGATAGGGTTGACGGCCGCAGGCCGGGCAGGGCACATGGTCCGGCGTCTTCGTGACGTCGGCTCCGCAATAGTCGCACGTATCGGTCGGCAGGCCGCACTCGGGGCAGACATGGCGCTTGGGCAGGCCGTAGAGTGAGTAGCCGCAACGCAGGCAGGTTGGGGCGGTTTCGGGATCAGTCGCGTCGCTTTCGGGCGTCATGAAGCAGCTAAAAGAATCGTATCGCCGGACGTCGTTACTCACAACTCGCTAGGAGTCCAGAGGGGCGCACAGGTTTTGCCGGGGGCGTGTGCTCGCTAGAATCCCCGGCAGGTGTGGGTCGGGTATCGGGTACGGGGTGACGGGCGGCAGGGAGGCGTCATGGCGGCAGTGGCGACGGACGTGCATGTCTTAGACGGCAAGAAGCTGGCGGGCAGGATCAAGGAGCAGGTTCGGGCGGATGCGGCGGACCTGGCGGCGGAAGGCCGGCCGGTGTCGCTTCATGCGATCCTGGTGGGAGACCCGCCGGACGGGCGGTTGTATGCGAACTCCCAGGCCAGGCAGTGTGAGCGGGTGGGCATCCGGTACACGCTGCACGATCTGCCGGGAGAGACGAGCCCCGATGCTCTGGCCGAGGAGATCGGCCGGTTGAACGCGGACCCGGCCGTCACCGGGATCATGCTGCATCTGCCGGTGCCGGAGCACATCTCGGCCCCGGCGATGCAGTACCTGATCGACCCGTACAAGGATGTCGAAGGTGTCAACCCGGCGAACATCGGGTTCGTGTTCTACGACCGGCCGA
>CP070685.1:1989184-1996316 GCA_020352895.1 Phycisphaerales bacterium
TTTCTTCACCAGACCAGCCTTCCACAGCAGAGACCTGTCTGGCCGGTGGAGGGAGAAAGAATGTGGACATGGGCCAGTCTGCGAGAAAGCACGGTCGGCGGATTCACTCGCCGTGGACGTCCGCCTGGAATGCGCGGGTCGATATGAAGCATGGCGGGATGCCCGGGAGCCGGCATCGCCTGTCCGCCGCCGCAAGCCACCGTAGCAGGGGAGGGTTACTTGAGGTAGCCCAGGGCGCGCAACTGTTCCTTGACGTCGGGGGGCAGTTCGATCGGCGCAGCCGGCCGGGTGGGGTGCTCGCGGTTCCGGGTGATCCACCGCTGAATCTGCTGCACCCATTCGGCGTAGGCATCCGGCTGCGTCGGGTAGAGGTCCTGCATTTCACCGGGATCATTCCGCAGGTCGAGCAGCTTATACTGCTCGCCGGGCTCGGCGATGATCTTGGCTTCGGGCCAGCGTAACGCCGCCCAGAAACCCCATTCATAATCCTGCTCCGCATAGACCGGCAGGTCGACGGCCGGCGGTCTGCCGTCCGTCAACAGGTTGCGGCCCTGGAACCGGGCGTCGTCCGCGTCGATCCCCGCCAGCCCCAGCACGGTCGGAGCCACGTCCACCAGTCGCACCTGCGTGTCGATACGCTGCGAAGCCATGTTCGGCGCGCGAATCAGCAGCGGCACGCGCAGGAGTTCGTCGTAAAGAGAGTGGGCGTGCTTGCCAACCCACCCATGGTCGCCGAACTCCTCGCCGTGGTCCGAGGTGAACACGACGATAAGCTCGTCCCACAACCCCGGTGCACGCAGGTAATCTAGGAACGCGCCGACGTGTTCGTCCATGTAGCTGACCTCGCCGTCGTACAGGCTGATTACGTGGCGCACGTCCGGCTCGTGTGCCCACCGTGTTTGCTCGTTGAGCTTCTCGAGGACGTCGTCCTCCGTGATGACCCATGGCAGCGGCCCCGTGTATCCCTCGTCGAACATGCGGTCGTACGGCGACCGCGGCGCATATGGCGTGTGCACGACGTACGAATGCACGAAGCAGAAGAACCGTTCGTCGCGGTGCTCGGCGATCCAGGATCGGGCCTTGGTCAGAATGCCGACCAGGTCGTCTCCGGGCGGCGTCTTGTCGAAAGGCGTGACGTCGTACACCTCGAACCCCTGATCCAGGTTCCAGACAGTCTCCAGTTGGCCGCCCTCGACAAACGCCGCGGTACGGAAGCCGTTCTCCCGGAGAACCTCCGCCAAGGTCACGAAATCGTCCGCCAGAGGTCGTGCGGTGGAGATCTCCGCTTTGTGCACGGACGGATACAGCGAAGTAAACAGCGAGGCATGCGACGGGAGTGTGGAGGGCGCCTGGCAGAAAGCCTGTCGGAAGTCCAGCGACTCGGCCGCCAGTCGATCGATATTCGGCGACGTCGGCCGGGCGTAATCCATGTAGCTGAGGTGGTCTGCCCGCAGCGTATCGATGGAAATGAGGATGATCTTGTTCCGTGCATCAGGAGGGGACCACAACCAATGACCGGCCACGATAAGGCCGACCACAATCGCTACCGCGACCCCTAAGGGCCGCCACAGCCCTCGTGCGTTTCCAGAAATGGTGTTCTCAGCCATGTCGCCCACGCAGCCAATTTGGTCGGCGCCATCGGCATTCCCGGTGCGCCGGACCGTGTCGAGTCTCGGCTTAACGCGTTCTTAGCGCCTGAACCATTCGCAGTCAACACCGACTCGTGATCGGAGACGCCGCTGATGCATGGGGCCGCCGTGGCCATCGACGCCCTCGAGCACTACGATGTCCGGACAGCGCGGGCCAGACTAGGGAATGTCCCGTGGCCGCGCTATCGAATACCGCGGGGAATCATTATGTCCAGGCCTCTTTCCGTCCGGCGTTGGATGCCGGTCATCTTGGCCGTGTTGTTCTTAACCATGGCTTCGCCACCTCGGGTCCGCGCCCAGACCGCCGAGCCTCGCCTGGTGGTGCTCATCTCCGTGGATCAGCTTCGGGCGGATTTCACCACGCAGTTCACCGGGCACTTCTGCGACGGCGGCTTTGCCCGCCTTCGTCGGCTTGGAGCCTCTTTCGAGAATGCCACGCTGTCCTACGGCGCTTCGGCCACGGGGCCGGGACACGCAACCCTGGCCACGGGACGCATCCCGCGGCACCACGGCATCGTGGCCAACAAGTGGTTCCTGGATGCGTCGGCGACGACCTCGCGGCACGCCGTTGATGACCCCAACTGCCAGATGGTCGGTTTGCCGCCGGGGACAAGCGGCGGCGGCAAGTCCGCCTGGCAACTGATCGGCGCGACGGTGGGGGATGAGTTGAAGCGACGAGACCCGCGCAGCCGTGTGTTCTCGGTTTCGCTGAAGGATCGCACGGCGATCTATATGGCTGGCAAAGGTGCCGATGGCGTCTTCTGGTGGGACAAGAGGGCCGGCGGCGACTTCGTTTCCAGTACGTACTATGTGCGGCGACTACCGGCATATGTGGAGGATTTCAATCGCAACAAACTGGCCGATGGATATGGCGGCGCCACCTGGGACATGCTGCTGGATAGCAACGCCTATGTGGGTTGCATCCCCGTGCGGGCCGAGTGGCTTGACGGGGTTCTCCCCTACGGACTTCATTTTCCACATGTATTGCCGCCGGCCGACTACGATCCTCGCGGCCTGTACTACTACTGCGTGTATGGCTCACCTTTCGGCAACGACATGGTGTTGGAGATGGCCAAGCGCATTCTAGTGAACGAGCGCTTGGGGGCTGATGGGATTCCAGACCTGCTCTGTATCGGCCTGTCGTCCAACGACGTGGTCGGCCACCTCTTCGGCCCGGACAGCCCGGAGATCATGGACATGACCGTACGCACCGACCGGCAACTGGCCGGTCTGCTTGACCTGCTCGACCGGGAAGTCGGCTTGGGCTCGTGCCTGATCGTGCTCACCGCCGACCATGGAGTTACCATGCCGGGGGCGGTGGCCCGGCTGAAGGGGCTCGACGGTGGGCGGGCCGAGATCGTCAAGGCGTGCGGTCGGCTGAACGCCATGCTTCGCGAGCGCTTCGGACCGCTTGCCAACGGGCGTGAGTACGTTTCCGGACAGCAGATCCCGTGGGTCTACTTCGACCGGGCCTTCCTTCGGCTCGATGAGGATCGGCGCGGCGAGATTCTACGAACAGCGGCGGAATTCTTCGGATCGGTGCCCGGGGTCGCGGACGTCTTTCGGGCCGACGAGTTGATCGGACCGGAGCCGCCGCCGGATGACCGGGCCCATTACCTAGCCTGGCGCAGCTTCCATCCCGAGCGGTCGGGCGAGTTGTTCCTGCGCCTGGCCCCATACCACTACTACGCCTCCGGGGAGTTCGCTGGTCACAGTCCCGGTCTGCCCACGGACCTGGAAATCCCGGTCATGATCGCCGGGCCGGGCGTACGACCCGGACCGTACTTTCGCCCTGTTCGCTTGTGCGACGTTGCCCCTACCGTTGCCGAATTGGTTGGCGTACGCCTGTCCGACTGTTCAGACGGACGTGTTCTGCGCGAGGCCCTGGCGACGACCGTCCCGCAGTAGCGGTCCGCGACACGTCGCCGCGCCCGGCGTCAGGCCACGCCGGGCCTCTGATCAAAAGGTCCCAGCGAAAGGCTACTCCACGTCGACCGGTGCCGGCTCCATCTCCCCCATTTCCGGCGAGTACTCTTCGGTATAATCGACTGGTTCAGAGTATGGCTCTTCGGTCATGTCGGCGAAGCCAGCCGGCTCCTCCGGTGCGGGCGCGTCAGGGTTCTCGGTAAGCTGCTTGATTCGCCGCGTCGAAAAATGCAGGTTGGACTTGTTGAAGTGCTCGTACTCGAGCACCTCCTGGTACAGTTCCAGAGCCCGGTCGCGATCGTGCAGGCGGTAATCGTACACCACCGCGGCCTGGAACCGCGCTGGCAACTGAATCTCGGGATTCCATTCCCACGCCCGTTGGTAATACTGAACCGCGCGCAGGTCGTCGTTGAAATACTCTTTATAGATCTCGCCGGCATAGAAGGCTGCATCGTCGATCTTGTCCGACGTGGGGTACTCGCGAATGATCGTGTTGAACTTCTCCAGGGCTCTCTTGAGCGGCCCCGTTGCGTAGAAGATCGGGACGCCGTGTCCCCCCTCCTTCATGTAGTGCAGTCCGTCCTCGAACAGAACGTCCGCTTCAGGGATGCTGTCACGCGGAACCAGGTTCGATCCGGGGATTTCGGCGTCGACCAGGTAACGGTAGGTCTTGACCATCTTGAGGTCAGCCAGTTCGCGCTCGGCCCAGACGGCCTTGTGGCGGAAGCCTTTGTTGTTGTAGTACGTGATCAGGGCCTGTAGGTATTGGCGGTAGTTCTGCCGGGCCCGGGCCATTTCCTCGACCAGGTCGACCTCGGCCGCGTCGGCCACGTTGACGGCGTCGGCCGTGGCCAGGGCCGTCTGCGTGTCTTCCAGGACCACACCGCCGTCGCTGCCGGACTCACAACCTGCCGCACACAAACACGCCGCCACCGCCAAAACCGAAAGATTCTTCAGCGTACACATCGGTTCAGCTCCGCATTGATTGCCTGATGTTCCGCAA
Organism: Phycisphaerales bacterium; assembly: GCA_020352895.1. Taxonomy (GTDB): domain Bacteria; phylum Planctomycetota; class Phycisphaerae; order UBA1845. Next base: position 1,993,763 of record CP070685.1, read on the forward strand.
ACCCCCTCCCCTGTGCGGGGACGGGCGACCGCCGCGCCGTTGAACGGCCGAAACGCACGAGAATTCCTGCGCTGCTTACTTATACCATACCACCCCGCCGGTGTCGCCACTATAAAGCGCCCACTTTTACCATGTTCCCCTGTCCCTGTGAGCAAACGGTGTACAGCCCTCTTGATTCCGGGCGGAAATCCCGTTACCCCATACAGTTGCGTTGGCGCGGCTGCGGTCGATCCTTCTGCTCTATTTCCGCGGGGGCGCCGGTCCCCCAACTCAGAAAGAAAAGAGCCGGCCGCCATTCCGCCGCATTCAGGGCATTGTCCATTCCTGGAGGTCATAGCGTGAGCGTCAAGTCGCGAACCATCTTCGGGCATCCTGCCGGCCTGTACGTGCTGTTCTTTACCGAGTTGTGGGAGCGGTTCAGCTTTTACGGCATGAAGACGCTGCTCGTCCTCTACATGATCAACCACTTCTTCTGGTCACAGGAGCGAGCCTCGGACCTGCTGGGCTGGTATGCCTTCCTGGCCTACGGACTCCCCGTGGTGGGTGGTTTCGTTGCCGACCGCTGGCTCGGAGCCAGGCGGGCCGTGGTATTCGGGGCCATCCTGCTGTCGGCCGGACACATCTGTATGGCCATCGAGTCCATGCCGTTCTTCTATACGGCCTTGGGGCTGATCATCGCGGGCGTAGGGCTGCTCAAACCCAACGTCTCGACGCAGGTGGGCGCTCTATACAAGCCGGGCGACCCGCGGCGTGACGGGGCTTTCACCATTTTCTACATGGGCATCAATCTGGGCGCCCTGATCGGTCCGCTGCTGTGCGACTGGTTGCGCGTCAATCATGGGTGGTCCTGGGGTTTCGGTGCCGCGGGCGTGGGCATGATTCTCGGCCTGATCGTGTACGTCATCGGGCAGAAGATACTGGTGGAGTTTAATCAGGAAGTTCCCACCGAAGAGCAACAGGCCGAAGCCGCCGCCCGACCACAGCACCCCCCGCATGTGGTCCGCGACCGGATCATCGTGTTGCTGGTGGTCTTCGCTTTCATCATCCTGTTCTGGACCGCCTTCGAGCAGAGCCCCAACGCCATGCTGGTCTGGGCTGACAAACACACCAACCTCAGTCTGACCTCGGTGGAAGTCGAGCCGGCGTCGATCGAGGAGGCCGCCTCGCAGGCCGAAGCCTCGGGGGCCGCCACCACTGAACAGCCGCGTGGTTTGGGAACCAGAATCGCCGACTGGTTGCGCGATCCCCGAATGTCCTCCGGACAAACGCAAGCGTTCAATCCGTTCTTTATCATCACCGTAGCTCCCATCTTTGCCTTCCTGTGGGTCTGGCTCGACCGGCGCAAGCTTCAGCCCTCCACGCCGATGAAGATGGTGCTCGGCCTGGTCGGGGTGGCCCTGGCTTTCGGGGTCATGTGGCCCGCCGCGCACTTCGAGAACCGCGCGAGCAGCGTTCAACTTGCCGCCCTGCCGGCGGGCATCAGCACGGACGAGCAGGGGCGCGTGTACATCGTCGAAACCATGAAGGGGAGCGAGGAGCGCGTGTATTTCGGCCTTACTCGGCTGCACTACGACGCCGACCGGCAAGTGCTCGAGTTGAACGGCGTCCTGCCCGATCTCGACCGCCTCCGCTTGCTTTCCGAGACGGCCCCGGCGGACTTCAAACGCACGGTCGAGGGTCTGGTTACGCGGTCCGAGGAACAGGCCTCCGCAGCCAGAATCGGGGAGAGCTGGGAATTTGCCGAGGAGCTTCCCTCCGTGCCGCCTGACTTCCGAATCGCCGGCACCGAAGCACCCAAAATGCTCAGCTGGGACGCAGACATGGGAACGCTGACCGTGACAGACAAGATCAACGAGCGGGCCAAGGTCGAGCTGCTGGCGGCGGCGGCCCAGCCCGATTTCAAGCAGGCTGTCGATGCCCTCTACGTCAATTCATCCCGGTTCAAGGTCAGCGTCTGGTGGCTGATCGGCTTCTATCTGGTGCTGACCATGGGCGAGCTGTGCCTCTCGCCGGTGGGGCTGTCGCTGGTGACCAAGCTGGCCCCGCCGAAGCACGTGGGGCTGTTCATGGGCGGTTGGTTCCTGGCCACGGCCATCGCCGAGAAGCTGGCCCAGGTCTTCGGGGCCTACTGGGGCAAGATGCCGCCGGCCGACTACTTCCTGATCTTCGTGGTCATGTGCGCGGTGGGGGGCCTCCTGCTGGCCCTGCTGGTCCGGCCGCTCAAGCGCATGATGCACGGCGTGCAGTGATCCACCGCGGGCCGCACGATCGAGTCATTGGCCTTTGGCCTTTAGCGCGCCAAGCGATGCCTGGGCAGGACCGAATCGCCGTGCCAAGCGCGCAAGGTAAGAAGTGATGAGACCCGGCCGGCGGTCAACCGGTGAACTTGATAGCGAAGGTGGCGAAGTCGGCCAGGTCGACGTCTCCGTCGCCGTCGAGGTCGGACGCGGCGAACTTACACGGGCCGCACGCCGGCGGGGGCAGGGTGACGCCCGGCCCCGCGTAACAATTCGCGAACCAAGCGAAATCGGCCAGACCCACGCGGTCGTCGCCG
>CP070685.1:1996416-2003704 GCA_020352895.1 Phycisphaerales bacterium
GATCGGGATCGAGCATCTTGAGATACTCCTCGATCCAGATGGCCGTCCCGCGCGACTTGCTGATCTTCTCCTCCTCCTTGCCCGGGAACTTGATGTTGATGAACGCGTTGGCCACCACGTTGTGCGGCAACTGGTAGCTCCCCTCCGCCAGCATCATCGCCGGCCAGGTCAGGGCGTGGAAGATCGTGTTGTCCTCGCCGATGAAGTGGACGATCCTGCAATCCGGATCCTTCCACCAGTGTCCATAGGCGTCCCACGGCTCGCCGATCTGCTCGCAGTGCCGCGCCGTGAACGAGACGTACCCGATCGGCGCATCGAACCACACATACAGGACCTTGCCGGCGGCGTCCGGATCGTCCAGCGGCACGGGTACGCCCCAGTCCAGGTCCCGTGTCATGGCCCGTTCGGGCAGCCCCGCCTTGACCTGTCCCAGCGAGAAGTTCAGCACGGTCTCGCGCCAGTGGGCCTCGGCCCCGACCGGGTCCCGCTTGGACTCCAGCCACTCGCGCAAGCGGTCCTCCAGGCGGTCCAGTTTCATGTACCAGTGCGTGGTCTCCCGCACCACCGGCTTGCTCCCCGTGATCATGCTCACCGGATTGAGCAGCAGCAATGGGTCCGTGGCCGCCCCGCACTGTTCGCATTGGTCGCCGAACGCCTCCGGGTGCCCGCAATGGTGGCAGGTCCCCTTGACATATCGGTCGGGCAGGAACTTGTCGGCCTGTTCGTCGTATAGCTGCTTGGTCGTCTTCTTGGTGAAGTAGCCCGCCTCGAAGATCGTCTCGAAGAACTGCTGGCTGATCCGCTCGTGCATATCCACGAAGTCGGGGTGGTGCGTGCCGCCATAGATGTCGAACCGGATGCCCAGCCCATCGAAATCCGCCTGCTGCCGCCGGTTGTAACGCAGGCAGATTTCCTGCGGCGTGCTGTTCTCCTTGAGGGCCGTGATGGGGATGGCCACGCCGTTGTCGTCGCTGCCACAGATGAACCTGACGTCGTGTCCGCAGGCCCGCAGATAGCGCACGTAAATATCAGCCGGCAGGTAGGCGCCCCCAATGTGCCCCACATGCAACCTGCCGTTGGAATACGGCAACGCCCCGGTGACAAGGAATCTGGCCATCCTCACTCCAATCTGTCAGGCAGAGCGGCCGATTGTATGCAACCGACCGCCCCTGGCAAACGCCGCGGCGCCGGACACAAAAGAAAGGCCCCCGGGCACATGCCCAAGGGCCTCATGGATTCGGCAGGGTTTCCGATCCTCTCTACGGGGCTCCGAAGCAGGTGTCGGTGTACCAGTTGGCCGGGTTGTTGCACCGGGCGTTATTTCCGTAGATCAGGTACGCCTCGCCGGCGTCCGCCCTGCGGTTGGCCGGATTCAGGCCGACCCAGTCCGCCAGCGGGTTGCCGATCATGATGTCATCGAACCCGTCGCTGTTGATGTCGCCCAGAAAGCTCACACTGGTCGGCGCGGCCGCGTCCACGGAGTCCTTCTCGTACGGGCTGACGAAGATCATACCAGGCAGCGTGCTGGTGCCTACATCAGTCAGGCGGTACCAGTTGTTCTGCTGTTGCGTCGGATCATAGATGCCGGGTCGCCCGTAGATCAGGTAAACGACTCCGCGGCGTACGTTGCCACTCGCGCCCACGGCCCCGGGGGCAACGATCAGCAGATCGCCCGCCAGGTCGCCGTTGAAATCGGCCCCGCTGACCACACCGTTTGCACCATAGTACCCGCTGCCGCAGGCACCGTGGTGTCCGTCCTGCATGCCGCCGCCGGCGCGGTACCCTTCCCCGCCGTAGAAGACCAACCCCGGTGCGTCAATCGAGCCGATGTCCGAGAAGGCGACTGCTCCCGAACCGCTGCCAACGCCGCCGAATAGCACGGCCACGGCGCCGGTATCTGACACGCCGTTCCAATCGTAGTCGCCCGAGGCGATGATCAGATCGTCCTTGCCGCTGTTGTCGAAGTTCTGCTGTACCCCCTGCAACATCCCAATATGGTCACCTTCGTGCTCGCCATACACGCAGAGCCCGGGCCTCTCTCCGCTGATGATGTCGCCCAGGATAATCCCCTGGTCACCCGGCCCCCCTACGTCCAGCGTGTTGAACACGACGAAGGCCATGCCCGCTTCCTCTTCGCCATTGACAAGCGCCTTGGGCGCGCCCATGGCCAGATCGAAGATGCCGTCGCCGTTGTAATCGCCGGCGAAGCGTGCGTAGCCAACGCCCTCGTTATTGTCTGTCGGTGGATCCTCAGGGTCCCATAGCCAGATCTGCGATTCGAGTTCCGGGATGATCATCTCGCGCTCGTCGTTGTCGGCGGTACCGCACGTGGCCGAACCGGTCAGCAGGTATGGGATGACCGAGTTCGACGTCTGACCGCGGCGTCCGCCGGAGCCGGCGGCGCGGTCTTCACCAAAGCTGCCGAACTCGCTGCCCATGAACACGTGCACGCCGCCGTCGGTCAGGCGGCTCCTGAGGTGGGAGGGATCCCGATCCAACAGGTCGGACAGGGCCTCCAGATAGGCCACTTCGGCCTCGTTCTCCGGGGCGGAGACCACAAACTCGGCAAAGCCGTCGCCGTTGATGTCCGGCAGGCAGTCGACCGTGTGGCCATACTGCCCCAGCAGCGGACCCTGCTGCTGATCGAGTCGGGCGTAGAACGCGTCGTACCAGTCGAAGAGGGCTGCCTGGAACCTTGCCCCGCCGATTCGCTCCCCGTTCTCCAACACGGGATCCAAAGCACCGTAGGTCAGTGTCGGGAACGACTGCTGCCCCACGTATTCCAGGTCGATGGACGTGTTTTCTAACCGCGTGGCATCCTGGGGAGAGTTGATTCCCCGGTTCGTGCTGTAGAGCATCACCGCACTGCCCACGCGCTCCGGCTGAAATCCATACTGAAGCCCCGGGAAATCATTCTCGTCGTCCGGATCTTCAGCAGGTTGGCTGGAGAAGTTGTTCACGTGTTCGTCGCCATAGCAACCCGTCGAGAAGTTACTGGCTGAATTCAGGGTCAGCGACAGCCTCGGCCCGCTCAAGAAGCTGCCCTCGCTCGACGTGAAGCCCGCCGTCTCTCCGCTGGTAGCGGGCCGGATTCCCAAAACGATCAGACCCCTCGTCGCGCCCTCGTAGAAGAAAGCCCGTGCGTTGTCCAGCGAATCCTCCACAATGGCCGTGATGTCGGCCGTGACGTCCGTAAAGGCGTTTCCGGTTGCAGCGATGGTCACAGCCGCGGCGGGAACCGTGAACGATGGCAGTGTCGAACATGGTCCCGCGTATGCATCGGGGTCGACGAAGTAGCCGAAGACCTCCGCCTGCAAGGTTGCGGCCGGGACCTCCAAGCGCAGCGTGAGCGTAGCGTTGGTCAGGGTGCCGTCCGCCTGATTCGGATCCAGGTAGTTCATCAGGTCAAGAAACGTCCGCCCGGTAAGCTCGAACTGGATGATGGCTCGGTCGGTGAACAGCGGACCGATCAGCAGCGTCTCTGCCGGGCAGTTGGCCAGCAGGCTCCCGCTGCTGCTGATGTGGGAGTCCTGCACGTCGAAGTCCATCATTTCCTGCGAGGCGAACGTTCGATCCGCACTGTTGTCGCCCGAGTCGTCATCTCGGGCATTGAGCATCCCGTCCACGAAGGGCAGGCCGAAGACAACCTCAGGCCGTCCGTCTCCGGTCACATCCGGCATGAATGCCACGTCCGTGATGCCCATGTTCATCCCGCCCGTCTCGACGTTCTGTTCGGAGAGACCGAAGCCCCCGTAACCGCTCAGCACGTGCACGTCGTGCGGGGCCTGAATGACGACGCCGGATACCGAGCTAGCCACCTGATTCACGCTGATGCGCCCCCCAAAGCGCTCGCCGCGGTCGGGCTGAACACCGATCCCGGGAAACTCTGCCTCTCCCACAGGCGGCAGCCCGTAGATGATGAACGCCTGGCCTAGTGGTCCGATGCCCTGCGGCCTCCCGTATCGCGCTACAAGAACAAAATCGTCTGCCCCGTCCGCGTCGAAGTCGTTGATCGTACGCGAACTGCTGCCCAACCAGGCACCTCTGTTGAACCCCTCAAAGACTGCTCCGCTGATGATCGTGCCCACTCGACCGAGGTCCACCAGCCTGAATTGGCCGCTTTGCTCAAACTCCGGTTGGGCTTGCTGTAGAACGAAAACCTCTCCGGGGGCATAGGCATGCACCGCCGGGTTGGTGCCGTCCTTCACGGTCACCTTCACGTGGTATGGGCTCCCGTCAGCACGAACCGGCACATCCTGAATGTTCAGGGTCAGCAGGTACCGGTCCGCATTCGCATTCGGGCCGGCCGGGTCGGCCGGGTCCGGATCCGGCTCCTCGAGGGTTTGGTCCAGCAGGATTACGCCTTGGTCGGCCGCGTCCTCCGGGTCATCGTTATTGGGAATTTCGTCTTTGTCCAAGCTCACCAGGACCAGTGCTTCATCGTCCGGGTCGTTGTCGATCCACTCGATGACCAGCAGGTCGCCATTGGCCAGAGAGCGGCTCGCCGACGGTTGGATCACCTGAACAGTCGGCGGCTGGTTCAGTTCCGCCGTTCCTTCCGGGACGATGCTGAACTCGCCCGGCGCATTGACCAGCACCGGCGGGTTGACGCCGTCGCTGATGACTGCCCGGAGGACGTAACTGCCCGGCGGGACTCTCGAGGTGTCCAGATCGTACGTGTCGGCACCCATGGCGTCGGGATCCTCTTCCCGCCCGCCGAGAATCAATAGCTCGTTGCCGGAGTCTTGGTTCCCGTCCGGGTCCAGATACAGGTCGATCAGTGCGTTGTTATCCGGATCGCTGTCAATCCAACTGATCGTGAAGACCGTCCCCACGGAGATCGTTACCGACCGCTCCGGTGTGACGAACCTGAAGCTCGGCCGCTGGTTACCGCCAACGCCCGGCACCGTGCCGGCCGCGGGGCTCGCCGTCGGCACCGCCTGGGTGCCGCACCCGCTCACCCAGAGCGGCACGGCCACCAGCACGAAAAAAGCCACACACGCAGTAAGACCCATCCACGTTCTTGCGGAGCGCCCCATGCTTGTACTCCTCATCATCTTGTGCCCCCCGGAAAGCCGGTTCGACGGCAGGCAGTCAGTGCGTCGTGGTGTGCGGTGTGCAGGTTAGCTTCAAGTCTGTCTGGCCCCCCACCGGTACCGCATTACTCGTCAACAGGGTCGAAACTCAAACCCCTACCCGCGCACGACTACTTATTCTAAGACAGTCGGAAATGTCGGGTCAACCGCAACTTGCAATGCCGCCGAGCCCTACGTAGCAGCACCATATTGGACATTCACCTGCTCAGGAGATGTGTGGGCCCGAGAATCACGCCCCCGTTTGGTCTCTCCGGCCTAGTCGCGCACCAGACTCCAGGTCCCCGCCTGCCCCCGCTCGAACTCCACCACCGGCCAGTGCCTGCTGGAAAGCTGGATGCCGTGGCCATCGAGCCGAAGAATCACGGATTTTCCGCGGTTCACTGGCAATTGCCCCAAATCCAGGCTCAGATACTGGACGTTGTGGCTGTCCACGGTGATCCGGTTGCCTCCCTCCCAGGTGGCCTCCACGCCGGCCTTGTCCCCTTCGTTAAAGAACTTCATGACCTGGACCCAGCCCTTGTGCTTCTGGCCCTGCTCGGCCAGTTCGAACTTCAGATGGAACGGGTCCGACGGCTCAGGAGGTTCGGCCTGCCGAGCCGGAGCCTCGGGCTCGGCGGAAAGCTCCTCGGCCGTGACCGGCTCCTCATCCACCTCGGGGGCTGCCGGCTCCACCGGCCGTTGCGGGCTCTCGCGGGCCGCCGGTTGCTCCCGGCACCCCGTGCCCACGGCCCCCCCGAACAGCATCACCGCCGCCGCCAGGATCATCAGTCCGCCCTTCATGACACCCGCCGCTCCTTCCTGTCCTCGACCGCCTCGCGAACTTGCTCACACTGACCCCATTTTGTACCGTTGCTCCTTGCAGAAGTTGAGGAGACGCCCGATGACCGTCCGAAAGCCCTCTGCCGCGCGCGCCACCACCATACTCAGCGTCCGCCGTGACGGCCAGGTCGCCCTGGGCGGTGACGGCCAGGTCACCTTGGGCCAGACCGTCATCAAGCATGATACCCATAAAATCCGCAGGCTCGCCGAAGGGCGCATCCTCTGCGGTTTTGCCGGCTCGACCGCCGACTCCTTCGCTCTGCTGGAGCGCTTCGAAACTAAGCTCGAGCAGTACAAAGGCGGCACCAAACGGGCCGCGATCGAGCTGGCCAAGGACTGGCGAACCGACAAGATTCTCCGCCGCCTCAAGTCCTTGCTCGTCGTGGTTGACAGCGAGGTCACCCTGATTCTCAGCGGGGAGGGCGACGTGATCGAGCCACCTGAAGGCATCGCCGGCATCGGCTCCGGCGGCCAGTACGCCGTCGCCGCTGCTCGCGCCCTCCTGGCCCACTCCAGTCTCTCGGCCGAGCAGATCGTCCGCGAGAGCCTCAACATTGCCGGAGACATCTGTATCTACACCAACCGGAACATCATCGTGGAGACGCTATAGGCAGGACGCTTCCCCCCGACCGCTCCGCGTGGAACCGAAGGCACCATGAAGGATCTCACACCCAGGGAAATCGTTGCCGAGCTGGACAAGCACATCGTCGCCCAGGACGCGGCCAAGAAGGCCGTGGCCGTCGCCATCCGCAACCGCTGGCGACGCCGCCAGCTACCCGACGACATCCGCGACGAGGTCGGCCCCAAAAACATCATCATGATCGGCCCCACCGGTGTGGGCAAAACGGAGATCGCCCGGCGGCTGGCCAACCTGGTCAATGCCCCCTTCATCAAGGTCGAGGCCTCCAAGTACACCGAGGTGGGCTACCACGGCCGCGACGTCGAAAGCATGGTCCGCGACCTGGTGGACCGGGCCATCCAGATGGTCCGCGATGAGCAGACCGAGGTCGTCCGGGCCGAGGCCGAACGTCGCACCGAGGAACGCCTGCTGGATGCCCTCATTCCGGGGGAGAGCTCGCCTCAGGTGACTCCACAGGATGACGCCGACCGCCGCCACCGCACCCGCGAGAAGTTCCGCCAGATGCTCCGCGACGGCCAGCTCGAGGACCGCAGCGTGGACATCACCGTCGAGGCCCGGCCCATGCCCGTGGGCATGTTCGCCACCATCGGCATGGATCAGATGGACCCCGAGGTGCAGAACCTCCTGGACCGCCTCATCCCCTCGCAGGCCAAGTCCCGCCGCGTGCCTCTTCCCGAGGGCCGCAAGCTGATCTTTCAACAGGAGTGCGACAACCTGATCGATCGGGACAAAG
>CP070685.1:2003804-2010838 GCA_020352895.1 Phycisphaerales bacterium
TACCTTGTCCTCATAGACCAGCCGTGTCACGTCTTTGACACCCGTCCCCCAGGGGTTCTCCGACCAGCAGGGCAGCAGCCGGAAGGGCAATCCGTTGTAGCCGCCGTCGCCGTTGGCCCTTTCGACGGCGAGATTGGCCGCGAGCCACATGGGCCCGCCGGTGGGATGGTCTGGATCGTCGGGACCGAACCAGCCGATGCGGATCTCGGTCAGGTCGTCAGGCGGGGCGGTATCGCGCCCGGGACCGTGGTACTCGGCTTCCTGTGATCGCACGTCAAAGTACGGTGAGGTCTCGCTCGTTCCGGGGCCCGGAGGATCCCCGTGCCGCTGTGGCGGTTGTTTCGGGCCGGGCCCGCAGCCCGAGAGCAGGATGGCAATCGTGGCCCCGACTGCGATGCGATACGGGCCCATCCTTAGCTCACTCTGCGGCAACGGTCTTGCGGCTCGCCCGGTCACGCGGAGCGATCTGGCCGCGCGGGATCTCCAGGTCCTGGCGAGAATAGTACTTGTACTGCCCGTCCTCGACTCGGGAGAGGAACACCTGGCCGAGGTCATCGAGGCACGCGCTGAGGGGGATGGGTCCAGTCACGCCCTGGAACGTGGTGGGTCGGTGGGCGATCACGTCGCGAATCTTGGCCCGGTTCAGCCCAGCATACTGAATGGCCCAGATGATCATGTTCATGCCGTCGTAGGCGTGCGCGGCATACGTGTCGGGCTCGATGCCGTAGCGGGACCGGAAGGCCGCTCGAAATTCCTGCAGCTTCGGATCATGGCGGGTCGGGTCCCACGGGTAGGTGCACAGAACGCCCTCGGCGTTGCTGCCGGCGATTTCGAGGAACTCGTCGGAGACGCATCGATCGCAACAGAAGTAGGGCTGAGTCATGCCCATTTCGCGCATCTGGTTGAGGATGATGGCACCCTCGACGGCGTCGCCCCAGTGCACGACGGCGTCGAGGTTGGCGTCGCGCAGGCGCTCGATCTGAACGGTGAAGTCGTCGCCGCCGACGGGATAGGCCATCTCCAGAATGATGGGGGTCTTCAGGCGGCGAGCGCCGTCGCGGATTTCGCGGACGCCGAATCGGCCGTAGCGGTTGGACGCACGGATGATACCGACGCGTTTGTATTCCATCTTGCGATAGAGGTAGTCGGTGAGCAGGTAGCCCATCTGTCGGTCATCTCCGATACAACGGGCGACCCAGGGGATATTGGTCTCAATGAAGGTCGGGTCGGTGTCACCGGTGTTCATCATGACGAGTTCGGCTTTGAGGGCGACGCGAATGGCGATGTGGCTGTTGGCCCCGTCGATGGTGCCGAGGATGGCCCAGACGTGGTCCTTGTAGGCCAGCTTGACGATCTCGTTTCCGGAGGCGCCCCACAGGCCGTTGTCGTTGGAGATGACCAACTCGAAGGGGATGCCGCGTTTGGTGTAGCCGCCCCTGGCGTTGGCCTGCTCGATGGCCAGTTGGCAGCCGCGAAGCATGGCAATGCCGAGCGATTCCTCGTGGCTCTTGCCACCCGTGGCGACGGAGACGGTGGCCATGATGGGGCCGATGAACCCGATCTTGACGGTGTCGACATGCTCTGGTTCAGGGATGGCCCGTCCGGGGCCCGTGTACTCCATCTGCTCGAGAAAATGCTCCTTGTAGGGCGTGACGTGGCGGAAGGGTTCAACGTCCACGGCCGAATGAGCGTAGTTGTGGTCCTTCTGGAGATCCAGTTCGGGCACTTCATACGGCCCTACGTCGATGGCTTCGAGCAGAGAGTGGACGGCTTCCTCTTCGCCGGTCTGTTTCCGCTCGTTGGTGGTGTCCCTGTCCGGCTGGCCCTCTTCGGCTGACGCTGAGCCGAGGGTTGCGAGGAATACAGCGAGCCCGATCAGGGCAAGGGTGTACTTGGCAGTAGACATGGCAGTCACCTCTGCGTCGTGTTCTTGGTGGCTGCGGCCAGGCGCTTGTTCGGGCGCAGGCCGGGGTAGTAGCCATCGCCGATGGCGTGGCCAAGGCCCTTGGACGTGCCGATCCAGGCGTCGGGACCGTCCAACTCGACCCAGAGCACATAGTTGTGTGGCAGGTTCATCGGGGTCTCGATCTCGGCGAGGACTTCCGTGTCTCGCTGGACGACAGCCATGCCCTTGTGGTTGACCTGGTCGCCGGTGTACGTGACCCAGGTATTGGTTTCGAAGTCGGCCAGCACGCCGAGACCCTTGTCGGTGGCGAACCAGCATTCGTTGGCGCTGCGGGCCTTCACGGCGTTGGTGAAATCGCTGGGCAGGCCACTGTCATGCTTGAAGAAGCCGCGCCAATGGCGTCCGTCGTAACGGGACACGCCGAAGTAAGAGCCGGCCCAAAGGGTGTTCTCGACATAGCTGACGCCGGTGGTGATGACGTGTACGATTCCGTCGTCGCGGTACAGGTCGATCTCCATCTCGCCGTCAGGATCGAGGTAGTCCTTCCACCTTTCCGTGGCGACATCGAACTCGAGGACGCCGCTGCCCCAGATTCCCAGGTGGACGAGGCCGTTGGCGTAGCAGCAGGCATAGTTCCAGATCTCCTCCATGGGGGCGTTCTTTTCGGTGTAGATGGACCACTCGCCGGTGACGGTGTTGTAGCGGCTGGCCCCGGCGGTGGTCGCGGCCCAGACGTTGTCGTTCTCCACACAGACGCCGTAGACGACGTCGTTGACCAGGCCGCTGTTGAGTTGATGCCAGTGGTCGAACCGGCCGGCGCTGAAGCGGGCCAGGCCGCCACCAAACATGCCGACCCAAAGCTCGCCGGTCTTCGGGTTGACGTCGAGAGCGGAGACCACGCGCCAGGGCAGGCCGTCCTCCTCGCCCCAGCTTCGAATCTCGCGCGTGCTTTTGTCCATGCAGGCCAGGCCGTGCTCGGTGCCGATCCAGACTTTGTCGCCGAAGACCTTGACGGCGAATATGTGGTCGTTGGGCAGGCCGTCCTTGGTAGTGACCTGCTCCCACTTCGCGTAGACGTAGGGCAGAGCCGGCGCGTCGGTGCCGGCCGGCTGCTTATCGGTCGGGAACTCGGACAGAAGCACGTTGGCATAGTCGGCCCCCGGAGCCGTGGCGGCGGCGTTGTCGATCTGCGGTTCGACAGGCTCGGGTTCGCTGCAGCCGACCGCCAGCAGGAGCGGCAAGATCAGGCCGATTGGCAGGTTGGATGTAAGGCGCATGGCTTTCGCCTCCGGGGAGACGTCAGAGCGTCTTCAGGTACTCGATCAGGTCGTTGAGCTGATCCTTGGTCATGTCGTTGGTCACCCCGTGCGTGTCATACGGGTTGTACGTGGTCCAAATCTGTTCGAGCGTCTCGGCCATGCCGTTGTGGAGGTACGGCGCCGAGTCATAGATGTTATTTAAGTGCGGCACATCGAATTCGGATTCGCGATCAAACCGCATCTGTGAGCCGATGTCGCGCCGCGAGCGGTCGGTGAACAGCGGCGGCGGATGGCAGGTGATGCAACGGTTGTCCACGGGGATGATGCGGCCATCGTTGGTCATGGTGCGTTCGAAGACGAGCTTGCCACGCCGCTGTGCCGGCGTCAGGGCTTCGCCGACACCGCGATAGCGGTTGGGCGGCCGGGGGATGGTGCAGATGTAGTTGTCCAGGGCGGAGAGTTCCTCCGGAGTGAACGGATCGATGCGGGTGAAGAAGACCGCGAGCCGTGGGCCGCACTGCCGCTGGAGGCTCGGGTTGGTGCCCTCCCATTTGAACGGGGCGGTGTCCAGGATGCCGCGTAGCGTGCGGTTGTCCACCGGGCTGACGCCGATTCCATCGGGTTCGATATCGTAGGTGATACCGTCGATGTGGCCGTCGGGGTGGCACGAGTGGCAGGAGAACTGCCGGCGGAAGGTCACGTCGGCGCTATGGAAGAGACGTTCGCCGAAGCGGACCCGGGTGATCTCGTTCGGGCCGCCGAGGTCGATGCGCTCGACGGGCTCCAACTTGTCCACGTCGATGACGGTCACCGAGTCGTCGAGGGCGTTGGCCACGTACGCCGTCTTGCCGTCGGCCGCAAAGGTGACGCCGCGCGGGCTTTCTCTGGTGGGGATGCGCTTGATGACGAACTCGGTGGGCCTGCCCAGGTGGTTGGGGAAGACCTGCTGGCGTTCGTAGTCGGAAGCCTCGTTGAGCATGGCGATCAGACGGGGGATATCCACGACCGCGACGCAGTCTGAGCCGCTAGACGTGACCAGGGCGAGCCGGCCGTCCGGGCTGATGGCCACGTCGGCGGGGTCCGGGAAGCAGCGGTGCGGCTCGTCGAGCAGGACCTGATCGACGCGACCGTCGGCCCAGATGACGCCTATGCCGTTGGTGATGGTCCAGCCCTGGAGCAGGCGGGTCATGGGCACGAGGTTCTTGGTGCGGTTCAGGGTGACCAAAGCGAACTCGCCGGACGGGTGCCAGTCGATGCCCTGCAGGAGGTTGGCGCCGGGGACGACCACACGGTTCCGGACGATGCCGCATTCGGCGTCGATGACGGTGACCTCGGACATGGACGGCGTGCGGAAGGGCACGAAGGCCGAGAGCGTGTTGGTCGCGGCGATGTGCGAGCCGTCGGGCGAGATGGACAGGGACCAGGGGCCGCGGCTGGCGGCGAGACGCTTCTGTTCCGTTTCGGTGTCAGTATCGATGACGGAGATGCAGTCTTGCGAGGTGTTGAGCACATAGAGCTGCCCGCCGGGCTTGTCGAGCAGGACGCCGTGCGGTTCATCGCCGACCAAGATGGTGTTGACGACCTGGCGGGCCTTGGTGTCGATGACGGAGACGGTGTCGTCGAGGCGGTTGCTGACGTAAGCACGCGTTCCGTTGGGATGGAAGGTCACATCGGTGGCGTGGCCGCCGGTCTCGATTTCGGCGACCTTCCTGCGACTGGCGAGATCGACGACGATGACAGAGTCGGAGGCCTCGCAGGCGACCCACAGCTCGCGTCCGTCGGGGGTGAGGGCCAGGTTCAGGGGTGTTTTGTATTCGAGGTCGGTCGTCTCCACAGGCTCGCGCGTAGGGTGCATGATCTTCTCGACGGCCGCTTCATAGTCGAAGCTGCGTCCGTGGGCATTCTCGTGGCAGGGCATGCAGGTTTTCTCCGAGACGGGCTGCAGCCCGGCCTGCATGGCCGCCCGCGGGTCGCGCATGACGGCTTCGGGCGAGTATTCGCTCCCTGGGCCGTGGCAGCTTTCGCATTGCACACCGTCACGGTAGTCGAAGCCTTCCATGAAGCGGCCCTCGGAGAGGCCGGCACCGGTGGTGTGACAGCGGAGGCATTCGATGGACTGCTGCGGATTGCCTTGGACGCTCTCCGCAGCGGCTATCTTGTAGCCGGCCGGGGTGCCAAGGATTGCGTAGGCGCGGGCGTGTTTGCCGAGGCGCCACTTGCTGAACTGATAGCCCATCATGGGGCCCTCATGGCACTTGGCGCAAGCCATGACGCCGATGTAGCGGAACTTGCCTGCGTTGCCGGGATTGTGCTCGACCGGGGGCTTGTCGCCGGCGCCCATGAAGGTGCCGCCTTTTTCGGCGATACTGTGCGCGATCGTCGCCATGCCCCACATGGGGTCGAAGTCGGCCGAGCCGAGGAAGGCCACGTGCGAGCCCTTGACCACGTGGCAGACCATGCAGTCGCTGGCGGCGGGCCTCTTGAGGCCACGCAACATGGCCTCCTGCGGGTCCATCATTGTTTCCATGGACATGTATTCGCTGCCGGGCCCGTGGCACCTCTCGCACTGGACGCCGTCCTCGAGGCGGAAGGTCTGTTCCTTCTCCCACTCTTCGGCGTCATACGCCGTGACGTGACAGCCAAGACACATGGGCGCTTCCTGGGGTTCTTCCGGGATGCCGGACAGTTGAGCGATGCGTTTGGCCACGGGGCTCCAGAGACAGGCATAGGCATTGGCGTGGGCGGAGGTGCGCCAGAGACTGAACTGGTGTCCGGCGGCTGTGCCGGCGTGACAGCGGCTACACGCGGCGACGCCGACGTAGACGGGATGGCGGTCTTCGACGCCGGGGCCGCCGCCGAGGGTGAGCGTGGCCAGGCCTGCGACGGTGATGAGGACGATGATTACATGCCGCGGCATGCCGGTGACTCTCCTCAATCGTTCGGCTGAATGACCTCGAGCATCTGATCGGCCTTGACGTTGCGGAGGGTCGTGGTCCGCCCGCCGGGCCAGCGGATCTCTACGAGGTCGGCCTTGTCGGCCTTGCCCAGCCCGAAGTGGGCCCGTAGGTCGCTCTGGGACAGGTAACCCGTAACGCCGACCACTTCGCGAATCTGCTTGGCGTCACCGACGGTCACGGTGACGCGCGAGCCGATGGCGATCATCTTGGTTGCCGGCAGCTTGGGGGAGACGAGCAGCCAGTTGTTCCTGTTACCGCCGTCGTTGCGCAGCAGCTTGGCCGGACCGTTGAGGACATTGATCAGCAGGTCGAGGTCGCCGTCGTTGTCGTAATCGGCGTAGGACGCCCCACGGCAGACGTACTTCTCGTGGAAATACTCGCCGGAGTGAACGGCCACGTCGATGAACTTGCCCTTGCCGTTGTTGCGGGCCAGGACGTCCTCTTCGGTGTATTCGTGGTGAGCATTGCCGTTGGCGACGAACGCGTCGAGCCAGCCGTCGTTGTCGTAGTCGAACAGGATGCCGCCCCAGCCGGTGTACTGGCCGCAGATGACGGCCAGGTTGGTAGGTGCGGTCACGTCGATGAATCCGTTGCCCCTGTTGACCAGCAGGCAGTTGTAGCCCATGTCGGGGATGAACAGATCGAGCAGCTCGTTGCCATCGACATCACCGACGACCGGGCCCATGCTGCTGGCCCCTTGGCCGCCCTCGCCGAAGGCGACGCCCCACATCATGGCTTCCTCGGCGAACTTGCCCTTGCCGTTGCTGACGTAGTAGCAGTTGGGCGTGGCGTCGTTGGTGACGTAGATGTCCAGGTGGCCGTCGTTGTTCAGGTCGGTGGCGATGGCGCTCATGGCCCGGCCGTCCGGGAAGAACACGCCAGCCTCCTCGGTGACGTCGGTGAAGGTGCCGT
>CP070685.1:2010938-2012318 GCA_020352895.1 Phycisphaerales bacterium
CACCGTCGCGATATGCGGTGAACAGCCGTCCGCTCTTGCAGAGGATAGAGGAGTAGCCGTCGCCCAGCGGGCGCTTCCAGAGCTGGACGGGCCCGTCGGCCGGCCACTTGTCGGCGAGGCCTGTGGTCTGCACGGTGAAATCGCCGTTGGGGCCGCCCCACTGCAGCCAATCCTCCGCGAGGGCGGGGCGCGGCAGCAGCAGGAGAGCGAGTACGGTGAGGTGCAGCGGGCGGAACCATTGCTGCCGCCCCGTTTGGAGGCGAGACGGTCGTGGTGTCGTCAGGGCGGTCCGTACTCGATTGCATCGCAAGAAACTGTTGGTCATAGGGCTAGGCTCCGTCTGTCCGACATTCGATGTATGTCTTCTCGGCTGCGGGGGATACGGCTCGTTCGAGACGGTCCGCTGTAAGCGAAAGCGTACAGCATGCCATGCTCGTATTGCACTCTTCCTGTGAAATCATTCGAATGCAAGCCAGGGTGGGACCGCTAGAAGGTAGAAAGCTCCAAGTGAAAAGGAGGGAGAGGCGTTGGCCTACGGGCGGTGTGTGGGGCGCGCATGATCGCGGGCCCCATGCCTTGGCGGCAACGGGTGGAGGCTGTGCAATGACACCGGAACTGGAGAACGTGAAAGGGCAGATCGGGTACTGCGGGATCTGGTGCGGGAGCTGCATCGTGGGCAACGGGGCGTTGCGGGAGGTGACGCGGCGGTACGAGGCATTGGTCGAGGGGTATGACCTGGAGAGTTGGGGGGCGGGGGACTTCGACTACGCAGCGTTCGCCAGGGGGCTGGCGGCCATTCAGCGGCTGGAGGTCTGCCGCGGATGCCGCGAAGGCGGAGGGCGGGAGGGCTGCGAGATGCGGGAGTGCGCCAAGGCCAGGGGCGCGGTCGACTGCACGGAGTGTGATGCGGGGGCGGAGTGCGGGCACGCGGAGATGCTGGAGCGAATGCGCTCGGGGGCGCGGGCGGTCGGGTTTTCGATCAAGTCGGGGCCGGCGGACCAGGAGAAGCTGATCGAGGCGTGGATGTCGGAGCTCGGATCGAAGTGGCCGTGCTGCGTCTTGTTTGACGGTCACCGGTAGGCGTTGGCGCGGCGGTTATAAGGGCGCGGCTCATTCGGAACGGGCGCGGGGTGGGAGGTCGGGAATAGTGGCCCCACAGCTCCTTGGGCAATAGCCCTGGTGAGCCGAGGTGGAGTACACAGCGAGGAAGCGATGAGCGTCGCGTTCGATGATGCGAGGATTGCGAGGCTGTATCGGGGCGTGCCGGCCGAGCAGGTCGAACGGCTGGGGCGGTTCCGGGCCGAGCATCCGTGTCGGCGGGCGGTGGTTGACGGCCGCGAATGGGAATACATCGACGCAGGGCGTGGGGAGCAGGTGCTG
>CP070685.1:2012418-2014321 GCA_020352895.1 Phycisphaerales bacterium
GCCACGGTCTCCAACATCCGACTCAGCTTGCTGAACCGAGAGCACTCGCTCGGCGTGGCGCGTTTCCGAAAATGATTCGTGCAGATCAGGAACGAATCTCCCGACTCGGGCTCCCGGATTGTCAGCCCGCCGTCCAGGGAAACGTTCCCGTCGAACTCGAACACGTATGCCCCGGGACCGTCGCCCGTGAACGGCCGTGTGACCATCATATTGTTGCCGACGATGCAAACCCCTTCGCGAATCACGCGGGCAATGTCATCCCTGACCGTGGCGGCGTGTCCCTCCTCCAACGCTCTTCGAAACATCCATCCGTATGGCGTAAACCCGCTGCTGATCGACGGGGCGTAACCGCCCGCGTCGTGGGTCGCCACTGTCAAGCCTTCGGCGTTCATTCCCGTGTTCACGCCGACATACGTGGGCCACGTAATTCCCACCCAGCCCAGCCTTCCGCTGTCAGGCTCGGGCACGTTCACCAGGATGATCTGCGTGTCCAGCAAACACTGGATCACCGGCCAGTCCATGTTTCGCGCACCGATGGTCCCCCCGTCCGATGTCATCTCGCCCCACGCCGCAAACGAGGAACACCCCGACCGGCTCAGGTCACCCGTGCAGTTGGCCGCCATGATGTCTTCGTAGCGCATTGGCCGCCCGAGAATGGGCATCTCCGCCGGCCCGCCCAGCCGCGCCTCGACCCCCTCTAAGATCCCCCGCATCTCCGCCTCGTGCTCCGGATCGATCTTCATCATCGCGAGTCTTGGTAGCGTCCGCTTCTCATAACGCTCGATGCTGCCTTCCCCCAGCGGACCGTCCTTGAGGTACTGGTCCATCACCGCCGCGATCTGCTCGGCCATCAGGTACCCGTGCGCGTAGCCCCGCTCGGCCGGCGTCCCCCACACCCGCAGCACCGTAAGCCCCTCGATCTCGGTCAGCGTGCCGTTGACGTCCGGCTTGCCCTCGCCCGCATACACGGCCGTCGACAGGGCCAGCCCGATACACAGAACCACAAACCAGCCCCCCGACCTTCTTCTCCTGCAACTCATCTCGTGCTCCTTTCATCATCGCCGGCGAACCTCGAGGCGCGCACCGCGCCCCCGCCGCACACAATATATCAGTTGGGTATTCATTCTCTAAACGAATTATTCCCGCCGAGCCGTCGCCCCCGCGCACGCTTCCGGCGAGCTTCCAGCCAGGAATTGCTCCATGACGCCCAGGTACTCATCCCTCTTGAGGATCGCCGCCGCGTGCCCGCCTCCGTGAAACAAATGAATCTGCGCCCCCGGATACAGCGCCAACAACGCCTCTCCAACCGGCTCCGGCGTCGAAGGATCATCGTCGGCCATCATCAGCAGCACCTCCCCCGGCCAGCCCGCCAGGTCGTCCGGCCCGAACCGGTAATTCAGATCCGCGTCCGCCCCGCGACGGCAGAGGTTCAGAAACCCCTCCTTTGTCATGTGATACCGCAGGGCCTCATCCAGGTACGCCCGGATGAACCTCAACTCCGGGTGCCCGGCCGGGAGCAGTCCGCCCAGCCGCTTCCGCGCGACCACCCGCAGTATGCCCATCGGCATCAGCCTCAGCCACCACATCGCCCTCGCGATCTTCCGCCCTCGCTCCGGCTTCGGCGGTCCGGCAAAGGCAATGATGAGCTTCTCCACTAGTTCCCGATGCCGCCGCACGAACACCTGGGCCACGTACCCCCCGGCCGACCCGCCCAGCACGCTGGCCCGCTCGATATGCAATCCCTTCAGCAGCCCCGCGATGCCGTCCACCAGCTCCGCCATCGACGCGATATCCGCCGGATACGTCGGCGCGATCACGCGGTATCGCTCTGCCGCATCATCCGCAAAATGCGAAATCGTCATCCACACCGACTCCGCCGTGCCCAGCGCTCCAGTCAGGATCA
>CP070685.1:2014421-2019000 GCA_020352895.1 Phycisphaerales bacterium
TCGGTCGGGAGCGGAACGCTCAGGCTCTGCAACCGCTCGATCACCGCCATAATCGTCGCTTGCTCGTTGTAGACCGGCACCAGGATGCTAAGGGAGCGCAGCGGCTGGCCGTGCGTCATGGCCGACCTCCAAGCGCGGCGAGATGTTCTCGATCGGCGACTCTCGGCTCGATTCGCTCCGGTTCGTCAGGACTACGATTTCGGTGGTCCCAAGGCGGGCCAGTACCGGTCCGACGTCGTACTGTCGGCAGAGCAGATCAACATCGTGCCGGTGTGAGGGGAGCGGGTGAGTGGCGGAATCTCGGACCCACAGCGCCATTGGTGCATCCGGCAACTGCTTACCCACGTGCCGCTGGCACCCTTCGATGCGATCGAGGTGGTATTGGAGCGGGCGCTGGCAGGGCGACAGCGCGAAGACCGGAACGTCCGTGGGGAACCGTTCGGCCACCAGAAGTGCAGCGGCCTCCGCTGCCGGGAACGAGACCTTCCCCCAGAATCCCTCTTCGGCTCGGTCGAGTTTGCCGCTTACCCCGACCAGTAGGATTCCACACAGCACCGGAGCTGCGGCCGGGCGCAGCTTGCGGACCGACGGCCACCGTCGCGCCACGGTGTCGAGCAGGTCGCAGATGCCCAGGGCGACCAGGGCGTAGACGAAGGGCTGGACGTAGGCAAACGTCCGCGCGAACGGGACGAGCCGCTGCAGCAGACTGATCAGTGCTGGTGCGGCCAGAACAGATGACCACAGGACCAGCCAACGAGGGTCGACGCGGCGCAGTGAGACAAAGCCGACGGCCACGAGTACCACGAGCAGCGCGGCGGGCATGAGTCCGAGGCCCAGCATGCCGAGGGTTTTAAGCGTGATGGCGCTGCTTCTGCTTAGCCACAGGCCCAGCGGCAGAGGCTCGTACACGGCTCCGCCTGCTAGAGATTCGAGGCCGCTTACCAACACGATGGGGCTGTATAGAGCCGCTGCTATGCCTACGGCCATTGCGCCGAAAATGCAGGGTCGCAGGAGCCACGCGACATCTCGGCGGCGTTCGAGCCACCAGATGCCGGCCGAAGCGGCACACAGGGCCACGGTCATGTAGACCATGGTGGGAATCACGTAGATGCCGAGAGCGGACAGGAGCGAGGCCAGAACCCAGGGCCGCCAACGCGATGTTTGGAGCCCCCCCAGCATGACGTATGTCTGCCAGACGCCCAGGAGGGCGGCGAGCGAATAGCCGCGAGCGTTCGCGCTGTACTCGATGCATACGTCCGACCCCGCCAATAGGGCCAGGGCCAATAGCGCCGGCCAGGGCCCTAGCATTCGCAGGAGCAGGACAAAAGTGGCCGCCATCAGGCCAAGCCCCGCGGCAAGCGCGGGGAGGCGGATCGCGATTTCGGAATCGCCGAAGAGCCGGTAGCTGATGGCCACCAGGACGGTGTTAAGAATGTGGTTGCCCGGTGAGCCGTAGGTTGTGAAGGAGATGTACAACGGCTGATGCGACCAGTTGAAGAACGCGCCGGACTCGTCGTCGTGGATGGGCTGCCGAATGTGAGCGGTGCGGATGGCGACGCCGGCGGTAAAGACGAGCACGAGCGCGACGGCATAAGATCGGCCGTGCGCGGCTGCCACACGGCTGAGCGCTTGGCCGCAAGCCCGCGGGTGTAGCATGGCCGCCCACCGCCGTACGCATCGGGCTCCGTCCTTACCCGCACGGAGTAGTGTCGGCCAGACTAGGCCGCATGTAAGCAAAAGGACGCCGCCCACCAGGGCCAGGATTCGCAACAGCCATGTCTCACCGCCCGATAACTGCCCCACATGTCCGTCATAAGTCAGGAAAGCGAGGCCGCGCTTCATCCACGTCAGGCTGGAGAGCAGGCCATAGCCAATCACGATCAGTCCGACGGGCACCAGCAATGCGATTCGTGGTTGTCGCAGAATGATCATGAGGCGGGTTACCGGTTTACGGACCTGAGCTATCGACTCATCGACTGCGGTGGGTGAGGGCTTTAGGGGTAAGACCTGTTCGGCTGTCGCGTTCCGGGGCCCTGTCACGTTCAATGAGCGGTAGCCGTAGGCCGATAAGATCGTTGTCCAGCGGATTGGCGGGCAGGGTGACAGCCCTTCGAAAGAAACTACAATGTGTGGTTCTGGCGCGACCGGCGGAGAAGACCGGCCGTCGGCGGCCTCGGGAGGACGGCTCATCAGCGAGAAGGCGGACTACTACGACGTGTTGGGTGTCAGCCGGGATGCTGGTCCCGAAGAGATCAAGCGCGCTTATCGCAAGGGTGCTCTTAAGTACCACCCCGACCGCAACCCGGACGATCCTGAAGCCGAGGCCAGGTTCAAGGAAATGGCCGAGGCGTACGAGGTGCTCAGCGACCCGCAGAAGCGCCAGCGATACGACCGTTACGGTCACGCCGGGCTGGCCGGCGTTGGCGTGCACGATTTCGGGCACATGGGCGTCGAGGACATCTTCTCGATGTTCGAGGACATCTTTGCGGGCACACCGTTCGGCGGTCGCCACGCAGGGTTCGGACGGCGCGGCGCTCGCGGCGTCGACCTGCAGACCACCGTTGAACTGACCTTGGCCGAAGTCGTGACGGGGGCCGAACGCACACTCGAGTTTGAACGGCGGGACTTCTGCGACGAGTGCGGTGGGAGCGGAGCTGCCCCGGGCTCTGAGAAGCGGACCTGCGCCACCTGTGGCGGCTATGGCAAGGTCGAGCAGTCCACCGGGTTCGGCATCCTCTTGGGGCGCGTGGTGACGGCCTGCCCCACGTGCAGCGGGCGCGGAACGCTCGTCGTGACGCCCTGCAAGGGCTGTAGCGGAACCGGACGAGCCCCCAAGCGACGCGTGCTGACCGTCAAGATTCCTCCCGGCATTTACGACGGCCAGTCAGTGGCCCTGCGGGGAGAGGGTGAACCGAGCGAGGACGGTACCGGACGCGGCGACCTGCACTGTTACGTACGTGTCGCCGAGCATCCTTTTCTGGAGCGCAGCCGCAACGACCTGGTATGCCGTTTGCCTATAAGTTTCACACAGGCTGCGCTGGGGGCCAAGATCGAGGTGCCCACCCTGACGGGCAAGGCGGATTTGAAGATTCCCCGCGGGGCGCAGCATGGGCAGGTGTTCAAACTGGCAGGCATGGGCCTGCCAGATCTGCGCTCCGGCAGGAAGGGCGACGAGCTCGTCCAGGTCCTGATCGAGATTCCCCGGAAGCTCAACGCCGAGCAGGAGAAGCTGCTTCGGCAGTTCGCGGAGACCGAGGACAAGACGGTGCTTCCGGAATCCAGTGGTTTCTTCGATAAGCTGGTTGACTATTTCTCCGGGCAGGACGAGTAGGCCCGAGGAAAGGTGATGAGCGGCAAGAAGTCGAAGAGCAAGATCATCGCGCCCAGCGAAGATGAGGTGCGCCAATACGGCGGCACGTCTGAGAGCGAGGGGGCCGAGGCGGCCGAGACGGTGGAGGCCCATCCCCGGGTCCCGTCCACCCCGCCTGAGGAGGATGCTGCCGAGCTGAAGGACAAGTTGTTGCGAGCGCGCGCCGAGCTGGCCAACGTCCAGCGCAGGGCCGCCAACGAGAAGGCCGAGGCGTTGCGATTCGCCATCGCCGATTTCGTGCGGGACTTGCTTGTGGTAGTGGACGATTTCGAGCGTGCCCTAGAGGCGGCTGAGTCGGCCGGCGAGTCCGGCGGGATGGTCGCCGGGGCCAGGCTGGTCTACGAGAATCTCTTAAAGGTTCTGAGCAATCATCATTTGGAGCGGATCGAAGCCGAAGGGCAGCCTTTCGACCCGACCTGGCACGAGGCCGTCATGCAGAAACCCAGTGCCGAGCACGCGCCTCATACCGTGTTGCAGGTGGTCCAGCAGGGATATCGGCTGCACGATCGGCTGATCCGCCCCGCCAAGGTCGTGGTCAGTTGCGAACCTTCATCCGGCGATGAAGCTGGAGAATCCGAGGGAGGCTCCAGGTAACCACGGCGGGGGCAACTGAAGATGCCAACGTACGAGTACGAATGCACCAAGTGCGGTCGGGTCTTTGAGGAGTTCCAATCGATTACGGCCAAGCCGCTCAAGGTCATTCCCTGTCGGTGCGAAACCTGCGGCAATCGCGCTCCCGTGATTCGCCGCATCGGGACCGGGGGCGGGATCATCTTCAAGGGCAGCGGGTTCTATCTGACCGATTATCGCAGCGATAGGTACAAGAAGGACGCCAAGGCCGAAAAGGAGGTGGCCCAAAAGTCCGGGGCCAAACCCGGCGGGGATGGGAGCCCCAGCAAGTCCGGCTGCAAACCCACGGAGGGAGCCAAGGCTTCCTCCTCGAAGAACGGCTCGTAGTGAGTGATCCTTCGCCCAGACCACATCGTAGTCCTTGCCCCACGTGCCGGCGGCTCTTCGATGCCGATGATCCGTCGGTTCGGCCCTACCGCCCCTTCTGTTCCAAGCGCTGTCAGCTGATCGACCTGGGCAAGTGGTTTAATGAAGAGTATGGGTTCCACACACCTTTGACGGATGCGGAAGGCCACCCGCCGGCTCCCGCCAAGGCCTCGGAGCCGGATTGACTTGTCAGGTCGATTGTGGCCGGGCTTC
>CP070685.1:2019100-2031106 GCA_020352895.1 Phycisphaerales bacterium
GGCACGGACGAGGAGACCGCGGCCGCGTACTTCAAGGAACATCTCCGCAAGCCCGTGGTCGCGTTCATCGCCGGGCAGACCGCCCCGCCGGGCAAGCGCATGGGGCACGCCGGGGCCATCATCAGCGGCGGCACCGGTGACGCGGCCAGCAAGATCGCCGCCCTCAAGGCGGCCGGCATCGCCGTCGCCGACAGCCCCGCCACCATCGGTGAAACGCTGGCGAAGGTGATGTGAAGGCGAGCGGCGCCGCCTTACCACTGATTCCCTTCAGGGTCCTCGATCCCGGCGAGCAGAAGTGCTTTGACCTCTTCACGCACGTCGTCTGCGCCCAGGCCTGCGTTCGTAAGCGCAACGGCCGCAGAATCGTCCGTAACGATGAGCAGCCCGATCAGAAGGCATTCGGTGCCCACGTATTCGCGCCCAAGCCGCTCCGCCTCCTGACATGCGTACTTGATGACCTGCTTCATGCCGTCGCTCTGGGGCAAGCGTTGAGAGGTCGGTTCTGAACTTGGTGGGTTGGCGAGACCCAGCGATGCCCGAATTTGGGCTTCGTTCATGCTGTGGCTCTTCAAAACCTGTGAGCCGACGCCGCGCGGATCGCGAACCAAAGAAACGAGAAGATGCTCGGTGCCGAGGTACTCGTGGTGCCACCGATAAGCCTCGAAGCACGCCGTAGCCATTACCAGACGGGCGCGATCTGTGAATCGCTCGAACATGAATTGACTCCACAGGTAATTGTACTCGTAGCGGTCCGCCCGGAAAAAGGCCGGAATTGTCCGACGGCCTGCCTCTCGTTGACTCAGCCAAGTAGCCGCCTTAGGTAGGGACGGCCCCATGCCCAAAGGAGCAGCCATGAGCGAGAATGCTTTTCCGGACATCATTCACGGTCTGCCCGAGGCGGATGTTCAACTGGAGGGGGTGCGGGCGTGGTTGTTGCAGCGTAAGGAGCACCAGTTGGTCTTCTGGGAGATCGAGCCGTTTGGCGAGATTCCGCGACACAGCCATGGCGAGCAGTGGGGTGTCGTCGTCGAGGGCGAGTTGGACCTGACCATCGGCGGACAAACGAAGCGTCCCCGTGCCGGCGACAGCTTCCACATCCCGGCCGGCGTCGAGCATGGGACCACGTTTATGACACCCTTTCGGGCCATCGATTTCTTCGGCGACGTGGATCGGTACCAAACGCGTGGATAGCGGCGTGGGCGTCGGCCACGGGGCCACGAGATTACGCTTTGATAACAACGGGCGTGCCGCGTCATGGGGAGCCGGGACACCGCCCCGCTACTGCGGGAGTTGCAGTTCGACGGGTTCGGCCGCGTAGATACCCTTCTCGGCCATGTACTCGTCGGCCAAGCCCAGCAGGTTGACCAACTCGCCGCCGGTCATCGGGGCATAATCCACCGAGGGGGTAACTATCAGATCGCGGTAGACGAGTTCGCGGTAGGCGTAGCGCCGGTCGCCCGGGCCCCAACTGCCGAAGATCCACCGGCTGATGCCCCCCTGGATCTTGAGTATCTGACAGACCATGAAGGAGACCGAGCCGTTGTCGATGTAGGCGTCGGGCTCGAGCTTCCAGGCCGGCCGGGCGATGTCCCGCTCCTGAAGCCAGGCCCGCCGCTCATCGAAGCTCATGTGCGGATCCTCGCCCTCGGCCAGAATAATCGCGGCCCGGTAGGCCTCGTCCACCGTGACCAGCGGCTCGTCGGCCAGGTAGCCGAGAAAGGCATCATCATCCAGCGTGTTGTGATCCAGCCGCGGTTCGGACGGCTGCGGGGCCGCGCAACCCAGCAGGCCCAGGGCAAGTGCCAGCGCGGCCACCGTCGCCAGCTTCGCGTCGTGGATGGCCGCACACCGTCGCCATGTATTGCGTGCCCGCATCAGAAGCTCCAGGTCAGGCCGGTCAACAAGTAGGTCCGGGTGGTGCGATCGCTGAACGCATCGCCCGGGAAGAACAGGCCGTACTGAATCGTGAACGACAAATCGGAGGTTATCCGCCAGTTACTGTAGTAATCCATCTCCCAGCCGAGATAGCCCGAGGTCTGATCCGAGGTCGGGTCCGAGACCGCTCCGTCTCGGTGGTGCTTGTGGTACAGGAACCAGTTGGTGCCGAGTTCCATCTTGCGGAGCAGTTCGATCTCCTCGAAGGGATAGAACGACGCACCGGCCCGCCAGACGTGGATATTGCTGAGCCGGGGCGCGAAGTTCAGGCCCGTGTCCCGGTAGCCGAATCCGACGAAGCTGTTGTCGCGCCCCTCGGTGTTTCCGCCAATGGCGTCGGTGGGGCTGGCGAAGCGGTCTGGGTCGCCGCTGGCGAACATATATTCCAACAGAAACCTGGGGCTGGTACGTATCCGGGGGAGGTATTCGAGCCGCAGGTCGAAGCCCCAGGCGTAGATGTCGTCGGTGTGAAGGAAACGACGGTCTCCGTAGCTCTCGCCCCGTTGGATGACCCACTCGGTGCTGTAGAGCAGGTCGCGGACCAACTGCCCGCGCGAGCCGAAGCCGAAATACTCCGAGTCGTATTCGAAGCGCTGGAACCAATTCGGAACATAGCGCGTGCCCTTCTGGTCCCGCTGCCAGACGGCGTAGAAGAACGGCTTGTGGTTCTCGAAACCCAGATACCTAAGCTGGAAGCCGGTGAAGTTGCGGCTGCTGCCGTTGCCGGCCCGCGTGCGGTCAATGTCATTCAGGCTGCCGGGCGTCTTGCCGATCAGGCCGGTGAGCTCGAAATCGCCGTACTCCCCGGTGATGGCCACGTGGTCGAGCAATATGGAGAGAGCGTATCCGGTGCCCCACTCGACCAGATCGCGCCCGATCTTCAGATGGAGGTTGTGGTCGAGGTAACGGCGCTCACGAAACTGGACCAGGTTGCGCAGATCGAATTCGTAGTACCCGCGCTCGAGGTTCATCCCCACCCAATCGTTGTCACGACCAGAGTAGGAATCGCCGCTGTTCCAGTCCTGGTAGGAGAGGTAACCACGGGCGTACGCCTGATGAGCACCGCCCTCCAGCCCGAGGCGACCCCAGACGCGTAAGTCGGTCTGGCGGTAGGTCCGCGAGCTGTTGACACCGTCGTCCCACAGGAAGGTGTAGTGGCTGAGCCAGCCGCCGTAGTCGAACTCGACCTCGCGGGTCATGGGCGCCGTGGTGTCCAGTTCCTCGCGCACCCGCTCTTCGAGGGCTCTTTGCTGCTTGAGGAATGCGTCGGGGTCCCTGGCTGGACGCGCGGGTTGCGCCCAGAGTAGTGAAGTAGGTCCCAGAGAGACCAGGGTCCAGACCAGGAAACCGAGAGGCCGTTGGGTTCTCACAGGACAGAGCTCCTGCATTCGAAGCGACGGCTCAGGCCAAATGCTGAGGATGGGCTGCTCTGGCCGAGGGGACGTCCCGCGCCGGGCGATCCCGCCGCCTATGGCTCCGCCCCGGGCTCTTGCACCGGCCCGCAGACCCCGTGCCTGTGGAACTCAAGCCATGGCGCCAGGGCGGCCACCCGATATGTTGGCGGTTTCCAGCACCTTTTGCAAGAGCAGAGGATTGAGGGCTGGGCAGGACGCTTGCTGCCACAGGCCCGGTGGGGGGGCTAGTCGCCGACCCGTGGCGAGGCCAGGACACTCAGGAGCAGATCGGTCAGGGCCGCCGAGTTGCCCACGGAGGAGCCCAAAGCCCCCGTAACCCAGGCGAAGGAACCCTGGACGACAGATTGGCGTACCATCTGACCACAGCTCATGTTCTGGAAGAGGCTGCCACCACAAAGGGCGGCGATGCAGATCCACTTCAGTGCTTTGGCAGACTTCATGGCGTGTTTCCCGGCCAGCCCCAAGACCCAGTTCCGAGGCCGGCGTACGCGCTCTCCACCCTCAGGGCAGGAGACCTTCGGCCCGCAGGACAGCCTCCAGGTTGGCGAAGGTGTCCGGTCCGCCGAACGGCCCCATTTCCGTGGCCCCGCCGATCAGCCCGGTCGTTACCAGGACCCCGCCGGCGCTGTTTTGGTCATCAACCAGGAGGAAGACCACCGTATCGCCGCAATTGTAGCTGAAACCTGAAACGAGGGGGGCTTGTCCCCAGGCCAAGTCCGTCTTGTCCGCGCTGCCGGGGAAGCTGATCCGGAGCCCCGTGGAGCTGGGATCATCAAGATTACCCAGCCCAATGCGGTCAACCGGACAGGGCACGACCAGGGCCTCGTCGCCGCCAGCCGCCCGGACATCCGTTAGCGTACCACCGCCGACGGTGGTGCCGGCGGCCGTGGTCGTCTCGGTCTGGATAATAAAGTCGACGTTGACAAAGCTGGAGCGGTTGATGGTCTTGATCATCACAAACGGTGTGTCTCCGGGGGCCGCGGGCACGCTTGATCCGCCCAGGGTGCCGCATCCAGAAATCGCGACGATCATCGCCAGGGCCGCCCCGTACGCACTGATCCTGTCCGATGGAATGAGCTTCATGATTATCACTCGATCCGCGTATCCACTCGGAAATTATTCTCCGTACCCGAGACGGTAACTACAAGAATGCGACCACAAACGTAGTTCACCCCGCCGACAAGGGGTGTCGCTGGCACGGTGACATCGACGTCGGTCGTAGCGCCGCCGGCGGCCGTCACGCGAACAGTAGCGCTTTCGACGACCATGGTGGTGACCTCGCAATCGGTCCCCGTGACGAAATACTCGTTGCTTGCAGCCCGCAGTTGCGTGACGCTTTGGAAGCCCGACTCCTCGAACATGCGGACCTGGGTCTGGGCTACGAAGGCGGTGCGGTTGATGAACAGAACGAGGATTGAGCCGGGCTGGTTGTCCAGGGAGTTGATGGGGTTGACGCCCAATGTGGCCAAGAAGCTCGGATTCAGACCCCCACAGCCAGCCAACAGGCAGCAGGCAAGCTGGAGCCCCAAGGACCGCCGGGCGAGCCGCCCCCCGAACACCGACCTGCGGAAATCCCCTCGAGCTTGTAACATCCGACCTACCTCCTGGAAGTGAAGCCCACCGCGCCGGCTCCACTGACGGGACCGCCATGAACCTTACCGCGGGTAAGTGTACCGCGCGGGCGGCCAGAATCCATCCCCCGCCCCCGCCGCACTGCCGGGCGTAACGACGGCCCCGCTTGACGGTGGCTCCGTCCAACGGTAGTCTCCCCCAGGCGTCCGGGCAAGGTGCAGCATTCCGTTTTGTGCGCATCAGACGAATGGTGAGTCCATGGCTGAGCTGGTGCGATTCGGCGTTTCCATGGACGCTGAATTATTGTCGGCTTTCGACCATCTGATCGAGCGGAAGGGCTACGACAACCGGTCCGAGGCGATTCGCGACTTGGTACGCGAAGCCATCGTTCATACCCGCTGGCAACGGGGGCGATCCACCGCCGTGGGCGCGCTGTGCATCGTGTACGACCACAAGGCACATGACTTGGTCCGCAAGCTGACCCGGCTCCAGCACGAGCATGTGACCCAGGTCATCTCCACCATGCATGTTCACCTCAACGAGGCCGACTGCTTCGAGGTCATGGTGATGCGAGGGCCCGCGGCCGAGATTCAGGCCCTGGCCGACACGGTGATCGCCACGCGCGGGGTCCGCCACGGGCGTCTGGTGATGACCGCCGGGACCGACACGCGCCGGCAGGCCGATGGAGGCACGTGACCTTCAGCGACGCCTCATCTAAAGGCCCGATAACCGGGGCCATCATGGACCGCCCTTGAGCCTGCGATCAGACCCACGCAGGCGCCTCTGCATCGAACCGTTACCAGGATAATTGAGTCGAACACGGCCTGTCAGGGCCAGACGGAGGCGGGATGTGCCGATACACACCTCTGCCGGGACCTGGGGGCCAGGGAGACCCTGCCTGTTGACGGACTGGGTTCTTTGTCTCTTGCCCCACCAAATCGTACTTATCTCTGTGGAGAGGTCTCGGCGTACGTGACTAGCACTGAGGGCTAGGGGACGCTTCTTGCGGCGCCGCCAGGGTCGATAGATGAGGACCTGCCAGACCAAGCCACGCTTCACAGCCAGCTTCTGCCTGCTTCTTGTGGCCATGGCCGTAGCCACGATGCTTTTCGCGGTCACTGCCACGACGGTTACGGAACGTCTGACCCGGCAAATGGCCATCATGTCGGCCCGCGATCTGGGCGAGATGCTGGCCGCCTGGTCGTATGGGCCGTTAGACAGACGGGAGTGGGCCAGCCTGAATTCATTGGCCAGCCTGCACTCCAGTAATCCCGGGCTTCGGTTCGTGAGCTTCGTGGTGGAAGCTGAAGGGCTGCCGCCGGGGGACAAGCCTCTCCCATCGCGCGCTGTTCAAATCGTGCCCACGGTCGAGGCATACCCGCGTCTGGCCGCCGACCTGCCGGATTGGGCCGTGGTGAGCGTGTCTATTCGCGCGCCTGAAGGACTCGCGTCAGGGGCACGGCGGCGGGAGCTGGGCCAAGTGATTCTGGGCATCGAGCCCGATCGGGCCCACATGTTAATTTCCAAAGCCCACCTCTGGATTGCGGGTCAGTCGGTGATCCTGGGCATCCTGCTGATCGGTCTGACCCTGTTCTTCTGGCGTCGCATCCACCAGCCCGTGGAACAGCTGGTCGCTCAGGCCGACGAGCTGGTGACCCGAAAGTCCGGCCTACGCCCAGGCTCCCGTGAAGCTTCTGAACTCGTTCGGGTAGGCCACGCCCTAGGGGTGCTCGCGGAGGAGCTATCCAATCGAGAGTCTGAACTGGCCGAACTTCAGCAGCAGATTGAGCAGCGGGTTCAGGAGCGCACTGAGTTGCTGAGAGAGCTGGCTTCGCGCGATCCGCTCACCGGGCTGCACAATCGGCGGTACTTCAGCCACACGCTCGGGCCGGCTTTTGATCAGGCCGTGCGCTACGACACACCGCTGGCCCTGGCCATGATCGATTTGGACCACTTCAAGCGGATCAACGATAAGCACGGACACGCCCTGGGAGACGAGGTCCTGATCATCCTGACCACGACGCTGACCACGGAACTTCGCGCGGCCGACATTGGGGCTCGTTTCGGCGGCGACGAGTTCGTGGTCCTCATGCCGCAGACCCACCTTGCTGACGCGCTCCAAGTAGTGGAGCGAATCCGAGACTCGTTTACGCAAGCGTGCCGACAGCGATTCAACGAGCTGGCCGTGACGCTGAGCATTGGCGTCGCAACGGTGGGGCCGGGCATCAGCTCGGCAGAGGAACTCCTGGCCGCAGCCGACGTGGCCATGTATGGAGCTAAAAACCTCGGCAAGGATCGGATCTGCTGTCACCAGACCGCGGGCGAGAGCGCTTCCAGAATCGATTCCCATTTGTAATCGCCCATCGATCATTCGCGTGGTACACTTAGGAGTCGGGCTGCGCCGTGCAACGCGAGCTCAGGGCGAGCCCGCCCGCGGACCGAAGGCGAGAAGGGGCATGATTGCAGGTGTGGGCAAATATGTAGGCGGCAAGGTGCTGACGGCCCTGCTGGTGGTCACATCCGCCATGATCGTCATCTGGTACTGGCAGCTGCCTCCCGAACAGAAGGAAGCCATCTGGAACGGCCTGAAGTACTCGTTGATTTGGATCGGGTTCGCGGGAGTTCTGCCCTGGGCGTTGTTTTTCGTGCCGCCCATGCTTGTCCGGGCCGAGTCCAACCTGGTCAGCGCCCTTGGGCTGATCGGGTACCTCGTGGTGGATATCGTGGCGGCGCTGTGGCTGGCAGGCTGGCACATCCGCGGAGCGTTGGCCTGGCTGGTGGTCGTCCTTGGTTTCGGTTGCGCCGCCATTTACAATTTTGTGGTTTGCGAATATCTGGCCCAGCGCGCGGAAGAGATATAACGGGGCCTATCTTCAGAGTGGTGACACGATCCCATGAAACTACCCAAGAGCGGAGATCGAATCGCCAACTATCTGCTCGATACGCTCGTTGGGACGGGCAGTTTCGGGCAGGTGTGGAAGGCTCACCATTTTCTCCCCGCGGTCAAACAGACTGTGGCCATCAAGATTCCGACCGACCCGCAGTACGTCCGCCAGTTGCAGCGCGAAGGGCTGGCCACTTTCGGGCTGAACCACGCCAACATCGTCCGCCCTCTGGATCTCGATCCCTATGCCGATCCGCCTTACCTCGTCATGGAGTACGTGGAGGGCAGTTCGCTCCGGGCGGTGATTGACCACCACCCGGCAGGCCTGGCCGTGGAATCGGCAGTGGCCATTTTCCGGGCGATGCTGGAAGCTCTACGGGCGGCCCATGCGGTGCGGGTAATCCACGGCGACGTGAAGCCGGGCAACGTACTGATGGCCACCAGCGCCGACGCCGCCGCGTTCAGCCCCGACCAAGTGAAGCTGACGGACTTCGGGCTGGCCCGCGTACGGGGCAATGTGCTGGCCTCGGTGATGCAGTCGTGTTCCCTGGAAGACGAAGCCCAGAGGCGGTTCGGCGGAACGCTGGCGTACATGGCCCCGGAGCAGCGTGACCTGGGCACGGCCGACGAGCGGTCGGACCTGTATTCGGCCGGCGTGGTGCTCTTCGAGATGCTCACAGGGGTTCGCCCCCAGGGCGGCGACTTGCCGAGCCAGGTCCGCCCGGGCTTGCCCGTGTGCCTCGACGAGATTTTCCGAAACTGCTACACGAGCCCGGAGCGACGGTACGAGTCGGCTCAGCGACTGCTGACCGAGCTGACCCGGGCCACACGCTCGAGTGATCGGCACGCGCGAACCTCGTGCCCGCGCTGCGGCGGGACAGTCGAGGCGGAGGACCAGTTTTGCATTCACTGCGGGCAGCAGCTCATGGACGGAATTCCGCGGTGTCCGGCGTGCCAGGGCTACGTCCGCGCGCAGGACAGCTACTGCATTTTCTGCGGGGCTGAGCTGCGTCCTGCCGCTCAGCACCACTAGCCGCGGAGCGACGCCGTGTGGATGAACGTCTCGCTGCTGTTCACGCTGCTGATCCTCGGACTGTTCCTGGCTATCGTGTGGGCGGGCACGCGGCTGATGATCGAGGTGCTGGCCTGGGTGTTTCGCGGCTTCAGGCCGAAGGGACCGCGGCGGCGCGGCCGGATTCCGGGGGACATCTGCCCCAACCGTCAGTGCCGCTATGTCAATCCGGAAGGAGCGAACTTCTGCGCCCAGTGTGGAACGAGCTTGCGGGTCACTTACACGCCCAGTGAGTTGTGACCATGAGCGATGACGTGCAAGAGGCTCTGCGAATCGAAACCGAGTATCTCGCCGGGGTGGAATCCAACCTCGACGAAGCCCGTGTAAGCGTAGTGGGCGGTTCACACTACCGGATGAGCCGGCACGACGAGCTGGATCGTCTGCGGCGCATCATGCTGGAGCACCAGAGCTACGATCATCAGCGTATGCTGAAGCTCCCGCGGAACCGGCGGATCGCTTTGCACGGGTTCGAGCGGCGCTGGTGGTTCCTGCCATCTAGGCTCGCTCGAATCAAGGCCTTCCGCCGAAAGACCGGCGTAGCGATCGCCTCCGTGCTGGCCCCGCTAGCACACTATGTTACGCGCAAGGGTGAGTCCGCCGGAACACCGCCGCCCGTCAGCTCCGTGGAGCTGATGAGGCATGTGCGAGGCCTGTTAACCGACCCCGAGGTCCCGCACCTGATCGGAGTGTGCAGCCCGACGGGCTTCACGTCGGATGCCAGGAATGCGGCACTCGACCTTCCCAACGTGACACTCGTTCTCACCGAGCCGAGGGCCGATGGCGGCTGGAACACGCACGCGGTGGGCGAAGAGGCCCCCGAGGCTGTGTGCCGCCTGTTCGACCCGGAGGAGGTCTCGCAGAAGATCCAGCGAGCCACGGCCGAGATCGAGCGCCGCGCGGCCGACCTGCTCTCGGGTGGCCTATCGGCCGATTCGGTGGCCGAGCCGCTCGGCCTTCCCACCGAGGTCGTGGCCGAAGCCTTCCGCCGCAAGACAATAAGCGACCCGGAATTGAGAATCTCCTCTCAGTCCGGCACAATGGTGCTATACCAGGGAGGTACGGCCACCATGCAGGAAAAGCCCCGAAAGTCGATCCTCGACCACATCCGAGAACTGTTCAACAGAGAGGGTGACGAGGCCGAGAAGATCGAGAAATTCTCCGAGCAGCGTGCCATGCTGGCTCAGCGCCGCGACCGGCTCTATGGGCAGATCGGCAAGCTCGAGGATAAGGAGGCCGAGCTGCTCGAGCAGGGGCGCAAGAACCCCTCCAAGGTCGTGCGCCGGAGGCTGGCCGCGCAACTCGTGCAGGTGCGCAAGGACATCGCTCGGCAGAATACGTTGGCCAATCAGCTTAATCAGCAGATCAATATCATCGCCACGCGGATCCACAACCTGACGCTGATCCAGAACGGGCAGATGGCTCAGTTGCCCTCGACCGAGGAGCTGGCCGAAGAAGCCGTGCAGGCCGAGGAGATGCTCGAGCAGCTCAAGGCCGACGCGGACATGGTGGCCAGCCTCGAGACCACGATGTCCGACACTCTGGCCGACCAGGAAGAGCTTGAGGTTCTTAAGGAGTTTGACGAGCCCGCCTCGACGGCCCCGAGTCGGGCCCAGGCCGCGCCGCCTGTCTCCACCCCGCCGGAGACGGCCGCAGCGGAGCCAGCGGCGCCAGAAGCCGAGCCGTCCCCGTGGGATGAGGGAGAGCCCGAGTCGAAAGACAAAGGCACGCCTGAGGCCAATTGATCAAGGTCAGGAGGATGTCATGCCGAACGTAGCCATTCTTTATTGCAAGCGCATCAAGGACCATTCGTGTATCGGGTGCGCGAAATGTTTCAAGGGGATCGAAGAGAAGAATGGCGAGTTCGCGCGGCACGACGACATCACCCTCGTGGCCATGACCGACTGTGGAGATTGCCCGGGGCTGACCGTACCGAGAGTCAAGCTGCTCAGCGAAGTAGCCAAGAACCTGGAACGCCCGATTGAGACGCTTCACCTGGGCACATGCATGAAAATGGCCATGGCAACCGCACAGTGTCCGATCGCCTTCGACGATCTGAAGGCCACCGTCCAGGACAAATTCGGCCTGGATGTCGTGCTCGGGACGCATTCGTATTAGGCGACACCGAGGGCTGAAGGAGACTTGCCATGAGCCCGGACGAACTGCGGGCCATTATGGATTTTCTGAGGCAGAAGGTTCATCTGATGGACAGGGACGCCACGGGCGAACTGGCCGTCGGATTCGAGGCCCCGACACTTGATGAGCTGGACCGGGCAGGCCTTAATCCCGAGGGCTGCAGGCAAATCCTGGAGGCCCCATGGTGGGAGGAGATGGTGGCCGACATAGTCGAGACTCCGGAAATGTGTGATCCCGATGACCCACCGGAGCAGGTGCTCACATACGCCCGAGATGTCATCTCGGAGTACATTCGTAAGCGGGCCAAGATTTAAGAAGCCCGACCCACATCCGGAGACCTCACTCTCGTCGCCTACGCTATCACAAAACTTGCCCATGTCCCGTTCTCAGTTATCTCAGTTCGCGGCCTCTTGCCGACAGCGTGATTGCGGCAGAGCAGGCCGCGGAACGGCAATATTTGCCCTCTCGATAAGAATATCGATATGATGGACGTGGACCTGGACGGCAACGTGAATTCGGCAGATCGACGCATCTGCGTGAACGACACGGCGATGTACTCGACGTGCCTTAACGGCACCTAGAAGAAGGTCCCGGCCATGGCCATCCCGTTCTTGAACTGGCTGACACGGCGGCAGAAATCACTGGCGAGCATGACGCGGCAGGAGCTGCGACGGCAGGAGTTGCTGTTGGACAAGCGCCGCCAACAACTACTACGGCGCATCGAGCGTATCACACAGGACAAGCAGCGGTTGTTCGAGCGTGGGGCGCAGGAGAAGTCGGTCGAGGTTCGCCGCGTCTACGCGCAGGAGTTCGAGATGAAGACGGCCGAGCAGCTCATGCTCAGCCGCCAGCTCAACATCCGGAGCAAGGAGATGATGACCGTCTCGCGGCTTCGGATGCTGCGGGAGAACGCCGACCAAGCCAAGCTGACGGCCGGGAAGGTCGGGCTGATCAGCCAGAGGGACTTAGTCCGTCTGGGCAAGCTGATCGAAAAC
>CP070685.1:2031206-2041881 GCA_020352895.1 Phycisphaerales bacterium
CCCATGACCATGTCCACCGCCGAGAGGGAAACGTCCAACTCGTCGGCCAGCATCTGCGCAAAGGAGGTGTGAATCCCCTGTCCCATCTCGATCTTGCCGGTAAAGCCCGTCACGCGGCCGTCCGCACCAATCCGGAGGAATGCATTGAAATCCTCGGGATAACGGCTCCGCCGCCGCTCCTGCAGTAACGCAGGCGCCTCCGGCGCTTCGATGAGGATGATGATTCCGCTGCCCAGGAGCTTGAGCATCTCTCGACGGCTTAGCGTCACGGGCTCGCAAACGACGTCGCGTTCGACTGTGCTGTAGCGCTCGGAGTTCATCACCGACCTCCTTGCGCGCCGGCGGCCACGGCCTCGATCGCCCGCACGATCCGCTGGTAGCCGCCGCAGCGGCAGAGGTTTGCGTCCATTGCACTAATGATCTCGTCCCGCGAGGGGCGAGAATTCTGTGCCAGAAGGCTGCAGGCTGTAAGGACCATGCCCGGCGTGCAGAAGCCGCACTGCAGGGCGTCGTGCGCCACGAACGCCGCCTGTACGCGGTGGAGCTTGGCGTCTTGGGCCAGACCCTCGATGGTCGTGACGGTCTTGCCCTCGACCTGGCTCATCGGATACATGCACGACCGGACGGCTTGGCCGTCGACCAGTACCGTGCATGCGCCGCAGAGCGCTGCGCCGCATCCATACTTGGTGCCTGTCAGACCGAGGTCAGTCCGGAGCACCCACAAGAGGCTGCGCTCGGCATCGACGGTGAGGCTGGTCGGCTGGCCGTTGAGTTGAAATCGGATCGATCTGTTCATAGGGCTCTCCTGCGCCAAACGGATCGCGCGACCGTTGATTCGATCCCATTGTATCAAGGAACAGGCCCGCGAAAAGAGAGTGCCTAGCGGAACCCACGCTTCTTTGTCGTGCGTTTCGCCGCTAAGGCGCGTGATCCGTATCGTTGTACGAGCGGCGTCAGTAGCCGCCTCCAAACATGCAGAGGCAAGACACATGTCCGAGATCGAGCAGGCCCCGCGGACTCGTCGGGAAGCGGCATGGCCCAGCATGCGGATCTGACCAGAATATGCTTTCCTCGGGATTGGCCCATGCGGGTCAGGTCCGGCCTCTTGCGCCTGGTGGCCTTGGTCCACGGCGCGGTGGCCGCTTCCCCTCGTGACGGCTTGCCAAGAGTGCTCCTCCCCCGCCTCTCCTCTATCACGAAGCTAACTGATGCACTCGCTGACGGGTTGGCAGCCCCCAGAGCAATTGATCTGATCGCAGCACATCTCTCCCGGATCGCAGCAGTACCCTTCAACGTCCTGACAAATCGTGCCTGCCGGACAGCACCCGCCCACGACACACGGGATGTCGGTCGGATTGGGACAGGGCGTGCACTGATTCGTCTGCGAATCACAGCCGTGGCCTTCCGGACAGCACACATTGCCACAGATGCGCCCATCAGGACAGCAGGTCGTCCCGGCAATACAGCTCTCGCCGACCGGGCAGCACGTGTTGCCGCACACGTCCTGATCGAAGCCACAACACAGGCTCAACTGGGGAATGCAGCCGGAGTCCAAGTCGTCGCAGCAGGCGTTGCCGCAGACGTTCTCCGCCTTGCACACGCACTGATTCGTCTGCGCATCACACACATTGCCTTCCGGACAGCACACATCGCCACAGATGCGTGCATCGGGACAACAGGTCGCTCCGGCAACACAGCTCTCTCCAGCCGGGCAGCACGTGTAGCCGCACGGGTCCTGATCAAAGCCACAGCACAGGCTCAACTCGGGAATGCAGCCGGAGTCCAACTCGTCGCAGCACGCGAGACCGCAGACGTTCTCGGGTGGGCAAAAGAGGCCGCATCCGCCCGCAAGTCCCCAGCACCCGCAACTGATTGCCAGGGCCGATACCACCGCCGCCGACCCATGTAGATTCCATTTGTGCCCTGTCATGATGATTCCTCCGGGCGCCGGAACGAACCGGCATAGTAACGTGAACGAGAAAGTGAGACACCAAATCGAGATCCGCGATTCCCTGTTTCGGCCGTTGTGATTCTACCCCCACGCCAGCCTCCAGGGCAAGGGAGGGGCACACCATTACGGGAATGCCAGCATTGGACCGCCGGATACGCGCTGCGCCACATCGGTGGACCGTCGTGGGCTACGGTTGTCCCTCATGCCGCTCAGAATCCCTCGTCTCCTTACCGAGAGTTTCATGCCTGTCGCACCATCGCGGCGTTCAGCCGCGATGCAGCCCTGCGTGCAACGGAACCGGGCGCGCCAGAAGCCCCCCAACTTCGCGCGGGTACGGAGGTTCGGCTTCCAGAATCGCCTGAATCGGCGTGTCCCTGCCCTGCAGAAGTTTTCGCTCATTGCGTCGATTCTGCGGCAGAATGATGGAGATTGCCATGCATCGCCGACCGCTTGGCGCGGAGCAGCGGAACGCGGCTCCACTATCATCAAGGCTTCAACTGGCTGGGCGTTGAACGGCAAAGCCTCACATCACGCGGCGACCAGCCGCGGAACGCCAGGCAGCGGCGGCCCAGATCGTCGCAAGGATGCCCACCCTGACGGGTCCGGGCAGCATCGCCAACCCTCGACCACGGCCACGAGGTCGGGGTCGTAGCCTGCTCCGGCTACGGAATGGGTGCGGTATCGGGTTAATGCGGGGGCCGCCTGATCCGTCGGTTCTTGCCCCGCAACACTTTGTGAATCGCAGACTGCTGGTTCGAGCCCTACCCCCCTACTTCGCTCACCGACAAACAAACAGAGGCCTACCTCCCGGTCCCGCGCTCGTCGCAGGAGATCCCGCGATTGGCCTTCCGGCCACACGCCGGGGCTGCCGCTCATCCAAAAGCAGATTCGACAAAGCGCTCCGCTCCTGTCAGTTCGCCGATCACGATGCGCGAGATTCGTCCGCCGCGATCCGCCGCCCGCAGCGCGGCCGCCAGCCGCAACGCGTTGGCCCTCTGTTGACGGGCGGCGACCTTGCTGATGAAGACGATCACGTCGGCTTCCGGCGGAACCGCCTTCAGATACCCGAACGGATGGAAGAAGATGGCGGCGACATCCTCAACCCTGATGGGAGTCCCTGCGGCCCGGTTCAGCAGCGCGCCGAATCGTTCAGCCCGGTGTACGTCAGCATCACCCAGTAGCCGACCGATGCAATCAACGCCGATCACGGCAATCACCAGATCCGCTCGCGGCGACACCACCGGCTCGTAGTCCTGATGCGCCTTCAGCGACCGCCCGGCCGCGCCGTCCGCCTCGACCAGCATGTAATCCGCGATATCCGCCTGCCGGAGATAATCAAGCTCGCCCGGCCCATAGCCGCGCAGCTTGTTCTCGGCACAATCCAGGCTCTTGCCGATCGTGATGTGACCCGCGCCCGGAAGCTCGGACCGCAGCCGCC
This sequence comes from Phycisphaerales bacterium, assembly GCA_020352895.1. Taxonomy (GTDB): domain Bacteria; phylum Planctomycetota; class Phycisphaerae; order UBA1845. Next base: position 2,034,596 of record CP070685.1, read on the forward strand.
AGACAACCCGCGCAGGGTCCTCCTCGATCATCACGCGCGAAGCCACTGCCTGCGGAGGATGGAGGATCTTCGTACTGGTTGTGGAAATCACCGTGGATCCGGCGCGCGACAAATGCTGAGCCAAGGTGAACATCAGCGTGGTCTTGCCGCCGCCACCGACGAAAAACACGTAGCGATGATTCACCAGCGCAAAAACATCCTTGAGAATTTGCATCGGGAAGCGAGCAAACGTCACGATAACTACCTGCGGTCAAAGAACGACAGAATGATCTCCAGCGCTGCCCCGCTGATGGTCCGCGTCTTGTCGGACAACGTGTGGCAGAAAGACGGATCCCCGCGCGGATCGACGTCGCCGATCTTCTGATCGACGATGACGGGCGAGCCCGGAAACGCCAGGCCGCGCACCACCCCTCCAATCGCTGCGCTGATCGCGCGGCCGGCTACCGTACCGATCACATCGCCCGCGCTGACCACATCGCCCAGCTCCCGTTTTACCTGCAACGTCCCGTCCGCGGGGGAGCGAAGCACACGCTCGCGCGTGATGCCGGCGCTTGGGCCGGGCACCCCCGTATCCGGTTCAGCGCATCCATCCTCGATAATCCGCCCCAGATCGTGCCCCCGGTTTGTTTCCACAACGAAATCCACATCCTTGCCCGCGACCAGACCCGGGCCGAAGCCGATCACAAGCGGCGCGTCCCCGACACTGTTGCCGAGGTTCTTCTTGAGTATGCGGCCGTCGATGATCACATCCGGCGTCCACATGTCCTTTATCCGGCATTCGGGATCGACAAACACGGGAATGTGATGCCAGCCAAAGGAAGAAAGCAGTTCGGCCTCTTCCAACGTGTAGCCGACGCCTCGGATTCTCTCGACGACAATCTCGCGCTCGAAGATCGCCGAACAGAACGACACCTTGCGCCGCACCGCCGTCGGCCACGCCAGGTCCGTCATCACCACGCGGAAGCCGCAGCGAAACAGACGATGGGCCGTGCCGGAGGAGTGCTCGCCCGCTCCCTTGATCAGGACCTTCTCCCGCATCACGGCTCCGATACGCGCCCGCGGCTACAGACCGCGGCGACCTTGTCCTGGTCGAAAGAATAATACGCGATGGCCGTCCCCTTGCCGCCCGCGTCGTCCACCGTTTCAAAGTACACCGCGGCGTTTCGTAGCGCGGCGGTAGCTTCGCGCAACGCGTCCGCGTCGCTGAAAACCATCTGCTTGAGTGTAAGATCCTCAGCCGTGTCGACATCATGAACCACGGCGCGATCCGCCGTCGGGAAGTACTCCACCAACTCCGGGTGCTCGCGGATCATCGATCTGGCCCCGACATCGCCGCCGAGCCGCAGCAAGTCCTCCCGGCAGGATCCAGCGAACACGACCGGATGCCCGTTACGCCCCTGATGAACCGGAACCAATATTGGCTTCTCGCTGCGGCAAAAGGCCTGGTGCACCGCGGCAATGATGTCCACACTGAGCTCCGGCATGTCCGCCAGCGACACCACGAACGCGTCCGCGTTTTCCTTGGCGGCCGATACCCCGGCGTGCAAAGAGGCACCCATACCCTGTTGATGATCGGCGTTGATCACCACGCGACACTTCGGATCGTCCATCGAGAACGGGAAACCGGGACGCACCACCACGATCACTTCGTCAATCAGGCGGGAAGCCACAAACGGTGCCACCGCGCGGTCGATGACGCGCCGGCCCTTGTAGCGCAATTGAAGCTTGTCCCTCCCCATTCGGGTGGCGCTGCCGGCCGCCAGCACAATGCCGCTTGCCAACATGGTCCCAATCCCGGCCCGAGCCTCACCGGTGTGCGCCCGTGCCCTTCAACTCCGGCGCCGACGCTCGGTAGACGGCGAAACGCTCAGACAGCTTCCGCACCGCGGCCACAATCCGCTCGGGCGTACTGCCGTCCAGAAACGCCAGAACGCGCCCGCCCTCCTTCAGCACGCGGCCCCGCGCAACCACGGTGTCGATCTCGCTGCCGTCGGCGGCCCAAATCAGATTCTCCGTCAGGTTGTCAAGCCGGGTCGGCACCATGTTCGGGCGGTTCAGGTCAATCAACACCCAGTCCGCCTGACGGCCGGGGGCCAGTTCACCCTGGTTCAAACGCAGGATGCTGGCCGGCACCACCGTGATCATCTCCAGCAACTGCTGCGCCGGCAGCAATGTGGCGTCCTGATGCAGCGCCCGCTGGTACTGCGCTCCCAGTCGGGCGGCCGCGAGGATGTTCTGATTGTCCGCCGATCCCGACCCGTCCGTCGAAATCGCCACCGTTATGCCCGCGGCCAGCATCTCCATCAGCGGCGGCATGCCCGATCCCAGGATCGTGTTCGCCAGCGGATTGTGCACCACCTTGGTGCCGGTCCGCGCCAAGATCTCCACGTCGCGCGGCCCGCAATGCACCTGGTGCGCCAACACGCTCTGCTCGTCGAGAATCCCGATCGACTCGGCGAACTCGACCGGCGTCATCCCCGGCTCAATCTCTTCCCGGAACCACCGTGTCGTCTTCGGTTCCTCCGAGCTGTGCGTGTGAAAAAGCGTGTCGTGCTCCCGCGCCCATGCCTTCAGCGGCACCAGCATCTCCCGGCTGTTGGAGAACAGTTGATCGGGCCCCGGACAGAAACTCGTCCGTTCAAGCCCACCAATCCGCAGGGCGCCCTCCAACCGCCCCAGAGCCTCTTCCGGCCGATCCAGCAGGTCCTCGACGTAGTGCCGATCCTGTCCGCCGACCGCCACGATCATCGTCGTGCCCGCCGCTTCGTTGGCCCGCGCAACCTCCTCCAGGTGGTACTTGTTATGGTTGCAGTGGTGCACCATGCTCGCGGTGATTCCATAATGAATGTCGCACAGCCGGGCCATCCGATATGCCGCAAGCCTGGGAGAACAACCCAGCTCCGCACGCAGGCTCTCGTACTCCGCGCTCATGAACCGCGTGAACAGGTTGACCGCATGGTCCAGCCAACTCGTCAGCGGCTCATCCTTGGCCACGCCGATGATCGGCTGTTCGTGATCGTGGCCGTGCGCCTTGACGAAAGCGGGCATCAGCACGCCGGACAACCTCGGGATCGAACCTTCTGCGCCCGCGGCGCGATCGACTCGCGATGAATCCGCTCCGAGTACGTGAAGCGCCGACCCGAACCGATCCCGTAGTCCCCGCCCCACCTCCGGCGTGTACGGGCCGACTTCTCTGATCGTCTCCCCCTCGGCCAGGACATAACCGTCGCGGATGCGGCGGGCCCGATCCGGCTCGCTCAGTGGCAGCAGGAACTCGGCCCGGCATACGGTGTATCGCTGAACCTCCATGAGTCTCCCAACCCTATGATGTAGACGCCCCTCCCGGGACTCCAACCGGCGACACCCGGCCACGCGCGCTCGACGGAACCGTCGGAATCCGGCCCAACTCCCGCAGAATCCTCTCCGGCGTAAACGGCCACTGGCGCAGCCAGACGCCAACGGCGTCGTGAATGGCCGCTGCAATAACCGGTGCGGCCCCGTTACAACTGATCTCCGCCACCGACTTGCTGCCGAACGGCCCGAAAGGATCGTCGGTGTACACCAGTTCCGCCCGGAAATCGTCAGGCAGATCGCCGATCCTCGGTACCCTGTAATCCAGCAGGTTCGTGTTCAGGCAACGACCCTGCTCATCCAGGATCATCTCTTCCCAAAGCGAGTGCCCGATTGTCTTGAGGACGCCGCCGTAGATCTGCCCCAGGGCCAGCTCGGGATTGATCGGCGTGCCGCAGTCCTGCAGCGCGTAGTACTTCTGCACCTTCACAGCGCCCGTGCGCGTGTTAACCGCTACCTGACAGTAGTGGGCCCCATACGGGAACGACGCCTTGTCCGTCACGAAGTTTCCCGTCGCGGTCAGTTGCCCACAGCCCGTGCCCGTCTGCGTGTGCAGCGCGATCTCCTTGTATGTCACAGAGCCGTTCTTCCCCTTGACGGTCGAAGGGAAGACGACCTCCAGATCGCGTTCCGGCTCGTTGAGCATCTCTGCTGCCACGCGCAGAATCTTCGACTTCATCGCCGCCGCCGCATTAAGAGCCGCGCCGCCGGAGAAGTACGTGCCGCTTGAGGCATAGGCGCCGCTGTCGAAGGGCGTCAGGTCCGTGTCCCCTGCGATCAGGGCGATATCCGCCATGTCCGTGCAGAGACACTCCGCCACCATCTTCGTCGTCACCGTGTCCAGGCCCGTGCCCAGGTCCGCCCCGCCGCTCAGCAGCATGAACGTGCCGTCGCCCAGCATGGTCACGGCCGCATTGGCTGAATCGAGCCCGGGCAGCCCCGAGCCTTGTTGCACGATCACCACGCCCTTGCCCACGCGCACGTCCGGATCGTCACTCTCCTCCCGACGGCCCCAGTCAATCATCCGCGCCCCCTGCTCCAGCGCCGGACCGAGGCCGCAACTGGACACCTCCTGCGGTGCCCCCTCGCGCCCTTCCCCCAGGCAGCGCAGAATCTCGAGCATCACCCCGTCCCGCACCCGGTTTAGCTCCAGAAACTCCAGGTGGTCCATCCCCAGTTTCTCGGACAGCTCGGCCGCGGCAAGCTGCACCGCGAACGAGCCCTGCGGCGCACCATATCCCTGATAGGCACCTGTCGGTGGGATATTCGAATAATAGCTCGTGACGTAGAACTGCACGTTATCACAGAGAAACAGCGGAAGCGACTTGCCACAGCCGTTCATCGGAACCGTCAGACAATGCGACCCGTACGGACCGGTGTTCGCCCGCACGTCCATCTGGATCGCAGTCAATCGCCCGTCACGCCTGGCTCCCAGCTTGACACGGATCTTCATCGGGTGCCGTGTCCGCGAAGCAATGAACTCTTCCCGGCGGTCAAACCGGAACAGAATCGACCGGCCCGTCACCCATGTACAATACGCAGCCACCTCCTCCAGTACGATGTCCTGCTTGGAACCGAACCCGCCCCCGATACGCTCCTTGATGACCCGAATCCGGTTCTCACTGACGTCCAGGATCCGCGCCACGATGCGCCGGAGGTGCCAAGGCACCTGCGTCGAGGCGTGGATCACCAGCCGGTCGCCGTCCATCCGCGTGTACACAACGTGCGGCTCCGCCGGCGTGCACTGCACCTGGCACGACTCATACTCTAACTCGTGAATCACCTCGGCCTCGGCGAAGCCCCTCTCGACGTCGCCGATCCCACCCTCGACGCGGGCCGCGATGTTGCGTCGCGGGTCCGCGTGAATCGGAAACTGGTAGATGATCTTTCCGTCGCGCGGGTCGGCGCCGCTTTGATCGAGGTCGGCCGGAGCGCCGACCACATACTCGACCTCGCTGTTATGTACGATCGGGGCATCGTCCGCCCCCGCATCATCAATCGTCAGAACCGGCTGCAGCACCTCATACTCGACTTTGATCGCATCGAGCGCCCGCGCAGCGATCTCCGACGTCTCGGCCACCACCGCCGCCACCCGGTCCCCCACGTGCCGTACCTTCTGGCCGAACATCCTGCGGTCGTATGGCGACGGCTCGGGAAAACCCTGCCCGGCTTGGTTGTAGGGAATGTCAGGACAGTTCTTGTGCGTCAGCACAAAAACCACGCCCGGCATCGCCTCGGCAGCAGACGTGTCGATGCTCGTGATTTAAGCGTGGGCGTGGGGACTGCGCAGCATCTTCAGGTGACAATGTCCGGGCTGGACCATGTCTTCCACGAAGGCTCGCTCGCCGCGCGCCAGCCGTGGCCCGTCGACCTTGCGCTGGGCCTTGCCGATCAATCGCAGATCGCCCCGGAATTCCGGCGCGACCGCGCCCTTGAATGCAGGATCGCCCATCCGCTGCCGCGCCAGCTCCACCGCCTTGAACACTTGCTCGTAACCCGTACAGCGACAGAATATTCCCGACAACGCGTCCTGAACCTGCTCCCGGCTCAACTCCTCCACGCGCGCCAGTAATTCGTGCGCCGCCAGCAACATGGCCGGGGTGCAGTATCCGCACTGCACAATACCAGCGTCTATGAACGCCGACTGCAGCGCCGACAACTCGCGGTTCTTGGCCAGAGAATCAACCGTGTAGACCTCGTGGCCGTCGATCTGGGGAGCAAGCAGCAGACACGAATTGACCAGTTTGCGATCCAGGAGAATCGCGCAGCTCCCACAGGAGCCCTGGCCGTCACAGCCGTTGCGCACCGAGAAGATCCCCTCGCGCCGCAACACGTCGCGTACCTTCTCCCCGGGCCCGGCCTCGAGAGTCCGCGACTTGCCGTTCAGAGTGAAGGTGATTCTCATCGCCGTTCCCCCCCTGCGCCCTGGTAGGCCCGGTGCAGGGCCTTCGCCACCAATACCCCGGCCAGGTGCCGCCTGAACTCAACCCCGCCCCGAATGTCCGCGATCGGCGAAACGTTCCTCCCCACCAGCTCTTCGATCGCCTCCCGGCTCGGTAGCGGCAAACCGTGCAGCGCCCGCTCGACCGCCTCCAGCCGAATCACGTGCTCCGCGACGCCGCCGGCCGCGATCAGCGGCCGATCGATCAGCTCACCGTCTCGAGCCACCGACACCCCAGCCGTCACAACGGAAAGATCGTTCGCCGTCCGAGCATACTTCTCGACAGCCACAGAACGCGACCGATCATGCTTTGGAATCCGGACGCGAAGAATCAGTTCCTTCCGCTCGCCGGCGACGTATTCGATTGCCGGGATCGCTTCTGTAGCGCCCCGCGACGCGACCTCCACGACCGCCTCAAGAACAATCAGCATCGGCAGCAGATTGCCGCACGACTTGTTGCTGCCCAACTGCCCGCCGATCGTGGCCAAGTTGCGGATGTTGCGGTTGACGACGTGCTGCCCAGCCTCCCTGATACACTCGGGAACCTCCGCCGACGCGATGATCTCTTGGATCGTGCAACAGGCACCGATAGTAAGCTCGGCCCCGGCGGACCGGATACCCGTTAGTCCCAAACGTTCGAGGCTGATGACGTGTTCCGGCACCCCGGAAAACGCTGCCGAATTGACTTCCGTGCCGCCCGCCAGATACACCGCCGAGTCGGCAAGCCGCTCCTTGAGTGCGACGGCATCCTCCACCGTGGCCGGAGCATGGTATTCGCTAATCATCCGGACGGCCCTCTCAGCCCGCGCCAATGCAACACTCAGCACGCAAATGAGGCTCAACCTCTTGGCAGGCCTTAGATTAACATTCTAGCCTTGCCGGCCGGCCCGTCGCAAGCCGACACCGGCCCCCCGTGGTCCGAAACAGCCGGGTCTAATGCCACTCCCACTCAATGAAACCGGGATTGACGTCCGTCATGCAATTGACAATGAGC
>CP070685.1:2041981-2043175 GCA_020352895.1 Phycisphaerales bacterium
TCTCGCCGCATGCTCTATGAGTTCTACCAGATGAAGCGGGTCGACTCAGGGTGGCAGGCGGCCCAGGCCTCGGTCTTCGATTTGAAGACGAACCGGCTCCGCCCGGCCGGCTGGACGAGCGCCGATGCTGCAGGCCTGCCGATCTTTCCCGCCGTCGTGCGCTACGATGAGCTGCAGCGAGGCAAGGTCGAGCATGCCATGCGGGTAACGATCCGGAAGACCCAGCGCGCGTACGTCGCCCCCGCCACACACTACGCCAGCCGCCACAAGAATCGCGACTACCCCCGCATGGGTGAGCGCTTTCGCCTGCGACGGGACTTCGACGTTTCTCCCTTCTCGCCCGAGGTGCAAGCAATCCTGAGGGGGTTGAAGGACTACGGCATGCTCGTCGCCGATAACGGGATCGAGTGGGCGATCTCCGTTGCACCAGATCCGAGGATTCCAGTTCTGCATGCGGAGCTCCGGCGGATACGCGGCAGGGACTTCGAGGTTGTAATCAATCCCCGGTGAAGCGGTACGTGGGCTCTATGCCTGATGCCGCGATTGGAGGACCGACCATGAATGGCAAACGATCGTTGTATGGTGCGTGGGCCCTGTGCCTGCTTGCCCTGGTGCTCTGGTCAACCGGCAACAGAGCGCTGGCGGCAGGCACGGTCGAATTGAGCGTCGTCGAACGCCAAGGCGTAGCTCGCCGTGGCGAACCGGTCACGTTCGGTGTCCCGTTACCCAAGGGCGGACTGCGCGACGCAGAAAAGGTACGCCTCATGCGCAACGGTGCAGAGGTTCCCGCGCAGTTTCGTGCTTCAGGTCTGTGGCGCCCGGACAAGAGCATCCGCTGGCTGCTGGTGGACTTTCAGGCCGACATCGATGCCGGCGCAACACAGACATATACACTCGAATACGGCAGCGGCATTTCATCCCGAGCGCAGCCGGCAGCGCCAGTTCGGATCGAGGAGAGCGTTGATGGGTACAGGGTGGCCACGGGCGCTGCTCTGTTCTGCATCAGCAAGAGGGTCTTCGACCTGTTCCAGGAAGTGCGGCTCGCGGACGGTGCGGTCGCCGTATCCCGGCCGGGTGCCGGCAAACCTCGATACGGCGCCGTGCTACGCGGGCTGAGACCCATGGTTACCCGCGCAATCCCCGGCGCTGCGAACACGGGCCGATCGCACCTGATCTACGTGGCCTGCTCCCCCA
>CP070685.1:2043275-2048720 GCA_020352895.1 Phycisphaerales bacterium
CTGACCACCTGGGTCCGTGGTGTTCGCGATGACCTCGGCGACGTTGCAGGCGTGGACTGGGTCCTGGGTATCGGAGTGCTTACCGTAGCCGGGCTCATCGCCGTGTGGCTTCGCCGAAGGGCGGCGGCCTCCATCGAGACGGCTACGCGACGGCTCGAAAGCGAACAGGCGGTCAGCGCGGCCGATGGCGCGGCCCGTCGCTTCAGCACTCGGGTGAATATCCTTCTCTGCCGGCTAATACGCGACCTGGCCATCCTTCTGCCGTTCTTTCTGGCCCTCGGGGTGGTTGCCTGGGCGGCGGCGCTCCCGCCCCATCGGGCCCAGCCCATCGCCTGGTTCCTCGGCCTGGTCGTAATCATCGTCGTCCTGATTCGCCTGGCCCATCATGCCTTCGACACGGCCGTACCCGTCCATCGTGTGGTGCCCTGCAGCGATACCGTCGCGCGGCATTGTCGGCGAACCTGCATTGCCGCCCTCGTGCTGGGCCTGCTCTTCCTGCCGCTGCTGGCCTTGCTGTTCTTCCTGAGGACGGCCCCCGGCATTCAGTCGTTGCTTGCGGAGGTCTTCAAGGCTGGCTTCCTTCTGATTCTCCTGGGTTTCGTCTCGCGGCGTGCTCGCTTGGCGGACCTCCTTGGCGGGTCCCGCGCCGACTGGAAGCACATCTTGGTCTCCGCAATGCACCCCATCCTGTTCCTGCTGGTGCTCGCGCTGCTGGTGATGCAGATCCTCGGCTACGGCATGCTGGTCGGTTTTGTGGGCCGCGGGCTTCTGGCCAGCCTCGCCATCATCGTGATCGTCAGTGTGATCGTGGAGTACCTCTGCGACTTGGTGGAGAAGCTGGGGCCAACCGTGAGCTTCGAGCTCGCCTCCGACGCGACCCGACCGCTCGACGCGGCCGACGGCGAGTCTGCCGAGTCCTTGGTTCCTTCCGGCGGGTACCTCGTGCGCCTGTTCAAGACGCTGTTGCGCCTGGCCGGAAGCGTCACCGCCCTTATCCTGATCCTGCACATGTGGGTCGGCGACTCGTATTGGGCGTGGTTTGACTGGAAGATCTGTGCGATCCTGGCGATCGTGGTCGTTGCCGCGCTGCTCGTCGATCGAGTGCTCTTCACGGCACTGAAAGCTGTGGTCGCCTCCGGCCGGCTGCCCGAAAGCACTTCCAGCATCATCCGACGTTGGGTGCGAGGCCTGCTCAGCGCGGTGGTGCTGCTGATCGTCGTCACCATGGCGGGCTATCGCATCGAGAGCCTCTGGGCTCCGCTGTCCGCGCTGCTGGCCATGGTGGCCGTCGGCTTCGTGGCCGTGTGGAGTCTACTGAGCAACATCCTGGCCACCTTGATGATCCTCGTCTGGCGGCCGTTTAACGTGGGCGAGCGCGTGGACATCCAGCCGGAGGGCATCTCGGGCGAAGTGATCGATATCAACTTCATGTACACGCTTCTAAAAACCGAGGACGGCGGTCGGATCACTGTTCCCAACTCGCAGTTCGTTCAGAAGTTTGTCAAGCGCACGAAGGCAGTCGGCTCGCCGGTTCGATCTCTGGCAGAGCAGTTGGAGTCTGAGAAGCCCGTCGGCGACTGAACGATGGCTCAAGGCCGCTGCTGGAGAGCCCGGCCGATCGCCACCGCCAGACGATTGACCTGCTGTTGCCCGTATTCCTCTTGTGTGTGGAGTGCAAAGTCAACTTGACGATTCACCGGTCCACGTGTGACAATACGCACTTCCGGCTCAAGGCCGAACCCCTCCAGAGGAGTTGCCATGAAACTGGACACCATCATTCAGCACGGCCAATTGGTCAGCTCGAACGACATCATCGAGGCTGATCTGGGCATCAGCGGAGAGAAGATCGTGGCCATCGGCCAGGACCTTGCAGCTACGCAAGCCAACGGCGTTAAGATCGTCGACGCTCGGGGGCGCTACTTGATACCCGGCGGCGTGGACGTGCACGTTCATCTGGATCTGCCCTTCTGTGGCACCGTCTCGTCTGACGACTTCGACTCGGGCACGCGGGCGGCCGCTTGTGGTGGCGTGACCACGGTCATCGACTTTGCCATCCCCTATGGCGAACAGACCCTTCAGCAGGCCGTGGACAACTGGCACGCCAAGGCCCGGGACAAGGCCTGCGTCGATTACTCGTTCCACCTGGCGATCACCAACTGGTCGCGTCAGGCGCCCGAGATCAAGAAAATGGTCGAACAGGGCATCCCCACCTTCAAGCAGTTCATGATCTACGAGAGCGAGGGATGGCAGTCCGACGATGCGGCCATGTTCAGCGCTCTGGAGACCCTGAAAGAGCTGGGTGGCATGTTGATGGTCCACGCCGAGTCCAGCCGCGTGCTCGATCTGCTCATCGCCCGTCACCACACCCCGGAGGAAATGAGCAAACACGGAGCCTATCTCCACACGATCACCCGCCCGTGCTTCGTCGAGGCCGAAGCCATCGAACGGGCCATCCGCTGGACCCGGGAGACACAGGGGCGGCTCTACGTTGTGCATATGAGCACGGGAGAGGGAGCCGACCTGGTCAGGCAGGCACAGGGCGACGGGGTGCACGTGCTGGCCGAGACCTGCCCCCAGTACCTCGTGCTTGACGACAGCCTGTTCGCGGGCAAAGACGGCCACCTGTATGCCACTTGTCCGCAGATCAAGAAACGTCACGATCAGGAGCGCCTGTGGGCCGGCCTGAAGAGTGGCGAGGTCTGCGTCGTCTCCACCGATACCTGTACCTTCACCCGCGAACAGAAAGCCATGTGGGAAGGGGATTTCACCAAGATTCCCATGGGCATGCCGGGCATCGAGACGCTTCTGCCGGTCGTCTACACGCACGGCGTCCTGGAGGGCCGCCTCACGGTCAACCAGTTCGTGGCCAAGTGCTGCACCAACCCGGCCAAGGTCATGGGCTTGTTTCCGCGCAAGGGTGCCCTGGCTGTCGGCAGCGATGCCGACCTGGCCGTCATTCACCCGACGGACAAGCGCGAAGTCGATTGCAGGAAGATGCAGACCAACTGTGACTGGAGCCCGTACCAGGGCTGGTCGCTGGCCGGCTTCGCCGAGCATGCCTTCTGTCGCGGGCGGCAGGTGGTGGAGAATCACAACTTTGTCGGTAAAAATGGCCACGGGCAGTTCATCGCGCGGGCCAACGTCGGGTTTCTGTGAAACACGGCACCATGAACCCTGCCTGGCGAGCCGTGTGGGGCGCGGCCTGCCTGTCTCTGCATCGACCAGGAGGATCGATCATGGCCAAAGCTGCCGGCGGGCTCTCGCCCAGAGCCTTGCGTGAGAACTTCGCTGAGATTCACCCTGCCCTGACGGCGAACGCAGCCGTGGCCGAAGCCTCGCGCTGCCTGTACTGCTACGATGCCCCATGCACCCGCGCCTGTCCCACGCACATCGATGTACCTGGGTTCATTTACCGAATCCTCCATCGCGACGCGGTCGGTGCCGCGGAAGTGATCCTGGACGCCAACATCTTCGGCGGCTCGTGTGCGCGTGTCTGTCCCACGGAGGTCCTCTGCGAAGGAGCTTGCGTGGACAACACGCTGCTCAACGACCCGATCCAGATCGGGCGGTTACAAAGGTTCGCCTGCGACTCAGCGGACGAGCGGGAAATCGATTTTCATCAGCCCGGCCCGGACACCGGCAAGAGCGTTGCCGTGGTGGGAGCCGGGCCGGCCGGCCTGACCTGCGCTCACGAGTTGCGCAAGCACGGCCATCGCGTGGTGGTCTTTGAGGCCGGCAAGGTCGCCGGTGGCCTCAACACACTGGGCATCGCCGCCTACAAGATCAGCACCCAATACGCCCTCTCTGAAGTGCATCGAGTCCAGCGCATGGGCCTCGACCTCCGATTCAGGAAGCCCATCGACGGGGCCGCGCTGGCCAGACTGCTGGGTGAGCATGACGCCGTGTTCCTCGGCGTTGGTCTCGGCGCGACCACCCGCCTCAACATCCCGGGCGAGGACAAGCCCGGTGTCTGGGAGGCACTGGAGTTCATCTACCAGACCCACACGGGTCCATTGAACAAGGCCCGCGTAGGCCGGCGGGTTGTCGTCATCGGCGGAGGGAACACGGCCATCGATGCCGCCGTCGCCGCCAGGAAGCTCGGCGCAGAGGAAGTGATCATTGCCTATCGGCGAGACCGCGACGCCATGCCGGCCTTCCATCACGAGTACGAGCTGGCCGCGGCCCAAGGCGTGCACTTCGAGTGGCTGGCCCGACCGCTTCGCGTCGTGCTCAGGCAGGGCCGCGCCTGCGGCGTTCGCTTCGCACGCAACCGCCTTCAGGGCACCGGGCGACAGGCCAGGCTCATCCGCGTGCCGCGGTCGGACTTTACGCTCCCCGCCGATATGGTCATCAAAGCCCTCGGGCAGGTCACGCGGCGCGATCTCCTCATGACCGTTCCCAGACTGAAGATCGCTCGCGACGGAAACGTGAAGGTTGATCCCGCCACTCACGCCACCTCAGTGCCACGGCTGTTCGCCGGCGGCGACTGCGTCAACGGTGGAAAAGAAGTCGTCGATGCCGTGCAGGCAGGGAAGATCGCCGCCGCCGGCATCCATCGAATGCTGTCGGAATGAGCCTCGCGCAAGAGAACTGAGGATCCGCCATGACCGAAATCTCCCAGTCGCATGATTTCCAGCCTCGGCCCCAGGTCGACCTGCACATTGACTTCTGTGGCGTCAGCAGCCCCAATCCGTTCTGGTTGGCCAGCGCCCCGCCGACCAACTCCGAGTACCAGGTGCGCCGCGCCTTCGAGGCCGGCTGGGGGGGCGCCGTCTGGAAAACCATCTCCACCGATCCCATCATCAACACCGCCTCCCGCTACGGCGCCGCCGACTATCAGGGGCACAAGGTCATGGGGCTCAACAACATCGAGTTGATCAGCGACCGCACGCTCGACGACAACCTCCGGGAGATCGCCAACATCAAGCGTGATTTTCCCGACCGTGCTTTGTTCGTCTCACTCATGGTCGAGTCCAAGCGCGAGGCTTGGCACGAGATCGTTCGTCGGACCGAGGACACCGGCGCCGACGGACTCGAGCTCAACTTCGGCTGCCCCCACGGCATGAGCGAGCGGGGCATGGGCTCGGCTGTCGGCCAGGTGCCCGAGTACACCACCATGATCACCGAGTGGGTCAAGGAAGTGGCCGCCACACCGGTGATGGTCAAACTCACGCCGAACATCGCCGACATCCGGGCCATCGGCCGCGCCGCCAAGCGCGGCGGCGCCGACGCCATCTCCCTGATCAACACGGTCAACTCCATCATGGGCATCGACCTCGCCACGCTGCAACCAAGGCCGCACGTCGGAGGACTGGGTTCCCACGGCGGATACTGCGGACCGGCCGTCAAGCCCATCGCTCTCAACATGGTCTCCCAGATCGCCTCGGATCCCGAGATCCGGCTGCCCGTCAGCGGCATCGGCGGCATCGGAACGTGGACCGACGC
>CP070685.1:2048820-2076731 GCA_020352895.1 Phycisphaerales bacterium
GTCGCACAAGACCTGCCATTCTCGGCAGGCCTCGTTGTAGGTGTCGGGCCTCCGTCCGCAGTCCGCTTTCGGTGGCGGGGCCGAACCGACGTTCACTTCCCTCGGGGCATCGACCTTCAGGCACCCGGAGAACACCCACGCTACCATCAACAACGCTGCCAACCCTGCGAACCGCTTCATCGATTTGTCCTCCACTCGTTCGCGAACCGCCCGGCCCGCGTGCCATGAGACTACGCCGGGCCTTCGCCCGAATCAAGTCGCGGGCGTATACTGCTGTGTACCATGCCCGTCCGTCTCGATTTCATTGTCGGCTGCACCGCCAGCGGCAAGGGCTCCCTCGCCCATGCCCTGGCCCGCCGCCTCGACGCCGAAATCATCAGCGTGGACGCCATGAAAGTGTATCGCCGCATGGATATCGGCACCGCCAAGCCCGGCCCCGAGAGGCGACGCGAAGTACACTACCATCTGATCGACGTGGTCGAGCCGCAGGACAGCTTCAGCGTCGGCCGGTACCGCGGCTTGGCCGAGCAGGCCATTGCCGACATCCACGCCCGCGGCAAACGGGTGATCCTCTGCGGCGGAACCACACTCTACACCAAGGCCATCAGCGAGGGCCTCTTCGACGGGCCGCCGGCCGATCCCGCGTTCCGCGCCCGGCTGCGCGATCGCGCCACGGCCGAGGGCACCGCGACTCTCCACGCCGAGCTGGCCCGCGTTGATCCCGAGGCCGCTGCGAGAATCCACCCCAACGATTTGCGCCGCATCGAGCGAGCTCTGGAAGTCTTCGAGCTGACCGGCCGACCCATCACGGACCTGCAAACCCAGTGGAACCAGCAACATCCCGCCTACGACTGCCGCTTCGTGGGCCTGCGCCGTGATAAGGAGGATCAGTCACGCCGCATCAACGCCCGCGTCAAACGAATGATGGAAGCCGGATTCCTGGATGAGGTGAAGTCGCTGCTCAAGGAACCGCCGCTTAGCGAGCAGGCCCGCCAGGCACTCGGTTACGCTGAGTTGATCGCTTACCTACAAGGCACGCCGCTGGTCGGCTCGACCGGCCGCCCGACCTTGGAGGATGCGGTCGAGGCCATCAAGATCAACACGCGAAAGTTCGCCAAGGCCCAACGCACCTGGCTTAAGCGTTTCCGCAGCGCGCGCTGGATCGACGTCGGCCCCGACGACTCCGCGGATATGGTCGTACGGAGTGCGCTACCATTCCTCACCGAAGAAGCGCCGTGACGCGAGGAAGGCTGTTTTGCCCGGCGAGAGCGACGATCATCGACGACTGAAGGAGGCAGCCTGCTGGTGGTTGTGGAACCAGGGGTTCCGGGCCGTGGCCGCCGAGGTGCCCGTCCATGGCATCGGTGTGGTTGATGCGGCCGCCGTCGGCCGCCCCGGTGGTGACATCAGCCGCGCCGTGGTCTACGGGGCACACGCCGTGCGGCCCGGCACGACACGACACAACGCAGGGTCGTTGCCGAACGGCGCGCGACCGGGCCGCCGACCTCGCCGCGCTCGCCGTGCCGGGGCCCTCTGGCAGGCCGTCATCGTTGAGTGCAAGAGCACCCGCTCGGATTTCCTTCGGGAGGCGGCCACCCCCGACCAGGTGCGGCAGGCGGTCCAGGAACGCCGCCGGCGCATCCTCATGCGCTTCCGTGGGCGGCCGTGCCACCGCCATTCGAACCTCGGCAAGTTTGCCGCATGCCTCGCCCGACCCATGGCTAACGTGCACTGGCTGCTTACGCCGCCTGACCTCGTCAGGATCAATGAGCTGCCGCCGCGCTGGGGCCTGCTCGAGCAGCACGCTGAGGGCATCCGCGCGATCCACCCGGCCCAATGGCAGCAGGCGCAGGGTCTGCAGCTTGTCGAGAGCGCCATCGCTCGCACGCTGACCGCGTCCATTTACGCCGCCGACACCCGCGCGGTGACCAACTCCCTGAACAGGCTGCTTCGCAAGAAACAGATAGCCTCTGCCCACCGCATGGTTCAGTCCCTCGACGACCTCGCGGGCACGTAGGCTTCGCCCCGTATCCGTTCCCTCAGATGTGTTCGTCCAGTGTCGCGGGACACATTCGAGCCCCTGTGCTACCATTACGACATGAGTGACGATGAGCTTCTGGATACACTTTCGGCGGCGGCCAACGATTTTGCCCGTCGAGCGGCTCGTCTGGCCCTCGACTACTGGGGCAACGTCCAGTTCTCTCGCAAGGCCGATCAGACCATCGTTACCGAGGCCGATCTGGCGGCCCAGCGACTCATCGTGGATGCCGTCGCCCGTCAGTTCCCGCATCATGCGGTGCTCGGCGAAGAAGATCGCCAGGACGAGCATGCCCTGCCCGATGCCGGCGAGGCCGAGTTCTGCTGGGTCATTGACCCGATTGACGGTACACGCAACTACTTCCGGGGCTTTCCGTGTTTCTGCACGTCGGTCGGTGTGCTGCGCGACGGCCTGCCCGTGGTCGGTGCCATTTACGACCCACTTGCGGACAGACTCTATCACGGCACGGAGAGACGCGGCGCGCTTGCGGGAGATGTGCGCCTCGAAGTCCGGGATCGACCGCTACACAAGAACTCATTGATCGGCGCGCCCTCCGGCCACGGCAGCCCCATGCCCGGAGCCGTACACCGGTGGATGGATCAGGCCAACGTGCGTAACACGGGGTCGACGGCCTTGCACCTGGCCTACACGGCGGCCGGCTGGCTGGACGCCGCCTACGCCTACGAGTGCAAGATCTGGGACGTCGCCGCTGGCTGGCTGCTGGTCCGTGAGGCCGGCGGGAAGATCAGTGGCGCGGACGGCTCCGATCTCTTTCCTGCCAATCCCGCCGCCGTCGCCGACAAGGACATGCCTTTCCTTGCCGCCGGACCGACCCTCCACGCCGAACTGCTGGCCACCCTTGGCGACCAAACCTGAGTTCAAAGTCAAAAGTCCAAAGTCGAAAGTGGGCAACGACGTCTCTACACGAGGTTCTGGCACCCTGCCGCCTGACGCAGTTCATTCGTGCTGCTGAACGGAAGTGCGCAACCCGCTGATGATTCTGCTTGCCTCCTCAGCCTTTGCCATAAAGTCCTCGAAGGTTGGTGGAGGAACGTATCCGGCGTCCGCAGCGACGTAGAGTAAAGACCTCACCTCGGCGCATGATGCCTTCGAGATAGCCAGAAAGCGGCTGAACTCCTTCTGGCTTCCCCGCTCATAGCCCTCGGCGATGTTGGACATCACGGAGACTGACGCTCGTTGGATCTGCCTTTTCAGGCCGAGATCCTGACCGAACGCCGGCTGCCTCGTCGCGTGGTACACGGCGCGCGCAAGCTCCCGCGCCTTCTGCCATGCGATAAGATCTTCGAACTGCTTAGTCCCAGCCATGACGCCGCCTTTGCGTTCTGTGCCTCATCCGCGCTTTTTACTTTGGACTTTGAACTTTAAACCCTGGTCTCCTCCGGCTCCACATTCGGCCCCGACAAATCCATGTCTCTTGCCAGCGCGAGCAGTCCCACCTCCGCCTCGACCGCCTGGAGGATGCTGCAATCCTCGATCATCAGCCGGATCGCTTCGATATCCGGGTACAACACGCGGTCGTTTTCCAGCGGCGGGACCTTCTCGCGGATCAGGTCGTAGGCGACGGCAGTCCCTTTGCCCGGCCGACGCCCCTCCTGAAACTCAAAGGCCTGCGCGGCCGCCATCATCTCAATGGCCAGAACCGTGCGCACGTTCTTGAGGATCTCCGTGCACTTGCGGACCGCGATCGGCCCCATGCTGACGTGGTCTTCCTGGTCGGCGGACACGCTGATCGAATCTACCGTGGCCGGATGCGACAGCACCTTGTTCTCAGATACCAGCGCCGCGGCTGTGTATTGAGATACCATCAGCCCGCTGTTCAGACCTTTGCCTTCCACCAGGAAGTCGGGCAGCCCCGAGAGCGTGGGATTCATCAGGCGGTTGATATGCCGCTCGGCCAGATCGGCGATCTCGGACATGGCAATGCACAGAAAATCCGTGGCCATACCCACGTTTTGCCCGTGGAAGTTGCCCGCCGCGAAGTACTCACCTTCGTCCCCGAAGAACAACGGATTGTCCGCCGCCGAGTTCATTTCGGTGGTCACTACCTTGCGGACGTACTCCAGCGTGTCGAATGACGGTCCCATGGCCTGTGGAGTACACCGCACACTGTACCCGTCCTGCACCCGACCTGTGCGATGGGCCATGACCTCGCTCTCGGCGAACAGCTTGAGCAGGTTGGCCGCCACCGCGTTCTGGCCGCCGAACGGACGCACCTTGTGCACCAGCGGGTGGAAGGCACGGGCCACCGCCCGCAAGGCGTCGGCCGACATCGCCGCCGCGATCACGGCGTTCTTGAGGATTCTCTCGGCGTCGTAAACCAGCAGGGCCGCGCCGCCCGTCATCATCTGTGACCCGTTGATCAACCCCAGGCCTTCCTTGTAGGTCAGGTCGGTGGGCTTGACGCCGGCCTTCTTCATAGCCTCCCCGCCAGACATCAACTCGCCCTTGTACCAGGCCCGTCCTTCGCCGATGGCCACTTCGGCGAACTGCGACAGCGGCGACAGGTCGCCACTGACCCCCAACGATCCCTTCTCGTTGATGTACGGCACGACGCCCCTGTTGATCATGTCCAGCACCGTGTCGATCAGGCAGACACGCACCCCCGAGTATCCTTTGGCCAGCACGTTGGCTCGCAGCAGCATGGCTGCCCGCACCACGTCCTCCGGCTGCGGATTGCCCGTCCCCGCTGAATGGCTGTAGATGATGCGACGCTGGAGCTCGGCGCTCTGCTCCGGCGAGATGCGAATCCGCGCGAATTCGCCGATCCCCGTGGTGACCCCATAGATTGCGGTCCCCTCGGCCACGCATCGCTCGATCACGTCGCGCGACCGTTGCATTTTCTCGCGGGCCTCACGAGAGGCCGAAACCTTGGTTCCGTGGCGGGCCACCGCGCAGACCTGTTCGATGGACAGGGAATTGCCGTTAAGCACGACTTCCATGTTTGATCCTTTCTCGACTGGATCGGCGGGTGCCCCCGCACGATCGCCGGGTGTCATCGACCATCGCACTGCAGCAGGTCGGTCAGGACCGTCATTATAAGCCCCGGGCGAGAACCGCCCAACCGGGACTTGCTGCACCGCGGGCATGCCGAGGCGCGCCAGGGCCCGGGCCGGGTGCTCTTGACTCTTGCGGTCCAACTCCTCGACATGTGTCAAACGCGCGAGGTGCCGCCGCGGCACCCAAGGACCACAGCAGCCGCTCCGCGTGTTCCGCGTTTTACTTCGTCCACATTTGCCCGTTACACTATGTGCATGAAGGACGTTCTGATCACGCGTCGCATTTCCGATGCCGCCGAACAGACTCTCGCGGAAGCCGGGCTCTCCGTCGACGTCGGCACCAACGAGCCTATGCCTCGCGAACGCCTTCACGCTTCCGTCCCTGGACGCCGCGGCGTCATCTGTTTGTTACATGACCGTGTGGACGACCAGGTGTTGGTTGCCGCCGGGCCTCAGTGCCGTATCTTCGCCAACTACGCCGTGGGCTACGACAATATCGACCTCGAGGCCGCGACCCGTCGCGGCATCCTGGTCACCAATACGCCCGATGTGCTCACTGACGCGACCGCCGACTTGGCTTTCTCCTTGCTGCTTGCGGCGGCCCGACGCCTGATCGAAGGCGATCACCTGATGCGTTCCGGAAGGTGGTCCGGCTGGAGCCCACTGCAACTGCTTGGGCGAGATCCCACCGAGTCGATCTTGGGCATCATCGGTGCCGGACGCATCGGAACGACTGTGGCCCAGCGTTCCACGGGCTTCCGCATGCGCATCCTCTACGTTGACCAGCGCCCCAGCACCGAGATCGAACGCTTCGGCGGCACAAGGGTAGACATGCCGACATTACTCCGTGAGAGCGACTTCGTGACGCTCCACGTGAATCTGACCCCCGAAACGCATCACCTGATTGGCGCAGAACAACTGGCTCTGATGAAGCCCACCGCCTGCCTGATCAATACCTCCCGCGGGCCCGTCGTCGATGAACGCGCCCTGGTCGAGGCCCTGTCTTCCGGCCGGCTGGGCAGCGCCGGGCTGGACGTGTACGAAGACGAGCCCGCCCTCGCGCCGGGGCTGCGCGAGCTGGACAACGTCGTCCTGTCGCCGCACCTGGGCTCGGCCACCGAGCAGACACGCGCCCGCATGGCCCGCCTGGCTGCACGGAACATCATCGCTGCGCTGGACGGAAGACGTCCCGAGACTCTCGTCAACCTTGATGCCTGGAAACGTGACTGACGCGGGTCCCTCTCGACAGCCTCGGTGCCCCTTGCCTTCCTCATGCGATATGGCGGCGGCCGCCGGGGCTGCGGGGATGCAGTGAGCGACCGAGTCTCATCCGGATTCCACTCGCTCGTAGTAGATGAATCTTACGGAACCCGTGCTGGCCGATTCCATCCTTTCATATCCGTAGTAAGGCTTGGCGTTGATATGTACGATCCGCTTCTGATAGTCCTGGTGGAACTCGGGGTCGTCGCGCAGTTCCGCATCAGAAAGGAACCACGGATCCTCCACGCTCACTCCCAGCGCGGCGCCAAGGATGATGTAGTCGGGCTTTCTGGACAGCACGTACTTGCCGTCGCCCTTCCCGTGACCCGGTGCCCGTTGCCAGGATAGTTGGTAGAAGGGGATCCTTCTCCTGGCGATGTATCGATCGTTCAGCCCCAGCATGTCGATGTACGTGTTCTCTGGGGCATAGTAAGGCGTGGAGCCCGCGGTGTGCAGGGCCACCAGGGACCCGGCCGGCCACGCGCCGCGTATATATTCCCCTATGATGGTTCCGTAGAAGGCCGCGGGATCCTTGAACTCGCCGCCCGGTTGCCGAATCTGAATGGCGACGAGCAATACGCCGACCACGGCGACGGCCGGAACATTACCGCGGAGTGCGCCCCGAGTCAGGTTGTCTAGAGACGCGAACAACAGCAGTGCACAGATGGGGATCAGTGGCAGGGTGAGGCGAAAGGCGGGCATGTGATCGCCGCCGGCGCTGACGATGAAGGCCAGATACGCCGCCAGGTTCGACGCCAGATAGAGCGACATCTTGCGATTCTCATTGCGGAATGCGAACGGAGACAACAGAAGCGTCAATGGAAGAATATACGGCGGTGCCAGGCAGAAGCTGGTCAGATACATCAGCCCCATGTCCAGGCTCTCTCGCGGCAGGCCCACCATCTTCGCGTAGAAGGTGTTCGGCACCCAATCGCCGTAGTAGGAGATCCGCCAGGCCCCGTGGGCCAACACCACGAGCCCGAACACGACCAGCAGCGCGAGCCAGTTCCGCCCCGCGTACCGCTGCCCTCGACAAAGATTCACTGCCATGAACGCGACGGCTACCGCGACAAAAACGACTGCGTCCGGTCGGGTCAACACCGCCAGAGCGAAGGCCAGGCCTGCCAGTGCCGCGCAGCGGGTCCCTCCGCGTCCCTCCAGAACGGTCAGTACGAGCCCGATTCCCAGGGTGCTCAGCAGAGTGAACAGCGGTCCTTCGAGCCCTCCCCAACACCAGGTGATCAAAGGGTAGGAGGCCGCGACGAACAGCACGGGAACGCCCACGCATACCAGACTGGTATTCCTTGTTACTCTTGCAGTACGCCGCAGGAGGAACGTCGCGACGAACAGGACCGTCAGCAGCAGGGCCGCGAAGTTGACTACGCGAGCCGCCATGGTCAGTTCCAGGCCGAACCACCCAAGTCCGCTGATGAGCATGATGTGCAAGAAATCTGTGTACCCTTCCACCCGCTCACCGGGGTTCCAGGTGAGGCCGTCCCCTTGCAGCAGGTGGGAGCAGTATCGCAGGGAAATGTACGCGTCGTCATGGATGAAGTAACGGTTCTGAATCACGCCGATGCCAAGGAGAATCGGTATGGCGCTCAGGACCAGCAGGCCTTCGACACGATTCTTCATGTGCGTTCGCATCTACAGCTCCGGCCTGCGTTCGAGGAAGTGCAAGTAGCCGCCGTTGGGCAGCTCTACGACACGCTTGGCATACAGATCGATCAATTCGGCCATAAAGATATCATCTTCACGCGCACGGATTTCCGGATTGGGGGGTTTGACGAATGTTGGGTCGGACGGATCGAGCCTCATCTTCAGCACCTGGACGTTGCCCAGCAGCAGGTAGGTCGGCCTGTGGGAGAGAATGTATGGCCCGTCGTGCTTTTCGTGACCGGCGCGCCCTGTCCCAAGCTGCATTTCTTTGTGGGCAATGTGCGAATCAGTCAGGCCCATCATGTCGTAGATATGAAGTCTGGAGTAATAGCCCACGGCCCCGATAGGCACACAGGCGACGGACGCATCCCGGCGGGCGTTCTCGGCCAGCCACTCGCCCGCAGCTCTCCAGTTTGGGACTTCGACGTGTCTCTGGGTCCGGTACATGCCATACTGCCACGCCAACTCGGGAGGTGTCGCCAGAGGAACGATTAGGCAGGCAATCAGACCGGCCAGCGCCACTCGCGCGGCGGTGGCTCCCATCTGGGCCTCGGTTCTTCCCGCGAACCGAAGAAGGTCTGCAAGCAGTTGCTGCACCAACATCGCCCATAGAGGCACGATCGGAACCATGAAGCGATACATGGGTAGCCCGTCGCCGCCGACGAGCACCACTCCCAGGGTCAGCAGCGCGGCCACCAGGGAGCAACGCCGGGCGAACAGGCTCCCGCCGGACGCCCAGGGCCACACCAGCGGGACGACCCACAAGATCAGCCCGCCGTGATCCGCGACGAACGAATGAACGTAGGAGTACCCACGCAAACATTGGTGATAGCCAAAGCCGGCTTTGGCGTAGTAGGTGTTGGGTAGCCAGTCCCCGTAGTAGTAATGTCGCCACAACAGGTGAGTGCCTGCTATGATCGCACAAGGCAGAGCCAGTTCCCCGACTCGTCGCCAGCACTTCCTCCCTTCTTCGAGAATGAGACACAGAGCCAGGCCGACGAAGACCAGAATCCCTTCCGGACGCACCAGCATGCAGAGGCCGCACATCAGCCCCGCCAGGGCCACTTGCACCGAGCGCGGCCGCTCCTCGTTCAGCAAGTACACCGCGGCCAGGACGACCAGAGCGAAGCCACACGCCTCCAGGCCGCCCAGCGCCCAGCAGGCGACAGCCCCTGTGGATGCAAACAGTGCCGGTCCCAAGCATGCCAAAGGGCTCTCCCTCGGGACGCCGACGCGAGGCGCCGCCCGGTACATGAGTGCTGCGCACGCAAGAGCCCCGGTCAAGGAAAGGGCCCGGACGGCCGTCACGTAGTTCACTCCCAGGCGGGCGAGCAATGCCGTTAGTGCCACCCAAAGGAAGCTTGTATAACCCTCGACCCGCTCGCCGACGTTGTAGACCCAGCCATGCCCCTCGACAAGGTTGCGCGCATATCGGGCCACGATGAACGCGTCATCGCTGGTGAAGCCATAACTTCCCGCGTGTACGATCAAAACCAGGAGGGCCGCAGCGAGACCCGACCGCCCCGCCTTGGCAGAAACGCGCAGCGGCGGAAACGCCAGCGGATCGTCGAGAGTTGGGTCTGAGGGAAGGGGCATGCCGAGTACCTCGGGCGCATATTACCCGACTTGTGTGGAGTCCCGGCCGGCATCCGGCCTTGCGCCCGAAGGCGTCTCCAACCCCTGCATAATCATCATCTCCGGATTATAACATGGACGCAGACTCTCTACACGTCGGCCACGATACCCATCGGGAAGAACCTGCGCACACGGCCGCCCTGCCTTGCAGACTTCTCGAGGCCACGTGCCGCAGCAGCCATCTGTGCAGGGCTCAGCCCTATCCTTGGAGGGCGCGTGCCCCCCGTATATACTCAGCTGATGGCGGCGTAGCGCCACAACCGTGTCCGCACAGAGAAACGATGCTCTCCTAGCGGTCGCCCGGGCAGCAATCGGGGTATGCACATGGAACACTGCGGCGCTATTCGCCGGTCTATGGCCTGCTGTTTAACCTGCGTTGCGGGCGTGCTCGTGATGATCACAGCCTGCCGCCCCGCTGAAGACGCGGGCCCACCACCCGAGTTCAACGTTGTGCTGATCTCCGTCGATACGCTTCGCGCCGATCGCCTGAATTGCTACGGCTACAAGAAGCGCGAGGTAAGCCCCAACATCGACGCCTTGGCCGCCGACGGTGTCCTCTTCGAGAATTTCATCACCTCTTCTCCCTGGACAACACCGACCCACCTGACCATGTTCACTTCGCTCTACCCAACCACGCATGGTGTTACCCAGCCGATTAAGGAGCTGAAGGACAGCCTTAGGGAAGGGACCGAGTTCACGTTTAACAAGCTTCCCGATTCGCGCGTCACCCTGGCCGAAGTGCTCAAGGCCAGCGGCTACGCAACAGGCGCGTTCACCGGCGGCGGTACCATGGACCCCAGAATCGGATTCGACCAGGGTTTCGATCATTACGAAATCTCTATGTACAAGCTCCATAGGTCCAACATGCGTGACATGTACGAGTGGATCGAGCGGCATGCCGAACGGCCGTTTCTCCTCTTCTGGCATACCTACGAGGTTCACGCGCCATACTTGCAGGGAACCTTCCTCGACGAAGTGCTTCCCCCTGATATCGCGGCTGCCGCCAAGGAATTCCTGAATGGTGTGGACGGCATCCGTGTGCGCCGCGGCCCTGGAGCCACCGAACATGACAACATCATCTGGCGCTCCGAGCAGTTCCTCCGCAGCCGCCACGCCTTCACTGCCGAGGTGACCGGGGCCCTCTATGACGGCGGCATCCACTCTTTTGACGACTGGCTGGGCAAATTCGTGCAGGAACTGCGGGACCGCGGTCTGTACGAGGACGCGTTAGTTATTCTTACCAGCGATCACGGCGAGGAGTTCGGCGAGCACAACCTCCAGTGTATTTACCAGAACCACGGGCACTCCGTGTACGAGGAAATGGTCCGCGTGCCCCTGATCATCAAGCTGCCTCACCAACGGCATGCCGGCACCCGCGTGAGTTCGACCGTCCGCATGATCGACCTCATGCCCACCATTTTGGACATCCTCGGCGTCAGTCGCCCCCCCAAAGACATGCAAGGCCTGTCACTCCGCCCTCTTTGGGAGCAGCCTGAGACTCAGCAAGATCGCCTGGCCATAAGTGAGGCTCTGATCAAGATGGAGGAAAAAAAAGCCGTCCGGACCGGGCGCTACAAGTTCATCTACTCGCTCGACGCCGACACCGTAGCACAGCACGGCCGCAGCTTCATGCCGAAGACTCTGCGCCTGAAAGACGTCGAACTCTATGACCTGCGCGTAGACCCGGCCGAGAAGACCAACCTCCTGCGTTTCTCGCCCTCCCTGGAAACCGCCAAATTGGCTGCCACGCTCGAGCAGCACCTCCGCGACTTCGTGGCCGGAGCCCACGGCCGGGCAGACACTGTCGAGCTCGATGAAGAAACCATCGAGAACCTCAAGGCTTTAGGCTACTTCGAGTAGGAGTCCCGTTCGCTGTGAGGGTGGTAGGTGCGCCGATTGCACATGCTCACCCGACCCGATGAAAGATGGGCGGTTCGGGCCACGCGTCTGGGCAACTCCGAATGTAGCCCCCTGGTTTCTTCCTTGGACTGCGAGCCCGCAGCACCTATACTGCACTTCGATCACTACTCGCCTAGGACGACCCGGCCAGGCTAGATTAACCGCACGACTCCCTCCGTACTTGTCGGAGTGCTCACATGGAGCGAAACGGCGGCGCCCATAGACTCATGACCGGCAGTCTAGCCGGCATTGCAGCAGGGCTCGCACTGCTCCCGGCCTGCCGACCCGCGGAAGAGCCGGGCCCGCCTCCTCAATTCGACGTCGTTCTGATTTCCGTCGACACACTCCGAGCCGACCGCTTGAATTGCTACGGCTACGAGAAACGCGAGGTAAGCCCCAACATCGACGCCCTGGCTGGCGACGGCATTCTCTTCGAGAACTTCATCACCTCCTCGCCCTGGACGACCCCGGCCCATCTGACCATGTTCACTTCGCTCTATCCGTCAACTCACGGCGTCACCCAGACGATCAAGGAGCTCGAGGCCAGCCTGCAGCACGGCGCCAAATTCAGCAGACTCGCCGATTCGCGCGTCACCTTGGCCGAAGTGCTGAAGGCCAGCGGCTACACAACCGGCGCATTCACCGGCGGTGGCACGCTGGCCCCCGGAATCGGATTCGATCAGGGTTTCGACCACTACGTCTGTACCATGCACAAGCTGCATAGCTTCAATATGCGGGAAATGAACGAGTGGATCGACCGGCACGCCGAGCGGCTGTTCTTCCTCTTCTGGCATAACTTCGAGGTTCACGCTCCATACTTGGATGGCACCTACCTCGACGAGGTGCTTCCTCCCGATACCGCCGCGGAGATCCGACAGTTCCTACATGAGGCGTCCCGCACCCGAAAGTACCGCGGTCCCACCGTTGAGGAGCAAAAGAATGTCGTCGAGCGGACCAAGTACCTCCTCCTCAGTAAGCAGGCCTATAACGCGATGGTCTGTGGGGCTCTTTACGACGGCGGCATCAAGTCCATGGACAACTGGCTCGGTGAGTTCATACGAGACTTGCGGCGCCGCGGCCTCTACGATCGCACGCTGATCATTCTCACCAGCGACCATGGCGAGGAGTTTGGCGAGCGCAATCCCCACTTCGTCTACGGCGCCCACGGGCACTCCTTGTACGAAGAAATGGTGCGTGCGCCCCTGATCATCAAGCTGCCTGACCAGCGCTATGCCGGCACCCGCGTCAGTTCGGCCGTCCGAATGATCGACGTCATGCCCACCATCCTGGACGTGCTTGGCATCAAGCGGGGTCCCAAAGAAATGCAAGGCTTATCACTGCGCCCGCTATGGGAGCGGCCCGAAACCCGGGAAGATCGCCTTGCGGTCAACGAGGCTCTGGCCAACGAATCGGAGAAGAAGGCGGCCAGGACCGGTCGGTACAAGTTCATCTATTCACTTGACGCAGGCGCCGTTGCTCGGCACGGCCGCAGCCACATGCCCGAGCACCTGGACGACGTCGAGCTCTACGATCTGCACGCGGACCCGGAGGAGAAGAACAACCTCCTGCGTGATGGGCCGTCGGTCGCGTCCACTGAGATCGCCGCCACCCTTGAGAAACACCTCCGCGAGTATGTGGCCGGAGCCCGCGGCCGGGCCGACACCGTTGAGCTCGATGAAGAAGCCATCGAGAACCTGAGGGCCTTGGGCTACCTCGATTAGGCGCCCCGCTGGCTACAGGGCTGGCAGGACCGTCGGAGCCGAGCCGTCCCGCGGCCTGACGCTCGGACTCGGCCGCAGCCATGGGCTGCATGCCCTGGTTCTAGGCGCCCTGATGCACACCGCCGGAGGTTTGCCTGCCCCCAAGAACCCGTCGTGCCCGCACAGCCCGCACAGCCCGCCGCTGCCAGATGAACAGCCCCAAACACACGGCTGCCTGGAATACCAGGCCCTCCCACAGAAAGAGCGGCTCATCGTTCCAGGCTAGAATCAGTCCTCCCGCAGGCGAACACGCCGTCAGCGCCGTGGGCTCGGCGACATAACCGGGGGTGGCCGCCTCGCGGTATGCCTGAAGAACGCCGTCCCCCAGGGGCAACAGAATCCAGACCACAAAGACGAACCACATGACCGGGCTGTCGACCTTCTTCCAGCGTAGGGCACAGGCCGCGCGGTACATCGCCGCCACCGATACATACGTCAGTACCACACTGGCTGTCGTCCAGATCAGAGTCTCGCGAACTGCCGGCCACGTGACGGACGCGCTGCTGCTGCGAGACGAGAGCCAGACGGGCACACTCGCGATCATGATCACTGTCGTCAGAGCTAGTAGCAGCGCTACCATCTCCGGTGACGACGGCTTGTCACCAGCCAGGTCCCGATGTTGCTGCAGCCAACCTTGGCTCTCCACGGCCGCCGAACGCAGCGGGAGAATCACGAACAGCAGGCTGACGATCAGCGTCGCCACAATCTGCCAGCCCGCCTCAGCGGCGAATCCAACCAGGGGCAACGGAAGCCGCAGCTCCTCCGCGCGAGCCAGGCCCAGCAGGGCCACGACCAGCCAGCCTGCATAGGCCAGCGATGCCCACTCGGTCGAGAGGGCCGGCAGATCGGGACGCTCGAACTTGCCCGCCGCCCCGCGCATCCACAGCAGGATCACCAGGATCTGCACGACCAGTGACAGCCCGGCCCCGGCCGGCAGGCCTCCGGGATTCCCTCCCTGTGCCACCCGCGTGCAGTAGCCGATCATCTCCGTGCCGCAGATCAGACCCAGCCCCGGAACGAATTCCACCACCCTCCACGCGCCGATAAGCAGCACCACGAACAGGGCCGTGATGGCCCCGGCCGCTTTGCCCACACAGAGCGATGCCAGCACGGTGCTGCTCCAGGCGAATACGGCCAGAAACAGAATGTACACGTGCCCGGCCAGCCAGGCGGTCATGTTCTTGCCCGACAAAGAGCAAAGGACGATCCCCGCCACCAGATTCACCATGCACAGGCAGGCCACCTGCAAACCCGGGCCGATCATGTAACCCACGACCGCGCTGGAACCCGTGGTCGGGCTCAGCCGGTGGGATTCCATCATCTTCCCGTTGATGTCGGTCCAGACCGCCTTGTAAATCCGATTGCCCCAGATCGGCAGGATGAGTATCAGTTGGGCGAACCCCACAAAATACAGGCTGTAGTCGGCCACCTGGGCCACGGTAAGATTCTCCGCGAACCGGCAGGCAACGCCGAACGTGGCCGCCGCGATGACCGCGTAAGCCCCTGTCCACATGCCCACGCGACGGGCCCCGCCCATCAGCCGAAACTGACCCCAACAGATCGGGTTGCTCAGCACCGTATCGCCGATCATCACTCCACCTGCCTGATCCCCGCCCGTAGATAAGCGTCCTCCAGGTCCGGTGCCACGGGCGCGAACGAGCAGACCCGCAGCCCCCGCTTGATCATCTCACGCAGCAGTTCGTGGCTGCGGGCTCGGTCCGCGTCGTACTCGAATTCCACCTTGTGGTCGCTTCGCCGCAGCGAACGAATGCCTTCCAGACATTGCAGGATCCCGTCCGTCTCCGGAGGCGCCTCGACCAGATACATCACGTACCGACATCGATCTTCCGAATGATCGGCGACCTCACGCACGGATCCGAACCGCAGAATCTCCCCGTGCCCCATGATGGCGATATGAGTGCAGTAGTCCTCCATGTCGGAGAGGATGTGTGAAGACACCAGCATGGCTTTGTTCTGATTGCACAGGCTGATGAGCAACTCGCGAAGGTATATGCGGCCTGCAGGGTCCAGACCGGCCGCTGGCTCGTCCAACAGAATCACGCCGGGATTGGGCAACAAGGTCCGCGCGATAGACACCCGCTGGCGCATCCCGCGCGACAACTCCTTGATCTTCTGATTGCGCTTCTCGGTGAGCCACACTTTCTCTAGCCAGAAATCGATCCGTTCAGCCCGCGCTGCGGCGTCGATCCGATACTGCCTGGCAATGAACTCCAGGAACTCGAATACGGTCAGCTCCTCGTAGACCGGCGGCGTGTCGGGCCCCAGACCCAACTGCGGGTTGGTCAGGCGCCCTTCGCCGCCAACCTCGTGTCCCAGGACCTCGACGCGCCCGGCCGTCAACGGCTGCAGGCCCGACAAGGCCCGCAGCAGCGTGGTCTTGCCCGCACCGTTAGGTCCCACCAGCCCTACGAGCTGTCCGCCGCTGAGCCTGAGATCCAGATCGCGCACCGCGACGATCTTCTCAAACTCCACCCGTACGCCTCTGGCCACAAGCAGCTCGGACACTTGGCTCGAGCCTCCGTGATAGATCCCTCCCAATCTTACTCTGCTCCTACGGTCTCGGCGACGTTGTAGGCGACTGGCGAGGGCATCACGGACCGGACCATGCCGTCCGGGCTCGCTGACCGGCGCCGACGCTCCTACAATGATCCCTTCCGCCGGCCCATCAGGAGCTCGCTTCGCGGTCCTCCCTCCGAACTGCGCCGGCCCCAGTGGAGAGGCAAGTTATGAAGACCATCATCGAGCCGTTTCGAATCAAGGTCGTCGAGCCCATTCGCATGACCACGCCCGAGTACCGCGAGGCCGCCCTGCGCAAAGCCAGCTTCAACGTCTTCTTTCTCAAGTCCCAAGACGTGCTCATCGACCTCCTTACCGACAGCGGCACCGGTGCCATGAGTAGCGATCAATGGGCGGGCGTGATGCGCGGTGACGAATCTTATGCCGGTTCACCGAGCTTCCATCGTTTCCGCGACCGCCTGCGAGAAATGACCGGCTTCGAGCACATTCTGCCTACGCACCAGGGGCGGGCCAGCGAGCGGCTGCTCTTCGAGCTGATCGGCGGGAAGGGCAAAGTCGTTCCCAACAACACCCACTTCGATACCACGCGGGCCAACGTGGAGCACTCCGGCGCCGAGGCCGTCGACCTGGTCGTCCCCGAAGGCAAAGACCCGCGCAGCCGCCATCCCTTCAAAGGCAACATGAATATCGACGCCCTCCGCCGCCTGATTGAGCGCGTCGGCCCTGAGCGGATTCCCTGCGTCATGTGTACGGTCACCAACAACAGCGGCGGCGGCCAGCCGGTCAGCCTGGCCAACCTGCGGGAGATCCGCGCCGTTTGCGACAAGCATGGGCTGCCCTTCGTTCTGGATGCCTGCCGCTTTGCCGAGAACGCCTACTTCATCAAGCTGCGCGAGCCCGGTCAGCAGGGCCGCCCGGTCAAGGATATCGTGCGCGACATGTTCGATTTGGCCGACGGCGCCACCATCAGCGCGAAGAAGGACGGGCTGGTGAACATCGGCGGGGTCCTGCTCCTTCGCGACGAGCAACTCTCCCGGCGGGCCGGCGATTTACTCATCCTCACGGAAGGGTACGTAACCTATGGCGGGTTGGCCGGCCGTGACCTCGAGGCCATGGCCCAGGGCTATGAGGAAGTGCTGCAAGAGGATTACCTGGCCTATCGCATCCGCTGCGTCGAGTACATTGGTGAGAAGCTGCTGGCTCATGGCATTCAGATTGTCGAACCGCCCGGCGGGCATGCCATCTACATAGACGCCAAGGCCTTCTGCCCGCACATTCAGGTGGAGCATTTCCCTGCTCAGGCCCTCGTCTGCGCGTTATACCGGCATGCCGGGATCCGCGCCGTCGAGATCGGTTCGGTCATGTTCGGCGGCGAAGGCCACAAGCCGCCGGCGATGGAGTTGGTCCGCCTGGCCGTTCCGCGGCGGGTATACACCCAGTCGCACATGGACTACGTTATCGAGGCGATCGCCGAAGTGTACGGAAAGCGGCGCGAGATTCGCGGCCTCCGCATTGTCCGGGCTCCCAAGGTGCTCCGCCACTTCACCGCGTGCTTCGAGGAGGTCTGAACTTGGCCGAAAGGGCCTTGACCCGGCGGGACCACGTCGGGCCGCGTATTTGCATTGAACGTGACAACAGACCCCTGCAATCCCGATTCAGCACATGTTCACGTGCTCAGTGCCCGTGCCGGCTATGACCGCTGGGCCGGGATTTACGACGATGAGGACAACCCGCTGATTATGCTGGAGGAACGCTACCTTCCTGATCAACTCGGCCATGTGGACGGACTCCGTGTCGCTGACATCGGCTGCGGCACAGGCCGACACGCCCTGCGCCTGGCCGCCTCCGGCGCCAAGGTGACTGCTGTGGATTTCTCCGAAGGCATGCTGGCCAAAGCTCGCCGTAAACCGCATGCCCAGAGCGTACGTTTCGTTCGACACGATATCACCGCGCCCCTCCCTTTCGAATCGGCTTCCTTCGACCGCGTCCTGTGCTGTCTCGTCCTGGAGCACATCCCCGACCTGAGCCCGTTCTTCGCCGAGCTGAAGCGCATTTGCAGCCCCGACGGCTTCATGTTGCTTTCGGCCATGCACCCGGCCATGATGCTTCTGGGCATCACCGCCCGCTTCACAGACCCCGCCACCGGCCGCGAAACTCGACCGCAGTCCTATCCGCACCAGATCGCCGACTTCATCATGGCCGCGACGCGGGCCAGATTGCACCTCGATCATCTGAGTGAACATGCCATCGACCAGGCTCTCGCCGCAGCTTCCCCTCGCGCCGCCAAGTACGTCGACTGGCCGCTCTTGCTGCTGATGCGCTTCAGCTTCGAAGTGCCGGCTTCGACACATTCGTGAACAATCGCTCATGGGCAAGCGATTGAAGATTGCCATAAGGCTTCTGGCCGCGCGGCCAGGCTCCGCCATGCCGACCGTTTTCGCTATAATGCACAACCATGGACCAGCGTGACAGTTTTCCCGACCTGCATATCCGGCCCGTATCCGAGAGCGACGTACCCCTCCTGCTGACGCTCATCAAGGAGTTGGCAAAGTACGAGCGTCTCGCGGACAAAGTGGAGGCCACGGAGGTCGTGCTGCGCGAATCGCTCTTGGGCGCTCAGCCGGCGGCAGAAGCCTTGATCGCCTATCTGGGCGCAGAGCCGGTGGGGTACGCCATCTGGTTCTACAACTTCTCGTCTTTTACCGGGCGGCCAGGCTTATACATCGAGGACGTCTACGTTCGACGCCACGCGCGGAGCCGTGGGGTTGGGAAGGCTTTGCTGCTCCATCTCGTACGGCTGGCGAAGGAGCGGAGCTGCGCCCGCATGGAGTGGGCAGTCCTGGACTGGAACGAGCCCGCTATAAGCTTCTACCGGGGTCTAGGGGCGCGGCCAATGGATGAATGGACCATCTTCCGCCTGGACGCTGACGACCTTTCGCACCTGGCCGAAAACCTGCCTTGACCGACCGGATCACTAGCGTTTCTACCGGGTTCCTGATCATCGCTCGGTGCGCGTCTCACCTGCTGTCGATGGCGATAAACTTGTCCCCTTGAAGTAAGGACCCACGGCCATGCAATAATTTCAGCGAAAATGTACTTCTCGTCCCGTGGGCCTACGTGTAATCCCTACAGTCCGCACTACTGTAAAAAAGCGGGGGGGCCTGTCCGACTGTGTGCAAGACCGGGCGAGCTTCTTTCGGTATCGGGTTGCATTCAGGCTGACACCGCGTTACACTGAAGGCCGTTAGAGACAAGCGAGCCTGCTGGGACCTGTTTGGGTTCCGCGGGAAGGTGGGAGAGAGAGAAGTGCAAGTCGGCACGCCGTCCACGACGCGCATCCTGGTCATTCATTCGGACCCTGTTCAGGGCCACAACTTGGCCGAGTGTCTCGCTGATGCGGGATACCGGGCACGTGCCTGGAATCCCAAACGTGATCTGACGTGGATTCCTGACGGCGAGCACTATCAGGTCATCCTCATTGACCTGCCACTGACAGCCGAGCGATCGAATTCCGACGATTCGCTCGAGCACGTCCGCTACTTGCGCCATGCCAGCCCCTCTTCCCAGATAGTCGCCCTCGTCGCCCCGACCGTGGACTTGGCCACGTGTTGCCAGGTGGTTTCCCTGGGTGTGGCCAGCTTTGTCGAAAGCGGACCCGAAGTCCCGAGGGATCAGCTCCTGGCCCGCGTTCGCCAAGCCGTCCAGCGATATGAGTTGGCCCTCCGCGAGGGCCGCGAGGTCCACACGCGGCAAATATTCGACCAGACCGGTTTCGCTGGCCAGAGCCGCATCATGGCGGACTTGCTTCTCAAAGCCCGCAAGGCGGCCTGCGTCTCTGACGCCCCGGTCCTGATATGTGGCGAGTCCGGGACCGGCAAGCAGCTGGTCGCCGAAGCCATCCATCGCCTCGACCCCAAGCGGTCCTCACGGCCGTTCCTCTCGGTCAACTGCGCGGCCATCAGCGGCACTCTGGCCGAAAGCGCCCTCTTTGGGCATCGCCGGGGTGCGTTCACGGGCGCTACGGAGGAGCGCGCCGGGCATTTCCGCGCGGCCGACGGGGGCACCGTACTGCTGGACGAGATCGGGGACCTGCCCGTAGAACTGCAGCCCAAGCTGCTCCGTGTCCTCCAGGCCGGCAAGGTGCTGCCTCTGGGAAGCGACACCGAAGTGAGCGTGGACGTGAGGGTGATCGCCGCCTCGAACCGATCCATCGAGAAACTGGTCGAGGAGGGGCGATTTCGCCTGGACCTCTACCAGCGGATCAACGTCATACGGCTCGATCTGCCGGCGCTGCGCCGCCGGCCCGAGGACATCCCGCCGCTGTTTCGCTTCTTTCTCAACAAGTACGCCAGCTACTATCCGCGGCCAATCCGGTGGGTCAATCCCCGCGTTTTCGAGGTGATCGCCCGCGAACTGGGCGACGGCAACGTGCGTGAGCTGGAGAACCTCGCCCGCCACATCCTGGCATTCAAGAGTTGCGGCGACGAAATCGATCTAAACGATCTTCCTCCGGCCATGCTCAAGCTGGCCGAACGACAACGCAAAGCGGGTGCCGATGACAGCGAGGCACTCTCCCCGGCCCTCTCCGAGATCGCCCTCAAGATCCTGGAGCGAGGTCCCATTCCCCTGGGCACGATGTTGGATGAGTGTGAGAGGCTCATCCTCGAGCGCGTGCTGGAGGAGTATCGGGGAAGCAACACCAAGCTGGCCCGTATGTTGGGTATCACCCGTCGCACATTCTACAACAAGCTGCGCAAGTACAATCTTCAACCAGACTATAGCCGCCTGCGCGACTCCGAAAAAACATAGGTCGCGCGACCTTCGGGCGTGTTTTTTCGCGGCAGTGTCACCCGCTGTGCCCGGCCTCAGCAGGTGGAGCGTTTGCCGCACAGACTCGTCTTCCCGGCGCGCGTACCTGATTTCGCATCTGTGCACCAGATTGCCCATCGTGATTTCTCGGTAATTCCTTTGCATTTTGGCGAATCTGTGTTATACATTTCTCCTTGGAGAGGTCTGAAGCTGGTGCGGCAGCCGTGACCCATGGGAAAAGCGTTGCACATCCTGTGGCCTTGTCTATCGGCGATAGCTGCCTTGACGATCGGCTAACCCTTTTGTAAAGCGATTGCACAGGGAGGATTACGAGAATCTCAGCGCTGGCGCCGCCTCCGGAGCCTTTTGGCACGATTCCTGCTAAACAGAACGCCAGAGGGGAAAAGGAGGTTCGAGTGGATGGCGCGCTGCCGAGTTCCGGCTCACAGGTTTCCTTTCGACTTCGCGACGTGTTCACGCCCGATCTCGGCAGGATCCTGGAGGAGATTACCCCGGAAGTCCGCGTTGCTGGCGAAGTCGTGTTCCTCAGTGACGGCGGCGAGAACGAAGGGCAGTTCGCCATCGTGAGCCTGGGAGGTACCATGTCGCCCCTGATCGTGCCGGTCGATCGCCTGTGCCGGATCTCGTCTCCGGCCACTCGGGAAGGATCGATCCTGCGGCGCGAGGCTCACTGGCACTGAGAAACCTTGCTGCGGAATACTGGAGAGGGCTGTTTCGATTTGACAAGCCAACACTCCTGCGAAACAAGGAGGCATAAAGACCCGTCGGCGCGCGACATGGATCGGCGGGGGCCTCACGAACTCTCTCTCCCTCCCAGGCTTGGGTTGCTCTCTTGAGCAACCCTCGCCTGGGCGGCCTTGAAGCCGACTCCGCCTGTGAAGGCGGGAAGCAATAG
Organism: Phycisphaerales bacterium; assembly: GCA_020352895.1. Classification (GTDB taxonomy): domain Bacteria; phylum Planctomycetota; class Phycisphaerae; order UBA1845. The sequence continues at coordinate 2,070,352 of CP070685.1, forward strand.
ACTCTCTCTCCCTCCCAGGCTTGGGTTGCTCTTTGAGCAACCCTCGCCTGGGCGACCTTGAAGCCGACCCCGCCTGTGAAGGCGGGAAGCAATAGACTCTCTCTCCCTCCCAGGCTTGGGTTGCTCCTTGAGCAACCCTCGCCTGGGCGTGATTTTGCGCGGACCCCTCGGGGCCGTTTCGCATATCATGGTCGGCGTCCAGCGCGTGCCGCCACTTCTGGAGTTGGAATGCCTTGAGCGTCGGCCTGCTTGTGCGAATCCTCCTCGTTCTGGCGTTCCCTTTTGGGATCTTATTCCTGATCAGGGGTCTGGTAGGCAAGCGCGTCGGCACGGAACCACGATGCGGCAAGTGCGGGTACAACCTGACTGGGCTGCCGTCCGAAATCTGCCCGGAGTGCGGCTTTCACGTCCAGCACGAAGACATTGTGCACGGAGTTCGCCAGCGACACCGATACTCACTCGTACTGGGCCTGGTGTTGTTGACCGCTTCCACTGCCGCGCTGGCCGGTGCCCTGTGCGCCAAAGCCCGGCAAATCAGTTACTACCACTACTTTCCATTCTCCGTCGTGCTCTCCGATGCCCTGCGCGGCGACCATCACGCCATCTGGGAGCTTCAACGCCGAAGTCAGGATGGTTCCCTCAAAGGGCCTCAATGCAATCGGGTGGTCGACACGGCCCTCGATCGTCAGGCGAACGCGCCGGTCTCCGATACCCTCCAGGCATGGATCGACTTTCTTCACAAGCGTGATGTGGTCGGCGGGCTGTCGCCCGAGCAGCAGAACCGGTACTACGAACAGTCGGTGCAGTGGTCACTGGAACTTCGTTCACAGGTGCGGTGCGGCGATCCGATTCCCGCTCGACTAACAGGCAAGATGCGTTGTCCGGCCGAGATTCCCCTTTATCACTATCAGTTCCAGCCCGTGGCGGCTGTGGACGGCCGCCGGCTCCAACTCGAAGGTGTGCACGCGGGCTTCAGCGAGGATTACTTCACATACAGAATGAGTGGAGAGCGAGTCAAGGATGCCCCTGGAGCGTGGGTGCCTCTTCTAAAAGGATGCCGTACATCGTACGTCGCCACCATGGCCGTACCGAGTGATGCGCTAAATCCTGGACCTCACACCTTCGAGTATCGCGCGCGATGGGTGCAGCGGCGCGACAATCCCGCCGGGCCGCGCGCACCAGGCCGATACTGGTCCAGGCCGCTCGCCCTATCCGCCGAATTCGAACTGTTGCCTGCCGACGCTCCCGATTACCTGGAGTTGATCGATGAACCCCTGCAGCGGGCCCTGATTCGAGGGGGCATCAAGGTGAAGGAGGCCGAGGTAAGGTTCAGGCCACGGCTGTGGCCGACGCCGGCACTCTACTACTTGAGGCTTGCATTCGAGCAGAACAGGGACCTGCCCTTCGATGTGGCCTTTGACGTGGTCGTGCGGCATGGAGTTCGCGAGATCACCTGCGGCAGCATCTGGTGCCCTGAAGGACGGCAGCGCTATCACAGGCTTGAGACCGGAGGCTATGTTCCCCGGATCGACGGCGAGTCGATTGACATTGTCCTCCGTTCCAGCGCGGACGTCGCCAGACGCACCGTAGATCTTCGTCGCCTGTGGGATGGGCAGATCGAGTTGAGCGGGATCCCTCTGGGGCGGTGAGGTATTTTCCTCGTCTGCGTACCCACGTCAGTTGCGCACCGACCGCTTGTCTTCTGACTGCTTAGTCGTGAGGGTCGCCGCCTGCACCAGCCCGAGAAACAGCGGCGAGGGGCGTAGTGGCCGCGAGGTCAACTCCGGGTGCGCCTGTGTTCCTATGAAGAACGGGTGGACGTTTTCCGGCAGCTCCAGGATTTGCATGATCGGATAGCTGGGCGCCCGTCCGCTGAAGACCAACCCCGCCTGCTCCAGCCGCTCGACGTAATCAGGGTCCACCTCGTACCGGTGGCGGAACCGCAGCCGAACCTCCGGGGCGTGGTGAAACAGCTTCGAGGCCAGTGTTCCCGGTGAGATCGCGACGTCCTGTCCCCCGAGTCGCATGCTCCCGCCGAGGCCCTCGATCTGCTTCTGCTCCGGCAGCACGTCGATCACCGGGTGCGGCGTCTCCGGCGCAATCTCCGTGCTGTTGGCCCCTTCCATCCCGCACACGTTACGGGCGAACTCGATGACCGCCAGTTGGAATCCATAGCACAGGCCAAGATAGGGCAGGTGGTTCTCACGGGCGTACCGGATGCACTCGATCTTGCCCTCGGCCCCACGCAGGCCGAAGCCCCCCGGCACGAGCACGCCGTCCAACCCCTGCACCCTCGCAGCTACGTTCTCGCCGGTGATCTCGGTCGTGTCGATCCATTCGATATGGACGCGAGCATCCAGAGCCGTGCCCGCATGCTCCAGGGCCTGGATGATGCTGGCGTACGAGTCGCGCACCGTGGTGTACTTGCCCGTGATGCCGATGGTTACACCTCGGTTGGCGCCACGATACCGCCGGGTGTAGTCGTTCCAGCGCTCGCGTGCCTTCTGTGCCAGCATGTCGTCAACCCTGTCCCGAATTCTCAGGATGTCCAGCAGGGCCTCGTCTAGCCCCGCGTCGTGTAACATCTCCGGGATCTCGTAGACGCTTTCCGAGTCGTGCATGCTGAGCACGCGCTCCAGCGGAACGTTGGAGTACAGAGCCAGCTTCTCGCGGACCTTCTTTCGGACGTGCTGTCGCGCACGGCAGGCAATGATGTGAGGCTGAATGCCCCGCTCCAGAAGTTGGCGGATGCCAAGCTGGGCCGCCTTGGACTTCTGCTCGCCCAGGATGGCCGGCTCGATCACATACGTCAACGCCACGAAACAACAGCTATCTGGACCCTCTTCAAACGCCAACTCCCGTGTGGCCTCAATGGCGTAGGCGTTCTCCAGGTCGCCGGCCGTTCCGCCGATCTCCACGAACACGACGTCGGCATTCGATGCCACAGCCAGCTCCCGCAGCTTCAGCTTCACCTCCCCGGTGACGTGCGGAATGAGCTGCACGTCGCGGCCCAGATACCCGCCTTTCCGCTCTTTCTCGAGCACGCGCGTGAACACCTGCCCGCTCGTGCTGAAGTTTAGCCGAGACAGGTCCTGGTCCAGCATGCGCTCGTATGTGCCCAGGTCCATGTCGCATTCCATACCGTCGTCCAGCACGAAGACCTCCCCGTGCCGGTAGGGATTCAGCGTGCCCGAGTCGATGTTCAGGTATCCCTCCAGCTTGATCGGCGCCACCGTCAGTCCCTGATCCTGCAGGCACTTGGCCAGCGAGGAGCTGAAGATGCCCTTGCCCAGCCCGCTGATCACCGTGCCGAACACGACCACGTACTTGGTCTGTCCCGGCCTGTAGCCGGCGGGCATCGGCGTGTAGAACTCCGTTTCCGTCGATACTTTGCTGATGGATGAGAGTCGTTCCAGTGGGTTCATATTACTTCCCTGGTGCGCAAGCCTTTCCGCTTCTCAACGCCGGGTTTCAGTTGCTGGGTATCTGTTACCGCGCAATCAGCACTTGGCACTCCGTTTGTATCGTTCCACAAAAGCGGCATAATCCTCCGGCGTGTCCACGCCGATAGCGGCTCGGTCCACCAAGCCCACAGCGATCGCATAGCCGTTCTCCAGCACCCGCAACTGTTCGAGCTTCTCAAGCCGCTCCAGTGGGGTGGCCGCCATGTTTGCGAGCTTCAACAGAAAATTCCTGCGATACGCATAGATGCCCACGTGCAGCAGCCATGGGCACGCCTCCGCCGACAGCTGCTCAGCATCACGCGCATACGGCACCAGGCTCCGCGAGAAGTATAGGGCCCGCCCTTGTCCGTCGAGCACCACTTTCACGTTGTTGGGGCTCTCCGCGTCCTTGCGTTGCCGGAACCGGCAAGCCAGGGTCGCCACGGAGCAGTCGCGGTGCTCGCGGATGACCTCGACAAGACGGTCGACGCTGCCCGGCTCCAATTCCGGTTCGTCCCCCTGCACGTTCAGCACGGTGTCAAACTCCTCCCCTAACTCCGCCGCCACCTCGGCGATCCGGTCCGTCCCCGTGGCATGATCACCGCGGGTCATCTCCGCGTGCCCGCCGAATCCTCGCACCGCCCGGAGGATACGCTCGTCGTCCGTGGCCACGATGACGCGATCCACGAGGCGCGCGGCCGTAACTCGATCATACACATGTTGAATCAGCGGCTTGCCTGTCTCAGAGGCGAGAGGTTTCCCGGGAAATCGAGTAGATGCGTAACGCGCCGGAATGATGGCGACGACGGGCAAGGTCCACCCATGCGTCAAACGACAGGCCGAACCACCAAACGCAAGGCCGGACTCTACATCCCGGTCCAGGCTATGTCAAAGGTGCCGTGTTCCCGATCTCCTGTCAGGCACCCCGCAGTTAGCGCCCGCTGACCGGCCGACCGCAGCCTGCCCTCAGCTTCCACTCTTCTACCTTCGGACTCTATTCCGCCCCCGGGTGACATGTGGCCTTGCCGCCGGTAGACTCCCGAGCCATACAGGCCCCCAGGCATAATCAGCCGGATATGCGCATCAAACTGCACAACTTGATCTTCCTGGGCATGATCCTCGGCGTGGCTATCGGGCTCGGGCTGTGGTGGGCCAATGAGCGCGCCATGGAAGCGGGAAACCCCGAACCTGCGCTTGTGGCTTACGCCCTCTGGTGGCTCGATCTGCTCGGCCCGACCATCTTCATGGGCGCCCTGAAGATGATCATCGCCCCGCTGATCCTGGCCAGCATCGTAGCCGGCGTGACCAGCCTGCCCAGCCTGAAGGAACTGGGCTCCATCGGCTGGAAGACGCTCGCCTACTATTTCGCTACCACCACGATCGCCGTGGTCATCGGGCTGGTCTTTGTGCTGACCATCCGGCCCGGCAAGAAGGAGGCCTCGCAAGAAATCCGGGCCGGACGCCTCGCCGTTCTGGACGAACATCGTCGGCAATACCAGTCCGAAACGGGCACCCCGGCCCTCCAGCCGGACGGCAGCGTTCAGGTCGACTATCTGGTTTGGCTGTCACAGAAGGAGGGTGAGGAGGCCGCTCACGGCGCGGACGCCTCCCGCTTCGAGAAGCTGGCCGGCGCCCAGCACCGCACCGCCGGCGACATCTTCAAAGAAGACATAGTCCAGCCGCTGCTGATGAATCCGTTCACCTCCGTAGCGGCCAACCCGCCGAACGCCCTGGGTATCATCTTCTTCGCGCTGCTCCTGGGCATCGCCTGCACCGTGGTGGGCGGCCGTTACGCCGGTTCCGTGATCGCCTTTTTCCACGGACTCAACGCGGTCATCATGCAAGTCACCCACTGGTTGATGTCCATCGCCCCCCTGGCCATTTGCTGCATCGTGGCCAAGCTGGTCGCCGAGAACGGGCCGGGGATCTTCGAGACCTTGGGCTGGTATTGCGGGACGGTTATCGGCGGCATCGCCGTTCACGTGTGCATTCTGTTGGCCATCGCGGCCACGATCGGCGGCATCGGCCCCCTTCGGCTCTGGCAGGGAATTCGCGAAGCCTGGATGATCGCCTTTACCACCCGCTCCAGCGCCGCCACCCTCCCCGTTACCATCGCCAACGTTACCGAGAAGCTCAAAGTCTCCCCCAAAGTCGCCAACTTCTCGCTGCCCCTGGGCGCCACCATGAACATGGACGGCACCGCCCTGTACGAGGGTGTCGCCGTCATCTTCCTGATCCAGATCTTCGGCGGTCTCGATGATGTTCACATCACCATGACAGCCATGACCACTTTCCTGATCTTCATCACCGCGGTGCTCGCTTCGGTCGGCGCGGCCGCCGTGCCCGACGCCGGATTGGTCACCATGGTTCTGGTCGCCAGCGCCGTGCACCTGCCCGTTTACTACATCCCGCTGATTTTCGCCGTAGACGCGTTCCTCGATATGTTCCGTACCTCCACCAACGTGCTAGGGGACTCGATAGGGGCTGTCGTCGTCCACCGGCTTGAAAAAGGGTGCCTAGGTGAGGCCGAGCCTTGAGCCATAAGTCCGGAACTCTGCATGGGCGGCCGCCCCCTCGCGGCCAGGCGCGACGCACCCAATCGCGCTCCCGTGCACCCACTCCGATGTCCGAATCATTGCCCTCCGGCCACCGAAGACGAATGACTGATGACGAATAGGCAGGAGCCTGTCATGCTCGAACGCCTCTTCCACCTCCGTGAACACAACACCACTCCCTGGCGCGAAATCATCGGCGGAGCCGCCACCTTCATGGCCATGTCCTACATCATCATGGTCCAGCCGGCTGTGCTCTCCGACCCCAACATGGCACAGCCCATGCCACACGGCGGCGTCTTCGTGGCCACCTGCGTGTGCAGCGCCTTGGCGTGCATCCTCATGGGGCTCTGGTCCAACCTGCCAATCGCCTTGGCCCCAGCCA
>CP070685.1:2076831-2084262 GCA_020352895.1 Phycisphaerales bacterium
CCTCCAGTCGGCGAACCGCGGGCTGCCTGCGGGGTCGCACAGTGCTCTCCACAGCGCCTTCGAGCGCATCAGCCGTGTCGAGCTCGCCGGCAATCTCGCCCCGAACCATGGCCCTGAGCTTGTCCTGCAGACGCTTCGAAAGCATGTGGGCTGATCCCGCAACAGAAGACCTCGACATTATACCACGCGAGGGCATACATAGATGGAGCCCGCGTTCACGAAGAGCAAGAACGCCGGCGGGCGAGCAGCCAACAGCCCCGGACTAATCCCTACTTGTACCGGCCCTTGTAACGCTCGACCGGATACTTGGCCCGGGTCTTGACCATCTTGGAATCGAGTGCGTCGGCAAGGTCGAACTCCATGGCGTTGGCGAAGGAAAGTATGTACCAGAGAATGTCGGCCACCTCGTCACGGATTTCCTGCATGGCAGCGGGGTCTTCACGGACCTCGCCCAACTCATCGGTGCGCATCCACTGGAAGTGCTCCATGAGTTCGGCGGCTTCGATGGCAATGGACATGCTGAGGTTTTTGGGGTTGTGGTACTGTCGCCAATCGCGCTCGTCGATGAAGCCCTGCACCTGGGCTCGCAGACGGGCGATGGTGGTGTCGTTGTCATTCAAGATTCGGCTCCTGCGGTGGAGGTTCACCATTCGTTGAATTCACGCATCTCAGCGTACTTTACACGATTTGGGGCCGGCGCTAAGATGCTCTCGCCATGAATACGGGTACGCCCCAATCCGCGGCATCCGACAAGCCGACGACCGAAGCGGCCCCCGCGCCGCCCGATGTCGAAGCGATTATGGACGAGATACGCCGCGCGGCCGCGCAGGCCGAAGGGCATGTGGAGGACTACGCGGGCGCCGGAAACAAACGAACCGGAGAGATTTCCATCGGCATCGATGACCAGGCCCTCATCGAGCGCGTAATGGCGCGCGTCAGGGCCATGCCGCCCCACCCCACCCAACAGAAGCCGGCCCCGCCGCCGGTCGATCTGCCCGATCCCATCGCCCGGCAACTCAGCTTCGATCGCGAGCGCGAATACGGAGTGATTCATCGGTTGCTGGGCAAGGCCCGGCGGTGGCTGTTCCGCGTGACCAAGATTCAGGCCGAATTCGAGAAGATGTACGAGCGGATCAACGCGGACCTGATGAACCTGGAGCGACGCACGGGGACGCAGGCGGTTGAGTTGCAGCAGTGGATCGAACGCCGCCTGCGCGAGGGCGCGGGCGGAAGCATCCCATCGGAGACACTATCCGATCCGCTGAGCCTGTCGCCGGAGAAGCGCTGGGGCGTCGACGGCGAGGAGATCAGCCGGCGAGCGCAGGACTACGTCCCGTTTGTCCGCGAGGCGGCGGCAAGGGCCAAGGCCGCGGGGCAGCACGATCTGCTGGACGTCGGTTGCGGCGAGGGCGCGGTGTTGGCCGCGTGCCGGGAAGCTGGACCGGATGTGCACGGCCTGGAACCGGACCCGCTGCGCGCGGGCCGGTGCCGGCAGTGTGGCCTGAGCATCAGCGAGACCGCATTGCGCGACTTCCTGCTGAACTGCCCGGAAGGCGAGTACCGCTGCGTGACGGCCATCCACGTGCTCGAGTTCGTGGCGGAGGCGGAGATCGATGCGCTGATCGGCGAGTTCAGGCGGATTCTGGCGCCCGGTGGGCGGCTTCTGGTGGAGGTGCCCAGGGTGGTGGATCCTCGGCCGGGCACGGTGACACCGCAGCGCGTGAAGGTGGCGTGCAGGACTGCCGGATTCGAGGGCGTGTTCACGCACGATTTGCATCCGGCGAACGTGGCCGACCGCTTCGCCAGCGTCGATCCGTCGCTGCCAGGGGCAGGGCAGCTCAACGCGCTGATCGAACGGCTGAATGAGAGGCTCTGCGGGCCGCGCGACACGCTGATCGTGGCCGAACGCTGAACAACACCCAATAACCTCAGGATACAGGGAGATTCCCGGTGCCGACTGAAGCACTCATGGAAACGGTGATTCCCGGACCGCCGCTTCGGCGGGGCAAGGTCCGCGACGTCTACGACCTCGGGGATTACCTGCTCCTGGTAGCCACAGATCGCATCAGCGCGTACGACGTGGTCATGGCCAACGGCATTCCCGGAAAGGGCGAGATGCTCACGCGGATGAGCAAGTTCTGGTTCGACGGATTTGCCGATACGGTCCCGAACCACGTGGAGTCGCTGATCGAAGAAGCGCCACCGGAACTACGGCCCTATGCGAGTCAGCTCCGCGGGCGGGCAATGCTCTGTCGCAAGCTGAAGATGGTGCCGATCGAATGCGTGGTGCGGGGGTATCTTGCCGGCAGTGGGTGGAGGGATTACCAAGAGACACAGAGCATCTGCGGTGTGCCCCTGCCGGCCGGACTGAAGCAATGCGAACAACTCCCCAAGCCGATCTTCACCCCCGCCACCAAGGCGGAGGAAGGACACGACGAAAACATCACCTTCGAGCAGGCCTGCGAAATCGCCGGCGAGAAGCTAATGCAGAAGCTGCGCGATCTGAGCCTGCAGGTGTACCAACAGGGCGCCGAGTACGCCCGCAAGCGCGGCATCATCATCGCCGATACCAAACTGGAATGGGGCCTCGATGGCAAGGAGATCGTACTGGCCGACGAAGTTCTCACGCCGGACTCGTCCCGCTTCTGGCCGGCGGGCCGATACGAGCCCGGGCGCGACCAGGAGAGCTTCGACAAGCAATACGTGCGGAACTACCTCACGGAGCTCGTGTCGCGAGGAGAGTGGGACAAGAAGCCACCAGGTCCCGAGTTGCCGGCAGAGATCGTGGCCAACACCGCGTCGAAATATCGCCAGGCGTATCGACAACTCACCGGCCTGGCATAATCCACACACGCGGCGCGTCCAGCGGTTGAAGGGGATCCATCAGACATCTATGCTGTGTACATGGGGCTGCTGAAAGCTAGGCTGACCGGCGAGAAGAGGTGGTACGCCGATGGTCTGCGCTTCGAGTGCACTCAATGCGGCAACTGCTGTTCCGGTGCCCCAGGCTACGTTTGGGTGACCCGGCAGAAGATCGATGGAATCGCCGCGTTTCTCGACAAAGACACCGGCTGGCTGGGTAAGAAACACCTACGGCGGGTGGGCCTCCGCTTCTCGCTGACCGAGAAGCCCGGCGGTGACTGCATCTTCCTGATCCGCGAGAACGGAAAGACGCGCTGCCAAATCCATCCGGTGCGTCCGGTGCAGTGTCAAACCTGGCCCTTCTGGAGCGAGAACCTGCGATCGCGTGCCAACTGGGAGGCTGCCGCCAAGAATTGTCCCGGCATGAACAGGGGAAAGCTGCACCCGCCGGCAGTGATCGACAAGTGCCGACGGGGAAAGCCGGATTGACATGCCCCCTGCTTCGCCCCCTATCGACGAACTTGCCACAATCCTGGCCGCGCACCTGTCCGATGAGCAGGTGGGCGCGGCCGTGGCCCAAGTGTTGAGCGACGCCGAAGAGGCCATCAGTTACTACCAGCCGATGTGCTGGAACCGGGGTGATTGCTGCCAGTTCGGAGCGGCCGGGCACAAGCTGTACGTGACTGTGCCCGAACTCATTTGTTTCGACCAAACGCACCCGCCAGCCCCTGTACAGAATGGGGCCGATACCTGCCCCTACCAACGCGAGGGCCGGTGCACGGCGCGGGCCGCACGGCCGCTCGGCTGCCGGGTCTACTTCTGCCAGGCATCGGCGCGCTGGTGGCAACCCACCGTGACGGAGGAGCATCTCCGTCGCCTACGCGACATCGGCGGGCGATTCGGACTGCCGCACCTCTACGTCGAATGGCTCTTCGGACTGAAGGCTCTCTACTCGGTAAGCCGAAATAGCAAGGGCTCGCCTTAAGCACCCCCGGGCCTGCCGCTCTTGAGACGATAGATAAACCAGGAGTAGCCGGAGAGGCCGGAGTAGCGGAACTCCCGGGCCAGGACGTAATGGATTCCGTAGAATGTCTCCAGCTCCGTCTTGGGTTGGTATTCCGGCTGCTGCCGGTGGATGATGTGCCACTCGGGCCCGCCGGGCGGCCATTCCTCCGGCCTGTAGTAGCGCACCTCCTTGTCAGCCGGAAGGTGGCGCTGGTAGAAGTCGATCAGCGTCTTGTTGCGGAACTCACTGTCACCGCCGATCTCGATCACCGGCCCGGCGGTTTGGGCGGCCATGTATCGCAAGGCCGCCAGATACTCCCCACGGCCGCCGTGCCGAAAGCGGGCCATGTGCCCTGCGTTCCCGATGCCGACAGCCACCAGGATCGACACATACAGCAGCTTGCCCACAGCCCCTCGCCGCCAGCAACGAGCCAACAGATGAGCCAGCAACAACAAGAAGAAACAGAGCGACACCAAGAAATAGCGCATGTGAAGGAACTCGGGGCGAGCCACGAGGAACATCAAGGCCGGCGAAATGAGGAGCACGTTAGCAAAGAAGAGCCAGCGTCCGCTGCCTGCGTGCGCAAGCAGAAGCAGGCCTGTAAGGACGAGCAGCCCGGCCGCCAGATTGGCCACGTGCGCGAGCGGCCCGGTGGTCGGTGCGCCCAGGGTCACGGCCACGGCCTGGCTCAGCACCGCAGCCCACGGACGTAGCGGCCCCCCTCCCACAGCAATGTGGCGGATATCCACGTAGTACAAAAGGGCGAAGAACAGAATGGGCAGAGCATGGCAGGACAAACCGTAAACCAGCGTACGACCAAGGCCGAGGCGCTGGCGAAGAAGTCCGTATATCGACCAGACGAGCGCCCCGACGTAAAAATGCACGAAGGTGAGGTGCGACAGGAACCCGCACACGGCTGCCAAGCTGAACAGGCCGGCAGCCAGCCAGGATTTTCGTTCGAGGAATCGGCCGATCGTCCAATATCCCAACAAGGCAAAGAAGACCGCCGGGGCATAACCACGAGCCTCGGACGAGTAGAACACGAACAAGTATGAGAAACCAACGAGCAAGGCAGCGCTGATCGCCTCCACTCTGTCGCGACTCAGGGTGAGCAGCGCCGCCAGCACAACGGTCAGCGTGCCCGTAATCAAGGCCGGCAGGCGATAGACCGGCCAGTAGTCCTGATCGCCCAACACGTACATGTATGCTGTGTTTAGGATGTGGTTGTTGTCGTGGTGGATGCGGGTCAGAATGTGGAGCGGTGAGCTCACCGACACGGCGTGGTTCAGCGACCAGATTTCATCCAGCCAGAAATCATCCAGGCAGGCGTACCAGCGCAGTAATCCGGCCAGCAGAGTGATCGCGGCCAGACCCAGGGCGACTCCGGTGTATGAAAACGCCGTCCATCGGAACCTCGGCTTCAAGTCGTCGGGGGGATTCATCGGTAAACCGGTTCGGTCGCGCCGCATTCTGTGCCGGACGACGGCGTCCCTTGCCCGGCGAGCCGCTATCGGGAAAGGGATCACCTGTAGTTGAACCCACCCGCAACACAACGTCAAACTTCGGCATGCGCTGAGCCAGTCCGCAGACCGAACGCGCTACGCAGACGAGTCGGTAGACCTACGGGTTGAAGTCCCACTCCCACTTGGAGAGAATTCACCGAGTGCGGACAATGGCGATGGCGAGGTGCGGTACGGCCAGATGAGCAAGGTCTCTCTAAATCCATGGTGGGCGCTCGTGTTGGTGGCGGCCGCCGTGTTGCTTGGGACTGTGTGGTTCAAGTGGCCCGCTCCCGCCGTGACCAGGCCGAATGTGGTACTGATCTCCATCGACAGCCTGCGAGCCGACCACCTGGGATGTTACGGCTACGAGAGGGACACGTCGCCGGCAATCGACGCGCTGGCCGAATCGGGAATCCTGTTCGAGCTGGCCGTCTCTCAGGCCCCCTGGACGCTTCCGTCCCATGCCTCTCTGTTCACGTCGCGGTACGTCAAGTCACACCTGTTGATCAACGCGAAGAGAATGTTACCGCCCGAGTTGCCCACCATCGCCGAAGCCCTGCGAGGTTTGGGCTACGGGACGGCGGCCGTCGTCAGTGGGCCGTACATGAGACGGATACTCGGCCTGGATGCCGGCTTCGATCGATATGACGACTCGTTAGCCCAGGCCGGTCGCCTGGAGAGCCATCAGATGGTGACCTCTGCAGCCATCCACGATAAGGCCGTCGCCTTGCTGGAGGAACTTGCGGACGGCAAGCCGTTCTTCCTCTTCCTGCACTACTGGGACGTGCATTACGACTACATCCCGCCGCCCCCGTACGACCGTCTTTTCGATCCGGACTACGTTGGCTCGATCGATGCCGGCAATTACGAGATGAGTGACGAGGTCCATGCCGGAATGGACCCGCGCGATCTGCAGCACATCGTCGCCCTATACGACGGTGAAATACGATACGTGGACGTCCACATCGGCCTGCTGCTGGAAGAGCTCCGCGATCGAAAGCTGGATGACAACACGATCGTCATTTTTACCGCGGATCACGGCGACGAATTCTACGAACACGGAGAGAAAGGGCATTCTCACAGCGTGTACAACGAACTGATTCAGGTGCCCTTGATCGTCCGTCTGCCGGACCTCGCCGAAGGCAAGCGGGTGCCAGACCGGGTGCAGTTGGTTGACCTGTTTCCTACCATCATGGGGCTCGTGGGTGGCGAGATTGAAGGTCTTGGCCTGCAGGGCCGATCCCTGCTTCCGCTCTGTTTCGGCAACGAGTGGGACGAACGTCCCGTCTTTGCCGACACCACGCGATTTCGCCGCGTAAAGGAGGCGGATACCGAAAAGGCCTACGCCCAGTGCGTGCTGTATGGGCGATACAAACTCATTCGTCACCGCATGACGGCGCTGCCCAATGAGCTGTACGACCTCCAGGCGGACCCGGGTGAGCAGCACCCGCTTGAGGACCCGACAATCGAGGCCGATTTGCGGGCCCGGCTCATGGCATGGGAGTCGGAGCTGCCTCGTGCTCGCACGGTCCTCAACGAAGGGATCGACGCCGACACTTTGCGCTGGCTCAGGTCACTCGGCTACGTAGACGAGTGACTGCGTCCTGCGCGTCCGAAGCGGGGCCGGCGCCGGCCGACTCCTATCTGGCTCAGGTCGGATCCGATATATGAAGGCTGCCCCGCCACTCCTCGGGCTGTGGTGATCGCGGGCGCAGGCCCGCCGCGTGCGGTCTCTAGAAAAAACCCGAGCGGCCGTACTGATGCCGCTGTCAGGCTTCCCTCGGCGACAGCCGGTAAATCGAACACTTTTTCTCGCCCAGGGTCAACTCATCCTGGCCGCTGTGACATTCTGGGACCGTTCCTTACCGACAGCGGATCAAGTGGCCGCCTCGTCCTGGACTGCCGGTCAACCTGCACCACGTGAAGAGCCGATAGACCGATGGTTGCGCGGGGCTGCGGGATCATCATGCGCCCAGTCCGGCAATCCCCGGGAGGTACATTATGAACGCCTTCGAACTACTCAGCGATCACCCCGTCACCGTCGAACCAACTGTCCGCATC
>CP070685.1:2084362-2093006 GCA_020352895.1 Phycisphaerales bacterium
GGGAATGATGCCCAGTACGCCGATCGAGGCGGTAATGGTGGTCGGCTCGGCGAAGATGAGGCGAGCCGGGCAGGCCATGTGGTATCCGGCCGAGGCAGCCACGCGGCCCATGCTCACGACCACCGGCCGAGTGGCGTCAATCTCCATGAGCTTCTGGTATATAGCCCGGGAACAATAGCCCGATCCGCCGGGTGAATCGATGCGCACCACCAGCCCTTTGATACTCTTGTCTTTGCGGATGTCTTCCAACGTGCGGATGAAGTCGTCCCGGCAGATGGCCACGTTGGCAAAGAGCGGACCGAGGCTGACGTCGATGAACGGGCCGCGGGCGGTCACCACCGCGATCTTGGGACCGATGGACTGGTGAGCCTGCTTCTGCCGGTCCCATTCGCGGCTCATCAGATTGAGCATGTCCTGCAACGAGTTGATCTGCGACCAATCGATCAACTCGTCCTGCCGCAGTTCCATGCCCGTACGCCGGAGAATGCGATCGCGAAACTCGTGCAGGAAGGCTTGATGATCGACGAGGTCAAGGTAAATCGCGTCGGCCCCTCGAACAGCGGCCTGGTCGATGAACTCCCGGACACGCTCCGGTGTGATGCCGCGGCCCTCAGCGACCATGTTGACGTAGTCTTCAAACCAGCTATCGAACATCGTACCGATCTCTTCCAGAAAGTAGTCGTTGGGTTCGCGCTGGTTGAGAAACCCGGGGTACTTGTATTTCCCGGCGGTAATCACGTCGTACTCCACACCGAGCATCTGGTAATAGCCCTGCATGAAGGGAAAGGCCCGGCCGATTCCGGGCAGGAGCACAACGCCGGACGGGGCGATGCATACCTGGTCCGCGGCGCAGGCCAGAAGATAGCCCTCCGGACCGCAGAGGTTCAGGTGGGCGTAGACTTTCTTGCCGGCCCTCTTGAGCCGGTCGATCCCCTGGCGCAGTTCCTCGACTTCCGGGAGCGGGAGGTAGAAGTTGGTGATGTTCAACATCACGGCGCCGATCTCGTCCTGGTCGGCCCACGCGTCGATCTTGTCCCTGATCTCCTGAAAGGTGCGCGTCCGTCCCGACCAGGGGATGTTGAGCATGCGGGCCGAGATCACATTGTGATCGAGGGTCAGCTCGGCCAGCACTTTGACCGATTCCGCTTCCTCCCTCGTGACGGCCGATTCGGCTTCCGTCGCTTCGCCTACCTGCTCGACGGTTTCAGTCACGGCCTCCTCGTCGGCTGGGGCCTCCGGCGGTTCGTCGGCCCAAACCACGGGGGCGGCGCCAAACGCGAGCAATGCCAACCAAAGGTTCCAACGTGAGCGGTTCATACGACTGACTCCATTATGGATAGCAGAGCATCACTACATGAGTGACGCATCCGCGGCATTCTCAACACCGGTGCGCTGCGCCGACTCGGACTTGGCTACGCGGTGAATCTTGCCGTCCTGGTCGATATAAAGCGCCTCCAGGTGATCCAGCGTGCCGGGCTTGAGACCCAGCGTCCAGTGGGTCCCGTCCCAGGTGATCACGAAGATCGAATCGTCGATGTCGGTCTCCTCCCCCTCCTGCTCGGTCTCTTCGTCGCCCGGGCTGAGCAGGTCCTTAAAGCCCTCGCGCCAGGCGCTTCGAGTGGAGCGTCGAAGCTTGAGCACCCACGGACTGCCAGCGAAATCGATGTAGCCGTCCAACTCGGCCACGCGGGCTGGCCAGCGACCCACATCCTTCTTGAACAGCAGGGCGTTCTTGTGCAGCAGCTTCAGGCGGTCGCAGGCGATCCGCTCCCGGGACAGATCGGTGGAGCCGCTCTCGTCCGGGGCCAGGGTGCTGGCCATGGTCAGCGGCAGGTACAGGAGCCCTGCGGGCACGGGTCCGCGGTGGCGGATCAACAGACCCGTATACTTGGCGTTGACCGTGACCATGGCGTCGGAGAGCTGATCCTTCACCGCGTCAGTGGGCGGGAGGACGGCCATCGGATCGATGCCGGCGATGGCCACGTTCAGCCAGACGCATACGCTGTCATACAGCCTGCTCCAGTTCAGCCAACCATGAGCATCGACCTGCTTACTGGAAGCCAGGGCCACACGGTCACCCTCAGCGAGGGGCCGAGTCCAACGACGCACCAAAGCCTCCACATCCGTAGAGGTGAAGCCAATGTTCAAGTACGTGCGCGCCCGCCCCGTGGGATCGGTACGCTCGTCAAAGAACAGAACGGTACGGTAGACGGCCGGCTGCATGCCGCGGTCAGCCTTGTCGCGGGCGTCGTAGTAAAAGACGGCGCGATCGTCCACCTTCATCTCGTGCCAGATCTCAGGGAGCTCATCCTTGGCCCGCTCCTCATTCTTCTTGGCGACGGCTTTCCGGATGTCGTCTTGGACGGCCGACTCGTACCGCACCCGGGTCTGAATGACGATATCGGGGAAAGGCAGGATGCCGGTACCGGGCAGCAAGACGAAGCACATCTCGGGCCCGACTCGGTCGCCGGTGAGCCCTCCCACTTCGCTCATCAGGGTGCCCGGCTCCAGGCCTGCCATCAGGTCGAGCATGGACTGGAGCATGGGGCTGGAGACGAGAGCGGCCCCGAAGGCCTCGCGAGGAACGTGGAACCCGCGCTTGGCGTTCTTGATGACCGCCTTGGCGGCCGTCCCGACCATGGCGTTCCAGGCAACGCCGAATCGCTCCGACCATTCACCGCCGGTTCGCACCGAGGCCTGATATCGAATGTTATCCACCCAGGGGATCTGGGTGCCGAACAAGGCCCCACTGTCCTTCTCCGTTCCGGCGATATTGAACCGCGAGTAGACCAGCGTAGACGTGTCTTTGGGCGGTTGGTCGCCCTTGGCGTCCTGGCCGTAGAGCGCCTCGGGACGCGGGACTTCAGCATCGGACACGATCAGACAACTGGCGGCATCGTCCGGCAGCATGACTGCCAGCGTCACGTCGCCAAGGGTGAGCTGATACCCGCTCTCGTCACCGGTGAGGGTCACGCCCTCGAGCATCTCCTCGGCGGCCTTCATCTCCAGGATTTCGGAGGCACGGGCATGCAGGTCTGCGAGGGGCCAATCCAGGCGCACGAACCAGCGGCGTTTTCCTTCGGCCGTCGGGGCAAATGTGGCCACAGCAAGGGAGGTGTCGGGCCAATGGCGAACCATGTCTGCCAGTGTGCTCCAGTCCTCCTCAGTGAAGCCTCGCCCGCCGGCGGCCTTGGCGGAGAAAAGACCCGACGTGTGGCTGAGTAGCACACCGGCATGTGATGCGCGAGACCGTCGCATGAGGTGTTCGATGCTGGGGATATACAGCTCGAACCTGGGTTTGATGGCGGGTTCTTGTAGTTGCTCCCGCTCCCCTTGAGCGGGTTCGGCCGTCTCCGGTCCTGCCCCTTCGGCGCCCTCTTCGGGAACGGCTGCCTCCTCTGCCTCCTGAACCTCAGGCGCCGCGGTCGGCTCGACAGGAACGTCTTCTGCTGGGGGACTGAAAGGGCCAAGGAGCAACAACGCGGCAAGTAGAAACTGAATCACGGCTGGGACCCCGTTACAAAATGAAAGTTTCGCTATGAGACCTGCGGCGCGTTCCGCGCACGTATTCCAAGACCGAGGTCGGGACCGGTTGCAGCCCGAACGACCTCACCCGGTCATTATGGTCGTGGGAGACAACCATTCTGCTTCAAACAGACCTCCAACTCAAGCACACAGCAGACCCGGTCGTCCCGCGCACATGCCGGAACATCGCCCCGCTCACGATAATCAGCGGACACTGGGCTTGCCTGTTACGGCGACACAACGGTTCTGCTATCGGCGTCCGGTGCGGATCAGGGGCAGCCGATCATACGGGTGTGCCGGTTGTATGTGTTTTGCGGACTTGGGTTTAGCGGCTCCCAGCACTGGAACGGGCGGTCCGGCACCTACTGTGATCGGAGGCGGGTCACGTAGTGGTGGGCCAGGCGGGTCGGTTCGGGCAGGCGGAAGGAACGACAACAGCGGAGAACCCAGTCCACGGCATCGGTCAGGGTAATCCGATGGCCTACGCTGACGTAGACAGGTTTGACACGATCTCGGGTACGCACGACGGCACCGACGATACGGCCATCCAAGCTGAGGGCGGCCCGGCGGCCGCGCGTGACGCCAGGGCCGCTGTGCTCGCCGCATAGGCGGCTCTTGGCGCAGCCCAGGGTAGGCCTGTCGAGGATCAGCCCGACGTGACAGGCCAGACCCAGACCCCGGGGGTGGGCACGGCCCTGCCCATCGAGCATCAACAAGTCGGGCTGGTGCTTAAGCTTGCGGATGGCGGCTAGCACGGCCGGGGCCTCGCGGAAGGAAAGCAGGCCTGGAACGTAAGGGAAACTCAGTATGCGCTGGGCGCTTTTCTGTTCAACGACCGTACCCGCGCGCCAGTCCCACACCACCACGCCGGCGATGCACTGCTGACCGTCATGGGCGATGGCCATGTCCGCGCCGGCGACGAGCCTGGGCGTGCCCGGCAAGGAAGTTTCGCGAACCCGGTCTGCGAGTTTGCGTTGGATTTCGGCAGCTTTGACGGGCGTGACATTCCAGCGGTGCGGACAGCGAGGCACCTTCATCTCGAGCTCTCAACCGCCAGATTGACAATTGTCTCGGCGGCGGTTCGCACCTGGTCGGTGCTCACGTCGAGGTGCGTGACCGCCCGACAGGACGAAGAGCTGTCCGGGAGAATAAGGACGCCACGCTCGGCCAGGCGGTCGCAGAACCGCTGAGCACCCCCCATTTCGGGCACGCGGAAATAAACCATATTGGTCTCGATGACTTCAGGATCAACGCGGAGGTGAGGGCACTCTCTGAGAATGTCGGCGAAGAGCCCTGCGTTGTCGTGATCCTCCGCCAGGCGATCGACATGGTGATCCAAGGCGTAGATGCAGGCGGCGGCCAGGATGCCGACCTGACGCATGGCCCCGCCGTATATTTTCCGAAAGCGGTGAGCCCGAGCGACAGTCTCCCGGTCTCCTGCGACGGCGGAGCCGATCGGGGCACCCAGTCCCTTGCTGAAGCACAGACTGACGGTGTCAACGTCCACGGTGTAGTCGGACGGCTTGGCTCCGGTGGCAACGCACGCGTTCATAAGACGGGCGCCGTCAAGGTGAACGCGGATGCCATGTTCATGGCATGCACGGGCCACATCGGCCACCTGGTCGACGGACCAGACCTTGCCGCCGCCGGCGTTGTGCGGGTTCTCGATAACGACCAGGCGCGTGGGACAGAAGTGCTGATCGGACGGCCGGAGCATTTCAACGATCTGACTGCCGGTGAAGATGCCGCGCCGGCCCTCGACGAAGCGCGTCTGACAGCCGGCCAGAGCCGCAGGGGCACCGCCTTCGTAGTAGTAGAAGTGACTGTGGCCCTCGGCGATGATCTCGTCGCCGTGCTCGGTCTGGGCACGAATGCAGAGTTCATTGGCCATCGTGCCGCTGGGCACGAACAGGGCCGCCTCCTTGCCGACCAAGGCGGCAAACTTCTCCTGAAGGGCGTTGACCGTGGGGTCGTCGCCGAAGATGTCGTCGCCGACTTCGGCGGCCATCATGGCCTGCTTCATGGCAAGCGTGGGCCGCGTAACCGTGTCGCTGCGCAGATCGATCACGCCAGGATTCTACCGGGCGTGAACGACGGAGCCAAGAGAGCGACCGCTGTCTATCCACGAGTCCCTCCGGCACCCCTCAATCTCATGGGAGTTCCATACCGAAGAGCATGTTCGTTGGCATGCATCAGCGAACAGAGAGGGCGGCGGACTTCTGGGCCTCGGCCCACGCGCGAAGCTCCGGGGGGAGGCCGGGACTGGCCAAGGCGCGGTCAAGAAACTCTCCGGCCCTGGACGGCTCGCCAAGACGACGATGGAGCTCGCCGAGCAGATACACCGCAACGGGCTCATTCGCTGGGGCGACGGCCCGCGTGTGCAAGGCGCGGCGGAGGTGGCGGACTCCCCGACGCTGCCAGCCCTGTTCGAGTTCGATCGAGTCATGCATGCGGCGGGCGAATGCGGTTAGGAGGCCGGGCAACTCTTGCTGATCGAGCAGTCGAACGAGCAGATGCTCCGCCGGGGCGTTCTCGCCGTGGCGGCGGAGGAACATGGCCAGGGCCAGTTCAGCATAGGGCCGCTGGTAGATGTTGAAATGGCTCTCGGCTATCGCGGCGGCCAGACGGGTACACATGATCAGTTCGCGATCGGCGAGGTTGGCCCCGGGAGTATCCGGCGGGAGCCACCGCCGAGCGTATGTCACCATGCGTTCGAAGCGCTCTGCGGGCGGCGGATACGAGCTCTCCTCACGGACCACCCATCCCGCACGCAAACACAGCCAGGCGAGAGCTTCGTCAGGGCGCTGAAGACGACGATAGCATTCGTAGGCCAACTCGTAGCGGACCAGGGCAGGAATGTCCCGTTGAGGTGTCCCTGCATCAAGCGGTACGGAGGGCCTCAACGGACTGTCGGCTCCAGTCAGTTCGGAGACGACGTCCGGCGGGAGACTGACGCCGGGCTGGAAATCCTCCAGGTAGCCGCCGTAGTAGCAGCGAGGGCAAGCAGAGACGAGATAGAAGACCGGCTGTGGGCCGAGAGCGCGAGCGAACAGGTCGCGGTCCACACCGGCCAGTGTGTTCGTGCGGGCGACGGCCAGGGCCTCGAACTCGAACGCACAGCACGGGCACGTCACCCGCACGCGGCCAACGCGGCTACTCTCGGGCAGCACTTCGTCGGGAGGATCGGCGGGCTGTGGCCAGGCAGTGGACAGCGCACAAAGCGTGCCGCCCAGGAAAGCCGACCATCGCGCGAGCCGCGAACCACGCTGCCACAGAAGTATCGGGACTCTGCTCATCGCAGCCACCCTCGCATCTTCCTGCCCAGTCGAGCTCAAGGATCCCTCCCTGTACGAGTGTAACCCACACACATGCCAGGCAGCCAGCGGTGCAGGCTTCGCGGCCGGCGCTCGACCGGCAACCGGGCCGAACGGTCGATCGGAGCGAGGTGGCAGCGGTGTGCCGGGTGATCTCAGGCGGGGACCCTGCCTAACCATGCGTAGCGCGGGAACGCGGTCCCTTGGCCCGTCAGGATTAATGAGCTAAACTGAATATGGTTCAGCCCCATAGTTCCCGCCAATTGTCCAACCGTGTCTTTCGAATCGCCGCGACCTCGGGGCCGGCCGGCTGGAGGATGACCACGACCGCATCGCCCGACGGCCGGCGGTGCGAGGTGTCGGAGGCCTGCCCGGGATAGGTGTGTGATGAGAAGGCGGACGCTTGGGTGGCCACCGCGTTCTTCGAGGATTTTGAGAACGGGAATGTCCAGGGGGGAGTTGCGCGGGGCGGGCAACACGGCCGTCGAGGGCAACTGGCTGATCGGCGATCCCGACGGCATGTCCATGACCATGATGCGGTCTCAGCCCATGGCAGGCTATGAGGGATGCGGCTGTGCGTTTACGGGAGAGAACCCTGAGGACTGCTTCGAGGACGACGTTGACGAGGGGGTCGTGTACTGGTATCGCCAGCCATCGACCTGAACGGCGCGGAGCACGCGGCCCTTTCGTACGCCCGATGGCTCTGCGTGCGTGGCGCGACGGGGTACCCGACGAGTGCGAGCCCGGCGATATCGACGGCGACGGCGACGTTGACCTCAACGACTTCGCCACATTCGCCGCCTGGGTCGGTCGTTCTCACCAGTCCTCCCCAGCGACCTGATCGGGCGCTGGCCGATGCAGCATAGGCCAACAGAGCAGCGCAGCATCAGGCCTGCACGAGCATCCGTCCAGCGAATCCCAGCCAACGCGCCAGGACTGCTTTCGCAGGCGGCCGCCAGAATCCGTAACTCCTTCTATCGATTAGATTTACTGAAAGGACGGTCCAGCAGGAGAATCAGTACTCGGAAATGTTGCCGTTTTGCAATCAGGAACTATTATCAATTAAGGAGCGGCAGTTGTCCAAGCCCATTCAAAGACATTCGCGGCAACGGCAGGTGATCCTGGAGGAGCTTCGGATGCAGACGACGCATCCGACGGCCACGGAACTCCACCAGCTTGCCAAGCAGCGGCTTCCCAATCTCAGTCTGGGGACCGTCTATCGCAACCTGGAGCTGCTCACCAGGACGGGGCTGATTCGCAGGCTGGACACCAGAGGCGGCGAAGCCCGCTATGACGGCGACTGCACCCACCACTTTCATGTAAGGTGCCTTCGTTGCGGACGGGTAAACGACGCTCACGGGCTGTCCGCAGCCCCTGTCAAGGAACAGGTACAGACGCTGGACGGCTACAGGATTCTCGGGTATCGCTTGGAGTTCGAAGGCATTTGCCCGACGTGCCAGAAGCGGCCCACCCGCCAGAGGTGAGAGCCGCGCAGCGGGAGGATCGACCAAGTAGGGACCAACGGAGCAAGGGAACACTGGGTTCCCGGCTTCCAGACACGAGGCTTGACTGAGATCAACGGAAAGGTGAGTCGACGATGTTCAAACAGAAGATTCAGGACGCTTTCAACCAGCAGGTTAACGCGGAGCTGTTCTCTTCGTACCTGTATCTGTCGATGGCCGCGCACTTCGAATCCCAGAATCTCAAGGGCATGGCGCACTGGATGCGACTGCAGGCTCAGGAGGAGCACATGCACGCGATGAAGTTCTTCGACTTCATCAACGAGCGTGGCGGCAAGGTAGCCC
>CP070685.1:2093106-2099039 GCA_020352895.1 Phycisphaerales bacterium
GTCTACGAGTTGGAGCATGCCGTGGCCGACGAGGTCGTGGTCAGCATGCGGGACGCGGTGGCCCAACTCGCCACGCGCGGCGCGGGAAAGGGCGTCGGCGTGGAAGCCTTCTCTTTTTCGGCCGATCCGCGAACCAACTCGATCGTGGTGGTCGGCGACGAACAAACGCACGGGTTTATCAGCATGGTGCTGGCTCAATTGGATGTGCCGCCGAAGGACTCAACGCAGGTGGTCACACTGATCTTCCCGCTAACGATCTCCGATGCCAACGAGGTGGCGCGGCAGGTTCAGCAGCTCTTCGCCGGTCGTCGCATGGCCGGCGTCGAGCCGCCGGTGGCCACGCCGAACATCGGCATGAACACGCTGATCGTGCGTGGCACGCAGGCCCAGCTTGATGAGGTGCAGAAGCTCATCAACGACCTGGAGGGCATCACGCCGCCGGGACAGGGAGAACAGAAGAACTACACGGTCCGGCTGCTGTACGCCAAGGCCGAGGACGTGGCCAACACGCTGAATGATTACTTCAACCGCAAGTTCAATGCCATGCGGGCCGGCAACGTGAAGGGCGTCAAGCCCACCGACATGCAGGTGACCATCGCTCCGGACGTCAACAGCAACCAGCTTTTCGTGTTCGCCTCCGACGCTATCAAAGCCGAGATCGATCAGTTGATCGAAACGATGGACGTTGAGGGTGCCGGGGCGGCAAACGCTCTGCAGACCCGGATTTTCGCGATGACCTTCGCCGATCCCAACCAGACCGCCAACGCGATCAACAACGCGTACATGCAGCGCGGACGCTTCGCCGAGGCCGAGCGCGTTCAGGCGGTGCCTGAGTACGGTACGCGTTCCGTGATCGTCACGGCCAATGCGGAGAACATGGCCAAGGTCGAGGAGCTGCTCACCCAACTGGACTCTGATACTGGACACGGGCGCAGGAACTTCACCTACCAGGTCAAGGAGGCCCGCGTCGTGGACCTGGTCAACGTGATGCGCGACTTCGTCAACCAATCCATGACTCGGACGGGGCGCGGCCAACTGCCCATTACGCTGGTGGCCAACGAAGCCACCAACACCATGCTGGTCAGTTGCACGGCGACCGAATACGACGAGCTGCTGCCCATCATCGATCTGCTGGACCGCCCGCCCGAGGCCGAGACCGGCCGATATGCCAAGGCCTACAAGCTCAAGTACAGCGATCCGGGCAGCGTGCAGAACATCATCCAGAACGCGTTCCAGGAGCGCGGCCGGTTGCGCCCAGAGGACACGGTCACGGCCGCGGTGGACTGGGGCACCAGCATGCTGATCGTGGTGGCCAACGAGGAGAACCACGTCAAGGTGGCCTCGCTGCTGGAGGAGATGGACCAGGCCGAAGTCGGGGGCATGGAGGTTCGCCAGATTCGGGTGGAGAACGCCGGTGCCCAGGAGGTGACGCAGGCCCTCCAGCAGACCTTCATCCAGGGCCAGCGCCAGGTCCGCGGGGCTTCCTCCATGAGCATCGTCAATCCGCCGGGCACGCAAGTCATTCTGGTGCGCTCGGATGCGCGGACCTTCGAAGAAATCAAGCAGGTGGTCATGGACCTGGACCAGCCCGATGGTGTGGGTGGGGGTGACGTTCGGGTGGTGGTCCTGGAGAACGTCGACGCGAGCGAGGCCAAGACGATCCTGGAAGATTATTTGCGCAAGCCGGGCGGCGGTCGCAGCGCCAGCCAACTCGTCGGCGACATCCGGGTGACCGCGGCCGAATCGCTCAACGCGGTGGTTATCTCGGGTCCGACCGGACAGATCGAGCAGGCCGTTGCGGTTGTCAAGGAGTTCGACCTCGATCCGACGGAGACCGGTGGGGCTCCGCAGGTCATTCAGATCGAACACGGCGACGCCGTGCAGATTGCCGAAACCCTGACCCGCATGTTTACGGGGCAGGGCGGCCGCGGGCGCGGTGCGGCCGAGGCGCCGGTTATTGAGGGGATGGCCGGCACCAACACCTTGTTGGTCAAGGCCCGCCCGGCAGACATGAGCCAGATTCGCGCGATCGTCGCGTCGCTCGACACCGAAGAGATGGCCGAGGCGGTCAGCAAGGTGGAGATCATCCAGGTGGCCCAGGGCATCGATATTGAAGACCTAGCCGCGAGCATTGAACGGGCGATCAACGAAGCTGAGCGCCGGCGCGTACAGGGCCAGCGCGGGGCTACGGCCAACGAAATCACGATCGAGACCGATGCGCGCACCAACACGCTGTTGCTGACGGCCACGCCGGCCCAGGTCAAGCAGGTGCGCGAGTTGGTGTCCACGCTGGAGACGATGAAGCCGCTGGGGCCGAGTCGGATTCTGATTCGCAAGCCGGCGCATCGCAGTGCCACGGAGATCAAACAGGTGCTCGACGAGCTGATTGAAGAGGGCTCGTCGAGCGGCGGCAGCGGGCGGCGGTCCAGTGGCAGCAGCCGTCCGCGCCGATCCTCCGGGCGTGGGCGCTAGTGAGGCACGGTGCCAGGAGGGTCTGGCAGGGGATGGATGGACAGCAATATCCGGGCGGAGCCGGAGTGGTGCGTCGGAGAACGCGAAGGAGCTGATCTATGTTCGGCGAGTGGATGATCGTACTGGCTGCTCTGTCGCAGGTGGAGCCGACCACCCAGCCTGCCGATACGGTGCCGCCTACCCAACGAGTCGCACGCGCCCCGCAGGGGGCGGAACTCGACCTGAACCTCGACCTGACCGGCAGCAGTGTGGACATTCAGGTTATGGAGGACGGCACGCTGGTGATCCGGGGCACCGAGGAGGACGTCGCCGCCCTGGAACAGATCATCGACATCATCGACGTGGAGGGAGTGGTCAAGTGGCCGCGCGTGTTTCTACTGGAGTACGGTCAGGCCGCCACGCTTGCGCCGATCCTTCAGGGCATGATCGACAGCATGATCCCGGCGGAGCTGCGTCGTCCCGAAGACGAGGTGAATATCACCGCCGAACCGCGAACCAATGCCCTGCTGGTCGTCGCCTCCGAGCAGCAGATGCCGCATGTTGAGAATCTGGTTCAGCAGATGGACCAGCCCAGCATCGGGCTGGAGGGCCAGCAGTTTCAGGAAGTCCCCGTGCTGAACATGAAGGCCAGCGAGGCCGCCGCCCAGCTTATCTCTCTTCTCGAGGAACTGCAGGCCAAGCGTGGTGATACCGGCCCACTGCCGGTCAACATCATTCCCAACGACAGGACCAACAGCCTGATCATCAACGCCCCCAAGAGCGACCTGGCCGAGATTGTCCGACTGCTGAAGTTCATCGACGTGGAGCTGGAGGAGGGGATGCGCAGCGTGGCCAAGATGGTCATCATTCCACTGCTTCACGCCAAGGCTAGTGACATGGCCCAAGTTCTGGAGGACATGATCGAGGCCCAGGGTCGTGAGTCCGGGGAGCTGAAGGAGGAAATCCGGCGCCTGCGGCTGCTTCGCGCCGGAACCGAAGGCGACATCAAGGAGCTGCCCGAGATCGATCTGGAGCAGCCCATTCGGATCCTGGCCGACTCCAACACGAACTCGGTCATCGTGGGTACAAGCGACTTGAACATCGAGCCGTTCACAGAGCTGGTCAGGCTGCTGGATACGACGGCCATTGCCGACGAGATTTCGGTGCGCATCTTCCCGCTCCACCACGCCGACGCTACCGATCTGAAGGATCTGCTGGACGGCATGTTTGACGCGGGCAACAAGTTGCCCGCCCGCCCTGGCGAGTCCACCAGCGACGCCGTGCCCACTACGGTGACAGGCAAGTCGTTGGTTTACAACGTATCGGTTGTGGCCGACACGCGCACCAACACCCTCATCGTTTCCGGTCGCACCGAGCAGATCCTGCTCGCCCAGGAGCTGATCAACAAGATTGACGTGCCCGATTTCAGTTCGCGCTATCCGTTCCGCATTGTCAAGCTGGAGCACGCGGGCGTGACGCGTATCCACGAGGTTCTGGAGGATATCCTGGAGAAGCGCCGCGAGGCCATGGAGAAACTGAAAGTCGGGCCGGCGGCCATGGACCGCGACCGCGTATTCCTGGTGCCCGAAGCGCGGAGCAATTCGCTGCTCATCTCGAGTAACGACACGAATTACGAGGAGATGGTTGAGCTGGTGAGGCAGCTTGATTCGGTCGGCGACAGGCTCATCGAGGACATCCGCATCATCAACCTGGACAAGACCACGGCCGTCGATCTGGTGGACAAGATCGAGGCACTGTGGGAGCGGCGAGCCAATCTCATGGGCGAGAAAAGCGATGCCGAGGACCAGCCCGTTCTGGTGGCGGACGCCCGCAGCAACTCGCTGATCATCGCCTCCAGCCCCGAGGACTACGAGTCCATCAAGTTGCTGGTCGAGCGGCTGGAGGCCCAGCCGCTGTCGCCCATGGCCGACATCCATCTTCTACAGCTCAAGTACAACGACGCTGGTGAAGTCAGCCAGATGCTTAATGAACTCTTCGACGAGCGTATGCAGATGAACCTCGTCGAGGGGCAGCGCGAGAACCCTGCCGATCGCGTGGCCGTCTTCAACGACAGCGCCACGAATGCCATCATCATGGTGGGAAGCCGCGAGAACTACCAGATGATGCTGCGTCTGATCCGGGAGATCGACATCGACTTCGACGTCGAGGGCATGGTCAAGATCTTCTTCGTCAAGAACACTGACGCGACGAACATCGCCGACCGGATCAAGGACTTGTTCGACCAGGGCATCGTGCGTCCGGCGGGGCAATTGGTCGAGGGGAAGCTGGCCGAGGAGCGGGACAAGGTGGCCCTGGTACCCGACCCCCGCACGAACTCCATCATCGTTAGCGCCAGCCGGCAGAACTTCCTGATTATCGAGCAGCTTATCGAACGGATGGATGATCCGGACGCGCCGGACCTGCTGGGCCACACGCGGGTCTTCGCTCTGGAACACGCCGACGCGGTGAAGCTGGCCGACATGCTCACCCAGATGTTCGAGGGCATCAAGCGCACCGCCCAGGATCAGAATGTCTTCGTGGAGCCGACCATCATTCCGGACGACCGCTCCAACACGCTGATCGTGGCCGGCTCCAAAGATGCCCTGGCTCGGGCCGAGGGGATGATCCAGAAATTGGACATTGAGGCCAAAGGCCCCACGGCGGTGTTCAAGGTCTATCCGTTGATGCACGCCTCTGCGTCCAAGCTGCTGCCCATGATGAGCGACTTGTTCGAGAACAGGCAGGCGCAGGGCGCGACGGAGATCAACAAGACGCCGGTGTATTTGCAGGCTGACGAGAGTTCCAACTCGCTGATCGTCAGCGCCTCCAACGAGGACCACGTTGTTGTGCAGGACCTGCTGAAGCTGCTGGATGTTTCGTCGTCGCTTGAGAAGCAACTGCGCATTTTCCCCTTGCAGCGAGCCAATGCCGAGGATCTGGCCGAGCGACTGACCCAACTCTTCGAGCAGCAGCCGGGCGCCGCAGGCGGGGGCGGCGCTGCCGGCCGGGCGGTGTCTTCCATGCTCGGCGTAGGCATCGAGCCCGATGTGCGTACGAATTCGCTGGTGGTACGCGCCTCGCCCACCGAGATGGAGAACATCGCCAAGATCATCGAGCGGCTGGACACGTCGGAGCCATCGGTGGAGCTGATGATCCGGCACGTGCACCTGGAGCAGGCCGACGCCGAGGAGATGGCCGAGGTGCTGCGAGAGGCACTTCAGGTGGAAGAAGGCGCAGGAGCGGCTGGAGGCCGCGCCGACGAGCCGACGGTCATCTACTCTTACCTTTCCGGGGACGAGGAGGACGCACCCCTTCACAAGTTGTTGCGGCAGAACGTCAGCATCGTCCCCGACACGCGCACCAACTCGCTGCTGCTGGTAGCGCCGCCCGAAAGCGTCGTCATGCTGGAGGGCCTCATTCGGCAGATCGACCGAGTCCGGCCCGAGGTGGCCAAGATCCGCGTCTTTACGTTGCGCAACGCA
>CP070685.1:2099139-2110880 GCA_020352895.1 Phycisphaerales bacterium
TGCCTCGACCCGGCCGACGCCGGTCGCCCGCCTCCCACGAAGCGGGTTCGGCGAAAACTAAACTACGAATACCAAACCTACTCGCGGATATCACCCGCGACGACTTCATCCGCGGCTATTCGTGGGCCTCCTCATGGTGCACGGTCACCGCCATGCCGATGAACAGCGTGGTCAGGAACGTGAAGATGAAGGCCTGCAAGAAAGCCACGAACAGTTCGAGAAAATTGAAGGCCACACTTCCGGCGACCACAAGAACACCAATGGCCAATCCACCCAGGGGGCCGATGGCGCCCGCCGCCATTCCGATGAAACTCAACAACACCGCCAGCAGCACGTGCCCCGCCACCATGTTGGCAAACAAACGCACACACAGGGCGAAGATTTTTGCGATCAGTCCGATGATCTCCACCGGCACCAGCAACGGCGCCAGCCACAGCGGCCCCGGGCAGAAGTGCGCGAGATAGTGCACCCCGCCCAAGCGCAGGCCGTTGATCACCACCATACACAGCGTCACGGCGGCCAGCGTGGCCGTGGTCCAGATGTTGCCGGTCGCCGCGCCGCCGATGCCGTGGCGGATCCCGAAGACACCCATCAGCGGGCGGGTCAGCGGCTCAAGGGGGAGCAGCCCCAGCACGTTGATGAACAACACGAAGAAGAAAGTGCTCCAGACAAAGGGGATGAAGCGGTCGGTGTGCTCGTGCAGGACCGGCTGAGCGACCTCCTTACGCAGATACTGGCACACGAACTCAAAGGCGTTGCGCCATCCCCTGGGTGTGTAATCGACAACCGGATCGCCCGTAAAGCGATACCGACACGCCATCGGAATGAGGATGACCGCGAGCAGAGCGGCCATGATCAGCAGGATGACGTGGTTGGAGAGCAACGTGAACGAGCCGAAGACCCCCTCGCCAAACTTGATGAACTCGTGGTCCACCACATGGTCGAGAGGGCTGCTCGCAGCCAGCAGCGTCATGCTCATCCGCGCGTTCCTTGTTCCGCCTGCACCATCCGTACCAGCATGATCGTCTCACCGATCAGGATGGCCAGATAGCTGATGGCCACCCAGATAACGAACGGAGCCACATCTACCCATCCGGTCAGTGCCAGCGCCGGCGTCAGCACGAGCGCTGCCAGGAATCTCAAGGCGGTGCCCATCAGAGCTGCCAGGCCTCCGTCGCGGGCGGCCCGGCCCGACACCATAGCTACGGGCAGCGCTCCCATCCAGTTGCCGAGCATCGCCACGGCGCAACCGACCAGCATGGCCTTAATCCCGGCCCCGCCGGCCACCTGATGGGTCACGTATGCTCCCATCGCCACGGCCAGCACCAACGGCAGCAGCCCGGCCGCAACCAGTTTGGCAAAGCGAAGCAGTATGACCGATGGGGGCGATAGGGTGATCACGAAAGCTGGTCCCGCTCTCCGATAGAGCCCTTCTCTTTACGATCCTTCTCGGCGCGTCTGGCGGCCTTCAGGGACTGACGAATCAGGTTGTACATGCCGCCAATCAGACCCAGGGCCGCACAGATCAACAGCGCCGTGGGCTCGCTGCCGAATTTGCGGTCCAGCCACCAGCCTACGGCCGCAAACCCAGCTACTGCCGCGGCGAATTCCAGGCCCAGCCCCGCCAAACCCATCCACGCGGTTGACGAGCGACCTCGCTTCTGCTCGGACATCTTCGCCTGATTGCCGCAGGCGACCCTGTTGGGTCGTAATAATCCGGCCGGCGGCGCCGGGGGCCGGCCTGACGGTCGCCCTCGACCCCGCCTCTTCCGAGTGAGGACGCTACCATAGCAACCCCCGGACTGTCGTCAACCCCGAGCGGCGCCGGGCTGACAACGACGACCGAGGTGTCGGTGGCGGCCAATTAGGGCCGGTGTTATGTTCGCAGGCAATCGGAATCACCCTGGATGGTCAGCACATTCATGTTTAAGTCTTTGGCTGTCGTAGGAGCGACCGGGGCCGTGGGCCGCGAGTTCGCGCGTCTGCTCGAACATCATCTTGTGGGGGTCGAACGCATCCGGCTCCTGGCCTCGGCCCGCTCGGCCGGAACCTCCCTGCCGGTCCGAGGAACTGCCATCACCGTCGAGTGCCTTACCCATGATTCGCTTACGGGCGCGGACCTGGCTTTCTTCAGCGCCGGCCGCGATGTCAGCCGCGAGTTCGCCCCGCCCGCGGCCCGCGCGGGTACCATTGTGATCGACAACTCTTCAGCTTTCCGGATGGAACCCGACGTGCCGCTGGTGGTCCCGGAGGTGAATCCGCAAGACCTGGACCACCATCACGGACTCATCGCCAACCCCAATTGTTCGACCATTCTTCTGGCGATGGTGCTGGGACCGCTGCACCTGGCCCATCCGATCCGCCGCGTGGTGGTCTCCACCTATCAGGCCGCCAGCGGCGCCGGGCACTCAGCCATGCAGGAACTCCAGCATCAAACCGGCGCCGTACTGGCGGGGCGCCGGTTCCAGCCTGAGGTCTTCCCACACCCGTGCGCGCTGAACGTATTCAGTCACGAATCAACCATTGACGAATCCGGGTACAACGAGGAAGAGCGCAAGATCATGGCGGAAACCCGGAAGATCCTCGGCCATCCGAACCTGGCCATTAGCGCAACGTCCGTGCGCGTGCCGGTGCTGCGTGCCCACTCCGAGTCCGTCAACATCACCTTCGGTGAGCCAGTCACCGAGGACGAGGTCCGCGAGATCCTGCGCGGCTCTCCCGGGCTGCGCGTGGTCGACGACCGGCCGGCGAATCACTTTCCCATGCCCTCTGAAGCCTCCGGGATCGACGAGGTGCTGGTCGGCCGAATCCGCCAGGATCTCAGCCAGGCGGAGGGCCGCGGCATCGAGCTGTTCCTCTCGGGGGACCAACTGCGGAAGGGAGCGGCACTCAACGCGATCCAAATCGCTGAAAGGCTGCAGCCCTCGTAGCTGCGGTTGTCCCCTGCAGGTGGCAGAGGAGTCCTTGCGAAGGGATGAGAGTCATCAAGGTGGGCTGGGGCCCGGCATTCGGCCTTGCCGATAAGCCTCCAAACGGATGGCGATTTGCGTCACGGCGGCAGCATTACCCTGTTGCTGTGCCAGGTCGAGGGCATGCTGGGCCGCCTCGACGGCTCGGGGAAAGTCTCCCGAGGCGGCCAGCGCCGTGGCCTGGGTGTCAAAATGCTCGGGGCCGGCCTCATCCGGAGGGCAGCACGACTCCAAGATGTGCAGCGCTTCGGCCACCGTCTCGGGAGTCGTCCGCCTTCCCGTGCACAACATCAGCGCCAGAATGTGGGCCTGTTCCCTGTCCTCAGGCATGAGTTCGTGGGCGGCTCGCAGGGCATCGATGGCCTCGGACCTCCGCCGCAAAGACAGCAACACCCTCCACAGCAGCCGATGAGCCGGGGCGTACTTCGGGGCGTATTCGAGCGCCTGACGAAGCCTCCTGAGGGCCTCTTCGTGCTCTCTGGCATTATGCAGCGCGCTGGCCAGATTGGTCAGGGCGTTGAACGAAGTCGGCTCCACCTCCACGTGGCGAACGAAGTATTCACGAGCCTGGGCAAACTGCCCCAGCTTCGAGTGCGCGGCCCCCATTCGCGCATAGGCTTCACCAAAGTCCGGCGCCGCCGCGATGGCCTTGCGATAAACCTCGATCGCCTCGGAGAACTTCTGCTGATGAAAGAGAGAATCCCCCAGGTAGCACAGACGAGTAGGATTGTCGGGAACGAGCCGCACACTCTTAGCCAGGGCACCTTCGGCCTTCTGGAAACTGCCCATCCGAAGGTACGCTTCCCCTAGCGTATACCAGATCGAGTCGGATTCCGGACTTCTCTCCACGAGGGGCTCCAGCAGCCGGGCCGCCTCATCATGCCGGCCGTGCTTGTTCAGCCGCCGGGCCTCGAGCATCCCCCGGTAGACTTCCGTCACGTCTTTGGGATCACGCCGCGGACGACCCGTCTCATTCTCATCGCCAAGGGAGGGCACGCCGATATACCCGAGACCGGCCAGCCGCTCGAGCATCTCCGCATCCAGGGTCAGTGGCTCGGGAGCCCGCTCCTTCATTTCTCCTCGGAGGCGAGACAGTTCCGCCATCAATTCCTCGGCCATGTCGGGCTGCCGCTCCACCAGGTTCGTGCTTTCCGCAGGGTCGGCCTTGAGGTCGTACAACTCGGGCCTGGGCGCTTCGATGAATTTGTACCGTTCCGTAACCAGCGAATGCAGCGACGCCCAGCCAAAGCCGAATAGAGGGTACTGCGTCTCAACATAGACGGGGAGAAACTCACTCTGCCCGGTTCGACATGCCTTTGCCAGACTCACACCGTCCACGCCGTCGGGCGGGGGCCAGCCGATCAAGTCCACGATAGTAGGAAACACGTCTACCAGCCGGCCGCCTTCGGCCACCACGATACCGGCCGGCAAGGTCCCAGGAAACGAGAATATCAGCGGCACGAGTGTCGTCGAATCGTAGAGGAACATTCCGTGCTCAAGTTCGCCGTGTTCGCCGAAGGCCTCACCATGATCGCCAGCCGCGACCACCAGCGTCTTGTCGCGCAGACCTTTGGCCGTCAGCCAATCCATCAAACGGGAAACCTGATGATCCATGAAGGCAATCTCAGCGTCGTATGGATCAGAACAGTTTTGGGCAAAAGGCTCGGGCGCCTCGAAAGGCAAGTGTGGATCGAAGAAGTGCACCCAGGCAAAGAAGGGTCGGTCCAACTCGGCCTCCAGCCAGGCCAGGGCGACATCGCAGACTTGGTCCCCGGGGCGCTCCTGCCCGGCGCGGTCCATCGCGTCGTCTGCGGTGACCTCCTCGTCATAGTGGTCGAACCCGCGGCCGAGGCCGAAAGTCGCGTTCACCACCCACGCCCCTACGAACGCGCCTGTGCGATACCCTCGCGCCTGAAAAGCCTCGGTTATGGTGGGCACTTCCTGGCTGAGGATACCGCCGGCGTTCACACGGATGCCATGCGTGGGCGGATAGGTCCCCGTGAACAGCGAGGTATGCGAAGGCAGAGTCAGCGGCACGTGACAATATGCTCGCGCGAAGCGTACGCCGGAAGCGGCCAGGGCATCGAGGGCCGGCGTATGGGCATCGGCGTAGCCGTAACATCCCAGCCGGTCGGCCCGCGTCGTGTCCAGGGAGATGAGCAACACGTTGGGCGCGTCCGGGTCGATCGCGGGGGCTTTGGCCTCCGGTGATTCTCCAACACGCTTGCAGCCGCCCAGCGCGGCCAGCAGCATAGCGGCGAGCGTGAGCGCAACCGGCCTAGGGTGAATCTCGATGTTCGTGGGCATCCCCCAACCTTATCCCCCGGCGTGGGCACGATCAAGGCAACCCGCCTGCGCGCGGCGCAGGTTCAGGCCGGGTCGCGACCCCCTGGCGCGCCCCTGGAGCCGCGCTTGAGGTTCAGGGCCTCGTTCATGGCCCCGCTTCGAAAGCCGCGCATGTCCATAGCCACCCACGTATAGCCGATCTCGCGCAGCTTCGCGTCGATCCTGGCCCGCATTTGTGGCTCCATGCATTCGGCGATGCGATCGGCCGGCACCTCCACGCGGGCCAGTTTCCCGTGGTGGCGTACGCGCACGTCCCGCAACCCCAGAGAACGCAGGAAAGCCTCACCGCGCTCCACCATCTTTAGTTTGTCCGGCGTGATGTACTCGCCGATCTGGACGCGGCTGGACAGACAGGGCATGGCTGGTTTGTCGAAGGTGGGCAATCTCAATCGTTGGCTCAGTTCGCGAATGTCCGCCTTGGTCATGCCCGCCTCCGCGCAGGGGGAACGGACCTTGTGCTCTGCGGCGGCTCGCAGACCAGGCCGCCAGTCGTCGTAATCCTCCACGTTGGTGCCGCTGACAACCGCATTCAGCCCGCGGTCGGCCACCAGCGCGGCGATCTTGTCGTACAGTTCGGTCTTGCAGAAGTAGCATCGGTCGGCCGGGTTGGCCAGGTAACGAGGATCACTGAACTCGGCCGTGTCGAGGACCACGTGCTCGACCCCGCACGCGGCCGCCAGCCTGCGCGTCTCCTCGAATTCTCCCTCAGCCAGGGAGTCGCTCCTGCCCGTGACCGCAATCACGTTCTCGGGCCCCAGCGTGTCAATGGCCACGCGTAACACCAGGGTAGAGTCTACGCCAGCGCTGAAGGCCACGGCCACGCGGCCGAGCTCACGCAGAATCTCCTGCATCTTGTGATACTTGTCATCCAAAGACTGTGCCGGCGTGTGCTGGTGCGGACTCATGTGGTTTGAACCTGCCGCGTCGCCGCCCGCTCTGCGGGCTCGTCGCTAAGGACCAGGCCGTCGCGTAGCGTGATCACGCGTTGCGTCCGCGCGGCCACGTCGGGCTCATGAGTGATCATGATGATGGTCTTGCCGCGGGCGTGAAGCTGATCGAACACGTCCAGGATGGCTTGCCCCGTGGCCGTGTCCAGATTGCCGGTCGGCTCATCGGCCAGAATGATCACCGGATCGTTGATCAGAGCCCGGGCGATGGCTACACGCTGCTGCTGGCCGCCGGACAGTTCCATGGGGCGATGCTGCTCCCGGTCGCTAAGCCCCACCGATTCGGCCAGGGCGTGGGCCCTATGGGCCCGCTCGCGCCGGGGCACGCCCTGATAGAACAAAGGAACCTCGAGATTATCCAGGACGGTAAGCTGCGGGATCAGATTGAAGTTCTGGAAGACGAAGCCGATGCGCAGCCCGCGGATGTCACTCAATTCGTCGTCGTTGAGCTGCGATACATCCCGGCCCTCGATGAAATACCGACCCGTCGTAGGCCGATCCAGACAGCCGAGGATGTTCATGAGCGTGCTCTTACCCGAGCCGCTGTGCCCGCAAATGGCAACGTATTCCCCTCCTTCAAAGGCCAGGTCCACGCCGCGTAAGGCCGACACGTGTACCGCGACGCCCGGCTTGGAATACACTTTCGTCAGGCGCTCAACACTTGCAATGGCCAACGCGAATCCTCGGTTTCACAGTCCGTGGCGGGCGATGACGCGATGGGAAAGGTAAGTTCCCCCCGGGCAGGTCGGCAGGGCCTTACCCGCGGGCCGGATCCCGGGAAGGCGGATGCTAACCCGCCGGCACCGCCGGACCACCGGCGCGGCGGGGCTCTAGGCGCGCCGGCATCTCCAATTCAGGCGGCGCGACGTCGGGGATCAGGCGTTTCATCTCTTCGGAGATCGCCAGCAGCACCGCGGTGCCCGACTTCAGACCCTCGCGCACCTCCACATACTCAGCGTTGCTCGCCCCCAGTCGCACCGGCACGGGTTCGCCGTAATCGTCCCCTTTATCAAGGAACACGAAGCTCTGACCGGCCTTGCTGTAGATGCTCTGTACGGGCACGGCCAGCACATCCTCGAGGTGGTCCACCATGATCTGAACCCGGGCTGTAGCCCCCGGTTTCAACTCGACCTCGGCTGGATCGAGCGTGACCTCGGTCTCGTACTCCTTCAAGTCCTGGTTGAGCCAGCGGTTCCGCGAATCGGCCAGCCTGGCGATCTTGGTGATTTGGCCGGTGAATGTCTCACCGGGTACTCCCTCCACCTCAACGAGGGCTTTCTGGCCAACTTGGACCTTGTCCACCTTGGCCTCATGGATGCGCAGGATCGCGGTCATGACCGCAGGGTCGGGAATGGTCAGAATGCTCTGGCGTTCGTGGACCTCGACGCCCTCGCGGATCTGCGTCTCGCCGCCCCAGCGGTGGTCCTCGTTATAGTACACCACAAAGCCCGCCGACGGCGCATAGATCTTGCAGTTGGCCAGTTGCCCCTCGTACTTCTTGATCTCCTGCTGGATATAGTCCAGCTCGGTCTGCTTGCCCTCCTTGTTCGCCTTCTTCTTGGCCTCGTTGGCGTCGGCGCTCTTGCGGATACGCTCGAGTTCCTTCTTGGCCTCCTCCCAGTCCGATTCCACACGGGCACGATCCACCTCGTGCGTATACTTCTGCAGTATCTCCAGGGCCAACTCCGCCTTCTGGAGGCTGATCTGAGCCTCGTACGCGCGGAACTTGTCATCATCCAGATCGAGCTGAGAAATGAAATTCTTGGCCGCCAGCTTCTCGGAATCTGCCAGTTTCTCTGTGGCCCGGCGAAGTTCTTCCTGGGCCCGCTCGAGGTTCAGCCTGGCCTCCTGCTTCGCCTGCTCCCAGTCACCCTCTTCGTACTTGTTCTTGTTGAGCTCGGCGATACGCACGGCCAGCTCGCCCTTGCGAATGTCGCTGGCGTTCTGGTCCAGCTGGATCTCGTACTCCTTGGTGGCCGCCTCCGAGGCCGCAATCGCCGCGGTCTCTTTGAGCCGCTCGGCTCGCAGCTTCTCCTCGATCTGATCGCTGGCCAGTTCCACCAACAGGTCGCCCTTCTTGACAACCGAGCCCTCCGGCACCAGGAAGAGGATGCGCGTGCGCCCCTCGATCTCGCACTTGATCTCCACCGAATTCTTGGCCTTCAACTCTCCCTTTTCCTGCAGCACGATCGGAAGGTCGCGAGGCTCCACAACGAACGCCGTCGGACTGTCGCCGTTGACCGGGGCAGGATCACGCGTCAACCAGAAGGTCACGACGATCGCCAGCCCGGTCACCAGAATGATCAGACCCAACGAAGGTTTTCGTCTCATGGACGAGAGCATGCTGCCTCGCGCAGGCTCATGCAGCGGAGCGGCCGTCGTCGCGGACGTGTCGGCCAAGGAGCCTTTCGGCGTTCGCATCGAGATGTCCGTCTGGGCGCTGGTCATGGTCTCACCTCTGCCTATTCTAACCGCCTTCGCCGGCCATTTCGACCCACATTCCATCCTCTTCGATACGAAGCGTCTCGGTGTCGCGGCGAAACGCTAGTACGGCCACTCGGTACCTCGCCAGTGCGGCGGCATACTGGTCCCGGGCCCCCCGCAATGCGTTCTCGGCGTCCACCTTGGCCAGGTTATTCACCAGGCCCAGCTCGAACTTGACAGCCGCGGCCTCGCGCCATTGCGTGGCCAGCTCGATGTTGAGTTCCTGGATTTCCAGGGATCGCCTCGCTTCGAAGAACGTGCGGACAGCCCGACGCACCTCCTGCCGCACTGTGTCCGCCTGCAGCTCATAGTTGCGTTCCGCGCGACGCAGTCCAATCAGAGACCGCCTATACTCGTTGCGTTCGATCTTGCGATCGACCGGCAGCCCCAACGTAACGTTGCCCCGCCATGTAGCCCGTTCTTCATTGAAATCGTAATAGCCGAGCTTCTCCGGATGCGTGTCGAACGTAACATTGCCTGACAAGTTCAAATCCGGCAAGAGCTGGTTCGCCGCCACTCGGACCCCACGTTGGGCGTCGGCCACACGGTCCAGCTCCGTGATGAGATCGAGCCGTGACCGTAGGGCCGTATCAATCGCCTCATCCACCGTCACTGACGGGACGGGCACATCCACGTCCTCCTCGACCAACTCCAGCCGTTCCCTGACGAGCATGCCGATGCGGATCTTGAACTGGTCGAGCAGATTCTCAAACCTCGCCTGCTCATTGACGACATCATTTTGGGACTGCAACAGGTTCTGTTCAGCACGTTGGACCTCAAGAATATCCACCCGGCCCGCTTCGTTCAGCGCCTTGGCCCGCTCATAGTCCTCTTCGAAGCTGGCCACGCTGAACTCGGCGTTCTTGACAACCTGCCTCTGGACCAACAGATCAAAGTAGTCGCTGGCCACGTCCACGAAGAAGGAGCGGC
Source organism: Phycisphaerales bacterium (assembly GCA_020352895.1). GTDB lineage: Bacteria > Planctomycetota > Phycisphaerae > UBA1845. The sequence continues at coordinate 2,108,816 of CP070685.1, forward strand.
GCTGTCGCTCAAACTCCCGGACGGCGTAGATCAGGTCACGCTCGGCCTGGTAACGAGTCTCCAGGGCCACGCGACCCGCCCCGCGCAACAGAGGAATGTCCGCACTGAGGATGAGCTCACTCGACTCCTGGCTGGTGATATGCCGGCCCAGATCCCGCATGAACGTCGAGATCAACTGAGCCGAAACCTGACCACCCAGAGGAAGCCTCTGGGTGGCGGCCACGTTGGCGATCGTGTCCATGGCTCGGTCGAAGTCGCGGATCTGCCCGTAGTTGACGAAGTTGCTCTCGACCTCGGCAATGAACTGGGGCGTCCAGAGATGCCGCTCCAGAGTCAGGTCCAGCGCGGAAAGGTACAAGTCCTCTTTGCGGCTTTGGTAGTCGCGGGCGTTCTGAAACGCGTATCTGATCACGTCCTCGAAGCCCATGAAGAGCGGCTGGGGAACGGGCTCCGCCGGGGCTGACGCGGTCGCCGGCTGGGTCGCCGCACGGGCCTCTTCCGCGGCATCGATCTGGGCCTCGTCGGCACGGCGCTTGAAGGCCTCCGGCACCTCCGGATCAACCGGGTGAGGGGCGAAGGCATACCCCTCCGAGCCCACACGGGGCGGGCCCTTGGGTTTGCCCGAGTATGCGTCCGAGCGAATACCAATCGCCTGCTCCTGCCGCTGGTCGATGACGCCGTAGACCTCACGGTCGGCGTCCTCGGCATACCATTCCGCACAGCCGGCCAATACCACCCCGCCGGCAACCAGCACTGCCAGCGAAATTATTCGTAATCCACTGCAAAACATAATGTTACCAGAATGCGGCGACCGAAATCCCTATCCTAGCACTTCGCCGCGACAGGGCAACCGCGTCCCCGTACAATACCAGCGTATGAGCACCATCGACCGTCACGCCCTGGACAAGGCGATTTCCCTATTATCTCTATCGTCCAGGAGGGCCGTGTTGACTGGAGCCGGTGTCTCGGCCGAGAGCGGCGTGCCCACGTTTCGCGGAGCCGAGGGGCTGTGGGAAGGTCGCCGCGCCGAAGATGTGGCCACGCCCGAGGCCTTCGCCCGCAACCCGCGCGACGTGTGGGACTTCTACCGGTGGCGCCTCCGCAAGCTGGCCGACGTCAAGCCCAATCCCGGCCACTACGCCATCGCCCGCCTCGAACAGAAGTCCGAGCACTTCTGGCTCATCACGCAGAACATCGACGGCCTGCACGCGGCCGCCGGCAGCCAGAACGTCATCGAGATCCACGGCACGATCCGCTTCGTCCGCTGCCACGAATGCCACTCGCGGCGGGATATACGGGAGGTCATCGACGAGGAGTTGCCCCGCTGCCAGAAATGCGACGGTCTGATGAGGCCGGCCGTAGTCTGGTTCGGCGAGATGCTTCCTCCGGCGGCGCTCAACGCCGCCCACGAGGCCATCCAGCGGTGCGACTTCATGCTGGTTGCGGGCACCAGCGGGGTGGTCGAGCCGGTCGCGTCCTTCAGCTACTGGGCCAAGAACAACGGGGCCAAGATCATCGAGGTCAACGTCGAGCGGACACCCATCTCCTCCATCGCCGATGTGTCGCTCTTCGGTAAGTCGGGCGAAGTCCTGCCCCAGTTGATCGGCGACTGAACCGCCCTACCAGTCCCAAGACGTGCCCTGCCGACTGCCCGTCCAGCCGGCCCGGTGCCCCCGTCGATATAATGAATTGGCTATGGACTGTGACACCGACGCCCAACGCATCGAGGCCCTGCGGGCCAAGATCAAGCACTTCCCGAAATCGCCGGGCGTATATCTCATGAAGGACCGGCGCGGCCGGGTGCTCTACGTCGGCAAGGCCAAGGACCTGCGCAACCGGGTCGGCAGCTACTTCCAGGACTCGGCCGACCTGCTCGGCACGCGCGGCCCGGAGATCGCCCGCATGGCTGCCGAGGTCGTGGACATCGACTTCCTCGACACGGAGACCGAGGTCGACGCCCTACTCCAGGAGAACCGCCTGATCAAGGACATCCAGCCGCCCTACAACGAGCGACTCCGCGACGACAAAACCTTCCCCTATCTCGAGATCACCACGGGCGACGAAT
>CP070685.1:2110980-2114887 GCA_020352895.1 Phycisphaerales bacterium
GCCAAGCTGCTGGACCGGCTGCCGGGGGAGTTCGGCGATCTTCTTGTCGATGGCGGATTCGAGCAGACCTCCGGCGCGCTGGAGGAAGAGAACGGGGAATATGCCAAGCTGCCGCGTCTGGTGTTCGCGTTCAACCGGCAGTCGCCGGCGCGATTGCGGCACCTGGTGGACGTGATCAACAACGATGAGTAGCCGCCGAGGGAGACGGCAGCACGGATGAGCGCCGTTGGACACAGAGGGCCGGGCGGGCCTGCGCGACAGGCTCGAGGTTATTGTCGTAAAGAGCATTTCCGGACCCCGGTCCGGCCGATAGAATCACTCTCGTAAGCTTCTAAAGCGAAATTCGAGCAGAGATGTTGTTTCGGCGCAGCCGGCGGGCATAGCGTGTAGGTGGAGGGTGCACACGGATGCGGGCGTGCCTTCGGCAGCCGCGGCGCTTGTGAGGGCTCCGAAGTCGGTCTGCCGTTCGAGTGACACTCGCTGGGTCGATCCACGCAGACTCGATCTACGCAGTCATGGACGATCCCCCCAGGGGCCGGTGCTCATGCTGCCGAGGGCCGGCCTCTACCTTTGCGCCTGCCGGGGAGGTGCTGAGTGGAAAGCCACGCGTGTCAGGCCGGGTCTCCGTGCGCGGTGCCCGGTTCGGTGTTCAGTGCCGAGGTTGAGCGTGCGCACGTGTTGCCACAACACGTTAGGATGCAGTAGCTTAGGCACGCCGAAGGGTCTGCCGGACCTGATCGGCCGGGCGGTCGGAGTCGACCAGACCGAAGAGGGCGAATAAGCAGGCCGTCAGATCGAATGAATGGTTGGCTTCGCTGTGCGCCAACAGAACGCGTATCGAGGACGAAGAGGATGACAGAGACGAGTCAGAGGAATCGGGGCGTTGTCTGGCCGTGGGTGATCGTGACGGCCTTGACCGTATGCACGGCCCTCGTGTTTGGCACCGGCGGCCATTTCGGCTCGCCCACGAGAGTGTCAGAACACACTCCGGCGACGACACGCCTGGCGGAGGCGCTGGTGGCGCTGGAGCTGGCACCCGAGCTGGATGACGAGACACTGCAGCAGGTTGTTCAGGCGGTGATGCAGCGGGCGAGAGAGGGGGACGTTGAGGCGGCGGCATTCGTGGCCGAACTGGCGGCGAAGCAGCGGCAGCCGGCGGAGCCGCGTGAGGCCGGCGAGGAAGTGGGCGAGGCTGCCGAGGGGCCGGTCGCGGCCGCGGAGTAGCAGCCGGCGTCGCGGTTGGGTAGCCGGCGCGATCGCCGGAACCTTCGCGCAATTCGCTTGAGAAGCTGCGTTTGGGGGCAGCGCGGGCACCTTCCCTTCGATACAAGTTATAAAAGGCTGTTGGGTTTATCATGGCCGGTGCGCGGCCCTTGTGGTGTAATGGCGGTCGGTGACGACAGGCGTCGATCGCTTCGGGGGTGAGGAGAAGGCCATGTCTATCGAAGTGGTGTGCGAGCAATGCGGCACGGTGTTACGTGCGCCGGATGACGCGGCCGGTCGGGTGGGACGGTGCAAGTCGTGTGGGCAGAGGATGCGCGTGCCCACGCGGCGGCAGCAGGCAGAGCGAGAAGCGCGCGAGGTCGATCCGTGGTTCGGCACACAGCGGCGGGCCGAGGAATTCGGTGCCGTTCAGCAGCCCGTGCGAGGCTTCTGGTCGGACGCGGCCCGGAGCTTTGTGCTGGGCGGGAAGGCGGTAAACCTGATCGCGCTGGTGATGACGTGGATTCTGTTGGTTGTGTTCTGGCTTCTGGGGTTTGCCGCATATGGTGGCATGTTCGGCATGCTGCTGATGTTGCTAGGGCGGTTCTTCGTGGCCGGGTGGTTATGCGCGTACCTGATCAACGTCATCACGGAGACGGCCGGGGGCGAGGACGAGATGCCTGCGTGGGAGATGGCGGCGGACAAGTGGGAGGGGATCGTAGTGCCGTTCTTCTCTTTTGCCCTAAGCCTCTTGGGCGTTCTCCTTCCCGCCATCGTTTGCTCGATCGCTGCGAACGTGACCGGCTCGGAGCCACTGGCTTACGTAGCGGTGGGCCTGGCGCTGGCGGGCGTATTCGCGTGGCCCGCGGCGCTGTTGGTGGTCTCGATCGGCGGTGTCTCGGCGGCGTTTCAGCTCGACGCGATCGTACTGACCATTGTGCGGAGTTTCCTACCGTATGTTGCGGTCGTCGGATTGATCGTGCTGACGGTAGGCGGGCAGGGTTGGGCCGCATCCAAGTTGGCCGAAGGAGAGAAGACGTTCGGGCAGATGGCCGGCGTCATCGCTGTGCAGCAACTGCTGATGGCGTGGGCCATCCTGGTGACCATGCGGTGCATCGGCTTGTACTACCGGCACTTCAAAAATCGGTTTCCGTGGTCGGCGGAATAGAAGAAGAGCCACAGATGGCCCCGGGGCGGTCGGTGGCCGCAGCCAAAGGACACCGTCTGCCACCTCTAGGAGGCTACCAAGTCTCGTAGCAGCCTGCTAGCGGGTACAGTTGGGTACAGTCTGCGTTGGGGTCAGGCCGTACCAGAGGGCGAACAGCCCGAAATCGTTCAGGTTCACGATTCCGTTGCCGTCGAGATCACTGGAGCAGAAGGCCCGCGTGTCGCAGTCAGGCGGGTACGGCGTATCGAGCCCATAGCAGACGGCGAACGTGCCGAAGTCGCCCAGATCGACCGGTCCGCCGCTTTCGTCAATGTCCCCGCAGTAGCTCGGTGTATCGTCGCAGCCGTAGCTGAGAATCTCAGTCATGATCTCGCCGCTCGCGAACTCCGTCTGGAATCCCAGCAGGGCCGCGATTGTAGGGGCAATATCCGGGATCGTGCGCTGCACATTCGAGACGCAGCCTGCCCTTATTCCGGGCCCCACGGCAAGAAGCTGGATTGTGCGGCAACCATCACACTGGTCCCCATGGCCGCGGAAGTTGTCCGTATGCCGGCCGTGGTCGTTGGTCACCACCAGGGTCGTCGAGCCGGCGTAATCAGGATCCTGCTGCAGCCAGGCCCACAACTCGCCCACAATTCGGTCCGCATTCTCGATGGCGTTGATGTACGTCGTCCAGTTACCCGAATGCCCGGCGCTGTCCACCTCCGGCAGGTAAAGAGTCAGAAACGTCGGTCGTTGCGTTTCCAGGATGCTCTGCGCCGCCGCCCAGTTGGCATCGTCCCCGCCGGATGTGGCCACCGTTTCCGGCCAGTAGGCGGGGCCGTAGGTGGGCAGGTAGCTTGGCCGCCAGGGGCAGTACGGGCCGAGCACGTAGACGCAATCCGCTGCCGGACGATTAAGCTGGCGCCTGAAGTACTCGTGAACATACGGGATCCGAGAGTGCTGATTCTCTTGCTGGCATTCGGGGTCGAAGAAGGGGTCGTAGGTTGGAATCCACGAGCCATTCATAATCGCCGGGATCGCACACTTGGTTTCTGTGCAGTAATCGTTGATGAACGGCTCGACAATGGTTCCCTGTGCCGTCAGGGCGTCCATCTCAGGGACATGCTGCCGCAGAGGGTCTCCCAGTCCTTCCGTATAGCGCAGCCCGTCGATCACAACCAGCACCAGCTTCTCCGTGAGAGGGTACGGAAGAGTACCCAAGGGAACGAAACTGCACGACTTCGGGCATGACGGCGCGCTTCCTGAGACGACCCCTTCGACGTCAGCCACGATCTTGGTTCCAGGCGGTCGGGAGTCAATGGTGAAAGATGTCGCCGACCCCGGCAGGGATTCGGAGAGTTCATCGTCCAGACGTATGTAGATGGCTTCGTAGGAGCCTGTATTGGCCCAGGTCAACGCCGCTCCGTCGCTTGTCGTAGCGCAATCAAGGCTCTCGACCGGCGGCGGCGCTGCGGCAGGCGGCACTTCAAAGAAGCGCAGGCACCAATGCTCGAGAACCCCATCGTCCTTCGACGGGTAGTTGTCGAGAACCTG
>CP070685.1:2114987-2119533 GCA_020352895.1 Phycisphaerales bacterium
TCCGCGCCGCCGAGGGCTACGGCCGGGGCGTCAAGGAGGTCTGCAACAACATCGGCAGCGTGCTGGCCGAGTACGGCCACGACCCGCCGGCCGTGGACTACTACGCCCGCGCGGCCGGCATGGACAAGCACTACGCCCTGCCGCGCTGGAACCTGTTCCGCCTGTTCAAGCGGCACGGCCGGTACGCCGAGGCCCGCGAGCAGCTCGAGCAGATCATCGCGGCCACGCCGGACGATTTCCGGGCCTACGGCGAGATGGGCTTCCTGCTGCACAACCACCTGGACGACCCCGACGCGGCCGTCCGTTTCTGGCACGAGTCCCTCCGCATCAAACCCGACCAGCCGCAGATCATCGAGGCGCTGGCCAGTCGTAGCACCAGTCTTGACCGTTGAATCAGGCGCTGCACACCACCTAAACTGCCTGCTTCACCTCACCGGGAGAACTACGATATCAGCCTCAAGTTGCTACAGACTCAATGAGGTTTACGAGAAGTCTGCGGCCTGCGCCTCTCTGTGCTTCACTATCCTGTCGACCAACTCGCCAAAACTCAGATGCCAGTACCCGTCTAGAGTCTCAGTTGGAAGATTGAATTGCTCGTCGATGGCGACCACGGCATCAACATCCCTCAGGTCTCCAAACGGCTCGAAAAACAATATGTCGCACGGGTCATCGGGAATGAAGTAGCACGTTGGCCACTCCATGCACTCCTGAATTAAACGAGAGACAACATCCCGTACGGCCGCCACGCGTTCTTCGCACTTCCATGCTCCAAGGTCTGCCTCGCTTCGACGCGTCATTTGCCGCCGAATGTTGCGAAGGGCTCGTCTGTCCGGGCCGACAAATGGCATTCCTTTGAGGAAGCGTTGAAACTTGCTCAAGGACTTCCAGTTGGAAGGCCACATTAACGGCTGCGGGACGTTCTCGGGCAACGCGGAGGATGGACTCTTGTTGTCTTTGCAGTGGCCCATATGATTAGTCAAAGAAGCGTCGCTTTAATTCGGTGAAAATATTTCCTTCGGGTGTGTAGTGACGGGTGCCACAACACCAGCCTGTGCAATGTGTCTCAATAGCCAGAAGAGCTAGACCATACGGCACAGCAATGTACTGAGTATACCTGCCCATTTTACGCAGTATTCGCTTAGCAGGTCCACGTTCGAGCTTTCTGGCGAGCCAGCTAGGAATACTTGTATACTTGCTGACCGTAGGATCCTTTAGTGATCTGATTATTCCATCCGCGTATCTGTGCTCACCTACTATGCGTGCAAGCGCCGCCACCCACGTCTTAGGCACGGGCGAGCCGCCGATCAGGGCTAGGATCTTAGCAACGGCGAGTGGCGCGGGGTCATTGTCTTCGACGCAATCTGCCATGCACTTTATGAAGTCCCAGAACCGAGAATCAGTGCCCATTGGGTCCACAAGAATGCCAGGATTGCTCCGTACATACTCATAAAGGTTCATTCCGTCGTGGTATTGGAGGAGGCTGTATAAGTTAGTCTGCAGCGAGCTCGTTTCTTCTAGTGCAAGTCGCTCGATCACTCGACTAAGCCAAAGAAGAAAGTCCTCTAAGCCCATGACCTCGGCAGTATGGAGGATAGTCGCATTCTGTCCGTAGGCAATCCCGGGTAGGGGATGTATCGTTCCCAGCGGATCCCTCTGCAACCATCTCCCGTGCAGTGGGTCGTAGTGTCGTCGTCGGTGGTCGGCCAGGCGGAGTTCGTGGGTCTCTTCACCGTCTTCCACCTCGAAGTAGTACAACGGCCGCCCGGTGAACTGGTGCGGAGCGTTGGCCGGGATGGCCGGATTGGGCGTCGGGCAAGGTGGAGCCGATGCGACCATGGGGGCCTCCGGGCGTGAGTATAGCGGAAAGGGGGTGGGGCGTACGAAAGAAGCGCCCCTGGGCACGGCGTGGTGCTCAGGGGCGGCAGGGTTCTGTGGTTGGGGCGTTGTGGCGTCAGGCCAGCTTCTGATCCACCCTCGGTAGGATGGCGGCGAAATCCAGGTGGCTTTTGCAGGCCTGGGTGGCGGCGGCGAGGTCGGCGCCGTGCCAGTTGCGCTCCTCGGGCGAGAGCGAGGCGTAGAGCTTGCGGGCCTCGCCCAGGCAGCCGTCCTGCTCATAGTAGGACCAGGCCCGGGCCAACGTGTTGAGGTCCGCACCGGTACCGGCCGCCCGGCGACAACTGCCGTCGCACGCCGCGCAATAGCGCCGGCCGTGGCGGCGGTAGAGATCCAGCACGGCCGCGGACTGTTTCTCGTCGAGGGGTTTGACGAAGCGGCGGGCCGCCTCGGCGTTCTCCTGCAGGAGGCGCAAGTTGGGCATGTCGGAGCAGACGCTGACCAGGCGCTCGTCACTCCAGCAGGCGTGTAGGACGGCCTGGGGCGGCGTCAGCCCCATCTCCTTGAAATCGGGCATGAACTTCGGTACGTCGGCGGCGGTGACCGAGCGCATTTCCTTCATGCTGATCAGGCCGATGCCGGCCTTGTAGCAGGCATCAAGCGCCTTATTGAATTCGGCGTTCTCCTTTGCGGACAGTGGGTCGTAGGCGACCAGGACGGCGTCGACCCAGCCGCCCTCGACGGCGTTCATCAGGATGGGGACGCGCTTGGACATGTCCGAGTGGCAACTGAAGCCCACGAAGCGGACCTTGCCGGACTTCTTGAGCTTGTCAGCGGCCTGGGCCCACTCCTTCATTTTGGGCCATTCGATTCCCTCGTCGTCGGACCCCTCGCGCTTGTCACCGATGGAGTGCACGAAGTAGACGTCGATGACGTCCGTCTTGAGGGCCTCGAGGCGCTCGTCAACGTTGGAGACCCACTCCTCAGGCGAGGCCGAGGGGTGCTTGGTGACGATGCACATCTCCTTGCCATTGCCGGTGTCCTGGCACCACTGGGCGATGTTTCGTTCGGATTCGCCGTTCGCGTAGCCGCTGGCGGTGTCGATGAAGCGGATGCCGGCCTCGTAGGCGGCGTTGAGCATTCGGGCGTCAGGGGCGCGTCCTGCACCAAGGTTGAGGATGGTGACCTTCTCCTTGGTGCGACCAAGCACGCGAGCGGGCAAGGGTTCGGACGGCTTGAGGGCCTCACCCTGCTCGTCCTGGGCCCTCGCGGGCAGAGAGATGCCCGCCGCTGCCGCGGAGGCCACGCCCACTTTCACGAAATCGCGTCTCGATAATTCAGCGTTATGGTCAAAAGGCTTCACGTGTCTGCTCCTGTGTTTCATGCCACGAGTCTGTATCTTGTGTTACAGCCGAATGAACCCGACATTGCGGCAGCGGTCAAAGCGAACTGCGCTTTCTTTCGCCCTGCCGGGAACTGGAGGCCCGAGACGGTATGGTAAGCGGCCATCCCCCCAAGGCAAAGAGGGAATTGGCCCTTGGCCACCCTACTTATGCGAGCGACTTCCTTGAATCGTTGAGCTCGCCTCCAAACCCGACCTCCTGGGGGGCACTCTAGGTGCCCGCTGACGCCGTCTTGATCAGCCGGACCGACCGGTTGCGGTCCCGCTGCGGGTACCCTTCGGAGCGTGTTTCGCCTTCGGGCGTGACGTAGACGGCTCTTCGGTCGCCGACGACGGGGCATTCCCGCTCACATAGGCCGCACCCAATGCAGAGGCTGGCGTCGATCTTGGGGACCTTGTATTCGAGGTTGATTCGCACTTCGGCGCCGGGCTCGGGTATTCGCGCGAAGCGCCCGGCAATCAGCACCGTATCGGTATCGTTTCCCTCGATTCGGTGGCTCTCGGTCAGACCGTCGGCGTGGCGAACCTGGAGGTGGTAGCTGGTGGTCTCGTTCCCGCGCCATTCATTCGCCTCGAGTAGCACCGGCCGGCCCGCTGCCTGACCGGGAGCGGGCCATTCACTGAGGGTAGCGGTGCAGACGGAGGAGTCGACGACCATCTTCCGCCCGTCGCGAACAAGGCGCTGCATTCGTTCCGTGTGGATGGCTTTGGGGCTGGTGGGGCAGACCTCCTCGCAAACGACGCAGGGAATGTTTTTGCTGTAGGGCAGGCACCGGCCAACGTCGAAGTGAGCGGTTCCGAGCCTGATGGGGCCGCGCGCCGTGAACTCGCCGAGGCCGAGCTTCTCTTCCAGGGATATTCGTTGGATCGCCCCGGTGGGGCAGACCTGCCCGCAGGCGGTGCAGTTCAACTGGCAATGACCCATCCGGAAGTTCATCACCGGGGTCCAGACGCCCTCGACGCCGGCTTCCATTCCGGCTGGCTGCAGGACGTTTGTCGGGCAGACGCGAACACACTGGTCGCACTTGATGCAGCGCTCGAGGAATTCGAGTTCCTCTACGGTGCCCGGTGGCCGGATGACTTTGCTGGAGTAATCGCGTGTTGCTTTGCCCGAGGTTCGCGCGAACGGATAGAGCAGCAGGCCGGCCACGCCCGCCAGGACGGCCCGCCGCCCGGGCACCTCCGGCCAGGCGATTTCATCCCTGCCCGCCGGCAGCAGCTTGAAGCTCAGTGAGCCTGATGGGCATTCCTCGATGCAATTGAAGCACACGAAGCATTCGCTCTTGCGGAGGTCGGCGTGCGGGTCGCAGG
>CP070685.1:2119633-2123440 GCA_020352895.1 Phycisphaerales bacterium
AGCCGCCAAGGAGCTGGAGTTTGAACGGGCCGCCCAGTTGCGCGACCGCATTGCCAGGCTCAAGGAAGCGCCCACGTTGGTTACCGTGGGCGAAGCGAAGCCCGAGCCGCGAGGCGGCAAGAGGTCGCGGTCGGGCAACGCCAAGAAACCGCGAAAGGAGCGAGAATGAGGCTGCCCGGAGACGTCGATGCGGCACGCCTGAGAGGGCTGATTGGGCTGGCCCGCGAGGAGGACATGGGCTCGCTCGGGGACGTCACCTCGCAGATCGCCGGCCTGAAGGGCGAGGCGACCGGCCGTATCGTGGTCCGCCGAGCGTGTGTGGTGGCCGGGATGGCCATCGCGCCGCAGGTTCTTAGCGCGTTCGACCCCAGCCTCGTGCTGACCGCCGGCATCACGGACGGGCAGCGCGTCGAGCGGCCCGGCACCGAGCTCGGCAGAATCCGGGGACCGGCCGCCACCATGCTCTCCGCCGAGCGCACTCTGCTCAATTTCCTTCAGCGCATGTCGGGCGTGGCTACCCTCACCTGGCAATTCGTCGACGCGGTTGTCGGAACCGACGCCAGGATCTATGACACGCGCAAGACCGCTCCCGCCTGGCGCGACCTGGACAAATATGCCGTCCGCTGCGGCGGGGGGCACAACCACCGGCACGGGCTGCACGACGCCGTGCTCCTGAAGGACAATCATCTGGCCGGCGTGCCGGTGGAGCGGCTGGCCGAGGTAATCACGGAGATGCGCAAGCGCGCGGCTGCGCTATCACCGGCACCGGGCTTCTTCGAGGTCGAGGTGGACACCCTAGAACAGCTCGAGCAGGTACTGCGGGTCGAGGGCGTGGACGTGATCCTGCTGGATAATTTCACGCAGGAACAGATGGAGAGGGCGGTAAGGCGCCGTGACGCGCTGGAGCTGCGCGGCCGGGTGGAGTTGGAGGCCTCGGGCGGGATTGATCTGGCCACGGTGCGGTCCGTCGCCGAGACGGGAATCGACCGCATTGCGGTCGGCGCGCTGACGCACTCGGCGCCGGCCGCGGACATCGGTCTGGACATCGCCATGTAGCCGCGGGCGATCAGCCGCCGCTGCGGGCACCCACGGCGTCAAAGATCTCCTGGTGCTCGGGGAACCGCCCGGTCTTGTGCTTGCTGTAGATCAGCTTGCCGTTGACCTTGACGTCGAAGATGCCCCCACCACCCTTGATGAGCTCCGACTCAGCGCCGAACTGCTTCTTGATGGCGTCCGCCAAACTGGCGGCATGCGGAAGGTAGTTTCAGTCCACGCAGTAGGTGATGCTGATCTTCATGAATGGTCCTCCTGGTCGCCCGTTGAATCGGCGACCCAGAGGGCATTATAGCATCAGACGCGAGGGAATCCGCCCCCTGCTGGCCCCGAGGCCCGGACGGCGGGTATACTTTGCGTTGCGTATGAGAATGCGCCCGCGGACCGCACCGGTGGGGAGGTTGTCATGCCCGACGCCAAGCTTCTGGCCACGTTTCCCAACCCGCACCCGGACCGCGACTACATCATCGAGCACATCGCCGAGGAGTTCACCAGCGTCTGTCCGGTTACGGGTCAGCCTGACTTCGGCAGCATCAGCGTCGAATACGTGGCGGATCAGCTCTGCGTCGAGCTGAAGAGCCTCAAGCTCTATCTGCAAAGCTACCGCAATGAGGGCATCTACTACGAAGACGTGACCAATCGCGTTCTGCAGAATCTTGTCGACCTGCTCAAGCCGCGATGGATGCAGGTGCGGAGTGAATGGACGCCGCGCGGCGGCATCCACAGCAACATCATCGCGGCCACCGGACCTCGCCCTGGAGGCCTCCCGTAGGCCCCGCGTCGTTTTCGTCAAGCCGGCTTTCTAAAGCGCGAATGTCATGCCCGTCTCCGGCGTCTACACTACGGCCGGCTCGGGTTGCGCCTCGGGAATGCCGCTGAGCACATCTCTCAAGGCCCAGTAATCCAACGGGTCGGGGCTCAGTTGTGGGACGTTGTAGAGTTGAGATCGCACGTCCACGCCAGCAACCTTGGCGATATGCACGTCAGTGACGGTGTTCAAGTCGACCGGCTGGGCGTCAGGTTCGGGCAGCGTGTCGGGCGCCGGCAAAGGGACTACCGTCGGCCGGCACGGCGAGTTAACGTTGTTTCTCAGCACTGCAGCTACCCGGCCATCCGTCAACTCAACCTGCACACCGGCGGGAAAGGGGGGGATCAACCTAACGGCCGCATTCAGCAGCACCGGATCGAAGCGCTCTTCTTTCTGTTGAATGGATACCAGGGTGTGGAGCCTGGACACGAGGTCACTCTGCTGCAACCGGCCGCCGAAGAGGTGGTCCAATGTGTTGGCGAGAGCGACGAGACGAGCGAAGATGTGGATGCGCGTCCCGGCCATGCCCCCCGTGCATTCGGGCCCTCCAGGAATCGGTTGTTGCGGGAACCCCCTCCCGTTGAACCGCTGATGATGGTTGGCAATGACGTAGGTGACGGTCGAGTGAAATGCGTCCCGGAAGGCGTTAGCGCCGCGCTTGGTGTGCTTCTGGTACTCCAGGTCGGCGGCCACGTAGCTCAGCTCGTTGGGCTCGTCGTACGACGGGCGGACCGGTTGTCCGCTCTGGTCGACCAATTTGCCGACGTCGTGCATCGTGGCGGCGGTACAGAGCTGGCTGAGCGTGTCCCACAATTCGGTGCTGGTGGTGTTCCGCTGACCGCGCAGGTACTTGGGCACGTTGGTGGCCAGCAACAGCGAATAAAAGGCCGTGTTGGCCAGGTGCCCGGCCAGATCGTGCCGACCCCAGGACAGTTGGAGGACGGGGGGCTCCTGTGCCACCCCGTGGCTCATGGCCGAAGCCAGGGCTCGGATGCAGCCGCTGAGCTGACCGGGCTTGATCTCGCGAATGCACCGTTGCCTTTCCACCATGCGGAATTGCTGCTGCAGCTCCATCAACAAGGCGCCCGTCTGCGCCAAGCAGTGATCTGCCTCGACGGCGCGAGACTTCGCGGCAGCCATCCATTCCGCCTCCGGTTCCTGATTGCCGCGGACCGACACCATGGGCACGTTCATGCCCTGGAGCCGCTGGATCATATTGGATTACAACTCGGAGCCCGGCCGGAGCAGCGGCTGGCAAGGGCGCTCGGGGTTGAATACGGGCCGAGCCAGTCGGGCGCCATCGGGAAGCGAATCAAGTGCGACCAGCAACACGGCATGTCCCCCGATGATGGTATGAACGTAGCGACATTTATCCGTCACCTCCCCATCAGGCGGTTCCCAGACCGGCCCAGGGACGCACTGCCCCGTCGTCGGCGGCTCGGAACCACCACACCGGACACGGCCCGTGCATGGAAGGCGGTCTATGTCATCGGAAGCAACGACGGACCGTGTGAGTTCCAAAGTGGGCAAGCGACAGTTTCAGCGTCACCGTACGCCGAGCCGGTTTCCGTTCGTTACGCGGCCTTGCCGCGCGCCGGCTACGTCCCATAGGCGGCCTGCGAACGGGATGCAGAGGGGTCGGAGGCGACGTTCGGGTGCGACCGTTAAGCGGCGCTGGAAGGCGATCAGGGTTTGCCAAGCCGCTGGGCGGTACGGACCAGGCTGACGAACTCGGCCCGATAACCGGAGGCGTCCTCGCCCAGGTTGGCCTTGGCGATTTCGGCGACGGCGTCGTAGGTGAGACTGCCCTTGTACTGCGAGTCTCGGAGGAGCAGGCCGAAGCCGGCCACGGCGGCGGCCAACTGGAAGTCCTGCGATGCGGCCGCGAAGTCGGTTTCGTCGTCGATCACGACGAACTCCTGCAGGCGGCTGACGTCGCCGTCGGG
>CP070685.1:2123540-2137756 GCA_020352895.1 Phycisphaerales bacterium
TGGTCGCGCGGGACCTGAAGATATCCTTGCTCTGCACCCCGCTGCCCGAACGCAGCCTGCCCGGCATCGACTACCTCGACGTCAGCACGCCGGAATTCAGCCTCAGATACCCGTACCGCCGCTCCGAGCGCCTCCGCCGCCGCTTCCAGAAAATCTTCCGGGCCTTCGACATCGTCCACATGCACAACCTGCACAACTGGGGCCTGGACGAATCCATCACCGCCTGCGGCCGGCTCATGGTCTCAACCTACGGCAGCGACGTGCTGGCCGCTTGCATCCCCGGCGGCACCCGCGGCCCCGTCGTGGACGCCGACGAACACACCGCCCGCGGCAAGGGGATCGCCCTGCACCTGGCCGACCACATCACGGCCACGAGCAACACGCTCGCCGACGGCACCGCCGAATACGCAAACATCCCTCGCGACGAGATCGAGGTCATCCCCTTCGGCGTCGACCCCGGCCTGTTCGCCCCCCGCCGCATCAAACGCACCGAGCGCGGCCACGTCGGCTACTGCGGCGGCTTCCGCCCCAGCAAGGGCGCACGCCAGTTCATCGAGGCCGCCTTCCTGGTTCGCGGGCGATTCGGTGCCTGCACGTTCAGCCTCTACGGCGACGGCCACGACCGTCAGCAGCTCGAAGGGCTTGTCGCCGCCCGCGGTGGCGCCGACGCCATCCGCTTCCACGACTTCGTACCCCACGAACAGCTCCCCGGTGTCCTAGACACCTTCGACATGCTGGCCGTCCCCTCCATCTGCCAGGAGGCGTACAGCGTCCTGGCCGTCGAGGCCCAGGCCATGCAGGTCCCCGTCGTCGCCAGCCACATCGGCGGCCTCACAGAGACCGTCCGGCACGCTCGCACCGGCTTGCTCGTCGAACCCGGCAACTCCGCCGTCCTCGCCGATGCCATCTGCACCCTCCTCGGCGACGAGGCTCGGCGCCTCGAATTCGGCCGCGCCGCCCGCGAATGGGTCATCGAGCACCACAACTGGAACGACTGCCTCGACCATATGATCGCCGCCTATCGCCGAGTCACCGACGGCTACTCCCGCCACCACGAGAACTCCACTGAAAACCCAGCTTCCACCCCAACAGCAAAGGTTCAAGCCGCAACGGCCTGAATCGTCCAGCAGCGAAATCACCTACGTGCTAGGTATTAGGGGACCCAAACTGCTATACTAGAGGTTCTGTGGAGAGTATGGGGTCCCGCACGCTCACAGCTTCTCACGCTGACCTGGTCAAGGCGGCTCACCCCTGCGCACGCAAATCGCGAGTAATGGAGTATGGCCATGCGTAAGATCGTTGCCTTGTTACTGACAGTCTCGATTGTGCCGTTCGGCCTTTCCCCGGCCCTGGCCTTCGGCAAGACGCCCGCGGAACTCAGCGCGGCGCTGACCGACCTGGTCGCCCAGCCCGATCGAAACCACATCGTCGTGCAGTTCGACCAGCCCATGAACAAGACCACGCGCCAAGCCCTGGATGACAGGGGCCTCATCCTTCAAGGCTACGTGGGCAACAACAGCTTCCTCGCGGCCGTCGCCCGCGACAGGCTCAATGTCGCGGCGATCCCGCAGGTCAGCACCCTGTCCGACGCCCTGCCCATCGAACGAGAGATGAAGCTCCAGCCCATGCTCGCCCGGCTGGAAATCCCCGACTTCGCCATTGTCTCGCCGGGCAAGGAAGACGTCGATGACGCCAACCCCGTCATCGCCGTATATGTTCGCTTTCATCGCGACGTCCCTCTCCGGCCCGACGCGGCCGACATCGTCCAGCGCCACGGCGGCTGGGTCCGTTCCTTTGTCCACGCCGCCGACTTTCTCGTCGTCGAGATGCCCCTGCTTGAGGTCGGCCCGCTCGCCGACGAGGACGCCGTCCAGACCGTCTCGCTTCCGCTGCCCAAGTTCAGCGAACTGAACAACTCCAACCGCGAGATCACTCAGGCCAACACGGTCCAGGACCCGCCCTACGACCTCGACGGTACCGGGGTCCACGTGCTGGTCTACGACGGCGGCTACGCATGGTCGGGCCATCCCGATTTCGGCGGCCGGCTCACCATCAGAGACGCCTCTGGCCAATCAGACCACGCCACCCACGTTTCGGGCACCATCGGCGGTGACGGAACCGACAGCACCGGCCTGTATCGCGGCATGGCCCCGGGCGTCATCATCGAATCCTACGGATTCGAGCAGGACGGCGGCCTGCAAGAGGGGTTCCTCTACACCGACCCCGGCGACATCCATGATGACTATTCAGAGGCAATCACGACCTACGGCGTGCACATCTCCAACAACTCCATCGGCACCAACACGGCCCCCAATGGCTTCCCCTGCGACTGGGAGGGCAACTACGGGGATACCGGCATACTCATCGACACCATCGTCCGCGGAGGCATTGATCCCGACTTCCCCGATCCATTCCGCATCGTCTGGGCCAACGGCAACGAGCGCCAGACGACCCGCTGCTTCACGTCGGGCCTGGACGAGTACCACACCACCGCGCCGCCGGCCTGTGCCAAGAACCATATCACCGTCGGCGCCTTGAACTCCAACGACGACTCCGTGACCGACTTCACCAGTTGGGGACCCACCGACGACGGCCGCATCAAGCCCGACCTCTCCGGCCCCGGCTGCCAGAGCGACGATGACTTCGACGTGACATCCTGCTCCTCCTACGGCGGATACACCGGCAAGTGCGGCACTTCCATGTCCAGCCCCACCGTCTGCGGCTTGTCCTCCCTGCTGATCCAGGATTACCGCGCCCAGTTCCCCGATCTGTACGCCGATTCAGGCGATCCACGCAACTCCACCCTGAAGGCCCTGCTGGCCCACAACGCGGTGGACATCGAGAACACCGGCCCGGACTACAAGACCGGTTACGGCTCCGTACGGATTCAGAACACCATCGACTTTATGCGCACCGGAAACTGGGTCCAAGGCGAGATCACGGACACCGGGGACACCGTCTCCATGCTCGTCTTCGTGCAGACGGGCGACCCCGAATTCAAGGCCACTCTGGCGTGGGATGACATGCCCGGCACCCTGGTCTACGGCACCGGCGCTCCCGTGCTGGTCAACGATCTGGATCTGCGCGTCTGGGATCCGTCCGGCATCCGCCACTATCCTTGGACGCTCAACCCCGCCGTACCCTGGGACCCGGCCGTCCAGACTGCAGAGGACCATGCCAACAACATCGAGCAGGTGTATGTCGCCAATCCCGATCCCGGCGTGTGGCTGGTCGAGGTGCACGGCTACAACGTGCCCGACACCACCATCGGCACGCAGCCCTTCTCCCTGGCTGCCGGACCGCTGCTGATCAAGTGCTCCTCCCAGGGCGTCGTCAAACTCAACAGCAGCAGCTACGCCTGTGACGACACCGCCGAGATCAAGGTCGTCGACTGCGATCTCAACACCGACGATCTGGTCATCGAGACCGTCACGGTAACCATCGCCTCGACTTCCGAGCCGACCGCCGAATCGGTCCTGCTGACCGAAACGGGCGAGGCCACGGCCGACTTCCGTGGCACCATCCCCCTCAGCACCACCGATGCCGCCGGCGTGCTCCTCGTCGCTCACGCCGACACCGTCACCGCCACCTACGTCGACGCCGACGACGGCCAGGGCGGAACCAACATCCCCGTCACCGCCCAGTCCACCATCGACTGCGTGGCCCCGATCATCTCCAATGTGCAGGTCACCAACATCGGGCCCTTCGAGGCCACCGTCGAGTTCACGACCGACGAGGATGCAGGCGCCACCGTCCGCTACGGAGCGAGCTGCTCCTCGCTCGACCTCGAGGCCACCAGCAGCTTCAAGACCACCCACTCGGTGCGCCTGAGTTCTCTGTGGGAGAACACCGCCTACTACTTCGTCATCGACGCCGAAGACCGCGCGGGCAACGCCACCACGGCCGACAACGGCGGCGCCTGCTTCTCCTTCGTCACCACCGACATTCCCGTATATTTCACACAGCAGTTCGGTAGCGGCTTCGACCTCGACGGACACACCCTGACCTTCGTCCCCAACGGCTCGATCGACTTCTACTTCGGCTGCATCGAGCCCATCACCGCGCTGCCCACCGATCCGACCGGCGGCACGACCATCCCTCCCGGCAGTTGGGACACCAGCTCTTCTGACGACAGCTACAAGTACGTCACGATCACTGGTGGCCAGACCGTCTCGCTCTACGGCACCGCCTACTCCGACTTCTACATCGGCACCAACGGCTACGTCACCTTCACCTCCAGCGACACCGACTACAGCGAGACGATCGGCGACCACTTCGACCTCCCGCGGATCTCGGCCTACTTCGACGACCTGAACCCCGGAAGTGGCGGCACCGTTTCCTACAAGGAGCTCGCCGACCGCGTCGCCGTAACGTGGGAGGACGTCCCCGAGTACTCCAGCACCGGGGCCAACACCTTCCAGATCGAGATGTTCTTCGACGGCACCATTACCATCAGCTTCCTGGGCATGACCGGAGCCGACTGCATTACCGGCCTGTCGGCCGGCGGCGGTGAACCACCGGCCTTCTTCGAGGTCGACCTGTCCGCCATAGGACCGTGCGCTCCGACCCCACCCACCGCGTTTCCGGCGACGCTGTCCACGCCTTACACCATGCCGACCACCATTGTCCTTGTGGCCAGCGACGACGGCCGGCCCGACCCTCCGGCCGCCCTCTCTTACATCATCACCAGCCTGCCCGCACAGAAACTGCGTGATGCCGGCAACGGCACCATCATTACGCCCGCTGCGTTACCTTACACGCTTGTCGGTAGCGGCCGGCAGGTTACCTACGAACCGGGCCCGGGCTTCGTCGGCACGGACTCCTTCGAGTTCAAGGCCAACGACGGCGGCGTGCCCCCCGAGGGCGGCGACTCGAACACCGCCCTGGTGACCATCGACGTGGTCCTGGTGCCCTGGCTGCATCACTCCTTCCCCATGGACAGCGACCCCCGTTGGGGCGTCCAGGGACAGTGGGCCTTCGGGCAGCCCACTGGCGGCGGGAGCCACGACGGCGATCCCGACAAGGGGTATACCGGCTCGAACGTATACGGCTACAACCTCAACGGTGACTACGGCAACAATATACCCCAGTACTTCCTGACCACGCCGGCCATCAATTGCACGGACATCACCGATGTGGAGCTGCGCTTCTGGCGCTGGCTCGGCGTCGAGGCGGCCATCTTCGATCACGCCCACGTGGAGGTGTCCAACGACGCGACGAATTGGACCATGCTCTGGGAGCACACGGGGGCCGATCCGATCTCGGATACGAACTGGAGCCAGATGACCTTTGACATCTCGGCCGTGGCAGACAATCAGCCCACGGTCTACGTGCGCTGGTGCATGGGGGCCACGGACGGCGGGAACACCTATCCCGGCTGGAACATCGACGATGTCGAGATCTGGGGTATCGGCTCGCTGTGCGGCGATATGCCCGGCGACTTCGACGATGATTGCGATGTCGACCTCAACGACTTCGCCACCTTCGCCACCTGCTTCCACGGCTCCACCATCACCGTACCGCCGCCCGGCTGTACGCCGGACCAGTTCGCCGACTGCGATCTGGACGACGACGGAGATGTCGACCTGGCCGATTTCAGCACCTTCTCCTTCACCTTTACCGGGTAGCAGCAGCGGCTGAACGCAGACCCAACGGGCCGATCGCCACACGGCGGTCGGCCCTTTTCTTTCGCCC
This sequence comes from Phycisphaerales bacterium, assembly GCA_020352895.1. Classification (GTDB taxonomy): domain Bacteria; phylum Planctomycetota; class Phycisphaerae; order UBA1845. The sequence continues at coordinate 2,129,235 of CP070685.1, forward strand.
CCTTGGCCTCGCCGCAATCCGGCGGCCTGCGGCTGAAAAACCGCCCCCTTTCTCCGCAAGGCCGTTATAATGCCGCCGACCGCTCGCCGGACTACTGGGAGGCAACGCGTACTCATGGCCGATGCCCCGACAACTCGAAGAACAACAGCCAGAACTGTGGCACTCGTCGGCGCCGCCCTCGTGCTGCTCGGCGCCCTCACCTACGTCCCGCTGCTCGACGTCCCCTGGATTCGTTCCACCGCGGCGCCCAACCTGGCCCTCATGGTCCTCGGCACCGCCCTGGGCATCCTCGGCGCCGTGCGGCTTCGTCGCCGCTGGTCCTCGATCCTGGTCGTCGGCGAATCGCTCATGACCCTGTTCTTCATCGGCGCTCTCTTCGGCCTGCTGCGACTTCCCGCGGCGCCGCAGGCGCCCCCGGCTCGCGCCGCCGCCCCGGACTTCACCTTGCCCGACCAGAACGGCAACCCCGTAACCTTGTCGTCCTTCCGCGGACGCGGCCCGGTCCTGCTGGTCTTCTACCGCGGCTTCTGGTGACCGTTCTGCATCACCGAACTCCGAGGTCTCGGAGAAATACAGGCAGCCCTGCAAAAAGCCGGCGGTACCGTCCTGGGCATCTCCTCCGATCCGGTCGACAAGGCCAGGGAGGTCCACGACGCCCAGAAGCTGTCCTTCCCCCTGCTTTCCGACAGCGACGTCGAGGCCATCACCGCCTTCGGCGTGCTCCACGAGAAAGGCCCGCGCGGCCGGCCCATCGCCATCCCCGCCAACTTCCTCATCGACCGCGACGGCCGTGTCGCCTGGGAGTACATCTCCGCCAGGGTCCAGCAGCGCATGAACCCCGCCGACCTGCTGAAAGAAGTGCAAACCCTGGCCGGCTCATAGCCGCCGTGTGCCACTGCTGTGCGAGAAGTGCCTTGAAGGTGGCACGACCAAACGGCCACCAGCCGCGCCTCTGTTCCTTCTGGCCAGGCCCCGAATCACGGTTCCCGCACGGCCAGCCTGGCTCGGCGCATCGCGGCCCCACCGACCGTGACGGGGATCAGCAGCACCAGGAAGACCAGGTGATACCACAAAGGCATCTTGGTCCAGTGCTGAATCTCCACCATCACCCCCACCGCCAACAGAATGATGCCCAGCACGAGCCCGTGCGTCAGGATGCGGCCCCTGGCCACCAGCGCGGCCACATAACCGGCGGCCAGCGAGCAGATCACGCTCGCGACCAGCATCAGCAGCGACACGCCGACGCTACTCGTCGAGCCGTCCTCGGCGAAGGCGCCCGACATGGCGGCCCGTACGCCCTGCCCGGCAACGAGCCAGATCACACTCCACACCACAAACCCCGCCAGGACCGACACGATGCTCCGAACCATGACTTGCTCCTTTTGTCGCTTCGATGTGAAGGATGCCGGCAATATGACACCGCATTGTGGACAATTCCACCCGGGTGGCACGGTCCTGCGCAGCAGGGCCGTGGGCTTCAACCGCCGATCTCTCGCCACCCTGGCCTTCTCACTCTGCACTTCCTACGCCACCCAGCGCAGCAGCGTAGCACAGATGAGGCCAGCGTAGGTGCCCAGTACATAACCTGCAACGCCAAGCAGCACGCCCACCGGCGCCAGCACCGGATTGAACGCCGACGCCACCACCGGCGCCGACGCCGCCCCGCCCACGTTGGCCTGCGACCCGACCGCCATGAAGAACACCGGCGCCCGGATCAGCCGCGCCACCGAGAACATCACCACACCGTGCACCGCCATCCACACGACACCCATCAGCAGGAACGCCGGAGCTTTGACGATTTCGCGCAAGTCCGCGTGCGCCCCGATGCACGCCACCAGCAGATACAGCATCACCGACCCCACCTGGGACGCGCCCGCTCCTTCCAACCGCCGAGCCGGCGTCAGCGACAACACCAGCCCGGTCGTCGTCACCAGAATGATCGTCCACGTCGTCGCCGAGATGATCTCCTGCGCGCCCTCCGGCAGCATTGGGGTGAACCGTCCGTCGATCTCCTTCCCGGCGACGTAGCACGCCCAGCACGTCCCGAACCCCAGCGCCAGCAGCACCATCAGATCGGTCAGCGTCGGAATCCGCCGCACCGAGGCCTGAAACTCGGCCATCTTCTGCTCCAGGTGCCGGATCGCGCTGGCGTCCGCCCGAGTCCGCGCATCAATGCTCTCGTGCCGCCCGGCCAGGTAGATCAGCAGCCCCATCCACACGCCGGCCACCCCCGTGTCCACCACCACGATCAAACCGATCAGATCGTCCGACGCCCCCACGCTCTTCTGGATCGCGATCATGTTGGCCGCGCCGCCGATCCAACTGCCCGACAGCGCCGCCATCCCCTGCCACGCGTCCGGCGGCAGCCAGTGTCGGGTCAGCAACAGGGCGATCGGCCCGCCGACCACGATGCTGGCCGTGCCCACCAGCATCATGATCACCGCCTTCGGCCCCAGGCGAATGATCTCGTGGATGTCCAGCGATATGGTCAGAAGCAGCAGACTGGCCGGCAGCACGAACGTCTTGACCCAGTCATACAAATCGGATGCTGCCGGAATGACCCGCAGGGCCGTCAGCGTCGCCGGGACGAAGTAGCAGAACACCAGCGGCGGGACGATCTTGAACACGCGCCCGAGCACCGGATGCTCCGACGCCTTGAAGATCAGCGCCAACACCACCAGCAGCACCGCCAGCAGCCCGGTCGGGTGCTGCACCCACGGACCCTCTTGTGCAAGGGTTTCCATCCTGCGGGCAGGTAATAGCCCCCGCCCCGCCCCCCGTCAAACGCACACGCCCGCCAGCCCGCGTGTTGCGCGAGCAGTCCGCATTCGCTGCCGTGTCGGCGGCAAGCCGTGCTTTAACCAGCTTACCGATTTCCGTTGACCCGCCGCTGCCAAAATGGGATGATGGCGCATGTCGTGAGACGCCTTGTCATCTCGCGTCGAAGGCAGGCCCGCCACACACAGTCGCTGCCTTCAGGAGGGGGCCCATGCGAGCCGGGATTGCTCTGGTCTGTACGATCATCCTGTTGCCGGCCGTCCGCGCGGCCGCCACACCCTACTACATTGGCTACGAGGCCGACACGCCAGGGGTATTCCCCGAAGATGTGGGCTGGGAACGCCACCCGACTGGTGGCGGAGCAAACCGCACCGTCGCGGACGGTATCTTCACGTTGTCGTCGGACGATCCGGCCGTCTCGGATATCTACCGTTTCGACGGCAACGAGCAGATGAACCCAGACCCGGGGGAGTTCTTCTTCGCCGAGTGGCGCATGCGCGTCCTTCCGGGGTCTGCGAACGCCGACGTCAGTGTGTATTTCGCCAGCGACGACTACGGCGGCGACGTGAGCATGGGTTGGGGCGAGAACGACTTCTGGAGTTTTGCAGACGGGAACCACCTGCAGCTCGACGCCACTGTCTTCCACACGTATCGGCTGGAATCCCTGGACATGGTGGACTACGAGTTCTATCTCGATGGGGACTTAGCCTACCAGGGCTTCTTCGACCCGCCGACGCTGAATTCGTCATTTGCCTTTTGGGGAGATGGCGGCGTAGGGCAACCTGGTACAACCATTTACTCTTCGTCCGAATGGGACTACTTTCGACTGGGCGTTTTACCAGTGCCGGCCCCTTCGGCAGCGTGGCTGCTCGTGGGTGCTATGGGTGCTTTCGTCTTGATGCGCCGTAGACAAATTATCGTCCATTAGGAGGGGGCCCATGCGAGCCGGGATTGCTCTGGTCTGCACGATCATCCTGCTGCCGGCCGTCCGCGCGGCCGCCACCCCCTACTACATTGGCTACGAGGCCGACACGCCGGGCGTGTTCCCCGAAGATGTGGGCTGGGAACGGCTGCCGACAGGCGGTGGCGCGGAACGCACCATCGCGGACGGCATCTTGCGCCTGTCTGCCGACGTCACCGGGATTTCCGACGTGTACAAGTTCGACGGAAACGAGCAGATGAACCCGGACCCCGGCGAGTTCTTCTATGCCGAGTGGCGCATGCGTATCATAAGTCCCTCCGATGTGGACATAACGGTGTACTTTACTAGCGACGACTTCGGCGGAATCGTCAGCATGGGCTGGGGCGAGAGCGACTTTTGGAGCTTCGCAGATGGTAACCACATGCAACTTGACGCCACCGTGTTCCACACGTACCGGCTGGTGTCCCTCGACATGCTGGACTACCAGTTCTATCTGGATGGCGAGTTCGCCTACCAGGGATTCTTCGATCCGCCGACCCTGGACTCGTCGTTCGCGCTGTGGGGAGACGGCGGTGTGAATGGCATATCCACATCAGAGTGGGATTACTTCAGGATGGGCGTGGTGCCCGAACCCGGCTGCGCCCTGCTGCTGGCTGCCGGCCTCCTCCTCGCGCCCGCTCTCCACTGCGCCAAGGCTTACACTTGTAAGCCCAGTCCTGAACACTGAACACCGAAACCTGACCACTTCCCCCCGCCTTCTGACTCCTGTCTCCTGACTTCTTTTCTCCCCTTCGTGCTCTTCGCGCTCTCTGTGGTGAAAATATGACGTGTTCAGAAGCGCCCGCGCCGCGACGAAACGGCAAACACACGAGTACATTGTCGCCGCGCTCAGATCGCCTTGCGCAGGCGCGCGGTGCGCGCGCTGGCCTGCGGGGTGAACCCGAAGCGCTCCTCGTCCTTGGGCACCTGAAGCCTGGCCATCCGCTTCCAGCCCTTGTTCATCCCGTGAATGAACGCCGCCGCGGTCAGGCTCCGCGTCATCCACAGCGTCTTGAGCGTCCGCTTCCACACCCACGACGTGGTCGCCGCGATGTGCCGCAACTCGTAGATGGTCTCGTCCAGCCGCCCGGCCGTGAAGTTCTTGGGGTGGTACACCGTCTCGACGAACGTGTAGCGCTCCCAGTCCTTCGGGTAGTCCGTCGCGAAGATGCGCCCCTCCTGCATGTACCGCTCGTACATCTTCGTGCCCGGCAGCGGCGTCAGGTTGGTGATCTGAATCGTGTCCACCCCCAGCTTCTGGGCCTGCTCGGCCGTCGCCGCGACCGTGTCCTGGTCGTCCTCGTCCGCCCCGATGATGAAGCCGCCGAAGATGCTGACGCCGGCCTTGTGGAAGCCGTCCACCAGCCGCTGGTAGTGCTCCAGGTTCCGGCTGTTGATGCCCTTGTGGTATGCCTTCAGGCTCTGCTGGTTGAACGTCTCGAACCCGACCAGCATGCCCACGCACCCGGCCCGCCGGGCCAGCCGCAGCCCCTCCAGATCATCCCCCATGTTGATCGTCGTCTGGCTGAACCACAGACGCTTCTTGCCCCGCTTGATGATCTGCCTGCAGAGTTCCTTGGCCCACTCGGCGTGCTTGGTCCCGACACCGAAGAAGTTGTCGTCCACCACGAACAGAAACTTCTTCGTCGTGCTGTTCCATTCCTCGACGATCTCGTCAATCGGCCGCCTGCGGATACGCGGCCCGTTGAACAGCGTCACGCTGCAGAACTCGCAGCCCACCGGGCACCCGCGCGACGTCTGGATCGCTCCCACATCATACGGGCCGTTGATCGGCTGCAGATCCTGCCGCGCCCCGCCCAGGCCGCCTCTCAGCTCCGACAGCTTGCCCGTGTACAGCTTCTTCAGCTCACCGTGGGCCGCGTCCTCGACGATCTTCGGCCAGATCTCATCGCACTCGCCCACCGCCACCGAGTCGAAATGCTCGGCCGCCTCCACCGGAACCGCCGAGGCGTGCGGCCCGCCCATGACGCACGGAATGCCTTCCGCGCGGCACTGTGCGGCGATCTCGTACGCCCGCGTCGCCCCGCTGCTGTACGCCGTCACGCCCACAAGCCCGTACCGCCCCCGCCGGACGAGCTTGGCCACGGCCTCGAAGCCGAATATCTCGTCGATCAGATCCACCGTGTGCGGCGCGGGAACCAGCTTCGCCAGCACCTGCAAACCCAGTTGCGGAATCCGGCTGCCGATGGTGTGGTACCCCTGGCACCGGCGCGCCACCGGGTTGATCAAGGCGATTCGCATCAAGATGTCCTCGCAGGGTAAAAACCCGGGATCACGCGGACCGCTGGCCTGTCCCAGGCGTCCCGGCCGCCCCCAATACTCGAAGCAGCCCGCATTTGCAAGCCAGAACGCCCGCAGGCCCCTGTCTCGTGCGACCTGTCACAATCCCGCCCACAAAAAATAAACGGCCGCGGGAATTGGCATCCCCTCGGTCTGGTTACGCCCATGGGAGCCAACGGAATCGCACACGCGCAGGCTCCGTAAAAACTTGAGACCTCGGCCAAAAACAAGACTAGAATCAGGTAGGAGTGAGAGAGAACAAAACGCCTTCTTCCCTTTCCCGGTTGGGCGACCGTACGCGGTCGCCCTCTTTTTTGCTCTTCGGCCCCGGCAATGCGTAGCGCCGAACCCGCGTTTTTCGCTTGACTTCTTGGAAGGAGCTAATACACTAGTCACGGTGAAACTCTGCTAAGGAAGACCTCATGAAATCTGTCTCTACAAACCCCGCTTACCAGACCTGCCTGGCGGCCGTCGGCATGGCCAATTGCTGCCGCGCGCCGTTTGTCTGGGTTATTGTGCCCAGCGGGCCGTAGGGACGATCGGATTTTTCGGATTTTCCAGCCCTGCGGCCCGCCAAGGCCGCGGGGTTTTTTGTTGGACCGGTTGGCCCCGTTGATGCCAACGACGCGACACGACCGCTGGCCGCAACAATCGGCCGACGCGCGGCAGCGAGGGTGCGCCCCCGTTGAGAACCGAAAGCGAAACGCCCATGAACATCCGCTACTACGAAGGAGACCGCATCTACCTCCGGCCCATCGAGCTGGAGGACGAGCCCACGCTGCGCCTGTGGCGCAACGACCCGAAGATCTGGGCCACGCTGCTCTACATCCAGCCCAAGAACGCCCTGCGGGAGCGCGAGTGGATCGAAAAGCTCTACAAGGACACCCACGACGTCGGCCTGGCCATCTGCCTCAAGGACGGCCACCGCCACATCGGCGGCTGCGGCCTCCACAAGGTCGACCCGATCCACCGCCGCGCCGAGTTCGGCATCCTTATCGGCGACCGCGAATACCAGAACCAGGGCTACGGCACCGAGGCCACCCGCCTCATGGTCCGATATGGCTTCGAGGAAATGAACCTCAACCGCATCGGCCTGTCGGTCTTCGCCGATAACCTGGCCGGCATCCGGGCATACGAGAAGGTGGGCTTCGTCCGAGAAGGGTGCATCCGGCGGGCCTACTACCGCAACGGCAGCTACCACGACGAATTGTTCTACGGGCTGCTCCGGTCCGAATGGGAACAGAACCAGGCCTAGAAGGGACTCGTATGAAGGTAGGAAAGGAGGTGCAAATCGGTTAGCGACAACACATGTTTACAGAGTCGGCATCGGATGAACCGGCGGTCCGCAGACCGGGGAGTCTGCTGTAGTCAGTAAAAGAAAGGAGCAAGGTACTCTGGGTCGAAAGGATCATCCGATGCGACCGGGATCGGGAACCGCCCCCCGTGGGCACGTTCCCGTCGGTCTGCGGATCGCCACACTTTTTCGCCCCCGCCGCACTATGGCCCCCGCGCGGTTGACGCCCCGCCCGCGCCTCGTAGACTTGCCCCCATGGCCCGGGCCGCACCGCCCAAACGCGTCAAGTTCTTCGTCGGCATGCTCAGCGCCGACACCGGCCTGCTCGACCGCGCCGCCAAACACGTCGCCCGCGCCTTCGGCCCCGTCGACCTGATCAGCAACACCTGGCCGTTCGATTTCACCGACTACTACACCGCCGAGATGGGCCCCGACCTCAAGCGCCGCTTCGTCGCCGTCGCCGAGCTGGCCCGCCCCGACCGCCTCGCCGACCTCAAACGCCAGGCCAACGAACTCGAGACCCGCATCTGCGACGAGTGCGGCCAGGCCCACGAATTCCGCCCCGTCAATCTCGACCCCGGATACCTCACCCTCGCCGGCCTCTTCCTCGCCTCCATGAAAAACTACGCCCACCGCGTCTACCTCGGCCGCGGCGTCTACGCCGAAGTCACCCTGCTCTTCGAGCGCGGCCGCTGGCAGACCCTGCCCTGGACCTACCCCGACTACGCCACAGAGCACTACCAGGAGTTCTTCAGCCTCCTGCGCGACCGCTACAAGGAGCAACTGGCGGCGCCGCAACCCGCGCCGCCCGAGGACGAGTGACAAAGACATGACCCTGCTGTTCGCCGCTTCCTTTCTCCTGCCGCTCCTGCTCAGCGTCGCCCTGAGCGCGGCCGTCCGGCGCTGGTCGCTCCGCCGGGGCTTCGTGGACACGCCCGCCGGCCACAAGGCCCACGCCCGGCCCACACCCCTCGGCGGCGGCATCGCCATCTTCCTCACCGTCGCCCTGGCCGGCAGCACCACCGCCGCGATCGCCCACCTCGTGCTGGCCCTCGGCCGGCCCGACTGGCTCCCGCAACTCGTCCACACCCACGTCGAGGGCGTCGCCGCCAAGAGCCCCGCCCTCTTCGGCGTGCTCGGCGGCGCGGCCGTGCTCCACCTCGTCGGCCTGATCGACGACCGCCGCCC
>CP070685.1:2137856-2146517 GCA_020352895.1 Phycisphaerales bacterium
TAATCATGATGCAGGCCCTCCCCGGCAGGCTGCGCCGACGCCAGGCGCCTTTGAATCTCTTCGGGCAGGTTCGGAATGTACCGATGCGGTTCCGCGATGAACCTCGGCCTGCACGGCGGACAGCAGAAGTAGATCCGCACGCCTCGATAATCCGTGAACACCGTCGGGTCGATCGCGTTGCCCATGACCGGACAGACCTCCTGCCCGGTCATGACTCCTTGTGCAGGAGCGGCTTTGTGTCCTTCATGCTCTTCGGCCTGCCCTCTCCCTTCTTCTGAGGGCGCCGCGGCTCCCATGCCGTGATAGGCGTGATGTCCGGCGCCGGCCCCTATGCCCAGGCCCCGGGCGTCAAACAGACTCGGCTTGCCGGCTATCTGCATCTGGCTGTCGATCACGAAATTGCCCCGCGTGACCACGTGTTGTCCCTCCTCGAGTCCGGCCAGCACGGGGTAGAACTGACGGCCGGTTTCATCCTGCGCCAGCGGTCCCACTCGAATCTCGACACCGCGATACATCCCCGGCGAAACCTCCACATAGGCCAGACTCCTGGCGCCCGTCTGCATGACGGCCTCACGCGGCACAGCCGTCGACGCAACAGCCTCGACCGGCGGCAGGAATCCCGGAATCGATTCCACCGGCACCATGTCCATCTCACATATCGGGCAGAGGCCCTTAATGTCGGCCAGCTCCCAGGTATGCATGGGGCAAACGAAATCGCCCGGCGGCCGGCGCGTCGCCGCCCCGGCTCCCTTACCCATCGCGACGTCGATCTCTCCCGTCACGTACATGTCCGGCTTCAGCCGCAACTGCGGGTTCTCCACATCAACCCGCACCTTGATCGTGCGCGTCACGCGGTCCACCACCGGATCGACGAAGACGATCCTCCCGCGAAACTCCTCTCCCGGCAGCGACGTGGCCGTCACCCTCACCTCCTCGAAGGGCCGCACCCACGGCAGATCCTCCTCGTACAGCTCCAGCATCAGCCACACGTGCGTGAGGTCCGCAATCTCGTAAAGCATGTCGCCGGTGTGGACATACATGCCCTCCACCACCGCCTTGTGCACGATGGTCCCTCCCAGTGGCGCGTAGATCACCAGGTGCGTGGCAGCTCGACCCGTCCGCTTGAGCTCCTCGATTTGACTCGCCGTGATGCCCAACAACTCCAGCTTGCGCTCCGCCGACGCCATCAGTTGCTCACCCGATGCGCCGATCGGACCGCGCCCACCGCTGTCCATGGCCGCGCTTACCCGCAGCGCCTGCAACAGCTCCTCCTGGGCCGACAACAACTCGGGGCTGTAGATCTCCACCAGATGGTCTCCCTTGCTCACCACCATCCCCGTGAAATCGGCGAACAGTCTGTCGATCCGCCCGCTGGTCCAGGCGCTGACCATCTTGTGACGCGTCTCGTCGAAGGCCACCCTCCCCACGGTGCGAATGCGCTTGAACAACCGGCGCCGCGTCACCGGCTCTGTGGCCAGGGCGGCCAGCCGCTGAGCCCGCTCGCTGAGGGAGATCTCGGGGCTGCCCGACGCCGACTCGCCCGGGCCCGCGTCGACCCGCTCACGCTTCATGCCGCACACCGGACAACGACTGTCCGGATCGCTGCTGCCGACATCGTTGCACTCCGCCATGGTGCACCTGTACCAGGCTCGCCCTTGGCTCGGCGCGCCCGACACTTCGCGGAGGGTGGCCGACTCTCCGGGCAGCCTCGCACTCGCCCTGCCCAGCCGCCATGTTGCCCACACCAGGACCGCGACCAGGGCCACCACTACCAACGCCCAGCGAAACAGAAGCCGCCGTACCTGTCCCACCCACATCTCCTCGTTCGATGAACTCATCGCTCGTGCTCCTGTACGTCGGCCGGCTCGGCGGCGGCCCACTCCCGTCGAACCAGCTCCAGGCCGACCTCTCGCTGCAACGCCGAATACGCGGTCTCCAGCGCGGCCATCTCCCGATGCAGCATCAGCTCGAAGTCCAGCGCCAGCCTCCAGTTCTCGATCACCGTCAGAAAGTCGGCTTTGCCGCCCTGATACGACGCCAGCGACACCTCGTACGTCTGTCTGGCTTGGGGGAGCAGCGTCGACTGCAGCAGCCGTATGGTGTCCTGTACTGTCTGAACCTGCACCCAGGCATCGTGAATCCGAAAGTGCACCAGGTTCGTCGCCGCGCGCATTTCATGCCGGGTCTTCTCCAGGCGCATGCGGGCTTCGCGCTTGGCCGCTTCGATTCGTTCAAACCAGATGGGCACGTTGAATTGCACCCCGAGTGCCCAATTGTCGTCACCCGCTTCGCTCTTGCGAATGGGAAGCGGCCGTGACCCCGTCTCCGGGTTGATCGGCGGCCGCGCCGCGTCCCGCGGCTCGACATAGGTCCACTCCACCCCAAGGTCCATCTCGGGCCAATAACCTAGGTCAGCAAGTTCGACCGCCGCCCGATCGCGCTCGCTCTGATGCACCAGCGCGGCCAGCTCCGGGTTGTGCTCACCGGCCAACCTCATCAGCTCCTCGACACTGGCATCAATACGCGTCAGCCCGATGGGCCGAGTCTCCGGCAGCGAAAGAACGGATGAGCGGTCCAGCAGTTGATTCAACGCCGCCGCGGCCGATTCCCGCTGCCGCCGGTAACGGCTCTCGTCGTTCCGCAGGCTGGACAGCTCCATCTGTACGCGCAGCAGGTCTTCCTGCTGCACTCGCCCGACCCGATATTGAGAGGCCACCACGCCTTCCAACTCCTCCAGCAACCGGCGGTTCGCCTCCGCAAGCTCGATCGAGCGATCCGTCAGATACAACCGGTAATAGGCCTTCTCCACATCCGCGATCACCCGCAGCCGTGTGGCGTTGAGCTGCTCGATGGCCATGCGCACGTCGGCTGCAGCCATCCTCCCGGCGCGGTCCAGCTTGGCCGGCAGTGGGAACTTCTGCCCCACGCCCAGCGTGAAGTACATGTCACCGGCCGCAGTCTGAATGGGCTCCGGCCGTACGATGGCCCGTAACACCGGGTCCGACAGTGACGTGACCTGCGGGATCCGCTCCAACTTGGCCTGCACGTGGGCGATGGCTGCTTTGACTGAAGGGTTCCGTTCCAGGGCCTGGGCAACGTAGTCGCTCAGCGTCGCTTCAGTGGAGTCGATAACGTCTTCCGCGTCTCGGCCACCGGCACCCTCCTCGCCGGTCAAGGGGACCCGCCCCTGCCCGCCGCCTGGACCGGACGGGCCGCGTACCTCGTCCGCCCGCGTCCGATGCCACTGCTCCACCGCCTGGGAAACCTCGTCCCCGGCGGCGGCATAATGCGCACAGCCAGCCAGCCCCGGCAACACCGCGCCGGTCAGGAGAACACATAGGGATTTCATGATCTCACCCGATCGTCCAAAACTGTCGCGCCGTCCGCAGAAGCGCCACGCCCTGCGATAAAGGGCCCTCACAACGAAATGAGCATCGTCAGACTGTTGCCCGACGGACCGCGCAGCGGCGCCGCCCGCATTCTCGGCGCGGGCCGGTGCCCGTCAACGAGGGGCCGGGCGCAAACACAATCGCTCGGCCCGGCACGAAGCGCAGCCTCTGCGGGCAGCCCTATAAGTCCTAGATACTGGAATCAGGATAAAAGGATGGTGGTACGAAGGTGCAGAAGCCCCGGGGGCGGCCCGGGGACCGTCGCTTGATCGTCATTCCATTCTGAGCCGCGGACGGCGGCCTCCTGCTCTACCGGCTGGAACTGAGGTAGCATCCGCTCAGGCCGCTCCAGGTTTGGGCGACTCGTCGGGGCGTAAGGAACGGACGCCACGTCGCACCCGCAAAGGACCACGTGCGGATCCGCGGACGAGCCATCCTCCGTCGTACCGGGATTGCATCCGCAACGGCAAACGGCGCCGGACGCAGAACAACAGCAGCGGCATGACGCCGCCGCCTCAGACGATGCCCGAGCAACCGTCGGCCTACCAACTGAACCGACGACCTGCCACGCGAGGCAAGCGGCAATCAAAAGCGTGCGACTCATGACTACAAGGATTGTAGATCGGCCGCCCGGCCGGGCAACCGCACCAGATTGGGGGCCACTGAAGTCTGCCCGAAGACGCTTTGGCCCCCATCTCCACCGTAATAGCCCGCTACGGCTGACCGGCCGCACCACTATCCCCCGCAAGTGCACGGCCGCCAAAAACGCCTCCCTCCGGCCCTAAAACATCGCGCCCCACGGCGCATGCGGAAGCCGCCGGGGCGCGAATGTCTGGAGTTTGCAGACAACCTTCAGTCTACAGACAAAGCCTCAGGATTCAAGAACAAATGAGCCGAATCAGCACCGCTTGGACGGCTTACTGTAGGAACAATGAAACCGTAAACCTCCCCCTCAGATGCCGATCCCAGGAATTTACCTGGTTTTGGGTGAGGCCGAGTTCAGTCACACAGGATCTGAACGGCGATTGAAGCTGCCTATGCCACTCAAGAGGCACAGGCAGAACGTCTGCCGGCCGGCTCCTTGCCACCGACCGCAGTCTGACTACCATGAATGGACATCTTCTGCGCAACGGTGGTCCGCTTCCATAACACACAAGGGCGCCTCGCAATCAGGCGCTCGAAAACAGAACAGGTATTCACAGTCCCATTTAAGACGTTTGGCCCTTGTCACGATTCCTCCTACCGGGTAAAGTATGGGAAAGCAACGCTTCTTTCCTCCTACGTACCGGGACTCGGCGCCGTCCCTTCCCGCCGACGCCGGTCCCGGCCATTATTTAAGTATCATTACTGCATGCTTCGGCCCGGGAGCGGCTTCCGGCGCCGAGGCCCGCCAGCGCCAAACGAAAAGCGGCATGCCACGGGCACTGCGTACATGGAAGGATCGATTCGAAGAGTCATACGGACGACGTCCCCACCCATCGGTCACGCTGTAAACGCCATCCACGACACGATGTTGACACGGGTGCAACCTGCCACCGCTTGCGCGCACCTCACCCAGCACATGTCCGCCCTCATCCGTCCCCCCTCACGCTTTACGGCTCGCTCGTGTCGATCCTGCCCGATTCTGTCCCCATCCTCCGGCCCCCGCTTCGTTAGGCCCGCATCCGCCGGCCCCGCGCAATCTGCGTACTTCGCATGGCCCGCGCAATGCCCCGCACGAAATTCCCGCTTGCTACTCTAAGAGCAGCCCGTGCGCGCCAGGCGCACCGTTCTGTAACATCCAACATATAACCCGGCGACTCCGATTCCAGGAAGTGATGAGCCGGCCGCCGTGTCCCCGCGTGGAATTGAGGCATCCACCTAATAACGTCGTCGGCCTCAGGCCGCAGCCGGCAGCCCCGAGCGGACCACCCCAGCGTACCTGTCGACCAGGTGCCACACCACGCTCTTCACTGCGCGACGCCGCTCACATCGCATCTCGTACTACAACAAAAAGAAAGGATTTTCTGCGCCAGACTCACCGCCACTGGCGCTAGTTATTATAATGGAGAGGACAGTGTGCTTTCACGTACCTGGCAGCGCGCCCCACAAGCAAATGGGCGGAGTGCCATCATGCGGGACCATGTCCATCAACGAGCTTACCCAAGGCCTGGGATGGCAGGTGGGGAATCAAGAGAGACTGAAAGGTCAAATCAGCAGTGCTTCACAGCGTTGGCAGCGCCAGTGGCTGAGCCGCGCGGCTCCTCGGGCGCAGCGATGTTCCCTGGAACGAGGCCTCACAGGCGCAAAAGCCAAGCAAATAGCTTTCCGCCAGCGGCCACCACACGTTATCCTTCTGATGGGATTTCAGTGAGCGGGAACTGTACATCAGGGCTCGTAAGCAGCTTGGCCATCACGCTTTGGGGTTTGGCCATGATTCAGGCCGCGCACCAGCCCCTGTCCGGCTCGGATGATCTGCAGGCCACCGCTTGCCTGCGTCACCGGGGGGACCAGACCTCCAGTCTCCACACGCCGGGCGACGCACAACCTGGCAACAATGTTCGCCCAGCCCCCTCCCAGCAGGCCGCCACGGGGTTTCTGGCTCCCATCCTCACCGGCCTATCCGCCTTTCTGCCGGCCGGATGGCGCCGATCACGCAAGGAGAAACAGAAGATCCAGGAGGCCTTAAGGCTACAGGCGCTCGTCTTCAACAATATCAACGACGGGGTCCTCGTCACCGATCTCAACAACCGCATCATTGACTGCAATCCCAGCGCCGAACGCCTATTCGGATTCTCCAGATCCGAGATTCTCGGCAAGTCCCCCGAAGTCTTGAACTGCCCGAGCCAGGCCCAGGACATTACCCGAAAAATCCAGGCGGGATTACGCGAGCGAGGCCGCTGGTCCGGCGAGGTTCGCTTCAAGCGCCGGGACGGCACGACCGGCCTGTGCGAGGCCAGCGTCGTACGCCTGACCGGCAGCGACGGCGGACCCGTAGGAACGGTCTCCGTGAACCGCGATCTTACCGAACGCAGCCTCGCCCAGGATGCCTTGCGGCGAACCGAGGAGCGGTTTCGGCTGGTTACGACGGCCACCCAAGACGCAATCTACGACTGGGATATCCTCGCCGACACCTCCTGGCGGAACGAACGCTACTGTCAGCTCTTCGGCCCGCCCCTGGATTCATCCTACGACTGGTGGTGCACGCAACTGCACCCGCACGATCGCCAGATCGTTGTGGCCAGCCTCCGCAAGTACCTGGAAGGCCGTGGCAACTACTGGAAAGACGAATACCGCCTCCGCCGGGCCGATGGCGGATATGCCGATGTGATGGACAGGGGTTTCATCGTTCGTGATTCGTCGGGCCGAGCCGTCCGCATGATCGGCGCCATGACCGACATCACCGAACGCAAACATGTCGAGCAGGCGTTGCGTCAAAGCGAAGCCAAGTATCGTAACCTATTCGAAAACGCGGAAGTGGCCATGTACCGCTCGGCGATCGATGGCTCCGCCCTGCTGGCGGTTAACAGGAAACTCGCCGAGTTCTTCGAATGCTCCATGGAGGAGCTCATGGCCAGACCCGCCATCGAACGCTGGCTTGACCCGGCGGACCGGGAGCAGATGCTGCGCTCTGTGCAGCCGGAAGGCAGTCTCTCTCACCGCGAGATCCGCGTGATCACCAAGAAGGGAACTGTCAAAACGGCACTGGCTTCCGTCAAGCTATATCCAGAACACGGCTACCTCGAAGGAACGGCCGTTGACATCACCGAGTTCAGACGGGCCGAAGCGGCCACGCGGGCCGCCGAGAAGCGCCTGAGAATGTCCGAACGCCTCGCCGCCCTGGGCACGTTCGCCGCGGGCACCGCGCACGAGATTAACAACCCCATCGGTGCCATGGTCCTCGCCGCCGAAACGGCCCTCGACCATCTCGAAGACCTCCCCGCCGACCACCCCGTCATCGATCTGCTCAAGGACGTCGTGCGCAACGGTCGTCATTCCGGTGACGTCATCAGGAGCATCCTCCAGTTCGCCCGCCAGCAGCCGACGGACAAATGGCCTACGGACCTCCGCACCATCTTGGAGCGGGCAACCAGGGCCGTGCAGGACTATGCCCGAAAGAACCACGTCGAGATGACCCTGAACCTCGAGACCGATCTCCCTGACATCGAGGCGAATCCGGTCGGTATGGAACAGGTCTTCGTCAACATCCTCAAGAACGCCATTGAAGCTGGCGGCCGGAAAGCCTGGATCAAGACACAGCTTGATGACAGGCCCGAAGTCATACAAGTGGAAATCGGCGACGATGGCTGTGGAATCGCCCCGGAACATCAAACGAGTCTGTTCGATCCTTTCTTCACCACACGTAAGAAGCAGGGGGGAACCGGCCTCGGATTGAGCATCGTGCATGGAATCGTGTCCGAGCATGGCGGATCCGTCGGAATCCGCAGTCTTCCCAACCACGGTACGACTGTCACCGTCGTTCTGCCGCTCGCCAACACCAAAGCCTCAGGAGCAGATTATGTTCAGAGCACTGGTTCTCGATGACGAACAGGACTATCGAAAGCTGCTGGCACACACCCTGGAGAGAATGGGCCTCCAGGTGAACGTGGCCGCAACGACCGCCGAGGCTGCGAAGTTCCTCAGCCGGGACCAGGCTAATATGGATCTGCTCGTGGCCGACATCAGGCTGCAGGGCCCTCAAGACGGACTGGCCTTCGCCCGGGAGGCCCGATTGTCCCACCGCGACCTGGGACTCATCATCATCACCGGCTACGGCTCCCCGGACTCCCTGAGGCGAAGCACGGAATTAGGCGCCCTGGCCTACCTCGAGAAACCTTTCCCCCTCCGCACCCTCAAGGACTTCGTCCAAAGGTACCTGGACCATCGCAAACTGGCCCACGAGGTCCACCGCCTTGAGCAGCAACTGGCCGCCGCGCAGGCCCAATCATGGACGGCCCAGGCCCTCGCCGGTTGGCCCATGGCCTGCGTCTCGGGCGCCGGGGAGGTCCTGTTCGCCACCCCGGAAGGTGAAGCCGTCCTTGAGGAAGTATCCCCCGCGGAGGCCGAGCACCCCATCAGTCAACTGGAACCCACGCTCGCTTGGCAACTTGGAGAATCTCTCGCTGCGGGCCGCGAACATGGCCAGCTTGTCGTCTACCGTCGCGACGGGGTAATCGGCCACTACACGGCCCTGGTTCGAGCCCTGCGGGGAAACCCGCGGAATGGCGCCACCATCCTGTTCGTGGAGGGCGATCTACAGCCCCTTTCCCGCATCAATGAGCTGTGGATGAGC
>CP070685.1:2146617-2163126 GCA_020352895.1 Phycisphaerales bacterium
TGCCAGCACGACCGTGTTCTGCAATAGCCCGGCGATCAATCCACCGGTCAGCGCCGCCACGAGCCCCAGTGTCGCATATACCAGCGAAAGCCCGAGCACATACACCAACACCGAGATCACCCGGCGCAAAGGTGTTGCATCTTTGCCGCCCACCAGGACCGACACCACGATGGGCACCATAGGCAGCACGCACGGCGTGAGGGCCAGGAGCATTCCGCCGACCAGCGCGAGGGCCAGCACCAAGGCCCAGTTCCCTTCGGTCAGGCTGCTGGTCAACTTCTCGCTCAGGCGGTCCGCGAAGCTCTGTTTGGCCGCCCCTTCGTCGGCTCCGGCCGCCCCAGCCTGTTCGCGGGTCTCATCCGCCGCGCCGCCGGCCGAAGCGGGTGACGGTGCTACCGCAGCCGTGACCGGCATGACTCGCTCGCCCAGGTGGCAGATGTTTCCTGTGCAGGTGACGTATGACACTCGGACCTTCAACGCGACTTCGCCCTCGACGGCTTCTGTCGGAATCACCAACGGGAACCGAGCCACGAAGTCATCGGTGAACACCTCGGTCTCATAGCCGGCCACCGACTTGATTTCGCCCTTGGGCAAGCCAGGCACGCCCAGCGTCCACCCGACAGGCTCCAGGACCTCTGCCTTGACGTTGCGTCGGTCGATGTATACGCCTTCCGGCGGGGCGAATCCTATGCCCAGCACGGCTTGGCCGCCTGGCGCTCCGCTGGGAGCCGTGACCAACGTCAGTTCGACTTGCGGCGCGGCGGGCTGCTGAAGTCCCGGCAGCGCGGGCAGGCGCGGGCCTTCGCTCTGACTCAAGGCCGCCGTTGCTGCCGCCACCATCAGTGCCGCCAATGTCGTCGTTGCCGGCCGATACACGATGCTGTGATCCTCCCTGGCTGCCTACTCGGGCGCAATCTCGTTGGCAAGAACAGGTTAGCTCATTGTCAGCCCGGAACTCGACCCGGGTGTTTCCGACTCCGGCGGATTATAGAAATCACTGCGGCTACGAACAATCGGGCCGGCCGGTTTCCGCCGTCTTGCGGCGACTCTGCAGGCCCGATACACTCGATTTGACAACATTGCGCGGCAGTCGATTCCCGCACGGGCATGTCTGCAAGGGAGTGATGCCATGACTCGCTTCACCGTTGCCGTCGCCGTCGCTTTTGTTTTGACGCCGCCCGGTGAGGCAGAGCCCATCGTCATCCCAATCGATACCGACGCTTCTGAGGTGCAAGTGGAACTCTGCATGCAGGGTGTCTGCGATTCCGACGTCAGCCCAGCCGCTGGCTATGTCACGATTGAGCTGGACTCAGTGGACGCCCCTGCCTTCATGACCCTCCACGACTTCGATCTACTCCTCACGAGCGACTTGTACCTGTATCTCAGCTTCGGCTGGTTCAGCGACCTCACCGCCGACCTCACCGACGCCGAGCTGTACTACGCGACGCCCGGTCTCCCCGCAGGCCCCGAGCCGCTCGTGGACGACGTCTACTTCTTCGTCGATGTTGGCGTTCTGTCCGTCGGGCAGTTGACCTATTCCGCCACAGGCTTGGCCTGTGCCGCGTTCCTGTTGGCCGGTTACTCCTGCAACGACTCTCTCAATCTGGGCGACTGGGGTGAGCAGACCGCGGACGCTTTCACCGGCACGCTGACCGTCGCCGACGGTGTCGTCAATTTCACCAACGACCTCTACATCCCTATCTTGCTCGATCCGGACGATCCGGCCTTCGGGACCATCACTATCACCGGCACGGTGCAGGGATCGGTCTACGCCCCGGAACCCCTGCACGGCGACATCGACGAGGACGGGGACGTGGACCTCGGCGATTTTGCCACTTTTGCGGTGTGCTATGGTGCCCTCGTGAGCTCGCCGCCGCCGAGCTGCTCGACCGAGGAGGCTGACCGCAGCGACTTCGATGACGACGGCCTGGTCAACCTTGTGGACTTCGGCACCTTCGCGGTGAACTTCGGCCGGTAGAGTCCGGCCCGTGTGCTCGGCGAACAGCGTTCATTAGCGCAGCTTGATGGTCGCGAGGGCCAAGGCGGCGAACATCAGTCCTAAGAGCCAGAAACGCGTCACCGTTTGCGTCTCGGTCCAGCCGGCCAACTGGAAGTGGTGGTGGATCGGGGCCATTCGCAGCACGCGCCTGCCTCGGCTGAGCTTGAAGTATCCCACCTGCATGATGACCGACAGCGCCTCCAGAACGAACACGCCGCCGACGATGAACAGCATCAGCTCGTGCCGCGTGACGATAGCCACGTAGCCGATGATGCCCCCAAGCGGCAGCGAGCCCGTGTCTCCCATGAATACCATGGCTGGGTGGCAGTTGTACCAAAGGAAGCCCATGCACGCGCCGGTCATGGCCCCGCAGATGATGGCCAGCTCTCCGCTGAAGGGGACATGGGGCAGGAGCAAATAGCCGGCCCATTTGGCATCGCCCACCAGGAAGGAGAACATCAGGAATACGAAGCTGCACACGGCCGCGCAGCCGCAGGCCAGTCCGTCCATTCCGTCGGTCAGGTTTACCGCGTTGCTCGTGCCCGCGATGACGATGACCGCGACCGCCATGAAGGCCCCCACGCTCAGCATGACATTGCTCTTGTAGAACGGCACCGTAAGCACCTTGTATGTGGGCACTTGTTCGGCGCCGACCACGGCGTAGGCTTCGAAGTTGCTCTTGCCGTGCTGATAGATGAAGTAGCCCAGCAGGACGCCGAGGGCCACCTGAAACAGGAGCTTCTCGTACGTGCGGAGCCCGCCGCGCGTGCCGCTGCGCCGTTGGGCGCTGAGCTTCAGCCAGTCGTCCACCCCGCCCAGCACGCCCAGCCAGATCAGGCAGAAGATGCCCATCCGCACGTAGTAGTTGGTCAGGTCGGCCAGGAGCAGCGTAGTGATCAGCATGGCCGAGACGATCAGGATCCCGCCCATGGTCGGCGTGTTGGCCTTATTCCTGGTCAGCTCGTTGACCTGCACGTTGTCGAATTCGGGGATGTCGCCCAGTTTGCGACGCAGCAGGGCAGCGATCACCCGTGGGGCCAGCAGCCACACGATCGCGAACCCGAAGAGCATGCCAATCGTCGCCCGAAAGAGCACGCTCTTGTAGGCGTAGTTCGCCCCGCCCAGCAGATAGTCAAACAGGTGATACAGCACAGCTTAATCCACTCTCCGTGCACGGAGCCCCGCGCCCTGCCGCATCTTCCGCCCATCACCCGCCCCGTGCAACCGCCCCTTGCCTGATTGTCTTTGCTGCCCGCGTCGCGGCGTTCTCGGTCCCGCTCCTTGGGTAGCACTTTCGGCCGTCCACAGCTGTACACCACGGCCCGCAAGCAGCTACGCCGCCCGGGGCATAAGTGCCCGCGGGGGCGGGACCGCCGAGTTCCGCTCAACGCCCTCTTGTCCGCTCCGCCGGTGCCCGGAATCCCGAAAAAATATTTTCATTTCGCGACACAAGTCGATGATGTGGACGCTGGTAAGATCGGGCCTGCACGGAAGTGAAAAATATTTTTCGTTTTGGTGCGGTCTGCGGGGTCCCCCTGGCTCCGCTCCCTGGTCAACGTCAGGCCCCGGTACCGGGCTCCGCGGTGTGCGGCATGCCCGGCTGGAGCCGGCCGAGAGCCGGACCGCCGGCGCGGCGGAGTCCCATAAGGAGGTCTCAGAGATGAACCGGAAAACCCTCATCGTTTGTTCGCGGCCTAGGCTGGGTGCCGCACCGAGAACGCGTCTCCCGGTCGTCCCCATCATGGCGGCTCTCTTCGTCATGCCGAGCTTCTGCTGCGCGCAGCAGGGCACCGGCGCCGGGACGGAGGCCCCGGCAGCTCTCGATGCCGCCGCGCGAGAGGCTGTGATCGATGCCGTTACCAGCAAGGTCGAGGAACTCTACGTCTTTCCCGACGTAGGCAAGAAGATCTGCGAGCAGATGCGGAGCCGTCAGCGCGACGGTGCCTACGCCCGGATCGAATCCCTTGATGAACTGACCCGACAAATCACCCGCGACCTGCAGTCGGCCAGTAGCGACAAGCACATCGGCGTGCTCGTGCTGGATGAACGGCTCGCCGGCAGCCACCACGTTGCCACGGAAGACGACGATGAATGGTGGGAGCAGTATCTCGCCGAGACGCGACGCACGAATTTCGGTTTTGCCAGGGCGGAGTGCCTTGGCGGAAACGTTGGCTACCTGAAGCTGACCAGTTTCGAGTTCCCCCGCGCGGCCGGCCCCACGGCCGTCGGGGCCATGAGCTTCCTGGCGAACTGTGAGGCCCTGATCGTTGATGTTCGCGACAACTATGGCGGCCGGGACGAGATGATCCAATTGCTGCTGAGCTACCTCTTCGAGGACGCCGTGCACTTCGCCACCAAGATCCACCGCGACCGCGACGCGCAGCAGCAGCGGTGGACCATTCCGTTTGTGCCTGGGCGCAAATTGGTGGAGATTCCCCTGTATGTGCTGGTGGGCCGAGACACGGTCTCCGGCGGCGAGGCCTTCGCCTATTTCCTCCAGAGCCTCAAGCGGGCGACCGTCATCGGCGAGAACACCGTCGGAGCAGCGCATATGACTCACCCACACCCGCTCCCCGACCTCGGAATCGTCGTCTTCGTGCCGGATGGAACCACGACCTGCCCGGCTACGGGTACCGACTGGAATGGGACCGGCGTCAAGCCGGATATCTCAGTGCCAGCCGACCAGGCTCTTCGTGTCGCCCACATCGAAGCCCTCAAGCTGGGCCTGAGGGGCGAGACGGATGAGAAGGCGCGGTTCGATAAGGAATGGCTTCTGAGGGGACTGGAGGCGAGCCAGGATCCCATCACGCTCTCGGACACCCAACTCAAGGAGTACGTGGGTTCCTTTGGCGATCGGAGATTCCGCGTCGAGGAAGGGCGTCTGATCTACCAGCGCGGCGGTCGCTCGGAGTTCTTCATGATACCCCTGGGCGAGGACCTCTTCCGGCTTGAGGGCCTGGAGCCTGACTATCTCCGATTCCAGTTCAACCGGGACAAGACCGGGGCGATCACCGAGGTAGTCGCCCTGTACGACGACCGCAACCGCGAAGCCATCCGGCGCACCGGAAAGTAGGCTTGACACGGAGTCACGGGCGGCGACCTTGCAGGTCGCGGCCCCGTGCGACCAGAAGTGGTGTATCCAACTTGGGCGGTAGGTGGCATGAGTAGACGAAAGCGGCCCCTGACTCATTTGAGCCGACGCGAAACGCAGATCATGGAGATCCTTTTCGCGCTTGGCGAAGCCGACGTGGAGCAGGTGCACGAAGCCATGGTCGATCGGCCTTCGTACGACTCGGTTCGCGTGATCCTGCGGATCCTCAAGGACAAGGGCTTGGTCACGCGGCGAAAGCACGGCCGCAGACACATCTACCGCCCCAAGGGTCCCGTGCAGAAGGCCAAGCGGGCTGCACTCCGGCACGTGCTCGACACGTTTTTCCATGGATCCACGCCGGTCGCGTTGTCCGCGCTCCTCGACATGGCGGGGGCGCAACTCAGTGACGAGGAGCTTGACGAACTTGCGGCCCAAATCGAGGCGGCCCGCAGACAGAAGCGAGAAAAGGAATCGCAATGATGACGCACTTGCCTACCTTCTCGGCATTCGCTGAGTTCGCCCTCGACGGCCTCTTGCTGCTGTGCGTTGGGGCCGTATGGGCCCTGTTCGCTCGACGATCCAGCGCGGCCACGCGCCACGCCATCTGGACGGTGACGCTGACAAGTGCCTTGGTGCTCGGCGTACTGGCCGTCAGCCTGCCTTCGGTGGAACTCTCGATTCTCCCCGCGGACTGGTTCGACTCCAAGTCCGCCGGTCAGTCAGCTTCCGTCGCCCTGACAGCCTCGAGTACATTCGTCCAACCACCACGGCTCCGACACGCTGCGCCCCTGGGAAGCGCACTGGTGGCACTCTGGCTGTTCGGAGCGACGCTCTTTGGCTTGCGACTGCTCGCCGATACGTGGCGCATCGGACGCATCGCCCGTCGGACGCAGCCTCTGACGGGTCCCGGCTGGGCCGATCTCCTCGATGCGCTGCCTGACCGCGCAGGTAGTATCTCGGCAGATCGTCTTCGGCTCTCTCGGCTCGTGCCCGTGCCGGTTGCCTGGGGCCTCCGCCGGCCGATCATCCTGTTTCCGGCATGCGCCCAAGGCTGGCCGGGGCAGCGCCGCATCGCCGCGCTGCTCCACGAGATTGCCCACTTGGACCGCCATGACTGCGTCTGGGACTTGCTCGCCTTCCTCGGGCTGAGCCTGCACTGGTTCAACCCGCTGGCCTGGTATGCCTACCACTGCCAAGCCGCCGAGTCCGAGCGAGCCGCGGACGATTGGGTGGTCGAGCGGGGAATGCCGGGACCTGACTACGCAAGCCATCTGCTCTCCATCGCGCGCAACTTGAAGGCGCGCGGGCTCGCGGCCTGGCCCGCCAGTGCCATGGCTGGTCGCGCGAACCTGACCAAGCGCCTCAAGTCGTTGTTGGATGATCGAATCCCTCGCCGTCCGCTTTCCCGGCAGCATGTGGCGGCCGCCGTTCTCGCGGCCATCGTGCCGGCGGGGGCGCTTGCCTGCGTGCAGTTCGCCACGAACAGCCCGCCTCCTGCTGGTGCGGAGCGGGTGCCCCCTGCGCTGCAGGAGAATGCCGGCTACCTGGGCTTGGTCATACAGCGTCTTGGCGAAGCGCGGCACCAGCCGCTTCATGACAGTGGCGCCCGGGACCCTCGCCCCGCCCTTCAACTCGACGGCGGCGAGTTGGCGGCGCACGATCAGCGGTTGCCAAGCCTGCCGACCGCCATGCGGTCCCTTGGGAATATTTGGCCCTGGTTCTGGGTGCGAGACAGGGTTCAAGGGGCGAGCAGTGAATCGGCCGGCCAGCGAATCGTTCCGCGGTTCGCGTCCGACGAGTCCCGGCTCGGTCCCTTAGCGCAGAGTAGGCTTGGCCGGATCCCACGCCTGAATCCGGACCGTTGGCGGCACCTTCTGGTCTGGCGGACCGGTGAAAGGCCCGAATGAGATGCCTGGAAGGAGCCAGGAGTCCGGATGTAGACCGGGACGGAGCGTACTATCCTCGCGTGCATTGACCGCTTGACTGCTGGGCTCTCGACGCGGCATTCCCCCGCCGCCCTGTACTTCTCCGCGTTCATGTGCGGGAACCAGCGCTCATGTGTATCTGCTTCCCTTCCCCCTGCAGCGCTTCGACGATCTTCTCCAGCTTCATTGCCCGCGAGCCTTTGATTACGACCAGGTCGCCAGAACGAAGCCATTCGCCCGATTGTCCGGCGGCCTCGTTTGAATTGCCATAGCTGTGGCGCGTTATTCGGTCCGCACATTCTTCTGCGATTACGGCCGCCCGCGGCCCCACTGTTACCAGCACGTCGATACACGTCGTCGCGATGCGGCGGCCGATTTCCCTGTGAAGCTTCTCGCTGTCGGCCCCTAACTCTCCCATGTCCCCGATGACCAGCACCTGCCGTCCTGACTTCTCCGACGCGTCCAGCACGTCCAGCGCGGCGATCACGCTCGCCGGGTTGGCGTTGTAGGCGTCGAAGATTAACTCGACGTCACCCAGGCGCATGCGTTCCAGTCGCATCTCCGGCGCCGAAAACGTCCCCAGGCGCGCGGCAATCTCCTCGTCGCTATGCCCCAGGCGCCGCGCAACCACCACCGCCGCCAGGGCATTGAGCGCGTTGTGTCGCCCCAGCACCGGCATATCAACCTCAAAGCGGTCGTTATACTGAAATCGAACGCCCTCGGCGCGCTGCTCGAATGCCGTCAGCCGGACGTGTGCCTCGGCCGACTCGCCGAAACTGACCACGGGCAGCTTTACACCCTCCGGCAATTCGTCGACGGGGCTCAGACAGTCCCGGTTCACCACGGCCAGCCCGCCTTTGCGCACATGCCTGAATAGCGATGTCTTCTCCCGAATCACCCCTTCGATGCTGCCCAGCCCCTCGAGGTGTGCTGGTCCGATCGAGACGACCACGCCCATTTCCGGGCGGGCTATCGAAGCCAGGGCACCGATTTCCCCGGGATGATTGGTGCCCAACTCCAGTACCAGAAACTCGTCGTTGCCCTCGGCGGACAGCAACGTCAGCGGCACACCGATCTGGTTGTTGAAGCTCTTTTGGGCTTGGCGGCCTTGACGTCTGTCGCTGAGCACGTGATGGATCATCGCCCGCGTGGTGGTCTTGCCGTTGCTGCCGGTCACCGCGATGACCGTGGCTGCAATCTGATCGCGGTAATACGAGGCGAGTCGCCCGAGTGCTACCACTGTGTCATCGACCCAGACCAGTGGTTGGCCCGCTTTGGCGGCGACCAGATCGCGGCGGCTGACGACGGCGGCTCTCGCCCCGCGCTCTATGGCCTGCTCGACGTAATTGTGCCCGTCGAACCGTTGACCGGGCACGGCCACAAACAGCTCCCCCGCCCGTACGGTCCGCGAATCGATGCTCACGCCGCATACTGAGCCCTGCGGTGCCGGTCCCGTGAAGCGCCCGGCGATCGCCTCGATGGCTTCCTCGAACCTCAGCGTGTTCATGGCGAACTCCAGCTCGCGTTTCGGCTCGCGGTCTCAGGCTAGCCCCCAGTGAATACCCGATCAGACATCATGGGATCAAGACCGTCTGACCGCCCGGGGGGACCCTGGGGCCTTGCGAGCTGGGTTCGCTCCCGACGAGAAGTGCCTAGGTCACGCATCATCCTTCGGCAGCGTCACTTGGTACTTGGCCAGAGTCTTCTTGCCGGCGTCATCCTCCAGGATGACATAGAGTCGGTCGTTCCGGATAGCCAGGTTCTCCGGGCTGCTGTAGATGTGCCTGCCATCCTCAAAGCCGATCCGCCCCCGATATAGGTACGTGCCGTCGGGCCGGAAGACGTCGATCCGCTGGCTGCTCGGACGGCGATCGAGGCCTGTGACCGCGAACACGTAGATAAGCCCATCATTCACTTGGATGTGGTAATAGCACGCCAACTTGTCAGGCAGGCTCCGGGCCAGAGCCTCCCGTCTACCCTTGGGCATGCCCAGAGATTCGAGGTACTCCATCTTCGTTTCGTCGGTGACGCGAACCTTGGCGCGTTTCAGTCCGAAGTTCCGAAGCAATTCTCCGCTCGAGTCGAAGACATGGATGGCGTACTTGTCATTCCTTCCGCAGTAGATTTCACCGGTTTGCGGGTCATGGGTGATCCTCACCTGTGGGGTCAGCCCGAGGACCACGGCGCCGCCCGCCTGACCGCCTTCCCTAGATGAGACCCGCAACACCGCGAATTCGGTCTCCGCCGCGGTCCGGACGTTGCGTCGGAGTATCCTCTCCTTGCCGCCGCGCGTCTCATGCGGCCCGCCGGGGACACAAAGGAACTCGTCCTCGTCCAAGAAGACAAGAGGAAACCGGGCGAACAGATCATTGCGGACAGACCTGACGAACTCCCCCCCTTTGCTGAAGTACTCCAGCGTGTCTGGTGTCCCCACGACGATCTTGTCCCCCACCGTGAAGCAGTTGATGTAGCGCGAGACTTCGCCCGGACCCCTTCCCTGGCTGCCGAAAGCCCGGACGAGCCCCCCGTCTCGGTCGAAGATGTAGCTGACCTGCTTGTCGAAGTCGTGAAAACAGAGGGTCTCATCAGGCGTTAGGCGCAGTTCCGCGGGCCGGCCGAATGCTTCTTCGCCGGCACGTTCACGCTCCCACACCTTCTGGGCTGCGAAATCCCACTCGCCATATGCCGGCTCGTCGGCCACGAGACCGTCGGCGGCCAACCCGGCCGCCGGAAAGAACAACCACAATAGACTACACGCGGTCTTCATGATGCTCTCCTCATCGTCAGTAGATCTGGCTTCGGTGGGGCGAGGCCGGCGGGAAGAATGTGGCCGCGCGTCCACGGTAACGCTGAGGCTGGCCACGGCCCCGGCAAGATCTGCTCAGTGCATCAGGTGTTGCGGCGATGGATCGGCCCTGGCCGAGTGCTCGCTGCCGCCCCATTAAAGACGTAAGATTGTCTCGGGCCCTGTCGTCTTTTGCAGCGTAGGTTCGCGGGCATGTCTGACGGGCAGGCGAGAGCTGTGTGGCGTCGGCCGGCGTACCTCATGACCGTGCCACGATGTCAGGGGTGCTCATAGGCGTTCGTTCGAGGTCGCGTTCCGCCGCCAAAACGCTCCTCGATTTGCCGGCAGGCGACTTCCCTGTCGTCGAACCACCGCCTCGACCCCCCGATGATTTGGTAGTCCTCATGCCCCTTGCCGGCGATCAGCACCAGGTCCCCCGGTTCCGCTTCCCGGATGGCCCTGCGGATCGCTTGCCCTCGGTCCGGCTCGGCGTGAACCTGCCGACGCCTGCGGCCGAAGCCTTCCATGATATCCGCAATGATCTTGTGCGGGTCTTCGGTTCGCGGGTTGTCGCTTGTCACGAAGATGTTGTCGGCCAGTTGTTCTGCCGCTTGGGCCATGCGCGGCCGCTTGGTGCGGTCCCGATCTCCGCCACAACCGAACACCACCGTCAACTGGCCTCGGCAGATCTGCCGGGTGGCTCTCAAGACGTTTCGCAGGGCATCATCCGTGTGCGCGTAGTCCACGAAGACGTCGATGGGGCACTTGTCGCCGCCGATTTTCTCCAGACGTCCGGGCACCGCCTTGAGCGTCGCGATGCCCGCGGCCGCCTGCTGCGGCGTCAGTCCCTCAGCCAGTCCGACGCCGAAAGCCGCCAGCGCGTTGTAGGCATTATGCCGCCCGACCAGCGGCGTCCACACTTCCGTCACCATGCCGGCGTGCCGCGCCCGCAAGCGCGTGCCGGCCGAGCTCATCTCTACGAGTTCTGCGAGAAGGTGGGTCTCGGGTGCGTCTTCGCGTCGGCGGTCGCTGTCCGCCAAGCCGTAGTGCACTAGGCGAGCGTCGCAGTCGGCCACCATTCGGGGGCACGCAGGGTCGTCGGTGTTCACCATGGCCGTGGCGCCGGGAGGCAGCGTGTCGAAGAGTCGCTTCTTGGCGAGCAGGTAGGGCTCGGGACCACCGTGATAGTCATGGTGATCGCCGGTCAGATTCGTGAAGACGGCGTTCGCAAACGACAAACCGTCGGCGCGGCGCTGGTCGAGAGCGTGGCTTGACACCTCCAACGCGGCGTGAGAAGCACCGTTGCGGCGTGCCTCGGCAAGGAGGCGGGCCAGCTCGACTGCGTCCGGCGTAGTCAGTGGTGCAGGCACGATGCGATCCAGCACGTCGTACTGAATCGTTCCGAGGTTGGCGCAGCGGCAGCCGGCGTGGTTGAGCATCGCCTGGATGAGAAAGCAAATGGTGGACTTGCCGTTGGTACCGGTCACGCCGGTAAGGCGCAGGACGCCGGTGTTGAGTGCGCGTTGCAGGCCAAAGAAGCGGGCGGCCAGGTGTGCGAGGGCCGTGCGGGCGTCGGGCGCCCGCACAGCGGCCGTCGCCGTGGCCGTTATCGTTGCTGATGACGCACGTAAGGATGGCGACGGCGAGGTCGGGTCCGGGCGGTCGGTGAGGATGGCGGAGGCGCCGGCGGCGATCGCGGCAGGGATGAACTTGTGCCCGTCGACTTGCATGCCGCGGATCGCGGCGAAGAGGTAGCCGGGGCGAACCTGTCGAGAGTCGGCGGTCAGGCCATTGATCAGCGGGTTGACGTCGGCCGCTGCGTCAATGCAGAGGTTCAGGCCCGCGCAGAGTTCGCGCAAGGTCATACTGGGCTCGAGCTGGTTGGCCGCGCCGCTCATCCGTAAACCCACAGAATAACCCCGCGGTGGGCGGTTGGCCACCAGAATCGACACCGTATGTGGCAGAACAGGCGGCGATTGGTCATGTGGCGTGCCGCACGTTGTGGTCAGGCCGGCTTGGACCATGCTCCAGTCGGGCGGAGGCAGACCGTCCGGAGACGCGCGGGCAATGCCGCTCGCCGCCGGCCTATTGTCAGCGGGGATTCGACGCCTCCGTCTGAGAGTGACTATGATGTCCCCGCGTATTGGCGTTGTAGCACGTGTGAGTGAGGTTTGGCGATGGGCGGCATGAAGAGACTTGGTTGGCTGCTGTTGGGGGCCCTGTTGATGGCCGGCGTGCTTGTGGCTGTGGGCTTCGGCATGGTTTTGTCGGTGGATCGTGGGGTGCGTGGACCGGCGCCTCCGGCCGGAGTGAAGGCCTCCTATCCCTGGGGGGCGATGGATTTGGATGAATTGCAGACCGATCCGCAATCGGGCCTTCAGAGGAGCATCGCCGACTCGATTCGGGCCGAGCGTCCGGAGACGTTTGATCGCGACCAGGACGGGATCCGCGAGTATGATCTGCTCGCTCTGTCCGGCGGGGGTTCCAGCGGAGCGTTCGGGGCGGGTTTCCTGTGCGGCTGGACGAAGTCCGGCACGCGGCCGGATTTCAAGGTAGTCACCGGGGTGAGCACGGGCTGTCTGCAGGCGACCTTCGCCTTCCTCGGTCCGGACTATGACGACGAGTTGAAGGCGGTGTATACGGAGGTGGAGACGGAGGACATCCACGTCAAGAGGGACCTGCTCGCGGGCATATTCAATGATGCCCTCAGGGATACCGCCCCGTTGAAGCGTCTGATCGATCGCTACATGACCAGGGGGACGCTGGAGGCTGTGGCGGCGAAGCACGCGGCGGGTCACCGGCTGTTTGTCGGTACGACCAACATGGACACAGGTGATTTCGTGGTGTGGGACATGGGGGCCATTGCCTCTAGCGGTCGGCCAGATGCGCTGGAGCACTACCGCAGGGTCTTGTTGGCGTCGACTTCGATCCCCGTGCTGTTCCCGCCGGTGTACTTCGAAGTGGAAGCTAATGGTCGAACATACCACGAGATGCATGCGGACGGCAGCACATACACGCAGGTCTTCTTCCGTGGTTTTCTGCTCGACTTCGACGACGCCTTCGATGACGCGGGCATCGACGAGTCGAAGATAGACTTCGACATCTACGTGCTTCGCAACGGCAAAGAGTTCGAGGGCGACGGGCGGGAGGAGGTCGGGCCGCGCACGCTTTCCATCGCGCAGGCAACGATTGAGAACCTCTTCAGAATCACGATCAGTACCGGGCTGTACCGCATCTACGTGCTGGCAAATCGGTATGGGATCGACTTCAACCTCGCGCAGGTTCCAGCGGATTATCCCCACGAACTCGACGCGGTGGAGTTCGATCGAGAGGAGATGGGTCGGTTGTTCAAGCTCGGCTATGATCTGGCCGCGCAGGGGTACGAGTGGTCCCACGCTCCGGCCGACCTGGATCCCGACGAGATCTTCAGAAAAGACACAGACGCGCTGGCCGGCGCAGCTCAGTTGGCGGAGGCGAGGCGTTGAGCAGCCGGCAGGTCGGGGGGGATGCGGAGGTAGGGCAGGGTCCATTTCAGAATCTTGCCAACGGCGGGGGCGGAGACGGCCGAGCCGTAGTAAGCGATCTTCGGGTTGGGCTTGCGGACTTGGACCAGAACACAGATCTGGGGGTCGGCTGCGGGCGCGGCGGCCATGAATGAGGCGAGATAAGCGCCGGGTTCGTAGCCGCGACGGTCGCGGTAGGGGACCTGGGCGGTGCCGGTTTTGCCGAGGACCTGGTAGTCGCGAAGGGCGGCCTTCTTGCCGGAACCGTCCGTGACGGTTTCGACGAGTATCCGGCTGGCCATGACATCGGCGACTTCGGGACGGACGACTTGGCGGACGAACCGTGGCGGGTTCTCGTGAACGCAGGCGCCTTCGGGGCTGAGGATTCGCTGGACGATCCGAGGCCTCATGAGATGGCCGTGGTTGACGATCGCACCGAAGGCCGTGACGAGTTGGATTGGGGTGACGGCGATTTCCTGGCCCATGGCGATCGACGCGGGGGAGTACGAGCTCCAGCGGTCCACGCCCAGGAGCAGGCCGGCGTTTTCGGCGGGCAGGTCGATGCCGGTCGGCTCGTCGAATCCAAATCCGGCAAGGTAGCGGTGCAGCAGGGAGGGCTTCACACGCCCGGCAAGGATGGCCATGCCAATGTTGCTGGACCGAGAGACGACCTGTGACATGGTGATGTGGCCGAAGCTGTGTGCGTCGCGGAGCTGGCGACGGCCGAGGAACATGAGGCCGTTGTGGCAGAAGATGACCTCCTCAGGGCGGGTCAGACCCTCGTTGAGAACGGCGGTGGCGGGGATGGGCTTGAAGGCGCTACCGGGCTCGACTGGGTCGGTGAGGGCGCGGTTGCGGCGGGCCCCTGGATCGGCGTCGGCCGGCGCGTTGGGGTCGAAAGCGGGCCAGCAAGCCATGGCCAGCACGTCTCCCGTCTTCGGTGCGGTGACGATGGCCACGGCGCTCTCGGCCTCGAATTCGGCGACGGTGTTGGCGAGGATGCGTTCGACCGTCTCCTGGATGCCGGCGTCGATGGTGAGGAGCAGACTGCAGCCGTCGCGGGGCGTGATCTGTGCGTCAGGGCTCTGCCAGACGGGGCGGCGGCGGGCATCAACGAGGTAGACTTGCCGACCGGGCTCTCCGGCGAGCCAGTGATCGTAGAGGCGCTCGAGGCCTTCGAGGCCGACGTCGTCACGCCCGGCGAAGCCGAGAACGTGGCAGGCCGTTTGCCCCATGGGGTAGTTGCGTTCGGGCTCCATGAGGACGCCGACGCCTCTAATGTCGAGGCGGCGAACCTCGGCGGCTTCGATCGCGTCGGCACGGCGCTTCAGCCATACGAAGCGGCGGCGGGAGGCCTTGGTAAGCTGCTCCGCGAGGAAGGCGCGATCTCGACCGAGCGTGGGGGCGAGGCGAGCCGCAGCGACGGGGATGTCTTGGACAGACGCGAGGGAGTTCTCGACGTCGGTCAGCATGCTGGCGAGAGCCTCCTGTTGGACTCCCAGGGTTGAAGCGAGGCGGGCGGTGATCCGCGGGACGGTGTCGATGCGTAGGAGTTTCTCCGTGATGTCCTCTGGAGACATGTCCAGCACGGGGCTGAGCCTGACGGACGTTTCGGTGATGTCATTGACCAGGGCCGGATCGGCGATGATGGAAGGAAGTTGGCGGCTGGCAGCGAGGATTCGTCCACAGCGGTCGAGGATAGCGCCGCGGCGAGCGGGCAGGACGCGGCGTGCCGTGCGCTGGCGCTCGGCATAATCGAGCAGGCGGGGGCTCACGGAGGTCTGAATGTGGACGAGACGGCCGATGAGGACGAGGAGGGCGGCTGCGGGCAGGGCGATCATGAGCTGGCCGCACCAAGTGGTTGTGGCCACGCCTGCGTTTCTGCTTTCCCGCGTCTGTCTGTTGAACATGTCCGGGCTTCCCCTCTCGGTCTGGTAGCGGTGCTAAGGCTCGCTGAGTTCCGCAGCGTGGGCCATGAGTTTCATGCCATCGCGGCGCTGGCGGACGAGGTTGGGGGCACGGAGTCGGGCGATTTCCAGTTGCTGATGCCACACGGTGCGTTGGAGCTCGAGTTCCTGCTGCCGGAGTCGGGCGGCCTGGTAGGCCAGTTGGGCCTGTTCCGCTCTGAGCACCACCATGGCGGCTCCGGCCAGCATGAGTACCAGGGTGATGATCAGGAGACGGAAGGTGCTCATCTGGACGCCAGTCTCACTTCTTCGGTTGGCAGCTTGATGGTGGCACCCGCCGGGAGGAGGTCCGGATCAGGGTGGCGATCCTTGTTGAGATTGAAGATTTCGCGCCACCGTCCTTCATGGCCCAGGTGCTGACGAGCGATGGACACGTAGGTGTCGCCGCGTCTGACCGTGTAGGTGCGAGAGGGGGCACGGCTGGCCGACCGGAAGGGCGCATCAGCGGAACGTCGCTGCGAGGGCGTCGTGGCGGCGTCGGCGGGCAGGCGCAGTTTCTGTCCGATCATTAGCGAATCCTTGTCAGGCAGCGTGTCACGGTTGAGCTCGTAGATGCGGTTGACGTTTACGGCCGATCCGGAGCCGAGGAAGCGAGCGGCGATTCTGGTCAGGTTGTCGTTGGCCTGAGCGATGTAGATGCGCTCGGGTCCGCGCGTCGGTTGCCGGCGGAAGAGCTCGTCGGCGGGGACGCGCGGGCTGCTCTGTCGGCCGGCCCCGGCGGGCCCTTGATGCATGGGGGGCAGGCCTTGGATTTGTCGTCGAAGCTGCTCGGAGATGGCGGGCGGCGCCTGCTCGGAAGCCTGAGGCACAGCGACGGGCTCGAAGTGTTCGGGGCTGAACGGCTCCGGTAGTGAAGCCGCCTGCGACATGCCAATCGAGGGCCGAGTCTCGGCGGGGGTGGTGGCCGCGGCCGATTCATGAGCTGGCGTGGGGGCCGGTGTGCGTGGCTGGTCGTTTGGTGCGGGTTCGGCGGCCCGTGGCAGGGTCGTCATCGGCACCGAATCAGCGATGTACTCGGAATGGACGTCCGGGCGGCGCGGGGGAGGCTTGGACTCGCCCGATCCGTTGCCTTTTTGCGAGAGGATCATGGCAAAGACGATGATGACAGATAATCCCGTGAGCAGGCCGATCTTGGTCTCTGCGGTCATAGGGGGCTCCAAACGACTCGTGCTCGCGAGATGGCGCGGAACCGGTGTGCATGCGGGTACCGCGCCCTAGGTTCCTATCGGTTGATCCGTC
>CP070685.1:2163226-2168526 GCA_020352895.1 Phycisphaerales bacterium
GGTCAGGTTACCGCACAAGTGGCGAAGCTGCTTCAACCTCCTATCGGCGCGTAGCTCGGACATCATCGCGCCGGCGGCGGGGTAGCTTGGCTACGCACAGGGCCCAGAAGCTCATCAGCACCGCGGTGGTGGCACCACATCCGCATGGGCCCTCGCACACGTCGATGGTGCCGTCCCCGTCGCTGTCCGGCTGGCACTCGTCCGGCACGCCGTTGCCGTCGCAGTCCGAGCTGGTCGCTCCCGCGATGTCCTGCCCGTCGGCAACCCCGTTTGCGTTGCAGTCCGGTAGCGCGAAGCGGGCCAGAAGAATGTCGTAGTCACCGCCGACGGTTGCACCCAGGTCATCATCTGACTCCCACACGACTACCCAGGTGCCCGATCCGTCGGTGGCCAAATGCGGGTACTCATCGTCGCCGCTGTCCGAGGTCGCATTGGTGTTCAGGGGCTGCGGGTCGCTCCACGTTGCAGCGTTGTCCGCGCTACGAGCCACCAAATTGTCATAGTCGCTTGCGATTGTGCCACCGAGATCGTCTTTGGAGCTCCAGACGGTCACCCAGTTGCCGGCCCCGTCGGTGGCCACCCGCGGTTCATAATCGTCTCCGGTGTCTGAGCTGGCGTTGTTGTTGAGGGGCCCTGGGGCGCTCCAGGTTTCGCCGTTGTCTGTGCTGCGGGCAACCAGAATGTCGTCGTCCGTGCCGATGACTCCGCCAACGTTCTCGTCGGAACGCCACACTGTTATCCAGTGCCCCAGACTGTCGGTGGCCGCCTGAGGGTACATGTCGTCGCCGCTATCCGAATCTGCGTTAGTGTTCAGAACTTGCGGGGCACTCCACGTGGATCCGTTGTCGGTGCTGCGGGCCATCAGAATATCGCGATCGGTGCCGATGGTCCCGCCGAGGTTCTCGCTGGAGTACCAGACGGTTAGCCAGTTACCCAGCCCGTCGGTGGTAACCTGTGGCTTCCCATCCGCTCCACTGTCCGAGGCCGCGTTGGTGTTCAGTGGTTGTGGGGTGCTCCACGTGGCTCCGTTGTCCGTGCTGCGGGCCACCAGAATGTCGGCGTCCGTCCCGATCGTTCCGCCGAGATTGTCTATGGAGTGCCAGACGGCAAGCCAGGTCCCTGACCCGTTAGCGATGATCTGTGGATAGGAGTCTTGCCCGCTGTCTGAGTCGGCGTTCGTGTTGAGGGCTTGCGGTACACTCCATGTAGCTCCATGGTCTACACTGCGGGCAACGAAGATATCGCTATCGGTTCCAACGGATCCGCCGAGGTTCTCGTCGGACCACCAGACCGCGACCCAGTTGCCAAGGGCGTCGGTGGCCACCTGAGGGTACATGTCGGCCCCGGTGTCCGAGCCGGCGTTGCTGTTCAGCGCCGCCGTGGTGCTCCAACTGACGCCGTGGTCGGCACTACAGGAGACCAGGATGTCATAATCCAGACCGATGGTGCCGCCGAGGTCGTCTCCGGAATACCAGACGGTGACCCAATGGCCTGCGCCATCCGTGACTACTTGCGTACCCCAATCGCCTTCAGTGTCCGTAGCGGCGTTCGCGTTGAGCGGAGCGGGGGCCGTAATCGGCGCGCCCAACTGCGCCCAGGCCGGCGATGGCAGAGACAGTACGGCGGTCAAACCGCTTACAACCAAGATCGACTTGATGCGTGGCATGGCGGGTGCTCCGGTAGCCCGAAAAGAAAGGAGTTGGATCAGGGTACACAGCAAGGACGGGGAATGCAAAAGGGCCGGGAGCGTATTCCGTCGTGCCAGGATTGCCCTGTATCGGCGTCAGTGAGGCAATCCATTGCTCCCGGCCATAGGTAAACATACCCCATGATGGCGGCCGGGCAAGCGGAATCGTGACAAATCTGCCATTCTTTGGGGCACTTGCCGGTGCCGGTGCGCATACCGGAGCGTTGCGGGGCCGGGGCAAATCATCCAGGATTTTCAGAGAATCTTCTGCCGGGTAGTGTGAGCGTCCACAGGCCGGGGTCTCAATGCTCCGGGCATGGGGGTGTGGTGGGCGGCGGCGTCGGTCGTACGCTTGCTCGTGGTGGGGGATGACTCGGCCGTAGGATAACGGGGGCTGCGCTGTGAGTTCGATCAGGGTACGGCGGGGCTCTCAAAGAGGTATCGGACATGAAAGCCTTCAAGCAACGTGCATGGCTGTATGTCGTGGTCGGCGTGGCGGTGGTGTTCTTCTTCATCGTGGCGCCGCGGCTGGGCGAGCAGGCCACGGAGATTGACATGGACGAGCTCTCGCCGGCGGATGCCGAGCATGTGGTGTGCAACGTGTGCGGCGAGAAGGCCGTCATCTTCAGTTTAGAGGCCGAGAAGATGTGCGCCTGGTGCGCGCTTCACGTGCCACCTCAACACGCCATGTGCATGGTCTGCGGTGCCCAAGGGGCGCCTCTGTGGAGGCGCCAGGACGGGCAGATTGTGCCCTTCTGCGAAAAGCACCTGCCCACGACCGGGCAATGGAAGAGGGTTACATTTCCGCAGCCAGAGCAAGAAGCCGACGCGGCCGACGTGGCGGGTGATTGACGAGTCTGGTGCCAAGACAAGTCGATCTGAGAACGAACGCCTGCCCGGAGAAGTGAAGGAGCGAGTCGGGGGTCTCTTGTCAGGGCGGGCCGGGTGTCGGATACTGCTCGCGGCAAGCAGGCGCGAGTGGCGGAACTGGCAGACGCGCAGGACTTAGGATCCTGTGGGGAAACCCGTCCCGGTTCGAATCCGGGCTCGCGCATTGGCGTGGCGTGTGTCGGGAAGGGTTGCTGAATGGGCCGGCCTTGAGGTCCGTCAGGACGGCGCGGGAGTGTGGGGCCTCACGACGCTCGGCGGGGTCGGTCGCGCGGGCTGAGAGCCGGGAGTCGACTGGGTGTCCAAGTCCGTCGAAGCACTCGATCCACTCCCGGGGGCGGGCCAGAGCGCCGCTCCGTTGCTGCTGGCGTCGTTCCTGGTGAGCCAGGCGGACGGCGCTCTGATGGTGGGGCTGCCATACCTGAGCCTCTCGATGGGGGGGACCGCGAGCCAGGTGGGGCTGGTGGGCGGTCTGATGCGGCTGTGCTACGTGATCGGGTTGCTGACCGGGCGGCACCTGCTGGACCGGGCGGCGCTGGGTTGGATCGCTGTTTGCGGGTGTTGCGGGCTGGCTGCCACCACGCTGGTCATGCCGAGCATGCCGACGCTCGGGCCGCTGTTCGGGGTTGTAGCGCTATACGGTCTGGCCACGGCGCTGTTCTGGCCTCCGCTGGTCGGACTGCTGTTTGCGGGGCATCAAGGACAAGCGCTCAATCGCCGTCTGGGGCAGTTCAACGTGGCCTGGTCAGCGGGGATGGTGACCGGGCCGTGGCTGGGAGGCGAGCTGTTTGGGCTCGCCCCGGGGCTGGCGTTCTGGGCGTCGGTGGGCATGTTTGCGGCGGCGGGAGTGTGCCTCGCGCCTGTCGCGCGTACTTCGGGCCGGGGTGCGAGCGCCCAGCGTTCTGGTGGAGCTGTAGAGGAAAGCAGCACGGCGAAATGCGACGACCGCACGATATTGTTTCATCGCATGGCACAAGTGTCGCTGATCGGCGGGTACTTGGTGCTGGGGCTGCTGCGGTACCAATTGCCCAATCTGGCTAAGGAGTTGGAGATCGGGTCGGCGACATTCGGCCGGGTGGGCACGGTGCTGAGCCTGTCGCTGGCGGCCGCGTTTTATCTGCTGGGCAGGGCGGCCCGGTGGCACTACCTGGGATGGCTGTTCTGGGGCGGGCAGGTGGTCATGGCGGCCAGCCTGTTGGTTCTGCTCAGGGCGGCGAACGCGTATCACATGACGTGGTGCGTGCTGGTGGCCGGTCAGGGAATCGGGCTGGTGTACAGCTCACACTTGTACTACGGATCGTCGGCGAGCGGTCACCGGGCGCTGGTGATGACCAGACACGAGGTGTTGCTCTCACTCGGATTCCTGCTGGGAGCCTATGGAGGCGGGCTGATCGCGGATCAAAGCAACAACCGGGCCCTATACGCCGTGGGCTTCGTGGTGATTCTCGCAGGGGTGGCCGTTCAGGTCGGGATGTGGTTGCTCGCGGGCGGGCGATGGGGGAAAGGGCAAGGGAATGGAAGGGCGACAGACCTTCCCCAATAGCCAGCAGCAGGGAATGTGCGCAGTTCTGGCACCGGAGCATGACTCGATGGCTTCATGAGCTGGCCCTCGCGGTTTGCCTTGTTCCTTCCTGATCGTGCGCCGTTTTTTTCAGGTCTGGCTTTCGACGAGGGCAGTGGCTCAAGGACCGTTGTGCCCGCGCCCTCACCAGTCAAGGGCCGACAATGCATCGGTAGCGAGAACATCGAGTGCCAGCCTGGACGGGTCGGACACAATGCGGTTACGCTCGGCTCGGCGGGGTACATATGTCGACGTCGCAGCTCCTGATGGACATGTTTGAGGCCATGGCGAGGGCCCTTGGGCCGCAGCATTGGTGGCCGGCCAAGACTCCGTGGGAGGTAATCGTGGGGGCGATTCTCACGCAGAACACGGCGTGGCGAAACGTGGAGAAGGCCATCACGCGGTTGGAGGAGGCGGGGGCGCTGGAGGCGGAGAGGATGCGCGGGCTGGAGGAGAGCACACTGGCGGAGTACATCCGGGCTGCAGGCACGTACCGTGTCAAGGCGGCTCGACTCAAGCGGTTCGTGGATTTCTTCTACGAGCGTCACCGGGGGGATCTGGAAGCCATGTTCGCGACGCCGCTACGTACGCTGCGAGACGAATTATTGTCCGTCCGCGGTATCGGCCGAGAGACGGCAGACGCGATTCTGTTGTATGCGGGGCATTTGCCGACGTTCGTGGTAGACGCTTATACGGCCCGGATCCTGAGGCGGCACGGCCTGATAGACGAGGAGGCGACCTACGACGAGATGCAGGAGTTCTTTGCGTTTCATCTGCCTGAGAACGTGGACCTATACAACGAGTACCACGCCCTTCTGGTGCAGGTGGGCAAGAGGTACTGCCGTCCGAAAGCGCGGTGTGAGGGATGTCCACTTGAATCGTTCGAGCATGACATGACGAGGTGAAGGTCCGCTCAGGCCGGCGATGGCTAGTGCGAGGGAGCTGGGGAGCAGCGGGCGTGCAAGAAACAAAGCCTATAAAGAAAGCACCGAGTGCTTATCGCAGGCCCGGTGCTTTCCGGAGGGGAAAGAAGCCTTTTCGCCTAACCTACGCGGGGCGGCATTATATTCCCCTTATGAGTTCCGTACCTTGGATCGACCCACCTTTGGGGGCGACTTTAGCAAAACGGTCTTTATGACCGAGAAAACATACTACAGAATGGTA
>CP070685.1:2168626-2174751 GCA_020352895.1 Phycisphaerales bacterium
GCCGAACGGTTCTGCCGGCTGGGCGTGGATCGGATCATCTTCACCAAGCTGGATGAAGCGGTCGGCTTCGGCGTGATCCTGAACGTATTGAAGCGCGTAAACCGTAAACTTTCCTACCTGACTGACGGTCAGGAAGTTCCGGACAACATCGAAGTCGGCCGCCCGGAGCATGTGGCGGAGTTGATCACCGCCCGGCCCCGAGCGGCCGCGACGGCCTAGAAGGGAAAAAACAGGCTGCCTTGAAGCGGAGTCGGGGAATGTTGACACCCGCCGACCAGGCCACCCATCTTCGGGAGATGGTGCAGGATCACCACTCGCGATCCTGCACCATCGCGGTGACCAGCGGAAAGGGCGGCGTGGGCAAGACCAATCTCTCCGTGAACCTGGCCATCTGTCTCGCCGCCAGACGGCTGCGGGTCATGCTGATGGACGCAGATTTCGGCCTTGCCAATGCTGATGTGCTGCTTAACCTTCAGCCCACGGCCAACCTTTCGCACGTGATGTCCGGCCGATGCGAACTTGCCGAGGTGGTAACCGAAGCGCCGGGAGGATTCCGCTTCGTGCCGGGAGCCAGCGGCCTGACGCAGATGGCCAACCTGTCGGTGTTCGAGCAACACCGCGTGCTAACATTGTTACGCGACATTGAGCGGGAAGTCGACGTGCTTGTGTTGGATTGCGGCGCGGGCGTATCGAGGAGCGTAACAACACTGGCAGCGGCGGCGGACATCTGCTTAGTAGTAACAACGCCGGAACCGACCGCCATCACCGATGCCTACGCAACGATCAAGGTCGTCTCCCAAGAGACACAAAATCCCCACGTAGGACTCGTGGTCAATCTCTGCCGCAGCAAGGCGGAGGGACAAAGCACCTATGAGCGTCTGGCCGGTGTGGCCAATCGATTTTTAGAGTTTGCGGTTTTCGATTTTGGTTATATATTATCGGATGATAACGTGGTGCGAGCCGTTCGGCAGCGGATGCCGCTCGTGCTCAGATACCCGCGCAGTTCGGCAGCCGCCTGTGTCGCAGGGATCGCGGCGCGGCTGGCCCGGGACCTCGAAACCGGTCGGGACTCCCACAGTTTCCTGCGACGGGTCGCCAGTATGTTTATGTAGAAACCGGTCACGCGTCGGGACGTTGATGGAGCAACGGCAACCAGCGGACGGAGCCGCGTCTTGTCATGTCCTTCGATTTCATGATGTAGACGAACCGCCTTGGGCGGATGCTCTGCGCATATGACTTCCCGGCTTGGCCAAGCTGACTCGGCAGGCAGCACATGGAAAAGCGCATAGGCGCAGCGCTTGGTTTTCTCGCCTTCACCGTAGCCGCAATCAGCGGGGCGGTGGTGGGCAACCCAAGCATCTCGGTGCTCAAGCGGGCCATAGTCGCCCTGTTCGCCTTCTACCTGCTGGGGCGGGCTCTCGGATGGCTTGCAGAACAAGTCCTGGCCGAGCGCGAGCAAACGCTCCACCAGGAACTCGATCAAGAAGTCCAGGCCGTCGGACGTCTGGAAGACGAAAGGGTGACAGTCCCGACGGTGAATCCCATAGCAGCGGTAGGACCGGAACAAGAAACGCCGCCCGAAACGGTGGGCGCAGGGGCAAAGCCGTAGCGCGGCGATAAGGAACGTCGTGATCCGCCGA
Organism: Phycisphaerales bacterium; assembly: GCA_020352895.1. GTDB lineage: Bacteria > Planctomycetota > Phycisphaerae > UBA1845. Next base: position 2,170,267 of record CP070685.1, read on the forward strand.
GGCGGATCCTGCTCATGGAGGAGCAGTTATGAGACCGAAGTCCCAGGAAGAGGAGATCCGGGAGTTGTGGAGGGAATACAAGGCCGAGCGCAGGCCCGACTTGCGCAACAGGTTGATGGAGTGCTATCTTCCGATCGTCAAGTACAACGCCGAGCGGATCAGCGTGAAGTTGCCAGACGAAGTGGATGTGGAAGACCTGATGTCGGCCGGGGTGTTTGGCCTGATGGACGCCATCGAGGCCTATGACTTGGCCCGCGGCGTCAAATTCGAGACCTACTGCGCCCCGCGTATTCGCGGCGCCATCCTCGACGAACTGCGTTCCATGGATTGGGTTCCGCGGCTGGTGCGGGCCCGAGCCAGCAAGTTGGACAAGGCCACACGGTCGCTTCAGGTCGAGCTGGGGCGAAGCCCCTCACAGGAGGAACTCGCCGGCCGCATGGGGATGGATCGTGGAGAGCTGGATAGGTTGGTTCGCGACGCCAACACGGTCACTATGGTCTCGCTGTCCCGCAAACACTACGAGACGGACAACAACAAGGAAGTGGCCGAAATCGATGTGCTGGAAGACCGTCGGGGGCGAGACCCTGTGCGCGACGTACAACGTCGCGATCTGCGCGAACTGGTCACCCGGGGGCTCAGCCGGGGAGAGCGTCTGTTGCTGATCCTGTACTACTACGAAGAGATGACCATGAAGGAGATCGGGGCGACGCTGGATCTGTCGGAGAGCCGGGTATCGCAAATGCACTCGTCGATTCTGAGCCGGTTGAAAGCCCAACTGTCGCACCGCAAGATGGAACTGAGCACCACGTAGGGGCCGGGCCTATCGGCCCGAGGCGACGCGGTGGCGGGCCACGGCCTGAACCATGGCCCTGACTCTGTCGGGATCGGGCGGGTTCGACCACAGGCCGCGCCGCTTGAGATAGGAACCCACGATAAAGCCGTCGGCATCCGGGGCCAGATCCGGAAGACTCTCCAGGGTGATCCCGCTGCCTACCAGCACGGGCAGCCGTGTACTTTCCTTGACCAGCCGCAGATGATCGGGCCGGGCGGGCCGGCCGGTCTCATCTCCAGTGACAATCACGGCGTCGGCGCCGAAGAACTCGGCCGCTCGAGCCGCGGCCCCAACGTCCAGATCTGCGGTAATGGCGTGCGAACTGTGCTTCTTCTTGATGTCTGACAGAATGAGCACTGCCTCAGCGCCGATGCGGCATCGGTAACGCAGGAGCTCTCCGGCATCGGCTCGGGGCATGAGCCCTTCGTCGGCTACGTGGGCGAAAACGAAACCCTCGACGCGGACGAACTGGGCACCGCCCGCATGGGCCGTTGCGAGTGCCTCCCGGTTGGCACCGGCCAGAACCTGAACGCCCAGAGGCATGTCCGCGCCGACGGCGCTCCGGACCCCGGCCAGCAGGGCGCTCATGGCCGCCGTGATTTCGGGTCCCACATCGCGATTGAGATAGGGCCGATCATGCATATTCTCCAGCATGATCGCGTCCACGCCGTGGTCGGCCAGAAGCCGAGCCTCGGCCGCAGCCTGCTCGACCAGCACGGCGACCGTCTGCCGGGACTGTGGCGTTCCGGGCAAGGCGCCCACATGGATCATGGCGATCAGAGGCTTGGGTGATGCGAACAGCCCGGTCATGGCGCGAATCCCTCGAGGACGGCACCGTCATCGCCGCGCGGAGGCCCACGGGCCGACGACCATCAGTGTGGCCCGGCGCCCGTCGAAGAGCAAGCGGGACGTTCAGGCGGTCACGGCCAGGCGTCAGCTTGACAGCGCGGCCCCCACGTGCATATATTCGTAAGGTTAGGCAGACCGAGTCTCTACCGGGGCGGAGGCTCGGCCTCGTTTGAAACAGGAAGACACGTGCCGTGGCCAGGAAGACCGCAAAGACTGGGCAGAAAAAGACCGGGAACGCCAAGAAGGTGGCGACCAAGACCCAGCCAAAGGCCACCAAAGTCAAGAGTTCCAGCGTCAAGACGAAATCCGCCAAGCCCACCGCCCGCAAGGGGGCGAGCGAGCCGGCGGTCGCGCCCGGGAGAAGCACACGCAAGACTGCCGGCAAGAAAAGCCAGGGCGGTCGCACGAGCACGACGAAGAGCGCCAGCAGGGACAAAGGCCCGGCCCGACCAAAGGCCCCGCCGCCCTCGGTCGAGCGATATATCTGCGGCGAGAAACCGCTGCGCAAGACGAGGCTGACGCCGGAGGAACTGAATACGTTCCGAGACATGCTGGTGACCAAGCGAACCGAACTGCTCGGCACAGTGACTCAGTTACGGGACGACGCGCTTCTCAAGAACCGGCAGGAATCGGCGGGAGACTTGTCCAGCATGCCCATTCACATGGCTGACATCGGTTCGGACAACTGGGAGCAGGAGTTCACTCTGGGATTGCTGGCCAACGAGAGCGAGTTGCTGCGAGAGATCGAGGAAGCTCTTCAGCGGATCGAGAACGGCACCTACGGCGTTTGCCTGGCCACCAATACGCACATCCAGAAGCGGCGGCTCCGCGCCAAGCCTTGGGCCAAGTACTGCATCGAGTATGCCCGCGAGTTGGAACTACGAAGAAGGCGATAAGAAGCGGAGAGATTATGCCCGCTGACGTTGCCGCCGCCGCCCGCCGCTCTCCGGCCTCGGCTCAGCGCGCCAGCCTGTACGACTTACGAAGCCACGCGCGAATCTGGCCCGTGGCGGTCATCGGCCTGGCCGTGGACCTCTGGTCTAAGGACCTCGCATTCAGGCACCTGTCGGCGGACCAGCCCGTGGTGCTGATCCCGCACGTATTGTCGCTGCGCAAAGTGGTCAACCCCGGGGCCATGCTGGGCCTGGGACAGGGCCTGGGACTGCTGTTCATGGTCGCCTCCATTCTGGCCCTGCTCTTCGTGGTCTATCTATTCGCCCACAGCGACCCCTCCCGGCGAAGTCTGCACGTCGGTCTGGGACTGGTCCTGGCCGGTGCCCTGGGCAATCTGTACGACCGCACCTTCCACGTGGCTGACGCCGTGTGGGGGCCGCCGCCCGAGACGGTCCGCCTTCTCAAAGGCGACCGCATCCTGCTCTGCGGCAAGCTGATCCGGGAAAACACGAACACCTGGGTCCTGGGCGACTACCCGGACGGCGAGAACCCGCAGACCGTGCCCAAGTCCGCGGGCCGCCACGTCAGGCCCACGCCCGTGGTGCGCGACTTCATCAAAGTCGATGTCAAGATCGGGTCCTTCGAACTGTGGCGCTGGGTCTTCAACGTCGCCGATTCCCTGCTGGTGGTTGGCGTGGGCCTCTTGCTGATCAATTTCTGGACCGAGCAGCGTAAGACAGGGAAGCGGGCCCTCTCAGCGACCCAGGCCCCTTGCGAAGCACAGTCTGTCTCTGGCGATGAGTCCTCCACCTGATCATGCCCATCTGATGAATCGAGCTTTGCTGCTGGCCGCCCGGGGGCGCGGACGTGTCGAGCCCAACCCCATGGTGGGCTGCGTGCTGGCCCGCAAGGGCCGCATTATCTCCGAAGGCTACCATCGGCGTTTCGGTGGACCTCATGCCGAGGTCGAAGCCTGTCGGTCCTGCCGCACGTCGACTCGCGGTTGTGACGCGTACGTGACACTCGAGCCCTGCTCGCACTTCGGCAAGACGCCGCCGTGTACATCGGCTCTGCTGGAGGCGGGCGTTGGACGGGTCATTGTGGCCATGATCGACCCCGGTGAACACGTGCGCGGCCGGGGCCTGCGCCAGTTGCGCCGCGCCGGCGTGACCGTGGAGGTCGGACTCGGCCAGGAGGAGGCCCGCCGATTGAACGCGCCGTATATCAAGCTGTGCACCGAACGACGGCCATGGGTCATTCTGAAATGGGCTCAGAGCATCGACGGAAAACTCGCCACTCGATCCCGCCGCGAAGTCCGCATCTCCGGGGAACAGGCGGCCCGGCTGGTGCATCGCTGGCGCGGACAGATGGATGGGATCATCACCGGCATCGGTACGATCCTGGCCGATGATCCGCTACTGACGGCCAGGCTGGTCCGGCCGAGACGCACGGCCGCGCGGATCATACTGGACTCGCGGCTGCGCCTGCCGGCACGCAGTCTACTGGCCCGTTCCGCAAGGCAGGTTCCGGTGATCGTGGTCTGCACGAAGCAGTCGCTAGCCGAGCGCGCTCGCAGGGCCTCGCGGCTGGAACGACTGGGCTGCGAGATTCTCGCGCTCTCTTCGAAGAACAACACCGTGCCCCTGGAAGACCTTCTCGATCAATTGGGCCGACGAAACATGACCAACGTGATGGTCGAAGGCGGCGGACGTGTGATGGGCTCGTTCTTCGATCGAAAGCTGGCAGACGAAGCGCGAGTCTTCGTTTCGCCCACGCTGGCGGGAGGACGAAGAGCGCCCGGTGCGCTGGACGGCGTAGGTGATGAGGAATGGCCGCAGCCGCTGCCGAAGGACCGCGTGCAGGTCTGCAAGGCAGGCCGCGATCTGCTGTACACGCTGCTTCTGACCGAC
>CP070685.1:2174851-2198509 GCA_020352895.1 Phycisphaerales bacterium
GCATGCGGGGTCGCCGATGCGCAGATAGTACACGTCCTGTTCGCCGTTGAACGTTCCGGCATAGGCAACGTTGGCTCCGAAATTGTCGGAAACCATGTCGAAGTAGTCGCCCATCTTGTTTTGCTGCGGCCAGCCGATATGCGGATCAAATGACGGACTCAAGGCATCGTTCAGCGACCACGTCTGGCCGGCATCTTCCGAATACGAATAGTAGAGCTCAGAGTCATAACCTCCCGGATCGTTGCGCGTATCGAGCCAGATCACATCGATGCGGCCGTTCGGGGCGACCGACATGGTGCCGAACCACTGATACGCGGCGTCACCCGGATCATCGTTGATCCGCACCGGCGGACTCCAGGTCTGCCCGCCATCCGTGCTGCGTGAGAACATCACGTCAAGCGGATCGCTGGTCGAGTACCGATTCACCGAGCACAAAAGGTACACGTAGCCATGGGTGGGACCGCCGGAATGATCGACCGCGATCCACACCTGCCCCAGCAAACCGCCGGGATTGGGGCCGCCCGAATACGACATGCTGCCGTCCAGGCTCACTGTCGTGGAGAAATCGAACGCGGGCGGCAAAGTCTCGTCCTGCATGGTGGTGGACTTGGCCACCACGAAACCGTCACCGGCCACGTACAGTTCGCCGGCGGGCCCCACGGCCAGCGTCCCCCACTGCGGGCTGCCGGGTACGTCCATCAGGTTCGTGAAGCTCTGGCCCTCGTCGTACGAAACGCAGAAGTGCCCGTTGCAGCCCGGGCACGTATAGAAGCGGGTCCAGTACGCGTAGATGTTGTTCCGGCCAATGCCGTCGGTGCGGTCGATGGTCATCCACTGCTTGTCACCACCGAAAGCGTACACGCCGGGGCCCCACGTGGCCCCGCCGTCGGTGGACTTGTACACGTGACACATGAAGTCGGTAAGGTAGATGGGGTCGGCCGTCAGGCTGTTGAAGTAGAAGTTGCCGTCTGCGTCGGAATCGAGCACCGGGTCGCTGCGGAACACGCCGGGGTCAATGACGCCGGGGAAGGTCCAGGTCTGGCCTCCGTCCGTGGTGTAGCCCCAGCCGGCCTGACGGAAATCGCTGCTGATGGTGTCGAACTGTCGCCAGCCGATGGCCATGCGGCTCGGGTTTGTCGGGTCTACGGCAATCGAGGGCTCGTTGGCGGCGTCACCAACGATGTTGTCGCCACTGGCGTTGACGTTGACCTGCACGCTCACGTAGCGGCCGCGGCCGACAAGGGCCGGCGGACTGGTGGGTTGCAGGCCGCGCGGCGCCGCCACGTAGGCGTCATGAGGCACCTCCAGGTGACCGACCGGTCGCCGGGCCTCCGGCGGCACCTTCTCGTGTTTGTCCGCGGACGCCTGTGGCTGTGGCACCGGGCTGTCAGTCTCCCCGGCAAATACCAAGCTCCACGGCAAGACCAACATTCCAACGACGATGATTGGGAGAATCCCTCGGACCGCCACCTCTGATCTCCTTCGTACGCGTCTCCCTTTCGGGACATGTTCAAGCGGTGGGTAATGCGCCGTCCTCTGGCCACCATGGGCCGTCGGCGCCGGCGGCCAACGACTCCCGCTCCAGCCAAATGGCCATCGGTTATGATAACGAAAAGCCCGCGTTACAACAAGACATAACGCGAAACGCAGGTGACGGAATCTCTTCAGTTCAGTACAGGGATTCTACAGTGATGCCTGGCGCGCGGGTCGGTTGAATCACATTGGGAGGCGTCGTAGCAAGATCACGACTTGGGTTTGCCGCGGTCAAACTCCGCTCGCCATTTGATGCGACCGTCGGCGTACCAGACGGTCCAGACACCGTGAGGTTTGCCCTTCAGATGCTCCTCCTGCTTGCGCAGGTTGCCGGCCTGATCCCATGTGCGACTGATGCCATGACGCTGACCGTTGAAGTAATGCTCCTCGGTCCACTTCTGTCCGTTATTGTGCCAGCGTGTCGCGAGACCGCTCTTGTTTCCCTGGATGAACGTGGCCTCGTACTCCTTCTGCCCGTTGTCGAACCAGCGCTCATACTTGCCGTGATTGACCTGTCGGCCGTCGGGACCGGTCATGATGCCTTTGCGCAGGCGAGGTCTGCCGTCGGGCCAGAGCTCCTCGACGACGTGACTCGCCGGTTTGGCGGTCTGCGTCTCCTGCTTGTCCACACTCCGGCTCGGCGCCTCGGCCGTTTGCGCTTCCGCAGGGTCGGTTCGCTGCCCCGCGTGCTCGCAGCCGGTCAGACCCGCGAGTCCTACAGTCAGCATGGCGAGCAACATGACCACGCGCATGGTGTCCTCCTCGTGAGACCGCCGTTGGCCACCGCGAGCACCTCCAAGATCATCCGCTGTACTCATCGTAGTCACTGTCGGCGGGACCCTCGTAGTCCTTAGGTTTGTCTTCGTCGCCCGGCCCGTCGATGTAGCCCAGCATACGAAGTTGCTCCAAACGCTCTTCTGTGTCGGCGGCCCCCTCGACAAGGGCGGGACGGCTCTCGAACCAGTCCGGGGGCGTATGCGTAAGTACCATCCGAATCGGGTTCCGCGCCAGGAACTCCGGCTCGACGATCTCCTTCATGACGCCGCCGTCCATATCCCTGCCGACGCTGAGATTCAGCAAATGGAGAATGGTCGGCGTCATATCGAAAATCGTCCCCACGTACGGCAGATCCCCGCGTGTCAGTTCTCCGAGTGGTTTGGCCATGCCGCTCTTGCGGATCCCAGGACCGCAGGCAACGAAGAAGGCGTCCGGCGCGTTGGGGTGTCCACCGGAATTCAACGCCTTGGCAGGCATCTCGGGATCAAACTGAGCCTTTCGGTTGATGGGGATCATGCCGTGGTCGCTGACCAGAAACACGACGCTGTCCGCGGGGGCCGCCGCCAACAGCTCGCCGACCACCGAGTCCATATACGCGTAATAGTCCCACACGACATCGCCCAGATCCTGGAGTTCCTGCGGTGTCGGCTTCATCTCGAAGCGGTCGGGAAGCATGAAGCGCCAGAACCGGTGGCCCATCACGTCCGTGCCGCCGAAGTAGACGGCCAGCACGTCGTAATCAGCATCCTCCTTCAGGAGCCTGAGGGCGATGCGGCGATAGATTGCGTCAGCCCGAAACGTCCAATCACAGGCCCCCCACAGCTTGGCCCCCACGGGAGACAGCGGACCCGAGAACGTTCCGAACACGCGACGGGCCAGCTCGGGCATCTCCGCCTCCACCTCGGGCACCACGGCCAGAAACTCGTCCTGCCGCTCGGGAGGGTAGACCTGGCCCGACAACCCTTCCACGAGGCTGCCCTTCCAGATGCCCGTGCCCGCCTGATTTCGCTGGGGAGTGGAGGTGTTGACCTGAGCCACCATGACCCCGTTGATCTTCTCCACGGGAAACGTCATCCACCACCCCACGACATGTACGCGCAGACCCTCTTCGCTAAGGATGTTCCAGAACGCCTTGGTCCGTCGGTCGCTGTTGGTGTACAGGCGCTGGTATTCGGGATCATTGGGGGCCTTGTGAATGAACCCCCGGATGCCGTGCTGCCGAGCGGACTTGCCCGTGGCGATCGAGGTCCAGATGACCGGCGAGAGCGTCGGTCTGGTGGTGCTCATCCGCCCGAAGAAGCCTTGCTCCATCAGCCTGGCGATGTTGGGCAAACGACCCTGGCGAAGCATTGGCAGAACGACGTCCCACTCGACCCCGTCCAGGCCTATGAGCAGAATAGGATGACGGCCCGCTGCGGTGCGATCCGGCCGGCCTGGCTGCGACGGTGCATCATCGCAACCCGAGGCACCCCAGCCGGTCAGGAAGACCGCGGCTGAGAGCGCCACCAGGGCCAGGCCCGGGCGCACGCGGGGCCTAGTATTCTTCGCCATCCTCGGCACTGATGTATCCCAGCCTCTCCAGCCTGGCTCGCAACTCCGGGTCCATGCCCTCAATATCCGACCGCTCTACCGAGCGCACCACCACGAGGTAGGCCCCCTGGGCCATCTCGTTCAAAAGCTCTCCCTCTTCACGGAACAGGGCTCCCGGCTCGGCAATCTGCAGGCTTGGGTCCTCAGGCACGAACCTGAGGGGAAGCGGCCCGGCCGGCCGCCGCTCCGGACCGATGAACAAGGGCAGCTCCTCGCTCGCGTCCACCACCAGGCGTTCCACGGTTACATCGGCGTCCGCAGGCTCTACACCAACGGACAGGCGGTCCTCATCGGTCACCCATTTCGTTTTGCTTTTACGAACCCCAGGGTGGTTCCGTAACACAGCCCGGAACGTAAGGGTACGGCCGTCGGCTGAAACCTGAGCCGAATCCCCTTGCTCACACTGATACTGGCGCAGCCCCACAAAGCGCCCGGAGGTCTTCAACTTGCCTTCATAAACGCGATCCAACATATCGCCACGATTCACCAGTATGAGGTGCACCCCGCCCGCGACGGACGCCGTGTACGCCCCCAGCATGGCAGCCAACTGCTCCGCCTTGGCGGGCTCGGACCCCACGAGGTTCGCTTGCTCCCCGGGATCCTGGGAGACGTTGAACAGCATGCGCTCAGGCCGCGGGCTGACCACCTCGAAATACTTGTAGTCTTCGGACAGCACGGCCTTGGCTACGTTCAGCGTCCCGTCACGCCGCTGCAAGTCGAGATCAAAAAACATCGGGCGCGACGGGGCTTCCGCCCCGTCTCCCTGGACCAACGGAAGCAAGCTGATCCCCTCCAGCTCGGCAGGAACTTCCGCATTCAGATAGGAGAGTATCGTGGGGGCCACGTCGATCAGGCTCGCCCGGGCCCTGACCCGCTGACCCGCATGGGAGTTGCCCGGAAACTTGATGACCATGGGCACACGCACGAGCTCCTGGTAGAGCGTGTGCCCGTGGCCGCCGCCGTTGTGGTCCAACAGCTCCTCGCCGTGGTCTGCGACGAAGATGATCATGGCGTCTTCGTAGAGCCCGTCGGCCTTGAGCCGGTCCAGCAACAGCCCGAACTGCTCATCGTTGAAGGCGATCTCCGCGTCATACTTGTCCCAGGCGTGCCGTAAGCGAGCCTCCGGCGTGTTCGCGTTCATCTTGAACGGGCCCCGAAACGGGGCGGGATTGTCCGTAAACATCCTTTCGTAGGGAGGCGGAGGATCGTACGGAGCATGGGGGTCCAAGGTGTGGACAAAATAGAAGAACGGCTTCCGCGGATCCTGATCCATGTGCTCAAAAATTGCTTTGTTAATCTCATCCGCCCGCGTTTCCTGGGTATCCGCGCCCACGTCATAGAAGCTCTCAAAACCCTGATCGAAACCCCAGGTGCGAGTCACGTTCGGGTTGGAGATCATGGCCGCAGTGTGATAGCCGAAGTTGCCCAAGCGCTCACCCAGAAGTGTCACCTGCGGAGGTAACCTGTTTGTCCGCGTAATGGCCCCGTGCCGTGGTGGGTTCACACCCGACAGCAGGCTCGCCACGGCCGGTTTGGTCCAACCGCTGGGCGAGTAGGTCTCCTCGAAAACCACGCTATCGGCGGCGAAGGCGTCCAGACGTGGTGACGTCGGGCGATCGTGCCCGAACAGACCCAGGCGATCGGGCCGCAACGTGTCCACCAGGTAAATCACGATGTTGGGGCACGGCCCGGCCGAAACATCATCTCCCGCGGCCACGGGCCCCTCTCGGCGGCAGCCCGGCACGAGGCTCATTCCCCACAGAAGCAACAGCACCGTCAGGCGTCCGCCCGCGCTGCATCGCATCGCGCGGCTCGCCCGCGCCTGGAGGCTCGCCTTCTGCACCCCGCCTGTAATCACCCGAATTGTCTCCCGCATCCAACTCATCAAATCCACAAAGATTCTATCTCGATGTATCGGACGCCACGCACCGCCGGTGGGGGGACCCTCCTATGCACCCACACAATCACATAATACTTCTCGTCCTGCGACGAGATCATAATGGGGGCGTAGTTCACGAGCAGCCACGGAGCAAACGCAGTCCCCCGTAGATAAGGCAGCCAGGTCTTCGGCAGAACAATGAAATCCAAATCCTCCTGCCGAAGCAGGCGACTTAGCGTATCCACTCGGTCCTCATCTCCCTGGCGGTAGTGCACGTAAGTCCCCTGGTTCCAGGTGACAAAGGGCAGGGGGCACTCACCCTTCCCCAAGAAGAGCAACTCCTGGTTTCGGACCAGGGCAAAGTCCCTGTCCCCAACGACTTGGAAGAATCGCTCAGCGGCCTGACGCTGGCTGTCCAGCTCGTAATCGCTCCACCCCAACAACGGTGAATTATAGCGCCAGCCCATGCGCAAAAACGAGGGCCGGCAGGCCACCACCAGAGCCGTAACCACGAGCACGCCCAGGACCGGCCCGTAGCTCCGGGCCACACGCCCGCGAAATCGCCGCTTCAGTCGCAACAGATAATAGTATCCTTCCGCCACCGGAACCGCCGCGAAGAACGCCCAACTGGCCAGGAGCACAAAAACGTCCCCATGACCCTGGAAATCGACCAGGGAGAATATGATCATCCCGTAGTGATACGCCCCCAGGCCGACCATCATCGGTGCCAAGCTTGTGCGCCGCATTCGTACCAGGCGGATTCCATACAGGATTATCCCCGCTGCCCCGAGGACAAGCAGCCAGGTTTCCCCGGGACAGTCATGCAGGACGTATTCCCACATCTTCCGACAGCGATCAGAAAAACTCAGAGGATCGGACGCAGCCTTGGTCAGGGACATCAACAGGACCATCTTCCAGAAGATCCCCAATGCCCCGCGGGCGGCAAAGTAGAAGCTGAAAGCTACGGCCGGCAACACCATGCCGGCGGCCAGTTTCAACCACCTGACCATGCGATCGGAGCCCCAGGCCCCGGCCAGGAACACCCCCAGCGCGGCCAGCGCCCCGCACGGCTGCCAGTCCATGCCCGCGATCCCCACCAACAACCCGGCCCAGAACCAACGCCGAGCGTAAACCGCGAGCATGGCTGCACCGGCGCACAGCAGCCCGATCATCTTCGGCAGGTTGCCGATGCAGGGCATCAAGCCCAACATCGAGAAACCGCAATAGACCAACAGTCCGATCCAACCGGCCGCCGGGCGGTTGTTATAGAGGCGCACAAACACCACGCCCATCACCGCCGCCGCCAAGCCCGCTAAGATCAGATAACCCACGCGGATGGAATACAGGAGATCCGTGCCCAGAATTTCCCCCAGACGATAAAGCCACACGCCGGTGTAAATGCCCAGCGGCGTCTTGTGCTCGAAATAATCCACATAAGGCAGCTCGCCCCGGGCCGACTGGCGGGCGTAGTACAGATAATAATCAATGTCCGTGGCGATCGGTTGGCGACGAATGTCAAATGAAACAAAATGCAAACCGGAAGCCACAAGCAACAACGCCCCCCACGACTTCCAACGGAACCGCTTCCCGAGCAGAACGCGCAGCCTCATTGAAGATCCCCCATTCGTGTGCGCCACGCGCCGAGCTCGGCCCGCAGCCGGTCGGCCAGTTCCCGGGAACCCGGGTCGTCGATCAGGTTGCGCATTTCATGAACATCGACCTGCAGATCATATAACTCCTCTCCGTCCTCAAGATACTTGGTATACTTGTGCCTCGCGGTCACCAGGCCCCGCACCGGAACCATCGTGACGGGCTTCTCCGTGGCCTCGTATTCGAAGAACAGCGCGTCATGAACGGACGAGACCCGGCTCTGGAGCAGTGGCCAGAGCTCCTTTCCCGCCAAACCCTCCGGCGTGGGAATGTCGACCGCCGCGCACAGAGTCGGAAACAGATCCAGCGAACTCACCAGAGCATCGATCCGAGTCCCAGGTTCGATTCGCCCTGGCCAGCACATGATCAGGGGCGAGCGGACTACTTCCTCATAGAAGAAGGCACCCTTCCGCAGAAGCTGATGCTCGCCGTAGAGCACACCGTTGTCGCTCATGAAGATGATCAGCGTCCGCTCGTCGAGGCCCAACTCCTTCAGGCGATCCACCAGCCGCCCCACGTTGTGATCGATGCTCGAAATCCTGGCATAGTAAAGGCTCAGGCGCCGGCGAATCTCGTCCTCCCCCACCTCCCGATAGAGGGCGTGACCGTTACTGTCCCGTTGAGCAGCCGGCTTGGCCGACAAATCGTCGGCGCTGCTGGGGGGCAACACCATATCGGCCGCGTCATAAGCGAAGGCCGGGTCCGGCGGGGCCCTTGCCGGCACGTGTGGAGCCTTGTACGCCAACCACAGCAAGAACGCCCGGTCCACATGCTTCTCCACGAAGCTGATGGCATGATCCGTCAGGATATCAGTCAGATATCCCTCAGTCTGGACCAGGCGTTTGTTCACCCATAACTGAGGATCGTGATACTCACCCGGCAACGGCAAAGTAACCCAGAGATCCTCAAAACCGGCCTGGGGCAAATCCTCCTTGCCCAAGTGCCACTTGCCCACCAGACCGCACGCGTAGCCGTTCTGCTTGAACAGCCGCGAGAAGGTCACGGCATCAGGACGAAGGCTCGCGTCTTCATTGCGCAGGACGCCGTTCTGATGCGGATAGAGGCCGGTGAGTATGGCCGCGCGACTGGGAGCGCATTGCGGGATCGGAACGTACGCTCGGGAGAAATAAGCCCCTTCGCCGGCCAACCGATCCAACTCCGGCGTGCGGATGATCGGGTTGCCCTCTATGCCAAGTGTGTTCGGTGCCTGATCGTCGGTGAGGATGAAGATGACATTGGGCCGTTCGCCCCCGGCACTCGGGCCTAAGCCGTTATCCGGGAGAAACCGCTCGCATCCCAAGCCTGCCGGGAGCACGAGCAGAAAACCGGACCACACCCGCAGGCCCGCTGGCAGCTGCCGGAATCCGCACCCTCGAACGAAAGTCATGGTGCATCCCCCGCGGAAACGCGCCAGCGACCCAGACGGCCGCGCAGGTCCCGAACCGTGTCCGCTTGGCCGTAATCATCGATCAGATTGATCATCTCATGCGGATCGGATTGCAGGTCGTACAGTTCCTCTCCGCCATCCAGGTACAAGACGTACTTGTAGCGATCGGTGACCAGCCCGCGCATAGGAACGGTCTGGCCCGTGGCCTCTTTCGTATGGTACTCAAAGAAAACCGCGTCGTGCAATCGGGCCGACGGATCTGTCAGCAGCGGAGCGAGGTCTCGGCCGGGAAGGCCCGCGGGAGGAGCCACGCCGGCGACTCCGCACAGCGTCGGGAATATGTCCAGCGAACTGACCAGAGTGTTCACGCGCCGGCCGGGCTCGATCGTTCCCGGTTGCCACAAAATCAAAGGCGAGCGGACCACCTCCTCGTAGAACACGTAGCCCTTGGTAATCATCTGATGCTCACCGTGGAGGAACCCGTTGTCGCTCATGAAGATGACCCGCGTGTCGGCCAAGAGCTTCACTTCAGCCAGATGGTCGACCAATCGGCCCACGTTGTGATCGATGCTGGAGATCATGGCGTGGTAGTTAGCCAGGCGTCGCTGTATCTGCTCCGGCGAGTACCCGCTGAAGACTTCGTGCATGTAGCTTTCGCGCTGCCAGTGGGGCTTGCCCGACAGGTCGTCCTTCATGCTCTCCGGGAGCGGCATGTCCTGTGGCTCGTAGCGGAATTGCGCGTCCGCGGGGCCCACCACCGGCCCATGCGGCGCCTTGTAGTTCAGCCACAGGAGAAACGGCCGCTCGACGTGCGCGTCCACGAACTCCATGGCGTAGTTCGTCAGCACTTCGGTCAGGTACCCGTCGGCCCGCACTCTCCGGCCATCGACCCACAACTCCGGGTCGTAGTACTCCCCGGGAACATCGAATGACACCCACTTGTCCTCGAAGCCGGCCTGCGGCTTGTCCGGATCGCCAAGGTGCCACTTGCCGATCATGCCGCACGCGTAACCTTGCTTCCGCAACACGTGCGCGAACGTGACCGCGCCCGGCCGCAGACGCGCCTCCTCATTCGTGAGCACACCGTTCTGATGCGGATAGAGCCCGGTCAACACGGCCGCACGGCTCGGCGCACATTGAGGGATGGGCACGTAGGCCCGTGAGAAGAATACGCCTTCGGCCGCCAGACGATCCAGCCGCGGCGTCCGGGCTACCGGGTTGCCCTCGCTGCCAAGCGTGTTGGGCGCCTGGTCATCGGTAAGGATGAAGATGATGTTGGGCTTGTTTCTCGTCGGCCGCAGCGCCCCCTGCGGCGCTTCGTGCGGGCCCGTTCCGCCGGTGCCCGGCTCCTTCTCACATCCGGCGCCGTATGCGCACAGCGCCACTGCCGTCAGAACGAGGTCCCATCGCCATGCCTGAAGTGACATCATGGACTGATCGGCGCGCCTTTCTCCTTCCCAGCCGGATCTTCAATGTAGCCGAGTTCGATCAGCCGTTCGAGGTGTTCCCGATCAAGCAGGGTGCGCTGCTGTGTGCCGCTCGCCTCGACGTACCGCGGATACGCCGCGCGAGTGCGGACCATCTCGCGTATCAGCTCGCCGGCCACCTCGGGCTCGCGATCAAGCACGTCCTGCTGCTCCGCGGGATCATCCACGATGTTGAACAGAAGGAAGGAGGCCCGGGCTTCACCCTTGACGGGTTTGAACATCAGCTTCCAGGGCATGCGGATCAGAGCGTGGTGCTCGGGGTTGGGCTGAAACGTGCTGGCGAATATGGCCCGCCCCGCGAATTGTCCCTCTCCCCGCCCCTGCATCAACGGCCGCAACGAATCCCCAAACATCCTGCCCGGCGGCGGCAGCCCGCACAAATCCAGCAGTGTCGGCCAGAGGTCCTGCAACTGCACGGCCGTCTCCACGCGCCCTGACGGAACCAAGGCCGCCGGCCCTGCGATGATCAGCGGCACGCGGATCAGCTCCCCATGCACGTCTCCCCCGTGCTTCCACAGGCCGTGCTCCAGAAACTGTTCGCCATGATCCGAGGTCACCACTGTGAGCAGGCGCTGGTCCAGCCCGAGCTCCGCCAGCCGCGACATGAATTGCCCGAAGCGGTGGTCGGCGTAGGCCACCTCGGCATCATACAAGGCGACGACATGCTCGATGTCGCGGGGCGAGCGGGCCTGCTGAAAGCCGCGGATCGGGTCCGTGTGAGAGCCGGTGATCGGCCCCGCATAGTCCGGATCATAACGGTTTGTAAACGGCTCCGGCGCAATGTAGGGCGAATGCGGCTCGGCCGTGTGCACATAGACAAAGATCGGCCGGTCACGATGTCGCAGCATCCACTCGGTAACCTCCTCGATGGGCACGGTCCGCGTGGTATCCTGCGACCAGAAGTAGGCGAAGTGGTCGAAGAAGTCCTCGAAGCCGCGATCCAGCCCCTGCCTGGGGCCGGCATTCACATTGGTCGAAAAGCAGGCCGTCGCATATCCGGCCCGCGAAAAGCTCTCCGCCAACAGAAACAGTCCGCCCGGTACCCGCCCGAACTCTTCCTGCACGCCGTGCGAGACTGTGGGCATGGACAACATCATGTTGGGAATGGACTCCACCGTTCGTGAGGCGTTGGAAAACGCGTTGGCAAACCACGTCCCCCGGGCCGCCAACGCGTCCAGGTTCGGCGTCGTGTCACGACGGTAGCTGTGCAGGCTCATGTGCGTGGCCCCCAGCGTGTCGATCAGATAGACCAGCACGCGCGGCCCGTTCGCTACGGGTTCGTACAACTGCGGATCACCCCAGAGGGCTACGCTGCCGGCCGGCCCTTCCGTCGCCAGCACGAGGTCCGCCGTCCGCCCGGCCCACCGGCCCAGCGCAACGTTCGCCTCCACCCAGGCGTCTGCGTCGGTGAGTTCCTGGCTCAGAATCTCGTGCTCATCGGGGCCCGCTCGCAGCACGACTCGAAACCGTGCCACGCCCGCTCCGGTCACCGCCAAACCGGTGGCGAACCGCCCCTCGGCAGGCAGCTTCAGGTTGCGGAAGACGACGGTGGCCGGGTTGTGAGCATAGATGACCCCCCGCAGGTGGCGACGGATCATCCAGCGCCCGCGTCCGACCGGCTCCGGAAACGCCGATCCTTGAGGAAGAAGGGCCAACTCCTCGACCTGAATGTCGTTGCCCTCCAGGTCGGGCACGCCGATGAGCAGAGACCCGATGTGCCGATCCCAGTCGCTGAGCTGTGCGGTGGGAATCTCAAACGTGGTAGGCTGGCCCGGACGCGTGATCGGCCAAGTCATCTGGCCCGCCCGAGACCAAATCAGGATGAACTCCTGCGCGTTGCCGAAATCGGCCTGGAGCCAGATGCTCCCCACGCTGCGACCGTCCACGCCCAGACGCTCCAGCGTCAGGCAACGATAGCGGCGTCCTCCCTCAAGCTGCTGCACACCGGCCGTGGCCTCCGAGCCCGGCTGGGCATAGCTCCGCTCACGAATCTCCACCAGGGGCTCGGCCCCCTTGTCCGGCACTCGCCAACCACATTCGATTTCCGCCTTCTCCAGTAACGCGGCAAGGCGGCGCGGCCCTGCAGCCGGAACCGTGCCACCCGTCGAACGCTCGGGGACCGGTTCGGGCTCGACCGGCGTGAGAAGACGTTGGTACGCCCAGGAGAACAGTTCTTCAAGGCTCTCCGGCGCGGCGGGATCGTCCTCCGTTGGCAGGTTGCCTTCTCTGCAACCGACCAGGACCAGTGCCACGGTCAGGATCAGTAGGACTGGATGCGGCATCGTCCTGGTCATTCGCGATCTCGCGGGCCGCAGCCTCATCACACCGGCCGCGGTGCCCTGGTAATCAGGCGGCCTTGGGGTACTTATCGGCCGGGCATCTGCAACTGCGCAAGAGGCTCGCGGCTCCGGCCAACAACCCCCTCTCGGAGCGTCAGATGTCAGACTCGCACGCAGCGGGCATTCAAGAATTACGCTGCGGACAGCGCGTAGTCTGGCACCGGTCCCGGGCTAGGCAAACCGTCATCTCTGGCACGGGCTGCCAAACTGACAGCAGACTTGGTCGACGTCCCGCGCCCGCCCGGTGTAAACCCTGTATATAAAAGCAGTTATGGTCCACCGGTCCACGAGGGACGCTGGCACGCCCTTTGCAAGTCGTCTGGCAGGCACGCGTTACAGTGTGCATGAAGACGAGATTACACGCAAACAAGCTAGATGTTGTTTAGGAGGTAAACCATGATTTTCGGCAGCAACGTTTTCTATCCGATGAACCGGCTGCGCATGGAGATGGATCGACTCTTCGACGATTTCTCCCACGAGTTCCCGATGTTCGGACGCGTTGCCGGGCTGCACGGCCGCGGCTATCCCAGCTTGAACGTGTGGGAAGATGAGCACAACTTGTTCATCGAAGCCGAGGTGCCCGGCATGAAGATGGAAGATCTGGAAGTCACCGTCCTGGGCCACGAGCTGACCATCAAGGGGCAGCGCGGGAACGGTCCGGCCGAGGGCGTCACCTACCACCGTCGCGAACGCGGCGTGGGCTCTTTCAGCCGCACCTTGCGGCTGCTGACCGACGTGAGCGCTGACAAGGTTGAGGCCGGTCTGGTCAACGGCGTCCTGACCGTGACCCTGCCCAAGGCCGAGGCCGCCAAGCCGCGCAAGATCGAGGTCAAGAGCACGTGATGCGGACGGCAAGAGAAGCTGCGGAATCAACAGCTAAAGGAGTCAAACCATGGCGACTGAAGATACGGCGATTGAGAAGAAGGGAACAGGCGAGGTGACTCGCCGGGAACACACGCGTAGCGGGCTGCATTATCGTCCCAACGTGGACATCCTCGAATCGCAGGATGAGCTGACGCTTCTCGCGGACCTGCCGGGAGTGAAGGCCGAGGACGTGGACATCCACTTCGAGCGGGGCACGCTGACCCTGCACGGAAAGGTCCGCCCTCGACAGGCGGACAAAACCAACTACCTGCTTCGCGAGTACGGCGTGGGCGACTTCTATAGGACCTTCGAGGTGAGCGAGAGCATCGACCCTAGCCGCATTCACGCGGAACTGAAAGACGGTGTGCTCATGCTGCACCTGCCCAAGGTCGAGGCAGCCAAGCCGCGTAAGATCGAAGTGAAGCCTCAGCAGGGAACATGACTCCTTGAGTTGTCGTAGATGCCTGGGTACATAGCCCTACTGAGTCATGCGAACAACGACAAAGGAGGAATTCAAGATGTCTCTGATACCGTGGAGAGGCAAGTCTCGTTCTGCCGCCATTGGGGAACCGGTTCCCCAGACGTCGCTTCAGCGCTTCCGGGATGAGATCGACCGCACCTTCGAGCGGTTCTTCCGCGACCCCTGGGGGGCGGTCGAGTCCGGCCTGAGCGCGTTTGGCCCGTGGGGCCCGGCGGTCGATGTGTCCCAGACCGATACCGAAGTCGCCGTTCGGGCGGAGATTCCGGGTCTGGACCCGAAGGACCTGGACATCACCATCCAGGGCAACATGCTCGTACTGGCCGGCGAGAAGAGGGAATCCGCCGAGGAGAAGGGCAAGGACTTCTCCTACTCGGAGTGCCGTTACGGGTCATTCCGCCGGACCATCGAACTGCCCTCGTCGATCGATCCCGACAAGGTGACCGCCGAGCACAAGAACGGGGTCATCACCATCCGCATCGAGAAGAGCCAGGCCGAACAGCCTAAGCGGATCAACGTGACTCCGTCACAGTGACGCGGCCAGGCGGCCACCGGGCAGCGGGTATGCCGCGGCTCTCAGCCGGAAATGGCGACCCCGATCGGATGCTATAACCGCCCTGTCCACATGAAAGAACGAGCCGCCCGCTCGGCTGTGTGAGGAGCAGCGTCGTGCCGCAATCGATCATTCGTGAAACAGGGAACTTGCCCGGTTTCGCGGAACGCCAACTTGTGGCACTATAATGGTGTGTGAACACGTCGATCAGGACAAACGGCAATCCAGAGGACAACGGGGCTCGACCCCGCCGACGGAGCGTAGCCGAATGTTACCTGCACCCCGCATTACCACCCGCAATCCGTCCTCCATCACGGCACGCGGATCCTGCAACGGAGAACTCGATTGCGGCCAGAGGTTTCCGGTCTCTCGTGACTAGCAAGGAGCGAACCTCATGGTAAACGACGACCAGCAGCCCAAAGAGGTCTCAACCCAGGCCGAATCCAACCCCGATCGCGTTCCCGAAACGCCGGACGTCGTTCCCGTCAGGCACCCCAATCGTTGTCGCACCAAGACACGAGCAGCGCGACGGGGCCGCCCGACGCCTACACTTGACGGCCGGCTCGAGTGAGCCGCGCAGAACCGCATCAAACCGTATCAGTCCGGACAAACCCGGCCTTCATCGGAACTGCTCCGTCCCGCGAAGGGCCCGCGCTCGGCCGGCCACGGCTTTTCTGAATCTCATCGCTCACTAGAATGAAGGCTGGACAGGAGAGCGTCTGGAGTGACCGACCGACCGGCTAAGACTGTGTATCTCGAGACGATGGGCTGCCAGATGAACGTGCTCGACTCCGAGCTCGTCTTGGGCCAGCTCCGCCGCGCGGGCTACTGCCTCACCGACCAGTTCAAGACCGCCGACCTGGTGCTGCTTAACACCTGCTCCGTCCGCCGGCACGCCGAGGACAAGGTCTACTCACGCTTGGGCGAGATCGGCAGCGCCCAGCGAAGAAGCGGGCGGCGGGATCAGATCGTGGGCGTGATCGGCTGCATGGCCGAGCGTGACCGTGCCGGGCTCCTCGAAAAATGCCCCCAGGTGGACATCCTCTGCGGCCCCAACGAGCTGAACCAGATCCCGAAGCTCGTGCTGGAAGTGACCGAGTCCCGCAAGCGGGCCATCGCCTTGAGCGACGACCGGTCGCGCAAGATCCCCGTCGAGCAGCGCTCCGCCCAACTCGATTCGCTCGAAGCATTAGACTTGTCGCGCGAACTGGGCCCCGAAGCCAGCCGCGTCCAGGCGTATGTCCGCGTCCAGCGCGGCTGCGACAAGTTCTGCACCTACTGTGTGGTCCCCTTCACACGCGGCCCGGAACGCAGCCGCCCGCCCAGCCACATCGTCTCCGAGGCGAAGCTGCTGGTGGATCAGGGCATGATGGAAATCACGCTGCTCGGCCAGACGGTCAACAGCTACGTGCACACCGAGAACGGCCGAACCGTCCGCTTCGCCGAGTTGCTCGAGATGGTCGCGCAGGTTCCGGGCCTCGAGCGGCTGCGCTTCGTGACCAGTTTCCCGGCGGACTTCGCCGAGGACATTCTCTGCGCCATGCGCGACCTGCCGCAGGTTTGCGAATACCTGCACTTGCCAGCGCAGTCCGGCTCCAACCGCGTGCTGCGCGACATGAAACGCCAGCACACTGTCGAGCACTACGACGAACTCATCGCCAAGGCCCGCGAGATTGTCCCCGGCATCAACCTGGCCGGCGACTTTATCGTCGGCTTCGTCGGCGAAACCGAAGACGAATTCGCCGAGTCCGTCGCTCTGGTCGAACGAACGCAGTACAAGAACATCTTCGTCTTCAAGTACTCGCCGCGCCCGGGCACGGCCGCCGACCGCCGCCAAGTCGATGATGTCCCGAACGCGGTGAAACGCCGCCGCAACACCGAATTGCTCGCCGTCCAGGAGCGCATCTCTCTGGCGAACAACGGCAAGCTCATCGGCCGGGAAGTGGAGATCCTGGTCGAAGGCTACAGCAAGGCCGCCGAGAAGCTCCGACGCCAGGAGGAGCCCGAGGAGGCCCGACCCGGCGGCCCGCAGGGCGAGACCCTGGCGCGCACGTCCGGCGCCCCCGACACCCGCATCCCGCGGCCCACCCGCAGCCAACTCACCGGCCGCACCCGTGGCGATCAGATCGTCGTCTATGACGGTCCGGCCTCGGACATTGGCCGACTCAAACGCGTCCGCATCACCGCAGCCAGCGCCCTCACCCTCCACGGCACATCCGTGTAAGCCGAACCCCTATCTGCGCCGATACTCCACGAAGAACTGCTCCGCAAGGAAATCGTGCACCTTGGCCGGCGCGAACCCGGCCTGAGAAAGCTCCGCGTCCAAGGTCTCGCGCGAAAGCTGCATTCCCAGCGGCGGGCCGAAGCCGCGCTCCTCGCGCGGCCTGGGCACGAAGTCGATGATCACGATCCGCCCGCCCGGGGCCAGGGCCTTGTCCAGATGTGCCAGATAGCTGGCACGGCCGTCGAGATGATGATAGGTGTTGACGATCAGCACCGTGTCGACCCCGTTCGCCGGGAGCGTGGGGTTATTGGACGGCGCCAGGATGGGCACGATGTTACCGATTGAATCGCGATGTATGCGATCGGAGAGGTAGTCGATCATCTGGCGAGAGACGTCCACGCCGTAGACTCGCCCGCGCGGCCCGACCGCTTTGGCAATGGGCACGCTAAAATACCCGGTCCCCGCCCCGATGTCGGCCACGCGCTCGCCCGGCCGCAGTGCCAGCGCTTTGACCACGGCCTGCGGCTTCTGCCATGAGGAACGGTCCGGATCCTCCAATGCCTCCATGTACCGCTCCCACTCTTCAGAGGTACGGTGACGGTGCTGACCGTCGAACCCTTCCTCTCCGGCCGTGTTCGCGCCCTGTTGACAAGCGGCCCAGGCCAGCAAGCCCGTCCCCACGCTGCACCACACAACGATTCGCCGAATCATCTCGATCCTCCATCAGGGCGGTTCCGCCGCCCCACACAGGGGAATCTCGGCCGCGTCCAACCAGACAGCCAAAAGCATCGTACCACCACGCTCGTGCAACGGCGCCCATCCCGACGCTGGCTTCACATCGGACTCCCGCAGCTTCCATGTGGTAATCCAGGCAGCCAGCGCACCAGGCAAGCGAACACAATGTGTTGAGGTCTTTGAAGACGCGCCGCCTACAGAGTGTGGGCCGGGCGTTTCTTCTCCTGTTGTCCCCTGCTCCAGCCCGTAATCCAGGGAACCCTGGGCAAGAATGTGATTCAATTTTTCTGCCAGAGAGTAGAAATTTTCCTCCCGGCGTACTTCTGAAGTTACCCACTGAGTGTCAACGCCTTAGAAGGCTGTCCCGCCTGCCACCGGCGCAGCATCCTTGTGAACAACTTTCTTCATGGAGATTGCGCTTGATCGGCGTTAGCGGTGTGCTAAGTTTTTCCCGCAGGCCGAAAGGCACTGGACTGGCACCGACAGCGTTTCCCGCCAGCTTCGGTAAGGCTTCGGCAGGCCCCTAAGAGCAGCCGACCGACGGCAGCAATGCTGTGGCGGTTGCGAGGTGAACCCATATCCCGGGGCCCAGAGAGGCCTGAATGGTCTGGAAACGGAAGGTGCGAGAACCCTAGAAGGGGCGGCTCGTCCCTCGCGGAAGAGCCCGGTCCGCGGCCCATTGAGACTCTGAGGTGTGGGCGGTAGGAGGCACCGGTTTCCGAGCCAAGCACGTGAGAGGAGAGCTGGCGAAGGTCAGTTCAAGGCCGCGGGAGAACAACCCCTAGAAGGGTGGGAAGCCCAAGGGAGCACCCAGCCGACAGCGGGCACTTGCGTGTTGCGCGGCAAGGGACTTGCCCCGGGGTCAAATCCCAGAAGCCGACGCAGGAGGCCTTTCCTGTAGGACTATGTCCTCCAGGAAAGGCAGCCAAACAGCGAACGGCATGTGGGGCCATCGTTGTGGGAACACGGCGATACCCGGGCCAAGGGGAATGCTTCGAAGGGCAAATCCCAGGAGCGCTGCCGGAATGGAACAGGTCCGGCAAGGATCCGTGGGGAGGAAAACGTCAAGAGGGTAGCCAAACCCTGAAGGCGGAACGAAGCGGGCGTAACAGCCCGTGTGTGTGGACCCGCGTGTCCGGATGTGCTGAAGGGAGGCAAAGTCCAGGAGAGGAGCCCGCAGCGTCTACGCGAACGCGGGCTAGTGTGGTCCGAGGAACACTCTGGAGGACAGCGCAACCCGAAGAGAGGAGCGCCCGGAAGGCCAGGTCACGGAAGGGCGAGGCCCGACGCGAGAACACCGCGAGGTCGGCCGAGAGGAACGGCGAGGCGGGATCATCTAAACCATACGGATGATATCGAACGGGCGAGAGACTCTGAACGGGAGCGCAAGTCCATGAGAGGACGCGCGGTCGCGGCGACGCGACCAAGCGAGCGAATCACGCGAAGACTCTGAAGGACACACAGTCGCTGCCTTCGGCCTGTTATTCTTTGCGCCGATCAGGACCGATTCGCTGACGGTTTCCACGGCAGGCCTCATCGAGGCAATTGCTGCGTCTCTCTCATAGCAGGGCGGGCGCAGAAGATCGGACCGACGTCCTCGAACGCCGGCCCTTCACGGTCCCTCGGTCAGCCCGCAGGCTGCCTGGATCATGACCGGCGTGAGCCGGTCAGCCGCAAGGCCGCAATCCCCACGGCCGTCAACAGCAGCGTCATCATGCCAAGACCGCCGCAGCCCAAGGCAATCAGATTGGTGTTGGTCGGATTGGGCTGGGCGCTCTCAGGCGTCACCCCCAGACCACTGACTCCGGCACCGATCTGAATCGAGCGTATGGTATAGTCAATTCCGCCGCGATCGTCCGTCACGGTCAGCCGCACGAGATACGCGCCGTTCTGCTGGTAGTTGTGCACCACCACCTCGCCCGTGCCGAAGCCCCCGTCACCAAAGGACCACTCGTGCAGCACGATCCGCCCGTCCCCGTCTTCGCTGACCGAAGCGAAGACCACGCTTACCGGCGCATCGCCCTCTCCGAAGGTCGCCGTCATTCGAGCCGTGGGCGTCGCGTTGACGTCCTCGTTGACTTGGATGAACACGGTGGTGCTCGCCGAACAGCCGTTTGTCGGATTCGTGGCCGTGAATCGCGCCAGATAGCCGCCGGCCTGAGAGTAGATATGCCTGACCGTCTTCTCGTTCCCGGCGGTGCCGCCGTCATCAAAATCCCAACTCACCTCGGCAAGATCTGCGGACGCACCAATCACGCCGCCGCGGAAGACCACGGTCAGTGGTGCCTTGCCAGCCAAAACGTCAGCCCGCACGGACACGCCGAACCCCGGGTCGCAAGCCGCTTCGGCAGAGGCAGACCACCCCAGAACGCCAGCCAGCAGGCTGGCCAGAAGGGCAACCGCCGACCGGCCCCGACGCATCCTGTTGGCAAACCGTAGCGACTCTGTGCGGCAAAGATTCATCTGTATGGCTCCGATTGTGCCTGCCTCGCGCGGCTTCCCTCCCGGTCGCGAAGAAGAGATGGCAGGCGTTTCCCCTACTTCCAGCGTCGCAAACGCGTCCCTACCCGGGAATCGCGCGAGGGCTCGCCTCCCAACGGCCCGACGGTTCCTCCCCCAGCGGCCGGCCCAGCCGAATGAGCTGGAATCGACGCTGTTTCAGTCGATTATACCTCCAACACGCATGTCCCGGCTACACCCACCCGAAGATTGGAGCGGTTCGCCCACCGTACGGGCGTGCCCAGGCCGTTCGGATGCCCCTGAACCTGGTGCCTATGGGACGGGCACGCGTCTGAGGCTTCGAACGAGCACGACGGAAGTACGTCGGCGGCCGGCATAATCGGACCCGGCCCAGCTCCCGCCCCCGCCGGAGACAGAGGACCGCAAGCCTTGACCGGTCGGTTGGGCACAGAATAATTAGTAGAAGCCTCCTTGCCGATGCTTTCGATCTACCACCATGCATGAGGGGCTAGGCCAACGCGTGATCCGGTGACAAGGAGGTTACCGGCGGCTGGGGGGAACACCATCATAGCCGCCGGCCGCTTCGGTTCTCGTGCCACGAGGGCGCTCCGGAGACAGGACAAGGCGCGACGTCGCTGCGTCCCGAGCCCGGTCAGGCCGTGATGAGGGGCTCAGAAAGGAAGACTACCGCTGATGATTCCCGAATGCTGCACCCAACGATATCGCTCTCGCAGGTCGCCCCGGGCGGTGGCACGGCAGGCTCTCCGCGTCTCCCTGCTGATCGCGCTGGCCGCAGGCTGTGTGCCCCTTGAACAATTGCCCGGTGGAGGGGCCGAGTTCCCCTTCACCATATCCATGATCACCCCGGCGCAGGACACCTTCATTCGACCCGGCGGGACCGTGCGCATCCGATGGATCGACGAGGGCATGGACCCGGGAGCGCTGGTCTTCCTCAAGTCGGTCAGCACCGACGAAAAGGGCGACCAAGCGGAGATCGACATCCTTGCGGGGCGTGACGCCGTCGCGGACGGCGACGCCGACAACTATGATTGGAACGGCACCGATTCCAACGGCTTCCCGCTTCCTGCCCGCCGCTACGAGATCTTCGGCGTGCTGGAGAATCCGGATGGTCACCAGGACGTCCGTGCCCTGGCCGGGAAGATCGTGATCCCGTTCAACTTCGTGGGCCTCGGGGCCGGCGGAGGCGGCGGCATCCTTTCCAACAACTCGGGCGCCGGACCTTTCATCCTCCAGGACAACGACGCCGATTTCGTGACGGCAGGAGTCAAGGCCGGAAGAACGCTTCGGGTCTTCGGCGGCTCAGGCTCCATCATCGGCAGCTATGTCACTTCCGGCGTGACCAAGACCCGACTCACGCTTCGCACCAACGCCGGCGACTCCGGCGGCGAGAAAGACATTCGCTACCTGGCCGTGGTGGACAACCCCGCGATGGCGGACGTCGAGGGCCTCGTGACCATCGGCTGGCAGGATGCCGAGTTCGCCACCAACTCAACCATCACACTGGAGATCGACCCCGACACCGACGGCGCCAACGAAAACGAAACCGTCATCCGCGAGGGCATCAGCCTGGCCCAGGACGGCGAGCGGGACAGCTTCACGTGGGACGGCACCGACACCGATGGGGTTCGCGTGCCCCCCGCCAAGTACTACGTTCGGGCTCGCCTCAATCCGGGAACCGCCAACGAACTGACCCACCTGGCGAGCGGCCGCGTCACGGTCGGCGGCGTGGGGCCGACCATCCAACTGCTCCAGCCCTCTTCCGACGTCAGCCCGAATGCCGGCGCCACGCTCAACATCACCTGGACGGACTCCGATCCGGATGACGACGCTACCATCACGCTTTTCGTCGATCCCGATGATGACATCACCGACCCGACTCACAACAGCGGTAACGAGATAACCATCGAGACGGACATCAGTGAGGATGACCCCACGGATTCGTATAGCTGGGTGACCGCCGGCACCCCCCAAGGGCAATACAGCGTCGTCGGCCGCATTCAGGACGGCGCGGGCAGCAGCGCCATCAGTTCGGCCGACGGACGCGTGACGCTCAAGAATTCGCCGCCTGTGCTCGAGTGGGTGCGGCCGGAAGGGGATGCAGCCAACACGGACGACAACAATCAGAACGGCCCGCTCGTCCTGATCGATAGCGCGGCCAACTTCACTTCGAGCTACGGGGGGAACGTCGCCGTCCGAAACCTGGTGTTCCCCGACAATCTGGTCCGTATCCTGAAGAACACCGAAGGTGTGTTCGCCGGCTCCTATCCTGTCGCCGAGGTGCTCAGCGCCACGCGCGTGGAGATGAGCAGCAACCCCGGCGATTCAGACGGCGCGGGCGACGTGGAATACCGCATCACAGGTGACATCAATCTGACGCGCGGCACGAGTCCGGTGTTCGATTTCCGCACTCATGATCCCGAAGAAACGGCCACATTGGACCTGTACCTCGACTTCGACGATGATCGGGAAAACGGGAACGAGATACAAATCCTTCAGGGACCGGACGGTACTGTCCCCCATGACACCGACCCACAGGACGACACGTTCACCTGGACGGGAACGGAGGACATCGACTTTGAGACGGTCGATCCGGGCAACTACCGACTCTTCGCGGAAATGGATGACGGCAATGTCGACAATCAGAATACCACGGTCGAATTTGAGGGCCGCTTGCTCCTGCGCACCGGCGTCGGCGAGCCGGCCATCACCATGACTGCCCCAGCCGCGGAAACTGCCGCCATCGTGGGTCAGCCCATCGAGATCACCTGGGAAGACGAGGATACCGAAGGTGGAGCGACCATCACACTCGTCTACGACGACGACGCCATGCCCAATGAGGCGGGGGAA
Organism: Phycisphaerales bacterium; assembly: GCA_020352895.1. Taxonomy (GTDB): domain Bacteria; phylum Planctomycetota; class Phycisphaerae; order UBA1845. Next base: position 2,197,676 of record CP070685.1, read on the forward strand.
ACCGACGATGCCGAGGCCCAGATCGAGGCCGGCATCGACGCCGATCTGGACGCAGGCGACCCGGGCGTCGGAGGCAACCCCGACCGTCGTCTGTGGAGCTGGCACCCGACCGACATCACCAAGCCCGCCGTCGGCGAAGGCACTTACTACATCTTCGGCTACATCGGTGATAACGGGAATCCGCTCACCGCGCCGGACATGATCGCCGTCGCTCCAGGCCGGGTGATCATCCCCAACACGCCCCCGGAACTCGAGTTCACCGGCGACCTTGCGGCCATTGCGGAAATCCCCTCGCCCGGCGGCGGCAACTTCACCTGGAACCAGCGCGACCCCGACGAAGGCGACACCGTCTCCGTAGACCTGTGGCTCACGGCCGTCAACATCGTACCCGAGTTCGATTCCAGGAAAACCCAGATCGAGAACAACTATACGGGCGGCGGAGATCCGTACCACTGGAACGGCCAGGACCGCTTCGGCAATCCCGTGGAAACCGGTCAGTACCGTATCTTCGCCGTACTGAACGAAGAAGCAGATAATACGGTCGAAGCCACTGGCCTGGTCAACTTCCGTCCGGATACCAACACCGCCGTGATCAACATCGCGTCCCAGTACGACCAGCTCCAGAGTGCGACTCAGGGAGGAACCGTGGACATCAGATGGCGGGCCGCTCTCGTGTCGGAGGACGAACTCGTCGAGCTGTACTACGACGACGACGCCAGCAATGCCGATGACCTCGGCACACTCATCGAGGGCAACCTGAGCCACGATCCCAACACGTTGAACAGGTACACCTGGGAAGTCGATACGTCTGTTCCCGTTCACCCCGGGTACCGT
>CP070685.1:2198609-2210029 GCA_020352895.1 Phycisphaerales bacterium
GGCTGGATGTCATGCGCAGATTTTGCGCGTTTGTTCTTGAGGCGCGCTTACAAGCTGAAACACCAGACGTGGGCGAACCGCAAAGCGACCTGGGCGGCGTTCAGAGCCGGATCGGTTACTTTCACTCCGTCCTCGCCTGTGAAGCCCACCGGCCTCGCAGCCCATAGGCAGCTATGGGCACAATCAAAGCGAACACAGTTCCGGGAACAACCCAGCAGGGCAGACTGATGGGTGCGGCCGAGTCATAGAGTGTGTGGATGAGGGGTCTCTGTTCGCCGTGCGCGGCCGGATCGTACCCGCGAAAGGAGACCGTCACTCCGTTCTCCGGAGAGACATCCACGAGCACATAGGCGTAACGATCGGCCTGCCAGAATGCCCAAGCGTTGGCACGGGCAATACCCAGCATCATGCTGTTGAGGGTCAGGTTCAGGAAGTTCTGCGTGACGGGCAGTTCGCCCAGGGAGCCCAAAGCCTCCAGGGCCGTCTTCAGCGCGGCCTGGCGGAGGGTCTCCGCGGCGATGGGACAGGCGACGATTTCGGCCACCACTACGCCGTTGTCCAGCCTGTAATCGGGCCGCTGCTCCCGGAAGTAGGTGGTCACGTCGGGCGTGAACGCACTCATATGCACATCCGTGGATAGCAACCAGACGCTCTCGACGAGGTTGGCGTCGATGAACTCGAGTAGTTCCTTGCGCTCGGCGTCATAGCCGTCCCAGCGATCATAAGGAAGCAGACCAAGGAAGCTCATCGGCTGATCGGTCACGACGAACTTGTAGCGCGCGGTTGAGTTCAGGAGGGTAGCCTTGAGCCATTCCATCTGAGCTGCGCCCAGATAGGCGCGCGGCTCGCGGAGGATCGCAAGACACTCCTCGCTCGGGTGCTGTCCACCAAAGAACAAGTCAAACGGGTCGGGATCGCCCCCGCACGCCCGCTTGGCCGGCGGTTCCCGGTACTGACGTCCGTCGAGCAGAAAGAATTCCGCCAGGGAGCCATAACGAATCGCACGATATGTGCGGAAAGGATCCTGCGGATCGCCGGCGTCGCGGATGGGCATGTATTCGAAGAAGGCCTGGTAGCCCGCGGCCACTCGCTCCGGCGTCAGATCGGGGCCCGCTTCGGCGCCCGGTTCGGCGCCCCAGTAATCATTGACAACCTCGTGGTCGTCCCACCCTACCATCACGGGTGTGCGGGCCAGCAAATCGCGGAGCGGCTGATCATAGCGATTCTGCACGTACTTGGCCCGGTACTCGTCCAGCGTACGGGCGATGCCCAACTCGCCGGCAGGAATGTCCCCATAGATGGTGTCACCGAAGTAGATGAACAGGTCGGGCTCCTGCTCGGTCGCGTCGGCCAGAACGTGAAACGGCCCGCGCGAGTAATCCGAGTCGCCGGAGAGTATGAACCGAAAACCCACCGCCTGGTCCGGGGCTGGGCTGGTACGGAACGTGCCCGCGATGCTCGTGGCCGCCGGGTCCTGCAAGAGCAGGAATCGGTAGTAGTAGAGAGTGCGGGGGGCCAGCCCTTGAACGTCGAACTGCACGGTGTAGTCAGTCGCGGCTGTCGCATCGGCCTGGGCCTCCTGAACGATCTGCGAGAAGTCCTGGTCGGCAGCCACCTGGACCCGCACCGTTCCCGCCTGGTCCGCGCGGGTCCAGAGGATGGCCGCGGTGTCGGTCACGTCGCCGCTGGCCACGCCGGACGAGAAGGCCCCTCGGGCCACAGCCCCCGGCCAAACCAGCACCACGACCAACAGGAATGCCCCCGGTGGGGGCATGCTAATGCCCGGACGAAACCGCGTTCGGCTTCGTGGGCGGTGCGGAGATGTCATCGGTTGCTACTCGTCGTCCTGTTCGATAGGCGTGGATGCCGCTCGCGCCTCGCCAGCGACCAGCCCTTGGTAGGTAGCCAAGTCGGCCACCACACCCGGCTCGGAGGGATCAAGCCGGTACGCATTCTCCAACGCCCGCACGGCCGCCGCGTATCGCTTCTGCCGAGCCAGGAAGCGACCCAGCTCGGCATGGGCCAGAGGGTTGTCGGGCTCCACGGCCACGGCCTGACGGTAACGCGTCAGGGCCATGTCCATGTCTCCCACCTGCTCGAATTCGTGGGCCACGTTAACCAATTGCCGCACGGTACGGCCGGCATTGTCCTTGGCCCAGATGCTCAGCCGCAGAGCCTCGGTGTACTTGCCCTTCAGCCTGAGGGCCTCACTCTTCTCCTCGACGGCGGCGGCATAACCGGGATATGATTCGATAGCCTGGCCATAGTGGAAAACGGCCTCGTCCAGTTCGCGGAGCGCCCCGGGGTAATCGCCCTCGGCAAACTTGCGTTCCGCGGAGACGCGGCAGCAGCGGGCCATGTAGTAGGCACTCTCCTGCTGTTCCGGCTTTTCGAGCAGGGCCGCCTTGAACATGGCCCTGGCCGACTCGTAATTGCCCGCGCGGTATTCGGCCAGCCCCTCGGCGTGATAGGATCGGGCCGTCGGCTCACAACCGAAGGCAGGGAGCAACAACAGCAACACTGCGGTACCAAGGCGGAAGGACATCTTCTTTCTCCCGGTAGAACCATCCCCGAAGGCATTATCGCAGGAGTTGGAACGAGGATCAATCCGTGTGCTCGACCAGCGATAGCGCGAATCAGTCCCCTGGCGAGGTGCGCCAGTTCGTCATCCAACATCACCAGCTGCCCGACGGCGAACACTGGGACCTCATGATCGAGGCCGGCGACGTGTTGTGGACGTGGCAGCTCGGCCGCCCGCCGCAGGCCCTGGGCCGCGATCCGGTCCCGGCCCTCAGGATCGGCGATCACCGCAAGGCCTACCTGACCTATGAAGGGCCGATCTCGGGCGACCGAGGCACGGTGCGGATCGCCGAGCGGGGCACCTGTCGAGTCCTGGAAGAAACCAAGCCGCTCCTGCGGCTGGAACTGCAAGGCCGCAAGGTGACCGGGCGATTCGAGCTGCGGCGTCAGGATGCCGAGAGTGACCGATGGGTTCTCGCCCCGGCAGGCCCACCGTAGACGGGTGCGGATTCATCGCGGCCAGCCCGATCAGCGGTGTTCGAGAGGCTCAATCTCAAACCGCGCCACGCCGTTCTTGCTCTGGAGCCCGGTGATGCGGAACAGCCGATCTCCGTTCTTCCACCGAAAACGGTTCTCGATCTCGAGCCCCGTTCCAGCCTGCGTGACGTGGCCCGCCAGGTCCAGATCGTCCCCGAAGACGGGCACCGGACCCGAGCCTGAGTCCGCGGAGAAGCTGTCCAGACCCCTGCCGATCAACGCGGCGGGCAGAGGCAACGATCCACTCCGCGTCCGGTGCAGCCGGGCCACGATGGTGTCCGGCCGAATGTCGAATCGCCAGGTGAGGCTGACCACGCTCTGCACGCTGCCGCGGGTAGCGGTGCCGGCCACGGTCACCGTGTCATCCTCGAAGCGGATCATGGGATCCTCGATGAAGTCGGGCAACCACCGTTCGGCCTCGGGCAGCATGTGGCCGCGCACGGCCATCCAGTTGTTGACCTGCTCATCGTTGAGGAGCAGAACGAACGGTTTCGAGCCCATCAGGTTCTCGCTGATTTCGTTGAACACGGCCTCGACGTCATCACGAACCCGCTGGTAATCCTCGGGCGCGATGGCCGGCGGCACGTACCAGTCGGGGATGTGCTGCATGGCGAGCCAAGCGCCAGCTACGATGAGCGGCACCAGCAAACAGAACACCCCAAAGGCGCGTAACAACCATCTTCCAGGAGGCTTACGAGCTGAGCGAGGTATCTTCATGGGGCGGCGTCCGGTGAAGCCGTCGTTCGCGTGGCCACGAGCGAACAGGCACGCGGCGTCAGGCACGAACACGTACGGCCGGATTGTTCAGGCGCTACCTCATGCCGTCAAGCGAGTGCACCTTCGGGTTTGACGCCATCGCGAGGCCAATCCTAGAATTGACCGGCTCATCGACCGCTCCACGGAGATGTGGGTGACCGCATGTTGAATCGAGTCTTTGCAGTCTGTGTGATCCTGCTGTGGGCCGGCAGCATGACGGCCCTGTTCGTGCGTGACGTCTGGCCGGCCTGGACGGCACAGGATCTGCCCCGGGCGTTCAGCCGACAGAGCGTCGAGCAGTTCGGAGGTCACCAACAGTTCGGCATCTTCACGGCCTCCGGGGCACGGCTGGGCACGAGTTGGACGCGGTTCTTCGTGCTTCACGACATGCGCAGCGTGGAGATCGCTCACTTGATCGAGCGCCTGGGCGACTTCGGTCCGCTGCTGATCAACACGGACCTCAAATTCACCGGCGAAGACGATCGGCTCACGGAACTCAACATGCAGGTGCGTGGGGCCCCCTTCCGCGTTGTGGTTCTGGGAGAACTGCTGGGCAACGAGATCGTCTGCGACGTGCAGGTGGGACTGAAACGCCGGGCGTTTCACATCGACGCAGACATCGCCGGGCTGATCGGCGAATCGCTCCGGCCATTCTCCATGCTGCCGGAGCTTCGCGTGGGCCAGACCTGGAGACTGTACATGGTGGACCCTCTGGCCCTGATGCTGGGCGGCAAGGCGGCTCCCAAGCCGGTGATCGTGCGGGTCACGCGGCGCGAACGGATCACCCATCAGGATCGGGATCTGGACGCGTTCGTGGTGGAGTGGCCGTCCTGCAGGAGCTGGGTGGATGAACACGGCGGCATCGTGCGCACCGAGATGGACATCCCGCTCATCGGCCGCATCATCATTCGTAGCGAACCGTTCGATGCGGACAGCCTCAGCGAAGCCCGGCAGCGCGTCCCCGTTGAGCACGGGTACTCCCCGCTGCCGGATGACGGCCCGTGGAGTTAACGCCCATGTCCATCACACTGCAATCCGTAACCAAGCGTTTCGGGGCCAACGTGGCGGTGGACCGGCTTTCCCTGGAGGTGCGCCCGGGCGAACTGTTCGCGTTTTTAGGGCCCAACGGAGCTGGCAAGACCACGACCATCAAGATGATCGTGGGGCTTTTGCGCCCGAACGAAGGGCACATCAGCGTGTGCGGACACGCGGTCAGCGGGGACCAGGCGGAGCAAGGCGACGGCCTGGCGGCCAAGAGCCGAATGGCCTACGTGCCCGATCAGCCGTTCGTGTACGACAAGCTCACCGGGCGCGAGTTCCTCCAATTCGTCGGGCGCATGTACCGCCTGCCGCGGGCGGTGATCGAGGATCGCATCGACGGACTTACGCGCCGGCTGAGCATGGCCTCCCTCCTCGATGAGTACACGGAAAGCTACTCGCACGGGATGAAGCAGCGAGTGGTTCTGGCGTCTGCGTTTCTGCACAAACCCGAGGTGCTGGTCATCGACGAGCCCATGGTAGGGTTGGATCCGCGGACCGTGCGTACGGTCAAGGACCTGTTCATCGACCACGTGCGCGGTGGGGGCACGGTGTTCATGAGCACGCACACCCTGGAAGTGGCCGAGGCGGTGGCCGACCGCATTGGCATCATCCACCAGGGGAGTCTGATCGCCGTGGGCACACTGGACGAGCTGCGCGCCGAGCAATCGCACGATACGCCGCTCGAATCGATCTTCCTGGAACTTACCGCCGACCGCGACGACCCTCAGGCGGAAACCGTGCCGGCCTGAACCGCGGGGGGCAGCGAGGATGTAAATGCCCAAGCCGACCCCGGACATGGCGACGCCCCCGCCAGGGCTCGAGGTCCTGGCCTGGGCCCGGTGCTGCGACCTGCGCAACCGGACCAGCCAAGCCCTGCATGAGGCTCCGCTGCGGCTGATCTCCACCATCGTATTTGTGGCCCTGATCTGGACATGCCTGTACCTGTTCTTCCGCACCATCTTTGACCAGATGCATTCGCGATTGGTCATCGAATCGGCGGTGGCCATTCCCCTGGTTTTCCATTTTTTCTTCATCGCCCTGACCGTGATGCTGATTTTCTCCAACGCCGTTCTGGTGCACGGAGCGCTCTTCGGCCGGCACGAGGCCGGCTATCTGTACAGCCTTCCTATTGCCCCCCGCCACGTGGTGCTGATGAAGTTCCTTGAAGCACTCGTTTTCAGCAGTTGGTCGCTGATTCTGCTCGGGATACCCCTGATGCTTGCACTGGCCCGGGTGCTCGAGAGGCCGGTGCCGTTCTACTTGCTGTTCATCGGGCTGTTCGTCAGTTTCGTACCGATCCCCGGGGCCGTCGGGCTTCTTGCGGCCTGGGCCGCGGGCATGTGGTTCCCGCGGACGGCCCGGCGAATCGTGTTTGCTCTGGGTTGCGTGGTCGGCGCGGGCGCCTTCGTCTGGTTCGTGCACACCTGGCGCAGCGTGAGCACGACATCACCGGAATGGCTGAACTCGTTTCTCAGCCGCATGAGCCTGGTCAAGTCGATCCTGCTGCCCAGCACCTGGGTCACTCGCGGCATCGACCACGCCGTCCACGGGCAGATGCAGGACGCGGCCTTTTACCTGCTCGTGACCGCGGCCAACGCACTGTTCATCTGCTGGCTGGCCGTCATCATCGTAGCCCCCAGCACCTTGAAGGCCTTCGGTCGTGTGCACTCCTCGAACGCGCCGACGAAAAGCAGGTCAGCTCGGGCCAGGCGTGGCGGTTGGCGCGCGTGGCGCGGCCCGGTCGCCGGGGCCATGGGTCGAATGGCCTTCTTCTATCTGCCCGACCCGATGCGCCGAGTCGTGCTGAAGGACCTGCGGAGCTTCCTGCGCGATCCTCTGCAATGGTCGCAGTTGGCTATCCTCTTCGGCCTGATGGCGCTTTACATCATCAACGTACCGCAGGTGAATCCGGAGTTTCAGTCCTGGAGAACGCAACGGCTGATTTCATTTCTCAACCTGTCGGCGGTGAGTCTGATCCTGGCCACATTCACCAGCCGTTTCGTCTTTCCGCTGGTGTCGCTTGAAGGACAGCAGATGTGGCTGATTGGCCTGTTGCCCCTGCCTCGGCGTAGAGTTCTGTGGGCCAAGTTCGCTTTTGCTCTGGCCGTCACGATGGGCTGCGCTCTACTCGTAATGGCCCTGGCCGTGATCACGCTGGAGTTGCCCTTGCCCCTGGCGGCCGTTCAACTGGCGGTGACCGCCAGCGCATGCGTGGCCTTGTGCGGACTGTCCGTGGGGGTCGGGGCACTGCTTCCTGTTTTCAATCAGCGGAATCCTTCGCGCATCGCCAGCGGCTTCGGGGGCACCGTGAATCTGCTCTTATCGGTCGCCTACGTCGGGATCATGCTGGGCGCCATGTGCTGGCTGACGTTGTTCCGTGTTCGGCCGGGCACGGGGGAGGAGCCCGGGGGCATCCTCGGCAATTGGCCGGAGGCCCCTGATTTTGGGGCCTTGGGTGTGGTCGCCGCCGTGATCCTGTTCAGCCTGAGCACGGCCGCGCTGGCTTTAAGCGCGGGCGGAAAGAAATTCGAGCGCACCGAACTGTGACGGCGTAGAATTAGGAAAGGCGACAGACGGGGGGCGAAAGACCACTTCCACAAACCGGCGGGCCTTCGGGCAAAGAGACGACCTGCCGGGCAATCGGACTGACTCTTGGCTGGAAACGCATGATGCGACGTCCCACTATACCCAGCGCCGTACCAGGCGAAGACTTCAACTCATCCGGCGACTCACGTCCCAAGACTCTGTCGCCGCAGGAACGTCGCACCATCTTTGTTCATATGGTCCGCATGGAGCTGGACCAAAGGCCGATAGGATTCGTTCGCCGCCGACAGTTGATCCGCTTCGCGCAGGACCTGGACATCGACAAGGCCGAAGCCGATCTTCTCGTCACTCAGACAATCGAGAACTTCGGCCGGGCCGGCGGTGCCCCCGGACGCGAACTGGAATGCCTGCGACCCCAATGCTGGCCTTTGTGGATGAAGCTGTCGCTCGCCGTCGGCGCGATCGCCTTGCTCAACATGCTGTTGATTGGTGGTCTGTTCAGATAAGGACATGTCGGCGTACGGGGTACGTAAGGACCACTGCAGCCTCTCTGCGATTGGCCGTCTGCACCCGCCTGGCAGCCGCGGCTGGGCCAGGGGAATTGCCCTCAGGACCAGCCCGCCTTGGCCAGCACGGCCGCGTAGACCCTGGCCGCCCCAGCTCGTTTGAGCACGCGGCGCACCTCCGCCAAGGTGGCTCCCGTCGTGGTGATGTCATCCACCACACAAACGGCAGCTCCGTCCAAGCGAGCACCGGGGGTGACGGCAAAGGCCCCGCGGACGTTCTCCATGCGCTGAGCCGGGCTGGCCAACTCGTACTGATTGGGCCCGCCACGTATCCGCTTCACCACCTGTTGACAGGGTGGCCCATGTGCCGCGGCCATCCCACGGGCCAATTGCTCAGCCAAGTACTCACCGCGCAGCGAGCGGCGAGTCCAGTGGGTCGGAACGAAGGCGAAGGCGTCGATCTGATCGAGCCAGGCCGCCGTGCCCAGGCGGGCAGCCAACATCCTGACGGCGGTGGCGAGCAGGTCATACCGCCCGTGAAACTTGTATTGGCGGACCAGGCGTCGCCACAGGCCTTCGTAGGCCGCCACGCGGGCAATACCGTCGGTCGGGGCTTTACCCTTGCGGCAGTCGGGGCACACGTTCTCCGGCAGTTGAGCCGGGCCCGTGCTCTCGCCGCACTGCTGGCAGCAAGGACGCGCCACCAGGGCAGCCATAGCGGGAGCGCACTGTTCACAGAAATCCGTGCCAGCCTCACCCAGGGTCGCGTCGCAGCCGGCGCACAGGCGCGGGAAGAGCATCCCGGCAAGGGTCCTGGCGAGAGGCGTTATTATGTGGACCATGGAATCATCCTACCGGCTAGGATTCGCGGAGAGCGCCGCTGCCTTTTTCGTCCTCCCAAACGACACAGGTTGTCCATTTTAAAGAGACCCGGTTCCCGCGGGCAAGCAGAGGGGTGCCTTTCTCGAAGAGCCGCAATGAGAGGTATCGGATGATCCCGGCTGGGCCGGCATTTGCCCTTGTCGGGCTTGCCGCCAGGGCATAAACTTGAGCATGGCAGCGAAGAAGGGTGCCGTTGGGAGCACCCGGATTTCTGGCAGAAAACCGGAGAACGGGGGCGGTTGTCAGACTGCGGCGCTGGTTGTGCCGTGCGTCCAACCCGTGAGCCGAATGGACAAGCCCAGAAATCGCAATCTTCTGTATGCGATATTGCTCAGCGTAGGTCTGGCGGCCGGCTGTGCGGACAACGCCGCTACGCAAACGCTGGTGCTCAACACCGCCGCGCTGACAGGCATCGGCGGCGAACTGGACGGCGTCGGCGGCGCATGCGGCATCGCTCAGGACGAAGGCGCCCTAGTTGCCCGCGTCATCGAGTTGGTCAACGAAGAGCGGACCAAGATCGGCGTCGCGCCCGTATCCGAAAGCGACTTGCTCCGTCAGGTCGCCGCCCAGTACGCGTGCCGCATGGTTGAGGAGGGGTTCTTCTCCCACTACGACTCTGAAGGCGAAGGCCCGGGCGAGCGTGCCGTGCGCGGCGGCTACGTGTTCATGAAGCTTGGCGAGAATCTGGCCGCCGGCCAGACCACGGCGGAACAAGTGGTGGCCGAGTGGATGGCCTCCGACCAGGGGCACCGCGAGAACATTCTCTCCCCCGAATGGCGCGAGACCGGCGTGGCCGTCCGGCTGGGCGGCCAGCATGGTGTCTACTGGGTCCAGGAATTTGGCGACCCGCCCGGGCGCTAGCTCAATCCCACACTCCCCACGACAGTAAGCCCGAGCTCCCCGGTAATCCAATCCGGATTCAAGCAGGAAACAAGGATTTGCGGGCCGGTTGGCGTGCGCGGCTCACGTAAGCCGGGCTGTTCCGCGTCAACGGCTGAGGGCAGACGGGGCCCGCGGCCGGGCTTCTCGTAGTGTTTACTCCGGCGGCAGATCGGCGGTCACCTGGGCCAGCAGGTGACGGGCCTGCTCCATTCGATCCTCGGGCAGGTCGGTATGGCCGAGCAGCTCGTCCAATTCAGCTTTGGCCTTCTTGACCCGGTTGACGGCCGGCTTGGAGCCCGGCTCGAATTGCGTGCTCTCCATGTATTGCGCGTAGGCCCTGCCGATCAGGGCGTCGGCCTTTTCGGCCGGATCCGCAGCCAGATCAACGACCATCTCGTAATACTTGATGGCATTGCGGAACTTCTCGTTCTCGATGTATGCGTCCGCCAGTGCGCTGTATGCCGGCCCTAGGCGCCGCTGCGTGTTCTCGGGGTCCTTCTCCTCGATGGTCCTGACGATCTTGCGGCAACGGTTCGTGTCTCCGCTGCCGGCATACACCGAGATTAGAGTGCTGGCGGTCTCCAGATCGTCCGGATTAGCTTCCAGTTTGGCCTTAAGAGCAGGCAACTCGCGGTACACAGTTAGGATGCGCTGCATCTCGGCGGCGAAACCGTCCGGCGGCATGTAGCCGCCGATTCGGCCGACTGCCTTACCCTCAGTGTTAACGAAAACGATGCAGGGATACCCACGAACCTTGAACTTGCGAGTGAGCTTGCGGTCCTTTGCGGCGTCGATCTTCAGCGGAACGAACTGCTCCGCCAGCTTGATGACACGCTCGTCGCTGAACGTGTCCTTATCAAGCCGCTTGCACCAACCTCACCAGTCGGTGTAGAAGTCCGCCATGACCAGGGCGTTCTTTTCCGCCGCGGCCTTCGTAGCGTCGTCGTACGATTGGGCCCACTGGATCTCGCTCGCCCGTGCCGGGATGCCCAGGCACAGCATCACACCCGCTCCCGCCAGCATTTTAGATGGCCCTATGTTTCGCATGGAGTCGCTCCTGAATGGCAGGTTATCCCCCGGACAGCTCCTTTCGACCCGTATCAGTCTAGTGGCCATATTCTGATCCGTCGAAGCCTGATTGCAAGCGCGTTGCTTCTTGCGGGGCAACCACCCGGCCGGTTTCGAGAGGCAGCCGCCCTTGTCGCCGCATCGATGCGATGCCGCACGGCACGTGCCCCGCCCAGAGACAATCGTGCCGGCGTCGGCCAACCATATGGACTGTGGAAAGGATCGTCCCCGGCAGGATTCGAACCTGCAACCTTTGGCTCCGGAGGCCAACGCTCTATCCTATTGGGCTACGGGGACAGTCGCCGCCGGCTCAGCGTCGGACGGATTCGCCGCAGACATCTTACGACCCTCGCCCACCCCGGACAAGAGCCCGACCCTCTCGTTCGTCGGGAGCAGGCCCAATCGCTATAATCGGCATCCCATGACTCAGGAAATGCAGGTCTCGGTCATCCTGCCCACTTATAACGAGCGGGGCAACATCATCCCGCTGATCGAACAGATCGAACGCCACGTTGCCGCGCTGCACGAGATCATCGTGGTGGACGACCACTCGCCGGACGGCACCTGGCAGGTGGTGGGCGAGCGCGCCGCGAACGATTGCAAGGTACGACTTATCGATCGCACCACCGAGCGCGGGCTTACGTCCGCCCTGAACCGGGGCATCGCCGAGGCCCGGGGCAACGT
>CP070685.1:2210129-2224932 GCA_020352895.1 Phycisphaerales bacterium
CGATGACCCGCTGGCGGCACTGTGGACAAAACAGAGACATGGTTCGCCCGGCCACCTCGAAGGCTCGCTCGCAATACGGGCAAGTCACCTCTTTCGTCTTGGGCTTGCTCTTCAGACCGAACGAGGCCATCGGCACCTACCGCGCCGGCGTCGAGCCGGGAACGACTTCTCGGGCTACTTGCCCGCGCCCACGGGCTGGGCGGTGCCCTTCTTCGGCGTTGGCTCGCTTCTGGGTTGGGCCTCGGCTGCCGAGGTCGATAAGATGGTGTGTCCCTTGACGCCGTCCGAAGGACCGACCTCGCACCTGCCAATGAAGACGGCCCCTTCGGTCACCTCCAGGCGTGCCGTCTTCAGGTCGCCCTCCAGCCTGGCTGTAGACTTCAGATGGACTCTGCCGCTGGCCGTCAGGTTGCCCCTCACTTCACCTTCTATTTGCACGTCGGCGGCGTTGACCTCGGCGTTCAGCTTCGCCCCAGGAGCCACATGCAATCGTCCCTTGCTCTTGATCGAGCCGTCGAAGGTACCCAGAAGACGCACGCCTTTGTCAAACTCCAGCTCTCCTTTGAAACGGGCGTCAGCACCGAGAATGGTCGGGTATTCGCCGTTGGCATCGGTATCAGCCATCAGTCTCCTCCTGCGAGTCGAAGTCCTGCCTCGCTGTTAGGATCTAGAGGGGGCCCTGTTCGGAGGTGGGGCCGAAGGCAGGTTCCATCCGTTTGGCCTCAAGCTCCACACCCCGGCGCTCGGCGTCATCACGACCTGGACCGCGCCCACCGAGCCGCGGACTGCCGGCGGCCCAAAACGAGCCGCAACCGCGGTTTCATTGTATCGCCCCAACATCCGCATTCAAGCCGGATTTCCCACAGGAGAGTCATGTTAGAGAAAAGCGTTCGTGTTCCTATTCCCCGGGCACGGCTGGGGTTGCGGACTCGCCGTGGGCGCTGTCAGGACCAGACCCGAAAAAACAGTCCAGCGGGACGGGATAGACGTTCCTTCCGGCGACCCTTCCTGCAAGCGAGCCGGGCGCAACAGGACACCCGGGCCTGGGACCGTCGCCCAACCACTGCTTGAATCGGTTAGACTGGATGAGCACCGAGCCCGGCGATGACTGCCGTCGAGCAGCTCGACAGAACACCGGGCCGGCGGCTCGTGAGTGCACGCGGCATGTCAGGACGACGAAAGCCTGATCTCTGCTCGGCAGGACGCTTAGGTGGACGGCCCCTGCGGCGCGACCGGATTCGATCTGGACTGACCTGTGGACTTGGCATGGCGGTTCTCCTCGCGGTTGGGTGCCGGCGTCACGAGCCGCCTGACTCCATGCACCACAGTCGTACCAACGTGCTTTGGCTCACCATCTGCACCCTACGGGCCGACCACTTGGGCACCTACGGATACAAGCACCCGGTGTCGCCCACCATCGACGCCTTGGCCCGCAGGGGCGTCCTCTTCGAGCAAGCACTGGCGGCAGCGCCGTGGACGCGCCCCTCCATGGCGGCGGCCATGACCGGGCTTTACCCAAGGTCACTGAACATCGACGAGCCAACCGAACAAACCAACAACCGCCAACTACATGATTCATTCCGCACGCTGGCGGAAGCCTTGCATGACCATGGATACTACACGATAGGAATCACGGCGAACCCGAACCTGAACACGGTGTTCAATTTCGACCAGGGCTATGACCACTACGTAGACACGGGAGACTTCTTCTGGCGAAGCGGGTACGGAGAACGCAAACGGACCGCTGAACAGGTCAACGCCGACCTGCTGCAACACCTGCAGGGCCCCAGCCGCGGCAACAAGTTCTTCGCCCACCTGACATACGTGGACGTCCACGCGCCCCTGCTCGATGAGGCGGTTGCGGGGCGCTTCAGACGACTCGACCGTGCACTCCGGGCGGAATCCACAGCCAGCTACGACAGGCAGGTACGTTATGTGGACGCAGCGATCGCGGATCTGCTGCAGGGAATCCGGGCCCTAGGTCACGAGGACACTTTGGTGATCATCACGTCCGACCACGGAGAGGGATTCGGGCAATATCATCCGGAGGACCAGGGACATGGTCGCACCCTGTATAACTCCACCATCTGGGTTCCGTTCATCCTTTCGCACCCGGCTCTGGAACGGGTCGCCCGGCGGCACTGCGCTCGCGTCGAGCTGACCTGCCTTATGCCCACCGTGCTGGATTTGCTCGGCATCGAATACGATCCTCCTGCGAAGCAGGGAAAATCTCTGAAACAAATGATCTACGGTCCCTCCGTGGAGTCCCCGTTTCCGTTCTCGGTGGTGGAGACTTGGTTCCAGGACGTGGGCAGGAGCGCCCTGATCTGGTCGGAATGGAAACTGATCGCACCGCATCCTGAGGCCGCAGAGGGAGGCAGGGGACCGAGCGACGCTGAGTACGAACTGTACCAATTCCGGGCCGACCCTGAGGAAACGACCAACCTTGCAGCCAGCAGGCCTTACCTGGTCCGACGCATGGAGAACATGATGACGGCGTGGCAACGGACTCACCCTCCGCTTGTGGACGGGGAGGAGCTCCGCGTGGAGGTGGGCGTTCAGACAATCGAGGATCTAAAGGCCCTGGGTTATATCCGGTAGGGCCTTTTCCGAGCCGTGCGTACCAGACGATTGACCGTCTTCGGCACCGGCGGTTCGGGGAGAGAGGACCGAGACCCAGTCGGTGTGTCTAGTTCCGGGATTTTCCACCAGGGACGCGGGAAAGTAACATGGCCCAGAAGGCGAGAATGGCGCAGGGGGCCAGAGTCGCTGGAGCCGCCGGAGGTGGCCAACCTCTTACCGGGAGCGTGCGGACATGAAGCAGTTTGAGCGTATCGGGGTGTTTCTCAACGGATCGCCGGCCGATGAGGCTGTTCTCAGTTACGCCGGCCGGATCGCCAAGCTGGCCGACAGCCGGCAGGTTCACGCGGTGTTCTTCGGGGAGGAAGGGACTGGAGAGGAACCGCCACCCACTCAAAAAACGGAGTTTGCCAGGCGAGTCGCGGCGAGTCTGCCTGCGGAGCTGGCCTCCCGGACGACGTGCACCGTGCACGAAGAGACAGGTCTCGGCGAGGTGCTTGCCACAGCGAAGAATGAGGACTTGGACCTCGTGGTAGTGGGCCGACGGTTGCCGCACAGCCAAATGGCCATCGGATCGGGCTTCATGAAACTGGCCCGCAAGGCCCCCTGCAACGTGCTGGTCGTGCCGGAGCAAGCCCTTCCGCATTTCGCCCGCATCCTCGTCCCGGTGGATTTCGGCAGGCACGCCCGCATGGCCCTGGAAGCCGCCATTGCGTTGGCCCATGCCGCCATAACGGGCGAGCCCGAAGTAGTCTGCCAGCATGTATACGCCGTGGGCTACGGACACCGGAGCACTGGCATGACGCCGGAGGAAGCCGCACAGGCCATGGAAGCCAAAGCCCGGGAAGCCTACCGGGCATTCACTGAGGATTTGGACACGATGGGTGTCCCGGTTGAGCCGGTCATGACGCTTTCAGACAAGACCGCCGAGGTAATCAGCGACCTGGCTGTCGCCCGCAAAATGGACTTGGTGCTGATTGGCAGCCGCGGGAGGTCTCGCTCCGCAGCGACGCTGATGGGCGCCACCGTAGAGCGCATACTGGTCTTCAGCGCTCTGCCCGTCATGGTAGTGAAAGAGAAGGGTGAAACCGGCAGATTCCTGGACGTCCTGCTGGGCTGATAACTCAGCGATCCAATCACGGGCAGGCCATATCAAAAGAAACCTCCACGGCGCACCGATGCATAGGCTCAGTGGACAGACCAGTCCAGGAGACCCGACTGGTCCCACGCCGATCCTGCGGGTACACGCTCAGGACTTCCTCGGATGCAGGGCCCTACTGCGATGCCGGCACTGGACAGCCCGGAAGCGGACCGGGCGGCTATGCTTGGCGACACCTCCTCGGCGCTCGTAGCTGTCTATACGTTGCTCACCTTCGGTCTTTATCTGCCTATCTGGTACTTGACGCGAATAAGAACACTGAACGCATTGGGGGCGCCGGCCAGAGTCGACCGCCGTCTCGTCCTGGCCATGTTATGCATCTACGGCATCAACTCGTCCGGCCTTCTCTCGTTCACGGGCGGGACCGACATGCAGTCGGCATTCGGACTGAGCATTCTGGGACACGTTCTCACGCTGGCCTCGGGCATGATGCTGGTGGCCTTGCGGCTTCGCGTGCGCGTGATTCTGCTCGATCGATATGGTGAGCGGTTCTCGCCCCGGCCTTGGGCATCCTGGGTAGCAAGCGCCATCTTGGGAGAAATTTACCTGCAAGCCCGCATGAATCGACTGCCGTACTTCGGGATGGTTGTACCCGCGATACCACGCCCCGCCCCGGCACAACCGTCGGCTCTGTAATCAGGGCGCTGATCCCTCCGCGGTGCGCGAACGGAGGCATTCTCGCTTTCCCCGGCAGCCGGCCCTGCGCAACGCACTTCATGTCCTTCGCCGGGGTCAAGGTCAAAGAGGGACTTGTGATTCGTTCCCGTGAATGAAGAGTTTGCATTCCGGCAGCGCGTCAAGAAAGCGCCGGCCATATGGCTTCCGGAGAATGCGGCTGTCCAGAACCGCTACGATGCCGTAGTCCCTAGTTGAGCGAATCAGCCGCCCGAAGCCTTGTTTGAAACGAAGGATCGCTTCGGGCAACTGGTAGTCTGAGAACGGCGAGCCGCCCTGCTGCCGGATGCGATCCATGCGGGCCTCGATCAGCGGGTGATCGGGGACATCGAAGGGCAGCTTGACGATGATGACATTCCGAAGCGCGTCGCCGGGAACATCGACACCGTTCCAGAAACTCTCCGTGCCGAAGATGATGGAATGAGGCTCACTGCGCAGCCGCGACAGCATCTCGCTACGGGGAATGCCCTCGCCCTGCGTCATCAGGTTGTACCCGCGCTCGGCGCACCAGTCGCGCAGACGTTCGGCGGCGGCCCGGATCGCCGTGTAGCTCGTGAACAGTACCAGAGCGTGCCCTTCCGTCCTGGCCAGATACTTGCGTATGGCCGGTGCAATGCGCTCAGCGTAAGACGCATCGCTGGGCTCGGGCAGGGCGGGCTCCAGATGCAGCTCAACCTGGTCGGCGTAATGGAAGGGCGAACCGAGCTTTTGCTTGTCGGCCCCTTCGGTCCCGAGACGACGCGCCAGGTAGTCAAGCCCCTTCTCATCAGAGATCGAGAGCGTGGCGCTGGTCAGGATCACGCTGGACATGGGCTCCAGCAGCGTCTCGCGCAGCACCGGCCCCAGTTCGATCGGGGCTCCATGGAGGGTCACGAAATGCGGCGGCCTGGACGCCACCTCCAGCCAGTAGACATGGTCCTCGCGCTCCAGCCCGATCAGCGCGTCCAGAGCAACGGCGAAGCTTTCACACCGGTCGAGGAAACTGCCCAGCTCATAGCGGTCCTCCTGCCTCTCGAGTCGTTTGCGCAGCGGCAGGAGGTCGGCACGAAGCTGTCGTAGAGCCGGCGACAGCGAGTTGCCTACAAAGTTGGGCTCGGTCAGCCGGGCACTAGGCCTTCCGCGAGCTCGATACCATGCTCGCACGTCCTGAAAGAAGTCGCGCACGGCCTGCCGACAAACATCCACGGCGTCAGTCAGGTATTCCGCGCCGCAGGACGCGAGGAAACCTCGCTTCTTTCGGCCGGCCGCCAGACTGTTCAACAAGTAGTTGATCTGCGCCTCGGCCACGGAACCACCAAAGTGTTCGGCAGCAACGGATTCGATCGTATGAGCCTCATCGATGATGACCACGTCGTATTCGGGCAGCATCTGAACGCCCTGCCGGCGGAGAGCCAAGTCGGAGAAAAGCAGGGCATGATTGACCACCAGAATGCGGGCGTCTTCAGCCTGACGCCTGGCCCGATGATAGAAGCATTTGTCGTAGGTGGGGCAGCGACGGCCCATGCAGTTGCCGTGGTCAGAGCGGATCCTCGTCCAGACGTCCAAGTCCGGTTGGGGATTAATGTCGCTCAGCGAGCCTTCTTCCGTCACGTAGGCCCAGTCCTCGATGCGGTGCAACTCGCTGAGCCGCTTGCGGTCTGCAAAGAGCGTTTCCTGCTGCTGACTGGCCCGGGCCAGCCGGCGCAAACTCAAGTAGTTATTACGCCCCTTGACCAGCACCGCGGGAACATGGACCGGAAGCACCTGCTGCAGAAAAGGGATGTCCTTGTGGATGAGCTGTTCCTGCAAGGCGATCGTGTGCGTGCTGACCACGACGGCAGGACCACCTCGGGCTGCATGCAGCATCGCTGGGGTCAGGTAGGCGAAACTCTTGCCGACACCCGTGCCGGCTTCGACCATCAGGTGGCTGGAGTCTTCCAGGGCCCGCTGCACCAAGCGTGTCATTTCCAGTTGCTGCTCACGCAACTCGAAGCCGTCCAGCGCGGCGGCCAGCGGGCCGGAAAGACCCAGAAGGTGCTCTGCCCTAAGGGAAGGGGGACTCATGGCTTCAGCGGCGCACCAAGCGACGGCGCGCGACGAATGCGGATGCCAGACCGCCGAGGACCAGAGCCGCCACGACGGCCACCTGCCAGGAGTTGGGGACGCTCAGCTCGATCATGAAATCCAAGAGGAACCAGATCGTGGTGACGCTGACCACCAGCACGATGATCGTGATGCTGACGGTCACGAACGTGGGTCCACTGATGAAGGAGTCTTCCTTCATGGTGGCAATGATGTGCGGACGGGCCAGAATGAGCATGGCCACGAGCACCGCCGCCTGGGTGGGCCAAATCGTAATCGAGTGCAGATACGAATAAATCCAGGCGGCCCGCGTCACCGTGGTTTCCTTGCCCTCCTGCCCGCGGAGATAGTGGCCGCGGACCATGTATCGGCCGTCTTCGGTGATCTCTCCGTTCCGGGCATCCCCGCCCACGTAGGCATAGACGATCGTATACGCCAAGCAGTTGATCAGCCCGATAACGATGATCCAGATACACAGCTTGTTGCGCGTCCTGCGGTTCATGACCACGACGACCGCGCTTGCAAAGCGCCCCAAGGTAACTCAATATCACCGATTCGAAGCGGCGCATTCATCATATTACTTTGAACCCGACTCGATCAGGTCTGTGAGAGGCGAACTGGCCGTCGCATAGAGCTTCCTCGGTATGCGGCCGGCATGAAAGGCGTCGTACCCCGCCTCCAGGGCGGCTTTCATAGCCCGGGCCATGCGTACGGGATCCTTCGCCCCGGCTACACCTGTATTGAGCAGCACGCCGTCAAATCCCATCTCCATGGCCTCAGTCACGTCGGAGGCCGTGCCCACGCCGGCATCCACGACGACCGGAAAGTCCGGATCACCGCCCTTGAGGTATTCCAGGCAAATCCGCAGATTGCTGGGATTGAGAATGCCTTGGCCGGACCCGATGGGCGAGCCAGCGGGCATCACGCTGGTAGCACCCGCGTCTTTGAGCCGCTTGGCGACGACGGGGTCGTCCGTCGTGTACACCAGCACGATGAAGCCCTCGTTGACCAGTTTCTCGGTAGCCTCAAGAGTGCCAACCGGATCGGGCAGCAGCGTCTTCTTGTCAGCTAAGACTTCCAGCTTGACCCACTGGGCACCGGGGTTGTCCATGCCTTCGAGCAGTTCGCGAGCCAGACGGGCATGGCGTACGGCGTCATCGGCAGTAAAGCAGCCCGCGGTGTTGGGCAGGATGAGGTATCGGCTCAAATCGATGAAGTCCAGCAACGAGCGATTGTTCTGATCATAGAGACGTTCACGCCGAACGGCCACGGTGACCACCTGACAGCCTGAGGCCTCGAGGGCCTGTTGCATGAGTTCGTACGTCGCATACTTACCCGTGCCCACGAACAGCCGGCTGCGTAATTCGAACGGTCCGATCCGCAAGGCTTCTGACATCATCCGCCTCCCACAAGAGTGACGATCTCGATGCGATCGCCTTCATGCAGAGCGGTCGTGGGGTATTCCGCGCGGCGCACCAAGTCGCGGTTGACCTCGACGGCCACGCGCTGCGGGGCCAGCCCAAGTTCATCCAGGAGCGCACCGAGAGAGATGTTCTCGTCGAGTGTGCGTTCTTGACCGTTCAGCCATACTTGCATCAGAGGAACTCCTGGAAGCGATTTCATTATAGACAGACGCAAAGGAGGGTCAATTCGTTCTCGGGCCCCGGAGCCGTTTGCGGCCCCCCAAAGCGACACTTACAATGACTGCGATGTATCAAGTGTACGCACAGCAGAAGGCAGGGCGACCCACCCTGGCTCTGGTCGCTTCGGCCGGCCTGCTGGCAGGTTCTGTGTTGCTGGCCCTGGGCGTGATCACGATCCGCCGAAGAGTACCCGACACGGAATTGGGCGAGCGCTTTTCCCTGGGTGACTGGAACATCAGTGTGCGCTGTCCGGCGGGATGGAGCCCCGGTGGGCGCGCCCTGGCTCCCTCGGGATTCGTGTTCGTGGAGAATCGCCGCGGCGGCGGACGGCAGATCCAGTTGAGACGCTTCGAGATGGAAGCATTCAACCCGCCGTCGCAGTTTACCAGGCCGGACACCCTGGCCCGCATCTTCGGGCTGCCCCCGGCCGCGCTGGAGGGCGCGTTCCGGGACCTCGGCCGGGAGCCCTTCGGCCCGATTCCCGGTTCGCTCGTCTCTGTAGGCTCAGTTGTCATACACCTGGGCGTCGCGCCGGGTGGAACCGTGTATTGGGCCATGATGGACAATCCCAGTCCGGTCACTCCGGGCGACATCCGTCTCCTGCGCGATGTGACGGCATCTATTGAACTGCTCAATCCTCCCATGACAGATGATCCCTCTGTTCTTTGGGCCAAGACTTCTTTTCGCTTCCTGGCGCCCAGAGAAGCTCGCTTCGCCCCAGGCAGCCACCCCGATTCGGTGATTTGCTTCGCCGATCCGGGCAAGGAGGCCGTATGGCACGTGGTAGCGCGCAAGACCTTTCTGGCTCCCGGGCGGGAATCGGCCAGCCTTGTTCGGGACTATGTCAGTCGCGCTTCAGACGGCCAGGAACCCGCATCGATCGAGGAAGGCGGCGACGAGCAGAGCAGATTCGCCCGAGGCCAGCTCGCCAGGGTGGACCATCGCGACCTTACGCAGTCTGTGGCGGTGCGAGCACTGGGAGGGGGCCAGGCCGTGATGCTCGTCGGCACGGCCGAGGCCGACAGCGAATCCGACCTGCTAAGGGCCGAACAGACGATCCTGCGAACCCTAAGGCCCACCGGCGAGACGGAGGATCTGACGCCAGCCTTGGAGCGCGGTCGGCGCCTGGCCGCACGCGTGGCCCGCGACGTGGCCGAGCTCTGGCCCAACCAGGACCGGGAGTGGTGGTACCTGATCATGCACGACGAAACCGCGCGCGGCTTCCAGCGCGTGGCGCGCCGCACAGGGACGCTGGAGGGCCGGTCGGGCTTTATTGTCGACTCCGCCTACCATTACCAGCCAACAGGCGATGCGCTATATCAAGGTCGTTCGGCCGCGTTCCTGCCACACGAAGGCGGCATTGTGGCCATGAGGGCGCAGGGCTGGGAGCGCGATGAGGGGGGGGCAGCGCGATGGAAGCTCGCTGAGTCTCGTGATGAGAACGAGGCTACTTTGCTCCACGAGTGGTCCAACGAGCGTAATGAGGAAGTGTCGCGCCGGATGCCGATTGGCGACCCTTATCTCCCGGATCCCCTGCCGGAGTGGGCCTTTTTCGTGGTGGCATCCGAGGCCCGCGCTGAAGAGAGCTTTCTGTTCAGCACGTCAGGATACCCGCTGGTGCACGACGTCTTCTGGATGCGCGCCGAGCCCATCGGGCCGGGACAAGAGGAGAGCAGGGGGCGTGGACTGGGGGCGCGCGTCATCAAAGACTTCGATCCTGAACCGCAACGTTGGTATTTTGACCCACAAGGGAACCTGACGGAGCTCTATTATGGTGGCAGACAGAGCCTGATTGCTGTTCCCCAGCGTCAGGTTTTCGCCCGGTTCCCAGAGGCAGGCGGAATCCTTGCGGAGATAGACGCCCGCTGGAACCGGCCGTGATTCTGCAAGCCGGAGTCGGTGACAATGCGATCTGCAAACAGATGCTTGATAACAGCAACATGGTTTCTGATCCTGGCCACGGGAGGCGCCCCAAGCCGCGCCCAGGAAGAAGTCAGACGACAACTGCTGGGCGATCGCTTCGTGGACGGTAGTTTCGGGTTCTCGATCCGCCCGTTTGCCCAAGCCAAGATCAATCAGCATAAAGTCCGTGACGAGCTGGACGGGTACCAACTGGTTGAGTTCGTGCACCTGACCCGCCCCTGGGTCCTGGTCGTGGCC
Organism: Phycisphaerales bacterium; assembly: GCA_020352895.1. Taxonomy (GTDB): domain Bacteria; phylum Planctomycetota; class Phycisphaerae; order UBA1845. The sequence goes on from CP070685.1 coordinate 2,220,408, forward strand.
CTGGATCGCACCAATCGTTCCATGCGAGCCGCGGAGTCCGTAGACATGCTCCGGGCCTTCTGGGCCAAAAGGTTTGATACGGGAGTGGAAACAGAGAAACGTGCCGAGCGGCAGATCGCCGCCCGACCAGGAGCCGTCTGGCACGGCCGGTACCGCGAGATCAGCGGGGATTGGTCGATCTTCGAAGCCGTGGTCCAGATCGACGCCCGCGAGTTCTTCCGAATCAGCTTCAAGGTGCCGCGGACGGACGAGGACACCGCTGCGGCCATGTTCGCGATCATGGTGGACTCGTTCGAGATGGTCCGCTCAGAGGTGTCCTCCGAGATTCTGGACGGCGCCTTACAGCGCGGCCAGGAATTGCTGGCCAGAATCCCGTCGATCCGGCTGGCCGAACGGCTCGACGCCGATGCCTACATGCTGATGCGACGAGGGGGGCAGGATGTCGGCACCGCCCACATTCGAGAGTGCGCCGAGACGCGGAACGGAAAGAATGGGGTGCGTGTCAGCGAGCGCGGCTGGATGTTCTTTCCAAACGGCACATATCACTACATCCGGAATGATTACTTTGTCAGCGAAGATCTGATGAGCGGTATGTTCGAGATGCGCGTGCGCGTGGTTACACCGGCGACCGAAGACCGCCCGATCACGGTCATGGATCACGTGGAACGCGGCATCCGTGAGAATGACAAGCTGATTCTCTCATACACAGAGCTGATGGGCGACTCGTCGCTGACCAACGACGTGCTCGAAGTAACCGGGACGTACGTGCCCATGGCGTTGCAGCGCATGCTTCCGCGTATCGTGCCGCTGGACGAACCGGAGCTGTACGCATTCTCATCTTATAGCAGCACCCGCAAGGGCGCGGTGCTGCGAACCCTTCGAGTGCTGGGACCCATCGGGCCAACGGCGGGCGGCTCGGACCGCATCGCTTATAAGGTTGAGGACAGCGAGGGGATGATCCCCCCGGCAAGTGAGCTGTTCCTGGACGAGCGCGGCTTTGTCTTTAAGGTGATCGCGGGGGGCGACACGGTCCTTCGCACGACGCCTGCCGAGATTGAGCGTCTGTTCGGACGCCGTATCCGCCAGGCCCGCGAGGAACTGACCCGCCTCGGGCTGGAGGTGGAAGACTGAAGGCGAAAAGCCCCTTCAGGCTCGCGAAAGCGTCCCCGGTCGGTGGCGAGCCGCCCTGACCGCTACAATTCAAAGGGTACGCCGAGTTTCTCTTGGCGAATGAAGACAGGTAGGACGTGCGCGGACTAATCGCAGCAGTCTGGATTGGATGGTTGGCGATCATCAGTGTGTCGGCACTTCCCGCTGCGGGAAAGGGCGCACCGGTCCCCTCCGTCGAGCAAGAACTGGCGCGACTGTCCGGCTATTACGAGCAGGGCTACTTCGAGTGGACCGCGGAGGAGTACCGCAGGCTGGCCGAGCGTCGGGACGCGACGGAAGCGGCCCTGGACATTGCCCTCGGCCTGTCCCGCTGCTTCGAACAGATCGGACGCTACGAAGACGAGATTGCCGAGTTGGAGGGGGTCGGGGCGGCCGGGTCAGATTCCCCCGATTGGCGCGAAGCGATGGCCCGGGCCCTATCCAACGTTGGCCGCTACCTGGAGGCCATCATCCATGCAGAAGCGGGCCTAGCCCAGGATCCCGGCCACATGGGCTGTCGCGTCCGCCTGGGGCAGCTTTATGAGTTGACCGGGCGCAAGCAGGAGGCCATCGAGACCTATGCTTGGTTTGAAGAGTTGCTGCGGCGCGCGCTGCCCCCGACAGCCGATGAACTGGTCCTGGCCGGTCGTGGGCTGTACCGCTACTCCGTTCTCTCCCAGCACCCCCATTTGAAGGACCGCACCGTCTATGTTCTGCAGGAACTCTTCCAGTACGCGTACGAGCGCCTTGATCGGCGGAACTGGCGGGCACGCCTGGCGGCAGGCTTCCTGCTCCTGAGCAAGTACAACATCCCCGAAGCGGTAGAAGAGTACGGAGCCGCCTTGCGCCTGAATCCCTACCTGTCCGATGCTCATGTCGGGCTCGGCCGCGCCGCCCTGGAGCAATGGGACTTCGAGAAGGCCGAGAAACACGTCCGGGCCGCACTGCGGCGCAACCCCCGACTGGCCGAGGCGCACTTACTTCTCGCCGAGCTGCGCATGACCGAGCGCAAATACCGGCAGGCCGCAGACGTATGCCGCCGCGCCCTTCGATTGAACCCCAAGGAGCCGGCCCTGCTTTCCACGCTGGCAGCGGCGCAGACGCGTCTGGGGCAAACCGATGCCGCACGCAGAACCCGCGAGCGCGTTGAACAAGTCAATCCGCAGTGTCCCTTGCTGGAATACACCCTGGGTCGGTGGCTCGCCGCCAGCCGACAATTCAGCGATGCCGAGAAGCATTTGCTCCGTGCCATCGAATTGGCCCCCGAATGGGTTGAGCCCCGGACAGAGCTGGGCTTAATGTATATGGAGACCGGACAAGAGCGGGCGGCATGGGACACGCTCAATGTCTCCTGGGAATTGGACACGTTCAACCGGCGGACTTACAACACGCTCGACCTGCTGGAGACTCTGCAACAGTTTGAGCAAACCCAAAGCGAGAACTTCGTTGTCAAGGTCAAAGGGTCTCCCGATGTTGCCATCGCACCTTATCTGATCCGTTACCTGGAATCCGTCTGCGAGGAGGTCTGCCTCGACTACGACGCGGAACTGCGGAAAAAGACTATTGTCGAGGTGTTTCCCACGCACGCCCAATTCGCCGTGCGGATCACCGGCCGCCCTTGGATTCACACGATCGGGGCTTGCACCGGGCGAGTCATCGCGATGGATGCTCCGCGCCCGTCGAGCGGCTTCGGCCAAAACTTCAACTGGGCCAAGGTGCTGCGGCATGAGTTCGTGCATACGGTCACGCTCGCCGCCACAAGGAACCGCATTCCACACTGGCTCACTGAAGGGCTGGCCGTGTCGCAGGAGGATATGCCACAGTCCTGGGCCTGGATGCAACTGCTGGCTGGTGCGCTCCGCGAGGATCGCTTGTTCACGCCAGAGACGATCGACTGGGGATTCGTGCGCCCTGAGCGCCCCACGGACCGGCAACTGGCGTACGCCCAGAGCGAATGGATGGTCGAATACATCGTGTCGCGCTGGGGATACAACGCCATCCTCGACATGCTCGCTGCCTTTCGCGAAGGACTCACCCAAAGCGAAGTCTTTAACCGCGTGCTCGGAACTCGCGACCGCGACTTCTGGTTGGACTTCCGCGGCTGGGGCCGCGAACAGGCCCAAGGTTGGGGTCTGAACGTCGATCCGCTGCCCTCGGCGTTCTGGCTCAAGGCCGCCTCGCTGCTCCGTCCCCGGGACGCTGCCAGCCGGGCCCAACTGGCCGATTTGTCGCTCTTGAGAGGTGAGGTGGAGGAGGCCCGAACGTGGGCGATGCGAGCGCTGGAACTGGATCCCGCCAACACAGGCGCGCTGGAAGTGCTCTGCCGCCTGGTGCTGGCCGCGGTGGAAGGTGAGGCGGACAAGAGCAGGAGGCTCGCGCTTTCCCTGCATGCGGCCGGCTGGGTCAACCGCCTGCTCGACGCGGAACCCCACAGTTGGGTCGCGCTCCGGCTGCGGGCGGACAGCCTGTGGGATCAAGACCGAGAGGAAGAGGCAAGCGAATGGTACCAACGGCTCAAGATGAACTGCTCGGCCGATCCGATCAGCTACCGGCGACTGGCTGCGCTCGCCCTGGAGCGAGGAGACGAGCGCGAAGCCCTGGGCAACCTGATCGATCTGTGGAGCCATGACGCGGAGGACGCTGACGTCGCCATGCAGGCCGCCACTCTGGTGACCAGCCGCGGCCGGGACCAGGAGGCCCTGACCTGGCTGGAGCGCGCCGCTCACGTTGATCCGTACCGGCCAGAAGTGCATGAGCGACTCGGGGCCCTGTACAGCCGCTTCGAACGGTGGGAAGATGCCGCTGTGGCCTATACCGTCTTGTCGCGCCTTGAGCCCCGATCTGCGGAACACCCCGCGCGTCTGGCCCTGTGTTACGCGCGACTTGGCAGGACGACCGATGCCCAAGCGGCCGCGCGGCAAGCGGTGAAGCTGGACCCTGACAGCCCGGCCCGCTCGTTTCTACCCGATTAGGAAACCCGGTTCGTGGACCTTCGCGACTTCCAGCAGCTTATCGAGAAGATGTACTCGCAAAAGGACCGCGAGCGCGGCCCGGCGGGTACTTTTCTGTGGCTGGTCGAGGAGATCGGCGAGTTGGCCACCGCCATCGGCGAAGGGAGTTCCCGGGACAAGGCAGACGAGTTCGCTGACGTGCTGGCCTGGCTGGCCACCCTCGCCAACATAGAGGGGGTTGACCTGACCGAGGCCATCGAGGCCAAGTACGGAAAGGGCTGCCCTGGATGTGGCCGGTACATCTGTCAGTGCGACGAGAAACCGTAAGAACGGAGTTGAACCGCATGCGCAAACGATTCTGGGCTCGGCTGGCGATGATAGGAGGCAGTGCTACTCTGCTGCAGGGAGGTTGTCGAGGCAGCTTG
>CP070685.1:2225032-2232330 GCA_020352895.1 Phycisphaerales bacterium
CTCTGTCCCGAAGGTCTTCCACCAGGTAGGTGCGCACCAGCTTGAAGTCGGCCCCCAGCTTCTCCACCCGCCACTCCTCTCCGCCGTCTTCCAGGAACAGCTCCTCGGCGACGCTGGAGGCCGCATCCGCGTCCTCCGTCTCAACGAGTGGTCTCAGGAGCTTCTCGTTGTAGCCGGGGTACTCCCACAGGTCGGTGTTGAGTGTGTCGGCCACGACGCTGACCAGGTAGTCGCCCGGTCCCAGTTCGATCGCCAATCCCCGTTGTGCTCTGGTCTTTCCCTTGTAGAGATCCGAGCGCAAGGGCTGATCATTCCGGCTGGGCCATTCCCCCACGTACACGTCCAGACCGGGCGGGATGGAGAAGACCACCACGCCGCCCTTATCCCGGTCCAGCAGAGCAAGGGCGTTGCCCCTGCGCGTGGGGAGCGTCTGCTCCGTCGGCGTTTTCTGGTCCACTCGTGTTCCGGGTGTCGGCTCGCGTTCTGTGGGAGCTTCCACCTCGCCCGTATCTCGGCCGCCCGCGGGGAAGAGTCCCGTTCCCGGTTCCCGGCCCTTGGTGACTTCGCGATAGACCCAGCGCACGGTCAGCAGGAGCACGCTCGCCACCAGGACCACAAACACCGCCGTCCAGGCGATCCGCAGCGGGGCCGCCGCCAGCCCCTTGCCCCATGGCGTGGCCCGGTCCATCTCTTTGATCGGCTCGCGCGATTCCTCCAGCGTGTCGGCCAGGAGCGATTCCATGGGGTCCGTTTCGTCCGAAGGAACCAGGGCCCGCTTGCCGCAATACGCACAGTTGACCATCTTGCCCGCATCCTCGTTACGGGCCCGGATGGTGTGTCCGCATTCGGCACGGAACTCAATCATGCCGCGACCTCGGCACTGCAACCAAAGGCGACCGGCCGGCTTGCCCTGGTATCGCGATCGGTACGCAGACCAATCGGCCGCTCCGCCTCTTCAGAAGTGACCGCCCACAGGCCATCGTGGCTCCTCAGGGCGCTGTCCAGTCTTGGCTCATGTCGCCGCGCCGCGACACTATTCCAGCTTGCGAGCGACCTTTACCACTTCATAGGACTCTATGATGTCATCGACCTTTACGTCGTCGAAACCGGCTACGCGTATGCCGCATTCCAGGCCGCTGCGTACCTCACGCACGTCTTCCTTGAACCGCCGCAGGCTCTCCACCTCTCGATGACGGCCCTTCCGTACGTCCTCCTCCGTCGGCATGATGATCCGCCCGTCGCGGATGACCCGCAAGTAATGGGGCCGGGAGATGATTCCGTCGGTGACATAACATCCCGCCACCACGCCGACGCGGGAGATCTTGAAGACATCGCGGACCTCCGCACGCCCCCGGGTCTCCTCCTGGCTCTCCGGTTCCAGCATGCCCTCCAGGGCCATGCGAATGTCATCGGTCAGCTTATAGATGACCCGGTACAGCCGGATGTCCACGCCCTCTTCCGTGGCGAGGCGTTCCGCCGCCGCGTCCGCCACCACGTGGAAACCGAAGATGATTGCGTTGGATGCCTCGGCCAACACCACGTCGCCTTCCGTTATCGCGCCCACGCCGGCATGAAGAATGTTGAGCTTGGCCTGATCCGTGGGAATCTCCCCCAGCGTTTTACGGAGCACGTCCACGGAACCTTGTACGTCCGCACGAATGATCACGTTCAGTTCGGGGATCTTGCCTTGCTCACGCTCGCGGAACAAATCCTCCAGCGAGCGCGGCTTGCGTGTGACCTGGAGACTGCGCTGGCGGCGCTCCTGGGCCACCTCTTCGGCTACGTTCTTGGCGGTCTGCAGGTCAGTGACCTCGTACAGCCGGTCTCCCGCTTCAGGCACGGCGCTGAGCCCCAACACTTCCACGGGCGTGGCGGGCAGAGCCTCCTTCACGCGCCGCCCCCGGTCGTCTATCAGGGCTCGCACCTTGCCGAAGCTGTTGCCGCAGACCACGATCGCGCCGGGACGCAGTCGGCCCTCCGTTACCAGCACGCGGGCCGCGGCCCCGGCCCCTTCCTTCATGTTGGCTTCGATCACCGTCCCCGTGGCCTGCACGTCCGGATCAGCTCGCAGATTCAGGAGATCCGACAGCGTGCTCAGGTGCTCCACCAGAGCGCTCAGCCCCTCGCCCGTCAGGGCGGACGTCTTGATAACGTCCACATCGCCGCCCCATTCCGTCGGCACCAAGCCGTGCTCGGCCAATTGGCCGTATACCCGGTTCATGTCCACACCGGGCAGGTCAATCTTGTTCAAGGCCACGACGATGGGGACCTGGCCCGCTTTCGCATGGTTGATCGCCTCGACGGTCTGGGCCATGACCCCGTCATCCGCCGCCACCACCAGCACCACCACGTCGGTCATTTGGGCGCCGCGTGCTCGCATGGCCGTGAACGCTTGGTGCCCCGGCGTGTCCAGAAAGCACACGGACACGTTGTCCTGATCCAACCGATACGCCCCGATGTGCTGCGTGATGCCGCCCGATTCGCCCTCGGCCACCCGGGTCTTGCGAATCCGGTCCAGCAGCGACGTCTTGCCGTGATCTACATGGCCCAGGAAGGTGACCACCGGCGGCCGCCGCTGGAGGTTCTTGCGATCTCGTTTCGCGGATTGCTCCCGGAGTTCATCCAGGGCCGATCTCGCCTCGGTCACGTCCAGCTCGATACCGAAGTCCAAGGCCAACAACTGGGCCAAGTCCGTCGGCAGCGTCATGGTAATGTTCGGCCTGATCTTGTGTTCGCTGATCAGCTTGGGCATCAAGCGGCCCATGCCGATGCCCGTCTCCGCGCAGAAATCGCGGAGCACGATGGGCTCCTGCATCTGCACTTTGCTTTTCTTGGCAGCTGGGACAGGGCGCGGCGCCCCGGCGGCGCGATTGACCGCTCGGCGGGCATGCAGGCCCCTGCCCGTGACCGCCTGCATGCGTTCTTGTCGCTCGATCACATCCCGCTCGCGCCACTCGCGCAACCGCTCCCCGGCATCCACCTCTGAGCTTGCGCTGCGCCGCGGGTGAGCTCGGCCTTTTCGCCGCTCTCCTTCCCTCTCGGCCTCGGTGATGCCGCCCCGGCCGCGACGACCGCCCTTGGCAGGAGCCTCAGAGAGCGGTTCGCCGGCACGTTCTCGAGTAGCTGGGGGTCGTTCACGGGGGACCGGCCTCACGATTGGTTCAGGGCGTTCCACCCGGATGACCCTCGGGCCCTTGAGCACCGCGGGTGCCGGTACGTTCTGCGGTCCGGCCGGCTCAATCTTCTCCGGCTCCGGCGCCGGTGCCTCCGCGGCAATCATGGGCGGCGGCTCCGGCGTCGCGGCCTGCTCCTGCTTGCCAGGCTCCGCGAGCGGTGGGAACTCAGGCGGCAGTACCGGCGACTCGGGCGCCGGCTCGGCGACGGGCGCTTCGGGCGTCACCTCTGGGACGGCGGCAGGGGCTTCGGCTGCCGCTGGCCGGCTGACCTCCTCCGGGGGCGCGGGCGCTTCCACAACCGCGGGCGCCTCCGCAGCGACGCCCGCTTCTTCCGGAGGTGCCTCGGCCACTGCAACCGTCGTGTCCGCTTCGGCGGCCGTGGTTTCCTTCTTGGCGACCTTCTTGCGTTTGGGCTTGACTCGTGCCTTTCGGAGATCCACCCGCTCGGACTGCTCCAGAGTGGTCGTATGCTGTCCCTCGCTGAACCACTCGCGGATGGTTGCCGCCAGGCCTGCGTTGAGCGCAGTCATATGGTTCTTGACGTCCAGACCTTCGGCGCGGCACTTCTCCAAAATGGCCTTGCTGGCAACGCCAAGCTCCTTGGCCAGCGTGTGTACCCGAAGCTGCTTCGCCAAAATACTCCTCCGAAACGGCGTTGTGCGCCCGTTTGTTTATTGATCGAGACTTTCGGTCCGGGACTCTTCCGGTTCCGGCGTCTCTACGGTGGACTCCGGTGTCGAGGGGTCTTCCTGGCCGACCTCACCTTCATCTTCGCTTGAAGACACGAGCGCGGCGCCAGCCTCCACCTTCTCCGCCTCCGACCCCTCAACGGCGGGAGGCGGGGGCTCGTCTGCGCCACCTGCTTCCGTAACAGTTGGCCCCTTTTCCTCTCCCATGAGCGATTCGGGTTCCCCGGCCGATGCCGCCGGGCTGTCGGTCGGCTCCGTTGGAGAGGCCACGAGCGCTTCGGCGGCTTCACCTCCCCCATCGGCCTCATCCGTCGTGCCTGCTTCGCCCTCAGCGGCCTCACCTTCGGCAGCTTCGGCCTCGGCCGCCGCCTTGCGGGCCGCCTCTCGGGCCGCCCTCTCGACCTCCATCTCCGCGGCCACCCGCTTAGCAGCCTCGGCGGCGACGGCCACCATCCGCTCGGCTACTTCGGGCTCCAGCCCCAACTCCTCAATCAGTGGCTCGGTCCCTACCTCCTCCACGTCCATGACAGAGACCATGCCCATCGCCAGCAGCTTTTCGATCACGACGGCATCGACGCCCTCTATAGCGCCGAGCTCTTTCTCCATCGTGTCCAGCCCCTTGTTGTATTCCGCCGGAGTCAGGATATCGATGTCCCAGTTCGTCAGGCGGGCGGCCAGACGCACGTTCTGCCCGCGCTTCCCAATCGCCAGCGATAACTGATCGTCGTTGACCACCACGGTGGCCCGCATCAGCTCCAGGCACAGGGCGATCTCGCTGATTTCCGCCGGCCGCAGCGCGTTGGTAATCAGGATCTGCGACGATTCGTTCCAGCGTACGATGTCGATCTTTTCGCCGCCCAACTCGTCCACAATCGCCTTGATGCGGCTGCCGCGGACGCCCACGCAAGCCCCCACTGCGTCGACGCGCGTGTCGATCGAAGTCACGGCCACCTTGGTGCGATACCCCGCCTCGCGGGCCAGGGCCCGAATCTCGATGATCCGCTCGGCCACCTCCGGGACCTCCAGCTCGAACAGCCGCCGGATCAAATCGGGGTGCGATCGCGATAAGATGATCTTGACCTGATGCGGGGCCTCGCGGACATCCAGGATCAGCGTCCGAATCCGTTCGCCCGGGTGATGTGTTTCTCCGGGGATCTGCTCGCTCCGCGGCAGGTAGCCCTCTGTTCGTCCTAAGTTCACAAGCAGAGCCCCGCCCTCGTATCGCGTAACCGTGCCGGTGATGATCTGTCCTCTCTTCTCCAGAAACTCCTCCAGAATGCTGCCGCGCTCGGCTTCGCGGATTCTCTGGATCATGACCTGTTTGGCGGTCTGGGCGGCGATGCGGCCGAGGTCCTTCAGTTCGATCGCTTCGCCGAACCGGCTTGCGGTGATGTTCCCGGTGTCACGGTCGATGTTCACCGTCACTTCGTCATCCTGGCCGTACGCCTTTCGCGCGGCCGAGACCATAGCCGCCTCCAGATCCTGGAAGACCGTTTCCCGATCGATGTTTTTCTCCCGGGAAAGCCCGTCTACGATTCGCAGCAAGTCTGAGGACATGAGTCGTGTTTTCCTGTTCCTGTTCGAGCTTTCCGCAACAATCCTCACCGCGCCCCGGGTCGTGGCGGCCCACATGCCTACGTGCCAATCAAGCAACAAAAAAGTGGGCCTCTTCGCCAAGATGCCCACTTCTCGAAGCGTCCAACTACGGACATGCCCCGTCCCGTCAGTGCATCGCTTCCCTCCCGATGCACGGGGCCATTTCCGGATGACCGAATCCCCAGTGGTTGAACCGGCTAGTTCCCACTGGCGACGTCTCCGAGGCGGCGGAATCCGCCGTCTGCGAGGCTGCGGTCAATGAGGCTGACGCTCACGTCCGTCTCTCCGGATTCGAGAAGCAGGCGGCAGGCGCCCTCGGTGGCACGGGCCTGCTGCGCCTAACCTGCCTTGGCCAAAGCACTTGCCAGGGCCGAACAAAGTCGATCCGCCGCGCCTGCCGGGAACGCTGGACGTACCCCGGCCGGTCCCCCGGCGGATTTCCTAGCATCGGCCATTATAGGTCATAGCCTTGAGGTGTCAATTCCTTCAGGACGCCTGCTCGCGGGCCGGAAACGTGGGATTTTGGGCCCCTGAAGCGGCCCAATCGGCGCGAGAATCGGCCCAGGCTTCCAATTTTGCCGAAAAACGGGTAGACTGGGGTCCTGTATCGGCAGCAAGGTCGCTGGCGACCATGCCAAGTGACGACGGAAGAAATGCGGATCATTCGCGAAAAGTTCATGTTCTTCGGCCTTTGCCTTGGCGCGCTGTTGCTCTGGGTTTCCGCGAGCTAGCGCGCCATCGGCCTCACGCGGCGCCGCATTCGGAGTGCCTGCACCATCAGCACGTCTCTTGCGGTCGGGCACGCCCCCTTACTTGCCAATACAGAAGCGACCAAAGACGCGGGCCAGCAGATCCTCCGGGTGTACCGCCCCCGTGATCACTGCCAGTTGATCCGAGGCTTCCCGCAGTTCGCAGGCCAGAACCTCGACCGAGCCGAAGATATCAGGGTTGGCAATGCAGATTCCCTCAGCGCGCTGAAGCGCGGCCTCGGCTTCCTCTATGGCCCGCCGGTGCCGGGCGTTCAACGCCAGCAACTCACGACCGCGATCTACCTCCGGGGCGTCCAGTTTGGATTCGATCAGTCCGCGCAGCCGGTCCAGGCCGTCCCCGGTGACCGCGCTGACCGGCCAGATCAATTCCCCCCGCTGTACTCGCAGCTCCTCGCAACGCACGCTGATCTCCTCGCGCGTCAGCAGGTCCACTTTGTTGGCCGCGTACACCACTGCGCCCCGCCGCTCCGGCAGTGCTTCCAGGAGCTCGAACTGCGGTGCCGGTGGCTCGGCCGCCAGGTCCACCACGAACACCAGCACGTCGGCCTGCCCCGCAATCTTGCAGGCCAGCGCGTGGGCCTGCCGGTCCAGCTTCGTTTCCGTGCGCCCCAGGCCGGCCGCGTCCACCAGCATTGTCTCGCACCGGCGCAGTTCCAGCGGCGCGCTGAGCATGTCCCGCGTCGTGCCCGGAACCGGTGAGCAGATGGCCCGGTCCACGCCGCTCAGCGCGTTGAGCAGGCTGGATTTGCCCACGTTCGGGGGGCCGACCAGGGCCACCGTCGGCATCACCGCGAGCTGCTCGGTACTGAGGGCCTGCTCGCGTATCTGCTGTAGCTCGGCCCGCAGCCCGCTCGTCTGCGCGGCCAGCTCTTCGGCCGTGATGAACGTGATCTCCTCCTCGGAGAAGTCGATGTCCGCCTCGACCAGCGAGAGCAGGTCGGCCAGCCGCTCGCCCAGGTCGAACACTCGCTGCGAGACGGCCCCGTGCATCAGGCGGTTTGCGGCCGCGAGCTGCGCGTCGGACCGCGCGGCGATCACCGCGGCCACGCCTTCGGCCTCGGTCAGAT
>CP070685.1:2232430-2252580 GCA_020352895.1 Phycisphaerales bacterium
TCCATGGCTAAGAAGAGAAGGAAGAAAGCCGCCACCAAAGCAGCCCCCAGAAAACGTCGTAAGAAGGCCGCCAAGAAGGCGACCAAGGCCAAGAAGGCCCGCAAGACCAAGAAGAAGACGGCTACGAAGCGCCGCAAGAGAAAGAAGAAATAGTGAGACGTTACGCGGCGCTGCGATCATCGTCGCAGGACAGCCGTTGGATAGTCCACTGCTCTTGAGGTGCAAGGGCATCACGGAATGGAAGGTGCAGTCGCCACGGCGGCACCTTCCATTCTTGTTTTCAGTGTTTCGATGCTTTGTCTCCAAGAGTCCTCACCATAAAGACGCTCGATGCGTCCCGAGCGTACATTATCCACTACGGCTGTACGCGCACGTCACAAGATCCCCGTAGCCTGCCCTTAGCGTGGTAGTCTGGCGAAAAGATGCCTTGGGCCCGAGCCTGCCGGTCCCCCCTGGCCCTGCCGCATCACACCTACTTCAACATGCGGATGCGGTTGCCTGTATCGAACCTCTCGGGCGTGCGATCTTCGGGAATCAGAAACAGATAGATCAGGGTGTAGTTGCCGGTCAGGTTTTCATTCTGTATGAGTCTGGGGCTCCGAATGCAGCGCTCGGGCATCTCGGCCTGCGGCCAATACTGAATCTCGAGCTTCTCCTGACCGCCGATGTCCGCGATGCGAATCTCACCGATGCGGAAATAACGCTCCCCGTGTTCGTCAAGTACTGTGTATTGGGCAAGCGTTTCCCGGGTGAATTGCAGAGCTCGGCCGAAGATGGAGCCGGCCTCATCCCGCGTCACCGACAGTTGGAACAGCTCCATGCCAGGCGGCACGAAGAAGCTGGAGATGGCCACGGACGGCTCTGCCTCGAACAGCGGCCAGTCGACCACGCAATGCCCCTGGCGGAATCGGCCGCCGCTGACGTCCATGTCCGTGCCCGTGATCCAATCGGGTTCCAGCGCGACCGGCAGCGTGCGGTCGAAGCGCGACAGGCCCGAATGCACGTGTCGTCCCGGCACGCGGTCTTCCTGTTCGCTGGCCGCCGGCGGTGCCTCGGGCGCCGTCTCTTCCGTGACGGCCTGAACGATCCTGGGCTGCGGGGCGCCGGCCCTGAGCACGCTTTCTCGCACCTCGGCCCGCGCCCCCCGCTTGTACGCCAGGAACCACGGCACAAAAGTCTTGGGCACGTCGAACACGAAGTCCGCCGCGTGCCCTCCCCCGGTACGCGGCATCATCATCGGCCGGTCCTTGGGAACCACCGCGTGATCCCCTTGAGGCGTGTCCTCCATGACATTCATGGCCAGCCCGATCGGGGTATACGCCTTGGTGTTGCCCTCTCCTCGCGCCGTCTCCCACCCGATCAGTCGCACCTGCATGGGGGCGAACCGGTGCGACTTGTCCGAATCCACTGCCCCATCCGGGCTCCTCACCTTGGTTCGGACACACAGCCAGTGGTTCTCGGCAGCCCGCTTCGATGGGTCGCCGTTCTGGAGTTGTCCATCCTCCAGGGGCCAGACGGCTTTCACCTCGACGGTGTCATGTGGGACCCAACGACGGCTGTCCTTCTCCGGCCCCATACGCACCATCTGCAGCTCGTCGAGGAAGTCCGGATGCACGTCCGCGAACGAGTACTGGCCGCTGAGACTGTGTGCCGAAAGCATGCTGACCAGCCGGACCGTGAACCCGTCGGGGCTGGGCCACAACGAGCGGCTCTCGTAACGCACCGAATACGGGTCCCGCGAACCGCCGCCTGCCTCGGCGATCGGCTCGCCCGTAACGCGGTCCACTTTGACCAGCCGTCTGAACCCCAGGATATCCTCCCCAAAGGGCAGAAGCTGAATGGCGACGGCCAACATCCCGGTCAGGATCATGGCCGTGCCGAACCCGAACAACACGGCGCCCAAGCGGTCGATGATGCCGTGAAACTCCAGGTTCTTCTTGACGAACGTGTCAACCAGCAACCGCGAGACGATGAGCACCACGAGGAAAACCACCATCAAAGCGGCGGCATGACCGTAGTCGCCGATATACTTGCCCGCAAGCATTTCGTTCAAGGATTCGTACGTGGCAAAGGCAATACTCGCGCTGAGCAGGGCCAGCAGAAACATGATCGCGGCGCTGAACAACCCGCAGATGGACTGGCCGAACGTGATCAGCAGAACCAGGATGAGTGCGGCGATTGTGAGCAGCATAGCCCGATCTCTTCTCTATCGTCTGTTATCGTTGCGCAAGGCTCGCAGGACTTCGTCCATGCTGGTGACGCTGTCAATCACCTTGATCAGTCCCTCCTCCTGGAGGTACAGCATCTTGTTCTTCCGAGCGGCCTGCTTGATTTCGCTCATCTTGGCTCCAGCCCGGATGAGCTTGCGGATGTCATCGTTGATGATCATGATTTCGAACAGGCCTGTGCGCCCGTAATAGCCCGTTCCCTGGCAGTGCTTGCAGAGGACGGGGTTCCCTCGCCGGTCGGTCCGCACCTCCACCGGGGTTCGGTAAAAGTGCTCGATCTTGTCCGCCGGCAGGTTGGCCTTGCGAAGCAGATTCTCGTCAGGCGTGTAGGCCTCGCGGCACTCGGGGCACAGCTTGCGCACCAGCCTCTGGTTGGTCACCGCCAGCAACACGCTGGCGGCCAGCTTGTTATCCTCCAGGAAATTGAGGTAGTTGTTCAGGGCGTTCAGGCAGTCACGCCCGCGGACGCTCAGATAGATCTTTCGCCCGGCGCTGGCGGCCCGGGCGGCCAGCTCCGCCGTCTCGTGATCCGGACAGTCGTCCACAATCACCACGTCCGGCTCGCGCCGCAGGATCGACTGCAACTGCCGGGCGAAGCCCAGGTCCGGATTCTGGCTGTCGTGCACATGCTGGGTGATGTTCTCCAGCTCCATCAATTGACGCCGCTCCAGAGCGTGGATGTTGCTCATGAAGGCGTCATGGCTCCGGGCCGTGGCGTACTGCGTGGTGGTCACCCCGCTGTTGGGCGTGCCGCCGAACAGCACCAGCCCGGCCCGCATCTCCACCACCTTTTTGAAAAGCTCCAGACGGGGCGGAGCTATACCCAGGTCCGGAAGACGCAGGCTGTCCAGGTCCGCCGCAATCCGAATCTGCACCCGCTCCCCATGCGTCGATCCGCTGGACCGAACCTCCATCTGCACCCGGTTGTTGGTGCCCAGCGGGTACAGTGCGGACATCTTGCCCCGTTGCGGCTTGCGCTTCTCCTCGACGTTCAGACCGGCCACCTTCTTGAGCATGGTCAAGGCCTGGGCCATCTCGTCCGGCTTGAGCAGGTCCGTACGCGGGGTGGGCACGCCGTCAATGCGATACCCGAGCTGGGAGCGATCGCCGGCCGCAATCAGATCCACCTCACTGGATCGCCGCCAGAGGGCGTCCGAGAGAAGATTCTGCATGGCCATGAACTGCTCTCGCTCCTCGTCATCGGCGGGAACCTTGACGTGGCGACCCTCCCAATTGTTGATACGAATGCGCTCGATGGCTTCGACGTGAGCGTCGCCCTTGCCCGTCACCCGCACCACCATGCCTCGGATGTGCCGCGGCGTGAGAATTCGGGCGCTCTTGGCCACCAGCGAATTCCTGTGAAGGACGTACGTCAGGATGGCCCCAAGGCTGAGAAACAGGAACAGCAGCAACCCGAACCAGAACAGCACCCCGCGGAAGGGAAAGAACAGCCAGGCCAACAGCCCCACGGCGCCCCCGGAGAACACCGTCAAGTGCCAGCGGTAGATGCGGGTCTTGACGTACTCGATGTCCTTGTAGGCCCACTGCGTCAGAAACAGCCACCCGAACAGGACCACCAGTACGATGATCGGCTTGTACAGGGCGATGAACCCACCTGGCGTCGGCACGGTGGGGCTCAACTGGCCAAGCAGGATGGAGGATAGACTGTGTTCCATGGTTGCCTCGCGAAGCTCTGCTCGTGCCCGTAAAAACCTATCTCATCCGTTTGCCCGAGGCAAGCCCGCCACCGCCCCGTCCATGCACAGAACTTTCCCTTCCACCGGCTGTTCGTGACTCCCGGAACAGTACGCCGATGCGCGGCAGGGCGTGCGAGACAGACTCTCGTACCGTCGCCCACCAAAGATCCACCGTGCCTTCAAAGCAACAGTCGACCGCAAGAGTCCGCGCCGGCTGCGCCTTGGCCGTGACTCGGCGACACAGCCCCGCCTTCGGCGGGCCCGGCTACATCTGGCGCCCGCGTCGACCGATGCCGATGCGCACGCGGACCGGGAACAGCCGATCGAAATCCCAGTCCTCCGACGCCACTTCCAGCAGGGTGTCGATGCGAGGTTCTACGAGCCCCTCGAAGGCACGACGCCCGTTCATCTTGACGATGATCGGCCGGTCGAAATCCACCAGCGTCTCGTGCAGCAGGACGTCGAGCTCCTTGGCACGCTTGCTGCGAACCGTGACGAGTTGACCCTCCACGTGCCCCTCCAGGCGCCCCAGCTTCAAACGGATGGCCCGAAGCAGCGCCTCCTGCGGGTCCTCGCCCGGACGCAGATCGATGCGAAGCTGAGCGTCCCTCCAAGGTTCACCGGCAAACCGCACCAATCGGAGCCAGTACGCACGCCCCTGCTCGGGGAAACGGAAGCAATGGGCCGTCTCCGTGGGGTAACATGCGCGCGTCCTCGCAAGCAGCGCGACCCACTGCTCGGACGGCGGTCGTACGCCCGCATGCCCCACTCCGGGCAACTCCACCATGGTGATGGCTAGGTCCCTGGTCTCCAGCGCTTCCGCGAGCCTCCGATTGACTGCGGCGATGCCGCCGGTCGAACCCGGTTTGCCGCTGGGTCCCTGGTCGTCCAACTCGCCCCATACCATCAGCATGGGCAGGTGTTGCAGGTTGGGCAGAAAGTATGAATACAGCCCCTCGCGCTGCGGCAATGGTGCCATGATGCCGGCCATGCACACGCTTCCCGCGAACTGATCTGCGAACATGACGCTGGCCCCGGCGGTGCGATGGCCCCCCTTCGAGTAGCCGATGAGAAAGACGCGGTTACTGTCCACGTGATAGCGCCGTCGCAGGAGCCGAAGCAGGTGGACAGGTTGGTTCAGTTCAGACTCGTTTTGCGGGTCGAAGGGCCCGTTCAGCACGGCCTGTGGAGCGGCCACGATCATGTCTTCGGCCTTCTCCCCCAGGAGCCCTGCCGCAAAACCGAGCATCTCTTTCGCCCGCCCGCCCGAGCCGTGCAGGGCGATCAACACGGGCCAGGGCCGTCCCGGGTCATAGTCCGAAGGCACCCGCACGCACACCGTACGCTGTTCGCCGTCGCCCACATCCATGGGGAATGAGCTCGTTCCGGCCCGGACCGGCAGCCACAGCGGCAGCTCGTGCAGGCGCTGACCGACTGCGCCGGCCGTGACCCCGGGCATGCCCGCTATACGCCCGACGATCTCGTCGCGGGCCTCCGGCGACTCCGCCTGGAAATACGAGACCAGAGCGGCGTCGAGGTCGCTAAGGGCTTCCTGGGCCGATATCGACAGGCCGGTCGCCGTTAAAGCCAAGCTGGCCAGAATCAAAGTTCGCATTCCAAGAGGCATGGGCGGGAAGCCATATTATAAGGCGCATTGCCGTCTGTTGCTGTGTCGCCCCCGATCGGTCTTGTCGGGACTTCCCGTGACTGAGCACCGCTGGTTCGCATAGAATCGTGGTAGACAACAGGCACCGCACCTTATGCCTGCCTGGAGCTTCTGCCACCTCGGGGTCTTGTTTCGGATGTACTGCGTGCGTACGCGACATCAATGCCGGGCCTCACCGTTGCCCTACCGACGCTGCGGCGGCTTTACGCTGGTCGAGCTGCTTGTGGTCATTTCCATCATGGCGGCCCTGATGGGGCTGCTGATGCCGTCCCTGGCCCGGGCCCGTAAACAGGCCAAGGGCACCCTGTGCCTGACGCGCCTCCGAACGCTTGGTCAGGGCCTGACCATGTACGCCCTGGACAACGGCGATGTGTTTGTGCCCGGGCGTCTGCCCAAAGTCGACGACCAGCATTGGCAGGAGGAGATTGCCGGCGGCCTGAAATACCGCCCGACGTTCCTCGCCATGATGGGCTCCAACGTGGGCATCCCGCCTTTCGACGATCCGCAGCCCACCAAGACAACCTGGGACAGGTTCGGCGAGAAAGGGGACCGCCAGAATTACTCGAACGACACCTACGTCTGCCCCGCCGTGCCGACCTGGAGGGACGAGCGCAACGGCTGCTACGGGTACAACTATCAGTTCCTGGGCAATTCCCGGTTGTTCGACAGCAACGACCTGGAATCCTTCAAGAACTGGCCGGTTCAGTATACGCGGGTTCGGTCTCCTTCTGCCTGCGTGGCCGTGGCCGACAGCATGGGGACTGCCGCTTACTGGCGCGAAGACGAGCGTTTGCCCTACCGGGATAGTCCGCCGTACGTGGAAGACCCCAGAGACGCGGAAGCCTACGGCAACGAGGGCTTCAACCTCGATCCGCCGCGCGTCGATCCCGTCAGCGGCGAGATGGCCAACTTCGACAAGTCACCGCAGTCCCGCTGCGCCCTCCATCCCCGCCACCTGCGCCGGGGAAACGTCCTCTGGGTGGACGGACATTGTTCCGCCGAGACGTTGGAAGGCTTGGGTTACCAGGTGCTCGACGGCGGCGCCATTGGCTACGACGGCAACAACCGATTCTTCACGCCCGACGGTTCCGACCGCGCCTGGACGCCCCATTGGCAGACCAACGGCAACGGTTCATGACGATCACCGTCCCGCGTCCATTCGTCGGTGCGGAGTACTACTCGCGATAGGGTCGGCCGGATCTGTAGAGTTCAAGCCGTCGGCGCGCGGCCTCGGCCTGGGCCCGTAAGTTCCGTTGCTCAGCCAGCTCGATCGCCCGTGTCGCCGTTGCTACGGCCTCCTGGAATGCACCGACCTCGGCCTGGGCTGCTGCGAGAATCTCGAGTGCCGCCGGCTGCTCGGTGTCCAGCAGGGCGATGCCCCGCTCCGCCAGCTCCACGGCCCGCCGGCCATCCCGGACGGCTTCGTCCGGGTGCGTGGCCAGCAGCCAGGCCAGATCCAACGGAGGTCCGGGCTGCCCCGGTGCCAGCCGCACGGCTTCGCCAAAGTGGCTGACCGCCTCGCGCGCCCTTCCCGCAGCAAGCAGGGCCAGCCCCAGGTTCTCGTGCCCTTGTGCGTTTGTGGGGACCAGGCGAACCGCTTCGGCGTAGTGACGGATCGCGTCTTCGGGCTTGCCCGTCTGCATCATGAGATGGGCCATGTTGCTGTGTACTTGGGCGGAATCCGCGTTCACCGCCAGGGCACGCCGATAGTACTCCCACGCTTCTTCGATCCGCCCGGCAGAGGCCGACAGATTGCCCAGGTTGTTCAGCGCTTCAAAGTAGTCGGGGTCACGCTCGAGGCACTCTTTGAAACGGGCGACGGCCTCATCGGCTAGCCCCTGCCGAAGCAGGTTCACCCCGCTGTTGTAATACGCCTCGGCGTAGCTCGGTGCCGCCTCGATGGCCCTCTTAAGCAGAGCATCTGCCTCGTCGAACCGCCCCGTCTCGCTATAGATGCTACCCAGCGTCGCAAGGGCCTCGGCGCTGTTCGCCTCAACGCTCAGGGCGCGCTGGCACAGGACCTCGGCTTCCGCCAGAGCACCCTGACCCGCCAGCAGCCCGGCCAACTTGCCTAGCGCGCCTGCATGGTTCGGATCGCTGTCAAGAACACGCTGGAAACTCTCCGCCGCTTCCGACACGCGGTCCTGCCTGAGAAGCACCAGGCCCATGTTGAACTCCAGGGCGCTGGCCCGCGTCTCCGGATGGTCGAAACCGGTGGCTCGGTTCAACCCGACGAGGACCACCCCGCCGATCAGACTCGCGGTCGCCGCGACGACCCAGGTCGGACGCCGGCCGCGCGCCGCAGCAACCAACACCCACGCACAGGAGATCACGACGAACGGGATCGCCGGTGCCCGATACCGCGGCGAATACCAGAAGGCCACCACCACGATCAGCGGAACCGCGAAGAACATCCAGCCCGGCCCGTTCCTGACCGGATGTCGCAGCATGGCTACCAGTCCGACGACCGCCGGTAGCATCAACCAGGCTGTCGGCAACAGCAGGAGCAGCAGCTCACTCCCGTAGCCTCGCCGGGCCTCGAAGTCCATCTGGAAGATGTCGTGATAGTAGCGCCCGGTAAGGAACCAGTATGCCTTGCGAAACGCCAGACTCACGGCCGCCGCGGGATTCCGCCGGATCTCGTCCACCCCTTGTCTAAAGAAGAACCGGTCGATCTCGGCGGGCGTGCCCTCTCGGCCCGTCTCGCGACGGTAGTACGCGGCGGCGTCGGATGGCTGCTCCTCGCTGGTGCTCGTAAAGCCGGGGATCGGCGTGTATAGCCCGCGGGCCTCCGGTCCGTATCCCAGCCGAAAGGCTACCCCGCCGTGCGACGAGATGGGAATGAACTCGCCGCAGGCACGGTAGTTGTGTACCGTTGCCGGCGCGATCGCCACCAGCGCCATCCCCACGAACGTTCCGGCACAGGCCCACGCGTAGCTCCGGCCCTTGGCCGTCAGCCAGACCCAGACCGCAGCCACGAGCACGAACAATTGCATGGGCGGATACACCAGACAGAGCAGGCCGCTGAGCACGCCGGCCACAGCGCAGCGCCCGGCCGTCGGGTTGGCCTGAACGTGCAGCAACTGCGCCCAGACCACCGTGACCAGCAGGATCGCCAACGTCCCGTGCAGTACGCGCAAGCTGCTGAAGATCGGTTCGCCCAGACACAGGAACAGAATCGCCGCCGACAGCCCGACTCTTTCGTCGAACTGCCTCCGGGCGATCCCGGCAATCAACGGTGCGGTCAGCACGTGCAGAAACATCTGCAGCACGTAGACCGTGACCAGCCCGCCTCCCAGGGCACGGATTGCCGCGAGCAGATACGGATAAAGTGGAGCGGCGGAGAAAGGCCGGTCGTCCTGCAACTGGCCCGCGGCGATGCGCTCGGCCATCCGCCAATAGACTCCACCGTCGCCGATGGGTGTCTGTGCCGCCGGGTTGTGCGCCAGATAGTCGCGCAGGATGAGAGCGTGGACCAACAGGGCGATGGCACACGCGATGAGCAGCGCGGGCCGGTACCACCTGGTAGCCGACTCCGCCGCG
Organism: Phycisphaerales bacterium; assembly: GCA_020352895.1. Classification (GTDB taxonomy): domain Bacteria; phylum Planctomycetota; class Phycisphaerae; order UBA1845. The sequence goes on from CP070685.1 coordinate 2,241,565, forward strand.
AGTGTGTCCTGAGTGCCCTGCGTCTCTGTTGCCGGTTTCATCCTGCCGAAATCCTATTGGCCCTGGCCAAGAGCTCGCCCGGTCTCGTACGTCTCGAGGCGGCTGCGAATCCTCTCGACGAGCTGCTCATCACCACGGGCCCGCGCGAGACGAAGCGCTTCGGTAGCATTGGCTACGGCTTCGTCGAATCGACCCGCCTGCGCTTGCGCGGCTGCCAGCAGGTCCAACAACTCCGCGGACGGCGTCTGGCTTGTGTCCACCAAGTGTTCGGCCAGACGGGTTGCCGCAGGTCCGTCCCGCACGGCCGGATCCGGACTAGCGGCCAATTGCCAGGCCAATTCCACCGCCATCTCGAAATCGTCCGCGTGCCGTCGCAGGCCCTGCCGCCACGCCGCTACAGCCCCGTGATAGTCCCGGTCCATCAGCAGGACCACGCCCAGGTTGTAGTAGGCCTCGGCGCGATCCGGGTCGTGGACGACCGTGCGACCGTAGGAATCAGCGGCTTGCGCGTGCTGCCCGCGCGACGCATAACGGTTGCCGAGCGTCCAGAACTCCTGGGCCAGCCCGGCGATGATCGAGGTGCCGAGTTCGGGATCGTCAGGCGGAGCCTCGACCATCAGGGCTTCAGCGCGCTTCAATTCCCCGGCGGCCTCATCCAGTCGATCCAGGGCCGTATAAGCCTTGGCCAGAATCACGTGCACTTCGGCCCTCTGCGGCTGCATCTCCTCGGTTCGTTGCAGGTAGGGCAGCCCTTCAGCGTATCGCCCGCTTCGCACCAGGCACGTTCCCAGATTGAATGCCGGCCGGGCGCGATTCGGCGCCTTCGCTGCGGCGTCGGCCCACAGGGCAACCGGGTCGGCGTAAACCTCATGGCGCGCGATCGTGCGGGCGGACAAGGCTGCGAGCACGCCCACATTCAGGGCGATGCTGAGTGCGAACCTGACTTTGACCCCGCCGCGAACCAGGTCGGTGATAACGGCGGCGAGGCGGCTGAGCAGCCACACGGCCGCCCCCGCAAAACCCAGAACCGCCAGATACGTGCGATACTCCACCATTAGCTCGGCCCGTGGCACAATGCTCGAGGATGGGGCGAGAGACACAAAGAACCAGCCGATGCACAGACCCAGCAGACGACGACGCGCCAACAGGACCACCCCGATCGCCGCAAGGGCGATCATCAGCACCACCGGTAGCAGGACCCGTATAGACCAGACCGCGCTAACCAGGGAAACGTCGTGCTCCACGCTCAGCGCAGATGGCCAGAACATCAGACCGAGGTATCGCGTAATCACACCCGCCTGCGTCAGCAGGTTGACGCCCGGTCCGTGAGCCGATGTCTGCCAGACCTCCCTTCCGAATGCCAGGGCGATAACGCCCGCGCCCGCCAGGGCGAGAACCACGGCGCCGGCAAAGAGTCGCCGGGCCCGCGGCGAAGGCCGATCTGGCGACAACATCCAGGCCACCAGAGGCGCAAGCCCCAGAGTGCTCACCGCGACGGACTTTGATCCCAGCGCGATGATGAAGCAGACCACCGCCCCGGCCAACAAGGCACACTTTCCCGCTTTGGACACGCCTGCCACCAGCGCCTTCGCCAACAGCACGAGGCTCAGCAGCGAGAACGTGGCCGCCTGTACGACGGCACGACTGGCCACCAGCCCGACGGCCATCCCATGCATCGGATGCACCGCGAACAACAGGGCCACCGCGGCCGCCAGCGGAAGCCGCCCGGCCCGGACGTCATTGGCACGGCTCCGGCCCAGAATCAGCGACGCCAGGACGAAGGCCAGCAAGGCATTGACTGCGTGCAGGATGATGTTGACCAGGTGAAAGCTCTCCGCTCGCGGCGTCCCGTCCGCCTCTTTTTCCCCCGCGGCGTAGTTCAAGGCGTACCCGATCTTCAATGCGCCGCGGTGGAGCAGGCCACGCGTGAACAGGGGTATGTTGCCGAGGTGGCGAATCTCCTCGTTGAACTCCACCGTGCGTTGATCATCGAAATGGAAGGGGGCGTCCATGACGCCCGACCACACCGCAATCGTGACCACCAACAAGCCTACAGCGATGAGCAGAAAGGCTACGGGGATGTGTGTGCCGGAACGCCCGGTTCGCTGATTGGGGCCGGTTGAAGTTCCTTCGCGCGACACGAGTCATCCACTCTCACGAAGATGGCCGGGCAACATGGGAGAAGCTGTTCGTCGCCGAGTCTCCGGACCGGTCCGGGCACTGTCAAGATGGGGTACGCGTCGATGCCCTCGGCCGACCACAGCAGTCGAGCGTTGCGAGGTTTGGCCGGAGGCGTGATCCCGCGATCCACCAGCCATTGCCGCAGAAAAGCCTTGGGCTCCTCCTGGCCTGCGGCGAGCCGGAACACGTCCAGAGACTGCGGCCAGCTCTCACCGGCTGCCGCGAATACCGCCTCGAACAGATCCAGATCCAGGTTGTACCGGCGGTTGCCGAGCATCCAGGCGTTGTTAGTGGGAAGGTCGGCCAGCGGCGCGTAGCGGTCCGCATCAATCAGCTGCGGTAGCACCTCACCGGTGAATCGCTCGCGTCCCGCCTGGTAGACGGCCTCACGCCCCATGATCTTCTCGTCGTTGCTCAGCGGCTGTGCGAAGTAGCCCGCCAGCCGCGCAAACAGATCCAGGAGGAACTCGTGCACCAGTTCCAGGTCCGCATAGTGCATCTCCGCTTCCGCAAGCAGCTCCGAGCCGTCGCCATACTTGCTGCGGATGAACTGCAACGCGCCCGTACGCCCCACGAACGTGGCCAGCGACTCGTTGAACTCCGTGTCGTTGGGCCGCCAAATCGTGTTGTGAAGCAGCTCATGGAGAATGGTGTCGGCCAGGGATACCTCGTCGCGCTCCAGCATCGGTGATCGCACCGGATCGGCGAAGATCCCCAAGGTGCTGTACGCGTCCACTTCGTACATTACTGTGTCGTAGCCCAGGTCCACCAGCCCCTGTTGAACCGACCGGGCATACTCGAAGTCGAAGAACCCGATGTACGGCATCGTCCCGACGATTGGGAACTGCCACACGAACGGTTCCAGGGCGTCCTTGCGCGAGGCCGACAGATTGAAGGCCAGGGGATTCCCGCTGGTGTCGTAGAAAGTCGTATAGCTGTCGCCTGCCGCCAGACCGATCATGTCGATGGCGAATTGCCTTACCTCGACCACGAGTTCCAGCTTGGCGGCCTGCTCCGCCGTCAGTTGACCGCTGGCCAGTGCCTCCGCGATAGGCACGACCTTGCCCTGCAAGGCGAGTTGGCCCCAGAGAATGTGCCCGATGTAGGCGCCCTTCTCGCACCCGGTGGTCGCCAACGCTCCTACGACGGCACATAGGGCCGTCAGGGTCTTTCGAATGTGGCATCTTGGATAGGTTCTCATTGTTCTCCCGGTCGGACGCTCCCCCTCCCCGTCCTGCGTTCGTAGCGATTTAGAGATTATATCGTCGGCGCAAAGTGTCCGTGAGCGCATCTCGCGCAGGGGGCTGCGCAGTCATCTTTCGGTGGTCTGCGCGTGCTCCGGGGTCCCAATCGCTCCGACCGGTGTTAGGGTTTCTCCCAACGCCTCATGCTTACGAAAGATGAGCATTGGGTATTGGCCGAGACGGCCGGCCCAGTGGGGCAAGCGCTCTTCGAGCCAGTACACCAGGGCCAGGAGAGGCCGGCCGAGAAGCCATCGATGAACGTAGAGCCGCAGGAACGGGACGCTGCAGCTTCGCCATGTGCGCATTTCCAGGCCGAAAGGCCAACTCCGCGAGGCGAACCAGGCGCGGTCATGGCAATGGAAATAGATCGTCGGTGCTCCGGCGGGCGAGCGCGACGAACGACGGCGCAGCAGGTTGTGTAGGATTCTGGCCAAGCGGAAAGGAAAGAACGCGACGCGCATGAGCGGCGCGCCTGATCCCCAGGAGTACACGACGACCGTTGTCCCGCCCGGTTTAAGCACTCGATGAAGCTCATTGAGAGCCCTCTCCTGCTCGTCGGCGGGCACGTGATACACGGTGTGCAGCGATACGGCCGCATCCACGCAATCATCGCGCAGGGGCAGGTGCGTGATGTCGGCCAGCAGATAGACGCCGCGTCTGCCCAGCCTGCGATGAGCCTCCCGGAGGGCTCGCAGAGAGACGTCGACGCAGATGCGGCGGTCATACTGCGCCGAGTACTCCAGGTACTCGTCGTACTGGATGGGACCGGAGGCCGCGTCGAGCAGGTATCTTCCGCTTGCCGGAAGGTGGCGGGTCACCCGGAGGTGACACCTGTGCCGATACTGTGCCGATACGGGGCGGAGGTCCTCCCAACTGGCGGCGTCCGTGAACGTGCCGTCGGCCTGTCGCTGCCATCCGATCTTCTCGTAGAAATCGCGAACCTCTTTCTTGAAATGCCCGATCCGCTCGTGATGCACTGACCGGGACGAGGCTTCGTCCAGGACGATCGCGCCGTCGGGCAACAGGAAGACTATGTCGTCGACTACCGGATAAAAATAGCGTCCATCCTCGCTCACGAATCCAGCTTCATAGCGCTCGGTGACGCCGGTGCCGTCTCGATGTCTCAGTCGACCCTCTCCGGTCAGCCGGCTGATGCGAGTCTGTTGCTCGGGGCTCAGCCGCCGAAGGGGCTGCTGGCTGATTGGGCAACGCAGGATGGAGGTGAGGTCAGGTTCCATCCGACCGGGTCCGTACTGCGAGCTGTCACGGCTGCGGGACTGTGGCGAGGTCGGAGCATTGCGGCCGCTGGCCTCACCTTCAGGTGGCCACGGTTTCCTGAGGCCGGCCGCTGTTACGTGGGGCAGCGCCCCGCCACACATTGGTCCTGAATCTTCGCCTGGCCCCTGCCGGCGGGAGGATTTGCACCCCCTGTTCGCCGAACAGGTCGTGGGCCTCGGCCACGAACTCTCTCGAGGCCGCCACACCGGCGTTCGAGCAGCGGATGGTCACCCGCATATTCTTGGTGGTCAGCACTTCCAGAAAAAGGGGCGTATCTCCGGAGTGTTCGGCGACCAGTTCGCGCAGCCGATCGAGTTGCTCGCGGGTGGTTCCGGCCGCGCGCACACGGATGAGCACGGAACCCGCCAGCCGCGCGGGCGCCTCCTCCATACTGATCATCTCGACCACTCGCAGCGAAGGCTCCTCGCGCTTCCGGTCGACCCGGCCGGTCATGAACACCACCTGCTCTGGCGCGATCAGGTGGCGAAACCGCTCCAGGTCCCGAGCAAAGACCACCGCCTCCATGGCGCTGGACAGGTCTTCGACCGTCACGATGCCCATCTTGCTGCCGGCGTTCTTGCCCTGTCGCGTGATCACCGTGCGCACTTTGGTGATCATGCCGCCGATGGTCACTTCCGTGCCGTCCTGATATTCGGCCAGACCCGAGATCTGCGCCGTGGCGAAACGCTGCAACGCGTCGACGTGCTGGGCCAGCGGATGGCTGGTCACGTAGAAGCCCAGCGCAGCCTTCTCGTGGGCCAGCATCTCAGCCTCCGTCCACTCCTCGTTACCGATCGACGGCTCGGGGGAGGGGGCCGCATCGTCAGTGGCCGGACCGCCGAACAGCGACATCTGCCCGGCGCGCTTGTCCGCTTGAACCGACTGGCCCAGCTCCAGGGCCCGATCCACCACGTTCATCAGCGCCTTGCGCATGGCACCGGTCGAATCGAAGGCCCCGCTCTTGATCAAGGCTTCGAGACAGCCCCGATTGACTGCCACCAGGTTCACCCGTTCGCAGAAGTCGAAGACCGAGCGGAAACGGCCGCCCTCGGCCCGGGCCTCTGTGACAGCCGCTACGGCTTTCTCGCCTACACCCTTGATGGCCGCCAACCCGAAGCGGATGACGCCCACCGACCGCCCCCCGCGCTCCTCGTATACAACCGTGAAGTCTGCATCGGAGCTGTTCACGTCCGGCGGCCGAACCGGAATCTCCATCCGCCGGCACTCTTCGATGTACTCGGCCACCTTGTCGCTGTCGCCTTTCTCCAGGCTCAGCAGCGCGGCCATGAACTCCACAGGGTAATAGGCCTTCAGATAGGCCGTCTGGAAGGCGATCAGGGCGTAGCCCGTGGAATGGGCCTTGTTAAAGGCGTATCCACCGAAGCGCAGAATGTCATCGTAGATCTCGTTGGCCACCTGGCGGGACACGCCGTTCTTCTCGGCGCCTTGCAGGAACGGCTCCCGCTCCGCCTCGATCATCTGGGACTTCTTCTTGCTGATGGCCTTGGCCAGACGGAAAGCTCGCTTCAGTTCGATGTCGCCCAACCGGTTGACCACGCGGGACACCTGCTCCTGGTAGACCATGATGCCGAATGTCTCGTCCAGCATCTCGGTCATGATCGGGTGGGGAGTGGACCAGGGCTCGCCGTGTTTGCGGGCCACGTAGGCGTCGATGTTCACCATGGGGCCGGGGCGGTACAACGCGTTCGCCGCGATCAGATCCTCGATGCGGTTCGGCCGCATCCGCTTGATCACTTCGCGCATCCCCCCGGACTCGAACTGGAATACCCCTCTCGTTTGGCCGCTGGCGAAAACCTCGTAGACCTTCTGGTCGGTCAGATCCAGCTTGCTCAGGTCGATGTCCACACCGTGGTGCTGACGCACCAGTCGCCGGCCCCGCTCCAGCGTCGTCAAGGTGCGCAGCCCCAGAAAGTCCATCTTGAGCAGCCCGACCTTCTCCACCGTGTTGCCGTCGTATTGCGTGACGATCTGATCCTCGCCGGGCGGCTTGTATAACGGCAGGAAGTTGTCCAACGGCTGATCGGCCACCACGACCCCGGCGGCGTGAATGCCGGCGTGACGTGCCAGCCCCTCCAGCTTGCGGCTGATGTCGATGACCTTGGCGATGCGTTCGTCCGACTTGCTCAACTCGCGGAGGCGTGGCTCTCCGGCCAAAGCCTTGTCCAGCGTCATGTTCAGCGCGGCCGGGATCAGCTTGGTGAGCTGATTGGATTCCTCAAAACCGATCCCCATGACCCGGCAAACATCCTTGACCGCCGCCCGGGCCTTCAGCGTCCCGTAGGTGATGATCTGGGCCACGTGCCCGTACTTCTCGCGCACGTAGTCAATGACTTCGGCTCGCCCGTCCTGGCACAGGTCGATGTCAATATCCGGCATCTCGTCCCGGTCCGGGTCCATGAATCGCTCGAAGTACAACCCATAGCGGATCGGGTCCGGCTGGCTCAGATGCAAACAGTAAGCCACCACGGAACTGCACGCCGAACCGCGGGCCGAACACGGAATGCCTCGCGACCGGGCGTAGTTCACGAAGTCCCAGACAATCAGGAAGTAGCTGCTGAAGCCCTTGCCGCCGATGACCTCCAGTTCATAGTCGATGCGCTCCCGCAGCTCATCGCCAACCTGCCCATACCGCTCTTCCGCGCCGCGGTAGACCAGCTCGCGCAGGTACTCGTCGGGCGTTCTTTTCTCCGGCGGATGGAACACCGGCGCGTGGCGCGTGGCGAAGTCGAGCTCCACGTTGCACATGTCCGCCACCCGCCCCGTGTTCTCGATCGCCTCCGGGTAATCGGCGAACAGCTTCCGCATCTCCGCCGGTGATTTGAGATAGAACTGGTCGGAGTCGAAGCGAAACCGGTCCTCGTCGCTCACCAGCTTGCCGGTGCTGATACAGCACAGGACATCGTGGGCCTCGACGTCGTCATGCTCCAGGTAGTGCACGTCGTTGGTGGCGATCAGCCCCACGCCCAGCCGCCTGGCCGTGTCGGCCAGCTCGGGATTGATCATCTTCTGCTCGGCCAAGCCATGGTCCTGGATCTCGATATAGAAGCGGTCCGGCCCGAAGATCGACGCGTAGGCCTTGGCGATCTCCTCGGCCGCAGCCCGGTTCCCCCTGACCAGGGCCTGGGCCATCTCCCCGCCCAGACACGCGCTTGTACAGATCAGCCCCGCGCTGTGCTCAGCCAGCACTTCCCTGTCAATGCGCGGTCGGTAATAGAACCCCTCGCGGTAGGCGATGCTGCACAGCCGCATCAGATTGACATATCCGGTCTGATCCATGGCCAGCAACAGCAGATGGTGGCTGGCTTCACTCATGTCCCTGGCGTCGCGCTCGGCTCGATGCCCGGGGGCCATGTACGCCTCGCAGCCGATGATGGGCTTGATGCCGGCCGCCACCGCCGCCCGGTAGAACTCCACCGCCCCGAACATGTTGCCGTGGTCCGTGATGGCCACGGCCTTCATGCCCATCTCCTTGGCTCGTCTCACCAAGGGCTTGATGCGGGTGGCCCCGTCCAGCAGCGAATAGTGGGTGTGGTTATGTAGATGGCAGAAACACTCGTCGGCCATACCCGGCATCATAGAAGTGCCGCCAACCGCGTCAACGCGAGCCTTAGCCGCTCCGGCCCATGGGACCTCTCCCGGGCCGCGTGGACAACTTGTGAGCACTCGACCGAAGTTGTGAGCCTGTCATTGTTTACCCTGTGGGTAACCCGTCGCCCACAGGTGAGCAGGCAGCAACTCACACCTTACCGACCACCTTGGGCTCGGCCAAAGTTTTTTTCACACGACAACCGATGAGAACATAGGTATCATTGAACGAGCCGTTGGCGCGGTCGGACCATGCAGCCTGAACTTATCGCCCAAATCAGCACCGGACAGTTGGCGCGCAATCTCCGCGAAGTCCGCCGGGTGTGCGGCCCGGAACTGCGGATCTGCGCCGCCCTGAAGGCCAATGCCTACGGCCACGGCGTGGACCTGGTGGCCCCCGTCCTGCTCCGCGAAGGGGTGGAGATGGCGGCCGTCTCGACCCTCTCCGAGGCCGAAGAACTCCGGGACCTGGGCTGGCCACGTCCTGTGCTGGTTCTGGGCCAGCCCTTTGCGGTCCGCTCCCAGGCCGAGCGGGACGAACGGCTCGCCGCGGCCGTCCGCCTGGACCTCACCCCCACCCTGACCAGCCTTGAGGACGCCCGCGACCTCAGCGGCCGAGCCGTCGCCGCCGGCCGGGTGCTCGACGCCCACGTCAACGTGGACACCGGAATGGGCCGGATGGGGCTCATGCCCGACGAAGCACTCCGGCTCTGCCGGGCGGTCGCCCGGCTGAGGGGCCTGCGCCTGCGGGGCGTCTACACCCACTTCGGCTGCGCCGAGGAACCGGACCTCGTCCATACTTCCGACCAGCTCGCGCGCTTCGCCGGCTTCCTGGCCCGAGTTGCCGAAGATGCCCAGATCGAACGACCGCAGTGCGTTCACGTTGCCAACAGCAGTGCCACCCTCCGCGGCCTGGGCCAGGCCTTCGACATGGTTCGCGTCGGGCTGGCCGTTTATGGCTACCACCCCTCGCCGCAGGTGCCGCTGCCCGAGGAGGTCCGACCGATCCTGCGCCTGGTCTCGCACCTGCTGCTGGTCAAGGACCTGCCCGCCGGCCACACGGTCAGCTATGGTGCCACATTTGTGACACGAAAGCCGACGCGCATCGGCGTCGTGCCCATCGGCTACGCCGACGGCTACTTACGCAGCCTGTCCAACCGCGCCGTCATGACTGTCAACGACCACGTCGTTCCCGTGATCGGCCGGGTCAGCATGGACCTCACTGTGCTCGACGTCACGGACGTGCCCGACGTCAAGACCGGCTCGCTGGTCATCGTCCTCGACCACCGTGCCGACCGCCCCAACTCCGTCGAGTCCCTCGCCGAACTGATGGACACCATCCCCTACGAACTCACCTGCCTCCTGGGCGACCGCATCCACCGCACCCCCGTCGACGAATTCGAGGGCGAGCCCGACCGCCCCATCCACCTGCCCCGCGCAGAGCCTACGCCCCAAAGCCTCACCATATGACGGCCTGACGGGCGGCTAAGTACACTAAAGCAAAGGACTTGGGTTGCCTTCTGCTGAGGCCTTGCGCCTCAAAAGAAGCTTGAACACTAAGATTCAGCTTGTCTCGGCACCTGGGGCGGGCATAGCATGGCGTGGCACTCGCTGGCGCGGCCGTCGGGCGAAGGCCAGCCTTCCTCTCCGCCCCGGCCGGACCGCCGAAACTCCACTCATCCGTTGGCTTCCATGCTCTGAGAATGAAGGTTGTCATGAGGAGTGAAGTCATGCACGCGTCCAAGTTGCTCCTGGCCTTCCTGGTTTTGGCGGGTATTGCCGTCCCGTTTCCATCTCACACGCAGGCGCAAGTCTGGTGCGTTGGCGATGATACTGCTGTTCAATCCGCTTCTGCCGGCAGGTTGCCATGCCACCGCGAAGTGCTGGACGATCCTCCCATCCCCAGGCCTGCTGAGCCCCTGCCGGGGGTCGCCCGCCATGCGGGTCCGCGGATTCGCGGCCCTTACCAGAACATACAGGTCAACGTGGATGAGCAGGGACATAATATCCTGCGGGATGCAGCCAATGAACCATCTATCGCGATAGACCCTGCTAATCCCAACCGAATAGTAATCGGTTGGCGACAGTTCGATATGGTGGTGTCCAATTTTCGCCAGGCCGGCTGGGCATACAGCCACGATGGGGGCCAGACCTGGACATTTCCCGGAGTGTTGGAACCGGGCGTGTTTCGAAGCGATCCCGTCCTGGATGCCGATGCCGATGGAAACATCTACTACTACAGCCTGACCCATGAGCGCTCCTGCGACCTGTTCAAATCAATAGACGGCGGTGTGACGTGGGAGGAACCTACTCCTGGATTTGGCGGTGACAAGGCCTGGATGACCATTGATCGCACCGGCGGAATTGGGCGAGGTAACATCTATGCGAATTGGACGTCGGGTTTCGGCATTTGCGATCCCGGACACTTCACCCGTTCGTACGACGGCGGGCAGACCTTCATGGATTGCACTGAGGTGTTGGGCTATCCCTACTGGGGCACGTTGGCCGTGGGGCCCGACGGCGAACTGTACGTAGCCGGTGATGGGTTCGTGGTCGCCAAATCCACCACCGTGCAAGACCAAACCCACCCCATCGCGTGGGACTTCTCCACCGTAGTGAGTCTCGGTGGACGTATGTCTTTCGGAAGCGGGCCCAACCCCGGCGGCCTGCTGGGGCAAGTCTGGATCGCGGTTGATCACTCCGACGG
>CP070685.1:2252680-2256606 GCA_020352895.1 Phycisphaerales bacterium
GGTAATGAGGGCGGTCTTGCCGCCGGCCTCAAGGAACTCGACGATGGCTTCGACCTTCGGAAGCATACTGCCCCGAGCAAAGTGTCCTTCCTTCATGTAGCGCCTGGCGTCCGCCACGGTCATTTCATCAATCGCGCTGGCGTTGGGGCGGCCGAAGTTCAGATAGACCTTCTCGACGCTGGTGGAGACAAACAGGCAATCCGCGCCCAGTTCTCTGGCCAGCAGGCTGGTGGCCAGGTCCTTGTCGATCACGGCTTCGGCGCCCTTGATGGTGCCGTCCGCTCGCCGGATCACGGGGATGCCTCCGCCTCCAACGCAGACAACGACAAAGCCCGCCCCGATGAGATGCCGGATGGCCTCGATCTCGATAATCTCCAGCGGGCGGGGTGATGGGACGACACGTCGGAAGCCGCGCCCAGCGTCCTCGACGACGTGCCAGCCCTCTTTGTCTCGTCGCGCCTCCGCCGTAGCTTCGTCCATGAAGGCGCCGATCGGCTTGGACGGGCTCTGGAAAGCGGGATCCTTGGCGTCCACCAGCACCTGCGTGACGATCGTCGCCACGGGCGTGCGGCGATCCCAGCCAGACATACAAGTGTACATGGCCTGCTGGATGTGATAGCCGATGGCCCCCTGCGTGTCGGCGACGCAGGAGTCGAGCGGGACAATGTGGAGCTCGTGGCTGGACAGTTCCGAACGGCGCAGGATGTACCCGACCTGAGGGCCGTTGCCATGCGTGATTGCGACTCGATAACCATGCTGTAAGAGCTGGACGATGTTCCTGCAGGTCTCCATGCAGGTGGCGTATTGGTCCTCCACGGTGTGGTGATGCGTGTCCCTGATCAGGGAATTGCCCCCGATGGCCAGGACAACCAGTTCCTTTTCCGTTGATGCCATGTAACATCCGATCCTGTAAAGGGGTTGCTTGCCCCGGTCTTCCCAGCCGAATCCGGCATGTCCCCCGATCCGGTCAACGACGGCCTCCGGTCAAGGGGCGAGCATGATGGACGAAAGGCGCTTGGCCGTCAAGGGGATGCACGCCTCGTGATGACGGCCCGCTTGCCGGTGTCGTGTCCGGGTCTCCCGTTGGCTCGGCGCGCGCTGCAACCGTCAGGAGCCTGCTGACTACGGCTGCGTCGAGGCGCGGCCACAGATATAATGCGGGCCGATGGACCGGGCCGAGGACCGGCGAGGCTTTGATGAAAAGCCATGCCGCCTCGATTTCTCGCGCGCTTATACCCTAAGGGGCGGCGACCCACGCATGAATGGTCAGATCGAGTTTACTCTGAACGACAAGCCGGTCTCGATACACGTGGACGAACGCGCATTCTTGCTGGATGTGCTGCGGGACCAGTGCGGTATCCGCAGCGTCAAGAACGGCTGTCAGCCGCATGGACAATGCGGAGCCTGCACGGTGCTGGTGGACGGCCGACCGAAGCTCTCCTGCTCGCTGAAGGCCTCCAAGGTCGCGGGTAAGCGCGTGGTCACATGCGAAGGGCTCGGCGAGGAACTGCGCCGCCAGATTGCCGCGTGCTTCGTCCAGAGCGGCGCCGTGCAGTGCGGCTACTGCACGCCCGGCATGGTTACGCGCGGCATTGCGTTGCTGGTCAGGAACCCCGTGCCTACGCGGAAGGAGATTGCCAAGGCCCTACGCAGCAACCTGTGCAGGTGCACGGGCTATGCGAAGATCATCGACGCCGTGCAGTTGTTGTGGAAGGTGCGTCTGGGAGACGTATCGGTACCGCGGGCCGAGCTGAGCGGGGCGGTGGGAACGTCGTTGCCGCGCTATCGAGGGGCCGAAACGGTGCTCGGCGACCGGCCCTTCATCGACGACATGAGTGAGCCGGAGATGCTGTTCGGCGCCGTGCGGCTGGCCGATCATCCGCGGGCACTTGTGAAAGGGATCAACATACGCGCCGCCCTAGCCGTCGAGGGCGTGGAGCGCGTCATCACATTCCGCGACGTGCCCGGCGAGCGCTACGTGGGCCTGATCCAGCAGGATTGGCCGGTGTTCGTAGCTCAAGGCGAAGAGACGCGCTGCATGGGCGACGTGATGGCCCTGGTGGTAGCAAGGGACAGACATACGGCACACCAGGCGGCGGAGCTGATCGCGATTGATTACGACATTCGCGATCCGGTGACCGATCCCAACGAGGCCCTCAAGCCGGAAGCACCGAAGATTCACCCCAGCGGCAATCTGCTGTCGACGTCGGCGGTGGCCCGAGGCGACGCGAGCAAGGCCCTTGCAGAAAGCGCTCACCTTGTCGATAGGGTCTTCAGGACACAGCGGGTCGAGCACATGTACCTGGAGCCGGAAGCGTCGCTGGCCAGGCCCGACGGCCGTGGCGGACTGAAAGTGTATTCAGCCGGGCAGGGCATGTTCGACGACCGGCGGCAGATCGCCGCGATTCTGGGCTGGCCGGTCGAACGGGTGAACGTGGAGCTGGTCAGCAACGGCGGGGCGTTCGGGGGCAAGGAGGATTTGAGCGTCCAGGGGCACGCGGCTCTGGCGGCGCACGTGTGCGGACGTGCGGTAAAGGTGGTGTTGACCCGCGAGCAGAGCTTCCGACTGCACCCCAAGCGGCATCCGATGGAGCTGCATTACCGCGTGGGATGCGACGCGGACGGTCACCTCACCGCGGTGCAGGCCCGGATCATCGGGGACACGGGGGCGTACGCATCCGTAGGTGCGAAGGTTCTGGAGCGGGCCTGCGGGCACGCGGCCGGTCCGTACAAGGTGGACAACGTCGATGTCGAAGCTCTGGCCGTTTACACGAACAACCCGCCCAGCGGAGCGATGCGCGGCTTCGGCGTGAACCAGGTCGCGTTCGCGCTGGAGGGCTGTCTGGACGAGCTGGCCGAGAAGGTGGGCATTGACGGATGGGAGATGCGCTGGCGGAACATTCTGCGGCTGGGCGATCGCTGTACGACTGGGCAACGAATGGACAAGCCCTTCGGGCTGTCCAAGACGCTGCTGGCGGTCAAGGAGGTATACCGGTCGGCGAAGTACGCAGGCATCGCTTGCGGCATGAAGAACGTGGGCAGCGGCAACGGTACGGCCGACGAGGGCAAGGCCACGCTGACGATCGAGCAGGACGAGAGTGTGCATATCCGCATCGGCCACACAGAGATGGGCCAGGGGCTCTTTACGTTGTGCGTGCAGGAGGCTGCTCAGGAAACGGGGCTGGGGCCGGAGACGTTCCGGGTCAGCTCGGACACGACGGACGAGTTGGATTGCGGACAGACCACCGCGAGCCGCGGAACCGTGCTCAGCGGGCACGCGGTTGTGGCTGCGGCCCGCAAGCTTCGGGCTGACCTGGACGCGGGCAAGGGACTCAGCGATCTGGTGGGCAACGTGTATCGCGGCGATTATGCGTACGCTGAGACCAGCCCGTTGGGGGCGGAGGTGCCGGACCCTGTCACGCATTTGACCTACGGGTTTGCGACGCAGGTGGTGATTCTCGACGAGCAGGGGCGGCTCCAGAAAGTCGTGGCCGCGCACGACGTCGGGAAGGTGATGAATCCGTTGCAGCTCGAGGGGCAGATTGAGGGAGCCATTCACATGGGGCTGGGCTATGCTCTCACGGAGGAGTTGGTGCTGGCGGGCGGGCACGTGAAGAGCGACACGGTGAACAGCCTGAACATCCTGAGGGCCGAGCATATGCCCGAGGTCGAGGTGATCTTCGTGGAGGAGCCCGATCCGGACTGCCCGTACGGGGCCCGCGGCGTGGGTGAGATCGGTCTGGTGCCGACGGCGCCGGCGGTCGCGGAGGCGATTCGCAAGTTCGAGGGCCGGCGCTACTACCGATTGCCCATGCGCGAGTCGGCACCGGCGGGGGCCATTCTCGACGCGCGGCAGAAGCGCAAGGGTAAATAGGAGCGATCGTCATGCGTGAGATGTTGCCGCTTCTCGAAGCGCTGATCCGCGA
>CP070685.1:2256706-2259577 GCA_020352895.1 Phycisphaerales bacterium
GCGGGGGGCCGGCGTCCACGTGCAGGTGCCAGTCGTTGTCCACGGATCGCAGGTCGGCGGTCAGAGCTTGGGCGAACTGCGACGGATCCGTCATGTCATCGTACGCCCCATCGGCCAGTTGCGCGCGGATGTGCTCGGCGCAGGCTTCTCCCACATCCGGGGACAAGTGCCGCTCGATCAGCAGATCGGCGATGCGCTCGACGGCCTCCTGGCGGCGCTCGGAAGTTAAGTCCTGAAGGTTCGTCTCCTGGGCGGATGCGGTAGTGGGAGAGACCTCGACCAGCAGACTGACAGCCAAAGCGACGGCACCGGCAAGTCCCAGCCCGCGGGTCGCCGCGGCGTGGTTGGCAACCATCTCATCCTCCTTCGACGTGTACAAGAGCTTTTGTTGGGTATTCGAGGAAGTCGCGTCCCTATTGGCATGACGAAGAGTAAAAATGTGCGGCGGGTCCGTTGGTCAGACACGAACGGCCATTGATGCTGAAGAAGTCCCTTGAGACGACGCGGATACATTCAGCAGCTAAAGAGGCCATGTTGGAGCTGTCCTTGACTAAACCGGGCCTCTGCCCTCCCACGACAAGATCCTCCGCCGAAGAGTCCGTCGAAAAAGGTGACTGGCTCCGAGTGTAGGGCCACCGCCGCCCGCATGCTACGGCACGACGAACTGCCGTTGAAACGCGGCGAAGTCCTCCAGGTCCGCGTCGGCGTCGCCGCTGAGGTCCGCCAGATCGCAGCTCGGCGACACACTCTGATCGGGGCCTGTCATGCAGCTCACCAGCATCGCATGGTCTTCAACGTCGACGTCGAGATCAACGTCGAGGTCGCCGGGCACCGGGTGGGTCACGCTGGCGCTGACGTATTTCGTCGTATTCGGCCAGACCATTACGGGCGGACCCATCTGCCCCGGCACGGTCCGGTAGACTTCATTGCCGTTGAAATCACAGTAGAAGTCCACGCTCGTGATGGTCGCCGCCTGCGTCGCTGCCGAATTGACGAACAGCGAGACGAACACGTTCTTCGTCGTGCCGGGCGGGATGAACCCGACGCCGTCCGTCAGGTCAACGACAACGCGGCGCGAGTCATCAATCGAGATGTCGCCGAAGTCCGTCTGTTCGATGGCCTCGGGCCCCATGAAATCCGGCGTATCCGTCGGCCCCACGCCGCCGGTGTACGTCAGCAGGTTCCGCGCGTTGTGGTTGATCCCCGCCGCCGCGTAAAGCCGGGGCCGGTAGTGTGGCCGGTCGTCGTGATAGTAAATCTCCGGATAGGCCGGGTTGTCGTAGCACGGGTCCACGTACGGGTTGTCGTCGTGGTCATACAGACCGAACTCCCCCTCGTAGAACATCCGATACGACACCCAGAGAAAGCCTTTCGTGCCCGACCCGGTGCTGTTGTACCACCCCCAGTCGAGTCCCTCGCTGTTGGCGATCAAAAAGGCCCCCTCGTACGTCTCCCCGTCACGATGGTCCACGTAGGCCTTGTTGTCGTCGTAGCCGCAGATACACAGCGAATGCCGCAAGTGGTTCCCGCCCACACCTGCATACATGACACGATTATCAATGCCGGGCCCGCTGGCGCTGGCGCCATAATTCACGTAGTTCGAGTGGAACAGCGCACGCGTGACCGCGCAGCCGCCCTCGGCGATATGTTGCCGCACGGTCGCCAGCCCCGCCTCGCTGTCGGAACGAATCTTATAAAACGTCCCCGTGCGATTCTTCAGCGCCGCCACCCGCGCCGCTTCGGTCGGCCATTCCGAGTACCACTCGGACATCGAGTGCATCGACACCGGCGCGCAGCCCAGGTCCGAGAGGCGGGCCATCGCATGCTCGGTGCACTCGGCACCCGCCGCCCCCTCGGCGATCAGCGCGAACAGAAACCGTGGGCTGCAAATTACCTCAGAATCTCCGCCGGATGCGTCCAGCCCCTCGTCACGCGCCTGCGTGTACGTGTTGTAGTAGTAGGCCGACGACCAGCATGTGCAGTCACCGATTTCCTGATGCCCGATCGGCGGAAAGAACGCCTCCGTGCTGTGGTCGACCGCCGTGGGTCGATCGGCCGTCGCCTGCGGACAGACGCCCAGGAGCAACACCACGGCACAGACGCCGGCCACGAAACGGCGCGCCACTCGCAGCCCCCGAAAATATCTCGCCATGTGAGCCAAATATCCCCGACCCATCGGTATTCCCCCTTTTAGCGTTGGAATATCGCTTCATGAAGCGCTTATTCTAAGGGGTTTAATATGCTCGGTCAATGAGCCAATAAGCGGACCCCGCCTCAGGGCATGCGCCCCATTGGGCGTGGCGAGTATTGGGCTCTGGAGCCGTCAGGCCGCCCCGTGGCTGGGACGCGAGGCCCAGAAAGCTTCCCACGACCGATTCGCCGCCGCCCTACGGCGTCGCGAAGGTTCGCCAGCCCGCTGCCAAAGCCGAGGATCCCCTTTCCCGCCACCGATTCGCCGCGGCCCCAGCAGTAGCCGCCGATGATCCAGCCGTCCGCGGGCCTCAAAGGGCTACGCCGAGAAAGCAGTTGAATGGCGGGCGAAGCTCCCTGCCGACGACGACTCGGACAGCGGCGAAGACTCCACGCCGTAGAGCAACGGGGGTCTCATCGCATCTTTTTGCGGTTCGCGTCCATCGTCAGGCGAAAACGGCGACCATTTTTTCCCGCAGGATTTTGAAGGCTAATCGATGGGGATCAGGGGTAGGAGCCAACGCACTTAAGGCAATCAGCACACACATTTGACATCGGGCGATTGGCGTCCTGTTAGAGGTTCGACGGTACCCAGAGAAACAGGATGGTTACCCAAAGGAGCCCAGAAAGCACGGGAACCACAGGAATCACGTCCAAGGAACGTGAGTATCTCTTCTCGCC
>CP070685.1:2259677-2265345 GCA_020352895.1 Phycisphaerales bacterium
ACCGCCTCGATCTTGTGCTCATACGGGTTGTGAAACTGCTGGGTCACGTGCACGCGGGCGATAAACCCCGCGATGTCCACCTGCACGTCGGTGTGCTTGAGCGGGCATGTGCCGATGGTCTCCCCGTCCGGGCCGATGACATCCAGAGATCCGGAGTCGGCCGGCGTGGGCCCGGACTTGGCCGCCGCCGAAGGGGCGGCGAGATTCAGGCAATACACAGACACCGCTGCAAGGACGATGGCGGGAAAGCGTTTCATCATCAATCTCCTTTGTCTCATGTCGGCGTGGGTTGGCTTCTGCAAGCTTAGAACCCCGGCCCGCGCAGCGGTTCCCCACAAATCTGGGAAACGGCCCTCGGTTCGGAATCCCGGCCCGTTGATGCCCCCCTGCCAGCCCGCTAAAGTGGCCAGATTCATGACCGCCCGAGACAACATGTTGGTCTTATCAGCCGCGCTGGCGGTCGCCGCCGGGAGTGCGGCCGCCCCAGCCTGGGGCGTACCGCCCCCCCACCGCTTCGACGTCAACGGCGGCCATTATCTAATCGTGCTTCCGCAGGACTATCAGCCGGGAGATCGCCCGCCGCTGATTATCGCCCTCCACGGTACGGACACGACAGCGGCCGATATGGTACAGGCCTGGAGCAGGCTGGAGCTTCCGGTCCCCTGCCTGCTGGCAGCCCCACAGAACGCCTCGGCCGGCTGGCTGGACGGCGAAGCCCAACTGATCGAAGGAACCCTCAGCGATCTTCGCAGGCGGTTTACGTTTGACGAGCAGCGCGTGCTGTTGACCGGGCATTCGGCCGGTGGGGCCATGGCCATGTACATGATCTACCAGCGGGGCTTCCCCGCGACGGCCCTGGCCACCTCGGCGAACTACCTGCCCCCCACGGTCACGCGCGAACAGGTGCGAGCCAGGGAGGACGTCCGGCTCTTCTACGCCGTCGGCAAGGCGGACATCAATCACGCCCGCATGCGCAAGGCCCTCGTGCTGCTGCGAACCAGTGGCGCAAGTGTAACCATGCCGACGCTCGAAATCGGCCACGTGCTCGATCAGGGAGTGCTGGAGCGGGCGGCCGCCTGGTTCGGCGAGGTCTGCACCCGGCGGGTATCTGAACGGCTGGACCAGGTGGAGCCTATGTATGAGTCCGGGCGCGTGGCCGAAGCCATCCGCACGCTCGAGGACATCCTCGCACAGCGACCCTACCACCCGGCCGCTGTCGTGGAGCGCTGCGAAGATTTGCACCGGACGCTGATGATGCCGGCCAACGGAGAGATGAACGCCGTTCGGGCCCTGGTGGCGGCGGACCAGAAAGTCGAGGCCGTGCGACACCTAGCCCGGTTGGAGGCCACGTATGCAGGGTGCCGCCTGGCCGACACTGCCCGCGAGCTGCGCTTGAGACTGCAGGCCGATCCGGATGTGGCCCGACACATCGAAGCGCAACGGGAGGAGCTCCGAACCGACGAGGCCCGCCGAATGTTGGCCGAGGCCCACAAACTCATGGAGCGAAAAGACTACGATCAGGCCCGCGACAAATGCCTGATCGTCAGCGAACGATACAGCGACTTGCCGGAGGGACGCGAGGCCGCCCGACTGCTCGACGAGCTCCTCTGGACGGGAGATTAAGAACGTGTCCGAAACGACGGTCCATTGCCAGCCCATCGTGGAAATGCGCTTTCAGGAAAACGCGTACGTGGTATACACACGCAGCGACGGCCCGTGTTGGATCGTCGATCCGGGATTCGCGCCACAACATGAGCGCATCGCCGCGTTCATCAAGCAGCACAGGCTGACGCCCGAGGCCATTCTGATCACGCACGGGCACGCGGACCACATCGCGGGCATCGACGACGTGGCCGGCCTTTACCCCCAGATCGGGCTGTGGGTCGGAGAGAACGAGAAGCCCATGCTCTACGACTCGAATCTGAACCTCAGCGCTCCCTTCGGCCACGCGGTCGAAGTCCGCAAAGAGACCACACGCATCCTGCGCGTGGGCGAGCGGCTGGAGCTCGACGACACGAGTTGGGAAGTGCGGGACACCTCTGGGCACTCGACCGGAGGCGTGAGCTTCTATTGTGCACAGGCCGGCGTCGTTCTGGTGGGCGACGCACTGTTCGCCGGGAGCATAGGCCGTACCGATTTTCCCGGTGGCAGCCACGAGAAGCTGATTGACAACATCCGGCGGCACCTGTTCAGCCTGCCGGGCCAGACCGTGGTGCACAGCGGACACGGCCCGGCCACGACGGTCGAAATCGAACGCAAGTCCAATCCTTTTTTCGTCGATTAAACCATTCGAAAACCGGGAGTTCGGCCGGAGAACGACGGACTCGGGGCCACCGGCCTCGCCGGTCACCGACGAGGAACGTGGCCCGCCACGGAGGCTTTGCCGTGCAAGAGCGCCTCACCGCCGTGTGCAGGTTCTGCGGACGCCAATATCGCGTGCCGCGGTCGGCCGCCGGCAGGCGAGCCCGCTGCCGGGATTGCGGGGAAATCTTCCACGTCCCCATGCCCACCTACCAAATCGACGACACCATCGCCCAATGGCTGCTGGAAGACCAGGCCCGCGAAACGCGCAAGCAGGAAACCGGCGTGTCCCAGGCGATGTGCGAACCCGGCGAGTACGACCAAATGTACTGAGCACCACGCCCGAGACAGGCGACGCCCCGGCCCCATCCAGTGCAATAAGACGCTTAATTGTTATCAAGAGGAGCGGATGAGCCGCCCAGACCCTCTCCCGCCCGCCCGGCGCAGGAGGGCTCCCGGCACAACCTGCGGAATTCGCCCATGCCCAGTGCAGCCGCCTCGGTCCGCCCCGCCGCTTCCAGCAGCCGGGCCGTGAAGTAATACGGCCACGGCGACTCGGGCTGCCTGGCCGACAACTGCGCCAGCGCGTCGATGCCCTGGTCGATCGCTTCCGGCGGATGCGGCCCGCCGCGCCGGGCGATCTCGTCGAATGTGTCCGCGGCGCCGGCCGCGTCACCGCCGCGATTCAGAGCAATACCCAGCGCGATCCGAGCCAACATCTGATCGGAATCGGATTCCAGAACCTCCTGCGCCGGTGCCACGACCGCCGCGAACTCAGACGTGCGCGAAAGCGCGAAGAGTCGGCCGGCCTTCACGTCGGGCGCGTCGGGCTCGGCCCGCACGGCGGCATCCCACAGGCGCATCGCGGCGGCCTCCTGCCCCGCATCCAGCAACATGTCGCTGAGCGTGGTCAGCGCTTCGCGCTCGGCCGGCGTCTCCTCGAGGATCGAACGGTAGGCGGCGATGCCATCTTCGGTTAGGCCCATCTGCATGAACAGGGCGGCCCGGTTCAGGCGCGCCGCCAGGAGCTTGGGCTCATACCGCAGGGCCGTTTCATACGCTTCCAAGGCCCCCTGCGGATCACCTATGCGCTGCAGACACAGCCCCAGATTGGTCCGCGCCATGGCGTGCTCGGGCATGTACGAGAGGAGCCTCTCGTATTGCCCGCGGGCCAGGTCGTATCTGCCGCGTGACATGTAAATGTCACCGAGATTGTATCGCGACTGAGGGTGGTATGGGTTGACGTTGGCAAGGATGTCCGTGTAGCGAGCCTCGGCCTCATCGTACCGGGCCTGCTGCATGTAGAGCTGAGCCAGGGCCGCCTGGGCGGGCAGATACAGCGGCGTCCTTCGCACGGACTCGGCGTACATCCGCTCGGCCTCTTCCCATCGTCCCTGCGCGGCGTACACCTCGCCGAGTCGGTAATACACCTTGGAGTACTCGGGGTTGGCTCGCTTGGCCCGCAGCAGCGACTGCTCGGCGGCCTCGTAGTCGCCGAGCTCATACTGGGCCCAGGCAATGGCCTGGTAGATCAGGCACTCATCGGGATCAGGGTAGTCGAGCTGCATGCGCGCATACTTGATGCCCTCCTCGTACCTCCCGTCGCGAATGTAGGCCCAGGCTAAATCAACGAAAACGTCCGGCGTTTCCGGATAGAGCGCGACGATGCGGTGGGCGTAATTCACGGAGTTGAGATAGTAGAGGCAGGTCTGCCGGCCGATGCCCACCAGGATCACGCTGACGGCCGACACGCCCGCGCCGATCAGCGCGAAACTGAGCTTGCGCCCCACGAACCGGCCCAACCAAACCGCGCACCAGACGATCACCGCCGCGCTGAGCCAATGCAGCCCGATGGCCGGCAGGTACGCGTAGCGCTCGCCGGCGGTCACGCCGCGGGCCCCGATCAGCGGCAGCGTGCTGAACACGGCCCCCAGGAACCAGAGCATTCCCACGGCGCCCGTCCGCCCGAAGCGCCAGGACAAGCCAATACAGACCAGCACAACCAGCACGAGCGCGACGGAGTAAGGAATATCGCCGCCGGTCCACGTGACCACCATGTCGGGCGGATGCCACGGGCTGAGGTTCGCCGGCCACGCATAGTGCTGAAAGTACCAGGCCACCGACTGAAACGCCCGGGCCAGGCGCGGCCCGCTCGTGTATACGGCGATGGCCTTGAACATGTCGCCCTCGCCGGTCGTGATCACCGCCCAGTAGCTGAGCACGCCGGTGATCACGGTCGCGATGCCCCAGCCGAGCCACCACGACTTCGAGGGGCGGTGCCACTTATAGATCAGCATGAGTACCAGGATGCCCGGCAGCTCGACGCGAACCTTGCTCAGCATGGTCCAGAGGAAAAGGAACTGGGCCAGAACGAGCCAGCCCCAGCGCGATCGCGATGAGCTTTCCAGACGATGCCAGTGCTCGAAGGCCATCAGCCCGAGCAGGAAGTAGCTGGTGGACTGGAGCATCATCCGGCCGTTGATCCAGGCGATGGCCTCGACGTTCATGGGATGCACGGCCATGAGCAGCCCGGCCAGCGCGCCCACCATCGGGCGGCGAGTCAGTTGTCGAACGAACAGAAAGACCAGCACCGCGTTGAGGGCGTGCGAGAATATATTGTGCAGGTGCAGGATGCGCGGGTCGCCGAGATAGGTCAGCCGCTCGCCGATGGCGAAGTCGATCTGGAAGCTGAGCAGGGCCACAGGTTGATACAGGTCGCGGTGGGCCGGAATGAAGAAGAGTTTGAACGCATGTTTGAGAGAGGGGTGGTTGACCAGGACGTTGTCGCGGACGAGCTGCACGTCGTCGCCGCTGCTGTAGTCGCCCGGCAGGCTGGGCCAGCCCACAACCACGGCCAGCCCGGCGATGACGATCACCGCCCACAGCGTAGACCATCCGGGCAACTTCGCTTGTGACTTCTCCATGTCCTGATCGGGCATGTCAGGAGCCTCAACACCGAAACCGTGATTCCCCGGAACACAAGCCCGGCGCCTTCGCGCCGCCCGAGGCACGAGCCCGTGGTACGGTTGAGGTCATGTCCGCGCGTTTCCCCCGTCTGCCAGCAGTCGTTTGCGCAGCAGGTTCAGCACGCTCCGGCAGGTGCGAATCCGAATGGAATCCCGGCTCAGCATCTCGCCCACGCGCAGCTCGCGCACCTCGGTACCCTGGGCCCGATCCAGAGCCAGGTACACCAGGCCGACCGGCTTGGCGGCCGTGCCGCCGGTTGGACCCGCGACGCCGGTGGTCGCCAAGGCGTAGTTACTTCCGCTGCGCACACGACAGCCGCGGGCCATGGCCCCGGCGACTTCGGCGCTGACCGCGCCGTGGGCTTCGATCAACTCCGGCGGCACGTCCAGCAGCCGGGTCT
>CP070685.1:2265445-2272368 GCA_020352895.1 Phycisphaerales bacterium
ACGTTGACCAACCCGCTTCCTATGTTGCAGGCGGACGGACCGCCCAATACGGGGCGGTGGATTATCACCATGACGGTGCGAGCAAACGAGCCGCAGGACCTCAACAACGTCGCCGACGTGACCGGGACGTCGTTCGATCCGAACCACGGCAACAATCATGCCGAGGTCAAGCACGAGATTACCGTGGAGGCGGACCTTGCGGTATTCAAGGTCGCGGACTTCGCCGAGGCCGTGCAGGGCAGCAACCTGACATACACGGTGACCGTGAAGAACAACGGGCCGTCCTCGGCGCCGAACGTCGTTCTGGAGGATCGGCTGCCGGGTGGTGTGGCGCTGATCAGCGCGACGGCCTCGCAGGGGACGGCTCTGACCGGCACGCCGGGCGATCCGACGGATCCTGTCGTGGCGAGTTTCGGAGCCATTGCGGCGGGTGATAAGGCGACGCTGACCATCGTGGTGGGCATTCCGTCGGATGCGCCTCTGGTGCCGATCAAGAACGAGGCGCTGACGTTCAGCGATGTATTTGACCCGGACAACAGCAACAACATTGTCGAGATCTTCACGGCGGTCGTACCGCCGCCGCCGCCACCCGGCCAGCCGGCGCCCTGCGGGCCGACGTGCGGTGCCGGAGTGGCCTCGATGATGCCCCTGCTGGTATTGAGCGGGCGGATCATGCGGCGGAGCTGGCGCCGGCCGAAGCGCAGAGCGTAAGCGCGACGCGGCGTTGTTGTACTGACGAAAGCACGATTGGTTTTTCAGAGACGGTCGGTCCCGCGGGGCCGGCCGTCTTCTCTTGGGTGCCGGGCATGGCAGGACGATCCGGAGGTGCAGGTTCTTCGGGGCCCAGAAGGTCGGCCGGGGGCTACTTGTTGCCCCGTCTGGGCACGAACCGGCTGCCGAGAAGGCAGAGCAGTCCCGCGGCACCAAGGGCAACGGCGGCCGGTGCGGGGACAACGGCGATGGATGCTCCGCCCAGGGTGGCGGCGAGCGGGCTCCCCAGAGAGTCCCCGAGGGCGTTGAGAGACAGCCCCAGCAAGCTCGCGCCGATTCCGAGCGGATTGAATGTCAGCGAGAGCAGGTTGAAGCTGCCGGCCTGCAGTGTGTCCAGGATGGCCGCAGGATCCAGCGACAGCTCGAAGAGATTCAGGACGCCCGGTGCAGAATCGTCGAACATGGTGATGCTTCCGAAGCCGCTCAGGTCAAGCTGATCGCCTAGAAGCGGATCGCCGAACACCACGCTGTCGAGACTCAGGATGCTGGGGTCAAACGCCAGGTCCAGATCGAAGACCCCCAGCGATGGGGCGCCGTAGTCCGTCAGCCCGGAGATGATCAGGTCGACGGTGACACTTTCGCCCAGTCCGACTTGCTGCGAGGCCGGCACGATGATGATGGAGATGTCGGCCTGCGTGGCTGCGGGCCAGCAGCAAATGGCGGGGGCTACGATGGCTGCCAGAAGCTTTGTACGTGTCATCGGTTGGGTTCCTTTCGTGTCTTGCGTCGCGCGCGCTTGCCCAGCGGCCGCTTAGGGGGCGCAATTCGGCGGTGAGCCGCTGGGCGGGTTGCCATACACAAGTGCAAAGGTTGCAAAATCCGGTAGATTGACCAAACCGTCGAGATTCAAATCTGAACAGAACAGTTGAACAGCGGAGCAACTCGGCGAGGGAGCGGTTAGACCGAAGCAGGAAGCGAGGGTCGCGAAGTCGTTGAGGCCGACCAGTCCGTCGTTGTCCAAGTCACCACAGGTGCAGGCGGGGGGATTGGCCGGATCCTCGGTAGCGCACCCAGGCCGCGTGCAGAGCGTAACCAGTATGCGGGCGTCCAGGGCGGTGATCCACCCGTCGCCGTCGAGGTCGCAAGGGTCATCCGGCCCGCTCGCCGGTTCTCCCAGACGAGCCAGAAGAATGTACAGGTCGTCCAGATCCACGTCGCCGTCGCCATCGAGGTCTCCGGGGACGAACTCGAGGCAATCCAATACCTGGTCGCCATCCGAATCCACATCGGGAATGCCACAACCACACACGCCCGGCTCCGTCTTGTCGGGATCGTCGGGGCAGCCATCTATGCAGTCAGGGGTCAGATCGCCGTCGCTGTCCGTATCCGGAGTGCCGCAGCCGCAGACGCCCGGGTCGGTCTTGCCCGGATCGTACGGGCACCCGTCCATACAATCCGTCACATTGTCACCGTCGGAGTCGATATCCGGAACGCCACAGCCGCAGATGCCGGGCTCGGTCTTATTGGGATCGTTGGGGCATCCGTCGCAATCGTCTGGAACGAGATCTCCGTCGGCGTCCGGTTCACACTCGTCCGGCACGCCGTCAGGCTGGCAGTCTTCACTGGTTCCCGCGACGATGTCGCACTCGTCCGGCACATCGTTGGCGTTGCAGTCCTCGCTGGTGCCCAGCGCTATGTCGCAGAAGTCAATAGAACCGTTGGGCTGGCAATCGTCCTGGGGCTGACATTCGTCCGGCACGCCGTCGGAATCGCAGTCGGCGCTGGTTCCCTGGGCGATGTCGCAGTCATCGGGCACACCGTTGGTGTTACAGTCGGTTTCGCACTCGTCGGGAATGCCATTCGGCTGGCAGTCCTGGCTGGTGCCACCCGCGATGTCCTGGTCATCGGGAACGTCGTTCCCGTTGCAATCAACGATTTCCGCGACGGTGAAGCCGAAGCTTGTGCTGCCGATATCCGGCCCGAGTATTGCGAGGCGAAACCCGAAGCCCTGGTCCTGGGAGTAATCCAAGGTGGGACTGAAAACGGCGCTGTTGGTGCCAATAACGTCGAAACTGTAGGTGCCGGAGTTCCAGCCCGAAGTGTCGATGACCCCTCTCTGGAAGAGCCATGTTCCATCACCTTCCGTGATGTCAGCGCAGTTGGACAGGTCTTGACCGAAGCCCCCCTGCAATCCGCCGGCACAGGGGTCGTTCGCTGGAAACGTGTAGGCGCCGTGGCCGACAAACTGGCGGGCCTCGGGCTGCAGGCCAGGGTATGTGGGGTTGACATCCGTTGTCCAGGTCAGGGGGGTCAATGCGCCGGCACCCGTAATATCGCCTATTGACGAAGTCGTATTCCCGCCGGTGGGCAGTCCGCTGTTAGTAAAGCCCCATCCTCCGTCGTATCCGGGAAACGCTGCCGTACCGCTATCGTAGTAAAGGAAGGAGCTTACATCGTGGAGGCCTGCGGGATCTCCGGTGGGCTGCGACTGCCACCACCCGGATTCGGCGTTGTTCATGGGGTTTAACTGGTAGAGAGCCGGGTTCAGACTGTCGGCCAAGACGTTATAGACAACCGTGGCCAAGCCGTAGTTGCCCAGTGGGTGGCCTCCGTCTGGATCGACTGCCACACCCACATCAAAGTGCACCAGATCGCCCGGCATCACCCAGGCGAGCGAGTCGCCGCTTTCAGTCCAGGCGTTGACGACCATGTCCATGACAAGGTCTCTCGGTCCGCTAGCCAGGTTCCGTGGTTGGGAGTCCCACTGAGCCCAACTGGTACCATCCAGGTCCTGAGGCCGTAATTCGAGAACATTGATGGTGGACTCTCGCGTGACCGTCACGACACGATGGCTGGCCGGATCGAAGAGGGATGCTTCTACCCTGACCGTGTGACTTCCTGGCTTGCTCAGGTCGAGTTCAGCGACGGACGCCATGCCGTCTCGCGTGACTTCCTGAGCACCGCCCCAGGTGATACTCCGGATCTCAAACGGGGACGATGTCTCGTAGGCGGCGTGAAAGAGGGAGGAATCGTCCGCATCGACATCGCCGTCGCCGTCCAGGTCTGACGCGGAGTGGTCGGCGAGGGAGCATGCGGCCAGCCGAGACCCACCGGGAAGGCCGTAGCACACGGCAAGTGTGGCATAATCACTCAGATCAACGCGCCCGTCGATGTTGATGTCTGCCAGACCGCGGCCCCAGACAAACTCAAGTTGCACCGAGGTGCCAACGGGCAGATGAACTCCGCCGGGCAGCACCCGCCAATCATCGGTGAGCCCTTCGACGGGTCCCACGCGTAGCTGTGGGTTGGCGAGAGCTACAACGCCGTAGAAAACGAACACCGAGACAAGAGGCGCTTTCCTGAGCATTGACGTGTCTCCTTCAGCGTGCAGAAGTGCAGAGTGATCGGAGCCCGAGCTGAAGATCCTTTGGGAATATACCCGGCACGGCCCCGGAATTCAAGTTCATGGCCCTAATGAAGTATGACTTGGCGCCAGCAGTGACGGCGGGCCGAAGGGCAAGCGCGTTGCTGATCAGGTGGGCCAACCAGGGGAGGCGTCGGCGTACTGAATGGTCATTCGGGAGCATGCGACTGCAGTACACCCCTCGTATTGACCGGACTATGAATCAAGACGGAGGCCATCTCGTCTTGGGGTGTCCGACTCGCCGTTCCAGAGACCGGCACCGAGTGAGTGCCCACTTCTGGGCGTAAGCACGACTCAAAGCATGCTGGTCCGTGGGCGCCAGCCATTTGTGCACACCGTACTTGATACGACAGACACGAGACGATGTCGGTGAAGTGGGTCTTCAACAGCTTGATTGTGGAGAGCTCTCCCGAATTTGCAGCACGCCGCGCAAGATTCGGACGCCAGCGAGGCAAACACTGCCGCAGCCAGCTGTGTGTTGACCGGTGTGGTGCGCAACCCCAGGGGAATGCTGTGACGTGCTGGGAGTAGGCGAATGGCGCGGGATGCCTGAAGCATCTGGGGGGCATTCTTGGCGCGATGCGCTTGGGCGCGAGGGGTGGCATTGAATTCGTGCTTTATGGCTTGATGTCGAGCGGGCGGGTGTTATACTGCTGCGGATTTCACAGATCGGAACGGTTACTTGGTGGGGCTAGTTTTGAAGAAGAGACGGGGAAGCAGAGATGCTTTACGCCCGGTGCTGCTCTGCCAGACAACGTTGTCCCTTCGCGGATTCTCATCGGTCAGCAAGGGCCCCGACGCCGGGCGTTGCATTACGCTCGGCCGGCGACGAGGTGAAGCCCGGCCGGTGCCAAAGTCGTGAGCAACACATCCTCAGGCGGCGCGACCTGGCGGGGTCGGCGCCGGTGCCGGATGGCACGCGCAGCAGGCCGGCTCAAAGCGAGATCGATCGTGTGCGTTCGAGTCGGACCGGGCAGTCTCGGTAGGACGCCCGGCCCCAGGCCACGTAAACGGCGCATGTCCGGCCAGACCACAACCCGGTGCGGGCCACGATGAAACAGCTCGCTGTCACGGCAGGACTTGCACAGGGCCGGCAAGTCCAGAGACCGAACCATGTCATCTCCGAGAGCAGACGCACTTCGGCCAACCATGCGGCGGCGTCAGCCGCTGATGAAACGTGTAACACGAGGAGAAGAACGATGAAGAGATCATTGCGAAGTGGAAAGGTTGTCGGCTTTGGATACCGCATCGACCGGTACGACCCTCGGGACTATCGGTATACCGTGGCACCGAAAGCGCTGCCAGCGGTTGTGGACAACCGTGCTCAGGTTGCACGCATCATGAATCAGAACCCTGAAGGTTCCTGCCCGGGGCATGCGATATGCTCCACCGCGGAGTTTCATTACTGGAAGAGGAGCAGCAGGAAGGTGGACCTGAGCCAGCGCTGGGCCTATCGCAAAGCGCGGGAGAACGACCCCTGGCCCGGTGAGAACTACCATGGATCCACCTTGCGGGCGGCGATCAAGGCCTGGGCGACATACGGGATTTGCGAGGAAGAGTTCTGGCCGTACGAAGCGTACCAGATATCTGAAGACTCGCCCGAGTTCAACCTGGTGGATTGGGAGGGTGTGCCCAAAGACGGCGCCGTCGAGAACGCGCTCAGCTACCCGCTGCAGACCTACAGACGTTGTGACACGCCTTTTGAGATTAAACACGCCATTCACGAACACGGCATCGTGGCGGTGGGCGGGCCGGTCCACTCGGGCTGGGATATTTGGGGAGAGGATACCATCCACTATGACGAGGGCGTGTATGAGCTTGGCGGCCACGCTTTTGTCCTGGTGGGTTATAACGAAGCCGAGAAAGTCTACTACGTGGCGAATTCGTGGGGCAAAGAATGGGGAATGAACGGGCTGGCCAAGTATTCTTACGATGACGCCCATGAAAACATCCGCGATGCCTGGGCGGTCACCGTTCCGTTGAGCCCGTAGCAGACTTTCAGGGCGCATTCAGTCGGGCGTGGCGCCGCCGTTGAAGCAACATGGCCGAGCGTCGCGCGAGAACGACGGAGCTGACCCTGTGCGCCGGATAAGGACTGGCGCGGGGATGGCGTCGCCTATGCAAGAAGAGCAACCGGAGAATCTCGCATCATTCGTCAGTGTATCACGCGGAGAGCAGAGGCCGCGCGATATCGTTTCTGTCAGGCTACTCGCGAAAAGGAGCTGTGAGGAGCATGAAATCCGTCGCCCGAGCAAACGGCGTGTCGGTCCACGCGATCGCCGGAACCCATTGCGTTCTTCTGGCCATGGATGCCGAGCCAGAGCAGCGCCAAAACCTCAAAGGTTTTGCCATCCGAAAGGAAGATGTCGCGGCCGGCGAAAGGCAGTGGCTGCGAGGCTTCAAGTTCTTTGAGGACCTAATTCCGGATCCACAGCCGGGTGAGCGCCGCTCGACGCTGGAACATCCCATACAGAGCTTTCTCTGGGGCCACTATTCGGCCACACCCGGCCGCCAATACCGGTATACGGTCCGCCCGATGTACGGCGAGCCCGGCAGTCTGAGCGCGGGACCGGACATTACGGTTGACGTCCGGACGGAAGCCACGGATCAGGGCCGCCACGCGGTTTTCTTCAATCGCGGCGCCATCCCCAGTCAGAAGTTCGCCGATCAGTTTGGGAATCGTGGACCGGCCGACGTGAATGATCCCGAGGCCGAGGACGTCAAATGGCTCTCCCGCGGGCTGTTGCAGGCCATGCTCGACTTCATCGGTCAGGCAAGGGGGTCGCAA
>CP070685.1:2272468-2281670 GCA_020352895.1 Phycisphaerales bacterium
GCAGTCCTCCTCGCACTCGTCCGGGATCCCGTTCGGCTGGCAATCGTCCGACGTCCCCTCCGAGATGTCGCACTCGTCCGGGGTGGCGTTGCCGTTGCAGTCCAGGCTCAGGCACCTCTCTTCTCGGGGCCAATCGCTGCAGTAGTTCTGAACGTCGCACGTGCCCAGATCGATGTCGCACACGTCCGGGATGCTGTTGCCGTTGCAGTCCCCCGACGGCGTGCCCTCGCACTCGTCCGGCACGGCGTTCCCGTTATCGTCCGCACTCTGGCAGATCTCCGCCGGGTCGTACAGCTCGTTGCACCTAAAATCCGCATCGCACGTCGTATCGGCAATGTCGCATTGGTCCTCAATCGAGTTGCCGTTGCAGTCGCCGTCGCAGATGTCCGGGGTGTAGTCCCCGTCCCCGTCCGGAAGCTGACAGTAATCGTCCGCGGTCCCTCCGTACTGGAACGCGCAGTCAGCCGCACCCAAACCGCACGTGCTGGTGGCGACATCGCAGTAGTCCGGAACGCCGTTTCTGTTGCAGTCGCTTATAGCCTGGGCGCCCGACGCGAAACACCCGACCGCCAGCACGCCGATACACAGCCGCAACACGCAGCCCCAATTCCTACCCTTACCCATGACTTTGCTCCCCATGCTCAAGAAAAGGATCCTTTCTGATCTGCCGTTCGATACGTGTCCGTCAATCAGCGGCGCGCCCACCTAAGCCATCGACGTGCGCGCCAGCGACACAGGCGCATCCGTCGCGCACGCAGTGCTGCGCCCCGAATCAACGTTCCTTCTTGTCAGACACTGAGTTCCTTCCGCCCCTGCCCTAGTGTCCTGGCCGAACAGGTGTCGCTTCAAGCCGAAATCAACGCGCCGCCTGCGTAGCGAACACCCGCCAACTCTTTGCCCGAACCGCTCATCTTGATATGGCGG
The DNA here is from genome assembly GCA_020352895.1 of Phycisphaerales bacterium. GTDB lineage: Bacteria > Planctomycetota > Phycisphaerae > UBA1845. The sequence continues at coordinate 2,273,393 of CP070685.1, forward strand.
ACCTCCTCCAGGACCGTTGATGTCTATCCGCGACTTGCACACACCGGCACCACGTGCCCCTGGGCCGCCGATGCCGCTTGCATGCAAAGCTTTAAGGTACGCGTGATTATGAGGCGAATCAACCCAAATCCAGGCATGAATGGAATTTAGCGACTTCCATAGCCCCCTGCCGCAGACCACACACCCGATAAAAGATGCACTCCATAATGGCATCGCCGGCCCGACGATCTCGTTACGAGCCAGCCTCACTCAACCGCTTCCCTTCCGCTACGGCTTTATCGGACTTTGGACACTGAGGTCCACTCCCGTACGCCCGGGCGCCACCGGAACCGCTCACCCCCCGCCGGGCGCCGGCCGCTATGTATGCGCTGAGCTCGACCCCCGCGGGACACTCCCCCGCTCACCACCTCAGCCCCGAACCTCACGCCCTTCACCGCGGACCGGCTGCCTTCACGCTCCCGCCGCGCCGGTCCCGACAAGTGCTTTTTTTTAAGTCTTGACTTATGGGACCCGATTCAGAGAATGTACCTCACTTGGTAGCGGTGCCGCCGCTTCCGTGGCGACGGGTCCGGCTTCTGTGCGCGGTATGACGGGCCCGCCGGTGTGCGGTGCTGCCTCCGGTCGAGTCGGATAGAGGATCCTTACATATTGACAGGTCCCGGCGCACAACGAGGGCCGTGGTTCGGCCGTCTGCCAGCCCCAACACAGCTCTTCGGGCGGCTTAAAGGAGAAACTATGAAAACGAGAAAGGTAAAGAACCTCACCGCTGTTACCATTCTGTGTCTCTGCCTTGTTGGTGCCGTCCCGCCGCTCAGCGGCTGCATCGGGAATGCCCATGACGCATTGTACCTGATGGACTGGCAGCGCGATCTGCTGGCCGCCGGCATCGGCCTGCTCGACCTGTTCGAGCCCCCGCCCAGCGATACCTTCGCCGTCTGGGTGGAGGACTTCTTCGGCGGCGACGTCGGCGTGTTCCCCTTCGGTGAAGGCGGTGCCGTTCATCTCAGCGAGCCTGTGCTCGGGCGCCTGCCTCTGGACCCCGACAACAACGTCTCCTACCGGTTCGCGATACCCGCCAACTACAACGGTCTCAACCCTGTCAGCATGAACGTCTATCTCCTGCGCCAGGGACAGGCCGTGATCGGAAACATGACGCTCCAGTTCACCGTCCGACGCTTTGTGGATGGTGCCACCACTCCCGAAACCTACGCCAGCGCCACCCTGGCGGTGGATGCGGCCGCCGACATCGGAGAGGTCCAAGTGCTGACGCTCCCCCTCAACGTGGCCATTCCGGGAGGCCTGGGCGGCGGCGCATTGAACCCGGGTAACCTGCTCCACGTGGAAATCGAAGCCACCGCCTCCGACGAGGGCGAGTACCTCATGATGGGTGTGCTCGTCTACGATACTCTCGTCGTGCCCGCGGTCAGCGGCGGCATCATCAGCTAGCCCCGCCGGACGGTCGGCAAAGCACGACCGGCCGCACGATCCTCATTAGATCTTGCACGAGGCGCCGCCTCAGGCGGCGCTTCTTTTGCGCGCCGAACGTCTCTTGACCGAGCGCCCCCCTTGCGTACAATCTTTGTCGGGGGGGGCCTTCCCCGAACATCCGACCGCTCGGCCGCCGCTCGCTACCCTGGGCGCACCTCCGACTGGAAAGCGCATAAGGAGACCACACCGATGGCCCACGCGGATTACCAAGCCGTCTACGACCAATCCATTCAGCAGCCCGACGTCTTCTGGGCCGAGGCCGCCGAAGCCATCCACTGGGACCGGAGGTGGGACCGCGTCCTCGACGACTCCAGGAAGCCTTTCTACCGCTGGTTCGTCGGCGGACGCCTCAACACCTGCTACAACGCTATCGACCGCCATGTGCTCGCCGGCCGCGGAGAACAACCCGCAGTCATCTATGACAGTCCCGTGACCGGCACCGTCGAAACGTACACCTACCGGCGCCTCCGCGACCTCGTGGCCCGCTTTGCGGGCGCCCTGGTCGAACACGGTGTGCAAAAGGGCGATCGCGTCGTGATCTACATGCCCATGATCCCCCAGGCCCTTGTCGCTGTCTTCGCCTGCGCACGCATCGGGGCCGTCCATTCGGTCGTCTTCGGCGGCTTCGCCCCCAGGGAACTGGCCACCCGCATCGACGATGCCAAGCCCAGGCTCATCGTCTCCGCCTCATGCGGCATCGAAACCAACCGCGTCGTCCACTACAAGCCGCTGCTCGATGAGGGAATCAAGCTGGCCGCCCACAAGCCCGAGCACTGCATCATCTTTCAGCGCCCGCAGACCGCCGCTGTCATGGTTCCCCAACGTGACCTCGATTGGAACCAGGTCATGGACGCCGCCCACCCCGATGTCGCCGAGTGCGCCGTCGTCGGCGTCGCCGATGAACTGAAGGGCGAGGTCCCGGTCGGCTTCGCAGTCCTCAAGGCTGGCGTCAACCGCCCTGAGGCGGACATTGTCAAGGAGCTGATCCAGGCCGTCCGCGACAAGATCGGCCCCGTCGCCTCCTTCAAAACTGCCGCCATCGTCGAACGCCTGCCCAAGACCCGCTCGGGCAAGATCCTCCGCGGCACCATGAAGAGGATCGCCGACGGCACGGAGTACACCACGCCGGCCACCATCGACGACCCCGCCATTCTCGATGAGATCGCTGACTCCCTGGTCCGACTCGGCTACCCGAAGAAACAAGCGTAGTGCCGTTCATTCGACACTCCTCGGGGAAGGTGTGCGCCGGCCCTCCGGGCGTAGCCCTTTGTCCCCAATCGGCCTGCCACGCTTCTCATCTGGCCGCCACGAAGGCGCCGCCGTATACTGCCTCCCGTCGTCTCCCCGATTCCTTGAGCACTACGCTTGGAGTCCCTCGCCGTGCGCCCGTCAGCCAAGTCAGCGTCGCAAAGGCCCACCACCGCGCCGGTTGCGGCCCCGTTCGAGCACCGCTTCCGCCCCCGTTGGTCGCACGCCGCCCTGATCTTCCTTCTCGCTTTGACGTACCGCGGCATCTACATCACCGAGGCCGCCCGACAGCCGGACTTCAACGTCTTCTACATGGACCAGGAATACCATCTCGGCTGGGCCCGCGCTTTGGCCTCCGGAAACTGGACACCGCCCTTCGACCAGCTCAAGGATACCCCCTACTTCCGGGCCCCGCTCTATCCTTACTTCCTCGCCCTTGGCCTGCGAGTCGGCGGCGGCACGCTCGCCCCGCGCATCATTCAAATCGTCATCGGCGCGTTGTCCTGCGCGCTGGCCTACGCCGTCGCCACGAAGTGTTTCGGCCGACCGGTCGGCCTCCTCGCCGGTGTCCTCTGCTCCCTGTACTGGGTCCTGGCTTATTTCGACGCGGAGTTCCTGCTCCCCGTCCTGCTGGTCTGCCTGCTCCTCGCCGCGCTGCTCCTGCTGTTCCTCGCGGCCGAGCGACGCAACATCCGGCTCGCCGCCATCGCCGGCCTCATCTTCGGCCTCTACGCCATCACTCGCCCCAACATCCTCGTCTTCTATCCCTTTGCCTGGTGGTGGTGCCTCCGCACCATGCAGCAGCCTCCCCGCCTGCGCAGCCTCTTCACCCTCCTGTTCGCCCTGGGCTGCCTGCTGCCGCCGGCCGCTGTCACCGTCAGGAATCGTCTCGTCGGCGGCGACTGGGTCGTGGTCGCCTCCCAGGGCGGCGTCAACTTCTACATCGGCAACAACCCCCAATCCAACGGCGTCCAGGCCGTCGTCCCCGGCACACGCCAGACCTGGTGGGGCGGCTTCGAGGACGCGCGCAACATCGCCCAGCAGGACCTCGGCCGGCCGCTCAAACCCTCCGAGATCTCCCGCTACTGGTTCGCCCGCGCCTTCACCTATATCCACGATCAGCCGGGCCCTTGGCTCAAGCTCACCGCCCGCAAGATCCTCGCCTTCATCGGCGACGTGGAACTCAGCAACAACGAACCCTACGAGGCTCGCCGCGCCCGGTACTACACCCTCCGCGCGGTCCCTCTCAGCTTCGCCATCGTCTTCGCGCTGTTCCTTGTCGGACTACCGCAACTGCTCTGGACTCGCAGCTACCTGTCCGGCCTCGACCCAGACGAAGCCCGCCTGCGCGCCCGGTTCGCCTCTCTACTCCTTCAACTGATGCTGATCTACTCGCTCTCCGTCATCGCCTTCTTTGTCACCGGCCGTTATCGCGTGCCCCTCCTGCCCCTGTTCATCATGGGCGCCGCCCTGACGCTGGTTACACTCTTCCGCCTCGTGAAGGCCCGCCGCCCCGCCCCCGCCCTGGTCACCGTCGTCGTCGCCCTGGCTCTCTTCGCCCCGCTCCGCCCGGATTATCTTGGCGCCCGCCGGGAAAGCCGCGGCTTCGTCCAACTCACGGACGCACAAGACCTCCTCGAGGCCGGCCACGCCGACGCCGCCGTTCGGTTGCTGGAGCAGATCCGCGCCGACCAGTCCGTGCGCGCTCCCGAGGTCTACCGCACGCTGGCCCGCGCCTATCTCCAACGCAACCGCCCGAACGACAAAGAACTGTTGCTTCAGGTCGCTCTTGAAGGCAGCCGCCTCTACCCTCAGGAGCCGGAATTGCTCTGGTACGTGGCTCTCTACCACGCTGACACAGGCCGGTGGGCGGCCGCCGCCGAGCCTATCGAGCGTTACCTGGCCCTCCGCCCCGATGATCTGCGCGGCCTGTACCTAGCCTTTCAGGCTTCACTTCGCTTGGGTCAAACCACAGAGGCGGCCGAGCACCTGTCCCGGGCCGAGTCGCTCGATCCCCAACACCCCTTGGTGCCGAAGATGCGCTCCATGCTCCCGCCCGACCACCCCTGAACACCCCGCCTCGGTGCCGCGGCACAACAACCTGATGCGGCCGGAATGCACTCCCGCCCGCATAGCGCGCAGACAACAGGCCGGCTTTTTAAGGCCGGCCTGTCGAAACGCATTGAACTGTTGGCCAGTTTACCTGCGACGGCGAAGCAGAGCCAAGCCGCCGACAACCAGCAGCGACAGGCTCGCCGGTTCGGGAACGAAGACCGTCCCACCCGGAGTGGTGATCCGGCTGCCGGGGTGCGTGGTCGTGACCGTAACGCTGACGTCATCGCACCAGTACGTCTGGTCGACCGCACTGCTATAGAGCCGATACTCGATCATCAGCGAGTTCCGGGTCCCGCCATTGCTGTCGAAGATCCATGTGCCCGACATCTCCTCCCAGCCGATGCCGTTCGTGTAAGCGGACGGGCCGGAAGCCGACGCCACATAGCCCATGCAGTCATCGCTCCAAAGGTAGTGCGCCCAGATCCGCACCGAGGGACTCGCACCGGGCGTATTGTCATACGCCCAGAAGCTGGCGTCGATCTGGTCACCGTCATGCAGCTTCTCGATGTAGGCCACATACACCTGCGGCGTGCCGCCAAGCGGATTCTCCTGCATCTGCAGAGACCTGAGGCCTGTATTGACCTGCCCCGGCGGCTGCGTCACGTTCTGCGGGTTGGCCGCGTTCCCGTAGTAACCCAGCCAGGTTCCCACGCCGTCTTCCCATCCATAGTTGGCGCTGAATGTGGTCTGCGCACTGGCCGATGCAGCAAACGCACATGCAGCTAGCAATCCCATTGCGATGGTTAGTTTCCTCATTTCACTCCTCCTGTTAGAGACAGGGGTCGGAAGCGCCGCGCGCCAGCGCTCTCGCCCAAACCATGCCCACCATACGTGGGCCGAAATCCAGCTAACCTCTCTCCGGCTGAACCCCGGGAGCACAAACTCCCCAGAACTGTGCCGCTTTTCCCTCTCTACAATGTTCCATCCTACCAAATATGGGGCCGCGTTCAATCCCATTTCGCGTACTTCGACCTTAATATTTGGTCAAGGCGGAACATACGAAGCAACCCCTCTATCTCCACCCACCTGTGAGTAACTCGATCGTCGCCCGTCCCCTCCCGCACCATCGAGCGTCTAAGCGTATGTCCTGACGAAGGTTATCGGAACCAAAGCCGGTCCGAACCCCGGCACGACCCCGCGCCTGTGAAACGTCTCCCATCCGCAGCGAAATCCAGCTACCCGTCTGGTACAATGCCAGTGGAGACATAATCCGGCCTGGGCACGACCGGGAACGACCCTGGAGGGGATCCGCTGTGAGAAGGCATCAACGCCTCCACTCTGCCCTGATCTGCACCATGCTCGCGGCCTTCGCCTTCTCGCCCGGCGACGCCTTCGCCCTCCGCCTCGTTACTTATAATATCCTTAACTACAGCGCCAGCGCCCTGCGCGAGGGCCACTTCCGCACCATTTTCGTCGTGCTCCAGCCGGACATCCTCGTGGTCCAGGAGATCACCAGCCAGTCCGCCGTCAATCGCTTTCTCAGCCAGGTGCTCAACCACGCCGACGGCCCGCCCGGAACCTACGCCGCCGCCACCTTCGTCAACGGCCCGGACACCGACAACGCCTTGTTCTATCGCACCGACGTCCTGACCTTCACCTCCGGCGACCACGAAGTCATAACCACTACCCTGCGCGACATCGATCGATGGAAAGTGCGACCGGTCGGCTACGACGCATCCGGAGCGGATCTCTACGTGTACGTCTGCCATCTCAAGGCCAGCGATGGTTCGGAAAACGAGCAGCAGCGCTTGGCCGAAGCAACCCTCATGCGCAACAACGCGAATGCCCTGCCCGCCGGCACGAACTTCGTCTACACCGGAGACTTCAACGTCTACTACAGCGACGAGCCGGCCTACCAGAAACTGACCACGCCGGGAACCGACCCCGACGGCCAGGCCTTCGATCCGATTAACTCGCCCGGAACTTGGCACGCCAACTTCTTCTTCGCCGACATCCACACCCAGTCCCCGCGCACCATCGATTTCGGAGGCGGAGCCATCGGCGGCCTGGATGACCGCTTCGACTTCATCCTGCAGTCCGCCTCCCTGGACGACGACGAAGGCATGAGCTACGTCTTCTGGACCTACAAGGCCTTCGGCCAGGACGGCTGGCACTTCGACGCCGCCATCATCGACCCCCCCACCATCCCCGAGGGTGCGGACATGGCCACGGCACTGCACGAGGGCTCCGATCACCTCCCCGTGGCCTTGGACCTTCAGGTCCCGGCCATGGTGGGCGCCCCCACTGCCATCGACTTCGGCACCGTCATCCTCAACGCCGATGCGGTCCAGGACGTGCCCGTCAGCAACGCCGTTGATCTGCTCATCTTCGGCTATGCCGACGAACTAGACTACACCCTCTCGGTGACCTACGGCTTTCTCGTCGCCTCCGGCCCGTTCCAGGCCGACGCCGGCGCCGCCCCCAACCTTCACCCGGTCACTATGCTTACCGGCGCCCGAGGCCACAAGAACGGTCAGCTCGATGTCACCAGCAACGACTTGGATCAGCCCGTACAGGCGGCCACGCTCACCGGTACCGTGCTGAGCCACGCCCGCCCGTCAGTCTCGGGTTCCGCCCAAACCATCGTCGGGAGCCTCGACTTCGGCACCGCTGCACCCGGCGAATTCCCCGCGCTCACGGCGGCAGTCTACAACTTCTCCTATGACTCGCTGCAGGCACTCCTCGAGGTATACGACGCCGAGTTCATCGGCCCCGACTCCGCGTACTTCGCCATTCAGGGCGGCTTCGCTGCACAGAACGTGGGCGCCCAGCCCGCCGAGTTCGTCGTTGAAGTCAGCCCCGACCTCAGCGCCCTGCCTGACGACCACACCCTGACTGCCGACCTCGTGTTCTCCGCCCGCGACCAACAGGACCTGCTTGGCGCAGTCGATCTGTCCGACTTGGTGTTCCACCTGACCGCCGTGAAGCAAGGACCCTGCGGCGCGGCCGACTTCGACCAGAACGGCTACGTGAACCTGGCCGATTTCGCCACCTTCGCCAGTTGCTACTACGGGTCCGGCACCACCGTGCCCCCTCCGTCCTGCGATCCGGCCAATTTCGCCCGAGCTGACATCGACGAGGACGGCGACGTGGATCTCAGCGACTTCGCCACATTCGCCCTATGCTTCGGGAGCTAGACTGCAGCAGGACATACAACAGAAATCAAAGCCGCGCAGGCAGCCCCTCTGCTTCGTCACCCTCCGCACACATTGGCCTGATGTACAGAAACCCTTAAGCCTGGACTGTGAGTAATCCCGGAGACATCGGACGCTCGGACTGTTGACGCCGATCCCGTGCCGTTGGTTCACCGCATGGCATGCCGCCCGCAAGACTTTACACAACGTCCGGAGCGCATGTGAGCAACGCCGCTCGCGCGCGCAACTCACGATTCGGCGCCGCCCGAGTCATCATCCTTGTGCGCGATTCC
>CP070685.1:2281770-2316268 GCA_020352895.1 Phycisphaerales bacterium
GAACGTCCTGGTGAAGGTCTCCGACATCGAGAAGGGCGACCCGGCGGCGTTTCTATCCCGGGTGGAGTCGCTGGACCTGTTCGCGCCCCGGAGCGAGTCCCGCGTGCAGATCAATCGCAACACCCGGACCATCGCCATCTCGGGCGACGTGGAGATTCTGCCCACGGTGATTTCCTACAGGGACCTGACCATCGACACGGGGCGCATGCAACCGGGGCAGCCTCCTGCCGGGGAGCGGCCCGCGGGCGCCGGCCCGTCGCCCGAGCAGAGCCACTGGATTGCGCTGGATCCATTGCGACGCGGCAAGACCAGGCTGGCGGATCTGGTCCAGAGTCTCGATCAACTGCAAGTGCCCGCGGAAGACCAGATCAACATCATCATCGAGCTGCACAGGCTCGGCAAACTGCTGGGCAAGTTGCAGGTGGAGGAGTAGGCGCGCTGGCCGAAGGCGCGTGGAGCGTGACATGAAGAGCATCGCCGACATCGCGACGAGCCTGCCCGGCCCGGTGAACGTGGCCGACCGGCTCAAGCCGTCCGCTTCGCGGAGCTCGGATGATGTGCTGACGCGCAAGGCCCGCGAGTTCGTCGGTCTGACTTTCTTCGCCCCGCTGCTCAAGCAGGCTTCCGATCCGGTGCTGAAAGGCAAGTATCTGCATGGAGGTCGTGGCGAGCAGGTGTTCCGCGGGCAGCTCAACGAGCTGCTGGCCATGCGCATCGGCCAGTCCAGCCGCCTGGGCATCGCCGAGGCCCTGGTCAGACAACTGAACCGGGACAGCAGTGCGCAGGCGGCGGGCGGATTGGACCTGGAAGCCTGACCCATATGAGTGCGGAGATGAATCGAGTACTCGACAAGCGGTTGAAGGAGCTGGCCACGCTGCTGACCAACATGCGCCGGCTCCACGAGCGGTTGCACGAAACCGTCCGCGGCAAGCTCGAGGCCATCCGCCGAGCCGACACGGAGGCGATCCACAGGGCGGGTCGCGAGGAGGGCCAGCTGGCCGAGAGCATCAAGGATCAGGAGGGGCTTCGTCGGTTGCTGATGGACAAGGTGGGGGGCGAGCTCGGCGTGCCCGCGGCCAAGGCCCGCAAGCTGACCATCGGTGAATTGGCCGCCTGCGTGACCGAGCCGGCCCGTTCTCAGTTGACCGTGCTGGGGGCCGACATCCGCAAGCTGGCCTCGGAGATCGCCCGCGTCAATCGCATCAACGCGCTGGTGTCTCACGAGATGCTCAAGCATTTTCGAAACGTGTACGAGACGATGACCCAGGGGGCAACGCCGCGGAACGTGTACGGCTGCACGGGACGTCCGCAGCGCGGCGCGCCCGTGGCCTTGATCGATACGACGGGTTAAACATGGGCCTTGTCAACAACGCACTGTTCATCGGTCGCAGCGCTCTGACCGCGTACCAGAGCGCGTTGCAGGTGGTGGGCAACAACATCACCAACGCCAGCAATCCCAACTACGTGCGCCAGAATCCGGTTCTTGCCCGGGTGCAGGGGGTCGGGACGCCGATGGACTGGATGCCGGGCAACGGGGTGCAGATGGCGCAGCTCCAGCGTCACATCGACGAGGCCCTGGAGGCGCGGTTGCGCAACGCTTTCGGCGACCGCCAGTCGGCGGCCACGGAGCAGCGCGGGCTGGAACGGCTGGAAGCGATCGCCAACGAACTGTCCGACACCGATTTGTCCAGTTACCTGAACGCGTTCTTCGGCGCGTTCTCGGCGCTGCAGAGCGATGCGACCAACTCGTCCAAGCGCACCACGGTGGTCAAGACGGCCGAGGCCCTGCTCCAGGCGATCAAGCGGCAGCGCGGCGAAGCCCTGAGTCTGCGCGACGAGGCCAACGAGCGGATGAGATTCCTGACGGAGCGGGCCGACGAGATTCTGACTCAGGTGGCCGAGCTGAACGTGCGGGTGGCCGAGGCCGAGTCCGGGGGGAAGGGCACGGCCAACGCCCTGCGCGACGAGCGCGATGCTTTGCTCCGCGAGCTGAGCGGCTACATCACCATCACGGTGCGCGAGCAGGAGGGCGGTGCGGTCAACGTGTACATCGGCAACGAGGCCGTGGTCCAGTTCGGCACGTCGCGCGGCCTGGTGGCCACGTCCGACTTCGAGGACGGGGTGCTGAACGTCAACGTGCGCTTCGCGGACAACAACCGGATTGTGACGCTGACCGGCGGAGAGCTGGAGGGCCTGGCTCTTACGCGTGACGTGCACGCGGACGGCCATTTGTCCAGGCTGGACGCGCTGTCCGAGGCACTCATTCGCGAAGTGAACGTGGCCCACTCGAGCGGGCGGGGGCTGGTGGGCATGGAGCAGGTGACCGGCACGTATGCGGTGACGGATCCGGCCCTGTCGCTGGCCGATACCACCAGCGGCCTGCCCTTCGCTGCGGCAAACGGCTCATTCCAGATCATCACCACGGACGTCGACGGCAACACGCACACCACGGATGTTTTCGTCAGGATCGGCGTGGGCGGCGTGCCCGACACGACGCTGAACGACTTGCAGGCGGCCATCGACGCCATCGCCGGCGTGAGCGCCAGCATCACTTTTGACGGCAAACTGAGCATCACGGCCGCGGACGGTTACAGCTTCACGTTCGCCAACGACAGCTCGCGGGTGCTGGCCGCCCTGGGCATCAATACGTTCTTCACCGGCCGCCAGGCCAATGACATTGCCGTCAACGACATGGTGGTCAGCAACATCGATCTGATTGCCGCCTCGTTGGACGGTTCGGCCGGAGACGGCACCAACGCCCAGCGGATCGCCGACGTGTTCACCAGGCCGTCGTCCGCGCTGAGCAACGTGTCCATCGAGGAGTACTACAACCGGATGGTCAGCGACATGGCCGTGACCACCGCGGCGGCCATTTCCGGGACGCAGGCTTCGGAGGTCATCGTCGATTCGCTGGTGGCCCAGCGCGAGGCCATCAGCGGCGTCAGTCTCGACGAGGAGGCCCTGCAACTGATCAAGTTCGAGCGCGCTTTTCAGGGCGCTTCGCGCTACCTGACCGTGGTGGACGCCATGATTCAGGAGGTTCTGAACCTGGCGCGCTAGCCGCGCTGTGGACTGGTGAACGGGATTCGTCATGGCCATCGAACCACCCAACCTGGGACGAGTCAGCTTCAACCTGCGAGCCTTCTCGCTGCTGGCCTCGATGACTCAGACCAACCGTGACCTGTTCCGGACGCAGGAGCAGTTGGCCACGGGGTTACGGTTGCTCGCGCCCAGTGACGACCCGCCCGACGGAACCGCCGCCAGCCTGCTGAGCCAGGCACTCGAGCGCCAGGGGCAACTTCTGGACAACATCGGCTATGCCGACAACTTCGTCTCGGCCACCGACATGGCCATGAGCGAGATCTCCAGCTTGTTGACCGAGGCCAAGAGCCTGGCCCTGGCCAACATCGATTCGGTCGTCAGCCAGTCGGAGCGCGACTCGGCGGCGGTGGCCATCGACAGCATCATTCGCCAGCTTGTTACGGTGGGCAACCGTCAGTACCTGGACGTGGAGATGTTCGCGGGGCGTCAGGTCCTCACCGTGCCGTTCGCCGAAGTGTACGGCGGGATCATGTACAGCGGTGACACGGGCAGCCTCGACGTCCGCATCGACGCCCTCCAGGAGGTGGCCTTCAATCTCACCGGCGACGATCTGTACGGAGCACTATCCAGCGAGGTCACGGGCGTGGTCGACCTGAGCCCCGGGCTGACCGGCAACACGCGGCTGGCGGACATGAACGGTGCGTTGGGTCTCGGGGTTCGGCCGGGCACGGTGCGCATCACCGAATCGGCCGGCCCCAACTCCTGGGACGTGGATCTGTCCACCGCTCACACCATCCAGGATGTCATCGACATGGTCGGCGCCGCGACCGGCGGCGTGGTCACCCTGGCCATCAACGGCAGCGCCCTGGACGTCAACGGCCCGGGCAACGTGACTGTCACCGATCTGAACAACGGCACGATGGCCCTGGATCTGGGCATCGAACAATCCGTTCCCGGCCCCGCTTATACGGGCCAGGACACCGATCCCAAACTGACGCTGACGACCACCATCGCTTCGCTGAATGGCGGGGCCGGGCTGGTGCTGGGCTCGCTGCAGATCACCAACGGAACACTCAGCGCTACGGTCGACCTCAGCAGCGCCGTCACCATCGAGGACGTGCTTAACGCCCTGAACAGTGCCGACGTGGCCATCTGCGCTCGGATCAATGACGCCGCCGACGGCATCGACGTGGTGAACCGGCTTTCCGGCAGCGAGCTTCGCATCGGCGAGGATGGCGGCGACACGACCACGCTGCTGGGTATCCGCTCCCTGGACTCTGGCACGCCGCTGAGCGCCCTGAACGGCGGGCGTGGCGTGGACATCGCCGAGGGCAAGCCCGACCTGCGCATCGTTCATTCCAACGGCACGGAGTACCTGGTGAACCTCGACGGGGCCCGGACGCTCCAGGATGTCATCGACGCGATCAACGCCGTGACCGGTCCGGACATCACCGCGAGTCTGGCACTCAACGGCAACGGCATCCGTCTGGTGGAGGCTGTCTCCGGCGGCGGCCAGCTCGAGGTGACGCGGCCGGACCTGGACGATTCGCCGTCGTTCGCCGCGGACGACCTGGGCTTCGGCGATCAGGTAACGGTCATCGGTTCCGGCGAGATCGTCAGCGCCGACGTGAATGGGGTACAGCCTCGGGGCGTCTTCACCGTGCTGCTGCAACTGCGTGAGGCGCTGCGGGCCGGGGACACCGCGGGGATCAGCGAGGCGGCCAACGCCCTGGACGCGGCTCTCGAACAGGTCAACAACAGCCGAGGCCTTGTCGGCAGCACGTCTCAGGGCCTTCAGCGCCAGCTCGACCACACAGAGGAGAAGGTTCTGGAGACACGGACTCGGTTGAGTGAACTGGTGGACCTCGATTACGCCGAGGCCATCACCCAGTTCACGCAGATACAGACGGCGTATCAGGCGGCTTTGGCGACGGGCTCGCGTTTGTTGAGCCTTTCGTTTCTGGACTTCTTGAGGTAGGCGCGATGCGGCACGTACCGGCGACAACCTGGAACGGCACCACGGATGTGTCGCCCGCGCATGGGGACAGGATCATGACAATCGAGCGCGGCCCACGGAAACAACTCGGGGGTCGCGATGGGAAGCGGCCCGGCCGAATCACGGCGGTCTCGCGAGCGCGTGCGTCGGGCACGATGCAGGAGTTCTAAGGACTGAGCTTCAGGAGGAGCGGTCATTATGATCATTCAGACGTCACGCTTTGGAAGTTTGGAGATTGACGGCGAGCGGTTGATCCGTTTCCCCAAAGGGATTCTGGGCTTTCCCCACAGCAAGGAATACGCTCTGATCCAGACTGGGGAACAAAGCGCCTTTTACTGGCTGCAGGCGGTGGATCGTCCGGAGCTGGCCTTTGTGGTCTGCGATCCTCGCTTGTTCATCCCGGACTATCACATTCCCATCAAGGCGGAGGACCTGGCCGAGATGGGCCTGGGCGACGTACAGGAAGCGCAAGTGTTTGTCATCGCCAACCGCGTGGGTGACCAGTTGACCGCCAACCTTCAGGGGCCGCTGGTCATCAACGTGCCCACGCGCGTCGGCTACCAACTGGTGCTGTCCGATCGGCGCTTTGGCACGCGGCATCCGTTGATGAAGCTGCCGCGGAGCGAGGAGAGGGCGGTGGTCAGCAAGACGGCGTGACGGCTCGAGGGGAGCCATCAGCGTGGCGCCGGCCGGCCTGCGGAAGACGGTTGCCGGTACGGAAGGGGCCCGCGGACGGTATAATGTCCGCTTCGGGCTGGGCGAGACAAACAGCCGGGCGGCTTTCCGCCCGCGGGCGGGGTGAACCGTCCCGCGGCGGAGGGCAGGACCGCGGAAGGAGCCGAGGATGCTGGTGCTGTCCAGACAACGTGATGAAACCATCATGATCGGCGATGACATCGAGATCACGGTTGTGGACATACGCGGTGACAAAGTTCGCCTGGGCATCAACGCGCCCAAGTCCGTGCAGGTGCACCGTAAGGAAGTTTACCTGGCCATCAAGCGTGAGAACGAACAGGCGGCTCGGGTGCGTCCCGAAGACGTGGCAGGTGCCGATTCGGGCGTGAGACCCGCGCCGCCGCCCGCTGACCGTGGCCGCCCGAAGGACGCCGGCCGCAAGCCGGAATCGGGCGAAGCGTAATCAGGACGAGGTATGTAACCGAGACCACCATCAGGAGGTGCGACCCTGAATCCGGTTCCCCGCCGGGGAGCCACAGCCCGAAACATCCGGCGGCTCGTGTGCCGCGGGCTCCGCCCCGGCCTGAACGACACGGGCAACCAACGGATTCGGTTGCCCAACAGGCCGACTCGGAGCGGTCAGTTTCGGACCTGCGCATGTGAAGAGGCGCAACCGGGATCCGGATGACCGCCGGGCGCCAGAATGGGATTCAGTCAAGGAGGACGCTCAATGTCCCGAATCAACAGCAACGTTCCCTCATTCGTCGCTCAAACCAACCTGCGGCAGGCCAACAAGTCCCTCCAGCTCAACCTGGAACGGCTGGCCACCGGACTGAAGATCAACCGCGGCAAGGATGATCCGGCGGGCCTGATCGTCTCTGAGAATCTGCGCTCAGAGATCGCCAGCATTGATCGGGCCATCGACAACACGCAGCGGGCCATCAACATCATCTCCACGACTGAAGGAGCTCTGAACGAGGTGGCCGCGCTGCTGACGGATATCCAGGGGCTGATCCTTCAGGCCGCCAACACCGGGGCCATGTCCGAGGCCGAGATCCGGGCCAATCAGGTGCAGATCGACTCGGCCATCGAGTCGATCACCCGCATCGCCAACTCGACGACCTTCGCCGGCAGGAGGCTGCTGGACGGCTCTCTGGCCTACGTGACCAGCGGCCTGGACAAGACCACGATCGGCGCGATGACCATCACGGGTGCCTCGTTCGGGATCCGCAACTCCATCCCGGTCCAAGCGGAAGTGACCCGGACAGCCGAGAAGGCGCAGCTTTTCTTCACCGGCGCCGCCCTGGCTTCGGCCACCACGATCGAGGTTCAGGGCAGGGACGGAGTGACTTCACTGTCGCTGCCTGCCGGAAACAGTCAGCAGGACATTGCCCTGGCCATCAACGCCAACACCGACGCCACCGGCGTGGAGGCGGTAATCAGCGGCAGCGTGCTGGTCCTACAAAGCTCCGCTTACGGGTCGGAGAGCTTCGTGCGTGTGGAGGTTCTTACGGGTGGAGCCTTCGGTACGTACAAGGATGTCGGCGGCACACTGAGCGCGGAATACGACGAGGGCGTGGACATCGAGGCGACGATCAACGGGGCCATGGCCGTGGGTCGCGGCCTGTCTGTCACGCTGAATACGGCGGCCCTGGACCTGAGCATCGACTTCGACGAGTCCGCGACGCTCAGCGCCACGACCAGCTTCGAGATTCTGGACGGCGGGGCGTTGTTCCAACTCGGGCCTGAGGTGATTGCCAACCAGCAGGTCAACATCGGCGTCCAGTCGGTGGCCGCCTCGCGCCTGGGCAACGGCGTGGTCGGTTACCTCTCGCAGATCACCACGGGGGAGCCGTATGCGCTGCCCGGCAGCAACAGCGCCGTGAAAAAACAGGCCGCCGACATCGTGGACGAGGCCATCCGGCAGGTGGCCGTCCTCCGCGGACGTTTGGGCGCGTTCGAGCGGAGCACGCTGGAGACCAATATCAATCAGTTGGAGATCACGCTGGAGAACCTCACGGCCAGCGAGTCGTCCATACGCGACACGGATTTTGCCGAGGAGACATCCAAGCTGACGCGGAACCAGATTCTGGTGAACGCGTCCACCAGCGTTCTGGCTCTGGCCAACGCCCAGCCGCAACAGGTTCTGGCTCTGCTGGGCGGATAGCTCGACCGAGAGCGCGGGCCGTTCTCCGGCCGCGCCCATGGCGGGGGGCGTGATTCTCGGTCGTCACACGCGCTGCGCTCGCTACGGTCGGCACACACGCTTCTTATGGACCAGACGGGTCAAGGCGGCATGCAGTGCGGCCGGAGTTTTTTTCTCGGCTCGACCGAGAATCGGCCTGCTGGACTTGTCCGGTAATAGATACCCTTCTTCAAGCCAATCATGGTCTGCGATTCTTATGGGACAAGGCCGCGTTCTGATAACCTCCTTCAGCAACCACATCGCCTCGGATCACGTCTGGGTTTGAATTAAAGGGACCTTTTGCGAGTGACGATGCGTGCTCTGCTTCAGGGACGCGAGGCAGTGGGCGTCGGATGAGAGGACGCTCTCGTCCGTGCAAGGATGGCAACGGAAATCGCCCAGGCACCGGGATCATTGAGGGGGACCGAATCGGGTTGACCCGACCGTCCGGACGACCCGGTCCAAGCTGACAGTTCACAGTTTTAGAGCCCGCGGTGGATAGAACCGCTGCACCATCCTGCCCCAGGGGAATCGGGCCAAGACCTGTAGGGGGTCGCGAGAACCGCCTGAATTCCACCGAAGCGCGGATGCGTTTGGAGGCCCGATCTCATGAGTACCATCAACACCAACATCCCTTCGCTGGTGGCTGCCCGGATCCTGAACAACAACAATGACAGACTGGGCCTGTCACTGGAGCGCCTGAGTACGGGTTACCGCATCAACACCGGCAAGGACGACCCGGCCGGGTTGATCGCTTCGGAGGTGATGCGCTCCGAGCAGATAGCCATCCTCGCGGCCATCGACAACTCGCTGGCCGCCGATAAGATCGTGGCCGTCGCAGAGGGCGCTCTCAACGAGGTCAATGCCCTGCTGCTGGAGCTCGAGGCCCTGGTGGACAAGTCCACCAACAGCGCGGCCCTGAGCGACGATGAAGTCCGTGCCAACCAGCTGCAGATGGACTCGATCCTCGACAGCATCGATCGAATCGCGAACAACACGTCGTTCAAAGGCAAGAAGATGCTGAACGGCACCATGGGCTACGTGACCCAGGGCGTGGGCACGGAGATCGCGGGCATGAACGTGACGCGAGCGCGTCTGGCCGAAGGGCAGCAGCGTACCGTCACCATCCAGGTGGCGAGCGCCGCAGAGACGGGCCAGTTGTTCTACTCCAGCGGTGCGGCCACCATCGCCAACTCCGTGACCATCCGGGTCAGCGGCGAGTTCGGCGCCGATACGGTCAGCGTGCTGAGTGGGGCCACGCTGCAGTCCCTGGCCACGGCCGTCAATCAGACCAGGGAGCTGACCGGCGTTTCGGCCACGGTGACGGGCGCCGGGGCCAGCAGCCAACTGGTGTTCTCCAGCACCGCCTATGGCAGCGATGCCTTCGTCACGGTTGAGGCGATCAACGGCACCTTCGACACCACCAACCCGGAAGGCACCACCATCGGCACGGACTACGGCCTGGACGTGACGGCGACCATCAACGGGCTTGCCGCCAACACCGAAGGTCTTGAGGCGTCCATTCGTACCTCCACGCTGAGTCTGGACGTGATCTTGTCGGAGAGCTTCGGGACCCTGGCCGGGAGCGACACCACGAGCTTCACCATTACCGGCGGTGGAGCGAACTTCTCGCTGAGCCCGACTGTGGGCGTGGCCGGTATGGAGAGCATCGGCATCAAGGACGTTTCGAGCGCCTCGCTGGGCAACGGGTCCGTGGGCTTTCTGTCCTCGCTGCGCAGTGGTGCGGCGAACGACCTGAACTCCGGGAACCTGGCCACGGCCCAGCGGATTGTGCGCCAGGCGTCCAAGGATGTCAGCACGTTGCGGGGCAGACTGGGCGCGTTTCAGAAGGACACCCTGCAGCCGAACATCAGCTCGCTGCAGATTACGTATGAGAACACGCAGGCCGCCGAAAGCGCCATCCGGGATACCGATTTCGCCTATCAGACGAGCGAGCTGACCCGGGCCCAGATTCTGGTGCAGGCCTCGACGGCCACGCTGCAGATTGCCAACGCGGCTCCGGCCGCAGTGCTATCGCTCCTCGGATAGGTCCGACCGGCGAGCAGCGAGCGACGATAATATGGGACGCCGGCGCCTGAACTGCAGGCCCGGCGTCCTATATTTTTACAAGGTACGGACTAGCCGATAATTACCTAAAGCCTGTCACGCGCATGGTCGAAATCCCCGCTTGCCAGGGCATGAATGCATGACTCTGGTCGGCGGTGTCTGTGTGTCAGGCAGCGCCGAGAGAAGAGGGGCCGGCCGGGTTACCGGTCGGCAGCAAGAGAACAGCAATGGCTTACCGTGGCCACACGACGTTGAACAAGGACTCGCGGACGCGTCGCGACGCGATGCGTACCCGCCCGAACGAAGCCCTTCAGGGGCCTGAGTCCGGCGACGTCGGCAGGAGGCGCGCTGCAATCTCGTGAACGCAGGCTGCCGCGGGTCGCTGATATTCGTGCAGCGGCCCCGTCCTGAGGCGGAACGGATCTTCGCCTCGTCACACCGCGACACCGAGCTTCGTCTCATCGCGGTTCCGTCAGGGAGGATAACATGACTCGCATCAACACGAATATCCCTTCCCTCGTAGCCCAACACCGGATGGGAGCCACGCAGAAGGACCTCAACCTGCGTCTGGAACGGTTGAGCACCGGCCTTCGCATCAACACGGGAAAGGATGATCCCGCCGGGCTCATCGCCTCGGAGACGCTTCGGAGCGAGATCCGGGGGATCGGTCAGGCCGTCGACAACTCGCAGCGCGTGATCAACGTGCTGGCCACCGCCGAGGGGGCCATCAACGAGGTATCCGCGCTTCTGATCGAGATTCGAGGGCTGATCAACAAGAGTGCCAACCGCGGGGCTCTGTCCGAAGATGAGATCCGCGCCAACCAGTTGCAGATCGATTCGCTGCTGGAAAGCATCGATCGCATCGCGGGCGGGACCCAGTTCAACACCA
Organism: Phycisphaerales bacterium; assembly: GCA_020352895.1. Lineage (GTDB taxonomy): Bacteria > Planctomycetota > Phycisphaerae > UBA1845. Next base: position 2,292,625 of record CP070685.1, read on the forward strand.
AGAAGCTCATCGACGGCAGCCTCGGATACCTGACCTCGGGGATCGACAACGCGGCGATTGCCGGGACCATGATTTTCGGGGCTCGTGTGCCCCAGGGCTCCAACCTGGCCGTCCGTGTGGATGTGACCGCCAGCGCGGAGAAGGGCACGCTACTGTTTAACGGGGCTACCCTCACGCAGGACATCACCATCGAGTTGACGGGCAACAAGGGCGCCCAGGTCTTCAACTTCGCCTCGGGCACGACCGTGGCCACGCTGGCTACGGAGATCAACAAGAACACTGCGTTCACCGGTGTGGTGGCCGTGGCCAGCGCCGGCGGGGTGGCACTTCAGAGCGCCGAGTACGGCAGCGCGCAGTTCGTCCGGGTTAAAGCCCTGGAAGGCGATTTCATTGCCAGTTACGGTCAGGACATTGAGGACACGGGAGAGGACGTCACCGCAACGATCAACGGGCAGAGCGCCTTCGGCCAAGGCCTTCTGACCGGGTTAAGAGCCAACGGCCTCGATGTGGAAGTCGAGCTGACCGAGGCCAGGGCCACGGCCCTCGGGGCCAGCACGTTTTACATCAACGGGGGCGGTGCCATTTTCCAGATCGGCCCCGATATCAGCAGCAACGGCCAGATTCACGTGGGCATTCCAAGCCTGCGGACCTCCAACCTGGGCACGGCCCAGTTGGGTCTGTTGAACACGATTGCCCAGGGTCAGGCCAACGACCTGATCGGCGTGGGCGAGACCGGGGAGAGCGCCGAGCGGATCATCAACAAGGCGATCAACCAGGTGGCCATCATTCGCGGGCGGCTGGGCGGTCTGCAGAAGAACCAGATCGAGACGAACATCAACAGCCAGCAGATCGCCCTGGAGAACGTCACGGCCGCCGAGTCCAGCATCCGCGACGCCGACATGGCCGTGGAGATCAGCTCCCTGACGCGGGCTCAGATCCTGGTGCAGACGGGCCTGGCGACGTTGGGCCTGGCCAATCAGGCGCCCACGGCCGTGCTGAGCCTGCTGGGTTAGCCGAAAGGGCCCTCAGGGGCCCAACCGCATAACCACTGACGGGACCGCCTTTCGGGGCGGTCCCGCTTTTTCTAGCAAAAGGGGACATTCTACTTTTCGCGTGACTTCGCATGGGCTGCCGGTCGCTTACGCGGCCTACCACGGGGGCGCATGGTGGATTCGAGGCCGAGCCTGGTGGCCACGAGCTTCTGCCAGCGCGGGCTGCCCCAGGGCGTGCCGCGGTTGACACTGTTCCGCAGAGCCTCCTCTTCCGCCGGGGTCATCGCACGGTTCACCAGTGCCATCCATCGCGGGCCGCGGTCCACCGGCCCGGCGTGCAGGAACGCGGGTCGACGACGCCGGCCCCACCACCGCGCGCTCGACCACGCCCAGCCTTCTGCTCGCGCGGTCAGGCCGGCTCGCAACGCGTTGCGCTCCACATAGCGCAGCACGGTTAAGAGGTGATCATCCTGCTGGATCGGAAAGGCCTTGAAACGTCCCTGCCAGACGTGGCCGCTGCCGTGGTAGTGGCCGTGGTAGCGCCGCACGTGGGCGGTCAGCAGCCACTGCATGAAGCGACTCAGGTCGCCGTCCTTGCGCGGCCACAGAACCAGGTGGAAGTGATTCGGCATCAGGCAGTAGGCCAGCACGCGGACTGCGACTCGCTCGGCCGCTTCGCCGAGCATGACCACGAACGCGTCGTAATCCTGTGGCTTGTGGAAGACTTCGGTCCGCCCGTTTCCGCGGTTGATGACGTGGTAGCAGACGCCGCCGGCCGATGCTCGCGCCGTCCTGGGCATGGCCGATTCCTACCCCCTCAACCCCGCCTCGTCAAGGAAAAAGTAGAATGTCCCCTTTCTTCCCTTTCTTCCTGTGTCCCCTTTCTTCCTGCCCCTTTCTTCCTGCCCTTTCTTCCTGCGGGCCGGGCTGATCCGTGGGAATGTGTAATCTGCTTAAAGCATGGCTTCACGCGTGCTCACGGTGTTTGTCCATCAGATCCTGGCCGCGCGCCAGCCGCCGGCCGGTGGTGTCACGCCAGCTCGACCTTCCGCGCACAGAACAGACGAGCCCTGGCGCCGGCTACTCGTTCAACGTGGCGGTTCGCAGGCAGGGTCATCACGGGCACAACCGCAGAACGAGAGACGAGGCCACTTGTTATAGGACGATAAACCCCAGCGGGGGCTTCAGGCGCGGGCTTACAGGTGCCGATATTAGTAAGCGCTGTCTGTATGCGCTGAAACAACGCGGCCCGAGGAGGTGACGCGTGGGCACTATCAGTTCGGGCATCGGCCTGATTTCCGGTCTGAACATCCAGGACCTGGTGAACCAGCTTATCGCCATTGATGCTCGGCCGCGCACGCTGGTGCAGCAGCAGCTCGCCAGCATTCAGGCGATCCGAACGGCGTACATGGAGCTCAACGCCCGGCTGCTGGCCCTCAAGAACGCCGTCGGGCCGCTGAGCGAGACGGATACGTTCCGCGCATTTCGGGCCACCAGCAGCGACGAGACGGTGGTCAGCGCATCGGTCGACCGGACGGCCAGCGCCGGCTCGTTCGGCTTCGTGGTCAAGTCGTTGATGGCCAACCATCAGCTCGTGTCAAGGGGGATGGCCGATGCCTCCGCCACGGGGCTGGGGAGCGGCACCGTTACGGTGGAGGTGGGCAACGGCCGGCTGAACAAACCTACGAGTCTGGATTTCTTAAATGGGCAGGAAGGTGTGCGACGCGGCCGGATACGCATCACGGACCGCTCGGGGGCGTCGGCGGTGGTGGACCTGCGTACCGCCCTGACCGTCAATGATGTGCTTGAGGCCATTCATGATGCCGAGGGCATCAGCGTAAGCGGCTCAGTCCGCGGGGACGCCTTGGTCTTGACCGACCAGAGTGGTGGGGCCGGGCTGTTCATGGTGGAGGAACTTGACGGCGGGAGCACCGCGGGCGACCTCGGCATTCTGGCTGCGGTCGCGAGCGAGACCATCCAGGGTCGTGACCTGGTGAGTCTGTCCGACCACACGTTGCTGACCCAACTGAACGACGGCAACGGCGTGGGCCGGGCACGGGGTTTGGATGACCTGATCATTTACGTCGGGCAGGATGCTCATCAGTTTGGGGTCAACCTCGACGCCACCATGCGGGGCGATGCGGCCGACCCGACAAGCGGAACGCGGCTGGCTCAGCTCAACCACGGCGGCGGGGTGGATCTGGGCGTGATTCGTATCACGGACCGGGCGGGGAACTCGGCCGAGATCGATCTGAGCACGATCGACCGCGGGCTGGACGCCGGGGGGCTGAACCAGACCACGGTGCAGGATGTCGTTAACAGGATTAACGAAGCGCTGGAGGCCGAGGGCGTCAACGTGCGCGTGGGCCAGCCTAGCGGCAACTTCGCGCATCTGACTCTTACCGACTCCACCGATGTGGACACGGTGCCCGAGGACCTCCGCAGCAACCTGATCGTCGAGGACGTGTCCGGCTCGGCCGCGGCCGATCTCGGCATCGTGGCCGACGAGGACGACGACACCGTCGACGGCACCGACGTGTTCAAGATGGACACGCTCGGTGACGTGGTGCGGGCCATCAACTACGCCGACGGCAACGGGGCGGGGGCCCTTCACGTGACGGCGACGATCGACGGCAAGGGGCTGCGGCTGCAAGCCGCCGACGTGGTCCGCGTCGAGGCGGGCAGCGAGCGTTCCACCGCGGCCGGCGATCTGGGTCTGCTTGGCATCGAGGGGCAGGATGTGCAATCGCGCGACCTGGTGGCCGGGCTGAACACGGTGCTGCTGCGTTCGCTCAACGGCGGCGCCGGCGTCGCCGGCCAGTTGAGCATCGTCGGACGCGACGGGGTGGGCAGCGTCAGCGTCGACGTCGAGCAGGTGCAGACGGTTCAGGAGCTTATTGACCTGATCAACGAGAACGCGGGGACCACCGGGCTGAGCGCCCGCGTCAACGCGGCGGCCAATGGGATCGAGATCGTGGACGCCAGCGGCGGGGCCGGGTTTCTGGAGATTTCGGGCGACGCGGCCGAGGCCCTGGGCCTGGCCGGGAGCCATGAGGCTGACACCGCCACGGCCAACGCACAACTTCAGTATATCTCTGCTCACACCGAACTGAGCGCCCTCAACTACGGCAAGGGCATCGCCCGGGGCCAGTTCCGCGTCACCAACAGCAAGGGCATCTCCGCGACGGTGGACCTGAGCCAGGGCAACGAGGTTACGCTTCAGGACGTGATCGACGAGATTAACTCGCGCCCGGGCCTTCAGGTGCTGGCCCGCGTGAACGACCAGGGCGACGGGCTGATTCTGATGGACCAGGCGGGCGGCGAAGGGCGACTCAAAGTCGAGGAGCTGGGTTCGACGACGGCCCAGGATCTGAACATTCTCGGCGAGGCCGAAGAAGGCGAGGACTTCATCGACGGCTCCCATGAGTACCGCGTCGAGGTGACCATGGGAGATACGCTCAACAGCCTGGCCGCCAAGATCCGTGACGCCAGCTACGGGAGGGTGAGCGCCACGGTCATCAACGACGGCTCGGAGGTCAAGCCGTACCGATTGACTCTGGCCTCCAAAATCGGCGGGACCGACGGCATCCTCAGCTTCGACACTCACCAGATCGGACTGGAGACGAGCACTCTGGTGGAGGCCCGCGATGCGGTGCTCATGCTCGGCGGCGAATCGGCGGCCAACAGCGTGCTGATCACCTCGGGGAGCAACACGGTCTCGGACGTGGTTACCGGAGTGACCATCAATCTGCTCAGCCCCAGTGACGATGCCGTGACAGTCACGGTGGAGAAGGACGTCGATGCCGTCGTGTCCGATGTCAAGACCTTCGTCCAGACCTACAACGACGTCGTCGACCGGATTGCCCAGCAGACGTCCTTCAATGCCGAGACGGAGCAGCGTGGCATCCTGCTGGGCGAGCCCACCGTTTCCACGGTGCAGAGCCGGCTGAGCAATCTGATCCTTTCTCCGTTGTCGGGGGCGGCGGGGGGATTCGAGTACGCCTACGCGGTCGGGCTGAGCCTGGGCGCCGGCGGGCGGCTGACTTTCGATGAGGAGGCGTTCCGCGAGGCCGTTGATGAGAGCCCGGAGCGCGTCGAGCAGTTGTTCACCACGGAGGAGACGGGTCTGGCGGCCCGCCTGGAAGGGGCCCTGGACGAGTTGACGGACAGCTTTGACGGGTTGCTCACGCGGCGCGACGAAACGCTGGGTCAGCGCGAGGAACTCCTGAGCGACCGGATCGACGATCTCACGGTCCGCCTGGAGGCCCGGCGGGCCCTGCTGACGGCTCAGTTCCAGGCCATGGAGCGCTCGCTGGCCGCCCTCCAGTCCCAGCAGAACGCACTTATCGGGCTCAACTCTCTGATGACCATTGCGGGTACGGGCCTGTCGTCCGGCCAGTAAAAACGCCCTTCGGCCTGGTGATTTCGATGAACCGGCCCGGTGCCCACGCCGATAGATCGCACAGATGACGGATGCCTTCAATAATCCATATTTACGGGACGCCGTCCTGACCGCCCCGCCGGAGCAGCTCCAGATGATGCTGTACGACGGGGCCATCCGCTTTGCCGCGCAGGGGCGGGACGCGATTGAAGCGGAGGACCATCAGAAGGCCTATGATGCCCTGACTCGGGCCCAGAAGATCGTGCTCGAGTTGATCAACGGGCTGCGCGAGGAAGTGGATCCACCCCTGGTCAAGCAGGTTTCCAGCATCTACATGTTCATTTATCGCAAGCTGGTAGAGGCCAACGTCAACAAGGACGCGGCGGTTCTGGATGACGCCTTGAAGTTGCTTCGATACCAGCGTGACACGTGGAGCCTGCTCTTGGAGAAGCTGCGTGCGGAGCAGGCCCAGTCCTCTTCGCCGCCGCCCGCGGCCACAGTTCAAAGTCCCTTGCCGGCTGCGTCGGGCGCTCGGCCCCCGCGTACGCCCCCGACAGCTGAAACGGGTTATCGGCCGATCAGCGTCGAGGGCTGATGCGCCCGCATCCGCGTCAGCGTTACGCTCCCACTGTGACAATGCTGATAAGCCCTTGTCTCGGGGAACGACGCGCCTTGACCGAACCGCATGTGCCCGGGTACACAGACCGGGTGCGTGCCACCGGGGCGGTCCTCGGTCCGAAGTCGGTCCGATCGCCGCGGCCGGATGGCTTGATGAACCGCGCCGGCAGAGCAGCGTATAGGCTGATGGGACGGTCGGAGGTTTCGAACCACCAGCGCGTGCAGGGTCGACGGGCCTTCAGAGACCGAGAGCGATTCATATGAGATGCCTAAGGAGCCGCGTTCCGGCGGTCGCTGCAGTTACTTGTGCCTTCGCGCTGAGCGTGTTGCTGCCATGGGACGGGGGCTCGGCCGGCCTCGCTTCGGCCTTCGGCCAGACGCCGCCCGGCGTGCAAATCACCGCCGACGAGCTGGCCCAGCGCATCGCTAGAGCGGAGGAGAACCTGGCCCAGGGGAGAGTGGCCAAGGGACAGGCACGTGCCACCTACCTGGAGCTGGCTCGCCGCGATTTTGCCTTCGTCAGTTCGACCAACCCGGCCGACGGCGAGGCCATGTTCGGTCTCGCTGAGGTCGCGCGCGAACTCGGCAACATGAAGGATGCCGAGACGCAGTACCGCAGGTACATCGACATGCCCGACGGTCGCACGGACTATCGAGCCTACGCGGGGCTGGGGCAGGTCTATCTTCACTCCAAGTACTACCGGCTGGCCCTGCCGCGGTTCAAGCGTGCCGTTCAGTTGAACGCGGCCAGCGCCACGGCTTACGATGGCCTGGCCCAGAGTTTCCTGGGGCTGGAGAAGACGAACGAGGCTTACGCGGCGATCATGCGGGCCCGAGAGCTCGACGCCAACAATGAGCAGATTCTGAACACGTTCGTTCACACCTGCCTGGGCACGGTTGCAGAGGACGGAAGAATCGAGAAGCCCGAGTGGCTGGTGGAAGCTCTGCGGGCCTGCCACGAGGGGATCGGCATTCTCGACGCCAAGTGGGCCAAGACTCCTGAGGACGTGGAACTTCTGCAACGGAAAGCCGAGTTCCTGGATCTGATCATCACCATCACGCAGAATCAGTTGCGGGTCGGTGCGGAGCTCGACGCGGAGAAGATCATCAGGTTGGTGCGTACGCGGCGTGAGAAGCAGCAGGTCGACCAGATGCTATTGGACCATGAGTCTCTCTTCTTTCTGATCTACGCCTTGCAGATGCTGCCCGAAGACATTTCCCTGCACATGATGGCTGCGGAACTCCAGATACAGTTGAGCATGATTGACCAGGCCAGAGAGACGCTGGACGCGATTCTGAAACTCCAGCCCGAGAACCAGCAGGCACGGGCCATGCTCAATGAACTCGATGCCCAACCCGCGGCCCCGTCCGGACTTCCTGCTGAGTGAGTTGACGGTTTCCGCCCCCACCGCTATGGTAATCGCGCGGGCGCCCGGGTGGCGGAATTGGCAGACGCGCATGGTTGAGGGCCATGTGCCCGCAAGGGCGTGCTGGTTCGACTCCAGTCCCGGGCATTATCCACAGGCGTATGCAAAGGCCGAGTAGACGTGCCGATGACACACCCCGAGCACCCGCCGCGAGACCGCGCCTGGTTCGGCACCGCCGTGGGGCGGTGCGGGCTGCAATTGATGGTGCTGGCCGTTGCTCTGACCGGCTGCAACCAGCCGGATTCCTGGCAGGGGTTCGGCCAAGGGCGATCCCGTCGGTCGTTGCCTACGGTCACTGATCGCCTTCGCGATGCGTATCCTGACCTGGCCTCGAACCGCTTCCTGGTGCTGGCCGATTTTGAACGACCCGAGCACGGGCAGATCTTTACCATGCTCACGCCTCAAGGGGGCGGGTACTTCCACACGAGCACGCGACGGAGCCGGCCCGAGACCGGAGCTGGTTCTCTGGAGGTACATTTCGGGGCGGCCAGGGATGTGTTGATCGCCCGTGACGACCCTTCCGGGGACTGGACATTGCCGGCCGACTGGCGGCCGTACAGCCTGCTGCTGATGAGTATCTACCATCCCGAGGGCATGGGGACCGTGACGCTCGAGGTTCTGGGTCGTAACGCCAGAGTGGGCTATCACCGTCCCGGCATTGTGCTGAGCCCCGGCTGGAACACGGTCCGGGTGGATCTGGCGGACGTGGCCCGGTGGGTGAACCTGGATCAGGTGAGTGAGATTCGCTGGCGACCCACGCAGTTCACCGAGCCCACCACGTGGTACCTCGACGACATGATCCTGGCAGACAACCGCGTGGAGGTGCTTGGGAGCCCCGACGGGCCGGCGGGCGATATGTTCGTCGTTCACGAGGGGCAGCGAATCCGCGTGGGCGTCTCCGGACGTTTCGAGCTTGTTTTTGCCGGCGGCGAGATCGTGGGCTGGTACGATCTTCGGCGCGATCCCGCCAGGGATCGCAACTGCGTCAATTGGCCGAGCGCCGCGGACGCGACGCTGGGCCCGATGCCCATCGTGCTCCGCGCTGCGGGGGCAGGGCCGGGCGACTTTCCTGGCGAGCAGGCTCCCTCGAGTGGGCTGGATCTCGACGGGGACCGGGGCTGGTCGCCGTTGGGGCGGTATATCAGCTCCAGGCAGCGGCTGGTGGAGGCCAACGCCCTGCGCGTGGTAGTCGCTTGCGAGCGAGCCATGAGCGGAGGCCGGAGCAACCACCCCGAAAGCCCGAAAGGAGCAGCGGATGACCGGGCCGACTCAGCCGGCGGCGACGGTGCTTCGACCCGGTCGCTGATCACGACGCAATATACCGTCACACCTATGGGTCGGGTGTTTGTGCACATCACGTGCCCGAGCACGTTAGGAGACTGGCGGGCCGAAGAGTTGGCCGTCGCCTTTACGACCAGCCTGGAAGGGGGATTCGAGCCGCTGTGTCATTCGGCGCCGCTGGCGGCCGCCGAGCCGGAATCCGCGCCGGTCAGCTTCGTGTTGTTCGCTCGCGGGCGGGGCCGCCCTGGCTCCAGCGACCTGCTGTGTGTCGCGCACGACCCGGGAGACCTGCCCGATGCGGTGGTTCTGGAGAGTGATGACGAGTACCGTGTGGCTGCGATGCTCCGGGCGAGCCGTCTCCGTCGGCCCGTTCAGGAGTGGGCCCTGGCCATGGTAGTCTGGCCCGACGACATCGACGACGTGGAAGAAGCCGCACTTCTGGCTGCCGACTACTGCTACCCGCCGCACGCGCGGATGGACGTAGGAACGCTGGTGCGGACCGATCCAGGCGACCTGGACAACGACGGCTTCAACGAAGGCGAGGGCTGCTTTGTGATCGAGCCGGCCGGAACTCGGGCCCGCGTTCGTCTGGAGGTTGGCGAGCATCCTTGCTGGCATCCGATGTTTAAGCTGCGTGAGACGGCCGGGCGCAACGCGTGGGCCTACGCCGACGGTGAGATTCTCAAAACCTCGGCTCGTTCCGCGGATGGGTCTATTCTGTTCCGCCTGGACCGTATCGTGGACCGTCCCGTGGAGATCGAGGTGATGTTGCAGGCGGATTCTGCTCCGGCGGACGGCGGGGCGGCTGCGGCGGCTCCCGGCGCTTGACGTGCCGGTCCGCGGCAGCATTCGCCGGCCCGAAGAATGCGAGACCATTGTGCCGCGAAGTAACGGGAGAGGTAACCGGGAGCTGCGACCCTGCTGCATCGAGCGTGCCTACACCAAGTTCGTTCCGGGCTCGGTGTTGATGAGCCTTGGAGACACGCGTGTGCTCTGCACGGCCTGTTTCGAGGCAGGGGTCCCGGGTTGGCGCCAAGGCAGCGGTCTGGGCTGGGTGACGGCGGAGTACGACATGCTGCCCACGGCTGGCGGGGCGCGCAAACCGCGCAGCCGCAACCGTGTGGACGGGCGCTCTCAGGAGATTCAGCGACTCATCGGAAGGTGCCTGCGGGCCGTGACCGACATGAGCGGGCTGGGGGAGAATTCGATCCTGCTCGATTGTGACGTCATTCAGGCGGACGGAGGGACGCGCACGGCGGCGATCACAGGGGCATACGTAGCCCTGTGTGACGCGGTGCGCCACGGGCTTCAACACGGGCTCATCGCCGCATCGCCGGTTACCGAATCGGTGGCGGCCGTAAGCGTCGGCCGAGTCGGCGGCAAGCTGCTGCTCGACCTGGATTACCAAGAGGATGCGGCCGCGGACGTGGACGTCAACGTGGTCATGACCGGCGGCGGCCGGCTAGTCGAAATCCAGGGTACGGCGGAGCGTGGCAGCTTCACCCGGGCCGAACTGGGTCGTATGGTGACCCTCGCCGCTTCGGGCATCCGCCAACTCCACGAGGCGCAGGAGAGGGCCCTTCGCCGCCGGATGACGAAGGGGTAGAATCCTGTCCATGTCGTTCCAGCGGGACAGACAGGCACTTTTGTGTACCGGGCTTCTGTCGCTGGCCGGCCTGCCCATTCTGTCGGCCGGTTGCCAGGAGACCAGCGAGGGCCGATGGGAATTCAAGTCCTGGGAGTCCTCAGAGCAGTCCGAGGGCGAGGCGTGGACGATTCTGTGCCTGGAAACCTACGGGCCCGAGGGCCGCGAACCCACGGAGCTGCTGGCCGACGCCCTTCGGAAGGCCCAGGGGCTGGAGCCCGATTCCGTTCGTCTGGTCCATGATGGCGAGAGCCATCGTTTGTATTACGGCACCTACTACCGCCACCGCGACGCAGACACCGGCGAGTATCGAATCCCTCCCGAGTTGCGGCGCGACATGAGTTATATCCGCCAGTTGGCCACCGGCCAGACGTATCCATTCCTTCATTGTCTGCCGGTACCGCGGGATTCCGGTCCGCTCGGTCCGCCTGAATGGGATCTGCGGCGGGCCCCGGGCGATTTTACGTTGCTGGTGGCGGTTTACTCCGACATGCCCGAGCGACGCGAGGCCGCCATCGAGCACGTCCGGCTGTTGCGTGAGGAGGGCGAGGAGGCGTACTACTACCACCATCTGTCCAAGAGCCACGTGTGCGTGGGATCATTCGTCGATTCGTCGGCCGACCCTTTCGGTGGTGCGGTGCCGCGCATCGACGATCCGGCCTGCCGGGCAGCCCGGCGCAAACATCCGCATTTCATTTACAACGGGCAGTACATCTCCAACGTGAATCGGGACTCGTCCGGGAACATCGTCTCCAAGACCCGGCAGCCGACCCGATTGGTGCGCATACCCAGGGATGAAGACAGGGGGCTGTAGTCCGAGTGATGTCTTGCGGGTTCTCACGCATCGAGGGACGGGTCATCGTCATTGCCACGCGTAATGCCGGCAAGATCCGCGAGATTCGCCAGATTCTGGCGCATCTGCCCGCAAGATGGAAGACACTGGACGAGTTTCCGGAGTTGCCCGACTGCGAAGAGACCGGAATGACGTTCGCAGACAATGCCCGAGCCAAGGCCTTGTACTACTCCGAGGCAACGGGGCATCTGGCCCTGGCCGACGATTCGGGGCTGGAGGTGGACGTGCTCGAAGGGCGTCCCGGCGTTCGCTCGGCTCGGTACGCCGGTGCCGGCAAGGACGACGCGGCCAACAACGCTCGTTTGATCGGCGAGCTGGCAGGCATCCCCGCCGAACAGCGCACGGCCCGGTTCCGGTGTGCCGCTGCTCTGGCCGAGAAGGGGCGGGTGTTGGCTGAGGGAGACGGATCGGTTGAGGGGCGTATCATCGACGAACCTCGCGGGCACAACGGCTTCGGCTACGACCCCCATTTCCTGTTACCGGAGCGGGGCGTGACTACGGCCGAGCTGGACACGGCGGAGAAGTCGCGCATCAGTCATCGGGGCCGGGCGTTGCGGGCTCTGGCCGCCAAGCTTGAAGAGCTCGGCTGAGACTTTCGGACGATGTCGGTTCGCCGAACGAGCCGTGACGGGCTGCGGGCTGTCGTTGTGTGCGAACGACAGCGGGTTATAATCCGGCCGTTTCGGTCAGGGAGGACCTGGGCAGGTTATGACAGAGGGGACGCCGGCTCATGCCCGACACTCCCACCCAGATGTTCTTTACCAAGGGCGTTGGCAAGCACAAGAACAGCCTCGAATCGTTCGAAGCTGCCCTGCGCGCGGCCGGGATCGCCCACGTGAATCTGGTTCGGGTCAGTAGCATCCTGCCGCCGGGATGCAGGATCATCTCTCGCAGCACAGGGCTGAGGCAGCTATCCCCGGGGCAGATCGTGCACGTGGTGCTGGCCGAGTCCCGCACCAACGAGCCGAACCGCCTGTGCAGCGCGGGCATCGGCCTGGCCATCCCGGCCGACGCCGGGAGACACGGCTACATCTCCGAACATCATGGTTATGGACTCAAGGTGCGCACGCTCGCTGATATGGTGGAGGACATGGCCGCCAGCATGCTGGCCACGACCCTGGGGCTGGAGTTGGACCCGGACACCGCCTACGACGAGCGCCAGGAGACCTACCGCACGAGCGGCCTGATTGTCCGCACGCGGGCCGCGGTTCAGACCTGCGAGGGGGACAAGAATGGTCTGTGGACCACGGTCGTGGCGGCCGCGGTGTTCCTGCCCTGAATGTCTTCAGCGGATACGACGCGGTTGGTCGTTCGTCACCAGACGGGGTGGAGCTGGAACGGTCACAGACGGAGGTGGTCCGTCTCCGCTTCTCCGTCTCCTTTCGGTTCCATGGGGACCGACAGACAGCAGTAATCCGCCCCCTTGGCCCGGCACTGTTCCAACTTGACCGGTCTGCCCATGAGCTTCTCGTACATCCTTCGATCGGATTCGCAGAACGCGGGGTGCCATGCGGAGAGTTCGTGAGTCAGGCAGTTGTACTGTAGGAGCTTGTACCTGTTGTTCTCTCGCCTCAACTGGGTGATCTGGCCGCGTTTGTCCAGCTCTTCAGCGACACGGGTCAGCTTTTCTTCAAGAGGCAGGTCCCCGGCGATCTCGACGAGCTCACGGTAGGTTTCCGTCCGTCGACGATCGACCAGCTTCCTGACCAGTTGGTCGCCGCCGATTTCCTGGGCGGCCACCAACAGGCCGAGGGCCAGCTCCTTGTATCCCTTGGGGAATGCGTCCTCGCTTTCCGGGCTCAATACGTATTCATGGCCGGGCCGGCCCAGCTTCTGTCTGCGGACACGGGCGCTGACCAAGGAGGCTTTTTCCAGGACCGAGGTGTGCTGCCTGACGCCCGAAACGGACATGCGTAAGGCCTTGCCCAGTTCCTGAGCCGTCATGGGGCCGTGACGCCGAAGGAGGTAAAGGATCTTCTCGCGCGTAGTCAGTTTGTCATTCGTCACGGCGCTGCGGTCTCCACCGAGCCTCAGACCCACCATAGGGTATTCTAGTACACCCGGCGGCGAAAGCGGAGAGTTGTGAGAATCCGCCCTTCGCGGCCCCGCCGTCGCGGGCCGGCCGCTGTGGTCGTGCGGGGGGGGTCGCCTCCCGTTGACGATGCATCCCCTGTAGGTATACAGGTTCCGGCCCGTCGTGTCAGGGGCTGAGCCCACCGGCGGTCCGAAGGAGGCGTTTATCGTGACCGTTGAGCATGAGTGCTTTCTGGCCCTTGACCCGCGGCGGAGCCGGTACGACCGGTCCCGGTTCGCGGTGATCCCCATACCCTATGACGCGACCAGCAGCTACTTGGGCGGTGCGCGTCACGGGCCGCGTGCGATCATCGAGGCCAGCGCCCATTTGGAGGACTTCGACGAGGAACTGGAGGGGGAGTTCACGGAGGCCGGGATTGCAACGCTTCCGCCGGTTACGGCCGACGCCCGCGGCCCGGAACACATGGTCGAGCGCATCGCCGGGTGCGCGCGTCGTGTGGTCCGCGAGGGCAAGTTTCCGCTGGGCCTTGGTGGTGAGCACGGCATCACCGCCGGTTTGGTGCGGGCGGTACACAGCCGTCACAGGAAGCTGTCCGTGCTCCAGATCGATGCCCACGCGGACCTTCGCGATACGTACCAGGGGTCGCGTTTCTCCCACGCGACGGTGATGCGTCGGGTGCACGAGATGGGGGTCCGGATCGTCGGGGTGGGTCTGCGCATTTGGTCGAAGGGCGAGGCCGCGTTCATGCGCCGGAACCGGATCGAGCCGGTCACGGCGCGACAGTGCTTCGAGTCCGAGGGCTGGCTTGATGCGGTCCTCGACCGTCTGGACGAGAAGGTCTACGTGACCGTGGATATCGACGGTATCGACCCGGCGTATGCCCCGGGGACCGGCACGCCCGTGCCCGGGGGCCTGGACTGGTATCAGGTCACGTCGCTGCTGCGGGCCGTGGCGGCCGAAAAGACTCTGGTCGGGGCTGACATCACGGAGGTCCATCCGCTTGCCGGGCAGGCGGCCACCGAGTTCCTCGCCGCTCGCCTGGCTTACAAGATCATCTGCTACGCCCAGCATGCCGAGTGATGACGCGCCGCACCACCGGAGCTCTTGCCCTTCGCAGCGCGAGGATAGCCCTTCGGTGCGGGCCGGTTGTGCCCGCCCGCCGGGCCCTGATACACTTGCGCCGTTGCTGCGTTCTCCCTGGGGGCCAGGGGGCCCTGGGAAGGTGAACCCGAGTGCCGGCCGGAGCCGCCGAGCCGGCCATGGCCCTGAAGATCTTGGATGCACTCATGCCCTTGGGGGTCCTTGAGAGAATCGTCTTGCCGACGGCGGCCTGGACGCAGTTCCCGTCTGCGGGGCCCGACGAGATGCCGGGTCTGGTTCTCATCGTCACCCTCGCGTTTGCCGCCGTCGTGCTGCTTCAGGGAAGTCTTTACCGCCGGCGACGGGAGCGGGCCTGGCCCGATCACCTGGAGTACTTGCAGGCGGGTTTCAAGCCCTGGTGGCCGCTGCGCCCGCTGGGAGTCTTGGTCGGCCTTGTCGTGCTTGGGGTTGGGATCGGAGGGATGGACCGATGGACGACCGTGGTCAGCGCCGTTGCGCTGGGGGCATCACTGCTCGTTCTGGCCCATCGGCGCTGGAGCGAGCCGCTGGCCTACCTGGGATTGGCCCTCATCACTCTGATGGTATGCGCCGCCCTGGCCACGATCGCGGGCTTCTTCACGGAGCTCGGCTGGGCACGGCCGCTGTTGTGGAGTTGCGTTCTCAGCGGCATGGCCGTGATGACTTTCATGTGGCTCTGGCTGCCCCCGTTCTGGTCTCAGCAGTTGTATGAGGGTCAGGCCTGGACCACCACCGGCCGGCTTATTGTCCCGGCCCGACGAGTAGGTTATGTCGTGGCCGTGATCGGCCTGATCGTCGCGGTCCGTATGGCCGTGTGGCCCAGATGGCCGTCTGCCGGAGCGGAGGACGGCATGGAGTCCGGCGGTTGGCTCGGAGGCGGGGCCATCGTCGTGCTCTTGCTGGCACTCGTGAATCGCGCCAAGGCCGCGCGGAGCATCGGCCTGGGCGTTCTGGCGACGCTGGCGGTCATGACGGGGGGCATTTATTGCTGGCTTCGCGTGTAGGGTCGTCGGCCTGTGCCTGGAGACGGGCGAGTCATCCCGGAGTGAACCGGTCATGAGGGCGGTCGTACAGCGGGTATCCGGGGCCTCGGTGGAGGTGCGGGGCGAGACCGTCGGCCGAGTCGACGCTGGGCTGCTGGTCTATCTGGGGGTTGCTCGGGAGGATCAGGAGGCAGACGCCCGGTTCCTGGCCGAGAAGGTTGCCGGGCTGCGTGTGTTTGACGACCAGAGGGGGGTGATGAATCTGCCGCTGGAACAGGTGGGTGGGGGGGTGCTGGTGGTCAGCGCCTTCACCACGCAGGGAGACGCCCGCCGGGGGCGCCGTCCCAGCTATGCGGGTGCCGCGCCGCCCGAGGCGGCCGAGCTGCTGTACGATGTGTTCTGCGGGGAGTTGGCCCGCAAGGGGCTTGAGGTAGTGCGGGGTCGGTTCCGGAGCGAGATGCAGGTGTCCTCGATCAATGACGGCCCGGTTTGTATTCTGCTGGATTCCAAGAAGGTGTTCTGAAGGCGGCGCTGTATCGGCGACGCGGAGCGTAGGTGAACCATGCACGGCAGAGTGACTGCTTGTACCGCCATGATAGTGTGGGCCGTCCTGGCTGTGGGCGAGGCTCGGTCTGAACTGACCAGTGACGAATTGCTCCTGATCTATAACGCCAACAGTACGGACTCAAAGGAACTGGCGGAGTACTATGCCGAGCGGCGCGCCGTGCCTCGTC
This sequence comes from Phycisphaerales bacterium, assembly GCA_020352895.1. Classification (GTDB taxonomy): domain Bacteria; phylum Planctomycetota; class Phycisphaerae; order UBA1845. Next base: position 2,308,693 of record CP070685.1, read on the forward strand.
AGAACCTAATCGGCCTGGACCTGCCTTTGACCGAGGATATCAGTCGAGTCGATTATGACGAGAAGATCGTGTGGCCGTTGCGGCGCTATCTTTGGGACAAGGACCTGGCCGCGAAGGTGCGTTGCCTGGTCACGTTCTACGACGTGCCGCTCCGCGTGGGGCCCCGCGTGCTCACCGAGGCGGAGCAGGCGCGCGTTTCCTGGATGAAGGTGAAGCACAGGAGATATCTGGCCGAGCTGCACGGGGCGATCAACGGTCTGCACGCCCTGGTCGAAGGCATCGATCCTGAGCAGAAGGCCCACGTCGAGCGTGAGCAGGATGCCGAGGACGAGCTGCGCATGGCGTTCTACTACTACCGCAAGCACCTGGCCACGCGCGTGGCCTATATGAAGGACGAGAAGGAGGCCGATGCGATTCGCGTGAAGTTCATGCCGCTGGCCGTCGTCATGGACGGTCTGGACGGCGCCGAAGGGCATCTCAACGTGACGCCGGAGCTGCTCAGCAAGGCCGCTACCGATCGTCTGGCTGAGCTGCGTGAGGCCGCCTCCGGCTCGGGCGAGCGTGCCCCGATCCCTCCGGCCGAGAACTGCATGAGCGACGACTATCCTGAGGCCATAAGGGAGCTGGCCAAATGGAAAGGATTGGCGGCGGCCTATGGTCGCCTGGACCGCGACTTGAAGACCATGGACTTCCGGCGGAGCGACGCCGCGGTGGACAGCGAGTTGGCCCTGCTTTGGTGGCGTCCATACAAACTGATCTACCAGATCGCCAACTGGCTGAGCTGTCGGGCCAATCTCAACGCCACGGATCAGAACGAGATGGTGCGCAAAGTGCTCGGCGAGGTGACGCTGATGCACTGCCGACTGGACGGCCCTTCGCCTCAGGTGGTTCGACGCATGATCGACGACGCCATCGAGGTGGAGCAGCGAGGCTTGAGTGGCACCGTATACGTCGATCTCGATCCGACCCGCAACACGAGAGAGCTCACCTGGCAGGTACGGGCTCTCCAATGGTTCATCGAGTTGGTGGGCACGAAGACCGCATTTCAGGTTGTGGTGGACGACACGCCTGAACTGTTCCGGCCGGGCGGCTGTCCGAATACGGCCATGTATTGCGGCTGGTATAGCCTGATGGAGTATGTGAACGCCTTCGAGTTTGTGCCTGGTGCCGTGGCGTATCACATCGCCAGCGGGGAGGCGATTTCCCTGAGAGACCCTACGGCCACGTATTGGTGCAAGGAGATTCTCAACGACGGTGCGGCCGCCACGCTGGGGGCCGTGATGGAGCCGTTTCTACGGGGCATCCCGCGTCCCGACGAGTTCTTCGGCCTTTTGATGACCGGGGAGTTCACGCTGGCCGAGACCTTCGCCCTGGCCAATCCGTGGGTTTCCTGGAGGGTGATCGTGTTGGGTGATCCTCTCTACAACCCGTTCAAGACCTGTCCCCAAGTGGTCGTTGAGGACGTTTTGACTCCTTCGATGCTTCCGCTGGACTACAGTGCCGAGCGGTTCCGCGCGCTGCCCAAGGGACCGGAGGACCTCGTTCCGCGGGGGACGAGGCCGGTGCCCCAGTAGGCCCGGGATCGCCTCAGCCCATCTGCTCGACGCGCTCCAGCCACACCGCGGTGACGGCCTCGACGTCTGCTCGCACGGCGTCGTACTCTTCGCGGAGCTTCGCGGCCCGCTGGTGATCCTGATACAGGTCGGGACTGGCGAAGGCCTCTTCGATCTCGTCCACCCGCCGCTGCTTCTGTTCGATCAGCTCCTCGATTTGCCTGAGGGACATGGAGGCGTACGGGTCGGCTGGCGCCTTGCCGGCAGCGGGGCGTTTGCGTGGCGGCTTGCGGACCGGCCCCCGAGTTGGCTGCGCGGCCTCTTTGGCGGCCGCGGCCTGCCGGGCTTCGGCCTCCCGCCTCGCCGCGTAGAAGGAGTAGTTCCCGGGGTAGTCCTCGTACCGACCGCGCTCCAGGACGATCAGCCGCTTAACCACGCGATCGAGGAAATAGCGGTCGTGGCTGACCACCAGCACACCGCCGTCGAACTCGGTGAGGGCCCTTTCCAGGGCCTCGCGACCGGGAATGTCCAGATGGTTGGTCGGCTCGTCGAGAATGAGCACGTGCGGCCGAGCCCAGACCTGCCGGGCCAGCATGACACGGCTCTGCTCTCCGCCGGAGAGACTCCCGACTTTCTTGAACACGTCGTCGCCGAAGAAGAGAAAGCCCGCCAGGAAATTACGCACGCGCTGCTCGTCGTCGGCGCTGCGCTGGGGCATGATCTCGTCGATGACCGTGTTGTCCAGGTTGAGCGTGGTCTGTTCCTGGTCGTAGTAGCCGACCCGCAGGCTCTCGTAGAGCCGGACGACGCCCTGGTCGGGAGTGACCTGCCCCAGGGCCATCTTCAGCAGGGTGGTCTTGCCCACGCCGTTGTCGCCCAGGATGCCGACCTTTTCGCCGCGCCGCATCTCGAAGTCGAAGCCTTCGAAAAGAACCACGTCGCCGAATCGCTTGTGAACGTTCTCGCAGCGCAGGACCATGTCGCCGCCGCGTGAGGCTGACTTGAAGTCGAGGGCCAGGTCGGGAGCCGAACCGGTCGGCTTGTCCAGCAGTCCTCCCTCGCGTTCCATGCGCTCCAGGCGGGTGCGCCGGCCCTTGGCCGTGCTGCCGCGCTTGGTGGCGATGATGCTCTCGATGAAGCGCTTCTCTTTGGCGACGTGGGCCTGCTGCTTGTCGTAGGCTCGTTGGGCCGTCAGGCGTGCCAGGCTCCTGGCTTGCGTATACTCGGCGTAGCCGCAGCCCCAGACGGTCAGTTGTCGGTTCTCCACCTCGATGATCTTGCTGACCACTCGGCTCAGCAGATATCGGTCGTGCGACACGATGATGGCACACCCTTTGTAGTCCAGCAGCCACTTCTCCAGCCAGCTCGACGCGGGGATGTCGAGATGGTTGGTCGGCTCGTCCAGCAGCAGCAGGTCGGCCTCGTTGCGCAGCAGTCTGGCCAGGGCCAGACGGCACTTCTGCCCGCCGGAAAGCGTCGAGACCGGCGTGGCGTAATCCGCCGGCCGAAAGCCGAGGCCGCCCAGGACTTCTCCGATCTGGACCTCGTAGTCGTATCCTCCCGCGGTCTCGAAGCGGGCCTGCAGTCGGTCGTACTGGTCCATCAGCCTCCGCTGCTCGTCGGGGTCGGCGTGTTGGGCGATGCGCTCGGAGAGTTCGGCGAGATGGGCCTCCATCGTGGTAACCTCATCCAGAGCGCCGCGGGCCTCGGCGAGCAGCGTCTGCGTGCTGTCCAGTTGGGGCTGCTGTGGCAGGTAGCCGATGCGCAGGCCGCGGGAGCGCGACACCTCGCCGATGTCTGGCTTGATCTGGCCGATCATCAGACGGAACACGGTGGTCTTGCCTGCGCCGTTCGCGCCGACCAGCCCGACCTTCTCGCCCGGGTGCACCACGAGGTTGACCCTGTCGAGCACGGTCAGTGGCCCGAACGCCTTGGTCAGGTTCTCAAGCGTCAGCAGTGCCATGAGCCCTGTGCAACCTGCCGTCTGTTCGCCCTTCGCACGCGATGCGTACCTCTGGGCAACTCGCACCATCCGATTAATAGCATAGCTCGCCTTTCCGTGGCAACCAAAGGAGCCGGGAGGGACAAAGCCACGAAGCCACGCAGCGACGGAGGCTGGAGGCAGCAGACGCCAGGGGGGTCGGGGCTAAGGATTGGCGGGCTGAGCCTTGCCAGTGTGCGTGAGTTGCGAAGGCATGTCTCGGGCATCTTTGCGCGAGCAAGAGAAGCCGACGGTCCATAGCGGAGATGACAAGAGCGGGACATGGCAACAGCGCGTTTTCTCTGCTCAGTATGCGGTGAATAGGAAGGGGGATGCTGGGAGGCATACACTGCGTCGGGCGGCGATGCCTCGCGAAACGGAACCGGCCGTGTTTGTTTACCATGCGCGTTCGGCCCGGTACCCGCTTCGCCTTTGGCGGGCTTATCTCCGGCGAAGCAGAACCAGACCCGCTGCCAGCAGGATCAACGACGCCGGCTCGGGCAGGACGGCGAAGGTGAACGAGTCGCCGTAGATATCCTCCGGGGCGAAGGCTTCATACCAATTCATCCCCTGATCCTGGCTCAGGTCGACATCGGGACGAATGACATTGGCAAAACCGGGGAGCAGTTCGACGCTGTAGATCCCCGGCGTAACAGGGTAATTGAACAGGCCTTCCGCAAGAAGCCAGGCCCCGCCGGCTGGCCGTTGGCCGATACCCATGCCGGCCAGAGCCTGGGGTTGCAAACCCGGGCTGTCTGAATCAACGTCCGCAGTCCACCAAAGCGGGAGCACCCCTCCTACGTCGAGCAAGTCATCCCCATCGGGGAGCCCTACAAAGAGAGCGAAATCGGCTTCGAACCCGTATCCGCCAACAAAACCTACTTCTGGGCCATAGCGGTCCACGTACCGTGGCATTTGCACGATCGCGGGGCCATAGAGCCCGGTCTCGCCGGTGAAGGCAGCCTGAGAAACGGGGGCAGCGATGCCCGTATCGGTGTACAAGTCCCAGCTCACGCCCCAAAGCCCCTGAGAATCGTAGCCGTCCGCTTCCGCGTCAACGATCTCGACGGAGACGAAGTAGGGGATTTGTCCCCCGACGCCGGGGGGAAAGGGTCCGGTTGACTCCGGGTGCAGTCTAACGTGGAGCTCGTCGGCCAGGAGGGGCGAGCTGACGCTCCACAGCGCCGTGAGAACGAGGCACACCAAAGAGTAACGAACCCTGAACACGAGCCACCCCTCCACCAATTGCAGCAAAGACGTGGAGATACAGGAGCTGCACTAGAATATCACGCGCCCGACATGCTGTCAAGCGGAGTTGGCGCACACGCCTGAGGATTCAGCACTACTTCAGGAGCCGTCGTCGCCTACCGGTATTCTTCGACGGTTGACAACGATGTCCTGAAACGCGCAACTACTTCTGTATCACCTGCCTTCATGATCACATCAAAGGAGAAGTCGGCATGAGAGTCACAATGCGTTGCGCACGACCAATGCCAGGCAGCGCGTCAGTAGTGGCGCTCGTTGCCTGGCTCTGTTGGGTGGCTGGTGCTCAAGGTGTGACAGTTGACCCGGGTCCCTTCGAGCGGGTGGACACTTTCGCCACCGGCGGAACAAGCAGAGAGCCAGACGTTGCGGTTATGTGGGGCGCGTCCTTCCCGGCTTGTCGGCGACCGGAGGCGGCAAACGCGCTGTGGATGACCCCCTCTGGCAGCGCGCTGAAGAATCCGTACGCCGGCTCGTGGACCTCCGCTTACACGGCCGGTGACGCCGACCAAACCGTCGCGTGGAATGCCACCTTCGGGGTATTCTATGGCGTGCGTATTGCTGAGTCTCTCACCAACGACCTCGTGGTCTTTCGTGTTGATCCTGCGGTCGGGCCGGAGATGCAGAACCCCATGGTAGTCGTCGAGAACTCGGATGCAGACCGAACGGATATTGCGTCCGGCACCGCGCGAGGATTCGGCGAAGATCCGCAAGACCCGCTCTATACCGCCGCGGGCGAGAACCTCGTATACCTCATTTATGGACCGCTTGGAGTGTCGGGCGAAACTAGCATGAGATTCACCCGGGCCCGAAACGGCGGTGCGCAACCGGAGGACTGGCTCAGCGAATCACTCGTGGTCACGCCCGGCATCGTGAGCGCGGTGCCGCGATTGGCAGTTGATGGAGACGGTATTCTGCACGTTGCCCATACCGATTGGAATGGCGCCGTCGGACATTCATATAGCGTGAGCGACGGTACTCAATGGACCACTGATGATACAGGCGCGACACGCAACGACAGTGCTATCAACCACAACGGTCGGGTCGATGGCAGCTTCAATGTGTATGTTACGACTATGATTGCCGTTGACCGTCGCGCGGGCATGTCCGGCGTCTATGTGACATATCATGATGCGGATGACGAACATCCGACCGATCTTGATGTGTTCCTCGTGCCCGGTGAACGGGACCCGGCAACCGGCGAGGTCGCCTGGGGGCCCAAGGTCAACCTCTCCGACGCCTTCGAAGAGCCGGGCGGTATCCAGGTCGACCAGTTCTTCCCCATGCTGTACGTGGGCGACCGCGGGTATCTGCACCTGGTTTGGACGGAGGCCGACGATCCGGACCCACAGAATGAAAGCATCAACCCGGTGGTTCGGATCGTCCATGTTTACTGGAGCAGGCCCACGGTCAATCCCTACTGTCCCGGAGGCGTGGCCCGAGGGCGAACGGTGATCAACGACGAGTTGGAAACGGGCTCCGGGACTTTCGAGCAGACTCAGATCGGAGAATACATGGGGCTCGACGGACGGGGGAATCACATCCTGGCCGTGTTTCCGAGCACGCGAAACAACGGGTGGCTCAATCGACGCATCTATTCGTGCGATATCTTCTTCAGCACCGGGGACCTGGATGGCGACGGCAGCGTGGACCTTAATGATTTTGCCACATTCTCTTTGTGCTTCAACTCACAAAGCTGCGATTGCGCCACCAGCGACCTGAACGACGACGATCTTGTCGATCTCAACGACTTTGCGACTTTCGCGGTAGAGTTCACCGGATCGTTGGGGTGCCCGACCGGCGGCGGGGATCAACAGGGCAGCCCTGCCGGCGGCGACGGAGACACGTGGCCCCTTGATCTGGCGGGGCTGGCATCCCTGGCTGAATGGAGCCGTACAGTCCTGCCAGAACAAAGCTGGCATGACTTAGCGGCGGCCTGCCTGGAAGTGGCTGCCGAAGAGGCTGACTCTCCACGCGGAGTGCTACACGCCACGTTCGCGGAGCTACTGTTGGATGATCCGCCCCAGTAAGGCCGGCAGGTCAAGGTGACGTCCCCTGTGTACGAGTTGGGCGAGGACGCCACTGCGGGAAGTGAACGCGCCCGACCGTACGAGCCTGGCAGAACGTTGCAGGTCGCTGGCCGATTGCCAGCTGTCGGAATCAGCGGACGAGGCCCTGTGCGAGTTTGCGGACCTCATCGACCCATAGCCCTGAGGTGCGCAGCGGGGAATCTGGTGTACACGGTCAGTAGTAGGAGCGCGGTTCAAGGACCTGGGTCTGCCGGCTGCGCATCGGACTCATCGATCAGGGCCTGGACGTCGGCGGGGTACAGGTCTTCTTCGAACGTGCGCATCTCCAGGTGGTTCTGCCTGGCGGTGAATCGGCCCTTGAGCAGTGTGCCGTCCGCGCAGGCCATCTCGAATCGGCCGATCCGCAGCTTGCCTCCGTCGAAGGGCGAGCCTGTGATCTGAATCGTGCCGGCGGCCAGTCGGGTCAGTCCGGCCAGCGGGCCCTGCCGCTGGAGATAGAAGCCGCACACAGCGCCCTGCCGGGCATCGTCGGGCCGCGGCACGGAGCTCGCTTCTTCGCCCGGCCTGCTGTGGAAGTAGTATCTTCCTTTCTCCGGGGGCGTCCGCAGGTACAAGAAGTACTGACGGTGTCCGTCCTGGGCGCCAGGGTGGGCGAAGGCCAGGAGGATCCGCTCGACCTCCGGGGAGGATTCGAAGCAGGCCCAGTTGCCCCGCAGGGTTAGCCGGTCAAAGGGCGGCGGCTGCCCCGA
>CP070685.1:2316368-2324876 GCA_020352895.1 Phycisphaerales bacterium
CAGGTCATAGCACTCCGCGTACGCGTAGATCATCGCCTCTGTGGAGATCTTGCTGGCCGAATAGGGGCTCTCGGCCACGACGAAGTCGGCGGCGGCCTCGTCGGTCACGTGGCGGTGGATGTCGCCGTACACCTCGCGTGAAGAGCCGAAGATGATGGGCGTTCGAGCCTTTCGGCAGTAGTCGAGCGTGTTGAAGGCCATCTGGATGTTTTCCATGGCCCGTTCGGGATGCTCGACCAGCTCAAACACCTTGGCGTGGGCGGCCAGGTGCAGGACCAGGTCGTACTTCTCACTCCCCCCGATCTGATCGGCGGTCGCCCGGGTCAGATCGAGGAGGCGCGTGGGAATCCTCTCCGTCCAGGCGTTCTCCCTCTTGTCGATCCCCCGCACATGATCGCCGCGCTCCATCAGGGCGAGGCCCACGTTGGTTCCGATTTGGCCGCTTGATCCAGTGATCAGTACTCTCATTGTGGCTTCCGTTTCTGCGCGGTGCGGAGATTAAGCGCTCAACTCCGCTTCGAGGAGCTGGCAGATGGCGTGGTAGGCCAATTGGTGGATTTCCTGAATTCGATCGCTGGTGTCTGCGGCGGCGATAAGGCACTGGTCGCAGAAGTTGGGCAGTTCGCCGCCGTCGCCGCCGGTAAAGCCGATCACGTGGGCGCCAAGTTCGCGTGCCTTCATGACGGCGCGGAGCACGTTGGCCGAGCGGCCCGAGGTCGATAGCACCCAGACCACGTCGCCCTTGTGGACCAGGGCATCGATCTGGCGCTCGAAGACCGTGTCGAAGCCGTAGTCGTTGGACACGGCCGTCAGCAGCGACGTGTCCGTGGTCAGGGCCACGGCGGGCCAGCCGGCGCGATGCCGCCGATACTTGCCCACGATTTCCGCGGCGATGTGCTGGGCGTCGGCGGCGCTGCCGCCGTTGCCGAGCGTGTAGGTCCTGTGGCCGTCGCGAGCGCATCGCACCAGCCGTTCGGCCATGGCCACGAGCAGGCCGGCCTGGGCCTCCAGGGCGCGGACCGCATCCTGGTGTATCCGGATAGCTTCTTGGATCGTCTGGAGGTTCACTGTGGCGAGGTTCCCTTGCTGATGCGCCGGGCCAACTCCGTGGTGCTGTAGCCGGGCAGAAGCGGCAGCAATTCGACGCGGCCGCCATAAGACTCGACGATCTCCCGTCCGACCACGCCTTTCTCCGCCCAATCCTGGCCTTTGACCAGCACGTCGGGCCGCAGAGTACGAATCAGGTCCTGGGGGTCGGGCTGGTCGAAGATGACCACGTAGTCGACGTCGTTGAGCGCGGCGAGCACGCCAGCCCGCTCCTCCTGGTTAAGAAAGGGGCGGTTGCCTTCCTTGTTCTGCATGCGGACGGACGCATCGGAATTCAGCCCCACGACCAGCACGCCGCCCAACGCGCGGCAGCGCGAAAGGAAATCGACGTGCCCGGGATGGATCAAATCGAAGCAGCCGTTCGTGAAGACGATGGTCTGACCCCGGTCGCGGAGCAGCTTCAGCTCGGCGGCTAGTTGTTCTGCGGTTCGGCGCTTGCCGATCTGGGATTGGTGCTCCAATCGCAGGTCGGCGATGACTTCGCTGCGGGGGATGGGCACGCAGCCGAACTTCGCGACTTCCAGCCCCCCGGCGATGTTGGCCAAGCGAACGGCCTCCTCCATGGTGGCTCCGGCGGCGACGGCACCGGCAAGCATGGCTAGAACAGCGTCACCCGCGCCGGTGTTGTCGTAGACCGAGCGGACCTTGGTGGCGATGTGAGCGGGCGGTTGGCCCCGCCGGGCCAACATGGCCCCGTCTCGATCGAGGGTCACGGCGAGGCCATCGAACTCGTATCGTTCGGTGATCTCGCTGGCGAGGCGGCCGATCGTCTCGATTTCCCTGCAGTTGCGGCCGGCCAGCACGCGGAACTCGTTGCGATTGGGGGTGGCCAGAGTGGCCCCGCGATACTTCTCGTACGGGGCGTTCATGGCGGGGTCGATCAGGACCGGCTTGCCGGCCTGGCGGGCAGCGCGGATGACGGCCTGGACGATCTCCCCGCAGGCTACGCCCTTGTCGTAATCCTGGATGCAGACCACGTCGCAGCGGGGCAGTTCCTGGTTGTACCAATCGAGGAGCGCGCGGCGGCTCGACTCATTGAGGGGGTGGGTGCCCTCCTCGTCGATGCGGAGGAGCTGCTGGCGGTGGCGGTGCTGGGCCAGGCCGACGACTCGGGTTTTTGTGGTCGTGGGGCGGTCTTCCGCGGTGAGCAGACCAGCGGTGTCAGCGCCGCACTCGGCGAGCAACTCGATGAGGGTTTCTCCGCGGGCGTCGCGTCCGACTACCCCGCAGCAGGAGACGGATAGGCCCAGGGCGATGAGGTTGGCAGCCACCGAGCCGCTGCCGCCGGCTCGCTGCTCGCGTTCCACGACCCGCAGGATCGGGACCGGCGCCTCCGGGCTGACCCGCTCGGCATCCCCGTAGAGGTACTGGTCCAGCATCCAGTCGCCAAGAACCATGATCCGGTGGCCGGGAAAGGATTCCAGCAGTTGGATAAGCTTGGGTATCACGGCACGGCCCCTGGTGGACGCTGGCAGCGCGATCGGAGAACGTCCCAGGTGGCGATGCTAAGAACGCGCGAATATGCTGTCAATGAAGCCCGAGGCGCGTTGGCGGTCGTCTCGACACATCGACGAGAGTCAAAGGAGGGCCGGATCATGTTGATGGCCAACCGTATGTTGTGGCGTAGCCTGCTGGCGGCGTGCGCGTTGGTATGGTTCGCTGCGGGGGGCGGGGCCGACGAGCCGGTGGCCAGCACACAGCCGGCGACGCAGCCGGCAGACCAGGAGGTTCGGCCAAGTGAATCAGCCCAGGAGCGTCTGGAGCGTGCGGCCGACACCCTGCGAATCATCAGTCGGGTGCAGGATCTGGAGCGCACGGTGTCGGAGTTGACCAGGCACTTGGGGGGGCCGACGCGGAACCTGACCGTCCGTCCGAGGGCCGACCTCAACACCCTTCTCGACCAGATCGATCGGGACCAGCGGGACTTGGAGAATGAGGTATCGCGTCTTCGCCGCGATGTCGACGACCTCCGGCGCCGCCTGGACCAGTTGGAAAGGCGGAGATAGGCGCCGGCCGGATGAGGAGGGTTGGCTGCCTGGTGGGGGGCTGTGGCCCTTCCGGGGTGGGCCCCCTAGAATAACCGTCTTTGATCCGCACGGAACGCGAGTGGAGGTGACCTAGTCATGGCCTATAAAGTCGCGGTGGTGATGGGCAGCGACTCGGACTGGCTTACGATGGAGCAATGCGTGCTTCTGCTGCGGGAATGGGGCATCGATTGCGACGTCGAGATCATGTCGGCACACCGCACGCCGGGGCGTGTGCACGAGTTTGCCAGACAGGCGGCTGAGAATGGGTACGGTGTGATCATCGCTGCAGCGGGGCTGGCGGCCGCCCTGGCCGGCTCGATCGCCGCGGCGACGACGCTGCCGGTAATCGGCGTGCCGGTGGCTTCCGGGCCCTTGCAGGGCATCGACGCCCTGCTGAGCACGGTCCAGATGCCGCCCGGCGTGCCCGTGGCCACGATGGGCATCGGGCCGATGGGGGCCCGCAACGCAGCCTGTCTGGCCGCCCAGATTCTGGGTCTGAGCGACCCGCGAGTGGCCGAGAAGCTGCGGGTCTACAAGAAGGAGCAGGTCGCCAGCGTGGAGGCCAAGAACAAGGTACTACGGGAGAGGCTGAGCGGTGAGTGAGCTGGCGGTGCCCAAGACCATTCGTTGGGTCGGCGGCCCGGACGGTCATGTGGAGCTGATCGACCAAACATTGCTTCCGGAAATATTGGAGATTCTTACCTGTCGCGATCCCGAGGCCGTTCGCGAGGCGATCGTGTCCTTGCGCATCCGGGGGGCACCCGCAATCGGGGTGGCCGCGGCCATGGGCCAGGTCCTGGGTGTGCAGGGAGACTTCGGCGGGGAGAAGGCCGCCTTTGACCGGGCCTTCGCGGAGACCCGCGAGCTGCTGGCTGGATCCCGCCCGACGGCTGTGAATCTGTTCTGGGCACTGGACAGGATGGAGTGCTGCTACCGCGGGCATGCCGACGAGCCGGTAGAGCGCATTCAGGAAGCCCTTTGGCGTGAGGCGCTGGCCATTCGAGACGAGGATGCCCAGATGTGCCGGTCCATCGGTGAGCATGGGCATGAGCTGGTTCCGGACGGGGCCGGCGTACTGACGCACTGCAATGCAGGGTCGCTGGCCACGGCCGAATACGGCACGGCCCTGGCAGTCCTGTACTCGGCACAAGAGCACGGCAAGAGCTTCAAGGTCTACGCGGACGAGACCCGGCCGCTGCTGCAGGGGGCTCGTCTCACCGCCTGGGAGTTGACCCGGGCCGGCATCGACACGACGGTGATCTGTGACAATATGGCGGCTCAGGTGATGAAGGAGGGGCGGGTCCAACTGGTCATCACCGGGGCGGACCGCATTGCGGCAAACGGGGACGTGGCCAACAAAATCGGCACGTACGGTTTGGCCGTGCTGGCCAAGGCTCACGGAATCCCCTTCTATGTGGCGGCACCGAGTTCGACGTTTGACCTGCAGATTCCTGACGGAACAGCCATTCCCATCGAATACCGGGGCCAGGAGGAGGTGCGGGAGGGCTTCGGGCGAGTGACTGCCCCAGCGGAGGCGAATTTTTACAGTCCCGCTTTCGACGTGACTCCGGCCTCTCTGGTGGCCGCTATCGTTACGGAAAGGGGCGTAATCCGGCCAGTTTCTGGCCAAAAAATTCGCGCGTTTTTTGAGCTTTCCGGTTGCAACGCGCCGAAAAGGTATTAGACTTTTGCCCCAAGATTGGGTGCGCGGCCAATCTTGACAACGTATCTGCAACGGTTTTCTAGGGATAGATGGACCGGCGCACGACGAGGCTTACCTCTGGCAGGTAAGCATACGTCTTCAGAGAAGTGACAGACCGATCGTCGGATCGGCAACCCGTTAACAGTAGCCTCCGGTTTGGAGGCACGTTTGTTTCCTTTGAGAAGGAGGCCTGTAATGTCAAAGGTGAGCAGATTCAAGGCCGCGTTGTTGGTCGGGCTGGTCATGCCGATCATCGCGCTGTCGAGCTGCGTCAACGACCTACTCACGGACATCATGGTCGGAGTGCTCTTCGACTAGGGTTCCAGACACGGGAGCTGCCGGATGTCCGGCGGGCCCGGTCGGAATGGTTGACCCGACCCGGAGCTTCAGGCTCGCGAATCGTCTGGTCGAGACTAAGCCAAGAAACTAGGAGAAACAGTAATGTCAAGGATTCGTTCAAAGTGGGGCATTCTGGTGGCGGGCTCTGCGTTGCTGACGCTCCAGATAGGCCAGTGCCTCGGTGATTTCCTCGAAGACATCATCGTGTTCAACTGGGTAAACTAATTCGGTGGCGGGCGCAGCCCGCAGCCGGAGTTCCTGGCCATACGCGGCGGCTGATCGGCTCCTGAGTCCTAACGGATATGGGCCTCTTGGCCGTCCGAAGCAAGGTTCTAAGGAGAGTATGACATGTTGAATAGAAGCAAGTTCGTGGTGCTGGCGGCTATGGTGGCCGGCGGTGCTTCACTCTGGCAAGGTTGCCTCAGCGGCTTCTGGAACGGCTGGTTCGCCAAGGGCTGGACCAACAACTGGTGGGTGGACGTCTTCACCGACTGGCTCGCCGAAGATCTGTTCGGCTAATCGGAGCGCCTTTGTCGGCGGGGCTCCCCGGAGGTCTCAAGCGAGCGGTCTGAGGGGCTGATCCGCCAGCGCCGTTTCCATCCGGGATGCCAACGGCGGCAGGACCGAGAGGGGGACGGCCGCAATCTGGCGCGTTTCTGCAGGAGAGGCGGTATGCCGGCCGATAGGACCGGTTGGACCGCCGGAAGGCAGACCTGCGGCATCGTACGCAGGCAATAGGGTTAAAAGCCTACGAAACCACGGAGGTATTAGAGATGGCTCGATTCTTGAAGGTCCTCGGTGTTGTGGGCATGTCATCGGTGTATCTGATGCAGGCTCCATGCACCACGTATAACGGCGGCGTGAGCATCCTGCCCAACGTCGGCGGATTGATTGTGAATCAGATTTCGGCCCTGACGGGCGGCCTGATTTAGGACCAGCCGGCCGCAGGCCGTTTCGGTTAAGCAGCCGCGCCGCCGGTAATTCAGGCGGCAGCATGCGGTGGGTCTTCTGGCTACCTCGCGCGGTATGCGGGGCGCACGTTCGTGTTAGGCGGGCTCCAGGCGGCGGAGCGACCTAGCTTGAGCGTGATGGAGAAGACAGCCGTGTGCGATACCGGAACTGCCAGGAACGGGTGTCGCCCGCTCCCCCGGCGGAGTATGCTGCTGGAGGTCCTTTGAGGGGTCCCCGAAGCTTATTCCGGCGCGCCTGCTGCTCAGCGATGAGGTGGGCGCTTTTTTTTATGCTTGCTCCCAGCTATGTGATGCAGATTCCGTGCACCACGAACGGGGAAGGGGTGAGCATCATACCGAACATTCTGCCTAATCCCATCGAGCTTATACTGGGGTCGTTGTTTCCCTAGGATCGCGTTCGCCTCATGCCGGGAATCCATGCTGATGACGGACGCAGGGGGCTTACGGTGACGGCCGGGCGGGTGTTTCGGCGTACAGGCGGCAGCGCGGCCGTAGCGGGCCGGGTCCGACAGAATTGAAGGTACAGCTTACAGGGGTCCGCCCTGGGGGGCCCGCCAGACCGCGGCAACCGCTCGGCAGCCCGCGTGGCCTCTCCTGGAGCCCGAGCCGGGAATGCGGTCGAGAGCCAGCCCGGGAGCCGAGCCGATAGGACTACTGACAGACTGCTGGGCCGGCCCGGCCCACCAGCTCTTGCTGATGCCCTCACCGGTTTGTCCGGGTCGGCGCGGAAGGCCGGTTGCCTAGACAGCTACAGGGTTTTATAGTTACATTGAGGGTAGGGTTACAGCGCGGGGCAAGCCCGACGATGGGTATTTGGGGACCAGGATCGCGGAGAGCAACGATGAGCAAGCATCGACTCAGGAGGTTGGGAGTGGTCGCATTGTTGGTTTTCGGCGGGGGTCTGGTGTTCCAGACAGGCGCGCCGAGTTGCGGCACGCTTGCGGCGACCACACTGGTTTCGTCGATCAATTTCTGTGCGATCCTCGATTGCCAGGCCGGTTTTCTGGGGGGTGTCATCAGCCCATGCGGCAGCCCCACGACCACGGCGGATGACTTGCTGGCCGATTGCCAGAACTTCGCAGACGCCGATACCCCCTAGTTCGTGACCGTGTACGCATCAGACGCAAAGCGGGGAGCAAATGCGATGAAGCGATCGATGTTAGTCAAGGCTTTCCTGGTCGTAGCTGTGGTGATGGTAGGCACCTTGATGCAGGCCACCTGCGCGGGCTCATTCTTCAACATAAACCCGTGCGGGACCATTTTCTCGAACTCGTTCTGCAATCCGGTAGTCTACAGCCAGCTCTACGGTGACTATTGGGAGACTAACTTCGACGCGGATCCCACCTGCTCGATCCCGTACCAGTGCCAGTGACGGGCAGGTAGGGGGTCTCTACCGCGCGGGCGGCACGGGTATGGCTCCGCACAGGTCTCGGCTGGCGATGTGCGCGGCGGCCGGATCGAGATTGGCCTTCAAGCGATTCGATTCAGATTCCCGACTTTCTGTCTGAACCATGGCGAGCCTCTCAGCCTGGGCTTCTCGTGCTTTTCCTCGGTGGGCCGCCCGGTTATGATCCTCATCAGAGTTCGATGCCGTTGATCCGCGGGTCCATGGGCCGGCGATCGGGAGATGTATAGCGGAGTATGACCATGAGAAGGCGAGCGACACGGATGCGGTTCGTCCTGCTGTTAACGGTTCTGCTCTGCGTGCAAATCGCCGGTTGTACGGCGGCAACGGTAGTGGCTGCCGCGGCCGCGGCCATGATCGGCATCGTGCAGACCAACGAGGCCTTGTCGCCGGGCTTTACCTGGACGGGTTGGTAAGTGCGGATGTCAGCCCGCCGGCGTCTTCGGATGTGCGGGCCGCTCAGGCGTCAATGAGAGGATGGGCCTATGCGAGCGAAATGGTACCTGCTGGGCACCGGGGCATGCCTGCTGCAATTGACGAGCTGCGGGCAGTTGGCCAGCGAGACGGTTATCCGGATCGGCATGGACTTCTTCTTCCTGCCGATCAACAGCGCCATCATCACCGTGTTCAGCGTGATCTAGGGCCAACCACGCTGGGATAAGGGGGCACGCCTGCTCCACCGAGGCTGGTCCGAGGCCCGGCTATACCTGCGAAGTATCATGGTTGACCTGGGTGTGAACATCGATCATGTGGCCACGGTGCGACAGGCTCGTCTGGCTGACGAGCCCGATCCCGTCTGGGCGGCCGCCGAGGCCGAACTGGGTGGCGCCGACTGTATCACTTTCCATCTTCGTGAGGACCGCCGGCACATCGGGGATCGCGACGCCCGGCTTCTGAAGGAAACCGTGGCTTGTAAGCTGAACATGGAGATGGCCGCCGCGGCGCCGGTGGTGCGCA
>CP070685.1:2324976-2329643 GCA_020352895.1 Phycisphaerales bacterium
ATGCGGAGCACCTCACGGAACAACGGCTCGGCAGCCTCGTAATCACCCAGGTCCCGGCGGACCGCCGCCAGATTGCACGCCATCTTGCACACGTCCGGATGATCCTCGCCCAGCAGCCTCCGATTCACCTCCAGCGACTCGCGGAACAGCGGCTCGGCCTCGGCGCACTTGCCCTGCCGGTACAGCATGGCCGCAAGGTTGTTGCGCGCATGAGCCATGCTCGGATCGTCCGCGCCAACCAGCCTCCGGAACATCGCCAGCGACTCGCGCAGCAGCGCCTCAGCCTCCTCGAACCTGCCCGTCCGGCTCAGCAGCCCGCCCAGATTGTTCAGGCTGTCGGCAATCTCCGTATGCTCCGGTCCCAGCAATTCCTGTCGGATGGCCAGCGCCCGCCGGTACAGCGGCTCGGCTTCGTCGTACTCGTTGCGGTTGACCAGCAGCACCCCCAGGTAGTTCATGCTGCCCGCCGTGTCCACGTGCCTCTCCCCGAACAGGCCCCGCCGAATGCGCAGTGCCGTTCGCAGGTGTGGCTCCGCCGAGTCGTACAGCCCCAGGCCCATGTATGTGTTGCCGATCGTGGTACGCACCTCGGCCTCGATCTCCGGCTCGTCTCCCAGCGAGCCTCGGTCGATCTGCCGCGCCGCGTCGTCCAGAATCTGACGAACCGTCACCTCTCTCCCTCGGGCCTGCTCCGGGTCCACCGCCGCCAGCATCCGCTGCAAGAAGTCCTTCACCGCCTCCGCCTTGGCCGCCTCCAGGCTCGCCGTCTCCCGATGACGCACCTCCCGCTGCCAGAACCCCAGCGACGTCACGAAACCCGCCGTCACCACCAGAACAAACGCCGCCGCGATCGCCGTCGGCACCCAATAACGCCGAAGATGCTTGCGCAGCACGTACCCTACCGAGTCCCGCTTCGCCTCGATCGGCTCGCCGCCAAGGTAGTGCTTGATGTCCCGGGCCAACTCGCCGGCCGTCTGATACCGACGCTCGCGCTCCTTCGACAAGCACTTGAGCACGATCGTCTCCACTTCCTCGTTGATCTGCCGGCGCACCGTGGACGGCCGGGTCGGCTCGGTGTGCATGATGTGGTCCAGAATGTCACGCATGTTGCCGACCACCTGGTACGGAAACCGCCCCGTCAACATGTGGTAAAGAATCACGCCCAGCGAATACACGTCGGTCCGCAGGTCGATCATCCCCGGCTGGCCGATGGCCTGCTCCGGGCTGGCCCACGGCAGCGAACCGATGAACTGACCCGTCATGGTCATCATCGAGGCCTCGTCCCCCGTGGCCACCTTGGCCAGACCGAAATCCAGGATGTGCGGCTCGCCGTTCTCGTCCACCCGGATGTTGCTGGGCTTCAGATCGCGGTGAATGATGCCTCGAAGGTGCGCCGCGTTCACCGCCTCGCATACCTTCACAGCCAGACGAAGAGTCTCCTCCACCGGCCGTTCACCCACTTCAATGTACCGGTCCAGCGGACGGCCGGATATGTAGTCCATGACAAAATAGTGACACCCAGCCGACACACCCGTGTCGTGGATTGCGATGATGTTCGGGTGATTGAGCTGGGCCAGGACCTGAACCTCCCGATCGAACCGAGCCTGGTCGGCCGGCCCGCTGAACGGCCCCTCCTTCATCACCTTGATGGCCACCTTCCGCCGCGTCGACTCCTGCACCGCCTGGTACACCACCCCCTGACCCCCGCGGTGGATCTCTCGAATGAGCTGGTAGCCCGGCACCGAGTCGGCCGGAACCTCCAGCGACTCGTTCGCCGCCACCGTCAGATCGTCCAGCGTGGCCCGCAGGTCGTCCTCATAGTCGCAACACGCCTGGCAGCTCGCCAGATGCGCCCGTACCGCCACGGACTGCTCCGCGTCCAGCTCGCCTTCCACATAATCCAGCAGGAGTTCCTCGACCTGGGCACAGTCCATCGCAGCTATCCTCGCGAATCCGACTGGGTCATCTCGCGAAGCTTGGCCACGGCTTTCACCAGGCGGGCTTTGACCACAGAGTGAGAAATGCCCAGCAGCTCCGCGATCTCCTCGCGGGAGCGATGCTCGAAGTACCGCAGCAGGAGCACCTCGCGCAGTTTGGGATCGAACTGCTCGATCAGCTCTCGTATAGCCTGCGACTGTTCGCGCTTGACCGCCTTGCTGCCTGGCGAGGTAATCGTATCCGGAGGCATGTCCCCGGCCAGCGACGGAGTCGGTTCGTCCAGCCTTCGGGCCTTGCGCACGCGACGCTTACGCAGCTCATCCATGCATCGGTTCCGAAGAGCCTTGTACAGCCAGGCCCGCAGTTGCGCGCTGGGAAGCTTCGCCTCTTCCCCTCGGCAACACTGCAGCATCAGCTCCTGGACCATGTCCTCGGCCATGTTGGGATCGTCCAGAAGCTGAGCCGCACGACGCCGCAGGGCCGGGCCGTACCGCCGCTCCAGCTCCGTGACGGCCACCCGCACGCCACGGTGCAGATACGGAATCAGAGAGTCATCCCGCCGCTCTTGCAGCCGGGATATCTCTTCCGGAACGTTTCCCGGTTCCTCGGGCGCGCCCATGACCGGCTCCCAGAACACGACTACGGACGGACACGGATCAGTGCTGGCGCTGGGGCCACACTCGCGTGCGGCCCTCCGAACGCAGAGTGTACCCCCTCACTGCCCGCTTTTCCAACGACCCCAGGGCGCTTTTTTGTCCCCGCAAACCGCCACACGGCCGAAAACCGTGCTCGCTTGTCTCCCGAATCACACCAGCCCGTGCACAGCCCGCCCGGACCGGAACCGCGCCTTCCTCAAACACGAACCCGGCACTCCCGCGCGTCACGGCCGCGGTTGCATCCCTGGCGGGGCCACCTACAATCCGCACGTCGGGACGGAATATAAGGCGCGGATCGCAAGGGCGGAAGCTCGGCCGCATCGAGCGCGGTTGCGGCATGTCGCTCCCTTCCGGCTGCAATTCGACTGAACCGGAGAACCAGACATGGATCTGGACGCCGTCTTCCTGGCACGCCTGCAGTTCGCCATCACCATCGCGTTTCACTACATCTTTCCTCCCCTCTCTATCGGCTTGGGCGTCCTCATGGTTTTCATGGAAGGCGCCTACCTCAAGACCGGTGACCGCCAATACGAAGCCATGGCCAAGTTCTGGACGCGCATCTTCGCCCTCATCTTCGCCGTGGGCGTCGCCTCCGGCATCGTCATGGAGTTCCAGTTCGGCACCAACTGGGCCACCTACTCGCGATTCGTCGGCGACATCTTCGGCTCCGCCCTGGCCGCCGAAGGCATCTTCGCCTTCTTCCTCGAATCCGGCTTCCTGGCCGTCCTGGTCTTTGGCTGGGACCGCGTCTCGGCCCGTATGCACTTCTTCTCCACCGTCATGGTCTCTCTCGGTTCGATGTTCTCGGCCGTGTGGATCGTGGTCGCCAACTCCTGGCAGCAGACCCCGGCCGGATATCACATCGTCGGAGAGGATCTCGACCGCCGGGCCGAAATCACCGACTTCTGGGCCGTCGTCTTCAACCCCTCCACGCTCGACCGCCTGATCCACGTGCTCATCGGCGCTTTCATCCTTGGCGGCTTCTTCGTCATGAGTGTCTCCGCCTATTATCTGCTCCGCCGTCGCCACGAGACCTTCGCCCGCCGCAGCTTCTCCATCGCCTTGCCCTTTGCCACGGTTTTCTCCATCGCCGCTCTGATCTCCGGCCATTCCCAGGCCATAACCGTATCCCGTACACAGCCGGCCAAGCTGGCCGCGTTCGAAGGCCACTTCACGAACACTGAAGGCGGCGCCCCCCTCTACCTCTTCGGCATCCCCGACGAAACCGAGCAACGCGTCAAGGCCGGCCTGGCCATCCCCGGGATGCTGAGCTTCTTGGTCCACAACGATTTCAACCAGCCCGTCACCGCCCTGGACGACCCCGCCATTGTCCCCGGCCAAATCGCTCCCCATGAGACCATCCAGGACTACTGGCCGCCGGTAAACCCCGCCTTCCAGCTCTATCACCTGATGGTCGGCCTGGGCTTCCTCTTCATCGTCCTGACCGTGCTGGCGGCGTTCTTCCGCCTGCGCGGCACGCTGTTCCAGAAACCCTGGCTGCTGTGGGTCTTCGTGTTCGCCGTGATCGGGCCCATGGTCGCCAACCAGGTCGGTTGGGCCGCGGCCGAAATCGGACGACAGCCTTGGATCGTCTACGGCATGCTCAAAACCGCCGACGCCGCCAGCCCGGCCGTCTCCGGTCAGGAAGTGCTCATCTCCATCATCATGTTCGGCCTGGTTTACCTGCTGTTGCTGCTGGCCTGGATCTTCGTGATGGATTCAAAGATCAAGCAGGGCCCCGAATCGCCGGAGCAACTCGCTGCCGCGGCAGCGGGCAAGAAGGAAAGCTTCCTCAAGGCAGCCACGCGCCTGGGCGATCGGTCCTCCCCGGATCCCATGACCGACGCGCGCGGCCGCACGACCGCCGGCGACAACGATCAGGAGTCGTGATTGCCATGGATCTGAACGTCCTATGGTTCATCCTGCTCGGCGTACTGCTGACCGGCTACGCCATCCTCGACGGCTTCGACCTCGGCGTCGGTATCTGCCACCTCGGGGCCCGCACCGACCGCGACCGTCGCATTCTTCTCAACTCCATCGGCCCGCTCTGGGATGGCAACGAAGTCTGGCTGG
>CP070685.1:2329743-2337961 GCA_020352895.1 Phycisphaerales bacterium
GGTGGCGTTGCCGTTGCAGTCACCCTGAATGGTGTAGCTCAAGGCCACGGCGCCATTGGTTCGATTCGGGCCTTCGTCTTCAGGCCGATAAGCGCGGACGTACTCAACCGTTACGGACCACTCCGACACGGTGACCCGTACGTGCCCGGCGTTGGGGTATGCGTCGCCGCTCGTGTACTGGCCGAGGTTGAGGCTGCCCCAGCCGTATGTCGTATCGCTTGCCTGGGGACATTCCTGGTAGACTATGCTGTCGAGCTTCTGTCTGGCAAACACATGGTCGTGACCGTGGAAGAAGATGGTCACGCCGTTGTCGGCCATAACCTGGTGAACGGGTCCTTCCCAGCCCGGACGACGTGTAGCGAAACCCCAGGTACCGTTGCCGTTCTCACCGCCCCACTCGAAGGAACCACTGTTTCCCAGCGCGTGTCTGGCGGCCTCGACGCCCCCACGCCCGTACGTGTCCACGCCGGCGGTGAGTTGGTGGGCAAAGACAAAGCGAAACGTAGCCTGACTCTGCTCGAGGGTCTGTTTCAACCACGCATATTGCTCGTAGCCCAGGGTCCAGTCCCAGTTGTCCTCACTGCCCGGGCCCTGACGATTGTGCGGCTTCGTCACGGTGTACCAGTAAGGATCGAGGACCACGAACAGCGAACTGCCCCACTCCCAAGCGTAGTAGTTCTCACGCAGGCCAACGAACTCTTCGGGGATTGCGTTGCCAGTGTAAAAGCCGTCCGGTACCGGATTGAGATAGAGCAGCTGGCGGGCCAGACTCGCCCAGACGGCCAGGTTGTCAGCCGTGCCGTCAAGTCGCCAGCCCTGTTCGCCCTCGTGGTTACCCAAAACGCAGAAAAGGGGCGCCGAGTGACACAGCAGGCCGAAGTAGGGCCGCTGATCCCAATGCCGCTTCAGCGTGTCCTCATAGTCGACCGCATCGTTCTCTTCGTACTGCTCGGAGTGAAAAGTATCGCCCAGGTCCAGATGAAAATCCGGCGTGTCGGCGGCAGCGTTCTGCAACATCCGCTGATACAGCTCCAGACTCGCGACGCGGTTCGCCCGAATCAGGTTCTGAACATGCGAGTCGCTCTGCACTGTGAAGGTGAAGGTGCTGGCAGGAGACCGCTTCGTGTGAAAGGCTGCATCCGGCCATGACTGGAACTCCGCCTCGCCGGGGCGACGGTAGCGCATCCGATAGTAATAACGTGCGTTGGCATTGAGATCGTCGAGGACCACCTCGATGGGAACTTGCGGCGAGTAGCCTATAACTGGCGTGGCCTGCCAGTTCGCGTAGTCACCGGGTTCGGTGCCGTATTCGAAATACACCTCCAACTCCACGAGTGAAACGGCGTTGACGGTGATCGAGTCGTCCGTCGGACGCCCCAGCAACGGCGTACCCACGAAGGTAGACTCGACGGTGGGGTATAATTCCAGGACGGGCTCCGCGGCCGGTTCCTGGGCGGAACAAGGCGGAGGGTTGAGGAAGTAGTCGCGCAGGGCCAGGAAGTTCGTCTGCGGCGAGCCGTCGTCCTGGACCACCAGGGCCAGCGTCTTCCCATGAGGGCCGGAACCCCAGTCCGCTCGGCCCAGGACATCATTGACGATGGGGGAAACGTCCGGTGAACAACGGCTCAGGATCCACGTCTGGCAGTATTCAGAATGATGCACCACATTCGGCCAGTTGGAGGACGCTTGCCACGCCACCGCCGCTTGCGTCTTGGGCAGTAGGGAAGGCCGGGCGACGTCGAACCCATCCACGCCGTCCTGATCCACGCCTGTGATGCGGAGGTGCACGGAAGAATCCACCTGCCCGTCATCGCAAGCGGGCAGCACCAGGCGTGCGTAAACGAATGAGTCGCCCTGATTGACATCGAATCCGTCCAGGTCAAAGCGAAGGCCGAGATCGTACCAGTGCCCGCCCCCGGATCCCATCCGGTTGTTACCGTCTCCGGCCGGACCGTCTCCGTGCCAGGAGACGTCGTCGACTTCAGTTCCATCGTCGGCGTCGCTCGCCACGGGAACGAGGACAGGACCGATGAGTGTGCTCCTGGGGACGGCCGATCTGGGCCCACCCGACCCGGTTCCGCTCAACGCGTGCTGCCGAGAGGCGTCCGGGTTGATCGCAGTCCGCTCCACGGCCGCGGCACCGTGCGCGGTAGTCAGTCCCTGCGCGCTCGCGCGAGCAAGGTACCCGGCCGTCCCAAATACCACGAGACTGCCGAGCACAAGAGCCGACCACCTGCCCCTGTGCCTTAAGCGGATCGACGAGTTCATCCCCGCGTCTCCCGAGCGGTTCACCGGGTTGGAAGCGCTCAAGTGCATTCTCCATACTAAAAAAAACGAAATCGTAGTGCAAGGCTTCCCTGCTCTCCGCCCACCTGGTGCTGCCAAAGGTGCTGGGGAGAGCCTAGCCTAGCCTGAACGCCAGCCCGTCTGGACCTCTGACACCCTCAGTGAAGCGTAGTATAATGCGGACGTTGCCAAGGGAAGATTCATGCACCAGCGGGCCAGAGCGAGCAGCGGTATTGCCTGGCGCATCGTCCTGTGGTCAGGCCTACTGCTGGCCTGTGCGACGAGCGGAATTGGGGTGCTCCTTTTTAGGGGCGGTAGGCCGCCGCTGAACCACGTCCTGCTCATCTCGATCGACACGCTCCGCGCTGACCATTTGAGCTATGCCGGCTATGGGCGTGAGACCTCCCCGGCCATCGATCGCCTGGCAGCCCAGTCGCAGGTGTTTGCCAACGCGTTCGCCCAGGCATCCTCGACGCTCCCATCGCATGCTTCAATGTTCACTTCCCAATACCCGTCGGTGCACGGCGCCGAGTCGAAGTACAGGATTCCCCTGGCCGACAGCTTTGTCACGCTGGCTGAGATCTTCAGAGACAGCGGGTTCCGCACGGGAGCCTTCGTAGAAGGCGGCCAGCTCGCGGCCCTCTGGAACCTGGACCAGGGCTTCGAGGTGTATGACGTCACCGCCACGACGGGTGTGATGGGCGAGATCTGGAAAGCGGACGACTTGGCGGGCATCCTGGCCAAGGCCGCCGCGTGGATGGAAGAGCACCGCGACGAGCCGTTCTTCTGCTTCGTACAGTCGTACGTGGTGCACATGCCCTACCAGCCGCGGCCGCCGCATGACCGCATGTTCGATGAGGGATACGACGGCCCCCTGCCGCAAGAGTTTACCTACGAAATGCGGGAGCGATTCGATCCGCTGGCGGTCTCGCCGGACCATCCGGACCTGCGTCACGTCGTTGCCC
This sequence comes from Phycisphaerales bacterium, assembly GCA_020352895.1. Taxonomy (GTDB): domain Bacteria; phylum Planctomycetota; class Phycisphaerae; order UBA1845. The sequence continues at coordinate 2,332,995 of CP070685.1, forward strand.
TGTACGACGGCGAGATCAGGTACATGGACCAGCTCGTGGGAATGTTTCTAGAGCGCCTGGAGGACCTGGGCCTGGCCGAAGATTTGGTCGTCGTGTTCACCTCGGACCACGGCGAGGAATTCGCCGAACACGGGCGCGTCGCTCAGCACACCGAAACTCTGTTTGACGAACTGCTCCATGTCCCCTTGTTGATTCGCGTCCCCACCATGAAGCCGCAGATCATCAGAAGGCAGGTGCGCCTGATCGACCTGCCCCCGACGCTGCTGGCCCTGATGAACGTGGATGCCGGAGATGTGTCCTTTGTGGGTTCGAACCTCCTGGCCGGCGGGACGGAGGTGAACGAAGATTTGCCGGTGTTCAGCGAGCTCGTTTACCCTAAGCGCCACTGGGCTTCGCTTCGTGTAGACGATCACAAGCTCCTGGCCTATTCGCCCCAGCAGCATGCGTTGTACGATCTGCGAACCGACCCCAGGGAACAGGTTGACGTGTTTGACCGGCAGGACGAACGAGTCACCGAATGGGTCAAACTGCTCCAGCACATCATGTCAGAGAACCGGGTGCGGCGCTCCCAGGTCGCCGCGCCGGTCGAGCTGAACGCCGAGATCGAAGAGCAGCTTCGAGCCCTGGGATACATAGACTAGGCCCGCACGCCCGCCAATGCCACGTGCGATCGCATCGCTCCTGCATATAGCCGTGCCAGGGCACTGCTATCGGACGACAAAAGCGAGCCCGGTACACCGCGCGGCACCGGCCACCGATCCGGAGGCGGCGACCTTCGAACATGCCGTGCGCAAAAGAAAAAGGCGGCGATCGGATTCGAACCGATGAATAACGGATTTGCAATCCGTCCCCTTAGTCCACTTGGGTACGCCGCCGTGGTCGGCCCTACCGAGCCAAGCCTGACTGTCGGATTCTCAGTCTAGCCACCGCGGCCCGCCGGGTCAACGAGGCAGGTGGCCGGGCGCCACGGGCCTTTACGACCGGCTCCTCGATTTTTTCGGCTACCGGCGAGCCAGCCGATCCCTACAATCCATGCCAGGTATCAGGGCTCGGCTCATGCAAACGGAACGCACCTGTTCCCCGCGAAAGGACTCAGCTATGGACATCGCCGTCACTGGAGCCACCGGGTTTCTGGGTAAGTACGTCGTTAATCATCTGCTGGGTAGCGGGCACCGCTGCCGTTGTTGGCACCGGCCAGCCAGCGATCGGTCAGGTTTCACCGAGACTGAAGCTGGGTTGGATTGGGTGCTGGGCGAGCTGGGCGACACCAAGTCCGCCACGAAGCTGCTTGAGGGCACTGATGCCGTCGTTCACTGTGCGCTTCATCACCCCGGTGGCGGCTTTCGCGGCGGCGAGGGCAACCTCGAGGAGTTCGTCGCCAAGAACGTTGGGGGCACCATCCAGCTCATCGAAACCGCGCGCCGAATCGACGTGAAGCGCTTCGTCTTCATCTCCACCTGCGCCGTCCACGAGGTGATCCTGGAGGATCGACCGCTCGACGAGGCCCACCCGTTGTGGGCCACCAGCCACTACGGCGCCCACAAGGCCGCCATCGAGAAGTTCGTCCACAGCTACGGCCTGGGCCACGGCTACGACATCTGCGCCCTCCGCCCTACGGGCATCTACGGCGTGGCCCATCCGGCCAAGCACAGCCGCTGGTATGACCTGGTCAAGGCGGTGGCGGCTGGGGAACCCATACGAAGTAGTCGTGGGGGCAAAGAGGTCCACGCGGCTGACGTCGCCCGGGCGGTCGAGATTCTGCTTACCGCCGACGGCGTCGCCGGCCAAGCCTACAACTGCTACGACACGTACGTAGCCGAGCAGGATGTCGCCCGCATAGCGAAGGCCATCACGGGGAGCAGGAGCGAGATTGCCGACTTGAACAGGGGACCCAAGCACCAGATCGAAACTGGCAAGCTCCGCGCCCTGGGCATGACTTTCGGCGGCCGCAGGTTGCTGGAGACCACGATCGCCGACCTCGCCAAGTCGCTCAGCTAGACAGGGTCAGGCGACTCAGAGGGCTGGCGGTCAGGCCGCGCCCGCCAATACCGCCACGGCGTCCGGATCGTTGGGCAGCGTCTCGGTCAGGATTTCAGGTCCGCCGTGCTGAAGGATGCAGACAGTCTCCTCAATGCGAATTCCTCCGAACCTCTCCTTCAGCAGTGCGTCCACTTTTGGCCGGTTGACGACATCGGCCAGAGGCCCGACCAGATCATCTCGCGCCCAGATAGCCGGATTCAGATATACGCCTGGCTCGATGGTCACGCACATGCCCGGTTCCAGGTCGCGGTCCAGCCTCAGGAACTTGTTGCCGAATTCCGGCCGGCGCGTCCGCCCCGGGGCGTAGCCGGCCAAGTCGCCGAAGTCCTCCATGTCGTGAACATCCAGGCCGATCAAGTGTCCCAGTCCGTGACAGAAAAACAGCGTGTGAGCGTACCGCTGGGTCAACTCAGCCGGATCGCCTCGCAGCAGTTCGGCTTCGATCAGCCCCTCGCAAATTACCTTCGCCGCAAGGTCGTGGATATCCCGGAACCGCCGCCCGGGCACACACGCGGCGATTGCCTCGGCCTGCGCCCGCCACACCGTGTCATAAAGGTGACGCTGGACGTCGGACCACTCGCCCGAAACAGGCCACGTCCTGGTCATGTCCGACGTGTAACCGGTCGGAGTCTCGGCCCCCGCATCCACGAGCACGAGCTGTCCCGGTTTCAACACGCTCGAGTATCCCGTGGCATGGAGCACCTCCCCGGCGGTGGTGATGATCGGGGTGAATGACGGGGTGCATTCGTGAGCGACAAGGACCTCAGTCAACGCGGCTGCGACGTCCGCTTCCCGCCTACCCGGTTGCGTTGCCCGCATCGCGGCAAGTTGCGCCTCGACGCCCACGTCGGCGGCGCGCCGCATGGCCTCGAGCTCGTGGTCATCTTTGCACAGCCGCATGTCAACGACTAGCAGCAGTTCGTCGTTGTCGGCCTGCTGCAACCCTGCCTCAAGGGCCCACCGCAACGCCTCCGGAAACGGCGGGCAAATACAGCACGCTGCGCCAGCCGCAGGACGTGAAGCAAGTCTGTCTGTCGTGGCGACGCGGTGCGCGCCCAGGCCGGCCGCGCCGGCCAAACGCTCGTCGGACGGCACGTTACCCAACCACACCAAGTCGTCGGGTTCACGAGCTTGGCGGAACAGCTCACAACCTTCGTCGCCGTCGCTGCCGGGTTCGATCACCAGGGCGGCGTTTTCGATGGGCGGTCCGCCGAAGTACAGATATGTGCTGCTCGCGAGAAAGGGATAGGGGTTCGCTGCATAATCTCTCGCCGGTGCATTCCCCGACAGGAGCACCATAGGCCGGCGGAGCCCCGCTGCCAGCCGTGCCCGGCGTTGCCGGTATGCTTCGGGCGGACACGCCATTCTGAACCCTACTTCACCCACGAGAGTTCCTCCCAGAAAGGACCTGTCCAATCATGGCAGCGAAACGGAGGACCGTGCAAACTCGCTCTGCCGGTCCGTAAAGCGCCGACTCTTAGCCTGGAACCCCCAATCATAGTCCGGATGCCCAAGGTCGCAAGCACGGTACCCGCCCATGGCTCGCGAAGAACGGCTGCACTATGATGCCCGGTTCCGATCGAGAGCCAGGTGAAAGCCACGTGGCCTCAGACAAGCCTGGAGCGCTGCATGAAGGACCTCCGCGAAGACATTGACTCGATCCTCCCGTCACTAATCGAGCTGCGCCACGAATTACACGCCCACCCGGAACTGGGCTACCAGGAGCACGAGACCGCCCGCCGTCTCCTCGACCGCCTCGAGAAACTGCCCGGTGTGGTCATACGCACCGGCGTTGCTGAGACCGGCATCGTGGCCACCCTGGGCACTGACAAGAGCGGACCGTGCATCGCCCTGCGCGCTGACATGGACGCCCTCCCTATCCAGGAGGAGACCGGCCGCCACTACGCGTCGCAGAACGCAGGCTGTATGCATGCCTGCGGTCACGATGGGCATATGACCTGCCTGATCGGCGCCGCCACGGTTCTGGCCGGCCGGGCCGACGAGCTGAAGGGCCCGGTCAAATTCATCTTCCAGCCGGCCGAAGAGGGCGGCGCCGGCGGCAAGCGGATGTACCAGGAAGGTGCCCTCAAGGACCCTCCGGTGGATGCCATTTTCGCGCTGCACGCGTGGCCGACGCTCGAGGCCGGCACCCTCGCCATCCGCCCGGGTCCGATCATGGCCCACGTCACCGACTTCGAGATCACCGTCCACGGCGCCGGCACGCACGCGGCCATGCCCCACCGCGGCATCGACACGATCCTCGTGGCTTCGCACGTTGTGGTCGCTCTGCAATCGATCGCGGCGCGCAACACCGACCCGACTGACTCGGCCGTCGTGACGGTCGGCACCTTCAACGCCGGCACGGCCACGAACATCATCCCGCCGGTGGCCAGGCTGCGCGGCACCATCCGCGCCCTCACGAACAAGACCAAGGTCGCCACCAAGGAACGTCTCAGGCAGATTGCCGAGCAAACCGCGGCGGCGTATCGGGGTCGCGCCGAGGTGGAATTCATCCCCCTTTATCCCGGACTCAGCAATGACCCCGCGGCAGCCGGCTTCGTGGCCGAAGTGGCCTACGATGTACTCGGTGCGCAAGCCGTGATCGCTGATGAGCCACCCACCCTTGGCGGCGAGGACTTCGCCTTCTACGCCCGTTCAATCCCGGCTGCGTTCTGGTGGCTTGGCGTCCGGCCGAAAGGAGCTGAGACCTACCCCGGTCTGCACCAGCCGACGTTCGATTTCAATGACGACGTGATTGCGCTCGGCGTGCGGCTGCACTGCGAAATGGCCCTGCGATTCGCAGCCTCGTGGGGCAAGTAACCTGCCCGCTACCGCGCCTGAGCCGCGCGGATCCTCCGCAGGAAAGACTCCCACCCAGCGTACCTGGGAAATTGCGTCAGCAGCACGGCAAACGGCACCGCTACGAG
>CP070685.1:2338061-2343404 GCA_020352895.1 Phycisphaerales bacterium
GGGCGGTGGGCGGAAGCGGCCCTGGGCAAGGAGCGGCTGGCGGGCACGTACGCGTTCGCGAGTCTGCTGGAGAGCGGGGCGACGGTGTGCTTCGGGAGCGACTGGCCGGTGGTGACGAACAACCCGTTCGTGGGGATGGCGACGGCCGTCACCGGGCGGACCAGCGACGGCAAGGTGTGGATCCCGTCGCAGAACATCAGCGTGGAGCGGGCGTTGCGGTGCTACACCATGGGCGGGGCGAAGGCGTGCTTCATGGAGGATCGGCTGGGGTCGGTTGAGCCGGGCAAGTGGGCCGACATGGTGGTGCTGGACCGGGACCTGCTGAGCGTGCCGGCCGAGCAGATCGGCCAGGTGCAGCCGGTCATGACCATGGTCGCGGGCAAGGTCGTGTGGGAGAGAGACGATTAAGCTGTCACCACATCGGCACCCAGGGCCGTCGTGATCTCACCACGAAGCTCGCGAAGAACACGAAGGAGGAACACGCAAGCGCGGCGGCAAGACTCAAGCATTGCGCCCCCTACCGTCCGCCCAGTAACCACCACCTGCACGCGCTCTGTGCCCATATGTCCGCCCCCATCTCCACAGCAGAGACGCTCACTTGCCTGCGCTCGGCTCATCGGACGCGAGTCGTTCGCGGCATCTACGGATGAATCGCACAATGGTGCCGTCACCGCTGTCGCAGAATGCTTCAATACCGGAAAGCAGATCGGTCACCTCATCCTGCCTGGTAAACACCTCTCGAAAGTATTCAGCCCGACCAGCGGCGAGCGGACACTCCAGCGACGTGAAGTCTCGGAAGTACACCAGAAGCGTGCTTTCCTTGCGGGGAAGCACGAATGTGCCCCCGTTCCAGTGAAGGCAAGCTTGCCGAGATGAGACATCATCGAAGAAGGGATGTATTTCTCTGACGGGAATGCTGGGAAACGCCGCAATCAGATTCAGATCATAGTCTGCATAAGCGAAGAACCCATGAACATCCCAGGCTGGCGGCGCGCAGATCCAACGGGGAAAGACCATGCGATCATTTCGCGCAAACTGATTATGAAAAAGCGGCCGCGAGAGGTAGCCGTGAAGCGCTCCGATAGCGAGTGCCACGAGAATGGCGACGCACATTGCCGTAGCGACCCTGCGCAGCCGCACGTTCCTTCTTGGCGTTGTTGTCTTGCTACGGTACTGGGCCGGTCCATTCATCGTGAGAAGCTGGAGCCCATTCGGCTCAATGAGTATTTAAGCGCTGGAACCTGTCTCCTTCAGGCGGGTCGCCTGACGGCGGCACTGCCGGGGTCGCGTTGGAGCCATCGGCCTTGGAGCAGGTCCAGCCACCAGTGTTCGTGATCCTGGGGCCGGAGTTCGGATGCGACCATGGCGGCTCCGGGGATCAGTATAACGGGCGGGGACGAGGGGTGTAGAGTGAATGGGGGAGGCGGCAGCGGGATGGTGGTTGCGTTCATCCCCCACGTCTGCAAGGGCCGGGCCACCCGGTCGCGTGCGTGTCCCGGAACCACTTCACTGTCCTTCGAACGCGAACACGCGCCTCCAGTCTCGTTTCATGTCCACGACCGTCCAGCCCCGGGCCTTCGCTTCGTCCAGACCCTTGTCCAGTCGGCCAATGCTGGACTCGCGGTCGTAAGCCCATTCACGTTCGGCGTCGGTGTGATGGACGTAAAGGCAGAAGCGTGTCCCCTTGCCGGCGGCGGTCCACTGGAGCATCTGCAGGTCGCCGTCCGAGTTGCCGAAGGCCGCGACGGGCCGCCGCCCGATGTGCATCTGTATGCCCACCGGTTTTCCGGCTTTGTCGTCGATGAAGTTCAACTCGGGCAGGCGCACCAGCACGGGCCTGCCGTCGCGAATCTCGAATCTCGTCTTGATGCTGCTGCCGATGATCTGCTCCGGGGGTACGCCATAGACCTCCTCGGCGAACACGCGCATGAACTCGATGCCCCCGCCGGAGACGATGAAGGTCTTGAAGCCGTTCGCCCGCAGATAGGCGAGCAGTTCCAGCATCGGCTGATAGACCATCTCGGTGAGGAGCCGGCCCGTCTTCGGATGCCTCGCCGTGGCGATCCAATCGGCCACGATCTTCTCGAATTCTTCGGTAGTCGTTCCCGCGTGCGTGGCCATGGCCATCTCGATGAGCGCATGCTCACCGCCGGCCAGCGCGGATTTCAGGTCTCCTTTGAGCACCGAGGCGAACGGCTCGGTGTCCTTCCACTCCGGGTGCTTCGGCGCCAGGGCCTTGATGCGGTCGAAGATGAAGAACGCCTGGAAGTACATCGGCTGCTCCGCCCAGAGCGTACCGTCGTTGTCAAACGTGGCGATGCGTTCGGCGGGGGGCACGAAATCCGGCGAGCCCTCCGTGGTCACCTTCTCGACGAAGGTGATGATGGCCTGTTTCGTGGCCGTATCGTTCCACGAAGGAAGCGGGTCGGCGGCGAGAGCTGCACTTGCGAGCAGCAACAGAACGAGCAGGCTCCTCATCAGTTCGTTCCTTGTGGGCACGAGTGGCGGGGCCGTTTCCGGTGGAAGCGCCCCGCCGCGTCCGTTCTATTGCGAGCCGTGGCTTGTTTGCAGTTGGTCAAGAACCTTCTCGAGGCTGAAGCTGGCCGCCTTCTGGCGCGGCGGATACTCCTTGAACGTGGCCAGGAAGTTGGCAACATACGCTTGCGCCGGCACCATCAGGAAGGCGTGGTCGATGTACCAGTCCCAATAAGTGTTCGACGTGATGTCGGCTCGCTCGTAGGGGTCCATGCGCAGGTTGAACAGCTTGGGCGCCCGCAGCAGCGTGTACGGCTCGAACCAGACCTGCAGCGTGCCCGGCATCCGCTGCTCCATGAACACGAGTTTCCAATTGTCGTACCGCAGCGCGGTCAGGTCGCCGTCGTCGGAGAAATAAAAGAAGGACTCCCGGGGGCCCTGGGGTTCTTTCCCGGTTAGATATGGGAGGAAGTTGTAGCCGTCCAGGTGCACCTTATAAGTGGTATTGCCCACCTTGTACCCCTGGAGCAGCTTGCTCGTCACGTCCGGATCGCCGGCGGCCGCCAACAGCGTCGGCAACCAGTCCATGTGTGACATGATCTCGTTGGACACCGAGCCGGGCTTGATCCTGCCCGGCCAGCGTACCATCGCGGGGACGCGATACGCGCCTTCCCAGTTGGAGTTCTTTTCATTGCGGAACGGGGTCATGCCGCCGTCAGGCCACGTGTTCATGTGCGGGCCGTTGTCGGTCCCGTACATGACGATCGTCTCGTCGGTGATGCCGAGTTCATCGAGCTTCTGGAGCACGGTGCCCACGTTCTTGTCGTGGTCGATCATGACGTCGTGGTACTCGCTCTGCCAACGCCCGGACTGCCCGATGCTGTCGGGCTTGGGATGCGTGCGGAAGTGCATGTGGGTGAAGTTCACCCAGACGAACACCGGTTTGCCGGCCTTGTGTTGTTTCTCGATGAACTCCACGGCCCGGGCGGCGATGTCGTCATCAATGGTTTCCATGCGCCTCCTGGTGAGCGGACCGGTGTCTTCGATCTTCTGGGTGCCGTCGGGCATGGCGAAGCTGTGGATCACGCCACGGGGGCCGAAGCGTTTGCGGAACTCGGGATCCTTCGGATAGTCGCGCTGCTCCGGCTCCTCCTCGGCGTTGAGGTGGTAGAGGTTGCCGTAAAACTCGTCGAAGCCGTGCGCGGTCGGCAGGTGTTCGTCACGGTCACCCAGGTGGTTCTTTCCGAACTGGCCGGTGGCGTAGCCCTGGGCCTTGAGCAGGGTGGCAATGGTGGGGTCCTGTGCGCTGATCCCTTCCTTAGCGCCGGGCATGCCCACCTTGCTAAGGCCGGTGCGGAACACGCTCTGGCCCGTGATGAAGGCGGACCGCCCCGCGGTGCAGCTCTGTTCCGCGTAGTAGTCGGTGAACATCAGCCCCTCGTTGGCGATGCGGTCGATGTTGGGCGTGCGATAGCCCATGACGCCGTGCGAATAGGCGCTGACGTTGGACTGGCCGATGTCATCGCCCCAGATGATCACGATGTTAGGTTTCTTGGCCGGTGCCTGGGCCGGCTGCTGCGCTAAGGCCGGGACCGACAGCGCAGTCAGGCCCAGCGCCACGCAGCCGGCGGCCGTGCCGGCAATTATGACCACGTTTCTGACTTTGCCCCGCAGTCCTCTAATTAACGTTGCCACGATCCATTCTCCTTCGTTTGTGATGGTTTGCCCACGGCCGCGCGGCACAGAGGTGAACTCCGAACGTACGGCTCAAATGTGGCTTGGATAATACAGACCGCCGCATAATCTCGTCAAGGATCGCGATTTGCTGCTCCTGCGGGGTCGCGTTGGAGCCGTCGGCCGTGGAGCAGGCCCTGCGGCGCTGTACGATGGGAGGAGCGAAGGCGTGCTTCATGGAGGATCGGCTGGGGCCGATCGAGCCGGGCAAGTGGGCAGACATGGTGGCGCTGCATCGGGACCTGCTGCGCGTGTCGGCCGAGGAGATCGGCCAGGTGGAGCCCGTCATGACGATCGTTAGCGGAAAGGTGGTTTGGGACAAGAGTGAGTGACTCCCGACCGCCCCATCACCTTCCCCCTCCAACCCAAGGCCGAAAAAGCTCCAGCCCGCAACCGCTGTCTTCCAGATGCGCTCTGCCCCAAGAGTCCCCAGAGGACTCCCTAGGTCAGTAGGCATCTTGCAGCGTCTGAGTTTGGCAATGACACCATATTCAACAAGGCCGTCGGGAGCGTCCGAGTCATATCGTTCGACGTATCGGAACTCCACGACCTCGCCTGGGTGCAGTTCCGCTTCCAACAAGACCGTTTTGAAGTTCACGTCCTCGAGATCAACACGCAGCGCCATCAGGCTACGATTCGCAGTGTATTCACATCGATCAACGCGTACACGCCCCATGCTACTGCCATCAGGGTTGCGTATGGTTATCTCGTCATCAGTGTTCCGAAGCTCCGCAATATCCGGCCCAAGCATAGCGTAGATGGTATGGGTCAAGTCGAAAGAGCCGTCTTTCCGAACGATGATCGCCACCTCTTCACCTGGCGCCTCTCCGTTGGCCCTCATCCTGTACTTGCTATAGTCCTGCTCGGAGATGTAGGAATCCTGCTTTGTTCTACTGTAGATCTCCTTCGAGTCTGTATAAGCCCACGCGCCCGCGAGATTGGAGTGAAATGATCTGTTCGCTTGGCAGCCTGCCGTAGAGACAATGAGGTAGATGACTACGCCGGCCCGGTAAGTGCTTAGCAGGGGTAATGGGGTCAGAGCGCACTTGGTCATTAGCGATGGTCTCCTGCAGGCGGTTCGCCTGACGGCGGCACGGCGGGGGCGCGCTGGAGCCATCGGCCGTGGAGCAGGTC
>CP070685.1:2343504-2356347 GCA_020352895.1 Phycisphaerales bacterium
ATGGAACTGGAGGCGGCGGAGGTTTTTCGGCGTACCAGCCTGATCGAGTCGATGCTGGCCCAGCTCGAAGTGATGGTGGCCCAGAAGCTGGCCTCGGAGGAGGAGGAAGGCGCCTCCATGCCGGACCGCGAGCTGGAGTTCGAGGGCGAATTCGGACTGGTATTCCCCGGCTATGCCTACCGGGTGCTGGTCGAGCCAACCGAGGTGGACATGCTCAACCGGGTGACCATCGAGCTGTCCCAGGCAGAGTTTGACAAGGAGACCGGCGCCCTGCTGGAGGAGCCTGAGCCCGTGTACGTCGTGAGGACGCTGCGGGCCACACCTCCCATGATCAACCTGGATTCGGAGGAGAATGGCGTCAGCCTAACCGTGGATCAGCGCAGCAGCCTCCAGGGTCTGGGACTGATCGACGACGACGGCAACTTCAACATCCAGAAGCTGGTGGCCATGGACCCGGCGGCTCTGCTGGAGTTGCTTCCCGTTCTGATGTCCGCGTTCGGCGGTGGGCAGTTGGCCCAGATGATGGGGGGCATGAGCCCCGAGCAGTTGCTGGAAGCGCTGGAGCAGCAGCAACTCGCGTCGGCGGGGGAGGGCGCCGGTGAAGAGGTGGCTGGCGGCCCCGAGACCGGTGAAGAGGGTGCGCGGCCAGGGTCCGGGGACGGTGTCGATGAAGCCCCGACGTTTGATGAGATCAATCCTTCCGGCGGGCTGACCCAGGAACAGTTCGAGTGGATGCTCGAGCAGTTGCGCAAGAAGGATCGTCAAAGACAATGAGCCGACGGCGCCCGGGTTTCACTTTGCTGGAGATGATCATGGCCATCGGCCTGATGACCGTGGTGCTGACCTCGATCATGTTCTTCTACAGCAACGTTCTGCGCACACGTCAGGAGGGCGAAAAGCTTGCCCAGCGGACGCAACTGGAGCGTGTCCTGCTGAGGAAGATAGCCGAGGAGATCCGCCAAGCCAAACGGATCAACACCTATGAGAAAAAGGGCGCCGAGGAGAAAGGGCTTGGCGGGCGGCTCCAGGGCATCGAGTTGGTTACCACGGTGATGCTGGATCCGATGCAGTACGGCGAGCGCGAGATTCGCGATCGGGAACTGCCCGCCTCGTTCGATCAGCGTCGGATCCTCTACTACCTGATCCGCGCGGACGACCTGGAGGATGAGGAGGGCCGGCCGCGCGTGTTCGGCCTGGCCCGCCACGAGTTCAAGCTGCGTAATCGCTCCGTTTCCGTTGAAGGGGAGGAATTCGAGGAGCGTGTCGAGCTGATCGCCCCCGAGATCAGGTACCTGGCGTTTCGCTTTTTCGACGGCGCCTCGTGGACCAGCCGGTGGCAGGGCTCGGACGAGCGTTTTCTGCCCCAGGCCGTGCGCATCACGGTGGGGCGCGAGCCGCCCGAAGAGGAAGAAGAATACTTCGAGAGTATCTCCGATAGGGAGCGATTCGAGAAGGAAGACACGGAGTATCATCCGGACCGCATTACACAGATCGTCCGCGTGGAATTGGCCGATCCCACGGGGATCAGCTCGCGCGCGTTCAATCTGCCCAACGAGATGGGGCTGGGGCAAGGGAGCCTTCTGAGGCAGTGAACAGCATGAGTTTCATGGTCGAGAGAGGCAGATGGCACTGGCCGGTTCGGCGCGAAGGGCTCATCCTTCCGGTTGTGCTGCTGGTCATCGCCCTGCTTGCGCTGCTGGGCAGCAGCTTCTCGTGGCTGGCCCAGGCCGACTATCAGGCGACGAACGCTTCCGCCCACCGTGTCACGGCCAGGCTTGCGGCCGAGTCGGGCGTGCAGCGCGCCTTGGTGCTGCTTCGTTCTCCGCCCGAGGAGTTCATGCAGTGGTGGGACAACGAGGATGCTTTGGGTCGACAGATCGTCTGGCTGCCCAACGAAGACATCGACATTGCCGCCGAAAGCCGCACCGCTGACGACCTGGAAGAGAAAGAACCGGCCTGGCTCTACTCGATCGTGGCCGACGATCCCAACGACGACGAGCCCTTCAGCCTGCGCTACGGGCTGACCGACGAGGCATCCAAGCTGAATTTGAACGTGATCAACGGCGAGATGATGGCCCGGCTCATCGAGTTGACCGTGCCGCGCGCGGAGGAGCTGGACCTGCCGGGGCTGGTGGATGCCTTTCTGGATTGGCGCGACGGGGACGGAGATGTGCGCCCGGCCGGCGCGGAGAAAGAGTATTACGAAGCGCTGCGCCCTCCCTACGAGCCGAGGAACGGACGTCTCGAGACGGTCGAGGAGCTGCTGATGGTGCGTGGCTTCACCAGCCAGGTGCTCTACGGGGAGGACCAGAACCGCAACGGAATTCTGGACCCCAACGAGGATGACGGGGAAGCCAGTTGGCCGGACGATAACGCGGACGGAGAGTTGAATCGGGGGATTTATCCATACCTGACGGTGTTCAGTCGGGAGACAAGCGTCAGCCAGCAGGGTCAGCAGAAGCTGGACATTAACAGTGCAAACGAGGCGGCACTCTCGACCGTGCTGACGCCCGAGTTGGCCCGTTTCATCGTGGCCGCCCGCCAGGCCGGAGTGGTCTTCGAGAGCCCGGCGGATCTGATTGAGACGCCGCCGGTGCCGGACCCGGAAACCGGCGATTTTCTGAACAACCCGACCACGGCGGGTGACCTGAGCACGCTAATGGACTTGCTGACGGCCAACCCTCCGGCTGAGACGGAGGACGAGGAAGAGGGGGTCGCGGCAACCTCGGACGACGGGTTGCCCAAGCCGGACCCCAACCCCCCGGGGCCGCAGCCGATGGTCGAGGGCAAAGTGAACATCAATACGGCGCCGGCACCCGTGCTCAAGGCGCTGGGCGTGTTCACGGATGAGGAGGTGGATCTGATCGTATCGGCCCGCCTGGAGCTGGATGAGGAAGAACGGCAGAACATGAACTGGCTGTCGGCCGCGGGTGTGTCGCAGGCTTCCGTGAAGGCTGCGGCTCCGTATCTGACCATCCGGGCCGAGCAGTACACCATCGAGTCGGTGGGTTATGCCAGCCATCTGGGCGTAATCAGCCGGCTGCAGGTTGTCGTGGAGATGCGTTACCTGTCGGTGCCCTTCGTGCGCTATTACCGTGACATCAGCGCCTTAGGGCCCGGATATCCGGTCCAGCAGCTGCTGCTGGGCGAGGAAGAAAGAGAAGGGACCTTTGGTCAGTCTGGGCAGCGGTCATAAGGTTGTCAGCTTCGATTGGGACTGGCGGTCCTTACGGATCGGTGAGGCCGGTGTCTCCGGTTCCAAAGTGCGCGTGCGCCGTCTGGTCTGCGGGTCGATGGAGCCGGGTCTGGCTTACGGCGACCCGGAGGGCCTGGGGCGACATATCCGCCGCGTTTTGGACGAGGAGGGCATTTCGACCAAGCGTGCCATTGTGGACATCCCCCGCGATCAGGCGGTGCTCCACACGTTGACGCTGCCGGCGGCCAGCGATGAAGAACTGGCCGGGCTTGTCCGCTTTCAGATCGTGCGTGAGCTGCCCTTCCCGCTGGATGACGCGGTAGTGGATTTTGCGGCCGAGCCTCGTGGCGAGGACGGCCAGCAGCGAGTGCTGGTGGCTGCGGTCCGCAACGACGTACTGGAGTTCTTCCGTCGCGTGTTTGTGCACGCGGGGCTGAAGCTCGAGCGCATCGGGCTGCGGCCGTATGCCAATCTGGTGGCACTTGCTCAGGCTGTGCCTGAGGCGAATCAGGGCCGAACGCTGTTCGTTGACGTCGGTCCGACGCTGACCGAGATCGACATTGTGGTGGACGGCCGGCTGGTCTTCTCGCGGGCGGCGTCAGTGAACGTGTCGCCCCGGCCGGGAGAGAACGAGGTGCCGGAACGTGTGGCCGACGCGGTATCCGATGAAGACGCCGACAGCGTAGGCAGTCTTCTCATGGAGGTACGGCGGACACTGGAAGCCTACCGGGCCACCGCTCCGGATAGCCGCATGGATCGGATCGTGGTGGGCGGCTCGTGCGGGGTGGAGAGCGATCTGTCCCGGGCACTGCACCGGAATCTGGGGGCGCCGGCGAACGAGTATCACCCGCAGGACACGTCGCTGGAAGCGATGGGCGATGAGGTTCCGGTAGCTGCGTTCGCGGCGACATTGGGGCTGATGCTGTCGCAGGCGGATCGGACCGGGCGACGGTTCGATTTTCTGCATCCTAAGGAGCCGGAGGCGGTCAAGCGCGAGCGCAAAAAGCGCATTCCCATGATCGCTGCGACCATAGTGCTGGCCGCGATCGCCGGCGGCGTGTTCTTCTGGAGGGCCGAAGTGGCCCCGAGGCGCACGCAATTGGCCGACCTGGACCGCGAGGTCAAGCGACTCAAGCCCATCAGCAAGGAACTGGAGAAGTTTCACAACCTGGTGGAGCAGGTCATCGCGTTCGACGAGTCCGAGGCGATTTGGATTGACGAGATGCGCCGGCTGGTCGAAGCCCTTCCGGAGAGCCAGCACGCCTACGTCACGCAACTGGTCATGAAGGAGCCGGGGTGGCTGCGGTTCAAGTTGGCCGCGGACAACAACCAGCGGGCCAACGAGATCGCCACGAAGCTGCTGGCCATGAGAGACGAAGACGGGAAGCAACGGTATGAGATCAAGGTCGGCAGCACGCGCAAGAGCAAGGATCCCAAGTACCCGTTCAATACCGAACTGAACGTCGAATTCTATCGCGAGGAAACGAGCAAGAATAAGCGTCGCCGCTGACCATGCCGGCGGGCGCGGCGTACGAGAGTCGCTGAAAATGAACCGCCAAAAGGTACTGTTAATCATCACGCTGTCGCTGATCGGGCTCGTGGTCGTGATGCGCGGTGTTCAGCGTCTGGCCATCGAGCCCTATCGGGATCTGGAGCGAGACGTTTTTAAGAAGAAGCAACTGGTGGATCAGTACGAGGCGACGATCGAGCGCAAATGGGAGGACATCGAGCGCTGGCGGTCCCTGGGCACGCGCACGTTGGCGGCCACGGGCACAGGAGCGCAACTGCGGTTCGACAGCGAGATCAAGCGGCTGCTTGGCCAGTACGGCTTCGAGAAGGAGTCGGTCAGGCCCAAGGCGGCCCGTTCGCTGAAGAGCGGCCTCGTGCGCGTTCCGTATAGCGTTCAGGCCGACGGCGATCTGAAGAAGGTCGTCGAGCTCTTGGTGAGCATCTACGAGCTACCGTATGTGGCCCGCGTGAATGCCGTACGGCTCAATCCGGTCAGTGCCAAGCAGCGCGATCAACTGAGATTGAGCATGGACGTCGAGACGGTGGTGCTGCCGGAATCGCCGATCAGCGGCGCTGTCGAACCGCTGGAAGTCAATGGGCAGGAACTGGCCAAGGAAAAGCGTTACGAGCAGGAAACCGGCGCGGCCTACGCCATGATCTGGGAAAGGAAGATCTTCGAGGAGTATGTGCCACCGCCGCCCAAACCGAAACCCAAACCTAAGCCGAAGCCAACACCTACGCAGCCAAAGCCTAAGCCTCCTCCGCCTCCTCCGCTTCCTCCGCCCCCGCGGGACAATCGTGTGATCGTGGCCTTGTTGGGTTATGGCGGTCATCAAGAGGTGGTCACGGTGAAGCCGGGCCGCTCAGAGCGGGAGGTCCACGGACTGGGCGCTGAATTGGGTGGCGGCGTACTGCGCATGGTGCATCCGTACGGCGCGGTAATCGGTATAGAAGGGGTGGACTACGTGTATCCCACTGGAGCTGCGCTGGACAGGGATGATCAGCGCGTGCCCGTCAGCGAGGTGCCGCAGATCAGGCGGGTGCTGGAGAAAGCGGAGCCGGTCCCGGAGCCGGAACTCGCAATGCCGGAAGAAGAGGAGTTTGTCGAGGCGGAAGAAAGCGAGTCGGTCGAGCCGCAGGGGGAGGACCTCGCGGCGGAAGCGGGGGAAGCTGAGGGGCTGCCGGAAGAGATTGAGGGGGAGGCCGATGAGGGAGAGACAGATGAGGGAGAAGCGGAAGAGAGCGGTGAGCCGGAGGTAGAACCCACGGCGGAGGAGCCGGCTGCGGCTGAATCGCCGGAAGAGGAGCCTGGCAAAGAGTAGCTGACGGTGGTGCGAAGGAACGGAGAACATCGCGGGACGGACCGGAAAGCGAGGCAGTTCTCGCACGGTAGCCGGCATGGTCTCGGAGATGCGGCTGGCACCATTTGGAGGACGCGATTGTGTTAGGCGAAAGCGGAAACCTGCAAGATCGGGTGCTGGGACAGAGACGGCCACATCACGTGCTGCGTCGCCTCACACAACTGTTCTCGATGCCGGTCGTATGCGTGTTGATCATCTGGCTGTGGCTCGGATTCATGCCGGCCCACGATGCCGGCGGTGTTGCGCCGACCTCCGTGGCCGTTACCTCTACTACCTCTAGCTCGGCCGACGAGCCCAAGTCCGACGACAAGAAGACGGCTGACGAGAAAGACAAGGACGAGAAGGACGAGGACAACGCTGACGAGAAGAGCGAGAAGGGAACTGAAGACGGCGAATCCGGCGACAAGGAAGGCGACGAAGCCAAGTCCGACGAGAAGACAAGCGACAAAGCGGAAGCCGAAGACGAGAAGAAGCCCAAGGACGCCAAGCAGGATGAGGGCAAGAAGGACGAAGGGGCTCAGAAACAGGAGGAGGCTGAGGGCAAGCCGAAGGAAGACAAGAAATCCCCCGCCGGCACGCTGAGCGAGAAGGATCTGGCGGAGATGAAGCGGATCCTCATGGAGAAGGCCCGCGATCGCAAGACGCAAGAGGAGAGCAAGAAAGCCGACGAGCCGCCCGCGGAGGAATCCGAGGCGGATGAGGAGGAGGGCAGCGACTCGGAGGAGGTGGAGGAAGACGAGGCCGCCGAGCTGGAGCCTGCGACGCAGCCGGCATCCCCAGCCAAGCCGAAGCCCGAAGCGCCTTCTGCCGAGGATGAGGAAGAATCCGAGTCTGCGGACGAGCTTGAGCCGGGACAGGATGAAGACGAGGACGCGGAGGCCGAGGAGGACAGGAGCGCCGGCAAGCCGCGGTCGATTCGTCCGAAGTCAAGGACCGGCCGGGTCGGGGGGCGCCCATCCAGTCGGAGCCCTGAGGCGACGCAGCCTCCGCCACCCTCCCCACGCATCGGGTCACGCCCTCGCGCTACAGACAGTGAGGTTTCGGGCGGCGACGACCAACCGTCGAAGCAGACCCCGGATAGGCAGTCGCGTCGCGGGCGAAGGCGCGAAACTCCTGGGCGACAGGACCAAGCGGCCGCGGAACCTCGCGAGCCCAGCATCATCATGCCCGTGGACCTGCCCGAAGGAATGCGGGCCTGGGACATGCCCGAGGATTGGCGGCCTTTCTTCTTCAGCTTCGAGAACGTTCAGTGGCAGGACGTGCTGGAAGACTGGAGCCGCATGGCGGGTCTGTCCATCCTGAATCTGGACCGCGTCAAGGGGCAACTCAGCTACGAGGGTCTGGATTACATGAATTACTGGGAGGCCTTCGGTCTGCTGAACGAGTTGCTGGCCGAGCAGAACCTGCAGCTCTACCAGGACCGCCAGCATCTGAGGGTGATCAACCCGAGCGAGCTTCGCGAATACATTACGGAGAATGCCACCTTCACGTCACGAGAGGAGTTCGAGCGGGCTCAGCCACATGATTGGGAGCCGGTCAAGGTTTTCTTCGTGCCGCCGCCCAATGTGGCGCCGACGCAGGTGGCTCAATGGCTCAACGACCTGCCGCCGTCGGCGCTGGTGGGAGCCGCCGCCGACGGATACATGCACGTGTCGGCAAATGCCAAGGACGTCCGCAAGTTATTCCGCTATGTGGACATCGTCGAGGTTCAGGCTCAGGACCGTCCCGAGCCACGGCCCATGCGCTGGATTCCCGTCGAGAACATCGACGTCTACGAGGCGGCAGAGCTGGCCCGGCAATTCGTTGACACGCAGGCCGCCGCCCCGCAGCCGCGTGGAAGAAAATCGCCCGCGCCCTCGGAAGCCCTCGATGATTACGCCGAAGTGGAAGTGATCGCCGTGCCGGCCAGTCGAATGATCCTGGTACGAGCCATCCCGGCCGTCGCCGATCGGATCGAGACCCTGGTGCGCGAAATCGACCGTCGTTACGTAGACAAAGATGATGTCGAGCCGGTCATCATCCAGCTCGAGCATGCCGACGCCGAAGAGATCGTCGAGTTGTTGGAATCCATCTTGAGCGAGGAACCTGCTGCTGCGCAGGCCAAGAAGCCGACCCGCCGCAGGTCTGTCGGCCGCAAAACGCCGGCCGCAGCCGATAGCGAAGAGCTGGATTTAACCCGTGCCGAGGAGGACATCCAGCTCATTCCTGATACGAACACGAACTCGATCATCGTCATCGCTGACAAGCGCGGCGTCGAGCGCGTCCGCAGACTCCTGACTGTCTTCGACGTCCCCGGCAGTGCGCCGGTGTTCGAGCGTGTGGCGCTTCAGCACGCCGAAGTCGAGTCCGTCGACCAAGTGCTCAAGACGCTGCACGGTGGGGCCAAGGGCCGCAAGCGGACCGAAGCCGAGCTGACCGTGATTCCCGATCCGGCGGCCAACGCTCTGTTTCTGGCCGGCACGGAAGACGCCGTGGGCAAGGCCCGCGAGGTCATTACGCAGATGGATGTGGAGACGGCCTCAGCGGTGACACACCTGGTGACTCTGGCCAATCAGGAGCCCAGCGCGCTGGCGAAGATCCTGGAGCAGATGGAGACGGGCAGCCGTCGGAAGTCCAAGGGCGCACCCACGGCGGGGGGCGTCAACATCATCGGGGACGACGCCACGGGCGTACTGATCGTGATTTGCCCGGACAATCGTTGGCCCGAGTTGAAGGATCTAATCGAGAGGCTGGACCGCGACGTCAGCGAGTTTCAGGTGACTCGCACGTTCCGCATCGAGGGGGCTGACGCCGAACAGGTCGGCAAGCTGCTCAATGACATGTTCAAAGGCCGCCAGCCCCGGCGTAAGGGCAAGGCCGCTGTGCCCGAGGATTTGTCCATCAACGTCGATCCGACCGGCAATTTGATTTTCGTGCGTGGCGACGAGGATACCATCGCCGAGATGGCCGTCATCATCGCCGAGATGGAGGCCGAGGCGGCCGGTCGTGAGAGCATTCGTCAGACTTTCGAGCTGACCTATGCGGACGCTTCCGAGACGGTCAAGGCCCTGACGAGCTTTTACCCGGCGACGACGCCGGGTCGGGGCAAGGGCAAGAGAATCGTGCCCGGCGAGGCCATCTTCGCGCCCGTGGGCCAGTCGGTGGTCATCGTGGAGGCGATGCAGGACAAGATGGAGGAGATTGCCGGGCTGATCGCCGAGTTGGATCGCGAGGATCCGGACAGCGGTACGATCCGTTCGTTTGTCGTCAAGGATGCTGACACGCAGCAGGTCGTGCGGGCGCTCGAATCGATGTTCGTCCAGGGAGGCCGCGGGCGAAAGGGAGCGGCTGCCGGCGGCCCGTCCTTCACTGCCGCAGGCAAGAAGATCATCGTCATTGCCGAGCCCGCCCTGTTCCCGCGAATCGAAGAAGCCATCGCTCAGTTCGAGGGCGAAGGTACGGCCATGGAGTATCGGCGGTACGTGGTCCAGTACGCGGACGTCGATGAGTTGGCCGGACTGCTGGAGGATCTGCTGACCACGCGCGCGGCCGACATCGAGGGCGAGGCGCCAACGGGTAAGGGCCGCAGAGCGCGCGGTCCCACGAGTGGCGGAGTCGTGGTCAGCGCGGATCCGCGTACCCAGACGCTGTTCGTGGCCGCGCCCGGCGAGGTGATGACCTATGCCGACGAGTTGATTGAGACGCTCGATGCGCCGCAGCCAGCCGACCTCGAGGAGGTCATCATCCGCACGGTGCAGCTTGAGCGGGCCGACGCGGAAGAGATGATCAGCTCGGTGCAGCAGATGATGACTGGGCGGAGCGTTTCGCGGCCACCGCGGCCGACGGGCAAGACCAAGGGCCCAACGCCGCCTCGCGTCATGCAGGCCAGCCTGACCGACACGATGAAGGGTGAGGTGTCCATGGTGCCCGCGCTGGGGGCCAACGCCATCGTGTTGCGCGGCATCGTGAGCGACGTGGATCAGGTGGAGGAGCTGATTGTCACGCTGGATGGCGTGTCTCAGTCGATGAAGAAGGTTGCCCGGCGATATGACGCGGTGCCAACGGGGCTTGGGCCGGACGAGCTGGCCGACACGATCATGGCCGTGGTGGACCCGGTCAAGGGGCCGCGGCGTCCCGGGGCCGAGGACGAGTTCGCGGTGGGGCCGCGCGTTGGCAGCGATCTGGTCATCACCACCGATTGGTATACCGACACCCTCCTGGTGATTGCCGCCCCGGAGAAGCAGGCCGAGGTGGAATTGCTGCTCGAAGCGTTAAGCTTCGAGACGGAAGACGAGGGCGTCCCGGGTGGCAGCTTTCCCATCCAGATGGTGGAAATCCAGAAGGCCGACCCGTATGACGTGGTCGCCGCGCTGGAGGAGATCATCGACGAGATCGTGGAGCGCGGACCGAAGACCAGCGTCGGCGTGGTCGCGGGCACCAACATGATCCACCTTACCGGGCCGTCGGCGCAGCTCGAAGTCCTTGTTCCCATCGTCGACAGGCTCGACAAGCCTGGTCGTCGACCGCCTGCCCTACAGATTCGCAGCGTCAGCTCCCCTGTTCCTCTCGGCGAGGCGCTCAGGCTGGTGCAACAACAACTCCCGGACGTGGAACTCGTTATCGAGAGTGAGGGACCGTTACTGCCCGGCTACGGCGTCGAAGAGGTATCGGGTGTGGAGGAGATCACGCCGACGCTGGGGCCGAACACGTTGGCCTACATCAGCGCGGAACTCCAGCGGCTCATGATGGCCGCCGGCGCGCCGGAGGAGACGGCCCAGCAGGAACCTGAGCCGGCCGCTGCGGAGGAGTCGGCTGCGGAAATACCACCTGATGCCGCCGACCAGACCGAAGAGGAGGCCGAGGAGCCTCGTCCCACGGTCAGAGTCCGGATCGATCCGGAGACCGGCACCATCTGGCTGTCCGGCAAAGCCCGCGATGTCGAGTCGGTGAGCGGCGCGATTGACGAAGTGCTTGATGAACTCAAGAAGCTGCCGCCCCGGCCGGACATTCGTGTGTTCCGCATCAAGTACGCCGACGTCAACGAAGTGGCCCAGATCATGGAGACCATCCTGGGCGCGCAAAGCGGCGGGGCGGCCAGCCGGGCCCAGCAACTCGCCCAACAACAGCTCAGGCTCCAGCAGCAGTTGCTCCGCCAGCGCCAAGCCCAGCAACAGCAGCAAGCCCAGCGCAGGATGATGCAGCAGCTTCTCGGCCGCGGTGGCGCGGAGAGAGGGGAGGAGGAGGAGTCGAAGGATGAAGAGGCTGCGGACGAAGAGGAGCATGAGGACGAGCCGAAGGAATTCGGCACCACGCGCATCCGGATCTACCCCGACCCGCGCAGCAAGACGATTGTGGTGCGGGCCGCAACGGAGGACTATCCGACCATCATCGAGTTGATCGCCAAGATCGACAAGGAACCGATACGGTACACCGAGTTCCGCATCTTTAAGCTGGCCAAGCTGAAGGCGGCGGACGTCGAGGCTGCGATTAAGGCGATCTTGCGGTTGGATCGACAGCCCACGCGCGTGACTCGTCCGACACCCGGACAGCGGCCGGGGCCCCAGGGGGGCGCGCAGGCCCAGATGTTCGCTCAGCTTCAGCAGCAGATGGACCAGATGGCCCAGGCCGACGCGGAAGGCGCCTTGAGCATCGACTGGGCCGCTGAGGTGACCATCACCAGCGACGCGCCGACCAACAGCATCCTGGCTTCCGGCCCCACACAGGCCATCGATTACATCGAGAGCATGATCGAGAAGCTTGAGGGCCAGGACATCGAGAAGGAGATCGTCAAGTCGATCCAGCTTCAGCACACCACGGTCGAAGAGGCCCTGCCGGTGCTGAACGAGATCTTTGCCGCGCGCGGCACGACGGGTGGGGCGGGCGGCCGCCTGCGTATGCCGGCTCGCCAGGGTGAACAGGAGGCGGTGGAAACCGCGTTTGCGCAGGTGCTCATCACGGGCGACGCCCGCACCAACACATTGATCGTCAAAGCTGTCGAGAAGGACATGGCCGAGGTCGAGGCCCTCATCGCCAAGCTGGACGTGGACACCGGGGAGGACGGCCGCATGCGGCCGTACCGACTCCAATACGCCGATGCCGCCTCGATGGCCAAGTCCATGATGGATATTTACGGCGGCACCGACCGGAAGGCGTCGCGGGTGAAGATCGTGGCGGACGCGGGCACGAACACGATTCTTCTGGCCGCGCCACCGGCGTTGCGTGACGAGATCGTCGCCCAGATCGAGTCGCTCGATCGGCTGGCCGGCGAGGAGGGCCAGGCGCGGACCATCGCGGTCACGGCCGGCAACGCCGAGACGATCGCGCAGAAGCTTCAACAGGTCTTCGGCCAGCGCGGCAAGCTGGGTGGCGAGGTCAGCATCATCGGAGACAACACGTCCGATCAGCTCCTGGTGCGGGCGCCGGATGCGGTCTTCGATCAGATCAAGACGCTGGCGGCCGCGCTGGACCGTGGCAGCGCGTCCACGGTCCGCGTCTACGAGTTGGAGCATGCCGTGGCCGACGAGGTCGTGGCCAGCATGCGGGATGCGGTGGCGCAACTGGCCGCGCGCGGCGCGGGGAAGGGCACCGGCATAGAAGCCTTCTCGTTCTCGCCCGATCCGCGGACCAACTCGATCGTGGTAGTCGGCGATGAGAAGACGCACGGGTTTATCAGCATGGTGCTGGCCCAACTGGATGTGCCGCCGAAGGATTCCACGCAGGTGGTCACACTGATCTTCCCGCTGACCATTTCCGATGCCAACGAGGTGGCGCGGCAGGTTCAGCAGCTCTTCGCCGGTC
>CP070685.1:2356447-2386079 GCA_020352895.1 Phycisphaerales bacterium
GTGGCGGCGTGCGTGCGCTTGGGGCGGCGGCTGAAGGTCATCGGCGATGGGCCGCAGATGGGGCGCCTGCGGCGCATGGCGGACACCAACGTGAAGCTGCTAGGACGGAGGTCGGACGAGGAGATTCGTGTGCATTTGGCGCGGTGCCGGGCGCTGCTGTTCTGCGCGGAGGAGGACTTCGGAATCGTGCCGGTCGAGGCGATGGCCGCTGGGTGCCCGGTGATCGCCTTCGGGCGCGGCGGGGCCACCGAAACGGTCGTCGACGCCCAGACGGGGCTTTTCTTCGAGGCCCAAACGCCCGAATCCATCGTCCGTGCGATCCAGCGCTTCGAGACGATGACCGACGCCTTCCACCCCGCGAGCCTCTACGCGCGAGCAACGGAGTTCTCGGGGGACGTGTTCGCATCTCGGATATCTGCATGGATTGAAGCGTGCATGAGGGCGTAGGCGAAGGGGGCCTCGCCCGCGCGCCAACCCCGGAGCACGATCATCCTTCGCGGTACTTGTCGATGAGGTCTTTGATGCCGTCGGGGTCGGGGATGCCCTTGACCGCGACCTCGATGTCCGACTGCCCGGCGGAGGAGATGGCCAGGTAGCCGACATCGAGGATGCGCTGAAGGAACGTCTGGAAGGTCTGGATGTTGCGGATGTCCGAGTGCATGACCTCGCTGGTTCGCTTGGAGAGGATGCCGCGGGTGATGCAGGTTCGCTTGGTAGTGACGGTCAGCGTGGTGCCGAGAATCTTGAGCCACCAGACAAGGAAGATGACCCCGCCGGCGAGCACCGGGAAGATGAAACACAGAAACTTGCATGTGCGGCCTTCGACGACAAAGAGCAGCACGAAGCCCAGCAGAAAGAGAGCGCAAGTGAAGATGAACCCGATCGGGTTGCTGCGAAACATGGCCGGGTGGACTCTGAGAAGCTGGTCTTCCTGCATGGTCGCCTCCGATTCAAGCGGCCGCGCCGGCGCGCAGCGCTGCAATAGGCCGCATTCTATTCACGAGCGGGGCCACAGGTACAGCGCCAGTGTGGGTTCGACGCGGGCACGCCACTCACGCGGCAGAAGCGTCGTGGCGTGGTCCTCGACCACCAGCGCCGGCCCGGCGAATTCGTGGCCGCACTGCAGCCGATCCCGGTCGTAAACCGGCGTCTCGACCGCCGCGTCAAACATGACCCGACGGCTGGCGATGCGGGCCGCCTCGACTGGCGTCGTCGCCGCGGGTTCCGCGGGCAGCTCGGGCTTCTCGATCGCGACGACGGCGCGGATGCGGGCCGTGACCAATTGCACGGTTTCGTCGCGGGCGGCGTGGCCGAAGCGCCGCTCGTGCTCCGCGTGGAACGGCGCCAGCAGACGGTCCACGTCGGTGAGTGACTCCAGCGGCACAGTCAGCTCGTGCGATTGGCCCTGGTAGCGCATGTCCACGTAGCGTTCCAGCACGCTGTCGTCCTGCTCGTAGCCTTCCAGTTGCACCGCGCGCGCGGCTTGGTTCATGAGATCGCCCATCGCCTCGCGCAGCGTCTGTAGCGCGGGCGGCACCGACACCTCGACGTAGATGTCTGGCCTGGATTGCACGCCGCTGCGAAGCAGGCACCCGCCCGGCAGGCTGGTGGAGAAGTCTTTAATCAGATCGGCCAGCAGCATGCCGGTCGCCGACAGGATTCCGGGATTCGGGGGAACGATGACGGCGGGCATATTGAGCGCGGTCGCGAGCGAGCAGGCGTGCAACGCGCCGGCGCCTCCGAAACTGCAAAGGGCCAGCTCCGATGGGTCCGTGCCGCGCTCGGCCGTCACGCGCTTGACCGCCCGGGTCATGTGGGCGTCCGCGACAGCGACGATGCCCAAAGCGGCGTCACTTGGCAAGCAGTGCATGCGGGTGGCCAGTTCGCCGACGGCGCGTTCGGCGGCGGCGCTGTCCAACGGAAAACGCCCGCCCAGAAAGCGCTCGGGCACGATCCGCCCCAGCACGAGATTCGCGTCGGTGACCGTGGGCGTCTCGCCCCGGCCGTAACACGCGGGTCCGGGATTCGCGCCGGCCGACTGCGGGCCGACCTGAAGCGCGCCGCCTTCGTCGATACGGGCGATGGATCCGCCGCCGGCACCGATCGTGTGGATGTCGATCATGGGCACGCGGATGGGGCAGGCGGCGATGACCGCCTCAGTGGTCAGGGCCGGGTCTTCGTCACACAGGCACACGTCCGTGGACGTGCCGCCCATGTCGTAAGTTACGACGCGCTTCAGCCCGAGCAGGCGAGCGTGGTGGAGCCCGGCGACGACACCGCCGGCCGGGCCCGACAGAATCGTGCGGACCGGCTCACGACCGGCCATGCGGACGGAAATCTGCCCGCCGTTGGACTGCATGATGTTCAGTCTACGGGTGCCAAGTCCTCGGCATTCCCCCTCGATCCGTTCGTAGTGATCGCGGGCCACGGGCTTGACGTAGGCGTTGACCGCGGTTGTGGAGGTTCTCTCGTACTCACGGAATTCGGGCAACAGTTCGGAGCTGAGCGTGACGCTCAGACCCATCTCGGCTGCGAGCTCGGCAATGGCCTGCTCGTGTCGCGGATTCAAAAAGGAAAACAGCAGGCATACGGCCACCGAGTCGACGCCGCTCTCGGCGATGGTTTCGAGAACGCGGCGAGCCGACGCGACATCCAGCGGTATGACCACCGTTCCATCGGCGCCGACGCGTTCGTCGACTTCGTAGCAGTCTTCGCACTGGACGATCGGCGGTGGGCGGCGAACGTGTAGGTTGTACAACTCGGGGCGGTTCTGGCGCCCGATGTGCAGCACGTCGCGGAAACCCTTGGTAGCCACGAGCCCGATGCGGGCCCCGCGACGAGTGAGCAGCGCGTTGGTCGCGACTGTCGAGCCGTGGACCACCGTGTGGCCGGCTTCGAGTCGCCCGCCTTCGCACTGCTCGGCCAGGGCCCTCAGCCCGGACATCACGCCTCCGGCGAAGTCCGGATCGGTCGAGGGAACCTTGCACACGCGGACCCCCCGTCCGTCCCACTGATACAGGTCGGTGAAGGTCCCTCCGATGTCCACGCCGATTCGTGTGGGCATAACCTGCTGCCGTTTCCGCGATTGCTCCTAAACGCCCTCGTGCAGCTTCTTGCGATAGTAATGCACCGGATACTTCTCATAGCCCAGCGCTTCGAATAGCCGGCACGAGGTCTCGTTCTCGTCTTCGATCAGCGCGGCGAAAATCTCCACGCCGTCTTCAGCCAGGCTCTCTTCGACGCGGGCGGCGAGCGCGGACGCGACGCCCTGGCGACGATAGTCCGGATGCACGGCAAGGCGATTGATCCACCCCTTGCGCGCGTCGTGCGTGCCCATCACGGCGCCGATGACTTTGCCGTCCTCTTCGGCCAACCACCAGTGCCGGCCCATGGACGCGAACTGCCGGGCGAGCGCCTCGACCGTGTCACGCCCTTTTGGCCGTATGGCCAGCCCGGCCTCTCGCCACAAGGCCAGCAACGCACCTATGTCCTCCGCTTGCATGCGCCGGATGTTCATAACATGCCCACCGGTCCAAAGACCTCGCTGTACTTCTGCAACAGAATGAGCTGCACGGCGTTGAATATGAAATGGGTCACCATCGGCGCCACCAGTGATCGCCGCCATATGAACTGCACCGACAGAAACGCGGCCAGCGCCATGACCGGAATCGTGGTCAGCGCTCCCTCATACAGGTGCAACAATCCGAAGCTGGCTGCGCCTAGCAGAACCGCGGACCACCACGAACCCGTCAAGACCCTCAGCCGCGGCAGCACGAACCCGCGAAACAGGAGTTCCTCGTAGAACGACACGGCGATGCACAGCGCCAGGATCGTGCCCAGGCTCATCGGCGGCAGAACCTTGTTGATGTTCTCCTGAGATTCCTGCAGCAGGGGGATCAACTCGGGGAAGACGAACTGAATGTACATCCCGGCGATGACGGTCAGGAACAGGACCGCGAACCCGCCGAGGAGTCCGATGCCCACGTTGCCGGGCCACCGACTTGCCACGAGCCCCAGCGCCTGCCGCGACTGGCCGCGCGCGCGGGCGATCAACAGCACAGCGCCGGTCACAACCAGGGCTGACACGGCCGTGCTCGCCGGTGTCCATTCACGGTACACCTCGTGAGGCGCGTCGCCCACGACGATGGTGAACACCGCCTCCTTGACGACCTCCAGTCCGACGAACAGCCCGACCAGCATGACAATGTCGACCATGACTGCGCCACGCGACTGCCGGAGCAAAAGCGGGTCGCCATAACTCGCGAACACCGGCCGGGCGTAGGGCAGTGACACGCCAACCGGCCGCGCCAGTGGAGGCCGGCCTGTGTGTCCGGCCTGCGGCGAACGGTCTGCCACGTCACTCATCGCTGACGAGCCCCACTCCTACCTATCGGCGTCGCGCCGACCAGCACTCCGTGCGCATGGGGATGTCGCAGACACCGTTGGCGCAGTGTTGCTCGCAAAGGCGCCGCAACTCGGCTTCGAATCTCGGCATCTCCGTACGCGGGATCACGTTTCGAATATAGGATACCGATCGGGAAAACCCGATCACTTGCTCGGTGGTGCGTTGCCACGTCCACGCAAAGCAGCGGTACTGCACCGGGCCGAACAGGTCGCTCTTTTCGATCTTACCCGGCCAATCCTGTTCGCGGTATTCGGCGTCGTAGGCCGGGTTGAACTTCCGAACCAAAGCCTCGAACGCGCCCACGAAGCCGCTGCCCCTCCTGTCCCGATTGTTCCAGATCAGGGCCAACGTGCCGCCGGTCATGAGGATCCGCCCGAACTCGGCCAGAGCGACCGGAGGATTGAACCAGTGAAAGGCCTGAGCACAAGTCACGAGTCCGACGCAGCCATCCGCTAGCGCCGTGCTCTCCGCCGAGGCACGCAGAAGATGGACGCAGTCCGCATGACCGGCCACAGCGAAGGGTGCCCTCAAGAGCATAGCTTCACCTGGTTCGACGGCCACGATGCGATAGCCTCGCTCCAGCAATCCTCTCGTGAACAGGCCTGTGCCTGCACCGACATCGGCGGCGAGCGGACACGAGCCGGGAGGGCATGCCGCCGCCAGGTAGTCCAGCAGCGACGACGGGTAGCCGGGTCGGTGCCGTGCGTAATCGTCGGCGCAATGTTCGAAGGCCCGCTTGGGCGCGCGGATCACGCCGGCCTCATTGCCTGTTGAATCGGGGACCATACAGTTCGCTACTGTTACACAGACCGTCGCGGCGGGCAACCGGGACGATTCAGGATTGCATGAGGCCGAAGGCCTCAGTGTTGTCGCGGGAGATACGCAGCCACCACGTCTACTCCGCGGCCGTTACGGTGACGTCAATTTCAAAAGTGTCCGCAGGCTCGATGTCCTCGGGCTCCCATGGACGCCGGTACTCCAGACGCAAGTTCGTTCTGCCCGGCACCTTTCCGGCGAACTCCCAGGTCTCGGTGCCGCCGACACCGGCCATCCCGGGCGGGGCGAAGTCCTGCACGTATTCCTGATCCGTGTTCTCGAGAACGACCGTGTCCATCTCGGCCAGTTGCCACGCGTATCCCGTGGTGGCGTTGGAATCGAGGCGGACGAGAATGCACTCGGCCACGCCGATTGTGATCGCACGACCGTTGCCCTCAGCCGTGAAGATCGGGCACTCCTGCGGCCCGACACAGCCGGCCAGTATCGCCGACATGCCAATTGCCCCGCTTGCAGCGTGTCTCAGGTAACCCATCGGTCCTCCTCCTCGGCGCGCAGTATCAGCACCATCGCTCTGTGCTTGCCGGAATAAAGATCGGTCAAAGATCGGCGCTCAGGCGCGGGCACGTCCGGAGTCCCGCCGGGCCAACACGCGGCGCAGGCATCGAACGCACTCGTGCAGCCCCTCCAGGCGAGGATGGATCTTCAAAGCGGCGTAGTAGCACTCCAGGGCCCGGGTGAAGTCCTCGAGGTACGTGCAAACATGACCCATATGGGCATGGGCACCGTAATGATTGGGGTTCAGCTCAAGTGCTCGTTGGCAGTCCTCCAGGGAGGCCTCGTAGTTGCCCTTGGTGTGGTGGACCAGGGCCCGCTGAAAATAAGCCTCGCCCAACTGTGGGTCGTCCACCAGTACGCGGTTCAACAGCAGAAGGGCTTGGTCGCATTCCTCGAGACGAATCATGCGGGCCGCTCGCCGTAGCAGCAGCGCGTCCTGCCGGCTGCCGGCCTGGAAGGAAATCTCACAAAGGGCGTATTCCGCCAGCGACACGACGAACGGATCAGCGTGGTGAAGCAGGGCCGCAAGCCTGTCATACTCACTCATTCGGCCGACAACCGACAGGCACGCGACCGCAATCTTGACCGTGTCGGAGCGGGGCTGCGACAGAAAACCGACCAGTTCTTCAATCGTGAAGTGCCGCGATAGTACAGCCGCCAGACCGACGCTGTCATGGCGGCGAAGATACGGAAGTACTAAACGCTCAAGATCCATACAGGCCTGTGGGTCCAACTTCCCTATTCCCGCTACGGCCGGCGGCTCTTCGCCGCGTACTGCGTGTAGGTAAATGTTCCAGATGCGCCCGACAGTGTCGAGGGCACAGCGCCGCTATCCGCTGATCCGTGACACGGACTGATCGTGGTGGCGGCAACATTGCCCGCAGCGGATCACGGCCGTTCACGTGTACACCAAAAAGTATAGCCCCCCCAAGCTCACAGGGTCAAACCCCAGGTGGGGCCATCCCCGGGCTTCCGGCGCACTGACTTACCCCCTGCCTTAGGGCCATAGTTGCTGCAACATCTTATAATCTCAAGCCTTAGATGCGAGTACCCCCAGCGCTGGGCTCCGCGCGGCCCGGTCGCGCCGACCCCGGTAGGCATGGACTCAGCCCAACTCCCCGGCGCCGCGGTTCCCAACCCCGGCATGCCGGCTGTCGGCCTGCGCCGCAAGAGCAGGGCGCCATCCCGGCCGCCCTGCCCGGGTTCCCGTGGTGACAGGCGACGCCCCACCGACTACTGTTGGCGGCTCACACACTTTGATCGCGGCCACCGCACAAGGGCGAACGCATGCTGGATATCAAGTTCATACGCGAGAATCAGGAAGCCATCCGCGATGCGTCGCGGCGCAAGAAGGTGCCCTGCGACCTGGACCGCCTCGTCGAAGTGGACGCCCGCCGCCGTCAGATCCAGGTCGAGTTGGATCGCCTGCGGCATGAGCAGAAGGAGGGCGGTGCCCAACTGGCCCTGTATCGCAATCCCAAGAGCCCGTGGCGCCGGCGGGCTGCCGAGGAAGGGGTCAGCGAGCAGGAGATCGCCGCCGAGACCGAGAGACTCCAGGCCCGGCTCAACGAGATCAAGGCTGGGACAAAGGCCCTTGAGGAGGAAGACCGGCAGGTCCAGGCCGACTTCCAGCAACTCATGCTCACCGTTCCCCAGACGCCCGCTGCCGACGTCCCCGACGGAGAGGATGAGACCGACAACCGGGAGTTGCGGCGAGTCGGTGAGGTGCCAAAGCTCGACTTCCCACTGCTGGATCACGTGGAGTTGGGGGCCAAGCTCGGCATCGTGGACATCGAACGCGGCGTGAGGCTCGCGGGCACGAGGAACTACATGCTGCGCGGAGCCGGCACGCTTCTGCACCAGGCCGTGCTCCGCTTCGCCTTCGACCTGATGATCCAGCGAGGCTTTGAGCCGGTGACCGTGCCCGTGATGGTCAAGGAAGAAGTGATGCAGGGGACGGGCTATTTCCCCCTCGGACGCGATCAGGCCTATCTTTGCGAGCGTGACGAACTGAGCCTGGTGGGAACGGCCGAGGTGCCGCTGACGGCCCTCCACACCGAGGAGATTCTGGACGAGACCGATCTGCCCAAACGCTACGTGGCCCTCAGCCCGTGCTTCCGGCGCGAGGCGGGCGCGGCCGGGAAGGACACGTATGGGTTATATCGAATCCACCTGTTCGACAAAGTGGAGCAGGTGATCATCTGCCGCAACGATGAGGCCGTCTCGCTCGAGCATCACCAGGAAATCCTGGCCCACGCCGAGGCGGTCATGCAGGCGCTGGAGCTCCCATACCGCGTGGTCAATGTGTGCACCGGCGATCTGGGCCAGGGACAGGTGCAGAAGTTCGACATCGAAACCTGGATGCCCTCACGCGGAGCGTACTGCGAGACGCACAGCGCTTCGCGTTTCCATGAGTTCCAGGCCCGGCGACTGAACATGCGCTATCGCGACGCCAGCAGGAAGATCCACTTTTGTCATACGCTGAATAACACCGTGATCGCCAGCCCGCGCGTGCTGATCCCGATCCTGGAGCTGTACCAGCAGCCGGACGGATCGATCGTAGTGCCCAAAGTGCTGCGACCCTATATGGGAGACATGGAGCGGATCGGGCCGCGGTAGCCCGTCTCCGCAGCGCGGCGCCGGAGCCGGCCCAGGCCTCGCCTTCGCACGCTCATCTCAGATCACGTAGCGCAGGCCGATGTGGTCGGCCGACTGATGGACCACCTCGGCGGCCACATCGTAGGGAGCCACGTTCTCACTCAAACGGATCCCCAGGCGGACACGCTCTCCCGGCTTCACCGGCGCGCCGCCTGAAACTCCGATCCCTCCCGAGGAGATATCACAAAGATCGCTCTCAAACCGGCGGCCGTCTTCGGTGAGCATGATTACGGGGAAATGACCCTGTTCCGGAGCGAGCCGCGGAGACTTCCTGTGGTCCACAACCCGCGCTTCGGACTTGATGGGCACCAGCCTGCTCATGGCCAACATGGTACATTCCCTCTGGCGATTTTTTCATCGTGCATGTTGGCACTGTCGTGCCTGCTCTTCGGTTGTCATGGGCCGCAGATATATCGGAAGCTGCGCCCCAAATCTTGGGCAGAAAACGAGCCGCAATGCAACTTTGTGGGGGGGCGCGCCCCAGGCGCCGCCGTCCGCACTCTTCCGTGCCACTCACATCGCCCCACGGCGGGGCTGCCGGCCGGGACGCGTCCCGGGACGAAGCTCGCCCTCTGCTCAGGCGGTCAGCTTGCGGGCGGCCTCCAACCGCTCGGCCACGTTGTCCCAGTTGACTACGTTCCAGAAAGCGTTGACGTAACCACCCCGGTCGCTCTGGTATTTCAGGTAGTAGGCGTGCTCCCACACGTCGAGCACCAACAGAGGTACGCTGCCCCACATGGTCCAGTTCTGATGCTTCTCGGCTCCGAACACGAGCATCCGGCCGCTGAGCGGCTCCCAGGCGAGGACTCCCCAGCCGCTGCCCTGCACCTTCTTGGCCGCCGCCGAAAGTTGGGCTTTCATCCGCATCAGGTCCCCGAAATCCCGGTCGATGAAGCGGGCCAGCGTGCCGCTCGGCGCGCCGCCGCCGTTCTTGGCCATGTTGCTCCAGAATACGGTGTGCAGCACGTGGCCGGAGCCGTTGAACGCGAGCTCGTCGGTGAGCGAGCGGACCTTGCCCACGTCGGCCGAGCCGGACTTGGACACGATTGCCAGCTCGGCCAAGGTCTCATTGAGCCCCTTGACATAACCGGCGTGGTGCTTGTCGTGGTGCAACATCATGGTCTTTGCGTCGATGTGCGGTTCGAGTGCGTCATAGTCGTACGGCAGCGCCGGAAGGATGTACTCCTTCGGCTTGCCCGGCTCCTCGTCTTCGGGCGGAGCAGCCACGGTTTCGCTTGTGTCCAGGCCGATCCAGCCGCCGGCCACGGCCAGACCGCCAAGCGTTCCCAACATCTGGCGGCGATTGATTTCGTCCATCTCAAGACTCTCCTGAAGTGAGTGGTGACTTCCGGCCCCAACAACATAAGAGGCTAGTTGGGCCATCCTGCGGGGTCAAGAACGCAGACGACGCCTCGGCCAAACCTCTGCGGCACACATGGTTATGTTGGTTGGGCTGGCCCGTCACAGGTCCGTCCCAACGCGTGCATCTCTCGGCCCCCGGGTGGAAG
Source organism: Phycisphaerales bacterium (assembly GCA_020352895.1). Taxonomy (GTDB): domain Bacteria; phylum Planctomycetota; class Phycisphaerae; order UBA1845. Next base: position 2,366,351 of record CP070685.1, read on the forward strand.
ACCCGGTCCGCTTCCCGTACCCTACCGGGGTCGTAGGCGGTTGATCGCGCCGCGAGCCTTGCGACGGTCCGCTGCGTTCTCCAGCGCACCGGACTTCAGGACGGATACGCGCCGCGCACCCCGGCCGCCTGTGGGGAACGCCGCTACCTGAGGAACTCACGCAGCATGGTCCCGGACTCCGCTTGGCGATACCGAACAGTCGGCGATCTTGCCCGTCCGTGCCTCGCCGAAATGTTGGGCACGTTCATCTTCGTTTTCGTCGGGACAGGTGCCGTCCTGGTGGCCCATTGGCGCCCCGAGCTCGGCCTTCTCGGCGTCGCGGCCGCTCACGGCTTCATACTGGCCGCGATGGTGACCATCACCCTCCCCCTGGGCGGCGGACACCTCAACCCGGCGATTACCGTGGCCCTCGTGGCCGGCGGCCGGGTACGCAAGCACGTGGCGTTGGCCTACATCGCCTCCCAACTGGCCGGCGCGGCCATGGGTGGCGCAGTTCTCGGCATCCTCTTCGGCACCGGACTGGACCCGTACCAGATGGGCGATGTGCTTTCGTTTGCGGCGGACGAAGTCGCTCTGGGAACGCCCTCGTACGCGCCCACCGTGATCTCACCCATCGCCGCCGTCATGCTTGAGGCACTCCTGACCTTCGCACTTGTCCTGGTGACGTACGCCGTCTTGGTCGATCCACGCCGGCCGCGGATGGGCGGCGTCTTCGTTGGCCTGGCCTACGCAGCCCTCATGTTGGTCGGCGAGCCGTTCACCGGCGCGGCCATGAACCCGGCGCGTGCCTTTGGGCCGTTGATTGCCGGCGGCAGGTTGACCCTGCACTTGTGGTCGCAACATTGGGTCTATTGGGCCGGACCGCTGGCCGGAGCGCTTATCGCAGCGGCCTTGTATGAGGCCGCCTTCATGCCCAGGCCCGGGCGGAGCGTGGCCTTTCCTGTCGTGACCGGCGACATGCAGCGCGAGCAGCAGCAGCGGACAGCCGTGGACCAGTCGCCTCCAATGGCCCGTCGCGCCGAAGAAAAGGAAGCCGGCGGCGGGCAGATTTAGTCCCCCGGAGATCAAGCCAATGGACTTGGGATTGCTGGATCGTGTGGCCATCGTTTCGGCGTCCAGCGAGGGATTGGGCCGGGCCGCCGCCTTGGACCTCGCCCGGGAGGGTGCACGCCTGGCCCTCTGTGCCCGCACAGACAAGACGCTTCAGACCGCGGCCCAGGAGATTCGTCAACAGACAGGGGCCGACGTGTTCGCCCGCACCTGCGACGTGAGCGATCCCGACCAGATCGACGGCTTTGTCGCCAAAGTCGCCGAGCACTACGACGAGCGGATAGACATCCTCGTCAACAACGCCGGCGGCCCGCCACCGGGAACGATTGCCGAAGTGGGCCTGCGGGAGTGGCGGATTGCGTTTGACCGCACCTTCGCCAGCGTTGTCAGGTTCTGCCAGCAAGTCGTTCCCTATATGCAGAGACGCAAGTGGGGGCGCATCATCACGATCACCAGCAGTTCCACACGGCAGCCGATTGACGGCCTGGCCACGTCGAACGCGATGCGGCCGGCGATCGTCGGTTTCGCCAAGACGCTCTCACGCGAGTTGGCCCCGCACAACATACTGGTCAACAACGTGGCTCCGGGCATGTTCCGCACGGCCCGGCATGAGGAGCTGCTCGAGTCCATGGCCACCTCCCAGAACCGGAGCCCCGAGGAGATCCTGCAGGAGCGCGTGGCCCAGGTCCCCCTAGGGCGCATGGGAGACCCGGATGAGCATGCCCACATGATCACCTTCCTCGCCTCCGAGCGGGCTTCGTACATCACCGGCCAGACCATCGCGGTGGACGGCGGATTGGTTCGCGGGTTGTAGGGGCGCGTCTAGTGCAGCGTAACGCTGCCGGCGCCCGCCTTGATATGGTAGGCGGCTGTGCCGTCGCCTACTGTGCCCGATCCTTCCGCGGACAACTTCGACGCCGTCACGGTAATCCCGCTATGGGGCCCGGTGTTGATCGAGCCGAGCCCCGACTCGATCTCGAACGTGCCGGGCGAGCCGGGGGGGAACGTCGCGTTGATGTTGCCTTTGCCGGCGGTCAATTGGACTCGGTGCCGAGGAGAACTGTCGGCAATGACCAGGGCGATATCTCCCTTGCCGGCGGTTATCGTGACGGGTCCGTCAATCGTGCCGGCGGAGACGGACACGTTTCCCAGACCCGACGTGCAGGTGATATCACCCGCTCCGCGGGCCTCCGTCTCGATGTCTCCGACGCCGGCCGTGATGCGCAAGTCGCCCGCAATGTCTCTAACCTCGACGTCACCGACGCCGGTTGTGACGACAACCGCGAGGTGCGGAGGCAGACCGACTGTCATATGGAGCGACCAGTCCTTCTCATCCGCAGCGCCCTGATGGGCATCTCCAATGACGATCTCGCCGTCGTCGCTGGTCACGCGCACGTGGTCGGCGAACGTACCCACCTCGGTCGTGGCCACGCGGTCCTCATCGAGCCGTACCTCGACCTCCACCCGAATGGTGGTCGCCTCGGGTTCGCCCAGCACGGTCACGTCGCCGAGGCGGTTACTGACCACGAGCCGCGAAACGTCGTCGGTCAGCTCCAGCGTGGAAGAGACGTCAGTGAAATGCACCAGGTTGGCACTGAGGGCGGAAACGAATTTCCGGCAGCCTGTAGTCGAGCCTGCCACCAGGGCGATGAGCAGGGCGATACGGACGGGATTGGACAGCATGACGGGACCCCTTGTGGAACAGGGTATTCATCTCAGAAGACGTCCGCGCCGGCCTGCGGTCAAGAGCCTCAGTATATTGTGCTTCCGGTGCGAAGTCTCTTGGGATCGGTGTAGCACACAGTGCGGGCAACCGCGCGGCAACGGGCGGCAGCGCTCCGCGCTGTGCTCACCGGGGCCCTTGGCAGCGTTTGGCAGGGCTTATATTCTAATCTGTGGACGCCATGAGGGACACGGGCGACAAGAGTGGCACGGGTTCTCACGGGTGGCTGGCCGCGGCAGCCCTCCTTGTCGTGGCGGTGGCGGCCGGTGTGTACTTCCGTTTTGCACATCTGGGCGATTCGCCGCTCTGGCGCGACGAGGCCAGCTTCGCCTTCATGGCCACCGCATCCCTGGGAGATCTGTTCGAGATTCTGCGACGAGACGTCCACGCGCCGCTCTACTTCCTTTTGCTGAAGGCGTGGGTTTCGTTTGCGGGCACGAGCGAGGCGGGGCTGCGCTCGCTGGGCGCAGTGCTGAGCCTCTTGTGCATTCCCGCAACATACTGGTTCGCCCGACCGATCCTTGGGACCGTCGCGGCGAGCGCGGCCGCGCTGCTCGTGGCCGTCAATCCCGGGCAGATCGAATCGGGCACCGACCTGATGGTGTACCCCTTGCTGACGCTGCTCGCTTTGCTGGCCATGGGAATGCTGGACCGTGCCCTGGTCACCAACCGTCGCGGCCTCTGGATCGCCCACACGCTGCTGCTGACCGCGATGGTCTACACGCACATGTGGGCGCTGCTGCTGTGGACCTCGGCCGGCTTCTTCGTGCTGATTCTGCTGGTCGTCCACTATCGCCGGCACCGGTCCTGGCCAACCTGGTTCGGCAGCTTCCTCGTTGCCAACGCCGCGGCAGTTGTCCTTTCTGTGCCGTGGCTGATGCAGGTGGTCGGTCAGGCGGGCTCGCGGACCATGGACCACCTGCTATACACGCCCGGTTTCGTCGGCATGTTGAATGCTACGTTCGACTACTGGTTCAACTCCTGGCAAGTGATTCTTGTGGTCGTCGCGCTTGCTGTGGCCCTGCCGGCGCTGGCGGTTCAGACCAACGAGCTGCCCGGAAGTGGTGCCCAGCGGTTTCGATGGGGATTGCTCCTGGCGCTATTGCTGGCCTTCGGCTCGCAGGTGATTGCGTTTGAGATGGCTTACTGGAAGGCGGCCTATCTCCAGCGCTATACCATTCCCAGCATTCCGTTCTTCATCTTGTTGCTGGCGTCTTCGCTGGCCTGCCTTCGACCGCGGTGGCTCTCCATCGCCCTGGGAGTGTTCATCGCGGTGTATCCCATCGTGCCGTTGGACCGGCGTTTTGACGGAATTCGCGCGGCCCAACGCTGCAAGAGCCCGCTGGCCCACATGGCCGCACGCGTCGAGGCCGAAGCGCAGCCGGGGGATGTAATCTTCATCTTTCCCGAACCCTACGCGTCGACGTTCAACTGGTATTACCGCGGTAATCTGCCGCAGGTCTGCTGGCCCGCAGTGGGGCGCGTAGAGTCAGTCGATTGGCACACCTACGCTGATCGCGTCGAAGACCCCGAATCCGTGGATCGGGCCCTGGCCTACCTCCTTGAGCGCCTCGAGCCCGGGGGCAAAGTCTGGATGGTGCAGAGCCGCGGCTTTCAGGGCACGCGCGGAGGCAAGATCGACTATGGTGATGCGCTGGCCCGCATCATGCAGGTGCTGCGCACGCGGCTGGCGTTCCGGCAGGAGCTGTCCGAGGACTTCATGTCCATCGATCCGAAGCAAGACAACTATGGGGGTCTCGAACAGGCCGCCCTGGTGGTGCTCGAGAACGTCGCCCGGCAGCCGCGGTAGGGGGGTGCCGTTCACTCCTGCCCCTGAGCGCGGTTTGTCGGCATTCCGGAGCTCTGCATTTCGGCCCGCGCCCGGCTGAGCATCTCGGCGATCTGCCGGTCGCCCGGGGCGAGACGCGCGGCCTGTTCGAAGTAGCGGACCGCCTCCTGCCACTGCTTCCTGCCGGCATAAATCACACCCATCTGCCCGTACGCGCGACCATAGTCCGGCTTCAATTCCAAGCATCGGCGCAGCGCGTCCAAAGCCTCGTCTGTGCGATCCGCCGACGTCAGGGCCAGCGAGTAGTTGAACAGCAGCGTGGGGTCATCCGGAGCCATCTGGATGGCCTTGCGGTGCTCAGCGAGTGCCTCTTCCAGACGGCCGGCAACGGCCAACGCGGAGCCGTACCCACCATGCGCATCGGGCAGATACGGATTGAGCTCCACGGCTCGGCCGTACGCGTCCAGGGCGCCCCGAATGTTGCGGCGGGCCAGTTCGCTGCCGCCCATGGCCGCATACGTCTGAGCCTGCTTCTCAGGGGGCACGTTCGGGACTGCCAGGGCCTGCGTCAACAGACCGAGCGCCTCGGCGTGAAGACCGCGTCGCGAGCGCACGGCCCCCAGCCCGTTCAGCGACATGAAATCCTGCGGGCTGGTTTCCAGGGCTCGCTGGAAATGCCTCTCCGCGTCTTCGATTCGCCCCGCCTCGAGAAGCAGCACTCCGTAGTGGCTGTTGGCGATGACCGAATCGGGCGTCTTGGCCAGGCTGTCCTCCCACAGGGTGAAGTCGTCCGCCCACACCGCCTGGCGGCGCATCGTGGCGACGGCAAAAACCATCACGACCACGGCGCCCACCAGCGCGGCGGGGAGCCGCAGTCTGGCTCGCCTCTCATCTGCGAGCAGATAACCGAGCAGCACCACGACAAACAGAATGACTCCGGGCAGAGCGTAGAACATGTAACGATCGGCACGCAGGGCAGGGGGGATGGGGCGCAGTTGCATGTGCGGCAGCCAGCCGGCCAGAAACCACAGCAACCCGAACGCGGCGACGGGCAACCGGCGGCGCAGCAGGATGATGCCGGCCACGGCAAGCACCAGCACCGCCAGCCCGATCCACAGGAACGGGTCGCCCGGCGTCTCCGTAACCTGCAGCGGATAGCAATGATTCAGGTTCAAAGGAAGCAGGATCTTGCCCACGTAGCCGCCCAGGAGGCTGAGAATGGTCATGCCCTTGGCCGCCGCCGTCTCGAAGGGCGCGAACCCTGTCTGCCCCGATGCGGCGTGCCCCGCGAGCCGGGCCCACGCGGCCAAACCGGCCGGCACAACAAAGAGCAAGCCGCGGGCCGCGCTGGCCACGAATGACCGCCGGGCGATGATCCAGTAATAGCCCCACACCAGGATCGGGAAGAACACCACCGCCGATTTGGCCAGACACGCCAGCAGGTAGACAGCGAGAGCGGCAATCCAACGCGGCCATGGATGGGTTCGCGCCTGATCTTCGTGTTTGCCGGACGGCAGGGCCAGTGTCAGCGCGAAGAGACACAGCAGCAGCGACAGAACGCTCTTCCGCTCCGATACCCAGGCGACGGCCTCCACATTCAGAGGATGCGCCGCGTACAGCAGGGCAACCCACAGGGCCACCTTCCGCTGTCCGGTGACCCGCGCGATCACATGCCACAGCGCGGCGCAACTCACAGCGAACAACAGGACGTTGTCCAGGTGGTACAGCCGCGGACGCAGGCCCTCCGCCCGGAACTCTAACCAGTAGCTCAGCATGGTCACCGGAAGGAAGTCGCCATGAGCACGCGGCACGAAACCCGTGGTGATGCGACTCAGAAACTCGCCGAAGGGCAGACGCAGGACCGGGTTCTCGATGACGTAATCGATGTCGTCCCAGCCAAGCAGCTCGTGCCCCGCGCATCCCAGGTAGATCGCCAACGTGACGCCAAGCACCAGGATCGCCGGAAGGGGGCGCAGCACGCGCTGGGTTCGCGGACTCGAGCCTGCCTTCCCGCGCTGCGGTGGCAGGGGTCTCCTGATGCCGGTCACCCGGGACTCCTTTGCACAGGCACATCGGAAAAGTGAAACTTTACGGCGAGCCACGCGGCGATGTCCAGGCATCGCGACTGCTGGCCGACTATACCGCCGTTCGTCCGCAAACGGTACAGATTCCTCTTGCACATCGGCATTACAGCCGTATCATCGCGCTCTGATTGGTGCGGCAATGGCCGTGGTTCCTCCGTGCCGGAGGCGGTGCGGCTGACGCAGGGTTCAGGGCCGGGGGCTCCGCCGTCATCTTCCAGGTGCGGGGCCGAAATGACGCTCTCTAGAACGGACAAGGGCCGCCAACCCGAAGGAGGGAGGCGGTAATCGGGTTGAGGTTCAGGCGTGCTGAGCAGCAAGGAACGCACCAGTAGGGGGATGCCAGACTCGACTGATGCCCGAGGGGCAGCGGCCGAGCCGCCCGCGGCGCAGACGATGCCCCCACGCCTCAAAGACCGCGGAATCCAGCGGGCGGTGCTCGCGGAGCGCGAGCGGCTTCTTCGCCAAGCCCGCCTTCGGCCCCAGTCGCTGCGCCATTTCAAACGCCCCGCCGAGCGACTCTTCACCCGAGCCGAGCGAGACCGCGTGACCGTCCTGTTCGGCGGACTGACCCGAAGGCATGAATGCCTGCTGCGGGCCGGCTTCGACGGCCTCGGCTGCCGGACCGAGACCGTCCCCACACCGACCAAGCTCGATTTCCAGACCGGTAGAGAATATGGCAACAACGGGCAGTGTAATCCGGCCTATTTCACCGTAGGGGCGCTGTTGAAGCACCTCATGCGGCTGCGCGACGAACGCGGGCTCAGCGCCAAGGAGATCGTCGACCGCTACGTGTACCTGACGGCCGGGGCCTGCGGGCCCTGTCGCTTTGGCATGTACGAGGCCGAGTATCGGCTGGCTTTGCACAACGCCGGCTTCGAGGGCTTCCGCGTAGTGCTCTTCCAGCAAAACGGCGGCATGAACCAGTCGGCCGCGGACGCGGGGCTCCGTTTCAACCTCAGTTTCTTCCTGATGCTTATCAACTCGTTCCTGATCGGCGACCTGATCAACGCCGTTGCCTATCACGTCCGCCCCTACGAACTGGATACCGGAACCACCGACGCCGTTCTGGGCCGGTGCGTTGAACTGTGCTGCCAGCGCCTCCGCGACAGAAGCTATGACGCGATCCGCGGCGGAGCCCTGGCCTGGCTCCTCGACAAGGTCACGCCGGTATCCGGCTCTGATGATGCGCAGAAGTTTCTGGATCAGCTCTATGGCGACTACTACGCAGCCGCCCTGCGCGAGTGCGCCTCCATCATCGAAGATGGCATCGAGGTCGATTACACCCGGCCCAAGCCGATCGTCAAAATCACCGGCGAGTTCTGGGCCCAGACCACCGAAGGAGACGGCAACTTCAACATGTTTGCCTTCCTCGAGCGCGAGGGGGCCGAGGTGCTCCTCGATCCGCTGGCAAACTGGCTCAGCTACATCCTTAACCAGGCTCGCAACCGCGTAAAGGATCGCCGCTGGCTGGATGACGGAATCGAGCCACCCAGCAGTTGGGATCTGAAAAGAAGCTGGCGGCTCGAGAAGATCTACCGAGGACGCATCATCAAGTTCGCCCTGGCCGACTGGATGATCTATCGCGAGTATGAACGCATGCGGCGGGCCATGGGCGGGACCACGCACAGACTCGCCTGCCAGCACGAACTGCTCCGCATCGCACACCCCTACTACAACTCGCGCAGCGGCGGCGGAGAGGGTCACCTCGAGGTGGCCAAGAACATTTACTGCAACAGCCGGGGTCTGGCACACATGGTGTTGTCACTCAAACCGTTCGGTTGCATGCCTTCCACCCAGTCGGACGGTGCTCAGGCCGCTGTCCTGGCCCACTATCCACAGATGATCTATCTGCCCATCGAGACCTCCGGCGAGGGCGACGTCAACGCCTATTCGCGTACCCAGATGGCTTTGGGAGAGGCCAAGAGCGATTGCAAGGCCGAGTTCAACCAGGCCGTCAAGCGGACCGGATACAGCCTCGAGCAGATTCGCAACTACGTCCGCTTGCGTCGCGAGCTGCGCAGACCGCTGCAGAAAATCCCCAAGCACGACGGTGTCGTCGGCCGGGCGGCCAATTTCGTGCTGAAGGTCGGCAAGATGATGGACGGTGATTCGCAATGGAATCTCGGTCGGGACCGCCGGATAAGAGAGTGAACCCGTACGGAGCGCAAGGACCAGCGCCATGATCGCGTCGCACAATCAGGCCGACCCCGCGCTACCGAAGGACTCCGACGGGTTGCCGCCGGCCCTTCCGGAGTGCCCGGAGTCCTGTACGCCGGATTCCTGTCGAGCGCTATCGCGCGGGCAGTCGCGGTCGATGTCCTCGCAGGGTCTGTCCTCCGGGCCGCCCATGGCCGGCCGACCCAATGTGCAGGCTCGACCCTTCGCCGCCAGCGCCAGGTATCCCCGGGGCCTGATGATCGGCCTGGACGTTGGCTCGACCACCGTCAAGGCCGTGGTGGTCGATCCGTCAGCCGACCAGATCCTTTGGAAGGACTATCAGCGACACGAGACCAAGCAGCCGGAGAAGACCCTGGAGTTTCTGGAGCGGATCGAGCGGGCCTTCTCGGAGGTTCCGATCAACGGCTTCCGTCTGCTGCTTACCGGCTCGGGCGGCAGCGGTTTGCAGCGCCATGTGGGCGGGCGATTCGTGCAGGAGGTCAATGCCGTAAGCCTGGCCGTCGAAAGGATGTACCCCCAAGTGCAGAGCGTCGTCGAGCTGGGCGGTCAGGACGCCAAGATCATCATCTTCAAGGAAGATCCCGAGACGCACCGCAAGAAGAAAATCCCCACCATGAACGACAAGTGCGCCGGCGGAACCGGCGCGGTCCTGGACAAGATCGGCGCCAAGCTGCGCATCTCGCCCGATCAGCTTTGCCGCATGGGCTACGACGGCATGCGCATTCATCCCGTCGCAGGCAAGTGTGGTGTATTCGCGGAGACCGACATCAACGGCCTGCAGAAGAGCGGCGTGCCCGCGGACGAGCTCATGGCTTCATTGTTCGAGTCGCTCATCCTGCAGAACCTCTCCGTGCTGACCCGTGGGCACACGCTGCGGCCGTCCGTTCTGTTGCTCGGCGGCCCGAACACGTTCATCAAAGGCATGCAGGAGTGCTGGCGCCACAACATCCCGCGCATGTGGACCGAGCGAAACGTCAAGCTGCCTCATGGCAGCAAGCCCGAAGACCTCATCATCGTGCCGGACAATGCCCAGTATTTCGCCGCCATCGGGGCGATCGAGTTCGCCAAGCTGGAGGTGCAGGACGACCCGGATTACGGTCTCTATCATGGACGTGAAGTGCTGGAGTGGTACCTCCGCGAGGGCCGGTTGGCTGAGAAGCAGGCTCGGGGCCTACGTGGTCTGATTCGCAGCCAGGACGAGTTGGAGACCTTCAAGGACCGATACCGCATCCCGCCGTGGGAGCCGGCCCGCTATCGCCCGGGCACCGTGGTCGAGGCGTTTGTGGGGCTGGACGGTGGCTCGACCAGCACCAAGGCGGTGCTCATGGACACCGACTTGCGGGTCATCGCCAAGGCCTATCAGCTCTCCCGAGGAAACCCCATCGAGGATACCAGGGACATGTTCGCGGCCCTGCGCGAGCAGGTCGAGGGGCAGGGGGCCCGGCTGGAGATCCTCGGCGTGGCCACCACCGGCTATGCCAAAGACATTCTGCGGGACGTGATCGGCGCGGACGTGGCCCTGGTCGAGACCGTGGCCCACACCATGAGCGGGTTGCACTACTACCCGGGCGCCGACGTGATCGTGGACGTCGGGGGTCAGGACATCAAGCTGATCATCCTGGTCAACGGGCAGGTCAAGGACTTCAAGCTGAACACCCAGTGCTCGGCCGGCAACGGTTATTTCCTTCAGTCCACGGCGGCCGACTTCGGCTACTCCGTCGAGGACTACGCGGACGTGGCCTTCACCGCAGATGCCATGCCGGAGTTCGGCTACGGCTGCGCCGTGTTCCTGCAATCCGACATCGTGGATTTCCAGCGCCAAGGCTGGCAGGCCAACGAGATCATGGCCGGCCTGGCCGCCGTCCTGCCCAAGAACGTCTGGCTGTACGTCTCCCAGATCCCCAACCTGGCACGACTGGGAACCAGGTTCGTCCTCCAGGGCGGAACCCAGCGCAACCTGGCGGCGGTCAAGGCCCAGGTGGATTTCATCGAAGGGCGGTTCCGCAGCACCGGCCTGCGTCCGGAGATCGTGGTCCACAAGCACTGCGGCGAGAGCGGGGCCATCGGTTGCGCTCTGGAGGCCCGCCGTCTGTGGAGCGAAACGGGACGCAAGACTACGTTCATCGGCCTGGATGCCGTGCGACAGATCGAATACCGCACTACCCGCAACGAGGAAACGCGCTGCCACTTCTGCAAGAACAAGTGCCTGCGGACCTTCGTGGACGTACGCACCGGCCAGACCCAGGACGGCTCCATCGACCTTCGCACCCAGTACGTCAAGCAGGGGGCCGAGAGCGGGCACGCCACGCGGCTCAAGCACGGACAACCGCGCGGCGCCGCCGAGACAACGCGACTCGACTCGGATCCTCGGCGGGCCGAACGCGGGAAGAAGAACGGCTCACGCCTGCCCCTGCGCCCAGGCGAGCAACGTCTGATCATCGCCACCTGCGAGAAGGGCACGGTCGAGGACGTGGCCGACATGCGCCAAATTGCCAGGGACCTCGAGGCCATCAAGGCGGCCAATCCGAACATGATGGAGATCGCCGCCCAACAGGTCTTCAGCGAGCCCGATGTGCAGGACGTGTCCGACCCACCGCCCGCGCCAGCCCCCTGGAAGCTGCCCAAGTTCCGGCGCCGCGACCGACGCCGACGGGAACTCATGAACCGGCGCCGCCAAGTCCGCATCGGCATGCCCCGCGTCCTGAATATGTACGGGCTTGCCCCCTTCTACCTCGGCTTCTTCAAGTCCCTCGGTGTGCCCTACCGCAACATCGTCTGGAGCCGAACCACCACCGAGGAACTCTACCGACGAGGGGCCAAGCGCGGCAGTATCGACCCCTGCTACCCGAGTAAGCTGGCCATTCCCCATGTGCACGACCTGTTGCATGTGCAGCACGACCGCACACCGCTCACGCACATCTTCTTCCCCATGGTGGATTCCTTCCCGACTTTCCTGGAGCACACCATGGCCTCGCGGGCCTGTCCCACCGTCGTCGGGACCGTCGAGGCTACGCACGCTGCCTTCATCAAGGAGGGAGACCTCTTTGCCGAGAGAGGCATTACCTTCAAGAAGACTTTCCTGAACATTAACGAGCCGTTGCTGTGCGCCCGCCAGATGTATTCCGATTGGAACGAAGAGCTGGGCTTCTCGCAGCAGGAGTGCGTGCGGGGCGTGCGCCAGGGCTTGCAGGCCCTGCGAGCCTTCATCGAGCGGACGCGCCAGCGCTCTCGTGAGATCATCGATCGACTCGAGGCGGAGGGCAGCGTCGGCATCGTGGTCCTGGGTCGCCCCTACCAGAACGACCCCGGAGTCAACCACGGCATTTGCCAGGAGCTTCAGAAGCTCGGCTATCCGATTCTCTGGCAGGACGCCCTGCCCATCGACGACGACATTCTCGAGAAGCTCTTCGGCGAGGAGGTGGCCGCCGGCGACATCGCCTCACCGCTGTCCATCGAAGACGTCTGGAAGAACAGCTACTCGGAGAACAGCAACCGCAAGCTCTGGGCTGCAAAGTACGTGGCCCGCCACCCGAACCTGGTTGCCCTGGAACTGAGCAGCTTCAAGTGCGGGCACGATGCCCCCATCTACTCAGCGGTCGAGCAGATCGTCGAACGGTCGGGCACGCCCTACTTCAGCTTCAAGGATATCGACGAAAACAAACCCGCCGGCTCCATTAAGATCCGTATCGAAACCGTCGACTACTTCCTCAAACGGCATCACCAGAAGCTCCTTCACGAGCACCGCAAGCTCCAGGAAATCGACGCCCGCCTGGCTGAGTATGTGGCCCGCCTTCAGCGATGCGGACAGCCCGCAGCCGGCGCGGCCGATGTGGTCGAAGTGTGACCGCCCGCAGACCTTGCTGCCTTGGCCCCAGCCGCACGTCAAGCTGGGGCCTGCGCCCAACGAGCAACGAACCTTGCTCGAGGCTAGGGGCACACAACCACGACGGTTGGATTCGGGATAGAGAAGACAGCCTGCGGACGGGGACGTTCGAAGCCGGTTTGATTCTCAACTCGCGTGGCTACAGGCCGTTCAGCAATTCGGAGAGCTGGTGCCCCAGGGCGTTGCTGATCCGCGCCAACGCCCAGATCGAAGCGGCGTTCTTGCCCAACTCCACCTGCGACAACTGCGACGTGGTCAGTTCGGTGCGTTCCGAAAGCTGACGCAGCGTCAGGCCGCGCTTCTGTCGCTCCTGCCGGATCCGCTGCCCGATCAGCCGGTTGAGTTCGACCTCGGTCGTGTAGACCAGGCCCATGTCGTGACAGACGCGCTCCACTGCATCCACCAAGTCTTTGTGATTGAATGGCTTGGTGATGTAGTCCCGGCTGCCGGCGCGCATGCTTTCAGCGGCGCTTTCCACTTCCGGATGACCGGTGATGATGATCACGGCCGGCCGATCGCCTTCCTGGCGCAGCTTCTCCGCGAGCTCAACACCGCTGGTCCGCGGCAGCTTGATGTCTAACAGGGCCACGTCGTAGGCCACTTCCCTGGCCCCCTCAATGGCCGACTCGGCGTCTAGGAAGGTGTTCACCTTGTAGCTGTGCTGCTCCAGAATCGAGCGCACGGTGTTGCAGACGCTCTCCTCGTCGTCAACGACCATTACTTTGATGTGATGGCGAACGCGCATGGCAACCTCGATTTACTGTAGCGGGGACTTCCCGGCGTGGGTCGGGCATCTCTCCCAGACGGGGGACCGGCGTCCGGCCGACTCGCCCCTGCCTTGTCCGTCGAAAGTCCCTCAGGCAACCTTCGCATGTTCGTGTCGGCGCGGCCAGCAGACGACTCCCGGCGGCTCATCCTGGCCGCCGCTGCACAGCCCGCCATGAATTCCGCCTCACGGGCGATGATGCCCAGAACACGGTGCTCCTAAAGGCACCCGCCACGGGCTGACGCCGGTAGGTCCGACGGCCAGGAAAAGCCCGGCGTGCGATCGCCAGTCCCGACTGCTATTTGTAAACAGTGACCGTCACGCGTGACTGCCCTGACCCACTGATCCTCATGCTATACTTCCCAGCGGAACATGAGGAACTGTCTTCGTCAAGCCACCCTTTGTAACGGCAACTCTCAGTAGGTGGGGTATCTTATCGGCTGGCATCGGGCGGTTCAAGTGCTAGTTTGCGCTCTGACCTATTTTTTCCTCCGCTTTACACCAGCCGTGCTCTGCCCCGGGCTTTTCTCCCCGGGTGTCTCGGTTCCGGGCGCCTCTGGCCTCGGAGGACCGTCCGTCGGCTCCACGCCTTTCAGCTCCAAGACCCTGGTTCGGATCTCGCTCATCAGCTCGGGATTGTCCCGCAAGAACTGCTTGGCGTTCTCGCGCCCCTGGCCCAGGCGTACGTCTCCATAGCTGAACCACGCCCCGGTTCTCTCGATCACCCCGCAGCCGGCCCCGAGGTCCAGCAGATCGCCTTCGGTGCTGATGCCGCCGTCGAACATGATGTCAAACTCGGCCTCGCGGAACGGCGGGGCTACCTTGTTCTTGACCACCCGGGCCCGCACGTGGTTGCCGACCGCCCGGTCGCCCTCCTTGATTGTGGTGACGCGGCGGACGTCGATCCTCACGGAGCTGTAGAACTTCAGGGCCCGCCCGCCCGGCGTGGTCTCGGGGTTCCCGTACATCACGCCGATCTTCTCGCGGAGCTGGTTGATGAATACGACGATGGTCCGCGACTTGGCAATCGTGGCGCTGAGCTTCCGCAGGGCCTGGCTCATCAGGCGGGCCTGCAGGCCCACGTGCGAGTCGCCCATCTCGCCCTCGATCTCTGCCCGCGGGATCAAGGCAGCTACCGAATCGATCGCCACAACGTCCACAGCTCCGGACCGCACCAGCGTTTCGGCGATCTCCAACGCCTGTTCGCCCGAGTCGGGCTGGCTGACGAGCAGCTCCTCCAGGCGAACGCCGCATTTCTTGGCCCAGGAAGGATCTAGTGCGTGCTCGGCGTCGATGAAGGCGGCCACGCCGCCCCGTGCCTGAGCCTGGGCGATGACACTCAGAGCCAGCGTCGTCTTTCCTGACGACTCGGGTCCGAACAATTCCACCACGCGTCCGCGCGGCATGCCCCGCCCACCGAGGGCCAGGTCGAGCGACAGCGAGCCCGTGCTCAGCCCATCCACGGTCGCTGCTCGGTTCCCGTTGAGGTGTGTAATGATCCCCTTGCCATACGCCTTCTCGATCTGTTGAAGGGCTCGATCCAGAGCTTGTGTTCTCTTGGCTGTGGTGTCCTGGTTCATGATCCGCTCCGTAGATCGCAGTCTCGTTCTACTGCGAGGGCTTTGCCTGTTCCCCCCCAAGACGGCAGCCGATGACGCGTGTATAGACAGCACCGGTCGGTCGCAGTTGCGACTCGAACAGCACCAACTCCTCCGAGCGCTGCCCTGGACCGGCCCATTCCGTCGTTTCCACCGCGGCCCGAAGGTCTCGCGTGTTCGGCCCCTGCCTCGCCCGACCGATGGTCAGGTGTGGCGAGAACGGGCGATTCTCGGGCTTGAAGCCCACCCCGGCCATCTCTTCCTCCACCGCTTTCTGGCACCGCAGCAGCCCCTCGCCGTCGGGCTTCACCCCGGCCCACACGATGCGCACCGGCCCCTTCGGAGGGAAGCAGCCCAGTCCCTCGAGGGCGAAGCCGAACGGCACCGACCGCTCGGCCGCGAGCCGGGCGGCCTCGCACACGCGCGGCACGTCGGCCTCCGGCACGTCGCCCAGGAACTTCAGCGTCAGGTGCAGGTTCTGGGTCGGCGGCCAGCGCACCAGCCGGTCGTACGACCGCAGCAGTTGCTGGGCCTTGCCCAGGCTCCGTCGCCCGGATTCATCCAGTTCGATGGCCACAAAACAGCGCAGCGCTCCACTCCTTCCTCATCCCGCCGATCAGCCACCCGGCATCATCGCCAGGTACTGCTCGACGCGCTTCTCCGCGTCGGCTCGCTTCGTTCTCCTGAGCGCGTTGAGCGAAAAGTCCTCGATGTTGATCGACGCCGTGATCGTGCCCCGGACCAGGGCCTCCCGCCAGGCGGCCTCGTCCGTGCGATCCGCGTGAGCCAGATAGCCCATCATCCCCCCGGCGAAGCTGTCGCCGGCCCCGGTGGGATCTCTCACCTTCTCGCTGGGGAAAGCCGGCAAAACCAACACGCCTTTGGGAGTCACCATCATGGCACCGTGCTCGCCCTTCTTGATCACCACGACCCGCGGGCCCAGCTTCAGGATCCCTCGCCCCGCCGTCAGCAGGTTCTGCTCGCCCGTGAGCATGCGGGCCTCGCCGTAGTTGAGAACCAACCCGTCGATCACCCTGAGCGTTCGCAGCAGTTCTTCGCGCGTCGTCTCGATCCACAGATTCATCGTGTCGCAGACGATCAGCTTCGGTGACGTCAACTGCGAGACCAGATCGCGCTGCAAAGCCGGGTGCGTGTTGGCCAGGAAAACAAACGCGCTGTCGCGGAACGCCTCGGGCAGCTTCGGAGCTTCTTCCGCCAGGACGTTGAGCTTCGTCTCCAACGTCTCGGCTTCGTTCATGTCCCCGGCATAGCTGCCGGACCACCGAAAGCTCTTCGACGCCGCTCGCGTTTCCAGGCCGGCCAGGTCGATTTCCCGTTCCCCGAGCACCTTGCGGAACTCCTCCGGGAAGTCGCCTCCTACCGCGCCGACCAGCCGCACCGGCGTGTAATACGTGGCCGCAAAGGAGAAATACACCGCCGAACCGCCCAGCACGTCGCTGGCTTGGCCGTAGGGCGTCTGGACCGAGTCAATCCCGATGCTTCCGGTCACCAACAGGGACATAGCCGCCTCCCGCACGAGCCCGGAACATAGCCGATCCGCTCTCCGTTGACAAGGGAAAAGTTCGGTAAATTTTTGGGTTCGCCGCGTCGATGCCTCATACCACGTAAAGATTTATCATGTAATCACTTAGAGTCATAATGGGGCCTCATTGAGGCTGCGGTACCATTCGAACGCAAGCCACACAGATAGGCGAGGACCGCACGCCACCGACACGGGCGTCTTGCCCTGCAGTGCAGACGGCAAATCAACTGGAACCGCCTGACCCCACCCGCTACCATGAGCCCTGATGGCACGGAGAATGGAGAGGGAATCCCGACGCTGACAGCCTGGATCACGGCAAGGACCGCTTTCCGCTGCGCGCTCGCCGTCTGTGCCTGCCGCGATCCGGCGGCTGTCCGGCGCTCCGCGCGTGGTACCGATCCAGGTGGACGCAGCGTTCGATAGCAGAGAGATAGATGTCCGGAAGGCACGTCAGTTTCGCCATAGCCATAGCGCTTCCTTGGCTCACCGGGCCGGAGGCCTTCGGCTCGCTGCCGCCCAGAAACGTATTCTTCTTCATCGGCGACGGAATGGGTTTCGGTCATGTCGAGGCTGCCAACCGCTATAACGGCGGGCCGCTTTCCTTCGAGAGCCTGCCGTATCAGGGGCAGGTCGAGACCGCCGCAGCCGATTTCTTCATCACCGATTCGGCCGCGGCAGCCACCGCCCTGGCCACCGGACACAAAGTCAACCTCGCCGTGATCAGCATGGCCATTCCGGGCGACGCCAGCGAACTGGAAACCCTGCTGGAGTATTCCCGCGACCGCGGCAAGAGCACCGCCCTGGTCACCACGACGGCCATGACCCACGCCACCCCCGCGTGCTTCGGGGCCCACGAGCCCGATCGGGCCAACAAGGACGAGATCGCCGCCGACTATCTCAACCAGACACGCCCCAATCTGCTGTTCGGCGGAGGTGGCGACGGGCTCACCCTCTCTGCGGCCGAAGATGCCGGCTACACCACGGTCGTCGACGCGGCCGAGCTGCAGGCCCTCGACCCCGACAGCGTGTCCTATGTCTCCGGCCAGTTCGGTACCGGGCACCTGCCCTACGAGTATGACGGCCTCGGCCTCTTGCCCCACCTGACCGATATGACCGCCATGGCTCTCGATATCCTCGAGGAGGATCCCGATGGGTTCTTCCTGATGGTCGAAGGCGGGCGCATCGACCATGCCGCCCACGACAACGACATTCGCAGGACCATCCATGAAACCCTGGAGTTCGCCGACGCTGTTCAACTCGCCATGGACTGGGCCGTCGGCCGCACCGACACGCTCATCATCGTCACCGCCGACCATGAGACCGGCGGGCTGACGGTCGAGGCCGGCGACGATCCCGACGGATACCCCAACGTCTCGTGGATGTGGGGCGAACACACCTGGTATGACGTCCCCATCTACGCCTGGGGCGTCAACGCCGACATGATCGCCGGCACCATGGACAACACGGACCTCTTCGACGTCGTGGCCAGCCCGCTGCCTTGCACCTGCGGCGACATAGACACGAACGGTGCACCGGTGGACCTCAACGACTTCGCCACGTTCGCCCTGTGCCTCGGATTGAGCGGCGCAGCCCCGCCCGATTGCGACGAGCAGGCCGTTGTCTGCAGCGACCTGGACGGCAACGGTGCCGTAGAGCTGGGCGACTTCGCCACCTTCGCCGTGTGGTTCGGCATGCAGAGTCCGCAGTATCCGCCCGACTGCATACGCTGACCCCGGGCAGCGCCCGCAGCGCCACCACAGGAAAAACTCCCAGGCACGGAGACGAACCTCGGCCCATCAACACCCCTCCTCCCGAGCCCGCGACTCTGCTCCTGTTCCCCGCGTTTAACGTGGCGCTATGGCGACGGACGGCCAAGCGCCCCGCGACTTTCGCGGCGCGCCTACGCCGGAACTTCTTGGTGCCGTCACGGTCGACTTGGCAACCGCCATCCGAACCGCCGGCCCAAAGGCCCATCCTCCGATCATGTCAGGCGCAGAAATAAACTCTTGAAACGTTTCCCGCTCCCTCTTATAATCTTTCACGCCGGAGGTTTTCCATAGCACCATAAGCTGCCGTTTGGTCCACGGCGCCGCGTCGTTCCGGAATGTCTGGGGGGCGTCCGCGAAGACTCGGTTCGGTGGCTCGGTAGCGTTTACAGCTATGCTTAAAGAAAGAGGTTTCTCTAGTGAATCGTGACGATCTTGTTAGGAGTGCGAGCCGTGTGGCTACGGCAAGCGGCGCTATAGCCATACTCCTGCTCTCCGCGCTGATCCTCATTCCCGGGTTCGGCCTGCTTTCATAACCGCTCGCCACGCAGTCACGCGCGTCTGAGTTCGGCAGCTCTTCCCTTCGCTTGAAACAAATCCGGACCTCGATAGGCGTAAATTCCTCCGCCTGCTCTTCACCACAAGCCAGACTTCCCATCCGCCCCCA
The DNA here is from genome assembly GCA_020352895.1 of Phycisphaerales bacterium. GTDB lineage: Bacteria > Planctomycetota > Phycisphaerae > UBA1845. Next base: position 2,385,398 of record CP070685.1, read on the forward strand.
ATAAGCCCGGTACGAAACAGCGCCTGGCGCGCACTGCCCCCTGTCGCCTGAATACCTGCCGTTGCCGATGGGAACTACTTTCCGATCCGTGCCGACCGCACGTAACGGTTGCCGGGCAGCCGCTTGATCAACCCCTTGAGCTGCAGCATGGTCAGGGCGCTGTTGACCTGCGCGGTCGTCAGCCCGCACTCGTGAATGATGTCATCGACCTGCCACTCGTTCACGTCGATGACCTTGAATACGCGCTCCTCGTTCGCGTCGAGCAACGGCTGTTCGGCCGGCCGCTCCTCGCCCAGCGTCCGGCCGACCTCTCCCAGCTCCTCCAGGATGTCATTGAGCCCCGTCACAAGCTTCGCCTTGCCGTCGCGGATCAGGGCGTTGGTGCCGGCCGACGTGTCCACGTCCACCCGGCCCGGCACGGCGAACACCTCGCGGTTGTAATCCACGGCCAGCCCCGCCGTGATCAACGCCCCGCTCCGCTGACCCGCCTCCACAATCACCGTCCCCAGCGACAGCCCGGCGATGATCCGGTTCCGCGCCGGAAACGTCCCCTCCTCCGCGTGGGCGTCCATGGGCAGCTCACTCAGCACGGCCCCGTGCTCGACCACCGACGCCCGCAACGGCTCACTCTCCGGCGGGTACGTGTGCGCCAGCCCGTTGCCCAGCACCGCCAGCGTCCGCC
>CP070685.1:2386179-2387874 GCA_020352895.1 Phycisphaerales bacterium
AGAAAGCCGGCGGCGGGCGCGGGCGATGATCCCGGCGGCAGCGGTGACGGCTTTGGTGGCTTGTTGGTGGATCACAGTGGCGGTGCCCATCCCGGCGACGTCGCTGGTGCCGCTGGCGTTGTTTCCGCTGATGGGCGTGCTGCCCATCAACAGGACGGCCGTCTGTTACGCCGACGCCAACATCTTCCTGTTCATGGGTGGGTTCATCATCGCCCTGGGGATCGAACGATGCGGACTGCATCGACGGATGGCCCTGCACATCGTCCGGCTGATCGGCACGGGGCAGGCGACGATCGTGCTCGGGTTCATGGTGGCCGCAGCGATCATCTCCATGTGGATCTCGAACACGGCCACCACGCTGATGATGCTGCCCATCGGGCTGGCGGTAATTCGATCGCTGCCCGAGTTGACCGCCGCCGAGGGGGAGGATGCGCGGGCGGGCAACCTCGGCCCCGCGCTGATGCTGGGCATCGCCTACGCATGCAGCATCGGCGGGGTGAGCACGCCCATCGGCACGCCGCCGAACATCGCCTACCAGGGGCAGATTCACAACCTGTTTCCCGGCGGGCCGCGCATCGGTTTCGGGCAGTGGATGATCGCGTTCATGCCCGTGGTGATCGTGTTCCTGCCGGTGGCGTGGCTGATCCTGACGCGGGTCACCTGCCCTCTGCCACGCGGGGGGGCGCGGCTCGGGCGCGGCGTGATTCGCGAGCATATCCGCTCGTTGGGGCGGATGCGCCCGGCGGAGCGCTGGATGCTGGGCATCTTCCTCGCTACGGCGCTGCTGTGGATGTTCCGCAAGAAGATCGCCATCGGGCCGGTGACCCTGCCGGGTTGGTCGGAAGGGCTGGCCAGGCTTTGGCCGACGTGGTTTAACCCGGCGTTTCTGCACGACGCGACGGTGGGCATGTTCATGGCACTGCTGCTGTTCGTGATCCCGTGCGGGCGAGACGCACAGGGACGGCGTGACCGGCTGATGGACTGGGAGACGGCCCAGCGGCTGCCGTGGGGGATTCTGCTGTTGTTCGGCGGCGGGTTTGCCATCGCGGCCGGATTTCAGGAAACAGGGCTGAGTGTGTATATCGGCAGCGCGTTCAGCGCGTTCGCCGGGGCGCCGACGCTGCTGCTGGTAATGGGCACGTGCCTGCTGCTGACCTTCATGACGGAGGTGACCAGCAACACGGCCACGACGCTGGTGATGCTGCCGATTCTGGCCCGGGCGGCGACCGAATCGCTGGGCGTCAACCCGCTGATCATCATGCTGCCGGCGACGATCAGCGCGTCGTGTGCGTTCATGCTGCCGGTGGCGACACCGCCAAACGCGATCGTGTTCGGCTCGGGGCACGTGCGCATGAGCCAGATGGTCAAGTCGGGCATTGTGCTGAACTTCACGGGCGTGGTGCTCGTCTCGCTGTGCATGTATCTGATCGTGCTGCCGCTGCTGGGACAGACACCAGAGATGCCGGAGTGGGCGCGGTAAGAGTGCTCCGCGGGGGGGCCGAGAGCCGAGGGCGGAGGGCCGACAGCTTACTCCGCGTTGACCGGGCGGCGGGGAGCCGCTAGGCTGTCGCGGTTTACGAAACGGGGATGAAATCATGAGCATTCTGGTGGACGGCAATACCAAGGTGATTTGTCAGGGCATTACCGGCTCGGCCGGGGCGTTTCACGCGACCCAGTGTCTGGCCTACGGGACGA
>CP070685.1:2387974-2425483 GCA_020352895.1 Phycisphaerales bacterium
GAGTCGGTCACCAGCACCGTGCCATCCGGAGCAACCGCGATCCGCGCGGGGCTTCGCAGGCCCTCGGCCAGAGAACCGGTATGCGTCAAGGGGTCCAATTGGCCCGTGGCCAGTACCACAATCATCACGAGGTGTAGCATCGCAACCTTCCTGTGGGCGCGAAATGCGAGTTGAGCTCGCACGGCGCCGGGAAGCCTGGAAAAGGCAAGAGACGTGCCAGCGGTTTCTGGCCCGACCCGACGCCGCGAGCTTCGCCCTGCGGTGAGGGATCCAGCAGCCTGAACTTGAGTTAGGGGGATTGAGCGACGCGCCCGCACCAGGCGAGCTGGGCACGGATTCCCCACAATGATAAGGCGAGGGATCCAGATTCCGGGTTCTGGCAGAGATCCCTGACGCCTGGGCACCAGGGAATCAGGCAGATCGTCAAGGATTCTGCCCTGATGTGGACTTCATAGGACGGCCCACCCAACGGGCAGGCTCGTCGAGCGATAGAGTCCGCGCTGAGCGCCTGATGCGATCGGCCCCGGAGCTTGCGTCAGGCATGTCCCATTCGTCGAATCGCTGTGTTGGTTCCCCGGAGAACCCGCCGGGGAAGCACAGCCGCCCTCTTATAGGACCCGGTGCTCGTCGGACTGTCCCGAAGGCTAGCCTCGGCTTATCTTCGCGTGGATTCCCTCCTCCAGCGCCGGTTCGCCACTTGGGGAGATCGGACTCCCGTGCCAATCTCCCTAAGGACTGGAGGACTCCGACCACCGAGTAACACAGTACGTTGCCAGCAACTTACGGTCTTGCTTGATGAGTCCAGATTGCCTTTGCCCGCCATTGGACTTGAAGCGTGAAGGCCAGATCCCTATCCGAGAAGCCGGCTGCTTTCTCAAATATGGGAATTCTGGTCGGCCCCATTCCCGTCCACAGACTACTCTCATTCAGTACGGAACTGATCGAAGAACAGGTCCAGAGCTGCGTTCATTATCCCCACGCCGGCCGTGCCGACCGCATCAAGGGGCTCGGTCGTGCCGAAGATGAAATCGCGCGTCGCGGCGTCGATAGCGTCCACCGTGCTGTTGCGGAATTCGGGACATCCGCCCAGCAAACCGGGCAGCAGCAGAGCGAGGGCCAGAATCATGGTCCCTGTCGCCCTCCGGCCAAGCTTCGATCTGGGACGATTCATGCTAATTTACTGTTCGGCCTCACTTCTATCGGTCGCATTCTGCCAACGCATACCGAGTGCCAAGAAGCGTAGTTCCCGTCCGCGGTGTCCGGCATCTTGGGCCTGACACATGGGGCGGCACGACACTTGCCGTACCGTAGAACGTAACCAGGCGAGTCCTGGACGCCGCGGAACAAGGGCGACGGCGGGGCGCCGACAACCAGTAGTATTATGGACGGCAGGTCCGTCGGCAACCGTTAACATATAATAATCGTGTGTCACGTGAAAATGAAAAAGGCCACATCTGGCGTGCTCTGGAAAGAAGAGGCGGCGATTGAGGATCGGCCGCGCCGAGGGTCGGGCGAATCTGGTGAGGCAGCGAAAGCGCAGACCAACGCCGAACCCTGGGGACCGGCGTGTCCGGCCAGATTCCCGACGCTCGCCGTAGTGCAGTCTCTCCCCAGGGAGCGGAGGAAGCGGCGATGGGCTCTGCTGCTGGTGCCCCTGGCCGCGCTTTGCGCCATCACCATCCTGTCCGTCGGCTGGGATCTGCTGTCGCATACGATCTTTCCGAACATGCCTATGGGCCTGCGTCACGGCCTGCTGACCACGTGGGCTTGCATGGTGACGTCGGTGGCCAGCGTTGGTGTGTACCTGCTGATGATCCGGCCGCAGCGGCGTTTGTCGGCCACTGCGGAGCAGCTCACCCAACTCTTGGAGTCCTACCAGAGAAACCCTGCAAGCACCGGTCGCTTTGAGAACCCACACTTGAAGCACTGCCGGGACGTGTTGAAGTGCGATCAGCCGGAATGCCGCATGTACAATGCCCGCGGCGAACGCTGTTGGCAAATCCTGGCTCTTAGTCGTGCCGACGAGGACCACCTGACTCCACGGATTGAGATCCTTCAGTGCCTGGCCTGTGAGGTCTACCGCCAATCCTGTCCGGACAAGCTGACCGAACTGGGGGAGAGCTTCAACAACCTGATGTTCCTGCTCGAGACCAAGGCCCGGCAGGTGGGTCGGATGCAGAACGAGATGTTGGAAAAGGAGAAGATGGTCGCCATCGGGCAGATCGCGGCCGGGATCGCCCATGAGGTTGGCAACCCGCTGTCCAGTATTTCCTCGATCGTCCAGATGCTCAAGCGGAAAGGCTCGAACGGGCCCATGCGCGAGCAGCTCAATCTTATCGAGACCCATATCCAGCGGATTTCGGGGACCGTGCGGCAGTTGGTGCACTTGGCCCGCCCGCGTCCGGCCCGCTGGGAGCGGCTCGACGTAGGCAAGACGCTGGAGGAGGCCATCGACCTGATTTCTTTCGACCGGCGGGCCAAGAACGTGGACATCGACGTCCAACTGCCCAAGTCGCTTCCGCCCACTTACGGTCTACACAGCGAGCTGCAGCAGGTGTTCATCAACCTTGCTCTCAATGCACTGGATGCGATGCCTGAAGGCGGGAAGCTGGCCGTCCGAGCGAAGAGACGCGAGGCGAATATTCTGGTCAGCTTCCGGGACACCGGATGCGGTATCTCGGAGGAGGTTGGGCGGAGGATGTTTGAACCCTTCTTCACCACCAAGGAGCCAGGCCAGGGGACGGGCTTGGGTCTGGCGGTGAGCTATGGCATCATCCAGAAGCACGGAGGGACGATAGACTACAACTCCGCCCCTGAAGCGGGGACTACGTTTACGATCAGGCTGCCCGTTAGAGACTCTCCACCGGATATATGGCATGCGACAGGCAACAATTCTACTAGCAGACGATGAAGAGACCTTGCGGAAGAACCTTGCCCAGGTTCTCGCGGAGGAGAACTTCGATGTCGTGGCCTGCGCCCGCGGCGATGAGGCCGTACGAGCCCTGAACAGCACCCCGTTTGACGTGGTCATCACTGACATCCGGATGCCCGGGGTGACTGGAATGGAGCTGATCGACCATGTACGCCGTTTGTCCCCAGAGGCGATCATCATCGTGATCACCGCCTTCGGCGAGGTGGATACCGCGGTCGAGGCGATGAAGAAAGGGGCCAAGGACTACATCTGCAAACCGCTGATCTTCGACGAGCTGGTCTTCAAACTCAAGCGGCTGCTAGCCCATGAAGACGTGGTCAGGGAGAACATACTCCTGCGGGAACAGGTCCGCCGAACCTTTGACAAGGGCGAGATTGTTGGCAAGTCGCTGGCGATCAGGTCGATCCTGGAGACTATTCAGCGCATCGCGCACACCATGAGCAATGTGCTGATCTGCGGGGAGAGCGGTACAGGCAAGGAATTGATCGCGCGGGCCCTACATAGTGAAGGGGTAACCAAGAACAAACCCTTCGTGGCGGTCAATTGCGGGGGCCTGGTCGAGACGCTGGTGGAAAGTGAACTGTTCGGGTATCGCCGCGGCGCCTTCACCGGCGCTGATACTGATCGGATTGGCTTCTTCGAGGCCGCCGACGGGGGCACACTGTTTCTCGATGAGATTAGTAATCTCCCGCTTACCAGCCAAGCGGTTCTGCTGCGGGCCATCGAAGAAAAGGCGATCACGCGTGTCGGCGACAATCGCTCCCGGCCGGTGCGTATCCGGATCGTCGCCGCCACCAACCGCGACCTCGAGGCGGAGATCAAGAACGGTACTTTCCGGGAAGACCTGTTTTTCCGCCTCAACGTGATCCGTATCACGGTTCCGCCGCTGCGGGAACGGTCCGAGGATATTCCCTGCCTCATCGAGCATTTCGTGAGGCAGTACAACGAGGAGCTGAAGTGCGACTGCCCAGGCTTCGATCCCGAGGCTATCGAAGCCATGTGCGCCCATCGGTGGTGCGGCAACGTGCGCGAACTGGAGAACGTGGTAGAGCGGGCCCTGATCTTCGCCGGAGACAGAGAAGTCGGCCTTGGGGATCTGGCCATCGCTGTTAGCAGAGAAGGTGGGGAGGGGACGCGCTCCGTGGATCTGCGGTCGGCCACACGGGAGTTCGAGCGGCAACACATCACCAAGGTCCTGGCCAAGTTCGACAACAATAAAGTCGCGGCAGCCTCCGCTCTCGAGATCGGCCTGTCCAGCCTGTACCGGAAGATGGACGAGCTTGGGATCGCCAAGTTGCCGCAGGAGTCATCCCCACCCGCATAGCGATTCTACCCGTTGGCCCTACCGCAAGGGCGTTCCCGAGAGGAGTGTGGAATGAGAATCGGCAGACTGATCCGATGCGCGGCGACGCTGGAGGCCCTGCTGCTTCCTGGCGTCGCGCTTGCTCAGACCTCGGCTCACCACGCGCACCCGCCGATGCCCGATCAGGAGTATTCTCTTCATTGCCGACTCGATGGCGGGGACGAGCCCGTTATGATCGACGTGAGCCTGGACATCCCCACGCCCGTAGCCCCTGCCGAGCTTGACCAGCCGGTGAAGGTGCCCTCCCTGGAACAGCCCCTGCGCGTGAAGCGCTACCTTCCACGGGCCACGCTCGAGCAGGAAATGGTAGCCGACGAGGGCGCGAGCGCCGGGCCGGGCGTTCAAATCTCCATCGACGGGCCGACCCAGTCCCATCAACTTTGGCTCCTGGCTAAGGATGCCCAGCACAACCGTCTGATCAGCCTCATCGGAACGTGGCGGTACCAATCAGTTGCCAACCAGGACGAGCGGGATGAGTTGCTCCGGCAGTTCAAGGAAGAGTGGACTCGGGCCCCCATGGTACGGGTCTCGCGACTGGACGGCAGTGGGCTACTGACTCTGCCTGCTGATCCCGGGACCACCCAGGCCTTTGAGGAGTTGAAATGCAGCGTGCGGGTGCTGAGTTTCTATCCGCACTTCTCTATGAACAAGGAAACGGCCAAACCGGAGAATCGATCGGAGAAGCGGGAGAACCCGGCGGCTCTGGTGGAGATCGAGCACCAGGGCCGGAAGGAAGAGCGCTGGGTATTCGCCAGATTCCCGGACTTCAAGGCCCGTGAGAAGGAGAGTCTTCCTTTCAAGGTAACGCTGGATTGCCCGTTGGAGCCGACCGGCAAGACGCCGGATTTCCTGCTGGTCCTGATCGGCCGGGAAGATCACGAAGTCTGGGTACGATTCGAGGGAGCTATCCGCGAACAGCCGATCGCAGTCGGTGAGAAGATCAGCGTGCCCGGTTCGCAGTACACCTTCCACATCGCCCAGTTCATTCCGTCGGGCCGCCTGATCGAGAATTATCGGCCCGCTGAGGGCAGGGGAGGGGTGCCAGCGCTGTTGGTCGACACGGCCGGCGTGGCAAGTCTCCGAGGACCCATATGGCTGCAAATGGGCGAGATGCGTGTCATCGGGACTGAGGTCGGTCCGTTGAAGCTCTGGTTCGGCCCTGAGAGCGGCGCGACTCGCACCCATCCGACTCCAAGCCACTGAGACTTCCCGCAAGGCATGGCACTTCTGTTTGGTCCTCAAGGCACGTATCCAGGCGGGACAAGACCGGGAGGTAGCCCCACGATCGGCTCGCGACGCCGGTTCTCACAAACTGGAAGGTGATGTACGGCGCTTCCCGGTCGTGGGAACGCCTGCCTGAGGCTAAGGACGCCTCGCTGCCGATGTCCTCCAGTAAAGCTTTATCGTTACATGGATTACGGTGTCGTCAATCCATCCAAGGCTTTCCGGTTCCACCCTAGAATCTTCTGGCATGCGGGCTGTAACATAAGAACAGCTGGTTTTTCCGTGCCGGGCGCGTGACCCGCGAGGGAAGGCCCCGCGAGCACCGCTTGAGCGCGTCATCACTTAGTTGCCGGCCGGGCGAGCGAGAAGAACTGCCCGGAGAAAACTGCTTTTTGGCACGAGGCTGCCCAGGGAGGCTGCAATGAAGCGACTCATCCAGGTTTCGACACTGGTACTGGCTATTACTGGAGCGGCCTTCGGCCAGGACCAGTCCAAGGTGACCAACACGCCGCACAACTTGAACAACGGAGGGTGGGGTATCTCGGTCTCCACACCATCCGGAGCTAATCAGGTATGCCTGCCCTGCCACGTTCCGCATAACGCCTACCCGGATGAGAGCGGGACGATCAACGACGTATTGTGGAACCACCAGGAGACCGCCGTGGCCTTCACGATGTATCCCACGGACCTGCCCCAGAGCAACCAGCCCGAAGGGGCCAGCAAAATGTGCCTGAGCTGCCATGACGGGGTGACGGCCATCGACAGCTACGGGGGTACGACCGGGACCGTGACGCTGGCTGGTCGGCCTAGTGCGATCGGTGAGAATGGCGACCTGACTGATGATCACCCGATCGGCGTGACCTATCCCACGGGAGCCGATGGCTATCACAATCCCGCCAACTTCACCGGTGTGGTTCTGGTAACTGTCGGCGGTGACGACCGGGTGGAGTGCACTTCGTGCCATGACCCGCACAACAACGCCCTGGGCGCGTTTCTCCGCCGTACGTTGGACGAGAGCTTGCTCTGTCTCGAGTGCCACGACAAATAGCGGGGAGGTTATCGCAGATCGGTCGCCACAAGGGATGCAGGGGGGCGGCCACCTACTTGATGGCCTGTATAGCGCACGGTGCACGCTTTTCGATCAAGCGTGCACCGTGTACATTATGGCCGCGTTTTGCTTCGGCCAGCAGACCTTCCGCGCTTCGCCGCCTCCCACAAAGGAACGCGGAGGGTACGCGATTCGGGGCGACTTCATATGCTCTCCGGATGCCTGAGGACTGCGGGGGCCCGCGTTTGGTTCGGCATAATGGCAGTGCTTGCGGGTTGCCAGTCCACGCCTGAGGCCGAGCAGCCCTGGTTGTTCTTCCCATCTCCACCGGCCGAGCCACGCGTGCAGTTCCTGACCTGGGCTACCGGAGCTGACCAAATCGAACCGGGGAGGACCACGTTTGAGGAATTCATCTTAGGTGAGGACACGAGGCCCCGGCGCGGAATCGACAAGCCTTATGGCCTCGCAGCGCGCGACGGCGTGATCTACGTCTGCGACACCAAGGGGCTATGCCTATGTAAGCTGGACTTCAAGAACAAGGAGTACTCCGTGCTGGGGACTCGCGGCCCGGGGCGGCTGCGAAAGCCAATCAACGTGGTGATCGATTCGGCGGGGTACAAGTTTGTGGCGGACCCGGTCCGCAAGCAGATCGTCATCTTCAGCCCACAAGACAAGTACGTAGTGGCACACAACATTCCCGAGCCCTGTCATCCGGTCGACGTGGCGGTGTACGGCAACGAGCTTTACGTGCTGGACAACGATGAGACCTGCCAGATCGTGGTGCTGGACCGCTCGACGGGGGAGGTGCTGCGCAGCTTCGGCGGCCCAGGGGCCGAGCCGGGCCAGTTCCGGCTTCCCAACAGCTTGTGTGTGGGCCCGGAGGGCTACCTTTACGTCAGCGACACCCACAACTGGCGGCTCCAGAAGCTGACTCGGGAAGGGGAGCCGGTTTGGGTCCGCGGGACCCCGGGTTATACCCTGGGCCAGTTCGGGCGTCCGCGGGGCATTCGCGTGGGTCCGGACGGGATCGTGTACCTCGTGGACGGGGCCACCGAAATCGTCCAGATGTTCAGCCCGGACGGTGAGGTGCTGATGCGTTTTGGCGGGCCAGGAAACACGCCCGGGGCCCTGGTACTGCCCTCCACGTTGGCAGTGGACGAAACTTCTGTGCCCTATTTCGCCGAGTATGTGCACAAGGACTTCAAGGTCGAGTACCTGCTGTTTGTAGCCAGTCAGTACGGCCCGCGGCTACTCAATGTGTATGCGTTCGGGTCCTTTCCGCAGGGCTACGTGTACTCTGAATCGGAGTTTACGACACTGGAGAGGATTCCTCCCGAAGAGGGTTTTGCCCCCGGCGAGAGGCCGGTCCAGGTTGAGAGGCTCGAGACCGAGGGCCAGGAGGAGCAGTAGCACCAGCACCTTTACAGGAGCGATACAACTCCGAAGGCGGTCTCTTGGCGAAGCGACGTGCGATGGTCATCCTGATAGGCCTGCCGGGGACGCTTGCCCTGCTGCCGGCCTGCTCGGAACCTACGAGGTATCGGGTGTTGAGTTTCTTCTTCGACGGCGTGCCTGAGCCGGGTCAGGTCCAGGATGCCGGCGATGAAGTCGATCCGCAGGCTGCCCCGGAACCGGCCGGACCGTCGGATGCCTTGGCCAGGCGGAGGCCCGTTTTCGCCCACCCGCCCTATCGCGAGAACAGTTGCGGCACCTGTCACACGCGCTTCGGCGGCGGGCTCCGGCAGACGCCTGAAGACGGACTCTGCCAGACCTGTCACCCCGACATCCCCGGTGACCTGGAGTTTGTACACGGCCCGTTGGCCGTGAATAGCTGCCTGTCTTGTCACGATCCCCATGCGTCTTCTCACCCGGCCATACTTCTGGGCGAGGTCAACGACGTTTGCTTCAGTTGCCACAGGCGTAACGACCTGACCAAGCGGCCCGAGCACGAGCCGGAGCAGGAGCTGTCCTGCACGGATTGTCACGGTGCCCACGGTGGGAGCGACAGGTACTTCTTGAGACGTGGTGGGCGTTGAGTGGGACAGACGAACATGCGCGTTGGCCGAGAGGCCGGTCGGGGCGGTGTGTTCGGCCGGTTCCGCGAGGGCGAGGCTCTGCAATTGCCTCGCTTCTGGCGGCGGCTGCGGCGACGATTCTGACGGGCTGTGAGACTCCGGAGTCCAGGGAACTCGGTGTGCGCAATCTCAAGGTCACCGATTTTGGCGGGTACGTCGAAGCCGTGGCCCGACGGAGGGAGTTTGAACAGGAATCCAAGGTGATTAACCGTGACAGGAAGTCCAAGGAGACGATTTTCGAGGAGAACCTTCAGTTGGAGGTTGAGGGCTACACCTACCATCCCAACCTGATGGAGTTCTCTGCCGCGGGGTTGTTCGGGTTGCTCCAGCACGATTTCAAGGAGGACGTGACCGGCACCGAAGGCGTGTCCGGCAGCGAAAGCGGAACCGTTGTGGAATTCGATCTTACTGGGTACTTCCTCAAGGAAAAGCCCTATCCGGGAATGGCCTACGCGCGACGCGAACAGGCTCTGGAGCCGCGGACATTTCGGCCCAGCGTGGAGGTGACCAACGAAAGTTACGGACTACAGTGGGAGTATCTAAGTGAGAAGGTCCCCACGCGAGTGCTGCTCAGCCACGTCGATGTCCATTTAGACCCGCTGGAGACCCAGGAGGAAGAAGGACGACAGAAGAACACGCTCTTCCGGCTGGAGACGGGCTATAACTTCAATGATTACAACGCCCTTTCATTCATTTACTCTCACGAGGACGTCAGTGAAGAGCCGGATGATCTGGATTACGACACCGATGAAGTGACCCTGGCCCATCGGTGGGAATTCGGAGAGGACCGCCTGCACCGGCTGGACTCCGAGCTGAACTTCCAGAATACGGACGGGTCTTTCGATTCCGAGCGGCTTCGCTGGAGGGAGCGCCTGAGGTTGCAGCACACCGACAATCTGCGCTCCTCTTACTTCTTTGAGGCTCTTGACCGGACGCGAGGCAGCCTAAGCGGCGGCGCTCGGCTTGAAGAGCGGTCCTACTTCTTCACTGCAAGCGTGGAACACAGGCTCTATGACAGCCTAGTCTCTCAGCTCGGGGGCCACTTTCAGACCCAGGACTTCAAGCCCGGGACCCAGGTGGACCGGGTCGGAGTCAACGCCAGCCTTGACTATCGCAAGAGGAATCCCTGGGGTGTGCTCAAGGCGAACTACAGCATTGATTTTGAAATGGAAGAGCGATCGGGAGGCCCCACGGAGGCCGAGGTCCGGGACGAGAGCCACACATTCATCGATCCGGACCCTATCACGCTGAGCAACCCGGATGTGGTGGTCGGTTCGATCATAATCACTGCCCTGGACCGGTTCACCGTGTACCGCCTCGGCCGTGATTACAGACTGCGTACCATCGGTGATCGGGTGGAGATCGAGCGCGTGCCCACCGGATTCATTGCCGATGGCGAGACCGTGCTGGTCGATTACATATTCAGGATAGGAGGTGACCTTACCCGCGACACCTTCCGGCAGGAATTCTCCCTGCGCCAGGACTTTGACTTCGGGCTGTCCCCCTACTACCGACTGCGCTGGCAGGATCAGGAGATCACCCAGGAACTGGACGATGGGGTGACTCCCGAGGACATCACCGCTCACATCGTGGGGGCTGACTTCCGTTGGCGTTCGTTCTTCATCGGCGCCGAGTACGAGGATCACGATTCGACGCTCAATCCGTATGAGGCCTTTCGCCTGAATGCGTCGTACACCCACCGCTTCGAGACCGGAGCCAGCGGGAGCCTGCGGGCCCTGTGGACCGATTACACATATCGACTTCCCCAAACGCGCGAGGCCAGATTCCTCACCCTGGAGGGCCGCTATCGCCACCCCATCACTGAGAATCTGCTCGTGGAAGGCGCCGTGCTATATCGCAACGGGGAGGACACGCTCAGCGGAGACGAGGAGGGCGTCGACGTGGACTTGTCCCTTGAGTGGTTCATCCGTCAGACGGAGTTTCGGATCACGTATGAATACGGGCGGTTCGACGACGACTTCGCCCGGAATGACTCGTCGGCGCTATATGTCCAACTGAGGCGGAGATTCTGACATGGTCCCCAACGGGCCAACCCGATTCTGGCAAGGATACGCGGTCTTGCTCTTCCTGCCTCTGGCGGTAAGCGGTTGCGCCCGGCCGCTCAGGCCGATCTTTGAGGAGCAGCGTCCTGCGATGATCTGGCCGGCACCGCCAACCGAAGCCCCGGCCAGAATCCGGTATGTGGGCCAGCTCGCGTCCTCGGCCGACCTCAAGCCGCCCCAGAAGCCATTTCAGGCTCTGGGGGACCTGTTTGTCGGAGCCAAGGCGCCCGAACGGTTATACGGCCCACGAGCAATCGTCTGTACGGAGGGCGGCCAGCGTGTATGGGTGGCCGACCCGGGCGGGCGCTGTGTGCATGTCTTCGACCTGGATCGGAGAGAATACACCAAGATCGAGCGCGCCGGAAACGAGCACCTGCTCACTCCCGTGGGTCTATGCCTCGGCCCAGATCATTCGATCTTCGTATGTGACTCTGAAGCGATTGCCGTGCATCGTTTCAACGCGGATACCAACTCGTTCTCCGAGTCGCTTCGTCTGCCGGAGGATGTGATCCGCCCGGCAGCCATCAGCTACAGCGCGGCCGACGGGAAGCTCTACGTTGTGGACGTCAGCGCCCACGACATCAAGGTGCTCGAACTCGACGGCAGCCTGCGCCGACTCTTGGGCAGCCGAGGCCGCGAGGCGGGCGAGTTCAACTTCCCTTGTGACATTGTCCATGACGGAGACTTGATCTGGGTCGTGGACGCCGGGAACCATCGGGTGCAAGGGCTCACAAGGACGGGGGAGCCTGTGCTTACGCTAGGGCAGGCCGGTGACGCCATGGGCGATCTGGCTTTGCCCAAAGGAGTGGCTCTGGATTCTGATGGTCATATCTATGTCGTCGATGCCCGCTTTGAGAACGTTCAGGTGTTTGACGGGGATGGAACGTTGCTGCTGGTTTTCGGGCAGGAGGGCATCGGGCCGGGCGAGTTCTGGTTGCCGGCCGGGATATACATCGACGCCAACGACCGGATCTGGATCTGCGACTCCTATAATGGGCGGGTGCAGGTGTTCGACTATCTGAAGCCTCCCGGTCAACCGGAGTCTGATCTGGGCGAGCGTATCCCCGCCCTCGCATCCCCAGGCAAGCCGGCTCCCGCGCCGCCCATGGAGATAGGACCATGACCCATACACCCAGACGCTGGTGTGAGCCCCTGGCCGCGGCTGTGGTGCTGCTCGCCGCCGCGCAAGGGCAGGCCCAGGATCGCGTCTCCGAGACAGTGCACAACCTGTCTGTGGGCGGGCCCGGAGCGGTGCGAGCGGTGGGCGAGGGTCAGGTGTGCATATTCTGTCACGCGCCCCACAACACGGGCGGAGTGCGTCCGCTCTGGAACAGGGAGCTCCCGTTGGTCAGCTATGAGATCTACCGCTCTTCGACGCTGGACGCAAAGCCGGGGCAGCCCACCGGAGCAAGCAAGCTCTGTTTAAGCTGTCACGATGGCACGATTGCCCTGGGCAGTGTACTCAGCCGGACCGACCGGATTCGTATGGTTGGCGGAGAATACATGCCCTCAGGACTGACCAACCTTGGTACCGACTTGTCCGACGACCATCCCGTGAGTTTCCATTTCACGTCCGGACTGGCCGCCTCCGATCGGCAACTGGTCAGCCCACGCGGACTGCAGAGCGAAATCAGGCTGGACGACGCGGGCCAGCTCCAATGCACCTCATGCCACGATCCGCACCGAAACTTGTATGGTCAGTTTCTGGTGATGCCCAACGAATTCGGTCTTCTGTGCACGGCCTGTCATGCCATGTGGGGCTGGGCTTCAAGCTCGCACCGGACCTCAGGTGCGACGGTCATGACCGCACGGACCGGAGACTGGCCCTACGGGACCGTCGCGGGGAACGCCTGCAGAAGTTGTCATCGGCCGCACGCCGCCGGCGGACGTGAACGTCTGCTCATCCATGAGGCCGAGGAGGAGAACTGCCTCAGTTGCCACGACGGACAAGTGGCCAGGACCGACATCCGGGCGGAAATAGACAAACTCAGCGCCCACGATCCACGGCGCTATCAGGGG
Organism: Phycisphaerales bacterium; assembly: GCA_020352895.1. Classification (GTDB taxonomy): domain Bacteria; phylum Planctomycetota; class Phycisphaerae; order UBA1845. The sequence continues at coordinate 2,400,699 of CP070685.1, forward strand.
ATCCACGATCCGGTGGAGACGCTCTCCGGGGCTCGCAGGCACGTGGAGTGCGCCGACTGCCACAACCCGCACGCCGGACAACCCCCGCTGCGAACGAGGGCGTATGTGTCCATCGGTCCGACCATGGACAAAGTGCCCGGAGTGACTTCGGGTGGAGGCCAGATTGACGAGGCGCGTCACGAGTATGAGGTTTGTTTCCGGTGTCACGGAGACTCGGCAGCGCCCACATCGCGCCGGATCATTCGCCAGGTTCAACAGGCTAACCTGCGCCTGCGCTTCAGCCCCCTGAATCCCAGCTACCATCCGGTGGTCGAGGCCGTGCGGGAGCGTGAAACCGTTAGCCTCATGCCCGGCATGGCAGAAGGCTCACTGATCCGTTGCACGGACTGCCACAACAACGACACGGGCCCGCGAGCGGAAGGCGGTGGGCCGGATGGGCCTCACGGTTCAAGGTACGATTATCTGCTGGAGCGCAACTACACGGTTCTTGACGATACCGTGGAATCGACGCAGGCTTATGCCTTATGCTACAAGTGTCATCAGCGCACCAGCATTCTGTCGGACCGCAGTTTTTCGTTACATCGCCTCCACGTGGTAGACGAACGGACGCCGTGCTCGGCATGCCACGATCCGCACGGAATCAGCGGGACCCGGAGCTTTGATTCCGATCACACTCACCTGATCAACTTTGACACGATCATCGTGCAGCCTGAGCCGGGGTCGAGGCGGATGGAATTCAGGGATCTCGGATCGCGGTCGGGCAGTTGTACGCTGCTTTGCCATGGAGTGACCCACAATGAGCTGGCCTACGCACCCTAGAATTCCCGCCGGGAGGGAGCCCCGAGGGGCCCAGGCCGCGAAGAGTGCTGGGACGTAGCCCCCGGAAATGTACGTGGCTTGCCCCACTCCAGGTGCACTCCGAGGCCTCCGGCGGCATGGTCGGGCAGTGTTCGGCCCCCGGGTCTGTCCGGGATTGGGGAACCACGATTCTCAGAATCGAGAATGCGGGACGAACTGCCGACACGCGTGGCACGTACGCACGAGTCTAGGCCCACGCCCGGCACGCCTCAGAGTTACTAAGATTCTGGTACGGTGCCTGTACAGTACCGGCTGGCGACGTCAAACTGGGCACGGAGGCTTCGCCCGAAGGCAATCCTCCTCTTCTCCTATGTGGCAGATTGAATGAGCCGCACGCACACGGTATTACGCGCTGTTGGGTCTCTATGGTTTGCAGGAGTTCTGCTGGCACTGCTGCTGGTGGCCATGGCCTGCGCCACCGTCTTTGAATCGCTGAAAGGCACCGAGCCCGCCTTAGGCGAATTCTACCACTCCTGGTGGTTCAGGCTTCTACTGGTGGGGATCGGCATCAACGTCTTGGCTGCGGTCCTGGTGCGCCTACCCTTGACCGCCCGGCAAGCGGGGTTCTTCATCACGCATCTGTCGATTCTGGTGACGTTAGGCGGTGCCCTGGTCACCGAATACCTCGGCAGCCGCGGGCAAGTGGGCCTTATCGAGGGGCAGACTGCCAGCCAGTTCAGTCTTGCCGGCCACGAAACGCTGTTGATAGACGACGGGAAAAAGCAAGACCCATATGCGATTGACCTGGGCGAGTTTCTGCCCACGCGCCTGAAGCAGGCCGAGATTCGCTGGGCCGGGCGGCAACTCAGCGGCAGCACCCGAGTCGAGGTGCTCCGTTACGTGCCAGACAGCACCTGGGAACCGAAGACCACGAACGACAGCCCGGTTGTCCAGCGCGCCCTCGAGATCGCGTTTGGCCCGGCAGGCCAGCGGGAGCCGCACTGGGTGTTCGCCGGGCAGTCAGTCTCGATGGGCGGCGTGGAGGTCGCGTTTCGCCGCGTGGAGGATCGTGCTGAACTGCATCGGCTTGTGAATCCGGCCTCGGCCCCTTCCAGCCAGTTGTCGTCCAAGGGATTCATCACGGTCGAGTATCAGGGGCAGACGTTCGGGTTCCCACTGGAGCAGGGATTGGGGAAGCCCGTGCCCCTGGGCGAGACCGGGTTTACGGCCCGGGTGTTGCGCTACCTGCCCCACGCGACGGTGGGCACGGACAATCAGGTGGTCAATGCCTCGGACCGGCCGGTCAACCCCTATGTAGAGGTGGAGTTCGCAGGCCCGGAGAGCAAAGAAACTCAGCGGGCTTTCGCCCGCTTTCCCGAGTTCAGCACGATGCACGGCTCGGCGAAGGCGCAATCGTTCAAGCTGACGTTCAAGTCCTCCGCCGAGGAGACCCCTTCCACTCCGGTGGAGGTACTCGAGGGTACCGACGGAGAGATGTACGTTCGATTCAGCCCGAGGGGCGCGGAGCACTCAGCTCAACCTCTGGAGGTGGGCGAGCCCGTGGGATCCCCCTGGCCGGGGCGTCAGCTTACCGTCATTCGTCGATACGATCATGCCCGGGTGGACTGGACCCTACTGCCGGTCGAGCCGGTACGGGAGAGCCGGACACCGGCCGTCCTAGTTCGCCTGAGCGCGGCTGGCAGCACAAATGAAGCGTGGGTTCAGAAGTACCAGCGACGACCATTGATGGTTGGATCGAACCGCTACGAGGTTTCCTACGTGGACGCGAGTCGCCCGCTGGGCTTCGAGCTGACTCTGGATCGCTTCCGGATCGGATACTACCCCGGGGGCATGCGGCCGCGCTCGTTCGAGAGCCACGTCACCGTGGTTCACCCGGCGACGGGGCGGACCGAGAGCCGAGTGATAAGCATGAACCATCCGGCCAAGTTCGGCCGGTACACCCTGTACCAGTCCAGCTACCGCCAGGAGAAAGCCAAGACGGTCAGCTTTCTCAGTGTGTCGAGTGACCCCGGTCAGCCCATCGTGTTTGTCGGCTATATCGCCATGATCGTGGGTATGCTCGTGGTGCTCGGCACCCGGGTGGCAACCGGCCGGCGGAGGGCAGCGTGGGTGGCAGGCAGCGGGGCTGGTAATCGCAAGGCGGAGAAGTGATCCCCCTATGATGTGGCGCATGTCCTTCACTGTCGCAGGTATAGTGCTGGTCCTGGGTTCGTCGGTCGCGGCTCAACTCCCAGCTTCCCTGGACCTTCAGACCATTCGAGAGCTCCCGGTCCAGCACGATGGCCGGTGGCCTCCGTTGGACACGGTAGCGCGGGACCTGGTCGAGACGGTGACTGGAGAGGTTTTCTACCAGGGACATGACCCGGTCTTGCTGCTGCTGGGCTGGACCTTTGATGCGGCGAGCTGGATGGATCGCCCTTTGTTCAGCATCGCAAACGCCGAGCTTCGGGCCGAGCTTCAGCTGCCCGCCTCGAAGACATCCTTCTCCTACAACGAACTGGTCTCCCATCACCGTTTGCACGATCTGGTTGATGAGCTGGGCCGCGTGGAGGGCCGCAAACTGAACCCGCTGGAATCGAAGGTCAGCTCGATCGAGGAGAAGCTGATCGTGTTGCAGCGGATCTTCGCCGGGCAGGCAATCCGAGCGATCCCAGACCCCGAGAGTGTTGGAGGTTCCTGGCGTCCGCTTACCATGGCCAGAGAGGAGGAGCCTTCCGAAGTGGGCCAGGCTTTGGCGGCCTGGAAGCAGCTGCGGAGTGCGTTTCTGGCGGATGATGCGGAGGGTTTTGCGAAAGCATCGGAGCAGCTCAAGCATTCGTTGGCGGCCTTGCCAGCCGCCCATCGCCCCAGCCCAAAGCTCATCGCGACCGAACTGCGATATAACAGGCAGCATCCGTTTCGCAAGGCCTGGATGCTAATGGTGGCGGGAGCGGTCCTGGCGGCGGTGGCCGTGCCTCTGCGACGACGCTGGTTTGACGCGGTGTCGGTATTGGCCCTGATGGCAGGCTTCGGAGTGCTGACCTATGGCCTTTGGTTGCGCTGGTCGATCGCAGGTCGCATCCCGGCCGCCAACATGTTCGAGTCGCTGCTCTTCCTCAGTTGGGGCATGGGAGCTTTCGCTATCCTCTCCATGCTCATCATGCGTGACCGGATCGTGCCCCTGACTGCATCGGCGATGGGGGCCCTGGCCCTGATCCTGGCAGACTGCCTCCCGCTGGACAGCTACATCCGACCGATCGCCCCGGTGCTACTGGACACGGTGTGGATGTCCATTCACGTGCCGATCATTATGTGCTCGTATTCCGTGTTGGCCCTGGCCATGCTGATCGCTCACGTACAATTGGTGGTGATGGCCGTCACGCCGCAGCGTCGGGAGTTGGCCAAGGCCGTCGACGCGCTGCACTACTGGTATATTCACGTTGGAGCAATCCTCTTACTGGTGGGGATCATCACCGGGAGCATGTGGGCGGCTTCCTCGTGGGGGCGCTACTGGGGTTGGGACCCTAAAGAGGTCTGGTCTCTCGTGGCTTTCCTCGGGTATCTGGCGATTCTGCACGTGCGAGCGGATCGCGAACGGGCCGCCTGGTGGATGTATGCGATCGCCGGTCTCCTGGTCGTGGGGCTTTTCGCTCTGGTTGCTCCCAAGCTGGCTCCGTTGAACGCAAGCAGGCTGCTCGCCTTGGGCGGCGCGGCTGCCGCCGTGTTCATCTTCGTCCTGGCCCGCGGCCAATTCGCCACCGCCTTCAAGAGCGTGCTGGCCTTCTGGCTCATCATCATGACTTACGTAGGGGTCAACTTCGTGCTGGGCATTGGCCTGCACAGCTACGGGTTCGGCACGGGAGCGGTGGTCCGTTATATGTTCCTCATCGGCGGACTCGACCTGATCCTGATTGTGCTGTGCGCCTTGGTCTACTGGATGCGCCGCCAGCGACGCCCCTCCCCGACAATCGGCCCCGCCGGCGATGCGACGGGCTGACATTCTCTGAGCAAACTCAGTCGTCGGAGCCCAGAGTGGTGTTGGGCATGACTCCCTCAGAGTCGTGCCGGTCGCAGTAGGCCTTCTTATAGTAGACCAGCACTCTGGCGAATAGAAGCAGAAAGGCCGTTACCGCCAGGGCCGTGAGAGTCTGGCTCCTGCGGGCCCGGCGCAGGGCCAGGACAAGCTCGTATGCGTAGTCGGTTTGCCCCGCCACCGCCTCGACGGATCGGCTCAGCTCCTTGATGTCACGCATGTTGAAGCTGTGGAACACGCGTCGCAGGCGTGAATGCGTCTCGGGTGTGTGATGGTGCATTTCGGCCAGGGCCAGGTTACGATACCCCATCTCTTCCAGCTCATTGAACTTCTCCGCGGAAGAGTCGATCAGTTCGGCCGTCTCCTGGAGAACTACCTTGATCTCGGCGACGACTTTCATGGTGCTGGCCTGGTGACAGGGTGAACACCGTCCGCCTTCAGCGCGCGGGCGGGTGTCGACGATGTCGAGCGTGGCCGGACCGATGGCGTGGCTGCCTTGTCCATGACAGAACAGACAGGACGGATCGCCGAAGTTGCCGTGCGGGCTGCCCAAGTGTTTTTCCATGATCTCGGTGTGGCATCGTCCACAGAAATAGGAAATGCTTCGGCCTCGGGCTCGACCAATAAAGGTGCCCTCTCGACCCTGAACGCTGAGGAACTCAGGATTGCGAGCCAAGTGTGAGGCCTGCTTCCAGGCCTCGTCAGAGGGGAACTGTTCGAGCCTTGCGGAGGAATCCCCCCCGTGGCATCCGTCGCAGGCCACGTTGTTCTGGTGGTGCACGCTTCGGGCCCACTCCAGGTCCACGATTTCCGCGGAGCGCCCAGCGAGATTGCGATGGCACTGGACGCAGGCGTTGTGTTCATAACGATTGGCGGGGGCTTGCCCTTCCGGCGGCGAGGTGGTCTCGGAAGCGGGGCCGGCCAGCAACAAGGCGATGATCGAGAGCCACGGTAAGATCACGGTGAGGAATCCTCGTCCCGGTACAGCACCCGTCGGATGGTGCGGTGTTCGTGGATGAGCAGGATGTAGAACAAGATGACTCCTGCGGCGAACAGCAGGGTAAACAGCAGAGACGGCGGCCAGACTGCCCAGAAAGTGAGGGCCAAGGCCGCGGCGATCACCAGGGTGACCAATGTGGTGTGCAGTCGCCCGGGACGCTTGTGGGACCAGCGCCGAGCCCAGGCAGGCAGGAGAATCACGGCGAGGATGAACGGGCCCTGCGACAATACCCCGACGGTCTTGCCTGAAATGCCGAGAAACTCGGACGGGGGCAGCTTCAGATACTGGTAGACGGCCAGGAAATACCACTCGGGACGGATGTGTTCAGGAGTGGCCCGCGGATCAGCCGGCGTCTCCTCCTCGATGAGTTCTCCCAGGCCGACGTAGTCGAGCACCACCGGCAGCACGACCAGACCCCCGACGACGGCCAGCGTACACAGAACCACCACTCCCATGCGCAGGATTTCATTCGGCCAGAAGGGCTCGAGCTGTTGCGGAGTGTACTGCTTGCGATAGTCAACAGCCATAGTGGCGAATCCCTCCCTCTGCTCAAAGCGGTCTTGAGATTCCGGTCCGGCGGATCATGGCAAAATGCATGGCCATGAAGATCACCAGACCGGCGGGCAGCACCCAAATGTGCATCGCGAAGAAGAAGCCCAGGGTCTCGCCCGAGATCCCAGGCCCTCGGCGGGCCCAGGTGACCACATGTTCTCCGACGAACGGGATGGCCCCGGGGATTTCAGTACCTACACTGGCCCCCCAGTAGCTGAGGTTGGTCCAAGGCAGCAGATAGCCGGTGAAGGCCAGGAATACGGTAAGACTCAGAAGGACAACCCCGGAGACCCAGTGTAGCTCGCGCGGGGAGCGGTAGATTTTGAAGTAGGCGATACGGGCCATGTGCATCAGAACCAAGGCGATCATGACGTTGGCTCCAACCACGTGGACCCGCTGGATCAGCCATCCCATGGGGACGTTGCTCTTGATGAACGTCACCGAATCCCAAGCCCGTCCCGGGTCAGGCTTGTAATAGATTAGCAGCAAGATGCCGGTGAAAACCTGGATCAGAAAGACCAGCAAGGCCAGGCCGCCAAAGCATGCCGACCATCCCAGGGTGCGCGGTACCCACTTCCGGGTGACGTTCTTTTCGATCAGGGGGGTGAGCTGGTAACGATCATCCAGACCCTGGTAAATGGACCTTAAAACTCTCACGGTCTATACCGCCTTCCCGTTGAGGCCTCTCATCTCAGGTGATCCTCAGGACGTCGTCCTGGATCTGGAAGGGCACCGATTCCAGGGGGGCGTTAACCGGGCCGGCGACCGGCTTCCCATTGTCGCTGAACACAGCTCCGTGGCAGGGGCACTTGAATGTGCGCGTGGCCCCTTCCCACTGGACCACGCAACCAAGATGAGGGCAGGCCCCGTTAAAAGCCCGCACTTGTCCGTCGACTTTTATGACAGCAATCTGACGACCCAGGTGCTCACCCCAGATCGCCGTACCCTCAGCGAGGTCGGCCAAGGGCACTTCCATAGAGCCCTGTTGCGACATAGACTTGGGAAGCTTGAGGAAGGTGGTCACCGGGTAGCCTACCATGCCGGCCGAAGCGACAGCCATTCCTCCGATTGCCATCTTGCAGAACCGGCGGCGGTCGCTCGGCTTCGAGGACGAGTCTTGAGCATGTGACGCATTGTTCATTTCGTTTCCCACCTTAGTTCGCGTCCATAGAGCAGCAGCTCGGATGCCCGTCTGTAATACCCTAGTGCGGCGTCCGTGTCGCCCATCCTCTCCGCCACGAATCCCGCCAGATAGCGGACCCGTGGATCGTCGGGTCTCCTGCGAAGCAGGTCGAGAAGCCGCTGATGGGCGGACTCAAGTTCAGCCCCGCCACGCAGAGCCTCGATTTGGACCAATCCCAGGGCCGCATCCACCGATCCAGGTTCCAGACCCAACGCGTAGCGGAAGTGCTCTTCGGACCGGGGTAGGTTGCGGCTGTTGAGCATCAGGGTGCCCAGCCCGATGTGGGCCGGGATGCAGTCGGGATCAATCTCAAGAGCCTCCTGAAACTTGCTAAGGGCCATCTCCGCGCTTCCTCGGGTAGCGAGTTGCTCACCGAGGGCCGACAGCCATCGGGCTCGGCCCGGGCCCTCGGGGCCTTCGGCAAGCGTAGCGGCGGCCCGCCTCCGGCTGAACTGCTCCTCAGTAAGCTGGCCGGCGGCGAAGAATAACGCGTCTGTGACCAAATCCTGGAAGTCGAGAGGGTATCCCGGGCAGGAGAGGGTCACCAGGCCGGTGGGGTCGATGACCACCAAGCTAGGCAGAACGATCACGTGATATGCGGCGAAACTGTGGCGCTGCGGGTCATGAAGGATAGGCAGCGTTATTCCTTTGTCTGCGGCCTCGGCGGCGAGCTGGGCGGCAGGTGCGTCCTGCGTGATGATCAGAAATGTCGATACGTTGAGTTCCGACATTGGAGGGCCGTGCAAGACGGTGCTGATGTCGCTGGCGGCCTCGACTGAATTGGTGTTGTAGAGTTCACCGAACAACAACACTACGGGCCGCCCCCGATGGTCGGCGATCCGAACCGATGGCCCTTCCAGTGTGGCAAGGGTCAACTCTGGGGCCGGCTCACCCGCTGGCACAAGTGACTCGGTCCTGGCCGACGCCATGGCGATGCCCGGTAGTCCACACCAGGCCAAGATCAGGATCATGGCACGACGGTCGCGGAGCCCTGGGTCCTTCAGGAACGAAATTGGTTGACTGAGCACAATCATTGGTCGGCATCCACTTTGAGATCGGGCGCGGGGAGGAGAGCCCCGCCGTCTGGGTTTCGAGCATATTCCTGAGGCTCATGACATCCTGGGGCACAACGGCCACCGTCCGGTAGGACGTTGAAGTTGATCTCGATCTCCCAACCACCGGTGCCGAAGGGCACTTTCTGGCGGATGTGAAACGGGCTTCGGGAGGCGTGCACCTCGTGGCAGGCCCGGCAGGTGCGGCCTTTTGTCTCCTTGTTAACGTGGACGAAATGGAGGTTCCGCTCACCGTGCCGAAATCCCGTGACACCCGTTCCACTCTCCTCCGTAACCATTTCTTTGATGTGGCAGCTGAAACAAAGGTCGTAATTCTGGAGGTCAAACGGTGCGTAGAACATCTCGGGATATTCCTGCGACAGCAGCCTGAAGTTGGCTGAGGCGTGGGGGTTGTGACAAGCCGAGCAGTTGGCTCGGTCCACCGGTCCGTGATGATCCGGATTGTTCTTGAGTACGGTGGCCATGTCCGCGAGCCTGTTGCCATCCGCCGTCTCGATGGGGCGGTCGTGGCAAGAGAGACAAAGGCCCATGAGCGGCTCGGCCAGGAGCTTGGGCAGCATGCCCCCGTGGCCCAAGTGGCAGGCGGTACAGGACTCCTCCGTACGAATCGCCCCGTGCACATGCTTCGAGGTCTCAACAAGGCGCCTGATGGGTTCATGCTCGTGGCATGAGAAGCAGAGTTGCGGAGCCCCACCTCTCAGTTGGGCCGGATGAGTCGAAGCATGAGGGTCATGACAGACGGTGCATGCTCTATCAACCACCGCTTGGTGGGAATGACGTGAGCGCGCGAGCCGGTCCACCACGTCTTCGTGGCAGAGCAGGCAGAGGTCCGTCTCCTCTCGAGCCAGCAAGTCAGGATACCAGGATGAATGTGACTCATGGCATACCACGCAGGCTCCGGCGGCGACCGGTCCGTGGACGTGGCCCTCGCGCTCGAACTTTTCAGCCGGATGGCACCGGAAGCACAGCCCGCCGGCGGGATCCTCATGCAAGTGTAAGCGGTGATCGCTCCCGTGGGGGTCGTGGCATCCAGTGCAGTCCCCCTCTGCCACGGCCTCGTGAACAAACGTGCGATGGCTCTGCACGTGACAGAGCGAACACAATCGGCGCGGAGCGGCGGCAAAGGCAAACCGGTGAGCAGCAGCATCAGCCAGTTGGTGGCAGGCCTGACATCGTCGCTGCGCTGCCGGAGCATGGAGCGCGCTTCCACGGAGGACATCACCATGACATTCGGCCGTCACGCATGCAGAGACCGGGCCCGTGGGGCGGTCCACGGGCGTCTGCCAAGGGAACAAGGCGGCGGCCAGCAGCGACGCGTTGGTGAACAGTGAGTGGCAGGGACCGGTCATCGTACGAGCACCATCGCGGCTATGCGACCTTGTAGCAAGGGGGCTCAGAGCATCATTCTCAATATCGAGAAGACGCCCTGGCGAGTACCGGGCAGGGTTCCCGTTTATGAGAACCTGCCGGCTATCGAGCACGGGAACTGCCGTGTTGCCCGATATTATGGGCAAGTTGCGTGCCCGACGCGCCGGTGGACCCAAGCCGTTCCGGATATGGTGGCCACCCCAGGACGCCAGCAGCGGCCCCCAATCCGGCGAGCGTTTACGCTTGGGGGGCTGTCCTCCACGCAATAGACAGGTTTGGCGGGGACCGTATCCTTGACGACCAGAGGCAGGTCGGCGTATCGCAATTCTCTTGGTCCGCGACAGAGGGCGCCAAGCTCATGATGGCACGCTGATTGCTCCATCCCCAGGGTAGCGCTCGCACGCTAGGATGCCGTCCATGCGCGCGCCTACGCGCCAGCGCGGCGACCACACCGACAGTGCCCAGGACGACTGACGGCCCCATGGGCCTCCTAGGTGATTCGGGTCGTGGGGGAGATCGAATCGTCAGGGCATCGGGATGATGAGTGAATTCTTCAGCACACGAATCCGGGGCACGGCGGCGCTCGCGGAGTGTGGACGGCGCCGCCTCCCGCCGTTCCGGCAAGGTGCGCGGTTCCGAAGGGGACTTTGCGTTTGGGTCTGTCTGGGCGTAGCCGCAGGACTAAGCTCGGGGGCAAGGGCCCAACAACGCCCCCCGACTATGGAGAGCCAACGCTGCTTGAACTGCCATGGGCAAGAGCGAATTGCCACCGCCACCGAGAGGGAGCGTGCCTCCATGGTGTCAAGCCCGCCGGCCGCACCGCGCTCAGACTTGAGTGGGCTCTATTTCGACCAGCAGCTTTTCAGCTCGAGTGTTCATGCAGGCTTGGGCTGTGAAGACTGTCATCCGGGACTGGGCCGTCTGCCGCATCCTGCCAGCCTGCCGGATCCCCAGTGTGATTCCTGCCACGCCGCCCAGGCCGACCGGTACTCGCGAGGGGTCCATGGGAGGGAGCTTGATGAGGGGCATGCTCAGGCGCCGCGCTGCTGGGACTGCCACGGGAGCCACAGGATTCTGCCGCCCACGAAGCGTGATTCCTGGACCTACCCCCTCAACATCCTCACTGTCTGCAGCAGTTGTCATAAGGAGCACGGTATCGCCCCGGATGTTGAGGCCACGGGCCGAGACCTGGTGGAGTACTACGTGGACAGTGTTCACGGCCGGGCCGTCTCAGAGTCCGGTCTGATCGTGGCGGCCACGTGTGTCGACTGCCACGGGGCTCACCAAGTGCTTCCCTCAAGTCACCCGGACTCGCCCGTACATCGGAACCACGTTCCCGAGACTTGTGGCGCCTGCCATGTCGGCATTTCCGAGGTCTACGGGGAAAGCATCCACTCGCAACTGAGGAAGTCGGGCGGGCCGGCAGGCCGTGGCCCGGTCTGCACGGAGTGTCATTCGGCCCACCGGATCACACGAGTGCAAACGAGCGCGTTCGCCCGGGACATCGTGGAGGAGTGCGGTCACTGCCACCAGGACTTGTACTCCACGTACCGAGAGAGCTATCACGGGCAGGTGAACCGCCTGGGATATCGTCGGGCCGCTCGGTGCAGCGATTGCCACGGCGCCCATGACGTGCGGGCGGTAAGCGATCCTCATTCGCGCGTGTCAGATGAGAACCGAATCGCCACCTGCGGTCGCTGTCACGAGGGAGCCAACGCGAACTTTGCGCAGTTCATAGCCCACGCCGATCACCGGGACCGCCGGCGCCAACCTCTGCTGTTCGGGGTCTGGCTGTACTTCATCATCGCGATGAGCGGAACCTTCACGTTCTTTGGGTTACACTCCGTGCTGTGGTGGATTCGCTCGTTCATTGAGCGGGCCAGGAACGGGCCGAGCCATCACGAGGAACCGGGCTGCGGACGGGCTTATGTTCGCTTCCGACGCATCCACCGTGTGACGCATGCCCTGGTGATCATCAGCTTCATGGGCCTGACCTTCACGGGCATCCCGCTCAAGTTTAGCGATCAGCCTTGGGCCTTGATGTTGGCCACCGCCCTGGGTGGAGGCAACGTGATGGGCATTTTTCATCGATGCTTCGCGATCATCATGCTGATCTATGTTGTCATTCATCTGGGCGTGGTCATTCGATGGGCTCGCGGACAGAGGAAGGCGGGCCGGAAGGGCTGGCTGTTCGGACCGGATTCGCTCCTTCCGGTGGGTAAGGATCTGCGCGATTTGGGCGGGATGTTCCGGTGGTTTCTGGGACGGGGGGTGATGCCCAAGTTCGACCGCTGGACCTACTGGGAGAAGTTCGATTACTGGGCGGATGCGGTGGGCACGATCATCATTGGAGGCTCGGGGCTGATTCTGGCCTTCCCCATCGCGGCCAGCATGATTCTGCCGGGGTGGTTCTTCAACGTGGCCATGATCGTGCACGGGTATGAGGCCCTCCTGGCGGTCGGCTTCATTTTCACGATGCACTTTTTCAACGCCCACCTTCGGGTGGAGAAGTTCCCCACGGACACGGTGATTTTCAGCGGGCTGCTGAGCGAGGCGGAGATGCGGGCAGAGCGGCCGCTACAGTTCGAGCGCCTCCAGCGGGAGGGAGAGCTGGACGAATTATTGCGGACGCCCAGGCCCCGTTGGCGCAAGACAGCCGCGAGGATTGTGGGCGTGACCCTGCTTTTGGCGGGAAGTACGCTGATCGTCTTGATTGTCTGGGCGGGCCTGACGAGTTTCGGACAGGGATAAGAAGTGTCGGACAAGCGGGAACCAGAATCCATGCAGATAGGTGAGCAGCGGTCTTCACGGCGGCCGCTATGGTGGCGAGTGCTGGGCCTTCGCCGCCGCAAAGGCAAATGGATCGGCATCGGCCTGACCTTGTGGGGATGGGCCCTGGTGGTGGTTCTGGCCGCGGTCATAGGAGGGACAGGCTTCGCGGAGTACTCGATGCAGCCCGAGTTCTGCCGCTCCTGCCACATCATGGAACCGTATTACCAGGCATGGCACCGCTCCACTCACAAGGACGTGGCCTGCCAGGACTGCCACTTCGAGCCCGGGTGGCGGAACACTCTCAAGGGCAAGTATCAGGCCTCAGCCCAAGTGGCCAAGTATCTGACCCGAACCTACGGCACCAAGCCCCACGCCGAAATCCGCGATGAGAGTTGTCTGCGCAGCGGCTGTCACGAGAAGCGCCTCTTGGAGGGAAAAGTGCGCTGGGGCATGATTGCCACCGATGGTGAGCCCATCGAGGTTTCATTCGACCATACGCCGCACCTGGGTCGACTTCGGAGAGGTAAGCAGCTCCGCTGCGTGAGCTGCCACTCGCAGATTGTGCAGGGGGAGCACCTGACCGTAACCCTGGACACGTGCTTCATCTGCCATTTCAAAGGCCTGCGGCATGGGCGCGACAACGAGGTGCTGGGCGGATGCCGCTCCTGCCATGACGCCCCACGCCATGTGATCCAGATGGAGCTCGGTTTGTTTGACCACCAGGAGTACGTGGCCCGCGGCGTCGCCTGCGAGAACTGCCACAGTGATTCGGTCAGCGGTGATGGACAGGTGCCGAAGCAGGTCTGCGGCAATTGTCACAACCAGGCCGAGCACCTGGCGCGATTTGAGGACACTGATTTCCTGCATAGCAACCACGTGACCAGCCACAAGATAGAGTGTACGAACTGCCATATTCAGATAGAACACCAGCTCAGCGCCTCTGCAAGAGACCGGAGCGGTTCCTGCGGAGCCTGCCATATGGGCAACCATGGGGGCCCGGCCGAACTGTATTTCGGAGTCGGAGGGCGGGGTGTTCCGGACATGCCCAGCCCGATGGCCCGATCCGAGGTGGACTGTATCGCCTGCCATCGCCACCGTCAGAATCCGGAGAGCGTAGCCGAAATCGCGGGCCAGACCTTTACCGCCGTCGGCGAGAGCTGCACGTACTGCCACGGGCCCAAGTATGATGGCACCCTGGAAGAGTGGGAGCAGAGGATTACCGCGAAGCAGGATGAGACGGCTGCGTTGTACGCCCGGACCGAAGCGGCCCTGGCGGGGGCGGAGTTGTCGGCATCCACGCGGAGGCGTGCGCGGAGCCTCCTGGCGGACGCCGAGCACAATCGGCTGTTGGTGAAGCTAGGGAGAGGCGTACACAACGTGAATTATGCTACAGCCCTCCTTAATGCGGCCAATGAATTCTGCCGGCAGGCGGAAGCGATGGTCGCACGGACCGCCGCCGAATCGCCAGGGCGGGCGGCGTCGGCGAGCAGCGGGTCGGCCGGCTCTGAAGTGCCGGATCCGAAGAAGCGCGGATGACTGTCATGCAGGAGCCTGTGGTATTCCGAGGTTTCATCGATTGCCGGGCCCCGCGCGCGATGTTCGCGGCCGTCCTGATCCTGGTCGCGGCCGTGGGCTGTCGTTCTGATCTCGGCTCGCCAGATCCTGAGAGCCCCGTGGTTGAGTTGCCGGCCCCCGAGACGGCTGAAACGACCCCCGAGGCTGCCCCCGTGGCTCCGGCGTCACCCGCGACAACCGCCGCCGCGGACGTTCTCCCTGAACAGACCGGCTGCCTGACGGACGGCTGCCATCAGGATCTTCTCGAAGTGGCCTACCGGCATGGGCCGGTGGTTGCCGGAGCCTGCGACGCCTGCCACGAGGCGGAGCAGCCGGAACACAAGTTCCCGCTCAAGAGACCGGGCGTAGAAGGTTGCACGTTTTGTCATCCGGCTACCGGGCATAAGAAGTACGTGCACGAGGTGATTGACCGCGAAGGTTGCCTACCCTGCCACGATCCGCACGGCTCGGAGTCCAAGTTTCTGCTCACGGCGCCCGGAGTGGAATTAACCTGCCAGCAGTGCCATTACATCGAACGGAAGTCGCATCTACACGGTCCGTTTGCGGCGGGCCTGTGCACTGCCTGTCACCAGCCACACGAGAGCGACAACCCATTCCTGCTGATCGGCGGCGCGGGTAAGGAGCACTGCCTGGTTTGCCATCAGGGGTTGAAGCGCCAGCTCCTCAGCGCGGGGCCGGAGGCCACCCACTCGCCTGTCGAGGAGGGATGTGTTGGGTGCCACGAAGCCCATTCCTCACCCTACGGTGGTATGTTGACAGAGCCGGTCGAGGAGCTGTGCTTCGGGTGCCACGTCGACATCGAAGAGACGGTTGCGGAGGCGGAGTCGCCGCATGGGGCCGTTTTCACCGGTCATCGCTGTGCGAATTGCCACGATCCCCACGCGGTGGGCCGACCGTTCCTGCTGCGAGACGAACTGAGAACACTGTGCTTGCAGTGTCACGACAAGCCGCTTGAGGCCTACGACGGCCGTATCATTCCGGACATGCGTCCGGTACTCACGGGTTCGGGACGTGAATCGCTGCACGGGCCGGTGCGCACGGGGCAATGCAGCGCTTGCCATCAGGTACACGGTTCGAGCAATGCCAGACTGCTGTATAAGTACTTTCCCCCGGCGTTCTATCAAGCTTTTGATCTGGCCAATTACGCCCTGTGTTTCGACTGCCACAGCCCGGCCGCCGTTTTGGAAGAGCAGACCACGGCGCTAACCAACTTCCGCGACGGCCAGCGAAACCTCCACTATCTACATGTGAACCGGCCCGAGAAAGGACGGAGCTGCCGGACTTGTCACGAGATCCACGGCAGCAATCTGCCCAAGCATATGGCCGGGCAGGTGCCTTTTGAGGGTGGAGGCTGGTCGATGCCCATCCGCTTCGAGCAGACCCCGACCGGCGGGCGCTGCAGCCCGGGTTGTCACGAGCCGATGGAGTATGATCGGAGCCCCGGGAGGCACGGCGGATCGCGCCCAGGGAGCTCGGCCAGTGCAGTGAGGTGAAGTGTGAGAACTCCGACGCGGCAAACGACACAGATTCTGGGGGGGCTGATGATCCTGGGGCTTGCGTCCAGCCTGCGGGCAGAGCCGGTCCAGAAGCCCACCCAGTCAGTCCCACGGGAGGGCTGCGTGACTGCCGAATGTCACCCTGGAATCAAGAGTATGCGATTCACGCACGGGCCGGTGGGGGTGGACGCCTGCGACGCCTGCCACGAGGAAGCCGACCCCCTCAAGCACACTTTTTCGTATCCCCGGACCGGGCAGGAGCTGTGCGGGTTCTGCCATCAACTCGACCTGAGCGGGCAGTACGTGCACGAACCGGTTGCTCAGGGCACCTGCACCGAGTGCCACGATCCTCATGGGGGGCAGGAGCGATTCATGCTCCGCGGCGGCGAAGGGGCTTCCAGTTGCGCGCGATGTCACGTTGATGTGACCGAAGGGCTGCCTGTGGTGCACGGACCGGTGGCCGCGGGCATCTGCACCACCTGCCACCGGCCGCACAGCTCGGACAACCCCAAGCTCCTCGCCCATTCGGGGCCAGACCTGTGCCTCGAATGTCATCTTTCCACCAAGCAACACCTGGAACGAGTGCGGAACATCCACGGACCGGTTTCGGTGGACTGCCTGGCCTGTCACCGCCCTCACGCCGCCGAGAGGAAGATGATGGTCAAAGCGGATACCAGGGAACTCTGTCTGGAGTGCCATTCACAGATCGCCGCCGTGGTTCAAGAGGCGACCACCACACACGGTGCGGTTTCAACGGGCCAAGCCTGTCGCAACTGCCACGACCCCCACGGGAGCGACTATGCCGCGATCCTCATCAATGATATGGTGGAGGTGTGCCTTTCCTGCCATGATCGGGAGATCGATCTGGAGGACGGAACCAAGCTGATGAACATGAAGGCCGTCCTCGCCGAAGGCACGAGTCTGCACGGACCAATCGCCCAGCGGAGCTGCGTGGCCTGCCACCAGATTCATGGAGGCAATATCTTCCGTTTGCTGTTCAAGGAGTATCCACCCGAGTTCTATGCTCCCTTCCTGGAGGAGAGTTACGCGCTGTGTTTCGCGTGCCACAACCGCGAGCTGGTTCTCGATCCGCGCACGGGCGGCCTGACCGACTTCCGCAACGGTGACCTGAACCTTCACTACCTGCATGTGAACAAGGACATCAAGGGCCGGACCTGTCGTGCCTGTCACGAGACCCATGCCAGCAGGAAGGCGAAGCACATTCGTGACTCTGTGCCCTTTGGCACCGGCGGATGGAAGCTGCCCATCAACTATGAGAAGACTGAGACAGGCGGTGGCTGCAGGCCGGGTTGCCACCGACCTTCCCGGTACGACCGCCAGAACCCCCTGATCTACGAACCCCCTGACGAGCCCGCCATATGGCCCGAGACCACGGCGGCGCCCGCCGCAAGCCAACCCACGACACGCCCCGAAGGAGGTTGACGCCGATGCGCAGATTCCATTTCACCTGCCTTGTGATGAGCTTGACCTTCCCGCTTGTGCCCGTTCCCCAGGCCCGGGCCGATCGGCTGCGCAATCTTAACGTGGGTGAGCCTCTGCCCCCATTCAGGGGCACTGGATTGGACGGCCAGCCGGTGACGAGCGAACTCGCGGAGGGCAAGGCCCTTATGCTGGTCTATCTGAGTGCGCGCCAGAGGCAGTCCGAGGAGGCGGTGGCCTCGGGCCACCGGATCGCGGGCAACATCGGCGGAAGCAAACTCGCCGTGGTTTACATGTCCGCCGACAGTGAGGAAGCCGATTATTTCCGCCTGCTACGGGATCGGATCATGGCCCATGAGCCCTTCGTCGTCGACGAGGGGCGGACCTACTACGGTCAGGTCGGGCTCTTGGTCTTCCCAACCACGCTCATCGCCTCGAGGGAGGGCAAGCTGCTGCACGTGCTCTCCGGCTGGAATCGGGATTACGAATTCCAGGCCGACCTCTACTGCCGCCATGCCCTGGGAGAATTCGACGACGAGGAGCTGGCCCAGCGGCTAGCCAGCAAGCCGCGAATCAAAGATGAGGTTCGGGCCAAGGTAGACCGCCACCGCTCCGCCGCAGCGATCCTTCGGGGGAAAGGTATGGCCCAGGCCGCCATGGTCGAGCTGGAGCAGGCCCTTGCGGTGGACCCGGAGTGTCCTGATGTAATCGTCGATCTGGCTGACCTGCTCGTCTCCGAGGGAAGGGGCGACGAAGCTGAGAAGCGGATCCAGGCGTTGCTGGTCCGGCAACCGGACTTCCATCGGGCCAAGCTCGTGCTAGGACTGATCAGCCTGAAGCGCGACCGGCTGGACCAGGCCGAGAAACTGCTCAACGAGGCGCTGGTAATGAATCCCGACCCCGTGCGGGTGCATTACTACCTCGGACAGCTTTACGAGAAGAAAGGCGAGTACAAGCAGGCCGCGGAGCACTACCGCGAGGCCCTGGAGCGGTCTCTGAACGAAAGGTAGACGCAGGTCGGGGCGGAGTACTTCCGAGCTCCACGCTCGCAACGTACGGACTTGTTCGCGTGAAACGGAGTTTCTTATACAAAGCGGTCTTGCTCGGGATGGCTCTAGGGTGTGGCGGTTCGATGTCGGCCCCGGCCCGGGCGCAGACCCCGCCGGAGAACACGCGGTGTCTAAACTGCCACGGAAATGAGAGCATTTCCACAATGGAGCCCGATCGGCGCCGGATGATGGTCCGGCCGCTTCCCGGTGAGGATCCCCGCGAGGAGCCCGCGAGCCTTTTCGTATCTCCAGAAACCTATGCACACTCCGTGCACCGGACCATCAGTTGCACTTCCTGCCATCAGGACTGCGACCGGCTGCCGCACCCGATTCGCACCGAGCCGGCCCGTTGCGGTAACTGCCACTCCCTGCAGCAGGAGGAATACGCCGGCAGCGTGCACGGGCAGGCGTCCGCAGGAGGCGAGGGCCGGGCGGCCAGTTGCGCGGACTGTCATGGGACCCACGACATCATCTCTTCCCGCAATCCGCAGTCGCGCACGCACAAGCTGCAGCTGCCGTTCACCTGCGCCAAGTGCCACTCGAACCCCCGCCTGATGGACGAGACGAAAGTCCATGAACCTCAAGCAGCCCAGCAGTACATCGACAGCATGCACGGTCGCGGCCTCATCGTCGACGGACTGATCGTCGCTCCTTCCTGCAACGACTGCCACGGCGTGCACAACATTTGGCGCTCGACCGATCCTCGGTCAACCATCCACAAGGACAAGGTACCTCACACCTGCGGCAAGTGTCACCTTGGAGTGGAGAACATCTACCGCAACAGCATCCACGGACAACTGTTGCTTGCGGGGGACGAGCGGGGCCCCGTTTGTGCCACCTGTCACACGGCCCACCAGATCATCAAGCCCGGAGTAGGCCCGTTCAAGCTGCAGAGCGATCAAAGGTGCGGGCAATGCCACGCCGATCGACTGGAGCGCTATCAGGAGACGTTCCACGGCAAGGCGATAGCTCTGGGTCTTCCCGACGTGGCGGCCTGCTACGATTGCCACGGACACCACGACATCGTTCCCATCGGTGATCCGGCGAGCCGCCTGGCAGGCGAGAACAAGCTGCGCACGTGCCGTCAGTGCCACCCGTATGCCACTGAGAAGTTCACCAGTTACATTGCCCACGCCGACTATACTGATCGCGACCTATACCCCGTCCTTTACTGGACCTTCGTATTCATGACCACCATCGTGGTGGGTACCTTCGTTTTCTTCGGAGTACATACTCTCCTGTGGTTTGTCCGCTCCATCACTCTTTACGTGCGTGATCCCAAAGCGTTTCGGGAAGTCAAAGCCAAGACGCTCGAGGACCAGGAGATCTTCGTGCGGTTCCGCCCCTTCGAGCGCTTTCTGCACATCCTCGTGGTCATCAGCTTCCTGCTCCTGGTGGCCACGGGCATGCCGCTGAAGTTCTACTACACCGAATGGGCGCACTGGATGATCCGGATGATGGGAGGGTTGAAGGTGGCCGGGGCCCTGCATCGCCTGGGGGCGATCATCACGTTCGTCTATTTTGGGCTGCATCTTGCCACTCTGGTCCGAGCCTTCATCCGGCGCCGGCACGAATTCCGTGATCCTCGGACGGGGCGCTACAGCCTCAGGCAGTACATGCGGATAGCGTTCGGTCCGGAAATGCCCTTGCCCAACCTGGACGATCTGAGGGATTGGTGGTCACACCAGAAGTGGTTCTTCGGCCGCGGGCCCCGCCCTCAGTTCGATAAGTGGACGTACTGGGAGAAGTTCGACTATTTCGCGGTCTTCTGGGGCGTGGCCATCATCGGGTTGAGCGGGCTGGTCATGTGGTTCCCCGCACAGTTTACGCGCATCCTTCCGGGCTGGATCATCAACGTTGCCCAGATCGTGCACAGCGACGAAGCCCTGCTCGCCGCGGGATTTATCTTCACGTTCCACTTCTTCAATGTGCATTTCCGCATGGAGAAGTTCCCCATGGACCCGGTGATCTTCTCGGGCCGCATGACTCGGGAGGAGATGCTACATGAACGCAAACGTTGGTTCGACCGCTTGTCGGCCGCGGGCGAGCTGGACAAGATTCGCCTGCGCGACGAGTGGTCGCAGTGGAAGCGCGTGATGCACCCTCTTGGGTTCCTGGCCTTCGGCATCGGCACGCTTCTGCTCGCCCTCATCTTCTTCGCCATGGGCTCGCGTCTGCTCGGTCACTGATACTTGGAGCACCCACCAGTACTCACGAGGCGCGACCTCCTATGCCGACAGTATCCCGGTCGCTGGATGCGACAGGTTGCGTCAAGGAGAATGTCATGTCGAGAGTGCGAGTCGACGACGAGCACCGGGTGTCCGTCGAGCTGCTTCTTCCTGCTGGAAGCCCGCTTCCAAGGGCGGCCAGCCGCGCAAGTCTGACCGCGTCTGTTTGACCAGGATCCTGTTCGTGCTCAAAACGCCTTCCTCGGCAGGATTCCTGCCAGGATAGAGCTGCTGTGAGATGACCCAGTGGAACCGACTTCACGAGTGGCAACAGGCCGGTGTGTGTCAAAGATTCCATCGCCTCCTGCTGGAGCGACCCCGCCCGGCCAGCCCAGACGCAGTTGCCGATTAGTCGCGGGTCAGGCGGCGAGCATCGCCACGGTCACCCGCGTGGCAACGGCCACTTCGGCAGGTGCGGGCTGGGAGTCGTTGGCCCGGCTGCACGCGCCCGTACGCGGAAGAGACCCTCGCCAGCCGAGTCGACGTGCGATCGGCTGATGGCGACTACTCGACCGTGAGCCTGGGGCGCCGGAACCCAAGAGCTGCCAAGATTCACGGCGCTCTGAGTGTCATGGTTCTGGCTCGACCGGCGCGGTTGTAGGGTATGCCGTCGCCAGCATGGCCCGCCACCTGGCGGCCTGCTCGGGCTTGTCCCATGCTTCGTAAAGAGCGAGGACACGTTCCATCGCCTTGTGGGTGTCCTCATGGCGCTGCCCTCTGACTGCGTTGACGGTCGCGTAGCTCTCCAAGACCAGCGGCTCGGCCTCATCGAAGCGTCCCAGCGCCGTCAGACAGCTACCGAGCGTGCTCACCGTCATTGCAGCCTTCCAGTCGTTGCCCGGCCGCGTGTTTCGAAAGATCCCCACGGCTTCGCGCAGCAACGGCTCGGCCCGTGCATAGTCGCCCTTGGCAAGCAGCAGCGCCGCAAGGTTGCTGAGCACTGTCGCCACGGCGGGATGTTCATCGCCCAGAAGTCTGCGCCGCATGGCCAGCGCCTCGCCGTAGAGCGATTCGGCGGCGGCGAAATCGCCCTTGAGCTTGAGCAACTCTCCGAGATTGTTTAAGGAAGTGGCCACATGCGGATGCTCCCGTCCGTAGCTTTTACGCGCGATAGCCAGCGCCTGACGATAGAGTGGCTCGGCCGCCGCGTAGTCCCCTTCCGCCTTGAGCAGGCCCGCCAGGTTATGCAGGGTCGAGGCCACCTGCGGGTGCTCATCGCCGAGCAGCTTGCGCCGGATGGTCAGCGCCTCACGATAGAGCGGCTCGGCGGCCGCGTAGTCACCCCTGGTTTTCAGCAACAACGCCAGGTTGTTCAGGCCGGTGGCCACGGCCGGGTGCTCATCACCCAGCGTCTTGCGCCGCAGAGCCAGCGCCTCACGAAACAGTGGCTCGGCGGCGGCATAGTCGCCCCTGTCCTTCAGCAGCATCGCCAGATTGTTCATCGCGGTGGTGACATACGGATGTTCAGGGCCAAGGGTCTTTCGGCGTATCGCAAGCGCCTCGCGATATAGCGACTCGGCGGTCGAATAGTCCCCTTTGGTGTGCACCAGCGAGGCCAGGTTGTTCAGGCTCTCGGCCACGGCGGGGTGTTCCTCTCCGTACAGCCTCCGGCGCAGGTCCAGGGCCTCGCGGTGGAGCGGCTCGGCCGCAGCATACTGGCCCTGGGCGATGAGAAGGTTGGCCAAGTTGTTCAGGGTGTCAGCGACATCCGGGTGGTCTTCGACCAGCAACCGGCGTCGCAGGCTGAGCGCCTCTTCGTACAGCCCTCGCGCCGCCGCGAAGTCTCCTTTCTTGTGCAGCAGCCAGGCGAGATCGTGCAGGGACGCCGCCACCTCCAGATGCTCGTCGCCCAGCTCTCGTTGCCGCAGTCTCAGCGCGGTCCGGAGATGGGGCTCGGCTGCGGAATACTCCCCGAGTGCACGATACGTATTGCCGATCGTGGTGCGCAGAGCGGCTTCCACCAACGGCTGGTCGGGAAAGGCCCCGTCGATATCTGCCGCCGTTCGATCCAGCATGGCTTTGACGGTCATCTCTGTGCCCAGGGCCTCATACGGATCCACGGAGGCGAGCGTGTCGCTCAGGAACTTCGTCACGGCTTCGGCCTCGGCGCGACGCCGCTGGGCGCGCTGTTCGGCGGCGCGGGCGTGGTCGCGCTCGCCGGCGGCCTCAGTCCGGGCACTATCGGCCTGCACGTACAGCGAACTACTGACGACCAACCCCCCCGTCAGGGCGACAAACAGCGCGGCCAGGGCAAAGAGCAGCGCTGTGTGGCGCCGGGCGAAGAGGCGCAGCAGATAGAAGACGCTCGGGGGACGCGCGAGAATGGCCTCGCCGGCGAGATAGTGCCGGATATCCTGGGCGAGTTGGGCCGCGGATTGATAGCGACGATCGCGGTCCTTCTCGAGGGCTTTCGATACGATCGTCTCCATATCGCCCTTCATGGCGGCGTTGACGGCGCTCAGGCGCCTTGGTTGCTGTTCGCGGATCACGGAGGTGACCTGGACCACGGTTCTGGAGGTCATGTCGTACGGAAGCTGGCCGGAAAGCATCTGATAGAGCATGACGCCGAGAGCATAGACATCGCTGCGGGTATCGATGTCGTGAGGATCGGCGACGCACTGTTCGGGGCTCATGTACAACAATGTTCCGACGAGCTGCCCGACTTCGGTCTGGAGGGTGGTGACGGCAAGATCCGAGTCGGTGGCGCGGGCTACGCCAAAGTCGATAATCTTGGCATGGCCTTGGGAATCCACAAGGATATTCCCGGGCTTCAAATCGCGGTGGATGATGCCTTTTTGATGGCCGTGATGAACCGCGTCGCAGACGTGTGTGAACAGCTCGAGCCGTTCGCGCACAGAGCTTTTCTTCCCATGCACGTATTCGGTGATGGGCTTGGCATTGGGGATGTACTCCATGGCGAAGAACGGCAACGGTCCCCCGCCGTCGTCGTATGTACCGGCCTCGTAGACCTGAGCTATACCCGGATGCCGCAACCGGGCAAGAACCTGCGATTCGTACTCAAACCGCCGCAGGGCCGAACGCGAGGTGACGCCCTGCTTCATAACCTTGACGGCTACGGCGCGGCGCGGACGTTCCTGAAGCGCCTCATAGATGGTACCCATGCCGCCCGAGGCGATGATCCGCTTGATGTGAAAACGCCCGATGCGCTGGGGCATCCTGACGCGTTCCTCGGGTTGGATCGTTTCCGTCAACTTCTCCGGCATCGCATCTGCCCACTTCCTGTTCTGCGGATCGCGAGGGTGAGACTGGTCTGTGCTCATACTCGCCCACCTCAGCATTGGGGGCTTGGGCCGTCACTGAAGCATACTGCCATAGCACGCCGGTGCCCGCACCGTCGCAGCTCATCCAGGCCGATGCAAACCACTCCTCCCCGCCCCGATCTCATGCCGACCGAGGCAGGGCCGAAGTCGGGCTCAGATCAGCGGAGGCCTTTTGAGACAGGCGCGATTCAAAGCCTAGCCCAGGGCCGTGACCTCGATTGTATCCTGAACCGCGGGCGCTCATCAAAGCGAAGCGTACTGGGCGCCTCGCGATTGCTTCACGTGGAACCCCCGGACCGCCCGGGCGGCCAGGATCTCTGGTAGCATGTTGGCTGGGCTTGGCGCGTACCTGCATTGCGGGAGAGAACGGCCAATGAAGGACCTAGCACCGGGTTGGCGCGTCCGATGTCTGACCTGCGGCTTGGCTATCGATGCCGAACAGGCAGGAATCATCAGGCTCGGAGGCCGAGGCAAGTCATATAAGCTGGGCTGGTGCAGCCGCTGCAGGCGTGTTCGCTGCTTCGTCGTGGAGCGGAAGCCTCCCGTACCGAAGTGCCACAAGTGCGGCTACAACCTGCGCGGGAATGTCAGCGGGCGATGCCCGGAATGTGGCGAGCCGGTCATCTACTGTCTGCACTGCGGCGAATATCTTCGCGATACGACCGACAACAGGTGCCCGGAGTGCGGCCGAGAATTGCCAGGGAAGCAGTAGGACACTCCTACGCCAGTGGTCAATCATCTTCGTCGCCGAACTCGAAGGGCTTCTTGGCAAGGATGACGGGGCGGCGCTGATTGACATTGATCATGATGGCCGCGGCCAGGAAGCTGGTCAGCAGGCTGCTTCCACCAAAACTGACAAAAGGCAGGGTCAGCCCGGTAATGGGCATGATCCCCATGGTCATGCCGATGTTGACCAGAGCCTGCGAAGCGATCATCG
>CP070685.1:2425583-2428746 GCA_020352895.1 Phycisphaerales bacterium
GGCGCATACCCTCGATGATCGTAAGCCTGACCTGGCGCGCGGTTTGGAGACGCTGTTCGTGTTGGGCGGTACTCATGCGTACGATTCCGGCCATGCCAGACGAGGACCGATGGTACCGCCCCGCCGCGCATGCACAAGCCGGTCCTCCCATCCGAAAAGGCAAGGTCCCTGATGCGCCGGGTGGAAGCCGGCGGGCGGCGGGACTATATTCACGCCAATCGGATCGGAATGCCGGACGACCGGCATCGGCTTCCCGAAGGAGAAACGCACACGTGGGTCCGGGCAAAATCGTTTCCGTGCACTCGTACCGCGGAGGCACAGGCAAGTCCAACGTCACCGCCAATGTGGCCGCGTGCGCCATGGAAGCGGGCAAGAGGGTGGCCGTGCTGGACACCGATCTGCAGTCGCCGGGTGTCCACGTGCTGTTCGGAATGGAGCAGGAGGCCATCAAGCTGACGCTGGTCGACTTCCTGTGGGGCCGCTGTACGATCGGCGAGACGGCCTACGACGTGACGCGACGAATCAACCCGGAGGCAACGGGGCGCTGTTGGCTTGTACCGGCGTCGCTGACCACGAGGGCCATTACGCGCATCCTGGACGAGGGATACGACGTCAGCCGGCTGAACCAGCACTTCGATCAATTACTGAGCGATCTGGAGCTGGACCTGCTGTTCATCGACACGCACCCGGGGCTGAACAAGGAGACCATGCTGACCACGGCCATCTCGGACGCCCTAGTCATCTTGATCCGGCCGGACCAGCAGGACTACTACGGGACGGCCGTGTTGGCGGAGATCGCCAACAAGCTGGAGGTGCCGCACAAGTTCCTCCTCGCCAACAAAACCTTCTCCCACGTCAACGAAGAGCAGCTCCGACAGCGTTTGCAGGAGACCTTCGGATACGAGGTCATCGGCATGATCCCCTTGCACGAGGATCTTGCCCGGCTGGAGAGCCGGACCCTGATCACCAGGGCCATGCCGGACCACGAAGTTTCCCACGTGCTGCGGGGCGTCGCCGAGCGCCTTGTCAGCCTGCCCTGAGATCGGTGCGGAGTAGAGATACCGTGCGCGGGACTGTGTGCCTTATGCTGGGAACGTTTTGGTCCTGCACCCTCTGGGCTGGCTGCGCGCTTCATAAGGGCCCCGCGGCGGATCCCTCGCCGACCGCTCTGGACGAATTCCTGGATGATCCGGTTCTGATGCCGCGCCGCGAGGGCACTTTTGCGGGGTCCGACGGGCGCAAGTTGGGCTTCGTCGCGCATTGCCAATCTGGTCAGAGTCCCCTCGCCGCACTGGTATACCTGCACGGTATCGAGAGCCACGCGGCGTGGTTCGACATCGCGGGTGAACTGCTTCGCGATAAGGGCTACGATGTCTTTTGCCTCGACCGACGGGGAAGCGGCGTCAACCGGGAGAACCGCGGGTTCGTATCCGGGCATGCCGACTCGTACCGCCTGCTCCTGGAGGACGTGCGCTTCTTTGTCCAGCCGTTGCGCCGTCATTACGAGCACGTGGTTCTGGTGGGACTCTCCTGGGGCGGCAAGCAAGCTGTCGCCTACACCCTGACATACCCCCACGAACTCGACGGACTGATTCTGATCACGCCCGGGCTTCGCGCCCTGGTCGACGCGGGCCCGCTGACCAGGGCTCGGACACTCATCGCGTCCGGCGTGAGTCCGCGGACTCAAATCCCACTGCCCATCGAGGCGGAGATGTTCACCACGACTCCGGTCTTCCTGAAATACATTCAGGAGGATCCGCTGCGCCTCAAGTCGGCCAGCGCGCGGTTTCTGGTGGAGAGCCACCGTATGGAGGGCTATATCGACCGGCACATGCCGAAAAACCGGCTGCCCATCCTGCTGTTTCTCGCCGGGCAAGACCGGATCATCGACAATGCCGGAGTGCTGCGCGTGCTCGAGCGCGGCGGACAGGACGTGCTGGACGTCGTGGAATACGAAGATCAGACCCACTCGATTCAGTTTGACGCACCGGAGCGGCTGGTGAACGATATGGCCCGCTGGATCGGGCAGCAGTGCGGGTCGGCCCGCGCCAAGCGGGAGTGACTTCGGGGAGGAACGTCATGTCGCTGACAGGTCAGATCATCGGCTTTGTCACGAAACGTTCGGCCAAGCGCTTTGAGCGGGCCGCCCAGGACCCGTTGAGCACACAGACCGACAAGCTCATGAGCATGGTTTGCCGTAACGCCGAAACAGACTTTGGCAGGCGCTACGGTTTCGCCTCGATCGACTCGATCGCCGAATTTCAGAAGCGTGTGCCCATCACAACCTATGAAGACATGAAAGATGACATGCAGCGCGTCTTGTCCGGACACAAAGGCGTGTTCACCGCGGAGAACCCGGTCATGTTCGCCCAGACCAGCGGGACGACGGGCGACGCCAAGTACATTCCGGTCACCCCCACCTGCCAGGGGCGCGAGCACAAGGACACCACGCGCACGTGGCTCTATCATCTCCGGAAGGATCATCCCTACGTCTACGACACCAAGATCGTCACCCTTGTTTCGCCGGCCATCGAAGGGTACGCGCCGTCGGGCGTGCCGTTCGGATCGACGTCCGGACACATCTACAAGAACATGCCGGGGTTGGTGCGGCGGCTGTACTCGATCCCCTACGACGTGTTCGAGATCGAGGACTACCAGGCGAAGTATTATGCGATCATGCGGATCAGCCTGGAGGACAACGTCGGCTTCCTCTGCACGGCCAACCCATCGAGCATCCTGAAAATGTGCGAGAAGGCCAACGAGTTCGGCGAGGACATCATTCGGGACGTTCGCGACGGCACGCTCTCGAAGCGGTACGACATCGCCCCACGAATTCGTGAGAGCCTCCGGCCGCGCTTCCGGCCCAACCCCCGGCGGGCCCAGGCCCTGGAGCATGCCCGAGGCAAGCGGGACGGCGTGCTCAAGCCGGCCGACTATTGGCCAAACCTGCGACTCATCGCCTGCTGGAAGGGCGGCACCGTGGGCCATTACATCGAAAAGTTCCAGCCCTGGATCAACCCGGACGGCGACCGCCGGATCCCGGTGCG
Organism: Phycisphaerales bacterium; assembly: GCA_020352895.1. Lineage (GTDB taxonomy): Bacteria > Planctomycetota > Phycisphaerae > UBA1845. The sequence continues at coordinate 2,428,631 of CP070685.1, forward strand.
CGACTGGGGGTATCTGTCCAGCGAGGCCCGCGGCTCCATCCCGCTTTCGGACGAGGGCAGCAAGGGGGCCCTGACCATCGGGGCCAACTTCTTCGAGTTCGTCGAGGTGGACGACC
>CP070685.1:2428846-2465573 GCA_020352895.1 Phycisphaerales bacterium
GGGCGTGATCGGCCAGCATCGAATAGTCGAACTGCGAATGATCCGTGGCGATGACCACGCAGTCGTAGGCCGCCACGCTCTCGGGCGTGACCTCGACGCTTATCATCTGAAGATCGTGCTCGCGCTGCCGGTGCGTCTGCTGAATGAACGGGTCGCAGTAGTCCACCAGCGCGCCGCGGGCTCGCAGCATCTCAACCAGCGTCACGCTCGGCGACTCGCGCAGGTCGTTGATGTCCTTCTTATAAGCCAGCCCCATGACCAGAATCTTCGAGCCGTTGACCGGCTTGCGCTCCTCGTTCAGCGCCTCGCTCAACCGCTTGACCACGTACTCGGGCATGCTGCTGTTGATCTCGCCGGCCAGTTCGATGAACCGCGTCGGCGTGCCGAATTCGCGGGCCTTCCATGACAGATAGAACGGATCGATCGGAATGCAGTGGCCGCCCAGCCCCGGCCCCGGGTAGAACGGCGTGAACCCGAAAGGTTTGGTCGACGCCGCCCGGATCACCTCCCACACGTCGATGCCCATCCTGTCGAAGAGCACCTTGATCTCGTTGACCAGGGCGATGTTCACGCACCGATAGACGTTCTCCAGGATCTTGCAGGCCTCGGCCGCTTCGCAGGACGAGACCGGCACCACCTTGCTGATGGCCTGCCCGTACAGGGCCGTCGCCAGCTCCAGACTCTTGGGTCCGATCCCGCCCACCACCTTGGGAATCGTCTCGGTCGAGAAGTCCTTGCGCCCCGGATCCTCGCGCTCCGGCGAAAAGGCCAGGAAGAAGTCTCGCTCCGCCTTCATGCCCTTCGACTCCAGAAGCGGCAGCACCTCCTCACGCGTCGTGCCCGGGTACGTGGTCGATTCCAGCACGATCAACTGCCCGGGCACAAGGTGCTCCAGAATCGTCCGAGCCGTGTTGAGTACGTAGGTCAGGTCGGGCTCGTGCATCGGGTTCAGCGGTGTCGGCACGCAGATCAGAATGGCGTCGGCCTCTCGCAGCCGCGACGCGTCGCTCGTCGCCTCGAACATCCCCTTGTCGCGCAGGCCAGCGATCAGGTCGTCTGGAATGTAGTGGATGTAGCTCTTGCCCGCATTCAGGCTGTCCACCTTGGCCTGGTCGATGTCGTAACCCAAAACGCGGAAACCGGCACCCGTGAAGGTGCGCATGAGGGGCAGCCCGACGTAGCCGAGCCCCATAATCGCGACCACGGCGGACTTGTCCTGGATTTTGCTGCCGAGGGCTGCGTTTGCCACTCCGCCCACTCCTTCTGTTCATAGACTGCGGGCAGGGCGGACATGATACGGAGCCCCCGCCATGCCAACAAGCGACGAAGTGCCCGCGCGGCTGGTCCGCTTGATTTGTCGAACCGCAGCCCCTACACCTTCGTCTTACCGGAGAGCGGTCAATCGCATAGCCCGCAGCACGCATCGAGGTGGCGGATGGAAGTTCCCTTGTCACGCCCCGACATAACCGACGCTGAGCGCCAAGCCGTGGCGGCGGTGCTGCACACCCACTCGCTGGCTCTGGGGCCAGAGATGCCGGCGTTCGAGCAGGCCTTCGCGGATTACTGCGGAAGCCGCCACGCCATTGCGGTCAGCAGCGGCACGGCCGGCCTGCATGCGTGCCTGCTGGCTCTCGGGGCCGGGCCCGACGACGAGATCATCACCACGCCGTTCAGCTTCATCGCCTCGACCAACTGCATCCTCTTCGTCGGGGCGAAACCGGTCTTCGTGGACATCGATCCGGAGACCTGGAACATTGACCCAAGCCGCATGGAGCCGGCGGTCACCGACCGGACCCGAGGCCTCCTCCCCGTGGACGTCTTCGGGCAGGTGGCCGACATGGACCCGATCCTGGACCTCGCCAGCCGTCGCGGCCTCTTCGTGCTGGAGGACGCCTGCGAGGCGGTAGGGGGGTCCTACAAGGGCCGCAAGGCCGGCACGTTCGGCCACGCCGGTGTCTTCGGCTTCTATCCCAACAAACAGGTCACCACCGGCGAGGGAGGCATGATCGTCACCGACGACGAGCGCCTGGCCCAACTGTGCCGCTCCATCCGCAACCAGGGCCGCGACCCCGACGCCGGCTGGCTGGCCCACGCCCGGCTCGGCTACAACTTCCGCCTCCCCGAAATGAACTGCGCCCTGGGACGCGTGCAGATCGCCCGCGCCGGTGAGATGCTCGCCAAGCGGGCCCGCGTGGCCGGCTGGTACCGCCAGCGCTTGCGCGACGAACCTCGGGTCGTTCTGGCCCGCTGCCACGCCGACGTGCAAATGAGTTGGTTCGTCATGGTGGTCCGGCTGGTCGACTCCTACGACCAGGCCGATCGCGACCGCATCCTTACGCAGTTGGCCGGGCGCGGCATCGGGTGCAGCAATTACTTCACACCCATTCATCTCCAGCCGTTCTATCGCGACAAGTTCGGCTACAAGCCGGGCGATTTCCCCGTCACCGAGGCCCTCTCGGCCCGCACCGTGGCCCTGCCCTTCTTCAGCACCATGACCGAAGAACAGGTCGACTACGTCTGCCGGGTGCTTAAGGAACTTCTGTAGATGCGGCTGGCGTTCCGGCCGGGACTGCGGGAAGACTGTGGGCTCGGCAGGGACTCGCGTCGGCGCTGGCCGGCATCATGTTCAGGAAGTGGCCGAGGGCAACCGGCTACGCTCAGGCGCGCTATCATCCGCCGTCACGCCTGAAGGCTCGGCGCGAACGTACTCCGGAAGAAGCCACTCAGCGAACTCCTCTACCGAGGCGAAGTCCTTGATCACGCGGGCCGGTACGCCGACCACGGTCGTCATCGGACTCACGTCGCGGATCACGACCGCACCGCCTCCGACTACCGCCTCGTATCCGATGCGCACATTCTGAATGATGGTTGCGCCGATCCCGATGAACGCCCCTGAGTCCACCGTTACCCGCCCGGCCAGCTTCGCCCCCGGGCAGATATGCACGGCCGTCCCGATCTTGGACTCGTGGTCCACGATGCACCCGGTGTTGAGAATTACCGAATCGCCCAGTTGGCAATGCGTGCACACCAGCGCCCCGGCGGCGATGACGATGTTCTTTCCCAGCATCACGTTGTGAGCCAAATGGGCCGACGGATGGATGGCATTCACCAGACGTAGCTCCATCTCCTCGACGTGATCCGCGAACTCCCGCCGCACGCCGTTGTCTCCAATGGCTACCACGGCGCCGTACAGCCCTTCATCACGCAGACGCGGTAGGCAGGACAGATCCCCTAGGACCGTCCGCCCGTCCATACGCCGACCATGGAGATTGGGATTAGAGTCCACGAAGCCATCAACCCGATAGGTGCCGGCACGCAAGAGAATGTCCAGCACCACTCGGCCATGGCCGCCGGCCCCGACGATGACGACAGAGGGTTGGTCAGAGCAGCGCGTAGGGTCCATCAGGGCTCTTATCGGACGGGTTGGGGCCGGTCTGAACTTTTTCCCGGCATAGCCCGTACCGTCCTTCGGGGGGTGCGTTTGCCGGACTCAAGGGCTGGCAGAGGGAGAATCCGCCTTCCGATAGCCCGGTCTGGCTGGTTCCGGAGCCGCAGCGGTTCACGTGACGCTCTGCGTGCTCCAATTCGTTGACAGCTAGGGACTTGGGGCTTAGCATGGCGAGCTCGTGTCGGCTCGCAGCTCGGCGGGCAAGCCTCTCGGCAGCTGCCCGCCCGCACGATTCCACGCTCAGGACGGCAATATGCAGGATGCTCTGAAACTAGCCTTCAGGAGCCGCGCATTTCTCGTCTGCGCGCTGCTCCTGGGTCTCGGCGCGATCAGCCTCCAGGCTTCCGCTCGCTGGCTGGAAATGTACTTCCGCAAAGAGGCCGCGCCCCTTCTCAAGCCTCTCAAATACCTGGATCAGGAAGCTCTGGCCCCCTACACAGTGCTGCAAAAGCGCCTCCTGCAGCCGGAAGAGGAGGAGTCCCTCGGAACCACGGAGTACGTGAACTGGATCATGGAGGACACCTCCGCCGAGCCCGACGATCCCGGACGCCTGGTACACCTGTTCATCACCTACTACACCGGCCTGCCCGACCAGGTTCCTCACGTCCCCGACGTGTGCTACCTCGGCGCCGGTTACAGCCCGGCCGGGGGTGGTGCCGGCTCCTTCGATATGCCCGAGCTGGCTGAATACGGCTACGATACGCGCGTGCCGTATCGCGCCCTGACTTTCATCAAGCCCGGCGACGTGCAGGACATCCGTCCCGTCGTGGTCTATACGTTTGGTGTGAACAATGTGCTCGCGGCGGAGCGAAACCGGGTACGTAAGGAAATGGCCAGCATCCGCCAACGGTACGCTTACTTCAGCAAAGTGGAACTGTCCTTCGGCTTGGGGCCAGAGCAACCATCGCGTGATGCGGCTGTTGAGGCGGCTAAGAAGATGTTGCGCAAGGTGCTGCCCCTGCTGATCAGTCAGCACTGGCCCGATCTGGACAATCTGGAGGCTGCCGAGGAAGGCAGGGTACGCCCGAGTCATTCCGCCGCCTGACCGCGCGGACATGGCCGGCGGGCGGCTATGTGGCACTAGGCACGGCTCGATTTCAGTCCGGGGATCACCAATCATGGCTAAGCGATTGAACAAGAATCTCGTAGTTGGCTTGACGCTGACCGGCATGACCGTCCTGACGGTCGTGGCCATATGGATGTTAAAGACCCTGCGCGACCAGGATCCACAGACCTACGTCGTTCAGGCTGAGGAGTACGCCGCCGACGGCAAGCACGTCATGTCCCTCAAGGCCTACCTGCGCGCTCATCGCGCCGCCGGCCGTAAGGACGCGAAATACCTCGTTTGGGCCGGCGACCAGGCCATGGAGGCCGAGGACTCCGACTACGCCCTCCGTCTCTGGTCTACCGCCATGACCCTCGATCCCAAGAATCTGGACGCCCAGCGCAACATCGTCCAGTTCCGCCTGGAGCAGGCTCGGCTCACGAGGTCGGTGAGCGTATGGGCTGAGCTCAGAGGGCAGGCCCAGCTCCTCCTGAATCTGGAGGACTCATCGGCACTCGGGCATAACGCCCTCGGTCTGTCCCTGATCGGCCTGAAGGGCCAGGATGAGTCGTTCGAGGCCAAAGGCGAGGAGCATCTCAGGCGCGCCGTCGAACTGGCTCCCGACGACGCCGACTACACGAATGACCTGGCCATGTACTATGCGTCGAGTGAGCGACTCGATGAGGCCAAGGCCATCCTGGTCAGATTCCTGGAAGACAATCCCGATTCCGCACGTGGCATGATGCGCTACGCCGAGTTTCTCCAGCGATACGCCGATTACTATCGCCGACAGGCCCAAAACGCCCGCTCCAGAAGCAGGAATGAGCAGGCCGCCGAATTCACCGCAGAGGCCCTGGCCACGTCTGACGAAGCAGAAGCGTTGCTGCGCACCGCCCTCGAGCTACACCCCGGTGATGCCGAGCTTTACATCGCCATGGGCGGCTATTGGAACGGGCAGCGTCAGTTCCTGGAAATGCGAAACGCCAAGAGGCCCGAGGACCAGAAGCTGACCGAGGAGCAGCTCTTCGAGCGGATCCGCACGTCTCTTGAGAGGGCCATCGAACTGGACCCCGACTCGTACCTTCCTTACATGGCCCTGGGCGACCTCTACCGCCAGCAGAACCCGCCTGCGCTTGAGGAGGCTCTCCAGGTCTACAAGGCCCGCTACGACCGGCCTCCGGCCTCCCGCAGCGGCTTCAAAGGGATGCTGAACCGCCAGAACCAGTTCCGTCTTTATGTCCAGGTCGTAGAAACGCTCCTGGAAGGATACGTCGCAGACGAGCCGACCAAAAAACAGAAGAAACGCAATGACGAAATCATACAGGAGGCCGAGAGGTTCCTTGCCCTGGCCGTCTCAGAGCGCACCGGCGAAACCTCCGATACCTACAAGCTGAGGGGCAAGATCTTCCAGAGACAGGATAAGATACGCGAGGCTATCAACGAGCTGGAGAAAGCCAACGCCGCTTCCAAAAGACCGAATGTCGAGACGCTCCTGTTGCTCGCCGATCTGTATCGCAAGGACGGGCAGTTGGGTGTTGCTTATCGCTCGGTGAAAGACGCGCTGGCCATCCGGCCTCAGTTCCCGCCTGCCTGGAATCTGCTGGGCCAGATCACATTGGCTCTCGACCAGCCGCAGCACGCCCTCGATGCCGCCGAACAGGTCCTTCGAATCGATGCCCAGAACCAGCACGGCCGCTGGCTGCGGGCTCAGGCCTTGGTGGCCCTGGGGCGGGAGGACGAGGTCGGCGAGGACCTGGCAATGCTGGTCCGCCAGGACGACGTGGTGAAGGGCAAGCTGCAGCAGGCGGTCATCCTGCAGTTTCAGGGTAGGGGCGACGAGGCCATCAAACTCGTGCATGAGGCCCTCGCCATTGAGCCCAACAATCACGAGGCCGTGCGCTTGGGCGTGCTCCACTACGAGGCCTTGGAAAAGAAAGACGAGGCCATCGCCATCATCGATAAGGGCCTGGAGGCGGACCCCAAGGATCGCCAACTGATGGCGATGAAGGTCAACCTGGAGGAGGAGGATCCCGAGCAGCGCGACGCCAGACTGATCGAGGTCATTCAGCAGGGCAGAAACCCGGCGGGCGTAGCGATCCAGATGTACAACTTCTATGTCAGCAGAAGGAACGTCGAGAAGGCTCGGGAGTGGCTCGATAAAGCGGAGGAACTCGAGCCGTCTACCCCCGTCGTGATCGAGCGGCAGTACCGCCTGGCCCTCCTGACCAAGGACTTCCCGAAGGCCGAGGAATATGTGGACAAGGCTGCTCGCCTGAACATCGACGGCGCCAATGGAGAGTTCATGCGTGGCGAGCTGCTCGTTGCCAGAGGTGAGTACCAGCGCGCCGTCGAGGTCCTCCGCAACGCCATCGGCGCCTACCCCAGCAACTCGGACGGCTACGTCTACCTGGCCGCCGCCCTCCAGATGACCGGTCAGACCGCGGATGCGGTTGAGGCCCTGAGCACGGCCCTTGAGTATGACCCCACCAACGGGCGAGCCCACCTGGGTTTGGCCAAACTGGCCGAGGCAGAAGGCGATACGGACGGACTCTACGTGCACTTGGAAGGGTGCGAGAAGTATCTTCCCTCTGATCCCTGGGTCCGGGAGCAGCTCCAACTCAAACTCGAGAAGGAAGATCCCCAGGCGGGAATCGCCAAACGCGAAGAGGTCCGTCGCGAGCAACCCAAGAACGTGGAGAACCTCGTCAGGCTCGCCGACCTGTACGCCGATGCCGGCAGGTTCGACGATGCTGTCCGGATCGCCGACGAGGTCCTGGAGGAGGACCCGGAGCGCACCTGGTTCGTCTCCCGGGTCTACACTCGGGCGGGACGGGCCTCCGACGCCGAGTCCATGCTGAAGAGAAGGATTGAGCAGGCCGATGACGACCTGGCCAAGGCTCAGGCGCAGCTCTTCCTGGCTCAGCATTACCGTGCTCTGGCCAAGAGCCCAGAGCAGATGGCCCTGGCCGAAGAAGCCTTCCTGCAGGCGGCCAATTACTCCGACAACTGGACTATCGCCTTCCAGATCGGTCGCTTCTACCATGGCCAGGCCCAGGAGCTGAACGATCGGGATCAGTTCCTTAAGGCGGCGCAATGGTACGATCGCGCTCAAGCCAAGGCCCAGCAACCATCGGACAGGGCCAATGTTGCACGGTTCATCTTCGACGCCCTGATTAGCGCCAGGGAGTTCGAAGAGGCCCGCGAGCGGATCGAGGCCTATGTCGCCGAGTTCCCGGCCGAACCCAGAGGCCTGCTTTATAGAGGTGAGATCGCCCTGCAGTTGGGCGAGATCCCTCAGGCCCTGCAGGCCTTCGATCGTTACCTTGAAAACAGCCCCAAGAGCGCGGTCGGCTACTACCGCCGCGGTACCGTGTACTTCGTCCGAAGCGAATGGGATCAGGCCATCGATGACCTCTCGCAGGCCAAGGCTTTGGCTCCCGACGGGTTCGAGTACAACCACCGCAAGCGATTGGCCACCGCTCTTATGCGGCGTAGAGACGTGGACGCGGCCGTCGCTGAGCTCCAGAGCGTCCTGGCCGAGATCAAACCCGAGAATCGAACATCAGAAGAGGCCCTCAGTGTGGCCCGTCTGCTTTCCGAGGTCCTCGGGCGAAATGGACGCTTCGAGGCCCAACGTGCCCTGGCCACGCAGTATAAGAACTTGTTGCCCAACGATCCCTATTGGCACACCGTGCTGGGCCGCAATGCCATCGACATGGGTAACCTTTTCCAGGCCTCGCAGTATTTGCGCGAAGCCTGCAAGCTCAGCAACTATGACGAAGCGCCCGTGGCATCCGCCATGGACGCCTGGATCCGGGCCCGCGACTACGATCAGGTCATCAGTTTCGTGACCAACGAGGTCCCCGAGGACCGCCGCGGTCCCAGCGTTCACCTCCGGTGGGCTCAGGCCCTGGCCGCCAGAGGCGAAATAGAGGAAGCCAAGACCCATTTCGTAATCGCCCTGGACGGCTCGGCCCGAGACCCCGAACTCAATGCGACCGTCGCTTATGGAATGCTCTTGTCTCTTGGCAAGGACGGTGCCATCGAGTTCGCCCGCGAGCGCCTCAAGAGTACCCCGGACGACCGCACGGCCAAGATGATGCTGGCTTCTTTGCTCGGCCAGACCCCCGAGAACCGCTCGGAGGCCATGGAGCTGTGGAAGTCCATGGCCGCCTCGGCAAGCTCAGACGGCGAACGGATCCTGCCCTTGACTGCGGGGGCCCAGCTCGCCTATCGGATCGGGGAATACGACACGGCCAAGATCTACTATGAGGACCTCATCGGCCTGTATGAGCGCGCTTACGAGGCGACCAAGAACCGGCTTCTCATGGTCAATCTGCCCGGGGTCTTGAACAACCTGGCTTACATGCTGGCCAACGACATGGATCAGCCGGAACTGGCTCTGCCTCACATCGAGCGGGCCGCCAACCTGGTCAGCGACAGTCCGCAGATTCTCGACACCCTGGGCTGGGTGCAGGTCAAGCTCGGGCGCTATCGCGAAGCCATCGGTGCCCTGAGCCGAGCCGTCGAACTGGGCGTCGAAAGCGGCAGGGACGTGGCGGAGTATCACTATCACGTGGCCGAAGCCTATGCCCGGGAAGGCGAAGACATGACCTCGGCCGGCAACGAGTTCCAGCGAGCCTACGAACTTGCTGTCGGCGCGGGCGACGCGGCCACGAAGGAGTTGATCGAGAAACGCGCCGCCGAACTCAACCTGACCGTGACGCCGCCCATCGAGCAATAGAGAGCCGGACGCAATCCGCCTCGGCGGCGGTGCGGGATCGGCCGCCGCATGATCGCCTCCGGCCGACTCCCGGTAACGCCTGGCCCGCCTCAGGCCTTGAAATATCGCGCCTCAGGGTGGTGGCAGATGAGGGCCGTCGTGGTCTGCTCGGGGAGCAACTGATACTCTTCGGTGAGTTCCACGCCGATATCGGCCGGCTGGAGAATCTCCCATAGCTTGGCTTGGTCCTCCAGCTCTGGACAGGCCGGATACCCGAAACTGTACCGGCAGCCCTGGTAACCTTGCTGCAGCAGCTTACGCAGCTCACCGGCGTCCTGGCCGCCGATCTTCAACTCTTGCCGAACCCGTTTGTGTATGTACTCGGTCAGCGCTTCGGCCGCCTCCACGCTCAAGCCGTGCAGAAACAGGTAGTCCCGATAGCGGTTGTTCTCGAACCAGTGTCGCGCCACATCGCTTGCCTGCTGCCCGACGGTGCAGATCGCAATGGGTAACACGTCCTTTGCCTCGCTCTCGACCGGACGGAAGAAGTCGGACAGGCACCAGTAGGGGGGCTTGGTTTGGCGCGGGAAAGTAAATCGGGTGACCTCCCGGTCGTGGTCCTGTGGATCATAGACGATCAGGCTCTGGCCTTCCGACCGGGCCGGCCAGTATCCATATACTGCCCGAGGTTGCAGGATGTGCTCCCGCTCGCAGCGCTCCACCAGCTTTCGGTAGATCGGCCGGACCTCGGTCTCGATGTGCCGCCTGAATTCCTCCGCCGGACGACCCAGCTTCTTGAACTGCCACTGCATCTGAAACAGCATGACCTCGTTGATGTAGGCTAGAGCATCTCCAAGAGGCACCTCCACCACGCGCGATCCCCAGAACGGCGGCGCGGGGACCGGGACCGTCGTCGAGATCGAGGACCGCGGCAAAGCTGCCGCTTTCTCTTCGCGCACCTCCAGAACCCCGCGCAACGGCTTGCGGGCCGGCTGTTCCGGCGCCAGCACCGCCTGCACTTCCGGATCGACCCGCCCGTGGTCCGCGCAAACCAGGTCCATCAGGCGCAAACCCTCGAACGCGTCCTTGGCGTAATACAGCGGTCCCCCGTAGATGGCCCGCAGGTCCTGCTCCACGTATTTCCGAGTCAGGGCCGCGCCGCCCAGCAGCACCGGCACGTCCAGCCCCCGCTCGGTCATAATCTCCAGATTGTCCCGCATCACCACCGTGGATTTGACCAGCAGCCCGCTCATGCCGATCGCGTCCGCTCCATGCTCCTGGTAGGCCGCCAGGATGGCCGCAATCGGCTGTTTGATCCCCAGGTTCATCACCTCATACCCGTTGTTGGTCAGCAGAATGTCCACCAGGTTTTTGCCGATGTCGTGCACGTCCCCCTGTACCGTGGCCAGAATCACCCGACCCTTCTTGCGCCCCTCCGCCTTCTCCATCCGCGGTTCCAGAAAGACCACCGCGGCCTTCATGGTCTCGGCGCTTTGCAGGACGAACGGCAACTGCATCTGGCCGGACCCGAACAACTCGCCCACCACCTTCATCCCTTCGAGAAGGATGTTATTGACGATATCAAGCGGCTTGTGCCTGCCGATGGCCTCGGCCAGATCGTCCTCCAGCCCCACACGATCGCCGTCAATGATCCGATTCTTGAGTCGCTCTTCGACGCACACAGTCTCGACGGGGGCGGCTCGCTCGGCCGTTCGCGCTTCTTCAAACAGAGCCATGTATGCAGCCAGCGGGTCCTCCACCTCGTCTCGGCGGTCAAAGATCAGCCGCCGAGCAGCTTCGCGGTGCTCCTCATCCACGCGGTACAGCGGCAGAATCTTCGATGCGTGAACGATGGCGGCGTCCAACCCCGCCTCCCGGGCGTAGTGCAGGAACACGCTGTTGAGCATCTGCCTCGCAGTGGGATTCAACCCGAAGCTGACATTGGACGCGCCCAGCACCGTGTGCACTTCGGGCAGATGTTTCTTAATCAGGCGGATGCCTTCCAGCGTCTCCACGGCCAGACGACGATCATCCTCCATGCCCGTGCAGATCGTGAAGGTCAGGGGATCGAACATCAGATCGCCGGCGGCGATGCCGTACTCCTTCGTGGCCAGCTCGTAGATCCGCTTGGCCACGGCCAGCTTGCGATCGGCCTCCTTGGCCATCCCCTCTTCGTCGATGGTCAGCGCCACCAGCGTGGCTCCGAAGCGGCAAGCCAGCTCGCAAACCTCGGCCATCCGCTCTTCCCCCGCTTCCAGATTGATCGAGTTGATGGCGCACTTGCCTCCGACCAGCTTCAAGGCTGCTTCGATCGCCGGCGGCTCGGTGCTGTCGATCATCAGGGGGACGCTGATATCGGTGCGAAACCGCGTGATGATCCGGCGGAGGTCTTCCACCTCGTCGCGACCGGTGTAGGCCGCACACACATCGATCATGTGGGCTCCGCCTTTGACTTCGTCCCGACCGATGGCCACCAACGAGTCCAGGTCTCCGGCCAGCATGGCTTCCCGGAACTTCTTGGACCCGTTGGCGTTGGTCCGCTCCCCGATAATCAGGAAACTGAGTTCCTGCCGCACGGTGGCGGCCTGGTACAGACTGGATACGGCCGGTTCCCATTGTGGCTCGCGCTGGATCGGAGCCCGCCCGCCGATGGCCTCGACGACAGCGGCCATGTGCTCCGGCGTCGTGCCGCAGCAGCCGCCCACCAGGTTCACCCCGTTAATCTCCACGAACTCGACGAGCCATCGGGCCAATTCATCCGGGGTCAGCCTGTACACGGGCTTGCCGTCAATCACCTCCGGCAGGCCCGCATTCGGCTGCACAGAAACGAACCGCGTGCAGTGACGCCCCAGGTGTCGCACGTGCTCGCTCATCTCCTGTGGACCCGTGGCACAATTCACCCCGATCACGCCGACGTCAGGATATGCCTCGATCGCAGTCAACGCCGCTGCGATGTCTGTGCCGATCAGCATCGTGCCCGTCGTCTCCATGGTCACGCTGACCATCAGGGGCACGCGCCGCCCAAGCTCCTTCATCGCCCGACGTGCAGCACACAAGACTGCTTTGGGCTGCAGGATGTCCTGGCATGTTTCGATGTTGACCGCGTCGACTCCGCCCTCCACCAGCCCCAGTATCTGCTCGGTATACGAGTCCACCAACGTGTCCCAGTCGGTTTGCCCCAACGAAGCCAGCTTCGTTCCGGGACCAACCGAGCCGATCACGAACCGAGGCATGGAGTCGGTGCGGAAGCCCTCGGCCACCTCGCGGGCGATCATGGCTGCCCGCCGATTGATTTCGCGTGTGCGATCGGCCAGACCGAACTCCTGCAAAACGTGCTTGCTGCCCCCAAACGTGTTGGTCTGAACCGCGTCACACCCTACCGCCAGAAATGAGCGATGAATGTCAGCTATGGCATCAGGCCGCGTCAGCACCAACACCTCGTTGCAGTTCTCCAGACCGTCGTAGTCACTCAAGGGCAAATCCAGCGCGTGGATACTCGTGCCCATGGCGCCGTCCAGCACCAGCACACGATCTCGTAAAACGTCGAGTATGTTTGGATTGAACATCGACCCTCCCGGCACGCTGCTTGTCCGCTATTGTAGATCGGCAGTATCGCCAGGCAACCGTAGTGTCCTGCGCTGGTCGCCTCTCGGTCGCTGGCGATGGTCCATCCTCGCCATTACAATGTCCCGGTTCGCTGTCGCTACTCCCGAGACCGTGCAGGTGAACATCACTTCACCCCATTCTCGTTCAGCCGCCGGATTGCGGCCGGCTGCCGCCGCGTGGCTCTGCGCCTTTGCCGCCGCGCTCCTGCTCTACGGCCTGACCATGGCTCCTGGTCTCCTCTGGCAGGACAGCGCCGACGTGCAGATTGCAGTCGCCCTCGATGACTGGCGCGGACCCTATGATCTGGCTCGTACCCATGTTGTGCACCTCGCTCTGGCTTCGGCCATCCGTCACGCTTTCGACGCCAATCCCGCCTGGGCGGCCAACTTCGTCTCCGTCCTGGCCGGAGCCCTCACCGTGGCGAACCTGGTCGCCGTCCTGGTCCTGATACTACGCCGATCGGCCGCAGTGCTGGCCGCCGGCACCGCACTCGCGCTTTCCCATACGCTCTGGCAGTTCAGCACCGCGGCCGAGGTCAACTGCATGGTCGCGGCCTTCCTCTCAGCCGAGCTGCTCATTCTGGCTATCTTTGACCGCGTCCGGCGCGGCTGGTTGCTCTGGATGGTGGGCCTCGTCAACGGACTCGGCGCCGCCAACCACAACTTGGCTCTGCTGACGCTGACCTGCTACGTCGCTCTAGCCTTGCTGAGCATCCGCAAGTGGCTTCGTCCCTACGGGCGTGATGTACTCATAGCGGCAGTCCTTTGGCTGGTCGGTTACATACCCATGCTGGTGCTGGTCATCATGGAACTGCGGCTCGGGCTTGCTCTGCGGCAGGTCGTCGCCTCGGCCTTGGTAGGGAGTTACGCCGATGCCGTCTTCAACGTCCGCGTCACGCCGACCGACGCGATCAAGATCGTGGGCTTGCTCGGCCTCAACTTCCCCACGCCGCTCATATTTGCCGCCGTCGTGGGCTGGCCGGGATTAGGTCACCGATGCGGGCACCATTACCGGATCGTTCTGGCCTTGCTGTTTGTGACTCACTTTCTCTTCGCGGCCCGCTACAACGTGCCCGACCAGTACTCGTTCATGATTCCCGCATACTGGCTGCTCGGCGTCTTTCTGGGAGCCGGGATTGACGTGCTTCTTGAGCGGTCCCCGGCTGGGCGGCGGCTGGCTCTCTCCGTCCTGGTCCTCGCGCTGGCCGTCCCGGCACCGATCGTCTATGCGGTTCTGCCGTCCCTGGCCCGCAGACTGCCCGCGTCCGTCATCCCTGTGTCGACCCGCCCGGTGCCGTATCGCGACCCCTACAAGTGGTTTCTGCAACCATGGCGCCCTGGCTATGATGGCCCGGAGCGCTTCGCCCGCGAGGCCCTTGCCGTATTGCCCCCCGACGCGTTCGTCCTGACCGACACGACGCTGCGCGGGCCGATTCTGTTTCTTCAGAATCACGAAGGCCTCCGTCACGACGTGCGCGTCGGCGAGGCCCTGCTGCAGCCGTTCCACGACCGGTGGCAGCCCAACCCCGACGCGTTCCGCCAGTTAGTGCGGGAGGGACGGCTGTTCTCGTTGGTCGGCGACGGTAAGTACCTCTGTGCAAACCGTTGGATCGGCGACGAGTTCCGCTTCCGGCCGGTCGGCCCCATCTATCAGGTCGTCCCGCCAAGGCAGACCGACGAACAGGGAGTGTGAAAGCCCGCGGGCCGGGTCATGCCGTAGCGTCGCCTCGCCCAGTGCATAGGCACGGCCGCCGCAATGCTGCCATCATTCCTGTTCTTCACCTGACCCGCGGTTACGCCCTCGAGGCTCTCTGCCCCCTCGGTCACGATGGTGGCCACGCTCCCCGGCCTCGCCTGCCCCCCCGCGACGGGAGTGCATCCACCGGCCTCCTGGGCCGCGCTCCAAGGCCGCCTGAAGGTGCTCGGCCACCATTTGCTCGCGGTTATCCAGATCCTCTTGCAGCATTTCCCGCTGTCGCTGGAGCCTCCGCTCCAACGCCGCGATCTCGTGCTCCCGGCGCTCCAGCCCGATGTCTACCATCCGGGCGACGATCTCCTCGATCTGGCCCTTCAGGCCTTCGCGGGCCACTTCGGCCTCGGCATCCAGCGCGCGGTATTCTCTGACCAGCTCCCGAAGATCCTCCTCCAGGCGTTGTTGCTCGATCAGCAACTCGCCCAGTTCGGGGTCTTCTCTGGTCCGTAACAGCAGCTCCAACACGCGAGGGGCCAGCTCCGAGACGCGATGCTCGAAAGCCTCGGGATTGTGTTCCTGCAGCCGGCGAAGCAGCCTGTGCCGCTTGGGAAAGTGCTCCTCCAGGAACTCCATCAGTTGCTCAGTCTGCTCCGGCGACACGAACGGGAATCGCTCGCGCCCTGGCGGCGCACCCCGCATGTCTGGCCTGTCGAACCCCCCAAGCCGGGCCTGCTGACCCTCCGGCGGAGATTGCGACGCCGTCGACGCATCCTCCGGCTCCTGACCCACAGCAAACGCCTGCCACGCAAGCATCAAACCCGCGATCACGAACAGTCTGCCTGTTCCATACCGTCGTTCAGTCCACAATATGCTTCTCATCACACGCCATCTCCGTTCAGCTCTGTCAGCCATGACGACTCGTCTCCCAGGCTGTCGATGGCCTGCCGAACCTCGTCAAGATCGGCATCCCCCCAGCCCGATCCCCAAGGAACATCCGTCAAGGCATCGACCTCAAGATCACTGACGTCTTTCTCCAGCAGTGCCAACTGCACATTGCCCTGTTCGAGAATCCCGTCCAGGGTCTCGACGAATTCGATCAGCTCGCGCTCAGTGGCAGCGAGGGCCGCACCTTGTCTAGGCGCCACGACCTGCCAAGCCAGACCGCACAGTAGCGCCAGACACGCGGCCGCCGAGAGCCCCGCGCTCCGCCATCGACGCCACGGACCGTCCTGGCGGCGAACCGCCAACTCGCCGCGAACGCGCTTCTTGACTTTCTCCACCAGCTCCGGGGACGGCGCCGGCACGGCCGCATCGGCCAGAAGCCCGGCCGCGTCCAGCTCCACCCGGACGGCCTCCTTGACCCGACAGATCGCCTCACGAGGGGGTAGGGGGGAGGCATACCTTGATAACCATGCCTCGTGCCCTTCGATCTCTCTTAGTCTGTCCCAGTCCGTTGACATGCCTCAGGGTCCAGCCATTCACGCAGCTTGCGTAGCCCGCGATGAGCACGCGCCAGCGTCGTCCCCAGCGGCGCTCCCATCGCCTCGGCAATCTCCTGAAAACTCATCTCCGAGAAGTGACGCAACACAATCACCTCTCGTTCGGCCACAGGCAGTCGCTCCAGGGCTACCTGCAGCTCATCGACCTCTTCCCGCAGACGCAGGCGGAAATCCGGAGCTGCCTGCCGATGATCGGGCGCCTGCCTCAGCGCATCATTCCCGTCGCATGAGTCCAACGGCCCAATGGAGGGATGCCCCGCGGCTTGGCGGGCACGGTCGCGAACCAGGTTGGCCGCGATCCGAAACAACCACGCCTCAAAGCGCCCGCGATGCGTATAGTCACCGATCCGCCGAACCACCCTCAGCATCACTTCCTGCAGAAGGTCCTCGGCGTCGGTCCGACTTCCCGTGAAGCGATAGCAGAACCCGTAGACGCGCGACGCATAGGCATCGACCAGCACGTCGAACCCGCTCGGGTCGCCTGCCTGAGCTCGGGCTATCGCCTTTTCCAGTGTGTCGGTTTGCATGCGTCCATCGGGTAAAACGTGGCGGCGGGGCGGTTATTGCAGTGCTCTTGCGGCCGGCTTATCGGCACCTGGCGCAGCGGCTCAACCGGCTTCCTGCGGTCGCACGTCCGCCAGGGCAACCTCGACTTCGACCGCCCCGATAGCCACCACAGCTTGCTGTTTGTGCAGTTGAAGACGAACCACCGTGCCGTCCCGATTGAAAGACCTGATGTGAACCTTGTCGCCCGGTTTGAGCGTCGTCACCCGCTGCCGCCAACGCTCGAAATCCTGCTGCTGGAGGCGCAGTTCGGCTACTTGTTGCTCGAGCATCTCTCGGGCCGACTCCGCCTGCTGCTCTCTTCTCTCGGCCTGCTCCAAGGCTTCCTCCGCCCGTCGCCGCGACTGCACCGTGCCGGCTATGGCTCGGCTGAAGGCCTTTTAGCGGTCCGACAGGTGCTTCTCGGCTGCGTCTACCAGCCGCTTGGGCATGCCCAAACGCTGCGCGATCGCCAGAGCGTTGCTGTTGCCCGCCTCGCCGATGCGCAGCCGATACGTGGGCATCAAGGTCTCCAGATCGAACTCCACGCTGGCGTTCTCAACCCTCGTGTGCGTGTGAGCCCGGCTCTTCAGGACGCCCAGGTGCGTCGTGATGATCGCCCGGCACCCAATCTGTAGAAGCTCGTCCATGACCGCCCGACCTATGGCCGCGCCCTCGTCTGGATCGGTCCCGGCGCCAAGCTCGTCGATCAACACCAGCGTACGGGGCGTCGAACGACGCAACGTCTCCAGCACGTACCCCAGGTGCGAGCTGAATGTGCTCAGCGACTGCTGCAGGCTCTGCTCGTCTCCCACGTCCATCAGGACGTCGTCAAATACCGGCATCTTGCAGCCGGGGGCCGCAGGGATGGGCAGGCCCGATTGGTGCATGGCCGCCATCAGCCCCACCGTCTTGAGGGTCACGGTCTTGCCGCCCGTATTAGGCCCCGTTACCACCAGAAGGTCGAAGTCATCGCCCACCCGAATGTCGATAGGTACCACCCGCTCGAAGCGGGGCTCCGGCCGCCCAATCGCCGCCCGTCCCTGCCCCTCTTGGTCCTCCGTGGGCTCCTCCGCCCGCCGGTCAGGCATGGTCAGCAGGATCGGGTGGCGGGCCTCCCGCAGCCGAATCTGCTGCTCATCGATCAGGTCGGCCACCTCCAATCTCAGATGCCGCGCCATCCGTACCTTCGCCCCGATCAGGTCCAGCACCGCCAGGGCGTTCAGCGTCTCCAGGATCGTCTCCCGGTTCAGATGAATCAGTTGGGTGAGCTGCCACAGCACCCGCGTAATCTCCTCGTGCTCCTCATATCGCAGCTTGATGATCTGATTGTTCAACTGCACCACCGGCGCGGGCTCGATGAACAGTGTGGCCCCGCTGTCGCTGCTGCGGTGAATGATGCCCTGGATACGACCCCGGTGCTCAGCCTTCAACGGGAGCACCGTGCGGTCGTTGTGGAAGGTCGCGTTGGGATACTGAAGGATCTTCTGGATCTGCGGGCTGTGCAATAACTTGGTGATTACCTCGCCGATGGAGTCCTTGGCCCTGATGATCTGGCCGCGGATCCGGGCCAGCCTCGCCGTGGCCTCGTCCCGCACGTGTCCGCGGGCATCCACGGCCTCACTGATCTGCTGGGCAATGCTCAGAAAGTCCCCCACACGCTCCCCGAGATGCCGCAAGCGCCCGGCCTCTTCCGGTAGGGCGTCCAACCAGGCGCGCACATGATGAGTGCCCTGCAACGTCTCGGCGATCTGCGCGAAGACCTCCGGCTCCAACCTGGTCGGAGGAACGGCGGCGCGCACCTCCGGCCGCACGTCGCGAATCCCTGCGAACGGCGGCAGCCCCATGCTCTTTTCAACCGCCAGCATTTCTCGGACCTGCTCGAGCCACGCCAGAATCTGACCCGCGCCGTGCGCAGGGCGCACCTGCAGCGCCAGGCCGCGCCCCAGACCGCTGGCGGCATACCCGGCCAATAACTCCGTGATGCGCTCGAACTCCAGCTTGTCCAGCGTGTGCGCGTTCATCGACAAACGATTCTACGTTTTCGGCCCTCCCCGTCGCAAACGGCGCAGCCTGCTTCGTGGAGATTCGCTCTCTCCCGGCCGACATATGACTGAGCCGCAGCCACAGCGGTGCCATTCGTGCCGCCACGCCGTACTAGGGGGATTCTCGTGCACACGATCAGATGGCAGCGATCCGCCTGTCTGGCCATCCTGATCGTCGGTGCCGGCACGGCTTTCCACGAAGTCGAGCAAGCCCGTTCCACCGACCCGCCGGACTCTGTCCCCAGGCAGATGATCTCCCTGGACGAAATGGTCAGCCTGGAAGAGGTCTTCACGCGTCTGGCCGAGGAGGTGGGCCCCTCGGTGGTCGCGATCCGCGTCACCCGGCGGCTGGACAGCGCCCATCGATCCGCGGACAGCCCTCAGGCCGGCGGGGATGTCACTATCAATCAGGCCCCCGAGCATCCGGTATCTTCCGCCGGCAGCGGCGTCGTCCTTCGGGCCGATGGCCGCATCCTGACCAACCAGCACGTGATCGCCGCGGCCGACGAGATTACCGTCCTCCTGCACGATGGAAGCCGTTGCCCTGCAACGCTCGTGGCCAGCGACGTTCGGAGCGACTTGGCGGTCCTCAGGGTCGATCGGAACGACCTTAAGCCCGCCCGGCTCGGCGATCTGTCAGACGTCCACCGCGGCCAGTGGGCCTTTGCCCTTGGCGATCCGTATGGTTTTGCCGCTGACGGACATGTGGCCATCTCCGTGGGGCACATCAGCGCGCTGGGCCGTGCCCTCCAGCGCCAACTGGACCCGACCAACGTCCGCTACTACGGCAACCTGATCCAGACCACCGCCGACATCAATCCGGGCAACAGCGGGGGCCCGCTGCTCAACCTCCAGGGAGAGGTCGTGGGCATCAACACGGCCATCCAGACGCGTACCGGAAGCAACGAGGGTGTCGGCTTCGCGGTCCCCATCAGCGAGCGGACGCGGCAGATCATCGACCACCTGCTGGAAGGCGAGCCAGCCGAGTACGGCTACCTGGGAGTTCACGTCAGGGCACCCACTCCTGCCGAGCGCAGGGAGGCTGGCATAACCGGGGCCCTGGGGGCCCTCGTCACCGCCATTGAACCGGAAACGCCGGCCGCGGCGGCCGGCCTCCGAGTCGGCGACATCATCACCGAGTACGAGGGGACACCAACCGACGGGGCGGACCACCTCGTACGCCTGGTCGGCATGACCCGCTGCAATCGGGAAGTGGTGGTCCGCTACTACCGGGCCGGTCGGCTCTGCACCGCCCGAGCGGTCGTCGCCCGCCGCTATGTCCCGGCACAAGACCATGATCGCGGTGCCAGTGTCCATCAGGCCGCGCCCGGCCAGGGGGACGCCTGAGACCATTTGAGCCTGCCGCAGCCTCTCGTCTCAAGCTGCCGAAACTTCACCCGCCCGGCCGATTCTGGTAAGTAGACACATTCGTGCGCCCGCTCGGCGCGGCGCGCCCAGCCATGACAGCGGAGCCTGCTGAATGAAGGCCGCCGAGATACGCCAAGACTTCATTGCGTTCTTCGAGGGCAAGGAGCACACCTTCGTGCCCTCCGCCCCAGTTGTGCCCATCGACGACCCCACGCTGATGTTCACCAACGCCGGCATGAACCAGTTCAAGGACATCTTTCTCGGCCACGGATCGCGCCCCTATCGACGCGCCGCCAATACACAGAAGTGCATTCGCGTGTCCGGCAAGCACAACGACCTCGAGGAGGTCGGACGAGACACCTACCACCACACCTTCTTCGAGATGCTCGGCAACTGGAGCTTCGGCGACTACTTCAAGGCCGAGGCCATCGAATGGGCCTGGGAGCTGCTCACAGACGTTTGGGGGCTGCCCAAAGACCGATTCTACGCCACGGTTTTCGAAGGATCGCCCGAAGAAGGAGTGGAACCGGACCGCGAGGCCGAGAAGCACTGGATCGATATCCTGGGGCCGGACCGCGTCTTCCGCTTCGGCAAGAAAGACAACTTCTGGGAGATGGGCGAGACCGGACCGTGCGGGCCGTGCAGCGAGATCCATTACGATCTGACGCCCGACAAGTCTGGCGCCAAGCTGGTCAACGCTGGTCGGCCCCAAGTGATCGAGATCTGGAACCTGGTCTTTATCCAGTACAACCGCGGCCCTGACGGCTCCCTCACGCCGCTGCCGGCCAAACACGTGGACACGGGCATGGGCTTCGAGCGCCTGGTGGCCCTACTCCAGAACGCAGGCAGCAACTACGACACGGACCTGTTCGCGCCGATCATGGCTCACATCGCGGAGTTGACCGGCAAGAGCTACACCCGGCAGCTGGGCAACGACGTGGATAACGCTTTCCGCGTGGTTGCCGACCACCTTCGAATGCTGACCTTCGCCATCGCCGATGGAGCCACACCGAGCAACGAGGGGCGGGGCTATGTTCTGCGGCGCCTGGTCCGAAGGGCCGCCCGCTTTGGGCGCCAGCATCTCGAACAGTCCGCCCCATTCATTCACAAACTGGTGCCCACACTGGCGGATGTGATGGGCCGGGCCTTCCCCGAGATCGCCGAGAACGCCGGCCGAGTCACCGACATCATACGGGATGAGGAAGAAAGCTTCGGCCGGACCATCGACCGGGGCATCGCTCGCTTCAACGCGGACCTGGAAGTCGCCCAGGCCGAGCGCCGCGACGCCTTCACCGGCGAGGAGGTTTGGGACCTGTACCAGACCTACGGCTTTCCGGCCGACCTGACCCGCCAGATGGCCGAGGAGAAGGGCCTCAAGATCGATGAGGAGGATTTCGAACGGCTGCGGGAGGAGGCTCGCGAGAAAGCCCGGGCCGAAGCCAGGTCGAAGGCGACAGCCGCTCTGGCTTTCTCAGGAACGCTGCCCGCCACCGATGACCGACACAAGCACGAGTCCGACCAGGGCACCGCCAGGGTACTGGGCTGGATTGCGGGCAACAAATGGGTAGACCGGGGCAATCTGGCCGAGCCCGACGGCGAGGTGGGCATCGTGCTCGATCGGACCTGCTTCTATGCCGAGCAAGGAGGTCAGGTCGGCGATGCCGGGATCATTCAGACGACCACGGGTACCTTTGACGTCGATGACACGCAGAGGCTGGGCGACGGCATAGTGCACATCGGCCATGTAGGAGATGGCCACCTCGAAGCTGGCCAGGATGCCTCCGTCACCGTCGATCCCGCTCGAAGTCGCACCCGGAAGAACCACACCGCCACGCACCTCCTGCACTGGGCCCTCCGCGAAATCCTCGGCCAGCATGTAACCCAGCGGGGCTCGCTCGTCGAGCCGGACAGGCTTCGTTTCGATTTTGATCACAACAGGCCCGTGACCCGGGAGGAAGTGACCAGGATCGAGAAGCTGGTCAACGATCGCGTCCTGGAGAACCTACCGATACAGACGCTCGAGATGCCCACCGAGCAGGCTCGCCGGCTGCCTGGAGTCCGCGCCTTCTTCGGCGAGAAATACGGACCGACCGTACGCGTGGTCACCATCGGCGACGGCTTCAGTCGCGAATTCTGCGGCGGCACGCATCTGGACCGTACGGGCCGGATCGGGATATTCAAAATCGTCGGGGAGGAATCGGTGGCCAAGGGCGTGCGGCGGATCGCCGCCCTGACCGGCCCGAGGGCCGTGGATCATCTCCTGGCCGTGGACCGCATCGTGTCCGCCGCAGCGGCCGAACTCAACGTGCCTCCTGATCAGGTGCCCGGCAGGGTCGCCGCGCTCAAGGAAGAAATCAAGAAACTACAGAAACAAATCCGGTCCGGTGGGGCGGTGGACCTCGTGTCCGCCCGCCAGGAGTTGTTCGACGCCTCGCCGATCCTGTCCGGCACCCGTATCGTCGTTGGGGAAATGCCTTCGGCACCCGTCGAGAAGGTGCGCGAATGCCTGGACTGGTTCCGTGACAGGGCAGGCTCGGCGGCAATCCTTGTGGGCCAGCGGGCCGAAGGCAGGGTGACGCTCCTGGCGGCCATGTCTGACGATCTTGTGGCCAAGGGGCTTCGCGCCGGTGAGCTGGTCCGCGACGTCGCCCCCACCGTCGCCGGTAGGGGCGGGGGCAAGCCTGAGCTGGCCCAGGCCGGTGGCAAAGATCCTGACGCCCTTCCCGATGCTCTCCGGGCTGCTCGGGCGTGGATCGAGGCCCGACTCGCCGCTGAGGCCGCTCCCCCGAAAAGCCCTGCTTCCTGAATCTGAGGGCATGAGTCGTCGCCCTGATGCCGCTCAAATGCTTGACAGCGGTCAACTGGCCAGCTAGATTCCGCCCTCTTGGATTGGGGCTTGCACCGGCGGCCTTGCAGGCGTTTCGGCGGCGTTGCAAGCCTTTGTCTTGTCGGCCGTGACCCGCCCTGCGGGCTTGGCTGCGGAGGAGAATATCGATGCTCCCGGTCAAGAAAATATCAAAATCGCGCACACGGACTCGTCGCGCGCATCACGCGCTCAAGCCCGCTCGCATGGCATCCTGCCCCAAATGCGGGAACCGAAAGCTCCCCCATGCCGCCTGTGAGAACTGCGGTTACGTCTCCTCGAAGGTTGCTCTGCCCGTCGAGACTGAGGAATCGTGAAGCGGATCAACGTCGCCGTCGACGCTATGGGGGGAGACAACGCCCCTCGAGAGATCGTGCGCGGTGCCGTCGCGGCCCTGGATCTTCCCTCTCAACCCGAGCTGACTTTTTTCGGCGACGAAGAAACCGTCCGAGCCGAGTTGGAAGAAACCGGCTGCAACTCGGACCGCGTCCATGTGGTGCACACCACACAGGTCATCGGCATGGCCGAATTGCCCGTCGAAGCCCTTCGTCGCAAGCGCGATTCGTCCATCATGCAGATCGTGCTGCGGTGCGCGTCCGGTGAGTTCGACGGCTGCATCAGCGCGGGGAATACGGGTGCCTTCGCGGCCGCCGCCCAGCTCAAACTCGGTTTGTTGGAGGGCGTCAGCCGCAGCGGGATTGCCGTGGTGATCCCGTCCTTCCACGGTCCCTTGACGGTCTGTGATGTGGGGGCAAACGTTTCGGCCAAGCCGCACCATCTCAAGGACTACGGCGTGATGGCCAGCGCCTATGCCAGGGAAGTCGTCGGCGTGAAGGAGCCGCGGGTCGGATTGCTCTCGATTGGGGAGGAAGATGCCAAAGGCAACGAACTGGTCAAAGAAACCTGGCAGATGCTCAAGGAGACCGAAGGCATCCGCTTCATCGGCAACGTCGAGGGCCGGGCCCTTTTCAGCGGCGAATGTGACGTGGCCGTCTGTGACGGCTTTGTCGGCAACGTCGTGCTCAAACTGACCGAAGGCCTCGCCGAGGGCCTCCTCCAGACCATCGCTCGCGATATCGCCGCCCGCAGCGCGGATTTGGCCGAACGCTTCAAGCCCGTCGTCAAGGCCCTCTGGGACAGACATGACTACTCCGAGTACGGCGGTGCTCCGTTGCTCGGCGTCAACGGCGTCGTTATCATCTGCCATGGGCGCAGCGACCGGAGGGCCATCCGAAACGCCGTCCGCGTCGTCTGCGAGTTTGTAGCCCATGACCTCAACGCCAAGTTCGTCCAATGCTTGGCGACCAGCCAGAGATAAGCCGTATGTATAAACCGCTGCGCATGACCATTCGGGGCACTGGTCACGCCCTGCCCCAGAGGGTGGTGACCAATCAGGAGCTCGCTCGGACGCTGGACACCTCCCACGAATGGATCGTCAGCCGCTCCGGCATCCGCGAACGCAGGATCATCGCCGGTGGCGAGTGCACGGCCTCGATGGCGGTCGAGGCGTCGCGCAAGGCCATGGAGGCTGCAAGCGTCGCCAAAGACGAGATCGACATGATCATCTGCGGCACCATTACGCCCGATCTGCGTCTCCCGGCCACCGCCTGCCTGGTCCAACGAGAGCTGGACATGGGCCACGTACCGGCCTTCGACATCAACGTGGCCTGCTGCGGCTTTCTCTACGGCATGTTCATCGCCGCGCACTTCGTGGATAAGGGCACCTACAACAACGTCTTGGTGGTCGCGTCGGACGCCATGACCAGCATGGCCGACCCGGATGATCGCGCCACCTATGTACTCTTCGGAGATGGAGCCGGGGCTGCGGTGATCGGCCGTCAGCAGGAGCCCGGCCAGGAGCTCATTTACAGCGCCCTGTACGCCGATGGTCAGGGGGCCAAGCTGATCTGGGTTCCGGGCGGGGGAGCGGTGATGCCGGTGTCCCAGACCGTGCTGGACGAGCGGCTGCACTTCGTCAAGATGAAAGGGCGCGAAGTCTACAAGTTCGCCGTCACTGAAATGCAGAATGCCATCGCCGAAGGCTTCGAGAAGACGAGCCTGACCGTTGATGACGTGGCCATGGTCATTCCGCACCAGTCTAATCTGCGCATCATTGAGTCGGCACGCGAGAAGCTCGGGATTCCCACCGAGAAGATGTATGTAAACATCGATCGCGTGGGGAACACTTCGGCGGCCTCCGTGCCCATTTGCCTGGATGAGTTGATCAGAGCCGGCCGGCTGAAGAGGGGTGATGTCGTCCTGAGCGTCGCTTTTGGGGCCGGACTCACCTGGGCTACGTCCGTCTTCCGCTTGTGAGTTGCGAGATTGCCCCATCGTCCTGAACCGGAATGAGGACATGAGCCAAGCCGCCGAAGTCGCCTATCTGTTCACCGGCCAGGGAGCCCAGTCGTCCGGCATGGGACAGGCTCTGCTCGAGAAGTATCCCCAGGTGCGTGAGTTGTTCGACCAGGCCGACGATGTGGTCGGCTTCGGTCTGACCCAGGCCTGCTGCGAAGGCGGCCCGGACGTGCTCGAGCAGACTGAGATTCAACAGCCGGCCATCTTTCTGGTTAGTGCCGCCTACCTGAAGGTCTTCGCCGAGCGCTGCGGAGCGGCCTTCCCTATGGGAGCCGCCAGCGGGCTGAGCCTGGGCGAATACACCGCCTTGTATGCGGCCGGGGCCGTCGATTTCGCCGGTGCTCTGAACCTCGTTCGGCATCGCGGCCGCCTCATGCAGGAGGCCGGGGTCCGGCACCCCGGCGGGCTGGTTTGCCTGATGAACATGGATTTGCCCGCGGCAGAGACGCTCTGCGAGAAAGCTGCCGAGGGCGGCGTCCTGACCCCCGCCAATCTCAACTGCCCTGGACAGATCGTGGTCTCTGGCGACAAGGCGGCCTGCACACGCGCCCTGGAGCTGGCTAGCGAGTTTGGCGGCCGGGGAGTGGAACTCCCCGTTTCAGGGGCCTTCCATTCGCCCCTCATGGCCGAGGCGGCCGAGGAACTGAAGCACCACCTTGAGGCTACGCCGTTTGAAGCCCCGGCCGTTCCCGTGTATAGCAACGTCACTGGCCAGCCACACTCGGACCCGGCCGGTATTCGCGACCTGCTGTACCGCCAGATGATCAGCCCTGTGCGGTGGCAGACCTGTGTGGAGAACTTGGCGGCGGCCGGCTACACGCGGAGCGTCGAAGTGGGCCCCGGCAAAGTGATCTCCGGGCTGCTCCGCCGGATCGACCGCTCGCTGGAATGTCGGAATATCGGCAGCCCTGAAGCCTTAGAGAAGGCCGCTGGCGAGTGCGACCCCACCGCGAGAGAGCTGGCCTCATGATGCCTGCAGAGCAGGTCGGCCTGGCGACCGGCGGCTCACGCGGCATCGGCAGGAGTATCTGTCTGCACTTGACCGTGGACGGGGGCTTGAATATGTAGTCGCCGGGCTCAAGGGGCGATACCGGTTGGTCGGCAGAGCCGCCGGCGGCACCTGTCGGGCACGGTTCCCCCGTTGTTGAAGGGAATGTGGACGGTGGGTATAGTACGCCGCACGATGCTACTGTACTCACTCACGGGTTTTGGAGGATCTGTGCGTGCTTAGCCAAGACGAAATCCAAGACAAGGTCATATCGATTGTCAGCGAGCAGATGGGCGTGGACAAAGCCGAGATCAACAAGGATACGTCTTTCGTCAACGATCTGAACGCTGACTCCCTCGACACGGTCGAGCTGGTGATGGAGTTTGAGGACGAGTTTGAGATGAGCATTCCGGATGAGGAGGCGGAGCAGATCCAGACCGTCGGCCAGGCGGTGGAGTACATTGTCGCTCACGCCAACAAGTCCAGGAGCTGATCGCAATCACCTGGCAAGACCGAATAGGCGGGATGCGAGACTCCTTCATCAAGGCATGACTCCCTCATGACGGATAGGCGCCGCGTAGTAGTCACCGGAATGGGCGCTGTCACCGCGCTCGGCGAAACCACGGAGGCGCTATGGGATGGCGTCCTCGCGTGCGACAGCGGCGTCGGTCCGGTCACACGCTTCGACCTGACCGACCATACTGTTCGTATCGGTGGAGAATGCACGGACTTCGACCCCGGCAAGTACATTGATCGCAAGGCAGCCAAGCGGTTGGACCGGTTCGCCCAGTTCGCCATGGTCGCCGCCGACTCCGCTGCGAAGGACAGCGGGCTTGATTTCCAGTCCCTGGACGGCAAGACCACCGGCGTCATCATCGGATCCGGCATCGGCGGGCTGTGGGAACTCGAGGAACAGCACCTGCGCCTGGTCCAGAAGGGCCCGAAGAAGCTCTCCGCCTTCACCATCCCCAAGCTCATGGTCAACGCAGCCACGGGGAACATCTCCATGGCCTACAACGCCCAGGGGCCCAGCACGGCCGTGGCCACGGCTTGTGCGTCCGCCACACATGCCATGGGCGATGCCCTCCGGGCCATCCAACACGGCTACGCCGAGGTGGTCTTCACGGGCGGGTCGGAGGCCGCCCTCACTCCCTTGGGGTTAGCCGCCTTTGCCGCCATGAAGGCGTTGTCCACGCGGAACGACGACCCGACTCACGCCAGTCGCCCCTTCGATCGCGACCGCGACGGCTTCGTGCTGGGTGAGGGAGCCGGCCTGCTCATCTTCGAAGAGCTGGAACATGCCAAAGCCCGGGGGGCTCGAATCTACGGGGAGGTCCTAGGCTTCGGCATGAGCGGTGACGCCTCTCACATTACCCAGCCGGCCGAGGACGGTACCGGAGCCGCCCTGGCCATGACCCGGGCCCTGGAGAACGCAGGCCTCGACCCGGAAGCCATCGACTACGTCAATGCCCATGGAACCGCCACGATCCTTGGCGACATCGCCGAGACGATCGCCATCAAGCGCGTATTCGGGGACCACGCCGACAAGCTGGCTATCAGCAGCACCAAGAGCCAGTTGGGTCATCTGCTGGGTGCCAGTGGGGGGGTCGAGCTGGTGGCCACCCTCATGGGCCTCTACCACAATGTGGCTCCGCCCACGGCCAATCTGGACGAGCCGGATCCCCAATGTGATCTGGACTACGTCCCGCACCAGCCACGGGACATGCGTATCCGCAGAGCAATCAGCAATTCCTTCGGCTTTGGCGGCCACAACGCCACCATCGTCGTCGGCAAGCTCGACTGAGCTGTTCAAGTCCGCTCCGCTGCCCAGTCGATATATTCATATTCAGCGTATCAGCCCGCGAACCGAGCATGCGGGCGGCACGGGCGGATGAATGGCCATGAGTTCTCAGGCGGATATCGACGCGCTGCTGGCGGAAGCCGACAGCTTGGCTACTCAGACCGACGCCGATCTGCGCGCCGCCGACTCCGTCTCCCAAGGACAGCGCTCGTCTCCAGCGAGCCCGGTCCTCGAGACGCCGACCGATCGTCTGCCCGAGGACCTGCAGCGCGTGCTGAACGTAGAGGTCCCGCTCATCGTGCGGCTGGCTCAGAGGCCCATCCCCGTCTCACGGATCATCAAGTGGGTGCCCGGATCGATCATCGAGTTCGAGAAGAGCGCGGACGGACCGCTCGACATCATGACCAGCAACACCTGCATCGGCTTCGGATCGGCTGTCAAGGTCGGCGAGAACTTCGGCGTCCGGATCACGTCCATGATCAATGCCCGGGGTAAGCTTCAGGCCATGGCCTCGGGCTAGCCCCGATGCTCCTCGACCATACCGCGCAAGTGCTCCAGCGCCTCGGCACGCGTGCGAATCTCCTCTTCGAGCTGCATCATATAAAGCCGCTCCAGCGCGTCGCTGTAAATGGGCCCGGGCTTCAGTCCCATATCCAGTAAGTCGGTGCCCGTGACCAGCGGGGCAGGGCGTATCGCTTCCGGCGCGATGACTGCGGCTCGCCTCCTCAGTTGGTCGTTCGCCGCGGGGCCCTCTTGCCGGGCGGCCAACAGGGCCCGGTGCATCTCCATCAGCTCCTCGAATCCGTCTTCAGCCATCAAAACCTTCAGCTCCCCCAGTGTCGGTTCGGGCCGGCGCAGCAACTCAGCAGACTGCTGGACCAGCCAGCACACTTTCTTGCGGGTCAGATTGCTGCACGCCAGACGACGGCAAACCTGCCCGCAGTGCAGCTCCTCGCGGCCATGCAGCAGCACCGCCATGGCCAGCTCAAAGCTCACCGGTTCACTCAGGCGCTCCATCATGATCGTGCATGCCGCGATCTCTTCCTTCGTCCACGCTGCCCCCTCCCAAAGGTGTGGCAGCAGACCCAATTCGTTCATGAAACAGAACGCGCGGGCTCGTCCCCCGTCCTCGAAGGCCAGAATCAACTCCTCGCGAACGCGCTCCGGACTCACCGCGCGAATCGTGTGTGCGTGCTCCGGTATCGCCCGCCGCGTCCCCGGATCGATCTCGAATCCGAGCTTGGCGGCGAAGCGCACGGCCCGCAACACCCGAAGGTGATCCTCTCCGAAGCGGGCCCCTGGCTCGCCTATGGCCCGGATCACTCGCGCCTCTAGATCCGTCTGCCCGCCTACGAAATCCACCACCTGCTCGGCGATCGGGTCGTAGAACATCCCGTTTACGGTGAAATCGCGCCGCCGGGCGTCCTCCTCAGCCGAGCCGAACGTGACCGCGGTTGGGTGCCGGCCGTCCTCATACGAAAGATCAGATCGGAATGTGGCCACCTCCGTCCAGACCTGGCCCTGGCGTACCAACACCACGCCGAATTGGGCTCCGACCTTCCGCGTCACCCGGAACAACTGGATTACCCGCTCCGGCCGTGCGTTCGTGGCCACGTCATAGTCGTGCGCCTCGCGCCCCAGAAGCATGTCCCGTACGCACCCTCCCGCCCACAGAGCCTCATGTCCGTGCTCCCGGAGGCGGTGGACGATTCTCAGGGCCGCATCACGCGGGGTCAGTCGGGCCATTTGCGCTACTTCCCAGGGAACAGCCTCGGGAGACCTGCAACCACCAGATGCGCATTCGTCCGTACTTCTGGTCATCCATGATCTTCATGGGACCGGTCTCGTCCGGCAAGTCTACGTCGGCCTCGCAGCGAAACAAGATCACCGCATCGTCTTGCACTTGTTCTGAGACCGCCAGGCGCCTCAGCAGTCGCCCCAAGCCCGCGCGCTTGGCCTCATCCCGAAGATACCGGTAGGGGGGGTCAACAAAAACAAGGCCGTACCCGCCCTCCCAAGGGCAGCATACTTCCCAGCGCATAGTGTCCGTGGCCAGGACCACCGCCCTCGCGGCGCACCCCAACGAATCGATGTTGGCCCTCAGGGCCGTCAGTGCTGCCCAAGCGCTATCGATGAAACAACAGTATGCCGCTCCGCGCGACAGGGCTTCCAGGCCGAATGCCCCGCTGCCGGCGAACATGTCCAGCACGCTGATCGGCGGCAGGCTGCCCGGCATGGCCAGGTGCGCGCCCAACCGGTCGAAGATCGAGGTCTTGACCCGATCGAGGACCGGGCGAGTCCGCTCCGTACGAGGGGCGCGCAACGTGCGCCCACGCCATTGACCACCGACGATTCTCATGGCCACAGTATAACCCCTGCATGGTCCACATGACCCAGGGCCTTTGTTTATCTGCGCAGGCGCACATATAATCGCGCCGACCGTGTGGCCGAGCCCCAACACTGCGGAGCCAAAGACCATGGGAAGCGTCCTCTGCGAGCACTGCACCGCCGCGTGCTGTCGATACATCGCTCTGCCGATCGAAACGCCCAAGAACAAGCGGGACTTCGACGACATGCGCTGGTACATCATCCACGAAAACATCGCCGTCTTTGTGGAGGACGGCGATTGGTACGTTCAGATCCACAATCCGTGCCGGAACATCCTTCCGGACGGGCGCTGTGCCAACTACGAAACGCGGCCCGCGATCTGCCGCGAGTATACGACCTCCGAGTGCGACTACCACATCGGTGACGAGGAGGCCAGCTCGTACTTCGACAGTCCCGACGCGCTGGCAGCCTTTGCCAGGGAGTTCCTGCGCAACCAGAAGACCCGAACCGACGGCAAAGCTCGCAGAACGTCCACGCGCAAAAGACCCCGCCGGATTCCCAAAGGCGTACGCCGCCCGGGGGCGGGGGCGGGTTCATTGAGAGTATCGCATCTCCAGAAGTAAGCCATGAAGTTCAAGGCCATCAAGGGAGCTCGCGACTTCTATCCCCCGGACATGGAGGTCCGCAATGCCATCTTCGACGCATGGCGGGAGGTCTCGCTGCGCAACGGTTTTGTCGAATACGACGGCCCCACGCTCGAGTATCTGGACCTGTACACGGCGAAGAGCGGCGACGAAATCGTCCAGCAGCTTTTTCATCTGACCGATCGCGGCGGTCGGGAGCTCGCCCTCCGCCCCGAGATGACCCCCACGCTGGCCCGTATGGTCAACGCCCAGGTCGCGACCCTGCCCAAGCCGATTAAGTGGTTCTGCATCCCACGGTGCTACCGGGCCGAACGCCCGCAACGGGGCCGCCTCCGCGAATTCTTTCAGTGGAATATCGACATCGTAGGGCTCGACGATCCGCTGGCCGATGCCGAGACCATCTTCGTCGCCGTGGACCTGTTCCGCTGGTTCGGGCTTTCGCCCCGGCAGGTCGTCATGAAGATCAACTCCCGCGAACTCGTCGCCCACATGCTCCTGGACTTGGGCGTCGACGCGACTCGGCTTCCGCCGCTCTACGCAGTGCTGGACAAGCGCGACAAGATGCCCCGCGCAGCGTTCGACGCGGCCCTCGCTGAGATCCTGCCCGACGAGTCTGTCCGCCGAGCCATGAACGAACATCTCGCCTTGCCCACATTGGCCGACGTCCGATCGGCCCGGACTTGGGCACCCGCCACGCACGATGCCATCGTCGAGGTGCAGAAAGTCCTGGACTGGCTGGATCGGTGGGGGGTAGGGGAGTACTGCACGTTCGACCTGGGCGTCGTACGGGGTCTGGCCTACTACACTGGCATCGTCTTCGAGGCGTACAGCAAGGGCGGGCTCAAACGCTCAGTCTGTGGTGGGGGCCGCTACGATGAGCTCTTACGCGTTCTCGGGGGCCCCGAGATACCCGCCGTCGGTTTCGCCAGCAGCGACGTGGTCATGCAGGACCTCTTGGACGAGTTCAATCTCCTTCCGGGCCGCGGGGGACAGCGGCTTGATGCCTACGTCATTGACGCCGATCCAAGCCTCTTCGAGCAACTCATCAGCATCGTGGGTGCCCTCCGCGAGAAGGGCGTGCGGGCCGATTTCTCTTATCGACGCCTGCCCCTCGGCAAGCAGCTCAAGGCCGCCTCCAACGCCGGCTGCGCGGCAGCCATCCTGCTGGGGCAGGAGACGCGTGACCGCGATGTCGTGACCATCAAGGATCTGGCCACCGGCCAGCAGCGGGAGGTTCCTAGAGAGCGGCTGCTGGCCGAACCCGTCTCGAATCTGCCCCGAGGGGGGCCGGCCTGATGACTCCGGCCGACACCGTCCGTAGCAGTCGCCATTACGAAGCCGCCCTGGAGGGGTTCCTCAAAGACCATCAGACGCCATATGTGGCCTTGGACGAGACCCGGCGTGTTATCTTCGCCGGGGCCAGGCTCAAGTCCTTCGACTTCCTCATCTACCCGTCTTCCGGGGCCAAGCTCATCGTCGACGTGAAAGGCCGCAAATTCCCCTACACCTCAGGCTCCACCCGACGATACTGGGAGAACTGGATCTCCCGCGCCGACCTGGACGGCCTGACCCAGTGGCAGAGTGCCTTCGGCGAGGGCTATCGCGCTGCCCTGGTCTTCGCCTATTGGCTCTCCGGACCGCCGGAGCGCTGGCCCGCAGGCCCTGTACATACCCATGACGAACAGCTCTATGTGTTCCTGTACTCGGACATCGCCGAGTATGCCCGACATGCCCGGCAGCGGTCCGGCAAATGGGATACGGTCTCCGTGCCCGGCAAGGCCTTTCGACAAATGGTCCATCCGCTCGCGGATCTGCTCTGATCGACAGCACGGCCGAGACCCGTTTCCAGCTTTACCCGGCCGCCTGCGGACGTATAATCGAGCGTCGAGAGCACACCGAGCCGAGGATTCTCAACATGAAGCCGATGTTTCGTTCCCTGACGCGGGCAGTGATGATCGGCCTGACCTGCCTGAGCCTGGCCGGCCCCATCGCTTGGGGCCAGGAGTCGACCCGGCCTTCCGACCAATCCCAGCCGACCTACATGCGGATTGTTCCCAAGACTTCGACTTACACTTGGCTGGCCGCCGGGGGGATGCTGGTGGCCACATTGGTCGTTGCTTTTATTCGGCCCAAACGCTGCGCCTCGCACTGATTCGAACTCGTTCCCGCCACTCGAACTTCCGTTTCTGACTGGAGGTCAACTATGCCACGCAAGAACCTGATTCTTGGGCTGCTGACGGTGCTGAACGTCGTCCTGCTTGCTGCCCTTATGGTGCAGGCCCTGCCGGAGCGGCAGGCCTTCGCCCAGCCCGTCGACATGCCTGCCAACTACCTGGCCGTCACGGCCACCGTCACCAGTGGGCTGGATGCCCTGTACCTCGTCGACATCGCCGACCGACGCCTGTACATGCTCGTTCCCAACAAGGGAGCCCGGCCCCTCCAACTGGAGGGCGTCGACACCCGTGACCTCACCGAGGACTTCCGTGCGCCGGTCGCACCCTAGTTCGTCTTAGGAATGGAGATTTAACATGGACACCAAGAGTTTCGCCATCGGCACCCTGAGCGTCACCGCGGTGATTCTGCTCGCCGCCCTGGTCATCCTGGGCCAACTGCCGGATGCGCGGCCCGCTCTCGGAAGCGGTGTGGCCATGGCCGGCGGGGATTACATGATCCTGACCGGCTACTATGAGCGCAATTCGGAACTGCTCTATGTCATCGATACGGCCACCAAGCGTCTCAACGCGTACGCTTACGACATGAGCCGGGGCAAGGGCCGCGGTGGGCTGGGCATTCTCCAGAGCGTAGACCTCACCAAGCTACTGCCGGGCCCTCCGGCCAAGCGAAGCCCATAGCGGCCGCTCGGAACCTATCCGCCGCTTTCAGCCGACTGTGCGGTTTGCGCCAGCCGCCTGGGCAGCATGCGCGTGGCGGCGTCGTCGAGCTGGCGGGGGTCATCGAGGGGCGTGGGCCAGGATATCACAGAAGCACATGGATTCCGTGGTGGTCGATGACGAGACCCGGCCGTTGCCGTCCATCGGGTTTGCAGGCTCGCTCGGTGATTCTGCCTCTCAGTCCCCGCGTTGTCTGCGAACCTGAATGTACTTCACGAGATGCACCAGCAGCGTCACTACGCATCCGCCTTTCCACAACAGGAGCCACCAGGGTCGCCACCATGCTCCCGTGTGGGCCTCCACGATATCTGACGCGCCGAAGGCGATGAAGGCCATCGCAAGGACGACACACTGGGACCGCCGGCCGGCCGAGAACCTGATTGCTGCGACCAGGAATGCGAAGCCGATGGTGCCCCAAAGCGATGCTTCGAGGAAGTTGACAGTCTCAAACATCCAGGCTCCCGGGCTCCAGTGATCTGACAGACGGCATCGCTGCTAGCCTGAGCATGCCCAATGCAACATAACATCTATTATGGGACGTTCGGCCAGGGGGGCTGATTCAGCATCCTCGTACGTCATCCTTGGCGGAAAAGCCGCTCAACCGTTGCGTACATGCCCCTGGTCAGCGGCGTTCAGGGCGGCCTCTCGGGCCGCGTCATCAAACGCCTCGGCCCTCTGACGCCAGTCACATCTCCTCGCATGGGTCGCAAGCTCCCGCCTGGCCTCCTCACCGGGCTGCCGCTCCAGCGCTGCCGCAAGCCGCCGCGCGAGCAGCGAATCGTCCCGGTAGAGAACCTGTGAATGCCATTCCGGAGGGATCAGCTCCGGGTACGAGAGCCTGTCCGGCAGGATCGGAAAGCAGCCCGCCGCGATGGCCTCAACCACCGCCAATCCGAAGAACTCGTGCACAGCCGTGCTGACGACCAGGTCCGCCGATTCAAGAGCCTCCAAATAGGCTTCGCGGGTTTCGTAGTAGCCGAAGTGGTCGACGTGCTCCGTCAACCGTCGGCGGGCCTCGTCGAAGATCGCCGGCTCGGTCCGGAAGCGTTCACCCGCTACCCGCAGCCGGAAGCCCATGCCGGCCTCCGACAAGGAGAATAGTGCTCGAAAGAACGTCTCCGGCCCCTTGTCGTATTCCCAGCGATGGTTCCAGACGATCACCGGCGGCTCGCCAGCCGCGTGGCTCATGCGACCTTTCAATTCACTCAAGTCCACCCCCGGATGCAGGACCCGCGATCGGGCCTCGATTCGACGGGCTATCCCGGTCGGTAGGCAATCCGGCATTTCCATTAGCAACTTATTTGTTGCCGTCAGGAAATCGTTCCGGTGATAGCCTGAGTTGAACCAGACCTCGTTCGCCGCCAGGCACGACGTGATGTTCGTAAACCCGTATTGATAGTCGCGTCGGTCATCCGGCGACAGCGGGTAGGTCAACTGGTTCTCGTGGAAGTAGCAAACCAGCGGAAGATGCCTCAACCGGACCGGCAAGAGGGCTCGCAAGTCGGCCACCGGCATCATGTCCGAGGTGAAGATCAGATCGAAATCGCCCCCGAACTCGGCTTCGGCTAGCCGCTCGGCGCACCACATGGCCGCCCCACGCATCCGCCATTTCCACTTGCGGGCCGGCATCGTCAGCACTCGGAACTCATGCCCGGATGCACGCTTCCAGCCGTCCAGAAACGCCTGGTGCGATCCCCCATAGTACGGCTCTATAGCGAGAATCCGGAGCCTTTTGCTGCCCGGAGAACGGTCGCTCATGCCTCGCACCTCGATCTTCACCCCCCCTACCGCATCCTGCCCAGGGCCGCCGCCATCAGCAGGCATCGCATGCCCTTGGAGGTAATCTCGTACAGGTCGCGCTCCTTCGGCCGGACCAGCCCCGCCAGGCGAAGCTGGTTCACGTGATGATACAACGGTCCCGCTGCCAGTCCCGTCGTCTTGACCAGTCGCCGATATGTCGCCGCCCCGCCGGCCAGAGTTCCCAGTATTCGCAGCCGGTGGCCGCTCCCCAGCACGCCCATCATCCGCGCCGCCCGCTCCACCCGCACCTTCCGCCGCAGCTTGGCCCCCAATGCCTCGCGCCGCCGCTCCAACGACCACGACGCCGGCACCCGACCCTCGCCCACTGCCGTTTCCACCCTGCTGACCTTGCTCCCGTTCTCGTCGCGCACCGTCACCCTGCAGAGCACCTGCATGCCCAGATTCTTTCTGCCTCCTTTCCTCCGGGCCCTTGCGGCGTCGGCGCCCTGCCGTGGGCTTCCGCGGCCCGTCTTCAGCCTGGCGGCCACATGCACTCCCCTGGGCCGGGCGGCCTTCCTCCCCCCTACCGAGCCGCCGGGCTCCGTTTCCGCCCCGCGCTCTGCGCCGGCATGCTTCGTTACTTCTGTACGCCGGGGCCGGCTCATTCTCCGGGTCTTGGGCTTCTCGGCCCCTCGTTTCTTGGCCTTCACCGCGTCAACCTCCCTTCGGGCCCGCTCTGCTGCCGTCTGCCCCCGAGGCTGGGCCGGCAGCGTGTTGCCCCGGTATACCCCTGCATCCGTATCGGTCGACCGGGCCTTCAGGGGCCAGCAAATGTTTTCCTGTTATTACATTATAATATTATAATGCCGGACCGCTCGGCGCCGTGGCCCCGGCCGGTGACGCCCTTGATTCGACCGAGATGGGTCTCCACTGGCTTATCCCGGCGCCTCTCCGGTCGCCAACCCTCCTTCTCAGTCGTGGGACTCGGGTGCGAAATCATGGCGCCGTATGGCTGGACCACAAACGCCCAATCCCCGGCTAGGGGGATTCTGGCTCTACGCGGGTGACCGTAACGCGGACCCGCCCCCCGGAGGCGGCGGCCTCCTCGGCGCCTGCGACCGCCTGCGTGTTGATGTAGTAACTCG
>CP070685.1:2465673-2476307 GCA_020352895.1 Phycisphaerales bacterium
TCGAAGTCGATACCGGCCAGAATGTTGAAATCGATGCCCAGCTCGTTGTTGTCCCGCAACTGGGCCCGCATGATCGTAGCTTCAATCAGCACCTGCTTGGGCCGAACATCCAGCTCCCGCAGCACCCGGGCGATGTTCTTCAGGTTCTCCGGATAATCCGTCACCACGATGCAGTCTTGGATGGCCAGGTTGTCGCCTCCGGCCGACTCCGGCGTGCTGGCAATGCCCACCTCCGCCGCCGCCGTCTGAGCGGCTTGGCCGTCGGAGCTGAGCATCGGCGCGATCAACTGAAAAGCTTCCGTCGAGGTGATGTAGGTCAGCTTGAACAGGCGGGCCTGAAGTCTCCGATCGGCCCCCACCATCTCCTCGTACTGCTCCTCCGTGATGATGTACACGAAGTTCCGGTCCGTGACCGCCTTGAGACCCTGCGATCGCAGAATCGCCTCCAGGGCTTCCTCGAACGTCACCCCGTGGAGCTCGGCGTTGACCTCCCCGTCGATCCCGGGGGCGGTGATGATGTTGCGGCGAGCATGCACGCTGAGCATTCGCAGCACCGTATGAAGATCCAGATCGCGCACGTGCAACTGCAACAACCCCTCGTCCGTCGTGCCGATCGTTTCCGTGCCGTTGGGGTTGGTGATTTGCTCTTGTTCGGCCGCGCCCGCGCCCGCGACGACGGCCGCCTGTACGGCCAGTGCGACGCACAGGATTCTGAGCAGAACGTTCCGCGGAATGGTCATCTCACGAGCTACCCCATGGGCGCTGCTTCCGTGCCTGGCCAGCGTGGCCGCCGTATGCCAGCGGTCGCTCGGGCCGGCAGTCTCCTCGCGCCCGTGCGCGCCGGGGAAAAGATCAAACCGTCGAGGCAGCAACAACGCGGGTCTTCCCCTGTTTCGTCTCCAACGGCTCCGGCCTATCCTTGGCTCGCGTGCCCTCCGTGACGTCTCCCGCGACATCCGTGTGCGGCGGTGAACGGCCCACGCAATCGATGCCTCAACGGTTGACCTTGATTCGGGTGCCGTCGCTCCGGGCCGGCGTTCCCCGATGCCGTGCCCACACTCCATGGGCCCATAATGTTTCGGAAGATTCTTCGTCCGGTATTAGGCAAGTCTCCGCCCGTTTCAGGGAGCTTGAGTCCGGCGCAACGGGTCCTATAAAAACTACCGCTCTGCTCTCGGCGGCTTCGTCTCGCCTTTCTCCTGGACCACCACGGTGAGCTCCCCGGACCGCAGAAAGCCCTCGATGCTAGCCAGCCTTGCATTCATCGCCTTCAGTTCGCTCACCATGTCGTAACGCTGCGCTGCCGAGTTCGGTAACACCTGACCCTGCGCCAGGGCCGCGTCAGGCTCCAACACCTGGCCGGACACCCATCCCAGCACCACTCCGGTAAGCAGCGCCGCCGTGAGCCCCCGGCGCCCATACGTCTGCCGCCAAAACCATTTCATCAGCAATCCTCCATGGTCCTCGCGCTTACGCCGATCCATTGTGTTATCGGATCGTCCGGCCTTGGTGTGGAGATCATCCTCAAATACGCTTCCTCGGCCTCCATCCATCGCTGAGCCTGGGGACTTGCCGCCATTTCCTCGCGCCAATACAACGGTGCCGTGACCGAAGCTCACCAGAGCGACTCTTATCCCCCTCCCGGGGCTACACTGGCCGAGCCGGTCCTTCCGCCGTCCCGCTCCGCACCCCTTGCCCTGCGCGCTGCAGCCATCCTGGTTATCCCCGCCTGCGCATTCGCCTTCTTCTGGCCGGCCCTGGACAACGATTTCGTCGATTGGGACGACCAGGTCTTTCTCAAGAACAACTATCGCTACCGGGGCCTGACCGCCGACCATCTCCGCTGGGCCTTCACCGCCTTCCACGAAGGACACTACCAACCTTTGAGCTGGCTGACCTACGGCCTCGACTATGCTGTCTGGGGCATGAATCCGCGCGGCTACCACCTCACCAACATGATCCTCCACGCCGCCAACGCGCTGCTCGTCTATCTTCTGGCCATTAGACTCCTTCGACTCGTCCTCACGCCCGGTCGCCGCGCCCCGCCTACAGCGCCCGTCCTCTGTGGCGCAGGGGTCGCTGCCCTGCTTTATGCCCTGCACCCCATGCGCGTCGAGTCCGTGGCCTGGGCCACCGAACGCCGTGATGTGCTCTCCGGCTTCTTCTATCTACTCACCGTTCTGGTCTACGTTAACGCCTGCGCCCGACGGGCAGATCGTCGCCCCGGCTGGATCGCCCTGACCGCCTGCTTCCTCTTTGGTCTGGCCGCACTCTTCGCCAAGGTGATGAGCGTGTCGCTGCCCTTTGTGCTGATGGTGCTGGACGTCTATCCCCTGCGCCGGGTCAGCGGCGATCCGCTACGCTGGCTCAGCAGACGTTCCCGCCGCGCGTGGCTGGAAAAGCTCCCCCTGCTACTGGCGGCCTTAAGCTTCGTGGTCGTAGCCATGATCGCCGGCGAGCGCGCTCGCAGCCCTCTTGCCGAGTTTGGCATTGACGACCGCCTGGCCAATACAGCTTATGGCTACGCCTTCTACCTCTATAAGACACTCTGGCCGGCCGTCCTGCTTCCCCTCTACGAGGTCCCCACCATCATGAACCCTACTGAGCCGCGCTTCCTCATCAGCGGCGCGGTGGTGGTTCTCGTCACCATCCTGCTATTCGTGCTGCGACGCACGCTCCCGGGCCTCCTGACCGCCTGGGCATGCTACCTGTTCATTCTGTTGCCCGTGATCGGCCTCGTGCAGGTCGGCCCACAGCTCGTCGCAGATCGCTACAGCTACCTCTCGTGCCTCGGCTGGTTCGTCCTGGCCGGCTGGCTCGTCGCCAGGCTCGCCACGTCCCCGCGCGCGGGCCGCGCCGGAGCCCGCGGTGCCGTGATCGTGTCACTCGCGCTCTTGTTGGCCCTGGCTGAGGGCATCAAGACATGGCGCCAGACTTTGATCTGGCGCGACTCCGAGACTCTCTGGTCATACGTCGTCGAGCACGATCCCGAGTGCTCTCGCGCTATGAACGGCCTGGGCCTCGTCCGCTTCGAACAGGGCCGCGTCGATGAGGCCCTCGAACTGTTCCGCGCCTCCGTGGCCGCCCGACCGCGTCACGCCGAAGCCCACCTCAACGTCGGCCTGGCCCTCAAGGAAAAGGGCGACATCGCCGGGGCCGTCGAGAACTTCCGCAAAGCCCTCGAGGTCCACCCCGGCTATGCCGACGCCATCTTCAACCTCGGCCAGATGAGCGCCCTGGCCGGGGACGTGGATGCCGCCCTGGCCAGCTACCAGCGCGTCCTCGAGGCTAAACCTGACAGCCCCGAGATCCACAACAATGTCGGAAGCCTGCTGGGAGCCAAACGCGATTTCCAGAAGGCCGAAGAACACTTCCGCCGCGCCATCAAGCTCGATCCCGACTACGCCGACGCCCACGCCAATCTCGGCCTGGTGCTGAGGGCCCAGGGTCGCCACGACGACGCCGCGCAAGCCCTGCATCGCGCCCTCGAACTCGACCCCCATCATCATCAGGCCCACAAGAGCCTGGGTGACGTGCATAGCTCCCGCAACGACTGGGAAGCCGCAATCGCGGAGTATCGCGCCGCCGTAAGTATCCAGCCCGACTACGCCGGCGCCCACTTCAAGCTCGCCCTCGCCCTCCAGGCGGCCGGAAAGGCCGATGAAGCTGCTATCCACGCCCGGCGCGTCCTCGAGCTCGCTCCGGATGACACGGCCATGCGCAACCGCTTGACGCCAATACTGCAAGCCCCTGGCCAGTAGTCCTCCTCACGCCCGCGCCGGGTACCATCCGCCAACGCACGGAGAACGCAGACGGCACTTCCCGCCGCGCGCTCTTTCCGTGTCGGCGTGCTGTGCCGGGCCTACTTCTTCCGTTTGGGGCTAAGACGCTTTGCCTTCTTGGTGGAAGACGTTCTCTTGGTGGACTTGGCTTTGGTGATGCTCTTCTTCACGGCCTTGGCCGCGCGCTTGGACTTGGCGCCGGCCTTCGCCTTGACTGCTGCCTTGCCCTTGGCCTTAGGTGGCTTCTTGGCAGGCTTAGCCGGCTTGGCTGGCTTGGCCTTTCCCCTGGCCGCCTTCGTTTTCTTCTTCGTCGTCTTCGCGGCCTGGACCTTCTTCGCGGCTTTGGCCGCGGACGCCTTGGCTGCCTTGGTGCCCGCCTTGCCTGCCAGCTCCGCGTCTCGGTGGGCCCGCGCGTGTTCTTGCTCTTGCTTGGCCGGGTTCGGCGGAGGCACGTCCTCGTCGATGGGGTACACGGTCACTTGCTGGTAACGCCCTTCCGCGATGAGCCGGGCCGCCTCCCCCTCAGCCACGGGCTTGTCCTGCGACTTCAGCAACGTCAGCGCCAGACCATCCAGGAACGCCATTACCTTCCATCTCATCGGTGTCGGCTCGGCCTTGGCCGCCCGCCGCTTTGTTGAAGCGTCTGTGCTTCGCTCTTCGGCTTTCGCCGCAGGTTTTGCCGCGCCGCCTGCCTTCTTCGCAGCGGAACTGGACGTGGTCTTCTTGGCCATCGAGTTCCTCGAACTCCCTGTTCCCCCCGGCCCTTGCAGAGCCGCGACGAAGCTCGCCTCCCGCCGCTAACCGACCCTCCCCAGGCGGTCCCCGGCCTCCCGCTCGACTGCCCCGTCGAGGGCCCCTCCGCCTACAACCTCTGCTTATACACGGAATTGCGTTCCGTGTCCTGCCTGCGACTCCGGCTCCGGCCTGTGGCCGAGGTCCTTCTCGACGTCAGCCAGCCACCTTTCAGCTTCGCCGCTCCTGCCACTCGGGTCAAGACCGCGGCCCAGCACCGGCGCCCCTTGTCAGGCTGGCTTACAGACCTTCAACTCGGAATGCACGAGACCCGAAGACGATAGCCTCCGCCCAGTCCGGACCTGCCCAGCGCTCTCACTCTGCACCCAAGGCAATTCGTGCACCTGCCGCCGTTGCTACAACTTCGCGAGCCCCCATCGCCGGCTCCGACCTCGTCATCAGTGCTTCCATTCGTCCCGCGGATACGGCTCCTCCGTGGTCAGCCGCGGGTCCTCCACAGCGCCGCCGACCGTGAAGTGATACAGACTTTGAAACGCCCGCCCTTCCAAGCCCAGCATGTCGTGCACCGCATCGTCGAAGTACGCCCCAATGCCCGTGCCACGCAACCTGGCCGCTTCTGCCTCCAGATACAACACATGCCCGACTAGCCCTGCCTCCCAGAACAGCCGCCGATAAAACCAGCCCCCGAGCTCTCCCAACGAACGCTCGAAATCTGCCACCATCCCCAGACTGAACGCGCTGTCCCCGGCGATATCCTGCCCCAGGCTCACCTGCGCCGCCGGCCGCCGGCAGTCCGTCTCCACCAGCAGATACAGCGGCAACGCCTGCGGACACGCCTCCGGCCGCGCCCAGGCGAAATCTTTCTTCATCGCTTCCCGCAGCCGCTGCATTTGCCCGGCGTCCCGTGTCAGCACATACAGCCCCGGCGGCAAGCCCTCCACTAGGTGCACAAACAGCAGCAGATGAACGCGCGGCGACCACCCCAAGCAGTCCCACGGCACACCTGGGTCATCCGAGCCGGGCACCAGCCGCTCCATCATCCGATAGAACGCCTCTGCCGATATGCCCGTCGTCCCGTCGAATGCCACCCCGCTCCGCCGTTGCAGCACGATCTGTCTCGCGCTCGGACCTTCTCGGCCCAGATCATCTGCCAACACATCTCCTGATGCGACATGAATATGACACTCAGGTCCCTCGGTTGCCGGCTTCCGCGTTGCCTGCGTGGCCGCCTCGATGGCCGCCCATTCTTTGTGTTTGACGCTGAGCCGATTCGCCTTTCCGGTCCAGTCCGCCTCTGCGACGCCTCTTGCCGCCCCGCCTGGCAGTCCGCGCCGAAATGAGCCCGCCGCCGCCGCGGGGCATACCACCGCAATCAGGTCCGG
This sequence comes from Phycisphaerales bacterium, assembly GCA_020352895.1. GTDB lineage: Bacteria > Planctomycetota > Phycisphaerae > UBA1845. The sequence goes on from CP070685.1 coordinate 2,471,591, forward strand.
CTCCTCCGGCACGGCCTCGGCGAAATCCTCCTCCCGGTTAAGCCCCAGCAGCACCGCCACATCTTCGTCCGGGAGTCCCTCCAACACGACGAGCTGCCATCCCAGCATCGCCGCCGCCATCCGCAGTGCGCCAACCGCGTGCCCCACATCATGGTTGCAGTAGCGAAACGCTCGTTCGCCGTACTTCCATGCCTCGCGCCAGTGCACCGAAGACAGCCCCACCAGAAACGACCCCGCCGGAAACGATGCCGTCAGCAAGCCCCACTGCTCCGCCGTGAATCGGCAGCGGCGCTCCAGGGCGTGCTCACGCGGGCGATAGTGATAAACACCGGGACCCTTCACCTCTCTAACCTGTCCGCCCAAGATGACGTAGCCCTCGGTCGGATGAAGGTTTCCGCTCGACGGATTCACCCGCAGCGCCCACCGCGACGCCCCGTACGATTTCCAGGCGCTGATCGCCAGCGAACATTCCAGAAATCGCGACAGCGATTCGGTCGTAAGCGACGCCGCCGGAACCGCGCCGCGCTCGTAAAGCAATCGGTAGGGGGGTGTCTTGTCCTCCACGATCAGCGGCAGCCGCACCAGCGGCGCCCCCTCGAACCGCCGAAAGGGATCCGGCTGATTCGCCCAGTCCAGCCCGCCCGGCCCGGCCGCATACCGGTGGGGATGGTGCTTCGTGCGCTCGTGATACGCAATGATGGCTTCGACGTCGTCCACGCTGTTCTTCCCGAGATTGCGGCTGACAACAACGGGCTGCGCGAGTCAGCACCTGCACTCGCGTGATCATAGTCGAAACAACGCCGTACCGACCATATCCGCGCCAAAGTCCACCGGTCGTGGTAGCATGCTTCGTCAACCGAGGGACGCGTTCCTACATCCGCCAGAGAGGAGACCGTCATGACCACCATCGAGGTCAAAACCCATCATCGAAACGAACTGCTGGACGTGACCGCTCAGGTCGCCCGCGTGGTCAGCGATTCGGGTGTCCACCGCGGAGCCGCCGTCCTTTACGTCCCCCACACTACCGCCGGCTGCACCATCAACGAAAACGCCGATCCTGACGTCCGCCACGACATCCTCCTGACACTGTCCGACCTCGTTCCTCAGGATCGCCGGGGCTACCGCCATGGCGAGGGCAACAGCGACGCCCACACCAAGGCTTCCCTGATCGGCTTCTCCCAGACCGTGCTGATCGAGAACGGGCGGCTGGTGCTGGGCACCTGGCAGGGCATCTACTTCGCGGAGTTCGACGGCCCGCGCAACCGCCACATGCACGTCCGCGTCGTCCCACACGGCTAACCGGACCGCGCCGAGCGGCCATGTTTCGGCTCCAGTGCGATTACGAGATCGGGAGTGGTTCGCGGCGCGGCCGCATGCTACACTCCCGCAATGGTCGAGACCCGAGCGGACATCCTGATTGTCGGCGCCGGCATCGCCGGAGCCGCCACCGCCTACCACCTGCAACGCTCCGGCCGCTTCAGCGTGCTCATCGTTGAAAAGGAAGAAACCGCCGGGGGGCACTCCACCGGCCGCAACGCCGCTCTGATCCGCGAGCACGTGGAGAATCCTCGCCTGCAAGAGCTGACCACCGAGAGCGCCGAGTTCCTGCGCACGGGCGAACTGGCTTCCTACGACAGAAGCGGCCTGATAGCCCTGGGTTTGGGGGATGAGGACCTCAGCAAGTACGTCCCTATCTGTCAAGGCAAGGGGCTGTGGTATCCGAAGGATGGCGTTCTGGATGTGTCCGGCCTCCTCCAGTCCTACCTGGCTGGCCAGGAGGTGCGGTACAGAACCGAGGTGACAGCTTGGAGGCACGTCGGCCGCGAGTTGCACGTCTCGACCAACCGCGGCGAAATCGTCTGCGATGTCCTCGTCAACGCGGCCGGTCCTTGGGCCGGCCGGCTCGGTAACCTGCCGCTTACCCCGAAGAACCGGCATATCTTCGTCACGGCACCTCTGGACTGGGTCGATCAGCGCTGGCCCTTCGTGTGGGACGCTTTGAACGAGTATTACTTCCGCCCCGAGTCGGGTGGGCTGTTACTGTGTCCGTGCGACGAGACGCCCGCCGAACCGGGCGCGTACACGGAGGATCCCGCCAGGCTCGAGGAGCTGGCTGACAAGATCATGACCCACCAGCCGGGCCTGGGTGATCTGCCCATCATGAGGAGCTGGGTGGGGCAGCGCACCTTCGCCCAGGACGACGATTTCGTGATCGGCTTCGACCCGCGCGACGAGCACGTCTTTCACGTGGCCGCGCTCGGTGGACACGGCATCACCGCCTCCTACGCGGTGGGCCGTCTCGCAGCCGAACTTATCGCCGACCCCGCCGCCGACCGCACCAACCCCTTCTCGCCCAAACGCATGCTCTGACTCGCTGTCTTGCGGTCGTCTTCTATGGACGCGCCTTAACTTGGCTTGCCGACTTCGTGCGTCCGGTCCGCCTAGGATCAGCGGCCTTTCTTACGGTCTCAGGCATGCCGCACTTGCGCTCCGGCGTGCCCGCCACGACGGGTTCCACGGTCCCGCGAATCGGCACGACCACTTCCGGCACGGCTTCCACTCCCGTAAGCAACACGGCGGTCGCCCGGAAACTCCCTTGCGGCAGCCGCGGCTTCGTCACAGCCACAAGCCGGTATAGCCGCCCGGCCTCGACCGTCTCTAGATGCACCGCGACGCTGTCATGTGCAACTGCCTTCAGCCCCAACTCGATCGGCTGGTCGTACATGCAGGTGACGTCCACCGTCTGCGTGGCAGTCTCCTCCGGCCCGATCCGCCCGAAGTTCACGCTCTGTGGGCTCGACAGCCGCAAGACTTTCTTGAGCTTGCCCCTCAGCGTCACCACAGCGACCGGCTTCTCCGGATCGTTCGAGTGCACGCGGACCCGCTGCGTCACCTGGCCCGCCCGCCTCTTGTTGTAGCGTATGGTCAGGTCCCGCGACTCGCCCGGCGCCAGGACCTTTCGGTCCAGGCCCGCAGTCGTACAGCCGCATCCCGTTTTGATCTTCTCGATGCGCAACGGCTCCGTGCCCACGTTGCTGAGCCTCACGCCTACCTCGACCTTCTCTCCCGCCCATTTCTCGCCGAAGTCAATCTCCGTAGCACTGAGATGCAACTTCGGCGATCCGCCGCTCGATACGCTCGGCGGCGGCAACGGAGCCACTGCCCAAGCTGGGCTCGCGACCGCCATAGTCAAAAGGAACGCCACGGCCGTTGCGTGCAACCATCCAGCCATTTCGTTCCTGCGAAAAGCCTGCTGCATCTTCGAACTGCGCATGGTTACTTCCTCCTCAGTGAATACAGACCTTCTCTGTGCGAACGGATCGACCGAAACGCGCGGATTTCAACCGGCCGACCGCCTGCATGTCAGAAGGCCGGGACTGATTGTCTGCTCGGCGGGATGCTGTCCGGCAGAGTGTCCGAACAACCGTGTCGCCACGATATTCACCCGCGGCCCACGCGCGCTCGGCATTTTGTCTGCAGAATGTCCAGCGGCCTGCCAACCAGGGGCCCGATATCCGCGCCTTGCAAGATCGCTACGCGGTTGCGTACAGTTGTGCGGTGCCGATGCCTCCCGCTCCGAATAACTCGGCGGATCCGCTGCGCGCGCTTACCTCCCGCGCCCAAAGCGGTGACCGCTCTGCGTTCGAAAAGCTCATGCGCCGCTTCGATCTGGGGCTCAAGCGTCTCCTGCTCCGGCGCACGGGCGGCGACGCGTCACTCGCCGAAGAGCTGGTTCACGAAACCTGGATCGGAGTCTGGCAGGCTCTCGCCACGGGGCGCTATGACCCGGCCAAGGCCTCAATCTCCACATTCATTTACGCCGTCGCCCGCAAGCGCTGGCTTCAGCATCTCCGGCGGGCCGGCCGAGCCGCCTCCACCACCGATGCCCTCGACGATCTGCTGAGCACCCACGCCGATGCAGACAACCCGGCCCTCTTGCTCCAGGCCGCCGAACTCATCGAGGCCATGCGCGCCTGCCTGCACACCGAGGGCACCCCCAACAGTCTCTCAGACGGCGAGCGCAGCGTGATTATCGGCCTGATGACCGGCTGGACCGAACGAACCCTGGCCGCCGAGCTGGGCGTCGCCGCCAGCACCATTCACGCCCGTAAACAATTGGCATTAAAGAAATTGCAGCGCTGCATGGCGGCCAAGGGTTTCACGCTCTCCGATGCCGAGCGCTCCGACAGCCAAAGGGAATAACAAGCATGGATAGCCGGAGCACCCTGCCGTGAACCAGCACGAGTTCGAAAGCCTGATCCGCGCGGCCATAGAAGCTCATGATCTGGACCGCGCCGCCCGCGACCAAGCCTCTGCCGACGCCGTGCCGGCCACGATCCCATTCCTCCTTGCTTCGCCCCGAAGACCTCGCTGGTTCGACGCCGCCGCCACGATCACCGCTGCCGCGGCCGTTCTTGCCCTCGCTTTGCTCCTACCTTCGTTGGCCCCGCAGCGAACCGCCTACGGGCAGCCGCAGGTCCAGATCTCCTACCTGCCGGGCACCCCCCGGGACGACGGCGTGCGCATCGACTGCTTCCAACCTGACGCTTCCGAGCGCGTGGATGCCGTCGCCATCTTGCATACCTGGCACGACGACTGCCAATGTCTGCAGTGGCATATTCATGAGTGGGAAAACGGCTGCCCCCTGACGAACCTCATACCTGAGGAAACACATGAAATCGCCGTCGACGTGACCGGCGCGCCGCCCGTCGTCCAG
>CP070685.1:2476407-2484765 GCA_020352895.1 Phycisphaerales bacterium
AGCGATTGTCGATCGCTCGGGCCATTCTCCGCGATGCCCCCATCCTGATCTTCGATGAGGCGACCAGCCAGATCGACAGCGAGTCCGAGATGAAGATCCACCAGGCGCTCGAGGCCTTCCTGAAGAACCGAACCGCCTTCGTCATTGCCCACCGCCTCAGCACCATCAACGCCGCCCACCGCATTGCCGTTCTCGACGCCGGCCGCATCATCGCCGTCGGCGCACACCAACATCTCTTGGATTCGTGCCTCCTGTATCGGCGCCTTTGCGAAACGCAGCTCCGTAACGCCGCCGAACCAGCGTTGACCACGCCCTGATGCGCAAGCCCTGGCAAGCCCCCTTTGAGGCCCGCTCGATTGGACCGCAAGCACTACAGGCTCGCCATGCGCCGCCACAGGTCGTTGGCTGTAGCGCGGGCGCGATCGGTTTCGTCGACGGCATCAACGCAGCACACCTGGCCGGCGCGGAGGCACCAGCGGCCCGCGATCATCACGTCGCGAATGTGAGTACCGTCCATGCCGAACAGCAGATGACCGGCCAGATTCTCTGTCTTTAGGGGTGTTGCCGGGCGGTAGTCGGTCAGCACGACATCCGCAGCGGCGCCCGGCTCCAGCCGCCCCAGTAGTAGCCCCAGCGATTCGCCGGCGCGGCGCGCGGCCTTGCCGAGCATGTGCATGATCCGGTTCGGCGCTAGCCCGCCCTCCGTGTCACAGCTCTTGAACCAGGCGAACCGGGCCTCGGCCTGCATGTCATTGCCAATTCCATCCGTTCCCAGAGCGACGGCGTCACCAAACGTCGAGACGCGGGCATAACCCACGCCGTTGTTCATGTTGCTGCGCGGATTGTGGGCCACAGTGGCCCCACCTTTCGCCACCGCGGCTCGGTCCTGGTCCGACAGATGAATGCAGTGTGCAAGCAGTGCCTGCGGCGTCAGCAAGCCGGCGCGCTCCAGCCGTTCGATGGCCGAAGCCCCGTATTCGCGGCGGCTGGCCTCATCGTCGCACCGATCTTCAGCCACGTGGATGTGCAGACCGACGCCGGTGTCTCGAACCGCCTCGGCGAGCGCGGCCAGCGTTTCATCTCCGACGGTGAAACTGGCATGCGCGCCAATCATTCCCGCAAACTGGCCGTCGCCCCGACGGTGACAAAGCCCGGCATAGCGGCGATTCTCGGCCACGCCGGCAGCGGCGCCCTCTGCCCCGTTGCGATCCGTCACCTCGTAGCACAGCACCCCGCGAAGCCCAACGCGGCGAAGGCCTCGCTCCAGCATGTCGAGCGAGTTCACGATGCAGTTGGGCGAGGCGTGGTGATCGATGACGGTGGTCGTGCCATGGCGGAGAGCGTCGAGGGCCCCCACCAGGCCGCTGACCTCGATGGACTCGGCGTCGAGAGCGCGGTCCAGGCGCCACCAGACGTATTGGAGAATCTCCGGAAAGTTGCGCGGCGTCTTAGGTGGCGCGGGCATACCCGGAGCCAGCGCCGAATAGACATGCGCGTGGCCGTTAACCAACCCGGGCATCACCACGGCGCCGCCGCAGTCGACGACTTCGTCACCAGGCTCGCTTCGAGCGTCAGAACCTGCAGCAACAATCAGGCCGCGGTCGGCCCGCAGACCGCCACGCCGGACCTGTGGAGGATCGTAGTCCACCAGCAAAGCGTCATGCAGAAATACCGCCATACGCTTGCCTCCAAAGCCTTCCGCGTCAGAGTACCCGATGGATCCTGGCACCCCAAACGTAAGCTTCACGAGTCTATCTGACAAGCTGTGCCGCCCCGCGGTTTTGGCGCGGCCGACGGCACAACGTAGAATCGCGCCGAACCGCAGAATACGAGGAGGTCGAATCCATGCAGGCGGACGTGATTGACTACGAGTTGATCGGCGACGACATGCAGATGGTCAAGATCACTCTGGATCCCGGCGAGGCGGTGCTGGCCGAGGCCGGGTCCATGTGCTACATGACCCAAGGCATCGATATGGACACGCGGATGGACCCGCACGGGGAAGGCGGGTTTCTCGGCTCGCTGTTCAAGGCGGGCAAGCGGATGCTCACGGGCGAGAGCTTCTTCTTCACGACGTTCACCTGCGTGTCCAACCGGCGGGAGGACGTCGCCTTCGCATCCCCCTACCCCGGAAAGATTGTCCCTTTCAACCTGCGCGAGCAGGGTGGCAGCGTGCTGTGCCAGAAGGACGCGTTTCTCTGCGCGGCCCGCGGCGTCGACGTCGACATCGCCTTCACAAAGCGGCTGGGCACGGGCTTCTTCGGAGGCGAGGGCTTCATTCTCCAGAGGCTGACCGGCGACGGACTGGCCTTCATTCACGCCGGGGGGACTATCCTCCCGATCGATCTGGCCCCGGGGGAAAGGCTCCGCGTGGACACCGGGTGTCTGGTTGGGTTCACGCCGGAAGTAGACTACGACATTCAATTCGTTGGCGGCATCAAAACGGCCCTGTTTGGCGGCGAGGGGCTGTTCTTCGCAACCATGACCGGGCCGGGCAAGGTGTGGCTCCAGACTCTGCCGTTCAGTCGGTTGGCCGACCGCGTCATCGCCTGCGCCCCGCGGGTTGGGGGCCGGCGTAAGGGCGAGGGCTCCATCCTCGGCGGTCTCGGGGCCATGCTCGATGGGGACAAGGCCTAGCCTCGCCGCTCGGTCGAACCCGCGCGTGTCACGCGTCGCGGCCGGCGCTATTGCTTCCCCGGAGCCGATGACAACTGTGGAGCACGGTCGGGCGAATTCCCATATCCATAGTCGGCGTTGATGATGATCTGGTCCAGCCGCGCCAGGATGTTCATCGGGTTCTCGAAGGTCTCTTTGGGGATGGAGAACGCGCCCTTGTCGTTGTGGAAGGCCTGCACCGACCGATCGCGGTACAGGACGTTGACCCTCTTGGCCTTGTGGTTGGTGTGCCGGTACTGGCCCTTGCCGAGGCTGTTGGTGTCGAACGCCAGGGCCTCCACGCGAACCCTCTGCGGGCCGTCATCCGTCTCGATGACGTTATAGGCGATGTCGGACAGGCGGCCCTGATTCATCATCGGCGGCAACTGGTCGAGCTGCCGGTACGTATAGGAACCGTAGGCATCGTGCTCGGTGCCGATCTTCGGCTTCTCCTCACGCAGGTTCAGGTTGTTGTCCGCCGGGCAGTAATACGCTTTCGGCTCGGGGCAATAGCCATTGAGAAGCAAGCCAAGGCCGTTATGCCGGCTCGGATGAGCCGGATCGCCGGATCCGATCCAGAGCTGATTGGTGGCCACCTGGGCGCACGCGAAGTCGAACGGGCCGGCATTGGCGGGCCCGCGGGGGATGAGACCCTCGTTCTCGTTGGCATAGGTTGTGACGGCAAGACCGAGCTGGCCCAGGTTCGACGCGCAGGCTGTAACCTTGGCGTTGGCCCGGGCACGGCTCAGCGAAGGCATGGCAATGGCGATCAGCATCGAGATGATGGAGATCACCACCAGCAGCTCGACGAGCGTGAAGCCGGCCGCGAACGTAGCGACCAGGTCGGCGCGGCACCCATTCGTCCGGCGCATGGGTCTCCCTTCGGGTAGGCGGAACAGTCCTCTATGGTATCGTACGCCTTGGGAACCGCCGGGACCACATCGGCGCCGGAAGCGGCCGGCGGGCAGACGAGTGATTCCCGGGCGGCTCTGCCCGGCCAATCCTTGACCTTGGGGGTCGTGGGCAGAGGCCGGAGAGGTTAGGCTATGAGAACGGGCGGGAGTAGGCCATGTTGAAAGGGAGATGCCATCATGCCGAACGAGAAACGCCACCCCGATTACGCCCGAGTACGCCGACAGGACCGGGCGGTGCAGGATGAGGCATGGATCCGAGAGTTCCTTCACAGAGCTCCGTACGGAGTCGTGGCGACGGCCGAGGGCAGCCAGCCCTTCCTGAACGCCAACACGTTCGTATATGACGAAGGAGCGCACGCGATCTATATCCACACGGCGCGGGAAGGACGCACACCGGCCAACATTGAGGCCAATCCACGCGTCTGCTTTATGGTTAGTGAAATGGGGCGACTACTACCCGCCCAGAAGGCGATGGAGTTTAGCTGCGAGTATGCAGGGGTGGTCGTGTTCGGCCGAGCCGAGCTGGTTCAGGACGAGGAGGAAGCTCGCCGGGCCATGGAGATGTTGCTGAGTAAATACTTCCCGCACTTACGCCCAGGGAATCACTACCATGCGGTGAGCAAAGACGAACTGGACGTAACGGCCGTGTTCCGCATTCGCATCGAGCAGTGGAGCGGCAAGGAGAAACGCGAGGCGGCGAGCTTTCCCGGAGCGTTTCTGTACGGAGAGTCACCGGAAAGCGGCACCTAAGGGCAGACGAGGCTATTCGGCGGAACGAGCCAGAATGCGCAGCAAATCAGTCTCGGTGATGATTCCCACGAGCAGCTCGTTCTCGATCACGCACAGCGATCCCAGCCGATCGGCGAGCATGAGATGAGCAGCCTCGGCGAGCGTCTTGTCGGGATGGATCGTCTCCGGCTCAGGGCTCATGACGTCGCCAACACGTCGACAGCCGATCATGACCTCACCCCTGCTCCTTGACTCTTCACCGAGGACGGTCTCGATACCTGAAGCTCGACGAACGTCCCGTTCGGAAATCATACCGACCAGCTTGCCCTCCTCCAGCACGGGCAGGTGTCGGAAGCCCTTCTCACGGAAGGCCCGATCGACGACTGCGATATCGGCTTCGGGGGAGACAGTGAAGACCCTGGTGGTCATGTGTTTCCTGACCGGCTCGTAGCAGGAGCTCTCCTCGTTGGCCGCCAAAGACATGTCCCGCAAGGCCCGCAGCAAATCGGTCCGCGAGACGATGGCGTGCAGGCGCTGATCCTTCAGAAGAGGGATAGTGCCTACATGGTTCTTGAGGGCGAACCGCGCGGCCTCGCCGACATCGGCCTCGATGGGCAGCGAGAGCACGTGGCGGGTCATAACCTCGGAAACCTGAGAGGGACCGAGGGTGACCTCACGGCCATCCCGCAGGACACGACGCTGCTCGGAGCGGAGGCCGCCCACGCTCCCAAGGAGGTCACGTTCGGAGAGGATCCCCACGAGAGCATCGCCCTGGGCGACGGCCAGATGACGTACATGGGTCTCCTCCATGACCTGGATTGCACGGTCAATGGAGTCATCAGGCCCCACTGTATGGACAGGCCGGCTGCCGATGTCTGTAAGCTTCATGTTGGCGACTCACAGCCGGTGCGGACTGCACCCCTCCTCGCGTCCACTGAAGTCTACCTGTCGCAGGCGTGGACGGTCAATCGGCGCCGGCCGCGGCACCGGGCGACGGACGGCCGTTCATGGTCTGACGGTCTATCGGGCCCCATGACACGACTCGCACTAAAGGACATGGCCGCGCGCGAAAACAAGACCGGGCACCCGAACGTCTCCACAGTCCTACGGCGAACATCACGCCGATGTGGTCAGTCCCTGATGGGCAAGCCGGTGATCCTGCCCTCGATGACCAGGCGGCCATCCACAACACCCTGGAAGGCGCTGACAGTACGGCGAGGGCGAACCTCCAAAGCTTTGCCCAAGATAATGAGTCGGCATGGCGGCGTGACGGCTTCGCGAAATTTGACCTGATCGACCCCGCCGAAAGCCATGAATGCTCTCTGGTCCAGGGCCAGGCTGTAGTACACGCTGGCCATCTGAGCGGCCGTTTCGATCATGAGTACGCCGGGCATGAGGGGGCGGCCGGGAACATGCCCCTTGACCCACCACTCATCCTCCCGAGCGTCGTGATACCCAACCATGGTCATGCCCGGAATATCCAGGTGGAGGATACCGTCCAGAAGCATGAACTCGTGGCGGTGGGGAAGTAGCGCGTAGATCTCCTCCCTGGTCATCACCACGCGCGTGAGATCAACGCTGTCAAGGGGAAACAGTAGCGGAGGCGGCATGGGCACGTCCCTCGTCCCGGTACCCGGACCGCGCCGCACCGGGCATGCCGGGCCGCCCACGAGCCGTCAGCGGCTGGTGTGCGCTGGGGGGCGGTTGTCAATGCGATTCCGACGAGCGGATCTCAAGGATCTTCTTGCGCACGTCCTGAGCGGCGTTCTTGATATCCTGCATCGACTTACGTACGCGAGTTCCGGCGGCTTTGTTGCCGCCTTGGGCTTTGGCCACATCCTCGGCGGCCGCTTCCACGAGAGCTTTCAGGTGCTCGTACTCTTCCATGCTGACCATCTCCAGACTTTCGTAAAGTCTCAGTTAATGCTCCACCATGGGATGGCAGGGAGTCTAACAAAGGCCCAATCTGCGTGCAAAGCAAAAAAACAAGGTTTCTGGCAACATTTTCTGGGCTCCGGAGCCGGACTCTGAAGTCCTCATGCGGCATGGTCAGTTGTCTCAGGGGGCGCAGGATCGGACAATAGTCCTCCTCTGACAGGCTGGAGTTTGACCGGCGGCAGCAGAAAGAAGGGGTGAGTCATGAGCGTCTGGTCCATGATGGGATGGGCATTGCTCTCGCTGGCGCAAGCCGTTTCGGCAGCAGGGATTACGGATACAGAGGGCGAGTCCCGGGCGGCCCGCCGAACGCCCGTTGTGGACGTCTTCGAGGCCAACCGGGACGCGGTGGTCAATATATCGAGCACGCGTATCGTCTCGGTGCGGCCGGGGTGGAGCACGTTGGACGACAGGCCCTTTAGCCTCTTCGACGCCCCGTTTCGGCGGCCCCGCCAGTTACAGGCCACCAGTCTCGGGAGCGGATTCGTCATGCATCCGTCCGGCTACATCGTGACCAATGCCCATGTGGTGGCCCGAGCGGCCGAACTGAAGGCGAGCTTCGCGGACGGGCGTGAGTTCGAGGCCCGCATCGTGGCGGCCGATACCGAGCACGATCTGGCCGTGCTGAAGATCGACGCCCCAGGAGCCCTACCCACGATCCACCTGGGTCACAGCGATGACCTGATGGTCGGCGAGACGGTCGTAGCCATCGGTAATCCCTTCGGCTTCAAGCACACAGTCACCAGCGGTGTGATCAGCGCGGTCGGCCGCAACTTGGAGGTGGATGAGGGTACCACCTTCCGCGACCTGATCCAGACGGACGCTAGCATCAATCCCGGCAACTCAGGTGGCCCACTGCTGAACATTCTGGGCGAACTGATCGGGATCAACACTGCAATCCGAGGCGACGCGGAGAACATGGCCTTCGCGATTCCCGTAGACCAACTACTGAATCAGTTGCCCGAGATGCTGAACATCGAACACCTCAGGCGGGTGCGGTTGGGGCTGCGGGTGAGCGGACGCGACGCGGCCGGAGTTACAGAGGTTTCCAGCGGCAGCCCGGCGGACGAAGCAGGGGTCAAGCCTCGGGACATCATCACGGCCGTCGATGGAGCACCCTTGAGGCGTGACATTGACTTCTACTTCGCCCTGCTGGAGAAAGGCCCAGAGCGACCCATCCGTATCGATCTGCTCCGTGACGGCAAGCCCAAGCGGGTGGAGCTGACCATCCGGGAGATCCCCAAGCCCGACGGAGCTGAACTGGCCAGGAGGCTTTTCGGGCTGCACGTGCGCGAGCTGGCCCCGGAACAATGTCGGCGGTTGGGCCTGCGGCCCGGGGCAGGCCTGCTTGTGGTCGGCGTGGAAAGGAGCAGCCCGGCCGCGGAGATCGGCGTCGCCCCGGGCGACGTTATCAGTTCGCTGGGACGATATTACGTGTCTACGCTGGACGAGATCGGGGAGTTGCTGCAATACGCCAAGCGCGGCGATGAGGTCCGCATCGGGGGCCTGCGCCTCGAGCGCGACGAGTTGTGGCGCATCGAGGGCACCCTCCGGGCGCGATGAAAGGATGCCGTGGTGTTAGCACAGCCGCCGACGTAGGTCCGGCCGACACGACAAGCGCTGGGCTTCGGACAAAGCATGTCTCTTACCTTTTAAAAGGCGGGGCCACGTGCAGCATAACACACCGCTCGGCCAACGCGAATGGCCCCGCACCGCTGGATCCGCGCGCCGGTTTGGAGGACCGGAGCGACGCCGAAGCGTTGGGGCGACAGCGTGGTCGAGCCCCCAGCAGACAAGACTTCGGCATTGAGGAGACGTTATCAAGATAGCGGGGTACTGCAGGACGCGGATATACTCCATGCCGCAATGCAGATCCTCATTGCTCCGGATTCGTTTAAGGAGACGCTGACGGCCGCAGAGGCATGTGCGGCCATGGCGGAGGGCGTGCACCGCGTACGGCCGCACGCCCAGATCATCTGCATCCCGCTGGCCGATGGCGGTGAGGGCACGGTGGCCGCGCTGCTCTCTGACAGCGGGCAAAAGCACAAGGCGCAGGTCATCGGCCCCTTGGGCGAGCCGTTGGAGGCGACCTTCGGCGTGATGGCCGACGGGCGCACCGCGGTGG
>CP070685.1:2484865-2493967 GCA_020352895.1 Phycisphaerales bacterium
CTCGATCCACTTCTTGGCGTTGTCCCACGCCCCGCCCGCGTTGGCCATGAAGATGGCCACGGCAAAGCCGCTGGTCAGGCCGCCGGCCAGGAGCCCCATTACCCCGGGTACGCTAAATAGCAACCCCACCAGCACGGGGACAATGATGGCCAGCAGGGACGGAATGATCATCTCCCTTTGGGCACCTTGTGTGGAGATATGGACCGCCTTGGCATAGTCGGGGATCTTCTCGCCCTTGTGTTCGATCTGCTCCCTCGGCCAGTTGTCAGGCTCGTTGGCGTATGCGTCGTCGTGACCCTGATCGCGCAGGTAGGCCCGGACCTTGTCGAACTGGTTGCGGCATTCCAGCATCATCTTGTAGGCGGCACGTCCCACGGCCTGCATGGTCATCGAGCAGAACAGGAACACCAGCAGGACGCCGCTGAAGATGCCACACAGCGTCTTGGGATTCATCAGCGTCACATTGTAGAAGGTCATGTATTGTTGCAGGGCGGCCTTCCGCGCCGAAACGACGCGAAGGGTATGTCCTTCAAACTCGGCCTCGCGGATGTTTTCCTCGTCCGGCTCACTGAACCCGCTCACCACGGTCCCGGGCTGGAGGCCTTCGGGGGCCGGTTGCGGCTCCAGGAGCATCAGGCAATCGAAATCGCCGTCGCCCCGGCCCTCACCGACCCGCATGGCCAGCTTGCCGTGCCCGAAGTAGGTAGCCAAGGTCAGGTCCGGGTTCTCGGCGGTCTGGATGATCTCGGCTCGGGCTTCGCGGATCTGCCCAATGCGTACCTCCTCGACGTAGGCGGCCAGCAGGGCCAGTGCGGTCAGCGCCGCGGATCCGATGGCGAATCCCTTGCCGGTGGCGGCGGTGGTATTGCCCAACGAGTCGAGGGCGTCGGTGCGATGGCGTACATAGGGTTCCTGACCGGTCATCTCGGCGTTGCCGCCGGCGTTGTCGGCAATGGGGCCGTACGCGTCGGTGGCCAGGGTGATGCCCAAGGTAGCCAGCATGCCCACCGCGGCGATGCCCACGCCGTAAAGACCCAGCAGGAACTCCCGGTTGCCCCCCGAACAGGTGAAGGCCACCAGGATCGCCACGATGATCGTCGCCAGCGAGGCCCAAGTGCTCCGCATGCCCAGGGCCACGCCCCCGATGATGATGGTGCCGGGCCCGGTGATGGCCTGCTCGCTGAGCTTGCGCGTCGGGGTGAACTCATAGCTCGTGTAGTACTCGGTGGCGAAACCGATGATGTTGCCCGCCACCAGCCCGGCCATGATCGCCCCCCAGATGCCCCACGGATTCACGCCCTGAACATCTTTGTATAGCAGGACGCAGACTACGGCCGCCGCTATGGCGATCAGGACGCTGCTTCCGTAGATGCCCACGCGTAGGGCATTGAGCAGCTCGCCCATGGTCGCGTCCGTCTTGGTCCGCACCATGTAGATGCCCACGATGGAGAGCACAATCCCGACGCCCGCCAGCACCATCGGGGCGGCCAGCATCCGCAGGGCCGCGGAGAAACCGGCCGTCTCGCTGCCGTACAGCGCGCTTACGGCGGCGACGCCCAACGCCGCGGTGGCCAGGATCGATCCGCAGTAGGACTCGTACAGGTCGGCACCCATGCCGGCGACGTCGCCGACGTTGTCGCCGACGTTGTCCGCGATGGTGGCCGGGTTCCGGGGGTCGTCCTCGGGAATGCCGGCCTCGACCTTGCCCACCAGGTCAGCGCCGACGTCGGCGGCCTTGGTGTAGATGCCCCCGCCCACGCGGGCGAACAGGGCCTGCGAGCTGGCTCCCATGCCGAAGGTCAGCATGACCACGGTGATCTCATTGAGGCTCATGCCTTTGAGGAACGGGAAGGGCAGGATCTCCGAGTACAGCAGCAGGAACCAGCCTACGATGTCGATCAGCCCGAAACCAACCACCACCAGACCCATGACCGCGCCGCTGCGAAAGGCCACCACCAGTCCGTCGTTCAGCGTCTTGCGAGCTCCGGCGGCAGTGCGATGGGAGGCCCGCGTTGCCGTGTTCATGCCCAGCCAACCGCACAGGCCGCTGAAGAAGCCACCGGTCAGAAAGGCGAGGAACACAATCTGATGTTGCACGTGCAGGCCCCAGCCCATCCAGAACAGAATGATGCAGACGACGAGGAAGAAGAGGGCCACGACCTTGTACTGCTGCTTGAGATAGGCCAGGGCCCCGTCCCGCACATAGGAGGAGATGCGGATCATGTTCGGATCGCCTTCGTCCGCAGCCATCATTTTTCCGTAGAAGACCCAGGCGAAGACCAGGGCCAGCAAAGCTCCGATGGGAGCGACCCACCAGACTCCCGGAATGGCCGAGAGGCTACGGTCAACGGCTTCATAGACCACAGACTCTGCTTCGGTGGTGGGAATGCCGGTGGCTGCTTCGTCTGCGCTTGGAGTCTGCGCAACTGTTGTCTGCGCGCCGCTGAATGCCAGGGCGAGGCCCACACCGGCCAGTACCACCCACGATGCCATACGAGACGAATCCGCCAGTCCTTTCATCTAAACGCCTCCGAGACTTCTGGTGCCTGAGGTTCGCTCCCTGGGGAGCCGAACGAGTATGAGTCCGCGTCCGGTCGGCCGCCGGGGCCGACCATGGTGCCTGCGACTGCAATCGCGCTGAACGTTTTGAATGCGGCGCTATCCTCTGGGGAGCCGCCTCCACCGCGCCAGCAAGAGGTCGGGGCCCTCTGAAAGCTCTGCCCGGTAGGGATTTGTGCTCCAGCCGTGCGAGACCGCCAATGCACCCTGGGCTCACAAGTCCGACCTGCCGATCGCTGTTTGTCGAGGGGGGGTAATGTAGCAGACGGCGGCTGTTTGTCCAGCGGGTTCGGGTGGCCCGGTCGGTGTGGCTTCGAGGCGGTACCGCTCGTGTTGTCGGTCGCTGGCCCGGCGGGCGACTCGCGTCAGTCCGCCGACACGCAGTCGCATTGGGGCTGGCCGGTGTCCCACCGGATCAGGCAGGAGTCAATCTTGTCGCCCAGGCATGTACCCACTCCGCGGGCGGTGGCGATCAGCGGATGGTCCGGCGGCACGAGCCGCTGTTTGTTGGCTACTTCGGTGATCGGCACGCTGGTCAGCCGGCCGTCCTGCATGACAACAATCCGATCCCATTCGCCGCGGACCACCAATTGCAACGCCTCGTGTCCGTAGCGCGTGGCCAGCACGCGGTCGAAAGGGCAGGGTGTGCCGCCGCGCTGCACGTGACCAAGCACGGTCGCACGACACTGCAAGTGGGCGGTCTTCGCGATCTGTTCCGACAGTACTTGGCTGACACCGCCAAGCTTGACCGGATCGGGTGAGTCGTAATCCATCTGTTGAATGGTGACCTGGCCGCCTATCGGATGCGCGCCTTCGCTGACCGCGATGGTGGTGAAGGCCCTCCCGTGGCGCGTGCGCATCAGGCAGAAGTCGGCCACAACTTCGATGTCATAGGGAATCTCAGGTATGAGAATGATGTCAGCGCCGGCGGCGATACCGGCGTGAAGATTGAGCCAGCCTGCGTTCCGTCCCATGGTCTCGACCAGCATGACGCGGTGATGGCTTGCTGCTGTCGTACGGATGCGGTCTAGAGCATCGGTAGCGGTGTTGACCGCGGTCTGAAAGCCGAATGTGGGATCGCAGTGCATCAGATCGTTGTCGATGGTTTTGGGGACGCCTACACAGGGTATCCCGTGCGGGATCAGATTCGCCGCGCCGCTCATGGTGCCGTCACCGCCAATGCAGACCAGGACGTCAAGCTTCCAGTCGTGGAACTGCTTGGCTACGCGGTCGGTGACGTTCTCATAGATGGGCTGGCCGTCGGGTGTGGTGCCGGTGCGGTAGCGTTCGGGATCGGCCTTGTTGGAGGATCCCAGGATGGTGCCGCCCCGGTCCAGAATGTTGCTGGTATTCCTCAGGTTCAGCGGGTAGGAACGTCCCTGAATCAGTCCGAGAAAACCGTCCTGGATGCCCAGCACTTCCAACCCATGCTCGAGGATGGCCGTCTTGGCCACGGCCCGAATGACGGCGTTGAGGCCTGGACAGTCGCCGCCGCCGGTCAGGACGCCGATGCGCCTGGCTCGCAAGGTGGTCGCCATCTGCTCTGTCTCCCTGATACTCGGGCTGGTCCGGCCCGCACGGGGTATGGGATCCCTTGTTACCGTGTTCGCCGTCGGACCAGGGTGGACGGGTCACCTGGTCCGCGCCGATAATGGTCATATTAGCACCCGGGCCGGACACTTGCGATTAGGTCCGGGCGTGAGGGGGCAGTGGGGGGCTCTTGCCCTAGCTGGGCGTTGCCGGGAGCGGGAAACCCGGTGCGAGGTTGGCGAGATCATGACCCATCAAGCAGATTGCGTAGTCGGCGCTCGGGCGTCCAACCGACGTGGTCGGTGGCACTCTGTGACGCGCTTCGTCCTCCTGTCGTGCTTGTTGCTCGGGAGCACCTCGCTTGGCACGGCGGGCTGTGGTAGCTCCATCCTGTTCCAGGGGGCTCCGGTTTACCCGAACGCCCTTCGTGACGACAGGGGGGAAGAGATTCATGTCGCTGCCCTGGAGGGCATCATCAACAACGATGAACTTAGCGAGGCCGAGAAGCGACAAGCGCTCGAAGACCTGGGCATCGAGGACGAGGACGTTCAGGACTACCTTCTCACGAACTTCTAGTCGGACATTTCAGCTTACCGGGTGGCCCAGCTATCGACGGTTTCGGGCTCGGTGGTCTCATACAGCGCGAAATCGCCGGCCTGCGCGATCAGAGTGTATCCGTGCTCGCCCAGGTCCGCGTGCAGGATCTCGCGCCGCGCGGCTCGTTGATGCCACTCAAAGGTGTAATCCACAAGCACATACTCCGCCCGGCGTACCGGCAGCTTGGGGAATCGAGACGCCGGCCAATCGAGGTTCGGGTAATCCAGCAGTTGTCTCCGAATCAGATGGGGCCCAAGGTTCATGGAGGCGCTTACTGGCGCATCGCTCGGAAACTTCTCGCGCAGGTTCTTGAACTGGCCCACACGCCCGATGTTGGCCAGCGCGAATCGGTCCGGGTGCCACAGTCGTAGGTTGGCCGACGAAACAAGCAGTGCGGCTACAGTCAGGCCCACCATCGGCCTGGAGACGAGCTTCTGGCTGCCTTGCGCGGAGAGCCTACACCACGCCCGCACCATGGCCAGCACAATAAACGGCATGATCAACGCGTCGTATTGATAGAGCGAGGAATACTGCTGAGGCCGGCTGCTCAGCAGATTGGGCAGCAGTACCCACGCGGCCGGGAGCAGCCATACTGGATGCAGCAGGGGGGCGAACAACGTCGGCAGCAACAGAACGAGCAAGTATGTGATCTTGCCTGCCTGTAGGACTGAGGCCGCGTACAGGTGGGGGCGGCGGAGTATGTTGAGAAGCATGTGTGCCGGCGTGTCACCCAGGTGTGCGTAACGCTCCAGTGTGTCGGGTGTCTCGCCCCGGAACTGGGGCATGACCACAGCGAGGATCACGAACGAGTAGGCCAGCCCGAGACCTATCAGCGCGGCGCCCGCGCGGCGACGTCCGTGGCGGAGCACCAGCCACGTTCCCAGCGCGGCCACTGCCAGGCCGCCGTTCTCCTTGCAAGCTGCAACCAGAATCATGCACGCCGCGGCTGCCACCCAGCGCCGGTCTTCGAGCGCAAGCACCGCGGCCAGCACGAGTGTTCCGGCAAATGCGTTTTCGTGCACGTCGAAGAGCGTCAGGTTGCACGTCGAAGGGTGGAACAGGAATACCGCCTGCGCCACGATGGCAGCCCGTGGCACGTCCGGCAGCCATCGTGCGGTCAGCAGGCCCACGAGGAGGCCGCCCGCCGCCACAGAGGCCGCCTGAAGTGCAATCAGGATCAGCGGGGTGGGGACCAGTGCATATATCGGTACCAGCAGGAGGAACGCGGGGTTGAAATGGTCTCCGAAGTAGTGTTGTACCTCGAAGCTCGATTCGGGCCAACGACCGTCCGCACAGTTGTACAGAAGTTGGCTCTTGATACCCAGGTCGTACGAGCTCGACCCGAGCAGCAGGTGACGTGCTACCGACAGTGTCCCTACAGTGCACAGGAACACGGCGGGGATGATCCAGAGCCTTCGGCGTGACGCATACACAGCGGTCCGATTCTACATCCCGGCCCGCTGCGCGGATATCAGCGGAGACGTGCGGCACCGCTTGCGGCTCTCGCGGCACGTTCTGGATCCTGATCGCCGGCGCGGCCGTGCCCGCGCGCTACGACAGGTCTCCAGAGCCCATCCCTGAGGCATGGGCTACTCGATGCCAAGCTTCCTGAAGGCTTCGTAGGCACGCGGGTGCCCGAACTCGAAGCCCATCCACGAGTCCACCACCCAGCCGCGGCTGATAATGAAGTGAGCCGGCACGCCCTGTGCGCCGTATGCATTGTTGACCTGCACCGCCGCCGGGCTGCTGTCCAGGATGGTCGGGAAGGTGACGCCCGCCCGCTTGAGGAATCGCTTGGCCAGATCGGGATCGTCGGCGCAGTTAAATCCCAGCATCCGGACGCCCTTTTTCTTCAAATCGGCCTGCAATCCTTGCAGGTGAGGGAATTCCTCTACGCAGGCCGGTCAGCCAAATCGCCAGAACACCAGCCAGATGACGTCCCCACACTCGGCGAGGCGGCGCATGGAGCCGTCCGCGCATTTCAGTTCGAACTCCGGGGCCTTGCGCCCAGGTTTCAGGATCGTCCAGGAAGAACCGGGCCATTCACGCCGTACCCAGCCCGCGGGGCGGTTCCAGCGAAACCGCTCCCGGTCGATGGGCTCATCGATGCACACGTTGATCCAGCGTTCGCTGCACTGCACGGGGTTCGCTACGATCACGCTTTCTTCGAACTTGCGTGGGATGGAATCGTTGCGGCCGAGCCAGATGCGCCATACCCGCTGACCCTCGAGGAAGCTCAACTCGATCACGTCGCAGGGTTGCCCATCGATGTCCTCGATGCCGATCGACCTGACCCCGTCCAGGTAAGGCTGCAGAGAGTCCGTGTACCCGTGGAACGTGCTTGCATCGAAGACCATGTGGATGCCGATGAACGCGGCCTCGTGCAGGATTGAGTGAGCCCCCTGCGGCGCCGGCTTGGTCAGATATGTGTTCGCCTGCACCGGGCCCTCCGTGGCAGCGTCCGGGGAAAAGGAGGGTGGCTCACCGGGCCAGTGAATCCACAGGTCGTGCCCGTCGCCCACGAGGACGCCCTGAGTCTGGCCGTCCTGAATGCTCTCCACTCGGAAGTAATTGGGCTTGGCCAGCCAGACCCGGCATCGGCCTGTGCTTGCGGGCATCCCCTCTGCCTGCATGGAGCAGATGGCGTCGTACCTCAGCGACCGGGTCTGGCGGAGCGATCGGATCATCTCGTCGTAGCGCGCGTGCGCCTCGGACTCGTCGGCGACGCGCGTTTCAGGGGGATCTTGCGCCAGCAGGCTGCCGGCCGCGCACACCATCGACCCGAAGGCCGCCACAGCGGCAACGGGCACAAGGCGTCCGACTCGCCCGATGCCGTGCGGCCCCCTGCGATATCTGGGCGACCCGGAATCAAGGGCTATGAGTGACATATTCAGGTCATTACTCGCGGCCCGCTCGGCTCCGGAGCTCCTTGACCCGCGATCGGTGCCGTTTGTCGGCCAGGCGCGCGGCCTTGGCTTGCGCCGGCACCCGTGTTCTCTTGCGTGGTCGCGGCGGCGTGGCGGCAATCGATAGCAGATCGATGAGCCTCGCCACCGCTTCCTCTCGGTTGGCGAGTTGCGTGCGGTGCCGCTGGCACGATACGCGAAGAAGGCCCGTGTGACTGATGCGCCCTGTCAGATTGCGGCGTATCAGTTTCCGCTGCCGCTCCGTGAGGCTGCGACTCTCGTCGACGTTGAAGGAAACCACGGCCCGCGTGCTCACTTTGTTGACGTTCTGCCCACCTGGGCCGGAACTTCGCACGAAGGTGACCCGCAGTTCGCTCGGCTCGATTTCGATTGGCGGTGTCATCGCCGCCAGTCTACCGCGGCGGGCGGCCCCGTCGATCGGCGTCGGCCGAGCTCTGTGAGGGAACTAAAGTAGTGCTGTAAGCCAAATTCCCGGCATGATATTTGACTTCAGTGTATTATTGTGGTATTGATAATATGCGGCGCCGGTGACCTTCTGAGGGCTAACGGGCAGGAGGATTCGGTCATGAATGCGATGCAACGAATCGGGCGGAAGCTGGCCGCAATAAGCGTCCTCGTCGCGGCGACGTGCTTCGGCCATGGGAGCTGCTCCCAAGGCCCCCTTGGCTTCTTCGACGAAGGTTTCGACTACGTCGAGGAGTGGTACGAGGACACGTTCTACTACGAGGACGACTACTACTACGACGATTGGGACTGTTGCGGCTGTGACCGCGGGTGCGACGACGGCTGGGGATTCTGGCTCGACTGGTTCTAATCGGTTTCGCCAGCGACGTAACCGTTGCTGCCGTGGGGCAGCAAAGAGCGCAAGGTGGTAGGCTGAGGGAGGTCCTTGGCCTACCGCCTCTTTAGCGCCGCCCGGATCTCCCGCTCCTGGTCTCGTTTCTTGATTTGCTCCCGCTTGTCGTGCGCGGCCTTGCCACGGGCAAGGGCCAGCTCCACTTTCGCCAACCCCCGCTTGCTAAAATAGATTTGAAGGGGAACGAGGGTCAGGCCCCTTTGGGTGACCCTGGTCGCCAGCTTGCGGATCTCCCGCCTACGCAGCAGCAGCTTGCGGGGGCGCAGCGGCTCGTGGTTCATGATGTTTCCATGCTCGTAGGGCTTGATATGACAGTTAATCAGGTAGAGCTCTGAGCCCTGAAAGCGTGCGTAGGCCTCCTCCAACGAGGCCTGGCCGCTTCGCAGGCTCTTGACCTCGGTACCCTGTAGACAGATGCCGGCTTCGAATCTTTCCAGCAATTCGAAGTTGAACCGGGCTTTGCGGTTGGTGATGCGAAGGCCGCGGTCAGGCTTCTTTTTTGACATAAGATGCTGTCAATAATTGGCTTATGGCATACGGGGAAGGATCATCGCTACGGGCCTTCCCGAGTACCGATAAAGCATATCGGCACGAATTGCGCTGTCGAATGGTAGCTATGGGTGATCGCCATGC
>CP070685.1:2494067-2500751 GCA_020352895.1 Phycisphaerales bacterium
ATGCTTTTCCGCTCCTTCCTTCCCCCGGTCCGAATGTCTGTCTACTCGCGCTGGACGCGCGCCGCGCGTCCCGTTCCTGTAGAACGGGCGTCGAGTATGTGTCACTCTCTCCCGGAATCTTCGCCCCGCGAGTCAACGCTAGGGTCTGCCCAACGGCGTGGAACGGTGCTCCCAGTTCCAGGCGGACTCGCGGAGGGGGTCCGGCGTGGTCAACACGTGGCCTCCGGTGAACGCGGCGTTGAGGCGCTGGCGATGTCGCAGCGCCGGGAACCAGTACTCGCCGTTGTGATACGCGTCGGTCAGCGAGCCCGGCGGTGCGGAGAAGTAGGGCAGTCGGTTTCGCCGGGCGGCCTCGGCGCCGTCGGCATCGAAGGCGATGGGCACGTTGCCGTTTTCGAGGATGCGAGGGGTCAACTGGACGGGGGCCATGACCAATCGTCCTCGGAACCAGATGGCCTCGCGATCGAGGCGAGCGTTGAACGCGTAGCTGACGTTCTTGAGGGGGGTGACGGCCTGTCCCTTGCAGGGCCGGCCGGCCTTGCGTTGCAGGTGTGCCGCCGCTGCCGGGCACATGGTCGATTCTTTGGAGCGGGACATGGTTTGGGTTTCGAACTGCTTGCCGGTCCAGAACTCGCCCACCTTGTACTGGCTGTCGACGAAGTCCTCGAGGCGGAAGCGGTTGCCGGCGAGGCGGTCGCTGTCTCCGCGGGGCACGGTGCTGAACTCGTCGGCGAAGAGGCGGAAGTCGAAGGCCATGGTGCGCAGGTTGACCATGCATCGTACGCCCTTGGCGCGGGCGCGCACGGTGGAGACGGTGGGGAGCAGAAGGGCCATGAGGGCTCCGATGATGGTCACGACCACCAGGAGCTCCATGAGCGTGAGGCCCCGGCGTGTGGCTCGCCTGAGCATGGAGGTGCTCACACTTTCCCGCTCCGCTGAGCGTCCTATGCCCGCACCGGGCGGGCGGGGTCCTTTCCCGTCGGCTCGCCGCGCCTAGCCGGTGAACATGACCGCGAAGGTGGCGAAGTCGCTCAGGTTGACGCTGCCACTCTGGTCCAGGTCACACCGCCCGAACTGTATGGGCGAGCAGCCGGGCGTGAGCGCGGTTCGCTGCGAGCCGTAACAAAACGCGAACGTGGCGAAGTCGTTCAAGTCGACGTCGCCGTCGAGGTCGATGTCCCCGGGCGTGGCCATGAACTCTCGGTCATCCGGGCCGACGGCTCCGTCGTAGTTCACATCGTACACGGTGAAGTTTATCGCAAAATCGATGATGTGAAAGACGCCGTTGACGACCCCGTCGGCGTCCCTGGCGCCGCCGTCCTCGCGGTCGATGAAGCCCTGAAGCTCCACGTGGTCGGACAGGTCGACGTAGGCGTTGGCGTTGAAATCGCCGGGCCAGACGTTGGGCCACACATCCGTCCAGACGAGATTGCACAGGGCATCGGCGAACGGCGGGACGGAGTAGGTGGTCGCCAGGGCCAAGTTGGCCGGCCAGAGGGACGGATCGAGGTAGTCGTTGGGGTCCTGGGAGGCCCACTCATCGATGATGGGTTGCTGAGGCAGACCGGACGGGTTGGCCTGGAGCCAGGCGGCACTGAGGGCCAGGTCATCGAGGGCTTCCAGCACCGAGGCCTGGTTGGTGGCATTCCCGTCCAGGGGTTCGACGGGCTCGCCTGCGGCCACGAGCCAGGCGGCGGCGTCGTTGGTCAGGGGGAACACAAGCGAGACCATCGTCGAGGCGTCGGCTGGAAGGCTGGAGAAGCGCAGGCGGCACATGGGCAGATACATGCCCGGTCCGGGGCCACCGAAGGCGAAGCTGAACAGTTCATAACCGTGGGCCCGGTGGAGGAATTCGCCGGTGAGCTCCCAGACTTCTCCCGGTTCGAAGAACTCGTCATCATTTCCCACGAGCCAATCGATCTGCGAGATGAGACCGCCAAACAGGGCCAGGTGGAATTCCTCGCCGCTGCGGTGAACGGGGCCGAACTCGGTGTTGAAGTCGGTGGGGTCTCGTGCGGCGCGTGCGGCGAGCCAGGAATATCGCCAGGGGACACCGCCGAAGCGGCAGACGTTTCCCAGGTAGCGGCACTGCGGGAAGGCGGTTTCGCCGCCGGTGTCGGGATTGGCGTCCATGTCGAGTTCCACGAAGCCGAAGACGGGATGATCGCCGTAGAGGAAGGGGAGCATGGTGTCCGCCACGAAGTCCACGGGGCCGGGCGGATTGAAGAAGTCCTGCAAGACCAGGTCGAGCCGCATGTACTGGCCGGTGGGGTCGAAGTCTCCTGTGAAGGGATCGACCCATGGCTCCGGGGGCAGCCAATTCCCGAGGACGTAGCTGGTGACATCGGGCGGGCGATGTGCGAGTGAGTCAATGGCACCGTCGCCCAGCAAGGCGGTGGGGCGGAGCAGAGCATCCCCGATGACATCGTCCTCGATCTGCACCAGACCGGCCACGTCATCCGGGTTGGCCAGGACGGCGAGGATATCCAGCGCGGACTGGACGGCCATCTGGGCCGCGGGCGTGCCGCGAGCATCGGTCCAAGTGACCTGGGGAGTGGAGACGTCGCCGCAGTAACAGGGGCGCGCGCCTTCCCAGGCCTGCGCGGGTATGGCGGTCATAGCAACCAAGAGAGCGAGAATTATCAGAGGCGCGCGGACTGCGGACGGCGCGAACATTCGGGTGGCTGGGGGCGGGATGCGGAATGACTTGGGTCCTGGCATCAGACAGTCCCCGAACTGGCCGGCCCCGCTTCCGGTCGATCTCAGTCGCGATGTGTCATCGGTCCGTGAGTCCCGGCCGACGGTGACCATTGTATCAGAAGGAAACGCCATTACCAAGCGCGATTCACTGTCACTTTATAAGCCGGAAATGGTCCGAAGGGCTGTACGGCCGCTTCGGACCATTTCCGTTGTCAGCAGGTCTCCCCCTCTCGCGCGTCTCCACCTAGCCGCTGTAGTTGCAGGCGAAGGTGGCGAAGTCGTTCAAGTCCACGTCGGCGTCCAGATCGAGGTCCGAGGCCAGGAACTGCAACGGGCTGCAACCGGGTACCGGGCCGATATCCGGGCCGCTGCCGAAACAGAGGGCGAGGGTGGCGAAGTCGGCCAGGTTGACGGCGTTGTTGCTGTCGATGTCGCCGGGGATCACTCGGCGCACGTGCAGGCCGTCCAGGCCGAAGTTGGCGAGGTCCTCCAGCGGGGCGAATTCCATCATCAACTCCAGGTTTCGCCGGACGACGTAACCGGAGGTGCTGAGCAGGTCGCCGTCCTCGATCCAGCCGAGGTTGGCATCCATGAAGCCTTGCTCCGTGCTGAACCAGATCTCGCCGGGCAGAGAGGGCGAGGGCCTAAGGTCCGGGAAGAACACGGCGTCCAGTCCCAGGTCGATGGGCTCGAGGATGGGGTTGAAGCTGTCCATCAACTGCTCGATGGTCATGAGCACAGTGCCGTTCTCGAGGAGCAGGTCGCCGTCACTGATCCACAGGCCCAGGGCTTCGGAGAAGA
Source organism: Phycisphaerales bacterium (assembly GCA_020352895.1). GTDB lineage: Bacteria > Planctomycetota > Phycisphaerae > UBA1845. The sequence continues at coordinate 2,497,569 of CP070685.1, forward strand.
ACGGGTCCTCGGTGCTGAAGGCGTGGGTTCCGTTGGGCAAGCGGTGGACGGCGTCGAGGCCCAGGTCGGGGATGGGCGGCTGAGGCAGAAAGGCCGTGACCATCTCCAGGTTGATCCGCTCGATGTATCCGGCCTGAGCGAGCAGATCGCCGTGGCCGAGTTGCATGGCGAGGGGTTCGCTCCATACGTCGGTCTCGATGGAGAAGAAGCGGGGACCGATGCCCCACTGGCACATGGCGTCCAGGCCAGCATCGGGCACGACCGGCATGATGCCGAAGTTCCTTAGCAACTGGTCGTTGGTCTGGACCTGCCAGCCGGCTTCGCTGAGCCAAGCCCCGTCGCTGATCCTGTTGAACGCGTAGGGCGGAACGCCCGGGGTGAACCACACCTCGGTGGAGAACTGGATCTCCTTGCGGATCGAACCGGTGGTCAGGGCCATGGAGGCGTCCGGTACGGAGCCGTTGTTCCCAGTTACCCACATGTACTCGCCGAAGAGCTCGCCCTGCATAAGCAGCGGCATGGGAACGGGCAGCGAGCCTTCGGGGGAAGTGAGATACAGCGCAAACTCGATGTAGCCGGTGAGCGTGTTGTAGTAGCCGTGGCTAAGATGGTCGGGATCGAGAATGAACTGATTGGGAGGCAGCCCGGTCCAGTCCGGGGCGGTGAGCTGGACCCGGTACACACTGAGTCCGACGGCGCCCGGGATGGGTGGCGGGGGGACATCCGGGTCGCCGAGATAGACCCGCATGTAGCCGTTGACCTCGGAGTAGAACGAACCTGGAAACAGCTCTATGAAGGCGTAGCTATGGTGGAGTTGGGCCTCGAACTGTTGTTTTTCCGGCAACGTGTCTGACGGCTGGGCCTTCGCCGTGGAGATGACGAGCCCCAAAGCCAATGCTGTTGGAATTCCGATTGTGTGGATTGCTGGTTTCACGGCATCCTCGCTTTCCAGGCCCGCGCGGGCGGGCGGGCCATATCGATGGGCGTTGAAGTGAATGTGGCAACGGCCGCTCCTTGCGAGCCGTCCCTTCGGACGTGAGGGCATCGCAAGCGTCGTGCCGAGGCGATATTTCCGGACGCAGGCGGGCGTGCGATACGCGCAAGACATAACGATACAGGAAGTTACATATATCAACGGCACGCCGCGGGGGTCGGTGATCTGTTGGTCGACGAGCCCCGAAGCCTGGCTCAGGTGCGCCGATTGGCCGGCTGGGGCCACGGCCCGGCTGCGGCGGGCGGGATCGGTGAACCGCAGACGCACGCCGATATGTGCAGGAAGCAGCACTGAGCCGAGGGGTGGGCCGAGAGAGCTGTCGCCCATGGGGTGTCGGCTCCGCGGGGCGGGCCTTGGCGGATTGGGGACCACCGATTCAGGCGTACGGACGTGGGCGGCCGCGCGGCAGAGGAAAGCGGAACCGCCGATGGACGCTGATGGAGGCCGGTTCGCGCGGGTGGGTGTAGAGAGCCGGGCGGAGGCCGGGGGACGATGGAACCGCCGATGAACACAGATAAACACCGATGAAAGTGACAGTGGGATGGCACGGGAGTAGTGTTCAGGATTCGGTGTTCAGGTTTCTTTGTTCAGGCCGGGAGCTTACGAGTGTGAGCATTAGCGGAGCGCTGGCATAAGGGGGAGGTCGGCGCCGGAGGCGGGGCATCTTGCCGTTGAGCATTGCGTTGGGAACGCCCGCGGCTGGGGATCTTGCAGACTGGACTTTCGGTCGGGCGGGCCCCGGCATGCCGCCGCGCAGGCGGCCGGTGCCTGCCGAATCTACAACAGTGTGCTCCGATCGTGCTGTGCTCTGTGGGGCTTGTAGATGCCGTAATACGCCCAGTGCTGCAACACCGCCGCGAAGACCGCGCCCCCAATCGCCATCCCCTTGACGAATCCCCCCGGCTCCGGCCCGCCCTCCCCGCCGGCAAGCAGACACCCGACCAAGGTCACCCACAGCACCAGATTCACCTCTGAACCCCAAAACACCGCCACCGCCTTGTACTTCATCCCTTTTCTCCTCGCCCCCAGACTCTTCAACCCGCCAGCCCCCGCCCGCAGACAATCCCGCGCGCCGCGAGACACCCGGTGCTCAGGAATGAAACGTCATGGCATCTCTTCTTCCTGTTTCCATGGCTCCAGAGCAATAGGAAGCCCGACGTCGGATCGGCCCACGACTCGGCCTGACCACGGTCAGAAACTCATCTGCATGCGCAGGCCGTACACAATGGCCACGTCGTTCTCCGACGATCCGCCGGGGTTGATGATCACCTGCAGATCGGGCGAAACATGACACCATGGGGTGATTTCGATGTTGTAGTACGCTTCCACACCCTGCTCGCAGTGCAGGCCGAACGCAGGGTTGATGTCGTCGTTGATGTTGGCCAGGTAATAGCCGATACCCCAGGTGTCGCGATCGCGCTTTGGAATCGAGCCTTTTCCGCTCAGGCCGACGCTGTAGAACTGCTCGAAAATGTTGGGCTCGCCGCCGAACCCGAACCGGCCGAAGATGCCCAGGCCCTGCTCGGGGTCCTCGGCCTCCGTGTACATCATCTGATCGAAGTTGTAGTAGAACCCCCACGTATCGGCCGACCTTTCCAGGTCGGTCAGGCTGTACAACTGATTGCCGAACCGAAGGAAGCGCGCCCAGCGGGGCACCAGTTGACGCGGCAGCAGACGCCGCCCGATGACCCGCGGAAACTGAATCCGGCCGTCGCCGCCGAGCGTGGCGAAGTCGCGCGAGGTCCAGAACCAGCCGAACCGCTGGTGCCCGGTTTTGTCGAAAGGTTTTATGGTGAGATCGAACTCCTGAAAGACCGTGTACCAGTCGCGACCATGGAAGGCCGTGTTGAAACCGGTCTTGGTGACGGCCCCGTCGGGATCGTTGTCCGCCACCGCCGTGGTGATCTGCAGCCACTTGGTCGGGAGCCAGACCGCGCCGGCCGCCATGCACGTGTATGGCGTCGCATAGAAGAGGATCGGGTTGATCCGCAGCCCTGTGTTCATGAACTGCGTGCGATGATTGGAGGCGAAAGCGTTCTGATCAACCAGGGACGTCCCATCGATCTTGCCGGCCATGATCACGAACTGCTCCGAGAGCGCCTGCGTGAAATAGAACTCCGAGAGCGTGGTCTTTCCGGGTTCACCCGGCACGGGCAGCACGCCCTGAAAGTTTGGCGGCATGAGCGAGC
>CP070685.1:2500851-2505517 GCA_020352895.1 Phycisphaerales bacterium
ACGGGATTGTCTTCTCCTGGTGGCATCGCTCTTGAACCTGCTGCCGGCAAGATGTACTGGGCAGATTTTGTCGCCGCCAAGATTCAGCGGGCCAACCTGGACGGCACAGGGGTCGAGGATCTGGTCACCACCGGATTGATCACCCCAGAGATGATCGCGCTCGCTTTGCCCACCAGCTCGGACACGGACGCCGACGGTGTGATGGACGAATGCGACGGCTGTCCCAATGATGTGAACAAGACCGTCCCGGGGATTTGCGGCTGCGGTGCCCCTGACACGGACAGTGACGGCGATGGCCTGGTCTACTGCCTAGACAACTGCCCGAACGATCTGAATCCGCTCCAGGAGGACGCGGACGGCAACGCCATCGGCGATGCCTGCGAGCCTGCCGGCTGTGGCGCCTGCGGCTACACCGGCCTGCCCATCCTGCCATTGCTGGCCTTGTGCCTAGGCTGGGCCAAGGTCAGGCGGCGCCATATATAGCGCCAGCGGCCCTCACTGTTCCTGCCATCTCCGGCGTGATGCGCCCACGGACCTTCTCGGCCTGAACAATGGACGAGTCGCGCCGCCGGGTTCGGCCGAATCGTTCGCGAGTGATCGTTAATCATCCTCATCGTCTTCGTACTCGTGGCCATGCTTGTGGCCGAGACCTTTGTGGGCATGTGCTTTGTCACCGCGCTCCGCGGACTTGCGAACACTGCCGGTTGGGGAGATCAGCAGTTCCTTCTGCTCGCCGTCGACCTTGGCTTCGACCTCGTAGACAACGACCATCTTCTTGTCGACCGTCACCATCGTGCCGGCGCCAAAGTGCTGCATAATGGCCGCCCGCACCGCAGCCGGCGCGGCCTCGAGGGGAATCTCCTCCTCCATCTCGAGCAGCGCCCCGTCGGCCGTCACGGCCGCCTCGTGCTCGATGCCATCCGCGACCCACTCGGCCTCGTACACCAGCACTCCGTGCTCTTGCTCGCACTCCGCCTCGCTGATCATCGCGCCGCCCGCCAGCTCCAGCAGCGCGGCCCGCGCCGCCTCCGGCATCGCATCGAGCGTAATTTCCTCTTCCTGCTCGTCCCCCGCCCACGCAACGAACGCCACCAGGCCCACCACACTCAGACCCACCACCGATAGCAACATCATTCTCGTCTTCATCGAATTCTCCTTTGCGACGGCAATCCCGACTCTTGCTCCAGCCTCGAACCCAAACCCGCCCACCAGCATACCACCCCTCGCCTCCTCAACCCAACACGAAACCACTCCGACAAACATAAGGATACGTCGCGATCGGGAAGCGCATCCAGACCTCATGTAGTTCCTGGGACTACCGAAACCTCATGACGCATCTGCCGCACTCGACAGGAATTTGTGCCTCCCAACGCACCCAACGCCTGACACCGCAAACGAAGACTCCTCACGTGACGGGAACGCGCCGCGATGGCCTCCCTTGATGCGTGCCCCCCCAAGGCGATATGCTCCAAACGGGGCGGCCAATCGCCAAAGACGACCCGCATGGATTTCCCGGGCCCCGCGGGCGATCGCCCGAGCAATCGGCGAGATGCGCACATGGAACACCGCGCCGCCATCCGAGCATTCATCGTCGCTTGTTTCGCTCTCGCCCCGATGGTCGTCTTCCTGCCCTTGGGTTGCCGCCCCGCCGAGGAACCGGGCCCACCTCCCGAGTTCAACGTCATACTGATCTCCGTCGATACGCTCCGCGCAGATCACCTCAACTGCTACGGATACCAAAAACGCCGCCTTAGCCGCAACATCGATGCCCTGGCGGCTGATGGAATCCTGTTCGAGAACTGCATCACGTCCTCCCCCTGGACCACCCCCGCCCACATGACCATGCTTACTTCGCTCTATCCTACGGCCCATGGCATTACCCAGACCGTGAAAGAACTCCGAGACAGCCTCGAACAAGAGGCCCAATTCAACAGGCTCCCCGACTCACGACTGACCCTGGCCGAAGTGCTGAAGGCCAACGGCTACGCAACCGGCGCGTTCACCGGCGGCGGCACCATGGATCCCCGGATCGGATTCGATCAGGGCTTCGACCGCTATGCCTCTTCCATGCACAAGCTGCATAATTACAGCATGCGGGAGATGAACGAGTGGATCGATCACCACGCCGAGCGGCCGTTCTTCCTTTTCTGGCACACGTTCGAGGTTCACCCTCCATACATCGACGGCACGTACCTCGACGAAGTGCTTCCTCCCGAAACCGCCGCAGAGGTCAGGGGCTTCCTGCAGGACACGGAACGCCGCTTCACCTACCGTGCCCCTACTTTGGACGAACAGTACAATACGGTCGAGCGCTCCAAGACCTTCCTCAACGACAAGCAGATCTACAACGCCGAGGTCTGCGAGGCCCTCTATGATGGGGGAATCGCGTCCATGGACTCCTGGCTCGGCGACTTTCTACGGAGATTGCGACTGCGCGGCCTGTACGACCGGTCGCTCATCATCCTGACCAGCGACCACGGCGAAGAGTTCGAAGACCACCTGCGCGGAGCCATCTACGCCGCTCACGGGCACTCCGTGTACGACGAAATGGTCCGCGTACCCCTGATCATCAAACTGCCCCATCGACAGTTTGCTGGCATGCGCATCACCTCAACGGCCCGAATGATCGACCTCATGCCCACCGTTCTGGACGTTCTAGGGATTCGTCGCCGGCCCAAAGACATGCAAGGGCTTTCTCTTCGCCCGCTCTGGGAGCAGCCCGACACGCCGCACGGTCGGCTCGCGGTCAGCGAGGCCCTGGCCGCCATGTCGGAAAAGAAGGCCGTCAGAACCGAGCGTTACAAGTTCATGTATTCGCTCGATCCCGATACCGTCGCGAAACATGGCCGCAACTACGTCCCCGATCACCTGGAGAACACCGAACTCTACGATCTGCACGCCGACCCGAAGGAAAGCACCAACCTTCTGGAGTCCCCCCGTTCCGGACAGATCGCCGAGTTGGCGGCTGCGCTGGAACAGCACCTCCGCGACTTCGCCAAGCAGCCGCAAGGAAAAGCCGACACCGTCGAACTCGATGAAGAGACCATCGAGAACCTGCGTGCCCTGGGCTACCTCGACTAGAAGACCCCTCCGGAACCGCATGACGCTGGCGCGTACGCCCGATTTACTGCGGGCCGCCCGCCCCTTTTTCCGTCGAGCTACTCACGGCGCAGGACAAACGACCCATCCATGTACCCGCGGTCCGCCGTCGCACTCTCCCACATCGCGGATCATGGCCCGCCTGTGCGCCGGCGCCACGCGGTACGCGTCATGATACGCGCCAATGCGGGGTGTCTGCGCGGGGTACGTAACCGGAACCTCCCCTTCAAGCAGAAATGCCACGTGGTATGCGGTCCAATAGTCGGCGATCGCAGCCTCCAGATCCATTCCGCGAATCGCCGCCGCGAGATCGGCATACTCGTCGGCCGGCGCATCGCGAAGCACCCGCGCCCAGAGAACGGAATGCTGGCCTACGTTCACCACAGCCGACAGCACCAGAAATGCCGCCACACACCGACGCCGACGCGTCTGCCACAACAGGCCCGCGGCCCCGATTAAGAACAGCACCGAGAGCAGGATGTAGCGGATCCGCATGGGATCCACCGACGTCAGGTTGCCCTGCATGAAAACAAACGCCACCAGACTCAAAGCGCCAACGCCCATGAGATAACAGGGGAACGCCCAGTGCCGCGCCAGCCTGTAACCCGGACGAGACAGCGCTGCCGCCGCCAGAAACAGCATCGCGGCCCCAGGGACCAGACCTAGCAAGCCAGCGTTGGCCACGATATCGCACCGAATCCGGAACTCGCCGAGCGCGGCCGGTATGAGCCCGTATAGCAAAGGCAACAGACTGCTGGTCAGAGCGCGGGTCAACCGGATCAGATCCTCAGCGTCGCTGATCTGCACCGGCAGCCCGCCGCTCAAGCGATTCGGCGAGTACTGCCCCAGAAAGCTAATCCCGACGTAGGTCGCCGCGCTCGCCATGGCGAAGATAGGGTAGTCCCACCAGGACCACCGCCGTGTGACCAGAACCACTAGCAGCAGCGAACACACGGCATACACGCCGAACATGCGGTTCTGCACGGCCAATCCCGCGACCAACCCGGCCGCGAGAGGATGCCGCCGAAGATACCAAAGCAACATCACGAACAGGAAGACGTCCAGGTTGGCGCCATTCGCCTCCACGAGTCGGCTGGCCATCACCACGGTGGGGATCACAAACGGCGTCACCAACAGCGCGGCCGGCGCCGGCGAGATTCTGCAATCGCGCCGGAAAGCCACATACATCATCCACGCAATGACAACGCCCAGCACCAACAGGGAAAGCTTCAGGGCCCACCGCGACGGACCACACACGGCAAAAACCGGCGCTGCCAGGTACGGCTCCAGCGTGGCCAGGTAGTCCTGGCCGTAGAAGTACACGGGAAATCCCTTTCCCTGGACCAGGTCCAGGGTCATCAGGCCGACCACGGCCTGGTCGCTGTCGAAGTGGAGCGGTTCGCACCAGACGAAGGCCCCACGCGTCAGGACCATCGCCAGGGCGATGGCCAGGAAGTACGCGTACTCCCTCCTCAGGTCCGACCGACGGGCGGCAGTGTTCCGAGTTACGGAGGCGCCCGAGGCTGCTATGTCGGACGTACTGTCCGTTGGGCTACACATGAGCCGG
>CP070685.1:2505617-2517973 GCA_020352895.1 Phycisphaerales bacterium
TCATGATCAGGACCACGTTCTTGAAGTCGACATGCCGTCCGTAGGAATCGGTCAGTCGGCCCTCCTCCATGATCTGCAGGAGGATGTTGAAGACGTCGGGGTGGGCCTTCTCGATCTCATCGAGCAAAACGACCGCGTAGGGCCGGCGACGGATGCGCTCGGTAAGCTGACCACCTTCCTCGTAGCCGACATAGCCCGGCGGCGCACCGATAAGCCTCGAGACGTTGTGTTTCTCCATGTACTCGGACATGTCGATGATATGCAGCGCCTCGGCATCGCCGAACATGAATTCCGCCAGGCACTTGGCCAGGTAGGTCTTGCCCACGCCGGACGGGCCAATGAAGATGAACGAGCCCATCGGGCGGTTCGGGTCCTTCATTCCGCTGCGTGAACGACGAACGGAACGGGCGATGGCCTGGATGGCCTCATCCTGACTGACCACCCTCTTGTGCAGCTCCACTTCGAGCTGGAGCAGTCGCTCGGCCTCGTCCTTCTCCAGCCGGGTCAGAGGCACGCCGGTGATCTTGCTGACCACCTCGCGGATCACCTCGACGTCGACGATGCCCTCCACCTCCTTGGACTTATCGCGCCACTCGCGCTGGACCTCGTCCTTCTTGCGCTTGAGTTTCTCCTGCTCGTCGCGCAGCTCCGCGGCCCGTTCGTAGTCGGCGTTCCTCACCGCCTCATCCTTCTCCATGCCGAGACGGTCGATCCCGCGCTCCAGCTCGGTGAGATTGGGCGGCTTGGTCATGTTGTTCAGATGAACGCGCGCCCCGGCCTCATCCAGCACATCGATGCTCGTATCCGGCTGCACGCGGCCGCTGATGTATCGGCTCGACAGATCGACCGCTTCCTCCAGGGCCTCATTGGTGATCTGCACCCGGTGATGTGCCTCATAGCGATCACGCAGTCCGTGCAGAATAGCCACGGTTTCCTCCCGCGTAGGCGGGTTGACGATGATCTGCTGGAAGCGGCGATCCAGCGCGCCGTCCTTCTCGATGTACTTTCGATACTCGTCGAGCGTGGTGGCGCCGATGCATTGGATCTCGCCACGGCTCAGCGCCGGCTTGAGCACGTTGGACGCATCGATGGCCCCCTCGGCGCCACCGGCGCCGACCAGCGTGTGGAGCTCGTCAATGAACAGGATGACGTTCTTGGCCCGGCGAACCTCGTTCATCACCGCCTTGATACGCTCCTCGAACTGGCCGCGATACTTCGTGCCCGCCACCATCATGGCCAGATCGAGCACGACGATCCGGCGCCCGTGCAGGATTTCGGGGACATCGATGCCCACGATCATCTGGGCAAGGCCCTCCACAATGGCCGTCTTCCCCACGCCGGCCTCGCCGAGAAGCACCGGGTTGTTCTTCTGGCGCCGGCAGAGAATCTGGATCACGCGCTCGATCTCGTTCTGCCGGCCAATCACCGGGTCCAGCTTGCTCTGCCGGGCGAGTTCGGTCAGGTCACGACCGAACGAATCGAGAGCCGGCGTCTTGCTCTTGCCCTTGCGGGCCTCGACCGAGGGCATCGAGGAAGCCTCCTCGGATTCCGCGCCGGCACCGAGCAGGTTGAGGACCTCCTCTCGGACCTCCTCGAGCTTGAGGCCGAGGTTCATCAAGACCTGTGCGGCCACGCCGTCCTGCTCGCGCAGCAGACCGAGCAGCAAGTGCTCGGTGCCCACATAGTTGTGGTTGAGGTTGCGGGCCTCCTCGATGGCATATTCGATGACTTTCTTGGCCCGGGGCGTTTGGGGGAGCTTGCCCATGGTGACCATGTCCGGTCCGCTCTTGACAAGCTTCTCGACCTCGAGGCGGACCTTGCGCAGGTCCACGTCGAGGTTCTTCAGCACGTTGGCCCCGACGCCGGAGCCTTCCTTGACCAAGCCCAGTAGTATGTGCTCGGTGCCGATGTATTCGTGGTTGAAGCGCTGGGCTTCCTGGTTGGCCAGAGCCATGACCTTTCTGGCACGATCCGTGAATCTCTCAAACATGCGAGTGTTCTCCTCCGGCCCGCCGCAAGCGGGCCTGCTCCCCTTCCAGACGGTGCGGGCTGAAGCCGGCACCCGAGCGATCGTGGCGGGTCGTACCGGTGGGCGGATCGAAGCCGCTGCCCGGAATCCCTTGCCTCTCCACGAGATTGTATGCGGCTATCGGACGAAAGCCCAAAGCACAGGATGTTTCTCGATTCGGCCCCTTGCGCCGCCGGCTCCCGTGGAGACGGACCCCCTGGGTCCCCTACGGACGACTGAGATCGTACCAGTGCCCCTGTCGCGCATCAACCGACACAGCGGGCACTCGCCCCGGTGTCCTATCGGCAAGAACGCCGCGTCCATTCGGAATGGAATATGCCCGGTCGGAGGGCTGCATGAGCGCGTGGCCGGCAAGACGCTTCCCGCGAGAGGTGCCGAGGGTCGTTATCGGCCACGCAGACGGTCCAAGCCTTCGACGGTGCGCCCTCGACAGACTCCTCCACGATCGAGCTGAGCAACTCGGCGCCAAGCCTTGCGGGCCTCGTCGACGCGCCCCAACGCGGCCAGCAGTTCGGCGACTAGCACGTTGCTGTCGAGATCCTCGTCGTCGATAGCCAAGGCTACCTGCAGGGTGGCCCAGGCATCCTTATAACCGCCGTTAGCCAGGTGGTCGGCGGCCTGATCGCGAAGGCGCGTGAGTTCCTCCTGAACGTCCGGGTTTCGCATCAGCACCAATCTCTGCCGCAACAAATACTGCGCCGCAAGCCAGACCAACGCGCTACCCGCCAGACAGGTCGCCACCAGCCACGTCGGCACGCGAGCCGGCTCAATCAGGCATCCCCACAGGCCCAGTTGGACCAGCACGCCGAACAGGGCGGCGAGAGCGATGCCCAGCCACTCGCGGCGCGCGAGGATGAGACCTGTGCCCGGCACGAAAAGATTCAGCACGATAGCGGTCTGGTAGCGCACAACGGCATTATGATCCGCCGGGCCCGTGTGGCAAGCGCGATCAGGGGGGAAGCGGTGCTCCGGGTCGAGGCCGCTCTCAAACGATGGGTTGACTCCGGAGGCGGCCGGTCGATAATCGCCGGCGCCGGGGCTGGATACGGCTTGAGTAGAGGGCAGGGAAGGAGACGAGCATGCACGCAAAGACAATCGTGATCGTGGCAGGCACGTTGTTACTTGCCCCCATACTGATAGGGTGCGAAGCTCCCCCACCGCCGCGAGAGTCGATGAGTCTGATTCGGCTGCCCGGCATAAGCGAAGCCCAGGCCTTCGAAGCCACCTGTCAAGTCATGCGCGAGTTCGATTTCCGTCTGGAGGCGGTCAACGCCGACGCGGGGTACGTTCGCAGCTTTCCGCAGGAACGAACGGTGCGCGGCGGTACCGGGCGGATCAGCGACCCACTTGTGCAATCCCCCCACCAGGTGCGACTCATCTCCGAGGCCTATATTCGTCAGGCCCCGGACGGCGCCGAGATTCGGTTGGCCGTGAGCCGCGAACGGCGTGACACGGCCCGCTATCGCGCCTTTCCGCGAGACCGCGAACAGGCTGACAATCCGCAGGATACTCCTATCGACATGGAGGCGGGAAGCTCTCCCCGGCAGTATGAGACGTGGACACCGATCGGGCGCGACCGGGACTTGGAGAACGGTCTGCGCCAGGCCCTGGAGGAGCGGCTGCTGGATACGCGATCCTGAGTCCGGCAGGCGTGGCCGAACCACCGAGAAGCGGAATGGACGCATCCGCCGGCGCTGCGGCGTCGCTTGCGAGACGGGCGACATCTCGCGAAAGCGGTAACGAGCATTCACCCCTGTCCTTCCACCCAGCGTCACGATCAACGGCGCATCCGGCGCAATCTGGCCAGGTTCACCCGGTCGAGATCTCGCCCGCGGGAGTCACGCCCCTTGGGCGTTTCCAGGATCATGGGAATGTGCTCCAACCGAGTGTCATTAACAAGGCACTTGAAGGCGATACGGCCGATCATTCCTTCGCCGACATGTTCATGCCGATCAACACGCGAACCACAGGCGGCCTTGGAATCGTTGAGGTGTATGCACCCGACTCGGCCAAGGCCCACGGCGGAGTCGAGCCGATTCATAGCCCGCATATATCCCTTTACCGTGCGGATGTCGTAACCGGCCGCGAAGACGTGGCAGGTGTCCAGGCAAACGCCGAGACGTACGGGAGAGGCCGCGCGCTCGAGAAGCTCCGACAGGTGCTCGAAGCACCCGCCCAAGGCGGTGCCCTGTCCCGCGGTCGTCTCCAGAAGAATCCTTGTCCGAGTACTCTCGGTACGTTCCAGAGCGGCTCGCAGTGCCGAGGCGACGCGACGAAGCCCGGCCTTCTCGCCCCGGCCCATGTGGCAGCCGGGATGAAGGACCAGATCGCCGATGCCCAGTTGCTCACAGCGACGTAGTTCGTCCACAAGAGCAAGGAGGCTCCGATGTCGCACAACAGCGACCGGCGCGGCCAGGTTGATCAGGTATGTACTGTGCGCCACCACCGGTCCTGTGCGAGCGGCATTGCGAGCTCGCCGCCAATTGCGCACGGCTGCCTCCTCGATCGGCGGAGCGTGCCACCGCCGCTGGTTCTTGACGAAGATCTGCAAGCAGTCGCACCCGGCCTGACGAGCGCGCCGGGCTGCCTGGTCGAACCCGCCGGAGATGGACATGTGGGCGCCTAGCATGTGCGAGATTCGGGGCGGAGGTAGGCCGGAGCGTGGTGAGGGCCGCGCGGGCCACAGGGCACAGCCGCCAGCGCAGGCAGATTCGTTCGAGACCCTGGCGGCTCCGGCCGGCACTAGGGCTTGGCGTCGGTCTGGACGAACCGGGCCACGAAGGCGTCCTTGTCAACCTCACTCATGCCGTCCCATCCGCCCCTGGCAGCAGGGCTTTTGTCACAGCAGAAGGCGATGAAGTGCCCTTTGTAGAGCGTGGTCGGCGAGTTGGGGCCGATCGGCTTTCCGGTGACGGGATCCACCGTGTTGATGGGGACAGCGACCGCGGCGGGCTGTGCCGGAGCGGCCTGCCGAGCCGCTGCCGGTTCGCCTGCGGGAGGCGGCGGCTGTGTGCGACCGACTCCCTCCGCGGGCTTCTGGTCAGCAGCAGGAGCCGGGGCCTTGCCACTCAGCAATTGGTTGACCTCATTGATGACTGTGTCGCCCAGGTTCTGCTTGGCGCCGATGTGGACGGCCTCCACCTTGTCGCCCTTGAGCACGAAGAGTGTGGGAAAGCCGGTGGTCTTGTATAGCTTGCTTACTTGCCCGGAGGGATCCAGCGCCAGGCCGTGCGTCATGCCGCGCTCCTTGAAACTACTCACGACGTTCTCTGAAGAAACGGCACGGCTTCCCTCGGGGCGATCTTCGCTGACTGATATCACTCGGACCTTGGGGTTGTCTTTGAAAGCCTGATAGACCTTCTCGACGTCGGGGGCCTGCCGCTTGCTGAAGCCGCACCACGTGGCGTACAGGTTCAGCACGACGATTTCGTCACCGCTGCCGAGCTCATAGCTGCCTCCCCCCTGAAGACTCAGTGTGGTCTTGGGAGCGGGCTTGCCCAGGAGAGTCATGGCCGGCCGTTCCGGTTGAGGCTTGGGCGCGTCGGCCGGAGGCGGCGGCTCCTGCTTCAGCGGCTTGCCAGCCAGCAGGTCGTTGACTTGGTCGACCAACGTATCGCCCAGGTTCGGCTTGGCACCGATGTGGACGGCCTCCACCTTTTCGCCCTTGAGCACGAAGAGCGTGGGGAAGCTGGTCGCTTTATAGAGTTGGCCCACATCTGAAGCAGGGTCCAAGACCAGACCATGTGTCATGCCGCGATCCTTGAAGCTGGTCACGACGTCTTCCGGGGAAACGGCGCGGCGTCCTTCAGGACGATCTTCGCTGACGGAGATCACGCGGACCTTGGGATTATCCTTGAAAGCCTGGTAGACCTTTTCGACGTCCGGGGCCTGCCGCTTGCTGAAGCCGCACCACGTGGCGTAGAAATTCAGCACGACGATTTCGTCACCGCTGCCGAGTTGATAGGTGCCTCCCTCATAAAGGTTCAGCGTGGCCTTGGGTGCGGGCTTGCCCAGGAAGGTCATGGCCGGCCGCTCCTGTTGGGGCGGCTTGGGCGCCTCGGTCGGAGTCGGCGGCTCCTGCTTCAGCGGCTTGCCTGCAAGCAAGTCGTTGATTTGGCTGATCAGGGTGTCACTGAGGTCTTTCTTGGCACCGATGTGGACGGCTTCCACCTTCTCACCCTTGAGCAGGAAGAGCGTCGGAAAGCTGGTAGCCTTGTAGAGTTGGCCCACCTCCGATGTAGGATCCAGGGCCAAGCCGTGCGTCATGCCGCGCTCCTCAAAGCTGGCGACGACCTGATCCGGCGGGCGTCCGCGTGGTCCCTCGGTGCGGTCCTCACTGACGGAAATGACCCGGACCTTCGGATTAGCTTTGAAGGTCTGATAGACCTTTTCCACGTCGGGTGCCTGGCGTTTGCTGAAGCCGCACCACGTGGCGTAGAAGTTCAACACCAGGATCTCATCACCGCTGCCAACCGAATAGTCGGTGCCGTCCTTTAGGGCGAGAGTGGTTTGGGGCGCGGGCTTGCCAAGCAAGGTCATGGCAGGCCGTTCAGGCTTCTGCTGCTCGTTCTTCTGAGGTCGGCCTACGATGGGGATGACATGGTCCTTCTCGGTACCATCCAGCAACTTGATGGTGAGCTTGTCGCCGGCCGCCGGCGGCTGGTAGTTGGGCGGCAGGGTCAGGGCGATGCGATAGCGCTCACCCTTGGTCTGGGTCAGGATGTCTGCACTGATGTCGGAGTTGGTGACCGTCGCGCCGAGCACCTCTACAGGGGTCTCGCCGTTGTTCATGACCGTGATCGTACGCTTGATCTCTCTATCGCTTGGTCTCGGAATGATCAACTGTGTGGGGCGGATATCCAACCGCGGAGGGACGTAAGCCCGAACGGGAATGGTGATCTCAGGCTGCTGCGGGACGCCCGTTTTGATCACGAAGTTGGCCGTATTGGAACCCTGATTGAAAGGCGGTAATCCCTCGATGAGCAACTCATATCGCTTGGGATCATCCGTCTGCGCGAGAGTGGCCTTGAACTTGCCGACCACATTCTCTCCCACCAGCGTAGGCTCCGCCTCATCCGTGTTGGCAGTCAGACTCACCACCTGTTTTACCGTCTCATCAGCCGCGATCTTGATGAAGTTCACGCGCATCGGATCGGCGCTGAGGTAATACTTGATCTCCCCGGCGAGAAAGATCTTCGGTGTAGGATTGGTGAGATCGTCGCAAGTGATAGTGACCGACTTTTTGAACTTCATCAGGCCCTTGGTCCGGAGCTTCAGCGGAATCTTGCCCACGCCCCCGGGGGCGATCTCCTTATCGTATTCGCCCTTGAGTGTGCAGCCGCACGCGGGTTTGACGTTGGTAATATGGAGCGGTTCGGTACCGACGTTGCGAACCTCGAAAACCGCGTCGAGCGTGGGGGTCACCCACACCTCGCCGAAGTCGTAGACAGGCTTGTCGATCTTGATTCTGGGCCCCGGCTGGTTGGGATCGACCGGGGGAACCGCTTGGGGTTCCCGGTCGGCTGGCTGGATGCTGGGCAGTTCGTCCCCCTTCTTGGAGGCGGTGCTGCCCGGCTGCTGGGCCGAGGCGAGCCCGCACACGAAGCCCGCCAGCAGCAGCCCGGGTAAAGAGTATCTGAGTAGACGAAGACTACCGAGCGAAGGGGTTTCAAGACGCTGCATCATGGTTCGATCATCCGTTCTGAGAGAGACTACCATTGTCACCGGTATTCTACGCACGAAGACGCGCGTGGATCACCAATTGTCGATTCAATCACCTTCAACGTAATCTGGGAAGGATAGCCTTGCTCACAGCGAGTGTCAACGCGGCGGGCACGACACAGGCTGGATCCCCGGCCCTGGCGGAGCGCAGTCGCCCTAACCCGCTCGACGTGGACATAGGCGCGGGCAAGGTGTGCACGAAATCCGGTGGCGTTGATTGCAGTCGGCGGAGCTCCGCAAGCTAAACGAGGTTATGTGCAGAGCCCGGATGACCGGCAGCATGCGGCCCGCCTGCAGAGTTCGGAGGCCGACGATCAGGGTGCCTGGCACTTATCTCGGTGGGATTCCCGAGACAGGGTGTCTGGTAAGTGGACACACCCATATCACATCGATCACATCTGCCGAGTGATGCGTCGCCCCCTGCGAGCGCCGCTCCCATCGGCGCAATAACACGAGTTCCGTGGTCGCATCTATTCTGCGCCTGGCATCGCGCCGATTGCAGGCGGAGGCCGTAAGCCGAGACTCATGGACGACTCAGAGAAGACACCGGGCTCCGCAACGTCAACCATTCACTGCATGCCTTCTCGCCTGCAGGCGAACGAACGCAGGCCTCACTTCTCGTCATTCAGGGGAAGGTCGAGTTGCAGGCCGCGTGGAGTCCGATGTCTAAGCCGCTCGCCGCGACGTCGCGGTGAGGGTGCGGTTCACTCCTTCTGTAAAGTCAAATTGAAAAAGAACGGTATCTGCCGGTGCGCCCCAGTTTTTTGACGGACCCCGATAATTCCTACAGGCGTTACAAGCGTTCCCTGATCCATCGCCTGGCGCCGTCAGGCAACGCCATTAGAGGACCGGGAAGCTCGAGGTCTGATAACTATGCGCCCAAGGACTTCGCCGGCAGGTGAATCATAGGGTATACTTTAGTAGTCCCTGCGTAAGGCGTTACGTAAGAGGTACTTGGGCACAAAGCGTTCCATGTCGTACCCGGCACCCAGGGACTGACTCTCCGCCGGACCCGGCTCGCAGGAGGCCCGGGGCGGCTCATGTTTCGACCGCGAAGGGCTCGCGACCTCCAGTGGCAGCAAGCTGAATCTCGACAGGAGGCCCTGCACGTATGGCGCTCATCGATGCCGGTATCAAGGCCCCTCGCTTTCGGGCTGTGACGGAGGCGAACGTACACCGGACACCGGAATGGTATCGGCTTGATGAAGACTTGCGCGAAGCCGTCAGGGTCGTCTCAAGGGTGCTGCCCTTTCGCACTAACCAGTACGTCATACAGAGCCTCATCAACTGGAGCCGGGTCCCCGAAGACCCCATGTTCCAGCTCACCTTCCCCCAGGCAGGTATGCTGCACGAGGAAGACTACGAAACCATAGCCGGGCTGATGCGGGCCGGAGCCTCTGAGGAAAGCATCGGGCGGGAGGTGAGCCGGATCCGCCAGGAGCTCAATCCCCACCCGGCCGGTCAGCTCACCCACAACGTACCGGCCTGGGATGACAAGCCCATGAGGGGCTTGCAGCACAAGTACCGCGAGACCGTGCTGTTCTTCCCCAGCCACGGCCAGACCTGCCATGCCTACTGCACGTTCTGCTTCCGATGGGCCCAGTTCGTAGGCGTTGACGGCCTGAAGTTCGCCTGCCGAGATCCGGCCGTATTGGTCGACTACCTCAGGGCCCACCCGAACGTCACGGATGTGCTCTTCACCGGAGGGGACCCCCTGGTCATGAACACGCGGAACCTCCGGCGCTATGTTGAGCCGTTGCTGGACCCCGCTCTGGACCGCGTGCAGAACATTCGCATCGGCACCAAAGCCCCGGCCTACTGGCCGCACCGCTTCGTCACGGACAGAGATGCAGATGACCTCTTACGCTTGTTTGAGCAGGTGGCCTCCTCTGGCCGGCAACTGGCCATCATGGCCCACCTGTCGCATCCCGTCGAACTGTCCACGGATGTGGCCCGTGAGGCCCTTTGCCGCATTCGGTCAACCGGGGCGGTCGTACGCACGCAGGGTCCGCTAGTGCGGCACGTGAACAACGATCCTCACGTCTGGGCCGAGCTGTGGCGTACCGGCGTCCGTCTCGGCGTGGTTCCCTATTACATGTTCGTGGAACGAAACACAGGAGCAAAGGAGTACTTCCAGGTGCCGTTGGTCCGGGCCTGGGAGGTCTTTCAGGCAGCGTATCAACAGGTCTCGGGGCTGGCCCGGTCAGTCCGTGGGCCCTGCATGTCCGCCTTCCTGGGCAAAGTACGGATTGGGGGCGTTACAGAAATGCACGGCCAACGCGTCTTCGTGCTGGAATACCTGCAGGCTCGCGATCCCACTCTGGTCCGCCGCCCATTCTTTGCCCGCTTCGATCCACAGGCAGTGTGGTTCACAGGTTTGGTTCCGGCCACGGAGCGTGACTGTGAGTTCTTCCCCGACCCCGGCCTGCTGCTGGGTGCCGACGAACACCACAATCCAGACCGGCTGTCAGCATGAATCCCGCAGGGGTGCCTGGCCCCATTCCAGGACAGACTAGAGTTCGGGTTTGCCCCCGTTACGCTGATTCAACGCGCGCCCACGAGACCGGCGGCTGATGCGGTTTCCGCAGCGACAGAGTGCTTGGCAATCCAGCGTTCAAGAAGCTCGCGCGCTTCCGAGTCACGCCGCTGCCGAGGCGGGTGTTTCATGGCGAAACTGGAAATGGCGTCGAGTGGACCGCCGATGCCGCGGTCCAGAGCCAGCTTGGCACAGCGGATGGCGTCGATGGCCACGCCAGCGCTGTTGGGTGAGTCCTCCACGCTGAGCCGCATCTCCAGGTGGTTGGGCACGTCGCCGAAGCCTCGCCACTCCATTCGAATAAAGCAAACCTTATTGTCGTTCTGCCAAGCGACGTAGTCCGACGGCCCGATATGAATGTTATCCGGGTCCAACGGCACTTCCAACTGTGACTGCACGGACTCGGTCTTGCTGATGCGCTTCGTGCGCAGGCGCGACCGTTCCAACATGTTCAGGAAGTCCGTGTTCCCACCGGTGTTGAGTTGGTAAGTACGATCGAGCTGGACACCGCGATCGCCCATAAGCCGAGCCAGCACGCGGTGAGCGATGGTGGCGCCGACCTGCGATTTGATGTCGTCGCCGACGATGGGCAGGTTGCGATCGGCAAATCGCCCGGCCCAATCGCCGTTGGAGGCGATGAAGACCGGGATGCAGTTGACCATGGCCACGCCAGTGCTCAGGCAGGCCTTGGCGTAGTGCCGGGCGGCTTCCTCAGAGCCGACCGGCAGGTAGCAGACCAGCACCTCCGCACCGGCCTCAGCCAGCACACGGCTGACGTCACAGGGTTGGCGATCAGCCACGCGGAAGGCCTGATCCTCGGGATAGTGCTTCATGTGATCGGCGACGCCGTCCATGACCGGGCTCATCTCGACGATGACGCCGGTCGGAGGTATGTCGGGCTGGAACACCTTGGTGCAGTTGGGAGCAGCAAAGATGGCCTCCTCCACCGGACGGCCGACCTTGCGATAGTCCACATCAAAGGCTGCGACGATCTCAATGTCCCTGAGGCGGTAGCCGCCGATCTCCTCGTGCAGGAGCCCGGCCGACTCGACCGTATCGGTTCTCTGGTAATAAGTGATCCCTTGAACCAGGGCACTGGCGCAGTTGCCCACGCCTGTGATCGCCAGTCTGATCTTTGCCATGGCGCTCCCTTTCGTCCCACCGCTTCCCGTTACAGGTGTACCGAAAAACGTCCGGTCCGGGAAGGGCAGATCGGTCCCGGCCTTCCTGACGACCTGAGATCCGGGGTCGCAGGGTCTGCAAGAGTACTTAGCTTCCCACAGACAAGCCCACTACTCAAGCCTGACCTTTTCGGGTCAACGTGCATATCAACAACGCTGGCAGCATCCGAACCGGGCCTGATTCTGACCGCGCCAATCGGGACGCCCGGCCTTCCCGGGCCTGCGGCTGCGAAGCCAGCCGCGATGGGGAGGCCCTGCTGCAAGGCCACCATCTTACGCCGGGTTGGCCACAGTTCAACTGAAACCTTTATCGGACGGTGCTTTTTAGCCCGCCAGGAGGGTTGGGGCACCATGGCTCGCGACTCGCCGGAGTAGGACCGACCACGTAAGATTCACAGCCCGCCCCCTCCGGCAACGAATTCTGGAGCGGGCGTGGACTGTCAGGTCGCTGGGCACCGATGGCGCGTCTGGGCGGATGCTGAGCATGTGCCTGAACGCCCGACCGCCGAGTTGAGACGTGGCGGAGGATGCCGAGAGTGCAGAACCTTCCAGACGTGCTGGAGTCAGCCCGGCAGGTCGCCGCTCGGGCGAAGTGGGTCAGGATTGACGAGGAGGCGGTCCGCGATTGGGCCGCCCTCCAGGCCTCAGCCGATTGGGAGGCCCCGAACTGGCCGGCAGAACTCCGCTTCGCCGGCGACCGCACCGCCTGCGCGAACCTGACTCTTCTTCTGAGTTGCCTGAACTTCTGCTTCTGGTCGGACCGGCCGTGGGCGATCGAGTTCAGGGGGCGGAGATGGAGGCGGACCTATGCCATGTACGCAGCCGTGCTCCGCGCGGTCGAAGAGGACCCTTCGTGGGTGCACGCCCGGCGGTGGATGACGGCCGGGCC
>CP070685.1:2518073-2531457 GCA_020352895.1 Phycisphaerales bacterium
ACTCCCGGCCCCCCCGGTAGTTGAAGAGTTCCGAGCAAGCCATAAAGAACATGCGCCATCGCTGCAGAGTGCGGGCGGCATCCTTGGGCCCACAGGTGGCCTCGAACAGTCCCAGCACGTCCGATCTCTGGCGGTCGCAATTTGCCAGCCAGGCCTCCAGGGTTCGAGCATAATGGGTTCCCGAAATCCGCCAATGCTCCTCCAGAACCAGGTCTCGCTGGAAGTACAGGAGCAGGTCGTCGGACGGCATGATGCCGCCGGTGAAGAAATGTCGTCCCATCCAGTTGGATACCCCCTCGGTCTCAAACGGGTAGGCGTATCGCGCGTGGCAGAAGATGTGCACCATCAGCTTGCCTTGCGGGTTCAACCATTCGGCAATCCGTCGAAGCAACTCCTCATAGTTGCGTATGTGCTCGAACATCTCCACGGACACCACCCGATCGAAACGACGGTCTGTGCCGAAGTCGGCCACGTTGGCCGTGACCACCTCGACGTTCTCAAGCCCAAGCTCGCGGCAACGCGACTCGATGAACTCCCGCTGAGGGCGCGAGTTGGAGATTGCCAGGACTCGGCATCGTGGATACCGCTCGGCGATCCAAAGGCAAAGCGAGCCCCATCCGCATCCCAGCTCCAGAACCTCCATGCCGTCATCGATCTCGGCCCGCTGGCAGAACAAATCGAGCATGGCATGTTCGGCCTCCGGCAGAGTCGTGTCGGGATGAGGCCACAAGCAGCAACTGTATTTCAGGCGCGGGCCGAGCACGCGGTCGAAGAAGCCGGCGGGCACCTCGTAATGCTGGACGTTGGCGGCATCCGTGGCGATGGCGATGGGGCTGCGGCGGAGCTCCTCCACAAACAGTCGCAGAGATTCCCTTGGCGAGACGCCATCGCGCCTCACTTCTTCTCGAAGGCGGGCCGTTAACAGCCGTCGGATTCCCAGGCGGATCAGCGGGTCCGGCAGGATCGCACGCTCCGCCAGATCGATAAGGTCCATCAGGCTCAGCTTCCTTTCTTCGGAAGCCAGGGAACGAACACGCTGGTGGTGCGTTGGTACTCGCGGTACTCCTCGCCGCGGCTGGCCAGAGCCTGCGCCTCGGTCGGCGGGATGCCGGTCACCTTGAAGAGGAAGAACAGCATTACGGCTGGCGCCGATAGCGTGACCCACCAGTACGTGGCCCCGACGGCCAGCGCGACATAAGACCACCAGTGCAGCCACTCGAAAAAGTAGTTCGGGTGACGCGAGTATCGCCACCATCCCTCACGGCAAGTCTTGCCGCCGCTGTCCGGCCGTCGCTTGAAGCGGGCCAGTTGCCGGTCGGCCAGGACAGTGTTGCCGACACTGACGACCCAGATCAGCACGCCGGCCAGATCCCAGCCCGTCCAACGCGGCACGGAATGGTGAGCCACGACCAGAACCGGCAGGGCAAAGAACACGACGAGGACGGCCTGGACCTGAAAGAAGAAGAAGAGGTTTCTGTCCGCGGCAGCTCCCCACTTCTGCCGCAGGGTCCGGTAGCGGCCTTCTTCCGGGTGCCCCGCAACGCGATCCAGCAGCAGATAGACTGCCAGCCGTGCCGACCAGGCGGCGATGAGAACGCTTACGAGGATCCGGCGGCTCGGCCAGCCGTCGGCGGTCGCCGTGAAAAGAACACCCAGAACGCCGATGCCGGCGGCCCAACCCACGTCCACGACGCCCGCGTTGCGCGTCGTGCGCTGGATCAGCCAGAGGGCAGTCATGGTCAGCGTGACGATCAACCACCCCAGCAGCAATTGCGTCCCGGGATTTAGCGACATGGTCATGGGCCTCCGTCTATCGAAGCCGCTGCGTTCAGTTCTCCGGACCACTCGTATCGATCGTGACCGCTGCCTGAGCGCGCCGCGACTTCCCGGCTCCCCCCCGTTCGGCCGATTCCTCGATTGTGCACCGGCATGGCATCACCCGCGTTCGTCAGTGAAGACACCACTCGCGGAGTCACGTACAAACACCGCGCAGCAGAGGGACACTCCCTCGGGTTGACGGAGTCGTTCACCTCATAGAAAGTCGGGGGCTCGTAAGTCCATCCGTCGGCCAGGCGCCGTTCCTCCTGGCGTATCTTCCACAGAACATACGGCCCGCCCAACAGCGCCGACAGGCGTGACCTCCACCCGAACTCGCGGTTCATGTCCTTCAGGAGCCTCGTCATCCTGGCGTGCATGCCCGGGTTACTCCGATAGTAGCTTCTTGTCCCGGCTACGGCCGCGCTGAAGGTGGTCGCCATCCCCTCCACCTCCAGCTCAAAACGCCGCCGGATCCGCCGATCGGGATGGTTCTTGTAGCGTCTCCAGCCGGCCAGGGTGGTTCGCAGAACTCGCAGCATGCTGGGGCCGTTGACCTCGAAATCGCGACGGAACGCCTGCAGCAGCATTTCCGATTCCCGGCCCGTCGGAATATGAGGATGCCGGTAATTGAACCTGAACTGCCCGTGGGTGTCGGCGGTTGGACATTCGACCTCGTCGAGCATCCGGCCCCGGTCAGACATCGCTGCGTGGAGCGGCGTGCCCGGCAAGGGCATGTAAAGCATGAATTGGTGGAAGTCGGTCTCGTGCCGCACGGCGTACTCGATTACCCGGGAAATGTTCTCGGGAGCGTGGTGATCGAGCCCGATGATGGTCGAACCCAGCACGCGGATTCCATGGGCTTGCAGCCTGCGAACCAAGTCGAAAGTGTTGATCCCTGAAAGCTTCGCGTACCGGCTGTTCTCACCCTCCAAGCCTATCCAGACCCAGGAGACACCGAGGCCGACCAGCTGCTCGATCGAGTACGTGTTGATGATGCCGGCGGAGCTAAACACGTACAGCATCCAGGGTTTCCCGTGCCGCTCCATCAGCTCCAGCAGGCGCAGGGCCCGCCGGCGATGCAACAGGAAGTTCTCGTCCATCACGAAGAACGAATACGTACCCCGCAGCCGCTCGATCTGGCGCATAATGTCGAATAGCTCATCGCCGGTCTGGTAGAAATCAATGGACGTGCCCTTGCCCCCGAACATGGAAGACGTCGCGCAGAAGTCGCAGCCTACCGGGCATCCGACCGACGGGATGAGGGTAGCGGCGACGTCGGCCAGCTTCACCTTCTCGGAAATCCCCATGCAGCGGGTCCCGATTCGCGTGGGGATCACGGGGTGGCGAACGGGCCGGTAAGGGTCTTCGCCCAGAAAGCGGCGAAACCACGAGACGCCTTCGCCGCGGACGACCCAGTCCGCGTCGATCCGTTTCTCCAAGTCGTCCATATTGGCGATGTGCCCGCCCACGACAATCAGGGCAGCAGGCTGGTACCGCCGGATGAGCTCGCACATGCGCCTCACCTTCAGCAGGTTCGTGGTGATGCTGCTGATCCCTACGATGTCGTAGTGATGGTCGCGAATCTCCTGCACGAAGCGGTCCAGGGTCGGGAAATCCAGCAACGTGCATGGGGCCGAGATATTGGCCTGAATGAGCATCAGGCCCCACGACCGGTGAAACATCCGCAGCGAGAAAGGCCCCTCGACCCGGGTCACCTGGTTGTGGTAAAGCTCCATCGGGTTGATCGCACGGCTGCCGTATTCGTCGTCCTGTGCAAAGGGCCCGAAAACACTCGTCAACAACACCTTGGCGCGGGTGCCTCGGATATGAACGCAGGCGGGCCGTGACACGGATGCCGCCAGAGGGCGATCATCTTCCAGGGTCCTCATGGTCAGAAAAGCATACGCGCAGACCCTGGCCGCCGCAAAGGGGCTCGTTTCCTAATCGTCCCGGCGAGACTATCCTCTTAACGTCGCCCGCCTCGGCCTGACCGGCACTATGAAAAGGCACGCGGACAGGCGACGGCGGGACAGACCATGGGTCGGTAGCGGCGGGCTCGGAATCTTGGGTCTGAACCGGCCGGCTTGGATATACACAGCCAGGAGAAGCTGATCATGCGCACACTGCTGGCGCTCTTGTTCGTGGTGATGCCGATCTTGATCATTGCGTCGCTGGTGATCGCGTCGCGCCACAGGGGCATCCTGAACTTAGGCGCCGTCCTCTGGTCGGACCCCTGGTTCCACGCGACCCTGCTGGATGCGTATGCCGGGTTCATCACGTTCTACGTCTGGGTGGCATACAAAGAAGCGGGGCTCGCGGCCCGAGTCGTCTGGTTCATTCTGATCATGGGGCTGGGGAACATCGCCACGGCCGCCTACGTGCTGCTTCAGCTTGCCAGGATGAACCGTGGGGACTCCTGGGAATCATTCCTGCTACGGCGCGGCACGACGCCGCGTGCGGGGATCCCCGCTTGACGGTACGCTACTCTTGGCGATCGGTCGTTGGGGTGGCGGCCATGCGCCAGACAGCCCGATTGGCGCTTGGACAGAAAGGACGGCGATGATGACCACGCCCGATGATTCGACAGATACTCCGGCATCGCCTAACCGCGCTGAAGAGGAGTGCTCGACTGCCGAGCGAGTTCGCCGGTTGCTCACCGAGCAGCCTTACGCCGTTCTTTGCACGCAAAGCCAGTCCCAGCCGTACGGCTCGCTCGTAGCCTTTGCCGCAAGCGATGACCTCAAGACGATTGTCTTCTCGACCGCGGTAACGACGCGGAAGTATCGCCTGCTCACCGAGTGCGAGCACGTGGCGTTCTTGATCGACAGCCGTTCGACTTCCCCCGCGGACATGATGCAGATCGAGGCCGTGACCGCGACCGGTCACGCCCGTGTGGTCACAGCGGGAAGAGAGTGCGATCGCTGGGCCGGCCTGTTGACCGCCCGCCATCCGCACCTTGCCCCATTTGTCAAAGCAGAGTCCTCCGCGCTGATCCGCGTGGATGTCGTTCGGTACTTTCACGTCTGCCGCTTCCAGGAGGTACGCCAGTGGGTGCCCGGCAGCGATTCGTGATTCCCCTCGCCGAGCTGACGGACGCAGACGAGCCGTTGGTTGGCGGGAAGGCAGCCCGTCTTGCTGCGCTGGCACGGGCCGGGTTCGCTGTGCCCGGAGGTTTCTGCCTCACGATCGGGGCCTATCAGCGGTTTCTGACGCTGTCCCATCTGAGCGATGTGATCCAAATGGAGCTGGGACGCAAGGCCTTCGGGGACATGCGATGGGAGGAGATCTGGGACGCGGCCCTGCGAATCCGATCAGCCTTCACCGGCGCGACCGTTCCTGAGGAGGTTGCCGCTGAGATCGTCAACGCGACAGATCAGTTCCCCGAGCAGACCTGCTGGGCGGTTCGCTCTACGGCGCCGGGGGAGGACTCTTCCCAACGGTCCTTCGCCGGGCTTCACGAGTCGTACGTCGAAGTGGTGGGGCTTGCGGCGATCCTGAGCGCCGTTCGCCGTGTGTGGGCGTCGTTGTGGTCCGACGCGGCCATGCTCTACCGCCGCGAACTGGACCTCGATCCCGGGCGAAGCAGCATGGCCGTGCTGATCCAGCCAATGCGACGCGAGCCCGTTTCCGGAGTCGCGTTTGGGCGCGATCCTCGGAAACCCGACGAGGACTACGCCTTGATTGAATGCGTGCCTGGGCTTTGCTCCAGGCTTGTGGATGGCGAGGCAGATCCGGATCGCTGGAGGGTGAGACGCTCAACCGGCGAACCGCTCGATTACCATCCCGGGCGACGTGAAGGCAACGGGTCCGACGTGCCGCTTCTGGATGCCGCTCACTTGGCCTCGCTGACGAGAACCCTGGTCGATGTCGAGTCGCTTTTCGGGTGGCCACCGGACTTGGAATGGACCGGGATAGACGACCGTTTCACGGTTCTCCAGGCTAGGCCGATCACCGCTCCGGCCGCAGACCCTGACGACAAACGGGCATGGTACCTCACGTTGCGTCCCGGTAGCGACCGGCTGCGGGCCCTGCGGCACCGGATCGTCGACGAGTTGATGCCGGAACTGGAGGCGCTCGGAAGACGTTTCGCCTCCGAACCATTGGAACAGCACAGTGACGAGCAACTGGCTGCCGCCCTGGACGAACGACTGGCCGCGGCTCGCCGCTGGCGTCAGGTCTACTGGGACGAGTTCATCCCGTTTGCCCATGGAGTCCGCCGCTTGGCCGTCTACTACAACGATGTTGTTCGGCCCGAGGATCCTTACGAGTTCGTGGGGCTTCTCCAGGGTGAACCGCTGCTGGCGGTCAGCCGCAACACGGCCATAGCCGCGCTCGCCGACGAAGTCCGACGCAACGCATCACTCAAGGACCTGCTGGTCCGCGCTTCAGTCGAGCCTGCACATGATCCGCAGACCTGGCGGGAAAGCCTCCTGAAACAACTACGCCGGTTGCCGGAAGCAAGACGCTTTGCCGAGCGCCTGGCAACGCTGCTCGACGAGCACCTCGACATCGCGTACGGCGCTGATCGCCTATCCGATCGGCCCGACTTGATCCTACATAACATTCTCGAACTGGCCCAGTCAACCGACCTGGTTTCGCGGCAGACTCCCGTGCCCATGGGCACGTCCGCTTCCGTGCTGGAGCAGCGGTTGATGGAGGCGGTCGGCGCTGATCGGCACGAGGAAGCCCGAGAGGTGCTGGAGATCGGACGAGTCAGTTGGCGGCTTCGTGACAACGACAACCTGCTGCTTGCCCGGTTAGAGAGCCAGTTGTTGCGAGCGGTCCACGTGGCGGCCGAGCGATTGGCAGGGGCTGGTCGCCTCGAGCACGAGGCCGTCGTGCGTGAAAATGCAGCCGCCGTATTGGTCGAAGCGCTGCGCAAGCCGTCGGCCGGAATCATGGCCCTGCCCGCGACAGAGGAGGCCGAAAAGCCTGCTACCACCACAGCGTCCGCAGAAACGCCGCGCCAACTCGTCGGCCAGCCTGCCGCTCCAGGGATGCAGACAGGCCGGGTGCGGCGGGTCCGCACGGCGCAGGACCTGGGGCGATTCCAAGCGGGCGAAGTTCTCGTCTGCGACGCCATCCAGCCCATGATGACCCACCTCGTTCCGCTGGCCTGCGCGGTCGTGGAACGACGCGGCGGAATGCTAATCCATGGGGCTATCATCGCCCGCGAGCTCGGCATCCCCTGTGTCAATGGGGTGGCTGACGTCATGGAGATGCTTGACGACGGGGATATCGTCACCGTGGACGGGCATCTCGGGATCGCGACCGTGGGTGCGCCGGAGTTCGATCTGGAACTGGCGGATGCTTCCGGGCCAAGGGAAGACGCGCGTCGCCGGAGTAGCAGATGAAAGGCGTTTGCGGTCAACCTACCGTCTCGGGGTTACGCTTGGGGGCGGCTCTCGCTGCTTCGGCATCGACAGCGCCAGTGCTCGCGCCAACGCACCACAAGTCGTGAAGCATCATGACCACCTTCGAGGCGCGATTCCGGGCCAAGAAGCAGGTAGGGGCAATCGATTCCTTTCGGGTCCTTTGAGGCGGGCAAGCCTCTTTAGATTGCGGGTTGCCATCTGCCCATGCGCCGGGAAATCGGGGTCGGCGATATAAGCGCCCAACCTCGACCCAACGTCAGGGCCCGATCATCCACCTGGCTCTACACGATGGCCACGACAAAAGAAAGTACAAGAAGAGTGACCGACGGCAAGGCCTTCATCAACGGGTCTCCTACCTTCAGGTGCATCGTCACGGCACCCGCCATCAGCACGGCCATGCCGATCGCCCCCGGCGTCGTCAGGACCGGCAGCCACACGCCTGAAAGCAGCAAGGTCGCAAAAGAGAGCTTCAGTATGCCGACCGCTACCATGAACCAGCCGGGGAGGCCATAAACCGCGAACTCTTCTTTCATGTTGCCTGCGCTGCCACCCTCCACTTTGTCGGCTTGCGAAAACGCAGTATCCACACGTTATAAATACCCAAGGCAATGACGAATTGGCAAATGTCAGCTGTTAGTGTCACTTCCAACAATCCCAGGCGTGCGGCCGAAAACCGTACCGCGTATTATGTTAGTCCCTCATGCTCTCCGGCGATACCCATCCGGCTTCTTCCTCCGGTGCTTTCCGGAGGGGTTTTGAGACCGGGGGGCGGGCTCTACAGACGTATCCTCACCGTTGGGACTTGCCGGGGCCTCTTATTTCCGCGTCACAACCGTCACCATCGTCACACGGGGGCGTGGTGCAAATGTCAGGGGGGCGGGAATGACCCATCCGGAAGACGCAGGGGGCCACCGCAGCCGCCAGAACCCCGGATCACGACGCCCAAGGGTAATCCCACATGATCTCAGCCTCACTGAGCCGCGAACCGAGCAAGTGAGGCGTTCGCTCGAAGCATCAGCCGCTTGGTTGGGGATAGCCTCTGGCAGGGCGGTGACACATGCCCCCTCGATGTGCTGGGCCACGCCGGCGAGGCGGACACCCAAGGGGCGTGGGCCGGGGGGCTGCGGAGCCTTGGGAAATTAGTCATGTCAGTGGTTCTTTACTCCCCTCTGAATTGAAGTCAAGGGCGATAAGGGGCGAACGAGCGGCGCGCAAAGCTACACTGTTCTAGCGTCACAACTGTGGCACCCACGATTTGCTGCAGACGGGTCAAGTGCTTGAGAACTTCACCGCGGCCGGCATTTTTCCCATCAAGACGTAAGCCCCACCTACCGATAAACAGCCATCGCCAATCGGGCCCGATGCCAGGGCGAATGGGCGGGGAGTGAAGGGAAGGGAGCCCTGTTGGGGGACTCTCTTTTCCGGTCAGGTTTTTTTGCACCTCGTTGCAGACGAGGTCACTCTTTGGGAGACAAGAAATGACGCCTCAAAACACAGCTACGCACACCCCGAAAACAGCGGACAACAACATTGGCACGACCTACCCCTGGGATCAAATCTGTGAGCCCGGTACGTATATCTGCCACTGGAGTGGGCATCTGCTTCGCGTGCCGGAAGACGGCGTCGCCTCCGGTCGTAGCCCGCTGCTCAACGTCATTGGCAATGAGCCACTGTACGTGACCAAGATTTCCGACAATCCGTACATCACGATTACCAAGGCAAGGATGCTGGCAAGCAACATGGACATGACGGTCAACTTCTAGGCAGCCGAGGCCGTCCTGGCCGACTGCATGCCCGCGCGTTGCCTGTGAGCAACCGGAACCTGAAGACAAGGGCGCCGTTCGAGCGCTCTTTTCTTCTGCGCGTAGTGAATTGTGCGTCCAGGCCAGAAAGAAACAGGAAAGCCGCATATGTTCACGCCCTGGCGGATCATACTTCCGGAGGGCCTGCCTGGGGCTTCTCCCCTCACCTTCACCCCCCGTCACGGTCATCACGCGGGCCGGTACTGCAAATGTCAGGGCGTACCACGTGGGGAGCAGCGAATCTCCGTGGTGCAAAGGTCAGGGGGCAGGCTCCGCACCGCCGGTCTCACGGAATCTGATTCCACATTCTGGGCAGATGCCGGACACGTTGCCCGTGAGGTCATAACCGCAATCGCCGCAGTGATGCCCGTCGTGCTCGATGGTCCGCCAGCGGAGGCCCGTGTAGATCGTCTTAGACAGCATGTAGATCATCTTAGACAGGATGTAAGCGGCCACGACCACTGCTGCGACCATCACCGAAATGCCGACGCGGTCCGGTCGGTCTAAGAAGTAGGAGCCCGCAGCCAGAATGATGATGAGTAGGCCACGGAGGAAGATCGCGGCGACAACCAGCAGAACGGGGTACGCCAGCACAGCTCCGGCCCACGCCGTCGCTACGGAGAATCGTTCCCTTCGAGTGTTTTCTGCCAACCTATCACGTGCCATGGGGAGTACCGTCCCACCCAAGTATATGGCGTAACCGGATCGGCTCAGCAGCAGCAAGCCGGGCCAGCCTGTCTCCGCCGCTACACCAATCCCCGCCCGCTACCTAGGGGGTGGCATCTGCACCTTCGCTGGCGATCCACGGCATGTAAGCGGCTGATGCCGCATGGCCCCTGCCGAATCTCACGCACGGTGGCTCCCCATGGCCTTACGGCCTGCAGGGGACGAGGAGGCGAGGACGATGGGCCTCATACAGCAGAGCACCGGGCGGCGGTGTGGTATTGTTGACGCCAGCCAACAGGGAGCTGCCCGGCCATGATAAGAAAACTACCTCTCGTACTCATCCTTTCAGCAATACTGATTGGAACAACCTATGCCGTCCTTCGGGGCGGACGCCTGTACGGGCCGCTCGTTCTGGCCATGACGGCCCTTCCAGCAGCAGGGGCAATGGTTGCCCGGCTTGAACTGAAACGACTTGTCCCCGACTTCATCTTTGGGGCCATCGACACCGGCTTATTGACCTTTGCCGCACTGCTTGGTGCGGCGGGGTTCGGCGTCATCGGCGCAATCGTTGGCGGCGTTGTCGGCGACGCAATCACCGATGGCATCGCCGGTTTTTTTTGAGGGTGGAATCGCCGAGTGGCTTCGCAAACACGGCATCGACGAAAGCCGGACCGCCTTGGGCTCGGCCTGCGGCAAAATGGCAGGCTGCTTGTTTGGCAGTGGAGCGATGCTGACGCTCGTGTGGGCAACGGGCGTAATGCCTGTCGAGCTTGCTCTTTGAGCCACGCCGGTTTCTCACTTCGCCCGGTCAGGACATTGTCCGTGCTCCGTTCGGCGCGGCCAGCAGGGCCGGTCCGGTCCGGAGGAAACCTCAAACTCCGAGCATTACCGGCAGGGGCGGGCGGCCAGCGGCCCCGCCATGCAGTCACATCGGCTGTCCACACTCCGGGCACCGAGGCTCGGTCAGCCCTTTGAGGATGTGCCCACACGTACCGCAACGAGTGTGTTCATCACGATAGTGCTTGAAGGTCAGCCGGTGGTACGCCCGTAGCCCGAGCAGCAGTCCGGGCAGGCCCAAGACGCCGACGACGATCGTCTCGTGGATCATCTGCATCCGGGTCGTCAGCTCCGTCCCGGACGACCACGGCAGAAACGACACACCGGCCCCCGTCCACTCCCAGAATCGCCTGAGCCAGAGATCGAGCTGGTAAGGCAGGCTAAGCCAGTACGCGGCCAGCCACCACATCATGGCGACCACGCAGGCGGCCAGGACCCGCAGCGGCCAGCGGAGTCTCCAACGTGGTACGGAAAGGGCACGGCTCGTGGGGTATCTCCCGGCGCCGTTGAGTCTAGCCTGCCGTAGCCTTCCGACAAGGTCCTTTGCTCTTGCCGCAACGTGCCGCCAAGGCAGCTATCGAGCAGTGACATTTTTTTTCCCGTAGCGCGTTTCAGTCGGTTCTAACATCCGGCGCCTGGTGGCGGACAGGTATCACGCACTAGGACTGCCGGTAGAGCCCTAAGGCACCCCATTGCAGTCTGACTTGAACCCCCTGATTCCAGGCGACCGGATGGACCAGAGTCGCCGCTAGGTGCATAATAAAGTCCCCTTCGCATCTGAGCGCCCCGTCATGTCAATGTGTGTGCGCCAGCCGAGAGGGGAAACAGGGCTCCAGGCGTCGGCGTTCGCCAACACCGCCCGTGACCCACCAGGAGATAGCCACATGGGTGATCGCGAAGAGGGACTCACCGAAGCAGTTTGCCGGGAGTGTGGGAGGCGCCTCACCGTCGCGGAATTCAGAGCGGGCGCCGGGCTCGGCCACTATTGCGACCAGCACCGGCCCGCAGCGCCAGTAGCCCAACCGGTAACTAGGCAGCCGCACCGACCAAGCCACAACAAGGAACGCGACACCCGCCAAAACGTAGCCCTCAAGGTCACGTGGGTGTATGGGCAGCACGGTCCCTTCACGACGCCGTGTACGCACGAGGGTCGCCGCATCAACATCCGAGAGGCCAAGAAAACCTGGTGCACCCAAGACGAGTGCCCGTGCCGTCAGCTGCACGACCAGGGATCGTTCGATGATTACGACCTCGAAGATGGGTGGCCCTGCTATGACGCGGCCATCTTCCACAAGTGGTCTTTCTGCGGCGGCGTTTATCATTCGCAATATCGACGGGGAGACGAAATCCCGGCGTTCAAGAACACCGCCATCGGGAAGCTGGCCTTCTTCACGTCTCGCAACAACAAGATGCCGGAGGAGGATCGGATCATCATCGGCTGCTTCCGGATCGACCGCATGGTCCGGCCAGTTGCGGCGAACCGCGCGAACTCGGCGACCAGCAGCCCGGCGGCGAGCGTGGTGATGTGGATGGGCATGGCGGATGGGGGATACAAACGGGAGCCCCGAACCGACCGGAGGGGCGCATCCGGCCAATCGGCCAACGCATCGGCGGCGCGTGTAAAGCTACAGTGAATGACCGGGCCGCGTACGTGGCAGCAGGCGAGAACCAGAGTGTCATCTCCGGCCCGCATTGAGAGAGCACGCAGAGCCTGCACTGACCCCGAACAGCAGAACACGGCATCACCGAGGTGCAGGCCTCGCAGTGAGCGCCGCCGAACGGTCTCGATGTCCAGCTTCGGGTGAACCTGATGGCAGGCATGAGCGACTGCGTGCACCATCGGTCGACCGATGTCTTCGTACGCATATCCCCGCTGACGCCGGGCGCGGGGCGTTACTGCTCTGGCGTCCACCAGCTGCAGCCGCCGCACGCCGAGGGCCGCAAGCTGCAAAGCGACTTGGCGGCCGATGCCGCCCAGGCCGATGACCGTCGCCCGGCTGACGGGAGGCAGCCTGGGCCAGGCCAGGCGTGTGGATGGTGACTTGGATGCTTTCACGGAATTCCTCCTGGATATAAGGGGCGCTCGAAGGCAATCAGGCGGCGGGCTTGGGCGCGTTCGTCAGGCGTCGGTCGGCCAGCGGTGTGGACAGTTCCGTCGCTTCAGGTTTGATCGGCGGGGGGCTCTGCTCCTGCACTCCTGGCTTCAAGCCCCCCCCTGGAAAGTGGCAGGAGAAAGATCCATATGGTTATCGTGGGAGTGAATGAGGGACTAACACAGAACGCGGCACAGTCTACGGGGGCAGGTCAATCCCGATCTCATTTTGCCTCGGGTGGATCGAACTTCAGCATCTCGTCAGTGACCTCCGCGTTGATGACGGGTTCATACGTTGTGGTGGTCTCGCTGCGAAAGTCCTGGATGTCCTTCTGCTCATCGATCCTTCTTAGAATGTAATCCTCCCTGCCGATCCAGAGCGTCCGTGGACGTGAGACGCGAGGATGCTTGCCCTCGATACGGTAGCACTCGTTCTCCCCGACCTTTCCTTCGCCGATCAGCTTTACGTCTATCAACTTTGTCGTACACCAGCCATCCACATCGTCCGGGAGCAGCAGCCGCGGAACCGTGTGCGCCGAGCCCGCGGAAACCCCGGTGGCGCCGGCCAGTGCCAAGCTCAGCGATGGCTGATTCTTGATCTCATTCTCAACGGTCCACCAGGTCTGAACCTCGTCCCCACTGGCCCAGACGATGTACCGCGTTGGCTTTCCCATGGGATTCTCATCCTGGTATTCAAATCGGAAGCGGTCGGGACGGACGAACGCCGTCGTGAAGTGGAGCTCCTTGACCCGTCTGCCATCGGCATGAATGTAGACTGTTCTCACGGTACCCGA
>CP070685.1:2531557-2541991 GCA_020352895.1 Phycisphaerales bacterium
CCAGCGTTTCAGGTAGGCCGCGCGCAGCCGCGTCGGAACCCTGGGCGACACCCCACGACGGTTGTAGTACAAGTTCAACAAACACGTGGCCAAACCCTTGGCCTCCGCCTCGGGAAGCCCCCTCAGGTGCTCCGTCACCACGCGGGCCATGGCGTGGTAACCCAGCGTGCACGCCCTGACGATCCCGATCAGCATGTAGTTGATGTCCTCCTCGACCATCTTCTCCCACGGGCTCCACGAGGCGAACTCCCCGGTGTCCCACTGCCCGTACCGGTCCCCTTCGGTCCCATGACCGCTGGTGAAGTACTCGGCCCGACGACCGATGGCCGCGATCGCATGCGCAGGATGGTTGCTCCGCATGGCTTCCGGCCTGCGCCAGAACACCTCCGTGATCCTCCCTGTGTATACCGGCGTGGTCTTCGGATCCCACCAGCTCCCATAGCCGCCGGTGCGCTGCTTGTACTCGGCGTAGCTCGGAACCATCACCGTTCCATCCCGACCAACAGTCTCCAGGTAGGCGTCAATGACCGCATCCGCTCCGCCTTCCACTTCGCCCAAGGCGTACAGCGAACTGTGGAACATCACCTCGTCGCCTTCTTTGAGACCCACCTCCTTCAAGCCCCGAATGATGTCCTCCTTGGTCACCCTGGGGGGCTTGAAAATCTTCCTCCGCCACCGCCGCAGGCGGCGGTCCCGCTTGATGCGCCCTACCCAGTAGTCCCAATCCCGCTTGTAAGTAGGGCTGAGCAGCGTCTGAGGTGGCTCCTCCCCGGCCTCCAGCGCCCGCAATACACCCAGTCGCTGGTCGATGCGCTGTTTCCACGTCAGGTACTCCTCGTCCATCCACGTCGCGGGCGCCTTGCGGCACTGATCCACGCACCACTGGAAATACTCAGCGGCGCTGAACCGCCAGCAGACCGTCCTGCCCAGGGCCACGCGGTCTGGGCGGCGCGGACGCTCCAGAGGCGGTACATCCTGCGGCTCAACCGCCCTGCCGGCGGGCGCGCCGGGCTCGTAGCGCTTCAGGAACGCCTCCAGCAACTTGGTGGCGGCGTTCGGCCAGACGCCACAGTTGTTGTAATACTCGTGCAGCAGACCCGCCGCGAAGCCACGCTCCTCCTCCTCGGGCAGACCCGTGATGTGCTCCGTGACCAAGTAGCCCTCGACGTGATGCCCCAGAGTGCATGTGCCGATCCCCATCAGCACATAGTGCACATCCTCGGCCACCACCTTCTCCCACGGGCTCCTGGAACTAAACGCACCCGTGCCCCAATGGCCGTAGCGGTCGCCGACGGGACCGTGCTCGCTCGTGAAGTATTTGGCGCGTCCGCCGATCGCCGCCACGGCGTGCGTAGGATGGTTGCTTCGCATAGCGCCGCCGCGGTGCCAGAACGCATCGGCCAGAGCGCTATCCGCCGGGGCGGCTGAAACGTCCCACCAACTGCCGTAAGCCCCGCGACGAAGTGTCGGTTCGGAGAAGCTCGTCGTCAGAACCGTCCCTTCTGGACCAACGGCCTCGAGCACAGCGTCGATGACAGCATCGGGGCCGGCGTCAACGCGCGCCCAAAAAGATGGCGCGCACTCGAACATTACGTCGTCGCCCTCCCTGATGCCGAGTGCGCGAAGGCCGCGAACAATGGCCGCACCGGACAGATGGGACGATCGGAAAACGGCACCTCCCGATGTGTGATCAGAGTGGGGCGGTCTCACGCGCTGAAGCAGTTCCCGCAGACTCATTCCAACGACTCCTGCGGTCGGCGTGCGGCCCTCTTCACACGCGATGAGGATGCTAGAAAGCGAGCGTAGCCAGGTCAACAAGACCACTGCATCAGCCGCAGCCAGACGAGGCTACGCTGGCACAGAACAGTCGTCAATTGTGGCCGCTGAGCCCAGCCTCGCCAGCCCGCGCCGTGGATGCCCTGAGCCGGGTCTTCTTTTATAATGACCCTATGGTCGTTTCTCCGACAGTATGCGGCCACCACGCGGTTCCCGGCGCCACGCAGAAGCATGTCGGGCGGCGTCAATCGATGCTGGTTAAGGCGCTTGCGCTGGCATCGTCCGTGCATCTGTCCCTGGCGGCCGCGCCCGCGGCATCAATGGATCGGGCTTTCATCTTCACCGATGTCACCGCGGATGCTGGAATGGACTTCGTCCAGACCATAGGCGACGCGGACCTGACCAACATCGTAGAGGCGACGGGCGTCGGTTGCGGCTTCATCGACACCGACGGCGACGAGTATCTGGATGTCTATCTGGTCAACGGCTGCTGGACAAGCGGGATCTCCGATCCCCAGATGGACCCGAATCAGCGGGAACGGTTAGTCCGCGCGACCGATCGGCTCTACCGCAACCGGGGGAACGGCACCTTTGAGGACATCAGCAAGCGGGCCGGGATCGCCCGCCCCGCCTATGGCATGGGCGTGCTGGCCGGTGACTATGATGGTGACGGCGACACCGATATCTACGTAAGCAACTTCGGAGCCAACTTCCTCTACCGCAACGAAGGCCAGGGCATCTTCGAGGAGGTCGCGGCTCACGCGGGGGTGGCCGACGCGCAGTTCAGCGTGGGCGTGGCGTTCTTGGATTACGATCGCGACGGCGTGCTCGACCTGTATGTAGGCAACTACTTACATTACGACCCGCAGGTCCAGGCCAACGCGCGGCAGGAGGCCGTGGTCAGCCCCCTCGAGTACGCCGGTCAACAGGATCACCTGTACCGCGGCGAGAAGGACGGCACGTTCCGCGACGTCACCAAACAGGCGGGGCTGGTCATCGAGCCGGTCGGGCGGGCCATGGGCGTCGGCGCCTTCGACTTCGACAATGACGGGGCGACGGACATCTTCGTGTCCAACGACGCGATGGAAAACTACCTGCTGCACAACCTCGGCGACGGGCGATTCGTCAACGAGGCCCTCCTGGCGGGCGTAGCCTTCAACGGCGGCGGGCAGGCCCGGGCCGCGATGGCCGTCGAGTCCGGCGACTTCAACAACGACGGGCTGCTAGACATGGTCATCCCGGACATGCACTACGGCTGCGCCTATCGGAACGCCGGGGGCGGTTTCTTTGACGACGTGACCGAGCCGACCGGCGTGGCGGCGGTGATGAATCCCCTACATGGCTGGGGCAGCGTGCTGGCCGACTTCGACCTGGACGGCCGTCTGGACCTCTTCATCTCCACGGGCGACGCACGGTGCATGCAGCCGTACCCAGACCGCCTGTTCCGCAACGAGGGAGGCGAGCGGTTCAGCCACGTCTCCGATAGTGCCGGGGCGTACTTCACAGCCAGGTTCGTGAGCCGGGGCGTGGCCCGCGGCGACTTCGACAACGACGGCGACGATGATCTGCTCGTCACGCACCTGAACGATCGGCCGACACTGCTGCGGAACGACACGCCTCGGCGCGGGCGTCACTGGCTGGGCGTGCGGCTCAGGGGACAGCCACCGAACACGGATGCGCTCGGAGCGTTCGTCAGAGTCAAGGCCGGCGAGCTGCAGATGGTGCGGCAACGGAACTCGGCTGGGAGTTACCTCTCGCAGCATGATCACCGGCTCCTCTTCGGCCTGGGCCAACACCCCGCGGCCGACACGCTGGAGGTTACCTGGCCGGACGGATCCAAAGAGGTCCTGACCGACGTCCCGGGGGATCGGTACGTCACCCTGCGGCAGAACAAGCGCCCAGCCCATGCCCGGTAGCGGGCGACACGGGCGGAGCTGCAACACGCTACCGCAGGTACGGGCCTGCGCCCAAGGTGCATTCCGCGCCTCGGCGAATCAGCCAACTGCATACGAGGAAAACGCCGTGAAACACGCTAGGCGGATCAAGTCGTGCTCGTCCATGTTGCTTCTTGCCGCGATGGCGCAAGCCGCCCCCGCCGGAGAGGAATCCGCCGAGCTTCACTGGCCACAGTTTCGAGGGCCCTCCGCGTGCGGCATCGCAGAGGGGTACTCGACGCCGCTGGAATGGAACGCGGAGACCGGCGAGAACATCGCATGGAAGACGCCGATTCCGGGGATGGGCCACTCGAGCCCCGTAGTCTGGGGCCAGCGCATTTTCGTCACCACGGCGATCAGCAGTCTGGCGGAGCCGGAACTGAAGGTCGGTCTATATGGAAACATCGAGCCGGCCCAGGACGAATCCCCCCACGAATGGTGGGTGTACTGCCTGGACAAAAACACCGGCCGGATGCTCTGGCAGCAAAAGGCAACCGAAGGCGTGCCCCAGACCAAACGGCATCCCAAGGCGACTCACGCCAACAGCACGCCGGCCACCGACGGCAAGCACGTGGTGGCCTTCTTCGGCTCGGAAGGCCTCTACTGCTATGACACGGAGGGCAATCTCACGTGGCAGAAAGACCTGGGGGTGCTCGACGCAAACTTCTACTCCGCGCCGAGCGCGCAGTTCGGCTACGCCAGCTCGCCCGTCATCTTCGAGAACATGGTCCTGGTGCAGTGCGACGTAAGGCGCAAGCCGTTCGTAGCGGCCTTCCATATTGAGTCCGGAAATGAGATTTGGCGAACGCGGCGTCGTGACGTTCCCACGTGGAGCACGCCCACCGTGCACCGAAGCGATACCCGCACCCAGATGATCGTCAACGGCTTCAAGGAGATCGCCGGGTATGACGTGACCACCGGCGAGAAACTGTGGAAGATGCAGGGCACCGGAGACATTCCCGTGCCCACGCCGATCGTGGCTCACGATCTGATCTTTGTTACCAACGCGCATGGACAAGGCGCACCGCTGTACGCCATCCGCCCCGGCGCCAAGTCGATCATCACGCTGAAGGGCGAGGACAGCCAAAATGAGTACGTTGCCTGGAGCACGCAGCGCAATGGGGCGTACATGCAGACGCCGTTGGTCTACGGCGACCTGCTCTACAGTTGCACGGACAGCGGCGTGCTGAACTGCTATCGGGCCACGACCGGGGAGCGGCTGTGGCGCAACAGGCTTGGCAGCGGGCGGACCGGCTTCACCGCCTCACCCGTGGCGGCCGACGACAAGCTCTACTTCGCCAGCGAGGATGGGGACGTCTACGTCGTCCAAACCGGGCCCGAATTCAAGCTGCTGGCCACCAACCCGCTGGCCGAGATCTGCATGGCCACGCCCGCCATCTCGGAGGGTGTCCTGTTCTTCCGCACGCACAAGCACCTCGTGGCGGTGGCCGGGGCAAACGAGAAGTCGCCGCCCTCGTAACCGCCAAACGAGGCATCCCCTCCGAACGCTGCCGCCTCTCCCTGGGTTCCGCCGGCCTTCAGCTTCCCCGAAGCCGGCGGGGCTTCCGTGAGAGGGGCACCGAGACCGCTGCTCCGGCGAGCCTCATGGACCTGGAGTAGCCCACGCACTGGGCGCAGCCCGGTAAGCAAAGAGTATCAGGCCCCCGAAGTGTGGCTTGCAGAGGAGGGGCTCGGTCTGGTATGGAAGGGAGAATGGCGGCTTATGCCGTGCGAGCTGGAGGCGAAATCAGGACACCGAGGCACATACCATGGCGATTAAGACGCGAATCACCAAGACGCCCATCGAGAACAAGGCCGTCCTCAATGAGGCCTACGACTACGAAAAGAGGGTCTCATTCGTCCGCGGCATGCGCGTGGAACTGGACAACGTGGTCATGCTCTTCATCTCCGGCACGGCCAGCGTCAACGAGGAGGGTGCGTCGGTGCACCCAGGCGACGTGAAGGCCCAGTCCCGCCGTACCTTCAACAACATCAAGGGGCTTCTGGAAAGCGAAGGCGCCGACTGGCACGACGTGATCCGGACCACCTGCTACTTGGCGGACTTTCGGGATTATGACGCGTTTAACGAGGTTCGGAACGCTTTTTATCAGGAACAAGGCCTGAATCCGCTCCCGGCCAGCACCTGTATCGAAGCCCGAATCTGCCGCCCGGAATTGCTGGTGGAAATCGAGGCGATCGCCATGATCCCGAAGGACCGGGCGCGCGGCTGAGGGCCTTGCCGCCCGTTACCAGGACGCCTGGGCGGCGTATTACCGGCATCCAGGTGTCTCCAGGCCCACCCATTCAGTGATACTGAATCTCCGGCCCAGGCATCTCCGTTTCTGCCCTTCGAACGTCGGTAATTAGGGAAGAATCCTTGAGTGACGGCGTCCTGCGGAGTATGATCGTAGGTTAACAGGGTGAATATTCCCCCGTGTCCGCCAGGGGCCTGGGCGGGTACCATGGCGGCCAAGTCGGACCCGGGCACGCTGGAGGGATGAGGAGCGCCCATATCCGGACTGGGCAGCGAGAAGACGTAGGAGGTTCCGGGGCCCTGTGAGCGCCCGACTACACTCACAAGGCACCACAATCGCCCAGAACGTTGCCGGCCCCGCGCTTGGCGCCAAGGAGGCGGAGTCAATGATTGTGGTCATGAACCCGGACAGTTCTTCGGAGCACATCGGCCACGTCCAAAGGCTCTTGGGAGAAATGGGTGCCGTATCGTGCGTCATCCAGAGCGCCCGAGGCAAAATCATCGAGATCGTCGGGGGTAACGGCCACGTCGACAAGTCGATCCTCGAAGGCGCGCCCATGGTGGAGAGAGTCGCGGACGAACAGTCGCCGCTGATGGCTATGGATCGCAAGCCTGGCGATCAGACGCATGAGGTTCCCCTTGGCAAGCACGCCGTGATTGGCGGCAAGAAGCTGGCGGTCATCGCCGGGCCATGCAGCGTCGAGGACCAGAGCTTACTGCTGGAGATTGCCCATGCCGTGAAGGAGGCCGGCGCGGTCGGCCTGCGCGGCGGAGCTTTCAAACCACGCACTTCGCCCTACACCTTTCAGGGCCTTGGCGAGCCCGGACTAGAAATGCTGGCTCGTGCCCGCGAGGAAACCGGCTTGGCCATCGTCACC
Source organism: Phycisphaerales bacterium (assembly GCA_020352895.1). GTDB lineage: Bacteria > Planctomycetota > Phycisphaerae > UBA1845. The sequence continues at coordinate 2,538,400 of CP070685.1, forward strand.
GAGGTCATGTGCGTGCAACAGTTGGACGCCGTGAAGGAATGCGCCGATATGCTGCAGATCGGCTCACGCAACATGCACCTGCCCGTGCTTCTGGCCAAAGTGGGCGAGCAGGACAAGCCGGTCCTGATGAAACGTGGCTGGAGTGCCACGTTTGAAGAGTTCATTCTGGCCGCCGAATACGTGATGAAAGGCGGCAACGAGAACGTGGTCCTGTGCGAGCGTGGTATTCGGGCGCACGAGGACTATGTGAGAAACACGCTGGCCCTGGCCATCATACCCGAGGTCAAGCGGGTCAGCCGGCTGCCCATCATCGCCGACCCGTCGCATGGAACGGGCCGCGCACACCTGGTTACACCCATGAGCTACGCGGCCGTGGCATGCGGCGCCGACGGCCTGCTGATCGAGGTGCACGTGGACCCGAGGCGGGCCTGGACTGACGGATCCCAGTCGATCGATCCGGTTCAATTCCGCTCGCTGATGACGAACCTCAAGGCCTTTGCCGAGGTCAGCGGGCGCACTTTATAGCCCATTCGGTAAAGGGAAGAAGGGCATGAGTCATAGGCCACCGCCCAAGGCGGTGGCCTCTGGCGTACGGGTCCGGTCCGCCACGCCGCGATCGGCTGGCCATGGCCGCAGAGTCTGGGAGCTGAGGCTCGAGAATGGCCCAACCCACAAACTCACCCTACCCTGCGGAATGATGCTACCCGTCCCGTGGGAGGGGCTCCGGCGTTGGAAGATCACGGCGGACGAAAAAGTTCATATATCCGCCCTCCAGACGAACGGTGGCCGGACGGTATTCTTCCTGGAAGGCTGGATTGTTGAACATGTCGAGGTTGACCTTCTGCACCCGCTCGGCTTCCAGCATGCGCCGCTGAATGTCCTCCGGGAGCGGGCGAGGCGTCAGCACGGCCACCAGCAGCACGTAGCTGGGCTCCCGCGAAAGGACGTAGTCGTTATCGAACTTGTCATGCCCCGTAGCAGCGCTCCGGTCTCGGCGCTCCTGGTGAGCGATGACCGGGTCCACAATCCCGACCATGTCCACGATCGTCATCCTGGAATAGAATCCGATCGCTCCGATCGCGAACGTAGCCAGGGAAGACTTCGGCGGTGCGTCCGCGCCCAGGAATTGGCCCATGTCCCGCCACTGTTCGGCCAAACGGCACTCGAAACGAAAGCGCTCAAACTGGCTGATGGTGGGATTGCTGCCCCCACCGGCGAATGCCTGACGGCCCACGGTCAGATCGGTCGCGGCCAGGACAACCATCCCTCCGGCTGCTACGAAGGCCGCCACCGTTGCCCTCTGTCTCATCCGGCGGGCCAACATTGCGAATGGATGGAGCACCAAGGCCGCGAGGAACGGCACCACGGGCACCAGAAAGCGGTACATCGCAAAATGGTCGCCCCCTTCGTAGGCCACGACGGCCGCCTGGACGCCGACGACAAGCAGAAACCCGGTCACCCACCTGGGCGACCGGGGCATCAGACAGAGCGACAGGATCACGAACCCCAGAAAGACTGGAACGGCGGTGGCAAAGGACCACAGATAACCCAGACCTCTGGCCAGCAAGCCGGCGTTCCCGTAGTCGAGCTTGGCATAAAACGTGTTAGGAAACACGTAGCCGAAGTACAGAGCCCGCCCCGTGAAGTATGCTCCGTAAATGAGCAGAAACACCAGGGCATAAAGCACGACCCTCCGGGCCGACGTTCGTTCGACAAGAAGGACGGCCAGCATGACCGGGAGCAAGACCACCGCCTCGGGCCGAGTCCAGGCAGCCAACACCAGGCACACCGCCGAACCGTATACTCGATAGCTCTCCTCGCTCCCGTAGAGCAAAACGACGGCAGCCAATACAAGCAGGGCATAGAGGCTGGCCTCCAGCCCGGATGCGCTCCAGCACAGCACCACCGGATTCAGGACCACCAGGAGCCCGGCGGTCGTGGGGAAGACCACGTCACCCGGAAACAGATGCCGGGCGGCGAATAGAGCAAACAGCCCCGCGAGGCCGGCAAACGCGACCCACCCGATCACGATCATGGCCTTCACTGGGTCTGCTCCTGAACGAATGGCGACGGCCTCGAGCAGAACCAGCAGGAAGTTCGTGTAGCCCTCCACCTTCTCGTCAACGTTGAAGCAGAGACCGTTGCCGGATGCCCAATGGGTTGCGTAGCGCAGGGAGATGAACGCGTCGTCCACCGGCCCCAGGTCGAAGAGACCGGCCAGAAAGACCCCCGCGGCCCCGGCGATTCCGGCGGTGGTCAACGCAACAACCAGGCCAATCCACCGATTCACTGAAGCGCCTCCCGGCCACGCCGTTGACCCAGTGCAAGCATGCTCAGAGTGAGCCGGACTGCAAGCGATGGTCCTGCCCGCGACGACCCTGCGCTCCGCCCATACCGTTCGGAGGATAACACGCCGTTGGCACAGCCGCCATGAGCCCCCGACCGACGTCGCCGAGCGGAACGACCGGTTGGGTTCGTCGATCCCCCCCCGTATAATCCGCCCATGCCCTCAGGTCCCGTGATCACCATCGACGGCCCGGCCGGTTCAGGGAAGTCCACTGTGGCGCGCAAGCTGGCCGCCCGTCTGGGCATCGCCTTCCTGGACACCGGGGCGATGTACCGCGCCCTGGCCCTCAAGATGCTGGAAAGGAAGCTCGATCCCACGGACGAGGAGGCGCTGTTGGAGATGACCCGACAAGCCGACCTACAGGTGGACTGCGGCCCCACGCACCAGCGCATCAAGTTGGACGGCCGAGACGTGAGCGAGGCGATCCGCACGATGGAGGTCAGCCGGGCGACGCCGGCCATCGCACGCCAGCCCAAGATCCGCGAGGTGCTGGTCGAGCACCAGAGGCGTATCGGGCGGCACCTCGGCGCCTTCGTGACCGAAGGGCGCGATCAGGGCACGGTCGCTTTCCCCGATGCGGACGTCAAATTCGTTCTCGACGCCGACGTCCACACACGCGTGGAGCGGCGACTGATCGACCTGCGCGCCGACGGAGAAGACGTCAGGCCCCAGGACGTTTTGGCCAACCTCCAGACCAGAGATGAGGGGGACAAGAGCCGCTGGGCCGCGCTCCTGGAACCTGGTCAGGCCATCATCATCGATACCACGGAAATGAGTCTCGGCGAGGTGGTGGATGCGCTGGAGATCGCCGTCCGCCAGCACACCCAGAGTAAGGAGGCTTCGTCCAAGTGAAGACGCTTGGCCGCCCCCCGTTCCGGCTGGCGTGACGGCCCCGGCCCGATCCGGAGCTCCACGCGTGCCCCGCACAACCGCCCATGCGACCGTATTACCGTTTCTGCAGATTCTGGTGCCAGTGGTTCTGCCTGCTGTTCTTCCGCGTCCGCGTCTTCGGGCGGCAGAACATACCGGATCGGGGCGGCGTGCTGCTGGTCTGCAATCACCAGAGCTTCTTCGATCCGGTGCTGGTGACCATGGCCCTGCATCGAGAGGGCAACTACATGGCCCGCGATACGCTGTTCCGCAACCCGTGGTTCAGGGTCCTGATCAAGTCCCTGAACGCCTTTCCGATCCGCCGAGGCGCCGCCGACGTACAGGCGGTGAAAGAAACCATGCGGCGCCTCAAGC
>CP070685.1:2542091-2545175 GCA_020352895.1 Phycisphaerales bacterium
CATCGAGCGGGCCGGCTTCAGGTTCGAGTCGCTTCTTACCAGCAGGGACCTGGGAATCAGCTCCGCGGGCGAGGCCTGACTTGGAAAAGAGCATGGTTCCGTCGCCCGCGCGGACATATCCTTTCCAGAGCAACCTGCGTTTCCACAGGCCACAGCGGCAACGCTGTGCGGTCGCCCCGAACCGCGCCGTCCTAGCATGGTGTGGATGGTCTTCAGGTCAGGCGGGGGGAATGGATTCCTCGGCTTCGGAATCCACATCTTCGTCTTCAGGCATGCTGACGAGATCCAACTCGAGGACCGCGTTGTACGCCGCCTTCTGCTCGGCGTCCTTCTTGGACGGGCCCCAGGCGCTCGCGAACCTGCGACCGTTGATGACCACACAGACCTCGAAGCACTTGTGGTGGTCCGGCCCCTGTTCGTCGAGCAGGTCATAGGTTGGCGTGCCGCCGAGATACTTCTGGGCGTATTGCTGCAACTGGCTCTTGTAGTTGCGCTGATGCTCGGAGTTGGCCGACTCCTCGATGTGACGGCCCATGATTCTCAGAACGAAATCGCGGACCAGGTTCAGGTCGCGGCTGTCCAGATACATCGCCGCAATCAAGGCTTCGAAGACGGCCGCGGCCAGGGACTCCGGAAGCCGACCACGCTGGCCCATTCCCTTGCCCAGAAAGAGATGTTCGATCAGACCCAGTTCATGGGAGGCGGCCGCGCACGTTCTCCTGGATACGACGGCCGACTTGATTTTGGTCAGTTCCCCTTCCAGCAGGTGCGGAAAGCGGTCGTATAGTTCCTCGCAGACGATCATTCCCAGAACGGCGTCGCCGAAGAACTCCAACCGTTCATTGCTGTTGAGGCGATGCGTGGCGCATGAGGCGTGGGTCAGCGCCGCGGCGAGCAGGTCCTTGTCGCGAAACGTGTACCCCAGGATGGCTTGGACTTCTTGGAATGATCTGCGCTCGGACACGACCGGGATTCCGTCGCGGCCGATCGCGAAAACCGCGCTCACCCATCGGTCAGGACGAGTTTCGCGATAGGCCTAGCCTGATGGGGCGCCGCCAGCCCGCCAGGCGCGGCGCCGTCCCTATACCACATATAATTTCGTTCGCCCGCCCGGTCAACTCAAGCTATCCCCGTGGCCGCGGGGCGGGCTGCCCCATCCTCCGATAACACCCATTCCGGCGGCTCCTGACGGACGTTGGGGGCGAGCCGGTCTTGACATGGCCGGCAGCCGCCCCGACCATAGGAGCTTCTGAGGAGGGGCCGCTCCGTAGCCCGACGGGCCGTTCGGCGCCGTGGCGAGAAGGCGCCCTTGTGCCCAGAGGACGTGAAATGCACTACCCACGGAAGCTCAGCAAACTCAAGAGGCTGCGGAAGCAGGGCTTTCGGGCCCGCATGCGTACCCGCCGCGGACGGAAACTGATAAACCGCAAGCGTCGCCGAGGCTTCCACCGACTGAGCGTGAGCGAGTAGACACAGCGACGCGTTCCACTCCCGAGCGCCACACTCTCGACGCTCCCTGGCAGAATTCTACGTTGCCGGATCCAGGGCCGACCACGGTTCCACCATCAACGGCGAAGTTTGGGCCAGGCCGGCCAGGCCCTTGGGGCGCGGCTCTACTCGGCCAGCAGCTTGACGATTTCGCTCTGTAACTGTCCGTGCGCGTCGATGCTGCGGAGAATGCCCTTCTTGTCCACGAGGAACAAGGCGGGAATACCGGTGATGCCGTACTTGCGCGCCAGGGGCGTATTCCAGGCCTTACCGTCGAAGTACTGCGGCCAGGGTATCTTGTGGGCGTTGAGGAATCCGTCCAACTGGCGCCGATCCGTGTCCAGGTTGACGCCGATGATCTCCAGCCCGTCATCGTGATGCTTGTCATAGAGGCGCTTCAGCTCGGGCACGGACATCACGCAGCCTCCACACCAAGAGGCCCAGAAGTCCACCAGAATGACCTTTCCTTTCATTTTGGTGGTATCCACCTCCTGGCCGCGAATGTCGGTGAAGGCGAAGGTGAAAGGCTTGAGAAGGGCGTCCCGCCGGCGTAGCTCCCCGGCCAGCGGCTCGATCAGCTCCGAATCCGGGTGGTACTTCTGCAGCTTCTGATAGTAGGACCTGGCTTCCTCGATCTTCCCTTCCATCAGGCGCACCTGCACCATGTTGCCCAGGATGGCGTCGCCGAAATGGCGATTATCCGGATACTTCTCAGCGAGCTGGGCGAACTGCTCGATCTGATACTTGGCCAGTTCTTGGCCGTCAGCGCCCGCCATGACCTTCTCATAGAGGTCAACCTGAATCCGCCAGAAGGATGCCGTGCCCTCCAACGACTTGCCTGGAGAGCCGGCGAGGACTTGGCGCACGGCCTCCTTCAACTCCGTGGGCGGCTGCTTCATCAGATTGGCGATGGCAAAGAGCGACTCCAGCTTGTACTCGAGCACGTCCTCTTGCGCCGGGGAATCGGGGAACCGCTCGAGCAACTCGTGAATCTTGGCAATCTGTTCTTGGCGGCGGCTGAGAATCAGTTCGCGGTAGGCGCCGGAACTCATCCACAGGCCGCGCTGGGGATCCCGACCGAGTTCGGCGATCCGCTGGAGCAGGGCCCGTTCCTCGGGTCTTTGAGCCACAGCGGCGCCGGCTGTGTTGCTCGTCCCCGCCTGCTGGACGGCCCAGGCAGGCAAGCTGGCCCCAAGTGCGCACACAGCCAGGATCGCAGAGACTCCGCAGACTCGTTTCCGGCATAAACTCCGCATTGTGCCTCCAGTCGCCATCTCCATGAGAGCATCTTTGCGGCCGCCGCCTTCAATACGCTTCTGCAGCAGCCCAGGTTTCGGCGAGGAAATCCTGCCCCGCCGACGGCATTGGCCGGCACTCACCATGGCCTACAAATGAAATTCTAGCGGCTTCTCGGGACAAAGCCCCCGCAGACGACTCATATCCACATCGACGCCCCAGCCCACACCTCTCAGGGGACGCCAGCGTCCCCCACAGGAGAAGCGGAGCGACTTGGCGGTCACATCGCGGCTGAGGAGGAAAGTCCCAAAACTGCCCTCGGCGAATCGCACGCCCGGAACACATTCCAGGAACCTCCGG
>CP070685.1:2545275-2586973 GCA_020352895.1 Phycisphaerales bacterium
GCATCAGGTCGCAGCCGAAGTCCCCGAACGCCGCGGCGATGGTGGCCGCGCCGCCGCCGATGATGAAGATCGTGTAGGCCCACCCGAAAAAGAACGCCGCGAAGTCTCCGTAGGCCTCGCGAAGATAGACGTACTCGCCGCCGGCCCGCGGAAAGCGCGTGGCCAGTTCGGCCGATACCATGCCCGCCATCAGGGTGAACAGGCCGCCGAAGACCCAACCCAGCGTGATCATCCCAGGGGACTGGAGGTGCTCGGCCACTTCGCCGGGCGTCCGGAAGATGCCCGATCCGATGGCCACTCCCATTCCGATCAGCAGAGCCGTCGGCGTGCCGAGAATACGCTTGAGTGGCAAGACCGGTTCCGGACTCATGGTCGAGCGCCACAGGCAAGGGGCATGTGGTGAGTTTCATGGGCCGGTGGTCGAAACGCAAGAGTTCGGTACAGTGTCCTTAAGGCAGTGGCATCGGTCCGCGCGTTCTTGCATGGGAGCCTTAGGCATGGGGCACATCCTGCTGGAATCACCGTTGAAGCTCGTCATATTCGAGCTGGCGGGGGCCCTGGTTCTGATTTGGTGGGTGCGGCGGTCGGCGCGGCCGGCAGGCCGATTGCTCGGCGGCTACCTGGGCCTCTGCGTCGCCCTGCTTGCGGTCCAGGCTCTGGTGGTGACCGATGCTGAGAAGATTCGTCGGATCACGCGCGAGCTGGCTGACGCCGTTGACTTCGGCCGCATCGAGGTCATTCGGGCCCACTTGGCCGACGACTTTACGGCATGGGGGCACGACCGCGACGGCTTCATGGAAATGGTCTATCGCGAGCTCGAGACCTATCGCGTCGACGATGTGTGGATCGGAGGCGCCGAGTTGCAGATCGGCCGAGACCAGGGGCAAATCGAGTTCACGGCCAGGGCGCGTGTCGGCACGGAAGAGACCGGGCTGCATCCGTACATGGAGCGCTGGCGGCTCGTTCTTCGGCGCGAAGGCAAGACGTGGCTGGTCAAGCAGGTGGAGAACCTGGGTTGGCCGGGAGCACCCACTGGTGCTCGCCCAGGCTTCTGAGTGCCTCATGGTGCGTGAGGTCGAATTGTAGCGGGGTAATCGTGACGTAGCCGTTCATGACGGCGTGAAAATCAGTATCCGCCTCGGGTTTAAGGGCCAGGTAGTCGCCCTTGAGCCAGTAAGCCTGCCGATCTGCCGGACCGGGCACCCGCTCAAAGTAATCCTCCCACGGGATCATGGATTGGGGTACGACCCGCACACCTTTGGGCGGGCCCTGCTCCAGCGCAGGGATGTTGATGTTGACGAGGCTGTGGCCGGCCAGGCCCGTGTCGAGCAACTGCCGGATGAGGTCGCGGGCAAGCACCGCGGCGCCGGCGAAGTCCATTCGCTCGGTGTGCAACAAGGAGACGGCCACCGCGGGGAAGTTGTAGAAGGCACCCTCGGCGGCCGCGGCCACGGTGCCCGAGTACAGCACATTGATCCCGGTGTTGGCTCCGTCGTTGATCCCGGAGATGACCAAATCGGGCGGCTTCTTCATGAGCTCTCGGATGGCCAGCTTGACGCAATCGGCCGGGCGCCCGTCGACGGCGTACGCGGGGAAGTCCCCGTCCAAGTGGACGCGGTCCACGGACAGCGGCGCCGTCAGAGTAATTCCGTGCGCCGCCGCCGATTGAGACGTCTCCGGCGCGACCACAACCACGTCCCCGCAAGCACTCATGGCCTGGGCCATGGCCAGGATGCCGGGTGCACGTACGCCGTCGTCATTGGACAACAGGATGCGCATGGCGAGGATTGTAGAGGCCGCACGGGCGGACGCAAAGCCTTTGGCCGAGGCGCAGGCGCGTCGCAGGGATGGTGCCGTGCCAGGATTGGGTAGCTACAATGGCCGGGATGAATGACAAGAAAGTGTTAACTCGCGAGGAGATGCAGGCGTTTGACCGCAAAGCGATCGGGCAGTGGGGCGTGCCCGGCGTGGTGCTGATGGAGAACGCGGGGCGCAATGCCTTCATGGTCGCCATGGAGATGCTGGAGCGGGCCTCGGGTCAAGGTGTGGCCGTTCTCTGCGGCGGCGGCAACAACGGCGGCGACGGCTATGTGGTGGCGCGGCACCTGCTGCGTGTCGGTGTGCCGGTGCGGGTGTACACGGCGGTCGACCCGGAGCGGCTGAAGGGCGATGCGCGCACCAACATGAAGATCTGGCGGACACTGGGCGGAGCGATAATCCCGATTCAGGCATCCGAGTTCATCGCGGCGGCCGCCTCTGATTGGGCCGGCTGCGCGCTCATCGTGGACGGCTTGCTGGGAACGGGTTTCTCCGGCACGGTACGCTCCCCCCTGGACGAGGTCATCCGGATTGTGAACGCCCTGGACGGACCCAAGGTGCTGGCCCTCGACGTTCCCTCCGGGCTCGACTGCAATACCGGCCGCGCCGAAGGCGAGACCATTCGCGCCGACAGGACGGTCACGTTCGCGGCCAGGAAAGTGGGTTTCGATGCGCCCGAGGCCCATCAATACACCGGCGAGGTCATTCTGGTCGACATCGGCGTGCCTTGTCGTTAACGTGCCCGTGAGACTCAGCGGTGGCAAGCCGCCGAAACGCTCGGGCGTCCCGGGCCTTAGTCGCGAAATCTTCGATGGACTACGCGGCGTCCTGCCGTCGTTTCGAACCGCGAGGAGAAGGGTGAATGGAGCAGGTCCCTCACAGGCTTTATCTGGCCGGCCCGATGTCGGGCTACCCGAAGCACAACTTCCCCCTGTTCAACCGCGTGGCCACGCGCCTCCGAGACATGGGATACCACGTCTTCAACCCCGCCGAGAACAAGGACGGCGGGAAGCTCCGGCCGCGCTCCTTCTACATGTGGCTGGACATCCCGGCGCTGCTGGAGTCCGAGGCCGTGGTCGTTCTGCCCGGCTGGGAGCATTCCCGCGGTGCCAGCTTGGAGGTCTGGCTCGCCGTTGATCTCGACATTCCCGTCTATCAATGTTCGGAGTTGGATGGCCGCGTCCAGTTGCAGCGCGCTGAACGCCTGGAGCTGAATTCGTTGCCATTCCGCCCCGACGTGAGCTCTCCGTCCTTTCAAGATCAGATCGGCATGACCTGACCGGCATTCACTCTGCTCACCAACATGTGTGCGGTCCTTCCGCGTGGGCCGCCGGAAGGATTCCTCAGCATGTAGGCTCCGCCTGCGGGGCCGTTTCCGGCAGCCAGCGGCGGAGCAGCGGCCGGAGAGTCAATCCCTGAACGACGATCGAGAAAACCACCACGACGTACGTGAGCACCAGAATCACGTCCGTTGTGGGACGAGCGTTGGGCCCCAGCGAATCACGGAGCGACAGGGCCAGTGCCACGGAGATGCCGCCGCGCAGCCCGCCCCAGGTCATCAGCTTGACCGCGTGCGGGATGACGTTCCTCAAGCGGCGGATGAGCGCGATCGGCAGCCCGACCGACACGCCCCGGGCCATCAAGACCACCGGGATCACGAACAGCCCGGCTAGTAGATAGGCACCACGCAAGCTGAGAACCAGGACCTCCAGTCCGATCAGCACGAACAAAACGGCGTTGAGAATCTCGTCCACCAGCTCCCAGAACATGTCCAGGTGTTCCCGAGTCGTCGCGGACATGGCCAGGGCCCGACCGTGATTGCCGATCAGCAAGCCGGCAACGACCATGGCGATGGGACCTGACAAATGCAGGCGATCGGCCAGGGCGTATCCGCCCGTCACCAGGGCCAGGGAGAGGAGGATCTCGACTTGGTAGTTGTTGACGCTCTTGAGCATAAGATAGGTGACAAAGCCGGCCGCAAGACCGAAGACCGCGCCGCCGACGGCCTCCTGAAGGAAGAGAATGGCGACCTGTCCCATGCCGGGTTCGTGCCCGCCGTGGCTGGCCCCTGCAATCCTTAAGATCACGAGAAACACGACCACGCCCACGCCGTCGTTGAACAACGATTCGCCGGCGATCTGCACTTCCAGGTCCTCGGGCGCGGCCAATGATTTGAGAATCGCCAGAACGGAGATGGGGTCCGTCGGGGAGATCAGAGCGCCGAACAGGAGGCAGTGGATCATCGACAGATCCAGAGCCAGCAACCGAAGCAGACCATACGTCAGCAATCCGACAATGATCGTCGAGGTCACCACGCCGACGGTCGCGAGAGTGGCGATTACCAGCCTGTGCCGACGGAGGTCGTCCAGATCCACATGCAGAGCGCCCGCGAAAAGCAAAAAGCCCAGCATTCCGTGCAGCAACGTCTCGTCGAAATCCACCGTTTCCAGCATCGTCGCGGCCGCGCTTCGGACCGCTGGCCGCAGATGTCCCAAAGCGATAAGCAGCAGCGACGTGGCCAGGGCCATCAACATCAGGCCGATGGTCGTAGGCAACCGCAGCCAGCGATAGTTGACGTAGCTGAACAGCGCCGCCAGTACGAGCAGGATGGCGATGATCTCAAAGACAGTCATGTTGAGCTTCTGATATTCGGGTGTCCACCGCGGCGCGATGCGGCCTGGCCTGTGCCGGCGGGCAACATCCCGGGTATGCGGGTGTGTATACTCAGCGTGACAGGTTGGCAAATGCCCCTTGGTGGGCGTTCAGCACGTCGATCGCCAGGGCCTGGAATTCGGAGGGCGTCAGGCCTTCGCGTTGGATGTTGGCCAATCGGTTGGCACCGCTGACCACGATTCGCGGACGATGGCCGAGCGGCTGAAGGACCAGGAGAGTGTCCAGCCCCATCGTGTCGTAGAAGGGCGGCAGACAGTTGGCCAGTTGGGCGGGAAGCGGGGCGAGGGACTCGCGGTCATTCTCCTCGGCCGTCGAGATGAGAACAAGGTGGCTGCCTTCGCCGACTTCGACCCAGCAGTCGTAACAGAACGGCTCCGTTTCTCCCTGAACCGGGATAAACAACTCACCGCGGGCGAAGAAGCGACAACTGTCCAGCACGGCGTCATCGGCGGTCCATCGCGCCCGTCGACGGCGCTGCCCCTCCGATAACTCCAGCAGGGCCTGGGGCAAATCGATGCGGTATCGCCGCGGCAGATCGTTGCCTTGTGCCGCCTTCCGCCCTGAGGACGGATTCGGTGCCGGTTCGGCGGGTACGCTCACTCTTGAAATGCTCCTCCGGTGTGCGGCGACAAGGCGCGATAAGGTGGAGCGTCGTGCTTCCTCTCAGGGCTCATCGGTTGCGGGATCGAGCGCCTTGAATCACGAGATCATCAAGTGGCCGAGCGGCGACCCTTGCCAGCGTGGGTGGAAGGCTCCACGAGACGGCCCCCAGTCATCCCGCCATACGGTTGACCGAGGGCCGGCGTATCGCCTGATTATGGGGCGGTACCGTTACTTACGCGGTGCGGGCCAGTACAGGATATCGGCGCTGCCGTCCTCTGCCGGCTCGGTGGAGCCCCCGTCGTCCCGGAGGTTGCGCCCGAGACTGTAGAGCATCATGTCTCCCCGATCAGTGACGAAGTACCGCGGCGGCGCGCCGCTATAGACGTCTCGGACCGCCAGCGGAGCGTACGTCGGAACCAGCTCGCCCAGCGACGCCGGGAATCGACCGTGGTCCGACCTGTAGGCCAGCAGTTGCACAACCGTCTGCGCGCCGACGATGTTCATGGCACCTTCGCGCAGCAATTGGTCTGCCCGCCCGAGGTCCGGCAGGGTCAGGAACAGCATGCCGTAGCGCTGCTTCTGGATCGGGTCGGATCTGAGCTCCTCGAGCGGTTCAAGATAGAGTGCGCGCCGAGGATCATGGAGCGGCAGGCACAGGTATTCGTACATGCGCTCCCACACTTCTTCATACGTAGCGACCGTCTCCCGGCGATCGGCGTGCACCGCGACGGCGGCGAGCAGGCCGGCGTCCGGCCCGAAGAAGTCGGGCAGCAGGTCGGAGGAATCCTCCATGAACCCGAGGATCTTGGCATATTGCTCGGGGATCAGGCGGCCGTTGCCCTGACCGTCGTCGGTAAAGAGGTATTGCACCGTGTCCATGAACATCAGGATCTCGCCGTCGACGTTCCAGTGTAGTTCCTGGGGGCGGCTGGACATCAGCGAGCTGTCCAGCACGATGGCGAACTCGTCGGGTGTGAGCCTGTCGCGGTGATCGTATAGCAGGGCCCTCATCTCCTGGGTGGCCAGGTTGGTGATGGCTGCGGCGACGAGCTGCTCGATAAGCGTCTGGGTGTCGTAGAGGAGGTAGCCGAGCCGGTAGGCCGTTTCCAGAGAGCCCCAGGCAGCCGCGAAGTCTCCGCGAGCGGCGTGGTCCCGGGCATCCATCGCGAGGAACCGGGCGGCGCCGCGTACGTCCCTCAGGCTGGGCAGCATCATCGTGAGCAGCGCCGGGTCCATCGGGTCGCGGGGCTGAGTCAGATGTGCGATGTCTTCATTCCCAAGGCGGCGTTCCCGCTCGATCATGTATTCGATCGATTCGGGCGTGCCGTAGACAAATCCCCACGTTCGCTTGTTGGCGCCTTTATCGATGAGCGGGATCAACGGCCTGTTGGCCTGGAGCCATTCTTCGATGAGCGGCCACTTCTCGTGACCCGGCTGCCACTGACCGGACTCGGTCTTCCAGCTCTCCTTGAGGGCCTCCGGCATAAGCTGGAAGTCCAGAAATACGTCTTTGAGGACCGGCCAGGCGCGGTCCTCGATGGGGACGGCCTCGACGGGCGCGTTGATGATCTCGACATAATCGACGGTGGGATTGGGCTTGCTGCCGTAGAGCCAGCCGATGTAGCCGCCGGCGCCGCCGGCGCCGATGGCCGTGACCACCAGGGTATGAACGAACACTTTCCAGATCATGGGTCTTCCTCGTTTCTTGCCTCGGCGGATGAGACGCGCGGCCAGGTCGGGGTCGCCGAACTCCTCGCCGAGAATCTTGACGGCCTGTTCGAATTCCAATCCTTGATCGATGAGCTCGATCAGCCCTTCCCGGAAGTGGCTTTCCAGCTCCGCGCGCACGTCGCGCTTTTCCGACGGCCAGAGTCGCGTTCCGCGGACCACGCGATCGACCAGGCCGGAGAGCGGAGCAGGCAGCGTCTCGACCGCCGTGTCGCCGTTTCCAGGAACCGCTGCGCTTACCATGCCGGGTTCGCCACCAGTCGCGCCTGGGGCGCGTCGGATACGAGCTGGCCCATGCCTCGGACCAGCGCTTCCCATTGGGTCAGGTCCCGCTCCAGGCGCTTGAGGCCCTTGTCGGTCAGTTTGTAGTACTTGCGCTTGCGGGCCGAGTCGGTCTGGTTCCATTCGCCCTCGATCAGGCCCTGGGCCTCGAGGTTGTACAGCAGCGGGTAGAGCGTGCTCTGGCCCAGGTTGAGCACGCCGTCGGTCCGTTTGCTGACTTCCTCGACCAGCTCGTACCCGTACATGGCCCGCTGCCGCAGCAGCCTGAGTACGGCCAGCGGCAGGACCCCTTTAAGTAACTCCCGTTCGATCTTCATATCCGGCTCCTCGCCACCAGGACTATGTCCGACACACTATGTTACACATAGTATGCCACACATATTCCCTGGTGTCAACCGTCCATCGCTGTCCCCTACCCGCTATAGAGCTCTAATTCCTCTTTAAAAAAGCATTTATAGAATTCTGCCTAGGCGTCAATTAGGGCGGATATGGAACCGCACCGACCGCTTGCCCTACGCCTTTCGGAAGAGGGCTTCCATGTCGGACCTGACCAACGTCGCCACGCGTTCGGCGGCGTCGTCAGGGGAGAGCTTCTCGATGTCCTTGGAGCCGCGGGGCTTGATCTCGACGACGCCGTCGGCCAGGCTCTTCTTGCCCACGACCACCCGCAGGGGGATGCCGATCAGGTCGGCGTCTTTGAACTTGGGGCCGGGACGCATAGCCCGGTCGTCAAGCAGGACCTCGAGGCCTTTGGCGGTGAGCTCAGTGTAGAGCAACTCGGCCGCGCGTCTGACCTCCTCGTCCTCATAGTCCAGGGCCAGGATCAGCACCTGATACGGGGCGATGCTCATGGGCCAGATGATGCCGGCCTCGTCGTGGTGCGACTCGATGGCCGCCGCGACAATCCGGTTCAACCCGATGCCATAACAGCCCATGATCATGGGCTGGCTCTTGCCGTGCTCGTCGAGGAAGTGGGCCTTCATCGAATCCGAGTATTTCGTGCCCAGCTTGAAGACGTGGCCCACCTCGATGCACTTCTCATAGTGCAGCTTCCCGCCGCACTTCTCGCAACCGTCGCCCTCGACCGCGTTGCGAATGTCGGCCACCAGGTCGGGATTGAAATCGCGGCCGGGATTGATACCCGTCACGTGATAGTCTTCCTTGTTCGCGCCGCTGGCCGCGTTGACCATCATCGCGACGGCCTGGTCCGCGATCATACGGGCCTTGCCGTTAAGCCCTTGCGGTCCGGCAAAGCCGACCGGCGCCCCGGTCAGGTTCTCGATGGTGTCGCCATCAGCCAGTTCGACACCGGCCGTGCCGGCCGCGCGGGCCAGCTTCATCTCGTTGATCTCATGGTCGCCGCGGACCAGCGCGATGATGGCCTCCCCGGCGTCGGTCTTGTAGATCAACGTCTTGATCATGCGCTCCGGCCCGAGCTTCAGGAAAGCCGTGACCTCCTCGATCGTGCGCTGGTCCGGCGTGTGAACCTCCTGCGGCTCGGCCGGCGGCTCGGTGCTCTGCTTGCCGACCGGCGCCGGCATTGCCCGCTCCAGGTTGGCCGCATAACCGCACTGCCTGCAGCGGGCCATGATGTCTTCGCCCGCGTCGGTTACGACCATGAACTCGTGGGAGGCGTCGCCGCCGATCGGCCCGGACTCCGCTTCGACCACGGTGTAGGGCAGGCCGCACCGCTGGTAGATCCGGCAGTAGGCCTTGTACATCTGCTCGTAGCTGTAATCGAGGTCGGCCTTGTCCGCGTCGAAGGAGTATGCGTCCTTCATGAGGAACTCGCGGGTCCGCAGCACGCCGCTCTTGGGCCGCTGCTCGTCGCGGAACTTGGTCTGAATCTGGTACAGCGTGACCGGCAACTGCTTGTAGCTGTTCAGGAAGGTCCGGGCGATGTCGGTGACGACCTCCTCGTGGGTCGGGCCCAGCACCGTGCCCTTGCGCCATGGCTGGTCGCGCAGCCGGACCAGCGTGGGCCCCATGGCGATGGTTCGCCCGGTCTCCTCCCAGAGCTCGACCGGCTGCATGGCGGGCATGTGCAGCTCGATGGCCCCGGCCCGGTTCATTTCCTCGCGTACGATGTTCTCCACCTTGCGTAGCGTGCGGTAGCCTAGGGGCAGATAGGCGTACGAGCCGGCCGCCACCTGCCGGATGAGCCCGGCCCGGATCATCAGCCGGTGCGACGGGGCCACCGCGTCCGCCGGCGTTTCGCGTACCGTCGGGATGAAGAACTTCGTCCAGCGCATGATCTCTTCTTTCGGTCGGTCGGCCCGTGGGTCTTAGCAATCGCGAAGCGGGCAGCCTAATCTTGCGCTCGCGTCCCTTCAAGCCCGGCGGGTGGCCAAGACCGGCCGGTGCGCGTAGGATACGCCCAGACTGACGGGGGTACAGAATGTCCGCCGTGGTGGTCCGAAGTGCCGGAGTCGCGACCGACCGCGGGTGGCATTACGTCCGTAGCGGTGACACCGCCAGAGAAAGCGGCTTATGGCCAGGATCTTTATTGCAGACCTTCGGGCCGGCGACCGACTCGACGACCAGGTCTTCCTGATTCGCACCAAGGACTTGAGGACCACCACCCAGGGGGCGCTGTATATCCACACCATTCTGGTGGACGCGACCGGCCAGATTCCCGCCCGCATGTGGCAGGCCACCGAGGGACAGTTCGAATCCATGCCCGACGGTGGGTTCATGCGATTCAAGGGACGGGTCGAGAGCTACAAGGGCAATCTCCAGTTCATCATCGACGGCATGCAGATCGTGGAGCCCGGCTCGGTGGACCTGAGTGAGTTCCTTCCCGCCACTGACAATGACGTCGAGATGATGTGGACACGCGTCAAGGAGATCCTGCGCCAGGTCAAGGACCCGCACGTGCTCGCCCTGCTGGCCGAGTTCGTCAATGACGAAGAGATCACCCGAGCCTTCCTGCGCTCACCGGCGGCAGCCCAGCTACATCATGCTTACATCGGCGGTCTGGTAGAGCACACGCTCAACGTGTTGGAGTTGGCCTTGCTGGTCATGCCGCGATACCCGTTTGTGAGCATGGATTTGGTGTTGGCGGGAGTCTTCCTGCACGATCTGGCCAAGACCGCCGAACTGACCAGCGACACGACGTTTTCGTACACCAACCGCGGCCAACTGGTCGGCCACGTGGTCATGGCCGCCATCTGGATTGAGGAGAAATGCAGGGCGGTAGCCGACAAACAGGGCGAACCGTTCCCGGACGAGATTCGCGACGCCCTTCAGCACATCGTGCTGGCCCACCACGGCCAGTACGAGTTCGGCAGCCCGCGGCTGCCGGCCATGCCCGAGGCGATCGCCGTGCATTATTTGGACAACATCGACGCCAAGCTGCAGCAGTTCCAGCAGGCCATCGTGGATGATCCGGACCCGGACAGCCAGTGGACCCAGTTCGTGCGGGCCCTGAATACCCGGGTCTACAAGGGTGACGTCTTGGGGATCCGCAGAGAATAGACTTCCACATCCGGCCGAGTGGGGGCCCTATGCGCTACACGCAGCTTACGGACAATGACCTGAAGACCATTCTCAACACGATCGGCGTCAGGTCGATCGACGACCTGTTTGCGGTCATCCCGGCCGATCAGCGGCTCAAGGGGAAACTGGGCCTACCCGCCGGACTGAGCGAGATGGAACTCTTGGCGGAGCTCGACCGCCTGGCGGCCGCCAACCAGGCCTGTGATCGGCAGGTCTGTTTTCTGGGGGCTGGCGCGTACGATCACTACATTCCCACTGCTGTGGATGCCCTGGCGGGACAAAGCTCCTTCGTCACGGCCTACACGCCGTACCAGGCCGAGGCGTCGCAGGGTTCCCTTCAGGCGTTCTATGAGTTCCAGACGTTCATCTGCCAGTTGACCGGCATGGATGTCGCCAATGCGTCACTGTACGAAGGAGCGACGGCCACGGCCGAAGCGGTCATTATGGCGCGGAACATCAACCGCCGGGACAAGGTCGTCGTTTCGGCGGGGATCAATCCGGATTATCTGCGGGTCCTGCGGACCTACTTCTCGTGTCTGTCCCTGGAACTGGTGACCTGCCCACTGAGAGGCGGCCTGACGGACATGGAGGCCCTGTCCGGCCTGGCGGATGACCGGACTTCTTCGGTGGTCGTGCAGTCGCCGAACTTCTTCGGCTGCGTCGAGGAGCTACAGAAGGCCGCCGACCTGGCACACCGGGCCGGCGGGCTGTCGATCGGCGTTTTCGATCCGATCGCCTGTGCGATTCTCAAGCCGCCCGGCGCTCTGGGCGCCGACATCGCCGTGGGCGAAGGCCAGCCGCTGGGTATTCCCATGAGCCTGGGCGGGCCCTACCTGGGTCTTCTGGCCGCGCGTCAGCAGCACTTACGCAAGATGCCGGGGCGGATGATCGGCATGACCTCCGACGCGGCCGGCAAGCCGGCCTACACCCTGACCCTGCAGACTCGCGAGCAGCACATCCGCCGCGAGAAGGCTACCTCCAACGTCTGCACCAATCAGGGACTCGTGGCCCTCCGGGCGACGGTGTACATGGCTCTGATGGGCAGGTCGGGCCTCACTAAGGTGGCCTCTCTGTGCCTGGAGAAGGCTCACTACGCAGCCCGGCAGATCGCGTCGCTGGACGGCTACAGCCTGCGGTTTGGCGCGCCGTTCTTCAGGGAATTCGTCGTCCGCACCGATCGCGACGTGGACTCGGTGCTGGAACACTGCCGCACCAGAAGCATCCTGGCGGGCGTGCCGCTGGGACAATGGTTCGATGACATGAAAGACTGCTTCCTGGTGGCCGTGACCGAGAAGCGCAGCAAAGAGCAGATCGATGCACTGGCCGACGCCCTGAGCCGGGCGGCCCGCTGAGAGGCAACGCGACATGACGGACGCGCTGAAGGATATGGATGAGTTTCGCATCGGCTCCTACGCGCCGGAGCCGCTGATCTTCGAACAAAGCGGCGAGGGCAAGGCGGGCGTGTACGTGCCCGATTCGGACGTGCCGCCCGTAGCTCCGACCGAGGCGATTCCTGCGGCGCTGCTGCGGCGCAAAGAAGACGCGCTGCCGTTTCCCGAGGTGGGGGAGTTCGAGGTCGTACGCCATTTCACGCGGCTGGGCTCGCGCCTGTTCGGCGTGGACGCTAACTTCTACCCGCTCGGCTCGTGCACCATGAAGTACAACCCCAAGATCAACGAGTTGGCCGCGGCCATGCCGGGCTTCGCCGGGCTGCACCCGTACCAGCCGGTCGAACAGACACAGGGCATTCTCGAACTGTTGTATCACCTTCGGGTCTTTCTTGCGGAGATCGCCGGTCTCGCGGAGGTCACGTTGCAGCCCGCCGCCGGCGCCCACGGTGAGATGACCGGGCTGATGCTGATCGACGCCTACCATCGCAGCCGCGGCGAGGACCGCCCCGATGTTCTGGCCCCTTCTACGGCGCACGGCACGAACCCGGCGTCATGCGCCATGTGCGGTCGCGGGCTGGTCACGATCAGCGTGCGCGACGACGGCCTGCTGGACTTGGACCATCTGCGAGCCAACGTCAACGAGAGAACCTCGGCGCTGATGCTCACCAATCCGAACACGGCCGGGCTGTTCGATCCGCAGATGAAGCAGATCGCCGACGTCCTGCATTCCAAGGGAGCCCAGCTCTACATGGACGGGGCCAATATGAACGCCATGCTGGGCATCGCCCGGCCGGGCCAATTCGGCGTGGACGTCATGCACTACAACACGCACAAGACCTTCAGCACGCCGCACGGCGGCGGCGGTCCGGGCAGTGGCCCCGTGGCTGTGGCCGAGCATCTGCGTCCGTTCCTGCCGGTGCCCCAAGTTGTGTGTCTCGAGGATGGCACTTATGCGTGGTCCGACGAGCGGCCCAAGACCATCGGCAAGGTGAGGTCGTTCTACGGGCAGATCGGCGTTCTGGTGCGGGCTTACACGTACATCCGCGGCCTCGGCCCCGACGGGCTACGCGACCTGAGCGAGAAGGCCGTGCTGGCCGCGAATTATCTGGCCGCCCGCCTCGCCAAGCACTACCACCTGCCGTACAAAGGGCCGTTCGCCCACGAGTTTATCCTCGTGCCGCAGTTCAGCGAGCAGGGCGTGACCGAACTCGACGTGGCCAAGCGGTTGCTGGACTACGGGTTCCACCCGCCGACCATGAGCTGGCCGATCATGCATTGCCTGATGATCGAGCCGACCGAGTCGGAGTCGCTGGCCACGCTGGACTTCTTCGCCGAGGCGATGATCAGGATTGCCGGTGAAGCGGCCGAGACGCCCCATCTGCTGCACCAGGCGCCCCACACGACGCCGGTCCGCCGCGTGGACGTGGTCAACGCAGACCGCAAGCCCAACCACCGCTGGCGGCCGGAAGGCGAGTCGGCGTAGATGCCTCAAGCCAACAACTCTCATGCCGCCCTGCGACTTCTGACCGACCCGCCGCAGGCCGGTGCCATGAACATGGCTCTGGATGAGGCCCTGCTGGAACACATCGGGCAGGGAAGCTCGCCGCCCACGCTGCGGCTCTACCGCTGGTCCCCGCCGACCATCTCGCTGGGCTACTTCCAGGCGTACGAGGAGTACGAGTCCCTGCCGCCGCCGGCCGGTGAGCTTGCCGTCGTGCGCCGCCTGACCGGTGGGGGGGCGATCCTGCACGACTTGGAGCTGACCTACAGCCTGACGCTGCCGAACGAGCATCTCCTGCTTTCGGATGGTCCTACCGCTCTGTATGGCAAGGCCCACGCGGTGTTCGTCCGGGCGCTGGCCGCTCTTGGCGTCGAGGCGGTGCCGCGCGGCGAGTGCGACGAGGACTCGGTCCGCCGCGGGCCGTTCTTCTGTTTCTCGCGGCAGCACCGCGACGACCTCGTTCTGGGCTCGGGCAAGCTGGCCGGCAGCGCCCAGCGGCGCACGCGGACCGCCGTGCTGCAACACGGCTCGGTCATCCTGGGCTCCCGCTTCGAGCAGCAGGAGTGTGCGCCCGCGGGGCTGGAAGTCAGTGATGAGCGGATCCGTCAGTTGACCGCCGCCATATGTACCGAGTTTGTCAAATCAACCGAACTGACGCTTCAGCCGGGTCAGTGGTCGGACGCGGAGATCGCCCGCGCAGCGGAGCTACGCGCCAAATACGAATCCGATGAGTGGAACCGGCTTAGGTGAAGACTGCCCCCTGTCCGGCCGCACACTCATTTCCGTGAGCCGAAAAGCACGTCCTGCATGGAGTAACGTCCGGCGGGCTTTTCCTTGATCCAGGCGGCGGCGCGAAGGGCGCCGCGCACGAACGTGTCGCGCGACGTCGCCCGGTGGCGAAGAGTCATCATCTCGCCGAGTCCGCAGAACAGTACCTTGTGCTCGCCGACATTGTCGCCGCCGCGCAGCGAATGCATACCGATTTGTGATTGCGGACGGTCGAGTTGCCCACCGTGCCGGCCGAAGACGACCTCGGCCTCCTGCGTTTCGCGGCCGTCGCATACGGCCTGTAGGAGTGCGGCGGCCGTTCCCGACGGGGCGTCCCTCTTGAAGCGGTGGTGGGCCTCGACGATTTCGACGTCATAGTCCCCCAACACACGCGCGGCTTCATGGGCCAGCCGAAGTAGCAGGTTGATGCCCGTGCTCATGTTGGGAGCTTGCAGCACCGGGATCTCGACGGCCGCTTCCTCCAACGCAGTCATGTGCTCGTCCGCGAGGCCCGTGACTCCCGTGACGAACGCGCGGCGCTTGTGCAGGCAGAAGTCGAGCCAGTGCATGGTCCCGGCCGGTAGCGAGAAGTCGATCAGCACATCAAAGTCGGAATCCGTGTGATCGCGCATGACAATGCCGTTCGAGCCTACGCCGGCGACGTCGCCCGAGTCCCGACCCAGCAGCGGGTGTCCGCCGTGCTCCAGCGCTGCGGACAACTGGAACGCCGGGTCCTCTCCTGCAAGGGCCACCACCCTTTTCCCCATGCGCCCGGCCGCGCCAACGATCGTCACGCGCGTCGTGGTCTTGCTCAGCGCACCACTCATGGCAGGCTCCTCTTCCTGAATGTTCCGCGCTCATCTGGGCTGTCGGTGGACAGGGTATCGTGGGGTGCGGGTCGCGTACAAGCCGGCCGACCCGACGTCTACAAGGGATTGTCGATCCCGGCGCGTCGGTCGCGATCGCGCTGGCGCTTGGTGGCCTCTGACAGGAACTTCTTCTCACGCCCGCTGAGCGAGTCGACGCCCATCTCGTGCACCTTGCGCAGAATGCGGTCCATCTCCTCCTGCTCGCTGCGCCGGGCCTGCTGCTTCTTCTCAAACGTGGTGTGCTGCCGTAGGAGCCGGTAATTCTGCCAGAATCGCTGGCCGTACAGCGGCCAGAGCACACCGAAGGCCAGCCCGGCCAGATGAGCCGCGTCCCCGCCGGCGTTCGCACCACGCGTCAGAATGTTCAGCACGTAGATCGCCGTGAACAGGACGGCCGCGAAGCGGATCGGTACCGGGAATATGAACAGGATGAGCTGAAAATGCGGGAACAACACGGCGCACGCGCCGAGGACGGCCAGGACGCAGCCGCTCGCCCCGACCATGACCCCGTCCGGCAGAAAGCTGACGCCGACCAGCACAACATAGAACAGCGATCCCAATGTGCCCCCGGCCGTGTAGAACCAGAAGAATCGCTTTCCGCCCCAGTGTCGCTCCAGCGGCGGTCCCAGAAAGTAGATCCCCAACATATTCAGCAGGATATGCCAGATGTATCCGACGTCATGCAGGTATTGGTAGGTGACAAGTCGCCAGATCTGGCCATGGAGAATGAGTTCGACGTTCATGAAGCCCCAATAGAGAAGGGGACTCTTGTCTCTCCCGGTTATGATGACCAGCACGAAGACGGCGAAGTTGGCGATCAGCAGCCCCTTGACGACGGGGGTGGGCCTCGGCAGGCCGATGGTCATTCCGCCGCTGCGGTAGGGCCCCTCCGGACCGGACGAATATGGACGGTCCCCCCAACCCATCAGCACCGCCTCCCCAACAGATCGAACATCATCAACGTGATCAGCGTCTTGCCGTCCTCGATGCGACGTTCACGAATCATATCCATGGCCTCGTCCAGGGTCGTGAAGACCGGGGCGATCCGCTCGCCGGCTTCCAGCTTCTGCCCCACTTCGGTGAGGTCCTCGGCCACAAAAGCATAGAGCTTCTCCGTCAGGATTCCGGGGGAGGGAAAGAACTCGCACAACCTGCTGATGCGGCCGCAGCGATACCCGGTCTCTTCCTCCAGCTCGCGACGGGCACAAGTCTCGGCGTCCTCGTTCGCGTCAAGCTTGCCCGCGGGCAGCTCCAGCAACTCCCGATCCACAGCTTCTCGTACGTTGCGAATGAGAATAATCCTCTCGGAGTCGAGCCGAGGCAGCACCACGGCCGCGCCGGGGTGTACCACGATCTGGCGCTTGCGCTCGCCCCCGTGACGATCGGAAACCGTGATCTCGTCCACCCGGAAGAAGCTCGCGGTCAGCAGAGTATGCCTCATGTTAAGAACGTCCGCCACATGGCCGCTGAGTCATCGGCGCGATTATAAAACGGCTCTGGCAGACCAACAACGACGGCGCCGGCGTCGCCGGCACGGACGTCGCGGCTGCATGGCAAGGCGGCTAGCGCCTCAACCTTGCAGATGGGCCAATAGCGGTCTATAGTTGGGCTTTTCCGGTCTCACCATCGCTTGGCCGGTTCACCCTCGGCGAACAGGCAGCAGGATCGTCATACGTATGGCCAGAGGCGTAGCCATTCTGGGGTCAACCGGGTCGATCGGTCGATCCGCCTTGGACGTGATCGATGGGCTGGCGGGAGCGTATCGCGTCGTGGCTCTCGTGGCCGGGTCCGGGTGGGAATTGCTGGCCCAACAGGCCGAGCGTTATCGTCCGGCCGTCGTCGGTTTGGCCGACACCGAGCATGTGGGCGATCTTCGTGCTGCTCTGGGATCGGCCGCAGAGGTCCTGGCCGGCCCCCGCGCTCTCGAGAATGTCGCAGCCCATCCGGACGCCGATGTGGTCATCAACGCCGTCGTGGGCGCCGCCGGGCTGCCTGCAACGGTGGCCGCCGCCGAAGCAGGCAAGACCATCGCCCTGGCTAACAAGGAGTCGATGGTGGCCGCGGGGGCCATCATCATGCCGATCGTCCGGCGCAGCGGCTCGTCCCTGTTGCCTATCGATAGCGAGCATTCGGCCGTATTCCAGGCCCTGCGTTCCGGCCACCGCGCGGAGGTGCGTAAAATCTATTTGACCGCCTCGGGAGGTCCGTTCCGTTCCTGGTCGGCGGAGCGAATGGCCGCCGCGACGCTGGAGGACGCCCTGAATCATCCCACCTGGGACATGGGGCGCAAGATCACGGTGGATTCGGCCACGATGATGAACAAGGCCCTGGAGATCGTTGAGGCGCACTGGCTGTTCGACATCAGCCCGGACGACATCGAGGTGGTGGTGCATCCCGAGTCCATCGTGCACGGCATGGTGGAATTCTGTGACGGTTCGCTGATCGCCCAGTTGGGCGCTCCGGACATGCGAACGCCGATCCAGTACGCCCTGACCTACCCATATCGCAAGCCCTGTTGCAGCCGATGGCTGGACCTTGCCGGCATGGGACAACTGACCCTTGAGCGACCCGATCCGCAGCGGTTCCCCGCTCTGGACCTGGGCTATCAGGCGGCCCGTCGCGGCGGGACGGCCGGGGCGGTGCTTAACGCGGCCAACGAGGCCGCCGTGGAAGAATTCTGCGAGGGGCGACTCGCCTTCACTGACATCACCAGGATCAGCGCCGAAGTCCTGAACAAGCACGAGACGATCGAGGCTCCTACGCTTCAGGATGTCATGGCGGCCGACCGCTGGGCGCGCAACGAGGTTTCTGCATGCTTGCGGACTATCCAGTCCTGACGACAGCCACAGTGCTCATGGAAGTCCCTGCCGTGCTGGGCAAGCTGGGCGGCATCGCCCTGATGCTGCTGGGCTTCAGCCTGGTTGTCTTCGTTCACGAGTTGGGGCACTTTCTGGCGGCCAAGTGGGCCGGCGTCCGCGTGGACAAGTTCTGCGTGGGTTTTGGCAAAGAGTTGTTCGGGTTCACGAGGAAGAGCACGCGCTATTCGTTTAACGCTCTTCCGGTCGGGGGCTACGTCAAGATGTTGGGCCAGGAGGATTTCGCCGTCGACAAGGACGGCGACTGGTCCTTCAAGGGCGATCCTGATTCTTTCACCAACAAACCTGTGGGCATCCGCATGATCATCGTCTCGGCCGGCGTGGTCATGAACCTGGTCTTCGCCGCCGTCGTCTTCATGTTCGTCTACATGGTGGGCATGCCCAGCCTGGCGCCGATCGTGGGTTTCGTCGCCCCGGGCAGCCCGGCGGACCTGGCCGGCATACAGGTCGGAGACCGCGTCGTCGAGATCGACGGCTCGCGCGTCCAGGGCTTCCAGGACATCAAGATGGCCACCGTTCTGGCCGAGCCCCACGAACCGCTGACCGTTGCGCTGGAACGTCACGGGCAGCGGTATGAATGTCCGTTGGTTCCGTCCGTCAGTCCGGCCGACGGGCTGTTGTGGCTGGGAATCGGCCCGGGCTTCACCAACCGCATATCCTACGTGACCGATTACGTCGCAGCCCCCGGCAAACCGCGCCTCGAAGCGGGTGACATGGTCGCGTCAGTGAACGGGCAGGAGGCCGATTCCTTCATGGCCATTTGGAAGGCCATGATGGATGCCCGCGGGGCGCCGGTCCGCTTGATGGTCGAGCGCCCCGAAAAGCTGGTTTCCGGTTCGCCCAGGCATGAGGCCGAAGCTTACGTCCGCGCCCCGTTCGACCTTCAGCCCTCGCTCTGGGACGCGGATGGCATCCGCGTGGGTTCCAAGAACTTCATGGGTCTGGTGCCACGCCGCACCGTCCTGCAGGTCTCGCCCGAGCTTCGCGCCGAGTTGGCCGGTTTCAGGGACGGAGATGTGGTGGTCCGATGGGACGGCATCGACAACCCCACCTACGACGAGATCATCGATTCCATCCAGGCCAGTCCGGAAGTGGACCTGCGCGTCTCGATGCTTCGCGACAACCAGGTGCAGCATCTGGTTGTCCGCCCCAAGCAGACCGGCGGGCTGTTCCGCAAGGGACGGATCATGGTGGGCGCCAGCTTCGACGCCCTTGAGGAACGGGCGGTCTCCACGCCCGACGGCACGGGCCTGGTGGTGGCCGACATTTGGCCGGAAGTCGGCGGCGTGCCCACGCCGGCGGCTGCCCTGCTTGCCCACGAAGGCGGCGCCGGGGAGCCCATCCGTCGCGGCGCCCTCATCGAGGCGATCGATGGGCAGCCCATATCGTCCTGGTTCGAGTTGGTGGACCGCTTCCGGACCAAGGCCGGGGCCGTAGCTCGGGCCGGCTCCGATGTCGGAGAGATACGCGTGACCTACCGAAATCCGGACGGAGCCAGCCACACCAGGACCATGCCGCTGCCCACTTCCCTGTGCAGCGCTACGGGGCTGCCCGGCTCGGCCTTGATCCTCTCCATCGACGGTGAGAAGTGGGTGAGCGTCAAGGACCCCAGCGGCCGGCCCCGCGAGGTGAGCGTGGCTCATTGGCGCGGCGCTCAGGAGGCGCTCGAGCAGCGCGCCGGGCGGACCGTCGAGGTGGCCTACTTCTGTCTGGGCGAATGGGAGGAGAAACGGGTCAGCTTCACCGTGACGAAGAACAACACCGATCCCTGGCTGATGCGCCTCAACAGCCGCAACGCGCTGTTGTCCATCATGCTCGAGCCGGTCATGGAGCCGATCAAGGTGTCCAATCCGCTGGCCGCCGTCTGGGTGGGCGTGCGCCAGACCGGCTACATCATCATGAACGTCTACATGACCATGCAGCGCATGATCTTCACGCGCACGGTGGGCCTGGAGAACATGTCCGGACCGGTAGGCATCGTCAAGATGGGGACGGAGTTTGCCGAAGCCGGACTGAACCGCCTGTTCTGGTTCCTGGCGGTCATCTCCGCTAACCTGGCCGTGATCAACTTCCTGCCCCTTCCCATCGTGGACGGCGGGCTGATGATCTTCCTGCTCATCGAGCTGATCAAAGGCCAGCCGGTCAGCCTCAAGACGCAGGTGGTCACGCAGGTCATCGGCTTGGCCCTGATCATCGCCGCGTTCGTTTTCGTCACCGCCATGGACATCAGCAAGATCGCCGCCCCGTAGCTACGGCGCTTCCCTCGGCACTCTTCTGTTCGGGGGTTTTCTCGTCTCATAACGTTTCTGTTTGGTGTAGCCGAACGCGCCTTCTTCCGAACTAGTTCGTAGGCATCTGGGTGACATGTGCGCGCCCAGCGAGTGCCCGATAATGACCGAAACGACGTGCGGGAGCTATGGATCATGCGGCTGCAAGTCCTGGACAACGAGATTCGCTACGAGTGTCATTCCTGTGCGGCCTGTTGCCGACAGCCCTGGCTGGAACACGTGGAGGACGACAAGCTCGGCCCCGTCCGGGGATTCAACTGGGGGGCCAAGTATCCCCAACTGGCCGGGCACGATCCGATTCTCATGGCGGAAGTGAACGGCCAACAGCTCCCCATGCTGGCCAAGAAGGACAACGGCGAATGCCTCTTTTTGGATTCGGACAATCTCTGCGTCATCCACAAGGAGTTGGGCTACGAGGCCAAGCCAGAGGCCTGCCGCCGCTTCCCCTTCTTCTCCGCGCCGATGCCCGATGCCGACCACATCTCCGCCCACTTCGCCTGTCCGTCCGTGCAGGAGGGCAGCGGCCCCTCCATCCAGGAGCAGCGTGACGACATCCTCCGCACCGTGCCGATGTCCAGCCCCACGCGGGACACGTTTACGGAAGTCGCTCTGCTGGTGGGCCATCTCATACCGCTGGAGGCCGCCCACGCCCTGGTCGACCGCTGGGCGGGTTTGTTCGATCCCGACCAGCCGGGCGACCTTTGGGCCCGCTTCGCGCGCGCCATCCATGTGGCCTTGCAGGCCGTGCAAACCGAGCCGGCGTCTCTGCGTGCCGCTCTCGCTGAGGACGGCTTCGGAACCGTGCAGAACGTGCCGCCGTTTGCGCGCATCGATTCGCTGGTGGATGCTCCCTTGCCGTGCCGACTGCTCCTGGCCCTGAATCTATGGAACGACTATTACCCGCCGCAGCATTCCGGAGCCCGTCGTCCCTCCTGGACCACGCGCATGGGTCTGATCGGCAAAGTCATGCACGTCTTGCGTATGAGTGGTACTTACGCATCACGGTACCTGCCGGGCAACGTCGTCCTGCACCGTCTAAGCGCGCCTGGATTCCGAGAGGCCACACCGCCCGAAGACGTCACGCGCCTGCTGTGTCGTTGGGTGCGGGCCGCTTTCAGACAGCGCACCTTCAGGCGCGATCGAATCTCCATGGTCGCCGGCTTGCACCAGCAGATCGTGGACGCCAACTGTGTTCATTTCTATGCCCGCGCCGTGGCAGATCAGGCCGGTCGTGAGCATCCCCAGCCGGGTGACTACCACCGGGCACTGAGCATCGTCGGGTTCGGGATCACCTCGCAAGTGCGCGCCTACCAGAACGTCTTCCGCAGGCGGGCCATGTCCCTGCTGGAATCCATGGACATCGGCTGGAGCAGCCTAAGCATGTTCTGCCCCGTGCCCCTGGCCGATGCGAGCAACAGAGCGGGCGGCGCGTGGCCGGCCGAGGCTTGCCCCGGTGCATCTGGCTCAAGCCGCACCGTCGGCGCGCGCGTGCCGCACTCCGATTGGCCCGGCCCGGACGGCCCGGATTTGGCTTAAAATTAGACTTCACCACCCCGGAAAACTCACCTAGAATACAGAAAGTCATGCCGCCGGCGGGGGTGATCCCGCGTCACGGGTGGCAGCGGGCCTGGTGCGGGGAAGGAAGGTTTCGTTCATGAACCTTGGAAAATGGCGAAGTGCCGGCCCCCAGACCGGCTTTGGAGCCTCTGTGCTGGTGCTGACCTGCCTGCTGGCCGGGCCGTCGGCCCTGGGCGCGCCGGTGCTCGTTCAGAACGACAACTTTGTCGAAGGCGACAACATCGTCATCGGCGACTTCTCGCCCGGCGAGGAGGCCGCCGCCTGGCTGACCTCACCCTGCGACGGCTCCATAGTGGAAGTGCACGTCGGCTGGTACGAGGGCACGCTAGGGAATCCGCCAAGCCTAGAAGAAGCGATTCACATCAGGGCTGCAGCAGGCTTCCCCAATCCAGGCACGGAGTTGGAGACGCTGGTGGGACCGCTTATGACCCCGGGCGGTATCAACATCTTCACGCACCTCGACCAGGAACAGACCATTCCCGTCGACGTGCCGGTCAGCGCGGGACAGACCTTTGTCGTTGCCCTGGAGTTCGCCAACCAGACAGACGTGGGCAACGGAGGACCCAGTATTGTCCGCGATCGCGACGGCTGCCAGGCGAGCAGGAACGCCCTTTTTGTGTTGCCAGGAGTGTGGCTCGATTGGTGCTCATTCCCGACGGAGTATCCTCCCAAGGGAGACCTGGTCATCCGAGTTATGGTCGACTGCCAGGATCCGACCGGGGCCTGCTGCGATGCCAACGGGTTCTGCAGCGACGGCGTGGAAGCAGACCAGTGCCAGGCTACCGGCGAGACGTTCTATGAGGAGCAACTCTGCACTGAAGTCACCTGCCCGCAGCCCAAGGGGGCCTGCTGCGACGGGCTGGGCGGCTGTCTCTATGTGGATCAGAGTTTCTGCGAGGGAACGCTCGATTGGGTCTACGGCGGCAACGGCACTAACTGTGACGATCCCGTGTGCGACCTCGGGGCCTGCTGCCTGTCCGACGGGACCTGCCAGGACGTCATCGAACTGGGTTGCGGCGACCTGGGTGGTACCTATCAGGGTGCGGGAACCGATTGTGACACGGCGGACTGTCCACAGCCGCTGGGTGCCTGCTGTGTGGGTGACACCTGCGCGCCGGACCAGACCGAATCGGACTGCGACAGCGTGAGCGGGACGTGGTTGGGGGCGCTCACCGATTGCGGGCCGCCCGATCCCTGCGCCGGGCCGGACTGCACCTGCGGCGACGTGGACAACAACGGCGCCCCCGTGGGCCTGAGCGACTTCGCCACTTTCGCCGTGTGCTACGGCCTTTCCGCACCGGCCCCGGACTGCGGTGCCGAGGAGTTGTACTGCTCCGACCTGGACGGTGACGGTTCGGTCACGCTTGGGGACTTTGCCACGTTCGCCGTGCTGTTCGGCATCACCACCAGCAACACCCCGCCGAACTGCAATTGATCCGGCCGGGCGATCCGGCCCGAGCCCGAACACCGCTTCGCGCCTACGAGTTGCCAGGACCCCGATCATCTCGATCGAGGTTCTTTCTTGACCCGGTTTCAAGCCGGCTCCGTCCCCGGACACGTAGTGGCTTGTCAGGGGTCTGCCATCGGCTAGGATAGGAATCCGGGCACGACGCCGGTTGCCGGGGGCGGAGTCGAGCAGGACAACCTGCTACAGCAAGTCGAGGGCCTCCTCTTATGGGTCAACTGCGTTATCTGGACGATGACGGACAACTTCAGACGTTGGAACTGACCGAGGACAAGCTTTCGATCGGTCGAGGCGAGGAGTGCCGTTTGCGTATCGAGAGTGATCTCGTTTCGCGGCAACACGCCCAACTCTTGCGCGAACCGGATGGCAAGTGGCGCCTCAAGGACATGGGCGCTCGCAACAAGACCGTCGTCAACGGCCAGCCCGTCAAGGAGCTCTTGCTGGCCACGGGAGACATCATTCGAATCGGCGAGCGGATTCTGGAATACATCGAGGGCACCACACGCCCCATGGCCAAGCTGCGCGAGTATCTTATTACGGACCGCCAGGATCCACCCGGTTGCGAGTGGGTTAAGACCCGCGATCCTTTTGTCATCACCACCCAGCAGGCCGAGCAATTGGGCGCCCTGGTGGAGCAGGCCGGAGTGGCCCCTCGGGTGGAGGACCTGGCCGATCGGGCTTTGTCCCGGTTGTTGATCGACATGGGAGCCGAGAGGGGCCTCGTGGCCCTCAAGGGAGACGAGGCCAAGGGTCTGGAAATCCTGAGCGTTCGCGGCATGGGCCACAAACCCTCCGGCGCTCCCTTCGTCGGCATCAGCCAGAGCTTCATCTACAGCGGACTGTTGCAGCATGTGGCCGGGCGATACCCCGCGGACGGCCAGTCGCCGTCCACCGAATCCGATTATCCCGCGACCGCCCTGGTCGCTCCGCTGATCAGCGGCGGACGCGAGCTTGGAGTGATCTACCTGGATCGGCCTTTGGGGCGTAAGGCCTTCCCGGGCGGCAGCCTGCGCCATCTGCTGGCCGCCGGGGCCGTGCTCGGCGCGGCCATGCTTCGTGCCCAGCGCCGATTGGGCGCGTTGCTCGACCAGCACGCGCCGGCGTATCTGGCGGTCAACCGCCGGCTCCAATCGGAGCTTCTCGTCCTGCCCAGCGGCGGGGAGGCCTTCCAAGCCGCCACTCGCTTGGTGCCGGGCGCCGAGAAATGCGGCGATCTTCAGGAAACCATCCTGCTGAGCGATCATCGCATCGTGATGGTCATGACCGACGCCGGCGGGATGGGCGTCTCGGGCCTGATGCAGTCCATGGGTATCTATGCCGGGTTGCGGGCGGCCTTGGAGATTCAGGAGGAGGCGCTCGACCTTGGAGCGGCCATGGCCGCGGTCAACCGCACCCTCTGCGGAAGGGCCGCCAGGCAACTGGTGGGTTGCGGCGTCGTCCTGATCGATCTGACCGCCGGCCGACTGGCTTATATCAACGCGGGTCTCAAGCCGCCCTTGCTCCTGGTGGGTCCGCAGCGACTGGTGACGCTGGAGAAGACCGCGCCGATGCTGGGCGCCGATCCAGAGGCCCAGTTCGAATCCGCTTACGCCGATCTCAGCGCCAAGTTCCGCGTGATCATGCACACCGACGGCCTGACCGATGCGTCGAGTCCGGCGGGTGAATCGTACGGAGAGGAAAGGCTGCACGAAGTGCTCCTGCAGCCGGAAAGTTTCTCATCCCCTGAGCGCACCGTCGACGCCGTTGTCGAGGACCTGGAAAGACATACGGGCCATACGCCCCCCGCCGACGACGTCCTGGTGCTTGTGGTTTCGCACGAGTAGACGCCCATGCTTGCCACCCTCGCCGCCGAGTCCCGCATCGTAGCCAAACTGCTGGAAACAGGACGCCTGAGTCCGTCCGAGGCGGAAGCGGCTCACCTGGAGTCGGAACTGAGCGGTCTGCCGGTTCTGGAGGTGCTCACGGCTCAGGGCAAGCTGGTAGACGAGGAACTGGCCCAAGTGCTGGCCGAGTTGTTCAAGCTGCGCTACCTGGATCTGTCTCGCCGCAGCGTGTCCGAGCCCTGGGTTCTCGCCATTCCCGAGAACCTCTGCCGGAGCAAGCGGTTCCTGCCCGTGGGCGAGGTCGAGGGGCAGTTGGTGGTGGCGGTGGCCGATCCCGCCGACCGCACCATCGTCACCGAGCTGAACGCACGCATCAAGAAGCCCGTCCAACTGGTCGTCAGTCGCCCAGACTCGATCGACTCGGCCCTGGGACGAATCTTCTCCCGGGCTCGGGCCAAAGGTGCCCAGACGCTCGGCGCCAGCGCGCTGACCACCGGCCCGCAAGTGACCAACATCGCCGGCATGAACATGGTGGAGGTGGTGGACTCCGTGATCGATGAGGCCGTGGACCGGCGGGCCAGCGACATCCACGTCGAGACCGAGGAGGATCGCGTTCGGGTTCGCATCCGCATCGATGGCCGGATGATCGAGGCCCGGGCTTACCCGCGCGAGGTGGCCCCCGCTCTGGTCAGCCGCGTCAAGATCATGGCCAAGCTGGACATCACGGAGCGGCGCCGCGCCCAGGACGGCCGGTTCTCGCACAAGAGTTTCGATCAGAATGTGGACGTGCGCGTAGCCACCATCCCCACGGTCAACGGGGAGCGGGTTACCATGCGCCTGCTCGGCCTGGACCGCGGGAGGCTGGAGTTCGCCCAACTGGGCATGGACATCGAGCTGGAGCAGGCGGTCAAGCGAACCATCCGTCGGCCTTATGGGATCATCCTGATCACCGGTCCTACGGGCAGTGGCAAGACCACCACGCTCTACACGGCCTTGCAGGAAATCCATACCGTCGACAAGCACATCATCACCATCGAGGACCCCGTCGAGTACCACATTCCCGGCATCAATCAGGTGCAGGTCGATCACGAGAACGGCGTGACGTTCTCCGGGGCCCTGAGGAGCATCGTCCGACATGACCCGGATGTGATTATGGTCGGGGAGATTCGGGATCGGGAGACCGCGGCCCTGGCTATCGATGCGGCCCTGACCGGGCACCTGGTGTTTGCCACCTTGCACACCAACAGC
Source organism: Phycisphaerales bacterium (assembly GCA_020352895.1). Lineage (GTDB taxonomy): Bacteria > Planctomycetota > Phycisphaerae > UBA1845. The sequence continues at coordinate 2,571,685 of CP070685.1, forward strand.
GCCGCGGGCGCGATCACGCGTCTGCTGGACATGGGCTGTGAGCCCTACTTGGCCAGCAGCGCCATCATCGCCCTGATGGCCCAACGTCTGGTGCGCCGCATCTGCGAGCGTTGCAAGCAGCCTTATCTCGCCTCCGAACCCGAGCGGGCTCTGCTGGACGTGCCTCCCGAGCGGAAAGAGGTGGAGATTTTCCGGGGACGTGGCTGCTCGCGATGTCTCCGGAGCGGCTATTACGACCGCGTGGGAATCTATGAGTACGTCCCGTTCGACAAGGGGCTGGCGGAACTCGTCCTCCAGCGGGCCCCCACGAGCAGGTTGCACGAGTTTGCCCTGGCTCACGGAGCGCGTAGCTTGCGCATGGACGCCATGAGCAAGGTGCTCAACGGCCTGACCACGCTGGAGGAGGCGCTTCGCGTGACCGCCTCCGATATCGAGTAGGCTCCCGGCCGGGCCGCCTTCGAGAGTCGGCTTACCCCCTGAAGCGCAGAACCCGGCAGCCTGTCGAAACGTCCGGCGGGTTTGAACCACCGAAAGCCCATGGGTAGAATCCCCACGGCATGGCCGCGCCCATCGACATTTCTGTCGTCGTGCCTTTCTATAACGAACAGCAGGTCGCACGGGAGTTCCATCGACGCTTGTCGGCCGTGATGGAGAAACTGGACGGCGCCATAACCTGGGAGGCTGTTTACGTCGACGACGGCAGCGTGGACGGCACGCTGGAAGTGCTCAAGGAAGCCCAGCGAACGGATGACCGCGTGATCGTCGTGGAGCTCTCCCGGAATTGGGGCCATCAGCCCGCCGTCATGGCCGGCCTGTGCACGTCCCGCGGACGGGCCGTCGTCCTGATGGATGGTGATTTGCAGGATCCGCCGGAAGTTATACCGGATTTGCTCGCCGCCTGGCGCGAGGGCGGACAGGTGATCATCGGCCGGCGCCGAAGTCGGGCCGAGCGCGGCGTTCGCCGCTGGATGTTCGGGGCCTTCTACGCCGTGCTGGGATTCCTGACCGACTATCCCATCCCGCTGAACGCGGGGATCTTCGGCCTGCTCGATCGTCGTGTCGTCGATGCCATCGCGCGCATGACCGAAACCAACCGCTACCTTCCGGGTTTGCGAAGCTACGCAGGCTTCGCCCAGCGCGTGGTGAGCTATGACCGGGCCGAGAGGGCCGGCGGTGAGCCCAAACAGACATTCGGTCGCCTGCTCAAGTACGGGCTCGACGCCATCTTCAGCTTCAGCTACAAGCCCCTGCGCTTGGCCACGCTGCTGGGCGTGCTGGTGGCAGCGCTGGCGGTCGTATATGGGGTCGCCCTGGTCGTATTCCGCCTGCTCGACACGGGTATGTTCGGGATTCCCGTGGTCGATGGTTACACCTCGACGATTGTATCCGTCTTGATATTGGGGGCCCTCCAACTGATCACCATTGGAATTCTCGGTGAGTACCTCGGACGCGTCTATGACGAGGTCAAACGTCGCCCCCTGTTCCTGATCAGCGAGATCCATGCGTCCGACCCCACGCTGCGTGACGCTGTTATGGCACGGGCGCAGGCCGGTACGCGCGGCGCATCCCAGGGCAGCTCCTCGTGAATCCAGAGGAATATCAGAAGCTGGAGGCCCTGGACCGCGAACATTGGTTCTATGCCGGCAAGCGGGCCATCGTCCGACACTGGATCGACCGGTTCGCGGCGTTGACGCCCGACAGCCTTCTGGTGGACGGCGGCGTGGGCACGGGTACCTGGCTCGCCGAGATGCGGCACACCTGCCGCGTTCTCGGAATCGATGATCACGATGAGAGTCTGAGCATCTCGGGCCCGAAGCTGGACGGTGCCGTCTTGAAGGCCTCGTTGCATCAGGTCGACCTTCCGGACAATCACGCCTCGGTGGTAACTCTTCTGGATGTGCTGGAACATGTTGTTGATGACGCGGCCGCGCTGCGGGAAATGATCCGGATCACCAGGCCCGGCGGTCTGCTGATCATTACCGTACCGGCGCTGCCTTGGTTGTGGAGCGACTGGGACGAGATCCTCCACCATCAGCGCCGCTATTACCGTCGCGACCTGCTCCGCTTGATCAGACGGCCGGGCGTCGAAGTGCTGCGCTGCGCCTATACCAACTCGTGGGCGCTGCCCGCCATGGTGGTGATGCGGTTTCTGCGCAGACTGATCGGCGGCCCGCCATCCGGAAAACCTCGCGCCGAAGAGCGCCTGCCGCCAGCATGGCTGAACCGATTGTTCCAGGCGCTGTATGTGAAGCCTGCATGCTGGTTCTGGTTCCGCCCTCCCCTCGGGGCGTCTTTGCTGGCCATTCTGCGCAAACGACCGGATCGCGATTCTCCCTCCGGAGGCGATCTAACTTGAGTGACCCGAAGGCACGGACAAGGGTTTCAACAAGCGTTGGCAGCGAACCCAGAGCGGCCACGCCCTTCGGCCCGTTGGCCGAGACCGTATTGGGCAAGCCGGCTCTGGGAACGCTGGTTCTCCTGGTCTTCGCCGTAGTGTTGGCCGCGCTGCAGGTCTGGCCTCCGGAAGACATCAACTGGGACTCGGCCTGGTACTGCTACGCAGCGCGGCGAGTGCTGGACGGGGCGAAGCCCTATATCGACGTGGTCGATGTGAATCCGCCGCTGATCATCTACTTACATATTCCCCCTGCAGGCCTTGCCCGGGCCCTCGGGTGGTCCGAGCTTCTGGTCTTCAAGGGCTATGTCTGTCTCCTGGCCCTGGTTTCGTTGTTGCTTTCTCACGGGATCATGAAGCGCTCTGCGTTGGGGAAGCCGCCGGCCCAGCGGCGCCTCTTGCTACTTGTGCTGACCTATATCTTACTGGCCGGTCCTGGGGCGGCCTTCGGCCAGCGCGAGCACTTTCTGTTGATCGTCTTGGTGCCCTATGTTCTGGGCGCCGCCGCTCGGGCCGGGCGGGCCGGGCTCCGGGGGCCGACTATGTTCCTGGTCGGGCTGCTGGCCGGACTCGGGGCATGCCTCAAGCCCTATTTCCTGCCGGCCCTGGTGGTGGTCCAGGTTTACCTCCTGTTCGGACCCGTGGGCCGGCGCGTCTGGAGGAGCCCGGAGAACATTGGCGCGGCGGTGGCGATCGGCCTCTATGCGGTCCACTTCCTGTTCCTGCCGCCGGAGGTGCGCGAGGCATTCGTCGACCTCGTGCGGATGACGGCTTTGACGTACGGAGCCTATGAGAGGGAGCTGCGTGTGCTCCTGGAGCAGGGACATACCCAACGTTGCCTCTTGCTGGGGCTTTCATGCCTTCTGCTGCGCCCGGTGGAGAACCACAAACATCTTTACCGCGTGCTGCTGTTGACCTTGGCCGTCTTGTTCCTGGCCGCGATCTGGCAGCTCAAGGGGTGGAGGTATCACTTCTTGCCCGCGCTGGGCGCCGGCTGGATCCTGGCCGTCGTGCTGTTCGTGGGCGTGCTCCAGCGTCGGCGCCTTTTCGGCGAACTGTTCCGTCTTGCGCCGGGCGCGGCCGTGCTGTTGCTGGCCGCGGGTCTGTTCGTTGCGGGCCTGGTGAAGAGCGTCGACCATTTTGGCACTCCGCGATATGGTGAACTCGGCCCCGTCGTCGAGGCCACTCAACGCGAGGCCGGTGAGGGCCCCATCGCCGCTCTAAGCATCCTGGTGAATCCGGCCTTCCCGCTCGTGAATTACACCGGGCTGGACTGGACGCTGCGGTTCAACTGCCTTTGGCTGTTGCCGGGCATATACGCTCACGTAGGCCCCGAGGCCGATCCGTTTCCGTACTCGCCGCCGGCCGAGATGACCCCGGTGGAGCGCTACTTGATCAGCGCCGTGGTCGCGGATTTCCAGGCCCGCCCGCCCACGTTGGTGTTCGTGCAAACTTCGCCGCCCAAGGCCATCAACAACCCCCGTTTCGATTTCGTGACCTTTCTTACTCGGGATCCGGAGTTCGCCCGCATATGGAGCCGATATGAGTTCTTGGGAAGGATTCGCGGCCACGTGGTCTTCAAGCGGCGTGGTTAACCGGGAGCATCGTTGTTGGCCGATTCGTCAGAAGTGATTCCGGACGAGGAGCCCAGGGCAGTTCCAGCCGACGCTTACGCTGCGCTTCCCCGCCCCGACGGGCCGGCGCCGAGCGGGCGGGTCGCGGACCTGTCGGTTCTCCTGGCGTTTGCAGTGCTCGTTTTCCTCCCACGCCTGAGCCCTCCCTGGAACATTGACCACGACGTGGCCTGGTACAATTACGCCGCGGCGCGTGTGCTGGACGGCGGCACCCTGTATGTAGATGTGATCGACCTCAACCCGCCTTTGATCGTCTATTTGCACATGCCGCCCGTGCTGTTGGCCCGCGCCCTGGGATGTGCCGAGATTCCCACCCTGATGGCCTATATCAGCTTCGTGGTTCTGATCTCGCTCGGTTTGTCATACTGGGTTCTGCGGCGCTGGGATTGCTTTGACTCACAGATCTTTCGGCGACTGTTCTTCCTTGGCTTGATGATCGCGCTGGTGGCGGTCCCGGGGCTCGCTTTCGGCCAGAGAGAACACCTGATGCTGGTGATGCTGGTGCCCTATGTTCTGGCTGCGGGCGGCCGGGCCGCAGGCGTACAGTTCCCGCGCCTCCTCATGCTCGTGATCGGCCTGTGGGCCGGCGTCGGGCTCGCTCTCAAGCCCTACTTCCTGCTGGCGCCTGTTGCCGTGCAGGCCTATTTGGTATTCGGCCCGGTGGGCAGGCGCGTGCTGAGAAGCCCCGAGAACCTGGGCCTGGCCGCCGTGGTCGGTTTATACGCATTGCATTTCCTGTTTCTGCCCTCCGATATGCGAATCGGCTTCTGGAACACCGTGCGCATGGCCAGAGAAACCTACGGCGCCTACACGGAACCGTGGACGGTCATCGCTGCCCAGGGCCACGTGCTGATGTGTCTGCTGCTCCTGGTCGCCTATGCCTTGGTGGGATCGAGTGTGACCCTCAGGCATCTGGCTCGCGTGCTTGTCCTTGCCTCCGCTGCGCTCCTGTTGGCGGCCCTCTGGCAGCAGAAAGGCTGGCCCTATCATTTCCTGCCCGCGCTGGTTTTCGGTTGGCTCACCGCCGCGGTGTTGGCCATTGGCATCGTACAGCGCGAAGAACTTCTGCGGCTGATGTTCCGCCCGGGCCCAAAGTCTTTGGCTCTGATTCTGACCGGAGGCCTCTTCCTGGCCGCCGGCGTAATCGACGTGCGACACTTCCGCTCGCCCCCTATGGGTGGAATCGCCCCGATTGTGAAGAAAACAAGCCGCGAGGCCGACGGCGAGCCCATCATGGCTTTCAGTACGTCGGTCTATCCGATGTTCCCGCTGGTTAATTTCACCGGCTTGCCCTGGTCTTCCCGGTTCAATTGCCTCTGGCTGCTGCCTGGGGTGTATGCGGACGTGGACGGGGTCACGTCACCATTCCCATACCATCCCTCCGATCAGATGCACCCCATCGAACGCTACGTCATCGACTGTGTGGTACAGGACATGACCTCCCGACCGCCGCGCCTGGTGTTCGTCCAGTACCCGCCGCGGCACGCCATGCCTAACGACAGCTTCGATTTTATTACATGCCTCTCGCGCGATCCTGAGTTCGCCCGGCTGTGGCGCCAATATCGCTCCGCGGCCCAGTTCTTGGGTCATCGCGTCTTCAAACGCTTTGACTGATCCTGCGATACGCCGCCGACCGGAAGCTTGTCCGCAGGGAAGTGTATCCTCGGCATCGGGGCTCTGTCTTGCCTCGAGCGCCGCAGCTTCCCCGGTGGGAACGCGCGACTCAGGACGAGTCAATCCGCAGGCACTGTTTGACTTGCCTCTCGGCGTTGTCTCTGAAGGAAGCGGGGCTGAAGCAGGCTCAGCAGTGCGGGCAACAACAGCAGCGTCGCGGCAAGACACGTCGTGATACTGATCGCCAGGAGAATCCCCAGGCGGCTGTTCGCCGGCACGCGCGAGAGGATCAGCACACCGAAACCCACGGCGATGGCCACCGCGTCAATGATGATCGCCGGTCCGGCAAACGACACCGCATCGCGGACCGCTTCCTGGATGTCGCTGTACCGCTCAAACGAAAACCGGCAGCGCTCCATCAGGTGGATGGCGTAGTCCACACCGATCCCCAAAGTCATGCCGCAGAACATCGAGGTGGCCACTCCCAGCGGGATGTCCGCCAGCCCCATGACGGCATAGTTGAGCAGCACGGCCAGGCCCGGCGGCAGGACGCAGTACACTCCTGCGCTGAGCGAACCGAACAGAAGCAGGGCCACCGTCAGAATGCCGACCAGGGAGAGAAGCAGCGAGGTCACCTGAGTCCGGACGATGGCAGGAATCATGGCCTGGCTGACGGCCACGTCACCGCCGAAACGAATGCGAAGTCCGATGGGGGACAGGTGTTCGGCCTCGAACTCCCTGATGAGGTCCATCAGGTGGGCCGTGTCTTTGAAGTTGGCATTCTTCAGGAACACCGGGGTGAGTGTTTTGTTGTGGTCGGGGGTCATCAGTTCGTTCATCCGCTGCCGCCCGCGGGCCATCTGGTAGTAGCGGATCAACGCACCGAGCGTACTGGGCTCGTCGGGGACCCTGCGCGAGCCGACTTCTCGGGTTCGAAGGATGAAGTTCATAAGGGCCAGTTGGTCGTGCGTCCCCAGGACGCCGCCCACGGCCGGATCGGCCTCCAGCAAGTCCTCCAGACGCCCGATGGCCTCGATGAACAACGGGTTGTACAGCCTTTTCTCGTTCGTGGAGATCGAATACAGGATCGGTTCGGTCTCTGCCTCGGTCTCGGCAGTGGCGACCATCCCGTCCCGACGGTCGGTCTTGATGCGAACGCCACCGGCTACGCGCACGGCCTCGGCCACGCGGTACTCGTGCATCTCGGCGAGGTCGAAGCGAAACGTTCCCTCGACCAGGCTGAGGACCCGCATCTCATCCAACTCCACCGGCAGCAACGCCCCGTCGCGATCCAGGTTCTTGGCCGGGACCTCACCCTCAACGTAGTGCGGCTGGGCCTCAATGCACAGCCACAGAAGATGTGTCCCCCCGTAGCCCTGGTTGACGCGCTGCGTGGCCTGATAGAACTCGCTGTCCGCGGCGAAACCGTTGATCCAGCTATCCTGCACATAGATTCTGCGGACGCCCCAGGGCGAGGCCGCCACCAGCCCGGCGGTTACCACCAGCACCGCCCATCGCCACCGCACAACTGCCCCGGCGAACCGCCAGAGAACGCCCCCTCCTTGCCGTTCAGTCGAAGATCCCGCCAACGAGCGGCGCGGACGGAACCGTTTTGGGTCGAGCAGTACCAGCGCGGCGGGGATGACCGTCAGCGACCAAAGCATGCAGAAGAAGATGCCCGCAGCCGTGAAGATGCCGAACATCTTGACCGGTTCCAGCGGCGACAGGGCAAAGGAAAGAAAACCGATGCAGCTTGTGATCGAGGTCTTTACGATCGGTCGCCACATCTCTTCCATGGTGACTACCAGCGGCCGGGGATGGGGCTCGCCGGGCGCCTCCGCGAGTGCCTGCCGGTACCTCGCGAATATGTGGATCTCGTCCGCCACACCAATGGCCGTCAGGATCACGGGCAGTACCGCCATCGTCAGATAGAAGGGAACGTCCGTCAGACCCATCAGGCCGAAGGTGGCCAGCAGGCACGCGCCGACTTCGGCCAGCGGCAGCAGCATGCCCCAGAAGCTGCGACACGTGAGCAAAAGGATTGCGGCCACGGCCGCGATGGCCACCGGCAGCGGGCGACCGAACGCCCGCAACATCTGCCCTGTCGGGCTCGCCGAGCCGTCGGCGAGGTCCAGTTCGTGGATTTGCGGGAGAATCCGCCAGCCAAAACGATCCTCCAGAAACGCCCGTAGGCCTGCCAGCAGGTCCAGGACGCCGAGATCCTCCAAGATGTGCACGCCGAGCAGAGACTCGGCCACAGGGGCGCCGACCACGGAAATGCGATCGTGTACCGGGCCCAGTTCGGCGATCTTGGCCCGGAGGTCACGCACCAGGCGGGAACGGTTGGCCTCGGGTGAGACCGCTACCAGGATGGCACTGCTGCTGAAGTCGTGCGAAACCAGAGTGCCTATGAACAGGTCGATGGCCTCCAGGTCACCGCGAATCTCGTCCAGCCCTCTCTGATCGGTTGGGAACGGGTCGAGGAAGGGGCGGAAGCGCAGCGTATTGGTGTAGACTCGGTCGCGCTTCTCGGTAGCGAGGCTGGTGATGTCTTCCGGTTCGATCCCGTCGATCTCGGGGAGTCGGGCGCTCAAGTCACGGATGATTCCCAAGGTCTCGTAATTAAAGATCCCTTCGGGGTGGTCCGTCTCCACGGCCACGACCATCGGGTCCTGCACACCGAAGAGCTCACGGACCTCTCGGTCGACCAGGATCGCGGGGTCATCTTTCGGCACCAGGGCGTGTCCGTCGGTGCGGAGTCGCAGCCGCAGCACCCCCGGGGCGCAGGCCAACGTCAGCCCCACTCCCAACAGAATGGTTGTGCGCGGGAACCGGATAGCCGGTCTGTAGACCCAGGTCATACCGCCGTCATGCCCCCAGGATCGCCAAAGTAGACGTGGTCATCATGATCAGGGCCTCACCGCCCCTGAGCAAGGGCCGCCTCCGGCCCACGGCGACGCCGGCACATCCCGCCCACTTTGTCAGATGAGCCGCGGGCGAGTGCTCACCCGTCCAGAGCCAGCAACTGTGCCGCGAGAACCACGCAGGCGCTCTCGATGCGGAGCACGGACGGCCCCAGAGAAATCGGCATGAAACCGGCGTCGGTGAGTTCAGTGCATTCCTCATCACATAATCCGCCTTCCGGGCCGATTACCGCGAAGACATCCGCATCGTGAGGGAGTGATGACTTCATTCGGCTGATCGTCGGCGCGCCCCGGCCCGTTGTCGCCCAGAATCGCTGGCTTCCGTCCGGTACTCGGGCGATGAGCTGGTCCGTCGAGCCGCAGGCCTCAACCACGGGCAGCCACGCCTGCTTGGATTGTTTGATGGCTTCTCGGCAGGCGTAAGACCAGCGGTCCAGCTTGGAGGCTGTCGTTCCCGTTACGCTACGACGAAAGGTCGTGGCCACGACCTTTCCCACGCCGAGTTCCGCGCATTTCTCGAACAGAAAACCCTGGCGTCGACCCTTGGGCATGGCGGTAGCCAGGGTCAATCTTGCCAGCGGCGGACGCGGACGCTGCTCGATGTGATCGACGCACACCTCCAGCCGGTCGTCCTGCCGCCAAACAACGCGGGCCTCGGCGGCTCCTCCTCGGCCGTCTACCAGGACCAGCGCCTGGCCGGGACGCAGGCGGCGCGAGCCGCCGGCATGCTTCGATTCCTCGGCGCTCAGCCTGAGGCTGCCCATCGCCAGCGGCGAGTGGAAGAAGTACGGAATGCCCATCCGGTGAATTGTAACGGGCCCCGGGGCACCTACCACCCGCATCCCGGCGCAGCTCTGAAGTGCTCGCTCCGGCCTGCCGATAAGGCCGATAAGACACTAGACCGCTATCTGGCCCGAACACACGCCATGGCTGGACCGAGAGATTCCGATTCCGATCCCGACTCCATCGATCCTCGAGCGAAACTTCCGCAAGACGTGTCGGTGGATCAACTGATGGACCAGGCAGACGCCTTGGCTCGGCAACTTTGCGCCGAAGTGGGGCTCCCCGAGAAGCCCAACGACGCCAAGAAGCCGCAGCCTGCTGGCCCCGAGGAGTCGTCAGAAGGCATCATGGCTCAAATGGGCCGCACTGAGCACGCCGCGTCGCAGGTGGCCGGAGAACTGGGCTCTGAGCAGGGTCGGACGGGCAACCCGGTCACTATGCCCTCCGGCGCTCACGAGACTGCGGCATCGATACCCGACTTGTCCCCTTCAGAACGTAACGTCCGGGAAACCAGCGTTCCTGCCTTGGCCGACGGGGCGGTGGCCGATGCCCGTGGTCGGATCGCCCTGGCTCACGGGGGCGGCGCCTCCCCCGAGACTTCCGGTAGCCCGCAAGGAGTCGGTGTCTCAGGGAATGCGACACCGTCGGCACCGGTTCCCATGCCCATTGGAGGCCTCGCTCTCAAGTGCCTGGAGGCCACACACAAGCTACTGACGCCCGCGGCCCGCCTGTTGCAGCGGGTGATCGATGCCGGCCACCCGTGGCTCGACCGTTTGCAGTCTTTGATTCGCCCCCTGTGTGCCTTCCTCGGCCTGCTGGACTGGCCTTTCTCCTGGGTGCCGAGGTCGGCACGAACGACGATCGGCTACGTGGCCCTCGCCACGCTGGTCATGGCTTTGCTCACCTTCGTCGTGAGTTGGATGCGGTAACAGAGGCGACGGTGCGGGGGATCAGGAGGCGGGTGCCCGTTGCTGACTGCGCCGGGCCTCGGCTTCGAATTCCCTGGGAAAGCGGATCGGCATCCCCGAATCCTTCGAGTAACGGGCCAGCCGATAGGCGTTCACGTACTGCTTGGCCACAATGTCCCAACTGACTTTGGACCTCAGGTAGTTCTTCAGCTTCTCCCCCAATCGCCACCGCAGGTCTTCCTGCGTGGCCAGCCGCAGAATGCAACGACGCAAGGTCTCTCGGTTGGTGAACAGCAGCCCGCCCTCGCTTTCCACCGTCATGGCAGTCAACCCCTCCAGTGGGGCGGTGGTCACATAGGGCTTGTTCAGGGCAATGATCCGGCTGAGCGTGCTGGATTGAGTACTGTCCAGAGTAGGCAGGATCAGAAAGTCACACAGAGCCAGCACCTTGTAGTACCGCTCGCCCTCGGGGGCGAACTGGTAGAAACGCGCTTGGCCGATACGCTCCAGATTGCGAATCTCTGCTACGTAGTGGTCAAAATCCTGCTGATGGAGCGGGTCGTTGATATCCCCGGCGGCGAAGAGCAGCCACTCTTCGCCGGTCTGCAGACAAATGCTGTCGTGGATCTCAGGCCAGAGGTTCGTGACGATGTCCCACCGCTTGTTGCCTTGGATCCATCCCACCAGCCCCGCCAGCCGTTTGCCCTTCAGGTCCCACAGCCCCAACTCGTCCTTGATGGCGTCGATCTCGCGCGGGGCATAATGGCGGTCGGGTCGAGCGCCTTGCGGTATGACGGCCACGTTATGCGGCATGTCCTTGGCGGCGCGTGAGAAGGACCACTCCAGGCGCCACTTCTGATAGTCGCACTTCAGGATCATGATCGTGCATAGTTCGGCCGCATGCGTGAGGAAAGCCTCTTCACTCTCCAGCAGCCGGCCTCGCACCGAATGAGCCTCTACGATGGTCGGGAACTCCGCCAGCCCTTCCAGCAATGTCAGGAAACGTTTCCGCGCCGTGCTTTCCGGAACGTCGCCTCCGCTGTACAAGCCTTCCTCGTGGTGGATGTGGACGGAGTAGGGATTCAGCTCCGCGATGGTGCGCACGGCACGCGACGGCCAGTCCGGTGCCGCCAGATCGATGACTGCCATCACCTCGGCGTCCGGATGCCTGGCTTCCGAGCAGTTGGTCGGTGCGACCGCCACCTGTTTTCGCTGGGGAACGTGGCGGTGGATGAACTCGAACGCATCTTCCGCGATGCCGCTGGCGCTCGCCGGGTTGGGCGGTAGAGACGTTACAGTCACAAAAGGCCGATCCGGGTATTGCGAGAGAGGCATCCGGCAGCGTACTCCGATCGCCGTGGCGGTACTGTCCTGGGCGAGTCAGCGGAGGCGACAGCTTCCGCGTTCAACCCACTGCACACCATATCGACGTTTTACCGGCCCCCGGCTTGAATGCTGCTGCGCCGCAACGCCGTGCGCCGGCCTGGCAGTGGACCATGAGAGGATTCTGTCTCCCCGAGCTCCGTCACTACCCGCATGAATCTGGCCGTGCCAAACGGCCCAGACCTGCATGTTTCCCTTTTACTGCGACGGCAGCAGCATATAATGATACCGGCGCGGTACTCTCGACTCAATCAGGCTTCTTATTATGGCCCCGGTGGCCAATCCTCAGGTGGGCAAGGAGATCGCATGCGTTCCGTCGCGGTCCTCAACCAGAAAGGCGGAGTCGGCAAGACGACCACGGTTGCAAACCTGGGAGCCGCTTTGGGAAGGCTGGGGAACCGCGTGCTGGTGGTTGATCTGGACCCCCAATCTCATCTGACCCTGCATCTGGGGCTTGATACGAGCTCGGACGGGCCCTCTGTCCATAAGGTGCTGCTCGACGGGATGTCGGCGGCGGACGCGATCGTTGATGCCGGCGAGAATCTGTCCGCGATCAGCTCAAACATTGACCTTGCGGCGGCAGAGTTGGAACTGGTCAGTGTGGTTGGCCGCGAGGTAGTCCTTCGCGACGCGCTGGAGAAAATAAATACACACTTCGACATTTGCCTGATTGATTGCCCGCCTTCCCTGGGGATCCTGACGCTGAACGCCTTGGCGGCGGCTCGCGAAGTCATCATCCCGCTGCTGCCGCATTTCCTTGCCCTGCAAGGGCTTGGGAAGCTTCTGGAAACCATTGCCCTGGTGTCGCGAAGGCTCAATCCGGACCTGACGGTCAGGGGAGTGCTCCTGTGCATGTACGAAGGCGGCACCCGCCTGTGCGGCGAGGTCGTATCGGATCTCGAGTCCTTTCTGGACGCGGCCCGCGGAGCGAACCTCCCGTGGAGCCGGGCCGAGCTCTTCAAGACGGTGATTCGGCGAAACGTCCGCTTGGCCGAGAGTCCCAGCTATGGCCAGACGATCTTCTGTTACGAACCTAAGTGCCACGGGGCGGAAGACTACGAGGCGCTGGCGCGGGAGGTGCTGGCGGTGGACGACGGGAACCAGGCCGATGGGCAACCGGCCGCCGGGTCTCAGACAGCGCCAACTCCGGTGACCGTCGGCGAGCAACCTGCTGCGCAGGCTGCCTCTCCGCAGCAACCCGAAGCGCGTCCGCCGCGACCGGAAGCGGCCGCGCCCTCGCAGGATGGGGCGGACGCCTTAGTCTCCACCCGGCAGACCCTCTGAAGATATGATTGATGTGATTGTGCCGGGGCACCTGCGGGTGCCGGGACTGGCGCTGGCGGGGGTCCGATGCCCAGATTCGACGTTCCACCATCCGAATCCGGGGAAAAGGCCGGCCCAGCCCGTCGCCGAGCGTCCCTGGGCTGGAGGGGGTGGCTCCTGATTTCGCACTGGGCGCTCATGTTTGTGGGCACGCACTGGCCCGACGTGGATCGTTTCAGGCCCGACGAGGGTTGGCCAATCCCCTACTTGGATCAGGCAGCCCACCTGGTGCTATACACGGTTTGGGGTGCCCTGTGGTGGGTTGTCCTCCGTAATCGTCCCGGGGGAGTCTGTGTCCGAACGCTGTGGTGGGTCGTCATCGGTGGGTTCTGTTACGCGTGCTTTGACGAACTGACCCAGCTCATCGTCGGCCGTACCGCCGCCTTCGATGACCTCCTCATCGATATCATCGGCGTGAACCTCGGCGTATGGGTGCCGGAGACAGTCCGACGGTTCCGTGTCATGGAAACGAAGCGCGAGGCAGCTTGAGTCCATGCTTCGAGAGCGACCAGACAGTGAGGTGGAGGCAGTCGATGACGTTCGGGTATCCGCTGCCCTTTCCCTGGCAGAGGAGAGTCGCGAGTTCTACGTGGAGATCCTGGGGCTACAGGAGGATGAGAATCGCAAAGGGCGAGCCGCGCCGGAGGGGGGCGAGCTGGTGTTCTGCGGGCAGCACAACCGGCTGATCCTACAGCTCATGGAGGCTCCCAGTGTCCAGCCCCTCAAGCGGAAGGCCCTGATCTGCGTCAAGTCGCTTCAGGGCGTGCGCGACGTCTTGGATGATCGTCGCATCGAGTATGTCCGTTGCCGCAGCCTGGGCTGGGCAGGAGAACGCCTCCAGGTGTGGGACCCGAGCGGAAACCTGGTGGAACTGCGGCAGGAGAGGCTTTTGTAAAGGGACATTGAGCGACCCGGTGCCGATGTTGATTTGCCACGGCCGAAGGCAGTTTTTTTCGAATCCGGGGGTGACAAGAAGGGTGGAAGCCCCTACACTGTAGGCGACTTCAGAGGATAAAGGGTGGCGCTGGATAGCGCTTCCTTCTTTCCCCCCGGTCATATTGGCTGCATCTCCTTAACCGCCTACGGCACGGTAGCCGGGCATTCGACTGCAGACGTGCGGTCCTGCATGACCCATAGATCGGTGGAGATAAGCAGCCAAGATGCTCCAACGCGGGCAGCGAATCCCCGGTGCGAACGCGACTGCGCCCGGCGCTGCATGCAGCCGAGTTGGGTCCCTCGCCCGGATCACGAGCCCGCCTGGAACCGGTCGAGCGCTCCGGCCCGAGGGTCGGCGTGGCCACGTCCACCCAAGACGGGCTTTGGAGTAGGGCCAGATGCGTAAGCCGGTCATCGGTCTCGCGGGCGGCATCGGGTCGGGCAAGACCGCTGTGGGCCGCATCCTTCAGGAATTCGGCGCCGGCCTGATCGAGTCGGATCGTTTGGGCCACGACGAGTTGGATGCCCCCGAGGTCGTCCAGACGCTCAAGAAATGGTGGGGGGATCAGATTGTAGCTCTCGACGGAGGCGTGGATCGCGGCCGCGTGGCCGCCATTGCCTTCGCTGATTCGAAGGAACGGAAGCGACTGGAGGCATTGCTGCATCCGCGGATCGCAGCGCGGAGAGCCGACCTGGTTCGGCGCTTCGAAGCGGACGATTCGGTACGCATAATCGTGATTGACGCGCCGCTCCTGTACGAGGCCGGCGTGGATGCCGAGTGTGACCTCGTCGTCTTCGTCGAGGCCGATCCGGCCGTCCGGGCCGGGCGCGTTCGCGCCCAGCGGAACTGGACCGAGCAGGAGTGGAAGCGCCGGGAAAAAATGCAGAAACCCCTGGACATGAAGAGGCGAAAGGCCGATCATATATTGACCAATAACTCAAGCCTCGGCGCGCTTCGTGGGCAGGTGGCGCATCTAGTTACCCGAATTTTGAGATTGGACCCGAAGCGGTAGTGGCGTTCACCTGGCCTGGGGATTCACAGCCCGCAGAACGGAGAGGTTGGAAGTTTCCCGGCATGGGCAGGCCGGTTGATCGAATCACTGACAGGACACACCTATCTGCATAAGAACACTTGCGCGATACCCGCTTACCGCGGGTACTCATTGGAGGACAACTCATGGCTAAGGCAAGCACCAGTCGGTCAAGGACTCCGCGAGGCAAATCAACCTCGTCGTCCAAGTCCTCGACGGCCCGGTCGGCGCGGGCCTCAGAGACCGAGGTGGCCGTCGCCAGCGAAGATCAGGAGGCGCCCGTTATGGACACGCAACTGACGGAGGAGACCTCGGGGCTGGACGCGGAAACGCACGCCAAGTACGAGAAGATCAAGCG
>CP070685.1:2587073-2599188 GCA_020352895.1 Phycisphaerales bacterium
AGGTACAACGAGGCCGCGACGAACATACCGGGCATCAACGGGATCACAAAGCGGTCACGCTGCCAGGAGTCGCCGCCAACCCAGACCTGGTAGGCGAGGATCAGGGCGAAGGCCGCGAGGAACAGGCCGCCTAGACGGTTCGGGGCAAAGAACAGGCCGGCCAGGACGAGGGCCCAAAGCAAGAAGGAACGGGCGAGCGAGAACCAGGTGAAGTGGATGCCGTCGATCAAGCGATTGAGGATGGGCAGTCCGGTGGCCTTGAGGAAGTAAGTGTTGGGAAGCCATTGGCCGTAATAGGAATGGCGCCAAAGCATGTGCAGGAGCGTGGGAGTTACAGAGAGTGCGACAAGAGCGAAAGTGAGCCGGCGGTTCTTGCGGCTGAAGAGCAAGAGCCACAGCCCGGCCAGACCGAGCACCAGGATGCTGTCGGGGCGGACCAGTGGAGCGAGACCGAGGATCAGCATGCCGGTGGGGCTGGTGGTGCCGCGACGGAGGGCGCGGGAGATGAAGATCATCGCGCCGGTCACGACGCAGCTTAGCAGAGAGGTTTCCATGCCTTCGAGGCCCCAGTAGCTGGCGACGTAATGGCCGGCCATGAGGGCCGCGGCCATGAGGCGGGCGGCCGGGGGCAGGCCGCAGGCGCGGGCCAGCAGCCAGGTGAGCAGCACATTGGCCAGGAGCAGGGCTTCGCCGATCCACTGCATGATGAGACAGTTCGCAGACTCGTCGTAACCGAGTTGGTGGACGGCCATCATGACGCAGACCCAGAGGAAGTTGGTGTAACCTTCCACGCGCTGGCCCTCGTTCCACACGGGTCCGTAACCGGCGGCCCAGTTCTTGGCGTACTCCATGGAAATGACGGCATCATCGAAGAGGCAGTAATAGCGCTGGTCGCCGATAAGGAAGCTGCTGCGGTGAATGAAGGCGCGGGCGTATGCGAAGTGGGCGGCGAGGATGAGAGCCACGATGGCGAGTTCCCACCACGGCAAATGGGGCGTTGGTTTCCGGCCGGTTTCATCCGCGGTCGGGTCGGTTGCTTCGGGCGGCGCGGTCGGGGGCTCGGCCATAGGTGACAGTTTAGTGTAGCGTGGCCTTTTTGTCGGCTCGGCTTGGTATCGGCCTCAGCGCGTCTCCCCGCGGCGGGTTCAGCTCTTCTTCAGGCGGGAGGCTGGGGCCCGCTGGTTCCGGACGGGCGCGTTCCGGCGTTGCGCTAGGAATCCGGCGGATCGCCGAAGAGGGCTTTGCGAGTCTGGATGAGGCTGACGAGGGCGTGCTGGACGTGGTCGATGCGGAGGCGCGTGTCGGTGAGGAAGGTGCGGACGCCCCAGAGGGTCTGGTCGGGCCGCTGGTGGAAGAAGGCTTCCTCGGGCTTGACGATCAACTGCATGACGAAGCGGGCGGCGGCGCGGACGACCTGTTCGTAGTGCTGGGCCCGTTCGGCATCGCCGACGCGGCGGGCGAGGTCGAGGGCGGAGGCGAAGCCCTCGAGATAAGAAGCGGTGCTGATGGTGGCGAAGCCCGGGCCTTTGGTGGCGAAGCCGCCCACGAGGTCGGGCCAGATCGTGTGCTCGTAGCGGATCTGCTTGCGGGCGAGCCAGTCGCTCATCTCGAAGGCAAAATCGGCGTACTCGGCCTGGCCGGTGAGGGTGTGCATCAGGGCGTGAGCTTGAACCTGCCAGGGCACGAACGCGGCGTTGCGATCCTGTTGGAAGAAAGCTCGGTAGTACCCGTGGGCCTTGTGGAAAGCTGCGGCGATGCGCTGGTCGCGTGTGAGCCGATACTCGTGAGCCAGGGCCAGGAGAGCTTCGCCAGGGTAGTAGTACTGCGTGCCGGTGTGGTCGGCCGGGGGAAAGTTGGTCAGAAACCGGCCATCGTCCTGCTGGATGGTGAGGATGGCGTTGGTGAGCAGATCGCGCTCGGCGTTGTATCGATCGGGAGACGAGCCCGTATTGAGGGCCAGGAGCACCAAAGCGGTAGTGCCGAGTTTGTTTTCTCCGTCGTCGGTGTCGATGAAGCCTGCACCGACGATGCCGGCCAGAGGCGTTATGCTGCGGACCCAGGCGGCGGTGGCCCGCAGGCAGGCCTCCTTCACGTCGCCGAAGTCGGTGTAGGCGGCGTACTGAGCGAGGCCATAAGTGGCGCCGGCCTGGCGTACCCAGTTGTTGTCGTCGGAAAAGAGCTCTGGGCCGATCAGGTACTCGTAGCTGAACAGCCCCTCGACCTGTTGACGGTCGAGCAGGTAATCGCCGACGCGCTGGATGAGCAGGTCAAGGCGGTCGGCGTCAACATCCTCGTCGGTGGCGGGGATGAGGCCGCGCAGCAAGGGGACAGGTGACCAGGTGGCCTGGGGCTGCCACCAATGTGTGGAGCGGAAGCGATAGGCTCTGGCCACGTCTGTGGAGCCGCCGGCTCTGGCTTCGTCGGCCAGCAGCTCGGCGACGACGGGAAGGGTGGGGTCGCCCAGGGAGCCCCAACCTACGGAGATGACCTGGGAGGGCCGCAACTCGTGCCAGTTGAGTCCGTGGAGGAGTCCGTAACCGTGGATTCCCGGTTCGAAGTAGTGTTCGAATCGGAGGCGGTCGCTGCCGGCAAAGGGGACATACTCGGCCGGCCCGGTCAGCTCGCATTCGACGGAGAGGCGTTCACATCCGCCGCCGAAGCTGTCGCGTTTCGGGGCGATGGCGCTCATGGCGGTACGGGTGGCTTCAGCGAAGGCTTCGGGCAGAGGCAGGTACCGACTGGCGCCTTCGGCCACGACCACGCCGCGGTCGCAAACAGTGACATATGCACGGCACTTTTGTTGGGCGAGTTCGGGGCTGAGCCGGCGGGCGATTCGGGAAGGCCAGGCGGTTCGTTTGGTGGCCAGGGCGCGGCGTACCACGTCGGTAAGGGTACGCATCTCGTCGGGAGTGGGCTGGGGGGCGGGAGCGCCGCGCAGGTCCCGGGGGGCGATGTCCTGAAGGTCCGGGGCGTAAGGGCCTCCCAGCCGGCAGCCCCAGGCCGAGAACAAGCCCAACGCGCAAATCCAGCTCAACTTGTGGGTCATTTGGGCCGCAAGTATAGTCAGCGAGGCCGGCGAGACAAGTTGGCTGTGGGGCTCGAGGGCATGAGTGACAGACGCTCAAGCACGTATGCAGACTGCGTCATCGAGGCGGCAGCGCAGGTCGTCAAGGGCGCAAAGGCTCGCGTGGTGATGGCCTTTGTGGACGCGGTGCCTGATCTGGGCAAACTGGCTTCGATCTTCAAGGCTCCGGTCCGGTTAATTCTGATTGCACGGAATGCACCGGAGCGGGAAGCAGCCGGGGCGCACACGGACAAGATCGTGGATGTGCCAGACTTCGATCTGACTCGAATGGACCAGATCAAGATGGCCACGCTATTGGCATTCAGCCAACGGCTGCTGAAGGCGGATGACACTTTCGTGTTCCTGGTGGGACCGCCGCAGAAGCCGTGCGATACCATGGTGGTCATGCACGTGGGTGAGGAGTACGAGATGTTCCAGACGGTGGACCAGCCGCGCCTGACCGAGCACGTCAAGCGCGTGGTTTTTCAGCGGGTGCTGACCATCGCCCTGGAACTGGCCAACGAGGGGCGAGAGGGCAAGCCGGTGGGAGCCCTGTTTGTGCTGGGCAACTGGCGGGAGCTGGAACCTTTCTGCGTACAGAACATCATCAATCCGTTCAAAGGGTACACCGAGAAGGAGCGGAACGTCCTGGACGACAAGATCAAGGACACGGTCAAGGAGTTCAGTGCGCTTGACGGCGCGTTTATCATCAAAGGCAGCGGGGTCATCGTCTCGACAGGCACGACACTGCGTCCCAATATCTCCGGTGAGCCGCTGCCGCAGGGTCTGGGGGCGCGGCATGCGACGGCCGCGGCCATGACAGCCAGCGTCAAGTGTGTCGCGATCACCCTGAGCGAATCGGACGGCACGGTCCGCGTATGGCGTCGGGGGCAGATAATCACAGAGATTGAGAAGGCTCCGCGGCACGGCTTGCCGAAGGGCGGCTTGGGATAAGTCGTTCGCCGATCCGAAGCCAAGACCTCCCCAGTACTTGCCGATACTGTGGCACGCACGGGTGTGCGCCGCGCTGAAACCGAGCAGGGGTGGTGCGTCCATGAAGCGCCTCTATGGAGTTCTCTTTCTTGTCCTCATGGCGGCGGCGCTATGGCTGACGCTGCAGGCTCGGGATCACTGGATCGAGGGGCGTCTGGGGAGCCGGCGTGCCCGCATGATCAGGTCCGCCGAGCCGCAGTGGCCCAATCTGAGTCAGGCACCTCACGCCAACAGGCCCGTCGAACAAGTCGAGCAGTAGATACCGCTTGCGGCGGCGGCGGAACGGCGAGCCTCGCCGAGGTCCAAGGGTATCCCGCGGTCAGTCGCCGAGCGGCTGGATGTGATACTGGCCCTTCTCGAAGACGGCGAGGCCGTCGAGGCCGGCAGAGGTGATCATGCCGGCGGCGATGTGCAGGTTCTGACCAACCTCCTGGGGGCGGTGGGCGTCGCTGCCCATGGACATGCAGCGGCCGCCGAGTTCCCTGTAGCGGCGGACAGCCCAAGCATCGGGCATGGTCTCGGTCAGGCCACGCCGGAGCGGAGACGTGTTAATCTCCGGGATGAGTTCCGCTTCGAGGCAGGTCCGCAGGATTTCCTCGATGACGTCACGGCAGTTGGCCGCGTGGTTCTCCTTCCAGAAGATGTAGCTGTAGCGTTTGGCGAAATCGAGATGGCCGAGCACATGGAAGGGGCTGCTGTTCTTACGGGCCAGCTCCGCGCAAAGGCTGGCGGCATCGAGGACGGTTTCGAGGTAGTGCCGCGTGGTGTGGTCAATGCGGCCCCGGTCCCAGGACTCCTGGAAGTGGACGGCTTTGCCGCCGAACCAGTGCACGCTGAGGATGACCAGGTCGAACTCATGGCTTTCGAGCATGTCCAGAATCGCAGGCATGTTGTCGGGCTGGTAGCAGATTTCGACGCCGGTGCCGATGGCCAGGCGGTCTCCGAAGTCGGCGCGGCAGGCGGCATGGTCGTCGGCGATGCGGTCGTAATCGAAGACGCAGCCGGGCCACTCGGTAGGGTGGGTATCGTAGTGCTCGGTGAAGGTGATGCCGGCCAAGCCGTTCTCAATGGCGTTGCGGCAGACTTCGAGCGGCTCGGCCTTGGAATCGAACGAGTGCTTGCTGTGCAAATGCTGGTCGTACAGGCGCATGCGTACTTCCGCGGCCGAGCCACTCTTGCTTCTGTTACTCGAGTCCGGCCCATCCCTTGGCATAGAGGGTCTCGATATCGTCATACATGTCTGGGAAGCGGGCCTGGAGCTCTTCGCGAGTGATCCTGGTGGCCAGTGTCCTGCCGTGGGTTTCGATGGTGTATTGGCCCCCGGCGAAGACATGGACTTCGTAGTCGCGGAATTCAAGTGTGCCCAGCAGGTCGCCGCCGGTGTCGGCAGGCCGAGGACTTACGCATCCGGCCAGCAATCCGCAAAGCCCTAGCACCACGAGGCCCGGAACGGCGAGTTGTCTGCAGAATGTCATGATTATTCTCCGCTACGGCAGCCCGTATGGGGTGCCATTCTCGATTATATTATCGCGGCGTTCAGCTTCGAGAAAGCGTACTTCTCGGCCCTGATGTGACGGCTTGTCCGCACTCGGGGCAGACGCCGGAGACGTTTCCGGTCAGATCGTAGCCGCAGCTCAGGCAGAGGCCTTTGCGATGCCGGTGGTAGCGCCGGATTGCCCCGGGGGTGACGATGAGTACAGGGGCGACGGTGAGCACGACGAACGCGGTCCAAAAAGGCAGCCGGAGCACAGCATGCTGTCGTGCTGTTATTGGCGATCCGGGTTCTATCACGATGATGCGCCTCAGGCGGAAGGGGCCGAAGCGGACCATTTTATCCGCCTCGATTCGGTCGAGCAGTTGCGTCAACCCGTCGTTCGGGCGGAGAAGAGCGTCGTGTTCGTAGCGCGACTTGGGAGGCGAACGCAACGGCCCGACGGGAGGAACCCGGGAGGGTAACGCAAGCGCGTTCGCGCCGGCTGGTGTGGCGTGTAGGGACCAGCCGGGTTGCCGGATTATTCGGAAGGCCTGCGTGATGCCCAGCGCGCGTTCGGGAGCGGTGATTACCATACGGCCACGGAAGGCGGTCAGAAGAGGTGTTTCGGCACGGCCGATGCGGAGGGGTGTTCGGTAGCCGATGATCCAGGCAGCGAGCAAGACGAGGGCGGCTGCGCACGAGGCGGCCAGAAGCGCGCGTCGCAGGAATCCGTAGCTACTGGGGGTCATGAGCTTACGTGCCTCGCGTTGATTGTGCCGGCGCTTTCCATATGATCATACACTTTGGCGAGGTAGGGAGATAACAGGGCTGTGCCGCCTGCCTTCAGGAGTGTTCCGTGAGCTATAGGGATCAGCCAGCGCGGCCCGGGTGCGGCGACGCCGGGCGATTCCGCAGCGAGGTTCGCCGACGCAATGGAGCGACCGGGCTGGTCGGCGCCGCCATGGTTCTCCTCCTGGTCCGCGGTTCATGGGCCGCGCCGCCCGGGTCGATGGATCAAGGCCGGACGAATGTGCTATGGCTGACGATCTGCACGCTACGGGCGGATCATTTGGGGGCGTACGGATATCCGTACGAGACGTCGCCGGTCATTGATGCGCTGGCGTGGAAGGGGGTGCTCTTCGAGCGGGCGCTGACGCCGGCGCCGTGGACGCGGCCGTCGGTGGCGGCGGCGATCACGGGGTTGTACCCGCGGTCGCTGAACATCGACGAGCCGGCCAATCGATTCAACCGGCGGCGGTTACACGAGAAGTTCCTCACGCTGGCGGAAATCCTCAAGGGGCACGGGTACTACACGGTCGGCATCACGGCGAACCCGAACACGAACGCGGTGTTCAACTTCGACCAGGGATACGACTACTACGAGGACACGGGAGACTACGTGTTCTGGCTAAGCCAGCAGGCGGAGCGGAAACGGATCGCCGAGCAGGTCAACGCCGCGTTTCTGCATCATTTATGCGGGCCGGGGAAGGGTAAGAAATTCTTCGCACACCTGGTGTACGTGGACGTGCACCAGCCGCTGCTGGACCGTGTGATCGACGGTAAGTTCCCGGAGTTGGAGCTGGCTCTGAAGAACACGCCGGTGCCACGGTACGACCGGCAGATTCGGTACGTGGACACACAGACCGGGCGTCTGCTGGAACAGCTCAAGGAGATGGGGCTTGAGGACACACTGGTGGTGATCACGTCGGACCATGGTGAGGCGTTCGGCCTAGCGCATCCGGAGGACAAGTGGCATGGCCGGGCGCTGTACAACGCGGCGATCTGGGTGCCGTTCATTCTGTATCACCCGAGCCTGGAGCAGATGGTGCATCGCCGGCCGGAGCGGGTGGACCTGGCGTGTATAGCGCCCACTATTGTGGATCTGCTGGGCATCGAGCATGAGTTCCCCGCCAACGGGGCGACGTCGCTACGGCCGCTGATTGAGGGGCGCGGCGGGCGATCACCATTCTCGCATTACGTAATCGAGACGTTCTTCGAAGAAGTGAACATGCAGGCGGTGCTGTGGTCGGACTGGAAGTTGATTGTTAACCATCCCAGCGCCGAGGACGGCAAACCGTCCGAGGGGCAGCCGGTTTACGAGTTGTATCAGTTCGAGAAGGACCGGCAGGAGCGAGAGAACACGGCGTCGGCCCGGCCTTACCAGGTCAGGCAGATGCTGGGCATGCTGGCCGAATGGGAGCGGGCGCGGCCGCCGCTGGTGCCGGCGGAGGAGATCGAGGTGGAGGTGGGTACACAAATCTTCGAGGACCTCAAGGCACTAGGATATATCGATTGAGCTTGACTTGGGCGGGGACGGCGGGACCATATCCGCCAAGATTGCCGGAAGGCGTGTTTTCTCCAATTGCAGGAAAGGAAGGTTTGATGAGCAAGAAGTTTTTGAGCGTGATGGTATTCGGTTGCGTTGGCCTGGGGATCGTGCTGGGGTCGTTGGTGACGGAGGCAGTGAATCAGCCGGCGCAGGCGGATGACATGGTCTGCAACGAGCCGCAGACGATTTATAAGGGGCCGTTCCGCAACATTCACTTCAAGGTGGCCGGTGAGCAGTTGCAGAAGGCGCTGCACCGGGACGAGGTGATTTTGTACGGCAACCTGCTGGTGTTCAAGGAAAACAACATCCCCATGGAGGCGGTGAGCCTGTACAACCTGAAGAACCTGAACATCACGCTGAGCAACTGACCCGGACGATATGGGGGCAGGCCTTGTCCGGGGCGCCCCGGGTCTGGCACGAGCGGTCGCGGCCGCTAGGTGGCGGAGGAGGAAGGAGTCGGCGGGGCGGATTTTGCTGCAACCTGCGCAGGGGGGGTTGGTAAAAGGTCTTGGCGGGCTTGCGCCTTGCGCGCGGCCTGTACGCCCGCAAGGGGCCTGGATTTCAGCAGGTTAGGGGCGAGATCCGGGGTCCCGGCGGCCGATAACAAGACAGTATCACGAGCAACCCTAGCTGAAGGATGAAGTGCCTTGAGTCTGGGCGACATACTTCTTGACCGGGGCAAGATCACCGAGCAGCACCTGGAGGCCGCTCTAGCGGCCCGCAAAAGCCCTAATGACCGGCTGGACAAGATTCTGGTCCGGCTGGGGTTCGTGAAGGAGCGGGACGTGCTGGAGGCCATGGGGGAGCAGCTGGCCATTCCGGTGGTGGACCTGACCCAGGAGGAGATCGACACCGATACCCTGCGGCAGATGCCCTCCAAGCTGGTGCACAACCGGGGGCTGATCCCGATCGTGAGCAACGGCTCGACGGTGAAGGTGGCCACCTCGAACCCGTTCGACCTGTACGCCCTGGACGAGTTGCGGCTGCTGCTGGGCAAGCGGGTGGAAACCGTTCTGGCGACTGAGGCGGACATACAGCGGGTGATCAAGCAGTACTTCGGCGTCGGCGGCCAGACCATCGACGAGATGATCGACGAGGACGACGTCGAGCTGCTGAGCGACTCGGTGGACGAGACGGGCGACCTGATCGAGATGGCCCAAGAGGCCACGGTGGTCCGGCTGGTCAACGAGATCCTGCTGGAGGCGGTGCGGGATCGGGCGAGCGACATTCACATCGAGCCGTACGAGAACGATCTGAAGGTGCGCTACCGCATCGACGGCGTGCTGCACTCGACCAACGTCAACGCGCAGATCATCCGGTTTCAGGCGGCGATCATCAGTCGTATCAAGATTTTGTCCAACCTGAACATCGCCGAGAAGCGGCTCCCGCAGGACGGCGCGTTCAAGATCAAAGCGTACGGGCGGGAGATCGACATCCGTGTGAGCATCGTGCCGACGACTTTGGGCGAGGGCGTGGTGATGCGTCTGCTGGACCGCGAGTCGCTGCGGTTGTCGTTGCACGATCTGGGCATGAACGAGGAAGTGCATGAGGACTTCGAGTCTCTGATCACGCGGCCGCACGGGATCATCCTGGTGACGGGGCCGACCGGTGCGGGCAAGACCACCACGCTGTACGCGGCGCTGCATACGATCGTGTCAGACAAGATCAAGATTCTGACGGTGGAGGACCCGGTCGAGTACATTCTGGAGGGCGTGAACCAGGTTCAGACGAATCAGAAGATCGGGCTGAACTTCGCGATGGCGTTGCGAGCGTTTCTGCGTCACGACCCCGACGTGGTGCTGGTGGGTGAGATTCGCGACCCGGAGACGGCCGAGGTGGCGATCAACGCGTCGCTGACCGGTCACCTGGTGTTCAGCACGTTGCACACCAACGACGCGGCCGGGGCGACCTCGCGTCTGCTGGACATGGGGATCGAGCCGTTCCTGGTGGCCAGTTCGGTGGAAGGGATCATGGCCCAGCGACTCGTGCGTCTGGTGTGCAAGCACTGCGCCAAGACGTACGAGCCGGACCCGACGGCGCTGCCCTCGGACTTTACGATGCCCGAGAGCGGGACGCTGGTGATGGGTCAGAGCTGCCGGGAATGCCGGCACAGCGGCTACAGCGGCCGGGTGGGTCTGTTCGAACTGATTGTGATGGACGAGGAGACGCGCGAGCTGATCGTGCAGCGAGCGTCGGCGGGCAAGATTCTGCAGCATTGCGTCCGCAACGGGCTGAAGGTCATGCGGCAGGACGGCTGGGACAAGGTGCGGGCCGGCATGACCACGGTCGAGGAGGTGCTTCGGGTCACCAAGGTGTAGGCGGGGCGCGAGGACAGAGCCGCCGATACGGGCAGATAGTCTATGAGGTTTCGAATTGCCGGGTGGCGTCGCGTTACCCGGCCGTTTTTTCGCCTGCCGTTGTGAACGGTGCCCCTGCTTTCCTGCCTCCTCAGAAACGGGTCTTGAGGCCGCGGTCCTGGACGTCCTTGATGAGGGACTGGAGATCGTCGATGGCGAGGGTGAGGCGTTGGAAGGAGATGACCATCTCCTCATAGAGGCGGCGGTCGGTCAGGAACATGGCCGCGGTACCCTCGCCTTCGGTCAGGCTGGCGCCGGCCTGTTCCAGATGGGTCAGCACGGTGCTGAGCTGGTCGGTGACCTCTATCAAATCGCGCGAAAGGCGTACAAGGTTGTTGTCGGCGTTCTCGAAAGTGGTGTCGATGCGCATGAGCGCAGCTCGGGCGTCGTCGCCGATGCCGCGCAACTCCTTAGAGAACTCGCGGAACTGCTGGAGGGCGATCTGGCCGTCCTCAGACATCTGGTGCAGATTGGCGATGCCTTCGAGAAGCCGGCTGCGCGTCTCGGGGTCTCCGACGATCTCGTTGAGGCTTTTGAGGACACGGTCGAGTCGGGCGGTGGCGGTGTAGAGGTTGGCGGAAACGTCAGCCATGCCCGGCGGCGGCTGGTCTACCCATTCAATAGGGCGCCGATCGATGAGTTCATGGAGGTCATGGGCGACGGGGGTCAGGCCGTCGGCCAGGTTGCCGATGGCGACCGTAGCCTTCTCGAGTTCGACGAGCATGGTTTTGGGGATGATGTTGTCCAGGATCCCGGCGATCTGTCCCAGGATCTGGCCGGAGCCGTCGGTAGGCACGGGCTCAGCCGCGACGCGCGGGTAACTCAGGAGGATGAAGCTGCGGTTGAACATGGTTCCGGGCTGAACGACGGCGATGGCGTTGGAGGGTATGCGTATGTGTTCGCGGATCTCGGCGACCACATCGATGCCTTCGCCGGGCTGGAGGGGATTGCGGTAGCTGACGTTGGTCACACGGCCGACGGTGCCGACGGCCATGCGGACTTCGGTGCCGGGCTCGACGTCGGAGAGGTCTCGGAAGGAGATGTGTAGGGGATAGACTCCGCCCCCGGCCATTCGTTTGAGCCAATCGGGTTGCTCACCGAACCAGATGATCAGCATGGCGAGCATCAGAATGCCGACGAGGACGAAAATCCCGACGGTGACATTTCGCCTAGCTTCGGACACGGCAGTCACTCCTTTGCATGTAGAGCCGCCAGATCCTTGGGATCGGCGTGTCCTTCGATGAACCGGCGCACCCGGTCATCGGTGGAGGAGCGGATTGTATCGGGGGAGCCATCGGCAATGATCAAGCCGTCGTGGAGCATGATGATGCGATCGGCGACCTTGTAAGCACTGGTCATGTCGTGGGTGACCACGACACTGGTGATGGTCAGTTCCCGGGCCAGCTTGAGGATGAGTTCGTTGATGACGTCGGCTCGAACCGGATCCAGGCCCGTGGTGGGCTCGTCGTAGAGGACCACGTCGGGGTCGAGGGCGATGGCCCGGGCCAGGGCGACCCGTTTGCGCTGGCCGCCGGACAGCTCGGCCGGGCGCTTGTGCTGAATGCCATCCAAGCCGACCATTCGGAGCTTGTCGGCGACGATGCGAGCGATCTGTTCCTTGGTGCGGTTGGTATGTTCGACGAGAGGGAAGGCGACATTCTCGCCGGCGGTCATGGAATCGAACAAGGCGCCCATTTGGAAGAGAAAGCCAAACTGTCGTCGGATTTCAACGAGTTCCTTCTCGCTGCCGGTGTCGATGCGTTTGCCGCGGTAGAAGACCTGGCCGGCGTCCGGGCGGAGCAGGCACGTGATGTGCTTAAGGATGACGCTCTTCCCGGCACCGGACTCACCGATAATGACTGTGGTCTGGCCCTCGCGAAGGGCGATGTCCACGCCGC
>CP070685.1:2599288-2619326 GCA_020352895.1 Phycisphaerales bacterium
CGAGCTCCTCAAGAGACCAGAGCGTGGGGCGGAGTCCGTTCAGCGGGGCAGCGCCCGCAACTCCGCCCGAGACAATGGGATGGACGACGGTGAGGGGCAAGAGAGGCCCCGGGCAAGCGTCGGCGAGGAACGCGCGGAAGGAGTCGCGGAAGTCGGGATCGCCGCCGACGGCGTCCGCGAGGATGAGGCCGCCGGCGTGGAGGTAGTCGAGCAGGGTGCGGCGGAGTGCGGGATGCGGATTCCAGCGGCCGCGTCCGGCGATGTGGACGATGTCAAACTGACTTAACTGACTGGCATCGGCCGGCTGGAGGTCGGGCGTTTCGTCGATGGTGATGCCGCGATGGTGCTCGCACCAGGCGTTCATCTCGTCCCACGCGGTGGGGTTGAAGCGCAGGTCTGTTTGGCCGCCGTAATGAAGGCGGGCGAGGTTGATTCTGCCGACCGGCGGCGCGGCTGGTCCCGGGTATCCGGACGGGCGGAGCCTGCGCGGGAGGTGGTGATAGGGCGGGGCGGCGTAATGGCGGATGTCGGCCATGACGTCGAAAAGGTCCTGCTGGGTGCTGGTGAGGTTTCGGTGCCAGGCACCGGCAATGTCGTCGGTGAAGAGGAAGACGACGATTCGGGTGCCATCGCTCATGACCTCCAGAGGCACCTGGACGGCGTGGCGGCGAGATCGCCCGGCGGCGCGGTAGACCGGGTGGTCCGCGGGCACGGATTGGAACGTCCAGCCGCGGCCTGGGAACACCTGTTCGAAAGTGCTGCGGAAGGAGCTGATGAATTCGGCGCTGCGGAGGTTGGCGTGACCGATGACGGTGCCGCCGCGGTCGCAGAAGTCGCGCAGCTTGGCCTGCTCCTCCTGCGTGAGCGTGAAGGCGTCCGTGCCGTTCACGTAGAGGAAGGGGGCATCGTCCAGGTCGTGCGGGGACGAGTCGAGGGAGACGACCTGCCACTTGTGAATTCGTTCGTACTTTCGGGTGAGGTAGCGACAGAGGGAGTGGAGGTCGCGAAGGTAGTAATTCCAACTCGATTCGGGCCCGAGGGCGAGCTTGTTGAACAGGATGGGGGCATGGCCGTAAACCAGGAAGAGGAGCCAGAAGGGGTCCTGGCGGAGGTCGCCGGTCCAGGCGCGGCGGACGGCGAATTCGGCCCCGCGGCGGTACCAGTCGTTGCCGCCCAGATACTTGAGGCCGCTGGCCAGGCCAAGGCGTTCCATGCCGAATTGGCGGTAGCCCTGGTGAACGCGGATGGCGCGCGGGCTTCGCATGTTGTCGTTCATCCAGTCGAGCCCGCCCGCGATGGACTGGAGGAGTAGCTGCTCGCCCTGTCGGGTCTCGGGGCCCTTGGTCACGCCGAGGAAGCGTTTGTAACCGGCGCCGCTCTGTGCGTATAGCTTGTCCAGGAGGATGTAGAGGGTGTTGATGCCGGCGACGGTCATGGTTTCGCGGGGGGCGTTGTTGCCGCGGCCATAGTACCAGCTTCCGTCGGCGAGCTGGGTGGACAGCCAGTGGTCCTGGACGATTCGCCAGTAGGAGCGAGGGATTTCGGCGCCGGCGTTGTCGGCGGCCCACATGCCCAGGACGCCGAACTGGGTGCAGGAGTTGTCCCCGGTGATGCGGACGTTTCCGTCCCGTGGTTTTCCATAGTCATACCAGCCGGTTTCGCTCATGGCGTCGCGGAGCCAGTGGGTGTCGATGCTGAGTAAACGCCGGTACCGGCTGCGTTCGGTGGTGGGCAGGTTGCCCTCCAAGAGTAGTGCCCAGATATTGGCACGCAGGGCGCGAGAGTAAGTGCCGGGCATGTCCACTTCGGCGAGGTACTGGATAGCCTGTTCGATTTGGGGATGCGTGCGCGGCACACCGGCCGAGAGCAGGGCGAAGGTGGCCAGGGCTGAGGGGCCTCCTTCGTGGATGCCGGTCATCTCGGGGGTGAAGGCGCCGGGTGGCGTGAGGGAGACAACGCGGTTTGCGGGGACGTCGATGGTGCTGGCGCCGTCAGGACGGAAGCGGACGGCCCCGCCGGAACGGCGGAGCACTTGCCCTCGGTAGGTCTTGATGCTGCCGTCGCCGAGGCGGGCCTCAAGCACCCAGGTGGTCTGCTGACGAGCGAGGATGGCTTCGATGCCCTGCTTGATGGCGAGGTCCACGTCGTCGTCGGTGACGTCGGCGCGGGCTGAGGGCACGTTCGGGGCCAGCGAGAGGGTCGTACCGAGGAGGATGCACAGGTACGGCGGCGAGAGTGACAGCCACGTGGGAATGGCTCGATACGCCGCAAGCACGCCAAGCAACTCCGGGGCAAGGGTTCGAGGGGCGGCGTTCGGGCGAGGCACGTAGGGGTGGCCGAGGCCGCTTCCTGGTGAAGTGTAGCGGGCGAGGCACGGCATGTCTGCCTGGGGTGCTCGTTGTGGCGCGCCGGAGGCCCTGGCGAGTTCGCCTGCGGCGGGCCCCGGCCCGACACGGATCAGCTTTCGCCGGGTTTGATGGTCCAGGGGGAGGTGGCGCGGTCGTATTTGAGCAGTTCTTCCGGTCGGAAGAAGAGGGCAATTTCGGCGGCGGCGTTCTCGGGGGAGTCGGACCCGTGGACCAGGTTGTAGGTGGTGCTCAGCCCGAAGTCGCCACGGATGGTGCCGGGCTCGGCTTCGTAGCCGAAGGTCTTGCCCATAAGTTTGCGGGCCACCTCGATGGCCCGGGGGCCGGCCAGGGCCATGACGACGACGGGGCCGGACGTAATGTATTCGATGAGTCCGGGATGGAAGGGCTTGCCTTCGTGGACGGCGTAGAGGCGTTTGGCCAGATCGCGGGAGAAGTGCATGAGTTTCATGCCGGCCGGGACCAGGCCCTTGTCTTCGAAGCGGGCGATGATACGGCCGAGCAGGCCGCGCTGGACGGCGTCGGGCTTGAGGATAATCAGGGTGCGTTCCACGTTCGGGCTCCTTGGGCAGCTTGGCAGCGTCTTGGGGCGGCACTCTAGGGGGGCGGCGCGGACAGGTCAAGCGAGTGCTGCCGACAGGCATTGGGCCGATAAAGCCAAGTCCGCGAGCGGCGTCAAACCAGCGCCTGGTGCGGTTTCCGAGAGGGAGACGGGTTCAGGGCGTGCCGATTCGAAAGAACGCAGCGGATTGTAGTGGGCATCGCTGAAGAAGTGAGGTAAGTTGGAAGTGGAGCGTACGGCGATGAGCTGCTACATCTTCAGTGTTCTGTTGATTCTCACGATCGCGGGTATCGGGTGGCACGCCACTCTACATCGGCAGGTGGGCCGGGGCGGGGCGTTGGGCCCGGGGCCGTGCGATCAGCAGAACCCGCCCGCAGCCAACTACTGCGGGAGGTGCGGGGCGCGGCTGGACCGGGGGCGGCACACATAGGCATTTCGGGGCGGCTTGGGGTTTTTCGCTTTCAGTATGGGGCGAGCGCGTTGGCTGTGTGCTGAGCAGGATGTGCCTGCGCGGCCGAGAGTCCTTGCGGCGCGGGCGAGATGCGGACGGTCCGCCTGGCCGGACGGTGGTGTCACTTGGCTCGCCGTTCGCTCGAAGAGGACCGCGGCGCGATTCCATGACGATTTCCTCTCGGATCGTGGCTGGGAAGGGCCATGGCGTGTCTCGAATCAGTCGCACTTGACGGCGATTGCGTCAGCGAGGATGGTTTAGGGTCTGCGGAACCGGCGTAGGGGGTGAACGCCGTCCTGCCCAGGTCAGGGATTCCACGGGAGCGGTGTAGGCGGCGAGCCGGGACGACGGGCCTGAGGGGGGCGGGGCAGCGGACGGAGGAGACAGACCCGAGGTGAGCGAGATTCCCCTCTTTGGCACGGTGGGCGACGAGGAGTATGCGGCCCTGGGTTTCCGGTGCGGTCTGGAGGTTCACCAGCAGCTTCTGACCGAGCGAAAGCTTTTCTGTCGCTGTCCTGCGGGGGTCTACTGCCGGGAGTACGACGCGGAGATTCTGCGGCACATGCGTCCGACGCTCTCGGAGCTGGGCGAGTACGACGGCACGGCGCTGATGGAATTCAAGACGCGCAAGAACATCATCTACCAGCTCAACTTCGAGACGGTTTGCACGTACGAGATGGACGATTCGCCGCCGTTTCAGATCAACGACCGGGCGGTGGACATTACCCTCCGCATCGGGATGATGTTCAATCTGAATCTGATCGATGAGCTGCACATTGCCCGCAAGCAATATCTGGACGGGTCGATTCCGACGGGGTTCCAGCGGACGACTATCGTGGGGGTCAACGGGTGGATGCCGTACCGGGGTCGGAAAGTAGGCATCCGGCAGTTGGCGCTGGAGGAGGACTCGTGCCGCGAGGTGTCGGACGAGGGGCACATGCGGACGTACATCGGGGACCGACTGGGGATGCCGCTGATCGAGACGGTGACGGAACCGCACATGTACACGCCGCATGAGGTGGCGGAGGTGGGGCAACTGATCCGGTTGGTGGTGGTCTCGACGGCGGACGTGCGTAGGGGCATCGGCTCGGCGCGCCAGGACGTGAACGTCAGCGTCGAGGGGGGAACGCGGATCGAGATCAAGGGAGTGCCGCGGATACCGCTGATCCCGCGGCTGACGCACTACGAGGCCTTTCGGCAGAAGACGCTGCTGGAGATCCGGGATGAGCTGCGGGCCCGGGGGGTGCGCCCGGACGATTGGAAGGCCCCGCGTGCGGACGTGACGGGGGTCATGCAGCCGTGCCCGTTCGCACCGATCGCGAAGGCGGTGGAGAGAGGCTGTCGTGTCATGGCCCTGGCACTTCCGGGATTCGAGGGGCTGTTGAGCCGATCGACGCAACCCCACACGCCGTTTTTGCAGGAGTTCTCGGACCGGGTGCGCGTGGTGGCCTGCATTCAGGAGCGTCCCAACGTGCTGTGTTCGGACATGGATGCGCAGCTCTTGAAGCCGGGGCAATGGGGCAAGATTCAGAAGGCGCTGGGGGTCGGCTCAGGCGACGTGATGATCCTGGTGTGGGGCGAGCCGCGGGACGCGGAGACGGCGGCCAACGAGGTGGAGATTCGGGCGATCGACGCCATGAAGGGGGTGCCGTCGGAGACGCGGCAGGCGCTGGCGGACGGGACGAACGGGTTCGAGCGGATCTTGCCGGGGCCGGACCGGATGTATCCGGACACCGATCTGCCGCCGATCGCGATCGCGTCGGAGCGTCGCGAGCGGATGACCCAGAAGCTTCCCGAGCGCCCGTGGGACCGCATTGGGCGGTATGCCCGGATGGGGGTGCCGGAGGGGATGGCCCGGGAGCTGGTTCTATGCCAACAGGCCGAGATGTTCGATGGGGTGATATCGCAGGCGAGGGGGGTGAAGCCAAGCCTGGTGGCGTACATGCTGGTGTGCGAACGGAAGAACGCGCGTCGGCAGGGGCTGCCGGTGGACGTCCTTTCTGTGGGATTCTGGAGCGACCTGTTCGTGCTGGCCGGTGAGCGCGGGTGGCCGAAGGAAGTGGTGCATGACCTGATGTACCAGGCGCTGGGGGCGGGGCGGGACCTGACGCGAGCGGAGATGTCGGCCCTGGCGCCGGACGCACTGGTCTCGGATGGGGTGGCCGAGCAGGTCGAGGCGATCCTGAGGCGAGCCGAGTTTCGGTTGAGAAAAGGGGAGCGATCCGAAGAGGAGCGGCGGCGCCTGTTCGCGATGGGAACGGTGATGCGCGAGCTGCGCGGGCGGGCCGATGGTCGCGCGATCCGCAAGTGTGTGGACCGCAACCTGGGCATCGGCGCGCCGGAGGGAGAGGCGATCTGATGGCCACGGACAACAATCAGGAGAGGTTTCGGGGATATCGGGGTGTCGGCCGGGCGACACTGGAGCGGTTTGAGGTGGGGGTGTGGAGCGAGGTGGTGGTCCACACCGCCGACGGGGAGTACCAGGGATTGATTCTGCCGCGGAGCGAGACGGCGGACGAGCGGCACATGGTGCTGAAGATGGCCTCGGGCTACAACGTGGGGCTGGCCTTTGAGCGCATTGAGGAGATGCATGAGGTCAATCGGCGCGAGGCGCATTACAAGATTCCGGAGAAGGAGTTTCCCTACGATCCCGGCAAGCCGTCGGTGAAGCTGTTCGGAACCGGGGGGACGATCGCGTCGCGTCTGGACTATCGCACGGGGGCGGTGATCCCGGCGTTCAGCCCGGGGGAGTTGTACGGGTCGGTGCCGGAACTGGCGGACGTCTGCAACCTTCAGACGGAGAAGCTGTACGGCATCTTCAGCGAGAACATGGGGCCGGAGCAGTACATCGGCGTGGCCAAGGCGTGCGCGGCGGAGATCGAGAAGGGCGTGGACGGGATCATCATCGGGCACGGCACGGATACGATGCACCACACGGCGGCGGCGCTGGCGTTCATGCTTCAGAGGCCGCCGGTTCCGATCGTGATGGTGGGATCGCAGCGGAGCAGCGACAGGCCGAGCAGCGACGCGGCGCTAAACCTGATCCACGCGGCGAAGGCAGCAGCGGAGGGCGACATCGCTGAGGTGATGGTGTGCATGTTCGGGCCGACTTCGGACGAGTACGACCTGCTGCATCGGGCCACGCGTGTGCGCAAGATGCATTCGAGTTATCGCAGCACGTTCCGGTCTTTGGGGGAACGGCCGCTGGCGATGGTGAGCAGCGAGGAGATCGTGCCGCTGCGGCATGACTACCACCGGCGCGAGCCGAAGGGCCGGAGCGAGATGAAGGCGGCGCCGGTGTTCGATGGTCGGGTGTCGATCGTGTACTACTACCCGGGGATGAGGCCGGACATCATCGACTCGCTGGTGGCCAGCGGGTACAAGGGGATCGTGATCGCCGGGACGGGGCTGGGACACGTCAACAAGCCGGTGTATCCGGCGTTGGCCCGGGCCGCGAAGGCGGGCGTGCACATGTACATGACGGTGCAGACGCTCTGGGGCTACACCCAGATGTACGTGTACGAGACGGGGCGGGAGATCATGGAGTTGGGGGTGATTCCGGCGGCCAACATGCTTCCGGAGGTGGCCTATGTCAAGCTGGGCTGGGCGTTGGGCCAGACGCACGATCCGGAGAAGGTCAAGGAGATCATGCTGACACCGATAGCCGGCGAGATCACAGAGCGGGAGCCGCCGGACGGGTATCTGGTGTATCAGGGCGGATTGCCGGAGATCGTGGAGTTCACCCGTCGCGTACGCAAATAGCATAAGCGCCGCTCGGCCGCATCCGACGGAGCCGAGCCGGCGGGACATGGGACGATGCCGATTGACCGGGGAGCAGGGCGATGTTTGACTCGGTGAAGAGCGCGTTGGAGTACCTTCGCAAGAACGACGTGGCCATGGTGGATCTGAAGATCGTGGGCATGTCGGGCGAGTGGCTGCACGTGTCGATCCCGCGGCGGGAGTTTACGGAGAAGTTCTTCGTGGAGGGGGTGGGATATGACGGATCGAGTGTGCCTGGATTCAGCACGCTGGAGAGCGGCGATCTGGCGGCGATGCCGGACGCGACCACGGGCTTTGTGGATCCGTTTTTCGAGCGGCCCACACTGAGTTTCATCTGCAACACGGTGACGGCGGACACGAAGGAGCCGTACGACAAGGACCCGCGGGGCGTGGGTCAGCGGGCCGAGGCGCTGCTGGCCCAGAGCGGCGTGGCGGACAGGGCGTTGTTCGGCCCTGAGTTCGAGTTCAACGTGTTCGACGGGATCCACATTCAGGACGATCCGTATCACACGGCCGTGCGCATCCTGGCGGACCGAGACATCGACGAGGGAGTGGGTTTCCTGATTCCGGCGCAGCGGGGTTACATGCGGACGCCGCCGTTGGACTGGACGCACAATCTGCGCACGAAGATCTGCGAGATGCTGGAAGAGATGGGCGTGCCGGTGCACTACCACCACCATGAGGTGGGCGCGGCGGGCCAGTGCGAGATCGAGATCGCCATGGGTACGCTGACGAAGGTGGCCGACCACACCATGCTGATCAAGTACGTGACCAAGAACGTGGCCCGGATGCACAAGAAGATCGCCACGTTCATGCCCAAGCCGGTGTACGCGGCGGCGGGCAACGGGATGCACGTTCACCAGAAGCTGGATCTCGGGGACAAGCGTGTCTTTTATGACGAGACCGGCAGGAACTACGCGCGGCTGAGTGACTTGGCCTTGCAGTACATCAGCGGACTGTTGCTGCACGGTCGGGCACTGACCGGGCTGACCAATCCTTCGACCAACTCGTTCAAGCGGCTGGTGCCGGGATATGAGGCGCCGGTGAACCTGTTCTTCTCGGAGGCGAACCGCAGCGCGGCCATTCGGGTGCCGCGGTATGCGACGTCGCCGGAGGACAAACGGATCGAGTATCGGCCGCCGGATTTCACGGGCAACATCTATCTGACACTTGCCAGCATGTTGATGGCAGGGCTGGACGGGGTTCGGCGGAAGATCCGACCGGAGGAGCATGACTTCGGGCCGTACGACGTGGACATGGCCACGGCGAAGGAGCTGCAAGCTAAGATCGCGGCGGTGCCGGCGTCGGTGCGGGAGGCGATGCGGGCACTGTCGGAGGATCGCGAGTTCCTGCTGGCCGGCGGCGTGTTCAGCAACGGCCTGATCGACAGTTGGATCGAGCTGAAGCTGGATCGTGAGGCGCGGGCCGTGGAGTTGCGGCCGCATCCGTACGAGTATCAGCTTTACCTGGACACCTAAGGCGGACGACGGCGGGGGCGACTTGTGGCGATGATGAGCTGGGCACTATGGTGGTCCGGGCTGATGTTGGCGGCCGGGCCGAGCGACACCAATGTGGTTCTCGTCACGGTGGACACGTTGCGCGCGGACCGACTGGGCCTCTACGGATACGATCGGCCGACGTCGCCGTTTCTGGACGAGCTGGCCGGCGAGTCTGTCGTGTTCGATCGGATGTTCGCGCAGTCGAGCTTCACGCCGCCGTCGCACGCGTCGATCTTCACTTCGCTGTACGTTCGACAGCATGGGCTGCTGACCTGGAATTGGCTCGACGAGGGGCACGTGACGCTGGCGGAGGTGTTGCGCGAGGCGGGCTACACGACCGGGGCCGTGGCCAATCTGGGTTTGTTGTTGCAGCACAACCTGGGTCAAGGCTTTGAGCATCGCGACCAGAAAGACGACGGCGCCGAGCGGATCAATTTGCGCGCGAAGCAGTGGCTGGCGAGCATCCGGGGGCAGAAGTTCTTCCTGTGGGTGCATTACTTCGACGTGCACGCACCCTATGCGCGGCACCCGGGCTACGAGAGGTATTTCAATGAACACCACAACCCGGCGGTGGGTCGGCACATGCGCTACTACAACAGTGAACCCGCGACGCGCAGGGAGTTGCGGATGACCGAGGCCGACGTGGCGTTCATTAAGGACCGGTACGACGGCGGAGTGGCCTTTGTGGATCGGGCCCTGCTGGGCTTGGTGGCCGAGTTGAAGGCGCTGGACGTATGGGACCGGACGCTGTTAGTGGTCACCAGCGATCACGGAGAGTCATTGGACGAGCATCATCCGATGTACTTCACACATGATCCGTTTCTCTATGACGCGGTGATCAGAATTCCGGCCGTGATCCGGTTTCCCGGGGGGCGGTTTGGCGGAGCGAGGGTGCGGGGCATGGTGGAGAGCGTCGATCTGGCCCCCACGATTCTGAGCTATCTGGGTCTGGCCATACCGTTGGCGTTTGAAGGGCGCGATCTGATGCCCATGTTTCGTGGGCAGAGCGAGGGACGCGAGGTCGTGTTCAGCGAAAGCTGGGGCTGGCGGACAATCAAGTCGATCCGGACAGAGCGCTGGAAACTGCTGTGGAAGATCAAGGCGGATCGATTCAAGCTGTACGATCTGGAGGCGGACGCCGGCGAACTTCGGGACGTTTCGGCGGAGCACCCGGAAGTGACCGAACGTCTCAAGGCGCGCCTGCTGAAGTGGGCCGACGTGGAGGAGAATCCGGTGCGGGAGAATCCCGAGCTGGACGAAGAGATGCGTGAACGTCTTCGGTCGCTCGGGTATATGCGGGAGGGCTCGCAGGAGAGTCTGGAGGACTGAAGGAGGGCGGCGAGGTCCGGCAGGCGGAGGCGTTTACTTTTGGGTCAGGCGCAGCTCGAGCATGCGGCGGAGGTACTGGCGGGCCTCGCGTATGAGGTATTCCGGAACCTGGTCTTGGTCTGAGGCGGTGAGGCTGGGCACATCGATCACTCGGCGTAAGGCCGCGCTGTGATAGGCGCACCAATCCTCAAGCGGCAGCACGGTGTACGGGCCGGCGGGATGGGCGGCGGCGGCCTCGGCCAGCCGGCGGCGGACAGCGGTCAGGAACCTGAGGCGGTCCCGGTGTTCGTAGGAGCGGACGACACTGGTGCCGAGGCAGGTGGGAGCAAGGTAGAGGTCCTGCTGGAGCAGAAGGAGAGCGAGGGCCTCGGCGGCATTCATTTGCGGGGCGGATAGTCTCACTGCGGTGTAGAAGTCCACGTTTTCGGGGAAGGCCAGGGCGGTGCCCATGCGCTCGGCGCAGCGGGCGGCGGCCTCGCAGAGGGGGATGTTGTCGAACGACCAGTCGCGCTTGGCGGTGTCGCGGGTGGCGGGCAGGGGCCAGGCGGTGACACGGACTTCGAGGAAGGCCAGGGCTTGGCGGGCTTGGCCGGGATTGGTCTGCCGGTCGGCGAAGCTGATGCGGGTCATCAACAGGGAGCCGCGATAGCGGGTGGCGGCGTGCCGTACCTCCTGCGCGAGCTGTTCCATGTCGGTCTGACGGTGCCAGGCGGCGGTGTCGGCAGCGAGGGCCATGTCGGTGTATTCAGGGTATCGAGGGCCGGAGGCCCACTGGTCGGGCCAGGGCACGTTGGTGCGGAACCGGTAGACCGGCGGCTCGACACAGCCGGAGGCGGCGAACAGAAACAGGGTAGCGATGAGTCGGACGGTCATGGCTTCTCACGTGGGAGCGGGGCGCGGCCGGGAGAATGTGCCGGCGCGTTCTGATGACATGTAGTATAGGGGCTGGGCGTGTCGGCAGCCAATGCGGGCGTGGCGGTCGGCGCCGAAGGAGGGCGAGGGTAAGATATCGGGCGTGAGTTCAACAGGCCGGTCGGCAACAACACTTCGGGTCGCCTCACTCCAGCTTGCCCTGCGTCCGCGAGTGGAGGAGTACAACCTGAGTCTGGTTCGGAACACGGCTGAGCGTCTGCACCGCGAAAGCGGGTTTGATCTGCTGGTCCTTCCGGAGTGCTTCAACGGCACGTTTGACGACGAAGCCCGGACGATATCGCGGCGGGGGCGTGGCTTTCTTTCGGAACTGGCCCGGCGTTTGGGGGTCTGTGTGGTGGGGGGAAGTCTGGAGCGACGCGAGGACGACGGGGCGATTTTCAATTCGACGTACGTGTTCGATGAGAACGGCGAGTACGTCGGCGTGTACAACAAGAGGATTCTGTTCGGGCAGGAAGCGCGGCGGCGGCGCGCGGGCACGGGTCGGCCCGGGGTCTTCGAGCTGCGCGGCTGGCGGGTGGGGGTGTTGATCTGTGCGGACTTCTGGCACCCGGAGTTGGCTCGGGAGATTTCGCAGGAGGTGGATCTGCTTTGCATTCCGGCCGAGACGGTGGTGCCCACGCGGGAGTATGTGTCCTACGCGCGGACGCTGTGGTTCAATCTGGCCATGACACGGGCGCAGGAGAACGCGGTTCCGGTGGTGGTGTCGGACTGGGCGGTGACGCAACTGCGGGCGGGGGAGGAGCTGTTGGTGGCGGACGCGCGACGCAATCACTTCACGTCGGGGGGCAGCAGCATCGTGGACCCTTCGGCGCGGCCGAACCTGGATCGGATTCAGAGCCGGCTGTCGCACGGCGGCGCGGGGGAGCTGACGGCCGTGCTGGACCTGGAACGGGTGCGGGAGTTCCGGTCGTATCGGCAGTCGGTGGGGCTGTTGCCGTAGGGCAGGGGATTGCCGGCGGAGAGCATGCAGCCGGCGGTGTCAGGAATAGGTGCCTTGCGGGAGCAGGCTCAAGGCACTTGGCGCGGACTGACCGGTGCGTACGCCAAATACGCTGATCATCATAGGTCATTATGGCGTCCTGCCGAGCAATATTCACGGCCAGGGATTCGGCCCGAACAAATGTCTGGAGGAATTGTGGTGAATGAGAATGCATATCCCAAGATGATCACACGGCTTCCCAAGGTGGATATCAGCCTGGACGGCGTGCGCGGGTGGTTGTGCCAGGCCAAGGACCATCAGGTGGTGTTCTGGGACATCGATCCGATCGGCGAGATTCCGCGCCACAGCCACGGTGAGCAGTGGGGCATCGTGGTCGAGGGGGAGATGGACCTGACCATCGGCGGCCAGACCAAGCGCTTCCGGGCCGGGGACAGCTTTCACATTCCCGCCGGCGTCGAACACGGGGCGACGTTTCTGACGCATTTCCGGGCCATCGACTTCTTCGCGGAGGCGGACCGATACAAAGCCAGGGACTAGCGCAGGGTGCTGTCTCTTTCGGCGATGCTGCTTCGTCGGCCCGCCGTTTCACGCGGGCAGCATCGGGATGGTAATGCTGGCGCGTGGACTGGGACCGGTCGCGATCGAGGTGGCCAGGTTCGGGTAATGAGGTTTCCAGGCCGGTCCGCGCGCACATTGCCCTCCCATGCCGTCCACATGTCAGCGGTCCATGAGGTTGCAGGCGGCGCAGCGCCTACTTTCCACACGCGGGCATGTCGGTGAGCCAGAAGCTGTAGCTGAGCAGGACCTCCCAGTTCTCTCCGGCCCCGTCATGGTTGAGGCCGAACCTGCTGGTGAGCGTCACTTCGTGCTGAGGGGCGATATTCCAGTCTATGGCCGCTTCCAGGTAGTTCTGATTTCGGTCGCCTCTTTGCTGGCTTGATTCGTGCAGATAATCGGCGACCAAGGTGAGGTCGTCCGTGAGCCGGTAATCGACGCCGGCCACGACGGCCCATTGGAAGTGCCGGACGTTCTCGATGTTGTTTCCGTTGATCGACTTGAGCTGTCCGTTGAGATGGCAGCGGAACTTGTCAGGTATGATCGACTTGGTGAGCAGCCCGTGCCACTGGTAATCCACACCGGAGGAGCCCACGCCGGTGGGGATGCGAACGTAGTTGCGCATGGCGAAGGCGGGATACCAGTCCTCCTCCTTCCAGAGGCGCCAGTGCCAGTAGAGTGTGAGATCGCCGTTGCCGTCGACTTGGCCATCGCCGATGTCGAAGGACGTTGAAAGCTGAATGCTGTGGTTGGGAGCGATACCCCATTCCGCATTGAGTTGGTACCCGGTGTCGTCATCGGACTTGTCCGAAGAGGTCGAGTACCCGAAGACGTTCTGGAGCTCAAGCATGCCGGTCGGCAGGGGATCGGCGGCCTGCAGGGTGATGGGCGGATCGATAATCCAGTCCTGGTCGAAGCTGGTGCGTGTCGTGGACTTCGTGGTCTCGGCTTCGATCTCCTGCTCTTCCTGGTACATCTGGGCGAGGTGAAGGCCGAAGGGCATGGCTGCCGGGTCTGAAACGACAGTCAGTCCAGATACCGCTGTCGCTTGAGCGGAGTCGTCTCCGCGGACGGGCTGAACCCACAGTGCCAAGCCGATGAATGCTATTAAGGCCGGTAGAGAAGAGACTGCGCGCATTTCTTGATTCCTTTCCGATGTGGTTGGGCCGGTCGGTCCGGCAAATGCGAATACCGCGCCTGTCGGGGGCATACTACCTCAGGAAGCAGGCGGTGCCAAGCGAAAAAAGACGCGGTTGCAGGGTCTCGGATCACATGCGCCGAAGTCGATATGGCCCTGCTAAGCCTCAGGGCCGCGGCAGGAGCCCGGCACGAGGGCGCTCCAGCTTCTCCTGAGCAGGCAACGCCGGGGCTACTGTCTGGGATGGAAACGCTGGTGGATGGACTTGAGGTGGTCGCGGTCCACGTGGGTGTAAATCTGGGTCGTGGCCACGTTGGCATGGCCGAGAAGTTCCTGGACGACGCGGAGGTCGGCGCCGCCTTCGAGCAGATGGGTAGCGAAGCAGTGCCGCAGAGTATGAGGGGAGAGCTTGCCTTTCAGTCCGATGCGCAGGGCATACTTGCGGACCACGCGCCAGCAGTTGGTGCGGTCGAGCGGTCTGCCGGTGCGCGACAGGAAAAGCGTCTGGTCGTCGGGATCGGCCAGCAGTTGGCGGCGCTGGGTGTGAAGGTATTCGGTGACGGCGTCGATGGCGGGACGGCCGATGGGGATGATGCGCTCCTTGCTGCCTTTGCCGAAGCAGCGGAGGAAGCCGATCTTGAGGTTCACGTCGCGGACTTGCAGGCCGACGAGCTCCGAGACGCGCATGCCTGTGGCGTAGAGCAGCTCGAGCAAGGCGCGGTCGCGGGCGTAGTATTCGTCTTCGGGGCCGGGGGCGTTGAGCAGGGCGTCAACCTGGCGGTAGCGAACGGTGGGAGGCAGGTTGTGCCATTTCTTGGGGGTCTCCATGAGGGTGGGCAGGTCGTTGTGAAGTTGGCCGCGCTGGTGCTCGAAGCGGAGGAACATCTTGAGGCTGGAATGGTGGCGGGCCACGGAGGCGAGGCTGTAGTTGCGCTCGTGGAGGTGCCGGAAGTAGTTCGACACATGAGCCGCGTGCCAATGTTCGAGGTTCAGGTGTTGCTGAAGGAGGTACTCGTCGAGCAGGCGGAGGTCGCGGGCGTAGGCATCCAGCGTGTTGGGCGAGAGCCCGCATTCGATGGTCAGGTAGTCGCAGAAGGCGCGCAGCTCGTTTGGATTGATTCCCGGGGCTGTCGGCGCCGGAGAGCGGCCTGCATGGTGTTCACGCAGAACGGGCCCGGAGATGGTT
Organism: Phycisphaerales bacterium; assembly: GCA_020352895.1. Lineage (GTDB taxonomy): Bacteria > Planctomycetota > Phycisphaerae > UBA1845. Next base: position 2,614,028 of record CP070685.1, read on the forward strand.
GTCTTCGGACCGGCGGCGCTCGATTCGGATCTGGTGGAAGATGGTGCAATGGTCATAGTGGCCGGCGCAATAGACGAAGGCTTCGTGAAGGCTCTCCAGACTGAGACGGTCGGCGCAGCGACTGTCCCGGTTCTCCAGGTACGGGCACATCTTCGGGTTGTCCATGAAAGGGAGCCTCCCCGCGGGAGGACACTGTAACCGCGCATTGGGACTATCGGCGCGCGGACAGGCGGCCGGCTAGTTTTTGCGGGGGCACGAGTCGGCTGGGGACGGCCGAATGGGGCGGACCGGCGCATGGCTTCGCGAGCGGCCGGTCGGTCGTTGTCCTTGTCTTCTTTTTAGTCTCAGTCCTCGGAGGGAGTATGTATGTCGCGCAGATACGTCGCCAGTTCGTGCGCGGCCGCCTTGGCCAAGTCCTCGTCGGACGTCCGCATGGCTTCGGAGTGCCCGATGAGGATCAGGTCGCCGACAGTGCTGCCATCCCGGCCGTGGATCTTCACACGGCTGATGAGGTACTGATCGGAGCCGATGGCCGCCTTGACGCCTCCGCCTTTCTGGGCGTACTGGATGGCGACATCGACGGTGAGGGCCGGGTCACCGCCGGGGAAGAGGTCTTTCATCTCGGCGAATTCGGCGGGGAGATATGTCTTAAGGCCGGAGAGCATGCCAGGGTTGCAAACGATTCCGATCTCATTGGTGACTGTGCCGGCGCGGACGGACCTGTAGGTACGCAGGTCGGCCTGTGTGGGGGCTTTGATCTCGCGGACCTTGCCGCTGGCGCCTTTGGCTTCCTTGTAGCCTCTCTTCAGGACAGTCGTGCAACCCGTGTTGGCCATCAGCAATACTGCCAGGACGACAAGGGCTCGTTTCATGATGGACTCCTAAGTGTGGTCAGGTTCCGGATGGTCATTATCAGTACTGTGGTCTGGATGAGCGGTGCCGTTGACCGCGGGCGGCAAACCGTCGGGGCTCATGTTATCCGCAACTGCGGGGTTGGCAAGACTGTTTTTGGGTCGACGGGCTCTGGCCGGAAAGGCTTCGTACAGGCGCTGCAGGGCGGCGACCTCCGGGTCGAGTTGGCTCTGGTGGAGGAAACATCCCGGAGCGGAGTTGCCCTGGAAGAGGAAGTGAGAGATGAGCCAAGTCTGTTCCGAGCGTTGAAGCGCGTCGAGATCCCCCGGTCCGTGCCGGTACTGAGCGTCGAGGGCGCGGCACCAGGAAGGGAGCACTTCAGACAGGGTTTTTCTGCGCACGGGATCCGTCGTCTCGATTCGGCCGCAGGTGACGAAGAAGGGCCTGAGCCAGGAGGTACCGCCGGCCCGCTGAACGACGAGGTAGTTGAAGTCGTCGGCGTCGCGTGCGAAGGCGTGTTTGGGAGGGGTCGGACCGTGGGCTCGCTCGATGCGTGATTTGAGGACGGCGGCCCGCTCGAAGGCCAGGTCACGGGCGGCGGCATCCATGAGGCGGCGCCAGTGGTCGATCTGCCGGGCACGATTTCCCCAAAGGAAGGCCCGGGCAGGATCGCAGTGCTGGCTGCTGTAGGTCTCCGCGGGGACGGAGCCATCGCAAGGTGCCGGGCACTTGCCCATCTCGAAGTAGGCGCAGGCTTGGCCGCGCGGGGACTTGTCCAGAATGTCGTGATAGCGGCACAGATCGAAGAGATCCTCGAGGTCTGCGACGACCTCCGCGGCGTCGCCGCGGGTCGCGTAAGGTCCCCAATACATGCCGGGCTGCTGATAGACGCGGCTGGTGGGCTCGAAGCGCGGCAGGGGGGCCTGCGGATCGACGTGAATGAACCACGCGGGCCCGAAGCCGATCAGCTTGCGATAGCGGTTGGGGTGGAGCGTCCGGGCCAGGCGGTAGTAGACGAGGGTGGATTCGAAGCGCGAGTGTGCGGGGGACCAGCGGATGCGGCGGGTGACGGCGGCGAGATCGGCGCGTTTGGTGCGGGCGGCGTCGGGCGGCGGTTCGGAGAGTCTGTGTTTGATGGTGCGGCGCAAAGATTGCGCGGTGGCCAGGAGGATGAGGCGGTCATGGGCGTCGCAAAGTGCGTAGGCGCCGCCGCCGCCGGGGATTGCGGCCCACAGTTGCTCCGGGTCGGGGAAGTCGGAGAGGTCTATCGACCGGGCGAAAAGGCTGGCCAGACTGTTCATGGGCGGACCTGCTTGTGGGGCATTGTGTGCTGCGTGGCTGGTGCGGACAAGGGCCGTAACAGGGGGTGGTGTTGTCACGCGGCGTTGATAGGCAGGTCCACGGTGACGGTGGTTCCCTCGCCGAGTTGGGTCTCAACGCTGATGCAGCCGCGGTGGGCCTCGACGACCCGGCGGCAGATGGACAGGCCCAGGCCGGTGCCCTTGGCCTTGGTGGTGAAGAACGGCTCGAACATGCGCTCGCGGACCAGATCCTCCATGCCGTGGCCGTGGTCTCGGAGGATGAGCCTGAGGGACGAATTGTTGATGCCGACGGAGATGTGAATGGTGTCGCCGTCGTCGGAGGCCTGAGCGGCGTTGAGCAGGAGGTTGATGAGGACCTGTTCGATCTGGGCTTCGTCGGCGGGGAGCGGGGGCAACTGCGGGTCGGGCTGGAAGTCTACCTGGATGGATCGCATGTCGGGTTCGGCGCGGAGCACTTTGAGCACGCGCTCGATGATGGCGTTGAGGTCGCACTTGAGGATGCGCGGGGGGTTGGGGCGTGCGTAGAGGAGCAGGTCCTTGACCGCGGAGTCGAGTCGATCGATCTGGCTCAGGACCTCGGCGATGATGGGGCGTCTGGGATCATCGGGTTGGAGGCCCTTGCGGATGACCTGAATGGCGCCGCTGATTCCGGCGAGGGGGTTCTTGACTTCGTGTGCGATGGAGGCGGCCAGCGAGCCGATTTCGGCGAGATGCTCGGCGCGGGTGAGTTTGTCCCGCACGAGACTGCGCTCGGACTCGCGGACCTGGTCGGCGTAACCCTGTTTGTAGGATTCGAGGATAAGGGCGAAGTCGATGGTCAGGAGCTTGTGCAGGGAGACGAGTTTGGCTTCGGGTTGGGGAACCTGGCTGCTGCGGATCAGGTCGGAGATGTGCTGCCAGATGATCTCCATGGCGACGAACATGGCGTGCTGGGGGATGCCGAGGCAGAGGTGGGTGGCCCCGATGGTGGCGCGGCGGGCCAAGTAGGCCTGATCATAGGTGCCGGCGAAGAGGCTGTTGATCCACAGTCCCAGGGATTGGCGCAAGCGACCCTCGACAGCGTGGTCGCCAGCGAGGATCTCGCGGGAGTCGGGGTGGCGAGAAATCCGGTGGTAGAAGGCGTCGACGATGGCGGGAACGGCCGGCCGGATGAGCGGGCCCAGTTGATGCAGGCTGGCGGCGTCCTGTTCGGTGAAGCCGATGGAGGTCTTGATTATTTGCAGCAGATTGGCGTCCACGACGGGATTTTAGTCGCGGGTGTTGCGCGTCAGCAACTGATCGGTCGAGCCCGGAGGCGGGGAAGAGCCGGGGGGCCGGTTGGCGATACGTCTTGCGAACAGCAAGTCCTGGAGCCACGGGAACGCGGTGACCGCGCCGCAGAGGCAGCGGACGGTCAGGCTGGTCCAGACCTCGGCCCGGGGTCGGCGGAGGCAGGAGACGACGGCACGGGCCACGCGCCGGGGCGACTGGATAAAGGGCTTGGGGACCTGATGGATGATGTCCGGCTCACGCGGTGGGAGGCCGCTCCGCCGGCGGGCGACTTCGACAAACTCCGTGGTGGTTGTAATGGGGTGGACGCTGGAGACCTCGATATGGAACGGCTTGAGTTCCATGCGCATGGCCCTGCAGACGTGGGCCTGGGCGGCCTTGGTGGCGCAATAGGCGCCGTACTCGGGGAGGGTGAATCGTGCGACGCTGCTGGAGCACATCAGGAGGTGCCCGGGTCGGTGGGCGCCGATGAGTCGGCGGGCTGCTTCGCGAAGCAGGTCGTTGGCGGCGAAGAAGTTGACCTCGAAGATCTCGCGGAGGTCGCGTTCGTCGAGTTCGGCTACGGCTCTTCTGATTCCATACCCGGCGTTGGCGAAGACCGCGTTGAAGTGGCCGAAGTGGCGTTCGGCGGCGTCGAGGAGTTGGGCGGACATGCCGGGCCGGGTCACGTCGCCCAGGACGAGTTCGGCGCGGCGGCCGATGCATCGGATCTCGTCGGCGACAGCTTGGAGGCGGTCCGGGCGGCGGGCGTTGAGCACCAGATCCATGCCTTCCTTGGCACAGGCCAGTGCGGTGGCGGCGCCGATCCCAGAACTGGCACCGGTGATGACGATGACCCGGTCGGTAAGGTCACGGGGCATGGAGCGGCATGGTAGTGGGCTGCGCCAGGTCGGGCAATCCGGGGCGAGACGTTGGAGATGTTGTGGGGCCCTGCTAGAATCCTTCCCAACGGGTGGGGTTTCCTCTTTGCGCAAACAACCTGGTCACATGACTGGTCGACGCTTAAGCAAGATCGCGCTGGTTGCGTGTTTGGCCGTGACGTACCGCGGGTGCGGGGTTGTGCCGATCATCAACATCGACGCGGGGCTGGCAGCGTTGGTGGTGTATCAAGAGGACGGGCGAGCGCGACTCGCGGTTCAGGACGGTGTGGAAGACGGCGTGTGGCTGGAGGTGGACCGAGTGGGCGAGCCGGGTGCCGTCGGGGGCTACCTGTCTCAGAACGCGAACGAGCGGGACGCGTTGGTCATTCTGCTTCACGGGGCGAGCACGTACGATCCGGAGGGAACGTACGGCAAGGCTCGGGACTTCCATCAGGAGTACGCGCCGGACCTGTGGCCGTTCGGGTATCTGACCTGGTCGCTGGCGGTGCGCGAATGCGGGACGGCCTACGGGCAGGGCGACCTGGCCGACGCGCTGGAGGCGATCGACTGGTTGGATGCCGAGGGCAAGGCGCTGTTGGGTGTGGAGCGGGTGTTTGTCATCGGCTATTCGACGGGGGCGACGGTATCGACGTTGGTGGCTCGTCATCGTCAGGTGGACGGAGTCGTGTCGATGGGGGGATTGGCGGAGCCGGATCAACTCGAGGAGTTGTGGTCGTTGTACGATTGGCTCCGGACGCTGTTTCCGCAGAACACGGCGATGTGTCAGTTGGGCTCGACGCTGGATTACTACGGGCCACCGGGGTCGCCGGCATGGGCGGCGTTGGACACGGTCGCCCATGTGGACGAGTTGAAGAGCCCGGCGCTCGTGGTTCATGCGGCCCTCGACCAAGTCTTCTTCGTGGACAACACGATGCACTTGCAGGAACAGTGCGAGGCGCGACTTGGCGAGGGGGCCGTGCTTCCGGAAGTGGAGTT
>CP070685.1:2619426-2626373 GCA_020352895.1 Phycisphaerales bacterium
TCGTTGCCGCCGGTGTCGCAGCCGGCGACAAGGTGCGCATCTTCAGCGGCAGCGGCACCACCAGCCCTGGCCTGTATACGGTAGCCGACGTGGCTACGTCCTGGTTGGACCTCACGGCCGACCTAGGCGATTCAGGCTCTGCGGGAGACGTGGCCTACAGCGTTGGGGAACTGGACATCTCCACGAGCAAGGGTACGTTGGAGGTCGGCACGGACATCTTCCCACTCTTTGACTTCCTCCTTCCCGTCACGGCCGTGGACGTGGTCACGGGGGCCGAGACCGTCGACATCCGCTGGGACTATACCAGCGGAGCACCGGGAACCATCCTCATCAAGGCCGACCCGGACAACCGCGACTTGAGCGGAAACGAGATCACGATCCTGAGCAACCGGCCCCAACCGGCCGCGCCAGACGGTGCGGAAGACAGTCTGGACTGGGACCTGACCGACACGTCGGGAGCCGACGTTCCGACGGGTGAGTACTTCATACGGGGTACTTTTGCCGGCGGTGCTGCCGAGGCAATCAGAAGGACGGCCGAGGGCACGGTGAGGATCCGCAAGTCGGCCACGGCCCCCTTGATCTCGCTAACGCTCCCATCGAGCACGATTACTCTCGACGAGGGAGACCCCCCGGGAGAAATCGTCCGGATCGAGTGGGAAGTGAACGATCCCGACGACAGTTCGCCCAAGGTGGACCTGTGGTACGACGATGATCAATCACCGGAACCCAGCGCCGGCAACCTGGCTGAGGGTGCGGACCTCTCCACCTTGGGTGGTTCCGCCGGCGCTATCGCTGAGGACCTCGACGCGTCCGTGTCGGTCCTTCTGTGGGAGCTGCCGGCCGAGGTAACGGCCGTCGGCAACCGAACCTACTACGTTCACATTCGAGTTCGAGACGGGGACTTACCGGCCGACGACGACCGGGACACGGCCAGAGGAACGATCGTCGTTCGGTAGGGCCATAGTGCCTTGCAACCCCATGCTGCACAACCCCCGAGGCTGCCACGGCCTCGGGGTCTTTCTTGATATGGATCGGTGGGCGCGCAGCCGCGAGAATCACGGCAGGGGACCTGTAACCCGCGCTACGGGATACTTGTTCTTGTGATCATCCCAATACGGTGAGCGCCGATAGAAAAAGTAGAGTCGGGCCCGCGGACTGGCGGCGAACTGTGGATCGGACCGGAGCCGTTCCTCGAATTCGGACCGCAACTCGGGATCCCGGGCAAGCATCTCTCGAGCCAAGGCCTCCAGCACATAGCTCTCGCCGTACTCAATCTGGGCGAAGATCTGATCGAAGAAACCGCCAGCCACCAGTGAATCAGGCGACTCGGGTTCGAACAGGTGCACCGCTACTTTGGCGGCGGGTTGATTTAGGCGCACCAGGACCGAACCTGCCGGATACGTGCGCCGCTCCGTGATCAATTCCGTTGTGAAGGATACCTGATGGTGCCCTTCTTGGGGACGCTGAGACCATTCCTCCCCGCTGAAACGATAGCTCTCAAACTCACCGCGGACCGCCCGGTCCAGATGCTCATAGCGCAGTCCGTGAACACGGAGCAGTTCGGTCACGTGGCTCCACTCCGGAGGGATGAGATAGGCCAGCGGCGGAGCCACAGCCGCCGTCACGCGCAGCTTCGCGTACAGCCGGCTGGGTATGTCCACCGGGCCTTCACCATAGACGACCCGCAGCCCGCCCGAGACCTCGCTCAACTCGCGCCGATACTCCCGTCCCTTGAAGGTAAAGGGCTCGTGTTCGTCCGTCAGTTCGAGAGCCAGCGGATACCGTACGTCCGGATCGTACGTTCGCCCGAACGCTGCCGTTTCAGCGTCCGCCTGTTCCACCGCATCGGGCAGCGCCGCGGGCCGGCGATTCAGTTCTTCCATGGCATGACGAATGATACTGTACGTAGCCAGGACCCTGGTGCGGTAGGGCTTCAGAGCGTGGGCCTCAACCAGGATTGAAGGCCGGTTCCGAATCGCCCCATACCCGGTGGAGTAGCGCGGCCCCTGAGGCCAGATCCGCATGCCCTTGGCCACGTCCTGCCGGTCCACCAGGCCGCCGTACTCGGTCGCGAGGTGCCCGTCTTCCGCCAGACCACGCCGCAGCGCCGGGTAGAGCATCTGATCCACCCACTGCGCAACTGCGGGCGCGGCCTCCTGGCGCCGCGCCGCCGCAAACAGCAGATCATACTGGTGATCGGCCCCGTCCGTGGTGTGCGTGTCGATGTGCAGATGTGGATTCCAGGCGTTCCAGACCGCCAGCAGCGCCCGCATCTCTCGCGTGTCCGCCTTGAGCCAGTCCCGGTTCAGGTTCAGCCGCTGGGCCGTCGACCGCCAGCCCATTTCGGCCGGCCCGTTCTGATTCACGCGATGATGCTGACCGAACCGCGCCATGCCGTCCACGTTGAAAATCGGCACGACCAACAGAATGACCCGCTCGACCAGAGCGGCGCGCTGGTGGCCGATCGCGATATCCCGTACGAGCATCAGCGAGGCATCCTTGCCGGCACACTCGCCGGCATGAATGCAGTTGGTGACCAGGACCACCGTCCGGCCTGATTCGCGCGCGGCCTCAGGAGTAAAAAAACCCTCTCGAGAAAGAACCAACAGGGCGATATCTCTGCCTTCAGGGGACGTGCCGATACTTTGCAGGTCGATCCAAGGCGAGGCCTCCGCCAGAGCGCGGCAATACGTCACCGTCTCCTCGTACGGCGAGGTTTCCCTGAATCCCGTGCGTTCAGCCCGTGTGATGAAGTCGCCGGAAATACGGTCGGCCGCAGCAATCGCACCGACCGGGCAAGCTGTGCCTAGCACCAGCGCCAGCCCGAAAGTGACCCTCGACCTGTCCGCACACTGCATGATCTTTAGTCAGTCGTTGGAAGTCGGAGTATCGGACAGGTCTGCCAGATCAAAGGCTTCGTCGAAATCAAAGACATTCTTGAAATCGTCGATCGAATCTCCCGCCTGCCTACGGAGTTTGCCTTCGTCGATCAGGGCAAACACGATCTTGCCGAAATCCTCAGTTCTCTTGACCTTCCACTGCCGCAGGACAGTCTTGGCCAGCAGCCCCCATCGCTTGACCGCCAGGTCGCGTAGGCCCCAGCACAACTCCTGACCACTCACGTGGCGATTCAGACCCTCCGGCCCTCCCAGTTCCTGGATCAGCTCCTGCAGCGGCCCCGGGAGTTCTCCAGACTCGTACAACTCAGCCAGCGCCTCATAGCCGATATCCTGCTCTTGAAGCCAAGCCTCCAAGCGCCGCAGATCGGGCGAGGGCTCTCCGTGCTCGCGGCGAACCGTGTAAGGCAGGCCTTGCTCGACGAAATGGAAGGCGTCGTCGGGATAAGGAAGATAATCTCTGTTGCAACGATCGATCATAACATCGTCCCGTCAACCAAGAGGCTCGGTCCGGAACGGCGCCGGAACGGTAGATATTCTATCAGGATTCGTGGCCCTTTTCTGCGTCCGTGGCTTCCAGACGGCCGGAGACGACTTTCCATCAAGCAGACCTGTCCTGTTCTCCGGCACGATGCCGAGTCGTTCGGGGCGCCCTGAGGAGCTCGGTATGGGGGGAAGCTTGCGCCGGATCTCACGCTCACCCGCTCTTGCGCCGTGGCCCCCGGCCCCGCCGGCCGCGGCGACGGCGACGCCTCTTCGGCTTGGCCGGCGTCTCGCCAGCCGACGACACGGCAGGAGTACCCCGTGCCGCCCCGTCCTCCGAATCGCCGGCGCTCTCCGCCGCAGCGCCTGGTTCTTGGGACTCGGCGGGACCTGCCTGCGATTCGACCGCTCTGGCCCGGTCGAAGGGGCGCCATTCCTCCTCGTCTTCACGCCGGCCCTCCCGACCGCTCTTGGACTTCGGCGGTGGCCGCTCGCCCGGAGCCAGTAACTGCTCAATCCCCACGCTGAATATCTGTCCGGCCTCGCCCTCTACCTGGATCAATTGGGTGAGGATTTGCCTGTCGATGACCACCCCTTCCCCCTCGGTCGTGTTCACCCGTTGGCCGATTGGAGGCAGGCGGGCGTCCAACTCCTCGTAGGTGCCGTGCTCGTATCGCAAACAGCATTTCAACCGGCCGCACCGTCCGGAGACCTTGGAAGGATCCAGCGTGGCCTTCTGCATCTTGGCCATGCGCATGCTTACAGGCTTGAGTGTCTTCAGGAAGTTTCGGCAGCAACACTCCCGGCCGCAGGTCTCGTAGTCTGCCACCAGCCGGGCCTCATCGCGGGCACCGATCTGCCGCATCTCGATACGCGTCTGAAATTCGTCAGCCAGGTCCTTGACCAGATTGCGAAAGTCCACGCGGCCTTCCGCCATGAAGTAAAAAACCACCCTCTCGCCGCCGAAGACGTGCTCGCAGTCCACGAGCTTCATCTCCAGCCCGTGCTTGTCCACCAGGCGCTCGCAGATCTCCAGCTTCTCTTGTTTCTGCGCGTCAATGTGTCTCTGCTCGAGCAGGTCGTCGGAGCTGGCTTCACGAAGAACGCGGCCGGCCTGAAAGCGAAGCGAGTCCGCCCCGCTGTTCCTCACATACTCGCGAACTTGATCCCTGCTCACAGCGCTCACGCAGAGCGTGCACGTCAGAGGGATCGGCTCGCCGATCTCAACGCCCCGCTCGGTCTGCAAGATGAGCTTGCCCCTGCAGCTCGCCGCGTCCAGGCTCCTGGGCACCAGGAATTCGCCGACATGTCGCATTCGCCCGTACCGCGCCAGAACCGTGCTGGGAGGCGGCTTCTTACGCGCCTCCGGCATGGATTCGCCCGGCGCATCGGGGGAGGATTCGGGACCCTCTTCTTGTCGACCTTCCGGCATCGTGTGCCAAACCTCCAGGCCCACAGTACGTTCCGCGGGGCTGTCACTGCTCTATACACATGGTATCGAAGCGCGCCGCGGGTTGCCACTGGCCCGACCGACGCACCACGTCCTATCGCCCCTCGACACCCGTTGGAGCGGAGTGCAACAGGTCGGTCAGCTCGGCGCCCAGCCCTTCAAGAGTCAGGACCACATTGACGTTGCGGTGGAGATTGGCCTCGGCCTCGGCCAGGCAACGAACGGCCCGGGCAGCGCGGTCGGGGTCCAGGCGTCCCGACATCTCGCGGATCAGGTCTTCCTGATCAGCGTGGGCCCTCAATTCGCCCGGCCCCAGGTGAAGCCGGAGGACGTCGTCGAAGGCGTAAGCCAGAGCGCTGAGCAATTGCCCCAATGCGTGTCGCTTCAAGTCCGTCTGGGAAGCTTCACTCCGCGCCGCGGACATGGCCTCGGCCAGACAGTTGCCCGCCTCTTCGACGCCCTTCGCCCAACTCACCGCCCGTCCCGGTTCTAGGGTCGCCGTCTCGGACAACAGATGCTTCTTGACTTCGTGCAGTTCGTCGGCCGCCGACTCCAGGGCCGGTCCCAGCCGCCCTTCCGAGACAGTGGCCAGGAACTGCGCTTCGGCCCCGGTCAGTTCGTATTCGGATGCCAGCAGGCGCTCACAAACGAACTCGGGTGGCAAAGGGCCGAAGGGCACCATCTGGGCGCGCGAACGGGTGGTGGGCAACAAGCGCGCCGCCGAACTGGTGACCAGAACGATGTAGGTGTCGGGCGGAGGCTCCTCCAACGTCTTGAGCAGGGCGTTCTGCGCCGCGACGTTCATTCGCTCGGCCTCGCGAACGACGTACACTTTGGCCCGGCCGCGGAGCGGACGGCTGCCGGCCGCGGCGATCAGGAACTCGCGGATCACATCCACGCCCAGATCGAGGGCCTTGCGCCCGCGCACCTTCGGATCGGGATGAAACTCGATAAGCTCTCGATAGATCAAATGAAAATCCGGGTGACTGCCGGCCGACATCAACGTGCAGTCTTCGCACTTACCACACGCATCAATGATGAGGCCCCCGGCCGCAATGGAGGCCTCCTCCTCCGAATCCGGGGCGCGCTTCGCGGGGTGCTCGCACAACAGGACGCGGGCAAACGCTCGGGCCAGCATCTCCTTGCCCACTCCTTCCGGGCCGTGAAAGATATACGCGTGCGGGGCGCGAGGCCCGCCCAGGGCGGTCTGCAGGCACCGCTGCGCCGACCGCTGATGCCGAATCTCAGCTAAACACATCTTCCAGCGCTCTGATCACGTCTTGGTGGATTGCGTCGGGGTCGCCCGTTCCGTCCAGGATGCGAACCGGCGTGGGATAGAACTCGGGCAGTCGCAACATGATCTTGCGAACCTTCTCGTGAAACCGTTTGGGGCGCGCCTCCATGGCGTCGGTCCGCGCATCGCTGAACATATGGGTCTGCCCGGGGCGCACCTTCGGCCGGGCCTGCCGGTTCGTGCGTGCGAAGCTCTCCTCCACGGTGATGTCCAGGACGAAGGTCAGATCGGGCCAGGTCTTCCCCACGGCGAGTCGCCCCAACGCGATCACGTCGTCCACGTCGTTGCCCGCCGCTCCCTGATAGGCGCAGGTGGCGGAGATATAGCGATCGCAGAGCACGATTCGCCCCGCCCGCAAGGCGGGCTCGATGACCTCGCCCACGAGTTGGGCCCGGCTGGCCATGAACAGCAGCGCTTCGCAGCGAGCACTCATGGCCGCCAGATCGAAATCCAGCAGCACGTGGCGGATTCGGTCGCCGATCACCGTTCCCCCCGGGTCACGACAGTGGACCACGTCCCCGCCGGCCCGCTCCAGAAGCGCGCCCAACAACTCGCGCTGACGGCTCTTGCCGCAGCCGTCGATGCCGTCGAAGACGATGAACCGCCCCGCCAGCTTCTTGGCCAGTTTCTCGTGGGTCATGTCGGTCGCAGATTATGCCACTCACCCGCCGGCGCCAAGCCCGCGGACGAACAAGAGCACATCCGATGTGATCAACGTGCAGCCTCCGAGTCAACAACCGCGCCGGATGGTCTTCTTGAAGACTTCCGCGGCGTTGTAGCTGCTGCGAACGAAAGGAGCCGAGGCCACCGATGCGAAACCCAT
>CP070685.1:2626473-2636603 GCA_020352895.1 Phycisphaerales bacterium
TCGGCGTGGACATGGACTGCTCCTTCTGCCGCTCTACTGGCTGCCCCACCTGCAAGTACCGCGGCTGGATCGAGATGCTCGGTGCGGGCATGGTCCACCCCAACGTGCTCCGCAACGTCGGTCTCGACCCCGACATCTACAGCGGCTTCGCCTTCGGCATGGGCCTGGACCGCATCGTCATGTCGCGGTTCCACATCGACGACATCCGAACGCTATACAACGGAGACATCTGTTACCCGGACTAGGTGGGGGGCACGCCCGTGACACGGCATCGGAAAGGATAATCGAGAAGGCGTAAAGGACTGGACCGCAATGAAGTTTCCCCTGGGATGGGCCAAGGATTTCATGGATCTGCCGGACGATCTCCAGGTCATCTCCGACCGGCTGACCTACACCGGCTACATGACCGAGCACATCGACCGGGTCAACCCGGCCTGGCGCGAGAAGGTAACGGCTGAACTGGCCGAACGCAGCCCGTCGGGACTCAAGAAGCTCGACTGGTTCGTCTTCCGTGCCGATGCCGATCCTTCCTTTGAACTGCGCGTTCTGGCTCCCGAGGCGTTCAAGCCCCAAGGCAGGCTCGAGTGCGAGCTCCGTGTCGGCCAGGTCATCGACGTCAGTCAGCAGAAGGGCGAGGTCTTCGACATCAGCCTGGACGTGGGGCCGTCCGGCAGAGTCCGCGCTCTGGCTCACAAGTTCTGTCCTTCGGTGGGCTCGAAGTGGGCCACGCTGCTGGTCGGCGTCGGCACCGGAGGGGCCAAGCTCGCCAGCCAGGCCGACGTCGGCTACACCACGAACTCCGCCGAGCCCGTGGATCTGCCCGACTACTACGAGACCGGCAGGCTCCTGGCCGAGGAAATGACCGACATCGTCTTTGACCTCGAGGTTCGCCAGAATCGGCCCGATTGCCTCGGAGTGGTCGGCCTGTGCCGAGACCTGGCCGCCAGCCTCGGCACGCCCTTCCGCCCGGCCGCACCGCCGAATCCCCAGCCGGCCGACCTGGACGCCAACGAGTTCTGCTCGCTGACCGTCGAGGCTCCGGACCTCTGCCGCCGCTTCGCGATTCAGATCATCCGCGACGTCAAGATCGGCCCCTCCCCGCGATGGCTGGCCGACCGCGTCGTCGCTGGCGGCATGCGCAGCATCAACAACGTCGTGGACGTGACCAACTACGTCATGCTCGAGACCGGCCAGCCCCTCCACGCATTCGATTACGACAAGCTGGGAAACACCGACATCCTCGTCCGCCGGGCCCGCCCCGGCGAGAAAATGGCCGCCATCGACGAAAGAACCTACGACCTGACCGACGACATGCTGGTGGTCGGCAACGGCGACAAGCCCCTGGCCCTGGCCGGCATCATCGGCGGCAAAGAAAGCGAGATCACGTCCTCAACAGCCAACATCCTCCTGGACGCGGCCCACTACAACCAGACGTGCATCCGCAAGACCTCGCGCAAGCTCGCCATCCGTACCGAAGCAAGCACCCGCCTGGAGAAGTATCTCGATCCCGAAGGCGTCGCCCAGGCCATCCTGCGGGCGACCCAGATGATCCTGGAACTGGGCGGCGGACACTGCTCCCGCACGATGCTGGACCATTACGATCCTCCCTGGAGCCCCACGGTCATTGAGGCCGAGCCCCAACGCATCAACGCGTTGCTCGGCACGCAGTTCACACCGGTACAGATGTGCGAGTACCTTCAGCGCCTGGAATTCGAAGCCCGGCTTGACGACGGCAGGCTGACAGTCAAGGTGCCTTCTTGGCGGAGCGACGTGACCCAGATGGCCGACGTCGCGGAGGAAGTCGCCCGCATCTACGGCTACGAGAACATCCCCACCCAAATGCTCTCCAGCGAGACGCCGCCGCACGTTTTCGAATCGCCGCGTAGCTTCGACGAGGGCCTTCGCGACATCATGACCGGCCTCGGCCTCGATGAGGTCATCACCGATACGCTGGCCGACCCGGAAGTACTCGAGAAGGCATATGCCGCTGACCCGGGGCGCAAACCGCGGCTCATCGAGCTACAGAACCCTCCCAGCAAAGAGCTCAAGGCCCTGCGCCCCGACCTGATGTACAACCTTCTGGAAACCGCCCGGATCAATCACCGCGCTGGCCGGCGCCGCCTCGCCTTCTTCGAAGTCGGCAAGGTGTTCAACCTGGGGCCTGACCCGGCCGAGCGACAAGAACGCCGCCGCCTCGGCGTCGTGCTGGCCGGCGCGGCCCAGGCCCGCGAGTGGACCGGGGCCGAGATGCCTTACGACGTCTTCCATGCCAAGGGCATCGCCGAGGCCGTGCTCAGCACCCTGGGGATCACCGGGGCAAGTTACGAACCGCACACGCACCCCATGCTGCACCCCGGGCGCTGCGGCCGTATCCTGCACCACACCCACCTACTCGGCTTGTTCGGACAGCTGCACCCCCGTCTGAGGAAGCTGCTAGGCATGAAGGTCCTCGACGCCTGCCTCCTCGAACTCGATGTGGACCTGCTTGAGGAGTTGGCCGCACCTGTGGAGGATTACCACAACGAGTACCGTCACGAGGCCATCACCGCGGACTTGAACATTGTCGTAGGCAAGAACGTGCCCGGCGCTGACCTGGTCGAGGCCATTTCCAGCCGGGGCGGCCCCTTCCTGCGCAGCACCCGGATCATCGATCTTTACGAAGGGGAGCGCATCCCGGCCGACAAGAAGAGCGTCACCTTTTCGCTTCGCTTTCAGACGCCGGACAGAACGCTGCAACAGGCAGAGATCATCCCGGCCCTGGAGAACATCAAAGCCGGACTCGCCGAGCGTTTCGAAGCCGCCATCCGCGCCTGAGGTGGCCCTCGCCTCGACTCCCCCACACCGATCGGCTACCACCCTGTGCTCACTCGAATTGGGTCCGCGGCTTGCGGCAACGGAAGACCGCGTCGTTCTTCTCGATGACCAGCTTCCCACGCATGGACAACAGCTTCCGGGCCCGCTCACAAACCCCCGGAGGCAGTTCATCGCTCGGCTGCCAACCCGGCAGGAGCAGGGGAAGCTTGAAATGCAGAAATGCCAGCAGGTCGTCAATCTCGTCCCGGCCGAAGACCAGTGTGTTGGGGTAATTCACGCGTTCGACTTGCCCGAACCACCGTCCGAGCCGGCTGCCTCCGTTCTCCGCTGAGAAGCGCGATATTATTGATAGCCATTCCCCGCCCGGCGCGGAAAGTCCCACAATCAAGGCCAACGCGGGGAAATCCCTGCGACTGTGGGTCAGAGCAAGGAACGTGCCGTTCGGCGTCAAGACGCGCGGGATCTCAGGCAGTACCTCCGCGAAGAAGTACAGCGAGTAGGAACAGATCACCAGGTCGAAGGTTCCATCCGGCCAGGGCAACTCCCAACCCACATTCATGCAGTTGAACGAGGCCCGGCGCCCATGGGCTGCGACTCTCTCCAGGAACGGGGGCTGATTCGCTTGCCAGACATCGACGCCGACGATCTCGGCTTCCGGAGCCACGCGGGGCGCCACGGCCTCGGCCATGAATCCGAACCCGCAGCCCAGGTCCAACACACGCTTGGCGAGCGACAGGTCAAACCCGTCCAACGCAATCTCGCGAACGTCTGCCGCATTCGTGGATCGCCGCCGAATGATGGCCGACACGGCCTCATGAGCCGGGGGCGATCGATATGGCCAAAGGACCGGCGATTCCATGCTGTCGCCATTGTTGGCCGCGGCGCCATCCAGTGCAAGCCCGGCAATGGCTCAGATGGCATCAGGCGTTATAATCGCAGGATGACCCGCCAAGCCCAACATGGTTTCGTGACCTCCCTGGAGTCCGCGTGGGACGGTACGTGCCTCGATGCAAATCTGGAGCACACCCTTCACGAGGGTCGTCCTCTGTGGGTTCGTTATGACCTCCCGGGGGTGGGCCGTGCTGCCAGCCGCGAGGCTCTGGCTGCTAGGC
The DNA here is from genome assembly GCA_020352895.1 of Phycisphaerales bacterium. GTDB lineage: Bacteria > Planctomycetota > Phycisphaerae > UBA1845. Next base: position 2,630,400 of record CP070685.1, read on the forward strand.
CGCTCACCATGTGGCGCTACCGCGAGTTGCTTCCATTTCCCTTGGGGCGCGAGCCCGTCAGCCTGCAGGAGGCAGTAACGCCTCTGCTCCGCACGGACCGGCTGGCCGCCGAGCTCGGTTTTCGGAATCTGTGGATCAAGGATGAATCGCGGCTGCCCACCGGCAGCTTCAAAGACCGGGGAATGGCCGTGGCCGTCAACATGGCCCTCGGCTTCGGGAGGCGGCGCTTCATCGCTCCCACCAACGGGAACGCTGGAGGGGCCTTGGCCGCGTACGCGTCCGCCGCGGGCGCCGAGGCGTTCGTCTTCATGCCCCGAGACACGCCCACCCCCAACGTCATCGAATGCATGCAGTATGGCGCCCATACCTACTTCGTCGACGGATTGATCAGCGACTGCGGCCGGATCACCCGCGATCTTACCGAGGAACTGGACTGCTTCGACATGTCCACCTTGAAGGAGCCATACCGTATCGAAGGCAAGAAGACCATGGGGCTGGAGCTGGCCGAACAGTGCGACTGGTCTCTGCCCGACGTCATCGTCTACCCAACGGGAGGCGGAACCGGCCTGATCGGCATGTGGAAGGCCTTCGGCGAGCTCAGAGAACTGGGCTGGTTGAGAGCCGATACGCTGCCGAGGATGGTCGCCGTGCAGAGCGATGGGTGCGCCCCGATCGTCCGCGCCTTCGAGGCCGGTCAACGCCTTGCCGAACCGTGGGAGAACGCCCGCTGCGCCGCGCCGGGCATCCGCGTGCCCTCGGCGGTCGGCGACTTCATGATCCTCGACGCCGTGCGCGACAGCGGCGGCTGCGCGGTGGCAGTGCCCGACGACCGGATCGCCACCTGGCAGCGCCTGGGTACTGGGCTCACCGGACTGTCGATCTGCCCGGAAGCCGCGGCCTGCATCGGGGCGCTGATCACCCTGCGCGACCGCGACCTCGTCGCGCCCGACGAGAAGATCGTGGTCTTCAACACCGCCTCGGCCCACAAATACGATCATACGTACCCATGTGATGTGCCCGTGATCGACCCGTCTCGTCCCGTCCGCCCGCAACTTCGGCTGTGAATCCGCAAGCTCAAAGTGACAAAGACACCGGATACCGCATACAATCCCGCAGCCGGGTGCCGACCCCGACGCACGGACAGGAACCATCGGAATGAGCGAGCCCATCGGACGTATCGTCGGAATCGACCTAGGGACCACCTACACGTCGCTGGCCTTCCTCGACCGTTTTGGCAACGCCATCACCGTCCCCAACATGGAGGGCGAGCCCCTCACCCCATCGGTAGTCCTCTTCGAAGAGGATGGCGCCGTAGTCGTGGGACGCGACGCCAAGAGGGCCGCCTTTGCCGACCCGGACCTCGTGGCCAGCGAGTTCAAGCGAGAAATGGGCGAGCGCTTCTACAGCCGTCTGATCGCCGGACAGAGACTGTCTCCGGTCGCCCTGTCGGCCATGGTCCTTCGCAAGGTCGTCCGCGATGCCGAGCACCGCTTGGGCGAAATCGACGGGGCTGTGATCAGCGTGCCGGCCTACTTCGGAGACACGCGCCGCAAAGCCACTGAGGATGCCGCTCGTATAGCCGGCATCAATGTCATCGACCTCATCAACGAGCCGACCGCCGCCGCCCTGGCCGCCGCCTTTGTCGAATACACCCGCCGCGGTGGAGACCCTTCGGATCTGGTCACGGCTCGCGTCGCGGCCACCGCGCCCGCCACCACGCTGGTCTTCGATCTGGGCGGAGGAACCCTGGACTCTACGCTCATCCGTATCGACGGAAACCGGTTCGAGGTGTTGGCCTGCGGAGGCGAGGCCCTGCTCGGCGGAATCGACTGGGACAAGCGCCTGGTAGACTACGTCTCCCAGCAGTTCATACGAGAGCACGGCGTCGACCCCCGTACCGATGCACACGCCTACCAGGCCACCTACAACTCCTGCGAGGAGGCCAAACGAACACTCTCCAATCGCAAGAGAGCCACCATCGCCGTTCACTTCGGGGGGCTCATGAGCCGCGTACAGGTCACACGGGACAAGTTCGAGGAGCTCACCGCCGACCTTCTGGCCCGGGCCGAGATCTGCATCGAGCTGCTGCTTCAGCGGGCCGGACTTACCTGGAGCGAAGTAGACGAAGTATTGCCCGTGGGCGGCTCTACACGCATGCCCATGGTCCGAGACACGCTCCAGCGAGTCTCCGGCAAGGAGCCGCACGCCGGCCTGCCCGCCGACGAGGCTATCGCCCATGGTGCCGCCGTCCACGCGGCGATCCTGTTCGCCCAGCATAGCAAGGGCAAGAAGCTGGCCGAGCTCATGCCGGACCTCGGTGATGAGGAGCCCTCCTTCGAGGAGCTCACCGCCTCGCTGGCGGCCCTTGCCCAAGGAACGCAGACTCCCGTCGAGGAGGCCCAGGTCGTCGACGTCAACGCCCATAGTCTTGGTGTCGCGGCCCGGTCGCCCAAAGACAACGTGATGGTCAACAGTATCATTATCCCCAAGGACACGCCGCTCCCGACCATGCGCAGCAAGGTCTTCGGCCTGGAGGAAGACAATCAGCGTATGGTCATCGTGCGAATCATCGAAGGCGAGGCCGCCGATCCGGCAGCGTGCACCCAGATTGGCCAGTGCGTGATCTCCCAACTCCCCGATGGGCTGTCCAAAGGCTCGCCTGTGGAGGTGGTTTTCCGCTACGATACGCGCGGCCGCGTCCACGTGAAGGCGGTGGATCGGACCTCGGGCGTGTCCGCAGAAAGCACCATCCGGCGCGACACGGCCATGAGTGAGAGCGAGCTGATGAAACTCAAGGATGAGGTCGGCCGCTTGGTCACCGATTAGCGGCGGAGGCTAACATGACCCGGAAACTGGACCCATACAGCCGTCTGCTGGGTTTGCCCCCCGGCCCGCGACCGCCGCACCTGTATGCCCTTCTGGGCCTCGAGCCATTCTGCGACGACGTCGCCGCCATCAAGCAGGCCAGCCTTCACCAGATGGCCTGCATCAAACCCTACGAAGACCATCCCGACCCGTCCTTTCGAGCCATGGTCCAGGAGATCATGAACCAGATCGGGTTGGCCCGTGCCGTCCTCCGGGATCCCGAGAAGAAGGCCGAGTACGATCGCCGTCTGGCCGAGATTCTGCAGACAAGTGTTCCAGAGAAGGCCCCACCGACGCCCGAGGAGGTCCAGGCCGCCCCGCAGCCGTCCAGAAGGACCGACCCCTCCGCGGACACCGGCCTGAACCTCCAAGCCCCCCCGGCCGCTCCATCCGGGCAACGCGCCCTGATCCTCAACATTGTCGAGGCCATCAGCGGATCCTCGAACACGGTGAAGCTGGACCCACGGAAGGAATCCATCCTCGGTCGTAACGAGAACTGCGACGTCTGCATCGAGCACGCTTCCGTGTCCCCACGTCATGCCCGATTCACCTACCGCCAGGGACGCTGGTACATCTCGCGCGAGGACCGTCTTGCCGAGATCATGGTCAACGGCCAGAAGTGTACGCAGGCCCTGCTCAGTGACGGGGACACCGTGACTGTCGGGGCCTACGAAATCCACGTGGCTTTTTAGAGGCGTCCTCCATCCAAAGACATCCGCAGGCACTTGGCCTCGGCCCTTGGCTCTCACTGCGGGGCGTGCCCACCACAGAACACGTCTGGCCTCGAGTTGCCGTGTGCTGTACAAAGAACGTGGCGCGGATGCTTGGTCTGTTCTCTGTTCCAAGGAGCACCCCCAAAAGGATGGCCCGCTTTGTGATCTACGCCTGGATTCTGGGAAGCGCGCTGGTCCCCGGCTGTGGCCCGGCAATTCTCAGCGCGGATGATGCTCTCGCTCGCGAGGGCAACAGTAAGGTCCGGCTCATGGCTTACGTGGAGCAGGAACCAGTGTTAGGGCTTCGCCGGGACGTGGAAGACGTACGCGTTCGGTTTTACGTCGACGGCCGCGAGGTCGGTGACGACGAGACCGATCGCGACGGCAGAGCGGACGACAAATGCAGGCTGCCGGATGGCACCGCACGACGCTTCGAGGCCCGGGCCCGCGTGGAAGGTCGTGACCTGCGAAGCCGCGGCAACATCTATACATGGCGGCGCAATCGTACCATTATCGCCGTGGACGTGGACAATACGCTCGCCGAGACGGAATACAAAGAACTGATCCTTGAGGATGAGGATGACGAATCGGACCCGCTCAAGAGGTCTCGCAAGGTCCTCAACCGCCTCGCGGAGGAATACCAGATTCTCTACCTTACGGCCCGGCCCCGATTCCTGCTGGACAAGACGCGCGAGTGGCTTGATGAAGAGGACTTCCCGCCGGGGCCGGTGGTCACGGCCAAGGGAATTCGTCAGGCCGCCCGCCCGGAGGAGTTCAAGCGGAAATCGCTGGAAAAACTCCGTGACGACTGGCCCAACCTCTTGATTGGGATCGGCGACAAGGCGTCAGACGCCGAAGCTTATGGTGCCAACAAGATGCTCGCCGTGATTGTCGGCAAGGACCTGGAACCAGGGATCGGCCCCCACGCCGTCGTGCTCCGCGACTGGAAGCGTGTCGACTGGTTCTTCGAGGCCAACCGCGCGGTACTCAGCAATCCTGAAGAGCTGAAAGATCTCATCGACGACCATGGCATGCTGCAGGTTCCCCTGTATCCTTGGCGCGATGACTAGGCCAAACGGACCGGCTCGTGCAGATCTGCGACGGTCCGACGAGAATCGACAGAGAGGTGAAGCGGATGGATCATCGAAAGAAAACCTCAGGCAGAACCACAACCCGCTTCCTGCAATGCCTGCGATGTCGCGTAACGACCCTGACTCTGTTGCTCACTGTTGTCCTGGCTGGATGCACTGAGCCGCAAACCACCGGCGATTGGATTCTCGAAGGCGAGCACGGCATGGTGGCCAGCGACAGCGCCGCGGCCTCTCGCATCGGTGCGGCCGTGTTAAGAGCGGGAGGCAACGCCGTCGATGCAGCCACGGCCATCTCTTTCGCTCTGGCCGTTACGCGCCCTCAAAGCACCGGCCTCGGCGGCGGTGGCTTCCTGATCTACCGCTCCGCCGAAGATGGGCGCGTCTTCACGTTGGATTTCCGGGAATGCGCTCCGGCCGCAGCCCACCCTCAGATGTTCGCTCGCCACAGTGCTGGGTCCGGCGCCGAGGTCCCCCTACCCAGCCGTTATGGGTTTCGGGCCGCGGCGGTCCCCGGTCTGGTCGCCGGCCGATTGGAGGCTCACCAACGTTGGGGCACCAAGCCGCTCTCTGAGTTGCTCCAGGGGGCCATCATGCTGGCCCGAGACGGATTCATCGCCGATGAGGCCTACGTTAAGGCATGTCATGACGCCGTCGAGATATACCGCGCGCACCCGCAACTCGCCGCAAGCTGCGACTACGTCTGGCGATCCCACCTGCGGCAAGGGCGCCCGCCCAAGGTCGGAGCCCTCGTACGAACGCCCGCGCTTGCGGCGCTTCTTGACCGCATCGCCTCAGAGGGCCGCAAGGGCTTTTATGGCGGCCGGGTAGCCGCCGGCATCGAGGCCGCCATGGCCGCGAACGACGGCCTGATCACCAAGGACGATCTGTTCCGATACGAAGTCAAGGAGCGCGAGCCGCTCCGCATCGACTATCGAGGGTACGAGATCATCGCCATGCCCCTACCTAGTTCGGGGGGCATTTGCCTTGCGGAGATCTTGAACATCCTCGCCGAGTTCGATGTGGGCCGGATCGCTCAGGCGAACCCGCTCGATGTCTGGCACCTGAAGGCCGAAGCATTCAAGCACGCCTTCGCCGACCGGGCCAACTGGCTGGGCGACTCCGACTTCGTCCGAGTGCCCACCGCCTGGCTGACCAGCAGGGAGTACGGTGGCAGTCTGGCCGCCCGCGTCTCCCTCGATCTCACCAGCGAGGTCGACGGCTACGGACTGGCACCGCCGCCCGAGGACCATGGCACCAGCCATTTCTGCGTCGTGGATTCCCACGGCAATTGTCTCGTTAGCACCGAGACGATCAACACCGGATTCGGTTCACTCGCGGCCGTCGGGGACTGGGGACTCATCCTCAACAACGAAATGGACGACTTCGAGGCCGAGCCGGGACGCCCCAACGCGTACGGCCTGATCCATTCCCGCCGCAACGCCATCCTGCCGGGGAAGCGCCCGCTGTCCAGCATGGCTCCGACCCTCGTGCTCAAGGACCGTCAGCCCGTCCTGCTCATCGGGGCCTCCGGCGGG
>CP070685.1:2636703-2650117 GCA_020352895.1 Phycisphaerales bacterium
CGAACAGGCGGTGCCGGCTGGACTGGCCGGCGTTGATGGGGATCCTGGCGTGGTCAGGACTCGCCCTTACGGGAGCCGCCGTGGCCGACGACCCCGCGCCTCAGGACGATGGTGATGCGGCGGTAGTGGCCTCCGCAGACGGGAAGGTGGTCATCCTGCAGGAGCAGGACGGGGAAGGCGGAAAGACACTCACTGTCCGCGTCATCGGTGAGGACGGGACGGTGCTGGACGAAGACGTCGATTCCACTGCATACTTCACTGCCAGGGAGGGGGACAAAGGCACCGCCAAGTGCGTGGTCATCACCAAAGGCGGCGATCTGCACACCACCCAGGCGCCTGTGGGGGCGGGTCCGTGCGGCTCGCTGGCGCACTACATGAAGATGCCGGAGATCCCCGTCATTGCTGATGTCGACGATGATGGGAAGGTCAGCTGGACCGAACGGGCGGCCTATCTGACCGCGCTGGCGCTGGCGGATCCCGAGGCCGTTCTGGCCGAGTTTCAGTCCGCGGATACTGATGGGAATGACACTCTGTCTCTCGATGAAGCCGTGGCCCTCGTGACCGCTCCGATCCGCATCGAGGTGGTCAAGGAGGTGGCAACCAAGAGCGATGAAGAGGACGCCGACGTCAAGGTCGAGCTTCAGATCGGCGACGGCGAGGACGCGGAGCAGCTCGTATGGCACGGAAAGAGCGAGTCCGAAGTCATCCTCCCGCGAACGCCGGCCGGCTGGCTCATGCAGAACATCTCCGCGGATCTCACGACGGAGGACGTAGCCGAATACATCGACGCGGTCGGCGAAATGCCGCCTTCGAACGTCCGGTGCAAGAAGCTAAGACACACCATTCACATGGAGGAGGGCGAGTCCTTCGACCTCCACAAGGACATGAAGATCATGATTTCGGAGGGCGAAGGCGTGGAGCCCGACATGATCGATCTGGAGACCCTTGGCGACGACGAACATAGCATTATCATCCTCAGGACGACGGACAGCGGCGAGGCAACGATAGATATCGTTGTGGATGAGGACGAGGAGGATACGCCCTAGGACCAGGGATGGTCGCACACAAACTCTCACCGCCGCGGTTGATAGACCGCACGGATAATGCGTAAGGGCGCCCCGCTCCGGTCACCGGCGCGGGGCGTCTTCTTGGCCCGAGCGCTTGCCGGAAAGGCGGGGAGTAGGCCACAATGAAGTCATGCCTATCTCGGTGCGGAATCTGCGTCTTAATCTGGGAGAGAACCCGGAGCTACTGCCTGAGCGGGCCGCACGGCGGTTGAGAGTGCCGGCCGGTGAGATCGGACTGTATGCCATCGTACGACGCTCGATCGACGCCCGCAGACGCGGCGAAGTCTTCTACTCATACAACTTGCAGGTAACACTGCGCGACCGCGCGGCCGAACGACGTGTGGTCGCTCGGCTGCATAGACGTGATGTGGAACTGCTCCGGGCTCCGGAGCGGCAAGAACTCCGCCCGGGTACCGAGCCCATGCCGGAGCGGCCCATCATTGTGGGCTTCGGCCCGGCAGGCATGTTCGCGGGGTTGCTGCTGGCTGAGCACGGCTACCGCCCGATTATCCTCGAGCGCGGAAGGGATGTCTCCAAACGCCACCGCGACATTCTGCGCGACTTCTATCGGCAGGGTCGATTCCACCCGGAGTCTAATCTCCTCTATGGCGAGGGTGGCGCCGGAACCTACAGTGACGGAAAGCTCTATACCCGCGTGCATGACAGCCGTGTGGACCTCGTCATGCGGACACTGTTCCGCTTCGGGATCGACCCAAACCTCTTGATTGACGCCAGACCGCATGCCGGCAGCGACAGACTACCGGGCATCTGCCGCCGTGTGCGCCTCCAGATCGAATCTCTGGGAGGGCAGGTCCAGTTCGAGCGGCGCTTGAGCGGCCTGCGAATCGAGGACGGGCGGCTGAAGGCTCTGACGGTCGGACCGGAGCGCCTCGCAGCCCCGGTCTGCATCCTCGCCACGGGGCATTCGGCCCGCGACACGTACGCGATGCTGGCGGCCGCAGGTGTCAAGCTGGTTTCAAAACCCTACCAGATGGGCTTGCGTATTGAGCATCCACAGGGGATGGTGAACCGCTGGCAGTACGGAGAAGCCGCCGCCTGCGACACCTTGCCTGCGGCCGAGTATCAGGTGGTGGCCAAGGGCGTCGTGCCTGATGGGAGCAACGTCTTCAGCTTCTGCATGTGCCCGGGCGGCGAAGTCCTGGTCACCAACGAAGTGCCGGGTCTGCTGGCCACAAACGGCGCCAGCCGATCGCAACGGCAGGGCCCCCTGGCCAGCAGCGGACTGGTCCTGACCCTCGAAGGGAGCGAGCATGGCGACGATCCCCTGGCGGCCATCGCCTTCCAGCGATCCTGGGAGGAACAGGCGTTTGAGCTGACCGGCCGGACATATCGCCTGCCCTGTCAGCGGGCCGCGGACTTCCTGGCGGGCCGGCTTTCCGACGGGGAAATGCGCACGAGTTGCCCGCTCGGGGCCGACTGGGCCGACATCCGCCGCATCGTGCCCCATTATGTGCATGAGGCCATTGCCCGGGCTCTGATCGTGCTCGAGGAACGCATGCCCGGGTATGCTGGGCAGGATGCCATTCTGACCGGGCCGGAGACGAGGGGTAGTGCCCCGATCCGCGTCCTGCGCGATCGCGTATCCCGCGAATCGGTCACGGTCCGCGGGCTGTACCCGGTGGGTGAAGGCGCTGGATACGCCGGAGGCATCGTTTCCTCAGCCGTGGATGGGCTCAAGACGGCCGAGGTCCTCATGGCGCGTTATGCTCCTCCATCGTGAAGGAGAAACGCCGAAACTGGCATTGCCGGGAATCGTTGCCCGGAACCGATGGGGCTTGTGTGCTTCGCGATCGTCCGGGGCGCCGAATACGGAGAACGCAATGATGAACCACGACATGTACAAGCGAATCGCAGCTTTGACCTTGGGATGCTTTCTGATCACTTCTGCACCCTTGGCTCTGGCCGATGAATCCGAAGCGAAGGAGCATCTCCAGCAAATCGCCAAACGAGTGAAGGAAGCGGAGCAACGCCTCGACCAGGTTCGCGCTGCGGAACAGGCGGGGTTGGTCTCACCAGCTTGGGTTGAGGGCGCCCGTAAAGAGCTCGAGGAGGCTCGCCTGGAGATGGCGTTGGCCGAGTTGGAGTCGAAGCGCGCCGAGGGTGCGCTGTCCGATTCGCAGTTCGAGGCCGAGGCCGGCAAGATCCAAAAGGCGCTGGCCGCGAACCGCGTTCAGCATGTTAGGGGGTTGGTCGAGCGCCTCCGGGCTCTCTACGAGGCAGGGCGGGTGGATGCGGCGGCGTTAAAAAACGCCGAGACGCAACTGGCTCTTGCCCAACTCGACGAGGAGCTCGTCGAGCTGGAGGCCATGGAGGCGACCGGTGAGATCAAACCTGTTGACAAGGCTGCCCGGTACGCCGCGATTATCAGAAAGCGGGCCGCGCTCCTGCATAAGGAGGCTGCTGCGAAGCTCGAACGCGCCAAAATGAGGTACGAGTTTGGGCACACCGACGCCATGGATGTACACTGGGCCACATTGGAGCTGGCTGAGGCCGAGGCCGCCGTCCGCAGTGCCGAGATTGAGGCGGAGGCGACTCTCGGAGAAATCTCATGGAAGGACGCCGAACGCCGGTCCGCCGAGCTCCACGCCAAAACGGCCGCCCGGCGAGTCGAGTTGCTCGAGCAGATCGTCCGACTGAGTGATGGGGCCGTCACGGCCGGCTTGTTGAAGGAAGATGCCTTACAGGGCCCGCGTGACGACCTCGAGCACGCTAAGGAGGAACTGAAGGCCGCCAAGTCGAAGCTGGAACAGGTCGGCGACTGATCGCCGCTCCCTGACTCTGGAATGCCGAGGCCACGCGCTCATTTGAGGATCTCCTCGGCATGTCGTACACTTTGGGGCCGGGTACGGCACCCTGCTGTTTTCGAGGCCTGTCCACGGGTCGGACATATGGCCATGCGGACGAACGGATTCGCCACCTTACTGCTGACCGCTTTGCTGGCAGCGATTGGACCGGGAACGGCCGCGGTGAGCGCGGACCAGCCGCCGGGAGCCCAAGTCAACCCAGCCTCCTTGAGCCGCGTGCCACCTGCGGACGGCAGGGACGTTGACTGGGATGCCACCGTCTATCGTTCCCTCCAGGGCAATCCTCGCACTCTCAGCCCGATCTTCCGCTCGTCGCTGTACGAATTCTACATCGCCGAATTGCTGTCCCCCCCGTTGGTGGTATGGGACGAGAAGATGCGATGGCGGGTGCACCCGGACTTGGTCGAATCCTACGAAGAGTCTGACGACCACACCACGGCAACCATCAGGCTACGGCCCAGGCTGAAGTGGCACGACGCCCGGCCGTTCACCGCCGAGGACGTCGTGTTCTCCTGGCGGGCCATTCTCGATGAGCGAGTTCCCATCCGCGTGATGCGCGTGGGCACGGATCAGATCGCCGAGTGCAGGGCTCTGGATCCCCACACCGTCCGCTTCACGTTCGATGCGCCCTCGGCCGTGTCCCGAGAGAACCTGGGCTTCAGCATTGTCGCCAGGCACGTGTATGAGCCCGGGCAGCGCGACGATCCCACGCTGCGGAACAGCGACTACTTCAACAGGGTTCATCGAAACCCGATGGGCTACGGCCCGTACCGCTTTGTCGAATGGCTGGACAACGAGCGCATCGTGCTGGAGCGGTGGGATGATTACCCCGGCAGGCGGCCGTACATCAAGCGTGTCGTGTTTCGCATCGCGCCCGACGCCAACAGCGCACTGATGATGCTTAAGAAGGGTGAGCTGGACGAGATGCCGCTCCGGGCGACACAGTTTGCGGGTGCGTCCGCAGACGAGGCCTTCGGGCGCGCGGCCGTCAGAGCGTTCGCTCCGCGCTGGGACTATGTCTACATCGGCTGGAACCAGGACGGCAGCAACCCGTTCTTCAACGATGTTCGTGTCCGCCGGGCGATGACCATGACCGGCAACGCGCCTTTGATGATCGAGAGAATCTATCACAACCTGGTCGCGCCGTGCTTCGGGATCTATCACCCGGATCACTGGGCCTTCGAAACGCGAGTCAAGCGCGTCGCCTACAACACGCAACAGGCCGCAAAGACGCTTGATGAGGCCGGATGGCGTGTCAGCGACGAGGACGGCTGGCGCTATAAAGATGGAGTCAGGTTCGAGTTCACCATGCTGCTCGCCCAGGGCTCGGAAGCGGGTCCCACGGTCGCCGCGATTCTCCAGGAAGACCTGCGCTCCATCGGCGTGGCCATGAACACGCAAACCCTGGAATGGGCTACATTCCTCCAGAGAATCCGTGGGCACGACTTCCACGCCTGCGTCGGGGCGTGGGGCATGGACCCGGACCCGGACTCCGGCTGGAACATCTGGCGCACCGATCAGTACGATTCCGGGCGGAACTACGTGGGTTATTCCAATCCGCGCGTGGACGAGCTCTACGAGCAGGCTCGTTTCTCCTTCGATTATGACTTCCGTCGTCGCTGCTACGGTGAAATCCAGCAACTGATCTATGCCGATCAGCCCTACACGTTCCTGTGGCACCGAGCCTCCCTTTGGGCGTTCAGCAAGCGACTGCGCGGTGTCCGGCTGAGCCCCCGCGGCATCGGCAACTTCTACCCGGGGATGCTGGACTGGTGGGTGCCGGCCGACGCAGGCAGCATCCACGATTCGTAAATGGCCGGTTCTTCCGAAGCTGCGTCATGTTCAGCTACGCGGTGAAGCGCATTCTCTGGGTAGTGCCGACCTTTCTCGGCATCACGATCGCCACCTTCGCCCTCATGCACCTGACGCCCGGCGATCCGTCCTTGTCCGCAGACGGACTCGGTCAGGGAGTGCTTTCAGCCTCCGAGCATCAGCGATTGAGCGAATACTTCGGCTGGGATCGCCCCCTTGGCATCCAGTACGTCGATTGGCTCTGGGCGGCCCTGCGATTCGACTTTGGGCGCTCGTTCGCCGACGGCCAGCCGGTCATCGCGAAGATCGGTCGCGCCCTGCCCGCCACCCTGCTGCTGGCAGTGGTTGCCCTGGTTGCCAGCCTGGCGCTGTCGATTCCTGTGGGGATTCTCTCAGCCCGACGGCGAAACGGCCTCTTTGACTCGGCCACCGGCGTGCTGCTGTACGGTCTCTACTCCGTTCCGAGCTACGTCATGGCCGTATTGCTCATCCTCGTGATCGGCCTGTGGTGGGACGCGCTGCCGTTTCGCGGGATGACCTCCGACGGATTCGCCGACATGTCGCCCGGACAGAAGGTCATGGATGTCCTTCGCCACGTGATTCTGATCGCGGTGTGTCTGGCCTATCGCCCGCTGGCATTTCAGGCGAGGTTCATCCGTGCCAACTTGCTGGAGGTAACGGATGCCGGATACATGCGCACCGCCCTGGCCAAAGGGCTTTCCCCCGGGCGTGCCCTGGTGCGACACGGCTTTCGCAACACCTGGATACCGCTCATTACGCTCATCGCCCTCACCCTGCCGGCCCTGTTGAGCGGTGCCGTGATTCTCGAGGTAATCTTCTCCTGGCCGGGAATCGGACGCCTGCTCTTCGACTCGATCATGCGGCGCGACTACCCGACCGTCATGGGCCTGACCGTTCTGTCGGCGGTGCTCGTGCTCCTGGCCACGCTCCTCGCGGACCTGGCCTATGCGCGAATCGACCCCCGGGTGACGTATGATTGACGCCACACCGACAACGCCACACTTCTCCGAGCGCGGGATTCGTTCGCGCTTCCGTCGCGACGTGCGAGCCATGGTGGGCCTTATCGGCGTATGCCTGCTCGTGTTGATCGGCGTGTGCGGTCCTCTGCTGGCCAATCGCCAGCCGATTCTCTGTCGATACGACGGCTCATGGCACCTTCCGGCGATTGTAGACGTAATACATAAGCTGCCTTTCTCAGCGCGCGTCGTGAGCAAGAGCCGGCCCTTCCGCTATCCCCAATTCGATGCCAAGCGGGACCTGCCCGCGGACGCGTTCGCCCTCTGGCCGCCGATCCGGTACGGACCGCGAGAGACGTCGGCAAGTATTCTGGAGGGACCGACCGGCTCGCATCTCCTGGGGACGGATGATGTCGGGCGCGACGTGGCTGCCCGACTGATCCACGCCACGTCCGCATCAATCGGCGCCGGCCTGGGAGCGATGCTGCTCGCCGCCCTGATCGGCATCCCCCTGGGCGGCCTGGCCGGATATCGCGGAGGCAAGACCGACATCCTTGTGTCCCGCCTGATCGAGCTGTTTACGTGCTTCCCGGTGTTCTTTCTGATTCTGGCCGTGATGGCATGGCTCGGTCCCGGAACCGGCATCGCTGGTCTGGCCGTCGTCATCGGGCTGGTCCGTTGGACCGCCGTGGCCCGATACACCCGCGGTGAGTTCCTGCACCTCAGGGCGGAAGACTACGTCCTGGCGGCCCGGACACAGGGAGCCGGCCTGGCTCGAATCCTCTTCGTTCACTTGCTGCCCAACGCCATGGGTCCGGTGCTGGTGGCCCTGGCGTTCGGCGTGGCCAACGTGATTCTCATCGAAGCGGGTCTGAGCTGGCTCGGATTCGGCGTGCAGCAACCCGACCCCTCGTGGGGCAATATGCTTCGTACGGGATACGCTCACCTGGAGGCCGCGCCCCACCTCATCTTCGCATCCTGCGCAGCCATTTTCCTGGCGGTCCTCTCCTGCAATCTCACAGCAGACGGCCTGCGAAATGCGTTGAGCCCCAAGTTGCGATGAGTCGCGTAGCGGCGGACGAGGGGTCATCCCCGGACCTGTCCGATCAGTTCCCTGATGCTGCTCAGCTTGCGGTCCTGCAGGTACGCCTGCAATCCTTCGATGATCGTAATAGGCGCGGCCGGGTCGACGAACGTGGCAGTGCCCACGGCGACGCCGGTGGCCCCGGCAAGCAAAAACTCGACAGCATCTTCCCAGGTCTCCATTCCCCCCATGCCGATGATGGGCACCCCCGCGTCTCGTGCCGCGCCTCGATATACGCGGTCGATCAGGCACAGGGCCAGTGGTTTGATGGCCGGCCCGGAGAGCCCGCCGCTACGGTTGGCCAGCTTTGGCCTCCAGGTCCGGATGTCGATGGCCATTCCGCAAAACGTGTTGACCATGGAGAGCAAGTCCGCCCCGCCGTCGATGGCCGTCCGCGCCATCGCCACGATGTCGGTGACATTGGGCGACAGCTTGACCACCAGCGCACACCGCTTCACCACGGGGCGGACGCCTGCAAGAAGCTCGCATAGCCGATCGGCGTGCGTGCCGAACTCCAGCCCGTCCTTGACGTTCGGGCAGGAGACATTCAGTTCCAGCGCGCTGATCTCCGGCAGCGGGTCGAGCGCCTCGCAGACCGCGACATAGTCCTCGACGCACCAGCCCGCCACATTGACGATGATCGGGCAACCTACCTTGGGCAGCTCGGGCACCTTCTCGGCCATGAACCGCTTGAGCCCCACGTTGGCCAGCCCGATGGCATTGAGCATCCCCTGGCGAACCTCGGCCACGCGAGGCGGTTCGTTGCCCTTGCGCTCGTGGAGAGTGATGCTCTTGGTAGTGAAGGCGCCCAGCCGGGAAAGGTCCATGTACGGGGCGTACTCCAGCCCATACCCGCATGTGCCCGAGGCCGTCATCACGGGGTTGGCCAGGTGAAGCGGCCCCAGGTCTACGGACAGGTCCACAGGCGTTGACGGCTTCGCGGAGGGCATGACACCGGCAGGATCACGGATCACCGCCCGCCGGTCAAGATCGGCCGCCGGTTACGCCGAATTGCAGCACAGACACGCCGTGCTACAATCAAGCCGCCTTGGGGCTGATGCAAGTGAGGGATACCCATGGAGCGCCGCTGCAAGCTGATTGCCGTCTTCCCGGGGACCTTCGACCCGATCACAAACGGACACCTGGATATCATCAAGCGCGGCCGGCAACTGGTGAACGAACTCATCGTCGGCATCGGGAGGAATCCGGAGAAGCGGATGATCTTCACGCCCGAGGAACGCGTGGAGATGATTCGCGAACTCGTCGCGGGCATGGAGAACGTTCGGGTGGAAGACTACGAGGGCCTGACCTTCGAGTTCGCCCAGGCCATGAACGCCAAGGTCATCATCCGTGGCATTCGGGACACCCTCGATCTCCGCTCCGAGCTCCAGACGGCCAACACGAACCTCATCGTCGGCAACGTCGAGACCGTCTTCCTCATGACCTCAGACCAGTACGCCCTGACCAGCAGCACCCTGATCAAGCAGATCGTCGACCTCGGCGGGTACGATCCGGAAAGGCTGTCCCGGCTGGTCCCTCTCTCCGTGGCTCAGCGCCTTCGCCGGCGCCTGGATGAGCTCGCCGCCGAGCGCGAGTCCGCCGCCGATTGGTGATCGGCCCCTGCGCCGCTACGCGTTCATGTCCTTCCACTTCTTGGCCATCTGGCCGAAGATGCCCAGGGCGATCATGGCCACCACCCCGATCGAGGCGAACGGAATCCACACCTTGTATTGGGGGTAGTACTCGTCCCAGAGAAACCGCGTGGTGCTCACAGGAGACTGGCTTACCTCGGCGGCCGCCATCGCCCGGGCCTCGAATGGGTTTAGGCCCAACAGCATCGCGGCTTCGCGCGGTGACCCTGTCCAGTCCTTGGCCTGAAGGGCCTTGACAATCAGATCCTGCTTTTCGGACAGGCGATGGTAGTTGATGCCCTCGGGTGTAACCTCACCGGCATCCTGCTCGCTTTCGAACACACGTTTGATCGTCTTGAGGAGGGTTTCGGTCAGCGTGTCCTGATCAATCTCGGCTATGGCCGTCTGCAAGGCCGATTCATCAGAGCGAACAAGCTCGCGCAGCAGGGCACGATCCGTCTTCCAGTCCTTGCGCGCGACGGAAACGAAGCGATGGTGCGGTAGTTCGATGAGGTAGGTGTACACACGTTCATACCATAAGCCGGTGGGAGCCTCCAACTCATCGAGAGCCTCCTGAACAGCTGCGTCATCGGCGCCCAAGGCCGCACACAGGGCCGCGAACGACTTGGTCCGGCCGATCCCCAGGCGGTCCTCGATTTCAGCGATTCGCCCCTCGAGATCGTCCGTCCCATGTTCGAAAGCCATCCCGGCGACGACATCCTGGACGCGGGCCGTGCCTTGAGCCAGATACTCCAGGGAAAGGTTGTCAAGCACGTGGGAATCGACCGCGAACCGCTCCCACAGCATGTTGATGATTTCGGCGTCGTCCTTGGCGGCGTCCGGCGCGGCATTGCGATTCACCGATTCGCGGATCAGCTCGAAGGCCACGGGGCGCTTGACACCGATGGCCTCGGGAAGCAGGTGCACGTACTGGGCTACGCCGAGTTTATCCAGACCATCCTGGCTTAACTCCGACCGATCCTCCGACTCAGATGCATCCTCGCGTAAAGCCTCGGCTAGGCCGTTGGCGGCCCGTTCGCGGTACTCGTCGCTGGTAGCCAGGTACATCAGGGCGAGGTTCTCGATTTGTCCTTGGTCGAACTGAAAGCCCGCCAGCAGAAAGTCGGCCGCGTCGGGGGCGCTCAAGCCGAGGTCGGTCTGGGCAAGCTCGAACGCCTGATCGCGGTCGATGTTCAGCAGGGCCGGGAGCCTATCGAGCGAGTCGCTCCAGTCGACCGACCGCGCAGCTCGCGCCAGCAGCGCCGGGCGTTTAGCCAACTCCTTAAGAGCCAGGCCCGCCTTCTCGCCGTAGTTGTCGTAAACGACACCCGCGATCATCGAGCCCAAGCCCACGCCCACGCCGATAGGGATATTGACGTAGCCAAGGTACAGGCCCTTCTTGCCCGGCGGCGCGATCAAACCGAGGTACTGGTTCTTCTTGGGACCGGTAAGCATTTCCCCGAACGAGAAGAAGGTGATTCCCAGTAGCAGGAACCAGCCTGTGCTGCTGAACCCGGCAACCAGTACGCCCGTTGTTGCGACACCCATTCCGATCAGCATGGCGCTGAGCGTGCGCATTTTGCGGACCACATAGGAGATCGGAATGATCAGCAGGATGATCAGGAAGGCGTTGTAGAAGGTCAGCAGAATCTGCTGTGGAACGCGCAGGAGCCCGCGGTCGCCATACTCACGCCAGGATTCAAAGGGCACATAGGAGGTGACCATCGCGCTGTCTATCCAGTCTTCAATGAAATTCGGATGCAGGTCCCAGAGCTGATACATCATCATCCAGAAGCACGACATGATCAGCAGAAATGCCGGCAGCCTCAGCTGCCAGGTGAACGTCCCGCCCCGCAGCCAGGTGGCCAAGAACAGACCTGCGGCCAGCAGGCCCACCCCCAGCTTCCACTGGTTATCGCCGAGGCCTTCGAAGGGCTTGACGATCACGATGAAGAGGCCGCCCATGGCGAGCAGGATGCCCGGGATGCCGCGAGCCGGATGAAACCGACCGCCGACGAGCCAATAGGGCCAGATGTTCTCTATGGTGATGCCAAAGACCTTGGCCAGGCTTTGGGTCTTGTCCGCCCCCGAAGGGACGTCCCTGAACGTGAGCAGCAACAGCAGATTGCAGGCTGTGTAGACAGCCGACACGAGGAACAGGTTCTTCCAGCCTTCGGCACTGTGAGGTTTGCCGAGAACGACCGTAGCGAAGATCGGCGCCAGCATCGCGCCAATGTTCACCACCCAGTAGAAAATCCCCCACCCCATAGAGGAGCTCTCTCTGGTCAAATTCTGGGCGATTGAGCCCTGCAGTGCCGGCTTGAAGAAGGCCGTACCTGTGGCCAGCACCAGGATGCCGGCGAAGAAGCCGTAGTAGTCGTGCATGTAGGCCATCATCAGATAGCCGATGCTGTTGGCGCTGATGGCGTAGAACAGCACGCGCTTGTAGCCGTAACGATCGGCGATACCGCCGGTGAACATGGGCAGCCATGACTGCAGGATGGCCCACCACATGTAGATCCATCCCTTGTGCAGGGCGGTCAGGTGCAGTCCGCCGGGTTCGGTGGCCTGCATGATGTAGATGGGCACGACCGCCCGGATGCCGAAGTACGCCAGCCGCTCGAACATCTCGATTGAATTCAGCATCCAGTACGTGTGGCCGAATGCTTTGCGGCGGTGGAGCTCGGCCGACTCGGGAATCGGTGGCTCGGCGGTCTCCTTGGATGCGG
This sequence comes from Phycisphaerales bacterium, assembly GCA_020352895.1. Taxonomy (GTDB): domain Bacteria; phylum Planctomycetota; class Phycisphaerae; order UBA1845. The sequence goes on from CP070685.1 coordinate 2,648,829, forward strand.
CCTGCTTCGAAGGATCGGTCGCTTTCTTCTTGGCTTCGGCTTCGGGGTCCATGCTGCCTCCGGGTTACACCATCTCCGCGGGCGGTGCGGCAGTAGTGCCGGCCGTCTCGGACGGAGCCGATCTCGGCCTGGGGGTCATCCCGCCGGCGGGAGCCACGGGCGGGTTAAGGGCGCCCGGGCCGTGTGCCGCCATTCACGTCAAGCTGTTACGCAGAATCGCGATCGGCACTGATCGTGCCAGCGTCGGCGTCACGGCCCATCGAGACACAGTTTTGCACAATACGCAGCCGGGGTCAACAACAGCCCCTGCAGCGGTGCCGCGTGGGCGCCCGGCTGCTTTGCGTGTACCATCCCGCCCATAAGCCGAGCCCGCAAGTTGCAGCGAGGACCTTCCCCGACATGAGCAACGGACCCCACAGTGAGACCGAGCATCCCAAGCTCGGATGGCGATTCTCCTCGACTTTCTGGTACGCCAACGGTGCGGAGCTTTGCGAGCGTGCCGCTTACTACGGCATGTTCATTACGCTGTTCCGGTACCTGAACACCGACATCGGCTTCACGGACCCGGAAACGGGGCTGGTCACGGCGCTGTTCGCCGGGGGAATATACTTCCTGCCGACGTTCATGGGCATCATGGCCGACAAGATCGGCTTCAAACAGGCGTTGATCCTGGCGTTCACGCTGCTGACCGCCGGCTACGCATTGCTGGGGGCGTTCCAACTCAAGTCGACGGCGCTGGTGGCCCTGGCCCTGATCATGTTCGGTGGGGCGATCATCAAACCGGTCATCTCCGGTACGGTGGCCAAGTGCAGCGATTCCGATCATCGAGCCCGAGCCATGTCGATCTTCTACATGGTGGTCAACATCGGCTCGTTCAGCGGAAAGGGCCTGGCCGGCGTGCTCAACGAGAAGCTGGGACTGCAGTACATCAACTTCTATGCGGCCGGCATGACCTTCCTGGCCCTGCTCCTGGTGGTCTTCTTCTATCGGAATGTGGACACAGAGGGCGTCGGCAAGACAGTGGGTGACGCCCTGCGCGGCCTGTGGAAGGTCATGAGGCACTTCCGTTTCCTCAGCCTGATCGTGATTATTGCCGGCTTCTGGCTCATCCAGGGCCAGCTTTATGGCGCCATGCCCACGTTCATCGAGCGCGTCCTGGGCAAGGGCTACAAGCCGGAATGGCTGGCGAACATCAACCCGTTGACCGTGGTCATCCTCGTAGTGCCGATCACGCACCTGGTGCGCCACTTTCGACCGGAAAACGCGATCGGCGTCGGGCTGTTCATCAT
>CP070685.1:2650217-2670623 GCA_020352895.1 Phycisphaerales bacterium
GGAAGCTAATGGCGGCACAGCGTCCGGCAGGCGTTAGCAGTGCAGGTATCTGTGGGAGGAACTCCGCGATGGCGTCAAGTTCGGTGTTCACGGCGATGCGGAGGGCCTGGAAAGTCCGTGTGGCAGGGTGAATCCGTTGGCGGCGCGCCCCGGGGCTGACTTTGAGTGCCCGGCAGACGACGCCGACGAGCTCGCTGGTCCGCGTGATTCGTTTGTCTTTACGGTCCCTGCAAACCTGTCTGGCGATGCGGCGGCTGAATCGCTCCTGGGAGTTGAAGTAGATCAAGTCGGAAAGTTCGTGCTCGTCGAGTCGGTTGAGCAGGTCAGCGGCGGTCGTGGGCAGGCGAGAGTCCAGCCGCATATCCAGGGGCCCGTCGTGCTGGAACGACAAGCCACGGTCCGGATCGTCGAGCTGGTTGGAGCTGGGTCCGAAGTCCGCCAGGATGCGTTGTACGGAGCCTTCTCCGGCTTCGCTGAGGGTCTGGGTGACGCTGCTGAAGTTGGCGCGGATGAGGGTGAAATTGTCGCCGATCCGGCCAAGGACGCTGCGAGCGACCTCCAGGTTGACGTCGTCGACATCGAGGCCGATGAGGAAACCCCGGGGGCCGACCGCCTTAAGCAGCTCGGCGGCGTGCCCGGCGAGGCCGACAGTGGCGTCGAGAACGCGATCCCCAGGCTGCGGATCGAGCAACTCGAGCACCTGACGGAGGAGAACAGGTTTGTGGATGGGCTGGTCGGTGGTCATCCCCATGATGGAGCAAAGGCCGACACCTCCTTGTGCCGGCCTGGTGCTCTGTCCTCTGACGCTCTTCGCGTTTTGCGCGCTTCGGCGTTACCGCCAAAGTTGTTCCGATGAAAGCAAGGTCAAGGGGACGCCGGCCGTCCGTGGCGGCGATGATCCCCTTTCCGGCAACCTCCGTGCTGCCGACCGCCGTCGGCGATGTTAGTGGGGCGGAAGGTCGGGGCCAGTCGTGCCGGACCCTAGGTTGTTCCTGACGAGCCCACGCCGCCTCCTCCGTGACGCGGCGTGGGCGCACCTTCCACCGCTGCGGATCATCCGTTCTCCGCGTTTGCGATTGTGTCTCGACAAGCCGCTCGACCGCGCCACTGAGCCGAGTTGTCGAAACTACCGGTGGGGCCCTTGGCGGCCCCTCAATGAATCAGTTACCCGCATCTGGCCAGGGTTGTGCGTCGGAAGCTGACGAGTCCTGCATGGCCTGGCGCTGAATCTCCTCGAATCGCGCCCACTGTTGCTCAAGGAACTTGGTATACTCCTGGCGATCCCAGATCTCGACGTGATCATTGACGCCGAGGATGGTGACTTCACGGCCGATGCCCGCGCGGCGGAGGAAAACGTCCGGGATAAGGACACGGCCTTGGGCATCGAATTCCAGTGTGGCGGAATTGCCGTAGAATAGCCGATCAAAGGTAAGGTCATCTTCGGTGGGAATGCGGTTCCTGCGGCGGAACGAGGCCAGTTGACTGTAGCGTCGGTTGCCGATGAGAGAGAGCACCGAGGTGCGGCCCACCGGAGCGAGCAGAAACTTCTCGCCTTCCCGGTCAGGATCCATCGCCGCCCGGATGGCTGCCGGGATGGAGAGGCGGTTCTTTGCATCGATCGTGTGCTCATAGGTCCCGATGAAGGGCATGTGTTTGTGGGCCACCTAGCTCTGACATTCCTTCCCACTCGATGACACGACGTGGGAAAATATATCACATATCACCACCCCGTCAATACACATTTTGCCCTATAACTCAAAAAAAGTGCGCGCGTTTTTGAGCGCGGTTCGGGGCACAAGATACAGCGTCTTAGGCATTGCGTTTGCACTAGGCGGCGCGTTGTTTATCGGGCCTCGGCGCCGGCCCGAAGCCCTATCGTGGCTCCTCAGTGGGGTGGTAGGTGACTGTTAGGTTGGCCGAGGATTTGAGCATAAAGGGCTGCGTAATTGGCGTGACAAACATGCTGCGAATAGTGACGCAGGACAGCTCGGCTGGCGGCTTGGCCCAGACGGCGGGCCAGGACGGGTTGGGCCAGCAGGCGAGCGACGGCGCCAGCGATGGCTGGTGAGGAACGGGGGGGCACCAGGAAGCCATTAACTGTGTTATCTATCAGCTCGCGGCAACCGGGGACGTCGCAGGCGATGACCGGCAAGCCGGCGGCCATGGCCTCCAGCAGGGCGTTGGGCATTCCTTCGGTAAGTGATGGAAAAACAAAAAGATCCGCAGCGGCGAGCAGCGCGGGAATGTCCTGTCGGAAGCCGGTGAAGTGCACGCGGTGGCGCAACCCGAGCCGATCGGCGCGGACTTCGGTTCGGGAACGTTCGGGGCCGTCCCCCACCAGCAGCAGATGCGTCGGCGGGTCGGTGGGGAGGAGGACGAGGGCTTCCAAGAGGTAGTCCAGCCCCTTGATAGGGTCCATGCGGCCGACCCAGATCAGGAGTCTGGCTGGTGGGGGGATTTCCCACGCGGACCGATCCGCGGGGATGACGTTCTGGAAGCGGGCCGGGTCGACGCCGCCGGGGATGCAGACCAGGAAGTCTCGGGGCAGGGCGGCGCGGTGGACCAGGTGGTCGATCACTGCCGGGGAGTTGCCGATCTGGCAGCGGCAGAGGCCATGGGTGAGCTGGTCAACGATCAGGTGCCAGGGCCGCTCGATCTCGACGGTCTGAATCTCTGTGATGATGCGGTCCCGCGGCACGCCCGGCAGCCGGCCGACGAGGCGGACGGCGATGTTGGCGTGGAACAGCAGGGCGTGGATGAGGTCGGGCTGGAAACGGCGGATGATGCGACGGAGACGCCACAGAGCGGCCAGGTCGAGCGGGCCGCGCGCCCCGCAGGCGTGCGTCGGAACGCCGTCGGCCTCGAGCATGGCCGAGACCGGGCCGGGCGGGGCCAGGCTCACCACCAGGGGATCGAAGCGGGTGCGGTCGAGTGAGGTCGCCAGGCGGTAGAGGTGGAGGGGAACGCCGCCGGTTTCTAAGTCAGTGATGACGTACAGGATCCGGGCGGCGCTCATGGGGGCATCATGCCTGTCCCGGGGGAAAGGTCAACGGAAGGCGGTTCTCAGTCCCGTGGGTCCTGGAGTTCGCCGAAGCGGCGTTGGCGGCCGGCGAAGTCCTTGATGGCGGCGTGGAGATCCTCTTTGGAGAAGTCCGGCCAGAGGGTCGGCGTGACGTAGATCTCGGCGTAGCTGATCTGCCAGAGTAGGAAGTTGCTGATGCGTCGCTCGTTGGCGGTGCGGATGAGCAGGTCGGGGTCGGGCAGGCCGCGCGTATACAGCGACCGGGCAAACAGCTCCTGGTCGATGTCGTCAGGCTTGATCTTGCCGCTCAGCACTTGCTTGGCGATGCATTTGACCGCGTCGACAATTTCCGTGCGCGAACCGTAGTTGAGGGCCAGGGCCAGGGTCAGCCCGGTGTTGTCCTTGCTCAGCCGGACGGTCTCATGGAGTTCCGCAACGACGCGGTCCGGCAGGCCCTCCTCTCGGCCGACCTGCACGAAGCGGACGTTGTTGTCCATGATGGTGGGGCGTTCCTTGACAAGGTATCTGGCGTAGAGATCCATGAGGGTCTCGACCTCATCGGGGGGACGCTTCCAGTTCTCGGTGCTGAAGCTATACAGCGTGAGGCACGCAATGCCGAGCCGGGCACACTCCGTGACGATCTCGCGGACGGTCTCGGAGCCGGCCTCGTGACCGCGCACGCGGGGCAGGCCGCGCTGCCTTGCCCAGCGGCCGTTGCCATCCATGATGATGGCGATGTGGCCGGGCAACTGCTCACGTTTCAAGCCGAGTACTTGTTGGGGATCGAGTGATGCTTCGGTCATGTCGCTGTTGGTTTCGTGTCGGCGGCCAGTCTTAACTCGGCCTGCGATGCTTACAGCATGATAGTCTGCTCTCTTTGTGGGCCCACACTAATAATACCGATCGGCACGTCCAGGAGTTCTTCCAGCCTGGCGAGGAAGTTGCGGGCGTTGGCCGGCAACTCATCGCGGGAGCGGACGGCACTAAGATCGGCGTCCCAGCCGGGGAGGAATTCGATCTGGGGACGGCAGGCGTACAGTTGCTCGGCACGGGCAGGGAAGCTGGCGGCGTGGCCGTTGGCGTCTTCGTAGGTCAGGCACAGGCCGACCTCATTCAGGCCGGTGAGGGTGTCCAGGTGCATGAGGGCGAGGTAGGTCGCGCCGTTGAGATCGACGGCATAGCGGGCGGCGACGGCATCGAACCATCCGCAGCGTCGCGGGCGCCCGGTGGTTGTGCCGAATTCGCGGCCTTGGGCACGGATGCGGTCGCCGATTTCGTTGCAGAGTTCAGCCGGGAAGGGGCCCTGTCCCACGCGGGTGGAGTAGGCCTTGAGCACGCCGATGCAGGTGTTGACCAAGCGCGGGGGCACGCCGGCGCCGGGGTGGACGCCCAGGGCACTGGCGCTGCTGGAGGTGACGAAGGGGTAGGTGCCGTGGTCGACGTCGAGCAGGGTGCCGTTGGCGCCTTCGTAGAGGATGCGTCTCCCGGAAGCAGCCGCGTCGCGGAGCAGGGCTGCGGTGTCGCATACGTGAGGGCGTAGCTGCTCGGCGAAGCCGAGAAACTCGTCGGTGATGGCTTCGGCATCGAGGTTGCCATCATCGGGGTAGAGGGCCTGGAATACCGCGCGCTTACGCTCGACGATGCTACGAATGTGCTCGCGGAGGTGGTCCGGGCAGTATAGGTCAGCCATGCGGACGGCGGTGGTCCGGTTCATTTTGTCGGCGTAACAGGGCCCGATGCCGCGGGCCGTCGTGCCGATGCGTCGGTCGGATTTGAGGCGGGCTTCGCTGAGGTGGTCTTCGAGCTTGTGGTAGGGCAGGACCAGGTGCGCGCGGTCGCTGATACGCAGGTTCTCGTCGACGGGGATGCCGGAGTCGCGGAGGGCGAGGATCTCTTTTAGGGCGGCAGGCAGATCGAGGGCGACGCCGGGGCCGATGACCGAGACGCGGTCGGGGCGGAGGATGCCGCTGGGCAGAGCGTGGAAGGTGTAGGTCCTGCCGGTGTGGCAGACGGTATGGCCGGCGTTGGCCCCACCGTTATAGCGGACTATGACGTCGAAATGCTCGGAGAGTAAATCGACGATCTTGCCTTTGCCTTCGTCTCCCCAACCCAGACCGACGACGCAGGTATGTCCCAGTTGCTCGTAGTTCATGCAGCAGAGCCTCGCCGTGGTGGGCTGCTGGCGTAGCGGAAGCGGCCTACTGGGCGCGGATAGCGCTCGTAGAGTCGGCAGGTTACGCCGTACGACGGGCGGTGTCAAACACCGGCTGCGGCTATCTCGGAAAACACAACGGCGGCCTGCTAGGATTGGAGCGTTGTGTGGATGCGGCGTCTTGGCTGAGCGGGTCGCGGTCGTGAGATCGAAAAAGAACTGCGTGCGTACGCGGAAACAGGCTGGTCTCTGCGCTGCGGGAGGGGGAATGAAACGGTGATGAACTGGGATGTGGAGTGTGTACCATATTAAGCAGCCTAAGGTCGCTGCGTTTACGTGTTGGGCGAATGTCGCCCTTGCATTGGCCGTGTTGACGGGCTTGGTTCTCGGCCTGGCGTCGGCGGCACAGGCGAGCGAGAAAGACGAGGCGAGTATGGCATCGGCAGCCAGGAATACAGGTAGTAATTCACTGATTCACAGCACAAGTCCTTACCTGTTACAGCATGCGCACAACCCGGTGGACTGGTATCCGTGGGGGGGCGAGGCGCTGGACAAGGCGCGGGCCGAGAACAAACCCATCTTCCTGAGCATTGGGTATGCCGCGTGTCACTGGTGCCACGTGATGGAACGGGAGAGCTTCGAGAATGAGCAGATCGCGGCGCTGCTGAACAGGTACTTTGTGAGCATCAAAGTTGATCGTGAGGAGCGGCCGGACCTGGATGAGGTCTATATGACGGCGACGATGATGCTGAATCAGGGGCAGGGCGGCTGGCCGATGAGCGTGTTTCTGACGCCCGATCTGAAGCCATTTTTTGCGGGCACGTACTTCCCACCGGAACCGCGTTATGGGCGTCCGGGTTTCGGCGATGTGGTGCAGCGTTTGGCGGAGTTGTGGGAAACCGAGCGGGGTCGCGTGGTCGGAAGCGCGGAGGAGCTGGCCTCGGCCATGCAGGGACTGCGAACCGTGCCGGGAGGGGAGGGCACGCTGACGCGCGAGACGATCTCGAAGGCGGCCGAGACAGTAGCGCAGCAGTTCGACAGGCGGAACGGCGGACTGCCGGGGGGAGGAACGAACAAGTTTCCGCCCTGCGCGGCGATGGCGCTTCTGCTGCGCGAGTATCGGCACAGTCAGGAGGCGGGTTCACCGAACGAAGATTACCTGGGGCTGGTGAAGCTGACGCTGGAAAGGATGGCCCGGGGCGGGATTTACGATCAGTTGGGCGGGGGGATCGCGCGGTACAGCACAGACACGAAGTGGCTGGTGCCGCACTTCGAGAAGATGCTGTACGACCAGGCCCAGGTGGCGGACATTTATCTGGAGGCGTATCAGGTCACGGGCGAGCGGTTCTATGCCGACGTGGCCGCGGACATCTTTGATTATGTCATCACGGACCTGCAATTGCCGGAAGGTGGTTTCTGTAGCGCGCGAGATGCGGACAGCGAAGGTGAGGAAGGCAAGTACTACGTTTGGACGCAGGCGGAGGTCGAGGAGGTCCTGGGAAAGGAGGATGCCGGACTGTTCGCTTCGTATTACGACGTGAGCGAGGCGGGCAACTGGGAGGGCCGAAACATACTGAACGTGCCTCGCCCGCCGGAGACGGTGGCCAAGCTGAACGAGATCAGCGTCGAGGAGTTGGAGCGGCGGCTGGAGCCGATGCGGGCCAGGCTGCTAACAGCCCGGGCCGAGCGGATGCCGCCGTTGCTGGACGACAAAGTCCTGACGGCGTGGAATGGGTTGATGATTGCAAGTCTGGCCAAAGGGGCACAGGTTTTGGGTGTGGAGGAGTATGCAAAAGCGGCGGAGCGGGCGGCGGACTTCGTGCTTGGAAAGCTGCGGAAGGATGGTCGGCTCCTGCGGACGTATCGGGCGGGGACGGCGCACATTCCAGGTTTCCTTTCGGATTATGCGTTCTTCATCGAGGGACTGCTAAATCTGTACGAGGTGACGTTCGAGGCGCGATGGCTACGGACGGCGTACGAGCTGAACGAGACGTTGATCGCGCACTTCTGGGACGAGGAGGGCGGCGGTTTCTTCTACACGGCCGACGATGCCGAGAAGCTCCTGGTGCGTACGAAGGATGCGGGCGACCAGGCGGTTCCATCGGGCAACTCTGCGCAGTTGTTGAATCTGTATCGGCTGGCGTTGTTGTCCGGGCGAAAGGACTGGCGGGAGAAGGCGGATCGTACGCTGGCGGCGTTTGCCGGCCAGGCGGCGGAGCATCCGTTGGCGTATGAGCGGCTGTTGTGCACGGCAGATTTCCAGATGTCGCGGCCGAAGGAAGTCGCGGTTGTGGGGCCGGCCGATGCGGAGTCGACCCGAGAGATGTTGCGGGCTTTGCATGAGCGGTTCGTTCCCCATAAGGTCATCGTGCTGCTGGACCCGGCGGCCCGAGAAGGGATCTGGCTGAAAGACCATGTTCCTTTGTTGGAGGGCAAGACCATGCTCGACGGTCAGCCCACGGCCTACGTGTGTGAGGATTATTCCTGTCGCGCACCAGTGACTGCGGCAGGTGCCTTGGCCGCGCAGCTTCGCTAGAGGGTGGGGGACTGGACGAAACGCGGGGCCTCGCCGATAAATACGACTAGTCGGTGTATTCCGGCGGATTGAGTAGTGCACGGCGGGGAGAGACGATTTTGTTTTGGAGAGTTGCCATGGGTCCGCTGAGCGGCAGAGATGGTTGGCGGTTAGGGACTGCGGGTGCAGTCTTCGCGGTGATGGCCGTGTTGGCCGTGACGGGAGTACGGGCGCAGGAAAGGGCCGACGATCAGGGGCCAGAGACACAGCAAGCCGGCAGCGATACACAAGAGCCGCCCACCGGCGAGCCGGTTTCGCCGGCGCAACCCGATCCTGAGGAGATCATCCGGCGGTTGCAGGACGATCGGTCGCCGAACGTGCCGATTCCACCGGTGAGGGATCAGCGTGAGACGGACGAGTTCTTTGAGCCGGTGGGCCCCAGTGAGGAATTGGAGCCCCTCCTGCCCGAGGGCGCGTACTTGGTCGACCGCGCGGGACGGTTGGTGAAGCGGGAGAACTGGTGGACGTTTGTGCATGAGGATCGGGGAGAGGTGGTGCGGTCCCGGCCGCTGCGCGTCTTGCCGAGCCAGTTGCTGGAGACGATGGAGTATGCCTCGGCAGAGGGGACGGGCGATATCGTGTTCGTGGTGAGCGGGGAAATCACGGAGTTCCACGGCGTGAATTACTTGTTACTGCGTAAGGTCTTGATCCGACGGGCCATGGGGAACCTGGGGGGCGATCAGGGTACATAGCAGGTCGAGTGGGGGGCTCACGATTGCTGGGCGCTGCGTGCAGCGGGGTGGGTGCAGCTACGGGCAGGATTCCGGGCCGCCAAGCCAGCGCGACGACGGCCACAATCCGGAAGGAGACCGGTTGCGCGAAGCGGTGATCGATTTGGGCCGCGGCGTGGTGTGATATCGCGTCGCGGTCGGTTCTTATGTGGTCGCAGGATGTTGCGGCGGCTATGCGGGTTCGACGCGGATGGCGTCGCCGTCGCGCACCGCGGCCAAAACGCAGGGGTCGCCGTCGATGCGTCCGACGATGTTAACGGGGCTGTAGGGCTGTTGCCCGAAGAACAGGCACAGGGCCTTGCCGGGGGGCCAGTAGCCCACGGCGCCGGATTCGACCTCGGCCTGGGGGTTGTCCTCACCGGTGGTGATCGGGGCGCTGAAGTAGATCTCGTCGCCCCAGAGCTGCGCGCTGGACTCGAAGGGCAGTGCGTCGGCGATCAGGCGGGCGGTGTTAGAGTCGTTGAGCGTGGCGGTGATGGTAACCTGGCCGGCGGTGACTTTGATCTGGCACACGTTTCGTCTCCATCTCTGCTAACGCAAATGGTGCATCAGCAAATCGGGGCGGATCATCCAGGCAAGGGTCCATTGGTCAGCGCCGACGCGTTCGAGGCAGGCGGCCGTGCCGGGTACGAAGGCGACGGTTGGCGTGTCCTCTTTGTCCGTCAGCAGTCGTGCGGCGAGCTTGGCCATGTGAGGGAGGTGGCCGACGAGAGCGACGTCATCATTCCACCGGACTGCACGGGTTGCGATCTGTTCGGTGGGGTCGTTGGGATTGAGGCCCGTGGCGGCCTCGGGCCTCGCATCAGGTAGGATACGCGCCGCCAGTAACTCGGCAGTCTGGGCGGCGCGGAGCTTGCCGCTGTGAAGGATGCGCGTCAGGCGCAGGCCGGAGTTGCCAAGAAAAGCAGCAAGTCGTTCCACTTCGCTGCGGCCGCGGGGGCTCAAGGGGCGCTCGGGATCTTTTTCCTTAGGAAGGGCGTCACCATGCTGGACGAGCAGGAGTTTCATACGTCGTGGCCTCCTCGCGCAGGCGTGGGCAGGCAGGCTTGTAGTGTATTGCGGCGACCCGGCGCCCGGACGCCGATCATGGTCGGTGCTGAGCCGTTGTGTCAAGAGAGCGTGTTCAGGGTTCGGCCCGATGGGCGTTTGGCTGCGCCTCCAGCCAGCCGCCGAGTCTCTCCTCCATGGCGGTGCGGTTCTCGGGGTCGGCGAGTTCGATCGCCTTCCTGATTGTGGCAATGGCGTTCTCGTATTGGTTGTCGGCGGCGTAAGCCTGGGCGAGGGCCTCCAGAAGGGCGGGGTCGTCGGGAGCCAGCAGGGCCGCCCGTTCAGCGAGCTGGATCGCCTCGCGTACGTTGAGGACTTGCGGGTCTTCGGTCGTGGCGAGTAGCCAGGCCAGCGCGCCCATCAGCCGTCTGTCTTCCGGCGCGGCGGCGAGGCCCTGGCGGAGGACGGCCACGGCTTCGGCATCACGACGCTGATGTGTAAGTGCGATGGCGAGGCGGTGGTAGGCGTCGATCAGTCTCGGGTTGTGTCTAATTGCTTGGCGATAGTGCGAAATGCTTTCGCTTCCCGCGCCTTGTGCGGCAAGCAGATTGGCCAAGTCGGACTGAGCGCGCCAGTTGGCTGGGTCGATGCTGACGGCCTGGCGGTACTCAACGAGGGCCTCGTCCTTTCGTCCGAGCTTCTCGAGCACCATGCCGGCGCCATGATGGTTCTTGGCTGCTTGGCGCGGGACTGCAGCTGGCGTGCGGAAGTGAACCAGGGCTTCCTGGAGGTCCTCGGTTCGGGCGCGCATGTTCAGCAGGAGCCCGAGGTTCGTGTGGGCTCGAGGCTCGCCGGGCTGCAAGCGTAGTGCAAATCGGTAGGCTTCGATGGCCTCGTCGTGCTCGCCCGCGCGCGTGAGCAGGTCGGCGAGGACAAGATGAGCGGTGCCGTTGTCGGGTTCTTGAAGGCAGAGGTCCTGCATGACCGTGATGGCTTCATCTCGGCGGCCGGTTCGTTCCAAGGCGATGGCCAGTTGGGTGGTGGCCTGACTTTGGCCTCCGTGGATCGCATCGAGCCCGGTGGCGGTTCGGAGAAGTTCGCCGCCGAGGGTGGCGGCCAAGGCGATGATGAGAAGGCCCCAGTCCTGCGGGCGGCGGGTGCGCAGCACCATGACCAGAAGTGCTGCCGCGGCCGCGCAGAGGATCGGCAGGACGGGAATGCGGTACCGTGGGGTGTACATGAAGAGCACGACGACGAGGAGCGGCAGCAGAAGCAGGGCCCATTCGATGGCGAGGCGGTTTCGACTGTGGCCGAGCGAGAGCAGGCCGACGATGGCGGCGCCCATCAGCCAGGGGGTGGGCAGCGGCGCAAAGTAGAGGCGGTTGAGTTTGCCCTGGTCGGCTTCCAACCTGGGCGGAATGATGTCATCGTAATCGCGGGCTGTGAAGAAGAGGATGGCTTTCTTGAGGGCCAAGAGGGCGGCTTGGCCGGGGGCCTCGCTGATGTCCTTCAGCACCTGATCGCGGTAGTAGGCGTTGATTTCGCGCCAGGTGCCCTCGCGGCCGTGACGCTGCCGGAAGGCCCAAGCGGCGGATTGGAACAGGTCGGTGCGATCGGTGGTAAGTTCGGGCCGAGGAGTATAGACGCCATATGCGCCGGGCCCGTAGCCTTGGGCCATGTTGATGTAGGCGGAGGCCTGGATGTTGTGCAACTCGCCGGTGACGAGGTAATTGTGCAGCAATGCCGGGAAGATGGCCGCGAGACCGGCGAGAAGTGTGAGAGTGACGGCCAATAATCGTCGATTGAGAGAGTGGGAACGGAGCCACGCCCATACGCACAAACCGATCAGCAGCAGCACGGCCGGGGCGAAGCACAGGGCGAACAGGCCGCAGAGGGCACCGGCGAGGAGCCAGTTGGGTAGCGAGGGGTGATCGCGCGTGCGGATGAGTTGCAGCCACAATATGCAGAGCACCAGGAGCTGGAGCGTGCAGCTCAAGATCCGGACGGTGTAGGTGAGCGGCTCGGTCAGGGAGAAGAAGAGGGCTGCGGCCAGCAGGGCGGCGGCCGGCCCGAAGCGCTCGCGGGCGATCCACGCCAAGAGGACGCCAGTAAGCAAGTTGACGAGGAGCTGGCAGACGTACACGTCCGCAAGGTCGGCGCCGAGGGCGCGAAGCAGGCCGAGCACGTAGGGATAGAGAGGGGCAGAGAAGTAGGGCACGTCCCCGACGAGTTGGCCGTGGGCGATGCGGTCGGCCCACAGCCAGTAGGTCTCTGCGTCAGCGATGGGATAGGCCGCGAAGGGATTGTTGCGGATGTAGTCGTTCAGGGCTACGACGCGGAGGATCAGGGCCACGGCGCAGACGACCAGGAGGAGAACCCAGAACCGGCGCGTAGCCACACCTTGCTCTGCAGACGGATGAGACCGTGTGGTGGTAGCGGCCTCGGCGTTTATCATGGTGCTGATCTCGGATGGAGCTTGATCGGGGCGATTCTACGGTTCCCCCGGGGCGGATCAACCGGGGGCGGGCCGGGTTGGGTGCGAAGGGCGGAGAGAGGCCAGGTGGCCACACATATCATACAATCATGATGTGTTGATCTATTGAGCAGTAAACACTGGCCTGCTCGCCTCTCGAGGGGGGTTGCGCATTCATGCGTGGGGTGCAGTTGGAATGGAGCAGGTTGCTCCAGGTCGCGGCGGCGATGGAAGGGCGTTGAGATCGACAGGGACTCGGGAAGCGGTACGATGCCGGTGGTCGTGGGGACCGAGCCTATCGGTTGGGAGACGTAGCGATGACTCGATTTGTAGCAGGTTCGCGGGCCCGCCGGGTTGTGCAGGGCGTGCTGACCGGGGTGGCGTTCATCGTGGTCGTGGTGATTCTGATGATGTGGCTGGCTGGCGTCTTTCACCCGAAGGTGGAAGACTCGCTGCCGATTTCGGAGCCGGGACGTGCAGAGAGGCCGGTCGGAGACGCGGTGCTGGTGGAGGTGCGCACGGTCCGGCTGCCTCGGACGGAGTCGGCAGTGGGGACGATTCGGGCAGTGCACGAGACGGCGGTGGCCTCGAAGCTGCTGGCCAAGGTTGTGGAGGTCGGTGTCATCGCCGGGCAGCAGGTGAAGGAGGGGGACGTGCTTGTGCGTCTTGATGATGCGGATCTAAAGGCGCGTCTGGATCAGGCGGAGGCGGCGGCCGACCGAGCCCGGGCCGATCGCGACCAGGCCCGAATCGAACTGAGCCGCGTCGAGCAGCTACACGAACAGAAGGCGGCCGCGGACATCGAGCTGGATCGGGCACGATCGACGCTGAAAGCGGCCGAGGCCGAACTAGAGCGCGCGGAGAACGCGGCGCAGGAGGCTCAGACGGTTCTGGCATACGCGACGATCCGCTCGCCGCTGACGGGCGTGGTCGTGGACAAGCGCGTGGACGTGGGGGACACGGTGACGCCGGGGCAGGTGCTGCTGACGCTATACGATCCGGAGCGGATGCAGCTTGTCGCCAGCGTGCGTGAGTCGCTGGCCTACCGGCTGAAGGTGGGGCAGACGATCGACGTCGGCGTGGAGGCGCTGGGGAAGCGGTGTCAGGGGCATATCAGCGAGATCGTGCCGCAGGCGGAGTCTACCAGTCGCAGCTTTCTGGTGAAGGTGACCGGCCCCTGTCCGGAGGGGATCTATTCGGGCATGTTCGGGCGGCTGCACATCCCGTTGGACGAGGAGGAGGTGGTGGTGGTGCCCGCTGCGGCCGTACGCCGGATAGGGCAGTTGGACGTGGTGGACGTGGTGGAAGACGGCGCGTTGCGCCGGCGGGCGGTGCAGCTCGGCCGGCATGTCGGTGAGTACCGCGAGGTGTTGTCCGGTCTGCGGGCCGGGGAGCAGGTGGTCGCGTTGGAGCCGAGGGAAGCGGCACGGGAGCAGGGCTGATGGCGGCTGCGCAGGACACGAGCCTTCCGGGCGAGCACGGTTTTGTTAACGGGATCGTGCGCAGGTTTCTTTGGTCGAACCTATCGTTGATTCTGATTCTGTTGGCGGCGGCGCTCGGCGGGGCCGCGTTGCTGGTGACGCCCCGCGAGGAGGAGCCGCAGATCATCGTGCCGCTGGCGGACGTGCACGTGGAGTTTCCGGGCCGCTCGGCCGAGGAGGTCGAGCAACTGGTATCCAGGCCGCTGGAGAAGCTGCTCTATCAGATCGACGGCGTCGAGTATGTGTACTCGATGTCGATGGAAGGTCGGGCGGTCATCACGGTGCGCTTCTACGTCGGCGAGGACCGGGAGCGGAGCCTGGTCAAGCTGTTCAAAAGGGTGGACGAGCACATCGACATCGTGCCGCCGGGGGTAGCCGGATGGGTGATCAAACCGGTGGAGATCGATGATGTTCCCATCGTGACGCTGACGCTGGCGAGCGAGACCGCGGACGAGTATGTGCTGCGGCGCGTAGCTGAGGAGGTGGTCGAGCGGCTGGCCGCGGTGGAGGACCTATCACGGGCATACGTCATCGGCGGACTGCCCCGCAAGGTGCACGTGTACCTGGACCCTGACCGCATGCAGGCGTATCACGTTTCGCCGCTGGAGGTCAGACGGGCGCTGATCGGAGCAAACGTGACGCAGACGGCGGGGGAGTTCACGCGGAGCGACGAGCTCCTGCGCGTCGAGACGGGGAGCGCGTTCACCTCGGGGCAGGAGCTGCGCGACTTGGTCGTCGGGGTGTCGGGTGACCGCCCCGTGTTTCTCAAGGATGTGGCGAATGTGGCGGACGGACCGGGAGAGGCTACAAGCTACGTACGTCACGGCTGGGGTCCGGCGAGAGGCTTTGAGAAGGAGGGGGACTTCCCCGGGGCGTTGATCGGCCTGCCGGCCGAGCGGTCGGCAGACGATGCACCGCGACCGGCGGTGACCGTTGCGATCGCCAAGAAGAAGGGCACGAATGCGGTTTGGGTGGCCGGCGACGTGCTGAAGGCGGCGGAGGAATTGAAGCGCGAGGTAATTCCGGACGACATCGAGTTGATCATTACGCGGAATTACGGGCTGACCGCCAACGACAAGGTGAACGAGCTGGTCGAGGCGCTGGGGGTGGCGGTGTTGATCGTCATCGCGCTGCTGACGCTCGGGCTGGGCTGGCGGGAGTCGCTGATCGTGGCGGTGGCCGTTCCTGTGGTGTTCGGGCTGACGCTGACCGTGAATCACCTTTTCGGGTACACGATCAATCGGGTGACGCTGTTTGCCCTCATCCTGTCGCTGGGGCTGCTGGTGGACGACCCTATCGTGGACGTGGAGAACATATCGCGACACTTCGGGCTGCATCGGCGGGCGTCGCGCTCGATCGTGCTGGAAGCGGTGGCGGAGATTCGGCCGCCGCTGATCACGGCGACGCTGGCGGTCATCGTCTCGTTCCTGCCCATGTTCTTCATCACAGGGATGATGGGACCGTACATGCGTCCCATGGCTCTCAACGTGCCGCTGGCCATGATCATGTCTATGGTGGTGGCGTTCACGATTACGCCGTGGATGGCCTATCACCTGCTCAAGCGGCGGTACGAGCGGGTCTCGCAGCCGGATACGGTGCAAGACCCGCACGATCTGTCGAATGTCAAGAGCTCGCCGCTGTATCGGTTGTTCTATCCGCTGATGGCGCCGCTGTTGCAGTCGCGAGCGAAGGCATGGGGCTTTCTCGCGGTGATGGGTGTGTTGACGCTGGCGGCGGCGGGGCTGGCGGCTACGCGGCATGTGCCGCTGAAGATGCTGCCGTTTGACAACAAGAACGAGTTGCTGCTGGTGCTGGACTTCGACGAGGGCACGACACTGGAGCGTTCCGACGCAGCGGTCCGCGAGATGGAGGATTTTGTGGGGTCGGTGCCGGAGGTCGTCGGATTCACGTCCTACGTGGGTGTGGCGTCGCCGATGGACTTCAATGGTCTAGTGCGGCACTACTACCTGCGGCGCGGCGAGAACGTGGCAGAGATCCGCGTCGATCTGGTAGGCAAGAAGAGCCGGCGGCAGCAGAGCCACGCACTGGGGTTGCGCATTCGGGATGAGTTGACGAGGATCGCCGAGCGACACGGCGCGAATCTCAAGATCGTGGAGACGCCGCCGGGGCCGCCGGTCATTGCAGGGGTGGTGGCGGAGATCTATGGCCGGCCGGATCATACGTACGAGGACCTGATGGAGGCGGGGCGAGTGGTGCAGGCTCGTCTGGAGGCTGAGCCGGCGGTCGTGGATGTGGATGACACGATCGAGGGACGGCAAAGCAAGCTTGTGTTCGTGACCGACAAGGAGAAGGCGGCGCTGAACGGCGTACGCGTGACGGACGTGGCCGATACATTGCAGATCGCACTGGCGGGGGAAGCAGCCGGCACGGTACGCACCGAAGGGGAGCGTAACCCGCTGGAGATTGAGCTGCGGCTTCCGCGCCCGTTGCGTTCGAGTGCCGCAGATTTGTCACGCATTCATGTCAAGGGCGATGCCGGCCAGTTGGTTCCGCTGGCGGAGATCGGGCGATGGGAGGAGCAGACCGTAAACCAGACCATCTATCACAAGAATCTTCAGCGGGTCGTCTATGTGTTCGCGGAGACGGCGGGGCGGCCCCCGGCGGACGCGGTGGTCGATGTGCAGGCGGACCGTGTGCGTGGGGGGGGCGTCGCCGGGCCGGGCCTCCGGCGGATCGGTGATGGGTGGGTGGGCCTGGGGCCGGGGCGACCCGTGAAGGGTCGTACGTTCTTCCGCTGCGGCAGCGACGTGGCGTGGCACGTGCCCGAAGGAATCGAGGTGGACTTTGCCGGCGAGGGAGAATGGAAGATCACGCTGGACGTCTTCCGCGATCTAGGGCTGGCGTTTGCGGCAGCGCTGGTGGGGATCTACATCCTGCTGGTCGGCCAGACGGGTTCGTTCGTGATCCCGTTCGTGGTGATGCTGGCCATTCCGCTGACCGTGCTGGGGATCATGCCGGGATTCTGGCTGCTGAACCTGGCGGCTGGAGGGAACGTAGGCGGCTACGCAGATCCGGTGTTCTTCACTGCGACGGGCATGATCGGGATGATCGCCCTGGCGGGGATCGTGACGCGGGACTCGATCATCCTGGTGGATTTCATTCATCTGTCGCTACGGCGGGGGCGGTCGCTGTTCGACGCGATCATGGAGAGCCGGGTGGTGCGGCTCCGGCCGATTCTGCTGACCGCGGGCACGGCCATGCTTTCGGCAGCCCCGATCACCATCGATCCGATCTTTTCCGGGTTGGCCTGGTCGCTGATCTTCGGATTGTTCGCCTCGACGGTATTCACGCTGTTCGTGATTCCTGTGACCTACTGGCTGGTATACGCCAACCGGCCCGGGCACGGGCTGGCCACGGCGGAGTAGGTGCCTTGCGGGCACAAAAAAACGGGCGCCCCCTTGACATATCACATAATCATGATATATTGATAATATGAAACGTGCCAGGAGAACCCAAGCCGGGGAGATCCCTATGGAGGTGTTGGAGCGGGTCAGTGCCGCTCTGCGCGTGCTATCCCACCCGCACCGGCTGAAGATCGTGGAGCTGCTGCTCGCCGGGGAGATGCCGGTGGGGGAGCTGGCGGGCCGCTTGGGGCTGGCCCCCAATGCGGTCAGCCAGCACTTGAACATGATGAAGGCCCACGGGTTGCTCACCTCTCGGCGGGAGGGACGCACCATCCTGTATCTGGCGGACAATCCGGATGCCCGCAACGTGATCAATTGCATCCGCAAGCACCATTGCGCCAGCCCTTGAGGAGGCCCTCGACCGTTGTCTATCGCAAAGCTGATCGAGCCTCGCTATCGCATGCTGCAACGAGTCGACGTCCCTCGGACAAAGGTGTGCCACTCGGGCGTTGCCGTGTCAACTGCGGTCGGGCGCGTGAGGAAGTCGGTTCTTCTGCGTGCGGTGGTACCGGTGAATCCGCGGGGCCTGGGCTCGGTGCGAATGCCGTGGAGCCAAAGCAGCCGAATGGTTCTTAATGATTGGACCGGGTCGAGTTCGTGTTGTGTTTTGGAAGGTGGTGCGACGTGTCAGGCGTGAGGATCGTCATTGTCGGCGGCGTGGCGGCGGGTGCGAGCGCGGCCACGCGGGCCCGCCGGCTGAACGAGCAGGCGGAAATCGTCGTTTTCGAGAAGGGCGGGGCGGCGTCGTTTGCCAATTGCGGAATGCCCTACTACGTGGGGCATATCATCGCGGAGCGGGACAAGCTTCTGGTGATGAAGCCCGATGCGTTTGGCAAGGAGATGCGCATCGACGTGCGAGTGCGGCATGAGGTGAAGCGGATCGATCGCGAGAAGAAGTGCGTGGAGGTGGAGAATCTCGAGACGGGCGAGAAGTTCGAGCAGCCCTACGACAAGCTGATTCTGGCGACCGGGGCGAGAGCGATCGTGCCGCCGATTGCCGGGCTGGATTCGACCAACGTGTTCCAGTTGCGAAGTCTGGAAGATGCAGACGCGATGCGCGGCTACGCGGACGAGCACAAGCCGAAACGGGCGGTGATCGTCGGCGGCGGGTTCATCGGGCTGGAGGCGGCCGAGGCTTTGCGGGCGCTGGACGTCGAGGTGCATCTGGTGGAGCTGCTGCCGCAGGTAATGCCGCAGCTCGATGCCGAGATCGCGGGCATGCTGATCGATCCGCTGAATCGTCACGGTGTACGTTTGAATCTGAATGATGGCCTAGAAGGGGTCGACGTCACCGACGGGAGGGTGACGGCCGTGACGACGAAATCGGGAAAGCGGATCGAGACGGACATGGTGCTGCTGTCGATCGGCGTGCGGCCGAACGTCAAGCTCGCCAAGGAGGCGGGACTCGAGTTGGGTCCGATGGGTGGCATCCGCGTGAACGCGCAAATGCAGACCAGTGATCCGGACGTGCTGGCTGCGGGCGATGCCGTCGAGGTCATGCACGGGGTGACCGGCCAGACGACCCTGATTCCGCTGGCGGGGCCGGCGAGCCGACTGGGCCGGCTTGCCGGCCAATTTGCTGCAACAGGCAACGCGCCGCAGGCACACCGGGTGTTGGGCACGGCGGTGGTGAAGGTGTTTGACCGGGTGGTGGCGTCGACGGGTTTGACAGAGAAAGCGGCCGCGGCGCTGAGGATCGAGGCGCGGAGTGTGATGATCCGGCGGCCGCAGCACGCCGGCTATTATCCCGGGGCGAAAGAGATGGCTCTCAAGCTGGTGTACGAACCCGGGACGCGGCGCATGCTCGGAGCGCAGGCATTTGGCGAGGATGGGGTGGACAAGCGTGTCGACATCCTCGCGACGGCGCTGTATTTCGGCGCGACGATCGATGATCTGTGCGGGTTGGATCTTTGCTACGCGCCGCAGTTCGGGGCAGCGAAGGACCCGGTACACATCGCGGCTCAAGCGGCCTGCAACCAGGCCGACGGGTTGGTGGATATGGTGCAGCCCGCGGAGGTGATGAGGGCACCGGAAGCGGCGGGCGTGCTCTTGGATGTGCGGCCGGCCAAGATGCATGCGGCGGGAGCGATACCCGGCAGCATGAATATCCCGCTAGCGCAGTTGCGGGACCGCTTGGACGAGGTGCCGGATGACCGACCGGTGACGGTGTATTGCAAGGTCGGGCAGACGTCGTATGTGGCGGCACGTGTGCTGACCGGGCACGGGCGCAAGAATGTCCGCAGTCTCAACGGGGGATACTCGCTTTACCGCGAGGTGGCCGAGAATGTGAAGAAGTAGGTCTCGCGGCTGAGCGGCTGTTGTCTTTTCGCACGGGCTTGGGGGGAGCCCGTGTTTCATTTTTGGGGCCGCGTGCGTGGGGCGGGTGTTTCGATCGAGCGTGGGAGGAGGTTGAGCACGGGGAGCATGGAGGCTTTGGTGGGGTAGGCGGGGTGGGTCCGGGCGGCGAGCGGTTCGAGGTCGGCGGCGGAGAGGGTGACGGCGCCATGGTGAGCTTCGACTTGGCCGGTAACCAGGAAGGGTCCGAGGGAGGTCAGACGGGGGCCGAGTCGCTCGTAGGCGTCGGGGAAGAGGGTCACTTCGACAACGCCGTGGGTGTCTTCCAGGGTGATGAACTTCATGAAGCGGTTGTCTTTGGTCCGCGCCCGTCGCATGGCGATGATGATGCCGGCGATGGTAACGGTACGCCCGGGGTGGGCGGGCAGCTCGGTGGAGGGCAGAACGTCGCGTCCGGCGAGAAGGTGTCGGTAAGGTGCCATGGGGTTGGCGGTCGCGGCGAGGTCAAGGTAACGCAGCTCCAACTCGATGCGACGGTCCAGGTCATAGTCGCCGAGGCGGGGAAAGCCGTCGGCGGACGTTTCGTCGGCGCGGTCGGGCAATTCGTCAAAGAGGTCGGCTTTGCCGTTACGGTGAAGGTTTTGGAGCTTGGGCCAGAGCAGGCCGAGGCGCCAGAGCAGTTCGGGGCGGCTCGCGCCGAGGGCGTCGCACGCGCCGCACAGAACTAGGTTGCGAGCTTCTTCGATGGAGAGCGGAACGCGGCGAAGCAGGTCCTCGAGGTCGCGGTAGGTGCGGCGCCGGCGGCGGGTGACGATGGCCTGCATGTTCTTTTGGGTCAGCGCGCGGATTTGCATGAGACCGATCCGGATGGCGGTACGGCGGACGGGGGTGGCGGGTTCATCGTTTGTGGGGGGACGGTGGGTTCCGCTTTGCTCCACCCACCCTACGAGCTGTCGGTTCTCGGCTCCGTTGGGGAGGCAAGGGGCGGTGGGCGGTGCCCACCCTACAGGGGCGGCGGGTGCGGCGGATGGCGAGGTCGGATGTTCTTGGTTCATGCGGCTGGCGCGGACCTGATGGACGGAGATGATCTCCGTGACGTAGTCGATCTCGCTGCGGTTGACGTCGGGCAACAGGATGGGCACGCCGAGGCGGCGGGTCTCCTCCAGATATTCGCGGCGTTGGTAATAGCCGCCGATGTTGCTGAGCACGGCGGCCATGAACTCGGCCGGCCAGTGGCTCTTGAGATAGGCGCACTGGTAAGCGAT
>CP070685.1:2670723-2690575 GCA_020352895.1 Phycisphaerales bacterium
ACCCGGGCTATCACGACTACTGGGCGCGGGGCATGGCGTTCGGTGAATGGGAACGGCCACGGAACGTGCCCGATCCAAAGATACGAAGCACACCGTACATCCGGCCGCCGGGCTATCCGTACTTCCTCGCCGCGGTCTACAAGATCTTCGGGAAGGGCTACGTGTGGCCGAGGATCGCCCAGATGCTGCTCGGTCTGGTGAACGCGGTTCTCGCCTTCACATTCGCCCGGCGATGGTATGGCAGCGCCGTAGGGCTGGTGCTGGCAGGGCTGATGTCCTGCTATTGGATCTTCATCTTCTACGAGGGGCATTTCAACGAGCCGGTGCTGCTGGCCTTCCTTCTGCTGACGTTCGTGAACGTGGTGGGCATGCGGCATGGGCGCTGGACGGCCCGACAGGCCGTGGCGGCCGGGCTGCTGCTGGGATTGGCGGCGCTGACCCGGCCGAACGCCCTGGTGCTGGTGCCGGTGACCATCATGTGGGCAGCGTGGGCGGCGCGAGGTCGAGGTGAGCTGCGACGACGGGGGGCGGCGGTGCTGGTCTTCCTGCTGGGCGTCGTGGTTCCGATCGTGCCGGTGACCATTCGCAATTACACCGCCTCGGGTGAGTTCGTGCCGATCTCCAGCAACCTGGGGATCAACCTCTTGATCGGCAACCACAATAATGCGACCGGAAAGTTCGTGCGGCACATTGAGGGATTCGGCGAGTTCGGCAACTGCTACGCGTATCCGGAGTTAGTGGAACGGCTGGGGGCAAGGCTAGGTCGCGATCTGAGCTACTCAGAAACCTCTTCATACTTCCTTGAACAGGCTGCAAGTTTCATGCGGGATCACCCGGGTGTCGTAGCCGGGCTGATGGTCAAGAAGGCCATTTTGTTCTGGGGGCCGCACGAAATCAGCCACAACAAGGAAGTGCAGTGCGAACGAGAGGTCTCCCGCGTGCTGCGATATATCCCGACGAGCTTCGCGCTGGCGGCCGGGCTGTTCGTCTTGGGGCTGGCCGTCTGGATCGGGCAGCAGCTCGCTCAAGAGCGGCAACCGCCGCAGGCCGTGCGGCCGGTCAAGGGGCAAAGCCACGTCACAATTCTGGTGCTGCTGATCATCGTGGTCTACTTCCTTTCATATCTGCCGTTCTTTGTCACGGCGCTGTACCGTGTGCCAATCATTCCGTTCCTGTTGCTGTTTGCGGCGTACGGCGTGGTGCACGTGTGGCGGAAGGCGACAGCCCGCGAGTATCGCGCCGCGGCGTTGTGGTCGTTGGCAGCCGTGATTCTGTTTGGGCTTTTCTCCTTGCCGTTGACGGCCTATGAGCCCGACTGGGCCAAGTGGCATTTCAGCCGGGGCTCCGCGTATACGCGGAAAGGTCAGGACGAGCAGGCCGTGCCCGAGTACGAAGAGGCCGTGCGAATCAATCCGGAGTTCTTCGAGGCCCGGTTCACGCTGGGATGGACGCTGCTGGAGATGGGACGGAACACGGAGGGCATCGCGCAGCTTGAGGAGTGCCTGAAGCTGCGGCCGGATTCGCTGGAGGCGCACTCGCGGGTGGCCAACGCATACATGCAGCAGCGCAAGGTAAGCCTGGCGCTGCCTCACTACGCGGCTGCGGTAGAGCTCGATCCGGACAACTCGGTAGTGCGAACCAACTACGGCGTAGCTCTGTTGCATTTCGGGCAGGCGGAGCGGGCCGCGGAGCAGCTCGCCGAGGCGGTACGCATCGATCCGAACGATGCGACAGCGCACGCGTCGCTGGGAACGTGTTTGCTGGAGCATGGTCGCGTGCAGTCTGCCATCGAACACCTTCGGGGGGCCGTTCGGCTGGATTCGAGGTGGCTGGAGGTGCGCTTGCGATTGGGCGAGGCGCTGGAGCGGGCTGGCCGACTCGAGGAGGCCGCCGCGGAGTACCGCGAAGTGCTTCGGGCCGATCCGGGCCATGCCCTCGCGCGGCAGCGCCTCGACCGTTTGATGCGGCTCCGATCCCAGTAGGTCTTCGTTCAAACGTCTCGAACTCATACGAAGGGGACTGGCGAAGCGCACGCGGTGCCGCCTTCGCACCAATCACCTCAGGGAATTGAGCCGTCAGTGTGTCAGCGTAATCGCGCCGTTGTGGGTGGCGATCTCAAGCAGATCCCCTCCTTCTCCGATGTGGCCGGTAACAACGGACCTTTTCACAACGGCGTCCTGCAAGGGAATATCCGTGGTGACACTGCCGTTATACGTACCGACACGGATGGTGGCGTTGGTTGAGTCGTTCAGGAGAACCTTGACCGCCCCGTTATGTGTGGTGATGGCGCCGCCGAGGCTTACGGAACCTCGCAGGTCCGCTTCGACGGGACCGCTATGACTGATCACCCTGATCTGTCGGGCGCGCCCCTGAGCGACGACGGCACCGTTGTGCGTTTCAAGGTGGGCATCGCCGTCAAAGCCGCGGACTTGGATGCGGCCGTTGTGGGAGATGGCCGTGACATCCTTGGCGCTACCATTGGCCACGATAGACCCGTTGTGCGTTCTGACGTGAACATCGCCTTGAACGCCCTCGGCCTCGATCCTCCCGTTGTGGGTGACGAAATGACAGTTGCCACGTACCTGCTCCGAGACAATCGCGCCGTTGTGCGTGCTCGCCCGGCAATCGAACTCGCCGGGAAGAACCACCGCGAAGCTGACGTCGGCACCCCAAGTATGCCGACGGATGATGTTCCATCGCCAGCCCAGACGTTGTGTGGGACCCTCGCGCCGAGCGAACACTTCGACCGCGTCCATGCACTCCTCCGCGTCCGGCAGCGTGAGGCCGCCGGCCCGCTTGGTGACCGTTACTTGTATCTGGTCGGTTTCCTCTCGGCCTTCCAGGGCGATGCGGCCGTTGTGCGTTTCGACCCGCAGACCCTCCAAGTCGGATGCGGGAAGCGTCATGTCCTGGGTGGCCTCAATCCAAACCACCGGGTACTGAACCGCGCAGCCGAGCGTCAGGCCACAGAGAAGGGCGGCGATGCTGGAGCTTCTGGCTACTACCAAGCGCATGGATCATCCTCCGCAAGGAAGTGTGCAGACGAACCGGTATCCTACGTACGCAGGTATATTCGGGCCAGGCGGCGGGATATTCGCACGGGTCGGGCCAAGAAAACTGGACTGGGCCATAGGGTGACGCGGACTAAAAAAGCGAACGCGGGTGTTGACACTCCCGCGTTCGCAACAACTCGGCCCTTGGCTCGTCGGTAAGGAATGATGGGCCGGGCTGCTCTATCCTCCTCTTTCCCCTCTATGGGTCCCCGGTCGGGTTGTGAGTCGTCGGCTTGAAGGGTCGTCAGGAGCTTGCTTGCCGGGTCGGACGGTTGCCCGCGTATCGCCAGGCCCTCCGCGCCGCCCCACACAGACGCTCGTGGCTTATGAGTCCTGGTTCTCTTCCAGCATCTTGCGCAAATAGTGGTTCTCGCGGCGAGTGGCCTCGAGGTCAAAGACCAAATATTTTATGGATAGCCGAAGGAAATCGATGCTTTCCTGCAGGTCACCGACCGTCTTGCGAAGCTCCTTGTGTCGCTTCTGGGTCTGCTCGGCAAGCGAAGCGAGCTTCTCGCGCTCGCTGGCGGGCAGCGTGCCGATCTCGGCAACCAGTTCGGCCAGTTTCTTCTGGAAGGTGTTCTCGTCGATCATGGCTTTAATTCCCCCCCGGCACTCCCCACTACCTTGCCGTTGCGAGCCCATTGAGCCGGGGTCACGGGCCGCCTCCTGGGGCATGGTCTCCAACCGTTGGTGCTGGATGGGGCAAGGCCCATGCCACAGAGCGGGACGCCGGTGCCGGGACTCGCGGTGGCGATAAATCGCGGCCCCGGACAGCCTCGACGGCGCTGGGCTCGCTCCAGGGATCGCGGGCGGGGGTAGGGGTTGTAGCTGCCTGTTGCCCCAAGGCAACGTGAGTCCGGCGGCCTCGGCCCCGTACAGCGGCAACATCATGCCAAGGATAAGGTTAGCGACGCACCCCAAGGAAACGCACGCCCGCCGCCCGGGCCGGGCGGAGCCGGCGAATCCACGGGGCCCGGCGGCAATCTCGGGACTGAGTAGCCTGGCGGCGGCCCAGCCAGCAGCCCCGTGTGCCTGAGCGGGCAGAACGTGCATAATGCCGACCGCGACCACCGGAGACGTGGGGCATGGCGTTCTGGCTGTGGGCTGGATTCATCGCTGTCATCCTATCGCTACTCGCACTGGACCTGGGTGTCGTGCAGCGCAGAGCTCGCGCCATCCCGGTGCCGGAAGCAGCGGCGTGGACGACCACATGGGTCATCCTCGCGCTGGCGTTCAACGTCGGAGTCTTCTTCCTTTACGAGCATCACATCCTGGGCATCGGGCTAGAACTGGGCCACGAACTCTCAGGTGGGCAGGCGGCCCTTCAGTTCTTCAGCGCATATGTAATTGAGAAATCCCTGAGTATCGACAACATCTTTGTCATCGCGGTGATCTTTGCGTACTGGCGTGTACCGGCCGCGTATCAGCACCGGGTGCTCTTCTGGGGGATTCTCGGGGCCCTGGTGCTGCGCGGCATCATGATCGCGGCCGGAATAGCTCTGATCGAGCGGGTCCTCTGGATGACGTACGTCTTCGGCGGGCTGTTGCTGGTGACGGCCGTGAAGATGCTCGTGGCCCGCCACGACAATCTGGAACCCGATCGCAACCCACTGGTGCGGCTGGCCCGCAAGATCTATCCAGTCAGCGACGACAGTCACCAGGAACGATTCTTCACGCGGATTGACGGGCGGCGGGCAATCACTCCGCTCTTGCTGGTCCTGATCACGGTGGAGAGCGCGGATGTTCTGTTCGCCCTCGATTCGATTCCGGCCGTATTTGCCGTGACGCGGGACCCGTTCTTGGTGTTTACGTCGAACGTCTTCGCCATTCTGGGTCTGCGGTCGCTGTACTTCGTGCTGGCTGGCGTAATGGACCGGTTCAGGTACCTGAAGGTCAGTCTGGTTTTTCTGCTGGCATTCGTGGGCGTGAAGATGCTTCTGGCCCATCATCATCCGATCCCCGCGCTGGTGTCTCTGGGCGTCATCAGCGGCATACTGGCTGTCGGCGTGCTGGCCTCGATCCTCGCCGGCCACCGGGACAGCGCGCCGCTGCTGTCTCCACTGGCCGACGAGCTGGAGGACCTTGTCGAATACTCCTGGAAGCAGGTCCGGCGGATCCTAATCCTGTTGGCGGGCGCGACACTGCTCTTGGCGGGCCTGGCCATGATTGTGCTTCCTGGGCCCGCCATATTGGCGATCCCGGCCGGTTTGGCCATGCTGGGCTCGGAGTTCTTGTGGGCCCGGCAGCTCCTGGCGAAGATGAGGCGAGCTGGAAGCTCGGTTTTGCGAGGATTGGATGAAGGCAACATGCGAGGCGGATCCAGGAAGGAGACGCAGCGCAGGATTGGAGGCGACTAGGCGTCGAGGGTTACCGCCCGTGTACCGGTCGCCGGAGGCATGCCATGTTTCGGAAGCGACACCCGCCCGCCGGGTCGCAGCCCGGCACGATGATCATCAGCGATGAAGCCAGCAAGCCGGCGATTCGCGTGATGGACTACATGGCCGATCACCTGAACGAGTATGAGGTCGACGATGTCGCCCAGCTACGAGCGTGTCTGGAGAAGGACTCGATATCCTGGGTAGATGTCCAGGGGCTCGGGGATGAACAGGTGCTCAAGGACATCGGCGAAACGTTCTCCATGCATCCGCTGGCGCTCGCGGACGTGGTCAACATCCCGCAGCGGCCTAAGGTAGAGCCATACGACGGCCAGCTCTTCGCTGTCACCAGGATGGCGCTCTATCGCGAGGGGCAAATCGTCAGCGAGCAGGTCAGCCTGATGATCGGCCGGAATTACCTCCTGACGTTTCAGGAGCTTCACGGCGACGTGTTCGACCCCGTCCGGGCCCGCATCCGTCAAGGCGGACCGGTCTTCCGCAGCGCGGGGCCGGGCTACCTGGCGTACGCGATACTGGATGCCGTGATAGACGGGTACTATCCGGTTCTGGAGGTATTCGGCGAGCGGTTGGATGCGCTGGAAGACGAGCTGTTGGAGCATCCGGTTCCGGCGGTGCTGCAGAGGATTCACCGGATCAAGCGCGAGCTGCTGGCCATCCGCAAGGCGATCTGGCCGCAACGCGAGGCGATTAGCGCGCTGGTTCACGATACGGGGCCGCTGATCAGCGACGAGGTGCGGGTGCACCTTCGTGACTGCTACGATCACTGTATTCAGATCATCGATGTGATCGAGACGTATCGGGAGCTCGCCGGAAGTCTGATGGACATGTATCTATCGAGCGTGGGCAACCGGCAGAACGAGGTCATGAAGGTATTGACCATCATGGCGACGATCTTCATTCCTCTGACGTTCCTGGCGGGAATCTACGGGATGAATTTCGAATACATGCCAGAGCTTCACTTGCGCTGGGCGTATCCAGGATTACTGCTCGTTATGATTGCCGTCGCCGCAGGCATGCTCGCGCACTTTCGCCTTAAAGGCTGGCTAGGGAACCGAGAGCGCGAGCCGCAGGAATCGGAGCAGGGGTAGGAGACGGATCATGATCGCTTCATCGCCCAATACGACGTGCAGATGTCGCCGGTTGAGTCTCGCGGTCTGCGTCGTTGCACTGCTGATGGGCACAATCGCACCGGCCCCGGGCCAGGAGCCTGCAACATCCCAGCCGGCCACCCAGCCGTCCGAGGCGCGTGCCCAGACGACTGCGCCGGCGACACCCCCAGATAAGGACCTCGAAACCACGGTAACAACTCCTGACCGCGAGAGCATCCAGAACCGGATGGCCCAGGCGCAGGCGGCCACCGACTTGCCTGACACGGTGAAGACTGAGCTGCTGGGGTTGTACCGTCAGGCTCTCGAACAGATCACGGTGGCCGAGGGTTGGGAGGCGAAGACCAAGGAATTTGAGGTCGGCCGTGAACGGGCGCCGGAGCTACTGCGAGAGGTTCAGGCTCGCCTGGAGCAGGCAACCACGCAGCCGGCCGCGCCGCCAGTCCCGGAGATCCCGCCCGAGGAAACCCTCGAGCAGCTCGCTCAGACGCTGGCCGACAAGGAAGCCCAGCTGCGGGGCGCACAGGACGAGGCCCGCACGCTTGAGCAGGAGGCGCAGAACCGTTCGGCGCGCAGGAGCGCGCTCCCACAATTGATCATAGATGCCAACAAACGGCTCGAAGGAATCACGAAGGACCTTGGCACGGCATCTCCGGCCGGCCTCTTGCCGCAGGTCGCCGTGGCACGTCGCACCGCCTTTCTGGCCAAAAGAAGAGCTGTTGAACAGGAGATCAGGGCGTACGAAGAGGAACTGCGTTTCCTAGAGGCCCGCAGTGCTGTGCTGGCGGCGCGGCGCGAGGAGGCAAAACTGGCCGTGTCTGCGGCGAACACCACGGTGGCCGCTTGGCAGGAGCTGGTCTCGAGCCGGCGACAGGCACGCATCGAGGAGCAGAGGCGGCAAGCGGAGGAGAGACTGGCGCAGGCGCCGCCATCGGTGCGTGAGTTGCTGGAGCACAATGCGGCGCTGACCGACGAGTGGGCCAAAATCAGTGGCCGAATGGGCGCCCTGCAGGAACGGTATACGACCGTCAGCCGCCGAGCCGAGGAGCTCGGCCGAGAGTATGCCGGTCTGCTCCAGAGAGAAAGCGAGGCGTCGGAGACCATCGCGGACATCCTCGGTCTGGAGATGCGAAGGAAGCGGGCTGAGATCATGGCCCTCCGTGATTATGTGCGCGACTTGCAGGCGATGCGCAAAGAGGCTGGCCTTTGCGCCCGGCGCATCTACGAACTGGATCAGCAGGCGCGCGAACTGGAAGATCTCGATGCGAGAATCGAGGCGGAGCTGCAGACAGCTCTGTCGGCCACGCCGGGGGCGGATGGCTCCCAACTGGAGCAGCAGATCAGGGAACTCTACCTCAGCAGGCAGAAGACACTCGCCGGCATGCAGACCGACTACCGTTCCTACGCCGACGACCTGAGGGACGTGATTACGGCGGAGAGCAAAATACTGAGTAAAGCAGAGGAGTTTCTCGATTTCATTGATCAGAACATCCTCTGGCTGAGGAGTACCGGCCCACTATACACGGTCCGACTGCCGGAAGGTTGGCATCGAGGAGGAGCGCGCTGGTTGGTAATCGCCCGGTCTTTGGTCACCGACGTGGCTTCCCGCCTGGCCTGGTACGCCCTGGCGGTTCTGGCCTTCGCGCTCCTGATGGCCGGTCGCAAACGGATGCGGGCGTCGTTGCGCGACATCAGTCAGCGCGTGGCCCGCCCGCTGTCGGACTCGTACCGACTGACCCTAATCGCCTTTGTTCAGACCATTCTGCTTTCGCTGCCGGGGGCGGTGTTACTGTGGTTTCTGAGTTGGCGCGTGGGTTCTTCGGTGGACGTCAACGATGCAGAAACATATGGCCTCGCGCAAGCGGCATCGGCCGGGCTGGCCAGAGGAGCGCTGGTGCTGTGGATCCTGGCGATGCTGTGGAACATCTGCCGCAACCATGGTCTGGCTGAGGCGCATTTTCGCTGGAACAAAGGCGGTGTCCGCCGAGCCAGACGTAGCATCACCTGGTTGTCTGCCATCTGGCTTCCGGCGGTTGTCGTGCTATGGATGACCGAATATCAAGCGGAAAGTGCTTGGCGCGCTTCCGTCGGTCGCGTCGCCTTTATCGTCGTGGTCATCACCCTTTCCGCCCTCTTACGTGGTCTGCTCAAGCCGACGACCGGCGTGCTCTCAAGCCGGTTCCGAAGACATCCGAGCGGCTGGCTGTACACCCTACGTCACGTGTGGTATCCGCTGGCCGTAGCCATCCCACTCGCTCTCGCACTGGCCTCGGCCGTCGGCTACCACTACTCGGCAGTCCGTTTAGGCGTGGATTACGGGCGCACAATCGTGCTGGTTCTGGGGCTGGTGTTCCTGCACGCGCTGCTGATCCGCTGGCTGTTCGTAGCGCAGCGCAAGATGGCCATCGAGCAAGCTCGTAAGGCGCGGGCCGCGGCGAAAGAAGAGAAGGCCGCCGAGCATCATCCGGAAGGGGACGCTCTCGAAATCGACGAGGAAAAGCTCAGCCTCGTCACCATCGGAGACCAGACCCGGCGGTTGGTCGGCACCATAGTGGCCCTCGCCCTGGTGATCGGGTTGTGGGCCATCTGGGCCAACGTACTCCCTGCTCTCAGTTTCCTGAACGACGTCGAGTTATGGGCCCACACAGTCACAGTCGTGGAGACCGACGCCAGTCCGGAAGCCGAATCGGAAGGAGGACCCCCCGCCGCCATACAGCGAGTCAAACACATCACGTTGGCCAACCTGCTTCTCTGCCTGATTGTGGCTGGCGCCACGATCGCGATGGCCCGGAACATCCCTGGGCTTCTGGAGATATCGATTCTGCAGAAGCTGCCGCTGGACACCGGAGGTCGGTATGCGATCACGGCCCTGGCCCGCTATACGATTGTGGTCGTCGGGATTATCGCGGCTTTCGGCGTCATCGGTGTAGGCTGGTCCAAGGTCCAATGGCTGGCTGCGGCCGTGACGGTGGGTCTGGGATTCGGTTTGCAGGAGATCTTCGCGAACTTCGTCTCCGGTCTCATGCTGCTGTTCGAGCGCCCTATTCGGATCGGGGACACGGTGACGGTGGGCAACGTCAACGGCACAGTCACGCGGATTCGCATCCGGGCCACGACGATCACGGACTGGGACCGCAAGGAACTTGTCATCCCGAACAAGGAATTCATCACTGGGCAGGTGATCAACTGGTCCCTGTCCGACTCGATCCTTCGCGCCACCGTACCGGTCGGAATCGCCTATGGATCGGACACGGATCTGGCCGAAGAACTGCTGTACAAGGTTGCGGCCGAGACCGAGAACGCCCTTGCGGAACCCAAACCCAAGGTGCTTTTCGTGGGCTTCGGAGACAACTCGCTAAACTTTGAGCTGCGCGTGTTTGTGCCTCACGTGGAATACTTGCTCAGCACACGCCACGCGCTGCACAAGGCCATCGATGCGGAGTTTCGAAAGGCCGGAATCGAGATCGCCTTCCCGCAGCGGGACATCCACGTGCGTTCCATCCATCAGCCGCTTGCGGTCACGGGCGGCGAAGGCGAGTACGCGAAAGCCAATGTCGTCGGCAAGGCCGGCGGGTCTACGGCCGGGGCTGAAGAAGGATGAGCGGAGCCCCGCGACACCGATGAGAAGGCGCCGGCGGGGATCGGCGTGTCATTGGGCGAGGCGGGATTCGAACCCGCACCCGAGCGAACTCGGAGGGGATTTTAAGTCCCCTGCGTCTGCCATTCCGCCACTCGCCCGACCGTTGGGCTCAGGTGTACAGCACCGCGGGAGCAAGGACAACGCGCCGGTCCGCCGAGCGTTCCGGGCTCTAGGCGCGCCACGGTAGGCGCCAGGCCCTGAGCGGCCGCTCCACCTCAACAACGCCAACGACAACAACCCGGCCCGGGCGAAGAGGACAGACTCCCGCAGGGGCTTCTTGTCACCCTGTCGCCTCCGTTAACGAGCCTTGGCCGCGAAGCCGCCGACGGATTCCACAGGAATCCGGCACAGTTAGTGCCATGCAAGGAATTGCCGGGCCGACGCTTGCGG
Source organism: Phycisphaerales bacterium (assembly GCA_020352895.1). Lineage (GTDB taxonomy): Bacteria > Planctomycetota > Phycisphaerae > UBA1845. The sequence goes on from CP070685.1 coordinate 2,681,309, forward strand.
CCCGGTTCAGGCGGCCACCGTCTTGCAGACCTTCGCGGCGGCGTCGGTCAGGTCGGTTGCGGGCACCAGGGCGTCGATGCTGGCCTCTTTGAGCAGCTCCTTGGCCCGCTCGACGTTGGTGCCTTCCAGGCGAACCACCACGGGCACCTTGAAGCCGACCTCGCGGGCGGCGGCGATCAGGGCCTCGGCGATCGTGTCGCACTTGGCGATTCCGCCGAAGATGTTGACCAGCACGCCTTTGACCTTCGGATCGGACAGGATGATGCGAAACGCCTCGATGGCGTTCTCCTTGGTGACGCTGCCGCCGACGTCGAGAAAGTTGGCGGGTTCGCCGCCGTGCAGCTTGATGATGTCCATCGTGGCCATGGCCAGCCCGGCACCGTTGACGAGGCAGCCGATGTTGCCGTCCAGGGCGATGTAGGACAGGTCGGCCTTCTTGGCCCGGACCTCGTTCGGATTCTCTTCGCTGGGGTCGTGGAGCTCGGCAATCTGTGAATGACGGAACAGGGCGTTGTCGTCGAAGTTGACCTTCGCGTCGATGGCCAGAATCTCACCGGCGGGAGTGCGGACCAGCGGGTTGATCTCCGCCAGCGAACAATCGTACTTCTGGAAAACGTCGGCCAAGCCATTGAGCGTCTTGACGGCCGCCTTGACCTGTTCCTTGTCGGTCAACCCCAGGGAGTCGACCAGACGAAGCGCCTGGAACCGCTGGAGCCCGAGATGCGGGTGCAGCCACTCGCGGACGATGGCCTTGGGGTCGCGTGCGGCGACCTCCTCGATCTCCACGCCGCCCTCCTTGCTGACCATCATGGCCGGGCAGTTGCGGGCGCGGTCGACCACAATGCCCACATAGTACTCATGCTCGATGTCCACGGCCGAGGCCAGCAGCAGCTTCTTGACCTCTATGCTTTCCGGGCCCGTCTGCTTGCTGACCATCCGGTTGCTCAGCATGAATCGGGCGGCCTCGCGGACCTGATCCAGGTTGTCACACAGCTTGACGAAGCCCGCCTTGCCGCGTCCGCCGGCGAAGACCTGAGCTTTGACCACAACGCGGCCGCCGATCTTGGCGAAGGCCTTTTCGGCCTGCTCCACGGATTCGACCACGTGACCTGGGGGAACGGGAACGCCTGCGTCGGCCAGGATTTGCCGGGCCTGATACTCGTGGACTTTCATATTCTCTTGTTTCCTCTGGAGATAAACCTTGCGGGTGGGCTGCCCCGCCTGTCCTTCCCCGGGCGGCCATAGTAGCCGATTCGCGTGACGATGCCAACAGGAGCGTGTCAGGGCAGGGCCGCTGCAATCGGCCCGCGCGGGCGGCATGCTCCCCGGCGAGTAAGCAGGCCGGGACGCCCGAGCTGCGCCAACGGGGCCGCGTCAACCGCTGCTCAACGCGCCGTGGACAACCAGGTCCACGAGACTGGCGATGCCGTCGGACACGACCTGGGTGAGGCCCTCTATCACGCCCTCTTCGACGAAGTCAACGCACCCGGCCGCCAGGACAGCCAGCACAATGGCGGCCAGCGCGGCGACGAAAGGTTTACATGCCTGCACGCTCTTGCTCCTGAATGGGTTGCTGTTCGGCCAGCCTGTGTTCCAGTTCTGCCAAGCGCTCTTCCAAGATCTCCACCCTGCGCGCCGTCGGGTCGGGCTTCTTCGGAGCTTTCCAGATGGGGAAACTGAAGTCCAGCCAAACGGCGTCGTCGTGGTCGCCGCCACCTCGGTCCACGTCACGACGGCGATAGGTGACGCCCGTAGTGATCCCACGATCCCACCGAAGCTCGAAGCCCTGCTCGACGGTCCAACGATTCTCGTTGGTTCGAGAGCCGCTCGAATATCGGAATTCCGGACCGGCTTTCGTTTTGCTCCGCACCTCTTGAAGCGCGCAGCCGGTCACCAGGCAGACCAACAGCCCGCACCCCACGTACAGTCCTGCTCTCATGACGCCCTCTCGAGATATGGCCCTTGCCGGCGGCTCCAGACCGCGCCTGCAAACCGACGCCGGCACGGCCATTATCACCCCTCTTCGATGCATTTCCAATTCATCGCACTAAGAAGCGATTAAAGAGAGGGGAGCCAGTCATGCCCCACAGCAAGCCGGCTCAATGACGCTCCAGGAAATCCTGTACGACCGCGCGAAAGTCCGGCTCAAAACCCAGGTCCAGGTGGCCGCGGCCCTCGACGAGGTAGAACTCGATGTCGTGACGACCAGCCTGCCGCACGCGCTCCTGAAAGTCCAGGGCCTGCTCGAAGGGCACCATGACATCCCGGTCCCCGTGCAGCACCAACAGGGGGACTCCGATATGCTCGATATTGTAGGCCGCGGAGATCTGCATCCAAGGTTCCGGGGATTCATCCGGAGTGACGCCGATCCACTGCAAGGTCAGTTCCACTGCGCGCTGGATGTTGGAGCCGAAAGCTCCTGCGATGTAGGCATCGGCGTTGACGTCCATGAGCAGGAAGTTGCTGACGCCGCGGTCGGCCAGCACGGCGGCCAGCTTGTCCGGACCGCATCGGTAAGCCGCCTGGTAGGCGATGATCCCGCCCCGGGAGGTGCCTTGAAGATAGACCCGGTCCACCCCGAGTTCGTCGACGCCCGGACCGTTGAGCCAGTCGATCGCGTCGAGCGTGTCCTCAAGGTCATACTGTCCGTATCCCGACTCAGCCTCGTTGTAGGCATGAGCCACTATGGTATACCCTAGAGGGGCAAACACATTGCCCCACTGAAGGGCAGCCAGCAGCGCCGCCTCGTACGTATCCGTGCTGCTGCTGTGTGCGACCAGCAAGGCCTTCCGGTTGGACTGGCCCACGGGCTCCTTCACGTAAAGGAACAGGTCGGGTTTGCCGTTGCGGGAGACGATGCGGAGGTTATATTGCCGGTCAAAGCTTCCGCCAGGGCCGCAGACCCAGCCGACCTCGGACAGACAGGCGGCCGCACAACCGGCGCCGAGCGGCGCGGCCGCGGCCAACACGCAAAGGAGCAGCCTTCGCTGAAAGCGAGCATGACCAGACAACATCTTGCTGAGGCCCCCGTGCCGAATACTCGGCCTGCACGTGTGCCAGCGCACTCCGTTCATGGAGTGGATGTCAGAGAAGGAGCGGACCCCGATGGGAGGTCTTCCGCGGGATGTATCGGTACGCCGGGGGCGGGTCATAAGCGCCGCGCACGGCCCGGCGAAAGGACCGCCGGGCGCGTCTCTGTCGCGCTGGTTTTATGGGCCGGTCTGACGTGTGCGCCAGGCTGCGCCGTCGTCACCATCACGCCGTCGCCGGAGCATGTGCCGCAGGCAACACCTGCGGCCTGGGATTATCGGGACTGGGCTACGGTGTTGCGGGAGAATGTGCGCGACGACCTCATAGACTACGAGCACCTGAAGGGGCACCGTGAACCCCTGGAGCGCTTCTATGGGGCCGTCAGTGTAGCGGGGCCGCAGAGCACTCCCGAGCTGTTCAAGAGTCCACCGGACCGGGCCGCCTACTGGATCAACGTCTACAACGCCCTGGTGTTGCGTGCGGTGCTGGAGCGCTATCCGACGGAAAGCATATACGGCCTGCAGGACCCCGCCCTGGAGACGGACTTCAGGTTCCGTGTTGATCGCCGCCTGATGAGCCTGCTCGCCGTCAAGAAGGAGCTCGAAGAGATCTCCCGGAACGATCCACGGGTGATGTTCTGCCTGTGCGCGGCCGCGCGTGGCTGCCCGCCGCTGGCGGCAGAGCCCTATCACGGCTTCGACCTGGAGCGACGGCTGCGGGAAACGGCCCGCCTGGCAGTCAACAACAACGACCTGGTGCGCATCGATCACATGAATCGCCGGTTGCTGGTGTGGTTGGATCTGTTCAGTCGCAAGGAGGAGCTTATCGCGCGCTATGAGCGCCGCTATCGCACTCACGGGGCCACGCTGCTGACCGTACTGAACACCTACGCGGATTCCCGGCGGCGAGGAGAATTGGCCACCTCGCGCGGATACAAGGTCGAACCGCTTCCTTTCGATCGGCGGCTGAATATCTGGAAGCCGGCCGGGTAACGTGGCAGACGTCAGGCCGCGTCGCGTTGATGGAGGGCCTCGGACAGGTCCGTGCCGAGTTCGCCGTTGGTGGGGGTCAGGGCGAAGGCCTTCTCCAAGTAGCGAATCCCCTCATTGAGTTTGTCCTGCCGCAGCAGCTCGAGACCGTACTGGTGGTACGCTTGGGCAAGGTCCTGCTTGAAGGTCGCGTTGGCCCGCTCGACCTGGTGGGCATACTCGAGATGTTCGATCGCCTTGACGTGAATCGTCTTGCTCAGGTAATCGACCCCTTTCTCGTGGCTGAGCTGTGCGGCGTAACGCCGCGCCGTTGAATTCGAGTCCAGCTCATAGGCCTTCTTGTAGGCATCTCGGGCTATGTTCTCATCGCCTTTGTTGTGATAGTACCGGGCCAGCCGGACGTAGGAGGCCGAGAGCCGCCTCCTGAAGCTTTCGTCATCCGTAGCGGAGGAGTAGGCTCGGTTCAGTTGAGCCAGGGCTCGTGAATACCGATATTCGGTCATCTCCCGTTCCGCCTGGGCCAGCGACAGTCGTGCCGCCACCTCGCGATACATTGAGTCGGACGGGTTGATCGAAAACGCCGTGTCCAGGTCCGCCTTGGCCGAAGACATCCTCCCGGCCTGCACGTGATCCTCAGCCCGCTCTACGTACGCCGAGGCAAGGTCGTCGCCATAGGCGGCGTTATCCGGGGCTCGTTCCGTGGCAATCTTCAGCTCGCGAATGCCCTCGTCCACACGGCCAGCCTTGACCAGCGCCCGGCCCAGGATGTTGTGGCCGAGGCCCACGCGGCCGTGCTTGTCCACAAATGCCTTGGCTCGTGTGATTACTCCGCCCAGTTCGTCGGAGTCCTCTGCCGCGGCCAAGGCCTCCTGCAGCGAGCCCAGAACCTGAAGCGGTTTGCGAGCCGCCTGAAAACCATCCGCCAAGGCGAGATAGGCCTCGACATGATCCGGACTCCGCTCGGTGAGATAGAACAGGAGCCGGAGCCCGTCGGTCTGTGTCTGCGGGTTGGACGATCGGCGCCGGGCCTCGGCCAACACCTCGTCGTCGCTTCTCTGCAACGTGCGCGCGTTTTGGAGGCTGCTCTGGAGCGCAGCGTTCGTGGGAAGGAAGGCGAGAGCCCAGGCATAGTATCGCTCGGCTTCTTTGTAATCCTGCTCCTTGAGATACGAGTGGGCCACGATGCTCAGCGCGGCCGGGTCGCGCGGATTCTTGTTCAGCAGCGCTTGGGCCTCAGCCCGGCCGCCGCGCGTATCACCGGCATCTATCTTTGCCGCCGCCGATTCCAGCGCCGCCCGACGCTTGTCGTCCGCCGCCGACGGGTAGGTCGCCCGTGCAGCAGCAGAGTTGCTGCTCAGTCCGCCCAGAGCGCCGCCCAGCGCCGTGTACAGGCCTGAAGTTATACTGGTGGAGGTGGTGCCGCCGAGAAGGAAGGCCGGGCCGAAGAGCGATGTGGCGTTTGAGAATGTCCGGGATGTGCTGCCACCGGGCGCAGCATACAGCGCACCAGTGATGGCAGCCCCTCCGATGGCTGACAGGCCCCCGATGGTGGGCATACAGGCTTCTCCGGAGAGCGTCTTTATCCAGTTTACAATTCACGGGATATCTGAGGCCAAGTCGAAGCACGCCACCACCCAGGTCCGGTATTGGCCATCTGGATTGACTCACACTCAATGCCTTGCCGGGCGGCCTGTCCGATCGTAAGACGGCTGGTACAATGCGGGCATGAGCAAGCTGAGTTACAGGACGGCTGGCGAGTCGCACGGGGCCGCTCTGATCGCCGTGGTCGAGGGCCTGCCGGCCGGTCTGCGCGTTCGGGGCGACCTGATCGACCGTGAACTTCAGCGGCGCCAGGGCGGTTATGGCCGCAGCGCCCGCCAGCAAATCGAGCAGGATCGCGTCACCTTTCTCTCGGGACTGCGCAACATGGTGACCATCGGCTCGCCGATCGCCATGCAGATTGCCAATAAGGATCATCGCATCGACACGGCCCCTCCGGTGCCTCGGCCCCGGCCGGGCCATGCCGATCTGGCCGGTAGCCTCAAGCGTTTGAGCACCGATTGCCGAGAGACGCTGGAGCGGGCTTCGGCGCGGGAGACCGCGGCACGAACTGCGGCGGGCGCCCTGGTCAATTCGTTGATCGGCGAGTTCGGCATTGTGTGCGTGGGCTTCGTGGTGCGGATCGGCCAGGCCCCGGCGAACATCGACGAGAGTATTAGTGCCGCAGGTCTGGCATCTGGCCGCGAGGCCAACGACGTGTTCTGTCCCGATGCCGCGGCCGCCGCAGCCATGATCGAGCAGATCCGCCAAGCCGAGCAAGCCGGTGACACGGTCGGCGGAATCGTGGAAGTGCGTGTTTTCGGATGCCCACCGGGTCTGGGCGACTGTATGCGCTGGCAGGACAAGCTGGACGGGCGGCTGATGTGGGCCCTCGGCTCGGTGCAGGCCGTCAAGGGCGTGGAGGTCGGCATGGGTTTCGGCGCAGCCGAGGCCTTGGGCAGCGCGTCGCACGACGCCATCGGATACGACGCGGCTCAAGGCCATGCCCCGTCGCTGGGTTTCGTGCGGCCCACCAATCGCGCCGGCGGGCTGGAAGGGGGCATGACCAACGGCCAAGCGGTAGTCGTGCGGGCGGCCATGAAGCCGATCAGCACGCTGCTGCAGGGGGCCGACAGCGTGAATCTGCTTACCCGACAGCCCGAGCGCAGCGACTACGAGCGCAGCGACATCTGCGCGGTGCCTGCCCTGAGCGTGATCTGCGAGAACGTCGTAGCCTTCGAGATCGGCCGGGCGTTTCTGGATAAGTTCAGCGGCGATACGCTTGGGGAAGTGCGAGCCGCATACGACCACTACCTGGAGTCGGCGCGGTCTCTGGGTAGCCAAGGGTAAGTTGGCCGCCGGCAGCCCGCGAACCTGATTCAGACTCGTCGATCACGCGGACTGGCCGCCCGCGCTTCTTCTTGTGTGACCAGAAAGGTCGCCCCGAGGTCTCATGCTTCGCCGACGCTGGATACTGCTGTGGCTCGCCCTGATCGTGGTGGGCGGAACGCTCGCGGCGACGTTGACCTACGGCTTGTACCTGCGCTCCGGCTTTTATGCCACGGCGACATCCGCTGCGCTCAGCGAGTTCTTCGGCCTGCCTGCCGAGGTTGGCAGCGTCGTTCCGCTCGACCTGCACAGCCGTCTGCTGCGCGATGTGACCGTCTGGCTACCCAACAAGCGCGAGCAGGTCTTCTACGGACAGGAGAACATCTGGCAACCCAAGAGGGGCAGCGAACCGCCGGGCTACGAACTCCGCGTGCAGGGCGGTGAATTCGTCATCGACTCGGACAAATGGGGCGCCGACGACTATCGCCTGGTGTTGGAGTCGGGATTGGGCCACGACTTCGCCGCTCTCGGGCTCCGCCGGGTGGAGCTGCTCGACTGGGACGTGATCTGGCGGGCGGGCTACTTCCGCCTTTCCACGCGCGAAGCGAACGGAACCGTCATACTTCAGGAAGACGGCCTGGGCCAGGCGTCGCTGGTCACCCGCTGGCTCAACGAGCACAACGCGGGCGCTCCCATCCACATTTACGCCCGGTTCCGTCCGCAGCAGGGCGTACGCATCGAACAGGTGACACTCGATGTGCCGCGCATCTCTCTGCAGGCCCTGGGGCTGGAGAAGATGCTCGGTAAGCAGCCCGCGCAGGGGGACTTTCTCGGCAAGGCCTCCTATCGTGAGGACGACGGCTCTGAAAGTGTGGAGTTGTCGGGCCTCGTGGACGGCGTGCAATTGGAAGACCTGTCCGGTCTGCTGCCCAACGGAAGCCTGCGCGGACGGGTCAGCGTGCGGATCGACGAGGGGCTGATTCGAGACGGGCGTCTGGAGCGGCTTCGGTTTCGAGGCCGTATTGATGACGTCGAGCTGGCACCGCTGGCCAGAATCACCGGGCTCCCCGATGCAGGCGGCCGGGCCACACTCTTCGTGCATCAGGGGGAAATCATCGGCGAGTCGATCTCGTGGCTGAGCCTGAGTGGCAAGATCGACAGCGTCTCGCTGGAATCACTGGGTCCGTTGATCGGGCGGGGCAGAATTACCGGCTCACTCCGCGTCGAGGTGCCGCGTCTGGTAGTGGCGAACGATCACATCGACTCGGCCGAACTGCGCATCATCGCCGAGCCGCCGGCAGAGGGCATGGGCCTGATCAGCCGCGAGCTTCTCTCGGAGATCACCGAGCGGCTGGCCGGGCTGACGCTGCCCGAGTTCCTGCCGGAAGACGTGGAGTACGCCGAGCTTGGCGCCCGCGTGGTCATCGAGGGCGACACGTTTCGCGTGCTCGGCACGCACGGCCCGCGTAACACGACCCTGCTGACCGTGCGTATTCTGGGCAAGGAAGTCGGCGTGCTCTTCCAGCCGGCCCGCAACTACGATCTGCAGCCGGTCCTCGACTGGCTCGGCCAACAGGCCGAGCAGGTCAAGCCCGAGCAGATCCGCCGCTGGTGGGAGTCGCACGTGCCCACCGGGCTGGTCCTGCCGCCGTAGTTGAACGTCCTTGCGCCGGAACCAGCGAGAGCCGAATCGGCGGGGCGGCACAACGCCGAGTGCCGAGATCGCGGTGGCCGAAGGTCCCTGACTTTCGGGAAGCCGTAGTGGCACGTATGATGGGCGGACGCCCCGGCACACAGCTCAGGGCGGCGAGCGAAACCGGGCCTTAAGGGTAACAGTACCCAGAGGAGAGTGAACCATGTCTGACGTACGGGAGGTCTTCAGCAGAACGCACGGGCGGAATGGTTTTCGTTTCCACAGACCAATGGTGTTGATCGCGTGCCTCTCCCTGGGCCTGGCCGTCTCGGGGCTGATGCAGGGATGCATTGCGGCGGCGACGATCGCCACGATCAAGGTGATCTCCAATGCCGCCGGCGGCCACACGGCCACAGTGGAGCTCGATGTAGCTGCGGGCGACGTCTATGATGCGATGCTTCGCATCCTGGAGCGAAGGCCGGACATCACCGTGCGGAAGCAGGATGACAAGAAGCGCCAGATCGAAGCCACCAAGGACAAGAGCCGCATGAGCGCTCAGGTGCGGACCGCCAGGGGCGGCAAGACGGAACTGACCGTGTCCGCCTCGTCGGGCGAGAAGACCCGGACGGATGAGGAACTGGCAGAAGTCATCGTTGAAACGATCTGCGACGAGCTGGGCGTCAAGTGGAAAGTGGTCAAAGGCAAGATCGGCGAGAAACAAGCAGAGTAGGCGGATCAGATCAGACG
>CP070685.1:2690675-2714872 GCA_020352895.1 Phycisphaerales bacterium
AACCGCCACGTGCTGGCATTGGCCCACAACATGAGCAGGTTCCACACTCCGTTGCGGTACGCCTGTCGGCACAGCCCGCGAAGCGTGGCCTGGTTGTAATACTTGAGCCTGATAGCCGGCGTCTGAAAGATCTTCCCGCCGTAACGCAGGATGCGGCTGTTGATGTCGTTGTCCTCGTTGCTGATCAAGGCCTCGTTATACAGCCCGATCTGGTCGTACACCTCCTTCGGCCAGCAACCGAAGACGCACGAATCCGAATAGCGCGGCCGGCGGGAGACGCGAAACGGCGAGCCCCCCACCACCAGCCGGTTGGTCGTGATCGCAGCGATGCACTCGGCCATGAGCGTGTCGGCCCCGGGGTACGTCACGCACAACCCGCCGGCGTTCTCCGCGCCGGTCTTTTGCAGGTAATAGACGCACTTGCTCAGATAGTCCGTGGCGTACTCACTGTGGGCGTCCATGCGGGCGATGATGCTGCCCCTGGCCAGAGGGATGGCCCGGTTCATGGCACCCGCCATGATCCTCTTGGGATTCTCGATGAGCCGGATCCAGGGATACTTCTCGGAATACTCGCGCACAATTTCCGGGCAGCGGTCCGTGCTCATCCCGTCGGCGACGATCACTTCGAGCCGGTCGCGCGGATAATCCTGGGCCAGCACTGACTCGAGACATCGGGCGATGTGCTTCTCCTCGTTGAACATGGGGATGACGACACTGACCAACGGGTACTCAGCGGGTTCCGTAGACGTGTTCGACATGGTCACGTCGTCCAATCCCTGCCCAATCCCCAAGTCATACCCGTTCCCGACGACGGCGCGATCGCGCGCTCGCGGCCTGCGCCCCGGAAGCTGAAGCCAATGAGCGATACAGATCGATATGCTTGCGCCCGATGATCCGCCAGTCGAAGCGGTCCAGGCCCAGTTGCCGGCTGGCCTCCGCCATTGCCCGCTGCTGCTTTCGTGTCTGCTTGAAGAACGCCAGCATGGCCTCGGCCATGGCCTCCGGATCGCGAACCGGAACGAGGTACCCGGTTTTGCCGTGGTCCACCAGATCGGGCAGCCCCCCCGCCCGCGTGGCGATCAAAGGCTTGCCCAAGGCCAGCGCCTCCAGCCCCATGGCACTCTGCGAGGGATCCCGGTGAGGCAGCATGGACACGTCCGCGGCTGCATAAAGAGCCACTTTGTGCTCGTCGGTGACGAACCGCGGGTAGGCCTTGACCCGCTCGCTGATGCCGAGCCGGTCGATCTGCTGCTGATACGGGGCCCATGGCTCCCACGGACTACCGGCGATATACAAGACCATATCCTGTCTCGTGCGGCTGGCGATGGCAAAGGCGTCGATCATATCGGCGATACCCTTGTACGCCTCGATGCCGCCGAAAAACAGGAGCATCTCCTCGGCAGGACCGATGCCGAGCTCTTGGCGAGCCTCCTCCCGCGAAGGGACGGGCACCTTGGGATACAGGAGCCCGTGCTCGATGTGGTGAATCTTCCCGGCCACTTGGGGAATGACCCAATCCTGCACGTCCTGGCCGACCTGTCTGGACAGCACCACCAACGCGTGGGCCAGGCGATAGAGCTGCCGGTACTTGAACTTCGAGAACCAACTGCGATCACCATGTGGCAGGGCATCGTGCACCGTGTACACGATCCGAATGCCCAGCACGCGAAGCAGAAGCAGCATCCAGAAGTCGAACAGCGGAACCATGCACCACTGGGTGTGAAGGACCGGCGTTCGCCGGGTGATCATCTCCCGGATCACTTCCATCCAGGAAACGGCGTACCCGACGAACTGCAGTCCGTCCCACAGGATGGCCTTGTTCTTGAGGGCCGGATGCTGTTCGCCCCAGCGCACGATTCTCATCATCAGGTCGTCGCGAAGGCCGGACTCGTCGTAGACGTGCAGATCACGAAAGTAGGGCCTGGCCCGGCAAGTCACCTCCCGGTCGTACTTCATGGAACGGGCCAGGGCTTCGGTGTAAAGCGGCGTGCTGCTGGTGATGTCCACCATGGCGGCCAGGCTTGGCACCGGAGGAACTGGCCGTCGCCGCCCCTTGCGCACCGTTTCTTCAAGGAACTCGCGCAAGCGCCGATTGAGGCTGCTGATGTCATAGTTTTCCACGGCGCGCTGGCGGCAGGCCGGCCCCATGGTGGCCCGCAACCCCGCATCCCCCACCAGACGATCCATGGCCTGAGCCAGGGCCTCGGCATCACGAGGCGGAACCAGCAATCCAAAGCGCTCGTCGGGAACCGTTTCGGGTATGCCGCCCACCCGCGTCGCCAGGACCGGCAATCCGCAGGCCATGGCTTCCATTACCACGTTTGGCGTTCCCTCATGATGCGAGGGAAGTGCCAGGATGTCGGCAGCCCGGTAATAGTCGGGCATCCGATCGCGGTGCACATGCCCGGCCAGGTGAACACGCTCGCGGAACGGCGAACGGTCCAGGCGGGCCTCGATCTCCGCACGGAGCTCTCCCTCGCCGACCAGGACAAGCCTCGCACCGGGCTGCTTTTCGGCCACACGGTCGAAGGCGTCGATCAGCTCAAAGATCCCCTTGCCTCGCAGCAGATAGCCCACGAAGAGCAGCACGGTCGCGTCGACCGGCCAGCCGAAGCCGCGCCGCAAAGCCTCACGAGCTTCGGCGTCCACCGGGTTGAAACGCGTGGTGTCCGCCCCCGTGGTAATGCATACGCCCTGACGCCGCCCCCGAGTCAATTGCTCCACGCGCCGGCACAGCGCCTCGCTGACACAGACCAGGCCGTCACAGTCCAGCAGCGCCTGGGTGAAAGCCCGCCGAGTTCCCGCAGACAGACGAACGTCAAGGTTCAGATCGGCCCCGATTGCCAGACCCACACAGGGAATGTCCAGATACCGGGCCGCTTGCACCGCGGCCCCCGCACTCCCCCTGAAATCCCAGCCGTAGACCAAGTCGAACGGCTTGACGGCCGCCAAACGCCTGACCGTTTCACGCATGCCCAGCCACATGGCCTGCCCCTCATAAGCCATGAACCAGGCACCGGGCGGACGAAAGTACGACGGGCGGTGAACGTCAAACCCTCCGACGTCCACAGGGCCGGATTGAGGGCGATACTTCATCCAGCGAGGCACGTGAGTCAGCGCCTGGGGAATGTACGCCACCGGCGAAATCACTTCGAGGTCATAGCCGGCGTCGCGGAGGCGTTCGGCCTGCCGAAGCGTAAACACTCCCAATCGCGGATCGGACGGTCGGGGAAACAGGTAGCTGACGAGCAGTATCCTCATACGACCCTTCACTTATCGGTCCGTCTCGGACAGCCCTTTAGCGCGCCACCGTGCCCCTGAAGGACTGTACGCCTGTAAGGGTAACGGGTGGACCGGATGTTTCCCCAACGCGTGCCGCCCGCCGCGCCGAACTGTGCCGACGGGTCAATCTAATCGGCGGCGCGGACCCACGCAACGACCGCCGGCAGGGCTGTTGCTCGCATGTACTGAAGACCGCCGGGGACAGTCCGGTCGGGTGCGTATCCTGTTGCGTGGCCGCGAGCGGCATGTTACAAGGCAGCCGTCTGAATCGGCCAGGCAATAGCGCTTTGCAGGTTATCGAAGGGGACTTCTCCGAGCGAGACGATGACGCCGGAACAGATGGGGCCACCGCCAGCGCGGCTCCTTTCAATCGTCTCGGGCAAACGTGCAGGAGTACACAGCACTCATGGCCACCGAAGGCTCACATCAGCAGACCTCCATCCGCCGCCAACCGCTGTTCTTGTTCGGCATGGCTCGCAGCGGCACTTCCTTTATGCACCGGCTGCTGAATTCCCACCCGCAAATCCGGCTCAGTTACGAGGGGCGGAGCACGCGGGAGGGAAGCTATCTGTACGGCCGACACAAGAGCCTGCAAGACCGCGCCGAGTTCAACAAGCTGCTCGACGAACTGTGCCAAAGCGAAGAGGACGAGGCCCTGAACCGTTGGATGATTGAGGGCATCCTGGCCCGGCGCGACGAGTTGTTCGAGTTGCACTCCAAAGAGCCGTCGTTCCCAAGGCTCATCGAAGAGGTCTACATGTATCCTGAGCCCGTGCCCTGCTGGGGGAACAAGGTGCTGCGGGTGGAGGTATGCCCGGATTTGCTGCGGTTGTGGCCTGAGGCCAAGGTGGTCATTCTGATCCGCGACCCCCGGGCCGTGTACTCCTCCATCTCCCGGTACAGCCACACTCGGATCAAGTATGCCACCGTCTACTGGAACCTGCATAGCCGCTGGACTCGCGAGAATGCCACGGACCCGAACCGCTACCTGGTCGTGAAGTACGAGGACTTCGTACAGGAGCCACACCCGTGGCTGGAGAGAATTCTGCGCCACGTGGGCCTGTGGGACCAGCAGGTGGCGGACGAGATGCTCGCCAACCACGCGCCTCAGACCGAAAGCCTGAGCAAGTGGCGCAAGTGGCTCGGCGAAGACCAGGTCCGCACCGTGGAGAGTTACTGCTTCGAGGAGATGCAGCGGTGGGACTACAGGCCGGAACTGGCGGATCAGGCCAAGCACATGGGGCCCTTGACGCGAGGGATGGAAACCATCCTGGAGTACGCCCACGGGGTCCCCATGGACTGGGACTGGTGGCGCCGCAAGCACGTTTTCCGTCGTTTCTTCCGCACCTTGCGGGGCTGACGACCCCGCCCGCCAAGCCCCTCGTCATCCGTCGCTCTTGTTCACCGGGCCGCCCACCACAGCCAGGTCGCCTCGCGCCGGTCCCTGGCCGGCGGTTGCGATTCCAGCCCTGCGAGCCGGCTCGCTCCGTTCGATCCGGCCGTCCGAATCCCGTCCGAGAACCCAAGTCCCCCCGGGTTTTCGCCGATTTGAGATCGGGGGCACCTCGCCGTGCTGTCGAGAGACCGGCCATGCTCAACGCCCTGACCATCGACCTGGAGGACTGGGGCCAATCCGTGCTCGATCCGCGCCTGCCGGTCACAGACCACGTGATCGTGAACGTGGATCGGCTGCTGGATTTCCTGAAGCACCACGGTGTCCAGGCCACCTTCTTCGCATTGGGCAAGGTGTGCGAGCAGTTTCCGCAAATCCTGCCCGCCGTCGCGGAATGCGGCCACGAGATCGCCTCCCACGGATACGGGCACCTGCGTGTGGACCGGCTCACTCCGGCTGAATTCACCGAAGACCTCCAGCGGTCGGTCGACATCATCGAGTCGCAGACCGGTCGAAGGCCTGTTGGTTATCGGGCGCCGCAATTCTCGATCACGCAAGACTGCATGTGGGCGGGGCCGATCCTCAGCGAACACGGATTCCGCTACAGTTCCAGCATCTTCCCCATCCACGGGCTTCGGTACGGCATCGGCGGCTGGCCGCGATTCCCGGGTTTCTGGCCTACGTGCCGCCTGATCGAGTTCCCCGTAACCACCCTGCGCATGTTCGGCCTGAACCTGCCCGTGCTCGGCGGAGGATACACGCGACTGATGCCCGCGGCGGTCCAGGCCCACGCCATCCGGCGGGCCAACGAGACGCACGAGCCCGCCCTTCTCTACATGCATCCGTACGAACTGGTCCCCGACGAAGTGGACAGCTTCCGCCGCGACGGCTTCAAGGTCTCCTGGCCCCGGCACGTCACGCAGGCTCTATGGCGTTCACGGGTGGCCCCGCGCTTGTCACGTTTGCTCAGGCAATTCCGCTTCGCGCCTGTATGCAAAGTGCTGGCAGTCTCTCCTCCCAAGCGTATGGCGGCCCCCGACGAGCTTGCGGTCGAGATGGGCCCCGCGGCCTGTCTGGCGGGCGCTTGACGATCCGTCCGGACCCAAAGACCATATCCTCCCGTATCAACTGCAGCGAAGGCGCAACCCGGCTCCTGACCGCGCCGAGCGAATCTGAAGAAGATCCCGGGGGCCGTCTGATTCGAGGAAGGCCTACCGGCCGGGTGCCCACATGCCACACTTTCTACGTCTGCTCATCGAACCGGTGGGAACCTATTGGCCGGTGCTGGCCTCTTCCTTCCTTTCCACGCTCCTGCTGACTCCGTTGTGCCGCAGCATTGCTCTGCGGCGCGGCATCGTGGACCACCCGGACGCATACCTCAAGCCGCACGGCAAACCCATCCCCTACCTTGGGGGCGTGGCCATGTTCGGCGGATGGGCAGTGGGTCTGATCCTGGCCACTGTGTACCGTGATCTGGCCCTGGGCCGAACGCTGGTCATCCTGGTGGCCGGTCTGGCCATCATGTGCTTGGGGCTGTTCGACGACATGCGCGTGGCCAGCCCCAAGGTGCGCCTGGCGGGCAACATCATGGTGGCCATCTGGCTCATCTGGCTGGGGACCGGCGTCCGTGTCTCGGACTCGCTGAGCGGCTTCGGCATTCGCTTCGGCCCGAACGAGCAATGGCTGGAGATCCTGTACAGTTGGCCGTTGGCCATCTTCATCATTGTGGGGGCCTGTAACGCCACCAACGTCATCGACGGGCTGGACGGGCTGTGCAGCGGCGTGCTGGGCATCATCGCCCTGGGCTTTCTGGTGCTGAGCTGTCACCTGGCCTGGATCATGGCCGACGATGCGGACAACGCGATGCGGCTGTGTCTGTGCCTGGCCATGCTGGGGGCCGCCATGGGTTTCCTGCCTTACAACACCAACCCGGCCAAGATTTTCATGGGGGACGCCGGCTCCATGTTGTTGGGCCTCAACGCAGCCATTCTGATCCTGCTCTTCTTCGAGCTCAACAAGCTCCGCTGGGTGATCGGAGCATTGATGGTCTTCGGGCTTCCCATCGGTGACATGTTTTTGGCCCTTGTGCGCCGCTGGAGGAATGGGCGCCCGGTGATGCAGGGTGACCGCTCGCATTTCTACGACCAGCTCATTGACCGCGGACTCTCCGTCAAGCAGGTCGTGGCCATTAGCTATGCGCTGACCTTCGTGTTTGTAGGGGCCGGCTGTCTGGTGATCTTCCTGCGCGGCCGGCAGGCCCTCCCGGCCTACGTTCTGTTCGTCCTGTTCTGGGTCGTGGTAGTCGGCAAGCTGGGCATGGTTTCGATCGAGGCGAATCGTCGCTCGAGGGGATCAAGCGATGATGCGCCTCCGGAGGCCGGAGGAGGTGCCGATGAAACGGCCCGGCAGGCGCACTAGAATGAACACAAGCAGGGACGGAACCGAAGGAAGACCGACTTGAGAATCCTGACAGGCGTAGAAGAGTTGGGAAGGCCCTTGGCGGCGTCAGTGGTGTCCGTCGGGAACTTCGACGGGGTGCACATCGGGCACCAGGAGATACTGCGGCGCGGCCGCGAACTGGCCCGCACCACGGGCAGCGAGCTGGTCGCGGTCACCTTTGAGCCCCACCCTCTGCGGCTGGTGGCACCTGAGCGAGCCCCGGCCACCCTCACTCCCTTGAGCGAGAAGCTCCGCTGCATGGAAGAAGCCGGCGTGGACACGGCTCTGGTGCTGACCAGCAACCGTCAGTTGCTCGGCATGACTGCCCGCTCCTTCATCGAGGAGTTGGTCATTCCATGGCTGCATCCCACGCATATGGTGGAGGGACGTTCCTTCGGGTTCGGGCGTGGGCGCGCGGGCAGCGTGGAGACGCTGGCGCGGATGGCCGACGAGTTGGGCTTCGAGGTCTTGGTGGTTCCGCCGGTGCAGTTCACCGAAGATCCCCAGCCCGAGCGGGTCTCCAGCTCATTGGTGCGCCGACTGATCGCCGCCGGACGCATCGGCCCGGCCAATCGTTGCATGGGTCGCCGCTACGCGCTGTTCGGGGTGGTGCGGGCCGGGAAGGGTCGCGGACACAAGCTTGGCTGGCCGACGGCCAACCTGGACATCGGTGACCAGCTCACCCCCGGCGAGGGCGTGTACGGCGGGTATGCCTTCCTGAATAACGAATCAAGCCGCTCCTTACCGGCCGCCGTCAGCGTAGGACATACACCCACGTTCGAGGATGCCGGGCTATTGGTCGAGGCTCACCTGCTCGACTTCAATGATCAGTTGGGAGGTACTCCCTTGCGGCTGGAGTTCCTGGAAAGGCTGCGTGACCAGAAGCGTTACGATAGCCCAGACGAACTCGTGGCCCAGATCGGACGCGACGTCGAGCGGGTGCGCGCCCGAACGGCCGAATCCGACCCGGCTCTCGGAGCCCCCGTCAAGGCGGTCCCGGCATGATCACCGCCGAGCAATACACCGAAGCGCTGCGGCTGGCCCGCGGTTGGTCGCGGGCCTGGGTCATCACGCACACGCGTCCGGACGGCGATGCCATCGGCGCGATGGTCGGCGTCCGTCACGTACTCAGGCAGTTCGTCGAGGATGTAACGGCCGTCGTCTTCGATCCCGTTCTCCCACGCTACGAGTTTCTGGTAGCCGACGATCCTCCCACGATGTGGTCCGAATCGGTCAAGGCCCAGGCCGCCCGGATCGACGGCGTGGTCGTAGTCGACACCTGCGCCGCGGCGCAGCTCGAACCCATCGTCGAGGTATTGGATGGACTGGACCTCCCCGTCGTGGTGTTCGACCACCATCAATCGCAGGACCTGGATGCGTCGCTGAAGCTGATTGACGTGGATGCGTCGGCGACCAGTCTGATGATCGCCGAATGGGCCATGGCCAACGACGTGAACTTGGACAAGGCCGCCAGCGTGGCCCTGTTCGCCGGCATCGCCGCGGACACCGGCTGGTTCCGCTTCTCCAATGCGGATCGGCGGACCTACCTCGTGGCCGCCCGGCTCATCGAGCGCGGAGTCAGGCCGGTTGAAATCTACCACCGGCTGTACTGTTCGGATCGACCGCAGCGGCTGGCCTTGCTCGGCCGGATGCTCAACGGGCTCGAGTTCCACGACGGCGGCCGGTGCGCCATCGGGCAGATCACCCGCGAGATGATCGAAGCGTGCGGTGCCGAACCGGGCGACATGGAGGAACTGGCCACGGACATCGGGCGGATCGGCAGCGTCACCTGTTGGGCCTTGCTGACCGAAATGCCCGACGGCCGGGTGCGCATCAATCTGCGGAGCAAAGGTGTCGTGGACATGGCCCGCGTGGCCGAGACCTTCGGCGGCGGCGGCCATCCCCGCGCCGCCGGCGCCCGCTTTCAGGGAACACTCCAGGAAGCCAAGGCCCAGGTCTTGTCCCGGATCCTCGCCCACTTGCTTTGATCTCGCCCCCCCCCGCGAGCAGGTCTGGTGGCGAACCCCCAATCCGCGAACTAACCAGTTTCCCACGCGGGCCGAACTGATACGATGAGCCTGCACCGGAATGGCACCTGACCTGCTCAGTCGGGGCTGGTCGTCGATCGTCTGTACAACTCTCGCCCGGGAAGGAATCACAATGGCTGCATATCGGATACTCAGCATGGATGGCGGGGGCATCAGGGGGCTCTTCACGGCCGTGCTGCTCGAGAGGCTCGCTCAGGCTGTGCCGGGCTTCATCGACAGAGCGGACCTTCTGGCAGGAACCTCGACCGGCGGGATCATCGCCCTGGGGCTGGCGGCCGGCCTGTCGCCGACCGATCTGGTGGCCCTGTATCGAGATAAGGCCGAACGTATCTTCGACGACTCCTGGCTGGACGACCTGCGCGACCTGGGTGGCCTTCGTGGCGCTGACTACGACAACAAGAACCTTAAGAAAGAACTGGTGCGGGTCTTTGGCGCGCATCGGAAACTCCGGCAGTTGCCAAGGCGCGTCGTGGTGCCGGCATTCGATCTGGACAACGAGGCCGCAGGGGGACGGGTCCGCCATTGGAAGCCGAAGTTCTTCCACAACTTCCCCGGCCGCGACTCGGACGGCGGGGAACGGATCGTGGACGTTGCCATGCGTACCAGCGCGGCCCCGACTTACTTTCCCGCATGCCACGGCTATGTTGATGGGGGCGTGGTGGCCAACAACCCAAGCATGGCTGCCCTGGCTCAAGCCCTCGACGCCACGACAGGCGGCAGGAAGCTCCAAGACATCCGCCTGCTCTCGATCAGCACCGGCTTGAATCCGACATACATCAAGGGCCAGCGCCTGGACTGGGGCTTCGCCCAGTGGGCCAGGCCACTGACCGAGATCATGATCAACGGTGCCATGGGCGTGCCCGACTATCAGTGTGCCCGCCTGCTGGGCAAACGCTATCACCGCCTCGACCCGGTGCTACCGAGGGCCGTTGCCCTGGACGATTGGAGGAAGGCCGGCGAGCTGATACGGTTCGCCCGCTCGGCTCGGATCACGTCCGCGGTTCGATGGCTGCGGACCCATTTCTAATCAAGCCAAAGGTTACGCTCGGACCGCCCAGGCCAGGTAGCCGGAGCTAATAGGTCTGATCGCGCAGGGGCCGAACCCGGCGGCGTTGAAGATGCGCCGGATTTCGCCGCGGCGGTAGAAGTGGATAGGGCAGCCGCGCAGTCTGTAGCGGATTTTGCGGAGCGGGCTGCGGACCAGGGTCCAGCCAGGAAAGCTGCCGTAGATCACCTTGTTGGCGAAGCGGGCCATGTGTCGCAGGAAGGCCTCGGCGTCGATCACGTAGTCGAAGACTCCGCAAGCGGCAACCAGGTCCCACTTGCGGTCGCTGCTCCACTCCTCAAAATCGGCCAGCTCGAAGGTGCACTGCTCGGCGACACCGGCCGCGGCGGCAACGACCTTGGCCTCGTCGATCATCTCCCCGGAAACGTCCACCCCATGCAAGGCGGCGACTCCGTGGCAGGCCCACCAGACGGTGTTCCGACCGCTGCCGCAGCCCACGTCGAGCACGTCCCGGCAGTCGAAGCGGCTGGCCAGCGTCAGCACCTCGTCGCGACGCAGGTACACGGCCTTGCGGAAAGTGTGGTTGAACCAGCGCCAGAACGCGGACGGCGGCTCGTAGAACGCATCGTAGTCGGCCATGCGGTCATCGAAGTAGCCGCGGATCAGCTCTGCATGTTCAAATCTGTCCCGTGCCACGCAAGTAATCCTCTACCGCACCGAACTGATGGGCGGCCAATACCCTGAATAGCTTACCGTACATCGAGCCGCGGCGCACGTTCTGCCTGATGGTCCACAAGACCGAGCGAACCGACAACCCGGCCGCCTCGACCGCGTCCAGCCGCGCCGGGTCCAGCTCGTAGGGGTGAATATACGTCGTGAAGGGCATGCCTTCACGGTTGACCCGCCGAATGGCGGCGCTGATGACACCGTAGGGCATGATCCGCCACCAGCCGCCCCCGGCGACCGCCCATCGCCGACCGAGCCAGTGGACCGTGGCCAGCGGGACTTCAACGAGCTTGCGGCCGTCGGCTTCGCGGACCGCGTGCGGGTGCCTCGGCGCGTCGGAGACGCCGTAGCGGCGTCCGCGAAAAGGAAACACGCTGGAGTCGTAGGCCAGCCCGCTCTCGAAGCAGATGTCGAAGAAGCCTTCAAGCAGCTCAGGGCTCACACTGAAGGCCGGGGCGCGGTGGCCGAGCACGGCACGCCCGGTCAGGTCCGCGAGCCATTTGATGGAACGTTCCAGGTCCAAGCGGAAGGCATCCAGGCCGATGCGGTAGATGCGTTCGTGCTCCCATCCGTGCGTGGCGATCTCGTGGCCTGCGTCGGCCACGCGCTTGATCAGGTGCGGGAATGGTGCCAGCGATTTGCCCAGACAGAAGAACGTAGCCCGGCACCCGCGGTCGGCCAGCAACTCGAGCAGGCGATCGAGCTGGCGGTCCATGACCTCGGGACGGGATTCGCCGGAGCCGGCCCACATGATGCCGGTAAGCTGATACCAGTCCTCAAAATCGATGGTGAGCAGATTCTGCGGCGGGCCTGAGCCGGAAACGTCCGCTGACTCCGACATGGCGTGAATCTACCGATGGCCCCCACACAGGTCAAAGCACCCCGATCAGGTCGCCTGTACCGGCACGCCGACAGGTTCACCGTCAATTTCCACCTTTCGGTCAGAGATGCGGAACGCGGCGATAGCGCGCTCGAACTCCGCAGCGCTGCCCTGTCGTTGGAGGGCGGCCCGCAGGCGCCGGGCGGGGTGAAGCGTCTTGGCATGCCAACGGATGCGCCGGCGGATGGACTGACAGGCCCGCGCTTCCCCGACGTGCTCAAGCAGGAGTCGGAAGTGGCGCGCGACGAGGTCGATCCGCTGCTCGCGCGTGGGTGCCGGGGATGGCGGGTTACCGGCAAGCAATGCCCGCGTGTCGCGGAAGATCCAGGGATCGCCCAGGGCGGCCCGCCCGATCATCACGCCGGCGCACCCGGTGCGAGCCATCATTCGGGCGGCGTCGGCGGGCGAACGAACATCACCGTTGCCGATCACGGGAATCTCCCGCACAGCGTCCACAACCCGGGCAATCTCGTCGAGACGGGCCTTGCCGCCGAGCTTCTGGACCGCCGTCCTGGCATGCACCGTCACGGCCGCGACGCCCACCCGCTCCAGTTCGACGGCCAGTCTCGGTGCCACGATCGTGTCACCGTCCCAGCCCAACCGCATCTTGACGGTCACCGGTATGTCTACGGCCCTCACCAACGCGTCGGCCGCCCGCACCGCGGCGGTCGGGTCGCGCAGCAGGGCCGCCCCGCCACCGTGACGCGTGACCTTGTAGACCGGGCAGCCCAGGTTCAGGTCAACCAACGGCAGCCCCCGGTCCTGGGCAAGTCTGGCCGCCCGGGCCAGCACCTCGGCCTCACCACCATAAAGCTGAAGCCCCAGGGGCGAGTCGGCCGGACAGGTCCGTACCAGCTCAAGCGATCCAGGCGTGCCCCGGAGCAGCCCTTGCGCACTGACCAGGTCGGTGAAGGCCAGGCTGACCCCACCGCACCCGCGCACCACCAGACGGAACGCCAGGTCGGTATAGCCCGCGATAGGCGCGAGAAGCAGATTCCCCTCCAGCTTCAGGTTGCCGATGCGCAGATCCATCGGGAGCATTCTATCAGAAGGGCCTTGCATCGGCGGAGCGGTCGCCTACGCGCCGACGCAGAGGGTGGAGGTGCTTCGAGCGGCCTTGGCCCAGACGACCGGCTCGACGATCGCAGTGCTCGGAAACGCGCGGCGAGCCTCGCGGGCCAGGTCGCGGCAGGCGCCGGGCGACAGGGAACCGACGATGAGCACGTCCGGGCGGTAGCGGTCGGCAGCAGCAGGAGGAACGACGAGCCGGCCCCGCCAGTGCTCGCGATAATCGGCCTGCGTCTGTTCGACGTAGTGCGGATCGAAAAGGGTCTCGATACGGAGACCCAGGTCTTCACAAACATCGAGTAGCTGTTCGACGCCTTTGCCGCGCGCGTAGACGGCCGGACGCTTGTAGCTCGGCGCGACACCCCGCTCCTCGACCACGCGGCGAGCATCATCGAGACCATAGACGATGTCGAACTCGCGGCGTGTCAGCCGGCGGACGTCGGCTGCATCCGGCGGCCCCGGCTGTGCCCGGTCCATCGCCCCCAGGAGCTCGGCCGCCTCGGCAATGCCCTGGAAGTACCCGACCTCGGCCCGCTCTCTTCGAGCAATCCGCGCGTAGCGCTCCACGGTCTCGGCCAACATGGCGTCGCGCATTCCCGGCGGCGCGTACCGCTCCCACAAGCGCAGGTTGTTGCGCGTGAGAAACCGGACGATGCGGTTGAAATCCCGGTTCTCGTCGCTGCGCTCGTGGCAAACCACGATGTCCTCGAACCAGCGGACCCGCCGCCCACGCTGCAGCATCCGAAAGCAGAAATCGTACTCCTCGACGTAGTAGCCGTAATCGTCGGGATACCCCCCCACCGCCGCAAAGACTTCCCCGCGGATGGCCGCCCCGCAGCCAATAAAGACGCCGGGCAGCCCGCCGCCCTCGTGCGATCCGGGGGGATGTGCACGTTCCACGCGCGCCGCCACGCAGGCCAGTTCATCGTCGGCCTCCAGGGCCCGCCCCATCAGAGCGAGACTTGCGCTGTCGAGGTAGCTGTCGTCGTCAAGCATCACCAGAAACGGAGCGGCGGCATGTTCGGCGGCCACGTTGCGCGCGGCGGTCGACCGGTTCTCCTCCAGTTCGATCAGCCTGACCTGGGAGAAGCGCGACCGGACCAGCTCAGGCGTCCCGTCGTCCGACCCGTTGTCGGCCACGATGATCTCGGCGCCTCCCGGCACCGTTTCCGCCAGGGCCGTCAGCCGCTGCAGATTCTCCGTCAATGTCTTGATGCGATTGCGCGTGGGAACGATGAGCGAGAAACGCGGCATCATGGCGCGCCCACCATGATCGGCCGCACGCGGTCGGACCTGCGCAGCGAAGGTGGCTTTCGAATCGGCTCGACGTTCGCGCGCCGAATCAGAGTCTCTTCCCCGGTCGGCTCCGGCCACTCATCCTGCTCGCCGACCACGAAGCCAAGACACCGCCGCAGGTCCGCGCGGGACACCGGCACATTGCCCAGTCGCGTCACCTCCAGCCCCGCCGCCACAGACCCCAGAAACGCCGCCTGCATGAAGGACGCTCCGCCCGCCATGGCCAGCGTCGTGGCGGCCAGCAAGGCGTCCCCGCAGCCCAGGCGGTCCACCGCATGCTCGGCCAGCGCGGGCAATTGCTCACTTCGCAGACGGGCGTGAAACTCCGGCGCATTGATGTCCTGGCTGGCACGATCGAAGGCCACCAGCCCGTCCTTGCCCAGAGTGACCAGGAGGCGACGGGCCCGCGTCTTCTCCATTACCTTCCAAGCCGCAGAGGAAAGCCCGCTTTCAAAGTCACCCACGGCTGAGCGCAGCTCGCGCTCCGTCGGCGTCAGGAAGTCCACATCCACAAAGCGCAACAGGTTGCCCCGTACCCCGCTGACGTCGGCGGAGATCACCTTCACGATGGAGCGAAGGGCCGGCAGAACCTGCTCCAGCCAACCGCCGGCCAACATGCCGTACCCGTAGTCGCACAGGATGAGGGCGGCGGCCCCGCGGGCCTGCTCCAAGAGCACGTCCGCTGCGGTGCGCTGCGAGATCGAATCGAGTGGAGCCGCCTCGGACTCCTCGACTTTGAGCAGTTTGGTGCCCTCGACCAGGAAACGGGACTTTTCCGGAACGCTCGGCGCACAACGGACCACGTGTCCGTCGATGTTCTCGGCCTGAAGCTGGGCGATGGCCCAGTCGCTACGTTCATCGAAGCCGCAATGGGCCAGGACATAGGGCGAGGCCCCGAGGGCGGCCAGGTGGCGGGCCACCACGCCGCTGCCTCCCAGATACCGTTGGGTGTCGAGCTGAGTCAGCGAGAGCATGGCCGACTCCGCCGCGACACTCACCGCGTCGCAATGGACGTAGCGATCCAGAATGATGTCACCAGCTACGATGACGCGCTGGCCGGTGAAGTTGTCGATCACCGCGGAAAGAATCTCGGACGAGATGTTGTGGCGTTTGCAGACCCAGGGCAGACGCTGGGCCCTGAGCCCGTCGCGGTCGGCCATGGTCTCCATGAGGCTTGTCGAACTGTAGACGACATCGCCGCTGGAGAAGATGACCGTCCCGCCGTGCGATTCCACGACGCGCCGCTCCTCGAGAAAGCGCGGATCGCCTGAGGTTTCATACTCTTTGCCTTTGACGTAAATGTCGGGCTTGACGACCTGAAGGAGGGGCGCGGCCGTGACGTTGGGATCGACGTAGACCAGGTCCACCATCTCCAGTGCCGCCAGATTCTCGGCCCGCAGCTCCTCGGGAATGTAGGGATGTTGGGCGCCTTTGGAGATGTCGGCGTCACCGGTCAATGAGACCAACAGGACGTCGCCCTGTCGCCGGGCAAACTGGAGGTATCGCAGGTGGCCGGGGTGCACGATGTCGAAGCACCCGTGGCAGTGAACGATTCTCCTGCCCTCGCGGCGATGGCCCTCGATGGCGGCAACCAACTGGTCGATGCTGACGATCTTTTGCAGGTAGCGGTTGCTCATGTCCTGGGAGGCCGACCGGCCGACTGAAATCCACGCGCTCGTCATGGGGGGACGATTCGACGAGGGCGCACGCGAACCGCCGTTTCCGTCGCGGGAACGGTCTTGTTATCGGCATCCGCTGTGGAGAGGCTGAAGACCAAAGGTTCATCGGGAGGTCTCAGAGCCTCGCGGTGCACAGGGCCACAAATCCAGAACCTTGCGATGGGCCCGGGACAGTGGAACGCCCTCGAGCCGGCCCCTGTGCACCCAGCGGTAGGAGGATCCGTTATCCGACACGGGCAACCTCGGCCTAATGTCTGACTGGAGATTACACAGGAAGACTGCAAACCGCACACGTCGATGGGTCAGTTGATGTTCAACTGCGCCCAGCCGGCAAACCCTCACCAGGAGTGCACTTACGGCCGCCGGCAGGATCCGTTCCGGGCGGACGGGGCCTTTGGAACAGGCGTCGCGCACCACCTCCGGCGGGGCCCACAAACCGGCCCACAGCCCCACGGGCGGTCGTCGGCCGAGCAGCACGTAGTCCCCGGCCGGTACCACGAAGATGGCAATACGCAGCCGGCTCACTCGGACGGCCCTGCGCTTGCGCGGCAGTTGCTCTTGCAGCCCCTCCGCCAGCCCCCGGCAGTGCGCACGCAGTGGGCATTCTCCGCAGCGGGGCGAGCGCGCCGCGCAGAGGGTCGCACCCAGCTCCATCATGGCCTGGTTGAAATCGCCGCACCGGGTCCTCGGAAGCAGAGTCTCGGCCAACTCCCAGAGCCGTTGTCGCGTCGATGCCAAGGAGATGTCATCGTGTACGGCGAAGAGCCGCGTCAGCACGCGAGTGACGTTTCCGTCCAACACCGGCACGCGCGAATCGAAGGCGATCGAAGCGATGGAGCCGGCCGTGGATCGCCCCACACCCGGCAGCGAACACAGTCCTTCGAGGGTCTGCGGAAAGCGCCCGCCGTGCTCGTTCATGACTTGCCGCGCGGCGCTGTGCAGATAGCGAGCCCGCCGGTAATAGCCCATTCCGACCCACAACTTCAGCACGTCCTGCAGCCGCGCGTGGGCCAGCGAGCCCACCGTGGGGAAGCGTTGCCGGAAACGGCGATAGTAGGGCAGGACCGTTTCGACGCGCGTCTGTTGCAGCATCATCTCGGCCAGCCATTGCGCGTAGACGTCGTGCGGCCTTCGCCGCCAAGGCAGGTCCCGGGCCCGACGACCGTACCAGCCAAGCAAGCGGCGACGCAAAGCGGAACCTGAAACCGCAACGTCCGTTGAAAGGGCTGGGGTGTTGACGCCACCCGCGCGGCACCCTTTGTCTCGAGCGGGCAACCGCACCGTCATGTCGCCGGTCGAATCACGCATGGGCCGAAAAACAAAGAGCGGCAACCACTCCGGATGCCGCCCTCGATATCAACGAAACGCGGCGTCACTCACGCACACGAGTCTCGGCAGTTCTGGCCGGACTCGCCGATGAGAGGCGCCGCGAGGAATCGCAGCGCGTCGTCTCCGTCACCTTCGACGACGCGTCGGCCGAATTGGCCGTGGCACAAAAATATTGTGAACAACTCGGATGGACCGTGCAAGCCCTTTCGCAGATTTTTTTGCCAGAGGCGGATGCCGGTAGAGGGCGCCACGGACCACGTCGACGGTTTGGCTGCTGCGCTTGGCCCGGTCGGACAACGTTTTCAGCACCGTAAGGCGACCGACGCGCATGATATTGCAGCGCCGTCGCTCAATTGACCCCCCCCTACCGGCCGCTATAATGATCGAGTAGCGCTCGATGTTGCCCACACCTTGAATGCAGGTTTTCCTCTCATGAAATGGGGCTGGTCACGATTCCTCGCGGCTTTGATATGGACGGGCTTCCTGCCTGTCACCGGGTGGGCGCAGGAGGCACCGACCAAGGTGACCGTCGCGCTCGCGGAACAACGCCAGGTGGTGCCCACGGTGACCCTGGTAGGCACGGTGGAACCGTCCCGGCGTTCGATCATCGGGGCCGAGGTGGTCGGGCTGGTAAGCGAAATGCCGGTGCGACAGGGCGATGCGGTCGAACACAACCAACTGCTCTGCGCCCTGAAGGATGACACCCTGCGCTTCGAATTGGCCGAAGCCGAGGCCCGCCACGAGAACCTCCGCAGCCGGCTGGAGGAACTGGAAGCCGGTACGCGGGAGGAAGAGAAGCGGCAAGCCCAGGCCGAACTGGAGGAGGCGCAGGCGGAACTGCGGAGATGGGATTACGAGCGGGAGCGCGTCGATGGCCTGCACGAGGAGGGCAAGGCGACTCTCAAGGAGTATCGCGACACGCACGCGTACTATGATGAAGCCAGGCAGCGCGTGGCCCAGGCTCAGGCCCGGTACGACCTGGCCCTGGCCGGTCCGCGATCCGAGGTCATCGCACAGGCCCGACACCTGGTCGCGGCGCAGTCCGCGGTCGTCGAGCGCATTCGCACCGACCTGGCCAAGACACGGATCAAGGCTCCCTTTGCCGGGCAGGTGGTGCAGCTCTTCACCGAGGTGGGCCAATGGATCGAACGTGGCGGCGAAGTCGTCGAACTCATCGAGTTGCAGCAGGTCCTCGTGCGCGTGGACGTGCCTGAATTCGTGATCCCTTACTGCCGTACCGGCGCGGAGGTGCCCGTGACCTTCGATGCGCTCAAGAAGAGGTTCACCGGACGAATCAAACACATTGTCTCGCAGGCTGACCCCGCCGCCCGGACTTTCCCTGTCGAGGTCGAGATCGACAACCCGGAGCATGAACTCCGCGCCGGCATGTTCGCCAGAGCCACTCTCGTGAGCGGTTCAAAGGCCCCGAGCGTGGTGATTCCCAAGGACGCCGTCGTGCACCGCCAGGGCGTGGACTATGTCGCCTTGGTCAGGCCGGGACAGCAGGGGCTGATGGCCTTCCCCATGCCGGTCACCCTGGGAACCGAGGATCAGGACTATGTGGCCGTCACCTCGGGGAACGTTCCGCCGGGCGCCCAGCTGATCGTCCGAGGAAACGAGAACATTCTGTTTCCCATGCCCGTGATTGTCTCCAACCCAACCGCGCCCGCAGATGCCGGGCCGAAGGCGATGAACCCGGACGTGCAGCAGACCGGCAAGTCGAGCAGCAACTGAGAGCACGGCGACTATGAATCTGATCCGCTACGCAATCGACAACCCCGTCAAGGTCAGTGTGGCCGTGCTGCTGGTCGTGTTGTTCGGTCTGCTCAGCGTGCTGCGCATTCCCATCCAGCTCACGCCCAACGTGGACCAGCCCCGGGTCACCATCACCACATACTGGGAAGGCGCCAGCCCGGAGGAAGTCGAACGCGAAATCATCGAACGCCAGGAAGAGAAGCTCAAGGGCATCAACAACCTCAAGAAGATGATCTCCGTCTCGCGCCAGGCTCAGGGCGAGGTGGTGCTCGAGTTCCACGTCGGCGCAGACAAGGATGAAGCTCTGCGCGACACCATCGAGCGCATCAACCAGGTCAGCAACTACCCCATCGAGGTGGAGCGTCCGCAGGTCGTGGCGGCCGACTCGGCTCTGGCCACGCCGATCGCGTGGCTGATCTTCCGCGGGCCGCCGGGTGCCGACGCCTCTACCTACTCTGACTTCGTCGAGGACAACGTCAAGCCCGTCCTGGAGCGTGTGCCTGGCGTGGCCAGCGTGGACGTATTCGGCGGTCGGGAGCGCGAGCTTCAGGTGCGGGTGGACCCGCTGAAGCTGGCCGCACGCCAGTTGAGCTTCGGCGACGTGGCCAACGCCCTGCGCCGCCAGAACCGCAATGTCTCGGCCGGCACGGTGATCCAGGGCAAGCGGGACACTGTCATCCGCACCATCGGCCAGTATGAAACGCCGGAAGAGGTACTCAACACGGTGGTGGCCTACCGGGACGGAGGGCCCGTCTACGTCCGAGACGTGGTCCGCGATCCCGAGCCGGACGGCTCCCGCCCGGGGGTGGAGGTCTCCTACAAGAAGCGGTCCGGCTTCACCCGGTCCAAGGGCGAGTACGTGCTGGCCCTGCCCGTCCGCCGCGAGACCGGAAGCAATGTCATCTCGGTCATGCGCGGCTTGAAAGAGCAGATCCGGTTCGTGAATGCGGTCATCCTGAAGCCTCGCGGCGAAGGTCTATCGCTCGAGCAGGCCTACGACGAGACCGTCTATATCCACTCCGCCATCGGGCTGGTCAAGACCAATCTCGTTTTCGGGGGAGCCTTGGCCCTCGCCGTCCTGCTGCTGTTTCTGCGCAGCGCGTCGGCTACGGCGGTCGTGGCCCTGTCGATTCCGATTTCGGTGGTGGGCACGTTTCTGGTGGTGGCCATGCTCGGCCGCACGCTGAACGTGGTCATGTTGGCGGGGATGGCCTTCGCCGTGGGCATGATCGTGGATTGCGCCATCGTGGTGCTGGAAAACATCTTCCGGCACCGGCAGATGGGTAAGGACCGAGTGACGGCGGCGCTGGACGGAACGCGCGAAGTCTGGGGCGCGGTGCTGGCCAGCACGCTCACCACCGCGGCCGTGTTCCTGCCCGTGGTGTTCGTTGAGGAGGAGGCAGGGCAACTCTTTCGCGACATCGCCATCGCCATCGTGGTGGCGGTCACCTTGTCGCTGCTGGTGGCCGTCACGGTGATTCCCACCGTGGGAGCCCGCCTCCTGGGTGGGCGGCGGCGGAGAGGGCAAGGTGAATATCAGGAAGGGAAGATAGCCTCCGCGGTGGCCAACCTGGTGCAAAGGATTAACAGTCGCATCTCTACCAAGTTCGCGGTCATCGTGCTTTTGGCCGCGATCTCGGTCGCGGGGTCGTACTGGCTCAAGCCGCCGGCGAGCTACCTGCCCACGGGAAACCGCAATCTGGTGTTCGGCTTTCTGATTACGCCCCCGGGTTACAGCGTGAAGGAGTTTGAGCAGATTGCGCTGGCGATCGAAGAAGGGCGGCCCGACGACCCGTACGACGGCATGCGTTTCTCCTGGCAAACGGAACTCGACTCGCCCGACGCGGCCAGACTGCCTCCGGTCAAGATGAATGTCGGCGACGAGGGCAAGGACGATCCGAGCCTAGCACGCTATGTCCAGGTAGTCCCCCCACCCGTACGGCAGTTCTTCTTCGTCAGCCGCAACAACTCGTGTTTCATGGGTGCCTCCAGCAAGGACGACCGCCGGGTGACGCCGCTGGTGCCGATGCTCAGCCAGATGGGTGCGCGAGTACCGGGCACGTTTTCTTTCTTCTTCCAGGCGAGCCTGTTTGGGGAGGTCCGCGGCGGCGGCGGAAACTCCATCGAGCTGGAGCTGCGCGGTGAGAACCTGGATGAGGTCCGCCGGGCGGCCGGAGTACTCATGCCGGAGCTCATGGCCAGGTTCGGCGGCTTCCCGCGCCCGGATCCGGTCAACTTCAATCTGGGACGACCGGAGGTCCGAGCCGTGCCCAACCGAGCCAAGGCGGCCGACCTCGGGCTGACGGCCGACGATCTCGGCTTCATCGTGCGGGCGTGCGTCGACGGGGCGTATGTCGGCGAGTATTGGCAGGAAGGCGACAGCATCGATCTGACTCTCATGGTCGATGAAACCCAAAGCGCCATGACCCGTGAGATCGCTTCCATTCCCATCTACACGCCGGCCGGCAGTATCGTGCCGCTGTCCAGCGTGGTGGAGTTCGTCAACACCACCGCACCGCAACAGATCAATCACATCGAGGAGCAGCCGGCGATCCAGTTCACCATCGAGGTGCCCCAGACTGTGCCGCTGCAGGCGGCGATGGACATGCTCGAGGATGAGATCATCGCGCCCATGCGCAAAAACGGCACGATCGGGCCCGGAGTGATTACCGCCCTGGCCGGGAATGCGGACAAGCTCGTCCAGACGCGTCAGGCCCTCTTCGGCGAATGGACCGGACTCAACCTGGATTCGCTGGCCAACCTGGCGCAGAGCCGCGGCTTCCTGGCGCTTCTGGTGACGTACCTGCTGATGGCGGCGTTGTTCGAGTCGTATGCATACCCGCTGGTCATCATGTTCAGCGTTCCGCTGGCGACGCTGGGGGGCTTTGCAGCTCTGGGGATGGTGCATCGCTGGACGGTGAACAACCCGCTGGTGCCGACGCAGCAGCTCGACGTACTGACCATGCTCGGCTTCATCATGCTGATCGGCATCGTGGTCAACAACGCCATTCTGCTCGTGCACCAAGCCCTGAACTTCATGCGGGCCGAAGAGATGCCCTACCCCCAGGCCATTGTCACCTCGGTCCGCACGCGCATCCGACCCATCTTCATGACGGCCTTGACCACGATGTTCGGGCAGTTGCCCCTCGTGATCCTGCCTGGTGCGGGCAGCGAGCTCTACCGCGGCATCGGCTCCGTGCTGATCGGCGGCCTGCTGATCAGCACGGTTTTCACGCTCATCCTGGTTCCGGCGGTCTTCAGCGCGGCCCTGGATGCCAAGCAGGCATTGACGAACACTCTGCTTCGCCGAGAGCCGGCCCGCATGCCGGCGCGACCGGCTCCCCTGGGCACGTCGGACAAGTCGGCTTGACGCTCCAAATCGGCATGAGTAGCTTTCGCCCGGTGATGCGCCCCGTTGGGCGCAGGTGGGAGCCCGACCCCATGCCTTCTTCCCTCTCACGGTACACAGCGATGAAGTGCGGAGTCATGCTCATTGCGCTGGCTGGTTGCGCCCAGACAGCCAAACCGCCCGGCCCGACCGTCACTCAGGCCTGGGAACGACCGACACATGCGCAGACCCAAGAGCCGGTGGACACAACCGAGTCCATGCTCAACGCCGAGCCAACGACCGCCGATGGACAGTCGGCTGACAGCCCGGGTCCGGATGTCACAAGCCGACCCATCGCCTATGTGAATGGCCGCGCAATCTCCCGACAGCGGGCCACGAGTATTCTGATCGACGCCTACGGCCGCGACATCGTCGAGCTGCTCATCCGCCTGGAGCTGGCCAAGGAATTGGCCGGCTCCCGAGGCGGCGTGGCCACGCTCCAAGAGGTGCGTGCCGAATACGATCAGGCCCTGCGACAGATCTCCTCCCCGGTGCTGGGCAGCGAGGATGGCGATTTCGATCGGGCCGCAGCCGAGCGCCTGCTGGACGCCATGCTGGTGCGGAACGGCGTCTCGAAGACCCAGTTCATGCTCAAGATCGAACAGGACGCCAACTTGCGCAAGGCCGCCGAGCAGGACGTGATCGTTGACGACACCCAGTTGACCGCCGAGCACGACCGGGCCTACGGGGAGCGCGTCCAGGTGCGGCACATGCAGCTCAATACGCTTTCCGAAGTAGCCCAGGTGCGCGAGCAAATCGACGCGGGTGGAGACTTCGAGCTGCTGGTGCGCAAATACAGCCGCAACCAGATCACCGCAGCGGCCGGCGGGCTGCTGCCCCCGTTCAGTCGGCATGATGACGCCCCACCGCTGCTGCGCCAGGCGGCTTTCAACCTGCAAGAGGGTCAGGTCAGTGACACCATCTTCGAGGACAACACCTATCACATCATTCGCCTGGAGCGGCGCTTCCCCCCCACCGAGATTCCCGTCGACCTCGTGCGCGACGAACTCCGCGGGCGGCTGAGGCGGCGGCTCGTCGAGGACCGCATGCGCCAACTGGCGGCCGACCTGTTCGACAACGCCGACATCCGCATCGACAACCCCACACTCCTGCGCCAATTCCAGGAGCGATACCCCAACGCCCGAGTCCGGTAGCGAGCGCAAGAAGGATGCCCCCTGAATCAAGCACTTCTGCCTACTCGTTCTCGTGCCCGTCAGGAGTGTCTTCAGGGATGCCGTCAGCGCCTTCACGCAGCGGGCCTTCGTCCGCAGGGTCACCCACGCCAGCGTCGCTCCCTTCAGCAAGCGAATCAGGCTCGTCCGGGGCCACAGTCCAGAGCGCCAGGATCACCTTGTCGCTCTCCGTGAACCAAGGCGGGATTCTCGAACAGGCCGCATGAGGCAGAATGATCCTCCCCTGCGTGGTCCGCGTTCCCACATCGCAGTATGCAAGCACAACAGCCCGCGCCTGGCTCGGATCCCACTGCTCAGGGATAGGCCTGACGTAGAGCCATTTACGGATGTCAGCGCCGTCGCGCCAACCCACATCAAGAGTGACATGGCACTCGGATCGAATACCGTCGCTGGATGGGCGTGTGTCAGAGACTATGCCAATGAGTTGAGCCTCGATGGTATTCAACCGCACCCCCACAAAGCCCTCCTGCCACACCCCCGAGGCTACGGGTGTTTCGACAGGCAAACCGGCGTGATCTCCTTCCCGGAGGTAGAAGTCTCCAGTGAGCCAGGCACGGGGCTCCTCGCCGAGAAAGACCGCCTGACGAAAACTTCGCGTGCCAGATTCCGGAACGAGGTACAGGCGCTCGCCCCACTGCAAAGGGATGAGCCGCGTGCCACCCATTTGATCATCGGCGGTCTCCGATGGCTCCAGAATGAGCTTGCCGTTGTCGAC
>CP070685.1:2714972-2722848 GCA_020352895.1 Phycisphaerales bacterium
GGCTGTACGCCCATCCAGTTCGCGGAGCGCGTAGGCCTGCTGGAGAGCAACGCACTGCTGGTGCACGTCAACTACCTGGCTGATGAGGAATTGGAGCTGTTGGCCGGATCGGCATGTAGCATCGCATACTGCCCGCGGGCACACGCATTCTTCGACCACGAGCCGCACCGCTTTCGGGAGATGATGGCGGCTGGCGTGAATGTTTGTCTTGGCACGGACAGTCTGGCTTCCAACGACTCGCTGTCGATTCTCGACGAGTGGCGGTTCCTACACACCCGGCACTCCGATCTGGATCTGCCATTCCTGTTACGCCTGTCCACCATCAATGCGGCCGTCGCCTTGGGAGTCGAAGCTGATGTAGGGTCGCTCGAACCCGGCAAACTGGCGGACTTTATCACTGTGCCGGCCGCCAGCCCGTCGCCGCGCGATGCAATGGAAGAGATTCTGACCGATCCGGTCGAGCCGAGGGCCGTCTACATTGGCGGTCGTGAGGTGTCCGCTTGAACGATACGTCGATGTTGTCGGACCTCTTCGAGGTGCCGCCGTTCGCGGAGCATCTTTTCCAACGCGCGGAGCTGCCGTGCGAGTTGGCCGAGATCGCTACCGGGCTTGCACACGAACGGCATGTCTTCCTGCTGGACAGCGCGGCCGTTGACCCGCGCCTCGGCCGGTACAGTTTCCTCGTGGTGCGGCCACGCTTCGTGCTGCGTGTCCATAGGGTCCAGGGTGTGGCACGAGTACACGTCGAGTGGCTTGATGCTCCGGAGCGAAGCGAGCGGTTCGTCTGGCGCGATCCTTTTGACGTGATTCGCGTGGCCCTAAGGACGATGCGCGTCGAGCGTTTCATTCCGCCGGCGAGGGGAGCGGACCTGCCGTTCGTCGGGGGGCTGATCGGATACCTCGGTTACGAACTCGGGCACTTTGTCGAAGAGATACCCGAGACGCCGGCTGGCTGCTGGGACTTGCCTGATCTGGTGCTGGCTGCGGCGGACCAGGTGGTGGCCGTGGATCATTTCGCCCAAGGCGCCTTCTTGTCGGTCGTCGGGCGCGGACACGACGCGGCGGCCGCACACGAGGACGCCGAGGCGCGGCTGAAGCAACTATGCCGACTGATCTCAACGGCGGCGTCGACGACGCATCGCGAGTCCGAGGACTCGGCTTGCCGCGATGCGGAAGATGCGGTTTGGGCCGAGAGCCTGACGGAACAGGAATATCTTCGCGCTGTTGACCAAATCCAGTCACACATCGCCGCCGGAGACCTCTACCAAATGAACCTCACCCGTCGTATCTGGCACCCGTTTCCCGGCCGTGCCGAAGTGCTGTATCGGCGCCTGCGGCAGACCAACCCGGCACCGTTTGGAGCGTTCTTCCGAATGCCCGAAGCCAGTGTACTGTCGTGTTCGCCCGAGCGCTTCCTGCGCGTGGACGCCGACGGCTGGGTGGAGACACGGCCCATCAAAGGGACAGCCCCACGGGGCGGCGACGCGGCCGAGGACGCACGCCTGGTGCGAGCGCTCGCCGGTAGTGCCAAGGACTGTGCCGAGCACGTGATGATCGTGGACCTGCTGCGGAACGATCTGGGACGCGTCTGTGAATTCGGCACAGTGCGTGTGCCCGAGGTGATGACCATCGAGTCATACGCCACGGTCTTGCAGATGGTCTCCACGGTGGTTGGCCGTCTCCGCGCCGGACTCGATGTGGTGGACCTGCTTCGCGCCGCCTTTCCCGGCGGTTCCATGACCGGCGCGCCAAAAATTGCGGCCATGCGGTTGATTGCACGACTGGAACCGGTAGTCCGCGGTGTCTATTCGGGATGCTTGGGGTACCTGGATGTACGCGGTGGCTGCGATTTGAGCATCGTGATCCGAACCGCCGTGATCTGCGGCGGCATGGTTCACATCAGCTCGGGGGGAGCCATTGTGGCCGATTCCCAACCACAGGCCGAATTCGCCGAAGCTTCTCTGAAGGCCCGGGCCCTGGTGCAGGCCGTCGAGGCCGCCCTGCGCAAAAGCGGCGCCCCCGTCTCGGTCGCATGATGCTCGCCTGTTCGCCGGGGCCCGGAGTCAGAGGGCGAAATTCGGGCGGCGGCACTGAGGATTGTCGCCCGCTGGGCGGTCGCCCTTCTCGCGACCGGGTGTGCTCCGATGGCCCGTGCCCTCACTGGTGGCACCCATCGGCCCGGCGTTCTTTCCCCACGAAAAGCACCTGCAAGGACGGAAGCGCCGAAAGGCTCTCTCCCAGCCCATATCTTCCGCGGTGCAGACTCGCACCGATTGAGTCCGCGGCCGGCAGGGCAGGCCCCGCCTTGGTCCGCAACCAGCCCTCCTGTACCTGGCCTCCGCCCCGATGCTTCCCCCTTACATCGGGAGCGTTTGTCTCTTGTTCCGAGGCCGAAGCCGCCTGGTGCCGGCCGATGCTTGCCTTGGATCCGCGCGCCGGGGCGTTCTGACGTCACTACACCTGCTCAGCCCGTACGTCCTATGCCGCAACGCGCTACAAAACCGGGTTTTTACCTGGCTCACCAACGGGCCGAAATGTTACGTCTCGGAAGCCGCATGTGGGGAGATGAGTGCCGTCAAGCTGACACCAAATATATATGTTATCGCTGAACGGCCGCTCCTGGGTCCGATGGCAGGCGTCGGCCCGTGCCTGTCACCCGCCACACAGAATTATTGGTGCCCTTCAGGCCAAGGCAAGTCATGGCGCGGAAATTTTTTTGCAGACCTAGCGGCCACCCAACAGGATGGTGGACTTGGAGGCCTCGATGCGATTGGTGTTCAGATTCCAGCGCAGAACCGGACCCCGCCAGTGAGCACGCAGGGCGCCGGACTCGCCGTCTTCATCATAGATGTGGGCCTCGCGACCCGGCTGGGCGCGGATGGTGATCAGGCCCGAGTCACGCAGGTAGACCAATTGGTGGCCGACCAGGGTCTTGCTCGCGTCCCGCAGCGTGACCGGCCCCATCGCTTCAATAAGCCGTAAATCGGCGGAGCGGGCGCCCGACATGGCCTCCGCGCTTCCGTCCGAATCGGTGCGCTCGAACTCGACCAGCAGGTTGTTGCAGCCCAACGCGGTTCTGCGTCCTTTCAGTTTCTGCAGTTGAGTGACGTCCACGTCGCGCCCGGCAACGATGTCGCGAATCATCTCCATTTCTGCCCCGGCGCGATGGTTCATATTGACCTTCCCGTCAAAGATGGCGACGTTGCGCCGCGTCAGAAACGACATTGAGTTCTCCCACGTGAACAGCGTCTGGCTGGGGCCGCCCGCGGCCCAGTCCGCAAGGAGCGAATCCGAGACCCGACCCGCGGCCCGCCTGCGCTTGTCCTGCGGCGTGGGCAGGCGGTAGTTCTCGATCAGCAGGTTGCCGGCGCCCTCCACGTTGGTGCTCTGCCGTCTCAGATCCACGGCGATGCGCGGACCGGCGATACGCATGCGGCTCAGCAGGGCATTGCTGTTCGGATCGTAGCCGCTGTAGAGGGCCACCGCATTGCCGTCGGCCATCATGACCACCGGCTTCTTGCGGAAGGTGCGGTCCGGACTCTGCTCACCGAAGAGCGTGGAGCGCCCCGATTCATCCCGGCGCCAGCGCTTGACCAATAGCTGGAAAATCCAATAGCTGTCCGGTTCGGCGCCTTGCGTGCGCATCGTGATCGGAGCCGGCAGATCAACGAAGCGGAGAATCAGCTTGTCGCAGTCGAGTGTGTAGTGCTCCTGGCCCCGGTCGGTGCTCGTGGCTCGCACGCCTTCCTCGAAGTAAAGCTGGTTCTCACTGCCGCGCATCTCCATGCGACCATTCCAGGAGACCGCCACCGGTATCGGTTCCTTGAGCTTGCGCCCGTCAAGGTCTTGGTCGGAGTAAAACTCGGTTTCACCGGGTCCGGGCACCAGCGCCCATGGTTCACTGGCGTCCAATTGGATACGGTGGCCGGCGATGGCGAAGTCCTCGAACTGCACCGTGGACGTGCGCCCAGACAGTGCCACCACAGTGGCCTTCTCGATTTGGCGACCGTCAGGGAAGGTGCATTCGAGTTGATCGCTGCGCACACGGAGTTCGCGTTCCGGGTCGTCGACGTGGACTTCTCCGCGCGCCTCCAGGTGGACAATGGCGGTTTCGGTCCGCCGGGCTCGGCGGGCCAGCCATTCGTCGCGGCGGCGCTCCCACTCGTCGGGGGCCATGGCCTCGGGGTCGATGCCTCGGGTTCGGGCCAATTGCCTGACCTCGGCGTCGCTCAACTCCGGCACCGGACGGGGCACTTCACTCATGGTTGCGGCCAGATAGTCGCGAGCCTGGATAACTCGACGGCCCTGCCGGGCCACGGCGTGGCCGCGCACGACCGCCCGGACGGGAACGTTCTCACCGTCCGGCGCAGTGCTCATGTCGATAACCATGTCGTCGCCGCGGATGTCATTCGCATCGCTCGCCAACTGCACGGCGCCGCGAGCCTCGAAACGGCGTAGATCACTGATGAGACGTCCCGGTCGGTCCGGCGGAGCGAAGTCGATCTCCATGTGCTCGGCGCGGGCCTGCTGTTCGGCCTGGGCCAGGAGAACCTCGCCATCGAGCACGGCTCGCTGGACCCACGGGCTCCGAGCCCGCTTGGGTTCGCCGGTCTTCTCATCACGCACGGTGAACTCGCTCTGGGTCATCGTCAGCTCTACCGAGCGCGTCCATCGGATCGTGGTTCGCTTGTCGGTGGGGTCTTGAATGTCAGCCTGCTGGGCAACCACCACATCACGTGTGCTGGCTTCCATTTCGCCTGCTCCGCTCAGCTTGGCGACATTCTCGCGGCGGTCGTAGAAGAGAGTCTCGGTGTGCATGGAGCGCTGCGGTCCGGCGCTGATGCGGACCGGCGCCAGGGGCCTCCCGTGCAGCCACAGCCGTCCCGTCTCGTTGTGGTAGATGAGTCGGTCGCACGTCGCCCAGCCTTGGTTATCCTCCAGTCGGACCGGATCGCCGCGGGCCTCGATCTGAAACCTGCGCGTTTCCTGATCGGGCTTGAGTCTGCCTTTCGGCTCCACAATGAGCGGTCCTTGCCAGGTGAGCGTCAGGCGCGTTCGACGCCCCTCGTCCGCGGCTTGCTCCGCTTGAGCGGCCTGCTCTTCGGACGGCCCGTCGGCGACTTCCTTGAACTGGCCGGTGTCGAACAAAAGGGTGAGTATGTCGGCCTCGAGCTTCCCCGTCGACTCCAGCCCGCGATGCTGCTCGACCATCACGTTCTCGCTGAAGCGAGCCTCGTAGGTCACCGGCTGTTTCGGCTCCTCGTCCTCACCGAAGTCGATCTGCAGCAACTCATCATCCAGTGGTTCGCCGGGCTCGGCCTTGGCCAGTGCTTCCTGGTCCTCCTCCTGTTCCTCCGGCGAGGCCGGTTCCGCTTCGCCTGCAGCCGGTGCCTCCTCCTCCACTTCGATCACCTGGGCCCGGCTATTCAGCAGCGTGAAGTCCATCTTCGACCTCAAGCCGCGAAGCTCCAGGTGCTTGCCCTGCGCGATCTCGAGAAAGTCGACGCGGTCCTCCTCTTCGTTCCAGCGCAGCAGCAGGCCGCTTCCTTCCAGGTCTATCTCCGCGCTCTGGATGTGAAACGCGGAGCTGGTTTCCATCCGGGACAGTTCCAGATCGAACTTAAACTCGTCCATCCAAAGCCGGACGACTTTCTCCGGGTGCAGAGCCATGTCCCGGCGGTCCGGGTTCTGCTCACGCCACTCGGGGCTGGTGCGATCGATCCGAATTTGCACGTTGCCCCAGAGGCGCCCGCGCCGAATCGATGATTCGCTCAGGTCGCCCGGGCTGACCAGGATGTGGCCCTCGTCGGCCTGCACCTCGGCGATCTGCCCGCCGGGCATCAGCATGCGCACTTCCAAATCCACCAGGTGAAACTCGGTGTCGCTGGTCGGCTCCCACGTGGTGGCCCGAAACTGAATCCTGGCCTTGCGCGTCTTCTTGTCGTACCAAGTCACCCAGGCCTTCTTGCCACCCGCACCGATGGGTACACCCTTGATCTGTGCCAACTGCTGCACTGGTTGCGACTCCGCTACCTCGGGCAGAACCAGTTCCTTCTCGGCCAGGATGACTTCGACCGGCTCGGCGTCGCTCTCGACCGCCCCGCCCGTGCTCAGGTGGTAGACGAAAAAGAGCACCAGGATCACACTCAGCGTCGACGTAGCCAGCAGCATCTTTCTCAGCATATCTGGGCTCTCGATTCTGCTTGTTTCATCCGTGAATCTGCCCGGCGAACCGCTGCAGCGCTTCGGCCCACAAGCCCTGACGACGCAGCAGATACTCGATGGTCTCGCGGACCGCCCCGTCGCCGCCGCTCCGCGCGGTAATCCACCGCGCTGCCCGTTTGACCTCGGGTGCGGCGTTGCCCACCGCCACCGGAAGACCCACGCGCTTCATAGCGCTCAGGTCGGCCAGATCGTCGCCGATATAGCAGGTCTGGGCCAGCTCGGCCTCCGCGCGAGCCATCATCGTCTCGATGGCGGTGCCCTTCTGGTCGGCACCCTGATGGACCATGCTCACGCCCAGCTCGGCCATACGTCGATCCACGATCGCGCTGCGGCGGCAGGTGATGACACCGAACGGCCGGCCCAGGGCCATCCACATCTTGATGGCCGACCCATCCTGCACGCTAAAACGCTTGGTTTCCCGGCCGGCATCATCGTAAACGATGTGCCCGTCGGTCAGCACCCCGTCCACGTCGGTGACCAACAGGCGGATCGGCTCGATGATGGCAGGCTCGGGTGACAGCACTCGGCCAGACTCGGTCCCAGGCAAATCCATCTCCGCCGACGTACCCCGGCCGGCGCAAACGATACATTATTCAAACATGCCGCAAAATGGTCAACGAGCGGACTTTAGGGGCCGCTCTCGCGGTCCCCTGGAGGGTATTCTTCTCAAACGGCGGATGCTTTCATCCTGATCGCACCGGTTGTGCGTGCTCACGATACCATTCGATGGCGTTCCGCAGGCCGGTGTCGAAGTCGGTCTTGGCGACGAAGCCAAAGAGCTCACGAGCGCGGCTGGTGTCCAGGCTGCGGCGAGGCTGGCCGTCGGGCCTGCTTTGGTCCCAGCGGATCGTGCCCTCAAAACCGGTCAGCTTGATGATCTTGGCGGCCAGGTCGGCGATGGAGATCTCGAAGCCTGCACCGAGGTTGGCCGGTTCGGGGCCGTCGTAGCGCTCGGCCGCCAATATCAGCCCCTCAGCGCAATCCTCCACGTACAGGAACTCGCGCGTGGCTTGGCCCGTGCCCCACACTTCGATTTCCTTGTCGCCGCGCCGGCGGGCCTCGACGCACTTGCGGATCAATGCGGGAATCACGTGGCTGGTTTGCAGGTCGAAATTGTCGCCCGGCCCATAGAGATTCACCGGCAGCAGGTAGATGCCGTTCAGGTCGTACTGCTGGCGGTAGGCCTGAAGCATGACCAGCAGGGCTTTCTTGGCGATGCCGTACGGAGCGTTGGTCTCCTCGGGGTAGCCCTTCCAGAGGTTCTCCTCGCGGAAGGGCGGCTCCGTGAACTTCGGATACGCGCAGATGGTGCCGACCTGGATGAACTTGTCGATGCCGCGGATGCGCGAGGCCTCGATCAGATGCAGGCCCATGGCCATGTTGGCGTAGAAGTAGCGGCCGGGATTGGCCCGGTTGGCGCCGATGCCGCCGACCTCGGCCGCGAGGTGGAAGATCATCTCCGGCCGGGCATCGTGAAAAAGCCGCTCGACCGCCTCGCGCGTGGTCAGATCGTATTCTTCGATGTGCGGCACGAAGATGTGCTCACAGCCGCCTTCGCGCAGGCGGCGGACCAGGACCTTGCCCAGAAAGCCGGCCCCGCCGGTGATCGCGATCCGCTTCTTGCTCAGGTCGGTCATCAGTCGAGCTTCCC
>CP070685.1:2722948-2725574 GCA_020352895.1 Phycisphaerales bacterium
CGACCAGGACGGCGACGGTGCCCTTTCCGCCGAGGAGTTGCGGCCGCCTCGCCCGCCGCGCGGACAAGGCTTCGCCGCTCGCATCATGGGCTTCGACACCAACAGTGACGGGCAAGTCACAGCGGACGAGCTGCCCGAACCCATGCAACGCCTGCTCGATCGGGCAGACACCAACGATGACGGTGCCATCGACCAGGCCGAAGCCGAGGCCGCGCGACTCCATAAAGGGCCGCGTCCACGCGGCGACCAGGGCAGCCGCGGGCAGGGATGCCCATTGCAGCAACCGGAATCGTGATTTTCAGTTGAGCGACCATCCGCCAACCACGGATTGCGGAGGCACCACCCTCGGCGGTGCCTCCGCCGTGCGTTGGCGTCCGTACGCGTGAAGCGCCCCATCTGGAAGTCCCTACAGTCCTTCGCAACGGGTTCAGCCAGGGTACGGTGGAACCAATCTTGACCCCAGTTGTCCAAGAGGGCAGAAACGAACCCGTGCGGCCGGCAGACTCGCCGAAGCCGGTTCCCGCCCTTCCTGGTCGCGCGGCGGCCGTCTCGCTCGGGCGGTCGACCTACATTCAGACCCCAGGAGGATCGCAGATGAAATGGGGACGACGACGATCGACTTGTGTGGTGCTATTCGTGGGGGCCTGTACCCAGCTTCCATGGGCCAGACCGAATCTCGCCTTGGCAACGCAGGAAGAGACAGACCTCGCCGCCGTGGTCGAGGGCAATACGGTTTTCGCTCTGGACCTCTACGACAAACTGCGGACGGCGGAGGGAAACCTGTTCCTCTCGCCGTACAGCATCTCGACGGCCCTGGCCATGACCTACGCCGGCGCCCGGAGCGAAACGGCCGCGCAGATGGCCGACGTGCTGCACTTTTCGCTGGACCAGGAAGAACTGCACCCGGCCTTCGCGGCGCTGGAGTCTTCCCTTGAGGCCGCGAGTGACGCTTCGGGATGCAGGCTTCACGTGGCCAACGCCCTGTGGGGACAACAGGGACACGGCTTCTTGACCGAGTTCCTCGCCCTCACGCAGGAGCACTACGGCGCAGGGTTCCGCGAAGTCGACTTCGGGAGGGCCACGGAGCAGGCCCGGCAGACAATCAACGCGTGGGTGGCCGATCAAACCGAACGTAAGATCAAGGAGTTGCTGCTACAGGGAGACGTGGACCCTTCTACCGTTCTGGCGTTGACCAACGCCATCTACTTCAAGGGAGACTGGGCGAGCCAGTTCGACCCAGGGGCCACGATCGACGCCCCGTTCCGGATCAGCGAGACGGAGGAGGTCGTCGTGCCGATGATGCGTCAAACGCGCAAGTTCGCTCTCTACGAGGACGACGGGCTCGACGTGCTGGAGCTGCCCTACGTAGGCGATCGATTGTCGATGTTGATTCTGCTGCCCAAGAAGACCGACGGGCTTACGGCCGTCGAGGAATCGCTGAGCCGCGAGAACCTCAGGATGTGGCTGGGGCAGTCACGCGTACAGCCCGTGCAGGTTAGCCTGCCACGCTTCAAGCTGGAGACGAGATTCGACTTGTCCAATACGCTCCAGGCGATGGGCATGACCGACGCGTTCAGCGGTGCCGCGGCCGACTTCTCGGGCATGACCGGCCAGCGCGACCTGTTCATCTCCCTGGTGATTCATGAGGCCCAGGTGGAAGTGAACGAGGAGGGCACCGAGGCCGCCGCGGCCACGGCCGTGGTGATGCGCAAAGGCCCCCTCCCCGCGGCCTTCACCGCCGACCACCCGTTCTGCTTCCTGATCCGAGACAAGGAGACGGGCAGCATCCTGTTTCTCGGCAGGGTGACGAACCCGGGGGAATAGGGGAATAATCGTCACGCTTCGAGTCGCGCAAGCGAGGTAAGGACAACAACACAACTTCATTGACGTGAACTGGAGGATGACTATGAAGGGGATGCACATCGGACTGACAGCGCTGGCATTGGCAGGCACGCTGGCCATCACCGCGGCGGCACAGTGGCGCGAGCAACCGGCC
This sequence comes from Phycisphaerales bacterium, assembly GCA_020352895.1. Classification (GTDB taxonomy): domain Bacteria; phylum Planctomycetota; class Phycisphaerae; order UBA1845. Next base: position 2,724,945 of record CP070685.1, read on the forward strand.
GGTTCCGAGGACCTGAGCCGCCCGCCGCTGGCCAAGAGCGAGACCGAGGGGAACATCCTGGCCGTGCTGGACGATCTGGACCGCAATCAGCGGCGCGGCATGATGAACATCCCCGTGGAGGACGGCCGGTTGCTGCGCGTCCTCACCGAGTCGATCGGGGCGAAACACGTCGTCGAGCTGGGCACATCGAACGGTTACTCGGGCATTTGGCTGTGCCTGGCACTGCGGAGCACGGGCGGCAAGCTAACCACCTACGAGATTGACGCACACCGCGCCTCGCTGGCCCGCGAGAACTTCAAGCGGGCCGGCGTGGATAACATCGTGACGCTGGTGGAAGGCGACGCCCACCAGGAAATCAAGCGGCTCACCGAGCCGATCGACCTGATCTTCCTGGATGCAGACAAAGAGGGCTACGTCTTCTATCTCAAGAGGCTTCTGCCACTGGTGAAACCGGGCGGGCTGATCGTGGCCCACAACATGAGACGTCCCCACGCGGACCCGCGCTACCTCGAGGCGATCACCACAAATCCCGACCTGGAGACGATCTTCCTGAACATGGAGGATGCCGGCGTGGCGGTGACCCTCAAGAAGCGGTGAACACAGCAGGGGCCTACGCGCTTCGGCCGCACC
>CP070685.1:2725674-2754405 GCA_020352895.1 Phycisphaerales bacterium
TGTCGAGGCGATGTGGCTGATGCTCCAGCAGGACGAGCCGGACGATTACGTGATCGCCACCGGCGAGTCGCACAGTGTGCGCGAATGGGTGGAGGAAGTGTTCGGTCTGCTGGACCTGGACATGAACCAACACGTGCGCATCGACCAGCGCTACTTCCGCCCGACCGAGGTGGACATGCTCGAAGGGGATGCGACCAAGGCCCGCACCAAGCTAGGCTGGCAACCCAAGGTGACCTTCAAGAAGCTTGCCGAGCTCATGGTCCAGGCCGACATGGAGCTTGCCGAGCGGGAGAAGATTCTGGCCGATGCAGGCAGGTCGCAGGTCCTACCGCGCTCCACGGCCAAAGGGTAATCTGCGCAGGGGGGCGACATCCCGACGAGCACACGAGACCGTCGAGCTGCCACACAGGGGACAGTGATTACGTGGACAACCTTCGAACCGGGGCCGGGATGGCTCCATTCCGAGCAAGCGGATTGACCGACTCGGGACTCGGGGGGTATCGTTGAGATCCGAACATCAGGCGACAAGGCCGGCCCAGAGCTTGCTGTGAAACTCTGGCCGGCGCCGAACACACGCATCGGCAAGCACGCAGGGGTGATGCTAACAAGACGGGAACTGCTCAGCGTTCTGGTCGGCGGAGGATTGGCAGCCAAGATTTCGCGCCGCGCCGCAGCACAAATCCTCAGCGCCAAGGACGCCGAGACGGACCTGAAGCTCGCCCTCACGGGGCACAAGGACGCCGCGGATTGCATAGATGTGCCAGAGATGGTCGGGCGGGTAACCGACCACAGCGCGGTGGTTAACGTGGTGACCGCGGCCGACTTTGACGGCCAAGTCCGCGCCCGGGTGGCCTGGGCCAGCGAACTCGAAGACTTACATGCGCACCCTAGCCTGTCGGCGCCGGTCGCAGCCAATGAACCATCGGCCCGGCTGGAGCTGCCGCTCACCGGGCTACAGCCCAATCGCAGATACTATTATCAAGTTCAGTATGAGACCTCAGACAATCCCGATGTCTGGACGGACGGGCCGCGGGTCGCCGAGTTCAGTACCCGCAGGAGCGCGGGCCAAGCGTTCAGTTTCTGCACCATCGCCGATCCGCATTGGGGAGCGCGGCTTAGCATACTCGAGGGCAGTCCGCGTCACTGGACCGGCAGGCAATGCCTGAGGCACATCGAGGATGCGTGCGATTTGGATTTCTGCATTGATCTGGGTGACTCGCCGTATCCGACGCGCATGGAACGGCCCGAGGACGGGCTGGACTACTACGCCTCGTGGCGCCGTCTCATGGGCGGCGTCACCGGCAAGATGCCTGTCTTTTTGGTCCTGGGCAATCACGATCAGGAAGCGGGGTTCTACCAGCGCGGCACCGACAAGCCGCCGACGAGCGGTCCCGGCAACAGACTCAGTGCCGACCAGTATCACCAGAAATGGGCCACCGAGGCCAGGTTGCGCTACATGCCGAACCCCCGGGGCGATACCTATCCGGAGGGGGGCGAGGGCGCGCCGGAGGTGGACACGGCCGCCGAATGGGGAGCCGGGTCGGACCCCTGGAACGATGGGACCCGCTCGCATCTCCAGAACTTCTATGCCTGGACGTGGGGCGACGCCCTTTTCGTTGTGCTGGACCCGTTCAGGTACACGCTGACGGAGGCCGTCGTCCGTCCAACGTCACCGCGCCAGTGGACCCTGGGACCGACACAGATGCGGTGGCTCGAACAAGTGCTCGCCCATTCCCAGGCCCGCTGGAAGTTTGTGGTAGCCCACCATCAGGTCGGCGGTCTGGTGGCACCGGATGGAGAGGCTTACGGACGGGGCGGAGCCTCCGTTGCCAAGCAGCCCGGCACCGAGCAGGCCACCATTCACGCCCTGATGCGCGAGCACGGAGCACAGTTCTTTGTCTATGGGCATGACCATGCCTTCGCCCACACCGTAATGGACGACATCCATTACCTTTGTTGCGGCCGGCCCACCTACCTGAACGGCTGGTGGGGTCAGCAGGCCCTGGTGGACAACTATGGCAGTCTTCTGACCCAGGGTCGGGAGGTGGCGACCACGCGGTCGTTGTACAACGTGCTGGGGTACACCCGGTTCGAGGTAACCCCGGACCGGGTCCGCGTGCGGTGGATTCGCACGGGTTACTCGTTTCGTCGGAAGGACGTGCCATTGAGCCAAGCCCGACGTGACTGGCTGGAGTCCTGGGTGGGCAGGGCGTACTCGGTCGACTCAGATTCGAGCGTCTCCGTGCAAATGATCCCGACGGACGTGGATGGGGTGTATGTTCCCGAGGGCGCGCGACTGCCTTCGCTGTTCGCCAAGCCCCCCGGCAAGAATCTCTACGTTCAGCCCGATCCCGTGCGCCCCGAGCGTTTCAAGAGTACCAGAGTGCCCGCCCCAGGCTTGCCAGAACGACTGGCGGTCGTCGATACGGTGCCAGAGCTGGTCTACGAGTACACCTGGGAGTATCCATCTGGGAAACCGGCCACCGGGCCGTGACCGTTGCAGGAGGGGGCCGCAATGGAGAACCGCCGCAGATCAGATGCGCGGCGGGATCGCACGTGAGGCTCCCTGCCAGCTCATTTCACATCACGGAAACTGAATTGTGCCTTCCAGGTAAGTTACGGCCCGGCCGCCGATCCGCACGCGGCCTTTGCCCTTGTCATAGCGGCAGAACAACTCGCCGCCGCGGGGCGAGACCTGTAGGGCGTGCAGCTCGTCCTTGCCGAGACGCTCAGCCCAATAAGGGATGAGCGTGCAGTGTGCCGAGCCGGTCACCGGGTCCTCCGGAATGCCGATCCTCGGGGCAAAGAACCTCGAGACGAAATCGATGTCAGGGGCCGAACCCGGGGCCGTGGCGATCACGGCGTTGGCTTCCACGGCCATGATGCCAGGTATATCGGGTCGGAGAGCGCGGACCTGGTCTTCGGTGGGGAATATGGCCATCAGGTCCCGGGCGAGTCTTGCCTCGCGGGGCGCGGCAGCGAGTGCGGCGGTCAGCTCCGGGGACACCTCGGCGGGCTCGCCCGGGCGGGCCGGGAAGTCGAGTTCGAGCCGGTCGTCCCGACGGCACACCTGCACGGTACCGCTCTTGGTCAGAAAGCGAACCCGGTCAGCGGTCCAGGCGAAGCGCTGGACCAGGACGTGGGCGGCGGCCAGGGTGGCGTGGCCGCACAGCTCTACTTCAACGGTGGGCGTGAACCACCGCAGGTGAAAGTCGGTCTCATCGCTCTCGGGCATAGGAACGAAGAAGGCGGTCTCGGAAAGATTGTTCTCCGCGCCGATCGCCTGCATGGTCTTGTCGGGCAGCCATTGCTCGAGAGGAACCACCGCGGCGGGATTGCCCGAGAACACGGAGGAGGTGAAGGCGTCCACAACGAAGATCTGGCGTTTCATGGTCAATGTCCTTGTGTGCTCGAGGGTCGAGTCTGGGTCGGAGACTGATCGGCCCTGGGGGTATGGGTCGCAGCGGCATCCAGGATGCGCTTCAGCTCGAGATCGAGCCGTCCAGCGTCGATCACGGCACGGTCGATGCGGGCTCGGGGGGGCAGCGTAGAGACCGAGACGTCTTCCATCTGGGACAAGGCAGCCGTTTCACCCACCAAGCTTGCCCGTGCCTGGGCGAGTGCCGAGGTAAGCGAGACCTCGAAGGAGTCCCGCTGGCGGCCCTCCATAGCGTGGGCACGGGGTGCCCGGATGGTTGCCAGCAAGGCCTCTTTGCTCTCGATCTCGTTGATTCGCCGCCGCACGGCCCCGACCATCTCCTGACCGAGGGCACACTGAGCTTCAGATCTCTCTGCCTCCTCGGCTATGCGGGCGACCTGCTGGCGAAACTCGCCAAGAACGGTATCGCGTCGGCCAAGCATGTCCCTGGCGCGGCCCCACAGTTGTTTCAGATCGTCTGGGGAGTAGATGCGGTCATGGACCTTTAACTGCCGGCCAGCTTCCATGAGGGGCGTGAAGGTCTCCAGCACAGACTCGAGCCGGCGGTAGTAACCGTCCAGCATCTCCAGGCGCGAACGAAAGAAATCGACCTCTCGTCGATACTCGCCGGCGCGTCGGCAATGGGCTTTGACACGGGCTTCGCAGACGGCGATTTGTTCCTCCTCGGTCCGGCCGTCGCCTGCTGGTTGGGTCGCCGGGCGCGAAGCGACGGCCGTCTGGGCTTCCTCTTCATCGTTATCGGAGTTCAAGACGGAGGGCCCGTGCCGGCTACACCCGGCACAGAGGAACAGGCCTGCAGCAATCAGTACAGGCAGGCGGATAAAACGAATCATGGAGGCACATGGAACCAAGTTTCCCATCAGCCACCCCGGGGGAGAGCGTCCAGGCATTCTTAAACCAAGCTCAGTTCACGTCAACCCGAAGTCAGGTCAACGAACCAAGCGGCGGGGGAGTACCCCTCTACCGATGTATGCCTATCCGACCCCTTTCTGGTAAGATTGCGTTGATTGGCCGATAAGCCTCCGTCGGAGGAGACTATGCGATTGCTGTTCTCTTGTGTTGGCAGGCGTGTGGAGCTGGTTCAGGCCTTCCTACGAGCTGGGGAGGCTCTGGGCGTGGAGCTGGAGATCCACGGAGCAGACAGCAACGGGCTGGCGCCCGCATTGCAGTGGTGCCATAAGAGACACATCGTCCCGCGCATCCCCGAAGACAACTACATCCCTGTACTCCTAGGATTGGTTCAGGCTGAGAAGATCGACGTAATGGTGCCGCTGATCGACCATGAGCTCGAAAAGCTCAGCGGGGCCCACGAGGAGTTCGAGGCCGTCGGGTGTCGGCCGATCATCTCTTCGCCCGACGTGGTGCACACGTGCCGCGACAAGCTGCTGACGCACAAATACTTCACGCAGCACGACATCGATACGCCGAAGACGTGGACCGCGAAGGAGCTGCTCCAGGGAGGCCGCACCCTGAGCTTCCCGTATTTCCTGAAGCCCCGGTTCGGCAGTGCGGGTCTCGGCAATCACCGCCTCGAGACGCTTGAAGCCATGCGGGCTCTGAGCCAGCAGGTGCCCGAGCCCATCGTTCAGGAGTACGTGGAAGGGGTGGAGCACACCCTGGACGCCTATACGGGTCTGGACGGGAAGTTGCGATGCGTGCTTGCCCGCCGGCGTCTGGAAGTTCGTGGCGGCGAGGTCACCAAGTCACTGCTGGTGATGGACCCTGAGTTGATCGAGGCCGGCTCGCGGGTGATTAACAGTCGAAGCGGCTGGATGGGCGTGATTACCATCCAGTGCATCCAAAGGTCTGACGGGCGAATCCAGTTTATCGAAGTGAACCCCCGCTTCGGCGGGGGCGTTCCCCTGTCTATCCGGGCCGGGGCCGACTTTCCGCGATGGCTGCTAATGGAGCTTTGCGGTGACGAGCCGGATGTCCGGCCTGACTCCTTCACTGATGGGCTGACCATGTCACGCTACGACCAGTCCGTCTTCTTGAACGAATCCGGCAGCTTATTCGATGCCCCGCCGCAGGAAGGTCTGCGTTGAGCCGCGACCGCACTCCTATCGATCTTCTGGTGTTCGATCTGGACGACACGCTTTACCCTGAGCGAGAATACGCGTTCAGCGGTTTCGAGGCTGTGGCTGTGGCCTACACGGACCTGTTGGGCCCACCAAGCCGGACCGCCGCACGCCTCAAGGAGATCTTCGATTCGGGGAACCGCACGCGTTGCTTCAACCAGCTCCTTACGGAGAGAGGACACGAAGTACGTGCGAATCTGGTCGGAAGGATGGTGGAGACGTATCGGGCTCACCGGCCGCGCATCGCGCTTCACGTCGATGCTCGGGAGTGCCTGACTCTCTGGCGGCGAAGGGTAAAGACAGCCGTTTTGAGTGACGGCTACCTGCTCGCCCAGCAGAACAAGGTGGCCGCGCTGCGTCTGACGGGAACCGTAGACGCGGTGGTTCTTACCGATCAGTGGGGGCGTGAGTTCTGGAAGCCGCATCCCCGGGGTTTTGAGCTGTTACAGGAACGCTTCGCGTTGCGGGCCGACCTGTGCGCGTATGTCTCCGACAATGCAAGCAAGGACTTCGTCGCCCCGAACGCCCTGGGCTGGATCACGATTCAGGCAAAGCGGCCCGGGGGCACCTACGAACACGAGTCCGCCCCCTCCGGGGGGCAGCCGCGTCATGCCGTTGACGATCTTAGAGACCTGGCGCGCCTGCTCGTGCCGTCGAAGCGTTAGGGCGGACGGACGAAGGCGCTCACGCGCGGCGGCGTTCAGAGGTCGATCCGGTCACTGCGGACCGCCCGCTCCGGCACAGCCTGGGATGGGATCTACATCAAGGTGGACCTGTGTTCCAGCCGCGAAATGTGCGAGCGATCAACAAGGCGCCCCGCCTGATGTGCACGACCGATCGGCTCCGTGTGCCTGTTAGAAAATCAGAATGAGCATGACAACGAACAGGATCTTGCGGATCATGGCACCTCTCCCTGCATGTGCCTGCATGCCCTCGGCGGGCGGGCGACACCGGAATGAGAGCCGCGAGCGGCTCGGCCGTGCGATCTCCTATGCGTATCGTCGGGCGGCCTGTGCCGCTTCAGTTGTGTTCTGAGAAGACCCCACGGCTTCCTCACATCGCAGAACAGCAAGGGAGGGCACACTTGCCGCGGCAGGAGACGCGCCGCGAACAAGGGGCGCGACGGACAGGGGAAGGCTGGCGGACGGGCAAGTGCTTCGACTACCGGGGCTGAGAGACCTTGGCGGCGGCGACGAGTTGACCACGGCCCTCGACGAGTTCCACGTAGCGGTCGCAGGGCAGGGATGCGAAGCGCTCCTGATTGCCCAGCGGCCAGGTCACGAGGATCTCTTCGACACGAGTGGACTTGCCCAGGCCGACAAGCACGCGGGGATCGTTCGATGAGGCGTAGCTGTAGGACCGCTGGACCCATCGGTGCCGCGTGGTGCCGTTCACTGTAACGGCGATCTTGGCGCCGATGGCGTGGCGACCGTACTTGTCCCGGGTCCTGAAGCCGATCCAGTGATTCTTGTTGCCGAGGCGGTTCTCGAGGAGCTGGAGAGGGCCGTCCATGTTCACCAGGGCGATGTCGGTGTCGCCGTCGTTATCGAAGTCGCCGAAGACTGATCCGCGCGTGGTTTCCACCAGACGAAGCGCGGGCCCTGCCTGATAGCTGACCTCGACATACTTCTTTTGCGGCGTGAGGCGAAAGAGTTGATTGGGCAGGGCGAGGGGATGCTCACCCTCTTCGGGGGGGCAAAGGGAAACACGTCCGTTGCCCACGAAGAGGTCCAAGAGCCCGTCATTGTCGTAGTCAATGTATCCCGGGCTGAAGCTCGTGTACGGGACGCTGGGAATGGCCAAGCCCAGGCCCGTGGTGACGTCATCGAACATCTCACCGTCGAACTCGTAGAAGGTGTTGGTCTGACCGATGAGATGCACCATGAACAGATCGAGGTCGCCGTCGTCGTCATAGTCGATCGCACAGACGCCCATGCCGGACTCGGTTTTGCCCATCTCATTGACGGCACAGCCCATCATGAGTGAGTCATCCAGGAAAGTCCCATTGCCCTGGTTCAGCCAAAGCTGGTTCTCGAGGAGGTCGTTGGTTACGTAGATGTCCGGCCTGCCGTCTCCATTGAAATCGCCCGTGGTTGCGCCCATTCCGGTGGCAGGCGCGGCGGTGAATCCGGCTTCCTTGCTTACATCCGTGAATGTGCCATCGCCGTTGTTGCGATACAGCCGGTCCGGCACGGGGCGATGAAAGCTATGCGGGCCGCAGTAGTCGGGGCGTCCGCCGCGCCCGAAGCACAGGTGGTGGGTACCCGGTGTCCAGTCCATGTAGTTGACAACGAACAGGTCGAGGTCGCCGTCGAGGTCGTAGTCAAAGAAGGCGCCGGCGATCGACCAGAGCGGGTCACCGACGCCCGCCTCTTCGGTCACGTCGGTGAAGGTGCCATCGCCGTTGTTGCGGTACAGCACATTGGGACCGAGGTTGTTTACGTAGATGTCGGTATCCCCGTCCGAATCGTAGTCACCGCAGGTCACGCCGTTGCCGTAACCACGGTCGTTGGTGTTCGAGGCAGCCGATACGTCCGTGAAGGTGCCGGCGTCGTTTTGGAAGAGCTGATTGCCGACGCCGCGTTCGGCACCGTCGGGTAGTTCGTAAGCCTGAACCAGGTAGAAATCCAGATCGCCGTCGGCGTCGTAGTCAAGCCAGGCGCCGCCGCCGCACATGATTTCCGGGAAATACAGTTGTCCGGTGGCACCTGAGTGATATGTGGCCACGAGCTTGCGCGCGGCCGATGACTCCACGAACCAGTCCTCGGCCAGCGCGGGGCAGGCACACGTCAAGGCGAGCCAGCCGCATGTCGGCAGGATGCCCCGTCGCACGATGGTGACTCGGGTCAACGCCAGCCCCCCTCCTATCTGCTCCCTGAAGACGCTACCGGGGCGGCTTCGGCCGAGCGCCGTTCGGCCATCCACTCCAAGTAGTCCCGGGTGGTCTTGCTGGACGGCTCCAGGGAGAGGGTGATTCGCAACTCACGTTCGGCACCCTCCGTGTCGCCGGTCTGATCCAGGGCCGCGCCGAGCTGAAAGTGGGCATAGGCGCTCTGTGGGTCCAGGACGACCGCCGTACGGGCCGCCGCCACGGCCTCGGCGTAGCGCCCCAGACGGTTGAGGGCCTCGGCAAGTTGTGCAGCCGCCTGGGCGTGGCCCTGACTGCGTTGCATAACTCTCTGGAAAACCTCGACGCTCTCCGTCAGCCGGCCTGCCGCAAGGAACAGGCGTGCGGCCAGATACGCCAGATTGTCGTCGTCCGGGGCCAGGGCCATGGCTCGTTCGACAGCTTCGCACGCAGCCTGAAGATCGCCGGTCTTCCCGCAGATCTCTGCCAGGGAAGCCCAGGCTACGGCATTCTGCGGGGCGATCTGCACGGTTCGCTCGAGGAGGGCACGACTTTCCTGGTGACGGCCCTGGCGGTAGCGCAAGTTGGCCAGTTGGAGGGTAAAGCCCCAGTGGCCGGGTTGACGCTGGATGAGTCGTTCGAAGACAGCGGCTGCCTCGTCCCGCCGTCCCACGGTCAGCAGGTCGGAGGCTTCCTTGGCCAGCGCGGCCGTCATGACCGAGGCCTCCAACAACTCGCGTTCCCAGGGATCGGTGACCAGGGCGGTGTAGTCGTCGCCGTGGGCCGCCTTTAGACATTCCTTGGCCGCGTCCAACATGCTTTGGTCGGCATTGGTTCGGCCGAGCCGCCTCAGCACCAAGCCCAACTGGTGGAGGACCCTCTTGCTGTTGGGAGCGCGCTCGTAGGCCCTGGCGAAGAAGAGCCGGGCCTGCCCGTAGTTCTTGCGTCGATACTCCACGCGGCCGAGCCCGAAATACCCGCCAGCCGTCTCAGGTGAGACGGTACACAGGCGCTCGAAAACTTCAGCCGCTTGTTCAGTCTGCTCCATATTGAGGAGCACCTGCCCAAGACGAAACAGTGCGCCCGCGTAGTCCGGTGACAGGCGCAGGGCGGCCCGAAGTTCCTCGGCGGCGAGGTTCAGGTCGCCGAGCTCCTCGACGGCCAGGGCCAGCAGGTAGTGCCAGCGAGCGTTGTCCGGATCCAACTCGATCGTACGTTGGTAGCAAGGGACGGAAAGAGGAACCAGGTAGTTGGCGTGATACAGCATGGCCAGGTGTCCGAGGGCGCTCGGCGTCTGGGCCTTGGCCTGAGCAACGGCTTCCTGGATGGCTTCGACCACGGTCGACTCCATGGCGGCCAAGTCCTCGGGGAGCGGGATCGTGAAGGTCGCATGCTGCCGGTCTGGCGGCCGATCATCGACCGAGTTCGTGTTCTCGGCCTGGTCGGGCGGGCCGGCTTGGATACCAGGGGCGAAGATGCACATGAAGCAGGCGAGCGTTGGCGCGCCATAACGGGCCAGAGCACGCAGACATGCAGCAGGTCCGATCACGTGCTGCCTCGCTTGGCCCCGCGCCCGAAGTGCCTACATACGCAGAGGTCACGGCAGCACGGATGAGTGCGTGCCGGTTACCTGCACGAGTCGATTGGCCCGGGGCCGTTGAGTTGTTCTGGTCACCCGCAGAGCTGCGTCCGGCCTGTATAGTTCGATCCGAGGGCCGGCGTGCCGGCGGGAAACCAAACCCTAGCCACCGTGAATCCGAGAAAGGCCTTCGGTGCGCGGCCTCGCACCGCCAGGTTCACGGCTATACCAAGTTTATCGTATTCTCGCGGCCGCACTGGAGCAAGAAAGAAATCCCCCGCAGTCTGCGGCAGACCGCAGGATGGGCCGCCCTTGGCGGAGCTGAGACCTTCTGGCACCGTGGCGCTGCCGGATACCGGTTTTCAGCATAGCTGCAGAGGTGCATGAGAGGACGGGCCTATCGATCACGGTACTCGCGGGGACGATGGCCTCGCGAGGCGGTTGGGGCCTCACCGGCCGGTGCGGCCACGGCGGTCCCTGGCCGACCACGCCCCTCGACGAGTTGGACGTACCGCCCGGCTTTCTGTGGGCCGAAGTGTTCCACCCCGCCCCAGGGCCACTTGACGATGACGTCCTTGACGGCGGAGGCGTTGCCGAGTCCTACCTGAAGCCTGGGATCGTTGCTGGCCGCGTAGCTGTAGGCCCGGTGTACCAGGCGATTGCGTTTGGCGCCGTCGGTCACCACGGTGACTACGGCCCCCAAGGCATATCGGCCATACTTGCCCTTCGCGGAGATGCCAATCCAGGCGTTGTCGTCGCCAATTCGGTTTTCCAGCAAGCGGACGGGCCCATCCATGTTCACGATGGCGATGTCGGTGTCACCGTCGTTGTCGTAGTCGCCGAAGGCGACAGCGTGAGCCGGGTCCCAGGCCGTGACGACGCTCCCCGCCTGCTCGGAGACATCGGCATACTTTCTGTCAGGCGACAGGCGATAGAGCTGGTTGGGTTCGGCGAAGGGCCCGGCAGGGTTCGCCACGGTGCCGTAGGTGACCCTTCCATTACCGATGAAGATATCGAGCAGCCCGTTGTTGTCGTAGTCGATGAAACCGAGCCCCATCCCGGTGTAAGGCGTGCTGGGGCCTGCCAGACCCAATCGCGTGGTCATGTCCTCGAACATGCCGTCCCGGAACTCATAAAACGTGTTGGTTTCGCCGGAGAGGTGCGTCATGAAGAGGTCGAGGTCGCCGTCGTCGTCGTAGTCGGCCGCGTCCACACCCATACCGGCCTCGGTCTTGCCCAACTCGTTGACGGCGCAGCCCATCATGAGAGCGTCCTCGATGAAGGTGCCATCTCCCTGGTTCACCCAGAGGAAGTTCTCGCTGCCGTCATTGGTCACGTAGATGTCTGGCAGGTCATCACCGTTGAAGTCACCGGCCACGACACCCAGCCCGTTGCCGCGGGCCTGACCCATGCCGGCCTGTACGGTCACGTCGGTGAAGGTGCCGTCGCCATTGTTGCGGTAGAGGGTGTGGCGTTCCGGGAGGTTATAGCTGGCGGGGCCGCAGTAATCCCGGCGTCCGCCCTGTCCGTAACAGGGGTGATCCGTCTCCACAGACCATTGCACATAGTTGGCGACGTAGATGTCCAGGTCGCCGTCGCCGTCGTAGTCCAAGAACCCGCTGGAGACGCACCAGCGCGGGTCGCCGACGCCGGCCTTTGCGGTGACATCGGTGAAGGTGCCGTCGCCGTTGTTGTGGTACAGGGCGTTGGGGCCCACGTTGTTGACGTAGATGTCCACGTAGCCGTCATTGTCATAGTCGCCGCAGGCGACGCCGTTGCCGTAGCCGAGATCGTTGGCACCTCCGGCCCGGGGCACTTCCGTGAACCTGCCGCGGTCGTTGCAAAAGAGCTGATTGGCGGGGCATTCTTCGGTTCGTTTGGGAAGGCGGTGTGCTTGTACCAGGTAGAAGTCCAAGTCGCCGTCGTTGTCGTAGTCGAGCCAAGCCCCCCCACCGCACATGATCTCAGGGTAGTACCAATCGCCGGACGCGCCGCTGTAGTGACGAGCCCGGAGTCCGCGCTGCTCAGCGACGTCCACGAACCAGTCTTCGGCCGAAGCTATTGGAATGGCGGCGGCCAGAGCCATGGCGGCTCCCAGAAGCATCGGCACAACGGCCCGGCAAGGGCGCGCCGTGGCCGCTCCCGGCATGGCTCGACAAAGAATGTCTTTGGAGTCTTCGATGAGGGCAGCCCCCCTACTCCGTGTCCTGCGGCGCATCGACGTCCGGCGCTTTTGCGGCCGCGCTCTGCTGTTGAACCCAGTCCAGATATATGCGGGCCGCTTTACTGTTGGGAGCCAATTCCAGTGCCCGGCGCAGGGCCCGTTCGCTGCCATCAAGATCACCGGATCGAGCTAGGGCGATGCCCCACTCGAAATGGGCGTACGCACTGCCGCCGTCCAGCTCTGCGGCCCGGCGTGCCACGGGCAGAGCTTCGGCGTCGCGATGCAGTCTTAAGAGCGCGTCAGCCAGACGGACCAGGGCCGCAGCGTGGTTCGGATCTGCGGCCACAGCGGCCTGAAGGTCGGGCAGGGCCTGCTCAGGCCTTTCGGCTTCGAGCAGGATGCGGCCGCGCAGGTAGCGAGTCTGCAGACGGCTCGGGTCCAGCTCAAGAGCGGCATTTACGGCGGCCAAAGCCCCCTCGTAGTCTCTGACGGCGCGACGGGTCTCGGCCAGGCCTTCCCATGCATGGGGGTCTTTGGGGGCCAGCTCGACGGCTCGAGCACAGAGCTCCCTGGCTTCGTGCATCTGGCCCTGGCGATACTTGATGCCGGCAAGCTGGGTGATGAACAGCAGCTCGTTAGGCTGGCGGGCGACGACTTCCAACATAATCTGCTCGGCCTGCTGGAGCATGCCTCGGTCGACGAGGATGCGGGCCCTTTCCGAAAGCTGAGCCGGGCTGACTTCAACTCGGTGGATCGCGCTGCGCCAGGGGTCACGGTAAAGCAGGATTTCTTCGGCCTGGCGGGCGGCCAGCAACGTATCCCGAGCCTTGTTCCTAAGTTCCGGATCGTTCGTGGCCTGGGCCAGTCGGCGATAGGCCAAGCCCAACTGCTGTAGGACGTCCTCGCTGGTGGGGGCACGGTCTCTGGCTTGGCTCAGGTACTCGACGGCCTTCTCGTAGTTACCACGTTGGGCTTCCACGCGGCCCATCCCGAAGTAGCCGCCGGCGGCCTGGGGTGCCAATTCGATCATACGGCTGAACAGGGCGGCGGCCTGGTCGAGTTCGGCGGCATCCAGGCTGATCTCGCCCAAGTGGAAGAAGACCGGCGGGTATTCCACGCCCGCGTCGCGCAGGGCGAGCAGTTCGGACCGTGCGGTATCCGCGTCGCCCGTATGTCGGGCGACCACGGCCAGCAGGTATCGCCATTGATGATTCCCCGGAGCCAGTTCGCGGGCACGGCGATAGCACGGTACGGCGAGTTCGACGAGGAGATTGGCGTGGTACAGAATGCCCAATTCCGCTACGGCTTCGGCATCGGCCGGATGTGCCTTGACGTTCTCAATGGCCGCTTCGATTGCCTCTCGCACCTTAGGCTCAAGGTCCTGCATGTCGAGCGGGAGGGGAATCTGGAACTCACCGGCGACGACGGATTGTGTAGCGGGGGCGTTGGAGGCAGGCTGCTGCGACCAGGCTGCGTGTACCGGCAGCAAGAGGAGCAGCCCGAACGGCAGGCGCTCAATCGGTTTCGGGCGGGGGCGGCATGATGGGGGCATGGAAGGCTGTCCCGCTCTCATACAGTCGCAGACGCCGCTGGATATCATCGGCCAGGCTCCTCATGCGAGCAGCGATCTCGGCATAACCCTGCTGCTGCGCTTGCTTGCCGGCGTCCAGGGCTCGGATCACGGCCTCCCTGGCCGTACGGACGGCCTCATCGAAGCGTCCCTGCTCGGCGTAGCCGGCAGCGAGGACGTCGAGGGCGTCGGGGCTACGCCCGCCGGTCGCCTCGACTACCTTCCGTCCGAGGAAGACCGACTCGACACCATCGCGCACTTCCGGATCCGGCGAGATAGCCAGCAAGCGAGCCAGTTCGAGGGCGACGAACGTGTTCGTGGAAGCACCAGCGAGACCCCGCCGAGCCGCTTCGACGGCTTCCTTGTAGCGGTTCTGATAGACGAGAGCAAGGCGCAGGTTGTTGTAACCTTCTTCGAGGCGCGGATTCAGTTCGCACACACGGCGGAAGTGTGTCTCCGCCGCGGCGAAGTGATGCCTTCTCATGTTGAGCATGCCGAGCTGATTGTGCATCAGCCACGAATCGTCGTTCTTCTCCAAGGTGTCGCGGTACAGTGTTTCGGCGCCTTCATAGGCAGTGCTGTACCGACGGGTTTGCAGGGTGAGCCCGGCAATGAGGACGGCCGACAATATCACCATGAGAGTGCGGTTAACCGCATGTCTGCGGGCGAGGTGAGCGATACCGTTGATCACGACAGCCACGACGCCGAGACAGGGCAGGTAGGCGAAGTGGTCGGCCACGAAGGAGTATCGCATGTAGTAGATGTTGAAGAAGCCCATGACGGGGAAGAGGCAGATGACGTAGCTGCCGACGCCCGCGAGCAAGGCCCGATCCCAAGGGGACCGGCGGATCAGCATTACGACGAGCGATATCAGTGCGGCGGCGGCGGGGACATAGGAGACCCAGGCATGCGGGTCGATCTGCCAGCGCGGGTAGTTGTAGATGAATTCGAGCGGGACCAGCAGCTTATAGAGGTAGAACCAGACGATCTTTCCGGCAACGGCGATACGTTCGGGCAGGCCCGCGGACCATTCCTCTCCGATGGCCCGCACCTGCGTCGACTCATACCAGATGGTCACGCCACTCATGGCCAGGCACATGGCGAAAAGGGGCACCAGGGCGAGCAACACACGCTTTTGCCGGAGGCGGCCGGCCCACCACAGAACCACAACGAGGACGGCGGGGAACATGACGGTGGTGGTCTTGGCGAACAGGGCGCAGGTGAGCAGGGCCAGCGTGGCGACGTACCACCGAGTCCGCCCCCCCACCGCAAACTTCCAGAAGCTGATGAACGCGGCCAAGTAAAACAGGCCCGAGAGTGTGTTCTTGCGCTGGGTGATCCAGGCGACCGATTCGACGTGAATGGGATGAATGGCGAAGACCAGAGCGGCGAGCCATGCGCCCGGCAGCCGCAGTTGCCGGAAGAGCACCCAGACCAGTATCGCGTTGGCGGCGTGCAGCACGATGCTGACCAAGTGGTAGCCGAACGTGCGATCGCCCCAGAGCTGCCACTCGAGCCAGAATGTCGTGAAGGTGAGAGGGTAGTATTGCGGGATCTCGGTCGTGAGCCAGATGCGAGACACACCGTCAGGCGATTTCACGGCGTCGTTGTCGTAGACGTACTCGTCGTCATCCCAGACGAAGGCTCCGTTCAGACACGGCCAGTATGCGGCGAAGACGAGGGCTGTGATGATGAGGGCGCCGAGGACCACTCGGACGCTTGTCGTTTGAATGGCCGCGTTGCTCATCATCGTCGGTTACAGCCTAGTCGGGTGCTGGATCGGGCGTCGCGCCGGCGGGCTGAGAGTCCGGCAGCGACATGTTGAGCAGCGGGTCCGGCTTGGACGGTTCCTGCCGCGCACCTGCCTCGTTCTCCGGGAGATCTTCCATGTATCCCAAGTCCCGCAACTGCTTCATCATGATCCGAACGGCCTCCTGTTGCTCGGGCGTCAGGCGCTTGACGCCCTGCTCGGGAGAGCCGGTTGTCCTTGGGCCCTCGGCCAGCCAGCCGCGCCGGCGAAACAGCTCCTGCATTTCCGGTGAGAGCAGCGCCGGGGCGACACGCTGGGGCTCGTAACGGCCGAGTGTTTCCATCATGCGATCATGCCACTGGCGCAGTTGAGCGTGCAGGTCGTCGCGGATTTCGGGAAGCTGTTCAGACAAGTTCTCTGTCTCACCCGGGTCGGCGTCCAGGTCGTAAAGTTGGAGGCGCACGTTTCCGGTCTTGGGGTCGGGCCTCGGGTCGTCGATGAGTTTCCACTTTCCGAGGCGGATGGAAGTCTGGCCGGACTGACCTTCGGTGAAGATCGGTCGCTCCTGCAGGCCCTCTCTGCGGAAGGCGGCCGCGAAGCTCTGTCCCTGGAACTCGGCACGATGGGGCGTCGAGTCTATACCCAGCAGTTCGAGCAGCGTGGGAAGCAGGTCGATCATGGCGACCGGCGTTTCGATTCGTTTGCCGGGCGCAATCCTGCCGGGCCAATGGAAGAGCAGGGGCACGCGGACAGAGGGCTGGTAGAGGAACAATCCGTGGTCGAAGAAGTAGTCGTGCTCGCCGAGGCTTTCGCCGTGGTCGGCAGTGATGACCAGAAGGGTATGGTCTATCAGCCCGTGAGCCTTCAATTCATCGGCCACACGCTGGATGACGGTGTCGGAGTAGCGGACCTCGCCGTCATAGCGGGCGACGTAGTCGGCCAGCATCGCGGGGCCCTCGCGCCTCTGGTAGTAAGGAACCCTGCCAGGATGGACGGGGACGTTCTGCGATTGGTGAGTTTGATCCACAACATAGGGAGCCTTCAGCTCGGCAGGCGGCTCATAGGGTCCGTGCGGATCGAGCAGATGGACCCAAAGAAAGAATGTCCGGCGCTTGTTCTTAGCCAGCCATGCGGCTACGAGGTCGGCGATCTGGTCGTTGTCAAAGGCCCCTACCCTGTTCAGACCGAGGGGATGGGCGTATTCCCGATCGGACCAGAGTTCGTAGACTTCATCAAAGCCGCGGTCGAAGTTGAAGAAGCGTCCCAAGTGTGCGTTGGCCACGAAAGAGGCACAGCGATATCCGGCCTCTTTCATGATCACGGGGAGGGTAACCAGACGTGGGTCAATCGGCGCTCCGTACTGCCGCACGCCATTGGTGATGCAGTACGTGCTGCTAAGCATCGAAGCCATCGAAGGGTTGGTCTTGGGCCACTGGACGATGGCCTGGTCGAAGAGGGTTCCCGCGGCGGCGAGGCTGTCAAACGCGGGCGACGTCTCCCGGGCGTAGCCGTATGCGCCGAGGTGGTCGGCGCGCTGGGTGTCGATGGTTATGAGCACGAGGTTGGGTTGGGGAGCGGCGTTGGGATCGGGCCGGTCCGAGCGGCGACAGCCGGCTGCCAGCGGTACCACGATCAGACAGCCGATTGCGATGCGGATCAGGGATTGTCGCCTTGGGACACTCATTCGGTGGCTTCTCCGCCGCTGGGCGAACCGACGGGGCCAATCTCGCCATTGTCGCTAATGTAGCCGAGCGCCTTGAGCCGGCGCCGCGTTTCCTCATCCACAGCGGTCGGACCGGCTTTGTGAATGGTCTGCGCAGCCCGTTCATACCAGGGCTCGGTCCATGCCAGCAGACGCTGCCGAAGCGGCGCGGCCACGTCGAGCCGGGCCTCGTAGAGATTTCGGCTCTCGGCCGGATCGGCCTGAAGGTCGTACAGCTCGTATTCGGCGCCGGTCATGATGGCGCGGTCCATCTCGTTGGGCACGCGGACCAATTTCCAGCCACCCCAGCGGATTCCGGTCATGAAATCCAATTGGTAGCCCGCGCAGAAGAAGACGTCTCGGCTGGATTCCTCGCTATGCACAACGGGCAGGAGGGATTGGCCCTCCGTCGCGGGTGGAATCTCGAGGCCCGCCGAATCGAGGATCGTGGGGGCGACGTCGATCAGGGCGACGGGGCAAGCGACCGATTGGCCGGCGGGCAGGCTACCCGGGCTGCGGATGATCAGGGGCACGCGCTGGGCCGACTCGTAGGGAAGGCGCCCGTGCTCGAAGTAGTAGTTGTGCTCGCCCAGGCTTTCCCCATGATCGCTGAGCAGCACGACGACCGTGTCGTCGGTCAAATGGAGATCCTCCAAGCCTTTCAGAAGATCGCCGATGAGCCGATCCGCGCTGCGAATGGCCGCGTCGTATTCGGCCACGTAGTAGTCGAGTTCCGTAGGACGGCCGGGGAGTGCGAAGAGCGGATGAACGCCGCCCATGACGGGCCGGCGTATCTGCGTCGCGTAGGGGTGGTCCGGACTCACTGCCAAACCGTCGTGTTCGGAGTTGATCTTAACCTTGCGTGATGAGTCGTAGAACGGGTCATCCACGAATATGCCCGCCAAGTCCGGCGGCGGGAGGTATGGCACGTGAGCATTGTTGAAATGTACCCACAAGAAGAAGGGAGCCTCATTGCGGATCTGAAGCCAACCCAGGGCACCGCCGCAGGTCTGCTCGAAGGCGGCCGGTCGACGGTACGTTTCGACGTAGGTGTCAAAGCCCTGGTTCAGGTTCACGCTCTTGTTCAAAGCCGGCGAGGAGACGTAGGCGGCCGTCTGGTAGCCAACCGCTCGGAAGGTCTCGGCCAGAGTCAGGAAGGAATCATCCAGCCGCTGCCACGGTGTGATCCGCATCACCTCTGTCGTGTGCGGGTAGAGCCCTGTAAGCAGGGAGACGAAGCTGGGCACGGTCTTCGGCCATTGGGCGACGGCGTGTTCGAACAACACGCTCGTCTTGGCGAAGGCGTCGATCTGCGGGCTGGTGGCGCGCGGGTAGCCGTAGCAGCCAAGGTGGTCTGCTCTCACGGAGCAGAGGCTGATCAGCAAGACGTTGCGCCTGGCGGCTTGCGTGGCGGCCGCACCGTTCCCCTGCTGCTGAGGAGCAGGGTTGCAGCCGCCGGCTAGGCCGCAGAGCAGCCAGCAGACAGTCAGCAGCAGGGGCTCATGAGACCTGCGCGGGCCAAGTCGTGAGCGCCGCCCATTCGGTTGTTCATCTCTCATTCCGGTCGGTCTTCCTGCGTGTCCAGGGGCTCGACGTCCGCGTGGAACAACACGTCGATGATCGCCTCCTCGTCGATCCGCCCGGGCTGAACGCTGGCCGCGGAGGCCGCCGCCGCGGCCAGGGACTCCCGGAATGCCTCCTTCACGTTCAGTCCCCCAAGGCGGGCAGCGATGAAGGCGGCCAGCATGCAGTCCCCGCTGCCCACGGCGCTGCGAACCAGGCCCTCTTCGAGGTCCACCTGTCCGAGCATAGCCGAGCCGTCTACGAATACATACGCCCCGGCCGCCCAGCAGGTCACCAGAACCTGGTGGATGGAGCGGCTTAGCTGCAGACCATATCGGACGATGTCCTCGTCGCCGGACACGGGCGCATCGACTATCGCCGCAAGCTCTTCCACACTCGGTTTGATCAGCCACAGAGGCAGATCGCGCACGGCGCGAAGCGCTTCAGGTCCCGCATCGACCGCGACGCGGGCGCCGCTGCGGAGGCAGTTCTCCACCATGCTTCGGAAACGGGAACAATCCACATTCCCGGGCAGCGAGCCGGCGAATACCACCACGCGGCCCTTGCGAGCCAGCAGATTCAGCTTCCTCTCAAAGCGGTTGATTTCTGGCTCGGTCAAGTCCAATCCATGGACCCTGATATGGGTGGCCTGGCCGGCTTCGGGATCGATCAAGGTGATGTTCTCGCGAGTCTTGCCTTCGACGCGCATCAACTGCGAGCGGGTGTATCGGTCGTTGATCGTCTGCTCGAACTCATCGTAGCGGTCCGCACCCACGAATCCGATCGCGATGTTGGGGATTCCCAGAGTGCTGAGCGCGCGACTGATATTGATTCCTTTACCCGCCGGCGAACTTAGAAGGATTCTGCCGTCATGGCTCTGGCCGGGTTGCAGAGCCCGGACTTCCAGCACGCGATCCACGGCCGGGTTCAAACAGACTGTGATCACCGGGTCCATGAGTCTGGACGGTCTCCAGGGCGACGCGGCGATGCCGGTCGGCTGTTGCGGCGCGTGTGCCGCGTACAGGCGGCCGCCATTATACGTGCTGCTTCGATGTTCGCCCTCTTGCCCGGCAGCTACGACTCGCGTAGCTTCCCATGCCGATGGGTGCAGCCCACGCAGCCTGTGTCCTTGGTTCCGCCACGGCGCCAGCGCTTGTTGAGCCCGGCTTCCTCCTGGGGCTTATGCTGTTGGCGGCGTTCTTCGGTGCCGTCATCGCACGAACGCTGCGCATACCCCGTGTGGTGGGTTTCCTGGCGGCCGGCGTGCTGCTGAAGCAGTCGATCGTGGGCGCGGCGGTTCGGGGCTCGGGGGCGACGTGGTCGCAAGCCCTCGAGAGGGCCACGGCTGCAGCGCGACCCCTGGACGGACTAACCGATCTGGCGTTGGGGCTGATCCTGTTTTTCATCGGAGCCGTCTTCGAGAAGGCGCACATCAAGTCGGTGGGTCCCAGAGCTCTGCGCGTCGGTGCCATGGAGATGGGGCTGACGCTGGCCCTGGTGGCCGTGCTTTGTGGGGCTGCGGCCGCACTGACGGATGACTGGAGCCCGAGCGAAGTCCTCGCCTTGGGGGTGCTCTTGGGGATCGCCGCTATCGCAACCGCGCCGGCGGCCACGCTTCTGGTACTCAGAGAATACGAAGCGAAAGGGCCGATGACCGATATGGTCCTGACCCTTACCGGCATCAACAACATCGTGAGCATCGTTCTGTTCCACGTCGCGTTCCTCCTGCTGGCTTCGACCGGGGTTATCGCCACGCAACCCGATCCAGAGCAAGTCTTGCCGCTGGACCTCTTCCTGAGCACGCTAGGCAGCGTCATGCTGGGTTTGATACTGGGGACGGCCTTGTCCTGGTTTCACGTCAGGAACAATGTGGCTGAGACTCTGCTTGTTTTTCTGGCCGTGTTGCTGGCTCTTGGCGCGGGCCGCGACTGGCTGGACGAGAAGCTGAACCTATCGTTCAGCTTCTTGCTGACCAGCCTGACCATCGGAGCGGTGTTCTCCAACGTGGCCGTCAATCCGGAGCGTCTGAGCAAGGGCCTGGCCCTGATCGGCGGCCCGCTTTTTGCCGCTTTCTTCGTCAAGGCCGGCTACGAGTTGCACCTCGAGGACCTGCCGTCGCTGGGCTGGCTCGGCGCCGTCTATATCTCGGCGCGTGTCGTGGGCAAGCTGTGGGGTGCATATTACGGCGGCCGGTGGGCTCGGCTCACCCCTCTGATCAAGCCTTATATGGGCGTGGCGTTGCTCTGTCAGGCCGGCGTGGTCATCGGCCTGGGAACGTTTCTGGTAGGCAAGTGGGGCTATGTGGAGCGGGGCGTGTTCGTCCCGGCTGCGGGCGCCTCGGCCTTCTACACGGTCATCCTCGGCAGCGTGGCGGTATTTGAGCTGTTCGGTCCGCTTCTGATCAAGCAGGCCGTAGTCTACGGCGGAGAGGTCAAGGCGGTTCAGTTATGGACTCACCGGGAGGTGGCGGCGGCCGGGACGGCCTCGCCGGCAGCGCTGATTCTGGGCAGCCTGGCGAATCTGCTGGGACTTCATCATGCGGTGGCGAGGGCCGCCGACAAGGATCTTCGGGCCCGTCACCTGATGCGAACGAACATCAAGCTGCTGCACGACGCGGACACGTTTGACGAGGTGATGCATTTCGTGGAGCGGAGCCGCTTCAATCACTTTCCCGTGGTGGATGACGACGAGAAGCTGACGGGCATGATTCATTATTCCGACCTTCGGGACATCATTTACGACCCGGCAATGCGTGACCTGGTTACGGCTGCCGATATGGCCGACATCGACGCTCCGTACCTCACCGTGGAACAGACGCTGCCTGAAGTCATGGACAAGTTCACGCGCACTGAATACGACGCCCTGCCCGTCATCGACAGCGAAGACCGTCGAAAGGTGGTGGGCCAGATCGAACAGCGCGACGTGATCCGCCTGGCGGGTGACCGTAAGGCCAATTCCGGCACGTGAACGTGCGCCGCATCCGCTGCTAGCTCACGGTGTGAGCCGCTTTGCGGGAAGACCGCAGCACGGCCACGGCAAGATGCCGACGCGTTGCCAGCGTGACGCGTTGAGCCCAGGCGAGGACCAGGACGGCCGTCATCGCGCCTGCGATGGCCAGTGCCAGACCCGAGGTGTCGGGAGGCGGTCCTCCGAACCACCAACGGACCGCATCGAGCAGCCCGATCCAAGCCGGGACGATCACCACCACCGTCCATGCGCTTGTCGTGACGCGTGCTGATCGTATTGCCACCAGCGCCAAGAAAGTAAGGATCGCGAAGGTGAGGAAATCCAACGTCAGAGCAGTCACGGCTGCGGCCATTGGCAGGAAGAACTCAGCCTGGAACGGGAGCCAGGTGATCGTGTCCCCGGATTCGGAAGTGGCGGCCCACCCCGCCGACTGGAGGGCCACGGCCGCCTGATAGGCGGCAAAGCAGACCAAGGCAATCACTGCCGGTGCCGGGCTGTGGCAGAATTCCCGCACTTCGTGCCAGCGTGTGCCGTCCACCAGAAATGCCAACCACATGCCCATCCCTGCGCCTGCGATACCGAGCAAGACATCCACGAGTTCAAAGACATGCGACGGTGTCAGGATTTGCAGGCACTCGAATCCCACGACGAACGCGGCAGTGCGCCGGAGGGTCACGAGTGAGGCCACGCCGGGGCCGTACCCCAGTTCTCGCAGGCCCCGAACGCTCAGGAAGGCCAGTCCGGCGAAAACGCCCGCTTGCCTGAGCCAAGTCAGCATGACGCGCTGCGCGTCGCCACCGGCTGCCGCGATCGCCAAGTCCCTCGTACCGCTCAGTGGCCACCACTGCGCTGAGGCCGCCGCTCCTCGGATTCGCGTCACGGAGAAGTCGAAATCGAAGGGGGCCAACGCCGCGAACGCGACGACGGCAGCCAAGCCGAGGAACAGCAGGTAATGCGGGCAGATCGCGAGGTGCACCGCGAGCCGTGGCCGCACCTGACGCCATCTTCGGTACAACGCCGATGCCAGCAGTGCGCCCGTGAGCCCGCCTACACAATTGCTCAGCACGTCCGTGGCGCTAGCCACACGGAGCGGAACGAAAGTCTGGAGCGTCTCCATGCACGCGCCGAGACTGGCCGCAAACAGGAACCCACCGACCACCGCCGCCCGCCAGGACACCAGGCCGCGGGCCAAGTGCAGGGTCATGAGTGCGCCCACCGGGACAAACACCAGCATGTTGGTGATGACATCCTCCAGCGACGACGAGATCCATGGGAGGCCACAGAGCACGTCCCAGAAGCTGCCACCGTCGCCGCCAGTGAAACGGAAAGGTATGAGCTCGCCATAGACGACGGACACAGTGACCAGGGCTGCGAGCGTGGAGTAGCCCGCGCCTCCGATAACTGCGGTCCGCGAGCCCGCCGGACTCGGAACCGGCGGAATGCCTCTGACCACGGCCATGCGCTTCCTCCCCAATGGCGAAGCTCCGCTGAGCAGCGCCTTGCGTATGGCAAGGGATCCTCCGCGCGATCGCCGGTGGAGGCTCGCCGGTCTTCGTCTGTAAACCTTGCCCTATAAAGGGATTACGGGGTGTTCGATGATGGTCACGCTGTGAGGCTGGTGAGGGATTTGCGAGCGGCGTCCTTCAGGACAACGCGCTGGTGCGTATAGCGACTCCCCGTGCCAAGTGACTCGATGTGCTGAATCCGCACTCTAGGAACTCGGCACAAGCGGGACCACGACGGATTGGCTCTCTACGGGTGCGGATTCGACCGGTGGTGAGGGCGGCAAGACAGCCGCCTCCGTCGAAAGCTCCGTTACCGGACGGCTCTGCGACCCGAGGAGCTGCTGGAGGAGGGCGTTGAAGTCTACGCCTCCCGCCCCGCTGCCCGAGGTGCCCAGCCCCGCCTGAAGTTGAATGAAAACGTTCAGTCCACTAATGGCCGTGTTCATGATGTCGAAAAAGGAGCCGAGCAGATCGTTGATGATGATCGGCAGTACTTTCGTCTTTTCGGGGGCGTCGGGCTCAGGGATGTTGTAGGGCCCCAGGCGCCCGACGTGGGCCGTGCGCTCGAGGTAGGTTGCGATGCCCGAACTGACCCAAGTGCCGGGGCGGCGGTTGCGGGCTGCGCCAAGACTCTCCTGCGGAATAGGCAGGTCTTCCTGCGGTTGGGCTCCTCCATCGCCGCCGCCGGGCGGCTGGATCACGGGCGTGTCCCCGGGCTGGAGTGTGCCCGGCTGGCTTCCACCTGGGCCGCCGAGCATGGCCAGGAGGTCTGCGAAATTCAGCGCCTGCGCCGACGCGGTGTCGGTCACGGCTCCGATTAAGAGGGCTGCCAGCAGGACGGAGAGCGTTCTCATTCGAGGATCCTCGTCGCGCACACTAGAAGATTCCAACTCTTACGGGATTATACCGGCCGGGCGGTCTCCGATGGCACCTGCCGCGCATATCCTATCGGTCGTGGGGCCAAAACAGTTCACGCCGCCCCGGGTCCAAAGCCCCGCGAGGACAGGTCTGGAACAGCGTAACTATTTATAAACACAGGGCTTAAGAGCAGAAACGGCCAAGACCACCTACGGCCGCGTGTGCAAAAAAGTCCGAAAAAGGGCTAGGCGCGCGGACTCGACGGGCATATTTTACCCCGCTTTGGATTGCGGTGACGTGCCCGCAGCGAGTGGAACGCATGGACGGGGTCCAGCGCTGACCCGGAGCATCTTGTCTCTCCTGATCGTCACGGTCAGCGCCACGGCCCAGGAAGCCGCCCAGCAGAGCAAGGTAGGCGGTGAGATTACGCAGGATACCGTCTGGCGCGGGCAAGTCACCGTCGATCGCGACATCATCATTTCCGGCGCGACGCTGACCATCGAATCAGGAACCAGGGTCAGCTTCTCCCCCACCGAGACGACCGCGGCACGAATCATACTGGACGGTGGCCGCGAGGCGCCTGCAGTGCTCCGGATTGAGGGAACGGCGGAGCGCCCGGTTCTTCTGACCACGGAGCCTGGAAAGCCTCCAGGAAGCATCATTGTTCCGGCGGCGAGCAGCCGTCACTGGAGGGACCGCAAGCCGATGGCGACAGCGCACGGCTCGATCCTCGCCAGCCACACGACATTCCAGGGGCTCGGAGAAACCACACCGAGTGCTCAGGGCATCAGCGGGCGCGGTCCCGCCATCCACCTCCAACTGACTGATCCCACCGATGAGCTGAAGCTGACTGCAAGCCGTTTCAGGTCGTGCGGCCCGGTTATGGCGAATTTCGTCGACGACAAGTGCTCTGTAGTGATCCATGGCTGCTCCTTCGAGGAATCGCTGGACTCGGTCGCGGTTCGGTTGTACGGCAGCGGTCGCGGTCCCAGAGTGTTTGAGGGCAACAGGGCCGATGCCGCGTTCCAGGTGTTGGCAGGCCCGGCATGGTTCACGGACAACGTGCTGATCGGCCCACATGCCTGCCTGGCTGTGGCCGGCCCCGAGGCCGGCGAGAGCCGCATTCAATCGAACTACGTGCATAGCAGCGGCGATCAGGACGACGGCCGTTTCTGCCTGGACTGCTCCGCCGCGGACGCGGTCGTGGAGGGCAATGTTCTCCGGGGAGGCACGTGGGTGATTCAGAGGACGGGCACGGCGCTCCGCGGCAACGTGCTGGCGGGTCGTGATGGGCTGCTCTCCAAAAGCCTTGGCATCCGGACGACGACGCATCATCTGATCGCGTCTCTGCCTGCCGGCGCTCAGGTACTTGACAACGTGCTTCTGGGACCGAGCTACTCTCATCTGGCAACAAGCGAAGGCTGCCGCGGCGTCCTCGTGCGGAACAACGTGTTCGACGGAGGTGGCATATCGGGGCGGGCGGTACACTTGAACACCCTGGCCCGGGAAGCAGTGGCAGCCCGAGTGGAATCCAATGTTTTCGCGGGCTTCAAAGACGTGGCGGTATACGACGAGGCGCGGCTGCCCGACGCGGTTCAGGTTTGTCGCAGGAACGTGATTGCTGAGACCCCCCGTGCATGTGACCTGGCCGTGGAGGTCTGCAAGGAATGGGGCGAGACCACGCGGGAAGCTCTTGGCTATCCCTCCCCTAGTGCAATTGACTGGGGAGACATTGAGGCTCAATTGCTCGCTGGCGAACGTACGGTTGCTGAGGTCATCGGCTCGATCAAGGCCCGCTACCCGTTGCCGCAGGGCTCCCCGTGAGCTACAAAGCTCTCATGCAGCCGTCCTACCGGGCATGGCGAGGGCTCTGGGCGGCGGCGGTCTTGTCGGTCGTCGCCGGCTGTCAGGTCCCGATCAATCCGGATTTGCCCGCCCAAACGAGGCTGGTAACGGAGCCGGAGACCGAAGGCGAGTACTACCTCTACGTCCCGTCCAGCTACAGGCCGGAGCGGCCATTCCCGCTGGTGGTCACCTGTCACGGCACGGTTCCGTGGGACACGGCCAAGTTCCAGGTGGATGAGTGGTCGCCGCTGGCCGAAGAGGAGGATTTCATCGTCGTCGCGCCGAAGCTCAAGGGCACGCGCGGCGATTTCGTTCCCCCACTTGAGAAGCAAATCGCCCTCCAGCAGGAGGACGAGCGATCGATTCTGGCGGCACTCACTCACGTGAAAGCCGCCTACAACGTTGCCGAGGACGAGGTTTTCATTACCGGGTGGTCGGCCGGTGGCTACGCGGTCCTGTTCACCGGGCTGCGCCATCCGGACGTTTTTCGAGCACTGGCCTTGCGGCAAGCGAACTTCGATCCTCTGTTCGTGAATCCTTGTGAGCCCTTTCTTGATCCGCACCAGCCGATCTACGTGCTCTATGGTTCACTCGACGTTCTGGTCACGGATCAGGCCAAGGAAGCCCTTGCCTGGATGCGCGAGCACCGGCTGGCCGTGTGGGAGCACGAGATTTACGGCTCGCACCGCCGGCACCCGCGGCTGGCGTATGACTTCTTCAGGAAGGTGGTGAAGGACTATCCCTGGTTGCGGATCGAGGCGTTCGAGCGCGAAGGAGACCCGCCGCTGGCTGTTCGTTTTCGGGTGCGGGGTTCGCCGACGCCGACGGCCTTTGCGTGGAGCTTCGGGGACGACACGCCTGTGGTCCGAGAGCCGATGCCCTACCACGAATACGCCGAGCCCGGAACGTATATGGTCAAGCTGGCGGTTCGTGCCGGGCGTGGCAGGCCGGTCAAGCGGATGATCCAAGTCGAGGTTCCGCGACCCACGTTCGGCGGTCGGCCCACCGCGCCGTAGGCACACGGGGGCGAAGTGCGCCGGCGCGCGATCCACAGACCTATGCCCGTACTCGTACAGGCCCATGTCGAACCGTATCTGGCGACGCTGAGGAAGCTATTCCTGGACTACGCGGACGCGTTGGGCTTCGACCTTGCGTTCCAGGATTTTCAGCAGGAGATTGCCGGTCTACCGGGCGAATACAGGCCGCCGAGCGGTCGGGCTTACGTGGCCTTCGAGGGAGACGTCCCGGTGGGCTGCATCGCTTTGCGCGGGCTGGACCCGGGCATCTGCGAAATGAAGCGCATGTATGTCTGCCCGGCGTTTCGCGGACGGCACATCGGGAGGCTGCTGGCCACGCATATCGTTCAGGAGGCCAGGCAGATCGGATACAAGGCCATGCGTCTGGACACCGTCCCCTGGATGACTGAAGCCATCACCCTTTATCTATCCCTGGGCTTCAGGGAGATCCAACCGTATCGGTTCAATCCCATTGAGGGGGCGCGGTTCTTCGAGCTGGAGCTGTAACCGCTCGATGCCCGGGGCACGTTTGCGGATGGAGAACCGTGCGCAGGGATGTCGGACGATCTGCCGTCTGTTTTTCGTTCGGGCTGGGGCACAGGCTACGGTTTACCCATACTGAAGTGCGACGAAGCTGATCACGGACAGAAACAGGAGGACCGATCCGGCCATGAGAGCCCGGCGGCGGCAGTGGCGTGTGCCCGAGCGGATATCGTCGGGCGTGAGCAGCAGGCCGCACTTGGGGCAGTGGTTTCCGTCGCGCTGGCTGAGGTCCGCGTGGCAGCGTCGGCAGCAGGGCCCCTGGCTGGTCTTGCCGCCGCAGGCGCCCCAGCAGAGCAGTGCTGCTGCCCCGGCGGCCGAGATGACCGACACCGGCTTGAAGGCGGCCGCAACAAAAGCCAGGATGATAGAGACCATGACGCTTGCCTGTAACTGGAACAGAATGCTTCGGCGAAAAGGCGCGGTGCCGTGTTCAGTGCCAGCGGACGCGATCCGCCCTCTTCGGAAGATTCTGTCAGCCGGGTCGTTTATTCACGGCGAGACAACACGCCGGCGCCGCTTCCCGGGCATATACAATGTGACACAGAAAACCCCATCCTCCCATGATAAACCCGCTTGTTTTTCATAATCACGGAGGCGGCGCACCGCCGATCGCGAGGGGGTGCAGGGCGTGCTGCTCGCGGTCGATCATGCTCGGCCGAGCTTGCCATAGACCGGCTTGAAGTGCAGCAGCAGCATGGGCAGCAAAAGGAGATCGCAGGCCAGGGCGCCGATCATGGTCACGCCAATCAGGGCGCCGAAGTAGGCCGTGGGAAGGAACTCGGAGAGACAGAGGACCCAGAAGCCCCCCACCACGACGACATGGGTGAAGACGCAGGCTTTGCCCACGGTCGCGTGGGTGATGAGCATGGCTTGGCGAGGGAGCTGCCCGGCGCGGACCTCGCGGCGATATCGCCAGGCATAATGCAGGGCGCTGTCCACGGCGATGCCGATGGACACGGAAAGAATCATGGCCGTGGCCATGTTCACGGAGATCCCGAACCAGCCCATGACGCCGAGGCAAAAGACGATGGGCAACAGGTTCGGCACCATGCAGATGATGGCGAGGGGCAGCGATCGGATGGAGAGCCATATCAGGCCGAACACGGCCGTAACGGCTGCAGCGAAACAGATGTTCTGATCGCGCAACAGGCCGGCGATCAGCCCCGCATAGAACGGGTAAATGCCGGTGATTTCCACGTCATAGCCCGGTCCGAAGATTTCTTCGGCACGATGCCTGATGTCCTCGGCCATGGCGAGCTTGGCGGCGACCTGCAATCCCTCGGAGGCCCGGAAGTTTATTCGCA
>CP070685.1:2754505-2761101 GCA_020352895.1 Phycisphaerales bacterium
CATCGGCAAGGAGCGCGGCGCGGAGCTGGACCCCGCACGCGTCGGCAAGCATTTCGACGCGGACTACGTCGTATACGTCGAGCTGACCCTCTTTCAGATTCGTGATCCCGATCAACCGCAGTTCGTTCAGGGTAAGATCAGTGCTTCGGTTTGTGTGAATGACATGCGGGCCGATCCCGACATGCCTCAACGGTTCGATCTCACCCCGGTGGACGTCGTCTGCCCCGAACGAGCACCGGTGGTCATGAGCCCGACGAATTCCCTCACCGTCCGCGAGCAGACCTACCGTAAGTTCGCGGAGGTCGTGGCGAGGAAGTTCTATGATTACACCGTCGACCTGTAAGCCACCGTCGATGCAATCGATGGAGCACCGGCCTGTCGCCGGTGAATGGAATCCATTCCGGCCTGCCTTTCGTGCAGCAGGCGGGGCCACACTCGCCCTGCTCGCTGGCACGTTGCTTTCCTTGACCGCTTGCACCTACAGCGGTGGCGAGCTTCTGTTTATGCTCGGTTTCGGCAAGGGAGAGCTGATCAAGGCGAAATTCCGGCTGACCGAGAAGCCGATCGTCATTCTCGTGGATGATGACAACGATCTGGTCGACTGGCCGGCCGCCAAGTACAGCCTTGCCGACTCGCTCGCCCAGGAGCTGCTGAAGAACAAGGCCGCCACAAAGATCGTCCCGCAGGCCACCGTGCAACGGATGCGTCAGGCCGACATCGAGTTCGACAGCATGCCCTGCGACGTCGCGGGCCGCCGCGCCGCTGCCGAACAGGTCATCTGGCTCAAGGTCGAGGAGTTCATCGCCCAAGAGGATGTCCGTGACATCGGCAAGGCCGCCGTGTTCACCGTTTCCGTAAAGGTCATCAATACCCAGGCGAAGAAACGCGCGGACGTCCGCTTGTGGCCCAAGGGCCGGGAGGGCCATTTCTGCAGCGTCGATCTGACCGCCAGCGAAGTTGCCGTGGAGAAGACCAAGGACGCCATCAGCAGGAAGCTGGCGGATGAACTGGCGGTGAAAGTCGCCAAGCTTTTCTACGACCACCGCCTGGGTGAGTTTGAAAAGGAAGAATGACGCGCGTCTGTCACGTCCTGGATGATGCGATCACTTGGGAGCATCGTGTCGGATTGGCCCATTTGGTCGATCGCCTCCCGCCCCATGAATACACGCATCGTATGCTCGCCCCGGCGCCCGTGCTGCCGCGCCTGACCGCGGGCTTGGACAGGCCCGTGGAGCAGACGCCGATCCCGTTCACGCGATCGCTTCCCTCGGGCCTGTTCTTCGCTCATCACGCGCGGCGTCGCTTCTTCGACGTGATTCATGCCTGGGGCGTTGGAGCCGCGGCGGCGGCGAGGCTGGCCGGCGGCCACCTTCCCCTGATCGCGCAACTTGATGACCCGGCCCTGTCCGACAAAGACCTGAAACTGCTGCGAAGCATCGGCCGTCAGCGGGGTTTCGCCATCACCTGCAGCAGCCAGATCATCCGCAGGCGATTGATCGAAGGCGGCGTGCCGGCGGATGTCATCGTGGTCATCCGTCCCGGCGTGGATTTCGCCGCCATCAACCGCTGGCGACGCGGGCCGCTCAGGAGAGAGTTGGGCATAGGACCGGACGAACGCGTCGTTCTGCTGACCGAACCGGTGACCGTCTCCGGCGGCCACTTCGAGGCGTTTCGAGCGGCTTCTCTCCGCGCTTACCTGGTCGATGATCACCGTATCGTTGTCCCGGGCGCGTCGCGCGAGCAGGCACGCATCGCCCGGTACAACGCTTCCCTCCCCGGGTCCGTCGGTCTGGTGTCGCCCGGCGCCGGGGTGCCCTTTGAGCAGCTTGTGGCCGTCTCCGATGTCATGCTTATGGCACCAAGGGGTGATTGCCCCACCACGGCGATCGCCTGGGCAATGGGCGCGCGCGTGGGCGTGGTCGGGACGGCCGTCCGCGCGATCGCCGAACTGATCGCCCACAAGCTTAACGGGCTGCTGGTCAAACCGGAGCGCGCGAAGAGCATCGTCAAGTCTCTGGCGGCGGCGCTGGCGGACCGCACTTCTCTTGCGAAGACGATAGAAACCGCCCACGGCCAGGCCTATGAGATCTTCAGCATTCGTCGCTACACGGAATACACTGCCCGGCTCTATCACAACGTCATCGAGGGACTTCCCGCCGATCACGGTATCGTCGATACTGCCACCGTCGCGTAGGCCCGCATGATTTACATCATTCTCGCCATCGCCGCTTTGCTTACCTCCACGCTGTCGGCCATCATTGGTATGGGCGGAGGCATTCTCCTTCTGGCAGCAATGTTCACCTTCATGGACCACGCGCAGGCGATCCCCTCGCACGCGGCCGTCCAGATCGCCAGCAACGGGACCCGCATCCTCGCCTTCCTCAAGAACGTCGACTGGCGCGCACTGGGAAGTTTCGCGACGGGCGTCCTGCCGGGGGCGGTTCTGGGCGGCCTGCTGCTGTGGCTCGTCGGCCAGCCGGGAAAGAGCGAGCCCTACCTGAAGATGATCGTCGGCGTCTACGTGCTGTTGGCTACCTACCTGCCCACACCGAAGGTGCGCCGCAAGGTGAGAACCTTGTGGGACTTCACCCTCCTGGGTCTGGTTGCGGGCACGGCCGCGTTGACGGTCGGCGCCATCGGGCCGCTCATCGCGCCCATCTTCGCCCGCCACGACTACGTCAAGGAACGATTGATCGCGACGAAGGCGACCTGCCAGATGTTGACCCACATTCTGAAGATTCCTTTCTTCATCTTCGTTCGCGACCTGAGCGTGGAGGATCTCGGTCTGCTGACTTTGGTCATGGTGTGCATGGTCATCCCAGGCACGCTGCTCGGCCGGCGCATCGTCAGGCACGTCACACCGGACCACTTCCGCTTCCTCTACACGGTCGCCCTGACGCTGGCCGGCGCCAAAGTGCTGATCTACGACGGCATCCTGAATGCCGTTGGCGCCATCTGATCCTCTTGTCGAACGATAAGCCGCAAAACGCCGGAGCGCCCGCCCGAAACGCCGAGCCCACGTGCCATAAAACAGTCCGCCTTCCCGGCATGAGCTACCGGGCCGATCCGGCATGGAGCACCGGGCCGACTCGGCATGAAAGACCGACGCGTCCCGCCACGGAGTATCGAGCCGTTCGGGCATGAAGTGTCGACCCGTCCCGACGTGAGATACCAAGCCCCCCAGGCCACGCCGCAATGAGGGAGCCGGTCCTCCGCACGGCCGTTGTCGGACTCTTCCCTGAGCGCATGCCGATCAGGTCAAAAAAAACCGGCCCGTTCACGCAACACTTGGCCCTTCCCCCCGATAACCCTCTGCGGCCCGAAGTCCCCGCGCAGGGAGCGCGGACCGACGATCAGGCCACAAGGAGTCATGTCATGGAAGCTATTGGACGATTGGTTTTCCTGCCTGCGGCCCGTCCTGCCGTGCCGAGTCTGCTGCTTGCGTCGTTGGGCGAGATGCAGCGTTCGCCGGCCGCCGAACAGGCGGCGGGCATCGCCGCCGGGCAGATGGTTCACGCGGTGGCCGGTGCGACGGCCGCCGGGGCGCCCTCCGCCGCCCGCCCGACCGACGTGATCAGGCCCACGTCGCCCGGCGTGGCCGCCGGCCCCGACCTTTGGGAAGACGCACCTTATAAAGAGAACCCCTGGCGGTTCGTCTTCGGCCCGCAGGACCGCGAACCGGAAGGCATCATGCACTTCGCGGATCTACGCGAAGCAGAGACCCGCGAACCCGCCACGGCCACTGCCGCCTGCTAATCTCGCAAGCGTTCGCCGCCGACATCCCCAACGCCCCCGCGGGGCGCTCTACCCCCTCTGCACACAGGGAACGGCGGAAGCATCCTTTCGGAAAAAGGGGACATTCTACTTTTTCAGCCGTTGAGCACCGCGCTGCTGCATACGTGACCGACTACCAAATAAAGACTTACAGCATACCCTTCAGGAAAAAGTAGAATGTCCCCTTTTTCTGATGAAAGTGTGGTCGGATCGTGGCAAAGAGACGGCACACGGCAGAACAAGTCATTTCGAGGCTCCCGGAGGCAGAGGTCCTCCTGGCGGAGGGCACCGAGATGCCCCAGATCGGTCGGCAGTTCGGCGTCGCCGAGCAGACCGATTACCGATGGTGCAAGGAGGACGGCGGCGTTCGCATGCACCAGATCAAGCGGCTCAAGGAGCCGTAGAAGGACAACGCCCGACTGAAGAAGGTCACGGCCGACCAGCCGCACTCTCACAGACCTCAGCTCTTGATGACCGACGCCAGGTGGCGGACAGTGCGCCCGGCTTTCTTTTCGCACCGTCACGACCGTCGCTGGTGTTCCTGACGGCGATTATTCCCCGAAGGCAAGTTGAAATGAAACGAAGTCCGCCAGATCCAGGCTGCAGTTGTCATCAAAATCCGCAATGCTGCAGCACGGTCCCACGTAGTAGGACGGATCGCACGGCGGATTCAGACAGGGCCCGACAAGGCATTCCGCGAATTCCAGAAAGTCGATCGGGTCGATCCCGCCACTGCGGTCGAAATCCCCGTAGACGAAAGACACACCACTGATGGCGTAGTGGAAGCCCATGTCGACCACGTTCTCATCGGGGCCCTCATCGCGCCGGGTCGTTCGTGAGTCGAGGCCGTGGTCGCTTGCCGGGCCGTCTCCTGCATCCACGCAAGGGCTCTGCCACGTCTGGCCGGCGGAGGTCTGGCTCAGGTAATAGCAACCCGTTGGACCTGCGAGAAACCACGGATCATCATCGATATTTTGATTCGCCGCGCCGCCGTAGGGGATGTACGAATCGTCCGGGTCGTCGTCCTGGATACAACTATAGGTGACGGTGGGCGTGCCGCTATAGGTATAGATCTGGGCCTGCTCGCCAGTGCCGGTTACGTCGCTGTTCCCCCACAGGATGCAGTTGACGACGGTCAGATTGCTACCAATGTTATACATGCCGCCGCCCTCGCCAGTCGCCAGGTTTTCACTGAAGGTGCAGTTCGTCAGGTTCGGGCTGCAATTGACGTTGGCCATACCGCCGCCGATGCCGGCGAGGTTCTCGATGAACGCGCAGTTCGCCAGCGCGGCGTTGCCGGCGTTGACTATGCCGCCACCGGCGTTGAGCGCCTCATTCTCCGTAATCGTGCAATGTATCAGCGTCGGTGTGCCGCTCCAAATGGCGACAGCGCCGCCGTCGGTCCCAGCGAAGTTGCTGGTGAACGTGCAATCAACGACTTCGGGGTTCCCGCCGTCGCAGTAGAGCCCCCCACCATAGCTGACGGCCCGGTTGGCCCGAAAGATGCAGTTCCGAAGGGTCGGGCTGCCGCTGATGACGTACGCCCCGCCGCCTTCATACGGCGGGAACGGATAGTCATCCGCGTTGCCGTCTTGAATGACGAAGCCGTCAAGAATCGCGGTAGGATCAACTCCGCTGGCCGTGAGCACATGAAAGCTGTTGTCGTCGACGCTACCGGGAATCCCCACATCGCCACTGAGGATGGTTTCCCGTGCAGCCAGGTCCCGCCAACTCAGATCGAATATCGTCGCGTCTTCGTCGCCGGCGAAACCGCCGCAAACCGTGACGCAATTGCCCAGCGTGAAGGTGGCGTCCTGGTCGTCGGGCGTGACGCCGCTCCCTTGATCAGGCCGATAGACTCCCTCGGCCACCCAGATCTGCTGCCCTTGTTGCACTGCGGCCAGCGCGTCTTGCAGACGGTTGTAGGCATTCGCCCAGCTTGAGCCGTCGCCTCCGTCGGGCGCATCAACATCCACGAACATGACCGACGAAGTGAAATCGATCCCCCAGCGATTGCCCGATACGCTTGCGTACCACAAAGACTGGCCGGTGGTGACCAGCTTGTCGGCCGTATGGAAGCCCGCTTTCGCAGCCGACATGCGGAAGGTCGTGTTGCTGGGAACAGGCGCGACGGCGTAGATGCCTTTTTCATCCGTTTCCGCGGAGGCCGTGAACGTCCCGTCGATGGCTTTGGCGGTGACGATGACGCCGCCCACAGGATCTCCGCTGCCGTCGAGAGCGCGACCGCTGATGATCTCGCCTGATCCGGTTACGAAGATGTTGTAGATTGACTCGTCGATCAAGGTGTAACCCGCCACGAGGGGCAGGCTATACCAGGCGTCATCCAGCCCGGCCCAACCCATGTTGATGTGATGATAGAGCGTGCCGGCGTTGTACCCGTAGCCGTCGGCCACGACCGCGTGGGGGTCGGCGGGGCCGTCGCTGATTTTGAGGATGACCGGGTGTCGGTAATCCAGGTTGGGATTCACCATCTCATACAGATCCGGATTGGTGACGAATCCGGAAACGGCCTGCCCGTTGATGGCGAAGCCATAGTCGAAAGTGAACGGCCAGAAGGCACGGCTTGCACTCCAGATCGGCGCGGATGAGCCCGTGGACGTGTAACTCATCCCGGCTGCCACACCGGCGTCGTAGCAGAGGGCGCCGATCGCCTGGCATTCTTCAGTCGACGCGCCGTCGGCAGGGACCGGCACCATCAAGCCCCATTCATAGGGGCCGCCTTCTTCATCGCCGCCCATTGTGTAGGCCGTCTGCGCTGTGCCATCGACCGTAATGTCGTACGCATGCACGCCGATGCCCTC
>CP070685.1:2761201-2768474 GCA_020352895.1 Phycisphaerales bacterium
ATGTGCAGCCGGGCAGACGCGCCGCCAACCTCGGCCGCGCCCTCGAGCTGATGGAACGAGCCGGCGATCTGGAACCCTCCCCGGACCTGATCGTCTTCCCCGAGTGCATGGACTTGGGACTCGGCGAACACGCCCCCCCGTTGGATATGGTCGAGCCTCTCGGCGGCCCGTTCGGCGAGTCTCTCGCCGAGAAAGCTCGCGACCTGGGCGTCTATGTGGCCGCCGGACTCACTGAACGCCAGCACGATCGGCTCTTCAGTTGCGCCGTCCTCATGGACCCCGATGGAGACACCATTCTCCACCACAGACGCATCACTGTCGGCCCTCACTCCGGTTCGTACCTTAGCCCCGGCGACACGCTGCACATCCGCCGGACCCCGCTTGGGTCGCTCGCACTGCTTGCGGGAACGGACGTGTGGAAATCCGCTCTCATCGGCGCCCTCAGCCTCATGGGTGCCGAGGTCATCATCGCCCCCGCGGGATTCTCAACCGAGAAGGACTCCGCGGCCGCAATCAAGACCCTCATCTCCAAGATGACCTGGCCTGCCGCCAAGACGGCGCCCTCGGTCCTCTCGGTCGCTCCCGCCTCCCCCGCAGGCGAGGCCGGCAAGCCCAGGAACTCTGCCTGTGCCTTCCGGCGAGATCCCGCGGGCAACCTGGCGCTCTTGAACGAGTCCGGCATTGAACAAATGATTTGCATGGAGGTCTAATACCTGATGTCAGCACCCACGCTGACGCTCGCTCTGGCAATCCTGGCCCTGGCCATTCTTTTCGGCACGGCCAACCTGTCGCTCCGCCAACTGTCCCGGCACCGGCTGGCAGAACTACTCGAACCGCGCGGCAAGGCTCACTGGATCGAGAACATCAACAAAGACCTCCATTTCATGATCCTGGCTACGTCGAGTGTACGACACGCCTGCCACGTCGTTTTCATCGTGGCCGTCGCCGCCCTGCTGGTCGAACCCATCGGCGGAACCTCCCCGACCTACTACGTCGTGGTGGCCATCCTGTCGGTCATCCTGCTGCTGATTTTTGGCGTCGCCGTGCCCAACGCCTGGGCCCGGCATGCCGGAGAGCAATTCGTCGCCGCCACCTATCCCTTGCTCCGCGCCTGCCGTGTGGCCCTCTCCCCTGCGGTTTCCATCCTGCATTTCTTCGATGGGCTCGTTCGCCGGCTGGCCGGAATACCTCCCTCCAACGCCACCAGCCAGCTTGAGGAGATGGAACAGGAAATACTCGATGTCGTCAGCGAGGGCGAACGGCACGGGGCCGTGGACGAACAGGAAAAGGAGATGATCGAATCGGTCATCGCGTTCGCCGACACCCAGGTCGGCCAGGTCATGACGCCCCGCACCCAGGTCCGGGCCGTCGAAATCGGCGCCGGCCTCGAGGACGCCAAGCAGCTCATCCTCAAGGCGGGGCATTCGCGAATCCCCGTCTACGAGTCCACCATCGACAACGTCCAGGGCATCCTGTACGCCAAGGACCTGTTGAACGTGGAGAACCCCACCGATGTCAAGATTGCCGACATCATGCGCCCCGTCTCTTTCATCCCCGAGACCAAGAACCTCCGCGAGTGCCTCCAGCAGTTCCAGGAGACCAAGGTCCACATCGCCATCATCCTCGACGAGTACGGCGGCACCGCCGGCCTGATCACGCTCGAAGACCTCCTCGAAGAACTGGTCGGCGACATTACCGATGAATACGAAGAGCCCGAACCCGAGCCCATTGTCAGGCTCGACGACGGAAGGGCGGACGTGGACGCTCGCTTGCGGATCAGCGAACTCAACGACGAACTGGGCGTCACCCTCCCCGAGAATGACGACTACGACACCGTAGGTGGCTTTGTCTTCAGCACTCTGGGACGAATCCCGCAGCCCGGCGAGCAGTTCGATCACGGAAACCTGCGCATCGAGATTCTGGATGCGGAGGAAAGACGCGTCAAACGTCTCCGTATACGTGTGACCCAGGCGCAGCAAGAGCCTTCCTGAACTCTACCGCACCGGCGGATCCCCGCATGCCCCACTTCAGCGATGTTGCCATCACCCTACGCCGCCTCGACTTCAGCGAAACCTCGCAGGTCCTCGTCCTCTTCGCCCGCGCCGCCGGCAAGGTCCGCGTCATCGCCAAGGGCGTGAAGCGCGGCACGAGGAAACGCTATGCCACCGGCATCGACCTGCTGGAGATGGGGCATCTGATCTTCACCGAGCGGCAGGAGCGTCAGGCCAACTTGGCCACCCTCGTCGAGTGGAAGCAGATCACGGCATTCTCCGGCCTGCGCAACGACCTCAAGAGACTCTACGGCGCCCAATACGTGGCCGAAACCACCGCTGCCCTCACCGAGGACCGCGACCCCCATGAGTGCCTCTTCGATGCCTTGGCCGAAGCCCTCCACGCTCTGGAAGCCGCGCCAAACATGCTACCGGCGGTCGTGGAATACCAAGTCCGCCTGCTCACTGAGATCGGCCTGTACCCGGAACTCGGCCGCTGCCTGGAATGCGGCCGGGCATGGAAACGCCGACCCGGGTGGTTCCTCAGCTCGCACCGCGGGGGGCTGATCTGCCGCGACTGCGAAAGCGTCATGGTAGAGAAGCGTCGCCTCCGGGACGGCACGGTGGAACTCCTCACGGGCCTGACCGCGCGGAAGACACCGTCGTCCGCCCAGCCGCCCCACTGGATCGGCGGCTTCGACGTCCTCGATTATCACATCACGCACCTGATGGGCCGCCCCCCCGCTACTTCGCCGTACGTCGTCTCGGAATCCGCACGTCGCACTCTGAGGTGAAACCAAGCAAGAAGCCCGCGCGCTTGCACGGGCTCAGACATCTGCCCAAGTTCGGTCTGCCTTCAAAACCGCGTGCGGCTAGACCAGCCCGAACGCGTAGAACGTGCTTACTTCGATGATCGCGTCCGCCACACCGATCGTGACCTGCGTCAGAACGTCCACAAGGAACGCCTTGAAGTCCGCGCTCCAGAAGAACTTCGGAATCTCCGAAAGCGACCAGCCGGGAAGTATCATCGCCAGCGGCGCGAATGCCATCATGGCCTTCCAGAAGTTTCGTTTCATGGTCCTACTCCTTGAAACGCCCTCGTGGGGTACCCTGGCATTATATCGACCCGATCCGATCGGTAAAGTGAGATTTCCCCAACGCGGGCGACCCTACTCGCTCAGCACCGCAGTCGCCCATGTGCTCGGATCAATCCACCAGTTCAGGTCGTCCCCCACCGTCAGAAACTGCTGGCCGTGATCCCGGTCCTCCAGCATGTAATACAGCCCGATCCGCCGGTGCTCGCCGGGGTCAAACCCGCTTAGGCAATCTCCCGGAATGTGCGCTGTGAGCACATACTCGGTCGACGCCGCTGTCGCCGCGATGTCGATCCGCCCTTCCGGCACCGGCGGGGCGTCCTCCTGGGCCCGATGAATCTTGGCCGACCCGCCCACCGGTTCCGTGCCTTGCGAACCGCCCCCCGCCGGCAAGAGATAGAACTGCTGGCAGAACCGGCTGGCCCGCTTGATCTGCCGCGCGTCCCGCATGTCCGTGCACAGCCGCAGGTTGTCACCCTTCCAGAAATAGCGCGGATCGCACCGCAGTGCCTCGCGCTTGCCCGACACCCGGCAGGCCACGTACAACCCGGCTTCATCCCACGTCACGTACACCTGGCCCCAGGGTTCCTTCCCGTCCAGTCTCATCAACGGCGGAAGCAGGTAGTCCTTGTTCCAACCGTCGAGCGTGCCGTCAATCTGCGGCCGCCGCTTGCACCGACGCAGCGGTATCTCGAACCGAAACAGACTGCGATTGCTGACCAGCGGACTCATCCCCGCAATCCCGGATCCCCCACGGGCATCATAACCCCCGGCGCGCCCATCGGCCATTGCCCCGCGGCTACGTCCTTCCCCACCCCGCAGACTGCCGCTAGGATGTGCGCAACGGGACCCGCCTTCAGGAGGCACCTCGCATGCGACCCGAACTGACGCTCCTCCAGCAGCGTGTCCTCGGTGTGCTCATCGAGAAATCGCTCTCGCAGCCCGCCTACTACCCCATGACCCTCAACGCCATCGCTGCCGGATGCAACCAGAAGCAGAACCGCCACCCGGTCATGACCCGCACCGAGGCCGAGATCGCCAAGACCATCCACGAACTTCAGCAGATGGGCCTCGTCTCGCTGGCCCCGCCCGCACCCGGGGCCCGCTCCAACCGCTTTGCTCACGAAGCGCATTCCAAGCTCGAGTGGGACCGCCCCCAGCAGGCCCTCATGGCCGAGCTGCTCCTGCGCGGGCCGCAGACCGTCGGCGAACTCCGCACCCGCGCCGGGCGCATGTCGGCTAGCTTCGAATCCCTCGACGTCGTCTCGAACGTCCTCAACGATCTGGCCACCCGCGAACCGCCCATGGCCGTCGAGCTTGAGCGCGAGCCCGGCAAGTCCGCCACTCGCTTCGCCCACATGCTTTGCACTGAGGACCAGCTCCCACGGCAGTCCGCCGTAAGTGACACGGCCATGACATCTCAGGCCGTGCCGCCGGGCGACTGGGTCGAGCGCATCGAAACGCTCGAAAGCAAGCTGGATCAACTCACCGAACGCCTCGCCCGCCTTGAAGCCAAAGTGAACACCCGCCTGCCCTGATCCAACTGGCCTCCCCTGCAACGGGAATCTCCGCTACCTGGAAGAATCTTCTCTCACTTTCTTCTTGCGAACACGCCAGGGCGGTAGTAACCTGACCCACGCGGGGAAGACCTTTCATCACTTCGAACACAAGGAGCGAGGAAAGGCGCACGCCACATCCCTCGAAGAGCCATGACTGCGAAACTCACTTCAGTCACTCCCCTGGCCGCAGTACTCTGGTCAGCGTCGGGCGCGTTGGGCGCCGCTATCGACATCAGCGCCTACGCGTGGACCGACAGCCCCGGCGGCCTGTCCGCCGTCGTCCCCGGCGACGCTGTCCACTACCAGATCGGCGTTGCCGTCGACCCGGACTTCGATCCACTCGGTCGACCCCAAGTCGTCAATCGCGGCTTGGCCACCATCGTCTACGACATGATCTCCCTGGAAGCCGAGGCCCAGGGCATCGGCATCGATTTCCACGAGTTTGCGGAATCGGGCTATGCGAATTACGGGGAGTCGCCTATAGCTGATACATCATACGCCATGTACGAAACCGGCGACGGAACAGCACCGCACTACCGAGGCGGCTGGGGCTTCGACGTCGCAACCGACAAGGCAGGCGGCGATCCATGGATCCGGCCAGGCTCCATCATCGGTGCAGGAGGACTGCTGCCCCTCACATGGGCAGCCGATATGGACCCCCTCCTCGCAGGCCTACAGCCGTTCGCCCGCCTCGACGTCGGCCACGGGGTATACACCTTCCCCGACGATGACCCGGTTCTCGCCGGTCTACAAGGCGGCTTCGGAATGTTCATCAGCGATCCCGATAACATCGTCGAAGGCGACGGCACGTGGGTCATCAAGAAAGGGCACATAGACACCACCGCATGGGCTCCCGGCACGTACAACTACGACCTGATTCCCACGCACGGCGCACTGCTGAGCGGAACCGCTGACTACAACCAGGACCTCGGCGGCGGCTTCCGGGTGCTGGTCGATCCCGCCGACATGACCGGCGACAGCTTCGCCTTCACCATCATCCCCGAACCGGCCACCGCCGCCCTGCTCCTGCTCGCCGCCGCGGCCGCAATGCGGCGCCGGCCGCAAATCAGGAAACCGCCAAAACTGTCTGCAGGAGGGTCCCTCCCATGACGCGCCCACCTCTTCTCCCCGCACTCGCAGTCATCCTTCTCCTCGCTCCGCTGACCTACGCTGCCGCGATAGATATCAGCGCGTACGCCTGGACGGACAGCCCCGGCGGCCTGTCCGCCATCGCCCCCGGCGACGCTGTCTACTACCAGGTCGGCGTCGCCGTCGACCCGGAGTTCGATCCACCTGGTGGGTCCGTAGGAAATCGCGGACTGGCCACACTCGTCTACGACATGATCTCCCTCGAAGCCGAAGCCCAGGGGATTCCCATAGACACCAGTTGGTGGGCTTGGTCCGGCTACGCCAACTGGACGACGCAGCCGGTCCTACGCCATATTGAGTACGGCATGTTCAAAGCGGGCGACGGTTCCGGCCCGGCCTACGACGGCGGCTGGGGCTACGCGACTTCCGGTGTTCCACCAGGCGGCAACCCTTACGCGCGACCCGGCTCCCTGCTCGGTGTTGCCGCTGTCATGAGCCTTACATGGGAGGCCGACGTCGATCCTCTCTTTCCAGGCCTGCAGCCGTTCGCTCGCCTTGGTGTCGGCCACGAGCCCTACACGTTTCCCGACCTCGACCCCATCCTCAGCGGCCTGCAGGGAGGCCTCGGCATGTCCATCTCCGATCCCGACAACATCGTCGAAGGTGACGGCACCTGGGTGGTCTACCGCGGCCTCATCGACACAGACGCTTGGGCTCCCGGCACCTACAATTACGACCTGATCCCCACGAACGGCGCACTGCTGAGCGGAACCGCTGACTACAACCAGGACCTCGGCGGCGGCTTTCGCGTGGCCGTCTATCCAGAAGATATGTCGGGCGACAGCTTTGCCTTCACGATCATCCCCGAACCGCCCACCGCCATGTTGCTCCTGCTCGCCGCCGCGGCCGTAAGTCGGCGCCGCCGAGTCTGAAGAAGCGTAACCAACCCTGTTTGCGCAACTCGGGGCACCCAGCACCCTGCAGTCAGCGTACAGCTTCCAGCTCCCATGGCCTTGCCCCTGACCACTGAACACTGAAACCTGAACACTACCGCGCCAGCGCCACCCGGCACTCGCGAAGCACTTCGGTCAGTCGCTTGTTATCTACGTCACTGATATCCCGCACGAAGAACCGCAGCGTGTCGTATGCTCCCCTGCCCGGCACGATCTGCGGACGCAGCCCCAGCCGCTCGATCCGCGTCGGCGTCAGCAGACCCCGCGGGCACCGCAGCTCCACCTTGATCCCCTCGCGCGAGTTCGTTACCAGCTTGCCCAGCGACGCGCCGCCATCCATCCCCAGTTCCACCCGGATCTTGTGCCCCCAATCCAGCTTCACCTGCGGCACGGCCTTGGCGATCCGCCCGGCCAGCTCCGCCAGCGTCTGCGGCCCCCACCGCTTCCGCCCGCGCGGCGACATCGACTTCTGCGACAGATGCCACTTGCGTCCGTCGGTCTTCCACGGCTCCGCCCCGCCGGCGGCCGTGCCCTCCTTGCCGATCATCTTCAAGTACGCCGCCACGGCCTCCCTGACGAACCGCCGA
>CP070685.1:2768574-2773600 GCA_020352895.1 Phycisphaerales bacterium
CGGTTACATTCACAGGCTCGTCTGTCTTCTCAGATTGGCAGCGCCGGTCGTAGTGTGCTGCTCTGCGCCTTTGAGGCCCCATGCCTGCTTGGGACTCTTGATCCCGCTGCACGGAAGAGCCGTTGTGCTTACGGGAGGCTCTCAATCGGGGCTGTACTGGAAGACCCGCACCTGGGAGACGGTGGAGCCGTCGGGAGCCGTGGCGACGGTGGTGGGAGACTGATAGACGAGGGCGAAGCGGCCGAGGGACTCCAGGGGAACACAGCTTGCCGTGGGGTTGGTGGCGACGATGCGGAGCTTCGGGTCGT
The DNA here is from genome assembly GCA_020352895.1 of Phycisphaerales bacterium. Taxonomy (GTDB): domain Bacteria; phylum Planctomycetota; class Phycisphaerae; order UBA1845. The sequence continues at coordinate 2,768,883 of CP070685.1, forward strand.
CTTGCGTTTCGACGAACAGGCGAGCGGCAGGGTACGAGGGGTACCGGCGCAGGGCGCGGATGAGCTTGACGGACTGCCCGTCGCGGCCGGTGGCGGTGTCGTACGCGACGACGTACGTTGAGTTGCGCGGCGTGATGCTCCGGCCCCCGAAGGTGTAGAGCCGCACGCACATCGAGCGGAAGTACTCTGGGTAGTAGAGGGAGACCGGAGACAGCCGGCCGTCTATCTCGCGGCGATAGTACGTCTCGTAGAACTGTTGGCTTTCGCAGTTAGCCCACGTGGCGACGAAGCCAAACCTGCCAACTGGATCGGGCCTGCCGGGCAGTTGCCAAATCGGAAGCAAGTGGTCCAGTACGACGTACTTTGCGCCGAGTTCGTCAAGGATGCCCACTGCGGATTGCTCGCCTTGGGCAGTGAGGAAGCGAGCGACTTCGCCGGCACCCGTCTGCGTGGGCAAGGCCACGGGAATGCGGCGCGCAGTGCGGGCAATCCAGTACCCGTAGTCCCACCAGCTCAGCACGCCGTACGCGGTGTCAGGGTAGTCGTAAACAGCGTTGTTGGGAGGTTTGCTGTAATAGCGGTAGTAATAATCCGGATCACCGAAAGGTTCAGGGGAGTTCTCACGGAGCCAAGTTAGCGTAGCATGCCAGTCATCGGACGGACCGTCTGCACGACCGGCGACGGTCAACGCTGGGGTGAGGTTGGGGGAGAGGACCGCAATGATGATGATCGCGAGTGCAGCGCCCTGGGCGGCGAGCAGGCGGCCTCGTGGGGGCGGAGCGTGGGCCACGCCGAGAGGGTCCCGGGGCCTGAGGTGGTCCGTTATGCTTCCGCGGTGCCTGGAGGCGGACAGATCGGGTTTCGCCGGCTTGCGGCGCGCCGACCATGCGGCCAGGGAACCAGCCAACTCCAGGAAACGTGCGCAGCAAAAGCCCGACAGAAGGGCGACGTTGACAGCGAAGTAGTAGGCAAAGCGATTCTGGCCCAAGGTGGCCAACAGAGCACAGGTGCTCCACACAAGGCAGAGAGTGCGATCCGGACGCGGATTGCGCACGACACCGAGAAGCAGAACGACCAGAGCTGTCAAAGTGGTGAAGAAACTTATGTTGAACTGTTCCCACGCCACCGCGAGTGTGAAGCGACCGTCGATGATCAGCAACGGCCGGGTCTCGAAGACGGACAGACCCTTGGTGTCGGCCTTGAGGCCGCCCAGTTTGGAGAGGATGGAGGACAGGAGTTCGGGATCAAGGAGGCGGAAGCCGAGGAGGATGCCGACGCCCAGTCCGATGACGGCGAGCGGGAAATAGAAGCGGTGCGTCCTCCGGGCCGCAAAGAAGGCAGAGAGAACACCGAGCGCGATGATGACGAATACGCTGCCGAGCAGGGCGATGACCTGGTAGCGGAGCGGCCAGAGCGGTTCGGCGATGGGCCGAACCATGAGCAGGGCTACCAGTAGGAAGGGGATGCCGATAAGGCAGAGGTAGGCGGTAGGCCGGCCGTACAGATGATCCAGGGTGAACTGAATGACGAACCAGATGAAAATGCACAGCACGAAGAGAGCCCCGCCGACCCATGTCAGCAGATAGCAGCCGAGGACAATGCCGCCAAGAATGGCCTGTGAGAAGGGGTGGATCAAGCGTGCATATGCCGAGCCCTGCATGTCGCCCATGCGCGGCGATGCGGGAAGCGCGCGCAGGCAGACGACCAGCATCAGAACGGCCAGGGTGCTGAGAAACGTCTCCGCCGCGTGGTGGTCCGCGAAGCCGAACCGCGAGCGGAGGAGGAGTTGGCCGGGAAGGACAGCGATGAGGGCCGCGGCGAAGAGCCCGGTGGCTGGGTTGAACAGGTGGCGGCCAAGTAGGTACACGGGGATCGGGAGCAGAGCGCCGAGGGCGGCGGGCGTGAAGGCGCCGACCAGATCCGCAGCCCTTTCCGACGGGGAGCCCAGGCTGATGAACCAGGCACAGGCGGCGATGATCCAGTCAAAGAAGGGGCCCACAAGGACGTCCTGCCCTTTGGGGAATCCCACGTAGGGATCGAAGTAGATGCGGCCCTCGCGGTGCGCCAGCAGATTGTCAACCAGCCGCATGTGGCACCATGCGTCGTTGCCCAGGAATCGGACGAACCCGTCCGCCAGAACGTGATCGTGGATGGGCAGGACCCGGAGCGAGAGCGAGGCCGCGATCATAGTGAGGACGGCCAGCACAACAAGAACGCGGGCTGTGGACTTGATTCGCGACGGCGATTGGCTCATTCTCTCGCGGGTTCCGACCATGCGGTAGTGTGCGTACATAGTACCAGTCGAGCGAGCTTGGGCAAGGGAACAGGCGTATGGCAGTGAGTCCGAAGCGTGATGGGATGCGACGCAAGGCACCGGCGGCCTCAGTTGCCGGAGGCACGAGATGAAGCGGTTACTGCTGTGGTTTCGGCGAAGACCGGTAGTGACTCTTGTGCTGATGGCGGTCTATTTTGCGGCGGTGACATTCGGCCACGACGCGGTCTGCCAGGTGTCCTTTTGGGTGCAGGACGTACTTTCGCGCGAGCTCTACAACAACCTGCTTACAGCCTTGCTGGTGATGGCGCTGGCTCCCGTTGCGGTGCTGCTGTGGCGAGGGATTCAGGCGGGCCAGCAGGGATTGCTCAAGGGGGCTTACTGCGTGGTGACGGCCGTCCTTATCGGCGTGTGCTACAAGACGACGTTTGTGATGAACATCGAGATCATCCACGTACCGCAGTACGCGTTGCTGGCCCTGCCCATCCTGGCACTGACCAAGCGCGCAGGAGAGACCGTGCTTTGGGTAATGCTCGTCGGGGCAGCGGACGAGGCCATTCAATACTGGCTTCTCTACGGCACGCAGCACACCCATTATGATTTCAATGACACGGTGTTAAATGTGCTGGGTGCGGGGCTGGGCGTGGTGTCGGCGGCGATCATTCTCAAGGCGGGCCGCGCGGACGGGCCCTCCTGCTATTCGGCTTTCGAGTGGTTTCGCTCGTCGGCTTTCGCGGTCGGCGCCGCGGCCCTGCTGGCTGCGTCACTGCTTGCGGCAGCCGGATGGCTGCGCGTTTATCCTGCCGCCGAGGGGATCAGCGCTCCGATTCTGCTGAGCCGGCAACCGCTGCCGAGCGCGTATTGGCTGGACACGGATTGGGGCAAGACCTATCACATCATCCATCCTTACGGAGGCATGCTGGCGATGCTACTTTTGGTGGCATGGCATGCTTACCTGGATGTTCGGATCGATCTGAAGGTTCGCCTGCGCGAAGCCGAGAAACACCGACCGGGCGCAACTGTGCCGGGAGTCCGTCGCTAGCCTTGGGCCGGCACGTACGCCGGGGCCCGAAGCCGCCCTGATATCGGGTCGACGGTGGCTTATCTGCTTGCATCGACCTGACCGTTTTGATAAGCTGATTCAAGGAAGCAACCGGGTTACGGCGGGGGTGGGCCACTACGTCAGAGCACTGCGGGGAGCGGCGTCATGAGGCAAACAAGATCCTCGGGTGCGTCGGTTTGCCTGATGGTGTTCGCATGCACGATTGCCGGAATGTGCGCGCCGGCTCAGGCTGCCACATGGCTCGTGGATGACGACGCCGTCGGCGGGGACGGGCAATCGTGGGAGGCCGCATTCTGCGACCTCCAGGACGCCCTGAACGTGGTCGTGCCCGGAGACCAAATCTGGGTCGCAGCGGGAACGTACCGGCCGTCGGGGCTGGCCGAACCGAACACGCCGCGTAGCGCGACGTTTCAACTGCTCAACGGTGTGGCCATCTACGGGGGTTTGGCCGGGATAGAGGACCCGCAGACGTTTGATCTGTCCGCGCGCGATTTTGCCGCGAACGAGAGCGTCCTCAGCGGCGACTTGTACGACAACGACACGGACGAATTCGACCCATGGCATCCGACCCTGTTGGAGAACTGCTTTCATGTGGTGACGGGCTCGGGCACCGACCCTACGGCGGTACTCGACGGCTTCACGATTACAGCCGGCCATGCCAAAGGTGACGACACGACAGACGTACATCAGCGTCGCGGGGGCGGAATGTACGTCTATTGGGGTGAACCCACGTTGGCGAACCTGACGTTCCGCGGCAATGTGGGACGCTGTGGGGCCGGTCTGGCCGGGATGAACGCGGGCGCCGGCGCCACGCTGCTCGATTGCCGATTCGAGGACAATTGGTCGCGGTCGTACGGGGGAGGGGTGTGCTGCTGCGAGGGCGATATCACGCTGGTCGATTGCACGTTTCAGGCGAACGCCACGGATGGTTACGGCGGCGGCCTCGTCGTGCGCGGCGATTCCGATCCCTCCTTGGCCAACTGCCGCTTCTACGGCAACGCCGCGGTAGGTGAGGGGGGTGGCGTCAGCACGATCTATGGGTATCCCACCCTGACCAACTGCGTACTGAGCGGTAACACAGCCGTGGTCGGCGGAGGGTTTCGGACGTTTCAGGGCCACGCCACCTTGGTCAACTGCACGCTCAGCGGGAACTCAGCGACCTACGGCAGCGGCGTGGAGAACAACGGCGGCGACATCGAGCTGCACGGTTGCATCCTCCGGAACGGTGGCGACGAGATCTGGCATTCGGGCGGCGCTCGAACCATCGTGCAGTTCAGCAACATCCAGGGCAGCTATCCCGGCACGGGGAACATCGATGCGGATCCGTTGTTCGCGGACGTTGACGGCGCGGACAATATCCTGGGCACGGACGACGACGACCTG
>CP070685.1:2773700-2779748 GCA_020352895.1 Phycisphaerales bacterium
ATTCGTCAACCGCGGTCGGCTTGAACAGTGCAAGCAAAATGGCACTCGTCGGTTAGGGGCGGAACAGCCCTCACTTCCCCACCGTCCGCACCAGCGTCCGCTCGTGCTTCCGCCGGATTCCCTCCAGCAGTGGAGGCGGCGCCCCCACTTTCGGCTCGTATCCCCGCCGTTTCGACGCCAGGGCCACAAACCAGCGGATCATGTGCGCGAGATCCTCGAGGTGAATGTACTCCCGCTCGATCCGCTTCTCACGCTTGTTCATGTTGTGGTAATTACCCAGCGCCAGGCAAACCCCCGTCGCCTCATACCCGTACGCACAGAACGCCGTCGACTCGCACGCACCCCCGTCCATCAGCTTGCGCTGATAGCGAAACGTCTTGTCCTTGCGGGACAGCTCGTCCGCCGTCTGGCGGCAATAACCCTCCAGCCGCGGACTGAACACACTCATGCGATCCCCCACGCGCAGGATCGGCCCGTCCCCCATCCGCGCCGTCAACAGCTCCGTGCTGCACTCGATCCCCACGATCGCGCTGCGCTTCGGTACCGTCCCGGCCTTGCACGCGCTCATGCACCCCGCGAAACCGACCTCCTCCGCGCGCGTGAACAGCAGATACACCGCCGCGTTCACCCGCCGCCGGCACAGGACCTCCAGCAGACACAGCATCGCCGCCACGCCCGCAATGTCATCGCAGGCTGGCGCGTGGATTTTCTTGCCCCGAATCGCCGGGCCTGGCAGGTCCCACATGCCCAGCGCGCCTTTGGCCACCTGGCCGCGCCCGCGCAGTTCCACCTCTACCGTGTCCGCCCGCCGCATCTGCCCGGGCTTGGACTTCAGCGGCTTGACCCTGCGGATGATGCCCCGCACCCACTTGCCTTCGCTGAGGAAGCGCACCCCCGCCCCCCGGAAGAACTCCAGCGCCACACCGCCGCGCCACTGCGCCCGGACACCCCGCGCCCCGACCATCTCGAGTGCCTCGAACCCCGGATGGTCCATGTGCGCGCTGAACAGCAACGGCCAACCGGCCTTCCGTCCCCCGCGCTGGTACTTCGTCAGCAGGTTCCCGAACTTGTCCGCCCGCACCTTCAGCCCGCGCCGCTCGCAGAACGACCGGACGTACCGCGCCACGTGCTCCTCCTGAAACGGCGCCGTCGGCAAACCGAACAGGTCAAGGGCAATCTTCCGATGTCTTGCAGCTAATGTGCTCATCCCCCCAACATACGCCACCGGGCGCGCCGGGGCAATCCGACGCCCCGATGTCCATCGGGCACCTCGGCTTCGCTCCTCGGCAACGCATACGAACCGTCCGCCCCGACCTCGCCCCTATGCACCGGGCGCTGTCGCCTGCTCCACGGCCTTCTCGCCCTCTTCGCCGCCGGCAGCGGTGGGCACAACGGTGACGCTGAATTGTCGCGTCGGCTTGTAGTACTTCGCGAACACGGACCGAATCTGATCCGCGGTGTACTTCTCGAATGCCTCCTTCTCGACCTTCTCCTCCGCCAGGTTCCGGCCGTGCAGATCGTGGTGCCGCAGAATGCCCCACCAGTAACTCGGCTCTTTCATCTCCGTGTCCAGGTTGTTGGCCACCTGCTTCTTGGCGTTGGCCAGCTCTTCCTCCGTAGGACCCTTCTGGGCGAATTCCTCGAACTCCTTGTGAATCTGTTCAGCCACCATCCGGGCCTTGTCCGGATCGCAGGGGGCACCGGCGGCGAACTCGCCGGAATCCTCATAGATCCACGACGGCTGATACCGAGCCCGGATCGAATACACCAACCCCTGGTCCTCGCGAATGTGCTTGATCAGGCGCGTGGACAGGATTTGCGAAGCGAGCTCCAACGCCCGGCGGTCGTATGCGTTCCGTCCCTCCGCGGCGACGAACCCAGCCATGGCCATGCCCTGCGGCGTGATCGTCTCGATGTCGAGGTGACGCGACAACGGCCCCGTCGGCCGGGCCAGCCGGCGCAGTTTGGCAAGATGATCCGCCCCCCGGTTGCGCTCTGCGAGCGAGCCAAGGTACCGCTCGATTAGCGGCATGGCCTCATCCAGCTTGATGTCGCCGACGACCGCCACCTCAATGGGAGCCTTGGCACAAAGCCGGTCATACCAGGCCTGGGCCTCGCTCACCGACTGCCGGTTGACCTCCTCCGCGGTAAGGAACGTCCGCCGCGGATCGCCACCCGAAAGCAGGTCGGCCGTAGCCTCCATCGCCTTGAACATGGGCATCTTCTGCATTCGTTCGAGCTGCTGCAGCGTCTGCAGTTTCCAGTTCTTGAACGCGGCCTCCTCGATCTTGCCATCGGTCAGCAGGGCATGCGCTAGCTGCAGACCGGCCTCGAGATCCTTCGGCGACCCCTGCACGCTGATCATCACGGCGTCTCCGCCCTGACTGAGAGAAGACCCGCCGCGGCGCCGGCCCATGCGCCCCGACCGAACGCTTGTGCCCACAGAGATGTTCTTGCCGGTCATGAGGTCGCGGATGTTGGTCGAGCTCAGCCGATGCGTGGCCGGCTCGTCGATGGCCAGGTTCGCAACCGAAGTGATACCCGCGTTGGCTTTGGTCTCCTCAATTCCACCGCCCGCCAGGGCGATGCTGACCATGACCGTGTCCTTCTTGTAATCCATGAACCGGTGGTGAACCCGCACGCCGTTGGCCAGCCAGGCGCTGGTAATCCCCAGGTCGGGGTCCGCGGCGCTCTCGACCACCTTTCCCGGCGCCGGCAGCGAGGCCAGCAGTTCGCCGGGCCCGGCCGCCTTTTCAATCGGAGATACCTCACGAGTCCAGGCAGCGCGGGCCATGGCCAGCACCTCGTCCCTCGGCGCCGCCGCAACGCCCTCCTTCTCCGGCATCTCCACCACGTACGCGAACGTCCCCGGCTCGAAATGCTTCTTGAACGTTGCGTTCACCTCATCAAGGCCTACGCCCGGCAAAAGCTTCTGGTAAAGATCCAGCCGCTGCTGGGCGCTGAGCACCGGTTCCTCGTCGCTGACGGCCCGCAACATCTGGAACAGGAAGCGGCGCGCATCGGTCGTCGGCTCCGTCCGCACCGCGCGTTCTGCGTCGGCCAGCATTTCCTTCTTGGCCAATTCCAGCTCACGCTCGGTAAAACCGTGTTTCTGCACGCGGTTCACCTCGGCCACCAGCTCCTCGATCATCCGGGCCCAGTCCTCAGGCTCGCCACTCGCGCTCGCGCTGGCCATCACGGCATCCTGGTAGAAATCCCTGACGCTCGCTCGGGCGTTGCGGTAGCTCGCCTCGCCCTTGTCCACGCGCTCCTGGTAACGTCGCCCGATGATCCACGTGCCGATCTCCTCGACCAGATCGGTCCGCCACTGTTCGACCGTAGTCGTCGGGGGCCGCCCGGGTCGGATGTTGGTCACCTCCACGTCGCATCGCGTCATCTCCGGGTCGGTGACCACAATGGCCCGCTGCTTCGTGAAGGGCTTGAACTCCGGCCCCAGCGGCTCGCGGGCCGGCGCCTCGGGCTTGTACTGGCCGAACCACTTCTTCACCAGCGGAATGATCCCGTCCGGCTTCGCATCGCCGACCAGCAGCACGGTAATGTTCTCCGGCCGATACCACGTACGATAGAAATCCACGAACTCGCTGCGCGGCGCGCTCGCGATAATCTCCTCTTTGCCGATCACGATGCGCTCCGCGAAGCGCGAGCCCTCGTACAGCTCCGGCCAGAGCTTGTCCCGCATGCGCTGCTCGGCGCTCTTGCCCGTACGGGCCTCGGCCAGGATCACCCCGCGCTCCCTGTCGATCTCCTCTTCCAGCAGCAGGCTGCGGAAGACATAGTCGCTCAGCACCATCAGGCCCTTGTCCACGCGCTCGGCCTCGGTGTCGGGCAGAAACAACATGTACGCAGTCTGGTCGAAGCCGGTGAACGCGTTAAGATCGTTCCCGAACTCCATCCCGATACTCTCGAAGTACGGGATCAGCGTGCCGGGCGGGAAGTTCTCCGTCCCGTTGAACACCATGTGCTCCATGAAATGGGCCAGTCCGCGCTGCTGGTCGGTCTCGTTCAGGGAGCCGGCATCGACGTGGGCCATCAGGGACATCTTGCCCGGCGGGTTGTCGTGCTGCCGGTACATCCAGGTCACGCCGTTCTCCAGCTTGCCGGTGATAACGCGCGAGTCCGACGGCAGCGGCTCGGCCGACAGCGGCGCGGTCCAGGCAATCAGCACCACCACGACGGCGGTCACGGTCATGAGTCTCTGCTTCGCATTCATGGTCTGGTCATCCTCGATCCGGTGATTCTTTGCATGGATGGGAACCCCAATCCCCACCGGGCACGCCGAACCAGCGTCCCGTTCTTAGTGTACCCGACGGCCGACGCTTCCGCCAGCCAGCCGTGACTTCAGCACTGGCAGGATAACACGGATTTCAACGACCGACTTGCCGCTGGATTTCTTCGGCCTCCGCAGCCGTCACATCCTTGAAGCCCAACGAAAGCAGATGCCCCGTCAGCTTGGCCAGCACGTCGCTCCGCTTGTGCCGGTCGTACTCGATTATCACCGCGTCGCCCCTGGTCCCTTCCGGACCGGAGTAGCTCAGCGAACCGTAGAAGTCGGAGTAGAAGACCACCAGGCAATCTTCGTCCTCGCTGTCGATGGCCACGTGATCGTGTAGGCCCAGCGAAAGAATCGAGCCCTTGAAACTCCGGTAGTCCGCCCGGCCGTACAACCGCATCTTCTCCCGATCCTTCCACGACTCGAAGTAGCGAAAGTCGAGCACCTCGTCCGTAAGCACGCGCGAGGTGCACAGCCAATCGATAGCCTCGTCCAGCGTCGCGCCCGCCAGGTAGATTCGCTCCTCGTTGCGGGGCAGCACGTACACGTCCGGTCCGCGATCCGGGCAGAAGATCAACTCTTCGCCGTTCAGCGTGTGGCCCAGAATGACGGACCGCAATACCTCGTCCTTTCCCAGCACGTCGGCCCCGGCATCCCAGAAGTAGCACTCCTGCACGTGCTGCCGCCACTCCGCCAACTCGCCCAGGATCTTGCCCGGCATGAAGATCTCGACGAGCCCCGTGTATGTGCCCAGACCGAACGTGGTCACGTACTCACGGTACCCGGGCGGGAACGTGCAACCCAACCGTTCTTCCGCCCCGTCCACCTCTGCGTCCGTCGCGGTCTCCAGGTTCCGCGAAACCAGATACACTTCGCCCGGCTTGGTCGGCCGCACCGCCACCCGGGTGCGGGCGTCAAGCTCACCCCGAAGCCACCAGACGAAGTTGCGCGCCCCATACCCACCGATCACGGCACAGCATCCGACACACCCCACAATCAGCACCGCCGTCGCCCATCGGGGGAACGCCTCGCCTTCTTCCTGCACGATCACGAGCACGGCCAGTACGACGACGGCCAACACCGCGAAGACCTCGGTGGCCCGCAGCACGATCCGGTACGACCGCCGCTCCAGCCCTGCCCAGGCAAAGCACACAAAGCAGCCTGCCACGAATCCCAAGAGCCTCGCCGCCGACGCCCCGGCCAGCAGCCGGTACACGACCGCCAGCACCCACGCGCCGACCAGCGCGACGAGGCTCAATATGATCGCCCACTTAGGCGTCAATGGAGGATTCGCCCTATCCATGACTCACGATCCGGGTTCCGCCATTCCTCGTAGCGGCAATCACTCTCTTCGCAGCCACCGCCATATGTGGCCCGCGGCTATTCGCATCCTCAGCAGCGGCAGAAGCCAGCTCTGGAGCGGCCGCTTCCAGCATCTCGGCCACTTGTTGAAGGCCGCGACCCTCTCCTGTTCGACGAGGAGAGAATAACGATAATCTGCATAGACCGGGTAGTCGCTGTCGATACAGACGCGGAACGTCTTCCCCCCGACCGAGCAGATGTACGGAACCTCGACGTCGCCCGTAAACGACCAGGACAATGTCATATTCAAATACGGGCTGTCCTCGGAGCTCGGGGCCATTGTGCCACTTCCCGCAAAGCACCCGCAGGCCGATCACACAGAAGCTCAAACCATCACGGGAGCGAGGTATCACGGCCGGGCGACGAGCCCTCTTTCAGCTCTGCCTGCTGCTTGG
>CP070685.1:2779848-2786620 GCA_020352895.1 Phycisphaerales bacterium
ACTGCGCTGAAGGGCGATCGCCGCCGTCCCGCTGGCCGCCAGGCCGATCAGAATGAGCGCGTCGCAATAACCCCCCGCCACGGCAATGCCCGCCGGCTGCCTGTCAAAGAAAAGCCCGGAAAACGACGTCAACAGAGCCACCACCCAGTGGACGGGGTTCAGGCTCACCGCCGACGGTGTCGTACGAACCAGGAAAAGCACGGCGATGGTCGCGTTATACGCGAGCCAGACGAGCTCCATCCAGGTGAAATCCGCCACGAGCGCGCGCGCACGCACGGCCGAGAGCGAGCCCCAGACGGCAAAGCAAAACACGCTGAAGCCGAAGCTCTTGACCAGCCGTCCGATCACGTCTCGCGCCGCGCTCATCCCGACCTCGCCACCAATCGGCCAGGGCCTGCGGCCCATCTCGCCGCCCACCTCACCAGCCTACTAGCAGTGTGTCGTGCTGGCGACGAACCCAACAGGAACGTGAGCATGGGTGCAAATCCCGTCGCCACACGGCTTGCTGTTCCGCTCTCTCTCACCTCCCGCTTTGAGTTTTTCTCTCCGAGGGTTTACGCTGAGCACAGGCGCGTCAAACCCGTCGCGCCCACACTACGAACGACCGGGAACCGCCATGAACTGGGACGCGTTCTTCCTGCTACACAGTGACCTGCCCCGTGAAGGGCCCGGCAGCGACGAGGCCACCCTCCAGGCCCTCGACCGCCTGCCGCCCCTCCGCCCGTGCCCGCGCGTCCTTGACCTCGGCTGCGGCCCCGGCCGCCACACCCTCGTCCTGGCCCGACACCTCAGGACGCCCATCATCGCCATCGACCCCCACGAGCCCTTTCTCGACCAGCTCCGCCGCCGCGCCACCGCGGAGGGCCTAGACGAGCTCGTCGTTGCTCTCCCCGGACGCATGGAAACCCTCAACGAACAACCCGGCACCGTCGACCTCATCTGGTGCGAGGGCGCTGCGTACATCGTCGGTTTCACCGAGGCGCTATCTCTGTGGAGGCCGCTGCTCGGAGACGACGGGCTGGTCGTAGTGACCGAGGCAACATGGCTTACCGACAGCCTTCCGGCCGAAGTCCGCGACTTCTGGCAGCAAGAATACCCCGCCATCACCACCATCGACGAGAACATCGCCCGCGCGGCCACCGCCGGCTTCGCCGTCTTCGACCACTTCACCCTGCCCCCTTCCGCCTGGTGGGACGAGTACTACGATCCCCTCATCGAACGCATGGCCGCCCTGCGTCCCCGCGCCGCCGGCGACGCCGCCCTCGCTCAGGTCATCGCCGAGCACGAACGCGAAATCGACATGCACCGCCGCTTCGGCCACACCTACGGCTACGTCTTCTACCTCATGCGAAAGGCGTAGTGCCCCCCACCTGCGCGACCAACAAGCCTGACGTCGCCCACGCCTCATCCAATCTTCGCACCTAATGCCCCATCCGAACATCACGAACAAGATCGTCCCGCCAGCATCAGAAAACGCATCAGATCCACAAACTCGTCGCTGGTGTACGAGACGCCCCAATCGCCGACCCTCTTCGCCCCGGCAAACCACGATGCCCTGTACGCCTGAGGCTCGTTCTTGAACTGAACCTCCATGGTGTAGGGCGGCTCATACTTCAACGGTTTGAACTCGCCCAGCCTTCCCAATGCAGTCTTCACCCCCGCCTTGATCAAATCGCGCGACCTTTGCGGATGCAGGTTCAGACCGGCCTCCCCGATTCCCTCCTTCACCGCAACCGTCTCAATGTCACCGAAGATCGACCTGGCCTGCTCGCATATGGCCTTGTCTCCCGCGACCAGGATCACCGGCACGCCATAACATCCGGCAATGAGCCCGTTCCACCCGGCCTCCGGCAATGAAACCCCGTTCACTCTCAAATCGCCGATCGTGCCCGACATGGTATGATCCAGCGTCGCGTCCTTGGTCCCGGCCTTGGCGTGATACCCGACGAACACCACCGCGTCATAACTCTCATCGATGCCTTCCATCATGCCGAACGGGCCCCCGGCCCAATCTCGCAGGAGCTTGGCCCTTGGATCCAGCTCCTCCGGCATCAGGTTCCTGCCGCTGCCGTGCGAATCCCGCACGACAATCTCCGCGGCCCCGGCCTCCGCAGCACCCTCGATCGCGGCGTTGACTTCCTCGGTCATCAGCGTTCGATAGTACGCATAGTCCGTGCCCTTCGAGCCGGTCTCCTCAATGCTAATGACGCCCGTGATGCCTTCCATGTCAACGGAAACAAACACCTTCAGCCCTTCCTCGGCTTGCAACGGTGACACCCAGAAGACGAGCGAACAAAACACTCCCGCCGCAAGAACTGTGCGCCCCATGTCACGCCTCCTTTCTGCAAGAACCCCAGACTTTCTGATTCTGGAACTCGCAGCGGCCCAAGTCTGAGACCGGCCGCCCGTCTTGAGGGCCGCGCCGTCCTACCATCGGAAGGCCGCGGGGAGAAAATCGACAAGATCTGTGGCCATAAGTGACACTTGGCCGACACGCCGAGCGGCCAGATCGCCGGCCCGTCCGTGAAGGTACGCGCCGGCCACGGCGGCATCATAGGGCTCGAGCCCCTGCCCCATCAGCGCCGCGATCAGCCCGGTCAGCACGTCCCCCGACCCGCCTGCAGCCATCCCAGGATTCCCCGTGCGGTTGACCGTGTGCCGCTGGCCGTCAGAAATGACCGTCCCGGCCCCCTTGAGCAGGATGACCTGCCCGACCGCCCGGGCAAACTCCCGGCAACATTCGACCCGGTCATCAGGATCGAGCTTCAGCCCGGCGCCTTGGATCAGTCGGCGCATCTCCCCAGGGTGCGGCGTCAGCACCGCGCGGGCCCCGCACGATTTCCACCATTTCTTGCGACCGGCCAGATTGTTCAGCCCGTCCGCATCGACCACCACCGGCTTGTCCGCGATGGCCAGCAGCGCGGCCACAATCGCCCCGCCCCCGGCACTGGCGCCCATGCCCGGCCCGACCGCCACCACGTCGTGAGCGTCAGCCACTTCGCGCAGGCGCGTCACCGCACTCCGCGAAATCAGCCCGGCCGGCGAGGCCGGCAACCCGGCACTCGTGGCGCCGGGGCATATAGATATAACAGTCTGCTGAATGGCGACCGGGCAGGCCACCTTCACCAGCCCCGCACCCCCGCGAAGCGCCGCCAGAGCCGCCAGCGCCGGAGCACCCGGCATGTCCCGGCACCCGCCCACCACCAGCACCCGCCCGAAGTCGCCCTTGTGGGCTTCAGGCCTGCGCTTGGCCAAACCCTGCCACAGTTTGCGAGGACTCTTCATGGGGCCGGATTCTCACCCACCGCGGACCCGCTGGCAACCCGGACGCGCACCCGCAGCCCGCCCGGCCCTCTCCTTGTTCACTCTCGCGCCGCAGGCTAGAATCTGCACTTTACGGACCCCTCGGAGACTTGAGCCATGCCCAAACGCATCGAAGGCAACCTTCTCGTCAACAGGCAGAAGTTCGGCCTGGTCGTCAGCCGCTTCAACGAGTTCATCGGCTCCCGCCTCGCCGCCGGGGCCACCGACGCGCTCCTCCGCCACGGCTGTCCTCCGGAAAACATCGTCGAGGTTTGGGTCCCCGGAGCCTGGGAACTGCCCCTGGCCGTCAAAGCCCTCGCTCGCTCCGGCAAGGCCGACGCCGTCATCGCCCTCGGCTGCGTCATCCGCGGCCACACGCCCCACTTCGACTACATCGCCAACGAAGTCACCAAGGGCCTCGCCCAGTTCTCCCTCGAAAGCGGCGTGCCCGTATCCCTCGGAGTGCTGACCGCCGACAGCCTGGAGCAGGCCATCGAACGGGCCGGCACGAAGATGGGCAACAAGGGTTCGGACGCGGCCATGGCAGCGATCGAAATGGTCAACCTGCTGGCCCAGTTGCCCGAGCAAAAGAAGAAACACTAGCCGCCCGCCGTGACCGACCCGCGCCATGTCACCCGCGTACTCGTATTCCAGTGCCTCTGTCTGCTCGATGCTCAGGGGGACGACGCCTTGCCGATGCTGCGGCGGTTCCTGGACGAGCACGCCCCGGACGCCGAGACGGCGGCGCGGGCCGAGGAGCTGGCCCGGCGGGTCTGGCGCGAGCGGGACGCCCTGGACCAGAAGGTGGCCGCGGCCGCCGAGCGCTGGTCCGTAGCCCGGATGCAGATTGTGGATCGCGGCATCCTGCGGCTGGGGGCATTCGAGATTCTACTCGACGACCGCGTGCCCGCTGCCGTGGCCATCAACGAAGCGGTGGAGATCGCCAAGGAGTTCGCCGGGGCCGATTCGCCCGGTTTCGTCAACGGAATACTCGACAGCGTGCGAAAGGCAGCCGAGGCGGAGCCGACCGCGCAGGACGAGGCAGGACATCCCGGCGTCGAAGACAAAGCTGAACAAAACGAGTGACAAGCCGTGGGCATACTCGACAAACTCAAGCAGGGCCTCACCAAGACTCGCGACAAGGTGTCCACCGGCTTTCGCGCCGTGCTTCGTGTCGGCCAGTCCATTGACGAGGACATCATCGACCGGCTCGAAGAAACCATGCTGGCCGACGACATGGGGCCCACCATGACCGCGCGCCTCATCGAAGACGTGCGATCCGAATGGAAGAGCGGCCGGCTCAAAGAGGCCCAGGAGATCACGCCCTTTCTCCAGGAACGCATCATCAGCTACTGGCCGGAGGACGACCGCCGACTCAATCAGGCGGACGCCGGACCCACCGTGATCCTCGTCGCCGGAATCAACGGCTCGGGCAAAACCACCAGCGTCGCCAAGCTGGCCAGGTATCTCGCCGCACAGGGCAAGTCCGTCATTCTCGCGGCCTGCGACACATATCGCGCCGCCGCCGTCGAGCAGCTCACGCTCTGGTCCGAACGCGTCGGCGTGCAGATCGTCAAGCACAAACACGGCGCCGACCCGGGCGCCGTCGCCTACGACGCGTGCGAGGCCGCCACGGCCCGCAACGCCGACGTGCTGCTCGTGGATACCGCCGGCCGACTCCACACCCAGGATCACCTCATGCGCGAGCTGGGCAAGATTCAACGTGTCGTCGAGAAGAAAATCCCTGGCGCCCCCCACGAAGTCCTTCTCGTCCTCGACGCCACCATCGGTCAGAACGCCATCAACCAGGCCAAGATGTTCTCCGAGCACGTCACCGTCACCGGGATCTTCCTCGCCAAGCTCGACGGCTCCGCCAAAGGCGGCATCGTCGTCGGCATCCGCGATCAGCTCGACGTCCCCGTCAAGTTCGTCGGCCTCGGCGAGACCCCCGACGACATTGCCCCTTTCGACCCGCAAACCTTTGTCCAGGCCCTCTTCGAGCAATAGAATGGTCCGGCCGGGGGATAGCCCATCGAGGGACCGGCGGACATGCCCGAGCAGCGACCATCGCGACTGACCACCGAGTCGAGCCACGCCCGACTGGCCGCGGAGGGCATGCAAGGCCGGATCCCCACCAGCGTCATCTGTGATTCCTGCGGATACAACCTCAAGGGCTCGCCCTTCGTCAGCACCTGCCCCGAATGTGGCTCCCCCTACAACGCCCGCCGGGCGCTGGGTAAGAACATCTACCGCCCCGGCACTCTGCAGTTTCCCTGGGCCGACATGGCGATCTTGGCGTTCTGCGTGTTCGTCGGGACCGTGTTGGGCCTTTCCTGGTTTTCCGTGGGACGGTTCGTGCTTCTGCCCGTGGCCATACCCATACCGATCGTCACCATAGCGGCCGCCCTCGCCACGGTCATCGTAGGCAGGCGCGTGATCCCGGAGCTGCGAGAGTACCGAAGATGGCAGCGCTGGGAGAAGATGCACGCCGACTCCTTCGCGGAGGAACGGGAGGAAAAGGAAGCGCGCCGGGCCAAGGCGGCGGACGCTAAGAAGACTGCGCCGCGCAGACCGCCCGTGATGCCCAGCGAGGAGATGCGCGAACGACTGCGCATCGAAGGCCATCTGGCCGACCTGGACTGGCCCGCCCTCTGCGCCACCTGCGGCTACCGGCTCCAAGGCCTCCCCAAGCTGGGCTTGTGCCCCGAGTGCGGCGGCGACTACGACGCCCGCCCGAACCGAATGATCAACGTTTTGTCCCCTTACGGCGGCACCCTCCCGTGGGGGGATATCTGGGCGGCGGTGATCTGTGCGGTGTTCACCCTGCTGATGGTGCGTTCTTTCTTGAACTCATTCTCGGTGATCATGGTCGTGCTCGCCGTGCTCTTCGCGTCCGGCGCGGTGAGCTTCGGCGCGGTGGCGGCGCACAAGACAAAGCAGTATCGCTACGCGCAGCACGCACTCAAACAGATACAGGCAGAAGAGCAGGACGAATGAGCCCACTTCGGCCGATGATGGGATAGGGAGGACCAAGTCCGGCGCGGGTACGTTGCGGGAGGCCGGACGGACGGATACACTCCAGTCCTGGTTTCCCTATCAGGACGGCGTTTCCGCCAGGGATGGTGACTCGGATGGCCGCATCACAGGCAACACTCGCCGACGGGGGGACTCAGCTAGATCTGGATTTCTCCATGAGCAAGAGGCTTAAGAAAGCCAAAAGCCGAGGTGGCAAGCCCCCAGCCACCCGAGCCGCCAAGAGCAAGGCGGCCCCCAAGCCGGCCGCGCGCCCGCCCGGAGGTAACGGCCGCGGCCAGTCCGCCGAGGCCCTCGCCGCCAAACAGCGCGACATCTCCGTCTCCGAGTTCTTCGCCAAGAACCGCCACCTCCTCGGCTTCGACAACAAGCGCAAGGCCCTGCTGACCACCGTCAAGGAGGCCGTCGACAACGCCCTCGACGCCTGCGAGGAAGG
>CP070685.1:2786720-2799415 GCA_020352895.1 Phycisphaerales bacterium
CGGGGATCTGTGGCTGCGGCGTGCCTGACACCGATACCGACGGTGATCAGACGCCAGACTGCAACGACGGATGTCCGAACGATCCGGACAAGATCGACCCGGGGATCTGTGGCTGCGGCGTGCCTGACACCGATACCGACGGCGACCAGACGCCGGACTGCAACGACGGATGTCCGAACGATCCGGACAAGATCGGTCCGGGGCAGTGCGGCTGTGGTGTTCCCGACACCGATTCGGACAGCGACGGCATTGCGGATTGCAGCGATCAGTGCCCGTATGAGCCGGCCCTGGCGGCCCCGAGCGAACCCGGTCTCGAGGTCGCTTGCAGCGACGGAGTCGACAACGACTGCGACGGGATGACTGACCAGGCCGATCCGGATTGCGCGGGATCGGTCTGCAAGTGTGGCGATCTGGACGGCGACGAATCGGTGGATTTGGGTGACTTCGCCACGCTGGCCACCTGCTACGGTCTGAACGGTCCAGGCGCCGACTGCTCGGCTGACGAATTCGCCTGCAGCGACCTGGATGGCACCGGCGTTGTGGAACTCGGCGACTTCGCCACGTTTGCGGTTCTCTTCGGTCAGCCGGCCAGCGGCTTTCCGCCGAACTGCGGGTGAGCGAAGCGGTGACGCGCGGAGCGGGCCACGCGCGTCGCCCGGGTTCGTAAGCGTTACCGTGCTCGAGTCGCCTGTCGCACCCAGATAGAGATTGCGCGGTTAGCAGCGCGGAGAGTCGGGGGGAAGGAGGGCACCGTGTCCCGAGATAGGCATCGGGCGCGGCCGAGGACGTGGCGGGGTCATGCCGTCTGCAGGAGCCGCTGCGGAGTCGCCGGGCTTTTGGCCGTGATGGTTGTTCTGGTGCTGGGTTCGCTGCCGAGCCATGCCAGCGAGCCGGTGCCGTCACGGTGGATGGATCCGCATCAGGCGTGGCAGCCTCACGACGCCGCGTGGCCGGGGCCGGCCTCCGGCGAATATCAAGTCCAGGCGGTGACGAGGGCGATGGGAGGCCGATCGCAGCAGGAGGGGCGCGTGGCCGTCGTCGTGGCTACGGACCTGTACGCCGCGATTGCCACTTCGTTGGCTACGTATGCGGACGACCTGGCCTCCGTGGGCTTTTCAAGCACGACGATCACGTTCTCCGGCAATGCGGAGTTCCTGCGGAATACGCTGATCTCGCTGTATAACGAGCCCGAATCCCTCGTCGGGGTCGTCCTGGCCGGGCCGCTTCCCCACGTGATCTACGAGATGAACCAGGATTGGGGAAATGGGGGGGAGTACGAGGATTTCCCGTGCGACATGTATCTGATGGACATGGACGGAACGTGGTCAGACCAACTGGACGACCCACCCGTGCAGCCGGACAACGGCAAGTTGGATACGTGGACGGGGAACCGCGATCTGGAGATCTGGGTCTCGCGGATGCGGACGGACAACCTGACGGCGCTGGGGACCGAGGCGGAGATTCTGAACACGTACTTCGCGCGTAACCATACCGCGCGGCGCAGCGTTCTCAACAATCTGTATGTCGGCCTGGTATACGACGACGACGATTGGGAGTCGATGAGCAGCGTGGATACGTACTGCCTGCGGCAGCTCTTCGGCTACACCAATGTCGTGGCGGTCGACGGGCCGGAGGACACCACGGCGGCGGATTTCATCAACAACCGTCTGACCGCCGATTATCACCTCGATCTGATTCGCTCGCACGGTTCGCCGAGCGGGCACGGGTTCTACCGGAACAATCACAGCACGTTCGAGTACGTGTGGCGGGAAGAGTACGCGCTGTGGGATCCTGCGGCGGCGTTCTTTTCGTTCTTCGTGTGTTCGGGTTGCGACTACCTGGCCGGGAACAACCTGGGCGGCACGGCCGTGTTCAACCCGGAGGGCAGCGGGCTTCTGGCCTGGGGCAGTACGAAGACTGGCGGCATGTGGAATGACATCCACATGTACAACCAGATTGCCGCGGGCGAATGCGTTGGCGAGGCCTTCAAATACTGGTTCAACCAGGTCAACGACGCGCCTTACGCGCCGGAGTGGTGGTACGGCATGGTGCTGATCGGTGACGGGACATGTCACACCACCACGGACTGTAACACCAATGATATTCGCGACGAGTGCGACATTGACTGCCAGCTCGCAGGCTGCGACGTGCCCGGGTGCGGGCAGAGCCCCGATTGCAACGGCAATCTGGTTCCGGACGAATGCGACCTAAGCGACGGGACCAGCTCGGACTGCAATGCGAACGAGGTGCCGGATGAGTGCGACCTGAGCGGCGGCACCAGCGAGGATTGCAACAACAACGGAGAACCTGACGAATGCGAGCCGCAGGCGGACTGCAATGACAACGGCGTGCAGGACATTTGTGACGTGGCCGGAGGCACGAGCGAGGACTGCAACCACAACCAGGTCCCGGACGAGTGTGACCTGGCGGCCGGGACTTCCGTGGATGGCAATGGCAACGGCGTGCTCGATTCCTGCGAGGACTGCAACCGGAACGGGGTACAGGATCTGCGGGAGCCGCTGGCGGTGGTCTTCGAGAACGCCAGCGCGCCGGTCGGCGTGCTGGGGACGGTCGCGCCGGTGGCCCAGGACATTCATCTGCCCGATTGGGCACGGGTACGCCAGTTCACGGTTTCCTACGCTTCCACGGGCAGCAGTCCGGGGCTCATGGTGGTCCGCTTCTTCGTCGGTGACTTCGTTGGTGACATCGTTCCGGTTTACCCGGAAGGTCTCATCGCCGAGTACGACGCGGGGCAATTGCCATGGACTGGTGGGGAGGCAGCTTCCAGAACCGTGGGCGTGAATCCACCCGTCTGGGTCCCGCCGGACTGGTGGATGGAGGTGGAGATCGATCGTGACGCGGGGGTGCTGTTGCGGAGTGATTCGGCGGACGTCGCGTACACGCACGGAAGGGTGTACGATCGCCAAGCTGGCCAAGTCTTGCCGGGGTGCTCGTACATGGGGCTCCAGGTCATGGGCATTCAGTGCAGCCCCGAGTGTGGATGCGGGGACGTGAACGGAAGCGGGGGGCAGGTTGACCTGACGGACTTCGCCCTTCTGGCCAACTGTTACGGGCTGGATGCGTCCACGACCGAATGTCGGCCCTCCGAATTGGCCTGCTCGGATCTGAACGTGGATGGAGTCGTGGACCTGGGCGATTTTGCCACCTTCGCGGTGCTTTACGGCTTAACGTCGACTGGGCTGCCGCCCGACTGTCTTCCGTAGGCGGAATCCCAAGGGGAGTATTAGGGGAACCCGAGGCGGAGGCGGCCCGGCTGGTCGTCTCGTTTGTGATCGGGGGCGGGTTGTCTGCGGTCCGGCCATGGTTTATGCGGCCGCGCCCCGGCTGGCGGCGGTGCACACAGCGCCGGGATTCCAAGCGCACAATGCAGATTTGCGAGTGTGTGAGTTATGGGCGGGGCCGGCCATAATTTGTGATCTGCGGGTGCTTTGTATAGCCTAGAGCGAGCTGTTGCGCCGCCTGGAGTGGACACGCTACTGAATGAGGAGCCGCGGGATGGGTGAGCCTCCGCCCCGATCGACGATCGCCTTGGTCTCCCGGATTCGGGCCGGTGACCGCAAGGCGTTCAATGAGCTCTTCGGGCGATACCTGACGCGGGTGGAGAGCGTGGTCCGCAGCCGCCTCGGGGCCGAGCTACGCAGTCGGGAAAGCGTCAGCGACATCGTACAGGAGGTCTATCTGGAAGCGGTACGATCCTTCGATCGCTTCAGCCCGCAGGCTCCGCAGGGTTTTTACCGCTGGCTGTGCAAGATCGTCGAGCACAAGATCATCGACGCCCATCGTCGCCATTTCGGGGCGGCTCGTCGCGACGCACGGCGGGAGGTGGCGCTGGAGCAGGTAGGCAGTCCCGCGCAGGGCGGGCCTGAGGGGGAATCTCCCAGCCGGATTCTGCTGCGGGATGAAGCCTCGGGTCGCGTGCACGAGGCCTTGACACGCTTGCCTCCGGATCATCGCCGTGTGATCGAACTGCGGCAGTTCGCCATGCTCAGTTCGGCCGAGGTGGGAGAGAGGATGGACCGTAGCGCCGAGGCCGTGCGGGCGCTGTTGGTGCGGGCTCTCAAGCGCCTGGCGGCGGAGATGCGCAAGCTGGACCAAGACCGAACGGGCCCTGATGCTTCATGAGTGCCGAACGCTTGGAAAAGATTGTCGACGACTTCATGGACCGGTTGACGGCCGGGACGGAGCCCGACCTCGATTTGGACAGTGAGGGTCTGTCTGCTTCTGAGCGGGAGGAACTGAAGCAGTGCCTGGAGGCGGCCCGTTGGCTCGAGTCGGCCATCGTCGAGAGCTCGAACAAGCGCATGTCCGATTCGCATCTGAGCCTCTCGCTGGGTGATTTGGACGAAACGCTGCCGGTGGAAGGAGGGTCCGCGAGTGGCGGGGAGGACGAGTTCGCAGCGGGCCAGACGCTGGGAGATTTCGAGATCATTCGGGAGGTGGGACGTGGGGGCATGGGCATTGTCTTCGAGGCGCGGCAGAAATCTCTGAGCCGCCGCGTGGCCCTGAAGGTGCTGCCGCCGGGTATTGGCTGGAACAAGACGGTGCTGCAGCGGTTCCTTCGAGAGGCCCGTGCGGCGGCCCAATTGCAGCACATACACATCATCCCGGTATACCAGATTGCTCAGGAGAAGGGCGTTCATTACTTCGCCATGCAGTTGATCGAGGGCTTTCCGCTGAGCCGGCTGGCCCGATCCTCGCTGGCTCCTGGGTCGGGCGGGGCCCTGCAGGCGACGGGGCATGCGGGCAAGGAGGGCGGTTGGCCGGAGTCGGTTCCGCTCCCGAGCGAGCCGGCTTATTATCGGTTTGCGGCGCGCATCATCCGACAGGCGGCCCTGGGCGTGGAGTACGCTCATCAGCATGGGGTCCTTCACCGTGACATCAAGCCCTCCAACCTGATGGTGGATGGGAAGACAGATGTGTGGATTGCCGATTTCGGGCTGGCGCGCCAGTTCGACGACGCCTCGGTGACGTTGAGCGGGCAGCTCGTCGGCACGCTGAACTACATGAGCCCGGAGCAGGCCATCGGCGGCAAGGACATCGACCACCGCACCGACATCTACGGCCTGGGGGCTACGCTGTACGAGTTGCTGACTCTGCGAACGCCGTTTGTGGCCGGCTCCACAGCGGAGCTGTTGAACGATATTCAGGAGTTGGACCCGACCCGGCCGACCAAGGTGAATCCCCGCGTGCCGGTCGACCTGGAGGTCATCGCCCTGAAGGCCATGGAGAAGCAGCCCGGGCGGCGCTACGACTCAGCGCAGGAAATGGCCGATGATTTGCGACGCTGGCTGGACGACCTTCCCATTCACGCGCGTCCCACGACGGTATGGCGGCAGAGCTACAAGTGGATGCGTCGCAAGCGGATCATCCTGGCGGCGGCGGCCGCCGTGCTGGCGGTAGTGGCCGGAGCCAGCTGGATCACGCGCAGTGCCACCAAAGAGCGGGGCCAGGTGGAACAGCAACTGGCCGAGGCCGAGCAGCGCCGGGCCGTGGGGGAGGTCAGCGCAGGCCGGATGCTCTTCGAGCAGCAGGACTACGACGCGGCCCGGGAGAAGTTCACGGACGCGGCGAGAGTCTTCTCGCAGTTCTTGGGCGACAAGCTGGCCGAGGCCATCAACGCGCCGGGAGAGGTGGTCAAGGAGGCCTGGCCCTATGTGTATCTGGGTTTGATCGCGCTTCGTGATCAGACTACGGCGGCTCAGGCCGACGCGGCGCGTCAATTCGAGCTGGCCCTCCAGTTCGCTCCGAATGACCCGCTGCTCAGAAGCCTGAAGCTACTGGCAGAGACGGATGATTTTGACGAGATTCGGAGCGTCATTCGTCTGGTGGAGAGCCTGCCGGCACAGCAGGAGTCCGGTCCTTACGCGGCCGATGCGTTCTATGCGTTGGCCGTCTCCGTGGAACATTACGACCTTCAGGCGGCCATTCGGCTGATCACGCGGGCCATCGATCTCCGCACGGCGTTCTTCGAGGCGCTGGCCTACCGGGGCTGGCTGTATTACGAGGCGGGCGAGTTGGAGGCGGCCCTGGCGGATCTCAACAACGTGATCATCTTCGATAAGCAGCCAAGGTACTTCGTCTGGCGGGGCAAGGTGGAGGCGGCCATGGGGGCGGGCGGCCAGGCCCGGGCAGATTTTGACATGGCGGTGGAACTCGATCCCGACTCGTTCGTGATGCGGGCTGAGCGGTTGATTTGGCTGGGGCAGGAAACCGGCCTCGCGCTGCGGCGGGCTTATGGAGAGGGAGCAGGCCTTGAGCCGACCCTGCCGCCCGCGCTGGCCACGGAACTGGCCATGCTGGAGGAGGCGGAGACCTCCGAATATGAGGAGCTCTATTATCTGGGTCGGGTCTACGAGGCTCTGGGCCTGAAGGGCCCTGCCGCGGAGGTCTTCTGGCGGGCGGTGGATCACATCCCGGCCGGTACGCTGGGATATGTGGCCGCAGCGGCGTACGCCGAGGCTGGCAGAGTGATGGCGCGGCAGGGCCAGACCGAGACGGCCGTGTACCTTTTTAACCGCGCCGTGGTGGCCTGCGCGCACCGCGATTTCTATCAGGCCCGGGGCGATTTTCGACGTGACGCGGGTGAGCTCGAAGACGCTCTGCAGGACTATCGAGAGGCGGCGCGGCGAGGAAGCGACGCGGTGGAGTTGCACATCGCCACGGCCGAAGTGCTGCGTGGTTTGGGACGGCTGGAGGAGTGTCAAGAGGAACTCGAACTGGTGCTGGAGGCGGAGCCGACACACTGGCACGCCCTGTCGATGCTCGGAGAGGTCATGGTGGCCCAGGGCGATCCGCTCGGGGCCATCGAGCCGCTCACAATTCTGCGCGAGGCCTATCCCGGGGACTTCAGGGTGCTGGATCAGAGGGCTCGGGCCAGGCTGCTCGTTGGGGATGAGACCGGTGCCCTGGCCGACTGGCGAGCCGCCGTGGAGGGTGGGCTGCCGGTCGATTGCGCCGAACTGGCTATGGCGCAGTGTTACGAGGGTTTGGGCCGAGAGGAGGAGGCTCTGCGGGCGTATGGATGGGCCCTGGCGGCGCACGAGAGGTTGCGGGGTCCGCGTATGGCGCGGATCAACATTTATGCTCGTACCGGTCGTGCATCTGAGGCCTTGCAGGAGTGCAACCGGGCGCTACGCGTAGCAGGATCGGATGTCGGCTTTCTGTTGGCCCGGGCAGGACTTCACGAACGCCTGGGAAGGGAAGAGGCGGCCATGTCCGATCTGCGAGAAGTCCTGGCTTTACAGCCCGGTCTGGCGGAGGCCGCATGGAATCTGGCGCGCCTTCTGCTGTATGCGAAGGATGTGTCCTTGCGCGACACGCTCGCCGTCGAGAAGCTCGTGCCTGAGAAGACCGACGCAGGTCGCGCGATAACCCAGGCCGATCATCGGATTCTGGGGCACTTGCGATACAGACAGGGTCGATACGCGGAGAGCGCGGAGGAGATGAGCATGTTGCGCCGCCGCGAGGTGGCGGACTGGCCTGTCTTGGCGGCGCTGCAGTCGAGAGGGTTTGACGTGGGCGCTCCGGAACTGGGAGAGGCTTATCGCGAGGGCACGGCGCTGGAGTTGCCCGCGTGGCTGCGGGAACTGGGTGACCAGATGATGCTTCGGCCGGGGGCCACGGCGACGGAGAAGACGCCACCACCCGAGGCGGGGGCCGACTACTAGAGGTAAGTGGATATGAGGATATCCGGATTTGCGATCAAGTCTATTGGGTTTGGGTTGGCGTGGTGCGCGGTGCTCTCGCCGCGCTGGGCTGCGGCGGGTCCGCCGTCTGGCGAAGAGGAGTTGCGCAGCGCCTTGGAAGGGTTGGCCAAGGCCACGGCGGCCAAAGACGTCGATGCCGCCCTGGATTACTACAGTGACGCTTTTGCCGGCTCACGACCGCCATATACCAAGAAAGAGGTCCGCGATGTGTACGAGTACTGGGCGCGGGCCTCGCGGCGCCTGAGCCGCTCCTTCAAGTATCATGAGTTCCGATGTGCCGGTGACGTGGCTATGGCACTCGTCACGGAGACGCTTGAGAGGGAACCGTGGGATCAGAACGACGCAGAGGTGGTCACGCGTGAGCTTCAGATTCACCTGGAGAAACACGGGGGGCGGTGGCGGATCCTGTGGGATTACGAGCTGGATCCCGACGGGCCGGTGCTGCGGGCGGGGGATGAGTACGTGATGCCGTCTCAGGGGTATGCGGTGACACTGCCCAAGGGGTACAGTTACCACCAGGCCAAGACACCGGGTGGTGCAGCGGTCGTCGTGGGGGTGACGGACGACCTCCGGAAAGTGCTCGCTGTCAAGTCCCAAACCCTGGGTGTTCGAATCCATCAGGAGCAGTTGGGCGACATCGTCGAGAACCAGATTGCCCTGCTCTACCCCGACTGCGCCGTGATGCACAAGGAACTGGGCAAGGTGCAGAACCTGCCCGCCGTCCACTTGGAGTACGAGTGCCCCCGCCACGAAGGGATCATGTGGGCGCGTTCGGCCCTGGTGATGAACGACAAGAACCTGCTGGTTGTGTCCATAGACGGCCTTAACGAAAGGGATCGCGGCGGCGCGGCGGAAGAGATTCAGAGTGTGCTGTCCACTTCGCGGGCAATCCCAAGGGAGGAGCCGGGAAGAGCGGTCGGGACGACAACCTACGGGAAGGTCTGTTGCGAGAAGTACGGTCTGGAAGTGGACCTGCCCGAGGGTTGGCAGGCCGACGTTCGCGACAAAGGCCGGACGATCCGGGC
Source organism: Phycisphaerales bacterium (assembly GCA_020352895.1). Taxonomy (GTDB): domain Bacteria; phylum Planctomycetota; class Phycisphaerae; order UBA1845. Next base: position 2,795,473 of record CP070685.1, read on the forward strand.
CAAGGATCCGGCCGGCGAAGGAAGCATACTGGTGGCCGTTGTGGACCTTCTCGAGGACACGGACGCCAAAGGGCTGGTGGCCAGAGATGACGAGACCACCGCTCGGATTGTCGAAGATTTCTTGGTGGAGAAGTCCGGCCCGATCAGCGCCGGAGGCCTGGAGGGCGCCCAGAGTGTCAGCCGCTTCAAGCTCGGTGACGGCGTGGTGCGCTGGCGGGCCTACTTCCGGCAGGGGCGGCGGGCGTATGTCATCATTTGCGACGCGCAGCCCGTGCAGGCCTTTGAGAGGCTGGAGCCCGAGTTTCGGCGGACGATCCAAAGCCTGCGCGTGAAGCCCGTCAGCCCGCCCACAAAGCCCATGAAGGGCAAGCGCCGCGAGTAAGCCGACGAGAGAGCTCGATCACTTCGTTCATGTGGTACGAACGCCATTCCTTCTGATTCACAATCCGTTATGCTGTGGGAAGAACCGGAGCGGCCCAAACTGCAGGGTGACGTGTGATGTCGAGATCGGGGCAACTCAGCCGGGCGACCGCAGCGTGGCTTCTCGTCGCGTCCTGCGCCTCGTTGATCGTGGGGGTGACGGTGGGATGCAAGCAGAATCCACCCGAACAGCGTAGCGAACGGGTCTCACCGCCCGGCCGGGCCGATCCGCTCGTCCAACACGTCATCCTCATTTCAGTCGACACCCTGCGGGCCGATCATCTGGCCTGCTACGGACATCCATTCGTCAAGACGCCGAACATCGACCGGCTGGCTTCAGAGGGCATGCTGTTTGAGCAGCATATCAGTGCCGCTCCCACGACACTCAACTCGCATACCAGCATCATGACGGGCACGTACCCCCATACGCACGGGGTGCCGCGCAACGAGTTTCAGGTACATGATGACAACGTGATGCTGGCCGAGGTGCTCAAGGAGGCCGGTTTCACAACCGCAGCGTTTATCGGGGCTATGCCGCTGCACAGCCAATTCAATTTCGCCCAGGGCTTCGACCATTATGACGAGCAATTCGACGATTCGTCGGAGTCGGGCGCGGTGGACCAGGCTCAACGGCCGGCCGAGCGGGTCAACCAGGCCGTCTCCGCCTGGCTGGCGGGGGTGCAGTTCGAGCGTCTGTTTCTTTTCGTCCACTATTTTGACGTGCACTGGCCCTACCGGTCTCCCGAGCCGTACGCTCGGATGTATCGCGACGACACCAGGCCTATGACGGGATCACTGCGGGAGATTCAGAGAGTGCGCCAGGGGCTGCGACGCGATCCGGACACCGTGGCCGAGGAGTGCCGGATCCTTGACGCGATGTATTGCGGGGAAATCACCTATACGGATCATCACATCGGCAGCCTCATGGAGGTCCTGAGGCGGAGGGGGCTATATGATCACGCCCTGATCGTTCTGACCTCCGACCACGGCGAGGCCATGAACGAGCATTGGGAACACTGGAACCACGGGTTCAGCACGTACGAGACCACCATCCGCACGCCGCTGATCGTTCGCCAGCCCGGCGGCAGGCTCGCCGGGATTCGATGCCGCGAGCTGATCAGCAACATCGACGTGATGCCGACCATCCTGGAGCGTCTGGGGCTGAGTCTGCCCAATCGCGTAGAAGGGAAGAGCTTCGCCGCCCTGCTCGACGGCGGCCGGATTGGGGCTCGCGGGCCGGTCTTCGCGGAAGCCACGAAGCCCGAGTACGTGCCCATGGGCCGCGAACCGCGTTGGGCCAACGAAGAGCTCTGCCGAGCCATCCGCACGCAGGAGTGGAAGTTCGTCCGGCGCCCGGCCGAGAACATTTGCGAGCTCTACGACCTGGAGGCCGATCCCGATGAGCAGACGAACCTGCTCTTGTCCCGATCGGAAGATTCCCGAATCCTGGCGGCCGATCTGGCGGCACAACTCGCGGCCTGGGACCAGGCCGCAGATCCCCTACCGTTCCGTTGGGAGATTCCGGCTCACGTGCGCGAACTGATGGATTCACTGGGGTACATTCTGGAGGACAAGGAGCCTGAGGCGCCGCAGGCCACATCCCAACCGGCCTCGGAGACTTGCCCGTAGTCAAAGGCGATTCGTCGCGGTCGAGCCCGGGCTCGATTCGGGTAACGAAGATCGGCCAGATGCACAATGCTCCTGAGAGGCGTGCTGGAAAGCCGACGATGGGATTTGAACCCATAACCCCAGCTTTACGAAAGCTGTGCTCTACCGTTGAGCTACGTCGGCCTGGGCTGGTAAGCCTTTGATCGAACCCGGTCGCCCATAGTCATCCTATAGCTCAGTTGCCGTCGCGGCAATCGCACGACGGCAGCCAAGTGGTCGCGTGATGCCGGTCGGCGCTCAGGATGGGTTGGAGGGGGCGCAGACGATGAGCCGGGCGTAAAAAGGGCCAGGACCGTGACATCTCCCCAGACCACGGTCCCGACCAACGAGTGATAGCAGCAACCCGCAGGGAGTCCCAGTGACTCCGGTGCCATCTCCCCACAGCACCGTCGTTGCTGGGCCTCCCTCCAGGCTGGGGCTTCGGCTAGGCCCTCAGCCCTACTCTTGGGTTCAACCACCCTCTAGCGAGATGAGCACGCCCTGTGCCAGGACGCCCCGATAATGCGGATTCCCATAAACTCTTGTCGTGGTGTTAGTTGCGGATGAATCCGCCCACGTAGTCCGCTTCTTCCTGAAGAGCGCGGGGCTGGTTGCCCAGAGATGGGGAAGCGAAATGGGCATTTTTGCCCAAATGTTGCGATTCGATGTGAGTCCCTCGGAGGCCCAGCATCCAATGCGCCGGGTACAAGCACGGTGCCTATCAGTACTCACCGGGCCTTCCGAGGTGGTGCCGGCCTGTTCCATCATGCTAGGGGGCATCAGGCAGGCCAGGTTTGGCTCGGGCTTCCCAGCATGGTATGTCTGAGCCGGCCCGCTGCTCTTGAGGCGCTCCGACCCATCGAGCGGCGGATGGGAGCGCGAAGCGTGACGCGACTCGTACTGATCACGGGCCCACCGGGGGTCGGCAAGACGTCGGCGGCGATGGCGCTGGCCCGACGCCTGCCCGGCGTCTGCGCCAGGTTGTGCGGGGACGTTTTCCTCATGGCGGTGACGCCGTTCGAGTCCAGCGAGGCGCGGAGACTGTTTCTGCGAGAGAACCTGGTTTCCTTCACCCGCCACGCCGCCGGGCACGGCTATGACTGGGTCGTCGTTGAGTTCGTGATCCTCAAGCACGATTTCATCGAGGCGTTTGTCGCGGCGGTACAGGATGCGGTGGCGGGCGTCGATGTCGTGTCGCTTGTGGCCGGCGAGGAGGCATATCGGGAGCGCCTCAGGTCGGCGACGGAGTACGGTGGCGCGTCCGCGAGCGAATTGGCGGCCTGCCATGACATGATGTCCCAGATACGTGCTTTGGATATGTGTCACCCGATTGACACTTCATCGCTGTCGCCGGAGGAGACGGCCGAGGAGATTCTTCATTTCATTCAGCAGGGGGGCTCAGAACACGGTTGACGGCCCAGGCGACCCCGGCTTCGTCGTTAGCCGGCGCGGTGTAATTGGCCAGCCGCCTGATGGTGTCGTCGGCGTTGGCCACGGCAAAGGAGAGCCCGGCGTGCTGGATCATCTCGAGATCGTTGACCGAGTCGCCGATGGCGACGACCTGATCCGGCCCGATGCCCTGCCGGCGACAGAGATATTGCAGGGCCGACCATTTGTTCACCTGCGGCGCGAAGAATTCCAGCGCATGAATGTCGTAGGGATGCACGTAGATCGGGTTGGACTTGAGCAGTGAGGGCGGCAATTCCGAGGACACGGCCGGCTGCAGTTCGCGAAGGCCTTCAAGTGTCTCGATGAAGGTGACGCGGCACGTGGGCTCGGTGATGTCGTTCCAGTGCCCGACCTCGCGGAACTGGCAGGGGACCATTTCCATCCACCGGTCGTAACCGGGGCTCCACCGTCGGCGTCGGATCACGGA
>CP070685.1:2799515-2808624 GCA_020352895.1 Phycisphaerales bacterium
TAATCCCCATTGGCAGCGTGCCTCCGTTTCGCAGGGTCGCGGCCAAGAACTGTGCCAGAAGCCCCATCCCTCCGATTCCTACGAAGAAGAGCAGACGGTCGTCGGGGTATGCCGCACAGGCGGGTGGCACGGACAAGACCATTCCCAACGCGAAGAAGCGAGCGCGGCGATCACGTTTCAGCAGAGGGATCAACGCCACCGCCATGATCGCCAGAAACGCCATCGCTGCCAGCCACAGATTGTGCGCGGTCCGCGGCGACAAATCCCACTGAAGATCGGAGGGGACCAGCCACTGCCAGGCAAGGAGGAGTGGCGCACGGGCGGCAACGGCCTGCACGAACTGCACCGGATCGGCGGTGGGATCGATGTACCACGCCGATCCAACTGCGCCGTAGTCGGAGTGCTTGTAGGCCCACCACCACATGACGCCCATCAGCGCGGCAGGTAACAGCGAGCAGAGACGGCCGAACCACCCACCCCGGTCAAGGAAGAGAGCGTAGGCCAACAGATAAGCGCCGATCGCTGCAGTGCTTTCCTTTGACAGCAGTCCGAGCAGAAGAGCCAGCGGCGCGAGAATCGCGCCCGGCCACCAGCCGTCGCGGCGCCACCGATCGTGGATCATCAGAGTCAGGAGCCCGAAGAGCGCACCGAGCAGTGCGTTCCGATTAGCTAGCCATACGGCTGGCAGGCTGTGGGCATCGTCGACCGCGAACAGAAGAGCGGCCAGGCCGGCGACCCAGGCGGCACCGAGCATGCGCCGATAGAAGAAGGCGGCGGCGGCGACGACGCCGCCGAACCAGACGAGCGAGTGCAGGTGCATCAGCGAAGGGGTGTGCGGCCAGAGTTGATAGTCGAGCCAGTGGGACAGACTGGTCAGAGGTCGGAAAAAGGCGATTCGTAGATCCTCGGGGGACCACCAAGGCAACATGCCCACGGCCTTGGCTGCACGATTGGCGGCCTCATCACGTTTGATGTAGGCGAACAGGTCGGCCGGCGAGCGAGACAACGCCGGGATGTCCGGCCGCGTCAGGGCAGCGCGATGAAAATCGTCGTCCAACAGCCAACCCAGTCGGAGCGACGGTGCACAGAGCAGCATGGCGATGACGGCCAGGTGCCACGGGAGGTGTCGGTGTTGTAGCCCGGCGCGGAGCACGAGGGTGATACGCCGGAGCGACAGGCCTGCGACCGCCCCTTCGGCTCGGCAGGGCGGTTCGGTTGTGGCCGATGGACAGGTTGGCTGCGTCAGTTCTGTTCTCACTTGGGCCGCCTTTGTTTGCAGATGTTGTCTGCTGTGGCCAGAGTCCTCGGATGCGAAGTCCGTGCTTTCACCGGCCGATGGTGCTCTCGCTGCGGAAGATGGTCGCGATGTTCACGCGGGCTCGCAGGTGGTACATCATGGCCCGGTAGCCGAAGATCAACCTGGTGATCCACGTGTTGACGGGCAGCGAGCGGACGTACCGCCGCTTGAGGAGCTCGCCGTAGAGGGCGACGCCACGTCGGAAGTAGTCGGCGTTGCTGAAATCAAAGGGGCCGTCCCTATCGATCGGCTCCCACACCCACGCCGTGTAGTCTTTCATGAGTTGCATCCGGCGTTCGTCGGCTTGCTGTCGCGGCGTGAGGCAGCCGGCGCGGATGATGGTTGCCCGGACATCCTCCGGCCTCGAGAACCATGCCTCCTGGCACTCTCTCATGTAATCGACATCGTTGGCGGAGCAGCGGTGGCAGCAGCCGAAGTCGATGAACCCGAGACGCCCGTCGGGCATGAAGAAGTAGTTGCCCGGCTGAATGTCGGCGTACAGCAAGTTCGGCCGGAACTGCAAACGGCTGCAGGCCAGGGTGATCATATGTCCGAAGCGGTCGCGAAGCTCCTGTGAGGGGTTCGTCGCGAGGAAGCGATCGAGATGTACGCCGTCGAGGTATTCCATGGTGAGGACGCGTCGCGTAGAGACTTCGGGGAAGACCCTCGGCACGACGATGCACTCATCCTCGGCGAAGGCCGAGCGGGCGATGCGGAGGTTTTCGGCTTCGTGCTCGTAGTCGGTTTCGGCGTCGAGCATGCGCCGGATGTCGTCGAACGTCTCCATGAGGTTTTCCCAGTCGCCGCTGAGTCGCATGGGCAGGATTGTGGCCCGCAGGTTGCGGAAGTCGTCGCGGACCACGCGGCCGATGTGCGGGTACTGGATCTTGATGGCGACGCGCTGGCCGGAGCCTTTGAGCCGGGCGCGGTGCACCTGCCCGAAGGAGGCGGCGGCGAAGGCTTTCGTCTCGAAGTCGTCGAAGATTTCCTCGGGGTCGCCTCCGAGTTCGTTGCGCACCTGCTCGCGAAGGAGCGAGAAGTGCATCGGCGGGGCCTCGAAGTAGAGTCGTCCTAGAACGTCAGAGAACTCGTGGGGCACGACGTTGGGATGGTTGGCGAGGAGCTGGCCGACTTTCATGACGGCGCCGCGAAGGTAGCTCATAGTGCCGAGGACCTGTAGGGCCGCCTTGAGGTGGGTCTCGTCGCGCTGGCGAAGGCGGTCGTCGGCGTCGGTACGGAGTGTGCGGAGCCACCATGCGAAGTAGGCGGCGGCGATCTTGGCCTGCAGCGTGCCCAGCGTCCACAGCCGGCGCATGCGGCCTACAGGAAGCGGCTTGCGGGCCAGATCCCTGGCGAATTGATGCAGGGCCTGTTCCGCGGTCGTGGCCAGAGGAGGCTCAATTCCCTCCGGTAAGGCGGCGATCAGATCAGTGACTTGTGGCTCCATCGGTGTTCTCCTCGGTGTCACCCGAGTTCAGTGCGTCGACAAACAACTGCATGGCCTGATCCAGCATGGCCAGCGTGTGCTCCTGCTTATCCGACTGGTCACGCGACCAGAAGGCCAGCACCCCCAGGTACAGCGACCAGTAGAGGTGCATAGCAACGAAGTTGAGATCGGCGGTGGCGACGTCGGGCTCGGGTTCGCCCGCCGCCTGGTTCCTGGTCTGGTCGTTACGGCGCGCATGGTTCGCCAGGATCTCGGCCACCGCCTCAAGGTGGTCGCGGCGGACCCGATCGGCATCGGCGCTGTCGGGCGAGGGGGAGAACGGGCTCATGGCCCGCTCCAAGATGGCGTTCATGCTGGTCCGATACGGCGCCAAGCGCCGCAGCCCGGTGACGATATGCAGGAACAGGGCCTCCTCCACGGACTCTTGCCCCGTTGCCTTGGCGGCATAATCGGCGCGGCCCTCGTCGAGGGCTTCAGCTACGATGGTCATCGCCAGTACCTCCTTGGAGGGGAAGTAGTTGAAGAGCGTGCCGCTGGCGATCCCGGCCTCTCCAGCGATGTCACGGGTCGTCGTGCGCTCTAATCCTTTTTGCGAAAATAGTTTGCGGGAAGACGCCAGGATTCGCTGGCGGGTTTGTTCTTTAGCCTGGGCTGTGACTCTCATAGTGTCTGCCCCATTATGATCACGCTCATATTATGGCACATGGCCAGGCGCGTGTCAAGCGGAAAAGTGAGCATGCTCAGAAAAATTTGTCGGATTGCCTTCTTGGTGCGGCCCCACTCGGCCTCGGGCGAGAGTGAGCCTGAAAGGGAATCTACGCGTGTCGCCGCCGGGGCGCCGGTTTCGGTGCCAGGCCATCAGGCGTCCGAGTCCCCCATGACGGCATGGTGGTCGCAGGTCCCGTGGGAAGGACGCCTCTTGCGCAGCAGCGGATCTTCGCTGTGTTCGGCTGATCGCCCAGCTGTTCACCCTTTACGAGTTCGACCAGGGTGCTATTCGATGGTTCGAGCCCGATCACGTCGCCGTCGAACCCTGCCAAGCGTGTGGCGCTTCGTATTCACGACACATTGACAGTGTTTGCGGTTACCCGCAGACTCCCGGCAGCGCTTCGCGGCGCTCACGGTGCCCATCCGAGCCGGACGTACGCATGACCGAGGCGATGGACAGCACGGCCAGACCCAAGCCGGCGCGGCAGCACTATCTCATCCTGATGGTCTCGCTGATTTTGCTGCTGGCGCTACAGCCGGTCCTGGACGAGGGGCTGGTGGGCAACTTGTGCATGCTGGCTCTTTTCACGGCGACCGCAGTTGGCGGCGTGTATGCGGCCACCGGCAGCAGGCGTTTCCTCATGGCAGCGGTGGTGCTGGCGTGCGCGTCGGTGCTCACCTCGTGGCTGACGCTGTTCGTGCAGTCTCGAGTGCTGCTCATCGCCGACCACGCCACACACATCGTCTTCTGCACGTACCTGGCCGTGGTGATTCTGATTCACGTGTGTACTGTGCCGACGGTCACGCGGGACATCGTCAAAGGTGCGATCTGCGCTTACCTTTTGTTCGGGATCACGTGGGCAGTTCTGTATTCCTTGATTGAGCATGCTCAGCCGGGCTCGTTCGCGATGCCTGCCTTGAGCGAAGAGCCCTTACGGGAATTCTTCTTGACCAGTGGGGAGTTCACTCCGTATCTGTACTACAGCTTTGTTACGTTGACGACGATGGGCTACGGGGACATCACACCGGTGAGCGACGCGGCGCGGATGCTGTCCGTGCTAGAGGGAATTCTAGGCAGCATCTATCTGGCCGTGGTGATCGCGGGGCTGGTAGGGCTCCGTGTATCGCGAGCCGTAGCCGCGGGCAAAACGTAAGGGCGATTCCTAAGTGAAACCGCCCTTGGTGGTCGTCACGACGAAGGGGCGTCGGTCATGACCCTTACTGATCCCTCCCACGCCGTGATTCCCTCGGCATCCTCCCTTCAGGACAGATGATAGGCAGGCGCTCCTGCGTTGGCTGCGGTTCTCAGGGTCGAGGGTGGCGGCTATCAGGATTGTGGGGGCGGCGACGCGGCGGTAAGGTGCTGCGCGGCAGGAAGATATAGCGCGGCGCCGATCGTGGCAGGACCACTCATGAAGCACCTTGTGCCCGGGTTTGTGCTGATCGTGTTAGCGGTGGCGGTGTTGCAGGGACCGTCGGTGCGCTACCCCCTGATGCTGGATGACTACAGCCATCGGGCGGGGCTGCGCGAGGGGGACTTCTCGCTGCGCTCGCTGGTAGATGCGTCGCACCTGGGCGGGCACGGGCAGCGTGTGGAGATGTGGTGGCAGCGAGACGCCGACCTGTACTTCTTCCGGCCAGTGGCGTTTGCGTTGATGCGGGCGGTGTATGTGGTGGGTGGCTGGCGTCCAGAAGTGATGCACGTCTTTTCGCTGGTGCTGAGCGTGACTTGCGGGACGCTGGTCATGGTGCTGGCCCGCCAGGTGACCGGAAGTGCCCGGTGGGCGACACTGGCCGGCCTGTTGTTCGTGATGCATCCGGGTCCGTTTCTCGCTGTTCGGTGGATCGCGTGCCAGAACGAGCAGATGGCGACGGCATTCGTGTTGGCCGGTCTCCTGGCGTACGGGCGGTATTCGGGATGGTACCGGCCCGATAGCGGGGAGGGCGCGGCCGGAGGGAGGCCATATCTCGTCGCGGCGCTGACTCTGTTTGTGCTGGCGCTGGGTTGTCGTGAGAGCAGCGTGATTTTCGGTTTTATGGTGCTGCTCGGAGACCTGCTATGCCGGCCGGCCAGGATGCGCGGGCGCTGGGCCGTGTATCTGACGCTCGCGCTGATTACAGCCGGTTATATGGTGTTCCGGCACGTCGTGCTGGGTGAGACTGTGCTGCCGGGCCGGCCGTATGCTTATCCGCCGGGGACACCCGGGTTCTGGCGTTTCATTGCCGACAAGCTGGTGTACTACATGCTGGCGCTGTTTGTGTACGTTCCCATCGTGGGCTTCGGGGGACTGCATTATCTGCGGGCTCATCCGCTGCTGTTTTACGGGAGTTTTTCCTTGCTGGTGGTCGTCGGGTTGGCGGTGGTGACGCTGCTGCGCGACCGGCGAAGGATGATCTGGTTCTGGGTCGGTGTCGCGCTGCTGCCGCTGGCTCCGGTTCTGCCGGTGTTCGCCTCGTCGCATCATCTGTACATGGCGACGGCGGGGATGATGATCGCGGCGGTGCTGGTGTGGCAGGGGCTGCTCGGCTGGGCGGCGAGGCGGCGGATCCTGGGCGCCGTTGTCGGCGGCAGCGTGGCTGTGATTGTGGCCGTACACGTGGTTGCTTTTGCGGGCGCAAACGTGGCTTATGGAACGGCGGTGGCGAGCTTCAGCGCGTCGAGCCGTTTGCCGGTAGAGGACGTCGCTCGTTTGGGCGATGCCTTGCAGCCCAACGACAGGCTGTTCTTCGTCAACCTGCCCATGCTGGGGTTTAACTGCATTCCCGGGATCGAAGAGGAGACAGGGGTCGCGCCGTTGCATGGTTATGTGCTGACGTTTGCACCGGCGTTCCTGGGCATGGATCGCCCCAGCCGAATTGATCGGGTCGGTGAGCGACAGCTCCGTGTGCGGCTTGATCGGGGCGGGTACTTCGAGGGGCTGGCGGGGGCGTCGATGCTGGAGGCCGTCGGGCAGAACGACATGTTTGCCGAGGGCCGGACGTTTACCGCGGCTGACTTCGAGGTCGAGGTTCTGCGAGCGGACTCTGAGGGCTTGCAGGAGCTGCTGTTCACGTTCGAGCGGCCGCTTGACGATCCTGCATACCATTTCTTCGTCGGATCGCGGCTGTTTCAAGCTTACCCGTTGCGCTTCAGATGATGACGTCTGCCGGCCTGAGGCCTGCGTACGTGTTGCAGCGGCGATGGCGAGAGCCGGCCGAAGAGGCGCATAGAAGAAGGCGCCCGGAGGCGCCTTCCCGGCCAGCTTGGGTAAGGGTTCCCGCGGATTATGCGCGCGGGTGGGAATCGTCGTAGACGGTCTTCATGTGCTGCGTGGTCACGTGGGTGTAGATCTGCGTGGTGCTGAGGGACTGATGTCCCAGGAGCTGTTGCACGGAACGCAGGTCGGCCCCGTTGTTGAGCATATGGGTGGCGAATGAGTGCCGCAGAGTGTGCGGGCTGATGCTTGGGTCGAGGCCTGCTTCGAGCAGGTACTTGTCAAGCTTGCGGCGGACGGAGCGGGTGCTGAGCCGCTGGCCATGCTTGTTGACGTAGAGGGCCTGCTGGTCGAAGGTCTGGACTCGGCTGTCGGCGTTGCGCATATCCAGATATCGGCGGATGGCGGCCAGGGCGGTGGGGCTGATGGGGGTGATGCGCTCGCGTTTGCCCTTGCCTCGGATGCGAAGGCACTCACCCTCGAAGTCGACGTCTTCGATATTCAGATCCACCAGCTCGCTGACGCGGATACCGGTGGAGTAGACGGTTTCGAGCATGGCGCGGTCTCGGGCGCCCAACAAGGTGGTGACATCCGGCGTGTCGAGCAGTTTCTGAATCTGCTCAATGGTGAGAAACTTGGGCAGACGCTTCTCCAGCTTGGGAGTGCGGATGGAAGCCACGGGGCTTTCGTTGAGGTATCCGCGTCTCATGCAGAATTTGTAGAAGCTGCGGAGGGTGGCCAATTTTCGGGCGGTGGTGGACTTGGAGTAGTCCTGTTCGTGGAGGAAGCCCAGGAATCGCCGGATGGCGTCGGGCGGGGCCTGGAGCACAGAAGACCCGGTGGCGGCGGTCATGACGGCGGTAGAGCCGTCGTTGGCGGCGCCTTGCACCGGCTGGTGATCCTGCCCCACCGCGCTTTCAGAGGAGTCCAGGAACTCAGCGTACTGCTTGAGGTCCGCCGAGTAGCACTTGGCAGTATGGGGAGAGAAGTGTCTCTCATACCGCAAGTAGTTCAGAAACTCGTCGAATAGTTCTTTTGTGTTCATGGCATCTTTCGACAATCCGGCGATAACCCTTACTCTTTGCCAAAGCCCTTGTTCATGCCCCGACCCACGTGTTACCGCGGGCTCACTTACGCAGATTGTCGAGTTCCATCTCTAGATGTCGGCCCATTTGATAGCTCATGACGGCCGCATCAAACCAGTCAAAGCTTGCCTCACGAGCGTTGGCCATTCTGGCAAAGGCGTCGAGCACTTTCGGTTCGCTGCCCGGCAGATACCGAAAGACGTAGCGGTGATCGCCTTTGATCAATGACAACTGACGCACGACATTCATGGCATCCGTTCCCTACAGGTTCCCACGGTTATCGGTCATCCTCATCGGGACATCGTTGACCTGACATACCAGGTCCTGGGCAACCGACGAACAACAGAATCGCAGGAAGTGGTGTTGAGACACTAAGTACTTCCGCCAAGCGTAGGGGCTGCGGTCTGCGCGCCGGGCCTCGGCAAAGGACCGGAGCTCTTCGGCGGTGTGGTTGTCGGCGCCGTCAAAGACCTGCTGGACTTCGGCGGCCGGTCCCACGGAGGGCTGGCCGGCGGATTCGGCGAGGGCCACCGCCGAGCGTGAAGTACTGAGCGGGTCGAACGGGGCGAGACCGTTCGCGTCGTCGGTGAGGTATAGTTGAGCGGCGATTCCGACGACGGGCGGGGAATATGGATCGTATTCAGTGATGGCGAACACGAGTATCCCGTCCACTCCCAGGCGATCAATGAGTTCGCGAGCGTCCTCGGGGCTGCGCAAGCGGCGCAGTCCCAGCTCCGCCATCATGGCCAGCACCCTGTTGACGCCCACGACGCGGATGCCGTGGACGCGGGTCAACTCGCTGGCCATGATGTCCCCCACCGTGACAGGATCGAAATCCGTCGACCCGCTGAGATTCATGGCCGGGCCAACGGCTATGGTCAGCGGGACCGCGCTGGCAATCGGCTGTGGGCTGGGATTCGACTCAGCCTGACAACCGGCCAGGCAGGTCAGGGCCCAAGTGAGCCCACAGAAGCCCAGGGCGGATTCACGTATCGCTGTATTCGAGATCATCCGTGATCCTTCATTGAGCCCCCGCGGCCCGCGGGTGCCCTGCGCAAATCCATTCGCGCCCAGCGGGGTCCAGGATGCGTTCCCGGCCCCCCCTGGCCCCTACATTCATCGACCAGTGTTATGGCCGCCTTGAGACTCCAAAACTCCATTCCATGCGCACGTTGGTGCTTTTTCTGCGACCTTGGTGGAGCTCAGCTTCCGCCTCCCACGCCGGTCGGTCCGGCGCCTCCCTGAGTCACCCGAGTCGGCTCGTTCAAGCTCGGGAGGAAGGGCAAAGCGGACCAAAGATGTTCGCTTCCGCCGCGGTCGCAGGAGTAGTAGATTCGGCCGTCGGGGGACCATGTGGGCGAGTAGCTGGCCCCTACCC
>CP070685.1:2808724-2816413 GCA_020352895.1 Phycisphaerales bacterium
GTACCACAGTCTCGGCCTGAAGGCCAACGGCTCGATCGTCGGCTGGGGATCCAACGGGACTGGCCAATGCGACGTGCCGGCGCCGAACACGGACTTTGTGGCCGTCGTGGGGAGTTGGTGGCACAGCCTCGGCCTGAAGGCCGACGGCTCGATCGTCATCTGGGGAAGGGTCGATCCCGATAGAGACTCCGGCCAATGCGACGTGCCGGCGCCCAACACAGACTTCGCAGCGGTCGCGGGGGGCCCGTTCCACAGTCTGGGGATCAAGAGCTGTCTACGCTGTGTCTGCGGCGACATCGACCGCAGCGGCGGCCCCGTAGATCTGAATGACTTCGCGACCTTCGCCCTATGCTTTGGCCTGGCTGGCCCCGCTGGTGACTGCTCGGCCGATGACTTCGCCTGTTCAGATCTCGATGGTAGCGGGGACGTGGCTTTGAGCGACTTCGCCACCTTCGCCCTCTGGTTCGGCCTCCAGAGTTCGCAGTACCCGCCGGACTGCGAGCCTTAGCTCGACACCGGCCGCCTCCTGCGGAGCATCACCAACGTCTGCTTGCGCTCTAAGCCCAAGTCGCGTGTCCCCCCAAGTTGTGTGTACGTCCTCACTCTGGCTCGTGGTATGCCCCGCCTTCAACCGCCCCGGATCGAAGTTCAATCCGAAACGGACGCCAACAATCGTCCAACGCGCTCCAAGCTTCGCCATGCAGCTCGCAGCCAATGACGGCCAGGTTGCGCATGCCGTCCCATGAGACTCGCCGGGTCCGCCATTCTCGCCCGCGGTGCCCAACCGCCTCAAAGTCGGCGCTCGTGCCTAAGACAAGAAGATTGAGTTCTTGCTGGAGATGGACAGTCTCATACGTACACCCCAGAAACTCAATCGACTTCCTGTCTTCCGGATCAACCACGTAGCCCTGCCCCGAAGAGATGACAATCATCCGAGCACCGTCCGGATGCGCAAGTACACAGCGCAATGAAGCCAGGCCCGGCTGGAAATTCCCGACCCACGGTTCCCCTGCACGGGGGAAGAAACGGACTACGTATCCCTCGCCGTGCGTTCCCTGGCCAGTGGCGCTGAACGGCTCAGCCTCGGGTCCGTACGCGGCAAGCCCTGGTAGCACCTCGAAATGCTGTTCTTGTTGGGGCATATCTTCTGGCGTCCTGTGAAGAATGTGTGCCGGATTCTATCCGCCCACCCTTACAGTGCAATGCCCGAGGAACAAAAAGGGGAGGAACAAAAAGGGACATTCTACTTTCTTGGTGACGCGGCGTTTGCTGCCCCGTCATCAATCGCTAGGAGACCATCCCCTTGACGCAATACTACTTGCCACGACGACGCACCACCGCTCCTTCCCCGTTGCGCCACTCGGGCGGCGGAAGAAAGCCCGGCGATCCAGCCCTTGGTCGGCCCTGTTGGCTTTGGATGATGGCTTGCGGCCGGCTGGTGGGCTCTGTCGCCCTGCGGCCACGGCTTGGCCCCGATGTGAGTGAACGGACGGCCTCTGGCACCCTTACTCCGCCCGCCGCTCAACGATGCCGGTACCCGCCCGCCCTGGTCGTCTCCTCGCCCCCCAAATGCAACCGACCAGATCGGCATCAGACTGCCTCTCTGGTCGGGTTGAGCGTATCGCAGCTTCGCAGCGCTACCCGTGGTCGGTAGCTCTTATCTCCTCAGCCGCCGCAAAAACAGCCCACCAAGACCGAGCAACGCCAGCGCAGCCGGCTCAGGGGTGGGGATGTACTCCATGCAGAAGGTCATCGACCCGACCCATGAAACCTGGAAATCGAACTGGCCGTCCGCGATTAGCGTACCGTCGATGGGCTCTCCACCGGGATCCATGACGAAGTCCACGGACCCGACCCACAGCCCCAAATCACCGTCCCACGTGGCGGTCGGCGTATAGGAGTAGCTCCAGCCGGTGTTCGACGTGAACGCGTCCAGAATATTGAAGGTCTTGTTCATCTGCATGGTGATGTGGAAATCAGTCCACACATACGGTGGTACCGTCATGTCGTTCGTCACGGTGTTGCGGAACCAGACCGTAGGATCCTGTTCCGTGTCCGTGGTGAAGTAACCTTCCACGTGGCCCGGCCACCAATACTGCACACCGTCGACATCCAGGACGTAGCCTACGTCGTCAAACGCCGTCGTACAGACAATCGCACCGTCGCCATCGTCGGCCGCATCCCAGTCAATGATGTCTGCCCGCGCAAACGGAACCACCGCAAGCATGCCAATCAGGTATCCGAAAGAACTGAGCCTCATACTTTTCCACCTCCATATGGCGGGTGGTTTACCACCACGCAGAGCCTCCATCCCGCACCACCCCCCGGGTGCCCCCGGCAACCATGGGTATACGCTTCCCACTCCGGCAACGCCCAGTATATCTCTATCGAGCCCGCGATTCAACAGGAATTCCGAATCTCACGGCGAGTTTATGGGGCGATAGGCCCCATTCCTGACAAAGTTGTACTGCAAGAACCCCTGGGTTCGAGTGTCACTGAAATCCGTTCAGCCGTCGCTCCATACACTCTGGAGCCCGTACGTGGGTGCCTCGGCCGGGCCCCAAAGCGGTCCCAATCGGCACACGCTCTCAGAATCCCGATACATGCCGAGCGGGCCTCTGCGGTCTCTGGAGGCATGCCTGACTGAGGCGCCACGCGGGGATGCGAGGTTTACCCATGCCCTCTCCTGCCACTTCCCCCCGACCAATCTCATGCCGTGAGACCTCGGCTCCAGGTCCCTCCCGTCGCCCGTGGACCCGCGCCGCGCAAGAAACAGGGCGTCGGCCAGCGACGCCCTGGCTGCCTTCGGGCTTCGGACCTTGGTTCGGCTACTTCCCGAGGACGATCTCCGCGGCCGTCCGGGCCGCCAGGTTCAACGCACCCAGCGCCCGGCTGGCGTTCGTGCGGACCACGGGATCGTCCGCGTGCATGGTCAGATCCATCAGCCGGTTCAGGTTCTCGGCGCCGAGCAGGTTGCCGTGCAGCTTGGCCGACTCGGCCAGGGCCGCGAACGCCGGCAGCCGCAGACTCATGTTCGCGTCCGGGTCGAGGGCAGCGTCCGCGATGGCGTTCTGGGCGTGCGACGTTCCGATGAACGCCAGCACGCCGGCGGCGCGGATTCGCAGTTCCTCGGCCGGGTGTTGCAGCGCCCCGACCAGCGCGTTCTCCGCTCGCTCGATCGCGAAAACCGGCGAATTGCTGAGAGCGATGTCCCCCAGCACGCCGGCCGCCTCCAGTGCCAGATCCAGGGCATCCTCGGCGGTCAACGGGATCCGGCCCACGCGCACCGCCGCATCCTCCCACTCCCGCGTCAGGGCCACCTTCGGCGCGTCCGCCGGCACAACCCCCACGCGGGCGTCATCCGCGCTCAGGCGGAGGCAGGTGTCCTTGTCCCCGGACTTGTGCATCAGAATCACCGGCGTGTTCGCGAACCGATACTCGCTCTTGAGCATGCCCACCGCCTGCATCAGACCCGGGCCGGCGATGTCGCTGGCCACGAGCACCGCGTCGATGTTGGGCAGCTCCTTCCGCCCTCGCGTCAGCGCTTCGAGGAACCCACCTTCGGCGACAGAGACGACGCCCTCCTCGCTCAGCAACTTGGCGACGCGGTTGCGATTCTCCGGATCGGGGTCGACGATCACGGCGTGCAGTTGTCCGGTCTGTGCCAGAGCGTCGGCCAGCACGGGTACGACAGCGTCAGCGCCGTCGAACGGCACTTTGGGCAGAGCTCGGGCGATGGTCAGAGCCGCTTTGATGCGCACGGCCAGGTCGGGAAACACCATCGCTCGGACCAGCGGCTGCCCGGCGTCTTGGTACCCCACTAACGCTTCGGCTCCGGCCGTGGCGTTCAGGGCCGCGATCGCCCCCAGAGCGACGGCCGCGTTGCCGCTGTCGATCGCTTTGCTCAGCACCCTCTGACAAATGCGCGGCCCCGCGGAACGGGCGTAATACACGCCGCGAAGGAAACCGTCGGGGCGCGTCCGGTCGAGCGCCTGACGCGCGTCATCCGGCTCCTCCGACTCGACGTCCATGCCCAACTCGGCCTCGCGGCGGAAGTTGGCCGCCAGCCAGAGGGCTACCGCGGCTTCGTCGTCCGCATCCAGCCGGAGCACGGTCTCGCAGCTACGCATGGCCATCACGTCGTCGTAGATGGCCGTCGGCACCGGCGTCCTGTGCAGAAAGCCATCGCGCCATTCCCAGACGCTCGTTTCCGCATCACGCGGGTCGGCCCGTATGCCCGGGGCGTTGATCCAGTAGTTGGCGGCCAGGTTGTACATGGCCTCGGCTGCGTTCATGGAGAACATGGGGCGATCCGACGTGGTGATCTGGGCCAGGGCCTCGGCGGCGGTCCGGCGGACATCCTCCGATGAGTCAGGGTCCTCAATAACCACCCTGAGATACGGCAAAGCCTCGGAGTACCCCAGTTCCCCCAAGGCCCGAATGACGGACTGCTTGACGATCGCGTCGTCCATCGCCAGGGCCGCACACAGCGGGTCTACCGCATCACGCCCGATCTTGGGCAGGGTCCTGGCGATGCGGGCGTGCAGGACGGCGCGCTTCGGATCCTGCAAGATTCGGATCATCCACGGTATCGCGTACTCGCCGGATTCGCGCAGGCGCTCGGCGTTGTTCAACTCGGCCCGGGCCCCGCCGGCCAGCCCCTCGATATACGAGTTGATCCGGTCAACGTCGGTACGGCGGTTGAACTCCCCCTGGGCGATGCGCTCCAGAATGGCCTTGGCAATCGGCCCGACTTTCGCGTTGCCCTGCGCCCAGGTCAGCGATTCGCGGCTCTTGGGATTCTCGTCGGCGATGTCCAGCAGCGCGTCCGCGTCGGCCTCGGCGTGATCGAGCAGCCGCTGCCCGTATGCCTCGGCGATGTCATACCGACCGAGCATGACAAAGTGGACGAAATCCACATACAGTTGTTCCGCCGTGAGTTCGTCGGCAGCAGGCCTTCCGGCGGGCGGTGCGACAGCGACGTCTTCGGGCTCCTGGGCCCAGGCCGCCGTGGCGGCCAGGGTCAAAGCGAGCCCGCTGAGCCGAACCGCCGTCTCCCATGCCAGCACACGCCGGCCTCTTACGCGGGTCGAGGTACACGTAAACATTTTGCCTCCGCTGGTCCGGAATGAGGAAGGCTTGGTGTAGGGGCCCCAGGTCGCTGGGCCCACGTTGGGGGTTCGCTATCTTGCGGGTCCGAGGGCCCGCCGCGCGCGGGGCCGGGCCTTCCGGGCTACGAACCCATAGCGGCAGTCATTATAATTCGGGTCGCCTCGCGGTCAAACCCGGATGCTCACACCGGCGCCGTCGAATCGCGTGAGCCCGGTCTGCCGTCGCTCACAGCACACCGCCTGGGAAGGGTGACACGCGGGGCCCGAACTGAGCCCATTGGGCAGGCGTCAGGACGCTGCAGTCTGAGTCCTCGCGCGGTCCGCCGTGGCACTGGGCCCCCAGAGGCACGGGGCAATCTGGTCCTCCCGTACACCAGGGACTATACTCGATGGCTGATATGCCCAGTCAGCAAGTGGCTCTGCCCGCGCGATTGGAGCGCAGCACGCCCGAACGCCCCGGCGTGAGCTGGTGGTTCCGGCTCAAGTATGGCGTCGTGCGCGCGTTCCTATGGGGCTGGGCCCGCTGCTTCTCCCTGACCGGGCTGTACAAGTTCGGGCAGTTCTTCGGCTTCTGCGAGTATCTGGTCAACTACAAGCGGCGGGCCCGGTTCGGACGCAAGCTGGGCGAAATCTACGGCGACGATATCAGCTCCGGCGAGGCTCGCCGGCGTACCATCCACTTCTTCATGCGCACCCGCTGCGACAAACTGCTGTATCTCATCTTCGACAAGCTGCCCCGCGAGAAGATTCTCAAGCGCATTCGCTTCCAGCGCCGTGACATGCTGGATCGTGAACTGGCCCGCGGAAAGGGCGTCTATGTCACCATGTCGCACCACGGTTCGCACCATGTGGCGGCCCTGCTTAGCGCTCTGCTCGGGTACAAGACGGCCGGCGTCCGCGACCGAAACGAGGGGCCCCTTCGCCGATACATCCAGGAAAAGTACGCCGAGACGTTCCCCGAGTTCCGGGCCATCCGCCTCTTCTATGCCGACTCCTTCCCCCGCGACCTGTATCGCTGCCTGCGGGAGGGGTACTTGCTGGCCAGCGCCCTGGACGTGGCCCGCGACCGCGGAGAGCGCCTCCGCACCATGCCCGTCAAGATCTTCGGGAGGGAGCGCCGCTTTCTCACGGGCACCATGCAGATCGCTTTGCGATGCGGCTCGTCGATCATCCCGGGCTTCGTCATCAGCCGCAAGAATTACTACTATCGCTTGGTGGTGATCGACCCACTGACCGATCCGGAGAAGGCCGCCGACGAGGAGAGCATCCTCGCCGAGGTCATGCAGAAATACGCCAACCACATCGAAGAGCATATGAAGGCCTACCCGTGCCACGTGAGTGGTTTTTGAAGCGTCTGTGGCGCGTCAGGCCGCCCCGGCCCGCTCCGGCGGGCCAGGGGCTCGGGGAGTCGTACATGCATAAACTCAGGACCGTGATGCTGTTGGGCCTGGCCGCCGCCGTCTTGGCCGGCGGCTGTGGCGATTCCACCAAGAAGGACGAGATTTGGGTCTACCATACTCCCGATTTCTACCGCCCGGAGCTCAAGCGCCTCGCCGTCATTCCCTTCTCCAACCATACCGGCGTGCCGGGCGTCGCCGAGGCCATCAGCGACAAGGTCGCCACCAACCTCACCAACAACGGCACCTACGAGGTCTACACCCGCAGCCACCTCGCCGACATCTTCAAGGAACGCGACGCCGTCCTCGCCGGAATCCTCAGCGCCGACGAAGCCATGCAGATCGGCCAGGCCAAGGCCGTCCAGGCCCTGGTCTGCGGCGACTGCTACCGCTACGAGGCCGGCACCCAGAGCGAGACTCGCTACAACCAGGTGCCCGTCTGGGGCACCGATGCCGACGGTTACCCCATCATCACAGGATGGCAACAAGTCCCTTATCTCTGGACGCGAAATGACGCGTACGTCGAATGCAACGTCGTCCTCATCGACACCGGCACCGGTCGGCAGATCGCCGCCGTCAACGAGCCCACGCACCTGTGGGCCGAAGGCAGCCCGCCCAAGCGCGACGCCCGGCAGTTGATCGATGCCGCCCACGATGATCAGGTCGGCCGCATCTTCAGGGCCCTCGACGTCACCCGCACCCGCATCAAGCTCAAGGGCGACGTCCTCAAGATCGCTCTGGGCCTGTACGACAATGAATACGACTGGGAGAAGAAGATCGCGCCGGCCGACGAATCGTTCCTGGTGGTCGTCCAGTTGCCACCCGAAGCCGACCGCAACGACTTTAAGATCACCATCGTGCCCGACAAGGAACGAGAGGTCCTGGCCGAGGATGCCTTCACCTGGGACAAGCAGTACGGACGCATGGGCCGCCGCTTCGCGGTCCAGCCCATCCTCGAGCAGGGCGGCTGCCGCGCCTATCGGGCCAAGCTCTACAGCGGCCCGGAGCCCATCGCCACCTACAAATTCGAGATCGTCGAGGAACGCAAATAGCCGAACGTTGCCGGCCGGCCGGGCATTAAAATAAAAAAAGAGGCCACCCGTGGTGACCTCTTTTGTTTCCTTGGGACGCGAATCGTTTAGTAACGATCTCGGCCGTAGCCCCGGCCGCCGCGACCGCCG
>CP070685.1:2816513-2821588 GCA_020352895.1 Phycisphaerales bacterium
GTTCGATGGTGAACTCGATGTCCTGCATGTCGCGGTAGTGCAGCTCGAGAAGGGCGCGGACGGCCTGGAGCTGCAGGGCGACCTTGGGCATGATGCGGTCCAACTCGACCAGGGGAATGGGTGTGCGGATGCCGGCGACGACATCCTCGCCCTGGGCGTTCATGAGCAGCTCGCCGTACAAGACATTCTCGCCCGTACTGGGATCGCGCGTAAAGCAGACGCCGGTGCCGGAGTCGTTGCCCATGTTTCCGAAGACCATCTGCTGGACGTTGACGGCGGTACCCTTCAGGCCGGTGATCTTCTCGACTCGGCGGTAGGTGACGGCCTTGTCCTGCATCCAGCTTTCGAAGATGGCGTTGATGGCCCCGAAGAACTGCTCGAAGGGGTCCTGGGGGAAGGGCTTGCCGGTCTCACGCTGGTAGATGGCCTTGAACCGCTCAACCAGCTCGGCCAACTCGTCGGCGTCCACCTCGGTGTCGGTGATAGGAGCTCCGCCACGCCAGCTCAAACGGCGGCGAGTTCGCTCATCCTTGAGGCGGGCGAAGGCCTCGTCGAAGCGCTCGCGCGGGATCCCCATAGCCGTCGAACCATACATCATGATGAGCCGCCGGTAGGCATCGAGAGCGAAGCGCCGGTCGCCGGAGGCCTTGGCCAGCCCCTCGACGCACTGGTCGTTCAGGCCGAGGTTCAAGATGGTCTCCATCATGCCGGGCATGGACCTGGCGGCGCCGCTCCGAACCGAGACCAGAAGAGGATTCCGGGGGTCGCCGAATCTCTTGCCACAGGTTCGCTCGAGCTTACGTCCGGCTTCGAGGATCTGCTTCCTGAGGGTCTTGGGCCACTGTTTGCCGTGCGTGTGGTAATGATGGCAACACTCGGTGGTGATGGTCATCCCTGCGGGCACGGGCAGCCCAATGCGGGTCATCTCGGCCAATCCGGCGCCCTTGCCCCCCAGCAGATCCCGGTCCTGGCCGGATCCTTCCGCCTTTCTGTCACCGAATGAGTACACATACTTAACCATCACAGATTCTCCGACTGTGGGGATCGCCTGACGTTCGCAGCTTGCTCCGGGTTGTCGATCGGGATCGCTCCCGCGTCTGGGGCGGGGCAGAACCAGTTCGCGGGGCGCAGGGGCCGAGCGGCGCCTCGGCTCCGCGGTCGTGGGATGCTAGCCCCATTCGCGCCGTTGGCCACAAATCCGGGCCGGCCGCCGGTCCAAAGCGTGCAATGATCGCAGGCCGCTGTCAAGGTGGAGGCGGGCGAGGGGACGGGAAACGGCATGGGCTCGAGTAGGTCACCGCCATGCCGCCGTTCCCGGGCCGGCTTCCGGCCAGCCGGGCCGGTGTCGTCGCGCGGTCGTCGGCGGTCTGGTCAACGTACCACGGAACTTTGCTAAGGATCGGCCCTCTTTGCCGTCGATGTAGGTTATACTTATGGGGCGCGCCGATCTTGGGAGTCTTCTCACCACGCGTGGGCGCGTGGCGTCGCGCTCTGAGGAGTGCGAGCATGAAGCCGATCGAAATCCAGAATGGCAGCCGCTCTTTTCACGTCACCCTGCACACGCCCTGGCATCCGACGCCGGCAGAGTTGGAGACGCTGCCGTTCGGTCCCCAGCTCTCGGGGGAGGGTCTCAGGAGTGCCGGGGATTCGTTCGGCACCATGTACGAGCTCGAAATGGATGTGGACAAGGCGGGCGAGCCGTTCGGCGAGGCGAGCCTCAAGGGGCAATTGCGGTCCTGGCTGCTGGAGCGAACCCGAAAGTGGGTCCGTCAATTGACGAAGCAGGCGGAGCTTCTCGACATGGAGCCCGGGTCGGGGGAGGCCGCGAAGGCCGTCGAGGACCTGATCGGGGTGGCGGATTTTGAGACGCAACTGGGAATCTCGGAGGCGCGACAGACGCTCGCCCACCTGGCGGACGTCTGGTCCCAGGAGATGCATGACGCGGCCGCGGACCTGAGCAGTGTGCGCAGCTTCTGTCCGGCTGATCGGCGACACTTCGAATGTCAGGAGGCCCGGCTTCGGCGGCGTGCGGCGTTGGTGGGCCGCATCGAGGCATTCTTGCGGGCGCATTCCGGCGCCACGAACTGACCAGCTTCATTGAATCGTTGTCGCGACCGAAGGCGAATCTCCAACTCGCTCACCGCTGCACGCGATGTGTAGCGCGGGGCCGATGTCTCTGGTCTCGACGCGGAGGGACCGTCGTCCTGCAGTGTGTGCCGGCATTCGCGCGAAGAAGGCATTCGCAAAGGGCATGAAGGCGGGACGTATCAGCGGTGGCCACCCAGCCCCCGAAGGTCACCGAGGTCCCCGATGCCGTCCCAGCTCAGCCCGCCACGAAGGGGCTTCTTACGTCTGCGGGCCTTGGCAATCCCCTGGGACTCGGGCTTGACCGCCACGGTCTCTTCCACGGCAGGCTTCATGGACAAGGAGATGCGACGCTTGTCGGGGTCCACTCCCAGCACGCGGACCTCTACCTCCTGTCCCGCGCTAACGACCTCACGGACGGCGCGAACCCGGTTCTGGGACAACTCGGAGATATGCACGAGGCCCTCCACTCCGGGTTTGAGCTCGACAAAGGCCCCAAACTCGGTGGTACGGGTGACCTTGCCCTTGACTGTGCCCTGTTCGGGGAAGTGCTCCACCGCGCCGGCCCAGGGGTCCTCCTCGAGCTCCTTGATGCTCAGGGAGATGCGGCGTTCCTTGGCATCCACTTTGAGGATGTGGACCTCGACGATGTCTCCGGTATGGAGAACTTCCGAGGGCTTGGTCACGCGTTTGATGCGACTCATCTCGCTCAGGGGGATCAGGCCCTCGACGCCTTCCTCCAACTCGGCGAAGGCCCCGAACTGGACAAGCTTGGTGGCCCGCACCTTGACACGCATGCCCGGGAAGTACTTCTGCTCCACGTCGAGCCAGGGATCCGGTCTGGCCTGCTTGAGCCCGAGGGAGATTCGCTGCTTCTTGGTGTCGACGCGAAGGACCTTGACTTCGACGAGGTCACCGACCTTGACCACGTCAGCGACCTTCTCGACGCGGCCGTAGCTGAGGTCCTTGATGTGGAGCAAGCCGTCTACGCCGCCGAGATCCACGAAGGCGCCGAAATCGGTGATGCGGGCGACCTTGCCCGTAATGGTGTCTCCCTCATTGAGACTGGCCAGGGTCTTCTGGCGAGCTTCGGCCTGCTCCTTTTCAAGGTATTTGCGTCGGGAGACGAGGACGTTCTGTTCCCGGCGATCCACCTCCCGTGACGATACAAGTCACGCGCTCGCCGATCAGGGTGGAGATGTCATGCATTCGGTGGATGTCAACATGTGAGGCGGGCATGAAGGCGCGGATGCCTTTGAGGTCCACTTCCAGGCCGCCCTTGTTCATGCCGGTCACGCGGCCTTCGACGAGCGCGCCCCGTTCGAGCGTGGCCCAGTTGGCGGCCTTTACGGCGTTCTCGCGCGACATGACCAGGAGGCCGGAGTCGGCGTCGTAGTAATCGAGGATCAGTTCGACGAACTGGCCTACCTGGGGCGGGTTCTCGCCGAACTGCTGACGTGGGACGACGCCCTGGTTCTTGGGCCCGGCATCGACAAAGATGTCGTCCCCGCTGAGGGCCACAACCCTGCATTTCTGGATGCCTTCGCGGTCGCGCTCTGCGGCTGGGGGTGGAGTCTGGTAGGCCTGGACCAAGTCCTCGGCGCTGACGTCGGCCATCATCATATCCAGTTCTGTGGCGGTCTGGGCGTCCAGTTGCGTCTCGGCCGGGGCCTCAGGCCGGGGCGCGGCGGCAGGTTCTTTCGGAGCGGGGGCCGGCGCTGCCGAGTCCCGTGCAGTTTCCGCCGGTGCGGGGCGCTGAAGATTCGCCGGCTGCTGCTGTTCGTCCGGAGCCGAATCCTGGGTTGACGAATCGCCCGATTCCGGTGGTTGCTCTGCAGGGTTCATGACTGTTCTCGTACGCTGATAGAGAGTAATGGTGGACGCGCCGGGCTGCCGAAAATGATGACCGTCCCCTCAGGGATCATTATATCCTCATATCACTGCCCTTGAGCAAGTTCCGGCTGGCGATTCGTTGCCTCGTGTCGGGCGGTCCCCTCGCGTATTCACCAGGGTCCGGCGCTATCCAGCGGGAACCGACACTACCGAAAGGAATCGCGCTTGACCGGCCGGCCATGCCTCTGGGCATTCGTGTGTGCACGCCAAGCCCAGGAACGGCCCGCCGTATTATGTCGGCCGGCAAGGTGGAGTATTTAAGACTCCCACGCAACGTTTACTGTACCTTTAGCAGGACCATTATGCAAGCCCGCGGCCAGGCGTGCTGAAAGTGAGGTTGCGGCGAGTTACGGGACGGTTCCCGGGCCGGCGGGGCGGCCGGCGAGCCACTGATCGAAGAGCGCGGCGGCGGCCGCTTTGTCCGGGATGGCGTAGCCGGCGCCGAGGTCCGGGTCGCCGTGCAGCGGGGGGCGGAGATTGGGTAAGCCCACGCAGGAAGGGCATCCGGATTGACAGTCGCAATCCTTGACGATGGTCCGGCACATGGTCAGCAGTTCGTCAAGGCGATCGTAGCCGGCGCGAGCATAGCCGACGCCGCCGGGGTAGCGGTCGTAGACGAACATGGCTGGGGCACCGAGTTGTGAAGTGTCCACGACGCCGGAGATATCGTGTCGATCGGCCATGGCCAGGAAGGGCAAAGCGGCGAGCATCATGTTGCGCACGCCGACGAGGGCTTCGATGGGCTTGTAGCCGGCGAGGCGGAGTTCGTCGAGGCATTCGGCCGGCGGTTGTACCCAGAGGGCCTGCGTCTCGATGCTCTGCGAGGGCAGATCCAGGGCCGACTGTCCCACGACTTCAAGCGTGTAGTATTTGATCTTCTTGAAGCCGACGGTCTGCCAGGTAACCACGACGTCACCGAAGAACCTGACGCCGCCAAGGAAGACGTCGCGGTGGCGCGTTTCGATGATCCGGCAGGAGTTGGACAGAATGGGCTGCGTGTAGTAGTCCACGTCGGCGCGTTCGACGTAGGCCACGCGGGCCTGCTGATCGAGCTCGCGGACGAGGTAGCTGTCCCCCTCGTGCAGATAGACGGCCTG
>CP070685.1:2821688-2833610 GCA_020352895.1 Phycisphaerales bacterium
AAAGGGGCGACCTTCGACGATGGTCCGGCTGTACTGGGCGTGGATCCAACTGTCGTCCAGCGGAAACCCGATGTCCACGCCGGCAGCGCGTGTGGCCTGGAAGTAAAGGCCTGCCGTTGCCAGCGGGGCAAGCACGGCAATCCCGTAGGCGAGGGCGATGACTCGGCGCGACGGCTGTGGTTGCACCGTATCCGAGGCGCGCGTGCTGCTGTTGTCTGTCTCCGAACGCGCTTGCATGGGCATCGCTTCGCCAGTCAGCAGATTGAGAGACCTTCGTTGCGGCGCCGCTGACCGCCGCGGCGCCACCCGCTCGCGCAACTCAGCCGCAACGGCACCCGACTCAGGATTCCGGTTCCTTGAGAATCGTGACGCGGGAATCATGATCGAGATTCAGCGTCGTGATCTCCCCGTCATCCTTTCTGAGGCGAATCCGAGTTAACCAGACCCTTCCGTTCTTGCCGTGCGCAAACCAGCTCTCGCTCTTTTCTGGCTGGTGGCTGAGCACGACCCCCTCCACTTCACAAGTCCACGCATCTTTTCGGCCATGGATGGTCTGGGCCACTCGAACGCGCGTGTTTGGCTTGATCTGCCGCCCTGCCTGCATCAGCGGATACTCCTTGCTCGGGGCTCTCAGGGCGGCCGTTCGACAGGGCGGCCGGCCCTGGCTGACTGAGGATTCTAAGGCATGACGATGTCCGTCGAAAAGAGGCAGGGCTGAGAGCCCAGCGGCGTTATCGTGTGGACATGATTGGGAGGGCATCTGTATCATTGGCTGATTCGTGGGAGTGCGGCGTCGATGGACCCAGTAGGAGCGGCTTGTGAGTAAGCTTCTGCAAAGCAAGCCCCTGGGGCTGACCGCGATCGTGGCTGTCCTGGTGTGTCTTGGACCGACGGCTGGCTGCCGAGACAGCAAGGACCTTCCGGGCGGCGACGTGGGAAGCTCTTCCCGCGGGACGGGGCCGGGAGGCTCCGCGGCCGGACTGCCCAACATCGTATTTGCGGTGTATGACAACACCAGGCTGGACAGGTACTCCCTCGGGGGCAACACAAGGAACACCTCTCCCTTCCTGGCTGAGCTGGCGGCCGAAGGGATCTATCTGGCCAACGCGATCGCCCCGGCCACCTGGACTTTCCCATCGCACGCTTCGATGTTCACCGGCTACCGCAACCACCAACTCCGCGTGGACATGGAGAACGAGAACAACCTCGTGATCGCGCCCGGCGCGCCGACCATAGCCGAGCTCCTGGCGGGGCGGGGCTATTTAACCGTGACGTATCCGGATCACCCGTACTTCGGCCCCGTGAATGCGTCGTTGAGCCGCGGTTTCCGCTATTTTGACATGATGTTCAATCCCCTGGAGACGCCGAGCCTATCGTTCACCAACGTCCCGGACGGCCTGCTGAACGACCGACGGATTACTATCCCCAAACCTCCTCTCGAAGAAGATCTGCGTTTGAAGGCGGAGTTTCGCGATCGGTTAGGCGGCGGCGATGGGCCGTACACCAAGCCTCCTTCTGAGGGTGAGAAGTTTCCCTCAGTAACCCCGTACGTGTCCAAGTATGTTCCGCAGCGATATGCCGGCCTGATGGAGGTACTGACCACGCGGGGTGACCGCCCGTTCTTCCTTTTCCTGAATCTCCACAACGGACCGAAACATCTGACCACATACAACGACAACGTCCGCTGGCTGATGGAGTACCTGGAGGAGAATGGGCTGGGGCCGGTGGATTGGGACAAGTTCAACGACCTGGACGACGGTTTTCTCAAAAGTGACTACATCATCGCGTTCTGCGATGCCACGCTGCGGGCATTGTACGAGATGTTCTCATCGACGCCGGGCATGGAGAACACCGTGTACGTGGTAGCTTCCGATCACGGCCAGGCCCATGGCGAGCATGGCGAGAGGACCTACTACAAGCACGCCTACTCGTTGCCGTGGGAGTACATGGTCAGGGCGCCGGCGGTGATCTGGTTCCCGGAGAGCTTGCGGGCCGAGTACCCGACCGGACGAGTCGAGGAGCGCGTGTCGCTGACGGATCTTTTCTTTACCCTGGCCGAGATCGGAGGTTGCGGAGAACTTCCGCAGGTGCGGGAGGTGGCCAAACTGAACGGCGAGTCTATCCTGCAGCGCATGCGCGATCGGCACTTCGAGGAATACGTGGTCACCGAGTCTTTCATGGTCATCGCCTACGAGGAGATCAAGGCGATGATGCCTGAGCTGGCCGTTGCCGTGGGGCTGCGCGACGACGAGATTCTGACCGGGAATGTTTATGCGGTTTATAAGGGCCCCTTCAAGCTGGTCTATGCGCCTCAGTGCTACATTCAGGGTCGGCCGCGCACCCGGTTCGTCGAGGTGAAGCTGCTGCTTGACGTGCAGGCCGATCCACAGGAAATGCGGAACGTCGCCGCCGAGCATCCCGAAGTCCTCCAGGACCTTATGGAGGCCTACCGCCGTCACAAGGATATCGAGAAGAAGGTCAGCTTCCAGGCCTCTCGCAAGCTCTCTTATGACGATCGTACCAAGCAGCAGCTTCAAGAATTGGGCTATCTGCCGAGCGAGGAGTCGCCGGAGTAGACGTGATGCGGACGGGGCTCGGGTCCTCGTACGGGCCGGCGTCAGTCCTGGATGTACCCCATTTGCCTGAGTCTCTCGAGAGTCTCGTAGTCGAGGTCCACCTGATCGGCTTCGCCCTCCTCCTCCGAGAGACGGTCCCTCAGCGATGTCTCGAAGCTGGAAGCGAGGTCCCGCAAGCGCTGCTCGGGATCGCCGGCCAACAGGTTGTTCTTCTCCAGCGGATCTGCTTGCAGATCGTAGAGCTCGACGGCCGCCGGCTCGTCGGGCAGGTAGCAGCGGCCGTGCTCGGCCACCGTCTCTGAGTCTACAGTGACGATGAGCTTGTACTGGTCCACGCGGATACTCTTCTGCTCCTGGGGCTCAATGAGTGACTCGCTCAGGGCCACACGACTGGAATCGGCTTCGGCACCTTCCCAGATGGCTCGCAGCGTGACGCCCTTCATGTCGTGTCTGCTGGGGGCGCGGCGAAGAACGTCGAGAATCGTGGGCATGATGTCGATGGTGCGCACGTTGGCGCTGATGCGCGTGCCGGCGTACTGCTGCCGCGGCAGCTTGATAATCAACGGCACGCGGATGATCTCCTCGTACAGCGTGTGACCGTGGCCCCCGTAGAACGTCTCGGGGTCACGATCGCCGAACTCCTCCCCGTGGTCGCTCGTCAGAATGATCATCGTGTTGTCATACAGGTCCTTGTCGCGCAGGTATTGAACGAATTGGCCGAACCAGCGATCGAACGAGAGCACGCCGCCCGTGTAAAGAGTCTCACATACGTCGCGAGTCAGGGCGCCGTGCCGGCCCAGCAGAGTCGTCATCTGGTCCTTGAACTTCTGTCGCTCGGCGACGTTGGGGTTGAATTCGATCAGACCTTTCTTGATTTCCTCAAGGCCGGGGCGGATCTGCGCCGCCGTCTCGGAGGGCAGGACGTCCTCGAGAAAGTCGGCCTCCAGGTAGGGCGCGTGCACTTCGAAGTTGTGCCAGAAGAGGAAGAATTTGCCCAGGCTGTTTCGGTCTAGCCATCCGAACATCTCTTCCATGTTGGCCTCGCCCAACTTGTACATGGACGTGTCATAGACGATGAATCCCTGACCGAAACCGATCTTGGGATCGACGGCCGCGCCTGCGGTGAAAGCCCCCGTGGCATATCCGTTGTCTTTGAGAATCTCGGCCAGTGTGACGCGCTCCTCCGGGAGCTTGTTGAACTGGCCGCCGCTCAGCAGGTTGTCCATCAAGTCGCCGAAGGGCTGGGTCAGGCCATGCTGGCAAGGGTACAGCGAGGTGAACAGGCTCATGTGGGTCGGCGTGGTCCAGGGCGAAGCGGCGGCGTGGTTCTCGAAGAGAATCGCGTCTGCGGCGAAGGCGTCGATGTGGGGACTTGTCTTACGCGCCTCGTAGCCGTAGCAGTTCAGTCGATCGGCACGGAGCGTGTCCACGGAGATCAACACCACGTTGTCGTCGGCAGGCGGCGGAGGCGCAGGTGCGGCGGCCTCGGGCCCGGCGGCTCGGCGACAGGCGCAGAGCAGCACACTGCTTGTGACAATCGTCAAGGCACAAAACGTCGCGGTCAGGCGGCGGGTTCGGGCGTTGTTCATCTTGGCTCTCCTGCGGGCGCGGCGCCAGGAAATCGCAGGTCCTTTATTTACGGTCATCCCGGGGGAATCGTTCAGTGTCGCAGAGGCAGTATATCGGAGGCCGGGGGGAGGGGCCACGCGGCGAACCGAGGGGACAGAAGGCGATGATGAGTCAGTCGGTGATTGCGAGTCAGGACTCGCGGTCGTCGACGATGTCGAAGAGTCGGCCTAACATGTTATCGGCGACCTCGATCGCTCTGATGCTCGCCCGCACACCGAGTTCGTATCGCTTCAGATCGATGAGCTCCTCAGCGAGGTCCACATCGGACGGCGGCAAATCTGCGTCTTCAGGGACCGGCGGAGGAGGATCGTGCCGAGGGCGCACTTCGCCTGAGGCCGAATCGTAACGCTGGGCCCGGTATCCGTCGGTGTTCACGTTGGCCACGTTGTTGGCCACGACTTGCAGGCCGCGCTGGCTGGACCGAATGCCTGCCAGGGCTGTTTGCATGACCGGCAGCATGGACGTCCCCCCGGGCTGCGCAGGCCGACGGCGATTGGAATACCGAAACGTACGATTCGCGGGGGGACCTCGGCAAAGCGGTTCGATGCCGGTGGGTGTGGTTCTGATAAGAATCGGCTGGGGAACGAAGGAGGCAGCCTCAGGGCTCGTGGCCAATAATGCACAGACCGTGGCGGTCCGCAAGCTCGATCGTCTCGCTGCGGTCCACGATGAGTGTCTTGCCGGCCTCGACCACCAGAGCTCTGGCCCCGTGAGCCGCCAGATTCCTGATGGTGTTCGGTCCCACAGTGGGGACGTCAAAGCGCATGTCCTGGTTTGGCTTGGCCACCTTGATCAGCGTCCATCCCCCTGATGGGCACAGTTCCCCCACGCGCAGGATGAGACGGTCGGTGCCTTCGATGGCCTCGACGGCTATGACTTCCTGTTCCTTGACGGCGATGGCTTGCCCGATATCGAGCCGCCCGATCTCCTTGGCGATGGGCCAACCGAACGCAATGTCACGCTGGAGTGTCGCACTAGGTTGCGCAACGGTCAGTACGCCGGCGGGAGCCATGTGTTCCGGGCAGTAGCGCACGCAGTCTGTCAAGGTGATTCCTTTCTCAGCCATGAAGTCGGCCGTGGCCCGCAGGATCGAGTCGTTTCGCTTGTCGCGGGCACGGAAGTACCACACCCGGATGCTGGCCAGATCGGGCAGATAACGCAGGAGGCGGAATCGCCCATACATGTCTGACTTGCGCACCGACCCTGCCAGGATGGCCCGGGAGGCGCGCTCGCGGCGGAGGATCCGAATCCAGCGTCCTAGCCGCAGGAGACCGCTCGTGTAGTACCTGTCCGCAACCTGCCGCAGTTCCGGCTGAGCCAGGCCGCCGAGCCCCACGATCACGACGCGAATGCCCTGTCGGCGGGCTCCCTCGGCGACCAGAAAGGGGAATCGGCCGGCCCCGGCGATGATCCCCAGCACCTCGGCGTTATCTGCTGCAGATCCGGCAGTCATGGTCGCGGGGATTCTCTCAGCCGCCAGCGTCAGGAGGCCCCATCCTGCTCGGCGAGGAGTTTCTTCAACTCGCGAATCTCATTCTCGAGATCCCGAAGGCGTTGGCGCATTTCAGGCAGTCGCTGGATGACGGCGTACTGGCGCTTGGCCTCATTGATGGGGACAGCCGGCTGGCCCAGGACGGTGGTTTCCGCCTCGACATTGTTGATGACGCCGGCCTTCGCCCCAATAGTGGCGTTGTCTCCGATGGCGATGTGGCCGACCACGCCGGCTTGGCCCGCCATGGTGACGTGTTTGCCCACGTTCACCGAGCCGGCCAGGCCCACCTGAGCGACGAAAAGGCAATCGGGACCGATTTTGGTCCCGTGGCCCACGGCGATCAGGTTACTGAACTTGGTGCCGGAGCCAACCTGCGTGGCCCCAAGGGTCGCCCGGTCGATGGTGCAGTTAGCTCCGATCTCGACATCGTCGCCGATCTCCACCCAGCCGATCTGAGGAATCTTGACCCATTTGCCCTTGACTGGGGCGTAACCGAGTCCATCCTCCCCGATGACCGTGCCCGCGTGGATAGTGACCCGCGAGCCGACCGTGACCTGTTCGTAGAGGACCACACTGGGGTAGAGAGTCACATCGTCGCCCAGGACACACCCGGGTCCTATGTAGCAGCCCGGATAGACGGTGAGATTCTGGCCGGCGATGACGCGCTCGCTGATGGTTACATGGGGGCCAATGTTGGCGTTCTCGCCCAACAGTGCTGACCCGGCAATGCTGGCCTGCTCAGAAATGCCCCACTGAGGGGGTCTGCGGTGGCCATGCAGGCGGACCATCAAGGCGGTTATGGCCGCATAGGGGTCCTCGGTCCGGATCAGGTTCAGGCCATTGGAAGGGCGGTGTTTCCTGGAAACGACGACGGCCGACGCCTTCGTGGTCTTGAGCTGACGCTCGTACCTGGGATTGGCCAGAAAGCTGATTTCGCCCGGCCGCGCATCTTCCAGTGTGTTGACCGCGTCGATCCTAATGTCGCCATCGCCGCAGAGCTCAGAGGGCATGCCCTGAGTGCTCAAGAAATCCACGATCTGACTGAGATGCATTGACATCGCCACGTTCGGGGACGCCTGTACCGGGCGCCCTGCGAAGCCACCAGCCGCAGACGCGGATGATAGTGCCCCGGCATCCCCACTGTCAATCGCGGGGCCTGTGAGTATCCCTGTCTTCACAGGGTGTATTCGGTTCTTTGTCTGGGACTACCCCACATATTGCCGCGAGGTGGAGCGTCCATCCCAGTCCTTAGCCGTCCCCTCAACGCCAGAATTGCCACCAGCGGCGGCTGGCTGGCCGTGCCGGGTCGCGGGCGGCGACATCACGGCTGGGCAGTCTCTGACGCTGGGCAAGGAGGGCTTGGCGGATGTACAACTCCGGTCGATCCTTGATGCGCCGGCGCGAGTGTTCGGTGAAAAGGGCCTTCGCCGGGGGCAGGTCGCTGTCAGCCCCGTAGAAGCGGAGAGCTTCGTCGAGGCACTCGGCGGCTTCGCATTTGAGCTCTCGGGCTTCGGCCTTGTCGGCCGCGCGTTCCGCCGCGTTCAGCACGATCCGGTGCAGGGTGACCCACTGCGTGACATCCAGGATTCGTGAGGGTTCCCCTGTCGGATTGATTCGATTGGTGCGAGTATCCAAGCCGGGCCGCGGCTCCTCCTGTTCGGGCAGTTCGAACTGCAACCACGATTCTTCGTGACAATGAGAACACTTGGCCTGCATGGTCAGCAGAGCACGGCCCGGTCGGCCGCTTGCTTCGCGCAAGCTGGTGGCGCTCAGCAGCGGCCCTTGGCCGCAATGAGAGCAGCTCTGGACCATGAGGTAAAGATGGGCTTCCGCGAGGCTGTGAGCCTGGAGCAGCGTGCGATCTCTGTGTGTCGGCGACGGGGGCTGGCTCACATTACGTCTCGGTCCGTGTCGCCGCCGGGGGAACAACTATGCCCCACAGGCCTGCAACCTGCTGCGGGCCTATTGCTCATCGGCATCGAGCGTTGCGTCGTCTTCTGGCGGTTCCTCTTCGGCTTCGCGTTCCTCCTGGTCCGAGGGGCTTGGCGCGTCGGCGGCCTTCGGGGCGCGCTCGATCTCCGCGAGTGTCGGCATGTCTTGGTGGAAGGCCGGTAGCTCGGTGGCTTGCACTCTGGGGCCCTGCAGTATGTTCTGGTCGAGCAGTATCGACGCAGTGGGCAGCAACGGCGCCTGCTCTGAGCCTAGGCTTTGATTGTAAGCCGGCTCGTTCTCCGCCTCGCGACAACTGGAGAGGAGCGCCAGACCGACTATGAGGGCCAGTAAGACGTTATCCGATCGTCGTTGGCAGGTGCTACCGAGGGCCATGCGAATTCTGCCCATAGTCAAATCAGGCTATCGGCGGGCGTCCCGCACGTCAAGTTATTTCATACAAGGCAGTTAGGGTTCGGCGGGCCGACTGTCGGTGGGGGGGTATACCTGTTTGAGTCCCTTTCCGATGTCCTGGGGAATCAGAATCTCACCCGGAGCCGGCTGCGTGGTGGGTAACGCTTGCATTAGGTCCGGTAGCGGCCACTTGGGCTCCACGGCCGTAAGATCCCTCGGCTCGGGCTCATCGTCTTCGGCGGGCATAGGGGTCAAGTCCACGATGTGATAGCGAACACGCCAGGCCGGCGTGCCCGGCTCAAGGCGTTGGGCATCGACGACGAGGGTGCTGTTCGCCGAAACGAACCGGTAATTGAAATGCTCTCCCTCATCGATCGCGACAACGATCTTCGGGCCGTACGAGGCGCGTATCAGGCGTACCAGGTTGTCTCTCGAGTATCGGGCTGGAATCTTCTCGTATGCTACCTCGCTGACGCTGCCGCCGGGGCGCGGCAGTCCGACGAATACACGCTCGATATCTCCGTTCCAGAGGCGACGGGCCGCAGCCGCCGCGCCCTCATCCTCAAGCTTGTCAACGATCTGGTCCCATTGAATACTGTTTAGTTGAGCGCGCGCCTGATCGCTAGACATGTCTGGTACCAGGGTGAAACGGTCCTGACTGCCGACTTCCGCCCGGTAACCCACGAGAATGAATCCCGCGTCTGTGCGTCGAACCTCCAGCGGTCGGTTGACCAGAGCCTGGGCGCGGGCGGTTGCCGGAATCGACGCCGCCCACAGGCAGAGGCCTCCCAGAATGCTCGCCCTTGTCTTCAAGAACCGTCTCATGTGCTCCTCATCGGCAGACAGGGTGCTTCAAGTATAGTGTGGCTTGCCGGCTTACGGTATCCCCGCGCGACGACGCCGCCCCCCCCGGCGGCGATTCTCAATCTTACGCCTGAAGCCGGCCCCTAGGTCAGCGGCGACGCACCAGGGCGATGCCCACAACCGCGACCATGGCCAGCGGGGTGGCCTGTGAGTCGTGAGAACCTCTCACCGGCCCCGTGCGGGGTCGCGATATCGAGCGGCGTGGCGAGCGAGTTCCCGCACCATGCAGATGTGAGGACGTCCAGGCGAGCCGACGGGGCGACGTCCTCGGGATCCGCCGCCCGTGCCGGATTGACCGCGCCTGCGGGCAGGCGGATGATAGGACCGTCACGGATTGTGCCGCTAAGCCAATCTTGGCCGGGAACCTTCGCTCGGCTTCGCGGTCCAAACAGACGGGCAGGTGGCCGTGCATTCGCAGACGGCAATACGGCTGGAAGACGCGATCCTGGTGGATCGCCTTCAGAGCGGCGATCTGGCCGCCTTCGCGGAGCTGATCGATCGCTATCAGGACCGCCTGTACAACGCCCAGCTCCGAATGGTGGGCAACGCCGACGACGCCCGGGATCTGACCCAGGAAACGTTCCTGCGCGCCCTGTTGGCAATTCCGTCCTTTCGGGGCTCGAGTCAGGTTTATACATGGCTGTTTCGGATTGGGATGAATCTGGCCATGAACCATCGTCGAAGGGGGCAGCGCGCGAAGGCTGTGCGTGATCCGCGAGGCGGCCATGACCCGGTAGTTGGTCGCCAAGCTGAGCACTTGCTCCGTGAGGCCAGCGAGCGGGCCGAGTTGCCGCCTGACTGCCAACTTGAGGCCGCGGAGCGTCAGGAGCTCGTCCGACGGGCTATTGACGAGCTCCAGCCGCAGCAGCGGGCGATCATTATCCTGCGGGATATCGAGAACCTGGATTACGAGCAGATTGCCGAGGTCCTCGAGCTTGCGGTGGGGACCGTGAAGTCGCGGCTGCACCGGGCTCGTATGGCCCTGCGCGAAAGGCTCGCCCCGTACTTCGCCGGAGCGTGACGCCATGTGTGCGGAACACCGAGATGACATCGTCGAACACCTCAGTGCCTACCTCGATGGTGAGCTGAGCGAACCGGAAGTCGCCAGACTTGAGCGGCAACTCGAGGCCGACCCGCAGTTGCGTCGGCTGCTGGAGGAGCTGGCCAGGACGGCGGAGTGGGTCAGGGACCTTCCGGTAGAGGCCGCGCCCCCTGGCCTGCGAGAATCAACGGTGGCGATGCTCGAGCGGGACATGCTCCTGGGCACGCCCGGTGACGAAACGACAGGACTGCCGCGTCGGTCGCGCCCCGTGCTCAGATGGCTCGCCACCGCAGCCGTCGTCGCTCTCGCGTGCACCGCGGGCTACTTCACGCTCAGCCAGGCTGGCAGGGGGCCGTCACCAGGGGATGAAAGGAGCACCTTGCAGACAGTCCAGATCGGCCCGGAGAAGAGCCTGCCCGCCGAAGGCCCTCCCCCTCCCAAGTCTCGACCGGGGGACTTGGATGCCCTGGCGGCGCGCGGCGAAGCGGAGACGAAGAAGGATGCCGGAGACCCGGAGGTGGCGTGGAGGGCGCGGAGGGCGCGTGGTCGCCTTGGCGAGCAAGATGAAGCCCAGACGACCCTGGCCAAGCCTCCGGTGGCAGACGTATTTGACGAGTCGTTGTCGAAGGAACCTCCACCACTGAAAGAGGAACGCGGCAAGGCGTCGGCGGCGGGGCAGAAGCCCGGCGCCTTGGTATCGACCACAGAGGCGGTTGCGGAAGCTCCGCGAAGGCCTGCCGAGGTGCCGAAGGGCGAGCCCGCTCACGGGGGCATGAAGGCACCGGCTCCCTTGGAGCGAGCCGGGAGCCATGTTGTGGCGGCGCACCCGGTTAGGTTGGATGTAGAGGTGGAGGGCCCTGCGGCGATGTACGCCATGGTTGGGCGGGCGCGTTCCACGGCGGCGGCCGGCGGCTGGGAGATGCTCGACGTCGCGCCCACATTTGAGGCGATGGAGCGGACGGAGACCGTGCCCGAGACGGCCGAAGGTCGCCTGGAAGAATCGGGCAGAAGATCGGCACAGGGCCGCGGTGGTTATGAGGAGCATCGCGCCGTCCGCAAGATGGTACTTCGCGGGCGTCGTAGCCAGTTTGTCCGGCTGATTGAAGAGTTGCGTGGACAGGATCAACAGGCGCGAGTCCAACTGATCAGCGAACAGAATGTCGTTAGCAGCGGATGGCCGCAGGTTGCCGCGGCGGCCGAGCGCGTCGGCAGCCTGGACGTTCCGGCGGAGTTGTCTCCCCGTCCGGACTTCGAGAATGGTCGTTCGCCGGGTGTCTTTGAAGCGCCCAGCGCCGTGAATCGGGTAACCTCCAGGGCCGAGCAGACGCCACCACCCGCGCCCTCTGAGAAGCGATCGGCTCGGATCGACGCCGCCGAGCGAGATGAGCAACGCATGCTGAGCCAGTTAACCGACGCGGCCGATGCCCTGGATAAGGCGGCTGGATACCGCCCCCCAGCCAAGTCGGAGGATCGGGGTGCTATGGGGAAGGACGAGCCCGATCGGGTGGCATCGCAGCCTGGGACGAGGGCTTCCGAGCAGCCGGACTCAACGGAGGCTCAAGGCGGCGGGTTGGCCGATTCTTTGCTCGCCATGATGCGGCAGATCGACGCGACGCTCGATCCCGATCCGGTCGTCGAGGTTACGCTCTTCGTGCGGGCAGTGCAGCCCACCACGGCTCCAGCCCCGCCGCGGGACGATTTCGAGCCGCCGCCCAGTCTCCGCCTGGATGGCTCCGCAAATGATTAGCCCTTGGCCTTGGCAACGA
Source organism: Phycisphaerales bacterium (assembly GCA_020352895.1). Lineage (GTDB taxonomy): Bacteria > Planctomycetota > Phycisphaerae > UBA1845. The sequence continues at coordinate 2,833,401 of CP070685.1, forward strand.
TCTGCGGCACATGAAGGCCGACAAGCTTGAGCACGTCGTCGGCCGTCCGGCCGGACTTGGGGATACGTTTACAGGTCATGCCTTCGACGCGGACACCGCCCGTGGTGGCCGCCGCCTCGGCAATCTCCGCGTGAAGACCGCCACCATAATTGTCCTCCAGGACGATGATTCGGCCGCCAGCCTTCGCGGCAGCCTGGAGTATCGGCTCGG
>CP070685.1:2833710-2840948 GCA_020352895.1 Phycisphaerales bacterium
GTGCCGCTGGCGATGTCGCACCTGTCGGGGATGCTGTTGCTGTTGCAGTCCTGGCAGTCCGGGTCGGCCGGGGGACAATCGGCCAGGTCGCACTCGTCGGGAATGTCGTTCGGCTGGCAGTCGAGGCTGGTTCCCAAGCCGATGTCGCATTCGTCGGGCACCGCATTGCCGTTGCAGTCCTCGCTGGTGGGGCCGGCGATATCGCACTCGTCGGGGATGCCGTTGGGCTGGCAGTCAGCGCTGGTTCCGCCGGCGATGTCGCACTCGTCGGGGACGCCGTTTGCGTTGCAATCGTCGCTGGTTCCTCCGATGATGTCGCAGTCGTCGGGGATACCGTTCGGTTGACAGTCGACGCTGGTGCCGCTGGCGATGTCGCACTCGTCGGGCACCGTGGTGCCGTTGCAATCCTCGCTCGTGAGGCCGGCGACGTCGCACTCGTCGGGGACGCTGTTTGCGTTGCAGTCGTCGCTGGTTCCTCCAATGATGTCGCAGTCGTCGGGGACTCCGTTCGGCTGGCAGTCTTCTTCGCATTCGTCCGGGACGTTGTTGGGCTGGCAGTCCGCGCTGCTTCCGCCGGCGATGTCGCACTCATCCGGAACGTAGTTGTTTTGACAGTCGTAGCTAGTGCCTTCAATGATGTCGCAGTCGTCGGGGATACCGTTCGGCTGGCAGTCCTCCTCGCACTCGTCCGGGATGCCGTTGGGCTGGCAGTCGTCGCTGGTGCCTCCAATGATGTCGCACTCGTCGGGCACGCTGTTTGTGTTGCAGTCGTCGCTGGTCCACCCGGACAAGTCACATTCATCGGGTACATCGTTACCGTTGCAGTCCTCGCTCAGGCCGCAGCCCGGGACGTCGCAGGGACCGTCCGGCGGGCCGCAGTCCAGGTCGCACGGGTCGGCGATCTCGTTGCCGTTGCAGTCCTCCTGGCAGGGAAAACCCTCGAACTCGACGTCGAACCAATATGACAACGGTGGCGAGATGGGAAGCCCGCTGGTCGCGTCCACGATCCAACCTTCCGAGGAGCCCGTAGATGGCGGTGAAGAGCTCAGAGCTATGAACGTAGGGGCGGCTAGGAGAGTCCCAACCTCGAGCCAGATATCCGGTGGCAGTTGGAGCGGTGGGTCTGGTGTGAAGGTGAACTCATGCGGCCCGCCGAACTGCAGAGGGAAGCCGAAATACTCAGCGATCAAGCCAGTATACGGCGGCGGGACGGAGTTGTAAGGATCGTTGACGTGGAATCGCGCGATCATCGGCATGCCGGTATCGTAACTCGTATAGCCGATGGTGAAGGAGCGCAAAACGGCGCCGGCGCTCGACTCCAGGTGCAGGTCCTGGGCCACCGGGGGGAAGATCAACAGGGCGTCATAGATGGTGCCTTGAGCGAAATACAGGACCGACATGTCTTCACATTCGTCGGGAACGTCGTCGTAGTCACAGTCGAGGCTAGTGCCGCCCGCGATGTCGCACTCATCCGGGCTGCCATTAGGTTGGCAGTCGTCGCTGGTACCCATGAGGATGTCATAATCATCCGGAACGCCGTTGAGGTTGCAGTCCGGGTCGCATTCGTCGGGTATGCTGTTGCCGTTCACGTCGTTGGAGGTGCCGTAGGCCAGATCGCATTCGTCAGGCACACCGTTAGGCTGGCAGTCGTCGCTGGTGCCCTCGGCGATGTCGCATTCGTCGGGGACCAGATTGCCGTTGCAGTCCGCGCTGGTGCCCCCAAAGAGGTCGCACTCGTCGGGGGCCAGATTGCCGTTGCAGTCTGGAGAGTAACCGGGCCGGGCGCCCCGGATCCAGGTTGTCACCACGCTGTCGTCGTCGAAGGCGATGGTGGGGTTGGGCACGTTAGTGGCGTTGTAGGTGGTCAGGCGAAGCCACCATCCCGGGTCGTCGAGCAGGAAGCTGAATTCCACCTTGTTGGAAGCGCTTCCGGCGTAGGATGTGATGTTGTCCACTCCGGCAGTGGAACCTAACGCGATATAGCCGTGGGTCGTCCCAGAGTAACCGGGGTACTTGAACATGACCTCCTCATCATCCGCATAGCCCTCGAAACCGGTGATCGACACGGGGCCCAACGTGGTGACCGTGTCCACGACCTCATCGATGTGCAGGGTGAAGGGGCCGGCAAACCCGGTGCTCCTGAAGCGCAGGTGCTCGAACGTCCCGGCGTCACCGTCCAGAACTCCGTTGCCCGAGAAACCCGCCACCGGATCGGCGTCGAGGTCCCAGGTGAACAACTGCCAGGTCCCGTCCATGTCCAGCGTTTGCCCATCGAGGTTGAGCCATTCGAGGCTACCCAACGTACCACCGTCACTCCCGATGGGCTCGGTGGAGCCGGTCTCGCGGACACCGAGCGTGACCAGGAGCGTACGTACGGCCACGTCGCATTCATCGGGGATCATGTTGTCATTGCAGTCCGAGCTGGTTCCGCCGGCGATGTCGCATTCGTCGGGGATGCCGTTAGGCTGGCAGTCTTCGCTGAGGCCGCAGTCGGGCAGGTCGCACAGGCCGCCGGGGGGCCCGCAGTCCAGGTCGCAGCCATCCGGGATCTCGTTCGCGTTACAGTCGGATTCGCAGGACACGGCTTCCAACTCTGTCCGGAAGTACCCGCTATAGACAGGCAGGCCAAGCGGCACGAGGACGATCGTGCCGCTCGAAGACCCTATGGTCGGTGGTGTTGCGGCTAGCGCGACGTGCACGGTGCTGGGAGCGTACACCTCGATCCACAGATCCGGCGGAACGGCGATGGGCGACGGAATGTCAAACGTAGCTATACCCTCCGGGATGCCTGGCAGGAGGGGACCGATTCCTGCGTATTCGGCGATCAATCCCGCCGGGGCGGGAGGCAGCGTGTTGCCCGCATCGTTCAGATAGAAACGCACAGCCATGGAGGCCGTGGAGAAGGCCGAGCTCTGATAGGCGATGCTGAAGCCGTGCAGCACGGCAGAGGGGGTGTCCATGTGAAGGTCCTGAGCGTAGGGCCCCATCGACCAGACATCGGTGGTCGTGCCCAAGGCGCGATAGATTGTGATGGGCGCCTCCAGGTCGTCCGGAATGCTGTTGCCATTGCAGTCGTCGCGGTCCACCGGGGAGGCGCCGACCGAACCGGGTGACTGGTTCGCATCTTGGGGGACCACCGGAGCCTGGGCCGCTTCGAGCCGCACGGGCTGTGCTTGTACGAGCGTTTGATTCGCGTTCAAGCTCGCGGCTGCCACCGCGGATAGCGTGGATGCTGCCAGTAAAGCCGCTACTTTCTGCATCTTCTGGTGGGTCGACATGACTTAGTACCTGCCACTGGTTGGAGGAAGCTCCGAGCGCCTGGGGACAGACGCGCCCATGCCGAAGGCATGGCAAACCGTCTGATAGAGAAGAGCGATACGAGTGCCCAGGAGACCCGGCCGCCAATAAGGCGAGGACTTCGGCCCATCGTGTGCCTCGCGTCGGGCTGGCGCGCACGTATGGATGCGGGGTCCGGGCAGTACGTGGAAGAGACCTGTCTGATCTGCTGATGGCCCGCCGGCCAGTGCTTTGGATACGGCAGATGCGATATCTTTCCAGCCGCCCAGGCTCGCACGCGCACGGCCAGTCAACATCAAGTTAGCCTGTTTATGGGCACGACTCAAGGAAAACATGCTATCGGGGTAAACCTGCGCTTTAACCTAACCTTAATCTTTGGCGACGCTTATGCCTTCCTTCTACGCATGGAGCCGGTGTGGATGGCGACGATGGCTTGGTGCTCCCCCACACCACCGGCGCGTATCCGGTTGTCTCCGGCGGCGAGCGGCTGCGCATCATGTTTTCAATGCTCATAAGCCTTGGTATAAGAGCGAGTTGTGCAGGCCTGCCCGTGGTCGAGCGCATGGCCGCGCCTGAAGGGGGCTGCTTGAGGGGCGTGATCTGCACGCATGCATTGGAGGCAGCGGTGTGAGTAATCCATCCGCTTCCGACGAGCCCCAGGCCCGCAGGGACCCGCCCTCGCTGGAACCGGCGGAGACCGCCTCGTATGAGGCTTCGCTGTCCGATCGAACGGTGGAGTCTCAAGAGTCGTATCGCGAGCGGTTTCCGGAGATCGAGGGCTACCGTGTACAGCGCATTATCGGTCGCGGGGGGATGGGGGTGGTTTACAAGGCGATCCAGGAGAAGCTCAGCAGACCCGTTGCCTTAAAACTGTTGCCGGCGGTGGTGAGTTCGGCCCATCCCGAGCTGATCACGCGCTTTCGTCGCGAGGCCGCTGCGGCCGCTAAGCTGCACCATACCAACATTATTCCCATCTACGACTTTGGCGAGTCGCAGGACGGGTACTACTACGCGATGGAGCTGATCGACGGCCAGCCCTTGAGCGTTTTGATCAAGCGGCTGAGCGAGGCCGGTGCGCCGCACATATCACATACGGTGGTGGCTGCTCTTCTGCATGAGGACGGACTTGAGCAATGGGTGCGGGGTGGTGCACCTGAGGGAGACGGGTCTACAGCGGTGTTCCCCGGTAGTGCTACCGGCGGGAAGGAGCGAGCTTACTATCGGCAGGTGGCTCGGTGGACGGCCGACGTGGCCGAAGCCCTGCACTATGCGCACATCCGAGGCATGATTCACCGCGACGTCAAGCCGAGCAACCTGATGCTCTGCTTGGACGGTCGCATGATGATCCTGGACTTCGGACTGGTGAAGACCACCGGTGACCAGTCCGTGACGGCCACGGGCTCTCTGGTCGGCTCCTATCGGTACATGAGCCCAGAGCAAGTCGGCGCGAAACGTATTCACGTGGACGCCCGCAGTGATGTCTACTCGCTCGGAGCGACTCTCTATGAGCTTCTAACGTTCCAGCCGGCGTTTGGAGGTGTGGATCAGTCCGATCTTCTCAGCGAAATCCTGTTCAAGGAGCCGACGCCGCCGCGCAAGGTCGTGCCCTCGGTGCCGACGGACCTGCAGACCATTTGCCTCAAGGCGATGGAGAAGTCTCCCGGCGAGCGCTATCGCACTGCACAGGAAATGGCCGACGATCTGAATCGGTACCTGCAGGACATGGCCATCGTGGCCCGTCCGCAAGGGCTGGCCCGTCGTACGATCAAGCTGGTGCGCCGTCGCCGTATGGAGACGATCGCGATCGTCTCACTGGTGCTGATCGCGATCGCGTCTGTGGTGGCGGTACGGTTCTATCAGCACCAACGGGAGGCCCAGCGGCAGGCCGAAGTGGCTCGCGAGATGGCCGCGAAGGAGGCCGAGGCGGCCCGCCAAGCCGCCACGGCGCGCGCCGTGGACCAGCTGGCCGAGCGCGGCGTGGCCGCGTGGCAGCAGGGCGATTGGGAAGCCGCAGCCGAGGCGTTCTCGCGGCTCCTCAAGTTTCGTCCCGACGACTACCCGACGCTGGTCAATCTGGCGAGTGTGTACAGCAATCAGTATGACGCTGAGCGGGATCAGGGTCTGCTGGCCGATGCCAACGAGTTGTTGGAGCGGGCGATCCAGGTCAGGCCGGAAGGAGGGGAAGCATGGAACGTCCGGGGAGTCGTGTACCAGCAATGGGGTCGCGTCGCCGATGCCATCACGGCGTATGAGAAGGTCCGCTCGATCAATCCGGCTTACTACGCGGTGTGGGTCAATCTGGGCATGCTTCACGCAGCGCAGGGAGAGCTGGAGGAAGCGGAGGAGTGTCTGCTTGAAGGCACGCGACTTCCGGCGGTTCAGGCGGACGTGATGCCCTGGCGGGTGCTGGCGGCGGTTCAGCTCCAGTTGGGGCGAGACGGTGTTCTGGAGGTTCTCGACAGGGCGCGGCAGATTGAGCCCACGGATATCCCCACGTTGGTGTTATACGCGACGTATTACCTGCGCTCGGGCGAGGAGGAAGACGCGGCCCGGGCTCTGGAGTTCGCCGCCGCGGCCCACACATTAATCGGGACCCAGGAGAGCGAGACGGAGCGGGCCGGCACGGCCAATCAGGACGTGATCCGCGTCAAGCGCACGCTGGCGTTGGCCCGGCTGCGCAACCGGCAGTGGGCGGGGGCGCTCTCGGCCGCGGAGGAGGCATTGGCGGTGGGGGATCAGGAGGCGTTCCCGCACGCGATACTGGCCGTCGCCAAGGCCCGGCAAGGCCAGCAGGAGGCGGCGCGGTCTCACCTGAGCCGGGCTGAGGAGGCTTGGCCCGGCGCGCTGAGGGAGGCCGCATACCAGGTCACGGATGATGGGCGGTCATTGTGGTTCGATACGGCCGCGCAGCTCAGATCGTTGTGCGACGAGGCACTGGTCCTTGTCGAGGCTTCCGCAGAGCAGGGCGGGTGACGCGGCCCTCTGCCGGAAGTGGTTGAAGCGGATAGAGTATACAGGTTTCTATACTGGAATGCACCGGGAGGTTGCGGAGAGCGAATAGGCTTACGGTGGGGAATTCGTGCGAGGCGGGTCGCGACACTGTGGAAATTACTCACCAGTCCGTCATAACGAGTGGTGCTGAAGGACGATAGCCACACGGCTGAGGACGAGATTGACACGGTTCTTGGAAGACCGTTAGAAGCATGACCTGAAATCACGCGGAACTTCACGAGGTGATTCCTTCTGTAGCCTCACGACATTTGCCGGATGACTCGCAGCGCGCACGCAGGCGGCCCCCTTGGCTTTGCCAGTCGTGAGACCGACGCGGCTTTCGCAGGCTTCGAAGAGCCCGTCATGCGCTGCCCGCGATAGCGGAGTGACGGCACCGCCTCCCGCGTCGCGCAACTCGTATTGCAGCGTCTAGACGAGTGGCCCGTTGCTTGACAGGAAGACAGCGGGCGCTGATGGCTTGCCGTTCTCTGGCGAGGCAGTGGGCCTGCCGATGTTAACGGCCGAGCAGGATCACACCGCGACCCGCCGCTTGCGGGATTGGGCGGCGGGAGCAGAGGGCGCGCTGTGGCCGTCACCGGCAGGCTTGGTGTGGCTGTCGAGCCACCTGGTCATCCGGGTGACCGCCTCGGGATCGGTCCTGTTTAGCGGCCGGACCTCGGGAATCGCGGCCAGGAGATGGTCGTTGGTGAGTTCCTGGCCTGCGTGGAAGGCCACGCTACGCTTCAACTGAACGGTCTCCTGAGTCGAGCCATAAATGGATCACTAGTGAAACAGCCCAAGGCGGCAGTGGTTCCCTTGTGGCCCATGGCGTGTCAACTTTCGTGCGGGAACCGCACCGGACTTGACATTGCCTTGAGCTGTTGTGAAGCGCGGGCTACGGCGGAAATGATGAGGGTTCCGGGCCAAAACGCTGGAGCAGTTCTTTGTAC
>CP070685.1:2841048-2845623 GCA_020352895.1 Phycisphaerales bacterium
TGGACACAATGCTCGGAAAGCCAAAACCCCGCGTTTGGGCCTGCCTGGCCCTCGCCTTCACCCTGTTAGCCACTACCGGGTGCGAACGCGGTCTGGGAAACCAGATCACGGACACCATCCTCTTCGCGCTGGATATTGTGAGCATCTGGGTCTAGACGGCACCCGCTCGCAGCCCTCCCCAGCCCCCCGCTCGGTAGGGGCGCGTTGAGCCGCAGCGCCGCTATCGGCCCGGAAAACGCAACGTGGACACTCCCCTGGTGTATAACATACTGCTGTATGGGTTGGCTCGCCGGAAAACCGGCTTTTGATGCCTTTCGCCCGGGGTTTATTGAACCTCAGGGTCCGTTTCTACCGATGCTTATTGGTCCCTGAGTGGAGGGCGCCCGACATTCATGGGCCGCCCTATTGCCGGCCGACTGACGGAATCTGCTTGCGGGCCTGACGCCCCTCGGATCTCCGTGAGAAGGCCGAATTGGGGGAAAACTGTCGAGGATCGAGATGATGAAACTCAGCAAACTCAGGCTCTGTTGTATGTCCCTCTTGACCGGTGCGACCGTCTTGCAGCTCGGCGGCTGCGATCCCACGGTGAAAGACACCCTCTTCTCAGGGATACAGGCCTCCACGGTCGGCTTGGTTACCGCCTTCGTCAATGCCCTGTTCCTGGCCATCCAGCCGGACAGTGACGACACGATCACCACTACGAAGGCCGTAATCGAGCAGTTGATTGACAAGCTTTGCTGATCACCCCCACGGGTGAGAACAATACAGACTGAGGCGGAGCCCCCATGCCGTCCCGGCTCCGCCTCTTCCTTGCGCACCGGACCGACTCCGGAGCTCACCTGACCTGCCCGCCCCTTTCCACCGGGCGCCCCTTCAGGCCTTCCTGGCAGCCCTCCGACGCTTGAGACCCACGGCGATCCCAGCTAAAATGCGCCGTTTAGCCACGCGCCCGTGTCCTGGTTCTCGGCTACCTCGGGCGGCATGTGCCCCGTCACGGGTCCCCGCGGCAGTGATCATCACCACTCCTAAGGAGGTCGCCTCTATGGTTGGAATCATCGGTTATGGTGCCTACATCCCACGTGGACGCATCAAGGTTGAGGAGATCGCCTCGGTCTGGGGCAACGATCCTGAGGCGATCAAGAGGGGCTTGATGCTCCACGAGAAGTCCGTGCCCCTCAGTGACCAGGACACTCTGACGATGGCCGTCGAGGCTTCCCGGTTCGCCCTGGCCCGGGCCGGCCAGCCCGACCCGAAGCGGATCGGCTGCGTGTATATCGGCTCCGAATCGCACGCCTACGCCGTCAAGCCCGACGGAGCTATCCTCGCCGAGGCCCTGGGTGCCGTCCCGGTTTGCCACACCGCCGACCTCGAATTCGCCTGCAAGGCCGGCACCGAAGGCATGTATCTGGCTTTCTGCCAGGTGAAGGCCGCTCAGGTCGACATCGGCCTGGCTGTCGGCGGCGATACGTCGCAAGGCGCCCCGGGCGACGCCCTGGAATACGCCGCGTCGGCCGGCGCCGCCGCGTTCCTCTTGGGACGGGAGGAGGACGGCCTCATCGCCACCATCGACGAAACCTACTCGTACACCACCGACACGCCGGACTTCTGGCGACGAGAGCACGAGGTCTATCCCCAGCACGCCGGACGTTTCACCGGCGAACCGGCCTACTTCAAGCACACCATGGGGGCCTCTAAAGGCATCATGGAGAAAGGTGGGATGAAGCCTCAGGACTTCAGTTACGCCATCTTCCACCAGCCCAACGGCAAATTCCCCCAGCGAGTCGCCAAGATGCTCGGCTTCACCAACAAGCAGACCGAGCCCGGCTGGCTCTCGCCCTGGCTCGGCAACACCTATTCCGGGGCTTCGCCCATCGGACTCACCGCCACGCTGGACATCGCCAAGCCCGACGACCGCATCCTCATCTGCTCGTACGGCTCCGGCAGCGGCTCCGATGCCTTCATCCTGACCGTCAAGGACCGCATCAACCAGGTTCGCGACCTCGCTCCCCTCACCCGAAGGCAACTGGACGAGAACAAACGCTACTACACCTACGGCGAGTACGCCAAGCATCGGCGCAAGATCCGCAAGGCCACCAGCGTCGAGGCGTGATAGGAATGACCGGACATCCGGACGCACCGACGATCCGGAACCTAGAAATCGGAGCATACCATGCGAGACGTAGCCATCATCGGCGTCGGCACCACCCACTTCGGAGAACTGTGGGAACGGTCCCTTCGAGACCTGGCCGCCGAAGCCGCCCTGAAAGCCATCGATGATGCGGGCGTCGACCGCATCGAGTCCATCTGGGCCGGTTGCATGACCGGCGGACTCTTCAACGGACAGGAACACATCGGCGCCCTCGTCGCCGACCAGATCGGTTGCAACCCCGTCCCGGCTGCACGCATCGAAAGCGCCTGCGCCTCCGGCGGTATGGCCCTCCGCGCCGGCTGGTTCGAGGTCGCCAGCGGCGCCAGCGACATCGTCATGGCCATGGGCGTCGAGAAAATGAACGACGTCTCCGGAGCCCGGGCCACCTATGCCCTGGCCGCCGCATCCGACCGCGACTACGAGGCCTTCCACGGAGCCACGTTCCCCGGCCTCTACGCCCTCATCGCCGTGGACCACATGCATCGGTTTGGCACGACCCGCGAACAGCTCGCCGACGTCGCTGTCAAGAACCACAACCACGGGCAGCACAACGAGTATGCCCAGTTCCGCATGCCTATCACGCGAGAGCAGGTCATCAGCTCCACCAAAGTGGCCGACCCGCTCAACATCCTCGACTGCTCGCCCATCACCGACGGCGCTTCGGCCGTCATCCTCTGCCCGCTCGACGATGCCGCCAAGTTCACCAAGAACGCCCCCATCAAGATCGCCGGCATTGCAGCGTGTACCGACTCCCTTGCCCTTCACGAGCGCGAAGATCTCAGCGAATTCCGGGCCACCGCCGAGGCCGCCCAGAAAGCCTACGACATGGCCAAGTGCACACACCGCGACATCGACGTCGCCGAAGTCCATGATTGCTTCACCATCGCGGAGATCTGTGTGACCGAGGCCCTCGGCTTCTTCGAGCGCGGCCAGGGCGGCCCCGCCGCCTCCAAGGGGATCACATCGCATGGCGGAAAGATCCCGATCAATACGTCCGGCGGGTTGAAATCCAAGGGTCATCCGGTCGGCGCCACCGGCATCGCTCAGATGTACGCCCTGGTGAACCAGCTTCGCGGAACCATGGGCAAGATGCAGGTGCCCAACGCCAAGCGGGCCCTCGCCCAGAACATGGGCGGAACCGGAGCCAGCGCCGTCGTCACCGTCCTGGAGAAGGTCTGATCAGCATGCAAACCGAGCGGCCTGCCCTCCGGCCGCCGATGGAGAAACGACAATGTCCACAGCTAGCAGTTGGCGAGAAACTCCCCAGCGGTACCGCCTCGAAGCCGCCGCGTGCGTCAAGTGCGGGAAGATCTTCTACCCGCCCCGCCGGGCCTGCCCCAAGTGCGGCAGCCGCGAATTCGAGATGTCTCAGCTCCCTTACACGGGAAAGCTCGCCACCTACACGGTCATCCGTACGCCGCCCTCGGAGTTCTCCGATCTGGCCCCCTACGCTCTCGCCGTCGTCGAACTCGACAATGGCGTAAAGATCCACTGCCAAGTCAGCGATGTTGCTTTTGACGAACTCCACGTGGGCATGCCCGTCCGCATGGAGTTCCGCCGCATCCGCGAGGACGGTGAGGCCGGCATGATACACTACGGCCATAAAGCCGTGCCGGTGTAGACGGGCCGGGACCTCCGCAGATAAACGCCAAAGCCTGCGACATGCTCTCGTCGCGGGCTTATGCTTGCGCTAACTCGAACTGGCGGCGGGCGCGCCCCCGAGTCGGCATACTGATTGCCCGTCTCCAGGACCTTCTCCCCGCTCACGGACGCATGGTGCAGCAGCTCCAGCACATATCGAAGCTGCCCGGCACCGACTCGCCGCAGTTCGGACACGTCCAATCAGGACCCGCGTCCTCGCCCGTTTCGGCGGCTTCGCCGATCTGTTCCGCGCCGGGCGGCTCGGCCTCATCGCGCGGCCGGACCGGCCGACCCGACTCCCGCGCCCGCCGCAGCCAGAACACGGCGTCGAAGTAAAACTCCCGCGGCACCGTCATCCGCCCGTACCTTCGGCGCGACGCCACGCGCAGCCGCAACGTGTCCGCCAGCACGTCGGAGGCCTGAAATACGTGTGGTATCTGCCGATCTTCCAGCACCGACTTGACCAGCGCATACTCGACTTCGGAGTTCACCACGCACAGCAAGACGGTCGGCTCGTCCCCCAACAACGCCGCGGGATCGAACGGCGTGCCGCACTCCGGACACAGATGCCGCGGCAGCCCCTGCAACGGATAATCGCACTTGGCACAGTGCCAGCCCATCTCGGGTATAGGCAGCTCGTAGCCGGTCAGGAACGGCCGGCCCAGCGGCGCCGCCAACGCCCGCGCCTCCAGAGTCTCCCCGGCTGCGCCGCCCTGCTCGCCCGCCGCGGCCGCCATCCCCTCCTGCCGTTGCCGGGCCACGCGCACGACCACCTGCACCGCCTC
>CP070685.1:2845723-2878781 GCA_020352895.1 Phycisphaerales bacterium
TCGTAGACTTCTCGCTCGGGCCAGTCGGCCCCTCTCCAGATGGCCGTCACCGACGGCACGGTCGGATCAGGATCGTTGACGAAGCACTTGACGAAGAGGCGATGCTGATGCGTGGTGGAGTACAGGCTGTAGGTCACGCCGTAGCGATCGCGCGCCTGCGGGAAGTACAGGTAGTCCACGCAGGTGAGATCGGCAAGCAGGTCAAACCGGGTTCGCGGATCGTCGTGCAGGAAGCGCATCACTTCCAACAGGCGATCGGGCGAGACGCGCACACGGATCTGTGCTCTTGCGCCCTCGCGGCCGGGCACCAGTGGCGCAGCGGCGAAGTCGATGTCCGCAAAGCGCGTCTGCAGCGATTCCAGGCAATGGTCAACCGACATCTTCGCCCTTCTTCGGCACGTTCAACTGATAGGTGGGTTCGACGGTCATGCGAAGACCCTCGCCCCGCTCCGTGCTGGTCTTGACACCGTATTTCACCACGATGCGCTGTATGGCCATGAGGCCTTCGAGCAGTGTCTCCGGACGGGGCGGACAGCCCGGCACGTACACGTCCACGGGCAGGAACTGGTCGACCCCTTGCACCACCGCATACGTGTCGAAGACGCCGCCGGTGCTGGCGCAGGCCCCCATGCTGATCACCCACTTGGGCTCGGTCATCTGGAGGTAGATATTCTGCAGCACGGGCATGAGCTTGATGGGTACCCGTCCGGCCACGATCATCATGTCGGACTGCCGGGGGCTGAAGCGCATGGCCTCGGCCCCAAACCGGGCAATGTCGTAGCGGCTGGCCCCGGTGGCCATCAGCTCGATGCCGCAGCAGGCCGTCCCGAACGGCATGGGCCACAGCGAGTTCTTGCGGGCCCAGTTCACGCCGTTCCTGCGGAAGAAGTCCACCAGCGCATCGAGCCGCGTCGTGACAACTTCGTCCTGACCCATTTCGGGGGTCCCGCTGTATACTTCCCTGGCCATGTTTCGGTGATCCCCCTCTACTCCCATCGGAACACGCCCTTGCGCCATTCGTAGATGAAGCCCACCAGAAGTATGAGCAGGAAGAGCGTACCGCCCACAAGAAGGTAGCCCGCGCCCACCACCATCCCGCCGAGTTCGGCCACCGGCTCGCCCGCCGCTGCGGAGGCGCGGTACAGCACCGCCCACGGCCATAAGAACACGACCTCGATGTCGAACAGCAGGAAGAGTACGGCCACGATGTAGAAGCGCACGTTGAAGCGCCGTTGCGCGTCGCTGAACAGCGGCATGCCTGATTCGTACGGGGCGTGCTTGACAGCGCCCTTGCGCCTCGGCCCGACGCCGTGGCCGAGTATCTGAATGACAATGGTCATGAAGAGGGCGGTGGCCACGAGCACGAGCACCGGCGCGTAGGCGGCGATGGTGCTGTCCGCTTGTGCGATCATCATGGCCGCTTCGATGCCTCCTGCCGTGTGCCTGCCAATGAGGAGCCGCAGAGTGTAGTGCAAAGCAGGCGGCTTGGCGATAGCCGTAACGAAGCCCCACGGAGCATCCGTGAATGGGGGAATCCTCGGGCTTGGGTTGTTGCCGTGGAGGTCTCACGAAGGCCTCGTCGTCGGTTTGAGTTCCACGGCGTGTCGCGGTGTGAGGCGCCGGGCCGGGCTTATCGGGCCTTCGGAGCCGGCCTGCGGAGGGCATCTCGTTTTGAGCTGGGCAGCTCCGCCCGTCCCGCAGGTAACGGCGCATTCAGCCGCAGCCATCCGACGCTAAGTGCATATTTTATATAGAGTTGCGCGCGAAGGCGGGGTGGAAAGGCCAGGCTCGGATCCCAACATGCTCTCTGTCCGGCAGGCGGAACAGCAAGAATTACAGCCACTCCCGAAAAGTCGCTGGCAATCAAAATCCTGTACTAGGGGGATGAATTCACCCTGGGTGTTTTGCTAGTATACAGTGAGGAATCGATTCTGGTGCCGCGCCCCGCCGTTCCTATCCGGGCACCGTGGCGAAAGGTCGATGGCCTTGCCGAGTCAGCAGGGAAGTGAAAGAAGCGGCCATCTCTTGGTTGAAAAGGTGAGAATACCGAGACCTGAAAGCAGCTTTCCTTGTATGATTGCGGTCCCTGCCCCTCGGACCGTACCCCTGTAAGCTTCGGTATGGGTCGGCGCCTAGCGCCAGCGTGGTGATCCGGGTGCATGCGGCTGAGCCCGAGCACCGTGGTTAACCACTTTTTAATGGAGGGCCAAAAGCCATGAGAAGAACCTGCGTCTTACATGGGGTCGTTCGCCTAGTGACGCCGGCGGCGGGGGCGAACGACCGTAAACCGCCCGCCTGGCGCGGCGATCCGGGATCCGCCTTCGAGGGCCGGGTCTTTGGATCAGAGCCGGCCAGCCGGTCTGCGAGTGGGGTTCCCGCTTGCCATCGCGGACTCCCAGCTTAGCGTCGACCTGGGCGGTGTGTGGTGCTGCGAGGGCACGTCATGCCACGCAGGCCACGCCCCCAATAAAGAGTGGTTGACCCTGAAAAATGGTCTTAATGACATCTCCATTGCGAAAGATGATTGATGCCATTTGCGCTCCAGAACCGGCCGCGAATTGCCTTCTCGCCGCCGGTGTGTTGGCGCGGCTGCGCCGCCGGCGCTGAAGACCAAGAGACTGTAATCACGATCTGACTAACCAAAGGGCCGATCCTGCGGCGGGTCGGCCCTTTCCCTTGGTACGACAATCATGGCTCGTTCGTTTGTGTTTTTCGAATAAAAGTATGATGATCACGCCGAGGGCCTTCCGCGTGCATTGCGCCGAACGTCATGTCGCAAGCCCGGCCGACCGGCGCAGCGCCTGGCCCGCCTGCTGTTGTCTACACTCAGCACAATAGACAGGAGTGTTGCGGCGCTGCCGACGAATTGGCGCCCATGATGGGCGCATAACGGCCGTCAACTGCCTGCTGGGCATCAGCGGCGGCCGGACCGGCCTGATCGGCGCGCTGGTCAGGAGGCGTCCGGGACTCGGTTGTTCACTTCGCATCGCCGGCCAATGCTGCACCCCCGTCCGCGGTCGGGTGCTTGTCCAAGGCGGCAACGGGCGCCACCCTGTTATGTGTTTGTTATGATGGCTCGGTGTCTATGCCGGTTCGCGACTTCATCCGCCCGAGCCTGACTCTGGCCATGGTATGCATGCCGCCGGCCATCGGAGTCACCTCCGGCGTCGCCCTGTCACATCTGCCTTCGGCACCGCAGATCGAATCGCTTATCCTGGTCATGATCACAGCGTTATCCATGATCATGGGGCTGCTTATCTGGCTGCACGTGATTGGATGGACTCTGCGGCGTGTTTTCGGCACGGCCGCTGCGAAAGCCACGGTTCTGGTGCACCTAGCCCTGTGGCACCCGGTCTACGACGTGGGTTGCATGAACGATGCTCTGATTGCGGCCCAGGGGCTGGTCATGCTCGGCCTGTACTGGTGGTTCGTGCCGCTGATCTGGTGGCTGGGCGGGCGTTGCAGCCGGTCCGCCGACCACGCACAAATGCGGACTGCACAAGGGAGACTCTCCATGCACCGCCTTCCCATCGATTATTTGCGATCCGTCGCGCTTGTGCCGCTGGCCAGCGGTCTGTTCGTCATCGTGTACATGGTTGTTGAGGACATCATGCCCGGCTCATGGAGCGACGACGTGCCCTGGGTGACCGCCAATGCTCTGACTGCTGCGGTCGTCTCGGCTGGATGGGTGCTAACTTGGCGACGAGGCGTGGAGTGGAACCCGCTTCGCAGGCGACACACAGTGCTGCTGTCCCTGGCGCTCGTCCTGAGTTGTGGGGCTTGCGGCCTGATCGATGGGAGCACCGACTACATCGACACGCTGTGCCTGACCATTCCTCTTGCGCTCGCGGGGTTGTTCATGATCGCTACAGCGCGTCTGTGGCAGGGGCCCCTCGCGGCCGTCCCCGTCCTGGTCGAAGAATTTGTGCAGCCACACTGCCCGGCTTGCGGCTACAACATGACTGGCCTGGATCGGGCTCGCTGTCCGGAATGCGGCGAGGCCTACACGCTGGAGGTGCTGTTCGCGGCCAACGTGGCCAGCCGATAGGGCCGGGCGGCAGCGGGCGGGGCGAGGTGGTCATAACCCAAGGTGCTGAGAGGCCGCTAAGACGCTTACGGATGGCCGGGATGTCCTTGCCGGTGGGGCGGGTTCGGATGTGATACAGCTCGCGAGGGGTCCTCACGGTACGGGTGGGCACAGCGGGTTCTCCCGCAGGCCACCGGGTCTCCATGTTCCCGGAAGGGTCTGGCGCCGCTCCCGTCCGATTCAGCCGGAGACCCGCCAGAAGAATCATGGCGAAACTGGGTGCGCGGGGGCCAAAGCCGTGGATGCCGTCCGGGCGGGCAGATATAATCCGGCAATTCGCTGATGCGGCCCATCGGCTGCAGCAGCATACGACGAGGCGTGAAGGCCCGGGGTTTGCCGGCCGGCGGAACCGACGGAGATGCGGGTCTCCGGTGGTCGGCCTGGTGACGCCGGGATTTCTTTTCCTCGCGTTTTGAGGACTGTCATGGTCACGAAGACACAGGCGGTGGCCCAGCCGATTCCGATTCAGGAGATGGAGACCGTCACGATCCGCTTTGCGGGCGATTCGGGCGACGGGATGCAGTTGGCGGGCACCCAGTTTTCCAACGCGTCGGCCATATTCGGCAACGACGTGAGCACGTTTCCCGACTTCCCGGCGGAGATCCGCGCTCCGGCCGGCACTCTCTTCGGAGTATCGGGGTATCAAATCAACTTCTCGGCGCGTGACATCAGTACGCCTGGTGATCGGCTGGATGCTCTGGTCGCGATGAACCCGGCCGCCCTGAAGACCAACCTTCAGGATCTGGTCAAGGGGGGGATTCTCATCATCAATTCCGATGCGTTCACGGACGCGAACCTCAAGAAGGCGCACTATGAGAACGACCCGCTCGAGGGCGAGGAACTCGATGGCTACCAGCTCTTCAAGATTCCGATCACCAAGCTGACGCTCGAGGCGGTCAAAGATACCGGGCTGACCAACAAACAGGCGGAGCGGTGCAAGAACCTTTTTGCCTTGGGCGTCGTGTGCTGGCTGTTCGATCGTCCGCTGGATCCTCCGCTGAACTGGATTCACCAGAAGTTCGGCAAAACGCCGGCGGTGGACCAGGCCAACACGCTGGCCCTCAAGGCGGGTTACGCCTACGGCGACATCGTGGAGATCTTCCCGGTGCGCTACAAAGTGCAGAAGGCGTCGCTGCCGCCGGGTACGTATCGCCGCCTGACCGGCAACGAGGCCCTGTCCCTGGGGTTGGTGGCCGCGGCTCGTCGAGCCGGGCTGAAACTCTTTTACGGATCCTACCCCATCACGCCGGCCAGCGAAGTCTTGCAGGAACTGTCCCGACACAAGAACTTCGATGTGATCACCTTCCAGGCGGAGGACGAGATCGCGGCCATCAGCGCGGTGATCGGAGCCTCCTTCGCGGGATGCTTGTCGGCCACGGGCACCAGCGGCCCGGGCCTGGACCTTAAACAGGAAGCCATCGGGCTGGCGGTCATGACCGAGTTGCCCATGGTCATCATCAACGTGCAGCGGGGCGGGCCGAGCACGGGACTGCCTACCAAGACCGAGCAGTCTGATCTGCTGGAGGCCGTCTGCGGCCGACACGGCGAGTGCCCCTTGCCAGTGCTCGCGGCCCTGAGCCCGGCGGATTGCTTCGGCATGGTCTTTGAGGCCGCCCGCATTGCTATCAAGTACATGACGCCGGTGGTGCTATTGAGCGACGGTTACATCGCCAATGGGGCCGAGCCCTGGCGGATTCCGGGGATGGATGAACTGCCCGGCCTGCACCCCACCTTCGCCTCCGCGGGGACGACCGGAGACGGCTTCCAGCCCTATGCGCGGGACGAGAACCTGGCACGGCCCTGGGCTCTCCCGGGCACGCCCGGGCTGGAGCACCGCGTAGGTGGCCTGGAGAAGAAGGACATCAGCGGGGCCGTGTGCTACGAGCCCGAGAACCACCAGCTCATGACCGAGCTGCGGCAGAAGAAAGTCGAGGGCATTGCCAAGGACATTCCTCTCCAGGAGGTGCACGGACCGGCGAGGGGCAAGTTGCTGGTGCTGGGTTGGGGCGGGACGGCCGGTGCCATCCAGTCGGCCTGCGAGGCCGCACAAGCGAAGGGGCACGACGTGGCGTGGGCGACCATGCGCTATCTGAATCCCTTTCCACGTAACCTGGGAGATGTGTTGAAGTCTTACAAAAAGATCCTGATCCCTGAGTTGAACGCAGGCCAACTCCTGACCCTGGTCCGGGCCCGATACCTGGTGGATGCCGAAGGGCTCAACAAGATGCAGGGCCGTCCGTTCCTGATCAGGGAGATTGGCGACAGGATCGAGCAGATACTGAGAGGGGTGTCATCGTGAGCGCGAGCTCGGTGGAGTTAGATGTTCTGACGGCCAAGGATTTCGCCAGCGATCAGGAAGTCCGCTGGTGTCCGGGATGCGGAGACTACTCCATCCTGGCCCAGATCAAGAAGGTGCTTCCGACGCTGGGCATCCCGAAAGAGAAATATGTGTTTGTGTCCGGCATCGGCTGTTCCAGCCGGTTCCCGTACTACGTGGAGACTTACGGGATTCACGGTGTTCACGGCCGGGCCTGCGCCATTGCCACGGGCGTCAAGCTGGCCAATCCTGAACTTTCCGTCTGGGTGGCCACCGGCGACGGTGACGCCCTCAGCATCGGCGGCAACCATTTCGTGCACATGCTTCGCAAGAATATCGGGCTGAAAGTCCTGATGTTCAACAATCGGATTTACGGCCTGACCAAGGGCCAGTATTCACCCACGACCGAGTTGGGCAAGCGTACCAAGTCGACGCCTTGGGGCTCGGTGGACAGGCCGTTCAACGCCCTGTCGGTGGCCATCGGCGCCGAGGCCACCTTCGTGGCTCGGGCGCTGGATTCCGATCCCAAACAGTTGTGTGAAGTGCTGGAGCGGGCCGCGCGCCACGAGGGCACGGCCTTCGTGGAGATCTACCAGAACTGTGTGGTCTTCAACGACGGGGCCTTCGAGTACTCGCACAAGTCCCAACGGGCGGATAACACACTTTATCTCGAGCACGGCAAGCCCATGATCTTCGGCAAGGAGCGCGAGAAGGGCATCCGCCTGATCGGCACCCATCCGGAAGTGGTGACCGTCGGCAAGGGCGGAGTGGCCATGGACGACCTGCTTGTCCATGACGAGCGGGCGGCCGAGCCCACCCTGGCTTACCTGCTCAGCCGGATGCGGCATCCGGAGTTCCCCGAGCCGGTGGGCGTCTTCCGCTGTGCCGAGGAGAAATCCTATGAGCGGCGCGTCTACGAACAGGTCGAGGAAGCCAAGAAACGGCTCGGAGAGGGAGATCTGGCCGGGCTCCTTCAGTCCGGGGAGGCCTGGGAGATCACCTAGTCCCGCCGTACGAACGCATCTGAACCATAGGCCCACTCCCCAAACGGGGGGCGGGCCTTTACGCTGCTTGCAGGATGACTAGCCGGCAGTGGGCTTGAAGGAGCGCACATGGTGAGTGAGGGTGTGAGGCGAAGACAATTCTACGTTTGGACGCTGGCAGTGGTCGGCGTATGGATCTACCCGGCGGCGGCTCAGGATCAGAGTCCTGCTGAGCCGGCCGTCCATGTCACCGGGCAGGTGTTCGACCATCTGGGCGCTGGCGTCGCAGGCATGGAGGTGGAGGTGTACCGGGCTGAAGACGGGAAGCCGGTCGGTGAAGCGTTGGCCAAGTCGACGACCGAGCAATACGGCGACCTGTCTATCGAGTTGCCGCCCGGCTCCCAAGGGCGCTTCCTGGTCCGATTGAGCAAGACCGGCTACGCGACCGTAGAACAGGTTATCGAGATTCGGCCGGATGAGCCGCTGCCTTTCGTGGATGTTCGGGCCGTGGGGGCGTTTCAGATGGAAGGGCGGGTCAGGAGCGCTGCAGACGACTCACCCATCGGGCGGGCTGAAGTGACCGTCTCGGATGGCTTCGCCGTCTGGAAGGGGCGGTCCGACGAGCAGGGGCGGTTCATGATCAAGGACCTTCCGCCCAAGCGGCTCGAGCTGAAAGTGGAGGCCGAGGGACACGCCACAGTCCGCCAGCCGGTCACGATCGCCAAGCAGGCCGAGCCGATTGAACTTTGGATGGAGGCCGGGTGGTCCGCGACGATTCAAATCGTCGGCCCGTTGGGCACACCGATTCCCGAGGTTGCGGTCGAGATGCTGACTGATATGCGCGAAAGCCTTCACACCGGCGTAACCGACGAGAAAGGCGAGGTTACTTTCACGGGTCTGGATCCCGCTGCGGTGCTGTTGCAGATGCGCTTCACACACTTCGCCCTCCCGCGCACGGATGAGTTTGAGTACGAGTTGATGCGCTCCGACGAGGAGATGCACCTGCGGGAGCGGTTTGAGGTGGAGCTGGCCGGGCGGGTCAAGGGCGTGGTCCGCGATGCGGCCACGGGCGAGCCCGTCTACAGCGCCCGAGTGATGGCCGGCGAATACATCGGGCGCGGCATGCCCAAGGCGTGGACCGATCCCGATGGCCAGTACTCCTTGACTTCCCTGACCCCCGGTGCGGTGGTGCTGACTGCACATCATGCTGATTATGCGCCCGCGCTGACTGAGGTGGAGATCGGCTCCGGCGAGACCAGAACGGTTGACCTGCAGTTGGAGAAGGGGAGGGGCATTCGCGGACAGGTGGTGGATGTGGACGGTCGGGCGCTGAGCGGGGCGCAGGTCCAGGTGACCTTGTGGCGGGATTGCCAGACGGCCGGGCTGATCACTCTGACTGACGAACAGGGCCGGTTCACCCTCGAGCATGCGCCGAACGATTCGCTCGGCCTGGCGGCCAGCCTGAGTGGGTATCGGTCGCAGGAGCGCCAGATTACCGATGAAAGTGAGGTGCGCCTGGAGCTGAAGCCGTTTGCGCCCGATGCCGGTCCGGCCGCGCCGGCCGCCAAGTACGCTGTGGGAGACGCGGTTCCGGTCCTGGCAAGCTTTGAAACGCTGGATGGCACGAAGATGTCACTGACCGGGCTCCGTGGCAAGGTCCTGCTGATGGACTTTTGGGCGACGTGGTGCGGGCCGTGCCTCGCGGAGATTCCGAACCTCAAGAAGGTATACGAGAGATTCGGTCAGCGCGAGGACTTCGTCATGATCAGTGTGAGCCTGGACCAGAGCAAGGCGCGCCTGGCCGACTTCGTGAAGGAGGAGAAGATCGCCTGGCCTCAGGTGTTCGACGGCAAGGCCTGGGAGGCGGAACTGGCCGAGGCATTCGGCATTCAGGCCATTCCGGCAACGTTCCTGATCGACAAGGAAGGCCGGGTCGCGGCCGTCAACCTCAGCGGTGAAGCCCTGGTGGGCCAGATCGGCAAGCTGTTGGAATGACAGTGCTGCCCTTCGCTGCCAGCCAGGTCGTCGCACTCGCGGCTGCAAAGCGCTTCTGCCTGTGTGCGGACGCGCTGCGAACCGGCACGCCGCAGCGTCCAACCCTAATCAGATCAAGGAGCGTTGTATGGGAGATAACCGATACGGCGGTATCGTGGCGGCAGGGCTGACGATGGGTTTGGCGATCCCGGCGGCCGCTCCCCGGATCGCCGCCCAGGACGCGCCTCGCTCACAACCGGTCGCGCTGGCAGAGGTGGAGCGACTGGCCGCCGACGCGCAGGAGGAGGTTGAGCGGCTGCGCGGATGGAAATTCAAAAGGCCGGTACCCGTCCGGTTGCTCACGCAGGAGGAGGCTCGGACCTGGTCTCAAGAGGTGATGGCCGAAGAGGCCGGCGACGCGCAGCACCGCGCCCTGGAGCTTGCGGCCGCGCGCATGATCGGCCTCCTGCCGCCGGACTGCGATCCCATGCAGGTCTTCAGCGAGATCATGTGTGGCAACGCTCCCGGCATGTACGACCACCATGCCAAGGTCGTCTACGTCGTCGACGTTCCCGACGCCGATTACTGCACGCAGTTCGTCTGCACCACGCTTGTCCACGAGCTGACCCACGCCCTCGACGACCAATACTTCGACTTGGTCAGGTTGTTGGATAGGGGCAAGCAGTGCAGCGACGCCCAGCATGTAATCGGAGCGGTCGTGGAAGGCTCGGCCATCGTGCTGCAGAATCGCTACAGCGCCATCTCGCGACTGCTCGGTCGTGGCGACCGCGAAGCCATGCGACGTTCCGTGAAGCGGGCCATGCAGGATGCCCAGAGGCTTATGGACGCTCCGCCATATGTTGCCGCCTTCATGGCCCGTTTCCCCTGCGGAAGTAGCTTCCTGGTGTATGGTCAGAACACGCTGCCCGGCGGGGGCGAGGGCGTCGGCGACGCCCTTCGCATTGCCGCCATTGACCCGCCATGCTCCACCGAACAGATCCTCCACCCCGCCAAGTATTGGGAAGACAACCGGCGCGATGAGCCCGTGCAAGTGGATGAGAACGACGTCCGCGATCTGCTGGCCGACGCGGGCCTGCATTCCGTCCACACGGATACGATGGGAGAGCTCTATTGCGCGATTCTGACCCGCCCCGAAGACCGGAAACTGAGTCCGACGGCAACCGTGATGCCTGGCTTCTGGACCAATCCGGCAGCGGCAGGCTGGGGCGGCGACCGCTTCTTCCTGCTGTCCGATGAGCCGCTCGAGGACGACGGGGAGGCCGTGCCTGCCGAGCTGTGCGGACTGTGGCTGACCGCCTGGGACACGCCCGCCGACCGCGAGGAGTTCATCACGGCATACGCCGAGCACCGACCGTCGTCGTCACGAACGGTACTAAGGCTTGGAACGGGATGTGCGGTGTTCTTCTACGGGATCGATCAGGGACAGAAGGATTTCCTGGCAGGACGCCTTCAAAGCAGCCCCCCGCGCTGCACGCATCATGGGTTGCCATGGCGAATCGAGGCCCCGGGTTGATTTACTCGGTCGCGTTGACGCGGATGCTCAATCGGTTGCCGGTCTGCTCAGTGATCTCGAAGGTCATGCCCTCGATCTCAAGCTCCTCGATGCGGTCGGCCAGCATACTCAGCTCGAACTGCCAATCCACCTCGACCGAGGCCACTTCGTTGACCAATTCGCGCAGGCGAATACCGTCGGGTCCGGCCTGGACGCCGCGCACCTCCGCCAGGGCATCGCGAATGGTCTTGAACCGTTTACGCGAGCAGGGCATGAAGGAAAGCTGACACGTCGTGTAATTGACCGCGTTTGCGTTCCAGGCCGTGCCCAGATCGCGCAGAACATTGGGGGCCTCCTCGCGGGCCAAGTTCAGCAGGGCGTCGCCGCCGCTGCCCCGCGAAGTGCTGGTGTGCCGCCTTTCGGGTCGATACACGTTGCTGGACAGCACCCTGGCCGAGTCGGTCTGGATGGTCCGCACGGTCAGCGAAATGTCCCAGCGATGGGTCTGGCGCCCTCCGATATCGGCCGCGCCGGCGTACTTGGCGGAGGCCTGGCCGTAGACCACCACCTCAGCGTTGAAGGCGGCTGCTACCGATGCCAGCCTGTTGACATCGTCGTTGATGGCGGCCAGTGAAAGATCGCGTTCCCGCACTGAGTCGGTCTGCTGCTTGTCCATGAGCGTGACGCCCTTGGACAAGAAGAAATTCTCGATGACCGACTGAACGCCGCCGCCGGTGATGGGCGGCCGCGTGTCATCGATGTCGTCGTCCTCGGTGATCACGACCACCACGCGCGGATAACCGGCCCTCTTGTAGGTATGGGCAAAGGCGGCCCATTCCTTCTCCACGAGGGAAGTGCTGACCTCGGCGCGGATCGTACAATAGCTCAGCTCGGCGTCCTGCCATTCTCGCTCGACGCTGTAGTTCTCGACAAAGCCCGCGGCCAGTGACATGACGTGATCGTAGGTAGCCTGATAATTCTCCACTTGTGTCTGGGCATTGATGAAGGCCCCGCAGGCCTGCTGCACGGCCTGGCGCAGGGCATCTGCGCGGGCCTCCTCCTGGGCGCTGAGGCTGAGTCCCACGGCCTTGCCGGTCACGGTGACGCTTTTTTCGGCATGGGCGGAGGCCTGGGGAACATTCCATCCCAGGGCCAGCATCACGCTGCAGCACACCCAGGCGGTTCTGGCAACGCGCGTCTCGAGCATGATCGTTCTCCGAGCAGGGAGCTTGTCGGTGGCTAGCCTAAGGTTAGCGACTACCATGATAGCCGGGAGCGGCGAGGCCGTCGAACGGCGCGATTCCGG
The DNA here is from genome assembly GCA_020352895.1 of Phycisphaerales bacterium. GTDB lineage: Bacteria > Planctomycetota > Phycisphaerae > UBA1845. The sequence goes on from CP070685.1 coordinate 2,857,904, forward strand.
AAAAGGAGCGGCGCAGGATGTATTTCCCGTGGCCAACCGGGCTCCTGCGCCCGGGCGAGCGGCGTGGAGGTCTCGGGTTGGTGCTGGTCAAATGAGTGGGTTAAGATGCCCTGAAATCGCAGACGGGCGACCGCGTTTGCCAGAGAACATCAGAGACTATGCCCCACAGCTCCGCATCAGCAGGTCCGTTCGCGAGGCTGGGCCTTGAGCCCCACCTTCTGCAGGGGGTCAGGCAGGCCGGCTTTGAGGACCCCACCGATATCCAGCGTGAGGTCATCCCTCTCATTCTGGAAGGTCGCGATATCCTTGGGCAGGCCCGCACGGGCACGGGCAAAACGGCCGCTTTCGGGCTGCCCATTCTCCAGATGGTCAAACCCGGCCAAGGTTTCCAGGCCCTGGTCCTGGTGCCCACTCGGGAACTGGCCGTCCAGGTCGCCGCCGAGCTGCGCCGGCTCGGCCAGTTCACCAATCTGCGCTGCGTGCCCATATACGGGGGGCAGAAGATCAAGCGCCAGCTTGCCGTTCTGGGCCGCAAGCCCTGCATTATTGTTGGTACGCCCGGTCGCATGCTGGATATGCTCGGCCGCGGGCACCTCGCTCTCGACAAGATTCGTTTTGCCGTGCTGGATGAAGTGGATCGCATGCTGGACATCGGCTTCCGTGACGATATCCGCGACATTCTGGGTCGAATCAAGTCCGAGCACCAGACCATCTTCTGCTCAGCGACGATCGGCGACGAAATCAAGCGGCTGGCCCGGCAATTCACCAAAGACGCGGTCGAGGTGAACGTTTCGCGGGACGAGCTGACCGTGGAGCAGGTGGAACAGGCTTACTGTACCGTCGATCCGTGGGATAAATTCAGGCTTCTGCGGCTGTTGCTCAGACAGGAGAATCCGCGGCTGGCCATCGTCTTCTGCAACACGCGACACGCGGTGCGTAAGCTGGCCCGCCGACTTCACGACGCCGGCATCAATGCCAAGGAGATCCACGGCGACCTGGTGCAGCAGCGCCGCGAGAAGGTGATGGACCGTTTCCGCCGTCACCAGGTGCGCGTGCTGATAGCCACGGACCTGGCCGCCCGCGGGATCGACGTGTCAGCCATCTCGCACATAATCAACTACGACATCCCGCCGGACCCGCAGGTCTACGTTCACCGGATCGGCCGGACCAGCCGCATGGGGGCCGCCGGTCGGGCCATCACCTTCGTGACGCGTGAGCAGGGCAACCGGCTGACCGACGTCGAGTGCCTGATTAACAAAGAGGTACCACAGTACAAGGTGGAGGGATTCAAGCCGTCTCCGCCACCGCGCGACCTCAGGGAAGCCGAAGCTCGTGAGGCCGAGAAGGAGGCCGCGGCCGCGCCTGAATCACGCCTGACCAGCCCGCTTCATGACTGGCCCAGCGGCGGCGTGGCCGATGCCCAGGCCCCTGCTCGGCCGGTTCGCAAGACCCTCGGCTCGAAATTCAAGCCCGCCCGCCGGAGACGTCGGTAGCCATCCGCCGGCGCGGCCCGCTCTCCCTGCCTTATTGGCGGACTTCGCCCGAGACCCCGGCTTGGCTGGCCAGGATTCGACTTGGCCGAGAGTTATCATCAGTGAGGTCCGGTGGCTACGGGTGGCGGGTGGATCGAGCCAAGCTCCATGGCCTCGAAATGACGGTTCGAGCAACTCAGCCCACCGCACCTGGAGTCCTTGCTTCGGTCCTCGCTGCGGCCCCGGCCCCCCCGGGGGGTAGGCGGGCCACCGTCTGCGGGCTTTCCTGGACAGCAGCTTCGCCGGAGATAGGCTGCCGCGACCGGCTTTGCCCACCCCGGGCGTTCACCCGCCTGTAGAAGGCGCCCGCCGCTGCGAGTTTGTGGGCCAACCGCATCATCCCGGCGGGAATCGTCGCGGCCGCGGCCACGCGTCTGCCGATGATTGAACCAGGCCGTTAAAGCGGAACCAAACGTGCGGCACGCAGGTCCAACGTTTCGGGCCCGAGGTGCCGTGGGGCCCGGTTGACCGCTAAACGCCGTAAACGTATACTATTGAGTGAGAAACGCGGTTTCTTGCCTGCAGACGACAATCCTTGTCAGGCCCGCCCGACACCGTGCAGCACAGCGTTCGAGCTGGTGGAGGATTCTCATGGCTAAGAGATGGATTCTGACGACGGCGATCGGTATGGCAGCCATCGCGCCGGTCTGGGGACAGACTGCCCAGACGAGCGGACAGAGTTCAGCCGCCGATCTTGGACGCTCGATCCGCGAGCGGCAATCTCTGCGGGGCCTGGGCCAGCCAAGCCAGATCCAGAAATGGCTGAATCAGAACGTCGAGAGCGTGAGCTTCGACGAGGAGCTCTTCGAGGACGTGATCCGCTGGTTGCGCGAGCGGCCCGGCGAGGTGAACATCGTCGTGGAGTGGAATGTCATGGAGGGTCTGGGCGTAGATCGCGAGATGCCCATCACGCTCGAACTGAAGAATGTCCCGCTTTCCAAGGTGTTGCAGTTGGTGCTCAAGCAGGCGGGCGTGGACGTGCCCCTGGGTTATCGCGGCGAAGAGAATATTCTGACCATCACGTTGGAGGAAGAGCTGAACGCGCCCAGGAATTTTGTGATCCGCACCTATCAGGTTACCGACCTGGTCCGCACCTTCATCAACTTTGACAACCCTCCGTCGATTCGGTTGAGCAACCTTCAGCAGACGACGAGTGGCGGCGGTGCGGCGAGCAGCAACCTGTTTGCGGATGACGACGACGACGAGCAGGACGAGGAACTCGAGGAGCGCGTGCAGGCCATCATCGACATGTTGGTCGAGACCATTGAGCCGGAGACCTGGAGCCAGAACGGAGGCCAGGGCACGGCCACGGCCGTCCGAGACGTGATCATCATCAACAACTCGATCGCCGTGCACGAGAAGATCGGAGGCGCCGTCCGGCTCCGGCCGGGTCGGTAATCGCGTTTCAGGCCAAAATGGATCGAATGCGGCGGCTCGCGGGTGACGCGGGCCGCTTTTCTTCCCGTCCAGCAATCGCCTTCTGTAACCCCTCTCGTCCCTGCTCGAGCGGCATCCCTGGAACATGGCAGCGCTCATGCCAGCCGGTCGTTCCGAACCCGACGCGCACCGCCGATCGCTCTATCTTCAGGGCTCTCGCCAGCAGCTCTCCTGCTGTCCTTGGTTGATTCCAAGCGCGCGAGGGAACCGGGACTGCGCCTGCCTGTCTAAAACCTTGGCCCCTTGGCTCGGTCAACGCGCTGGCGGACTGAGGGGTCCGGCGAAGACGTGAACCTGGGCGAGAAGGGCGATTCCTCATTCGGAAGTGTTGATTCTGGTGGGGTCCGCCTCACGGGAATGCGTGCGGTGTGTGTGCAAATGGAGATCATCCCATGATCAGTAGATGGATTCTGGCTGCGATGACGACCATGGCGATCAGCGCGCCCGGCTGGGGCCAGATCGCCGGCTGCACCGGCCAGGGTGCGGCGGCTGACCATGAGCGCGCCACGCACGAACGGCAGTCGCTCAGGATTATAGAACCCGAGTCACAGGTCCAGCGATGGCTCAACCAGAACGTCGAGCTTGTCAGTTTCGACGAAACGTCATTCGAGAATGTGATCCGCTGGTTGCGCGAGCTTCCTGGCGACATGAACGTGATCGTCAAGTGGCACGTCTTGGAGGTCATGGGCCTGGACCGAGAAGCACCCGTCACGCTCGAACTGAGGAATGTCCCGCTCTGGAAGGTTCTGCACTTTGTCCTTGAGCAGGTCAGTCCCGATGCCCCACTGGGCTATCGTGGCGAGGACAATGTCCTGACGATTACTACTGTAGAAGAGCTGAACGCTCCCAGGCACTTCATCATTCGCGCCTACCCGGTGACCGATCTTGTTCGGAACTTTATGAACGTCCGCAGCGCCCCATCCATCAGTCTGAGCGGCCTGCAGCAGATGACCAGCGGCGGCGCCGCCGCGGGCACCAGCCTCTTTGACGACGGCGACGGCGAAGAAGGTGACGAGGCGCTGGTGGATCGCGTGCAGAGGGTCTTGGATATGCTGGTCAACACCGTCGAGCCGGAGTCCTGGAGCCAGAACGGAGGCCGGGGCACGGCCACGGCCGTCCGCCACGTGATCATTGTCAACAACTCGATTGCCGTGCACGAGAAGATCGGCGGCGCGGTCCGGATGCGGTCGGATTGGTAAGGCGTCACAGGTTAGTGCGGGCAGCACGTGGCGGCGAGCAGAGGATGTGCATCGTTCTGCCTACGGCTCGTACGCTCGCTCGAGACACTGCCGCACTTGTTCAATCTGCATCCCGGTGACGCGGCAGTACTTGAAGTGGCTGGCGGCTCCAGACTCAATGCGGACGGCCGCAGGCTTGATCCTCAGGGCTTTGGCCAGGAGGGCGACAACCGCCTTGTTGGCCTTGCCCTTCTCGGGTTGTGCCGACACGGCCACCTTTAGTGCCCCGCCAAGCTCCCCCACGATTCGCGAACGCGAGGCCCCGGGCACCACCTTTACGCGGAACTGCACGTCCCCTTTCGTGCTGCTCAGTTCCAGCATGCCCGACGACTCCAGTGAAGATGTCCGGCTAGAGGGCTGATGGGCTCAGTCCGCGCTGGCATCGGGCTGCTCGCCGGCTTCGGCCTCACCCTGCGTACTGGACGAGTCCTGATCTGCCCCGCCTGTTTCGATCCACTCCGGCCGTTCTATCTCCACTTTCACCGCCACCATCTGGACGTCGGATCCTTTGCCCTTTCGATAGCCGGTGACCTTGACCCGTTCCTTGAGCCGTATGTCCTTCAGTTCGGCCACGCGTCCGTTGATGAGGACCTCAGTCTGGTCGTTGACGATGCCTTCGATGATCTGCTCGCTTCCGGACTTCTTGTGGAAGAAGCGCAGGGCCACCTGGCCGGTGTCCAGGTTCAACTTCTCGGCCGTGCCTTCCAGTTGGCGGAACTCCGGTTCGTCGTCATCCTTTGAGCAACTTGGCAGCGTTATGAGAAGACCCGCCGCCATCACGGCTGGGAGCAACGTTCTTGTGGTCATCACCGTTCTCTCCGAATGCAGAAACCGCCCATTGCCCCGGAATCGGCCCCGCATGCTACCGCGCCGCCGGCGTGCTGTCGAACCACGTCCGCCTCCGCGATTCAAGGCGGCCGGCCCTTGCGGTCGATGACGGTAGCAAGTCGAGGAATGCCATGCCCGATTCGCAGGCGGACGGCCATTCGATGTGCGACCCCGAATGCCTCGTGGTGATGTACCACTATGTACGGCCGCCGGCGGCGCCCGGTGAGAGCGCCCTCGTTGCGATGGATCCGGATGCTTTCGACCGGCAGCTCGAGCGCCTGGCCGCCAGCCGCGAGATCATCAGCCCGGATCGCTATCTGGACTTCCTGGCCGGCTGCGGCGGCCTGCCCGAGCGGTGCGCCCTGCTCACGTTTGACGACGGCGTGATCGATCACTATCGGCACGTGTTCCCTATGCTACAGCGGCGTGGCCTGTCGGGGGCGTTCTTCGTGCAGACCGATCCGGTGGAGAATCAGCGCATGGAGGCCACCCACATGAACCACATGCTGCTGGGCGGCCTGGAGATCGACGAGTTGATGGCCGAGTTCGATGCCGCCCTGGCGCGGCGGGCGCCCGGCCGGACGCTGTCCGATTTCGTTCTCCGTGACAAAGCCATGTCACTGTATCACTATGAAAGCGAGAACAGGGCTCTGTATAAGTACGCCGTCGCGTTCGGCCTGCCTTTCAATTTGCGCGACGAGATACTCACCGAGATGTTTCGCAGGCACTGGGGTGATCCGGGCGACTGGGTCCGGCGTTTTTATCTTTCGTGGGACCAGTTGGCTGAGATGCAGGCCGCCGGCATGCACGTCGGCGGACACTCCCATGGACACGATGTGTACCCGCGGCTTCCCCGCGACCGACTCGCGCAGGACACACGCCGGTGCTGGGACATTCTGACGGCGCGACTGGGGCGCCGCCGCCGCGCCTTCGCCTATCCCTTTGGCCGTTACAACCTTGAGTCTATCGAGGCGGTTCGCGTGGCGGGGTTCGCTGCCGCCTTCACCACGCATGACGGTCTCAATGCCGGACGCGTGCCAAGGTTTGAAATCGCTCGGACCGACTGCGTTGCCCTGGACGCCGCCCTGGCCGGCACCGTAAATGGAAGAAGTCATGCCCACGCTTGAGGTCCAGGCCTGCCCGGCTTGCGGGCACGGGAACGACGCCGACGCCGTGTTCTGTGGCCGGTGTGTCGCCCCGCTTCGCGTGCGGAAGCTCGCGGATCTAGATGCCGATGATCTACGCCTCTGCGCGGCCGCCCTGGCCGAGGTGCTCGAGCCGCCCACGGCGCCGAAGGGCCGCGACGTCGAAGCGGATGCCCACACGGCCGAGTTGCTGGACGCGTACTTGAACCTTTACTGGCTGCGGCCCGAAACCGCCCTCTGGCAGGCCATCGACGCGAGGACCGTGCACAGGTGGCGGAGCGAGCATGTGCGGGCTCCCGTTCTCGATCTGGGCTGTGGAGACGGCACGCATGTGGCCACCATGTTTGGTACGCGTTTCGAGGATTCTTTCGATGTCTTCGCCGGCCTGGATCTTCAGGGTGCGGACATCTTCGATGCCTATGACCGCCAGGAGTATCGGCCGGCGGTTGCTCGTCGCGGCGATTCCGTCGCCTGCGGCGTGGACATCCGGCCGAACATGGTGCGGCGCGCAGCCTCCCTGGGTGTCTACGAGAAGCTGATAGTGGGCGATGCGACGCGGCTGTCCTTGCCCGACGCCTCGGTCTCGACGGTTTACAGCAACGTGTTGCGTGACCTGCCGGACGCCGGGTGCGAAGCCGCGCTGCGTGAGGTCGGGCGCGTGCTGCGCCCCGGCGGGCACCTGATCCTCCCGGCCTGCACGCCGGCCTGGCGCGACAGTCTGTACTTCTACCCGCGGGGGCGGGCCGAGGCCGAGGCGGGGAATGTGGAAGCTTCGCGACGGATGGCCGAGCTGGACCGGGGACGGAGCATCTCATTTGCCCAGCAGATCTCCGAGCAGGAGTGGCGCCGCCGGCTTGAGCGTTTCGATTTGGAGATCGTCGCCCGCGAGCACACTCACTCGCGCGAGACGACGCGTTTCTGGGATGTGGGTCTGCGCCCGTTCGCCGTGCCCCTGCTGCGATGGGTCAACGGCCTGGACGCCCACGCTCGCCTCCTGATCAAGCGCGCCTTAGTGCAAACGCTCAAGAAGCCGCTGGCTCGTCTGCTCTCCGTCCCGCCCGGCGCCGATTGCCCTCACGTAACCTACCTTGTACGCAAACCGTCGCGGGTCTGATCCTCGGGGACAGTTCAGCTTCGCCGGGGGAGGTGTGATGCGACCTCCAGGCGTGCATTTGAATCCGGGCCGGTCACGCGCTTAACCATCGGCGAGCTTCGTCGGGAAGCATTTGGCAAAGGTCCGCGCGCCTGGGGTGCACGTAGAGATAGTTCGAGAAGCGATAATCGGGGTCGCCACGAATGTCACGCTGGCAGATCAGGCCTCGGTCGGTAATCCAGAACCAACGGTAGCCGTGTTCGGCGAGGACGGCCTGCTGCTCGGCTTCGTTTCTTCCACGGAGTACCTCGCAGAATATCATGGGGGCGTCGCGCTCCATGATTTCGCTCATGCCTTGCAGCACTTCGTGTTCGGTGGCTTCGGTATCGATCTTGACCACATCGATTCTGTCGAGTCCGTGCGTCGTGGCATAGATGTCCAGCGTAATACTTGCCTTGCGAATGGCCGTGGCGGCTTGTCGGAAACCGGCCAAGGTGGAAGCGCTCGAGGGAAGGTCCACATCGGGAACGTATAGAGTCATCTCGCCTGCCTGGCCTGATACGATCAACGGCTCTGCGCGCACGTTTGCCAAGTGATTCAGCCGGATGTTCTTAATCAAATGCTCGCAATTCGGGGGCCAGGGCTCGAAGGAGATGACTCGGTTGGTCGGATTGGCTATCGCGGCCAACAAGGTGTAATAGCCGGTGTATGCCCCCACGTCGATGGCGCAGACGCCTCGGCTGCACAAATGGTAGAACAGGGCGGTTGTCTCCGGCTCGTATCCTTTGAACCCGTCCCAATAGAGTCGGATGGCCACGCCGTCCTCCGGCCCGGGGCAGTGCAACCGGGCCGACCTGCCGTCCGGAAGGGAAATGGAGAACTCGCCCGTCTCGGGCATAAGCCTCTTGACGTGGTCAGGAAGGAGGCGAGCTGTACGGGTGGCCCGCAGCACGCTGCGCGCATTGCGGCCGAGACGTTCATGGGCCAGCAGGCGGCGAATGCAGTTCTTGACCATGACCTAGAGGGGCCCGAGCGTTGCATGTTGGCTCAGGGCCGGCGACGTATTCATTCGGTTATCGGCCAGGAGCCACTGCGTTTCCACGCTGACCGAAGCGAAATATCACAAAAAGGGTGCTGCCGCGCGGAGATCCGCGGCTCGACGCTGTTCCGGGTATCCCAGTCCTTCATCGCGACATTAGCTCGGGCAGTTCGCGGCTGCGGAGCAGGGCGGCGGAAAGCAGATAGGCGGCCACGCCGGTCACGACCAGGACCGCCAGGCGCAGGATGGGCCCGGGCTGGCCCGCCCAGGCGGCCAAGATCCTATCCGCGCCGAGAACGGCCGCGGCCATCACCAACCCGCCGACCAGCGACCGCAAGCCCGAGGCGCCCAACTCAACCCAGGGCAGCGGGGCCAGTCGCCCGGTCAGAATCCGCCCCAACCAGAAGAATTGCACCACGCCGCAGATGGCCGTGGCCGCACCCAGGCCTGCCTCCTCCCACCGCCAGACCAGCGTCAGGTTCAGGGCCAGGTTAACTACCACCATTGCGGTGGCGACGCGCATAGGCGTCAAGCGGTCACCCATGGCGTAGAAACCACGGATGACGATGTGGTTCAATCCGTATGCCCACACACCGGCCGCGTACGCCGCCAGAGTCAGCGATACTCTCCGCGTGTCTTCTGCGGCGAACTCGCCGCGTTCGAAGAGCCCCTGCACCAGTGGTTGGGCGGTCACGATCAGCCCCAACGTGGCAGCCACGCCGACGAAGAAGACGGTCCGCACCGACGTGGCCAGCGCGTCCCGCAAGCTCGCGCGGTCGTCGGCCGCGGCATGGGCACTCAACGTCGGGAACACGGCTGTCGCGAAAGCCAGACTGAAAACGCCCAGGGGGAATTGGTACAGCCGCTGGGCGTAGTAGAGCACCGCAGGCGCTCCTTCGTGCGGCACGCAGAGAAGGGCCACAACCGTATCGCCCAGCGTGTTGATCTGTACGGCTGCGAGTCCAATGATCATGGGCAGCATAGCCGTGGCGATGTTTCGCAGTCCGGGGTCGCTGCGATCAAAGCTCCAGCGGGCACGGAACCCGGCGGCCCGCAAGGCGTGCAGTTGCATGATGAGCTGAAGCACCCCAGCCACGAGGACCGCCCAGGCCAGCGCCCAGATTCGCCACACGGGGGCTTCCGGGCGCCATGCATTGGCCCCGAACAGCGTGCCAATCAACACCAGATTCAGCAGGATTGGCGCGCTGGCTGGCACGGCGAAGCGGCCCCGAACATTGAGCACTCCTCCCGCGGCGGCCACCAGGCAGATGAGCACGGCGTACGGCAGCAGTAGCGCCGTCATGGCCAGGGTCAATCCGGCCGGTCCCTCCAGCGGCAGCAGCAACCACAAGACCAGAAGTAGACCTTCGCCCAGCAGTACCAGCGCCGACACAACGAAGGCCAGCCATGAGAACACGCGCCCTGTCAAGGCCGCGCCGCCGGCCTCGCCCTCATCGTGGAGCCGCTTGGCCAGCACCGGTATCAGTGCTGCGGAGAGGGCCCCCTCTCCGAACAGCCGCCTGAACAGGTTGGGGATGGTGAAGGCTACCGCAAAGGCGCTGGCCAATCCGGTGGCGCCGAAGAAGTATCCAAAGGTTATGTCTCGGGCGAACCCGGAAATGCGCGATATCAGTGTCAGCAGGGAGACCACCCGGGCCGAGCGCAGGAACCCGTTCCCTCCTTGTTCTGCCCCGGCTGCTCGATCATCGGTCATGAGCGCTTCGTGGGCCCTGGGCCGAGTCAAGCCGTGCCACTCCGCGGTTGACTTAGCAGCTTGTGGAAAGCCCGGGGAATACGAAATCGATGAACGTCGGCGTCAGAAAGTCGCAGAAAGGAGGGCAGATTTGCGGCCCGCCGCCGGACGTCTGGGCCTTGACCACACTGGTCAGCCCCAGGACCAACAGTGTAGCCTGGACGAACAACCTCTTGACCCGGATCGTCACTGGAGCACCTGGTCCATACATCTTCTGCTAGCCCTTTCGGGTGGCAAGGCCCCCGGACTTGAGAGAACCGGGCCCCTTGCCGTGGTCCCCGACAAGTCACTCCACTGGCCGCAGGCTGGACTAGCAGCCGCTCTGGTTGAGCCAAGTGCACGTGTCTCCCAGTAGTGGGGAGACAAAGATGTCGAGTAGCGCCACGCCGGCGAGCTGAAGCACGGTCTGTCCGATGCAGCCACCGATCTGATAAACCGTTCCCACGGCCGCTGCGGCCAACACAATCATCATCGCTTTTCTGTGCGACATCTTCGTTTACTCCATTGCCTGGTTCCGGGTTCGAGACGGGGAGGCACGGTCGCGCCACTGCACAAGGCCCCCACTTACATCCGTGCGCAGGCGACTCCCTGTACTCTAAACGCCGCCAAATGGCCGGTCAAACGCACCGGGGCAGAGCCGAAACGTGACATCCCCCGCCTTGGGCGACTCCTGAGCGGTCCTCCTGGCCCTTGGAGCCGGTGCTAGTACTGGAACAGAGAATGGACAAGGTTTTGCTCGCAATATGTGGGGGTTGCCTTGTGAATAACCACGAAATCTGGAGCACTCGTCCTGCCCAGCGCATGAGCTTGAGAAATCTTCCCTGCGCAATCGGCGTTGGCGAATGAGCTTACAACGATCGAGCCGAAATTCGCCCCCTTTCGATTGACAGGCCCAAATTCATGGGTTATATAAACCCTTGCCCACTACATGTCGTGGGTGCCAGCCAGAAAAACTAGCGGGTAGAAGTTCATCTGAGCGATATTTGCAGGGGGATGCGACTGTCGCTCCCGGGGATTTTGTGCTCCCAGGTCGTTGCTTCTGCGCTGGGATGGATCGAATGCCGGATCAGGCGTCGAACGGAGTCACCCGAAATGATCGGTTCGCAGGATGCGCAGGTTACCCCTTCCGAGATTATCGAGGATTGCCCGGACGTCACGGGTAGTGTCCTCAGTGAAAACGCTCTTCGCGTCCTGAAGGCGCGATACCTCAAGAAGGATTCAAGCGGGCGGATCATCGAGACGCCCCGAGGCCTCTTTGAACGCGTGGCCCGAACGATCGCCCAAGTCGAGGCGGGCACATACGGTGCCCCTCAGGAGGTCGCAGACGAGTGGAAGAGGCGCTTCTTCGACCTGATGTGGTCGGGCCAGTTCATGCCCAACAGTCCAACCCTGATGAATGCCGGGCGGGAGATGGGCATGCTCAGTGCGTGCTTTGTGCTACCGGTCAAAGACAGCGTTAGCGACATCTTTGACACCATCAAGCACACCGCCCTGATCCAGAAGGCGGGCGGGGGCACCGGCTTCGCATTCGACGAGCTGCGCCCCACCGGCGATTACATTCGGAGTTCCGGCGGGACCACCAGCGGGCCGATCAGCTTCTGGCGCGCGTTCTCTGAGGCTACCAATGCCATCCAGCAAGGCGCCTTTCGCCGCGGCGCCAACATGGGCATGCTTTACATCCATCACCCGGACATCCTCAAATTCCTGCATGCCAAACAGGATCTGACCCAGTTCAACAACTACAACATCTCGGTCAAGGTCACCGATGAATGGATGGACCGCTTCCTGGCTGATCCGGACGGGCCGCACGTCGTCCGCAATCCCCGCGACCAAAGAGAGTATTACCTGCCCAAAGACCTGGACATTTGGTCTTACGAGATGCGCCATCTGAGGCCACGCCTGGGCGACGACTCCGACTTGGCCCTCCGCGAAGAAGTCTATTCACGCCGCGAAATCTGGGACATCATCATCACTAACGCCCACGCGACCGGAGAGCCGGGCGTTGTCTTCATCGACCGTATCAATGAGCATAACCCCACTGCACATGTGGGCCGAATCGAGGCCACCAATCCCTGCGGTGAACAGCCGTTGCTGCCCTACGAGGCCTGCAACCTCGGCAGCATCAACCTCGGCGCGTTCGTCGTGGACCCATGCACGGACAACGCCCATGTCGACTGGGACGAGTTGCGTGAGACGGTACATCACGCGACACGCTTCCTCGACAACGTGATCGATGCAAACCGTTACCCGCTGCCTGAGATCGAACATATCTGCAAGTCCAATCGCAAGATTGGCCTGGGCATCATGGGATTCGCCGATGCACTCCACATGCTGGGCATCGGCTACAACGCCGACGATGGGCTGCAATGGGGAGAGCGCTTCATGCGCTTCGTCAACGAGGAGGGGCATCGGGCCAGCGAGAAGCTAGCCCTGGAACGTGGGAGCTTCCCCAATTGGAAGGGCTCGACCTGGGACGTCGAGTTCCACCGCCCCATGCGGAACGCCACCGTCACCACGGTGGCTCCCACCGGCACCATCAGCATCATGGCCGACTGCTCCGGGGGCATCGAGCCGCTGTTCGGCCTGGCCTTCCAGCGGAACGTGCTCAAAGGCCAGGACCCCGGCAAGAGCCCCATGATCCAGATCAGCAAGACTTTTCGGCGTGTTGCCGAAGAGCGAGGGTTCCTGAGCGAGGGTTTGATGGAACGCGTTGCCAGGGACGGCACCCTCGCTCATTTGCCTGAGATTCCCGAGGATGTGCGCCGCGTGTTCGTCTGCTCGCACGATATCGACCCGGAGTGGCACGTGCGCATGCAGGCTGCGTTCCAGAAGCATTGCGACGCTTCCATCTCCAAGACCATCAATTTCCCGCATGAGGCCAGCGTTCGGGATGTGGACGTCATCTACCGCAGGGCCTACGAGCTCGGGTGTAAGGGCGTGACCGTCTACCGGGACGGCTGTCGAGAGAGCCAGCCCATGGCCCTTTCGGAGTCGAAGGGTCTCAGGGGCAGCCGGGTTCAACCAGGAGGGAGCTCCGAGGGCCAGACCGAGTCGCGCGATCCCAAGACGGGCGTGCTCGTTCCTCGGGATTTGCCGGAGATTGTCAGCGGATTCCGCGTCAGGCAAATGACTCCCTTCGGCAACATGCACGTCAATCTTACCGTCAACCCGGCCAGCGGACGCGAACTCGAAGTATTCGCTCAACTGGGCAAGGGCGGCGATCTGGCCAACAGCGACTTGGAAGCACTCTGCCGCATGATCTCGCTGTGGCTCCGTGCCGGCGGGTCGCTCAAGCAGGTCATCCATCAACTCAAGGATATCGGGTCCTCGCTTCAGGTGGCCACCAAGGAAGGCAAGATCATGAGCCTGGGTGACGGCCTGGCCCGGGCTCTGCTGAAGTACTACCGAGCCAAGACGCACTTCGGCCTACAGAAGTTGCTGCTCGGAGAGGTGGACTTCAGCGAACTGGACAGCGTGCCGGGGGCCCCAAGGTCGCGGGCGCCCGGCAACGGAAACGGCCACAAGGGAGGCAACGGCCACGGTCCGTCGGCCAGTGAGGCACGCGCCGTGGCCGATTCGGCCCTGAGCACACCGTGGTCGCAGACGTCGAGGGTCCAGGGCTACAAGCTCAAGTGCAACGAATGCGGCCAGCCGCTCGAGTTTACTGAGGGCTGCGTGAAGTGTAGCAATCCGGAATGCGGTTACGCAGCCTGCTGAAAGGCTCTTGGGGTGGACCTGGAGCCCCAGGAGTCGCCAATGCGAGGTTCAAGCTGCACTTCTCGTACGAAGGACTCATGAGCATCGCGCGACTTTCGAACGCCGCCCCGTGAACCACGGCGAGTTCTGCGGAGTATAAGTGGTGGATAGCCCTCGCGAACCGAGGTTTCGAGGCTGAGGAGAGTGCTATTTTAGGGCCTTGGCGAGGGCTCTCAGCAAAAAAACAGGAAGGGAACTGCCGGCGGCCCGGAGGTCGGAATTCCTGCGTAAAGTATTGCGAGAGCTGAAGATACGCGTATCGCAGGCAGGGCGGTGATCGGCACAGCACAAAATATTGGTAGAAACCCGATAAATTCCCTATGTTCAGGTTGGGTTTTGGGATTTATAGTTACAGCAAGAGTAGTAATCATACGGAGGCAGTTTTCGTCGCTTTGAGTAGTGACAGCTTTGGCTTCTTTCCCCTCCGGAAAGCACCGGGCATGCGATAGCACCCTGGTGCTTTCTTTTTGTAGAATCACTTCCTGCCCGAGCTGCCCCGCCGGGGCAGAACATGTAACACTTGAGTCCTAGGCTCTTTGCGCTGTGCTGCTCAGTCCTGCACATGAACTTAAGCCACTCCAGCCAACCAAACGGGTCGGCGGACACATAGCAGTGGTTTCGGAGTGCACCAGCACCAATGATCTGGCGTTGCAGGGGTCCGGAGAGGGTGGCGATGGAGAGGTTTTCCTGGCCGAGCGGCAGACGGCCGGTCGGGGGCGGCTGGGACGCCGATGGGAAGCGCCGCGAGCAAGTTCGGTGCTTTGTTCGGTTCGCCTTTTGGAAAAGTACAGTGTGGCGCGTTGGGTGCACCTCTCCTTGGCCGCCGGCATCGCGGTTCATGACGCGGTGCGACAAGCCGCTGCTGTCTCTGCTACGCTCAGGTGGCCCAATGATCTGATGGTCGGCGACCGCAAGTTGGCCGGCATCCTGATTGAAGCCAGGCCGCACAGGGCCAATCTCCACGTCGCCGCAGTAGGCGTGGGAATCAACTGTCTGCAACATCGTGGGCACTTTCCTCCCGAGCTTCGGGGCCGCGCGACTTCCCTCGACATGGAAAGCAGTCAGCCGATTGACCGACGCGAGGTGGTGCGCTGTTTGATCGCGGCCCTGGACCACTGGCTGGATCCCGAGGTTCTGACTGACCCGCAGCGTCTAAAAGACGAGTGGTGCGGGCGGTCCCGCCTGATCGGCCTCCGCGTACGCCTGCGCGAGCGTGACCGGGTCTACGAGGGAATCGTAGTAGACCTGGATCCCAATGCCGGTATCCTGGTTGCGCTGGATGAGGGCGTTCAAAGGCTTTTCTGTCCGCTGACCACTTCCTCGCTTTGAGCCGGAGCGGGAGGAGGCAGCCACGCGTACTCCACGTACGCCTCGGGCACCAGGTTTCCTGGGTCTAATCATGGGGCGCACGATTCGTAGCGAGTCACATCGACGCAATCGTGCCGCTGTCGCGCCCACCAGCAGCAGGCCGCCTTTCGTTTGTTTGCTAATCAGTGTTCTGCTCGGAGTATCCATGGCCGGGCTGAGCGCGGCCATGCTGGGATTCTTTCGTGGCGCGTTCGATCCCTCGCCGCAGACAACGATCATCGTCCTGGTAGGCCTCATTACCGGTGTGGCTCTCGGGCCATGGCTGCCACAGGGCCTGATCCGCTTTTTCACATCACGGGCCGCGGCCATAGCGGCGCGCGCCCCGCGACGCGGCCGACGGCAGCCGCTGGTGCTGTTGACGGCGGCTGCGCCGGAAGCCAACGAAGACCGGCGGCTGCTTCTGGCCAGCTCCTGTCTGCTTGGTGCGCTGGCCATTCTGTTTGTCGCTGTGATGGCCGATCCGATCCGCGCACTCTGCGAGTGGCTGCGGACCGATTTCCTTTGGGTACCCGCCGTGTTGCGCCTCACGGACCTGCTGGTCGCTACGGCCGTTCATTTCGTGCCCGCGAGCTTGCTCGGTGTCGCCCTGGTGTGCTCGCTGGGTATGGGCAGCGATTCGCCGATGGGGCGCGCGGTTGCGCGGCATATTGCTGCCGTGGCCCTCGGGCTGGGACTCGGCCTGAGCCTCTTTCTGTGGTGGTTTCGATTCTCGGTCGGCTCGTTGCTCATCCTGCTTGTTTCTTCGGTGCCCCCGTTGGTGGCCGTCATGATCGCGCTGCTGAGCGCGTCCGGAGCCGACCCGAAGGGCGATCAAGCGCGACGAGTCGGGACGCAGCCCGGGCAATCCGCCGGGACTTTTCCCGAGCTGGGGGGCAGCGGCTTGGGGCTTCTGTTGGCCGCACTGGCTGTCTGGGCCCTGTCGCTGGCTCTGGCTGGTGCGGTGTGGCATGAGATCGGGCTGGCCCGCCCGGCCACTTACTTTCCACCAGCGGCAATCATGGCGACGTGGCTGGTCAGCATAGCCGTGGGTGTCCGGCTTGGCGTCCCGCGGGCCGAAGCTGCCAGTCAAACGCTCGGGGCAGGCGGCATACGCCTGTGCATGGCCGGTCTCGGAACGGCCCTGGCGGTGTCGTTGATTTGTGCGACGCCGCCACTGTTGGCGGTCTCACGGGGCACGATTACGGGCCGTAGCTGGCCGCTATGGCTGGCCATCGGCGTGCACGGGATTGTCGGCGGATTCGCACTACCAGCGATTCTGCGCGCCGCTCTGAGCCGATTCGCCACGCGAGGCCTGGCTCACGCCGTTATCGTTACGACTATTGCCGTGGCCGTCATGGTTGGTCTGGTCCCTTCCGGCCTCCGGCTGCTGACCGGTCCGCGCACGTTGATTGCAGCGTGTCTGGCTTGCCTGTTCCAGGTCATCGCTGGCGGCATCCTGGTCATATACGATCCGCTCGACGCCCGGCGATCCCACCGCCGGAAGCTGTTTGCCGTCTTTGCCTCGCTCCTGTTGCTGATTCTGGTTCTGCCAAGAGCTGCGCTGAGCTGGCCTCTGGGCCTAAGAGGCGTTTCAGCGGGACCGGAAGCCTTCGACGACTCCGGGGCGCGAGCGGCTTCAACAGGTACGCTGCCCGCGGGGCCTCTCAGTCCGGAGGACTCATCTGCAATGGCATCCCAATCACGCGGCGTGATTGACAGACTTTTGTCCCTGTGTCCACGGGGCAGCAAGGTTTGCCTGATCGGCGGTGAACTCAAATCTTTGCGAGGTCTTTCGAGCGGGGCCCGTTTTGCGGGGTTGCGCATCGACCATTGGCCCCATCAGGGCGACTTGAGTGTGGGTCGGCAGCTTGCGTCTCTGGCCCGGCTGCGCGTGGCGCATCAGCGCTACGACCTGATCATCCTTGGACCGGCCGGTCAGGGCGTTCGGCCGAATCGAGATCTTTGGACGCTGGAAACGTTGCGGCGAGTCGCCGGGCTTGCGGCCCCGAAGGGACTCGTTGTCGTGCGCATTCCGACGACTGACCTCCGGGCCGCGGATATCCAAACGGTGGCGCAAACGTTTCGCAGTGCCTTCCGCGGTCACGGCGCGTGGTTCGTGTATGGCGGCGACGGCCGCCTGCCTGATGAGTTGTGGCTCTTGGGCCTTCGTGGGCCGCAGACATCGGGACTGCTGATCGCATCGTTAGCTGCCGGAGGTGCGCCTCCCGCGCCCATCCGAGATTTGTTGGCGGGAACGGATTCCCCTAAGACGCACAGCGCCGAGCATCCCCGCCTGCGCGGGGCCACGCCCTCCGCCTCATCGCAGACCCATGCCGAAATCGCCGGCCTGCTGACGCGCGCCGGTTCGTGAATACGGCGTCCGGTAACTCTCCTGTGTCGCTGCCGGGACGTGCCAGCGATCCTTTTGCTGCGCCCCGTTTTGCCTGTAGCGATCGGGCGGCCTCTCTGGTGGGATAGAGCTGCAAAAAAGGGACGGTAAAAGCCGGTTTTAGGCTGCGCAGGTCAAGCTGCAGATGGCAGGCGAAACGGCCGAAAGATGCTTGGCCGCAGACACCGAATCAGAAACACGCAGCTCGGCAGATCGGCGTAGGGGGGTCGATCTGTCGAGCCCTTCTTTGTGTCCCACGGTCGCTGGCCAAAGAGACTACGCGAACGTTCAAAGACGATTATACCGGCGCAATACTCGGCCGGGTGCGCGATGGCGATCATCTCGCTTTCGGCGTCGAGAGGAGTTTCTGCAGCCGGACTCAGCGGTTTCGGCGATGACTGCTCCGCCTCTGATCGTGACCCGAGCGCGAGGAATGGTGCCGAGAGCTGCGTCTGTTATCCCGCGCGTCATGCCTTCGGTCACTGGAACGATGATGAGACGCATGCGAGTGTGAAGACCCACGACGGACTTCGCGCCCGCGGTAGTATGACCGGTCGCAGTCGCGCCGGTCGCGGTCTCCGAACCAGAACCCAAGAGAGAATCCGTCCCGGTCGCGATCGCGCCGATAGTCCCGGCGGCGGCAGTCGTCACGTCTGGGCTCGCAGTCGCGGCTTCTCCCACGATACACCCTATCACGGGATTCGCACCGCGTGTATGAGACGAAGGGGTCGCGTGCACTGCGGTAGATTGTCTGTCGATGGCCGGCCCGCGTACTGGTGTACACGTGGCGAGGGGTCCGATAGCAATCGTCGTCGTGGAAAGTGAAGCCGGCGCTGAAGCCGATCGGAGCACGCAAGTAGTCGGCCCGATAGAGTTCGCCGCCCGAATGGCCCTCGCTCCTGTAGATGACCGTTTGAGCCTGAGTTCCGGCCACTACACCGGAGAATCCCATCGCCGCCACGAACATGGTCTTCCTGCTGAGCATGGTTCTGCCTCCTGCGGATATCCGCTCGCCCGATAAGGGGTCCTCCCGGCGCCATCACATCACAAACAGAATACCACGCTTGGCGGAAAAGTCAACACGTGTTAATGATCGTGCAGGAAAAAAAGTTCATTGAGAGTTGAAATCGTCCACTCCGGGTCGGCCTTCCCGATGTCCAGAATGCGGTCAGATCGTCGCACCCAGATGGCCCGCAGCCCGGCCCCGTGAGCTCCCATGACATCACTGTACAGGGAATCCCCGACATGCAGCACGCTGTCACGTGACCATCCGGTTCGGGCCAGAGCTGCCTCGAAGATGCGGCTGTCTGGCTTGTAACTTTTGGTTTCTTCTGATGTTATGATCTGATCGAAGTGGAGCTGATGATGCTCACATGCATGCACTATGTCGGCCGTATCCACATTGGACACGATACACGTGGGAACCGGCAGCGAGGCAAGAGCCCTCTTGGCCTCCTCGAACAGGGGCGGCCGCCGCCAATACTCCACCAACTCTTGCACCAGCGGAAACGGATCGAACGGCCCGACCTGGGCCCCTACGGTTTCGACCAGCGATAGCGCCTCCAACTCCGTGAGGGAGTAGAACCGCTCGCCGTTGTGGCGATCGATATAGCCGAAGAAGACCTCGCCCCAGCGCACAGCGAGTTCCGGCGCGGTCATCGAAAGACCAAGGGCGGCGATCACATTTGCGCAGCAGCGCTCGACGGCGGCCCGGTCGCCGCAGGCGATGGTGCCGTAAAAGTCCATGAAGACACCGTCCAGGCTGGAGATCAGCTTCAAGGTTGCATGCTCCGATCTGTTGCAGTACCCCCGAGCGGCGTACCATGGGCCGACCCGAAGGTTGCCGCCCCATGGATTCGCTGGTTTCATGGCGTGGCACCCTGCCCGGCCGCGCCCAGTGCTAACCGATCGAAGAAGTTCACGCAAGCGGAAAGACTCAGTCATGCTTCGGTTATCCGAGAGCGCGACACCGCCGCTAGGTAGGTCGGACCTCGTCGTGCTGTTGACGGCCGGCGCCCTGCTGGTCGCGCTTCGGGCTCACGCTTTCCCCGCTCCACTTGAAGCGGACGAGTGCAACTATCTGTACGTCGGACAGCGACTGAATGCCGGGGATCGGCTCTACGAGTCCGTGTGGGACCATCAGCCGCCGTTGATGTTCGCTCTGGCCGCTGCGCTCACGCGTATGGCAGGCCCTGGAGCGCTGGCCTACCGCAGCCTGGTCACAGCCGTCTCGCTGGTGAATCTGCTGTTGGTGTTCCTGGTTGCCAGGCGAGGCGGTGGTCGCGCCGCTGGATGGCTGGCGGCCGGGCTGTTCGCTATCTGCTCCAGCGATCCGGGCACGGCCGGCGAAGGAGGCAACCGCGAGCTGTTTATGAACGCGCTGCTTTTGGCGGCGTTCCTATTATGGGCGCGCCCGGCAGGTTCGCGGCGCTTTCTACAAGTTCTTGCAGGTGGGTTCATCCTGGGTCTGGCTTCGGTGCTGAAGACCGTCGTCGCGGCTCATTGGCTAGCCGTGATAATATGGCTGGGCCTGACTGCGTGGCACAGAGACAAACGCGTGTCTGGTGTCGCCGCTGACAAGACCGCGTTGACCGTAGGCCCGGTTGCGGTCTGGCTGATCACGTGGCTCTATTTCGTTGGCACTGGACGCCACAGTGCCTTCATCGACGCTGTCTTTCTGTACAACCTCGGCTACAGCGGCGTGGATGGGTCATGGTGGGCGCGTTTCATATCGTTCTTCGACCAGGCCGCCGTGTTTCGCACGGCCTGGCCGCTGTGGCTGGCCGGCTTTGCAGGGATGGTGGCGCTGCCGTGGCGTCGGAACGGCCCCCTGGCCGGATCGATCGCGGCCATGGTGATCGGCAGCTATGTGGCCGTCTGTCTGCCCGGCCGCTTCTGGCCCCACTACTATTACCTCCTGGTGCCTTGGCTAACAATCTGCGCGGGGCTGCTGCTGCGCCGGCTGATTGGGTTAAGCCGCAGAGAAACGCTCGCCTGGCTCTACGCCTTGGCGGCGATGGCCCTCCTCGTGTACGTCCAGGCCCGGCACTATCTGCTGGTTCCGCCTGACGGTATCGCGGTGTTCCGTTACGGTCATCGTATGGCGTGGGCTCGCGACCAGGGCCGCCGTGTTGGTGAGGTCACCGGGCCCGAAGACACGGTGTACGTGTACGGTTCGGACACGGGAATCTACTACTACTCCGGAAGACGCTGTGCAACGCGCTTTACCATGATCGAGCCGCTCAGCGCCGAGCGGGACGGCGTTCAGGAGCGGCGCGAGCTGTTCATGGCAGACTTTTTGGAGAACCGCCCGCGGGTCGT
>CP070685.1:2878881-2882416 GCA_020352895.1 Phycisphaerales bacterium
GAAGCCGCAAGAGGCGGGGTGCTGCCGCGGTGTGGAGCGCTGCTTCCATGGCGGTGATGCTGGGCTTCGCGGCCCTAGCCATCGATACCGGCCGGCTCTACGTGAGCCGATCCGAGCTCCAGGTGGCCGCAGACGCCGCCGTGATGGGAGCCTGCACCGAACTCGGTTCCATTCGCCGAGGCGCATACAGCAACGTCTGTCGGGCCGCCGAACGCTACGCCGCCCTTAACGCCGTCAATGACACCGCCCTGGGAGCCGAAAGCATCAGCACCTCTCTGGGGCATGCCGCCATCAACAGCCACACCGGCAAATACGAATTCACTCCCCGGGCCGGGCCATACAACGCCGTACGCGTCGACATCGAACTGGCCGGCGACAAGGCCGTCCCCATGCTCTTCGCCCCCATCTTTGGCCGCTCCGAACTCAATCGCCGCCCCGTCGCCGCCCGCGCCACCGCCATGCTCATCCCCCGCGACATCGCCCTGGTGGCCGATACCTCCGCCTCGCACAACGACGACAGCGAGTTGAAACGATACAGGGAAACCGGCGTCAACCTCGAAGACGTGTGGCGGGCCTTGCCCATGCCCAAGGGAAACAGCGGCCTGGGCAACGGCGAGGATCCCGACCGCGTCGCAAACGCCGGCGAAAACGACGGGGGCGGCAGCCGCGACCCGGAAGGCAACCCTAGCGTTCCACACGACGGTCCGCACTACGGCTACACCAGTCACTTCGGTTGGGGCCAATCCGACCTGGGATGGAACGCGGCAACCCAGGCCTGGAATCCAACCTACGACCCCAAGACCGATCCCGGGCTGGTCTATCTCCGAAAGAACCAGAACTGGCGCAACCCCGACCTTAACGCTCTGTTGGCCCGCGACCTTTACTCCCCCGCCGAGATTCGTGCCATCATGTCGGCACAACACGACGAGGACGTTAGCGACGGCGCTGCCTGGCCCTATCGCGTGGCCGTGGCCATGGGCTGGGCCTCCTGGAGCAGCGGCATGACCGACAAATCGGGAGTGCCCGAAGGACATTGGGCCGAATGTGGACGGGAGCCGGGCAACGGCGACACGCGAGTAGACGCCGACGAGTTGACCTACGTCGCTTTTCCCGGGTATCCGCCAGAGGAGCAGTCCCAGCCGTGGCGACGCGACCGCTGGAACAACTACATCCGGAGCTACATGGACCAAGACAACGGCATGACCGAGGCCAACCCGGACTTCAAGTACCGCTTCGGGCTCAAGACCCTGATGAACTACCTGCTGGAGAAGCGTCCCCTCTTCGACCAGAGCCCCGACCTGGCCCTGGTGCCCAGCCAGCCCATGCAGGCCGTCAAGGACGCCGTCCGCGCGCTGACCGAGGTTGTCGGCGAGCTCGACGGTGACGATGCGATGTCACTGGAATATTACGACCGCTGGGGACACCACCGCGAGAACCTGACCTACAACTACGATGTCATCGCCGAGAGCCTCGACGACCTGCAGGCCGGCCAGGACGGCTACTACACCAACATGGGCGAGGGTATCCAGCAGGCCATCGCCGAACTGACCGGCCCCCGGGCCCGCCCCCACGCCGTCAAGATCATGGTCCTGCTGGCCGACGGCCGGGCCAACGTCAACGAGTCCGGCGGCTACACCGACTACACCGGTGGACGGGAGTGGGCTCTCGACTCCGCCGACCAAGCCGCGACCCAGGGCATCCGCATTTATTGTGTGTCCGTGGGCGTCGGCGCCGACCGTGATCTCATGCAGAGCATTGCCAACCGCGGCGGCGGCGCCGAGTTCTACGCCGCCGGCTCCATCGAGGACTACAGCACCCGATTGCGAGAGATCTTCCAGACGCTGGGTCGCGCCCGCCCGGTCGTTCTCATCGAGTAACCTGCCCGTCGGGCGATGGCCTCCGTCACCGGCCGCGTGCCACGACCACCGTCACTATCGTGCGCGTACGACGAGGCGTGCATCCTCACAGCCCCTGCTGCGCTGCAATCTCCGCAATAATCAACTCAATCGTCTACACGAGGACGTGCTCGTCGCCTACCGGCTCCGGCTTCTCTCCCGACTCGGCCTGCCTCTTGAATGGGCTACACTCCTGCTGCGCCTTGGCGCCCGCCGCCTCGCGATGGGCCTGACGCCGTATGCATACCTGGGCCATGTGCGCCAGGGCCGCGCCGATCGCCATCTGGGCGGCACAGAAGACGGCCGCACCACCCAGCACGATCCGCGACCAGTGCAGCGTAACGTGTCGGGTCATGGCATATTCGAGTAGCCCAGGACCCACCAGCACAAACGCTATGAGCATCAAACCGGACCCCACCACCATAAGTCCGCGCCACGAAAGCAACTTGCTCAACATGCTTTCCACGAACGATTGTGCACCGCGCCGACCCAACAGAGACCGACTCAGCCGCTCGGCGACCAACGACACCGACAGCAGCGTCGCCGCCAGCGTCATCAGCAGCGAACAGAACAGCAGCCGGTAGATCATACCCTCACGTACAATCCGCTGCCGCAGATACTCCTCCGCCGGTCCCATGATCAACAGTAACGCCAGCAGCCCAAAGAGCAGGCCACCGCTCACGAACAGCCGAGATGGACGCCACACCAGCACCGCCTCCATGATCGCCCCAAAGAACCTCAGACCGTCCTTCACCACGGACAGTTTTGACCGGCCCACCCGCTCCTCGTATTTCATGGGCAGCTCGATGATGCTGATCCGATCGTCCAGCAGTGCCTGCGCACTCATCGCCGGTGTGAAGTTCAATCCGTCGGGCAGCGGATACAGCAGCTCCAGCGCCTCCCGCCGAAGCACGCGCATCCCGCTGGCCGTGTCGCTCACCGCCCGGTTGCTCAACGCGCCCAACAACAGCGCGAACACCGTGTTGCCCAGCCGCCGCACCCGCGGCATCCGCGAGTCCGACCCCATCCGCGAACCCACGGCGATATCCGCTCCCTCCCGCACCAGCGCATCGCACAACAGCCCGAAGAAACGCGGATCACATGTTCCGTCCGCGTCCAGGAACGCCACCAGCTCTCCCCTGCCTTCGGCGAAGCCCCGCTTGATCGCGGCCCCATACCCGCGGTTCTCCGGAAACTCGATCAGCCGGACCTGCGGGTAGCCCCTGGCGATCTTCGCCGTGCGGTCCGTGCTGCCGTCCGACACCACGATCACCTGCACGCTGTCAACCGCGGCGGACGAGCAGATCATCGGCTCCGCCTTCAGACACCGCGTGATGATCTGGGCGATGGCCGCCTCTTCGTTATAGGCCGGAATGACAATGGTCAGGCGCATAGATACCTCGCCCAGTTATTCGGCCGGCGTTTGCCCCCACTGGAGTCTTATCCGACCGATTATCGGGACCGCGTGTACACGGACACCGTGCCGTTGAACCCAGCCGCCACTTCTTCCGATAAAACCGCCTTGAGGGTGACCCGCGTGCTGCACCGGAGGTGCGCCTTGAGCAAGGCCCTGGCAGCCCCCAGACCTGTGTTTCCCGCCGATCCAGCGAACACCGCATACGCGCCGCTGTCGACCCGCC
>CP070685.1:2882516-2900270 GCA_020352895.1 Phycisphaerales bacterium
GGGGCGAGCCATTCTACGAGGCGGGTGGGATCAGGCTCCCAGCGGGGATAGATGAAGGTGAGCCTGGTCGGCCACAAGAGGGTGGCGACGTAGAACCACAAGGCGCGGCCGGCGATGAGCACGCGTTGCGGCAGGCTCAGCTCCCAGTCGACACCGCGAGCGCCGACGTGGTGGCGTTCGAGCCAGACGGTCAGCAGGCTCAGACACAAACCAACGATGAAGAAGGGCAGGAGGTTGAGCAGGTCGGCGGCACCAAACCGGCCGCCGCGGTACCAGATGATCAAGAGCAGGACTACGGGCAGAGAGCTTGTGACGGTCTTGCTCAACAGGGCCGCGCCGAAAAGGGCCAGCGCGGCGAAGTAGAGGCCGGCTCGTCGGTGATCGACGAAGCCGAGGTAAGCGCGCAGGCTCAGCAGGTAGAACAACACGGCCAAGACGTTCTTTCGTTCGGTAATCCAGGCGACGGATTCGACGTGCACGGGGTGGAGGGCGAACACGGTGGCGCAGAGCCAGGCGGCGGGAATGCGTAGCCGCAGTAGCACGCGCCAGACCATAACGGCGCTGAGGGCATGCAAGAGGATGTTAGTCAGGTGGTAGCCGAGGGGCTGCAGCTCCCAGAGGTGGTATTCGATCCAAAAGGTGGTGAAGACGAGCGGGTAGTACTGCGGCGTGTTGCCCGGGACCCAGATGCGGCCAAGTCCATCGAGGGAGCGGAGCAACTCGTTCTCGGTGACGTAGTCCGGATCATCCCAGACGTATCCGGCCTTCATGGCGGGCAGGTAGGCGGCCAGGGTGAAGAGCACGATCAACAAGCCCGGGGCGGCGCTTCGCCAGCGGCCGGGCGCGCCCGAGTCATCCGCGGGCAACGTCTGCGTCAGGATCATGCGGGGATTCTAACACATTCGAGGCGAAGCACCGGCGAGTGGGCTACGGCGGCGCGGCGTACGAGACAAGTGCCGGTCATAGCGATGGAGAGCGAAACGACGCCATCGCCAATCTCGGGCGTTGTCCAGGATTCCGGTGCGTCGAGGCATTATGGCCAGCGACCGCGCTGCCCGCATGGGCGTCTCGGGCAGGCTAGTCGACGCCTGCACCCAGTTTATAGGCGGTCGCCAAACCGAGCAGGGCGAAGATCGCGTCGAAGATGCCGAGGCTGTCGATGGCGGCCTCGGCCAAGGATACGTCGCTCATAATCAGATCCACGACGTGATCTACCTCGGTGGCCCGCCAAGTTTCGAAGCCAGGCTGTTCCTGGTGAAAGGCGACCAGCCGTGGGACCTGGTAATGCATGAAGTCCTCGACTTCTTCACTGCTCACTTCATCAGCGCTGGTGGCATCGGTGAAATCGTGAGTAACCATGAACTCGGGATACTGGGTCTCGGTGGTGAGCTTGGTGAAATCCTCGGCGTCGCGGCGGGCCTCCTCGTAGTCGTCGCGCTCGATCTGCGTGGAGAGTTCCTTGTGGATCTCTCCCGGCAGATAGAATTTGACGGCCCACATCTTGCCGAGGAAGATGGAGCCCAGGGCGAGAATGGCACAGAGAACACCCATCTTCGTGCCGGAGCCTTGCAGGATCATGGCGCCGCCGCCGACCAGCCCCCCAACAATCCAGGCAATGAATCCCCATTCGTACTCCGTCCAAGCGGCGACAGCGCCCCATATGGCAGCACCCAAGATCGCGCCGATGAGAGCACCCAGCGTTGCTTTGATATTCATTTCGTGCTCCTTTATCTAGCGGAACGCAAGGCCGCGCAGCACACGACGCTGCGTCCCGCGTCCGTCTTTTGGGCCGACGTGGATAACATGAGAGGCGCTTCCGGTGCGTGCCCTGGTCTGAACGTCAAGCTGGCACATGGAACCACCGAATCATACCCAAAGCGGTGCCGGGGTGGTGCGCCAAAAAGGAAATATTATGAGGGTGATTTAACTCTGCTAGATAGATGAAGGCATGGTGCGGTGGATTGAGGCGGCCGGTGTCACAAGCGGGGCGTTACGCTGGGGCTTTACACGCCTGGGGCCGGGGATGTGGGAGCCTGAGCCATGCAGGAAGGTGACAAGGCCGGGTTCGACGGCTCGAAGGTACAGACACTGATGTTGGGGAGGGGGTCGCGGGGCGACGGGTTCAGGCTGCCCTCGCTGGACTGACGGCAATGGCAGCGGGCGGGCTGGCACATGGGAACCTGGCGAGTTCGCGTCCCTCGTGCGGCCCAACCTACAGGACCGCGCTCGTCATCACTTCCTCCTGTTCCGTGGTGGACGGTTCGCCGGAGTCCTCGATCTGGATATCGAGCTGTGTAAGCCGGCGATAAAGACGGCTTCGGGAGATGCCCAACTGTCGGGCCGCAGCGCTGCGATGGCCGTGGTTGTCGCGGATGGCCTTGAGAATCAGCTTGCGCTCCACGAGTTGGAGCAGTTTGTCGAGCTTAGTCTGATACATTGTGTCTCCGCCCGTTGTTTGACCTGGGCCTGATTACGCAGCGCCGCCGGTCCTTCACGTCCTATAAGTGAATCAAGATGCGCCAATCCGGCCGTCCGCCTGATGCGATCCTGATTGAGGAAGGTTGTCCCGGCCTTCGCCCTGGTCTCGGTCGGGGGTAAATCAGGGCTTCAGGCAGGACGGACCACTGTTCTCGTAGAGGACCTTCGGCAGGAAAGTGGGGCGCTCTCAAGGAAAACTGTTGTAAAAGTCTGTTCCACAAGTTCTTGTGTCGTGGTCAAAGGCGGGTCATGAGGGGACGGCAGACCAGGCCGACCGATAGAGGACATGACCGCTGAGTTCGGCGGTCCAGCATCCTATGGAGCCAGTGCCAAAGAAGCACGCAGGCGGGAGGCCCTGCTGACCGCCGTTCGATCAGCCCCTGGGTTGAAGGCTTCGCGCCCGGAAGCGAGATCGAACGGAGGCATGCGGCGGGTAGGCCGGTTCACAGGCACGCGAAAGTGGAGCTTGCGGCTCCGGCATGGCAGCACCAAAGGACCGCAAGCGGAGGGGCGGGCCCGAAGCCTGGCCGGGCCGAGGAGCCCACTCCAGCTTGACTTGGGGCGGGCCTGGGGGCACACTAATCCCGGCCTGTGAGAGGGTCTCACGGGTTTGGCATCGCGGGTCGCCTGGACACGAAGGGCCAGCACAGGGGCTGGCCGATCCTCCATCAAAGGACCGTCCCCTTCTCGTCCTCCCCTTTGCGATCAGGTCGCTCCCGCAGGGTCTTCGAGAGAGGGCCAGGTATTACGGTCCGTTCTCCACGAATGGAGGAACACTCCGATGTCCTACGAAGACAAGACGCTGGTATGCGTCGAATGCGGGCAGGAATTCGTCCACTCGGCCGACGATCAAGCTCGTTACGCCGAGCGCGGATTCACGAACGAACCGAAGCGCTGCCGGGAGTGTCGCGAGTCCCGCAAGACGCGCGGGGGCGGTCGCGGTGCCGGCAGACGGACGGAAAGCCGACCCCCAAGGGAGATGCACGAAGTCGTTTGCGCAGAATGCGGCGCCCTGACGACGGTTCCGTTCAAGCCGACGGAAGGACGGCCGGTGTACTGCCGAGACTGTTTCCGGTCCAAGCGAAGCTCATAAAGCTAAACGCGCCTGAGCGGCCTGCAGTCGGCCAGTCGAGTCGGCCGCATGGCGTCGGGATCGCGTAGCCAGGCACGGCGGCAGAACGAGAGACCAGCGAGCCGGCGCTGGGCAAGCCTTGTTTCCTTTGGCCGGATCCCACGAAGGTATCATTGCCTCTGGGCAGGGCCGGCGTTGGTTGGTGTCGGGGCAGCTTGCAGGCTCCGCAGAGGAGAACCGGCGCGAAGGTCACGTCTAAGAAGCCGAGGCTCTGGATCGCATCCCGGGTCGAAGGAAACTCGCGCATCACCAGGCTTGCCGCGGGCCCAATCTCGGCCGCGCATCCCATGTCACAGGCGGATCGCTGTTGCTGCAAGGCCATCAGGCGCGCGGCGTGGTAGCGGGGGAAGCCCTCGATGTCCCCCGTGGTCAGGTAGTTCGCGCTTTTTGCGTCGTTGAGGCCGTGCGACCATGTACCCGGCACACCGGATCTTCCCGGGATCTTGGCGACACTTCCGGCCTTGCGGCGGCCCTCTTGATGTTCGCCGGTGCTGACTTGCTGGGCGAGGGCATCACATACTCGCCCGGGCAGGCAGAAGCCAACGAACCACATCATGCAGATGAACACGGAAGCCAGAGACCGCAGGGGGTAGAAGAGACCCACCTTGCGAGGCCGGAGCCGTGAAGGGCCAAGGAGCGCCCTGTGCAAGCGCTCCTACCATTGCGGCGATGGCGGGTTTACGACTCATCCGTCGGGCCAGCGTCCGACGGTATATACGAGCGTTGGGCACATCGGACCGCCCGCCTCGTGTGTGCTGGGAGGCCTGGGAGATTGCCTCTGACGGCAGAGGCCCAGGCATAAGCCGGATGGAACTCGTGCAAAGACCTATATCCTACTTGGAAGCGAGTGGTGGGCGGAGCACAGAAGGCCGCTGGGACGCAGGCCGGGCGCGGTTACGCTGGTGCTGTACACCGAAGCTGAAGAATAAAAGTGATGACCTGGGCGTAGGGATTAGGTAACATGGTACTGCGGGCTGGATTCATTGGGTTCGGACATCATCAACGCAGAATCAGGGGCACCCAGGTAGTGTGCGGCACCACCGCGCCAAGGGCACGCAGTATGTTCAGGATCGCCGGATGGCCATATCGCAGAGCGCGGACCTCTGATTGGGCGGCGTCAGCGCGCGGTGCACTGGAGCTAGACAGCGGGTCTCGGGTGGGGGTGATCGGCGGAGGGCCGGCCGGCTCGTTCTTCAGTTACTTCCTGCTGGAGATGGCCGAGCGGATGGGAATCGAGTTGAAGGTGGACATCTATGAATCCCGGGATTTCGGGAGCCCTGGGCCCGCGAACTGCAATCACTGCGGTGGGATCGTCTCGGAATCGCTGGTTCAGATGCTGGCCACGGAGGGGATTCTCCTTCCGACCGAGGTCGTTCAGCGGGGGATCGACTCATACGTTCTGCACATGGACGTAGGTGACGTCCGGATCGAGACGCCGCTGCACGAGAAGAGGATCGCGGCCGTGCATCGGGGGTCGGGTCCGCGCGGAGTGACCGCGGTGAAATGGCACAGTTTTGATAAGTTTTTGCTGGACCTGGCTGTCAAGAGCGGGGCCCGTCACCTCCGAGAGCGCGTGCGTAGCGTCAGTTGGTCAGAAGGGCGACCGCGAATCAGTACGAAGGCGGGTGAGCCAAAGAGTTACGACCTGATGGTAGCGGCGATGGGGGTGAATTCGGGGGGGCTGAAGCTGCTCGACGAGTTGGGGATAGAGTGCGAGCCGCCGAAGACGACGACCACGCACATCAGCGAGTTCTTCCTGAAGCCCGAGGTCGTGGAGCGGTATCTGGGCAGCGCGATGCACGTGTTCCTGCTGCACATTCCCAATCTGGAATTCGCGGCGTTGATCCCCAAGGGAAGCCACGTGACGCTGGTCATGCTGGGGCGAGAGATCAACAAGGAGCTGATACAATCGTTTCTGGACTCTCCCGAGGTTAATCGATGCTTACCGCAGGAGTGTCGGGGGGAGCATCGGGTGTGTTCCTGCTCGCCGCGGATCAACATTCGGGGCGCGGTTCGTCCGTTCGCGGACCGGGTTGTGTTCGTCGGCGACTGCGGGATGACGAGATTGTACAAAGATGGGATCGGGGCGGCGTATCGCACGGCCAAGGCGGCGGCCACAGCCGCGATCTTCGACGGTGTTTCGGCGGAGGCGTTCCGGCGGCACTACTGGCCGACGTGCCGGGCGATCGGGGCGGACAACCGCATCGGCAAGCTGATCTTTGCGGCCACGCAAACGATGATGAAGCTTCGGCCGGCGCGTCGCGGCGTCTTGCGGATGGTATCGGGCGAGCAGTGCAAGCCGCCGGAGCGGCGGCGCATGAGCACGGTGCTGTGGGACGTCTTTACGGGCAGCGCCCCCTACAAGGAGGTGTTGCTTCGTACGATGCGGCCCGGCTTCGTTCCACACCTGTTATGGGATATGGCGCTGGCGACTCGGCCTACGGCAAAGGCGGACGCGTAGGAAGGATGCAAGGACATGGGCGAATTGGGGAGACTCTATAAGAACGGCGAATGCATTGTAGAGTTGGGCGAGGCGGGTGATTGCATGTTCGTCGTGCAATCGGGTACGGTGGAGGTCGTACGGCAACAGGGCGGTCAAACCATCTGTCTGGCCAAACTGGCCGAGGGGGAGTTCTTCGGGGAGATGGCACTGTTCGAGAAAGAGGTTCGGTCGGCAACGGTGCGGGCCCGGGGCGACGTACGGGTTCTGACGGTGGACAAGAAGAATCTGCTGCGGCGGATCAACGAGGACCCATCGCTGGCGTTTCGGATGGTGCAGAAGATGTCGAAGCGGATTCGGGACTTGAACGCTGAGCTGGTGAGGATGAAGCTGGGACAATAGCCCTGTCTCGTGGGGAGCGCGACCTGCCGGCTCTCGCCGAACACACACAGCAATAGAGATCATGGGCTGGGAGCCCGGTAGTGCGTGCGCGTCGCTGCTGCGCCGGCACATTCGCATTCGTGTCGCTGAGGCGACTTGCTGGGGCCGGCGGGCGAAGCGCCGACCGCGCCGGATGCAGTCGATGCATGTCACCTCGCGTAGGAAACGGGACGCGGACCCGCCGTGATCCCGCAATTCGTGCCGAAAGGAAGCACCAGCGCGCCGCGGTTGCGAGGGCACAGCGGCGCGACTAGAATGCAACCGGATGAAGTGGCACCTTCCCGCGGGCCACCCTCGCGGGAAACCATAACCACGAGCCGTCTTCTTGCTCTGGTGCCGGGAGGAACGCTATGTCCGCCAAGAATCGCATCATGATGATTTCGACGCACGGCTACGTGGGCGCGGTGCCGGAACTGGGGAAACCCGACACGGGCGGCCAAGTCGTGTATGTCCTGGAACTGAGCAAGTGCTTTGGGCGCATGGGCTACCAGGTGGACATTCTGACGCGGCAGTTCGAGGACCAGCCGCGTGAAGAGCGTGTGGCGCGCCGCGTCCGCGTGCTGCGGTTTCCTTGCGGCGGAAAGGATTTCATTCCCAAGGAGACGTTGTGTGAACACATCCCGGAATGGGTGACCACCGCGCTGCGGATGATCCAGGGGAAGCGTCTGCGTTACGAGTTCATCAACAGCCATTACTGGGACGCGGGGCTGGCCGGTCAGGCCCTGGCCAGCGCGCTGCAGATCCGGCACATGCACACGCCGCACTCGATCGGCTCGTGGAAGCGGGACAACATGGACGAGCCACCGGATGTTCTGGAGCGCAAGTACAACTTTCGGCAGCGCATCCGCGAGGAGGCGGTGATCTATGACGAGTGCGACGCCCTGATCGCCACGACGCCGCAGCAGCGAGACATTCTTTGCGACCCTGAAGGGGAGTACGAGGTGCCGCGCGAGAAGGTCTTCGTGGTGCCGCCGGGGTACGACGACAACAGGTTTTTCCCGGTTTCGGGAGCATCGCGACTGGCTCTCAAAAAAGAGCATCAGTTTGAAGGGCCTATCGTTCTGGCGCTGGGGCGCATGGCCCACAACAAGGGGTACGATCTTCTGATCCAGGCGATGCCGGTGGTGTTCGAGCGCATCAAGGGGGCAAGGTTGCTGCTGGCGATCGGTTCGACGGAGCCGTCGCCACGGGAGCGTGAGCAGATCGAGGAGTTGAAGCAGCTCGCCGAGCGGCTGGGCGTTGCAGGCCGGATCATCTATCGCGACTACATTCCGGACGACGAACTGGCCGATTACTATCGGATGGCGGACGTGTTCGCGCTGTCCAGCCGGTATGAGCCGTTCGGCATGACGGCGGTCGAGGCCATGGCGTGCGAAACACCCGCGGTCATCACCACCGAAGGAGGCCTGTGGGAACAGATCATCTGGGGACTCGACGGCATCTACGCGAACCCGTTTGACCCGCAGGCGTTCGGGCATGCGATCTGCGCGGTGCTGCAACATCCCAAGCTGGCGACGCAGTTGGCCAAGTTCGGCTCGCAGAAGGCGCGAGCCCGGTTCACATGGACCGGCGTGGCCCAACGGATCCTGGCTCGGAGCCAGTCCCTGCCTGCCAGGGTGAACGTCCCCGAGGAACACGAACAGGCCCTTGGCCGGGAGGAGAGGGCGGAGCACCTGGAAGAGGCTCCCCTATAGAGCCCCTGCGGCGGTAGGGTCGGACCCATCGGTGAACGGAGGGCGGGGCCGCATTGGCGGCGAGGGGTTCGAAGAGGCGCCGCGCCGAGGGCACTCTTCCGATAAAGCCGGCGAGAAGGTCGGGCCGGTATAGGGGTCGGTAGAAGAGCGTTGCGGTGTGAAGGAACGCTTGCCTGCCCGAGGGTCGGATTGGAGGCTGCAATCGGAAGGGCAGGCTCGCGGTCAAGGCGGGCTGGAACACGAGGGGAGGATTCATGCAGCCCAGGCGATTGCTGGCCACAGACCTGGACGGCACGTTCATTGGTGACGATGAAGCGATGGTATCGGTGTGGGACGCCCTGCGGGCCAAGGGGGTGCTGATCGCCTTTTCGACGGGGCGCCACCTCCGATCAATACAGGACTTCTATGAAGAAAAACGATTGACTCGGCGCGCGGACGTGTGCATCTGCATGGTGGGCACCGACATCTACTTCCGCCAGGACGGGGGATACGGACTGGACCGGCAGTGGCATGAGATCATCGGGGCAGACTGGGACAAGGCCCAGGTGGAGGAGATACTCGGTTCGATCCCGGAGGCGCGGATGCAAGACCAGGAGTGGCAATCGCCGTTCAAGAGCAGCTACTACCTGGAGGAGAACGTGGAGAGGCGCCTGGCGGAGATACATGAGAGGCTGGAGGCGGCGGACCTGCGCGCCAAGGTGGTCTACTCGGCGGGGCAGTTTCTGGATCTGCTGCCGATCCGCTCGGGGAAGGGCGAGGCGGTTCGGTACGTGGCCGGGAAGAAAGACGTAGCGGCTGAGAACGTGGTAACCTGCGGGGACACGGGGAACGACCTGGACATGATGCGGGAGGAGCTGGGATTCCGGGCGATCGCGGTGGGCAACTCGGCCCCGGAGTTGAAAGCGTTCCAACGCGAGCACGTGTTCCATGCCCAGGCGGCATATGCGGCAGGGATTCGCGAGGGGCTGGAAGCGTACGGCTGGATCTGAATATACTCTTAGGGGGATTGGGGAGGGTGAGAACGAAGGGACGACGCACCAGTTCGAGCCGAGTGGCCACAACCGAGCCTTTGAGCATCGACCACGCGAAGACGGAGCAACACTGCCGATGGTAGCGCCAGAGAACGTGCATGAAGAACAGGCCCGGAAGAAGTTCGCCGGCTGCGGGCGGACGCACGTGCTGATGATCACGAATCACGGCGTGCACGAGTGGAAGGTCGTGCCGGGCATGCCGGACACGGGCGGCCAGAACGTCTACGTCAACCAATTCACCGAGGCGCTGGTGGCGCAAGGCTACCGGGTGACCATCGCCAACCGCGGGGGCTACCCGCACCCGAAGACGGGCGAGATGCAGTGCGGGGTGGTGTATCACCCGAGCGGTTACGCTCGCATCATCTATCTGGAGGACGGACGGGGTGAGTTTGTCCGCAAGGAAGACATGGACGAGCAGATCCCGGCGCTGGTGGAGGACCTGGCCCGCAAGATCGAGCAGGACAACGACCGGTACGACCTGATCGTCTCGCACTACTGGGACGCGGGCAAGATCGGAGTGTTGTTCAACAAGCGGTGCGAGGCGAAGGGGCAGCGGATTCCGCACGTGTTCGTTCCGCATTCGCTGGGGGCGTTGAAGAAGCGGAACATGGACCCGTCGACGTGGGCGAACCTGCGGATCGAGGAGCGGATTGCGAACGAGAAGGAGTTGATGAAAGACATCGACGGCGGGGTAGCGACGTCGACGACGATTCGTGACACGTTCAAGAACGACTATGGGTATGACGCCAAGTACTTTCTGCCGCCGTGCATCGACGAGGAGCGGAACCGGGTGCGCGAGCCGTCGGAGTACGAGCCGATCTGGGGCTGGCTGGCCGAGCAATGCGGGCTGAGCGATGGAGAGTTGAAGGGGCGCAAGCTGGTCACGGAGATCAGCCGGACGGACAAGACCAAGCGGAAGGACGTGGTGATCAAGGCGTTCGCGCAGGCCCGCCGTCGCGAGCCCGAGGCGTTTCTGCTGGTGTCGATCGATCCGCAGGCGAAGGGCTTGTACGACGATCTGCTGAAGCTGATTGCGGAGGAGGGTGTTCGGGACCATGTGCTGGTTCTGGGCTCGGTCTGGGACCAGCTTCCGCTGATCTACAACGCGACGAGCGTGTATATCACGCCGTCGGTGATGGAAGGTTTCGGCATGAGCGCCCAGGAGGCGGCGGCCAGCGGCAAGCCGGTCATCGCCTCGGACCTGGTGCCGTTCGTCTGCGAATATCTGTTAGGCGGCAGCCCGCAGAAGGTGGCCCTGGATGGCAAAGACCTGCTCTTCGGCGAGGGCGGGGTGGTGGTGCCGGCCGACTTCGTGGCAGGGTTCGCGGAGGCGTTGGCCCGATTGCTGGAGGACGATGCACGACGGGAGCACATGGGGAGGCGGGCCCGGGAGATCACCATCCCGTATTTCACATGGCGGCACATGACCGAGTCTCTGCTGAGCGATCTGGGCGTATCCCCCGCCGAGAGGATGGAGAATGCCTCCTGAGCCTTCCATGCGTCCGACGGAGCTGGGGACCCAGCTCCGGGCCACGTGGGAGACACAGGCCCGGGACGGTTTTCTGCTGACCGACCCGAACGCGATGCAGATCCCCACGCGCGAAACGGAGGACGAGAGGAGCGGGGTCGCGTTTCGGTTTCGGTGGATGCCGCATCGGGAGATTCGGGGCAACGTAGCGGAGCTGGAAGCGCGGGGCATTCTCAACCCGAAGCGGGACACGGAGAAGCTGTTTTCCGATCCGCGTGATCCGTTCGGGCGACACTGTTTTCTGTGCAGGGACAACATCGCCGAGTGCCATCCGATGGAGATTCTGCTTCCGCTGACGCTGGCGGGAGAGGAGTACTTCGCGGGGGCGAACTTCGCCTGGATCGAGCCGGGGCATTTCACCGTGATGTCGGCGGAGCACCGGGACCAGGTGTACACTCGGCATCTGCTCGAGGCGATGCTGGACCTGCACGTACGGACGGCCGGGCAGTTTCGCGTGATCTTCAACGGGCGTGGTGCCGGAGCGACAATACCCTGGCACTTGCACATGCAGATCACGGAGGTTCAGATGCCGATCGAGACGCTGCGGGCGGGGGCCGAGGAACATTACCCGACGGCCGTGTGTCGTTTCCGGCTGGCCGAGGACGGGTTGGATCGGGCCGACCAGACCATCGATCAATGGCTGAACAGCGACCAGTCACATCGGAGCATCAATCTTCTGGTGGCCAGTCCGAACGGCGAGACGGAGATTTTCTTTTTTCCGCGTGACCGACGACTGGCCACGGCGGAGGGCAAAGGTCTGGTCGGAGGGTTCGAGGTGGCCGGCGACTTTGTCCTCAGCGCGCCGCACGAAGAAGACACGTATCGCAACGCATCCGTGGCAACCGCGGCGGAGATTCTCAGGCAGATCAGTCCGCCGGACTGGGGGACCGTGGCCGCGGCTTGAAGGCACTTCGCTGGCAATTAGAATGAGCACCTGGGCCGAAGGCCGCGGGCGGGAAGGCCCGAGCGCACAAGTATGTCATGGGGGAGCCCGCGCGTGCCGGCATCGGGCGCAGGCAACAGGTTGACGGCAAGGAGTACACTCGTTGAATCTGATCGACGAAGGATTTGAGAAGGCCA
The DNA here is from genome assembly GCA_020352895.1 of Phycisphaerales bacterium. Taxonomy (GTDB): domain Bacteria; phylum Planctomycetota; class Phycisphaerae; order UBA1845. Next base: position 2,894,341 of record CP070685.1, read on the forward strand.
AGGAAGTCCTTCGGCTGAACGTCAGCAAGCGTGGTTTCAGCGCGTGCAGCGTCAGGCACGATGAGGTCGCGCACAGCAATTATCGCAGCATATGGGCGCGGGATTCGGCGGTGACGTCGCTCTGGTCGCTTCCGCTGAAGGATCCCGAGTTGACCGAGTGCGCGAAGCGGTCGCTCCAGACGATTCTGGATGCGCAGACCCGTGACGGGCACCTGCCCAACTATGTGGAGCTGGACACGAACAAGCCTGAGTACTCGGGCGTGGGAGGGATCGCGGGCATCGACGGGGCCATGTGGACGGTGATCGCGGCGGCGAACTATGTGAGGCAGACGGGGGACGAGGAGTTCGGGCGCAAGTACTTCAGCAAGCTGCACCGGACGATGAAGTGGCTGGAGGCTCACGATTCGAACAACTGCGGGCTGATCGAAATTCCGGAGGCATCGGACTGGACCGATCTGTTTCCGCGGTCTTACAACGTGCTGTACGATGAGGTCCTTTGGTACCGGGCGAACATCAATTTCATCCAGCTCCGCAAGCTTGTGGGCAAGCCGGTGGAGCGGTACGAGCAGAGGGCCGAGAAGATCAAGCGGCTGATCAACCAGCGGTTCTGGCCGACGCCGGAAACGATTCGCGACAACGTGGCTTCCTTCGCCGATACGCAGTTCAACATCGGACGGACGCAGTATCTGATCGACCAGATCACGCCGTTCGGATTCGGGTGGCGATGCGACGTGTATGCCAACCTTCTGGCGGCATTGTATGGCATTCTGGACGACCAGCGCGTGGCCACGATGGGCCGCTTTCTGTATCAGGTCAACATAGCCCATCCCTATCCCGTTCGCGTGTTGTATCCGGCGATCAACCCGGGCGAGCCGGACTGGCGGGACTACTTTCTGGTGAACATGCAGAACCTGCCGCACCACTATCACAACGGCGGCATCTGGCCGCTGGCGGGCGGCCTGTGGGTACGGCTGGCGCTGTGGGCGAACGAGAGGCGGATTGCCGAGCACGCCTTGAAAAGCCTGGCCAAGTTCTGCCATTCGGGGATGGATTATGAGTGGGAGTTCAACGAGTGGGGGCACGGGCTGAGCGGGCGTCCGATGGGCAAGGCGTATCAGGCGTGGAGTGCGGCGTCGTACGTGGCCGCGTATCTGCGCTACCAGGGCGAGAAGAGCATGGAGGTGATTCCGCCGACCGAGAGAGAAGCGAAGGTGCACCTGGTGGAGGAGTGATCGTCGCCCGTGCGGGTCAGCGTTCCAAGGCGAGGAAGGCGAATTCTGCTCGCAGGGCGGGCATGGCTCCGGAGCGACTGGCGACGAGGGCACCGACTTCGTTGGCGAAGCGGACCGTCCGCTGCAACGGCCAATCGTTGAGCAAGCCGTGAATCAGGGCCGCGGTGAAGGAGTCGCCGGCCCCGACGGTATCGGCCACTCGTATGCTTTTGCCCGGAAGGTCAACGTGCTCGTCGGGGGCGATGGCGAGAACGCCGTCGGAGGCGCGGGTCACGCAAACCAGGCGCAGGTCGTAACGATCGAAGAGCGTGTGTGCGAAATCGTGCGGCTCGGATGATGGGAAGGAGAGCATTTCGGCGACCTGTCTCACCTCTTCGGCATTGAGCTTGACCACGTCACATCGGCCCAGGGAAGCCTGTGTGAGCTGTGGGTTGAACCACGGGGGGCGGAGGTTCACGTCGTAGACCTTCAAGGCGTCGGCGCCGTGTGTGAGCACAGTCGCTATCGTGTCGCGCGTCGCGGGTGAACGCTGGGCAAGTGTGCCATAGCAGACTGCTTCCGCCTGGGCGGCAAGGGCGAGCAAGTCCTCGCGCGGCTCGAGGTAATCCCAGGCCACGTTTTCGTGGATGACGTAGCGCGGGTCATGGGGCTGAGAGGCATCTACGGTGACCGTGCCCGTGGGATGTTGGGGGTCGCGCTGGACGAAGTCGGTTTCCAGGCCACGATCGTGCAGGTAGCGAATCAGCTCGTCACCCAAGTGATCGGAGCCCACGCGGGAGCAGATCACGCCTCGTGCGCCGAGTTGTCCGGCATGATAGGCCACGTTGGCCGGGGCGCCACCCGGGCGACGGGATTCACCGAAACAATCCCAGAGCAATTCGCCCAGGCCGATGACGACAGGCAGAGGGACATCGTTCATGGCCGTCTCCGTGTCGGATTCCACGAAGGGTCAAGGGTGACATCACGGGCGCTGCTACGTACGTGCAAAAGAACCATCAGGCCATTCTACTGCTTGAGGCCCGTAGTGAGTAACGAGCGGACGATCCAGCGCTGGCCGAGGACGAGAGCGACGAGCATGGGAATGGTGGCGAGCACACCGTAGGCCATGACGGCGCCCCAGAGGATCGGCGGCTGGGTGAAGAAGTTGGCCAAGCCCAGTTGTACGGTGCGGGTATCGGCGCGCTGGCAGACGACCAACGGCCAGAGAAAGTCGTTCCAATGGACGACGAAATCGAGCAACAGGACGGTGACTATGGCGGGCCTGACGTTGGGCAGGGCCACATGCCAGAAGGTCCGCCACCAGCCGGCGCCGTCGAGGAAGGCGGCCTCCTCGAGAGATCGCGGGAGCGAGAGGAACTGCTGGCGCAAGAGGAAGATGTTGAAGGCCTTGGCCATGAAAGGAATGCTGAGAGCGCCCAAGGTCCACACTCGTTCGTCCAGCACGGCGGTGAGCGACCGGGTGGGGCGCACAGTCAGGAAGAGCGGAATGACGATCACTTCCAGCGGAATGATGATGGTCATGACCAGGAGCAGGAAGATCAACTCGCGGCCGGGAAAGCGCATGCGGGCGAAGGCGTAGGCGGCGGGCGCGTTGACGCACAGCCCGCCAAGGGCGATGAGGGCTACGGCGACGAAGGTGTTGACCAGTGTGGTGCTGACGTCGCCTCGCCGGATGGCCGCGATGTAGTGCTCGGAAGTAGGAGAGAAAGTCACAAAACTGCGCGGAGATCCGAGATCCTCGTGAATGGCCTGCTCTGGCTTGAGCGAGGCCGCGAACATCCAGAGCACGGGTATGGCAAAGGCGACGGCCACGGCCAGGGCGAGCAGCGAGACCAACTCCGACGAGATGCCTCGCGACCGGTTCACTGCCGATCCTCCACGACGCGCAGCAGTAGGCGCTGGGCTACCGCGATCAGACAGACGGCCACAAAGAAGACCGCGCCGGCCGCACAGGCGAGCCCCAGGTCGCGAGCGAAGAACGCGGCTTCGTAGATGTACTGGACCACCGACATGGTGGAGCCTTCGGGCCCGCCGCGAGTCATGATGAAGGGCTGCACGAAGAGCTTGAGGGCGAAGATGGTGGTGACCATGACGACAAAGAACGCGGTCGGCGCGATGGCAGGAAGAGTGACATGCCGAAACTGGTGCCAGCGCCCGGCGCCGTCGAGACGGGCGGCCTCATAGCGTTCGGCTGGAATCTGCTGGAGGGCGGCCAGGAAGATCATCATCTGGAGGCCGGCGCCCTGCCATACGCTCATGATCACGATGGCCCAGAGGGCCTGGCGAGGGCTGGTCAGGAACGGCTGGGTGGGAAGATGGAGACCGGCCAGCAGGCCATTGAACAGGCCCGTGCCGGAAAGAGAGGCAGGCTCGTAGAGCAAACGCCAAAGGACGCTGAGCACGGTCAGCGACAGCACGGTAGGGAGAAACACGCTGACGCGCAGGGCCCGGCGTGACCAGGCGGGGCTGTTGGTCCAGAGAGCAAACACCAGGGCCAGGGCCGTCTGCAGGGGGACGACCGCCAAAGTGAATACGGCGGTGTTGGCGGCGCTGCGGCCGAAGGCGGGGTCGTCGAAGAGGGCGCGGTAGTTGGCCAAGCCGCAAAACGGCCCGTATTGGGGATCGGTGAGCCCCACCTGGTAGACGCTCGTGGTGAAGGTGTTGACCACGGGCCAGAGGACGAAGAGCAGGATGAGGGCGCAGGCCGGGGCCACGAACAAGAAAGCCGTGATGTGTTCGCGGCGGTTCATGGTCGGTTGTCCGATGGGCCGGGTTTGTCGTGCTGCCGATTCGCGACGCGCTGGGCCGATTCGGCGGCTTGCCGCAGCGCGGTCTGCACATCGGCACCGAGAGCAATATCACGGAGGGCGCGGGCGAAGGCGCTGGTCAGCGAGAGATATATGGCCGTGCGCGGGCGCGGGTGGGCGGCGGATTCGAGCTGTTCGCGGAAGAGGCGGCGGGGCATGTGTTCGTATTCGGGGAAGAGGGCGAAGGCGCTGCGGCGGCCGGGGACGGCGCCGTTGGCCCGGACGATCGGTTGGATGCCCTGCTCCGGATCGAGCAGCCACTCGATTACCAACCAGGAGGCTGCGGGATCATCGCAATCGCGCGAGAGGCCCCAGCACCAACTTCCCGAGGCACACGCCGCCACCGAACCCGTACGCGGCAGGGGCATGACGCCGAAGCGCAGACCTTCGGTGTGTTCAAAGGAGGGCAGCATCCAGTGTCCGGTCCAGTCGAAGGCGGCCAGCCCGGCCGCGAAGGGGTTAGGGTTGGTCGACGTGGGTTCGGCCAATTTCCGCTGGAACAGGTCCTGCCAGCGGCGTATCGCGGCCGTGTTCTCGGGGGAATCCAGCACGCCGACGACGGTGAGACCATCGGCACCGATGAGCCGCCCACCGTTGGACCAGATCAGCGGGCTGAACGCGTAGGTGAACCATTCATCGCTTTGGTCGTCCATGTGCAGGGACAGGGGGACGGCCGCGTGCGGCTTGACGTGCTCGAGCGCGTCAAGGAACTGGTCCCATGTCCAGGCGTCGTCGAGTCGTCCGGGCGGCATGAGGCCGTTCTTTTCGACGATGTCGCGGTTGTAGTAGACCACCAGGGCTGAATCGAAGGCCCCAAGCGTGTACAGGCTTCCCCGGAATGTGCCCTGCTGGATGAGGGAGGGGAGCATATCGTCGCGCAGTTCGGAGCGGACGAAGTCGTCGATGGGTTGGAGGAGGCCCTCGGCCGCCCACGGCCCGACGTAGGGGCCGTCGACCTCGAGGACGTCGGGGAGCGAGCCGGAGGCCGAGGCGATGGAGACTTTGTCTGCGTACTGGCGGTCGGGGAAGAAGGTGATCTCGGCGCGCAGGCCGAGTGCACGATGGGCTTCGTTGAAGGCATCGATGATGCGGCGCATGGCGAGGTTCTCGGCCTCACGGCCGTGGTGAGCCCACACGGTGATCACCTGGGTGTCTGTGTCTTCGGGGGCTCGCCGGCATTGGGCCGTGGCCCAGATGACAACCGCGACGAAACCGACCAGGAAGATGCGTGCCCTCACCGGCATGCCTCGAATCTCGCTGCTGTGTGCACGGCCTTCCGCGGAGGCGACGGCGAGCTTGTCCGGCGAGGACCGCGCTCTGTGTTCCGCCGGCGAAAGTATGCGCCTGGAGTATAGCGGGAGGGGCGCGTGCTGAAAGAGGATCTCATGGTCTTGGGCAGGGTGCTACCACGGGCGGCACCTGGTGTCTAGAGCCGGCCACTGTCGCCGGGTTCTCCGGCATCACTGGCGAGGCCATCGGCGCCGAAGTACAACTGCGGGCCCAGAGGCGGCATTTGGGGAATCTCGGTTGATTCCAATGACGGGCGAAGAGACGCAGCGGGCGCTTTCGGCGAACCCGCTGACATATGACGGAACCCTGATGCAGACCCCACGCTCCGCCAGGCCGGCACTCACCATCACTGCCTTGCTGCTGGTCGCGGGCTGCCAGCAGCCGCTGCCATCATCGTTCGATCGGCAGGATGCGACACGCGGCAAGGTGTTGGTGCTGCTGGGCGCGGTCAATACACGGCATCACTTGTCCGGCCTGGCGCAGATGATCCGGGAGACGCACCCCAGTCTCGAGGTTGAGCTTCGCCCCTGGGGCGTGCCTCTGCTGTCGGTGCACAACCTGAGGGCTTACGAGCGGAACCGCGAGGTCGCGGGCAAGATGG
>CP070685.1:2900370-2915998 GCA_020352895.1 Phycisphaerales bacterium
GTGAGCTATCCGGAGATGGCCAAGCTGATCGGGGCGATACCGGTGTCGGTGCTGCCCGAAGACGGGACGTTCTATCCCCGGCTGCAGGACATCGAGGAGCGGGTCGGCTCGTACACCCGGGCGGTGATCATCAACAGCCCGAACAATCCATCCGGAGCCATGTACTCCGAGCAGTTCATCGCGGACATCGTGGAGTTCTGCGAGAAGCGCGGTTTGTACCTGATCATGGACGACATTTATCACCGGCTGGTCTTCGACGGGCGCAGGCCGATCAATTGCTACGACTACGCCAAGGACCTGAGCGAGAACTCCAAGCTCGTAGTGATCAACGGGGTAAGTAAGCAGTACGCGATGACCGGGTTCCGCATCGGTTGGGCCGTGGCCAACAAGCGGCTGATCGAGGTGATGACCAATATCCAGGGACATCAGACGCACGGGCCGTCCGCGCTGCTGCAGCGGGCCGCGATCGCGGCTATTAACGGTGTGCAGTCGAGCGTGGAGAGCCTGCGCGTGACCCTGGAGAACAACCGCAACGTCCTGGTGGAGCGACTGGAATCGTTCGATGGCGTGAAGGTGCACAAGCCCGACGGGACGTTCTACTGCTTCGCGGACTTCAGCTATTACGACAAGGACTCCACGCGGCTGGCCAACCACCTGCTCAAGAAGGTACTGGTCGTGACAGTGCCGGGTGTAGAGTTTGGCATGGAGGGGTACCTGCGCATCTCGTTCTGCGGCGGGATTAAGGACATCACCGAGGGTATTGAACGGATGAAGTGGGCTCTGGATCCGAACTCGCCGAACGAGTTGTACATCGGGGACCGGAAACTGATTAGGGACTGGACATGACCAAGTACTTTGAGATCGATACACCGGCGGCCGGCCAGGCCACGGAACTGGCCAGCGATTACGGCCTGGAGAACCACGGGCTTCGAGACCTGGACCGCGTGTACTGGAACCTCCCGACCCCCGCCTTGTACGAGGAGATCGTGTTCCGGGCGGAGGGACGCCTGACCTACCAGGGACCGGTGGTGGTGGACACGGGCAAACACTCGGCAAGGGCGGCGGCGGACAAGTTCATCGTTCGCGAGCACAGCACCGAGGACAAGATCTGGTGGGGTCAGTACAACCGGCCCTTCAGCCAGGATAAGTTCAACGCGCTGTTCACGCGGCTCCAGGCGTTCCTGCAGGACGAGGAGCTGTTCGTGCAGGACTGCTACGTAGGAGCCGATCCGGAATACCGCATGCCCATCCGGATCATCACGGAGAAGGCTTGGCACAGCTTGTTCGCGCGGAACATGTTCATCACTATCCGCAACCAGGACGAGTTGAAGAAACACGTGCCGGAGTTCACGTTGATCGCGGTACCGTCATTCAAGTGCGATCCCCGCGTGGACGGCACACGCACCGAAACGGCGATCATAGCGGACTTCTCGCAGCGGCTGGGCATGGTGTGTTATTCGAGCTATGCCGGCGAGATCAAGAAGACCATCTTCACGGTGCTCAATTACCTGCTGCCCGTGCAGGACGTCCTGAGCATGCACTGCTCGGCCAACCTTGGCAACGACGGGGACGTAGCGTTGTTCTTCGGGCTGAGCGGGACGGGCAAGACGACGCTGTCCGCGGACCCGCGGCGGCGGCTGATCGGCGACGACGAACACGGCTGGAGTGATCATGGGGTGTTCAACTTCGAGGGCGGCTGCTACGCCAAAGTCATCCGGCTGTCGGCCGAGCATGAGCCGCAGATCTACGCGTGCACCCGGCGCTTCGGGACAATCATGGAGAATGTGGTCTATGACCGCGTCTCGCGGCGTCTGGACCTGGACGACGATCATTTGACAGAGAACACGCGTTGCGCCTATCCGCTGGAGTTCATCGACAACCTGGTCCCGGAGAAGATGGCCCGGTCGCACCCGAAGAACGTCATCCTGCTGACCTGTGACGCGTCGGGAGTGATGCCGCCGATTGCGCGACTGACGCCCGACCAGGCGCTGTATCACTTCATCAGCGGGTACACGAGCAAGATCGCGGGGACGGAGATCGGTCTGGGCATCGAGCCGGAGATCACCTTCAGCGCGTGCTTCGGGGCGCCGTTCATGGTGCATCACCCGTACAGGTACGCGAACATGCTGAAGGAGAAGGTGATCCGCCACAAGGTGAATTGCTGGCTGGTGAACACGGGCTGGACCGGCGGGCCGTTTGGGATTGGCAAGCGGATCAGCATCCGGCACACGCGGGCGCTGCTCAATGCTGCGCTGGACGGGAGGCTGATGGACGTCGAGTACCGCAAGGACAAGCTGTTCGGATTCGACGTGCCGACGCACTGCCCGGAGGTACCGGACGAGGTGCTGGACCCGGCCAACACGTGGGGCAACAAGACGGATTACTGGCGCAAGTACGACGCCTTGTCAGCGCGATTCATCGACAACTTCAAGCTCTACGCGAGCGGATGCCCGGCTGAGGTGAGGAAGGTCGGGCCGCGGCGGCTGGACTAGCCCCGGCGGCGTCCGTCCACGGGCACCGGTTCCGAGGGCCAGCCGGCTGCTCAGCGTGGTATACTGTAGCGAGAAGGCGAGGGTGGCCTGGGGTTCAGGCCAGCAGGTGGCGCGTGATCGACGGGCCCTATCACTTGGCAAGATTCCGGGCGGAACACGGTCAGGCCGTGGCAAGCTGGGTAGTGTCGAGAAGCGAACTGCTCATGGTAGCCCCGCTGACCAGCCCCCCTCTGACCGGGGACAAGGTGCGGGCGTGGACATACGGGCCGGAACGCGGGTACGTCTACGTGGATGGGGACGGTGAGCCTGTGGCCTACGGCGAGCTGAACCCGATGCCGAACCGGCCCAGAGCTCTGTGGGTAGGTCATTTCATGGTGGCGCCTCACGCACGGAGTCGCAATGTGGGACGCCGCTTCCTCAGAGCCCTCCTCACGGAAGGCTTCGAACGGCGCCGAGCCGAATCGGTGGGGCTGGTGGTCTTCCCCACGAACGAGGCGGCCATCCGCTGTTACCGCAGTGTCGGCTTTGTGGACGCTGGGCCGCAGTATCGCAGGTTCCCCGGCTCCTGGCGCAGGCACGAACTGCGTTTCATGCAAATCTTCCGAGCGGAATACGAGCGGCGGCCCAGGTCGCGGCGGCCGGAAGTCTCGGTGGCAGGCTACGAGCCCACCTATACCCGATAGGCGGTCTTCTGGACGAGGGCCTCGATAATGATGGCGGCTGCAGCGGCAGGATTCAAGTCCGCCATGTTGAGAACCAAGTCATAGTTGTCGGGGGCCCAAGGCTCGCCCCCGAAGCGTGCTCGCAGGAAGGCGGTCCGATCACGCCCGCGTTCACGTACTTGCTTCTCCGCTTCCTCCACGGAGAGCCCCTCGCGCTGGGCCAATCGCTGGACACAGTACTGGATTGGGGCGATTAGCCTCACACGCAAGCCGCACGTGTGAGGCAGGAGGAAGTACGCGCCGCGGCCGACGAAGACGGCGTTCTCATTACGCGCGATCGTATGGATGGCGCGGGCCAGTTTGCGGAAATAACCCTGGGACTGGAAGGGTTTCTCTGGAGTCAAGGCGCTGAGAATGGTCTCGAGGAAGCCTTCGTGGCGCTCATCCTGCAAGCCGAAGAGCCGCCGCTGGACGGCGTCTTGCTGAGCCATGTAATCCAGGATTTCGCGGTCGTAGACGTGCCAGCCGAGCCGTTCGCCGACTTTGTGCGCCACCACGTTGCCGCCGCTGCCGACCTGGCGTGAGATCGCGACGAAGGGGCGGATTTCCCGAATAGGCTTGCCCGTCTCCGCGGGGACGGTCTGCTGGCGGGCACTTAATTCCCAGTTCCGCATCTGACGTTCGATGATGGTTTCCAAGCCGCTAGGCATCGCATACCTCCATTGGCTGCGGGCTCGCAGCCGGGCTGACGGTCCCGCGGTTCGGCCGATCTGCGTAGGGACTCGTCGCCAATCCATTATATCGGCAAGCCATCTGGACGCACCGATCCGAAGCGGGTAGGCCGCGGGCCCGGTAGAACCACGGACCGAGGCGGCGGAGTTCGTGCCAGGCTGCGGCCGGCCGGATACTCGCTATGCAATCGTGGCCGCGTTACCATGACCGAGTGGCAGAGAATAGCCAGAGCGGGGAGGCTTGGACGATCAGGCGGCTGCTGGACTCGACGCGGAGCTGGCTGAGCGAAAGAGGGGTGGAAGAGCCCAGACTAAGCGCCGAGTTGCTGCTGGCCCATGTACTTGGCTGCCGCAGGATCGACCTGTACATGAGCCTCGATGAGGAGCCGGGTGAGGAGCAGACGGCCCAGTTTCGAGAGCTGGTCCGAGCAGCGGGGAAGCTCAAGCCGGTCGCGTATCTGATCGAGGTCAAAGAGTTCTACTCGCTCGATTTCGAAGTGACGCCGGACGTGCTGATTCCGCGGCCGGAGACAGAAGCGCTCGTCAGCCGGGCCATTGGGCTGATCAGGGCCAGCGGTGCCGACCGGTATCGCGTCTTGGAACTCGGAACGGGAAGCGGGTGCATCGCGGTGGCGGTCGCGCGGTACGCTCAGGCGGCCCATGTGGTGGCCACGGATATCTCTGCAGCCGCGCTGCGGGTCGCAGCGCGGAACGTCGAACGCCACGCAGTAAGCGACCGCGTCAGGCTGGTCGAGGCAGACGGGCTGACATTGCCAGCGGAGGTGGTGCCAGAAGGCGGATTCGACCTGCTGCTGAGCAACCCCCCCTACGTGGCAGAGGCGGAGGCCCATCAACTGGCAGAGAACGTGCGGCGTTACGAGCCGAAAGTGGCCCTCCTCGCTGGCCGGGACGGGCTGCGGTTTCACAAGATGATGGCGCGGGAGGGGGCGCGGCTACTGGTCCGGACGGGAACGGTGCTGACGGAGATCGGGGCCGGCCAGGAGGCGGCCGTGCAGCATGTGTTTGCCAGGGCGGGCGGATGGAAGTATGCGGGCACGTATCGGGATCCCGCGGATCCGCACCCGCGTGTCTTGGAATTCCGGCGGGCGGCGGTGTAGGCTGTACGCTAGGGCTGCTCGGCGGCTGCGGCCTCGAATGCGGATGAGCCACCAAGGAACTCGAGGCGGGGCATCACAGTGGATCAGTTCATTATCAACGGCGGCTCGCGGTTGCGCGGCCAGGTGGAGGTCGCCGGGGCCAAGAATGCCGCCCTGCCGATCATGGCGGCGTGCCTTATGTGTGACGGCTCGGTGACGCTGCGAAACGTACCGCAGCTCGCAGATGTGGAGCACATGGCCACGCTGTTGCGGAAGCTGGGGCTCACCGTGACGCGGGACGGGCACACGGTGCGCCTGACCGTACAAGACGAAATGAATTGTCACGCCGATTATGAGCTGGTCCGACAGATGCGGGCCAGCATCTGCGTCATGGGACCGCTGCTGGCCAAACGGAAACGGGCTCGCGTGGCGATGCCGGGCGGGTGCGCGATCGGAGACCGGCCGGTGAACATGCACCTGACGGCGATGCGGCGGTTGGGAGCCGAAGTCGAGTTGAGCGAAGGGGACGTGCACGCCCAGGCGAAGCGCTTGAGCGGCGCGGAAATATTCATGGGCGGCCCGTTCGGCTCGACGGTGACCGGAACGATGAACGCGATGATGGCGGCCGTGTTGGCCGAAGGGCGCACGGTTCTGGAATGTGCCGCCTGCGAGCCGGAGGTGGCGGACTTGGCGAACTTCCTGAACGCGTGCGGCGCGAACATCAACGGGCAGGGCACACCTCGGGTCGTAATCGATGGAGTGGACTCGCTGAAAAGCTGCGAGTACCGGATCATCCCCGACCGCATCGAGGCCGGGACCTTCATGATCGCGGCGGCGGCAACCAACGGGGAGATCCGTATCAACCACTGTCCGCTGGAACACATGTTGGCGGTGGTGGACCGACTGCGCCAGATTGGCGCGAACATCGAGCGGAGCAACGAAGCCGTGGTGGTTTCGTCGGCGCGGAGGCTCGAGCCCGTCGAAGTCACCACGCAGCCTTATCCCGGCTTTCCCACTGACCTGCAGGCCCAGGTGCTGGCCCTGCTTTGCCTGGCGGACGGGAACAGCATCGTCACGGAGAAGATTTTCCCCGATCGTTTCTTGCACGTGGCCGAGCTGGGGCGGATGGGTGCCAAGCTGCGCAAGGAGGGGCCCACCGTGATCGTCGAGGGGGTCAAGCGATTGTACGGGGCGCCGGTGATGGCCTCAGACCTGCGGGCATCGGCGGCGCTGGTCCTGGCCGGCTTGGTGGCCAAGGGAACCACGCGAGTAGATCGAGTCTATCACATCGATCGCGGATACGAGCGATTCGAAGAGAAGCTGGCGTCGTTGGGAGCGGCCATCGAGCGAGTCAAAGAGTAGGCCGAGCGTGCTGCCATTTAGTCATGCCGACTTTGCCCCCCTGCCGAGCGCGATCAAGAAACAGCCGGCGGATTTTGTTGTGGAGGAGATTCCGGCATACGAGCCATGCGGACAAGGTACGCACCTCTACTTCGGTATCGAGAAGATGGGGCTGGCTACCATCCGGGCGATCGAGGAAATCGCCCGGCTGCTGGGCACGCGGCCGGACAGGATCGGCTACGCCGGCCGCAAGGATGCTGAAGCAATCACGCGGCAGGTGCTCAGCATCGAACACGTCGAGCCGGAGAAGGTGGCAGCGCTGGAGCACCAGCAAATCAAGGTGTTGTGGACGCGCAGACATACCAACAAGCTGAAGTTGGGACACCTACGGGGCAATCGGTTCACGGTGCGGCTACGCGAGACGGAGCCGGAGCGGCTGGGGGAGTTGCGCGATCGGTTGGCGGTGCTGGAGCGCGAAGGGGCCCCGAATTACTTCGGGACGCAGCGGTTCGGCGCAGGCGGACGCACGTGGAAGCTGGGGCAGGCCCTGCTGGCGGAGGACTGGGTGGAAATGGCGGCGGTCCTGCTGGGACGGCCGGGCGAGGCGGATACCGGCGCGGTGCAGCGGGCCCGGGCCCTGTTCGAGCAAGGAGCATTCCTGGAGGCCGCACGAGCCTGGCCGCGCTCGCATCGCGATGAGGGCCGCGCGGCCAGAGTGCTGGCGGAAAGCGGCGATGAACGCAGGGCGATGTCGTCGCTACATCCGCGGGCGCGACGCCTTTACGTCGACTCACTACAGGCCCACGTGTTCAACCAGGTTCTGGCTCAACGAATCGACACTATGGGACGCGTGATGGAGGGAGACGTGGCCTGGCTTCATCGCAACGGGGCGACGTTTGCGGTGGAGGACCGGCAGCGGGAGCAGGCCCGTTGCGAGGCAGGGGAGATCTCCCCAAGCGGTCCGCTGTTCGGGCCGAAAATGAAGGCAGCTACCGGCGAGCCAAGACGGATCGAGCGGGCGGCGCTAGAGGAAACGGGCCTGCGCGAAGAGATGTTCGCTGGGCCGGCGGCGGGCAAGTGCCAGGGCGGGCGGCGGGCGCTGAGGATGTTTCCGGAGCAGACGAGGACCGAAGCAGGGAAAGACACCGGGGGAGCATATCTGGAGATCGGGTTCACGCTGCGGCCCGGGTGCTATGCCACGAGTCTGCTGCGGGAGCTCTGTCACGCGGAACTGACGGAACCAGAAAGACACCGCCCTTCCGAGTGATTGATTTCAGTAATCAAGGCTGTCGGCGGACGCCTGCCTACAATAGGCTGAGGCCCAACCTGTGGTGTATCAGATGGAGAGAGTAGATGAGCGGCAAGTTCGCGTTGATGTGCAGTGCACTGCCGGCAGTGGGATATTACCTGCGAAGCAGGTACTGCTGAGGGCACCCGCTGGCTGCGCTCGGTACGGGTGCGATGTTGTTCGGTTTCATCATGGCCGTCCGGCTGGGGACACAGGCCCTGGGCCAGGCCGCTGATCGGCCCCTCGGCATTATGGCTTTGGGGCTCTGCACGCTTCAGGCGCTGTACTTCGTGACGGATATGGCGGCCCTGTGGTGACGCCCCGCAAGGCTGTTCGTCGGGCCTGAACTCCCCGGGGCCGCCCGCGACACCGCGATACCTTAAGAACGGGAGTTTCTGTCGTGCGGGCCGGCGCCGATCCATCGAACATCCCTGCAGCCCAAGGCTCGTGGCGGACTGACGGACACGTTCCTTCCTGCGTACGTCCGGTTCGGGCACGGTGCCGCCGGGCTCGACTCAGGGGCACATCTCTGGGATGATGGACTATTCGCGGGCCTCCGGCCGGGCTTGGCCCCTTGCAGCAACGGAGAAGGACATCGCCTTAGGGAATCCGCACATGGCTACTGACGTGGAGAACATGCTGAAGCTGGTGGCCAGCGGCGGCTACGGCAAGGTGGAGGAGGAGTGGTCCGCCGCAATCGAAGACGCCGACACGGAGCTGTCCGGGCTGGTGCCCGTGCTCAGGGCGCTGGTCAAGGCGGGACAGACCGAGTCGGCGGAGCTGCTGGCCTGGTCTACGGTCAGCCCGGCGAGGGACCGGTTGGAACCCGAGGAGTGCCTGGCACTAATCAAGGAGATGTTCATCGCGGTTCCGGAGGGGGACGACCTGCGTGATGAGTTGATCACACAGTACAAGACGGTGCACGCGGACGTAGCGAACATCGACCAGCTCATCCAGGCCTGCGGGTTGGAGGACGGGTCACGGATGCCGCGGCTGGCCCTGCGGACCCTGGAGTTGAGCATCCACGTAAAGGAAGGGGCTTTCCTGCTCAGCCGGCAGGACGACAGCCCGGCACGGGTGACGGAAGTCAGCGAGGATTGCAGCGCATATAAGGTGCAGGTGAACCAGTTCACACGCGAGTACGAGGCGGCGGCTCTGGCTCGCGAGTTTCGACCCGCTGAGCGCGATGATTTCCGTGTGTTGACACAGTGGGACACAGAACGGCTCAAGGAGCTGCTGGAGAAGGACCCGGCAGCGCTGACCGTCTCGATACTCAGGTCGCGAGGGGGCAGCTACTCGGTGGACGACGTCAAGTTCACGCTGTGCCCCAGGTATCTGCCGCCGGAGAGCTGGGGCAAGTGGTGGACGAAGGCGCGTGCCGGGCTGAAAAAACACCACGCGGTGCGGCTGGAAGGGCGATCGCCCGTGATGCTGGTGTACGACCCCAGCGGATGGACGATCGAGGAGGTTAGCTGGGAGAACTTCCCCAAGAGTGAGGCAACGGCGGACTATCACGACGCGGCGGAAGGATACCTTCGGGAAGTAAGGGCGCGGAATCTGAAGCCCGAACCAAAGCATCTCAATCGCATGGCCGAGGCGATCGCGTCGCGGCTCAAGCGGTCGGCGAAGCACATGCCGGATCGGGGGCTGGGGATGACGCTGGTGCTGGAGAGCCTCCTGCGCCACGGTGCCAAGATGACCCGTGAGGCGCCGACGTCGGCCGCAGAACTGCTCGGCGCGACGGACAAGCCGGCCGATATGCTGAGCCGACTGACCGACGGACGACTGTGGACGGCTGCTCTGAGGGCAGCCCGAGAGGGATATGCGGAGACATGGACAGAGGTGTTTGCACGACTGCTGCCCAGGACCCCGATGCAAGCCTGCGAGCGGATCGCCAAAGAACTTGTGGAGGCAGGACACAGAGAGAAGTTGAATGAGTGCATCGCGGCCGTGATGAACGAGCCGGCGATGTGCATGGACGCAATCGCGTGGATGTGGAAAGGCAGCGAACACTTGCAAGGCGTGGCCATGCCGACGCGGCTGGAGATACTGACCACCATGCTGAACACGCTTGGCAGCCTCCAGCGGGACGGCGGAGACCAGGAGCAACTCAAGCGCGTGCGCGGCGCGGTGAAGGCGGCGCTTTCGGGTGCCAAGTCACGGGGCTTTGCGGAGTGTCTGGACACGATCGACCAGGGCATGGCGGCGGCCCTGCGAAATCAAATCCAGCGGCTGGACGGTCTCGGGGTCGTACTGGTCGAAAGCCTGGTCGAGGAAATCCGCAAGCGGTTCCCGCAGCTCTGGGCCAGAAAAAAGGAGGTGGCTTGGAAGGACCAGTCGGTCATCTACTGCACTGAGGCCGGCATGAGCAAGCTAGAGGAGGAGATCGACCACGTGGTGAACGTGGAGATGCCGGCCAACGCGAAGGCTATTGGGCAGGCGGCGGCCCACGGAGACCTGAGCGACAACGCGGAGTACCAATCCGCCCTGGATGCGCGGGACATGCTGCGGGCGAGGCTGGCCAAGCTACAGCACCAACTCTCCATCGCCCGAATAATCAGCCCGGACGAGATTCCGCGGGACCACGCGGGGATTGGAACGAGGGTGACCGTGCAGCGGGCGTCCGAGGGCCAGAGGCGTACGATGACGTTCCTGGGACCATGGGAGGCGGAGGTGGACAAGGGTATCTTCAACTACCAGGCACCGATGGCCCAGCAGGTGATGGGGCGGGCCGTCGGCGAGTCGGTGGTCCTGAAGCTGGACGACACAGAGGCAGAATGGACCGTCGAGCGGATTGAGCCCGGGATAGAAGCACCTTCCCGTACGGATAAGTTCAGCCCCCCGCCGGCGGCGGATCCGGATTGACGAATTGAGCCATGACGGTATTGGCCTTGAGCAAGCCCTCGCGCGTGAGTCGGACGTACTCGGTCGGGCACCCGGCATTCCCTGCGGCCACGACACATTCAAGCAGGCCCAGTGACTGGAAGTGCCGGATCGCCGTGCGAAACAGGACGCGCGGATCGAAGCCGGTACGACGCTGGAAGTCGACCACGTCGATTCCGCGGGTCATGCGCAGACCCAGCATCGCGGTCTCGCCGGCGCGGGCAAGAGTATCGAGTTGCTCGCGCTCCTCTGTGGCGTCCCCGGTATGATCGATGAGCTCGACGTAGCGGTCGACATCGGGCACGTTTCTGGTTCGCTCCCCGTGGAGATAGCTGGCGGCCGACGGGCCAATACCGACGTACGGCCTGTTGTGCCAGTAGCTGAGGTTGTGGAGGCACCGCTGTCCGGGACGAGCGTAATTGCTGATCTCGTAGTGCTCGAAGCCTGCGGCCGTCAGAGCATCGATGGTCGCACAGAACATGTCGGCTTCGAGCTGCTCATCACACGGCTGAACATGCCCGGAGTCGCGGCGGCCGGTCAGAGACGTACCCGGCTCGTAGGTCAGCCCGTAGCAGGACAGATGATCCGACCCAAGGTCCAGGGCGCGCCGGAGCGTATCGAGCCAACCGGCGAGGGTCTGGCCGGGAATCCCGAAGATGAGGTCCAGGTTCAGGCTCCGGAATCCGGCCCCGCGGGCGGCACGGACAGCCTTCTGGATCGTCGCCGGTTCGTGGTCGCGCTCAAGCACAGCGAGGTCGCGGGGCTGAAACGATTGGGCACCGATGGAGACACGGTCGGCACCCAGCTCACGCAGCAAACGGGCCCGGCTGGCGTCTAAATTGGCCGGATTAGCCTCGACCGTGAACTCCCGGAGGCAGTCTGTCGGGAAGTGGCGCTGAATTGCTGTCAGGAGGCCTTGCAATTCCGAATCGGGTAGCACGGTCGGCGTTCCGCCCCCGAGCATGACCGTGTCAGGACCGATATCGACCGAGAGGGCACGAATCTCGGCCTCGCGGATCATGGCCCGCACAACCTGACCGACAGCGCGGCCACGGAGGGGGACCGAATAAAAATCACAATAGCCGCACTTGGTTGTGCAAAAAGGCACGTGGACGTAGAGTCCTAGGATATCCATCGGGCGCTCCGGAAGTCTGGCCGGTCTCATCATACGGCGCCGCCGGGGCCTGCCGAGCAGGATTTTGGGGCTTGCCGGACTGCCGCCGTGTGTTTAGTATATGTGTAGAGAGGCCAAGTGTTTGCGCTTTGGGCGGGCATTTGGAGGCACGTCACGGGCGGATCAGCTCCAGGGCCCGTTGCAAGGAACAAGAACGCATGGACGTTAAGCTGGTGATGTTCACGGAAAAGGGGGAGCGCAAGGACTTCCCACTTCTGGCTTCGGGCCTTCAGGTGGGTCGCCACGATCAGTGCGCTCTGCGGATTCCGCTGCCGGAAGTGTCGCGGCGACACGCGGAAATCCGGATCGTCAAGGGCTCGGTAATGGTCAAGGACCTGGGCAGTGCCAACGGGACATTCGTCAACAACAAGCGCATCGATGAGTTGAAGATGAACGCGGGGGACCACTTGGTCATCGGTCCGGTGGTCTTCACCTTGCAGATCGACGGAATGCCCAAGGACATCACGCCGGTCAAGACCAAGCTGGAGCGGCGGGCGTCGCAGGAGGTCCCCAGCGCCGCCGAAACCACCACGCCTCCGAGCAAGGGTGACATCTTCGACGAGAAGGACTCGGATCCCATCAGCACATTGGAGGCCCTTGCCTCCGAGGACAGCAAAGCGGGGCTCTCGGGTTCGTTCTTCCTGGATGACATCGAATAGACTCTGGATCGAGCAGAGCTCTCAGCCTCCGGCACGTTCGTGGCCCGGAGGAAGAGGAATCAGGCAGGCTCCCCGGCCAGCTTGGCCATGCGCCGGCGGACGACCTCGATGCGCCGCCAATGGGAGCCGTTCCAGTAGGCTTTGCCGCACGCGCGGCAGAGATAGAACTCCGTAGCCCAGATCAGGCTCTTGGCCGGTACGCGGTCGGCGACGCCATCGCGGCCGACCAGCTCCAACTCGCCGTTGCAGACGGTGCAGCGGGCGTCAAGCGGCGGCAGGCGGAAAACGCGGACCACCTCACGAAACTGATCGAGCAGCTTGAGGCCGCGCGGCAGCCGAAACCCGGGAAGCGTGCCGTCGCGGAGGACCTTCCGCTCGAACATGGGGCCGTCTGATGAAATGAGGACGCGGCCCTCACGCAGGGCATGTTCGATCAGCTCACGGTCTTCAACACCCTTCGTGTATGTGGTGTCATAGCCATAGGCGCGGAGCCAGCGGACCAAGCCTCCGCACATCGCGTCGCAGGCGAAGCAAAGCGGAGACGCGGATTCGTCGCTCGATGGGCTCACGATTGGGCTCTTGGCTTGCGCGGCCTTCTTCTCCCCGACGGGTTGACCGGACGCGCTGACGAGGTGGCCAGGGCACGGTGCGGGACCGAAGGCGGCTGCTCCCCCTCGAAGGCATGCACATGATTCAGGATGACGCCGGCGCCTTCGTCTGGATCGTCCGTCACATGAAACAGATCGAGGTCTTGGGGACTTATGGTAGCGTACGTGTCAAGGCAGGCGGTGCGCAGCCAGCGAACCAGCGGGTTCCAGTAGCGCGAGTCCATCAGCACGACGGGGAAACGGGTGGTCCTCTGCGTTTGGATGAGGGTCATGGCCTCGAAGAACTCGTCTAGCGTGCCGAAGCCGCCCGGGAAGACCACGAAGCCGATGCTGAAGCGGACGAACATGACCTTCCGGCAGAAGAAGTAACGGAAGTCGAGGTCGATGGTCTGGTATGGATTGGCCTTCTGCTCGTGGGGCAGTTCGATGTTGAGCCCGACGCTCACCCCGTTCTTCTCAAAGGCTCCACGGTTGGCAGCCTCCATGATCCCGGGGCCGCCGCCGGTAATGACCCCCACACCGGCCTGGGCGAAGAGTCCGGCCATGCGGCGGGCCTGCTTGTAATGGGCCTCGGAGCGTTTGACGCGGGAGCCGCCGAAGATGGCCACGGCCGGCCCCACCTCGGACATGACTTCGACGGCCTCCACGAACTCGGCCATGATGCGAAAAACACGCCAGGTCTCTTCGGCCGAAGGCTCGTACTCCGAATCCGTTCGCTTCATTTTGGGGTACCCCTATGTCGTTGCACATACCGGCCTGCATATGGTACGCGGACGAATCGGGCCAATCAACGCAGCGGGGGCTTTGGCTGCCAGCCATAGGTAGCGCGCCCCGCGGGGTAGGCAATATGAGCACCGGGCAGTTAAGATGTGGTCATGCCGGTCGAGACTCATCGCATCAAGACGGCGACGCGCGGGAACACGCACGTCGTGGATTTGACGGGCCAGGTCCGCCAGGCCTTGGACCGCGGGTCGATACGGGACGGTACGGTGACGGTGTTCGCCGTCGGCTCGACGGCCGGAATCACGACGACGGAGTACGAACCAGGGCTGGTGAATCGAGACCTGAAGGTGGCCTTCGAGGGGATCGCGCCCGAGGACGCGACCTATCTGCACGAGCAGACATGGCACGACGACAACGGGCACTCGCACGTGCGGGCGTCGCTGCTGGGGCCGAGCCTGACGGTCCCGCTGGTAGGCGGCGAGCTGACGCTGGGCACGTGGCAGCAGATCATCCTGGTGGACTTCGACACTCGGGCACGATCCCGCGAGATCATCGTTCAGGTTGTGGGTTGACGCGCCGTCTCCTGCAATCCGCTCTGATAGTCAGACGAGGAGATACCCATGTTGATTCGTGTGATGACCTTGATCTTTTTCGTGTCGGTGTGCCACGGTTGCGTGATGGCCGAGTCGCCTGATCCATGGACCCAGTTGTCCCTGTCCACTTGCCGGGTGGACGAATTCATGGCGGCGCACCCAAAGACTGATGGACGCGGAGTGGTCATCGCCGTCCTGGATACGGGTGTGGACCCGGGAGTGGCCGGGCTGACGCGAACCAGCACCGGTGAGTTCAAGGTCGTGGACACGCAGGACTTCAGCGGGCAAGGGGACGTGCCACTGCATCGGGTATACCTGGACCCGACGGACGGAAAGATCATACACCACAGCGACGACGGTGCGCCAATCCACTACGCCCCTCCTGCCGGTCTCGGAACGGGCGACGCCGCCCCGGCGCTGTGGTTCGGAACACTCAAGGAGGTCAAGTTCACGAATTCGGGCGTGCCGGACCTGAACGACAATGGGACGACGAACGATGAGTTTCCCGTACTGGTGGTAGCGCCGCCGGGCTGCGGCGACGACGGAATGTGGGCGTATGTGGACACGGACATGGATCGCGATTTCGCCGATGAGAAGGCGCTGGCGAACTACAAGCTGAAATACGACACGTTCACATTCCCGCGGCCGAAGCCCGAGGAGCAGATCGAGCCTCTGACTATTTCGCTCAACATCTTCCTGCGCGAGCGGAAAGTGGTGTTCCACTTCGACGACGGCGGGCATGGGACACATTGCGCGGGGATCGCGGCCGGTTTTCAGATCAATAACCAGCCGAACTTCCACGGGGTTGCGCCCGGGGCAAAAGTCATCAGCCTGAAGCTGGCCCAGAACAGCTACGGCGGCGTGACCACGAGCGGCAGCAAGATGGCGGCGTTCCGGTACGCAGCCAGGTATGCCCGGGATCATAACGTGCCCGTGGTGTGCAATCTGTCGTACGGCATCGGCTCGGCACGCGAGGGCGTGCACGAGATCGACGAGGCGATCGAGAAACTGTGCCGGGAGAACCCGTACCTGATCATCTGTCACAGCGCGGGCAACGAAGGTCCGGGCATCAGCACGATCGGAACGCCGGCGGCTGCCTCGTCGATCACGGTGGCGGCACTCATGGCGGCGGACACCGCGCGGGACATCCGGGGGGATGTGTCTGAGACGCCCCAGGTGGCCACATTCAGCTCACGCGGCGGGGAGCTGGCCAAGCCCGACGTGGCCGCGCCGGGGTTCGCGACATCGACGGTTCCGCGATGGGTCAAACGCGGAGATTTCTGGGGGGGGACGAGCATGTCCTCGCCCTACGTTGCTGGCCTGTGCGCGCTGCTGGTGAGCGACGCGATGCAGCGCGATCCGAACGCGAAGGTGCGG
>CP070685.1:2916098-2924863 GCA_020352895.1 Phycisphaerales bacterium
CAACGCCTTTGGTGCCTGGCGGCCGGTCCAGGCCTCGAATTGCGCCGCGGCTTGTCGGATGAACATCTCCAGCCCGCTGACCGTCCTGCATTCGCAGGCCTCCGCATCGGACAGCAGCCGTGTTCTTGTTGGGTTGTACACCGCGTCAAACACCGTGCCGCCTGACTTCAGCCCCTGGATGGGCATGGGTGTCTGGTCCGCCTGGGGCCACATTCCGACGCTGGTGCAGTTGATCAGCACCAGCCCCCGCCGTCCAGCTCTTTCCTCCCAGGGCCGCGCTTCGCAGCCGAGTGCCTCAGCCAGTTCCTTCGCTCGCTCGGGCGTGCGGTTGAAGACGGTAACCCTGCAACCGTGGGCGCGCAACGCCGCCGCGACCGCCCGGGCTGCCCCGCCGGCACCGAGCACGTCCACTCCTATCCCTCGCAGATCGACGGCTTCGCAATCCAGGACTGCGGTCAGGGCTTCCAGCGCGGCCGGCCCGTCCGTATTCATGCCGGCGACCTTGTCCCCTGCGATGGTCAACGTGTTTACCGCTCCGCTCCGCAAGGAGACTTCATCCAGTGCACTGCGGCACAGACGGAATGCATGTTCCTTATGCGGCAGCGTGACGCTCAGGCCGCGCATGTCCAGCCACGGCCTCGCCAGAACCTCGCGGACGAAGTCCCGAAACCACTCTTCGCTGGGTTGCACGGGCATGGGCAGGTAGACGGCATTGGCGCCCGTCCGCTCAAACGCCGCGTTGAAGATCGCTGGGCTCATCGAATGTGCCACGGGCCAGCCCACCACGCCGTATACTTCGGTCTCCGCGTTGATGGCGTGGAACCGGTACAGCTCCTTCATCTCCGCCAGCGTGAGCTGCCCGGGCCCCGATTCCGATCCCGGCTGAAGGCTGCAATAGGTCCCCAACGCGCCGAACTTCCCAGCCAGCACCCTTGACAGGATCCCTTCCTCGCCCATGCACAATGCAATCATCGGGCGGCCCACGCTACGGAGGAGTTCGAATGCTTCAAAGTTGTCCAGGATGTGACGCGCCTTCCAGGCCACTTTCAGCGCGGCCTGCTCACCAATCATCTCCTTGACAGTGCTCAGCAGCTTGGCCGGCCGGCCTTCGAAGTCGTGCAGTGAAAGGATCAGTCCGCTCTCTCCGGCTGCCAGCCGAATCTTCTGCCGGATATTCGCCGAGCGCCGGTAGTGCGCGCACTCGAAGTCCACGAATGCCGGGTCGCCTTGGGCCGCCTTGAGCAGCAGCGATACACGGTCCGCCTCGTCTCCGTCGTACCTCCCTCCTTCGTACACTGGTCGTAGCGTAATGATGCACCGCTCGCCCAGCTCGCGCACCAGCGACTCAAGGTCCGCCTTATCAGGTTGGTCGAGACAATCGAGCCGTAGTTCGACGCCGTCGGCGCCGCCTGCCAATGCCTGCTTGGCATCACGCAGCATCTGGGCCGGCGACGTGGCCGTGATCGACGCGATCAGCCCACATTCCCCGCGATACAACATGGCTTCCTCGAAATGCCAACACGGCCGAAAGTCGACAGGGAGTATAATCGAGCTGCTCCCAAGTTGCGCGGAGCTCCGGGCTGAGGTAGGATCATGTCTAGGCGTGGCAGCCTGATGGTAATGTCAGTGGGATGGCTTTCGGATCGGAACAGGCGGCCCTCTATGGTTCTGCAGGCAGACCTGTAGGGCACTGCATCATGTGACGCGTGCGGCGGCGCGTCCGTGGCCGAGCTCTCGGCAGCAGCGGCTGCGGGGGCATTTCTGGGATGCCCTGCTCGGGTGTTGATCGGAAGCGACGATGGTGTAACTTATTGTAATAAAATAAATTACGACAACATGATAACTACGGTTCTGCCGGGCAGCGCGGTCCCGCGTTGACCTGGGACGACACGCCCCCAGGAGGGCACAGCGAAAGAAGGGCCGCCAAGCCCGTGGCGTTATCACACGCTGCTGTCGTCGCTTATCGCTGTTTCGTCCGAGCAGGGTGTAATGTCCATCACCGCTGGCACCCAGTTTGCAGCGATGGTGGTGAGTCCGGCGACTGACACGGGGATCGCATTGTGCCCGACAGCGAACGAAGACAACACCGACGCCTGCCACTCCGTCTGCCTTTGGCATATCGACCGGCCGGCATGGCCGGTGGCTACGAGGCGCGCGCCGTCACGGCCAACATCAGCACGACAGGGACGTATTTCGAGGCTCCCGCTGCCGACCTCCACGAAGGCATGGCTCTTCATATCGCCCTGACGGTACCGCCCGCCGACGGCATCTCTCCCTACACAACGGAGATCTCCGCCGCGGGGGAGGTCGTCCGCGTCGTTCGGCTTCCAAAAAACAAAAGCGGCAAGCCCGGCACTTCCTTGCGCGCGGGGATTGCCGTCCGCTTCTCTCGTTCGCTTCAGTATCAGTTCCCGGCTTAGCCGTCTCCGCCCACGGTGCTCGAGCGCTCTCGCCGCCCTGCGGCACCGTCCACACTTGGCCTCGGCCAATCCTAAATCGCGGCGTCAAGCACGTTGCCTACGGCCGTCTTGAAGAACGCGGTGAGCATGTCGCGGATGCCGTTGGCCGTCAGGGTCGCGACTTCGTCCGAGGACAGCGCACACCCGAACTGGAGCAGCATCCAAGGCATGGTGATCAGCGCGAGATTCCGAAGCCTCTTCGCATATTTCATGGATTACCCTTTCTATGCGTTATGGGGTCGGAGATTCCCGATCTTTTTTGGAGGACTGGCTGAACCTCCGTCGCCGCAGCCGGCCAGGGCCACGTCGCCAAGCGACGGCCCACTAGAAGGACCAGCTGTTACATCTCCGCCGCCCGGCACCGCGCCAGCCGAACGTCGGTCGCTGCCCGAGGGCACCACCTAACAGCTCACCTCCTGTTCATCGAAGGTATCGATCGGCCACGAATTGTCAACTTCAGCAACACGTCCAACATGTGTGACCGCCGGCGCGCTTGCCAAATCCTGTGGTCCGGGACGTGATCCGCATGCGCCGCGCTGGCGTGCGAGACCGATGGGTGCCGGGCCATCCTGACGATGCGGGCTTCATGGAGGGCCGCACCCTCGACGTTCAGCGTCCCCTTTTTTTAAGCCGCTCTTGGCGCGTCCCTGAACTCAGTTCGGTTTCAGATCGTAAACCCGGAAGCGGCAGCCTTCCTCGCTCCAGCGCACGCGGCCGGTATGTAAACTGACGCCTTAGGCGGTCAAGCTGGGATTCAGCGGGAAGCCGGCGTTGGCCCGAGACGCGACTCGCGGCCGATTCTGCCCCTTGGATGGGAGGCTGCCCGGGGCCGAAGTGAGTCTGCCAGGGTTCCGCGAAGGCCGATGCAAGGCCCAGGGCCCGACGGCTCCATGTGATATTACGTGGTTTTGACGCTATTATCCGTCGTATCGCTCGTGTGCCGGGCTGGCCTGCACTGTGAACGTGACAGGGGTATTGTCGTCGCGGACGTACCGTCCGATAATTACCGGTCCTTCCGGGCTGCATAATATGTTGCGGCCGGGCAGATCGGCCGATCTAAGTATTTGTCCGGACTCGGCTTGATCCTCGGGGAGGGCAGGTAGTATCCTCTCCGCACGGCCGAGTTTGGCCCTCGGGAGGCTGGGCCGCCGAACTGGAGTGTGCCGCAATGCGTTACTCTCGCGTTGTTTCCTTGACTATTGGACTTCTGTTGGCAGGCTTATCGGCGCCCCGGGCCTGGGGGCAGGAGACCTTCTACCGTGGTCTCTTCCGGGGACTATCCCGGCTCAGTCAGCCTACCGCCCCCAGCGGCCAGCGTTTCGGCCAGTTCCGCGTGAGTCGAGAACCCTTTCCCGACGGCTGGCGCTTCACGTTCAACCGATCCTTCGGACCGGATGCATTTGGGTATCCGGACCGTATCGATTTGGGGCCGCTCGACTTAACCTTCAACTCCGGTACAGTCCGCTGGCAGGGCCAGTTCTCCCAGCGCGGCATTCCCTCTGTGGAGTTCGAGGCCGTCACACCCGTGCCTCTCAACTACACGCTCAGTTTCGACACCGGTTTTCAGGAGCTGTCCATCGAGAACGCGCAATTGGCGTACGCGACCGACTGGAACATCAATGCGCTGGGTTTCTATGACTACCTGCTCACGGTCTCACACCGCGGCGAGTTCGATATCGACGGTATGCTCATCGTGGATAGTGGCAGCCTGGATTTCGACATCGGCCCCGTAAACATGAGCGGGCATGTTCTGGGCGACGCCCTGGCGGTCCTGACTGCTCCGCTCTTTGCCACCACAGAGAATCCGTTTACGAAGTTCTCTGGGCGGGCTACGAAGAGGATCGAAGCGGAGGAGACGCGCAGCGCTCTGACCGCTCGGGCGAGGTCCGGGGAGATCCTCACCGAGGAAGACATGGACGATCTGGTCGAAGCTACGCTGATCGCTGCTGCGCTTGACGGCACGGCGCCCGATTTCTCCTATCTCGCCGACGAGGCGTTCGCTTCCACGCTCGAAGACCTGGACGTCGTTCTCGCCGAGGATACCGACGGCACGGGGAACGGTGTGGTTGCCGACCAGAGCCTGCTTGTACCGGAGCCCACGACGGCCACGCTGCTTATCATGGCATCGGCCATTCTGCTGATTATGCGCCGGCGCCGCTAGCCGACGTCGCCGTCCTTTTCCATGCGGTTCGGGCCCCCGCCCGACGCCTCATCCCAGGGCCACATCGAGTGTCATCATGATGGCAAAGCCCAGCATCGCTCCGCCCGTGGCGAAGTCCGTAAAACCGTCCCGCTGTGACTCCGGGATCAACTCCTCCACAACGACATAGATCATCGCTCCCGCCGCAAACGCCAGACTGTATGGAAGAATGGCTCCCATGGCGACCACAAGCCACGCCCCGAGCACGCCGGCCATGGGCTCCACCGCGCCGGAAGCCTGTCCGTACACGAACGCCTTGAATCGCCCGATGCCTTCGCGTCGCAGTGGCATGGAGACGGCCAGCCCTTCCGGCGCATTCTGGATGCCAATGCCGATGGCCAGGGCGATGCCGCCGAACATCATCTGCCTGGCCATCTCAGGGTCGGCCGCGTGGGCCACGGCGCCGAAGGCCACGCCCACGGCCAAGCCTTCGGGGATGTTATGCAGAGTGATCGCCAGCACCAGCAGCGTGCTGCGCTGCCACGTGGTCTTGATTCCCTCCGCCTCGGATTTGTCCATTCCCAGGTGCAGGTGTGGCAGCAGTTTATCAATGACGTACAGGAACAGGCCGCCGGCCAGAAAACCGATAGTGGCCGGCTTCCAGTCCCCGTCCGCCATCTCGATCGACGGGGCCAGCAGCGACCAGTAGCTTGCGGCGATCATCACACCTGCGGCCAGCCCGAGCATCCCATCCATAATCTTCTGGTTTAGTCGTTTGGTGAAGAGAACCGGCGCCGCCCCCGCGGCGGTCAGGAACCACGTGAACAGCGTAGCCGCTAATGCCTGTGTCACCGGGTGGTACTGCTGAAGGAACTCGAAGATGCGTTGTTCCATGGCCAGTTCCTATGCCTCCTGCGTGTGAACGATTCATCGTGGCACTTAGCCAGGGGTGGGCTAGTGCTTGCCCGGGGGAAGGGACTCCGGCCTCCTACCAGTATCTCTCCAGGTGATATGTGCCCGGCGACTTGCGCGTGTGTTCCGTGAACCCTTCCTCGCTAAGGATTTTCTCCATGTCCTCGACCATGGCCGGGTTGCCGCACAGGAATACATGTGTGTTATCGGGTGTGGGCTTAAATCCCCAAGCCTTGTCGATCATCCGCTTGTTCCAGACGTGCTGTACGAACCCCGTGTCTCCGCTCCAGGGTACTGGCTCGTCCTGCGGGTCGCTGATAACCGGAATGTAGGTAAACACAGTCGAGAGGCCCTGCAGCGTTTCCAGTTCCGGGCGGTATCCCAGGTCCCAGGAATGGTAAGCGCCGTGAATGACGGCGTAGCGGCGGTCCGAGTTGTGAGCCAGCTCCGAACGAATCATGCTCATGTATGGGGCCAGCCCGGTGCCCGTGGCCACGAGGATCACATTGGTGTCGTGCGGGACCGTCTCCAACGTGAAGAAACCGGTGAACTTCCTCTGCAGCAACAGTTTGTCGCCGATCTTGAGCTGGAAGAGGCGCGGGGTCAGTTCGCCGGAGCGGACCAGGGTGATGTAGAACTCCAGGTATTCCTTGGCCACCGACGATGAAGCGATGGAGTAAGCTCGCAAGATGATCTTGTCCGGCGGGATCTCGCGCGAGTCCGGATCCGACCCCGGACACCGCGGCGCGCTGCCCGGGAGACCCAGCACGGTGAACTGGCCCGGTGTGAACGCCGGCAGTTCCCAGCCCAGCGGGGCGACGCGCAGGATCATTGCCCCCGGAGTAATCTCCACCTTGCCTGTGACCGCCGCGTTGAGTTCCTTCTTGGCCATGACCTTGCTCGCCCTTCCGTACATGCCGTGGGCCGGGCGCGGACCCGCGGTCCATAAGCCCCCGCACTCAGCGCACGCCCGGGAGGCCGCCAGGCCATGTGTTTCTCCCGACGTGGGTCCGCCGCTCAGCGGCAGCTTACCCGTGGCCGGTGCCGGCGCCGAGGTCAAGAGTGTACCGGGCCGCGCTGTCCTGATGCTCAATCCCGCGATTGAAAATCCTGTCATACACGCTCGGGCTGCCGCGTACAGCCTCATCCGACACGGGCGTCTTGCGACTGCGGGACACGCTACTTGGCGTGCTTGGCCAGATATGAGGCCACGCCTTCGGTCGTTGGCTTCATGGCCTCCTCGCCCTGACGCCAGTTGGCTGGGCACACTTCGCCGTGCTTCTCGGTGAATTGCAGGGCGTCCAGTACGCGGAGGGCCTCATCCACGTCCCGGCCCAGTGGCAAATCGTTGATCAGCGCGTGCCGGACGATGCCCTCTTTGTCGATCAGAAACAGCCCTCGCAGAGCCACCGAGCCGTTGAACAGCACGCCGTACGAGCGCGCGATGTCCTTGGTGATGTCCGACACGATGGGGTACTGCACGTTGCCGATCCCGCCCTTGTCGCGCGGCGTGTTCTTCCAGGCCAGGTGCGTGAAGTGCGAGTCCACCGAGATGCCGATGACCTCTGCGTTGCGCTCCTTGAACTGGCCCAGCGCCTTATCGAAGGCGATGATCTCCGAAGGGCAGACGAAGGTGAAGTCCAGCGGGTAGAAGAACAGCACCACATACTTGCCCCTGTACTGCGACAGGCTCAACTCGGCGAACTCATTGTCAGGCATGACCGCCTTGGCCTTGAAGTCCGGCGCTTCCTTGGTGACGAGATCACACATGCCCTGATGCCTCCTTATTCTCTGAATCTTCCGTAAGCTAATGTTCGATATCTCCGAAGGATAGGCCGGTCTTTGCCCTTACCCTTCACACGCATGTATGCAGAGCCTCCGGGCCCGGTCCCGATCCCATTGCCCGGTGGCTGCCCCGGGGACTCCTCTTGGGTTTGCGACGGGCCGCCGGCACGCAGCGACTCGCCCGGTTCAGCATCAACCCCATTTGCCTTTGGCGATATGTCCCTGAATCTCGGTCATGGACAGCTTCATCATCTCGTAGCTGTGCCCCAGCGACTTCTTAAAAACATCCACGCAGCCGGGATCCAGGTTGTCCTCGATGCCATCCTTGCAGGCTCGCTCGATCTGACGGGCTAGGTCCACGACTCGGGCGTGAAGGGCGTTGGTGCGCCGCGACCGCTCCACCGTCTTCGCCGCCGTGTCATCCAGCAGCGTGAACTTCTCAGCCAGCGCGCCACACTTGGGGCACACGGCTGGGGGCTCATCGCCGTCATGAATGTAACCACACACGCACTTGAACTTCTTCATCTCGGATTCTCCTTCAGGCCACGCTCCGCCGGCTACTTGCCGTCACAGTCTGACCTCCAGAACGTCGAACCATGCTCCCGTGCCGGCTACGGAATCCATCTCCGCCTGAACGATGGCCACATGTCCTTCCTCGATCTCAACGAAGCGCTCGAACAGCTTCTGCCCTTCGGCGGGTAGCTCCACCACCATCTTCCTGTAGAAGCTGCTGGTCTTGCGCTCTGCTTCGAGCGCCCTGCCCAGCATCTTCAGCTCCATGCCGTGATCTCCGCCGGACATGCCTTCCGACACGCCGTGGGCCGCCTTGGCAATGACTTCACGAGATGGGACAGCGGTCTCGAGTGAAACCGGGTTGACCTTGCCGGCCCGGCGCCACTCTTCCAGACGGCTCTCCAGGTAATCCACGTGTTTCTGCTCTTCATCGGCAAGTACCGTGAACACTCGCTTGCCAACCGGATCGACAGCCTCCGTTGCCGCCGCCTTGTAGACATCACGTACTTCGTTTTCGAACTCAATGGCCGTCTGTATGGCCTCTTCGATAGTCATCTATTCGCTCCTAGGCGTTGGGGAACGGTTCCCACCGGGCTATGCTGCGGCTACGGAGGCCGCCGTTGCGGCGTGCGAATGATCATGCCCCTGGCGTCGGTGCTGCCGGCGCCGGGCGCTGGCCCAGTTCCTGGTCTATCATGAAGAGGGCGACCGTGTTGCCGTCAGCCAACTTCACTTTGTCCCGGACCTCCTGGGCTACGGCCTCCTCCTCCACCTGTTCTTTCACGAACCATTGAAGAAACGTGTGCGCGGCGTGATCCTTCTCCGCGAGCGAGAGGTCTACTAGACTATGGATCAATCCGGTGACCTTGCTCTCGTGCTCGCAGGTATCCTGGAAGACCTCCAGCGGGGATTTCCATTCTGTCTTGGGGGCCTCGATCTGGGTGAGGGCTACCTTG
>CP070685.1:2924963-2932535 GCA_020352895.1 Phycisphaerales bacterium
CGATTTCCCCAGAGCGGATCCTCGCGCAGGCGGGCACGCACCGCCTCCAGGCACCAGTGCGTCTTGCCCGTCCCCGCCCGGCCCAGGATGAAACGGATGGACATGCCCGGTCGCTCTCCCGTCGGCGCGGCTAATACCCCGCCGCCTGCCCGTCCTTGCGTGACTCAGACGCGCCGACATACACGTCGTTGGCTGCGTCGTACATGATGGCCTGGTAGCCGCCGAAACCGCCCGAGACGAAACGGACGTGATGGCCCATTTTGGCCAGCTCGCGCAGCACCTCAACATCGATGCCCGATTCCAGGGCCACCTCGCCGCCGTCGGTCATCACTTCGCCAGTCGGCTGCGACGAGCCGAAGTGCCGATACCGCGGCGCGTCGCCCGCCTCCTGCAGATTCATCCCGAAGTCGATCAAGTTGCAGAGAATCTGCACGTGCCCCTGCGGCTGCATGGCTCCGCCCATGACGCCAAAGCTGAGCCACGGCTTGCCGTCCCTGGTCACGAACGCCGGGATGATGGTGTGGAACGGCCGCTTCTTCGGCGCGTAGGTGTTGAAGTGGCCCTCCTCAAGCGCCAACAGGGCACCGCGGTTCTGCAGCGTGAACCCCAGCCCGTCCGGGACGAGACCCGAGCCAAAACCTGCGTAGTTGCTCTGGATCAGCGAGATCATGTTCCGGTCGGCATCCGCCACAGTGAGATAGATCGTGTCTCCCTGCTCCAGCCGCGGGGTCCCCGCCTCCAACTGCCGAGAGGCCCGCTCCGGGTCGAGCAGCTTGCGTCGCTGCTCCGCGTATGGCTTGGAAATCAACTCCGCCACCGGGATGTCGTTGAAGTCCGGATCGGCGTAGAACCTGGCCCGATCCTCGAAGGCCAGTTTCTTCGCCTCGATCTGGTGATGGAGGTAGGCCGCGCTGTTGTGCCCCATGGCCCGCAGGTCGAACGGCTCGAGGATGTTCAGCATCTGCAGGGCCGCAATCCCCTGCCCGTTCGGCGGTAGCTCCCAAATGTCGTACCCGCGGTAATTCGTGGAAACTGGCTCGACCCACGTCGATTCGTGCGCGGCCAGGTCCTCCTTCCGCAAATAGCACCCCACGCGCCGGCAGAACGCATCGATGGTATCGGCCAGCTCGCCTTCATAGAACGCGTCCTGCCCCTGCTCGGCGATGATCTCCAGCGTGCGGGCCAGATCAGGATTGCGGAAGATCTCCCCTTTGGCCGGCGCCTTTCCTCCCGGTGCGTATGTCTCCGCGAAGTTTGGCTGGTCTTTGAGGTACGCTGTGCCGCGCCCCCAGTAATAGGCAATCAGCTCCGTGAGAGGGAATCCCTCGCGAGAGTACTGAATCGCGGGGGCCAGCACGTCCTTCATAGGCAGCTTGCCGAACCGCTTGTGCAGTTCGAACCAGCCGTCCACGCAGCCCGGCACTGATACCGGCCAGTGCCCTACCAGCGGAATCTGCTTGATCCCGGCCTCGCGGAAATGCCTCAGCGTCAGGCTGGCCGGCGACCGCCCGCTCGCATTAAGTCCGTACAGCTTGCCGCTATTGGCATCCCACACTATGGCGAACAGGTCGCCGCCGACGCCGCAGCCCACCGGCTCCATGAGGCCCAACGCCGCATTCGCCGCGATCGCCGCATCCACGGCCGTGCCACCGCGCTGGAGTACATCGATGGCGATCTGCGTCGCCAGCGGGTGGCTCGTCGCAGCCATGCCGTGGCGGGCGATCACTTCGCTGCGCGTGGCGAACGGCTTGCCCGTGATCCGGTCCGCCGCCCAGACCTGTCCGACAAGCAGCAGAACCATCGTCGCCGCCAACAACATCTCAAGCCCACATCGCATGTTATCCGCTCCACTCTGTCGGACCCGCCGATATGAATCGTCAAAGGCCCGCCGCCCGCCGATCCTGGTCGCCGACCTATGGGCGGACGAGCACCATCGGTATACACAAAAACGGAGCCAACCGCGAACGATCGGCCCCGTCTATATCAGAATGCTCCACGCGGCGATTTCGCGCGCCCCCTACCCCGTGAACTCCACGGCGAACGTGGCCAAGTCGGAAAGGTCCACGTCCCCGTCTTCGTCGCAGTCGCTGGCCGCGAAATCCTCCGGCGTGCAGCCCGGCGGCGGCACGGTCACCGACGCCCCATAGAAGCACACCGAGAACGTCGCGAAGTCGTTCAGATCGACGTCCCCGTCACCATCCACGTCGGACTTCCACTCCAGCCGGAACGAGAAGCTGTCGCCGGTGATGTCCTGGCCCGGGACAGCGATGCGGAAGCCGCCGCCGATGTCGTAGTTGTAGTCGACGGTGGGGGAGTAGACGGCGCCGTTGGTGCCGACGATGTCCCAGCCGTAGTCGGCGCCCCAGGTTTCCTGGCCCCAGTCACTCGTGTCGATGGAGCCACGGAACTGAAGCCAATGGCCGTCGCCCTCGATGATGTTGCCTGCGTTGCTGAGGTCCTGGCCGAAGCCGCCCTGCAAGCCGCCGCAAGCGGGATCGTCGTCAGGAAACACGTACGTGCCGTGGCCGACGCCGAGGCGGACGTAGGGCTGGAGGCCCGGGTAGGTCGTATTGACGTCGGCGTCCCAGGTCAGCATGGCCAGCGCGCCGGCACCCAAGATGTTGCCCGGCTGGGCGGTGACATTCCCGCCGATCGGCAATCCTGCGCCACCATCGAAGCCCCAGCCGCCGTTGTAACCGGCGTAGGTAGTCGTGTCGCTGTCATAGTACATGGCTTGCGTCACATCTTTCGGACCCCAGATGCCGGTAGGGCCCCACTGGGCGTAGCCCGACTCGGCTGCGGTTATGTGGGGCATTACGTAGTACGTGCTGGCGGGGTCGCACTTGAGCACGTCGATGACGACGGTGTGGAGGCCCATGTTACCCTGTGGGTGGGCGGCGGCCGGGTCGACGGCGACGGCGATCTCGTAGGTGATGATCGAGCCGGGCTTGACGGAGGTCAGATTGGGATCGCCACACTTCGTGGCGATCGGCGTCACGACGTCGTCACGTAGATCCCCGGGCGTGCCGCCGTCGTGCGTGGCGAACGCATTCACAATCAAGTCGATGGTGCCAGCGCGGGCCGAGGCACCCGCCGCGAGGATCGCAAAGGCAGCGATCAGTGTGAGAATGGGACGCATGGTGGGCCCTCCGTATGTCTAGCAGCTCCGCCGCCGAACCAGTGCAACCGCCGCGATCCCGATCAGCGACAAGCCAGTCGGCTCCGGCACCACCGTGAACGAGAAGCTCATGCCGGCCATGTCCTCGTCCGCGACGGCGAGACGAAAGCCCCCGCCCTGGTCTACGGAGTAGTCGATCGTCGGACTGAACACCGCACCGTTCGTCGGCACCACATCGAAGTGGTACTCCTGCGGAATCCACCCTGACGTATCGATCACTCCTTCTTGGAAGACCCATGTGCCGTCGCCTTCGACCGGGTTCAGGGCGTTGCTGAGGTCCTGCCCGAATCCGCCTTGCAGCCCCGCCAACACCGGGTCGCCGCCCGTAGGGTCTGGATTCGGCGAAGGCCATGTGGTCCACGGTTCTGGGAATGTGTACACCCCATGACCGACCCCCAGCCGAACGTAGGGCTGCAATCCCGGCCAATCAGGATTCACGTCCGCCGTCCAGCTTAGGGGGGCCAGCATGCCCGCGCCCAAGATCGTCCCTGGGGCCGAAGTCACGTTGCCCCCGTGAAATTGCCCCTGGTCGAAGCCCCAGCCTCCGGAGTACCCGTCGGAAAAGCCGCCTGCGTCGCTGAACATCGCAGAAAAGATGTCGCGCAGGCGCGGCGGGCTCCCGACGCCCTCCCATCCGTATCCGGACGTCGCGAAATCCATCTCCGACAACACGTAACCTTCTTGGACGGACTCATGCCCGATGACGTCGTAGACGATCGTGGCCAGCCCCGCGTTTGACCCGTCGTCCGCCACGGCAACGCCGAGCTGGTAATGCAGCACGTCCCCGGGCACCATCTGGTGTATCCCGCCGGGATTGTCCGTCCATGTGTGAACCAGCAGACCGATCGTCTGGGCGGACGCACTCGTCGTGCCCAGGATTAGTGCCAGGCAGGACGGCGCAATGCAGCGGTGTGCTCGAGCCTTGCACGTGACAGAATCCTCCCTCACTCGATCTCCCCGACCGGGCCAACGCCCACCCTAATCAGGCGCTGCGCATACGCGGAGGGCGACAAGGTCAGCCGGTGAACTCCACGGCGAATGTGGCCAGGTCGGAAAGGTCCACGTCCCCGTCTTCGTCGAAGTCGCTGGCCGCGAAATCCTCCGGCGTGCAGCCCGCCGGCGGCACGGTCACCGACGTCCCATAGAAGCACACCGAGAACGTCGCGAAGTCGTTCAGATCGACGTCGCCATCCCGGTCCACGTCGCACTCGGACAGCAGCCGGAACGAGAAGCTGTCGCCGGTCATGTCGTCGGCCGAGACGCCGATGCGGAAGCCGCCGCCGACGTCAACGTTGTAGTCGACGGTGGGAGAGTAGACTGCGCCGTTGGTGGGGACGATGTCCCAGCCGTAGACGGCGCCGGCGGTCCAGCCGCTGGTGTCGATGGAGCCGCGGAACTGGAGCCAGTGGCCGTCGCCGGGGATCACATTCGAGGCGTTGGACAGGTCCTGGCCGAAGCCACCCTGCAAGCCGCCGCAAGCTGGATCGTCGTCAGGGAACACGTACGTGCCGTGACCGATGCCGAGGCGAGAGAAGGGCTGGTTACCGGGATAAGTCGGGTTGACGTCCGCGTCCCAAACTAGAAGGGCCAGCAAGCCCGCACCCAGGATAGCGCCCGGCGAGGAGGTGACATTCCCTCCGACCGGGAGTCCGAAGCCTTCCCAGCCCCAGCCGCCGTTGTAACCGGGATATTCGGTGCTGGCGGAGTCAAAGTACATCGGATTAGCGAAGTCGCGGAGCCCACCGATGCCACCGCTCGGCCATTCAGTGTAGCCGGTCTCGGCTGCGGTGATGCAAGGCATCACGTAGTACGTGCTGGAGGGATCGCACTTGAGAACGTCGAAGACCATGGTGGCCAGGCCCATGTTGCCCAGGGGGTGGGCGGCGGCGGGATCGACGGCGACGGCGATCTCGTAGGTGATGATCGAGCCGGGCTCCACGGAAGTCAGATTGGGGTCGCCGCACTTCGTGGCGATCGGCGTCACGACGTCGTCACGTGGATCCCAGGGAGTGCCGCCGTCATGCGTGGCGAACGCATTCACAATCAGGTCGATGGTGCCAGCGCGGGCCGAGGCACCCGCCGCGAGGATCGCGAAGGCAGCGAGCAGTGTGAGGATGGGGCGCATGGTGGACCCTTCTCCTCCGGACCCGGTATTGTAAGTATACCGCGCATCCGCCGATGGAGAGACTTTCTCCAGTCATTTAAAGTACAAGTGGATCGCCCTGCCGGGATGAGCAGGCGGAGCGTCAGAATCTGTCACTCTTTCAGGTTGCGTAGCGCTTCGGCCACGATCCGCTCCGGGCGTATAGCATAGCTTCGCTCGTAGGCGGCGCGGACCTGCTCGACCGGGCGGCCTTGCCGCTGGTAAGCCCGGCCCAGATAGAACCATGCCCGCGGGTCTTGCTCGTCGCCGGCCACTTCCCGTTCGGCGAAATGCACGGCCCGGGCGGCGTCCCACCCGCTCGCCCCTTCCTTCTGCAGGTAGTAGTTGGCCAGACTGATGAGCAGGCTCTTGTCGTAGCGATCGGGGTAATTGGCCTCTCCGCGCCGCCAGGCGTCGACCCGCTCCAGGAGCGTCGGCTCCGGCCGGACCCGTCGCTCGGCCATCGGCTCGAACCGCCCGGCCGGTCCCCACCGCCACACGCCGTGCGCAAACCATGCTCCCGTTAGCAGAACGCACATCGCGGCCACGACGGCTCCCCGCTGCAGGCGCCCTGCGGCAGGCAACAGAACGGCTAGTGCCACCACCACGGCAGCCAGCACGGGAGCGGCGGCGGTCCCCCAGGACGGGTGCAGCGCATGGTCCAGCCAGCCGTACCACGAGAACGCCATAGCCAGATGCGCGGCCCAAAGGAAACCCAAGCCGACGAGCCACGGCGCAGGCAAGTGCCGGAGCCGCCACAGTCCGACGCTCGCCGCCAGCCAGACCGCCGGCAGATAGAGCAGATGAAATCGCGCCCCCACCATTCCGCGGCCGATCACCACGCCCACGGCGACGACGGTCCACGGCAGCACTGCGACGACGAGCCTGCCGCGTCGTCCGCGCCAATCACCGCGCCCGGCCTGAACAGCCGCGGCGACGAATCCCGCCAAGACCGGCACGGCGACGAGCGCCGTTAACGGCCAGACGCTCGCGTCGACATACAATTGCAGTGCATCCCATGTAGACGCAACCACATGCGGCTTGGTCTGAGCATATCCGAACGTGATGCCCCACAATGCCTCCCACAGGCTGTCACGGACGCCCGCGTCTGTTTCCACCGGCCCCGAGGCGAAGACCTGGCCGTTGACGAACACCAGCCATAGGAGCGTTGGCAGGACGCCCATGCCCGCGCTAAGACCGAGCGCACGCCCGCAACGCCGTCTCTGCTCCTGCTCCATCAGGAGCAGCATCACCGCCTCGGCCGTCAGAAGCCCCCCTACCAACAGCGCGCCCTTTCCCAGGTGCGCCATCAACAGCACCAGCCAAAGCAGTCCCTTCAACCACGGCCGTCGCCAGTTCCCTACCAAAAGCATCGCCGGGATGACAGCGGCGATCAGCAGCGACTCGGCGAACTCACCCCGGGCGTTGGTGAAGGCCAGGACGTCCGACGTTGCGACCACAAACAGCAGCACCAGCGCAGGCCCGCGCCCGATCCGGCGCGGCGCCATGAGCGCTGTTATGATCAGGCAGATTGCGCCAAGTGCCAGCGGCACGACACGAAGCCCGGCCAACGTGAGCTCGCCCACCGCCAGCACCGGTACCGCCTGCAACCACCACCACAACGGCGTGATCCCGTCGCTCCGCCGCAGCGGTACCTCCAGCAGGAACCTCCCCCACGATGCGGCCGATTTATCCAGTCCGACCCCCATCACGAATACTTCGTCGTAGCCGACGCAGCATCGCCAGGTACACAACACGCGCAGCATCATCCCTACGACCAAGACCGCTGCAAACGTCGCCCAGCGCCGACGAGACTTCTCACCCTTCTCAGTCATGGTCAGTAATCCGGCGCCAGACACTCGAAACCGTACTCCGCAACCGCGCATCGTGATCCTGAGATCGGCGCGCTCGCTTCACGCATGGCGCGCCTGAGGGCTCGCCTATAGTGTGGTTCTCGGTCCCTACCGTCAAGAAACGGTCAGACCGCCCGGTCAGGGCAGGAGACACTCCGGTGTGACTTGGGCAGTGGACAGGCCGAAGAAAGCGGCGAACGTAGCGAAGTCCCCGAGGTTCACGATCCCGTCACCATCCAGATCTGAGCAAATCAGTTCCGGCTCCGCGCATTCCGGCGTGGGCGCGCTGAGCCCGAAGCAGTTCGCGAACACGGCAAAATCGGCTATGTCCGGCGGCCCGCCGCTGCGGTCGATGTCACCGCAGGGGCACTCGCACTCGTCGGGAACGTCGTTCCCGT
>CP070685.1:2932635-2944873 GCA_020352895.1 Phycisphaerales bacterium
CATGGTGGCGCCGTTCTGGGCGGATGTGGACACGCGCGATGGATTGGGCGCCGTCTGGTACAAGCTTGTCGACAGCACGCTAATCGTAACTTGGGAGAGCGTAGGCTACTTCAGCGTGCACGGGGACAAGCGCAACACGTTTCAGGTAGCCCTCTCCGACGGCACCGACCCGGTCATCGGGCTTACGAAGAACGTGGCCTTCAGCTACGGCGACATGCAGTGGACCACGGGCGATGCCTCCGACGGCACCGGCGGCTTCGGCGGGTCACCGGCTACGGCCGGGGCCAACCATGGGGGCGGGACCGACTTCTTCCAGATCGGGCGCTTCGACCACCCCGGCGACGACTACGACGGCCCGGGCGGGAACACCGACGGGGTCGATTTCCTCGACTTCCAAATCTTCCGCTTCGACGCCGCTACCGGCAACGCCAACCTCGCCCCCTTCGCCGCCGGCCTGCCTCCCGACGCCACGCTGCGCGTGAATGCGGCCGTCGGCGACACCGCCGCTCTGGATCTCCAATTCCTCTCTCCAGAGCTGGGCCAGACCACCACCGTGTCTGTGGCGGACCCGGACGGTGCCGTCGCGGCCGGCCTCCTCATCAGCAGCACGCCCGGCAACATCGCTGTGGTCACGCTGTCCTGGGCGCCGGACTGCCAGAACTTCGGTGCGTACGATCTGGAGTTCACGGCCACCGACGATTTCGAGCCGCCGGCCGAGACCGTGGTCCCGCTGACCATCATCGTCGACTGCTACAGCGCCGACTGCAACGAGAACGGCGTTCCCGATGAGTGCGAAATCGGCGAGGCCCCCGCCCACAACTGTTGCCAGACCGACCATGGTGCGGGCTGTAACGACCCGGACATCGAAGCGTGTGTCTGCGCCGCCGATGCCTACTGCTGTAACGGGGAATGGGACAGCGATTGCGTGGCGACCGTCGATAACCTCGACTGTGGGACCTGCGTTATCGCCGGCGACTGTAACGGTAACGGTTTGCCTGACGCATGCGACGTCTCTGAAGGGATAAGCCCCGACTGTAACGGCAACGACCTGCCCGACGATTGCGACATCGTCTTGTGCCCGTCCGACACGTTCTCCTGCCAGGATTGCAACGGTAATGGCGTACCCGACGGCTGCGACCTCGCCGGCGAAACCAGCGACGACTGCAACGCGAATGGCCGGCCCGACGAATGTGATGCCGAAATCACGGCCATAAGCCTTGCCCAGGAGTCCGCTCCCGAAGAGAGTGATTTCGACGACCACGTCCTCGGTTTCGTCGAACCCTTCGAGACCACGCTGTCGGCGGCCGACTTCTACCGCTACAACCTGGGTTCGGCCGCTTCGTTTAACGGCCCGTCCCCCGTATTGACCTTCGAGCGCTCCCACCTGTTCCTGGTCCAGGCCACCGACGGCCTGTCTCTCTTCGTGGTCCACGACCGCCCCAGCAATGCCGATGGCGGTTCCGCGAATACACGATATGAGCTGAGCGGCGATGCCGAGGGAGTCTACCGGAGCGTGGAGGATGACCCTGGCGAAGGATATGGAGGAGGAGCCGGAGCCACAGTCTTCACGGCTAATCATGCCTGGAGCGAGTGCTGCACGGATGGTCTCGCGCTGACCGGGTTCGACGGGACCTGGTCCTTGACCATGGAGTTTACTTCCGCAGTTTCGGGTATGAGTTCCTGGGCTGCTTACTCGCCAGATCAGGACCCCATCATGCTGGCGTTGGTGCCGGGGCGCCGCGTGCAACTCCAGGTGGTGACCGATCCCGGCGTCGCCGACTGCAACGATAACGGCGTTCTGGACACGTGCGACATCGCCGGGGACACCAGCGACGACTGCCAGCCTGACGGCATCCCGGACGAGTGCCAGCTCGTCGAGAACGACTGCAACGGAGACGGTGTCCCGGACGATTGCCAGCTCGCCGACAACGATTGCAACGAGAACAGCATCCCGGACGATTGCGACCTGGCAACCTGCACGGCAGAGACACCGTGGTGCGACGACTGCAACGACAACGGGGTCCTGGACACCTGCGACATCGCCGCCGACACCAGCACCGACGTCAACGCCAACGGCATCCCCGATGAGTGCGAGCCCGACTGCAACAACAACGGCATCCCGGACACCATGGATGATCCCACGATCCTCTACTTCGTGAGCATCAGCGGATATGACTTCATGTCGTGGGATCTTGACGCGCCCACGGCCCAAGACATGCATATGCCCGGTCTCAGCGGCGCTCTGTTGCGGAGCTTCAGTGTCTGGTATGGTAATAATTCGTACTCTCCTGTGCCCATGACGGTCAGGTTCTATGAGAACGACGTGGATAACGCGACGTTCCCCAGCTCGGGCGGGTTGCTCGCCGAGTACGTTGGCTTCGGCATGATGGAGCCGGATGCCTACAACCCACGTATGCTCGCCTTCGAGCCGGATCAACCCATTTACATTCCTCCCGACCTGTGGATCGAGGTGAGCGTTGGCGGCGCGTGGGGTCCCTTCCTGCCCTTGTCCTTCAACCCTCCGGACCCGGGGCAGTCCAGCGGCCTGTTGTATGACGTGGACGGCTCGGACTACTTCGACACCGATATCGTAGGCCCTATGCCCGTGAAGCTAGACGGCGTGGCCTGCCCGCCGGACCGCAACGACACCGGCATACCCGATGTGGAATAGACCCCGCTGAAGGCGTACCACCCCGGCGGAGATTTCACGGCATGGCTCGGAATGTGCGATGCGGGCATGGCTCAGGATATCAGCTTCGCGGCGCCCGCCAGCGCGCTGCTGCGCTACTTCAGCCTTGTGTACGAGACTACGGGGGCGTGCAGCATGTACGGTGCCCCTCGGCTGCACAACGCGCTAGCTCACCGTAGTTACGGAGCACGAGTGCTGTGGCTTCCTCTTAAGGCCGGTCCCTCGACCTGTTCCTCGTGCCGCCCGCGTCTTCCCCACGTGATCCCGTAGAGGGCCGACTTCGGCCCTGGTGGCCCGTGCATTGATTCTGGCCCCGCCCTGCTCTAGACTTTTGACGGAGTCAGCAAACCGCGGTTGAATCTCGCCTGAGGTGCTGAGCCCCGGCCGGGCCTGGCCGTCGTGCCGAAGCGGCCGGCCGCTTCAGCAGCATCACGCCATGGATGACTCGCCCGCACAAGTAATCCCCGACGACACGAGTACAGGGTTTCTCGAGCCCTCCACCGCGAACGCCCCCGCGCCCAAGCACTGGGGAGCGGCCTTCATGCCCTGGATGGCCTCGGTTCTCCTGCACGCCATGCTGCTTACGCTGGCCGCCTTTGTGGTCTACGCCTTCCAGGCTGCCGAGGAGCGCGACTCCCTCTTGCTGACCAGCTTTGACAACAGCGAGGTCGACGCTGCGGTCCAGCCTCAGAATCCCGAGCTGCGCCCCGT
The DNA here is from genome assembly GCA_020352895.1 of Phycisphaerales bacterium. Taxonomy (GTDB): domain Bacteria; phylum Planctomycetota; class Phycisphaerae; order UBA1845. Next base: position 2,936,036 of record CP070685.1, read on the forward strand.
GGAGCAGGCCGACCTGCCCACGCCCGAGATCCAGATCGACCCGGCGCAGACCGACCTCACCCGGCTCGACGCGGAGTTTTCCATGCCCACCAGTGCGGACCTTTCCATCGTGGGCATCGGGGGGGAGGCCGATTCCGGCCTGGACGGCTGGCGCGTACTGTCCGGCGCCGGGGGCGGTCCAAAGGCCACGTTCTTCGGGCAGCGTGGCCGGGGCGGACGCATCGTCTACGTCATCGATCGCTCCGGCTCCATGGCGGACTCCTTTGACTTCCTCCGCAGGGAGCTCAAGCGCTCCATTAACGCACTGCATCATAACCAGAAGTTCCACGTGATCCTGTTCAACGATGGGTACCTGGAGATGCCGCCGGCGCGGGCGGTGTCCGCCATCGGGGTAAACAAGCGAAGATGTTTCGAGTTTCTCGACGGGATTCATCCAGGTGGCATGACTGACCCGATTCCGGCCATGAAGCAGGCGTTCCGCAAGGAGCCGGATCTGATCTTTTTCCTGACCGACGGGGAATTCAGCCCGGCTCTGGTCGACGAGCTTCGCAAGTGGAACAAGCGCAAGAAGGTCAAGATTTTCACCCTGGCCTACATTTATGCGTCGGGAGCCAACCTGCTGAAGAAGATCGCCGCCGAGAACGGAGGCACTTACACCTTCGTGGACGGCAGCCAGGTCCCCTGACGGAGTGCTCACTCGGATGACCATACTCCATCCTGCCCACGTCTGTTCCGGCATCCGTGCCTTCCGCGCTTTTGCGGGGCTGCTGGCCATGTGGGCTGTGCTGGCTGCTCCCGGCACCCTTCAGGCTGACACGGTCACGCTCAAGTCGGGCCGCGTCGAACGCTTGGTCAGAGTCCGCGAGGTGAAGGACGGCAAGCTCTTCTACCGTCCTTCCGTGGGCCGGGCCGTCTCCCGGCGGCTTTCCGAAATCCAGATGATCGAGGTCGCCCGGCTGGACGACCTCAACGCCGCCGAACTGAGTTTCGCTGCGGGCCGGTTTGCCGAGGCAGCCGAGCGCTATGAAGCATTCCTGCCCAAGGCTGACCGCCAGTGGCAGGAGTTGTGGGCCCGTTATCGGCTGCTGTGCGCCTACGATGAACTCGGCCAGTTCGCCAAGGCCGTCGAGCAGTACTGCGTCCTGGTCGTGCACATGCCCGAGTCCGCAGCCCTGCTTATGCCCAGGAACTGGCCAGCGGCGTCCTCCACGTTCTACACCGACGCTCTGGATACGCTCCAGCGTGCCAGGGGACGCAGCGCCACCGAGGCCGCAGATGAGGCTCTGGATCGTCTGATACTGCGCATTCAGTATAAAGTGCAGGGCCACACACACCCGGCCGCCTCGCAGCCGGATGACGGTTTGCAGGCTCCGTTGGACGATCCTGAGTCGGAGGCCGAGGCGCTCGATCCCGAGCTTGTCGCACGCTTGAGGCTGCTGGCCGAGGCTTTCGACCGGCGCGCCTACACGCGGACAGTGGAACTGGCCGACGAGCTCCTCCCTGAGGTGGATCATGAGCACGCCGCCGAGGTGTTGCTTTTCCGCGGCAAAGCCCTGTTTCAGCAGGCCCGTGAGGCGGAGGACTACTTCGAGGCCGCTCTGTCGTTGATGCGCGTGGTCATCCACCTTCCGGATTCGCGCCCGGCGGCCGAGTGTGGTTATTATGCCGCCCTGGCCATGGAGCGCACCGAGAATCTGCCGGGGGCCCGGCGGCTCTTGCAGGAAGCCTCCCGCAAAGCCGAAGATGACACGGAGTTGGCACGGCAGATTCAGTTTTCTCTGGTGCGCGTGGAGGAGAGAATGAACGCCCGGGGCGGCCGAGGAGATGGGGCGAACTGAGTGTCGTTCCGCCGATCGGTCTGCCGGGTGCCTGAGGCCCAACAAAGGATCGTACCAGCTTGGTCAGGAGTGCCGATGAAGCCCAGACTTCTTGCCTGCGTTACGTTGATGGTGTTGGTTCTGGCTCTGGCTTGCCACCGGTCGGCCGTCGCCCAGCCGGTCGGCCAAGCCGCCACCGACGGGGCCGAGCAGGTCAGCATGTTTGACCATTTCGTCCGGCAGGGCGGCCCCATCACCTGGTTCGTACTCATCCCCATGTCGGTGGCCATGGTAGCCATGTCCATCGGCCATTTTCTGTTGATCCGTCGCCAGACCCTGATTCCCCCGTTGCTGCGGGACGACGTTGCCGAACAGGCGGAAGCGCGCGACATCGCCGGCATCCTCGAAGTGATCGAGGATGATCCGAGCATGCTTGGCGCGGCCCTGCAGGCCGGCGTCAACGAGGCCGCCCGCGGGCACGAAGCCATGACCCACGCGGTGCAGGAGGTCACGGACGAGCGTGCCGCCCACCTGTTTCGCCGCATCGAACATCTGAACGTGCTGGGCAACGTGGCACCCATGGTGGGGCTGCTGGGCACGGTGTACGGCATGATCCGAGCGTTTCACAGCCTGGTCGAGACCGGCGGCGTTCCCGACCCGCGTAAGCTGGCTTTCGGCATCTCCGTGGCCCTGGTTACGACGTTCTGGGGTCTGCTGGTAGCCATCCCCGCCCTGGCCGTGTACGCCATTTCGCGGAACCGCATCGAGGCGCTGGCGCCGGAGTGCGCTATGGTGGCCGAGGAACTGTTGCGTCCGCTCTCCGAGGGTCGTGCGGGGTCGGACGCCGCCGCGTCATCGTCGGAGGAATGACGGCATGAATCCATACGCCAAGCGCCCCAGCCGTCCGCCGATCCGGTTCAACATGACGCCGATGATTGACGTGGTGTTCCTGCTGGTGATTTTCTTCATGCTGGTCAGCCAGTTCTCCTCCGCCGAGCGCGTGGAGATCGAAGTCCCCGATCCCTACGACAGCCTGGCCGACGAGGTCACCATTCCCGAGAAGGTGATCATCAACATTCAGTACACCGACGAGGGCCTGCCCCCGGCTTTCCTGATCGGCAGCCTGAACATCGACAGCCTGGACGAGCTGTCCCGTCGTCTGCAACGGCAGCAAAAGGAATCGCCCAACCTGGAGGTCGTCCTTCGGGCGGACAAGCGCGTGCCCTACAGCTACGTTCGCCAGGCCATGCAGATCATCGCGGCCAATCGGATCGAGGTGTTCCATATCGTGGCCAAGCCGGAGAACGCGCCATGACGGTCCGCCCGCGTGGGAATTGGCGGGATACCGGACGAGGGTCTTGGCGGCCCAGGCGCCGTCTGTCTCGGACCGGGCGCGAAACCGTGGGTTCGTTCATGGCCTTCAACCTGACTCCCATGATCGACGTGGTCTTCAACCTGTTGATCTACTTCATCGTGGGCACGACGTTCCTGCGCGCCGAAGGCATGCTGCCCAGCCGCATGGCCCGTCTGGGGTCCGGGGCCGCCGCACAGGCCATCCCGGTCACGCCGATCCGGCTGATTCTCAGCCGGGTTCCCGGAGACGAGCAGCCCGTGCGTATCCGCCTGGAGAACAGCGCCGCCCTGCCCAGGGACTTCGCCGACCTGACTCGCGTCTTGGAGGATCTTCGCACCGGGGGCATTGGCTTTGACGCCCTGACGCCGATCATCATTCACGCCGAGGATGAGGTTGCCTGGGACCACGTGGTCAACGCGTTCAACGCGGCCAAACGGGCCGGTTACGAGGCCGTCAACTTCGGCACGGCCCGCCGAAGCGAATAGGCGCTCCCGTCGGGCGGGGGCCTGGAGACATCGACGAGGGTTCTTTGTGATCCTGCGAACGGGATGCATGCTGGCGAGCTTGGTCGTCGCGGTGATGACGGGTCCTGTCGGCACTCGTGCCTCGGGGCCCTCCTTGCGTCCGCCGGAAGAAGAACGTTTCGACAACACCGAGTTTCGAAGCGGTCTGCTCAGCCGCGATCTCAGAAATCTGCTCGAGTACTACAAGCGTACGCGCCCGCCCGCTCCCCGGGGGCCCGACGCCGCGCTGCTGCACCGCGAGGAGCTGATGGCTGTCTACCAGGACGATTCCCGGCCCGCCGCCGAACGCGTGGCCGCCCTGGAAGAGGCCATGGCCGTCCTGGAGAATGTGGCCCGCGAGTACCCCGACCCGCCGCAAGCCTGGCGCTGGCGGCTCCAGTTGGGCAAGGACCTCCTTTTTCGCCGTGCCGAGCCCTACTACAACAACATCCTCTACCGGGGTTGGACCGAGGCCGAGGGGGACTTCCTGGCCGAGTTGACCACCCGCGCCGAAGACGCCTTTCTCGAGCTGCTCGAGGAGATCAACGGCTTCCTCACCCGAGTCGATGACATGAGCCTGGCCGAGTTCCGTCGCGTCGAGCGCACCGGCCTGCTCAAGATCGCCGATACGGTCCGGCCGCAGGCCGAATACTTCCTGCAATGGAGCCGCTTCTATCGGGTCCTGGCCCGCGTGGACAACGATGCCAGGCAAAAGGCCCTGCTGCGGGACATCATCGAGTACTTGGAGCGCAACTCCGAGTATGTGACGGCGCCGCACGACGAGACCGGTGTGCAAGCCCAGTCGCTCCTGCTGGTGGGCATGTGCCGGCGCCTGATCGGTGACTATCAGCAGGCCGGCGAGCGCTTGGTTCAGGCTCGCAACCTGGTCAACAATCTCTCTGCGGAGCGGGCCCGGCCGGTGCGCTGGGTGTATATCCTGGCTCAGTTGGAGTTGGCTAAACTCGCCCGCGATGCCGGGCATTTCGCTCTGACCCGCCAGGTCACCTCGGCCCTGGAACAGTGGCGGCAGGAGAACATGCCGGACAACTTTGCCCTGGCCCTGGCCGTCGCTCTGGTCGAGGGTGACGTCCGCCTGCGCGAAGCTAGGCTGGCTCGCGAGGAGGGTCGGCATGAAGAGGCCGACCGGTTGCAGGGCGAGGCCCGCCGCCCGCTGCTGAGCCTGCTGCGCGCCTGGCCTGCGCATCAGGGTGACGTGTTCAGGACCTTCGCCGCCCTGGTGGACCCGGAGGCCGATCCGGCTTCCATGGATGCCCTGGAGCGCAACGCGGTGATGGCCGACCTGCTGGGAAAGGTGGCTGCGCTTCGTGCCGACTCGGATCGTTCCGCGGCTGAGGCTGCCGGCGAACAAATCCGGCGGCATCTCCAGCGCGTGCTTGAAGTGGGTCGCTACGCCCTCGCGGACGAGTCTTCTCTCGGCGTCGACATGCGTCCCTTTGCCCTGTTCAACGTGGCCGTGAGCCACTACCAACTCGGCCAGCCGGCCGAAGCCGTGGAACATTTCGCAAGAGTGGTTGAGGAGTATCCGGACTTCTCACGCAGCGCCACGGCCCTGGATTACGCCGTTCGTATCGCCGCCGATTACTACGCCCAGGACCCTTCCACGTCCGATCCGCGGCGACTGACTACCCTGGTGCGCGCTCTCGGCGTGCTCGACGCCGTGCAACCCGATTCGGACCAGGCGAGGTATTGGCGCTATTATCTGGCCGAAGCGCTGACTCGCCTGGGACGCCGGCGTGAGGCGGCCGAAACGTTCGCCCGCGTTCCCGTCGGCAGCGACAACTATTGTCCCGCCCGTTATCAGGAAGCCGTTCAGCGATGGGCCGTGTTCCGGGCGTTGCCCGAGGAGGCGACCGCCGACGAGAAGCGGCGCTGCCTGGATGACGCCGTCGCGTCGGCCTCGCGGTGCCTGGACGCCCTCGCGACCGCACTGGCCGAGGATGCTGAGACTGCTGAAGCGCACGACCTGCAGACCTATCAGGCCGGCGCTCTGTTGCTGCTGGCCGAGGCCCATCTCGAGCCCGAGCTGAATCAACCCCGGTATGCACTCGAGGTACTTCAAGGATTCGACGAGCGATACGCCGGCCAGACGGAGCTGCTTGGCCACGCTTGGCGGCTGCGCATCCTCGCCCATCAGGCGCTCGGTCAGCTTGAGGAGGCCAGTCGGATCGTCGATCTGTACCTGGAGCGCGAGCCCGGTGCCGCCGGGCCTGTTATGGATCAACTACTGCGCAGTCTGACCCAGGAAGCCCGCCGCCTGCGCGACGCGGGCAGGCCCTATGACGCGGCCGCGGCCCAGGCTCTGGACCTGGCCCGCAAACTCTATGACTGGGCCCGCGCGCATCCTCAACTGCTTGGAAAGGTGTCGGCGGAATCGTTCCGGGTCCGGCTCGCCGGCGCTCATCTCATGGCGGGAGACTATGAGCGCGCCCTTCAGCTTGTGTCTCAGGTCCTTCCGAAGGAGCAGTCCTCGCGGGGTGACGAGCCGGTCAACGTCGACGCTCTCGCGTACCAGGCAGAGGCCCTGTATCAGCTCGGCCGGTACGAAGACGCCCAGCCCGTGTTCTACCGGCTGTGGAGCATGCATCCGGAAGGCAGTGATGCCTGGTGGCAGTCACTGCTACGCAGCTTGCAGTGCCACACAGAGATGGACTCCTCGCCGCAGCGCATCGTGTCGGAAATCAGAAGGCTGCGCTACATGCGCCCGGACCTGGGCGGGCCAGGGCTCAAGACGCAGTTCGACCGGCTCGAACAGATCAACGCCCAGCGCGCGGCCACTTCGGCCGGAGGCCGGCGTCCATGAGACTCTCGCGGCGGGCTTTCTGCGCTTTGGTGGAGCGGGCCATCGCCGACCTACCTTCACAGTTTGCGCCGTACCTCGAGGAATTGACGGTGGACGTCGAAGACATGCCCAATGCGGCCCTGGTGCGGGAGCTCGAACTGGACGACCCGCGCGAGCTTCTGGGTCTGTATCAGGGTGAGCCGCTCACCGAGCGTAACGTCGACCACGCCATGCGCTGGCCGGAGCGCATCGTCATCTATCAGCTCAACGTGCAGCGGGCCTGCCGCACCCGCGCCGAGATCATCGAGCAGGTCCGCAAGACCGTGCTCCACGAGATCGGCCACCATTTCGGCCTCGACGAAGAGGACCTCGACGACCTGGGCTACGGATGAACCGCCCGCCCGCCTGCCCCGGCCTGCTTACACTGTCCGGACTTACGTGCCGTGATTCGCCGCGAAGGTGGCGAAGTCGGCGAGGTCGACGTCGCCGTCGCCGTCGAAGTCGCTGGCGGCAGACTGCTCCGGCGCGCAGCTCGGCGGCGGAGCGCTCACCGCGCTCCCGTAGCACACGGCGAAAACGGCGAAGTCGCTCAAGTCCACGCGGTCGTCGCCGTCCATGTCGCCAGGCCGCAACAGGATGGCCTCGACGGTGTGCTGATCACCCGCCACAGTGAACTCGATCCCCTGCTCGGCGGACTGGAACTGGCCGTCCAACCGCCAGCCGACGAATTGTCTTTCTTGGTAGCTGGACGCCGCGGTGAGGGTCAGCACGGTACTCAACGGATAGGACCGCTCGAAGTCGGCGAAGCCGCCGCCGTCGAGTTGTAAATCCAACGGGTCGGCATCGATCCAGACCCCGGGGGCGCTGGACTGTACGACCACCTGGCCGGGAGGTGTACCGGGTGGAACCAGCCGCACGCAATCGGTTGCCTCGAACGGAGTCCCGTCAAGCAGGTTGCCTGTCACCATCAGTTCAACCAAAGCTCCAGGGGCCAGGTCGTCGAGTTGCAGATTGGCCACCACATCGTCGGTCTTAAACTTCATGGACAGGTCCATGAGGCCGTCTGCACCGGCCTCGTGGCAATCACAGGTTTCACCGTCAACCGGCGTGGCTACATCCTCATACACCGAGTGCGGCCCGGGCGGCCCTTCGTGCGGGGCCACAGTGCCGCCAACGCCGTCGGCACGTGCCAGCCGCACGGTGCCAGGGTCGATCTCCACAACGTTGAATTCATCGCTGCCTACAAGGGCTACCGGCAGCACGCCGTGGCTCTTGCGATTGAATGAGTTGGGACACGAGCCCGGCTTGATGTCGACGTCGCGGCGTGGATAGCCCTTGATCCCCACACTGTGGAAGGCGCCCGCCGCTACCGCCGCGAAGCCCGTGTTCGGGTCCGGCACGTCGCACTGGCCGGAGGAGTTGTAGCCCCAACCGACGATCGAGCCGTCGGCCTTCAGGCTCAGGCTGTGGTACCGGCCGGCTGCCACTTCGACGAAGTCCACGTTTGGCGCCGGCACGTCGCATTGGCCGTAGTCGTTGTCGCCCCACGCCACGATCGAGCCGTCGGCCTTCAGGCCGAGACTGTACCACTGGCCTCCCGCCAGGGCCGCGAAATCCGCGTTCGGCGCCGGCACGTCGCATTGTCCGTAGGTCTTCTCCCCCCAGGCGACGATGGAGCCGTCGCTTTTCAGACCCAAGCTGTGGAAAGCGCCCGCCGCGATGCCGATGAAATGGGCATTCGCCGACGGCACGTCGCATTGGCCGTAGGCGTCGTATCCCCACGCCACGATTGAGCCATCGGCCTTCAGCCCGAGACTGTGAGCCCCGCCCGCCGCGACCGCCACGAAACCCCCGTTCGGCTCCGGCAGATCGCACTGGCCGCAATGTGGGTACCCGGTCTGACCAGGCTGCCCCGCGCCCCAGGCGACGATCGAGCCGTCGGCCTTGAGGCCGAGACTGTGGCTACCGCCCCCCGCCAGAGCCACGAAGTCCGTATTCGGCGCCGGCACGTCGCATTGGCCGTAGGCATTGTAGCCCCAGGCCACGATCGAGCCGTCGGTCTTCAGCCCGAGGCTGTGACTGTCATGCGAAACCCCACCCCCGGCTACCGCCACGAAATCCGCGTTCCGCGCCGGCACATTGCATTGGCCGTAGTAGTTGTTGCCCCAGGCGACCATCGCGCCGTCGGCCTTCAGGCCGAGACTGTGTAAGCTGCCCGCCGCAAGGGACACGAAATGCACGTTCGGCGCTGGCACGTCGCATTGGCCGTATGCGTTGTATCCCCAGGCCACAATCGAGCCATCGGCCTTCAGGCCAACACCATGGTACGAGCCCGCCGCAAGGGCCACGAAATCCGCGTTCGGC
>CP070685.1:2944973-2956684 GCA_020352895.1 Phycisphaerales bacterium
GATCCCGGCCCATGTGCCCAGCGACCCGGGCGTGGCGTAGCCGATGCTCGGTTCGACGGGGTACTGATTAATCGGGCTCATGGCATAGGCGAGTTGCTCGGCCGGCCCGTCAAAGTTGTTGCACTCGCCACCGCCGCCGATGGTGTGGATGGCGATGATCTTGTCTGGCCGGGCGCGCTCGATCAGGTCGATCAGGGCCTGCGTTTCCGGTTCGCTGGCCGGCTCGGTACCGCCGTGATGGCGGTCGGACTTGTGTGTCGGAACCCAATTGCGCGAGGGGAAATTCCGGTTCAGGTCCACGAACCGTGCATTGCGCCGCCGCTTGGCCACGGCGCCATCGGGGTTGGCCATAGGAAGGATGATGACGCGGGCGCCGGCGAGCCGACCGTCCGGCACAAGAAAGAGTTCCGGCTGGCTGGCCAGCATCTCCAGCAGGCGCCTGGCGATGAATACACTCTGCATTTCGTCGCCGTGGATGCCAGCCACGACCAGCGTGGTATTCCCGGCTTGGCCCTCCTGGGGCGGGTCATGCCCAAACTCGGCGTACGTCAGCGGACGCCCGTGCACAGACTTGCCGGCCACATGCAAATCTACCCTGGACGGCGGTTCGTACTCGAACTCGCCGCATCTTCCGTCCTGGGCTTTCGTCCGGGCTCGTGGCACGGGTCAACGATTCCTAATCTCTCGATCCGGGGTAAGGGAGGTGTACCCGGAAGACCGCTTCTATCACAGCAGAATCGACCGAGGATGTCCACCCGGAACTGCGGGTTTGCCGCTGTCGGGTGTGCAGAAAATTCGTCAACAGAGGCCGTGATCTTTAAAGAAAGACTTGGGAACCAGGAGCACCCCATAATCCGGCTTGTCGGAACCGTGCGACGCGGCCCGCGGGACAGCGTCCTCGGCGTCAAGAAGGCCGCCCGATACGTCCTGTCCGTCAGTTCTGAGCGGCCTCCTTGCTCTTGTCCGGGTACGCCGGACGCTCAGGCAGAGGCACCGGTTCGGTTTGAGTTCTCTTGACGAGGTACTCGATGGCCGCATCGAGCTGCGCGTCGATGCCCCGCAGCACCTCCCCGGGCATGTTCTGCACTTCGATGTCCGGATCGACGCCGTGGCCTTCGATCAGCCACTCGCCGTTCAGGCCGAACGGGGCAAACTGCGGCGGGGTCACCACACCCCCGTCAACGAGGTCCTGGTGCGGCTCGATACCGACCGCCCCGCCCCACGTCCGCATCCCGATCAGCGTGGCCAGACCCTTGATCTTGATCGCCTCCGCGAAGTACTCGCCGTTGCTGCCCGTGTCCTCATTAATGACCACCACGAAATGACCGTGGAAGTTGCGCTCGGGATCGCGGATGACCTTGCCCTCGCGCGGCTGCGTGAAGCTCCACAGCTTGCGCTCCAGCCGGTCGATGATCATATCGCCGGTGAAGCCGCCTCCGTTGTAGCGCACATCGATGACCAGCCCCTCCTTGAAGTGCTGCGGGTAAAAGGCCTTGGCAAACTCGCGAAGACCGTTCTCGCCCATGTTGGGGATGTGGACATAGCCGATCCGGCCCTCGGTGGCCTCCGCGACCTTGGCAGCGTTACGGTCTACCCAGTCGCGGTAACGGAGGCGGTACTCATTGCCGAGGGTCTTGGCTTGGTAGGTCTTGGCTCCCTCCGGTGACGGCTCGCTGTTGTACGTGAGGGCCACGACCATGTCGGCCTTGTTCTCCAGGACGCGATACACGTTGTCGCTGCTCCGGACCTCTTCTCCGTCAATGGCGATGAGGTAGTCGCCTTCCTTCATGGGGCAGTCCGGGCCGAGCAGCGGGGAGCGCTCGGAATCATCCCAGTTGTTGCCTGGAATAATACGGGCAATGCGGTGATAAGCCGCGCCGGGTGGCGTGTCAAAGTCTACCCCCAGCAGCCCTGTGCGGATGCTCTCGCCGCCCTCCTCGTAATCTCCACCGCCGACATAGGTGTGCCCCGCGTTGAGTTCGGCGATCATCTCACCGATCAGGTAGTTCAGGTCGCTGCGGTTCCCACAGTACGGCACAAACCGGCGGTATTTCTCGCCGACGGCTTCCCACTCCACGCCATGCATGTTCGGGTCGTAGAACCAGTCACGCTCCAGACGCCAGGCCTCGTTAAACATCTGCATGAACTCTTTCTGGCGGTCGATCTTGATGCGGACGTCGGCCAGGCTGACATCGCCGTCGCCCACGGAGGCCTTCGAACCCGTGTCCACCACGCCGTATTTGATGCCGCCTTTGCCACCGGCGCGATAGACCATTTTCTTCCCGTCTGCTGAGCGGTGGTAGTTGGCGATGCCCTCCATGACCTTGTCGGCCTTCTTCTCCTTCAGCTCGTACTTGTGCAGGTCCAGCTTGCCGGACGTCCCGTCGGTGACCGTCTGGTACTTGGAGAACTCAGGCTTGGTCTTGGCCAGATAGAGAAAGCCGCCGTCGATCGCTTCCAGGCGGAAGTAGTTACCGGCTTCCACACCCTCGACGACCAGCGTGCGGCGTTCCAGGTCTCCCAGATCGATGCGCGTCGGCTCGGGTTTCTCCTCCTTCTCCTTGGCCTTGCCCTCATCCCCTGCGGCCTTCTCCTCGCCGTCCTCGTCCTTGGCGGGCTTGTCACCCGCGGCCTCTTCCTGCTCCTTGATCTCCTCCGTCGCGTCTTCCGGAGCGAAGGGATTGGCCTCATCCGTGCTCAGCAGCACGAGGTACGGACGGCACATGTCCAGGAAAATGTGGTTCTGGTCCACGAAGCCCATGATGGGCTCGAATGTGCGGTTCGACAGGAAGTAAAGGTACTTGCCGTCTGGTGAGAATGACGGGCTCCAGTCCGTGGTCATGTAGTCGGTGACGCGAGTGATCTCGCCCGTGTCCAGCGAATAGAGGAAGATGGACTCGTTCAGGCTTTGTTCCTGCTTGGTGTAGGCGACCCACCGACTGCACGGGGACCACACGTAGTCCTGGATGCCCCAGCGCTCCCACGCGTCATCGTACTCGCCCTGGTCGATAACCTTGATCCCGCCGGTTTCGGCATCGACCAGGTTGAGCCGCATGAACTTGTCATGGAACAGCAGGTACTTCGAGTCCGGGGACCAGACCGGCTGCATGCGGAAGCCCAGCCCACCGCTGGTGAGCTGCTTCCATTCCTTCTCCCCCTTCTGATCGATAAGGTACAGCTCCTCTTCGCCGGTCCGGTCCGACACGAACACGATCCACCGGCCGTCCGGTGACCAGGCGGCGTTCTTCTCCCGGGAGCCCGAGCTCCGCGTCAGGTTGACCGGAGACCCTTTCTCGACCGGCACGTTGATAATCTCGCCGCGGGTCTCCAGCAGCATGCGCTTGCCCGTAGGCGACAGGCGGAACGAGCCGTGGTTCTTGCCGACGTCGACATACTTGGGCCGCATCAGGGCCAGGTCCGACGGAATGCGCACATCCAGGGCACGGGTCTTGCCTGACTTGAGGTCCAGCAGGTGCAGGACCTCGCCGTACTGGTAGATGATGGCCCCGGGGCCGATCGAAGGATACTTGACGTCGTAGTCCTTGTACTGCGTGAGCGGGCGCACCTCGCCCGTCTTGGTGTTGTAGTGGTAGAGGTTGAGCGTCCCGTGCCGGCGGTCGGAGACGAAATAGATGGCGTCGCCCTGCCACATCGGGTAGTTGTCCGTCCCCTTCCAATCGGTGATCTTCCTGTAGTCCTTCTTCTCGAGGCTGCCCATCCACAGGTTCTGCGCCGTGCCACCGGTATGCCGCTTCCAGGTGCGCGTCTCGCGCGACTGGCGGTTGTACGCGATCATCTTGGCATCCGGTGACAGCGTGGTCAGTCCGGCCCGGTCCACCGGCAGCCGTTCCGGCATGCCCCCGTTGATCGAGACCTTGTAGACCTCCTCGCCTCGGGACGGCCAGACGCGGTTGCTGCGGAACAGCACGTGTTTGCCGTCCGGGAACCAACCCAGTACCCGGTCGCTTGCCGGGTGATAGGTCAGTCGAGTCGGCGCCCCGCCGCGTGCGTCCATGAGGTATACGTCGTAGCCGCCGTCGTACTCGGCGCTGAACGCCAGCTTCGAGCCGTCGGGGCTGAACTTGGCGTAGGCTTCGCTGCCCGCGTCGTTGGTCATGCGCCGGGCGTCGCCCCCCGCGGTGGAGGCGACCCACAGGTCGCCCTCGTACGTGAACACGACCTGGTCCTCGTGGACGTCGGCCATGCGCATGAGATGGCTCTCGGCCCCGGCGCTGGTGACGCAGCCGCACGTAACGAACAGAATGGTCAACACAAGCATCGAGTAGCGCTTCACGGTCCTGCCTCGCTTTATGGGGTTAAATGGCATGGGAGATATCGCTTGCCCGCCCGGACCGGCCCGGGCAGCCCCTCCTTCCGGCCTGCGTAATGTAGCGAAATCACCATGAGCCTGCCACGCGGGCCGCGCATAGGGCGCGGGCAGGAATTCTCGCCGGACGGGCGTGACTATTGCGGCCCAAGCGGGTATGACTCAGTATGTCCGCGGGGTACAGGACGGGGGCCAAGAGCGAAGAGAGGAGGCTCAAGTCATGATCTCGAGAATGGCAAGATGCTGGGGCTGCTGGCTGGTGGTTGGCGCGCTGCTGGTACCGGCGGGATGCAAGAAGGAAGAACCGGCGGAGCCCGCTTCCCCCATCGGCGCCTTGGCGGAAAAGGCGGCCGAGGTCGGCGAGACCACCGTCGCCGCGGTCCTGGTCCGGGCCGACAAAGTCGACGGCGCCGAGGACAAGGTGGTCTCCAAGTGTGCCGGCTGCGCCCTGGCCATGGACGGCAGCCCGGATCACACGCTGAACGCCGAGGGCTACACGCTGCGCTTCTGCTCGGCCGAATGCAAGGACCGTTTCGCCGCCGACACCACCAAGTCGATCCTGGAGATGAACTTCCCGGAGGACTGACGCCCGAGCCCGTGCCAGTGCGAGTGGAACCAGCCCGAGGGGTCGCCTGCCTACTCCGATGACATCCAAATGCCGGAGTTGGCGGGCGACATCATCCGGTGCAGGATGTCGCTCGCTGTCTCGGGAGTCGCCTTCCATCCGTTGACATGCATGCGCTCCCCGGCGTCGGGCGAGCCGGAACCGGTGCACCATCCGCTCCGCATCGTCACCCGGACGCTCACCGCGTAGATATGCGCCGTGCACGGAGCCGCGATTTTCGATGGCGAGCCCTCCGCCCGCCTGGTCCAGCTTATCCCCAGGTACTGCCCCGGGAACCAGTCCGGAGGTCTGGCTTCCCATCGCGTCACGGTCACCTTCACGCCGCACTCGGTGCACGTGAAAATGATGCCCGATTTCATGATGCCGCGTGGCGCGAACAGCGCGAGCGACAAAATGACCGTTGACCATACCGCAAGCCGGATCACCTGGCCCGTAGCCAGGAACAATCCACAGAGCCGGGACGTGCTCAGTCCGGCGGAGTCAGACAGTTCGCAAGTCGCATGGACTCTCGGGGTGCCCTTCCGGCACTCCGCCGGTCAGAAGCCGTCCAGGCGGTGGAGCCCGGCCTCGCGGGCCAGGCGTATGGCTTCGTCGTACTCGGCTCGGGTGATGCGCCGGTCCAGCGGTGGCAAGCCGTCCGCCTTATAGCACGGCCGGTACTGGTCCATGATGTTGACGTACGTGTTTTCGGAGATCTCCCGCGCCAAAAAGCGAACCACGCGGTCGGTGCCGGCTTGGTTCTCCGGCAGAACCAGGTGGCGGACCAGCAGCCCGCGTTGGGCAACGCCCCGGTTGTCGATTACCAGATCGCCGACCTGCCGGTGCATCTCCTTGATGGCCTTCTGGTTGACCTCCGGGTAGTCCGGCACCAGCGAGTATTTCTCGGCCGCCGCGGCGTCCATGTACTTCATGTCCGGCATGTAGATGTCCACGATGCCGTCGAGCAGTCGCAGCGTGGCCGGCGAGTCGTAACCGCCGGTGTTGTACACGATGGGCAGGTTCAGGCCGGCGCCTGCCGCCAGGACCAGGGCTTCCAGCCATTGCGGCACCACGTGCGACGGCGAGACCAGATTGATGTTGTGGCAGCCGATCATCTCCAGCCGCAGCATGATGTTGGCCAGCACCTCGGCGTCGACCTCGATGCCTTCGCCCTTCTGGCTGATGTCGAAGTTCTGACAGAACTGGCATCGCAGGTTGCACCAACTGAAGAAGATCGTGCCCGAGCCGCGGTGCCCGACCAGCGGTGCCTCTTCGCCGAAGTGCGGATGCCCGCCGCTGATGATGGCTCGCTCGCCCGTCCGGCAGTTTCCGCGCTCGCTGTCGTCGAGCCTGTTCACGTGACAGTTCCAAGCGCAGATGTCGCAGTCGGCCAAACGTTCGTGGGCCTGCTCGGCGCGAGCCTTCAATTCGTCCTGCGGGAGTCTGCGATAGGCCGGTTCGAAATCGGGCATGATGCAGCGCATTATAGCCGGTAACAGTCCTTGCGCGCCGCCTCCTATGGAACTGGACGGCCGGTGCGGTGGGATCTGCACTGACCGTTTGCACGCGCTCAGCGTGACAGGGCCGCCCGCGAGTCGGCGAGCTGATCGCTCAGTTTTGCGATCATGGACTCGTCACCTTGCGCTCGGGCGAGGGCCAGTCCGCGCTCGGCGGCGGACACGGCTTCGGTCGGTTGGCCGACGTACAGCAGCGCGATGGATACGTTATAGAGCAGTCGCGGATCATCTGGGTGCCTGGGCAGCAGGATGCGATAATGGTCCAGAGCCACCGCGGCTTGGCGCGTGAACAGCAGTGTGTCCGCCAGCAGCATTCGCGTTTCATCGTCACCGGGATTGCCCGCAAGCTTGGCCCGGAGGGCGTCGATGGCCCGTTGGATAATGGACCAGGCCACCGCCTGATCGCGCAACAGGCGGAAGTCGAGCTTCGGGAATCGCGCCGCCGCATGCTCGGCACCCTGCGGCAGATGCCCGAGCAGATAGTACCCATCGCCGACGTCGGCCACGTACACGTCAAGTCGCTGCTCGGTGACGCGCAGGATATGGCGGACCCAAAGCGGGTCGGTCACGTGGATCAGGCTGTGCGCCTTGTCGAACGACCAGAAATCCACGCCGGCCTGGCGGGCATAGTCGTACGTGGCCCGCTTGTCGTGGGCCATGGCCCGCTCGCCCTCGCGGAACTCGGAGCGGGCCACCTCGGCGTCGGTCAACCCCAGGCGATCCAGCACGCGTAGTCTCGAATAGTAGGGAATAGCCCCCGCGCACGCGATGGCGATGTGCGCGTCCGCCGGCAGCAGCCCCGCTTCGACGAGTCGTCGCAGGTGCCGGCCCTCGGGCACCACGCTGGCCAGGAACAGCCGATGCTCCTCCTGCCGCACGCCCACGAAGTGTTCGGTCGCATCCCACAGCAGCCGGCGGTAGCCCCGCAACAATGACCGCGGCCCGGGCAGCCCGTACACCGGATCGTTCTCGGGCAGGAGGTATTCACGCGCCTCGGCACTGTTGGCGACCATCCCGGGGAAGCCCGCACGGTATATGTCGGGGAACTGTCTGTGGGTCTGGTACGGCAGGGCCGCCAGACCGACCAGCACGACGAGCAGATAAACGCCGGTGGCCACGGTGGCGGCCGTGCTGCGGGCCAGCCGCGCGGCACCATCGGCGAACAGGATGAACAGAAACGGAAAGTACAGATCGATCGGTCGGTACTCAAAGTGATCCCCGCCGATCGAGGTGACGTAAAGAGCATGCGGGATGACCACCGCGGCAAACAGCGCCGGTGTGAACGGCGTCTTGCGCCGGCGGTGCTCCGCGATCGCCGCGACGATCAGAGGAATCCACAGGTAGGCCGCATACTCGATGGTGAACAGGCCGAGGTACACGAAGCCCATGTCCCACCAGGTCCGGCCGCCTACCTTGGTGTAGTACGTGTTGGGCAGCCACTCGCCGTAATAGATGAGTCGGAAGGCGAAGTGGGCTCCGACGATCAGGACGTACCAGCCGGCCTGTGCCCCGAAGGCGCGGACATCCAGTCGGCGGCGGTACAAAAGGTGGAGCCCGGCGCAGGCAAACGCGAGGGCTGAGATCAGCAACGCGTCGGGGCGGGTCAACGTCGCGAGGGCCAGCAAGAACGTCCCAAGATTACGCCGCGGCTGATCGGCCACGCGGCCTTCGTTCTCGACGATCAGACGGAGCACTCCCGCGACCACAAGGAATTCGAACAGGCGCGTCTCCAGTCCGCTGGTCGACCACACCGCCACGCTGCGGGTCGCCGCCAGGAAAAGGGGGGCGATCAGGCAGAGCCAGCGCGTCCGGTCGCGCGGGCAGGAGCGAACGCTGAACCAGACAACCACAGCCCACAGCCCCACGGTGGCGGCGATGCTCAGAACGTGCGCGGCCTTCTCGGGAATCAGGCCCACCACGTCGAACGCCGCCAACAGCAGCACCCACAGAAAGTTGGTGTACCCTTCGACGCGCTCGTGACCCGGATTGAACACCAGGCCGTGGCCCTCGGCAAGATTGCGCGCATAGCGGAACGAAATGAAAGCGTCGTCACACAGGAAGAGGTAATGCGCCGCGTGGGCCAGCAGCAGCGCCAGCGTGCCGGCCACGGCCAGGTAGACCAGTCCTTGACTCTGGAACCGCCTCCCCGCCTCTACAGATCGAGCTTCTTTCAACGTGCGTCACTCACGGCATAGGACCCACCGCGCCTCGACCACATGGTCCAGACCTCGCCCACACCATGCGCCCTTGTATAACGAGCCCTCGGGCCGCGCCAACCTGCGGCTCACAGGGCGCCGCACCTCAGGGAAGCGCATCGAGCACTTGGACGGCGCCACGGACCAGCGGAGTGAGACAATCCGGATACCCGTATCGGAGCGTGGGTCCGGTCGCCGCCGCCAGCCACGCTTCCGGCCCGCCCTCGAGAACCATGCCATCCAGCGAGAACACGCTGATGCTGTCGATGCCTGCCGATCGCGCCGCAGAAACGTCCAGGGCCAGATCCAGCGGCTCCGTGTACCCCGGCGGCACCATCACGCCCGCGGTCGAGATGTTTCCCACGGCCACGTGCGCCGCGTCTGGATACCAGAACCGCATGGACTCCGAGTAGCGCGCCACGTAGCCCGGCGACAGCGGCACTCCGAACACGTCGGAAAAGAACGGCCGATAGACCATGACGCCCACCCGGTCCCAGGACACTTCGGCCAGCGGCGTATCGAACATATCCTGCACATCGGGGTCGCCGTCCCCCAGGTCGTCGATGGTCCATGGTAGTGTCACCGCCATGGCTTGAAATCCCCGCCGGTGCACCTCGTCCACCATGTCTCGCAGCACCTCTCGCGCCGCCGCAAAACCTTCCGCGTCACGATGTTCTCCCAGCAGGTCCACGGCGGCGAAGATGCCCTCGGCCTCGGCCGTCCGCCGGAGTTCCTGCGCATAGGCCAGCGAGGGCTCCAGGTCGATGATGATCCACTCGACCGGCACGCCGTTCTCCTCGGCCCAGAGGAGAAACTCCCGGGCATAATCCGCAAACGCTGCCGCGTTCTGTTCGTTCGTCCATATCCCCTCGTCACGCAACTGAAGCCACGGGCGAACCTCGATCCCCGCCACCCTGGCATCGGTCAGAAACACGCGCAGGCTCTCGTTCAACTCCTCCGGGCCTACCGCGAGGTACAGATCCGCACCGAACCGATCCAAAGCGGCCCAATGTGTGCGCACTACGTCGAGCGCCAGGAACTCGCTCCACACACCCAGCTCTTCGGCGGGCTCGTTGTAACAGCCGCTCGGGAGTGCCAGCATGCTCAGCAGCCCGATGACAAAGCCGCGCCGCGCCTTGACAGGAGAAAGACCACTGAATTCCGTTGTCCTACACATCGTTTGATATTGTACAAACTCGGACAGCCATGTTCGGCCGATCGGTGTTACCGGCCCCGCCTGGATGTGCACCAAAAAACGCCCGCCGGCGGGCCAAGCCACACCGGCGGGCTGAATTCTACAGGCTGCTGCAGAGGCAGCCACGTTAGCTGGTCTACAACAGCCAGCTCCTACATATGCCAAGGTCCATGGATCACCTCCTTTTCAAGGGCTGCCACCCCGATCGACCCCTGGCGGGGATCGTCGGGCCTTGCCCCCGCCGCCAACCGTCGTCGGCGACGACACACGGAATGAGGTGATCATCCCGCGGCCGGCGGTGCTGCACCCGCTTGCCCTGCCCGTCTTTTTGAGACCTGCGCAGCGCAGCCCTTACCAAGCATTATCATTTTAGCTGCGCGTGAGGCGCGGCGTCAAGGGATTTTGGCTCGTTTGGCGGCCAACGGGCCACCATTGGGGTCGTACGAGGGACACCCGTGTGCCAACATCCGCCCCAGGGGAATCCGGCCCATCGCGGTTGCATGTGCGTTGCAGCACGAAGGCCTGATATTCAGGCTGAGGGGCTCTCCATTCCCACCGCACCGCCCGAGCACCGTCACGCCCCGAGGGCAACGTTCACCCGTCCTGGGCGACTGAGGGTCACGGCAGCCTCACCCGCGTAACGAAGCCCGAATCGGTGCTCCTCCTTCCTGCCGCGGGCATCTACGCCGGTGAGGGATGCGCAGGTTCTCGGACCGTTGCCTTGACACTGGGGCGGGCCTGCCTGTTGAATATACCGGGGGCGGAAAAACGCACGCACGCCTTTAGCCCCTGTGGAGGCATGTCTCTGATGAAAATCGGTGCACGACTAACCTGCTGGTGCCTCGCCTTGTCTGTCGCGGCCCCGGGCGCGCTCCGGGCACAGGACCCACCACCGCAGCCGGACACAGCCGCCGCCGAATCGGAATCGCAGGAAGATTCCACTTCGGAGGCCACGACGCAAGACCAGGATGCTCAGGCCGACAACACCGCCGAGGCCATCAGACTCATGGCCGAAGGTATCGAAGCTCTGCGCTTCGGTGACCTTAAGGCGGCGAAGAAGGCGTTTCGCGAGGCCCTCAAGCTCGACCGCAAACTGGCCATGGCTAACTTCGCCCTCGGGCTGGTCTACCATCAGGAGGACGACTTCAAGAACGCCGCCCGCTATTACAAGAAGGAGACTCAATATTATCCCGGACGCGGAGAGGCCTATCTCAACTGGGGCGCCTGCGAGGCCCAGATGAATCGTCACGCACGCGCGGTGCTCGCATTTGTCGATGCTATCCGCCGCCTGGGTACAAAGGAGAAATACGTCAACAACCTCGGCAAGGCCGTCACCGTGCTCCGGCGGGAGCTGGACGACGACGAACCCATGACCGCTGAATTGCGGCGAGCCCTCGAAACCTACGACGAGCTGGAGGCCACGCTGAACGCCAGGCTGCTGGAAAAAGGCATGGCCCGCTGGGGCTCATCCACGATCACCCTGGAGCAGAAACGCGACATCGATGAGCGCGTAGTACGCTACGATCAGATGATCCAGGACCAGATTCTGCAGCTCAATGATTACCTCTTCGAGGTCAACACCGTGCGCCGCCGGATCAGTCAGGTTCAAATGAGCCTCAAGGAGTATCGCGAGATTCAGGAGGAGCGCGGCACCCTGGAGGCCGAGTTGGCCCGCCTGGAGTTGCGCTTGCGCGATCTGCAGGACAACATCCGTCTGGCCCGGGCCAACATCGATCAACTGGAGGGCCAGAAGCCCCAGCCCCCCTGGAACGAAGACTACGCCTTCATCCGCGAGGTCCCCACGCCGAAGGAGTAGCCCGCCCCGCCGCCGACAACCTGCGCACAATAGAAGGGCCGCGTCGCGGTCGTGCCC
>CP070685.1:2956784-2983017 GCA_020352895.1 Phycisphaerales bacterium
GGCCGCCGCGCCGGTGCCGAGCCATTTCTACGAACCAACCGCGCCTCGGGGTCCCCCCGCTTGCTGACCCGCTCGGCGAAGATTTCGCCCTGACTGACCAGAACATGCCTGCCGCCGGCGCTCGATGCCGCGCGGCTTCGAACTCGACGTGCATCGTTCTGTCAACGTGCAGCCTGTGTTGTTGGATCTCGGGGTTTCTTTACGGAGAGCGAGGACTGCACCATGCAGGCCCGAAGAAGCTTTACGTTGGTCGAATTGCTCGTGGTGATCTCGATCATCGCGTTGCTCATTGCCATCATGATGCCGGCCCTGCGCAAGGCGCGCTGGCAGGCGAAGGCAACCTACTGCATGAATAACCTCCGCGGCCTCGGCACGGCCGTAAACCTCTACCTCAACGAGGAAGAAGAGCGGCTGCCCTCGAGCGCAGCCTTCGCCCATTACGGCGGCGGCGCCCAGGGAAGCTGGTTCCGCGGGCTGCAGGAGTTCTACGGCAATCCGCTGATCGCCAGGTGTCCCGCGGATCGGTGCAAGTACTGGAGCGTACCGGTGAAGGACATTATCAGTAACGCCGAACGGGCCCTCGGCATCGATGGCCTGCGGCACGTCAGCTACGCCCTGAACTACTACTTGGTCAAGGCTACGCGCGACCCGATGACCGGAAAGTCGCGAGGGCCCTACAACCGGCTGGGGATGGTCCGCTGGCCGCACGCGACGGTCTACTTCGTCGAACTGGGCGACGACCCGGACTTCGCAGCCGCCGACCACATCCACCCTGAGGCTTGGCCCAACCTCGGCAGCAACGCCAACGTCATGCAGAAGGTGGATCGCGAGGTCGCCTACCGGCGCCACTTCGATCAGGCCAACTACGGTTTCGTCGACGGGCACGTCGAACGCCTGTCGTTCGGAGACACATTCAAAGTGGACTGGGATGCCACATATACGCAGATGCGCTTTGTGTGGATTCACAACATGTACGATCCGCTCGTCGCAAGGTAGGCGGGCGGCTGCGGCGGAAGGCTGACGCCTTCCGATACGAAGGGAGCGGTTGATGCGTGCAGTCAAACGCGCGATGGCAGCGGTGGCGGTGCCGCTCTGTCTGACCTTCCCGGTACTCGCGCCGGCACAACACGAAGGGGACCTGCTCGTCGGCAGAAGCGGCGACGGCAAGCTCGTGCTGGACACGGTAAACGGTCACGACCCGCGGACCGAACTCGTGGTGCTCCCGGAGATCGAGCCGACACCCCTCGTGTCTGGCTGGAGCCTCGATGATCCGGGCTGGGACCACGTGCTGACGGACGATCCGCCGCCGGATGTGTACCGCCTGGATGTCGGCGCCGCCGTTTATGCCTACATCGCGGGAATGGACCCCGGGTTTCGGATCGGACTGAGCCTGTTCGATTGGCGCGCCGAACCGTTGAGCGAGCGGGACCGATGGATCTGGCTGGGGGATCACGAGCTCCACGAGCATTATGACTGGAACATCTACATCGAGGATCTGTGCTTCACGTGCTTTGAGCCCGCGCCGCCGCCCGAATGCGCGACCGATCCGCCCGACGTGGACTGCCACCAGAAGAAGGTATGGGTCAGCACCCTCCTCCTGAAGGACGCGGGCACGACCCAATACGACGATTCCGACCCCTTCACGTTGATGTTCACCAACGATCCGGACTTCGTTCTCAAGCCGGGCGACATCGACCTGGACGGCTGGGTGACTCTCGGGGACTTCGCCACGTTCGCGGTGTGCTATGGCCTGCCGGTGCCGCCCCCACCCAGCGAATGCCTGTTGCTGGATGCAACGCGGAGCGACCTGGACAGAAACGGACAGGTTAACCTATCAGACTTCGCCACCTTCGCCGTGAACTACGGCACATAGGGTGTGCAAAGGTACCTGTTGTCCGAGATGCCCGGTGGGGTCGCCTTGGCGGGCTCCTTCTTGTCCTACTACGAGCGCGTGAAGTCGCTGTCACACTACGGCTCGGGGGGCGACCTCAACCTGTGAACTGCACCGCGAACGTGGCGAAATCGCTCAGATCGATAACGCCGCTATCGTCGAGATCGGCCGCGGTGGCCTGTTCGGCCGTACAATGCGGAGGCGGCGGGTTTACTGGGCCCCCGAAGCATACCGCGAACGTGGCGAAGTCGGTCAGGTCCACGTCGCAGTCGTAGTCCATGTCCCCTGGCGGCGGGTCGCACGGGACGCCCGTGATCGTCACCGCGTCGAACCAGTGAGTCCGGATCGTCTCCCAATTGATGCTGTAGCCGAAGGCTACGTACATTGTGGTCGGCACCGCCAGAATAATCTCCTCTTCCAGGCTGTAGGGCGACCAGCCCTCGACGCCGGCGTAGCCGACGTTCGTGAAATCCGCTTCGACCTCAGGTCGCTCGAGGCCGATGTAAGCGACCACACGCCAGTTGTTCAAGTCCGATCCCTCGCTCCAGAACCAGAATTCCAGGCCGATCAGCCAGGTGCCTGTGGGCAAGTGGAGTTCACGGAGCACCCACACCGTGCCGTCATCCGCGTGTCCGTTGGCAGTGAAGTCCAAGGACCACGTGCCGTCGAATGCTCGATCCTCGGTACGTGTTACCGAGTACGGGTATGTCGGGGGCATATCTGCGTCCGGCGACCAGGCGCCGAATCCCTCTTCAAAGCTCTCGAAGACCTCGTCGGCCGCACCAGGAGCCGGCAAGGCGAGGTACAGGGTCGCGATGCTTATGGCGGTGAGTCTCGGCAGCGGGCTGCATACCATGGCAAGTCTCCTTCCGGCGGGCACTATGAAATGTGAATGACTTGGCGGGACCGCGGGACAGCCGCGGTGAAACACTCGTCATCTTGATTATACCAGCGAGATCTGTAAGCACCTCTCCCGGCGCGGGTGCCGCCCCCGACTGGACCTTCGCATGCTGGACAAGGTGATATCCGCAGAACATTCTCGTCCCGCGGCAGCTCCCCGCAGCGAAAAAGTACGCAGGCCGGTGTGCATTTCCTGCGGCCGCTGGCGTCCCGCTTCCCCCGAGCGAGGCAGGCGCCGAAGAGGGCCGGATTCTCCAGCTCTGCCGGCCGATTCATGGCGCGGGTCGCTCGGGACCACGCCACATCCGACACCGAACCAGCCGATGCGCCGCCTCACACAGAAGTCTCTATAATGCAGTAGGTTATGACCTATTACGCGAGTCCTGCACAAACGCCCACGGCCTCAGTTCCGCCCCTCACTGCGCGGGGAAGGCGTCATCCACGGCAGGTCCTCGACTCCGGTCGGAGTGAGGCTCCAGCCCGCCGTGAGCAGCAGGATCGCAGGTCACACGCGTAAGGAGCGGCACACCGGTTGCCTAGTTGGACAGGGGCAGGGCCATGAGGCATTGTTTGGGCTCCGCTGAGGGAGTCGGGCCGTCCCTCCTTGACAGTCATGGAGCCGCGGGCCGAGGCGTCCAGGTGACGCGACCGCACTACTCTTGAGAGGCTAGCGACCATGGGCGAATTGCTGTTGGGTGATGAAGCAGTGGGCTTGGCGGCGTTGCACGCTGGCATTCGCGGTGCGTTTTCCTACCCGGGAACACCTGCGACGGAAATCCTGGAGTTCATCCAGCGGCGGACCCCCAAGGCCGGTGGCGTCACCTGTGATTGGCAAGCCAACGAGAAGGTGGCCTATGAAGAGGCCCTCGGCATGTCTTTCGCGGGAAAACGGGCCATCGTCACCATGAAGCACGTGGGCCTGAATGTCGCCGCCGACCCGTTCGTGAACTCCGCCTTGACCGGCGCTAACGGCGGTCTCGTCGTGGTCGTCGCCGATGACCCGAGCATGCACTCCTCCCAGAACGAGCAGGACACCCGGTATTACGGGGAATTCGCGAAGATTCTCATGTTCGAACCCTCCAATCAGCAGGAAGCGTATGACATGACCCGGGAGGCTTTCGTACTGTCCGAGCAACTGGGGCTCCCGGTCCTGGTGCGACTGGTGACGAGGCTGGCTCACAGCCGGGCCATCGTGGAACCGTCGGAGCCGGCCGCTGCCGACGACGAAGTACGATTGGTGCAGACGACGGCCGACTGGACGCTGTTGCCGGTCAATGCCCGCCGCCGTTTCCGCCGCCTGCTGGATCTGCAGCCCAGACTCCGGGAGATCGCTGAGAACTCGCCACACAACAAGCTCGAGCTCAGCGGGTCGAAGGGAATCATCGCGACCGGCCTGGCCGCCAACTACGTCCTCGAGGCCATCGGCGCCGGCTCACAGTTCTCCCTGCTGAGAATCACCGTCTATCCGACGCCCGCGCGCTTGGTACAGAAACTGGTCGACCACTGCGATCAAATCACCGTAATTGAAGAGGGTTATCCCTTCGTGGAAAGCCGGCTGAACGGACTGCTCGGCCTGCCGGGCAAGGCCATCCGAGGTAGGCTGACGGGGGACCTGCCGCCCGACGGCGAACTCAACGCGGACCTTGTGCGCGAGGGCCTGGGCATGCCGCCGCTGGACAGGCAACCGGCGGTTGACAATCTGCCCCTGCGGCCACCGGCTCTGTGCCAGGGCTGCCCTCACTGCGACACGTTCAAAGCCATCCTCGAGGCGACCGACTCGGCCAAGACACGCGTGCTCTTCAGCGACATCGGGTGCTACACCCTCGGTGCCCTGCCGCCGTATAACGCCGTCCAATCGTGCGTGGACATGGGATCCTCCATCGCCATGGCTCACGGCGCGGCCAAGGCCGGTGCTCATCCCGTGGTGTGCACCATCGGCGACTCGACATTCACGCATTCAGGTATGACGCCGTTGATCGGCGCTGCCCGCCAGGACGCAAACATAACTGTCTTCATACTGGACAACGCTACCGTGGGCATGACCGGCGGCCAGGAGACCATGGCCACCGGCCGGTCGCTCCTCGAGCTTTTGAAAGGCCTGGGAGTCAAGGAGGATCACTTGATCGTGATCGATCCGAAGCCCAGCAGGCACGAGGAGAACACCGCGATCGTCCGAAAAGAGATCGAGCACCGCGGCCTGTCCGTCATTGTGGCCGCGCGGCCTTGCGTCCAGGCGGTCCGCAAGATGGCCAAGAAGGCCAAAGCAGAGAAGAAGGCTGCGGCGCCCGCGTAGGATTCCGTCGCGGCGGAACAGCGCAACCGGCCCTCGAGCCGTCAACGAGGCAGAACTCATGGAATACAACATCATCCTTGCCGGGGTCGGGGGCCAAGGCATTCTGACCATCGCACAGGCGCTTTCGCTCGCGGCCATGCGACGCGGCCGGAAAGTCAAACAGTCAGAGGTCCACGGAATGTCACAGCGCGGTGGGGCTGTCCAGTCGCATCTGCGCTTCAGCGATGGCGATCTCTATAGCGACCTGGTCCCACGCGGCAAGGCCGACATGATTCTCTCCGTCGAGCCGCTGGAGGTGTTGCGGTACGTGCAATATCTCTCCCCCGACGGCGTCATCGTGTCCAATTCCGTCCCTTTCGTGAACATCCCCAACTACTCGCCTATCGAGGACGTGCTGGACCAGGTAACCGCATATCCGCGACATGTGCTTCTGGACGCGGACAAACTGGCCAAGGCCGCCGGCTCGCCGCGAGCCATGAACATGATCATGCTTGGGGCTGCTTCGTACTTCATGGGCCTCGAGCCGGACGAATTCGACGAACCCATTGCCCAGATGTTTGGCCGCAAAGGTCAGGCCCTGGTAGAGATGAATCAGGGGGCATGCCGCACGGGACGCAAGGCGGCTGCGGCTTACCGCGAGGCCCTCGAACGAGGCCAAAGCCCCCAGGCAGTCCGGCAGTGGATGCAATCCGCCGACGCGGAAGAGCTGATTGCCGGCCCGGCTCCCGGACACGGGCCTCTGGCGACGACTCCCCAACACCCGGAGCTGTCCGCGGCCGAAGAGACCGCCGTCAGCCAACTGTTGGAGAAGGTTTACCATGAGGGTCGCCGACAACTCTATGAGAACGAGGTGTACAGCATCCTGGAACTGGTGGGCGGCATCACGCCGCCCCGGCACCTGCTCGTCACGAAGGGCGAACAGATCACACCGGAGGCTCTGTCCCGTTTCCCCGGCAACCAAGTCGTGCTCAAGATCGTCTCCCCGGACGTCGTACACAAGACCGAAGCGGGCGGCGTCGTGTTCGTTCAGAAGGACATCGACACCGTCAACCGGGAGATAGCCCAACTGATCGCCCGCCAGGAGACCGCCGGAAGGGTCACCGGCGCACTGGTCTGCGAGTTCGTCGAACCCGGCCGTACCGGCCTCGGCAGCGAGCTGTTCGTGGGCATTCGCGCCACCCGAGAGTTCGGTCCCATCATCGCCGCGGGACTCGGCGGCCTGGACACCGAGTATCTGGCCTCGAAGATGAAGCCGGGCATCTCCGTGGCCAAGGCCCTGGTGGAGGAGACTACCGCGGATGACTTCTTCGACCTCTTCGAGAAGACCGCTGCGTATGAGATCCTCTCTGGCCAGGTCCGTGGACATCGCCGACTCGTCTCCGACGGGGAGCTGCGCCGTTGCTTTCGGGCCTTCATTGCCATTGGGCGGCGGTATTGCGTGGACCGCGGCGAAGAAGGGCCCGACGTGGGCGAGATGGAGGTCAATCCCTTCGCGTTCTCGCGGCAGCGGATGATCCCGCTCGATGGGCGCGGGCGGCTTCAAACGGCGTACAGGAAACCGGCCCCGCGGCCTTTCGAGAAGATCAACGCCCTCCTCGAACCCAGGTCCATCGCGATCTTGGGGGTTTCCACCAAGCGGGCCAACTTCGGGCGGATCATCCTCGACAACCTGATTGCCTGCGGCTATCCCCGGGCGCGGCTGTTCGTCGTGAAGGAGGGCGAGAATCAGATCGACGGTGTGCCCTGTGTGTCCACCATCGGCAGCCTGCCCTCGACCGTGGATCTCCTTGTCGTGGCCACCGCGGCCAGGAACATGCCCGCCTTGGTCGATCAGATCATCGAGAGCGGCAAGGTGGCCTCGGTAATCGTGATACCAGGAGGCATGGGCGAGACTGAGGACTCACGCCATGTGGAGGCCGAGGTCCGCCGGAAGATCGCGGCCTCGCGCCTATGCCCCGACCGCGGGCCGATCTTCCTCGGCGGCAACTGCATGGGCGTGCGCTCCCGACCCGGAGGTTACGACACCTTCTTCATCCCGAGGGCCAAGCTCGATCCGCGATACGATGCTCCCGCCAGGCGGGTGGCCCTGGTCTCTCAGAGTGGCGCGTTCATCATCACCCGACTGAGCAACTTGGGAACGTTGGATCCGGCCTTCGCCATATCGATCGGGAATCAGATTGACCTGACCCTTTCGGACATGCTTCAGGCGGTCGGCGCCCGCGACGATGTGGACGTCGTGGGCGTATATGCCGAGGGCTTCAATGACCTCGACGGGTCGGACTTCGTCCGGGTCGTGCGAGAGGTGACCACCGGCGGCAAGGTCGTGGTCTTCTACAAGGCGGGACGGACCGAGACCGGACGATCGGCCACCGCCGGGCATACCGCCTCGATCGCCGGCGATTATGACATCTGCGACGCCGCGGTCGGCCAGGCAGGCGCCATCGTGGTAGACACCTTCAAGGAGTTCGAGCAGCTCGTAGCCCTGGCTACAGCGCTGCACGGCAAGCAGGTCAGCGGACTCGGGATCGGCGTGATCAGCAACGCCGGATACGAAACCGTCGGAATGGCCGACGCGATCTTCGGCGCTCGCTACCGGCTGGAGATCCCGGCCCTCAGCGAAGCCACCGTCCGGCGGATTACGGATCTCCTCAAAGAGTACCGCCTCGATACGCTCGTCAATGTCCACAATCCGCTTGATCTGACGCCTATGGCGAACGAGGACATCTTCGAAGGCTGTGTGCGGGCGATGGCGGACGACGATGGGATCAGCGCCGTGGTCGCCTCGGCCGTGCCGTTGACCCCCCAAATGCTCACCGCGCCCCAGGAGCTCGCTTCAAAGGGCTCCCTGCCGGATCGGTGGAGGGCGCTGTTCGCAGAATCCACGAAACCGATGATTGCCGTCATTGATTCGGGATCGCCGTTCGAGGAGTTGGCTCGCAGGATTCACGCAGCCGGCGTGCCGGTCTTCCAATCCTGCGACCAAGCCGTGCGTTCGCTCGGCCGCTATCTGTGCCACCGGGCGGAAAGACAGCTTCCCGTCGTAAGTCGGGGCGCGACGCAGCGCGAGAAAGCGCCCCAGGCCGAAGCCGCGGCGACCTGACGGCCCCTATGATGAAAGGAAGACACCGCGCCCCCAAACGGCATCGCCGGCGTGCCAACCGCTCAAGAGCCGCAGTTTTTAAAACCTGGCTGAAATCCGCCGTCTAATGCCCTTGGGATCGTTTGGACCGTTGCCAACTCGAAGTGCTTCAGTTGATCCTGGTCCGAGTTCGAACATCAGCAGACCTGTCTCCCGGCCATGGACTGACGGCGACAGCGTACTCGGGTAGCTCTCACGGTACTTGATGACGGTCGACCAGGCATTTCCTCAAGTACTGCTTCGCATCTATCAACTTGTGCCGCGGACGAAACGGTTCCGAAGGGCATTGCGGATCGCCATACACGAATTCCGCTTGATGTTGACTCGCATCCTGTGTTATCATAAACCCTGCCGAATCAAGGAGGTGTAACTTCAGAAGGTCCGTACGCCTTGGGGCAGGGCCGGCCCTAAGGGCCGGATAACATGGCGTGCGCCGCCATCGAAGCGAACCTCATGGTCTGCACTTCCCAAACGGAGAACGCTGTGATGTTGACTGTGAGAACTGGCCTAACCGCTGTTTTTGTGTCGTGCTTGGTGGCGAGTGGCGCGCTCGCCACGGAGAGCACCCCCGTGGGCGTCAGTGTTCTGGAGGATACGGCGGAGCGCATTGTGCTCCTGTATGAAGTCGGCGAGTTCAGCACCGACGTCGTCGATATCAACGGCGAGCAATGGACCCGGCTGCTCCTGGGATCGGAGAGCCCCATCCAGGAAGTGGGCGCCCCGGAGCTGCCCAACGTTCGCCGGAGCGTCATCATCCCCGACGACGCCGAGATGGCCGTCCAGGTGCTCGGCTCCGAGTATTACGAGATCCCGAATCTGCGCATTGTGCCGTCGAAGGGTCCGATTCCGCGAACGGTCAATCCTGCGGACGTGCCCTACACTTTCGGTGAGGCCTACGCTCAGGATGCGTTCTTCCCTGCGAACGTGGCGGTGACGGGTGAGCCCTACATCATGCGAGACTATCGCGGGCTGCTCGTCGTAGTGAATCCCTTCCAATACAACCCCGTCCTGGAAACCTTGCGCGTGTATACGTCGGTGACGATCGAGCTGGCCAACGTCGGGCCCGGCGAGATCAACGTACTCGACCGAAGTACACGCAGCGGCAACATCAGCCTGGCATTCCACGGCTTGTATGACCATCACTTTCTGAATTACGGCCTCCAGAGTCGGTACGTGCCCCTGGATGAAAGCGGCGATCTGCTGATTATCTGCTACGACGCCTGGCTGACCAATGTGGCGCCGCTGGTCACGCACAAAATCGGTAGAGGCATCAGCACCACCGCAGTCGGCGTAAGCACGATCGGTAACGATCCCACATCCATCAAGAACTACATCCAGAGTGTCTACGACACCAGCGACCTGGCATTCGTGCTCCTGGTCGGTGATGGCGCTCAAGTGGACACGCCGTACGCTTCGGGAGGTTCGGCCGATCCCACTTACGCGAAGCTCGCCGGATCGGACAACTACCCGGATATCATGGTCGGCCGGTTCTCCGCCGAGACTGCAGCCCAGGTCGACACCCAGGTCGAACGCACCATCGAGTACGAAAACGTGGACGTTTGGTCCCAGACTTGGTTCTGGAAGGGTACGGGGATTGCCTCCAACCAGGGCCCCGGTGACGACGGCGAGTATGACAATCAGCACATGGACAACATCCGCTTGGACTTGCTGGCCTATGGTTACACCCTTGTTGACCAGATATACGATCCGACCGCCACAGCCTCGCAAGTCACTACCGCCCTGAATGACGGTCGTGGCATCATCAATTACTGCGGGCACGGCAGCACGTATTCCTGGAGCAGCAGCGGCTTCAGCGTCAGCCATGTCAATGCGTTGGTGAACGACAACATGCTGCCGTTCATCTGCAGTGTGGCCTGCGTCAACGGACAATTCGACGGCTACACCTGCTTCGCTGAGTCGTGGCTGCGGGCCACCAACGCCGGCGAACCCACCGGGGCCATCGGGGCCTACATGTCCTCCATCAATCAGTCTTGGAACTCGCCCATGTGCGCCCAAGATGAATTCGTGGACCTGTTTGTCAGCGAGACCTATTCCACACTCGGTACGCTGCTGTACGCCGGCTCGTGCCAGATGATGGATGAGTACGGCTCCGACGGCGTCAACATGTTCAACACGTGGCATCTGTTCGGCGATCCGACGCTGCGGGTGGTCTGGGTGGGGCCGCGCCCGCCGCAGGCCATGGACGTGTACTTGGAGACGCCACCCAACATGGCGCCGACCATCGACCTGCTTGGTAGCGACGACGGCTTGCCCGATCCGCCTGCGGCGCTGGACTACATCATCACCGCGCTGCCCACGAACGGATCCCTCAGTGACCCCAGCGGCGGTTCGATTGCGAGCGCCCCCTACACCCTGACCAACCGCGGTAATCAGGTCGTCTACACGCCGGCGCTCAATTACATCGGCCCGGACGCCTTCACCTTCTTGGTCGACGACGGTGGCGTGCCGCCCGAGGGAGGGCAGTCCGCGGAGGCTACGGTCTCGATCGAGGTGGGCGGTCCCTCTCCGCTGTATCAGACCATGCTGGACGAGGATCCCGGCTGGAGCTGCGAAGGTCAGTGGGCCTTCGGCGCGCCCACCGGCGGCGGCAGCCACAACGGTGATCCCGACAGCGGACACACCGGCGAGAATGTCTATGGCTACAACCTGGACGGCGACTACCCCGATGGCATGCCGCAGCACTTCCTGACGGCCGGCCCGTTCGACTGCAGCGGCGCCACCGACGTGGAGCTTCGCTTCTGGAGGTGGCTGGGTGTGGAGTGGCCCTTCGACCATGCCCACGTGGCCGTGTCGAACAACGGCACTGATTGGACCACGGTCTGGACATCCGCCGCGACCATATCGGATTCCTCCTGGAATCAGATGGTCCTGGACATCTCCGCAGCGGCCGACGATCAGCCGACCGTCTACGTCCGCTGGTGCATGGGTACCAGCGACGGGTCGAACACGTATCCCGGCTGGAACATCGATGATGTAGGGATTTGGGGCGTGCTTCCGCTGGAAGGGCTGCCGGGCGACTTTGATGCTGACGGCAACGTGGACCTCAACGACTTCGCCACCTTCGCCAACTGTTACCACGGCTCGGCCATCACCGTGCCGCCGGGCAGTTGCAGCCAGAGCGAGTTCGAGGCCTGCGACATGGACGATGACCTCGACGTGGACTTGGGCGACTTCGCCACGTTCGCCAACTACTACACCGGGTAGCAGCCGCCTGACCCGAGTGGACAGAACTCAGACATGCCCCTCGTGGGGTGATTCCCCGCGAGGGGCCTTCATTGGCGTCGGGCTACGTTGCCAGGGCGCGCCCATCCGGGGCAACGGCTTGGTTCCGTCGTCAGTAGACAGGGACAGAAGGCCGGTAGCCCGCGAAGCTCTCCACGAAATCTGCCCACGAAGAAGCCCGGCGGTTGCTCTAACCGTCGGGCTTTCTGGGAGTTACAACGCGAGGCCGACGGGACTCGAACCCGCAACCCTCGGATCGACAGTCCGATACTCTAACCAATTGAGCTACGGCCCCAATCGGGGCCCGAGCCGCGAACTCATCAACTCGCAGGCTCGGCCGCGATGAAGTCTCGGCATTCTATCCGGCCTTAGGCGCCGGTCAAGCGGCAGAGGCTCGCCATGACGCCATCCGCGGGCCGCCTCTTAGTGTCTGGGTAAGACCTCAACCGCCTGGTCGATCTCCGCCTCAGTGTTGAAGAAGTGGGGGCTGAAGCGAAGCCGACCCTTCCGAACAGTAGTAACGATTCGATACTCCGTCTGCAGGTGGGCCTGGAGCTTAACCAGATCGTGCTGGTCCGAGATGCAGGCCACGATGGCGCTTCCTTCCCCCGGCTGCCGGGGGCTTATCACCCGGTAACCCTTTCCCCGGAGCCCTTCGACCAGACGATCGGACAGCCTCAGCAGGTATTGGTAGATCCGCTCCACCCCCACCTCCAGCAGAAGACCGATGGCCGCGCCGAGGCCATAAACGCCGGCCAGATTGTAGGCCCCCGCGTCATAGCGCTGGGCGTCGTCCCGGTATTCAAACTGGATGTTGTCGAAGTCCCACCCATTCTTCATCGAGTTCCAACCGATCGTGGTTGGGGCCAGGTGCCCAAGCAACTCACGCCGGACATAGAAGATGCCGGTTCCCTCCAGACCGCAAATCCACTTGTGTCCGTCCGCGCTGAGGAAGTCGATGTTCATGCTCCTCACGTCGATGGGAGCCATTCCCAGAGCCTGGATGCCGTCCACGCACAGGAACACACCCTTCTCCTGGCAGATCTGCCCCAGAGTCGCCAGATCGATCCGGTATCCGCTGGCGTACTGGACCGCTGAAATGGCCACCAGCCGAGTACGGCTGTCAATGGCCGAGGCCAGCCGATCCAGCGGCACGCGGCCGTCTTCCTCGACGATGCTCTTGAGCTGGACGCCCCGCGCCTGCAAAGCCATCCACGGGTACACGTTCGAGGGAAACTCGCAGTTGGCCGTGACGATGTTATCCCCCGTGTTCCAGTTGAGCCCGTTGGCCACCAGGCTGATCCCCTCGCTGGTGCTCTTGACAAACGTGACCTCCCGCGGGTCCGCGTTGATCAGTCTCGCGGCAAGCTTGCGGACTTCGTCGGCGTGCTGGTAGAAGCCACTGTCGATGTAAGCCTGGTCCCGGGCGTGTTGCAGATATGCCTCAACGGCCTCAACCACGCGCACGGACAGTGGTGCGACCGCGGCACAATTCTGGAAGTTGAAATTCCGCGTTACCGGAAATAACTGGCGTACTTCCGAAATCTCCATCTCACCACCCCACTCTCCATAGAACTTTATGGGGGCTGTGTGCCGGTGTCCACCGGCTCGGGGTCTGGTCACCGGTGTTCTTCAACCTGGCCATGTGCTTATGTTCGAGCGGATCCTGGCCTCGCTGCACTCCGCCAGAACCGGTGCTCAATTCACGCGTCATACATCGGAAAATCGACCGCGCGCGTGATCCTCTGAATCCAAGGAACGGGATAGACCAGCCAGGCAGTCCTGGGCCGGAAGACTATTCGGACGTGACCTCGGGTCCGAAATCTTCGCCGCTGTGCACTACTGTTCCCTCGACCGTGAGGCTTTCGGCCTCGCCTACATCCTTGGCCTGCCCGGGGCCCACCTCCGCGTCGTGGCAGTAGCCCAGCAACTGCCGGGAAAGCACCCCGTCTGAGGACATGATGGTGAACGGCGGCGTCACCACAATGCTGCCCGGCAACGCCAGGAAATTGACCAACCATCGTCCGGTCGAATACGGCCAGGCGAAATAGTCCTCCCACGTCACGGCGAACCGGCCGTCTTCACTGCCTTGGTCCTCCAATGGATCTTCAAACCACAGCGGCCAGTGCGAAACGGTTCCACCGTGGCCCACGGCGTGGACCTCGGGCCAGTCGCCGGGGCGCACCTGCTCGGGCCCTCCGGTGGATCGGGCGCCGCGCGAAACGGCCTCTGCCGTGGGGGTCGTGATGTCATCTGACGAGATGGTCTCATCCTGGTACATGTTGACCACATGCTGACAGCCACAAAGCGCCAAGCCGCAGAGCATGAGTGCGCCCTGGATCGTGGCCGTCCTGGCCCAAACGCTACACATCATAGTGTTGCTCCATGGCGTAATTGGGGGCTTCCTTGGTGATGATTATATCGTGTGGGTGGGATTCCACCACCGTGGCAGAGGAGACGCGGACGAACTTCGCTTTGGCCCGCAAGTCCTCAATGCACGACGCGTTGCAGTAGCCCATGCCGCTTCGAAGTCCACCGACCATCTGGTAGACGAAGTCCGCCAGGGCCCCGCGGTAGGGCACTCTGCCTTCCACTCCCTCCGGCACCAACTTGCCCGACGATCTCTGATCAGCCTGGCCGTAGCGGTCGGCGCTGCCTCCCATCATGGCCCCCAGCGAACCCATGCCTCGGTATTCCTTGTACTGGCGCCCACGCCAGATGATCAGGTTGCCGGGAGACTCCGTTAGGCCGGCGAAGAGTGACCCGATCATCACAGCGTGCGCTCCCGCCGCGATGGCCTTGGTGATGTCTCCCGACTGCCGAATACCGCCATCCGCAACAGCCGGTACACCCGCGTCTTCGGCCGCGGCGGCGACGTTCATGATGGCCGTGATCTGCGGAACGCCCACGCCGGAAATCACCCGCGTCGTACAGATCGAGCCCGGTCCGATACCCACCTTCATGGCGTCCACACCCGCGTCGATCAGGTCGGTTGCCGCATCCCTCGTGGCGACGTTCCCCGCCATCAGGTCAATGCTGTATCTCTTGCGGATGGCACGGACCGTGTCCAACACGTTCTTGGAGTGCCCGTGGGCAGTATCAACGACGATGAGGTCCACCCCGCTGGCGATAAGCTGATCCACTCGATCGTAATCATGGGGGCCGACGGCCGCGCCCACGCGCAACCGGCCGCGCCCGTCCTTGCAACTGTGTCCGAACTCACGCGCTCGCTCGATGTCCCGCATGGTGATCAGGCCGGCCAACGTGCCATCCTTGCCAACCAACAGCAGCTTCTCCACCTTGGCTCGTTTGAGAATCTGCTCGGCCTGATCCAGGGTGGTCTCCGGCGGGCCTGTGATCAGGTGGTCCGATGTCATCACCTCGTCGATCCGACGATCGCCCCCCTCCAGAAACTTCATGTCCCGGCGCGTGAGTATGCCCAGAATCCTTCCCCCCTCGTCTGTGATGGGAATGCCGGATATGTTCTGCAGTGACATCACCTCGCGGGCCCGGGACATTGAGTCGCTTGGCCGCAGCGTCACCGGGTCGAGGATCACTCCGCTCTCGGAGCGCTTCACCTTGTGTACCTCTCGGCATTGCGCCTCCACCGAGAGGTTCTTGTGGATGATGCCCATGCCGCCTTCTTGTGCCAGGGCTATGGCCAGAGCGGACTCAGTGACGGTGTCCATCGGCGCAGACACGATGGGCACGTTGATCACTATGTTCCGAGTGAGCCGCGTGGTGACATCCACCTGCGAAGGCACAACCTCCGACTTCGCCGGTACCAGCAGGACATCGTCAAATGTGATGCCCTCTCCGACAATCTTACTGCAGGGCCCGGGCTGTTCCGTGGGCATGGGCGACTCCTGACAGCCGCGAAGACGGGCGGCCGATAGCCTGACGCCACTATAGGTCTCCGTAGCAGGCCGTCAAGAACGTTGACTCTATGGGAAACCGAACCTATAGTCCCCACGCCCGCTGGCCGAGAAAGCACCGACGAGTCGCACCGGTTGCGGAGAAATGCCTTGCGTAGAGGATGTAATCATGGGCCGACTGTATGAGAGCATTACCGAAACGATTGGCGGCACGCCCCTCGTGCGCATTCGTCGCATCATCGACTCGACGGCCAAGGTGTACGCCAAGCTGGAGTTCTTCAATCCGCTCTCCAGTGTCAAGGACCGCATCGGCCTGTCCATGATCGAGGCCGCCGAGAGGGAGGGAAAGATCAAACCGGATACGGTGCTGGTGGAGCCTACTTCGGGCAACACGGGTATTGGGTTGGCCTTTGTCTGTGCAGCCAAGGGTTACCGATTGATCCTCGCCATGCCCGAGAGCATGTCCATCGAGCGGCGGACCCTGCTCAAGGCATTGGGTGCCGAACTGGTTCTCACGCCGGCTGACAAGGGAATGCCAGGGGCCATCGCCAAGGCTGAGCAACTCGTCGGCGAGAATCCGAAGATGCTGATGCCCCAGCAGTTTGCGAACCCAGCCAACCCAGAGATTCACCGGCGGACCACGGCCGAGGAGATCTGGAACGACACCGACGGCAAGGCCGATATCCTTGTTGCCGGCGTCGGCACTGGAGGAACCATCACGGGCATCGGTCAGGTCATCAAGCAGCGAAAACCCTCTTTCCAGTGTATCGCGGTGGAGCCGGCCGGCTCGCCCGTCATCACCCAGACCCGCGAGTGTAAGGAACCCAAACCCGGACCGCATAAGATCCAGGGCATCGGCGCCGGATTCATTCCCGACGCACTGGACCTGAATGTCATAGACGAGGTCGTATGCGTCGCCAACGAAGATGCCTTTGCCTGGGGACGGCGGGCCGCCAAAGAAGAGGGCGTCTTGTGCGGCATCTCCTCCGGAGCCGCCCTTTGCGCGGCCAACAAGATTGCCACACGCCCGGAGAACGCTGACAAGCTGATCGTCGTCATCCTGGCCAGTGCAGGTGAACGCTATTTGTCCACTGCACTCTATCAGGCCACATGACGGGCTCGCCGCGGCCGACGGCTCTGACGAGAACTACGCACTCAGGCGGCGGTTCGAGATTCGGTCAGGAACTCGACCCGCACCGCGTGGCCGCCGATGGTCTGTCGGCTGTCAACCACCTTGGCCCTGACCCAGGGTCGGTCCAATTCGTCGTTCAGTTGGAGTTGGACTTCCTGGTGCGGCAGGATTTGATTCCGACAAATGAGCACCGCACCGCTTGCGCCGAGGGATTTCGAGTTGCACAGCTCGACAAGAGGCCGCCCACGACGATCGCGGGCGACGAGATTGAACGGCAGACGGCAGAAGCGGTGATCTTCGCAGCCAGCCGCAAACCGAACCGGTCGACCTGCACAGTTCTCGGCGATCTCAGCCCAGGCTATCGCTTCTCTTTGCTCGACCACCTCCGCGTCGGTCGGTGCGTACGAGTTACCGGCTGTGACCTTGACCTGCGTGGCGTCCATAATTCTCACCTCCGTCTCACGGAAATACATGGCGCGTGCCAGCCGCCTATGCCTTCCTTGGTGGCCACTGCAGTTCCCAGTGGGCAATATTGCCGACACGGGGAGGCCCAATGGGCAAGTCCTCGGCCGATATGGCGCCGAACTGGGTCATATTTACCCAGTCGGGCTCGTGCCGGCGACCGCTGGCAGAGCCTGTCTCAGTCTCACGTGGCGATGGGTCCGATACGGGCGAGCGTGTGGGCGCTGACCGCGAGCGGGTCCGTGTGGCATGATCCAGCTTGGCGGCCAGGTCTTTCCTGCTTGGGCGCGGTTTGTCAGCGTCGAGTATCGCGGCGTTCGCGAGGGAAGCAGTTCTGCCTCTCGGCCCCTATCGCCGATCGGCTGATCCGGACGAACTGTCGGAGCGCCGGAGCTTGTCCTGCACAAGATCGGAACATATCTTCGGTCGCAAGGGGCCTCCTTGCCCTCCGCCGACGCGAAAGGGAGCCTGGCGATTCGCCTCAAGCATTGGGTCATCATTGGGTTGGCCCTGGCGGGACTG
Organism: Phycisphaerales bacterium; assembly: GCA_020352895.1. GTDB lineage: Bacteria > Planctomycetota > Phycisphaerae > UBA1845. Next base: position 2,974,242 of record CP070685.1, read on the forward strand.
ATCCTGCTGGGGCACGGTTGGGGTCTGAGAACCGGCCTGTTTCTTGATGATCATTCGCATTACGCCAAGCTGAAGAATCTGGACTGGTCCTTCCAGTCAGCGGTGGAATCGGCCCACCTCGGAATCGTGGGCGACGTGCTGGACTTCTGGAATCGGCGCGAGACTGGCCTGCGCTTCTTCCGCCCTATCGCATTTTGGACCATGAAGATCGAGTACGTCGTGGGGGCATGGGATCCGCTGTTCATGCACGCGGTCTCCCTGATTTGGCACTGGCTTGCGGCCATGCTGGTGACGGCTCTCGGATATCAATTTGCTGGCAAGCCCGAATGGGCGGCCGTGGCCGGCGGCGCTTTCGCCGTACACCCCGGGCAGGTCGCGTGCACCTATTGGATCGCCAGCCAGACCGAGTTGCAGGTGACTGTATGGCTGTTGCTGGCCGGCCTGTGTTACGCCCGGTACTCGGCTTGGCCCGCCCCGATGCTTGCCCCCGCGAAGGACTGGTATCGAGAGGGGCGACTGCCGGCAGCCCGACGCTGGTGGCTCATGCCGGCTTTGCTGTGCTTCGCCATGGCCCTGGGCTGCCGCGAGAACGCCATCATGTTCGCGCCTTTGGTCATTCTGGGCGACGTTCTGTTTCGCGGGGTAGCCCGGCGGGGTCTGGCCAGCGGGCCACGACAGCTCCGCTGGGGGGCCTACCTGATGCTGGGGGGGGTCGTCGTCGCGTACCTGCTGGCCAGGTGGCAGGCCCTCGGCGGATTCCCGCTCCCGGGCAAGCCCTACATGATCACGCCGGCCGATGCTGGGTTCTGGTCGTTCGTCCTGAACAAGTTCGTCTTTAACATGCTGGCCATGTTTGCCTTCATCCCCGTGATCCCGGTAGGGGGGTTAACCTTCTTCCAGGGACGGCCGGCTCAGTTCTACCTCCCTTTCATGGGGGTCATCCTGGGTTGGGCTGCGATACTATGGATATTCCGGCGCCGCCCAGGGTTGTTGTTCGCCTTCGGCTGGCTGATCTTGATGACGCTGCCGTTGCTACCGGTCTTTGTCTCACCGCATCATCTCTACCTGCCGAGCGTGGGCTTTGCCCTCATTCTGATGAGCGTCCTGGCCTGGGGCGCAGGCGCGTTCAAGCCCCGGGGGTTGCCTACGACGGACGCCCGACAGCTCGTGGCGTTGGTTGTGGTAGTTCTGCATGGCGTGGGGCTGACGTTTGGAAGCTGGGCCATGGGATGGGTGTACGGCGCCAGCACGGGCATCGAAGACCTCGTCCTGCAGGACATACGCGACACAAGCCCAAAACCAATCCGAGATGACCACCACTTGTTCTTCATCAACGTGCCGCTGATCGCCTATTACGCGGTGCCCGCCATCGAACAAGAGGCCAGCCTGCATGGCTTGAACGGACACGTTCTGACATTCTCGCCCAGCCCGTTGCTCATGGACCAGCCCGGCCGAGTGGAACGCCTGGATGACCGCACCCTGCGCATCAGCGTCGAGGGGGAGCCCTACCTTGCGGGCGTCACGGGGAAGGCTCTCATTCAGGCCACGGGCTTCGACCGCGTGCCCGTTGAAGGGGATCTGTACGAAGCCGACTTGTACACAGTTTCCATCGAGGAGACTGACGACGGAGGCGTCCGCAGTCTCGTGTTCCGATTCGCCAGGCCGCTCGACAGCCCCGATTTCCACTTCTTCCTCACGTCTCGGCAACGCTTGGCCTACGCTCTCGATTTCGAGACGATCGACCCCGCCCGCGGAGGTACGGCCCGCCGCGGTGGTTTGATCATGTCAGCTCCATTTGAGCCAGAGAAAAGTTGGCCGCGCGCGGAGTTCGACACCCGGTTAGCCGATAGTTTTGACGGGCCTCGGGGAATCTCTATAATCGAGCGTGGCTGAAATCGCCGTCCTTGGTGAGGTGAAAGTCATGGAAACCCAGCTCGTAGTCTTTGGGCTCTTGGGTCCCATCGGCTGGCAGGAGCTGTTGATCGTGGGCCTGGTCGGGTTGCTCATCTTCGGGCGGAGGCTGCCGGAAGTGGGTCGGAGCCTGGGCAAGAGCATAGTTGAGTTCAAGCGCGGACTGGCCGATGCGAAGCATGAGGTCCAAGACGCCACCAAAGAACTGCCCTCGATGGACGACGTGCGGCAGGAGCCACCGGCCGAAGGTGAGCCTGCTTCGCCGCCCGACAGGGCCGACCCAACTGCTTCCACGTCATAGGGCCAGGACGTTCTTGCCCCGGACATCCCGAGATCATCCGCAAATCAGGCCGTACTTCTGAGGACCTTCGGGCGTGGCGCCGACCAGTAGGCGCGAGAGGGTTTGCGCGCCGCTGCACGTGCCCGGGGCTCTTGCCTTCTGTTCGCCTCGCTTGGAGGCGCGGAACCAATGACGGGCCATTCAGACAAGCCAGATCGCATCGAGGGCATCTATCAGAACGGGAACGTCACGCTGCGTTACGCAGGCCCCTGGGCCGACGGCACGAAGCTGACCTTGCATGTGGAGCAGGCCGAGCCGCCGACGGCCCGGTCCACAGCGGACCCGCCAGTGACGGGTCAGGCTGTCATTGCGGGTTTCGGCCCCCCTGGCCGTTGGGTCGGGGAGATTCTGGACCGTTACGCAATACCGTATGTCATCATTGACCTGAACGAACGCACCGTCGAGGCCCAGCGAAAACTGGGACGCCGCGCCATCGCCGGGGACGTGACTGATGAGCGAGTTCTGAAATCCGTTTGTGCGGAGGGGGCCTCGATGCTGTTCCTGACCATCCCCGATCAGAAGGCGACCATCGAGGCCACGCGCATCGCCCGCCGGATCAGTCCCCGCCTTTTCATCGTGGCCCGTACCTGGCACACCTCCGCCGGGTTTGCCGCCCGCCAGGCCGGCGCCGACGAAGTCGTCCGGGCCGAGCAGGCGGTAGCCCGACGCTTCTGTGATCGCCTCTTCAGGAAGATCCACGGCTGGACCGAGCGGTGAAGCTCCTACCCGCCGCAAGAAGGGCTAGGGGACGAGAAACGAGTCGGTGAGATACTGCGGAACCTCGGCTCCGGTGTAATCGGTGAGGTTGCCGGCCTGCCAGATGTTGTCGCCCGCTACGCCCACCGTCGGAGCCTTGGCAAAGATCACCCGCCCGCTGAGGTAGAGCACGTTCTGACCGGCGCCGCGGCCGTGCGCGTATGAGTTCAGTTGGTTCAGGTTCTCCCCAAGAATCGACCGCACCGCGCTGTAGTCGAACAGCGGGTTGGCGTCGCCCAGAACGGCCATGTTGGGATCGACTTCCATCGTGACGCTGTACTGGCCGGCCATATTCTGCAGTGAGTAACTGACGTTGCACCGGCGTGGGAAGTTGACCAATTGCGTATAGTCGCACGGATTCATGGGTACGTCGTCTGGCCGGGCCGGGCAGATGAAGACCTGGGGATGAGGAACATACCCTTCTTTCAGAAGGACAAACATGTGGCGAGTGTTGGCACCGGGGCGTCCACTGGCTTGGCGCGGAGCGAGCCAGTTCGCCTCACCCGGCGCCGCAGCATAGGGAAGTCGATTCTGATGATCCTCAGCGAACCCGGCCATCCCCGCGTAAAGCTGTCTCATGTTTGCCTGGCAGGCGTTCCGTTCCATGACGCTGCGAGCGTTGCGGTAACCCGGCATGAACAGCCCGACCAACAGCGTGATACAGGCAGCCGCTGCCACCAGATCACGGATGGAGATGTTCCAGCCACTTCGCGGCCTGGCCGGGACCTCGGGCCGCATCGCGGCGGCGGCCTCCTCGAAGGAGATGGTTTTGTCCACCGACTCGATACGGCTCATAATGCGCTGATTGAGGTCCGGCGGTGGTGCCGGCGCGGACCAACTGTCCAACGGGGCCAATACCGCATCAAGCTGGTCCAACAGTTCGCCGGCCTGCGGTCCTGCCTCACGAACGCGAGCCTCATCCTCCGCGTCTGCCAGCCCGAGCTTCTTGGCAATCAGGGCTTGAATCAATGGGTCTTCGTTGGAGTGCATGGTTCTTCGTAATCCGAGCGGCCTTCTTTCCCTAACCTACGTGATCGCCCACCAGGGGGCTCAACATACCAGACGATGGGAGGCCTTTGCGGGTTCATTCTTTTTTTTGGACCCGGGCCCGATAAGCCCGCGCAAAGTGGGCCACGGCGGCGTGCAGCCGGCTCTTGACCGTGCCCAGCGGGATGCCCAGCATGTCGGCCATCTCCTGATACGGGAATCGCTGGAAGTATCCTAAGATGAGTACTTCCCGGAGGTTAGCCGGCATCTGGTCCACCACTTGGCGTACCAGAGCCCGCTCCTCGCTCGCCTCCAGTCGCTCGGATGGGCCACTGGCCTGATCGGCCAGGAACGCCCGAAAACTCTGGCTGTCCTCCGAGTCCCGGATGGTGGCGTCCAGCGGAATCTCGGGTTTGCGGGCCTTACCTCTGAGTATGTCCCGGGCCTTGTTGGCCGCGATGGTGAATAGCCACGGTTTGAAGCGACGGCTGGGATCGAACGAGGAGGCCGACAGATGTACCTGCAAGAACGTTTCTTGGACCACATCCTCCGCCATGGCTCGGCTTCCCGTGAAACGCGCCAGGAACTGGTAAAGCTCGCCGCTGTAGCGCTGTACCAGAACCTCAAACTGGTTCGGTTCGCCGGCAATGTGCCTGGCTAGAAGTTCTTCATCCGTAGGCAATGTCGCCCGTCCATCCTTAGGGTCGTTTCAAGGCCGCTGGCAAGGGTGGCCCGGCCATCGATCGAATAATAGGCCTGCTGCACCCAGCAGCAAGCCCCGCAATTCAATGCCAGAAAAAGGATTAATCTTTACCCAATGCCCTTGCCGCCCCGCGCCCGCACACCCCTTCTGCACCCCCTTCCTCCTGCGGCCGGGGCTTGAATCCCTTGCTCCCAATGGTCTTACGTGTTATGAGTTGAGCACCCTGAGCAAGTCGAGGCGCTCGCCTGGAGGTAGATGGCCATCGAATCTCCCCGTGACTTTCCTGAGACCGTTTCCATTGACTCGGAAGGGCTGGACCGACGAGTCCTCGGCGCGCTCGTGGAGGCGTCGGCAGCCATCAATCGCTCGCTGGATCTGTCGGCCACGCTGTCGGCCATTGCCCAGATGGCGGCTCGTGTGATGGGCGCCGAGGCCAGCAGTGTGCTGATCCTTGAGCCCACACGCCAGAAACTCGTATTCATGGCCGCCTACGGCGAGGTCGCCGACCCACTCATGGGCGGCGAATTCGACGCGGACTTGGGTATTGCCGGCAAGGTCATTGCTACGGGGGAGGCCGTCGTGGTGCCTGACGTCCGTCAGGATGAGAGCTTCTACCCCGGCATGGATGAGAAGACTCGCTTTCAGACTCGCAACATGATCGTGGCCCCACTCGTCGAGCAAGGCGAGATCATCGGGGTCGTCGAGGTGCTCAACCGGCCCAGTGCAGAGCCGTTCACGCAACACGATCTCTCCGTGCTGCAGGTCTTCGCGAATCTGGCTGCCGCCGCCATGTGCCGGGCCCAGCAGCACGAGGTGCTCAAGAAAGAGAACCAGGGTCTGCGAGAGAGCAGCGACCGATCCGTCCGGCTGATCGGGCATTCCGAGGCGTTTCGCAACGTTCAGGAGTTAGTGGCCAGGGTGGCAACCAGTAACGCGACCGTCCTGCTGTTGGGCGAGACCGGCACCGGCAAGGAGGTCATCGCCAAGCTGCTGCATCAGAACTCACCCCGCAGGGACCGCCCTTTCATTGCGGTCAACTGCGCCGCCTTGCCGGAAACGCTGCTGGAAAGCGAGCTCTTCGGCCACGAAAAGGGCGCGTTCACCGGAGCCGCGAGTTCACGAGTGGGCCGCTTCGAGCTGGCCGAAGGCGGGTCTATTTTCCTCGATGAGATCGGAGACATCAGCCTCTCGACGCAGGTCAAGCTGCTTCGGGTGCTTCAGGAACGGGAGTTCGTGCGCGTGGGCGGAGTCAAGACGATCTCCTGCGACGTGCGCGTCATCGCCGCCACGAATCGCAATCTCCAGGAGGCCATCAAGGCCGGGCGGTTCCGCGAAGACCTGTACTACCGCCTCAACGTGTTCCCAATCCAGCTGCCCTCGCTTAGGGAACGGCGCGATGATATCCCGCTGCTCGTCGAGCACTTTGCCGAGCAGTCGGCCAAGGAGCTTCGCCGCCCCCGGCCGCGCATCTCCTCCGACGTGATGGCCCTGTTGGCCGGGTACGACTGGCCCGGCAACATCCGCGAACTCCAGAACGTGATGGACCGGGCTGTCTTGATGGCCGACGAGGGTGTCCTCGAGCCGTGGCATCTGCCCCGCGAGATCGCCGGCACAGGGGACCGACCAGACGAGGTCGCCAGCGAGGGTGGAGGCCTGTGGGGCTACGAAAAGGCCCTGATCGTCAAAGCCTTGCAGGACAACAACTGGAACCAGACCAAGGCGGCCCAGGCCCTTGGCATTAGCAGGGACAACCTTCGCTACCGCGTCAAGAAGTACAAGATCGTAAAGCCAGCGTCCTAATCGCTGCAGAATACTCTGAGAGGCGCGGCATCGGGCGACCCTTAATGGTTACCAAGGATGAACTTACACCTGCGGCGGACCCCACACCGTGTGGCGAGCCGACCGGTTTGGGAATCACCGGAAATCGACCTCACCCTTGCTTTGTGCTGCCGAAACGCTACACTAATGGCTGACGGCAGGTATGAATCGGAGGTGGAGAGGGTCTTTGATGAGGGAGAGGAGTTCGAGGAGGAAAGGCAGCCACTTCAACGCTGCGCTTCTGCTTTCTGTCTTGCGCGCTCTAACCACGCCGCGCTGAGGGGCGTGGTCTCAGGCACGCTCTGACGGAGACCCCCGCGGAAAGGAGCGCCACATGTACGTTGCACGGATGTTCATCCCGCTTGTAGTCGCGGTATCGCTGGCGAGTACATCGGTCCGCGCTGAGACTATCGCCCTTCATGTCAACGCCTATTCGGTTAACGGGACTCCGCTATCGGATTTGGTGCCCGGCGACGTCGTCGTTTATGAGTTGGCCGTGTCGGTGGACTCCAGCGCGGCGGGTGGTAATCTCGGCTTGGCATCGATCGTATACGATGTGGTGTGTTCCCAGGCGACGACGGCGGGGTACTGGCTTACCGAGTTGCAGCTTGTCGAGTCGGGTTTTGCCGAGTTCCCTGACGGGAGTCCCGGCGCCCTGAGAGACGTAGGCCAGGCCATGTACATGGACAGCGGCACCACCGCCTACGCGGGGTACAACGGCGGCTGGGGCTTTGACAACTCCGGGCTTCCGAGCGGCGGCGATGCTACCCTGAGTCCGGGCTTGGTTTCGGCCGCCGGGATACTGGCCCCTCTTACCTGGACCGCCGACGTGAACCCCTCTTATCCAGGCCAACAACCATATGCCCGTTTGGGCGTGGGAATCGGCCCCAACATCATCCCGGCTGAGGATCCCGCGGCGGGCGGCATGTTTGGCGGGTTCGGCCAGGACTTGTCCAACGTGGCAAACCCGATTCCCGGGGACGGCCACTGGATCTTTCAGAGAGGGCAGATCGACACGAGTGGCTGGAGCTTTGGCACCTATGATTTTCAGATCGCCGGCGTTTCGGGGGCCGTCTTCGACGCAACCTTGGACTACAACCAGGATCAGCAGGGCGGCTTCCGCGTCTCTGTGCTCAGTTCCGACATCGCCGAAACGAGCTTCTCATTCTCGATCCCTATCCCGGAACCACCGGTGATGGTTCTGTTCCTCTTGGGCGGCCTGACCGCCTATCGCCGCCACCGCTGATCGTCACCGCCAATGGGCGGACCCCGCGTCCGCGCGGTCCGGCGCCCTCTTCCGCTCCATTCGGAACACATCGATTCCTGGCTTCAAGATGCCATATGGGTGCGTGCTTCTCAGTGGCCTTCTATGAAACCACCGTGCCTCCGCTCTCTGGTGCCTGAAATTCTCTGTCTTTTTTGACAGGTTACTAGGCCTCTAGTAGTCTTTCGATATATCTAGTAAACGAGTCGATGGATGGCCCAGTCTTCACTCCACATCACGGCTGCCGAGTTGAAGGTCCTGAAAGTACTATGGGATCTGGGTTCGGGTACCGTTAGGGACGTCCTGGAGCGGCTCTCCGGACACGAAGAAGACGCGCCCGCATACACAACCGTGATGACGCTCATGACGCAACTGGCCGGCAAAGGAGCCGTCACCGTGGACAAGGAGCGCCAGCCCTTCCTCTACCGTCCGCTCGCGCGACGCGAGCAGGTGCTCAGCCAGCGGCTCAAGCAGTTCCTCCAGCAGGTCTTCGACGGCCAGGCGGGCGAACTCGTGCTACGGCTGGTCGAGGAGGCGGATCTGACCTCCAACGACTTGAGGCGTATCGAAGCCAAGATCGCAGAACGCGAACGCCGTCGGGATCAGGGTGACTCAAAGCCCGCCGATTGCGCGGAGAAGCCATCATGAGCGGCGTTCTCGCCATCGTACAGTGGCAGGCCCAAGCGGGGCTTCTGCTGGATTGGCTCGGCCAGGCAGTGTTGTATGGCACGGCCCTGGCGGCGTTGACTTGGCTGCTGCTGCGAATCCCCGCCCTCCGCCCCAGGCCCTGGCTCCACGGGGCGTTGTGGCTCATCGTCCTGATCAAATTCCTGGTACCCGCAGGGCCGGATTGGTCGTTTTCGCTGGCCAGCGCGGTCGGCCGGTTGACGACGCTGTGGCCCCACGATGCCAGCAGTGGCCTGGAAGCTGTGCCGGTTGTTGGCCATGAGACATCACTCGTTTGGATGCCTGAGAGTAGGCCGGCGCCGAGCTCGCT
>CP070685.1:2983117-2990007 GCA_020352895.1 Phycisphaerales bacterium
CCCGCTTCAAGCTGGTCGATGTGGCCCTGCTGCCGGTGGGGGCGATAGAACAGCACGGACCGCATTTGCCCCTGGACACCGACGCTTTTGACGCCCTGCACCTGGCGATGGAAGTGGCCAAGGCGTGTAGCGAACCGCGGCCGTTCGTGCTCCCGCTCGTCCCGTACGGCGTGTCGTACCACCACGAGGATTTCCGGGGCACCATCAGCGTCAGCAACGAGACACTTTCGCAGTTCGTGTACGAAGTCGGCATGAGTGTGGCCCGCAGCGGCATCACCAAGCTCATCATCATCAACGCCCACGGGGGCAACGCGGCCACGCTGCATTTCGCCGCACAGATGGTCAACCGGGACGCGCACATCTTCACCTGCGTGGACACCGGCGAAACCAGCGACACGGACGTTGAGAACATCGCCGAGACGCCGGCCGACATCCATGCCGGCGAGATCGAGACCAGCACCACGCTGGCCACGCGTCCGCATCTGGTGGACATGAAGAGAGCCCGCAAGAGTGTGCCGAAGTTCTCCAGCCGCTATCTGGATTTCAGCTCGAAGCGCAGCGTCGACTGGTACGCGCGGACCATGAGGATCTCACGCAGCGGAGTCATGGGAGATCCCACCAAGGCAAGCCGGGAGAAGGGGCAACGGATGTGGGAGGTCATGGTCCGCAATCTGGTGGAGCTGGTCGAACACCTCAAGGGCATGAGCCTGGACGAAATATATCAGCGGAACCGTTTCTGAGGCGACCATGCGTATCACCGGCGTCGAATGCTGGCCCGTGACCATGCGTCTGGCAGAGCCCTACACCATCGCGTACGAGACGGTGGAATCCACTACGAATGTTTTCGTGCGGATCGTGACCGATGAGGGCATCTGCGGTTACGGGTGCGCTGCTCCGGACCAGCCCATCACCGGCGAGACCGCGGAGACCGTGCTGCGGGACCTGCGAGAAACGGCGGCCGGGGTGCTGGCGAACCGCGACGTGTTTCTGTCTGCGTTTCTTCTCGAGCAACTCGCAGATCTGCTTCCGGACAGGCCGGCGGCACGAGCCGCCATCGATATGGCCCTGTTCGACATTCAGGGGAAGTTCTGCGGCCTGCCTGTCTGGCGTCTCCTGGGCGGGTATCGCGAGTGCATCCGAACCAGCGTCACCATCGGCATCATGAGCACGGCCGAAACCTTGGAGCGGGCCCGTGGTTTCATCGAGCGCGGGTTCACCAGCCTCAAGATGAAAGGCGGCGTGGATGTCGAGGAGGACGTCGAACGCGTAATGTCGGTTCGCGCCCTGGTGGGGCCGGACATCGAGCTGCGCTTCGACGCGAACCAGGGCTACACGGTGGAGCAGGCCCGATCCTTCGTCGAACGCACTCGCGCGGCCAGGCTGGAGCTGCTTGAGCAGCCCACGCCGCGCGGCGTGCCCGACCTGCTGGGCCGCGTCTCGCAGACCGTGCCCGTACCGGTCATGGCCGATGAGAGTCTGATGTCCCTTCGCGATGCGTTCCGGCTGGCCCGGGATGATCTGGCCGACATGGTCAATGTCAAGCTGATGAAGGTCGGGGGCATCTTCGAAGCTCTGCAGATCAACGCCGTGGCCCGTGCCGCCAGGCTGGAGGTCATGGTCGGATGCATGGACGAGGCCGGGCTGGGCATCGCCGCCGGCCTGCACTACGCCCTGGCTCGCAAGAACGTGGCCTACGCCGACCTCGACGGCCACCTGGACCTGCTCGACGATCCGTCCAGAGAGGCCGTCAGGCTCGAAGACGGGGTGCTCTACCCCAGCGAGAAGCCGGGCCTGGGCTGGGAACCCCCCCGGGACGCGTAGGAGTCCCGAGCGGCAACATCTTGTTGCGTCGCAGGCTCGCGCTCAGGGGCGAGGACGCGAACCCCAATGCAGGATGATTCCGTGGAGCTGTGTCATGGGTGACCCGCTGATCGGCATTGTCGAGCGATACGTGAAGAACGACGCCGCAGACGCCGCGCGCGCTCTGGAAGCGCTGGAAGGCGGCGAGGCGGCTCAGGTGCTCGAGGCCCTTCCACCAGCCACGGCCGCGCAGATCATACCGCATCTGCAGATCAGCTACGCTGCCGCGCTGCTCAAGGACATGCGCCCGGGGGATTTCAAGACAATCGTTCGGTCCATGGATGCGGCTCGGGCGGCGTCGCTGTTCATGCACTTGCCTGAGGACTCGCGCGAGCGGCTTCTTCCGCAAGCCCCCAAGAAGCTCAAGTCTGAGATTCGCGATCTGCTGGTCTACCCGGAAGACAGTGTCGGGCGGCTCATGGTGAGAACGTATCTGTCTTTCCACCAAAAGGAACGCGTCAGTGACGCGATCAAGAAAATCCGCCGGCTCGCCAGCAGACCATACCCGGCCTCCTACGGATACGTCGTCGACGACGAGGAACACCTGGTCGGCGTCATCAATGCCCGGGATCTTCTGCTGGCATCAGACGAAGCGCTGCTGGAGTCCGTCATCAATCGGAACGTGTTTACGCTCGACTGCTATATGGACCGCGCGGAGGCGGCAGAGGAGTTGGGCAAGAGGCGATACTTTGCGGCGCCGGTGGTGGACAGTGAGAACCGGATCCTCGGGATTCATCAAGGCGGAACAACTGATTCACGAGGCACAGGAAGACGTGGCCGAAAGCATCCAACGGATGTTCGGCGGGAGTCCTGACGAGCGGGCATTCTCGCCGACGATTTTCTCCCTTCGTAAGCGGTTGCCCTGGCTGCATGTCAATCTGGCCACCGCGTTTCTGGCCGCCTATGTGGTCTCGTTATTCGAGGAGACCATCGCGAAGATCACGATCCTGGCGGTGTTCCTTCCGGTGGTTGCGGGGCAGGGGGGAAACGCGGGTGCGCAGTCGCTCGCGATCGTCATGCGTGGCCTGGTGATGCGTGAGATCCCCAAGCGTCGCGTGCTCTGGCTCATCGCGAAGGAGGGCTGGCTCGGTTTGCTGACCGGAGCGATTACGGGTGCTGTAACGGGCCTGGTCGCCTGGCTCTGGCAGAGCAATCCCATTCTCGGTGTGGTCATCGGGTTGGGTATGATCGTGAATCTGTTCGCCGCCGGGCTGTCGGGCGCTGCCATTCCGGTGATCATGAAGGCGCTGGGCTTTGACCCCGCTCAGTGTTCCAGCATCATCCTGACCACCATAACCGACGTGGTCGGCTTCCTGGCCTTCCTGGGTTTCGCCGTCGTCTTTCAGAGCTACCTGATCTGACGATCTCCCCTCGCGCCGCTGCCGCCGCAGTCTCCTGTCGCACGATTGGCGTCCGGGCGCGCAGGCGGCGTTGGCAGGCAAGCCAAGCGGCCACATTACCGGAAACGACCTCGTTGAGCGGACGCCGAGCGTAAAGGTCGGGCATCAGGGAGGGCTGATGTTCGGGCTGTCCTTCCTCACGAAAACCCGCACGTCCAGGTCACCGACTCGGGCGATGTATGGTCGGAATTCCTGACGGAACCACGTCTCCTGGGTCAGGTCCGGCCAGATGCGCCCGCCGGGCATGTCCACGACATCGGCCCGTAACGTGAGGAGGGAATACGGCAGGTCGAACTTGCCGTGGCCGGGGGGGAAGTCGCGGGAGAGCGCCGGCTCGACTTCCCTGGCGATATGCGGATCAGACTTGCCCAGGATGTCGATGGCGCGGCGGTGACTGAAGTAAGGGATGGCCCCGGCCCAGAATGTGGCCACGCGGGCCTCGGGTGTGGTATGGGTCAAGAGGGCTCTAGCCACGTGGACGTTCGCCTGATTGGCGTGCCACGAATAGGGAATGGCTCCGACCCATTCGCGAATCTGAACATAGTTGACACTGCCGGCCAGAAGGACCGAACAGGCCAGGGTGATACCGGCGTATCGTTCCCGGCCGGCCCTGGGTCCGGCGGCGACCAGCTTGCGGACGAGGTAGCACACTCCGTGCACCGCACCCAGGGCGGCGAAGGGCATGCCCGGACAGATGAACCGGTCGTAGGGCCAGGGGTCGCCGCCGACCCAGACGAGATACGCCAGGCAGACGCCAAAGACGCCTATCAGGTCCCAGCGGGCCCGTCCGCGCAGAGCCACGAGGGTCAGTACGGCGGCACTGATGAACACCACGCCGAGGCGATACAAGGTGCTGGACACATAGTCCAAGCCTAACACGCCCAAGCGAAAGCCGAGCGGGAGGCCCAGCTTCAAGTAGAAGGTGTTGGGCCAGAAATCGCCGTAGTATCGCCAGCGCCAGAGCCAGTACGCCCCTTCGAGCGCCAGGGCAATGGCCAGGGTCCCCAGCGAAGCCGACCACGCCCGCCGCATGCGCCAGGCGAACAGTACGCAGACCGCACCGACGACAACAAGCCCGTCGGGGCGGGTCAACATGGCCGCGCCGAACAGAATGCCGGCGGCTAACGAAACGCGGTTCCTCCGCCAAGCGGCGGCGCCCGCGGCCGCGGCCCAAACGACGACAGCCGTGAGCAGGCCGGTCTCCATGCCCTGAAGCGTCCAGGTGGTCAGCGGAAAGTACAGGGCGGTCAGCACGGCGCCACCCGCACATACGGCTCGCTCGAGACGCAGGGCTCGCCCAAGCCGGTATGTGCCCCAGACATACATGACCCCCAGGCCGGCGCACAGGACTTGAACGGCCAGGCTGAACAGCCGGTCCTCCAGAGGCAGCAGATGCACGCCGGCCATCACCGCGGTCCACAGGAAGTTCGAGTACCCCTCCACCCGCTCGCCCGGGTTCCACACGAGGCCATGGCCGTCCACCCAGTTGTGTGCGTAGCGCATGGAGATCATCGCGTCATCGAACAGACAGTAGTAGCGTTGTCCCTCGACGACGAACGAACTGTTGTGGATATAGAAAGCCGCGTACAGGAGATATACCAGAGCAAGCACGCCCAGGAGGAGAGCGGCCCCGAAGCGGCTGAAATCTCCAGCCAGCCCGCGCGTCGAACCCCGAGCCAAACGGGCATCCTCCGCAATGTTGTCGGACATGAGTGATCTCGTTGCAGGTTGCGAGAAGTCAAGGCGTTTACAACGGGCAATAGTGCAGTGCGGGCACGGCCATGTCAATCGGACACGCTCTCGCAGTGGCAGAAACGGCGCGGCCTGGCCGCAGCCGTCCGACTCTTCGACCGGTTTGACACACCCATGGCTGCGGTGAGAATAGTCATGGTGATGGACACTTACACCAGCCCCTTGGTCGAGCGAAACGCCTCACCGGAGATGGCGGGGCTATTCAGCCCACGGACGCGTATTCTTACCTGGCGCCGGTTGTGGATCGCGCTGGCCGAGGCGCAGCGGGATCTGGGTCTGAAGATCACCGCTAAGCAGATCAGGGAGTTGGAGCGGGCCCGCGACGACATCGACTTCGACAAGGCCGCGGCATACGAGACCCGTTTCCGCCACGACGTGATGGCCCACCTATACGCCTTCGGCGACCAGGCCCCGGAAGCCCGCGGCATTCTCCACCTCGGAGCCACCAGCGCCTTCGTGGTGGACAACGCCGACCTGATCGTGATGAGAGACGGCCTGCATCGGATTCGCGACTGGCTGGTGAACCTGATCAGGGCCCTGGCCGACTTCGCCCGCGAACACCGGGCGTTGCCTACGCTCGGATTCACGCATTACCAACCGGCTCAGCCGACCACGGTCGGCAAGCGGGCCTGTCTGTGGTGCTATGACTTCGTCCGCGACCTGGATGACGTGGAATCGTGCCTGGGGCAACTCCGGTTCCGCGGTGCCAAAGGCACCACAGGAACCCAGGCCAGCTTCCTGGCCCTGTTCGGCGGCAACCACGCCAAGGTGCGAAGACTGGAGCGGATGATCGCTGAGAAGATGGGCTTCGGGCGGATCGAGCCGGTGACGGGGCAGACGGGCTCGCGGAAGGTAGACGCCCGTGTGTTGTCGGCACTGGCCCAGATCGCGGTCAGCGCGCACAAGATGGCCAACGATCTGCGCCTGCTGGCCAATCTTCGGGAGGTGGAAGAGCCGTTCGAGGACGAGCAGATCGGCTCCAGCGCGATGGCGTATAAGCGCAATCCGATGCGCTGCGAGCGTGCCACCGGCCTGGCTCGGTATCTGATCGGTCTGACCGGGCCGGCTTTCCAGACCGCGGCTGAGCAGTGGCTGGAGCGCACGCTGGATGACTCGGCCTGCAAGCGTCTGATCGTTCCGGAGGCGTTCCTGGCCGCCGACGGCATGCTGCGAATCATGACCAACGTGGCCCGGGGGCTTGTGGTCTACCCGCAGGTGATCCGCGTCCGGTTGCTGGCCGAGCTGCCGTTCATGGCCACCGAGGAGATTCTGATGGAGGCCACGGCCGCGGGCGGGGATCGGCAGGAGCTGCATGAGCGCATCCGGCGTCACGCCCATGAGGCCGCCGCGGCCTTCAAGCTGGCGGGTGAACGGTTCGATTTGCTGGAGCGTCTGGCTCAGGATCCGGCCTTCGCCAAGGTCAACGTGCGGAAGATGCTGGAACCCCGCCGGTATGTCGGGCGGGCCCCGCAACAGGTAAGTGAGTTTCTTCGTTCGGTGGTGGCGCCGCTGCTGCGCAGGCACAGGGACACGCCGGAGCTGGCTGCGGAGATGGAAGTGTGACCGCCGAGAGGGAGAGTCCGGCTATACGTCCCGCCCGGGCGGAAGACTGCCCCTCGATCCTGTCGCTTCTGGGCCAGCTCACCGACGCCATGGAGGCGCCGGTTGCGGCGCTGCCCGAGAGGGTGGCCTCCAATATCCAACGATTCATGCAGGCGCCGGATCACGCCGTGTTCGTCGCGGAGCGGCGGGGCGACGTGCTTGGTCTGATCTCCATCAATATCCGACACACGCTGCTCAATCCCGGCCCGGTCGCATTGATCGACGAGCTGGTTGTAGCCGACTCCGCTCGGGGGATGGGTGTGGGGCGACGACTCA
>CP070685.1:2990107-2999332 GCA_020352895.1 Phycisphaerales bacterium
TCTGGCCCGTCGCCGAACATCCCGGCGTGTGGCCCGTATACTGGTTATTGCCTTTTTGCTGCTGGGCGCGGGCGCGTCATGGGCAGGGCGTCTGGCACGCTGATACGCTTAGGCGATCCGCCTGCGGCGGCGAGCAGCGGCCATCGGCAGAATCTTTGGAAATCTCGGGAGCAGACTGCTAGATTATAAGGTTGTCGCAGCGATGCGATGGAACCCCTCAGTACATTGGGTTTCGGAATCAGTTTTGTGAATAACCACTTTGATTAGAGGAGAAAGTCGATGAGAAAGCTCTCCACGATTCTCATGGCAGTGGCCATCCTGTTTCTGGTCTCGGGCGATGTGTGGGCCGACTGCGGTGCCTGCCCCGGGGAGGGCAAGGCGGCCGCCAAAAAGACCGAAGGCTGCACAAAAGGCCAGCACGATGCGGCTAAGGTGCTTCAGGCGGGTGACAAGCCCGGCTGCAGTAAATCCTGCACCAAGGCCGCCGCGGGCAAGTCCGGCTGCGGGGAAAGCGGTACGGCCCACCTCAAGGCCTGCGCCTGGAAGCCGGATTCCTGCCATTCACTGGCCAAGCTGGTCCCTACTATGACCTACAAGGTGGGCGACAAGGAGACCTGTTGCAGCAAGGAGGCCGCCAAGCTGGCCGGCGAGAACGGCAAGATTGAGTACCTCGTCATGGGCGAGACCTACGCCAACAAGGCCGAGGCGACCAAGGCCGTGACCAACCTGATGAACGCGCTGACGGAGGAGCTGCTTACCGTCCATATGGTCGTTGACGGCGAGAGCTTTGAGTGCCCCAAGGCGGCCAAGCAAAAGGCTGATGGTACTCACTCAAAGGTACAATATGTTGCCCTACGCAGAACGTTCGACACAAGCGAGAGTGCCTTGGCCGCCATCGAGAAGGCTAAGGAGACTCTGAACGACGTCGACGTGACTTATGTCGTCGATGGCAAGAACATGAAGTGCACGAAGACTGCCCAGAAGTGTGCTAAGGAAGGCAAGAAGGTCGAATGCCATGTGGGCGACAAGACGACCTCCTGTCCGGTTGAGGCAGACATGCTCGTCGCCCAAGCCAAGCTGATGGCTCTCATGAAAGCCATCCAGGCGCCTGAGGTCGAGAAATCAGCCTCGCTGTAGTACACCGCCAACAGTAGACACAAACTGTGATGCCGGCTCCTCCGAGCCGGCATTCTTATTTCCCGGGCGTGCATTTCTGCACAAGGGCGGTGTCGTCTCACGATCCGCATGCTTACGGAAACGTGGTAGCGACGTCTGCGGCAACGGCCTGGACGAATGCCATTCCACTCAGGCCGATTTCGACTTCGACGGCGTCGGTTGGGCCTGCGACTGCTGTCCGGATGAGTGGGACCCGGACAACGAATGTTGCCCCTAGCCGCTGTTGAAACAGTCTGGTGACGCCCGAGGGTGGATTGCCGAGCCGGTCCACCCTCGGTTTCATTTGTTCCGGCTTCTCCTTCACAGCGGGTCATCCGGTCCAGCTTGATGTGCTGAGGTTGGTCGGGCGCCCCGCATGTGCGAATCGATAGAACACTGATCGCGCGGCGCAGGGCTGGTAACAAACTATCCAAGGTGGTTGCTGAGGCGGAAGACCGCTGGGCCTGACGAGGTCGTGTTTTTCTTCATTTTCTGGATTGGCGGAAGCGTGCCGTAATGAGCGTGCCGTGAGCGGGCGCTGCCGCGCATCGGCCCGAAATGTGTTCTGCTGTGATCATGCCGCGAACGCGTTCAGGTCTGGGTTAGGCGAGGCAGAAAGCGGGGTGCTCCAATAACAAGGGGGCCGTGGAGCGCGGCGCCGGCGTAGACGTGGCGTTGACCGAGCATCGGCGCGATGAGGCGCTCAGGACGCGGAGTCTCCACGGCATCTCTTGCGACAGGATGATATGCGTGATATCATTAGGCTTCTCATGGAGCGGGGGACGCTCCGCTGGGTGTGCCTAGTGGGCACGGACGGTGGGCGCTTCAGGTCCTGCAAGGGGATAGCGACGGCGCGCATCTCACGGGCACCGGGATAAGGTACCCCTTTTGACGGGCTCAACTTACTGACGATTCTAGCCGCGGGCTTCCATGTTCGCTTGGAACGGCCGCGATGCACGTGCATCGCGCGTCGACCCGGGCAGTGAATAACGGGAAAGGGCACTGGCAACTCCAAAGGAGGATTTATGATGACAGCGAGAAGGTACGGTTTGGCTTTGTGTGTGGCAGTGCTGGTCGCGGCCGGCTCCGTAGAGGCGGCGACGCGCAACGTGCCCGTCCCCTACGCGACGATCCAGGACGCGATCGACGCCGCGGACCCCGGCGACACGGTCCTCGTGTCAGGCGGTCCTTACAACGAGAACATCGTCATCGACGTCGAAGATCTGACGGTGCTCTCGGTGGGTGGCTCCGGGGCGACGGCCATCGTGGGCGACACGGACGGCGTGCCGGTGGTGAAGATCGAGGCCGACGGCGTGACTCTCGGCGCGCCGGGACAGGGCTTTCTGATCTGGCAACCGTACAGCCTCGGCGACAACCACGGCGTTCGGGTGGAAGGCCCAAAGGTCGGTCCGGGCTCGGTGGTTATTCAGAACAACAAGCTCCAAGGCAACGAGTCGTGGGCCGGGATGTACGTGTCCGCCAATATCGAGGGCGGGCACCTGATCATCCGGAACAACGCGTTCCAGGCCGAGACCGGGGCCGACTGGAGCTTTGTCAACGGCATCTTCTTCGATGACGGCGACTACACCGCTACACCGATCGGCGAAATGCTCTCGGTGCACACGGGGGCGATCGATATCCTCAACAACACAATCGGCGGTATTAACGCTACCGGCATCCTGTTCCGGGAGGTCATCTACTGGAGCACGATTACCATCGACGACTGCGAGATCAGTCCCGGGGTGAATCCTGGCGAGACGGGCATTGCCATCCAGGCTGATCTGGAGAACTTCTCAACCATGTCGGTCACCGGTACGACGATCGACGGCTTCTGGCGCGGTGTGACCGTGGGGGCCAATGTCGAGGCACAGAGCAGTCTCAGCGTTGTTGACACGGCCATCACCGACTTTACGAACAGCGGCATCTACATCGGCAGCGACGTGAGCGACCTGAGCACGTTCCGCGTGGAGGGCTGCACCATCTCCGGCGACGGGGCGACGTACGGTGTGAAGGTGGCCAGCGTGGTAGAGGGCGATTCCACGGCCTCCATCGCGGACAACAAGATCAGCGGCTTCGGCCGCCGCGGGATCAAGGCAGAGCCCTATTACGGGGGGCTCGTGTCCATCACGGGCAACACGGTGACCGGCGACAAGGCTGATTACTGCATCTCTACCGACGTTAGCAGCGCCCTGCTGCGGATCAGTGGCAACACGATAAGCGGCTTTGGAGACAACGGCGACTCCGCGTACGGCATCTACGTGAGCGACTGCGATTACGGCAGCATGATGGTGATCGACGAGAACAAGATCACCGCCCTAGCCAGCGCAGATCAAACCTATGGCATTTACTGCAGCACCTCGCCGAACTACGGATCGATCGGTTACATCAACAACAACACGGTGGGCGATTTCAACGAGGCGGGAATCTACGCGGATGACACCTACAACGGCAGCTACCTGGAGTTAATCGGGAACGTGCTGACCGGCCAGACGGCCGGCGCCGACTACGGGTTCTATCTGGACGACACGTACGACGGCGGCGCGGTGACCGTGCACGACAACAGGGTCTCGAACTTCACCTACTGCGGCCTGTATACTTACGTAACCTACTCCGGCGAATTGACGGTGACCGATAACAAGCTGACCGCCCATGCCGACGGCGCAGAGTACGGCATTTCCGCGTACCAGATCTACGAGAGAAGTACCGCCACGTTCACCGGCAACGAGGTGAGTGGATTCGGCAGCATGGGAACCTATGAATACGGCTTCTACAACGAAGAAGTGGTTGAAGGTTCGCAGCTTCATGTCGCGGACAACACGTTTACGGCCCACGAGGAGGGGGCCGACTACGGGTTCTACACGAGCTACGGTTGGGACGAAGCCGGAGTGGGCATTGTCGAACGCAACAAGTTCATTGGGTTCGACTATGCCGGCTTCTACAACGATGACTACATTGAATACGGCAGCCATCTGACCCTGAGAGAGAACACGTTCACGGCCCATAAGGACGGGGCGGACTATGGGATCTTTGCGGTCGAAGACGGGCCCTACGAGGGCTGCTCTCTCACGGTCACGGGCAACGTGGTTACGGGATTTACCGGGACCGGTTTGTTTGTCGAGGAGACAGAAGAAGCCAGCGAATTGACCGTGACGGACAACGTGTTCACGGCCCACGCCGACGGGGCCGACTACGGTCTCGACATCAGCGAGATATATATGAACTCGATAGCGGTGGTGACCGGAAATCGCATCGAGGGGATCAGGAACGACGGCAGCGACGCCTATGGCATGTACTTCGGCGAGGTGTCCGACGGCAGCAGGGCGGAGGTGTGCGGCAACACCATCCTGCCTCACGCCGATGGGGCATCTTATGGTTTCTGGTTTCAGTATCTTCCCGAGAATGGCGCTACTCTGATCCTCTGTGACAACAATGTGTCGGGATTCAGTGACGCGCAGCTCTACATGCACACCAACGACAACGGGGCGGGTGTACTGAATGTCCATGGGAACAACTTCAAGGGCGGCGAGTACGGGATCTACTTCGAGGGAGACGTGGAGGGCGGATCCGTGCTGGAGATCGCTCAGAACACGATCCACGAGTTCGACGTCGACGGCATTCATTTCGATAGCCTTGTCTGGGGCTGCGACATAACGATCCACTACAACCGGATCTTCGGCGGCAGCACGAACACCGGCATCGAGTTCGATGATGTCGTCTCTTCGGGCGCGCTGGTGGACATCATGGGCAACTGCTTCCGCGACGTGCCGGATGCGGTCAGCGTGTCGGAGATGGACGACACGTCCGTCGTGACGGTCAACGAGAACGACCTGTCCGGGGCCGCTTCGTACGGCGTGCGTAATCTCGACCCGGATACGAAGCACGTCATCGATGCGGAGGACAACTGGTGGGGCGGTGGCTTGGCCACGGCGGCCGGGAAGGCCGACGGGGAAGTGGACTATGACCCCGTGCTGGCCGGTCCGCCGGACGTGGACGGCGACGGTGTGGAGCTCTGTTCCGACGTCTGCCCTGACACGCCGGCGGGCGAGAAGGCCGACGCAGACGGTTGCTCGTGTCTGCAGCTTAATCCGGACGGCGACCAGGACGGCGACGGTGTGCTGGATTGCCTGGACAACTGTCCGGCAGACGCGAACCCCGGTCAGACCGATACCGACGGCGACGGGCTCGGCGACGTGTGCGATCCGGCAGTACCGGTGGTGCCGATCCCGGTGCCGCAGCCGACACCGCCATGGTGTGCCGCGTGCGGCAACGGCGGGGCCGCGATCTACTCGTTCATGGGGCTAGCTTACGGGCTTCTGCTGCTGATGCGGCGTCGGCGCGGATAGCAGCAGAATTCAGACAATGTATCGAAGGGCGCGTCCCCTGCGGGCGCGCCTTTCATTATGCGCGACATGTGGGCTCAGTTGTTCTGGGCGATGCGGTGGTGGAGGATGTCGATCTGCTGGCGGATGAACCGCCGCTTGTCGTCGGGCAGTTCGGCCTTGAGCACGCTGTGGAGAATGGCCAGAGCCTCGGCCAACTCGCCCGCGGTCGCCAGGAGTTGGGCCAGTTCGGCGGCGATCTCGGGGTCGACGGGACGAAGGGCGAACATGCGCCGCAGGATGTTGGTGCAGCGGGGCCAGTCGCGGCGCACGAGATAGATGCTGTGGAGATTGCCCAGCATGCGGCGAAGGATGTCGCGTGTGCCGACGTGGGCGAGATGCTCGGGCTGGAGCCGGAAGTCGGAGCCGAACAAGGCCAGGCCCATGTGGCTGCATTCGGCCCGGCTGAGGACGGCGCCGTCGTTGAAGGGATCGATGATGATGTCCTCACCTGAGCCGGGCGCACAGATGAGGAAGTGGCCGGGCATGTTCAGCCCGGCGAAAGGCCAGCCGAGCCGGGCAGCGACGTCGAGCCAGATGGCCGAGAGGGACACGGGGATGCCGGCCTTGCGGTCGATGACGCGGTTGAGGTAGCTGTTCTGCGGGTTGTGGTAGTCGGTGCGGTTGCCGGCAAAGCCTTCGTTCTCGACGATTTCGAGGCGGAGAGCTTCGATCCGCTCCTGGGGGGTGGCGGCGCGATGAGCAGCGACACGCGCGGCTAGGGCGTCGAGGAACTCGAGGTAGTAGGCCACCTTGAGGTCGGGATATTCGTCTGTAGCGTACCACAGGGCCGCAGCCGCGAGCCGAATCCTGTCTTCCGGTTGGGTAACGATCTGATCGAATGGATGCGGTGCAGCGGTCACACCACCATTCTACCTGCGGTGCAGGACGGATAAAGTGACGCGGCCGACAGGAGCCGGCTATAATCGATCCGGCCGGTGAGGGAAGCGGAGTATGAAATGCCGGAGGAGTCGATGACCGACGCGGAGAACCATGGTCTGGAGCGCCTCTCACGGGATCATCGGGAGATGGCGGAGGTGTATCAGAGGTATCTGCTGTTGGTGGCGGATCGGCAGATTGGCGAGGCGGACAGGCTACTGGACGAGTTCGCCGACAGAATGATGCGGCACTTGCAGGAGGAGGAGAGATTCTGGGTGCCCCTGTTCGAGCATCACTACGGGGAGAGTAAGGGTTTCGGGGCCAAGCTCATCCTGGAAGAGCACAAGGTGCTGGAGCGGCTGCTGGGGGCGCTGCGGTTTCTGGTGAACACGATTGCGCAACGGAAGCGGCCTCTGGAGGCCCAGCAGGTGCTGACCGTTCTGGAGGAGTCCTTCCGATTTCGGGGGGTCATGTCACATCACCATTCGCGCGAGGACAACGTGATGATTCCGGCGCTGGCGGCGTTGCCGGGGGAGGCGCTTCAGGAGGATTGATTCAGCTTGCCGGCGGCGAGAAGTTCGATCGCTTGTCTGAAGCGCAGGTGTTTCTGCATGCGCCGCACGTAGAGGAGCTCCTGCGAGGCCCCTTTGGCCTGCAGGATTCGGGCGAGCGAGGTCTTGTCACGGTCGGGCCAGTCGCCGAGGTCGGGGATCAGGTTCAACAGGACGCAGAGACGCTGGTACCAGCGTTTCTGGGGGGCGGGCCAGCTATGAGGCCGAGTGAGGTTGAGCTTGCGGGCGACGGACGCAGCGGCGGCCTTCCGGGCGGCGTTGCGGTCACCGGCGAAGGCCCGCTGGATATGCGCGCTGACGCGCAGGGCCAGAAGGCCGGGGCGCAGGTCGCCGCCGGTGTCGGGGCGGTGGCCCTTGACGCCCAAGAACATCTCCGTCCGGGCGAGTCTTCTGAGCGTTGGCGCACTGCTGCGGTAATCGGGCTGGCGCTGGATCCTGTCGAGTTCGCGGCGGGTCAGCGCGGCGGCCTTGGGGTCGAGCGGGCGGAAGCCCATCTTGTAGTAGAACCAGTACGAGCCGGATTGGACGGCCTCTTCGTTATCGTCGCCGATCTGGTAGCGGTGCACGATGAAGCGGGTCACACCGAAGAGGGCGTAGAGCCCGGCGAGCATGCGCTCGAATATGTAGGCCGCTTCGGCGCCGCGGAAGGTGTCGTAGATGTTGATGCCGGTCTCGGCGCGGTCGAAGAGGAGCGTGTGGTACCCGTAGCCGATGGGGGCGCCGTTCTTGATGATGGCCGTGGCGTAAGTCGACTCGAGCGGGAAACGGTATTCCGGCAGGGCACCGATGTAGGCGATCTCGATTCCGTTGCCGGGTTGCGTGACGTAGACCTCGGCCGGGTTTCCGTGGGTGTGGCCGTACACTTCGCGACGTCGCAGGCAGGAGGTCAGACGGGCCCTTCGGATGAGTTCTGCGCCGCGCTGGTCCGAGAGCCGCCGAGGTAGCGGAGCCGGACGGGTGATAGCTCGGGCCGTGTCCGGGCTGCGACCGGGCAGAGGTTTACGCTGGAAGGCGACGTTCTTGGGGCGGCGCCAGGCCAAGGTGCGCGAAACGGACCGGCGATCGAGCCTGAAGTCCATCCAGAGGCCGAGCGTATCGTACAGTCGGGCCTTGGTGTCTTCGGGCCAAGGGGCTTCCTCAAGGCGGCGGACCAGCCAGCTCAAATCGGTGACGTCCTCGGCGCGGCTGACCTGATCGAGAAACTCCCAAGGATCGGCCTCGGTGTCGTCGAGGGCATCGTATTCGAGTCGGCAAACGAGCATGCGGACCAGCTCATCGAGCTTGTCGGTATCATCGTAGTCCTCGCGGTCGATGCGAACGTGATCGGGAAAGAGGCGGACCAATTCGCGGACGACGGGCCAGGTGTGTGGGTAGCTGATGCGTGTGCCGATCATGCCCGTGTCGTCCAACTCCTGGAGAGCGGCCGGGTGTCGATCTTCGAGCACGCGGACGCGGTCGGCAACGCGGGCCAGGGCGCGATCGGTGGCATCCAGGACGCGGGCGTCGTCGGGATAGGCCTGAAGGAAGCACAGAGTTTCGTGGAAGGCCAGTAAGAGTGCCGGGCGGGAGATAGTGCGGCCGTGCAGTTGGGTGAGCAGGCGGAGTTTCTCGGCGCGGTCTGTCGGTGAGAATCGGTTCCTGAGTTCACTCAGCCTGGATATGAGTTGGGATACGGCGGGGCCGGTCCCGGCGGCACGCTTCCCGTGATCGGATTGCATGAATGTCTCCTGTGGCATTTGGCGGAGGCGGCGTTACAGTACCCGATATGGTCGAACACGAGGTTGTCGTTGGCAAGCTTGGCGTGGGGCGCAGGCGGGGGCTGGTGCTGATCGCCGGGCCGTGTGTGATCGAGTCGCGGGATCACACGCTTCGTCTGGCCGAGCTGATTCGTACAGCCTGCGACCGGTTGTCCCTCCCGCTCGTCTTCAAGGCCAGCTTCGACAAGGCGAACCGTTCGAGCGGCAAGAGCTTCCGCGGGCCCGGGTTGGAGAAGGGACTGAAGATTCTGGCCGAGGTGCGGGAGAGGCTGTCTTTGCCGGTGTTGTCGGACATCCATGAGCCGTCGCAGGCGGGGCCGGCAGGCGAGGTCGTCGACGTGGTGCAGGTGCCGGCATTCCTGTGCCGGCAGACGGACCTGCTGGAGGCGGCCGGGCGCACGGGCAAGTGCGTCAACGTCAAGAAGGGCCAGTTCATGTCGCCCGAGGAAATGGGCAACGCGGTGTCCAAGGTGCTGGCCGCGG
>CP070685.1:2999432-3031658 GCA_020352895.1 Phycisphaerales bacterium
CATTCATCTCTTCCCAGGTCAGGTAGCCGCGCTTCTTGCCCTTCTCCAGAAGTTCGTCGAACGAGGCTTCCACCGGATCCAGGCTGTCCAGAATCTCCACCATTCCTGAGTCTCCCTGTCGGGGCGGCTCCCCCCGGCCGTTCCATGCCACGCCGCCCAGTTTGTCTGCGTGAACGCCGGTCTTGTTCCTGGACCCGGCTCCTGAGCCGGCCCAAGAGCTGCTACCGGGCTCCCTCTGCAAAGGTTCCCGCGGCGTCCCCCATCGGCTCCATGTCGGGCGGGACCGGGAGCCGCCGGCCCACGCCGGCAAAGCGATGACGCTCCTGGCTGGCCGTTTGTACACGGGCAAGGCGAGCTTCGGCCGGTTCGCTTCCTGCCCGGCCGGCCGCGGCCATGTCCTCGCGGCCCCGTTCCTGCCTTAGTGTTTCCACGGCACCCTGTAGGGTGGCTTCGTAGTTCCCCCTGCGCTCGCCGGCAAGCTGCATGTCCGTAATCAGAGCAGCATGCGCCGGCTCCTCAAAGCCGGATATGAAACCTGCCAAATCGTATTCCCGCTCCGGTCGACAAGCCGAGCAGAATTTGGAAACAATTCCCGCCAAAGCTTGGTCCGAAATTTCCTCCGGTTTCAGGTAAGGGCGCGCCGCCTCCAAATGTTCCGGGGCGTTGAGCAACACTTCCATGATTTCCCGGACAGCGGCGTCTTTCGCACCTGTCGCAGGTCGCACCCCTGAAGGGATTCTGGTTGCTTCGGTTGTCAGGCCTCGGCGGCTCTCCTGACGCTTGAGTTCGTTCAGGTGCCGATAAACCTCTTCAGCCGGAAGCGCGACAAGCTTGCTGATGCGGTTTACGATGAACCCCAGATGGACGGGATCGATATTCCGCCGGACCATCGACCGGGCGACAAGGTCCAGAAAGCTGCGAGCGGCTCGGTAACTCTCCGAAGCTCCCGCCGAACCGGCCGCAGCATTCCGCAGCTGTTGCCACTTGAATTCTAGCGCCTCGGGGGCCGAGTTCAACAGTGCTTCAAAGCTCTCCGGCCCGGCCGTAAGGAGATAGTCACAGGGGTCTTTCGCTTCCGGGACTCGGGTCAGCCGTACGGTCATGGCCTCGGCCAGGGCTGCCTCCAGGGCCCGCTCGGCGGCGCGTTGCCCGGCCTCGTCCGAATCGAAAACCAGAATCGCTTCGTCGCAAAAGCGGTGCAGGAGCTTGGCCTGATCGGCCGTAAAACTCGTGCCCAGGGCTGCGACCACGTTGTCAAACCCGAACTGACGGACCATCAGACAGTCCATATACCCCTCGGTGACCACGGCTCGCCCTGTGCGGCCGATCGACTCCCGGGCCAGATCCAGTCCGAACAACTCGCGTCCTTTGTTGAACAGCGGAGTCTCCGGCGTGTTCAGGTACTTGGCCGGATCGTCACCGAGCGCCCGCCCTCCAAAGCCGATAATCCGCTTCGATGAGTCGCGGATTGGAAACATGAGGCGGTTTCTGAACACGGCGTACGGCTTGCCGGACTCCGACGTGCGCGCCAGACCGGCGGCCGAGAGCAGCCCGGGCGAGTACCCTGCGGCCTTACCCTGAGCCACGATCAGGTCGTAGCTGTCCGCAGCAAAGCCCAGTCCGAACCGGGTGACCGTCTCGTCTGTGACTTGACGGTTGGCCACATAAGCGCGGGCTTCCCTTCCGCGCGTCTCATGCCTCAACTGTTCCTGGAACCACCTCGCTGCCCATTCGTTCACGCGGGCCAGCATGGAGCGGCCGGGCCCCCTCTGTCCGGCGCCGTCCGAGCGTGGGGCCAGCGCAATCCCCGCCCTGGCCGCCAGGATCCTCAGCGCCTCGCCGAAGTCCACGTTCTCGCGGAGCTGGACGAACTTGAAGACGTCGCCGCCGACTCCGCAGCCGAAGCACTTGAATATCTGCTTGGATGGGTGAACGTGGAAGGACGGCGTTTTCTCGTCCTTGTGGAATGGGCACAGGCCTTTGAACCCGCTGCCTGCGCGCCTCAACTGCAGGTGCTCGCTGATCACGTCAACGATGTCGCTGGCCTGACGTACTCGTTCAATGTCCGATTGCTGTCGCGCCATCAGCCCTCGGCCCACAATATGCACGTGAGAGCACTGCCCTGATTGTGTTCAGTGACACATTAAATTGGCTTTCTAGGTCTTCTCAAAAAGAAGAGAATGTGCTCAGATGGTCTCCCCAAGCCGCAATGGGGAAATATACACCTGATTCCCGGACGGGTCAAATCTGTATGGGACCTTTTCGGGGTTTTCAGGCCTGAAACGGCCCTTCGTGAGCGGCCGGGGCCGTTGAACCTGCCCGCTCCGCTTCCGAGCGCCGGCCCTGGCCGCACCTGCGGACCGGCGTCCCCGGCGTGGCCCCACCCCACGAATCTGCGGTCAGGCCAGCACCACCTTCGTGACTTGGGGCACTTTCTCTTTAAGTATCCTCTCGACGCCCTGGCTCAGCGTCATAGAGGCCGACGGGCAGCCCACGCACGCCCCGTGGAAGCGGACCTGCACAACGCCTTCCTCGCTCACGCTGACTAGCTCCAGATCGCCGCCGTCCCCCTGGATGGCCGGCCGGATCGCGTTGATGACCTGGGCCACCTGCTCTCTCAGGGACTGACTCTCGGGTGCCGGGGAATCGGGTGGTATGGACATCAGGCCGGACCTCCGTCGTAGGACTTCAAGGGTTTGCGGTTGTGACATTGGTCATCCTAGGTCCAGATGAAGCTGGGGGCAACCGCAGCCCGACCGGAGGATGACTTGGCCGCGGGGCCTGGGACTCGTGTGAAGCCGGAACCTCGCCCTCTTTCGGAGCCGTTGCCGCTGATCAGGGCTCCCCCTCCGGGGCATCGCCGACGCCTGCGGCAGGCTCCCTAACCTCCTGTGGCCGCTCTAATTCCTCCAGTCCGCGACGTCTGAGAGGGTCTCGAAAGGTCTAGCTGGCTCACTGGTCTGGTGATTGCTCGAGCCTCCAGAAAGGGTCTTCCTCCCGGCCCGGGATTATCGCCCCGCCCCCTCGGGGCTCCCCGGCCTTGCGGGCTGGAGGGTCCTTTTTGCTCCAAAAACTAGCGCCTTTGACCTTGACCACAGGGGGGCCAGGACTAAACTTTTCGCGCCGCGGGGCGACGACTCTGTGGCTCCGCAGGCAAAAGCCTTGAGAAAATCGGTTTCTCGGCGATTGTGTCCTGCGGTCTGGCCGCTAGATCCCGCAGCCCAAGCGGGAGACGGGCGCATGTGTGGATGAGGGATGCATGATGGCTAGCGGGTATGATGGTTTGGGTTCAGAGGATTTCAATCCCACCCTGAGCAACCTGGATGTGTTTTCGCTGGATGAGTCCATTCTTTGCGTGGTCGGCGAGGACGGCCGGGCCCGCCCCTGGGTCGATCCCCTGTTGTCGCCCACGGACGACGATGACGACGACGATCTGTACGACGACGAGGATGACGAGGACCTGGACGATTTCGACGACTTCGATGAAGATGACGAGGACTTCTTTGACGACGATGAGGACCTCGACGAAGATGAGGATGACCAGGATGATGAGGAAGGGTTCTGATCGTCCCATTCGCTAAGGGAAGGCTCCCCGCATCGCATGAGTTCAGCCGAAAACAATGACCAGGGCGTCCAGCCCAGGGCTGGCGAACCCACCGGGCCGGATCGCCGCAAAGGTGATCGGCGCGCTCCCGTCGATCGGCGCAGCGGTCTGGAGCGGCGGCGGGGACCCGGCCGACGTCGCGGGGACATCAGACGAGCGGCGGAAGAGGGTGAAATCACCGACGACCTTCTCGAGTTCGTCATGGCCGTTGACGAGTACAAGCGCGTCAACAAGAAACCCTTCCCCTCCTGGTCCGAAGTGTTTGAGGTGATTAAATATCTCGGCTATCGCAAGGTGGCCGAACGGGGCACCCACATCGACAGGCCCGCCCCCGAGTAATCCCCGCCTCCGTTCGCCCATTGTGTCGTTCACGCCGCTTGAAAGGCCGGAGACGATGTTTCGGCCTTGGGCCTTCCGGTGGCATCAGCGTACAATCTTTCGGCCCGGCAAGTGTGCCGCGGCTCTGATCCGCGCGACCAACTTGCCCTCACCGGGAGCGTGTCCTTGGGTGAGCCCGACTTGCCAGCTCGACTCGCAGCCTATATCCGGGCGCAGAATCTCGTCCTCCCCGGCGCCGAGGTGGTCGTCGGTGTCTCAGGCGGGCCGGATTCAACAGCCCTGCTGCACGCTCTGGCGGAATTGGCCCCGCGGGAGGACATGGGTTGGAAGCTGCACGTGGCTCATCTGAACCACCAGCTTCGCGGAGAACACTCCGACGCCGACGCCGAGTTCGTACGCCAAGCGGCGCGTCGCTTGGCTCTGCCCTGCACCATCGGCAAAGCTGCCTTCCACAACGCCGGCGGCCCGTCCGCGGCGCCAGGTCTTGAGGAAACCGCTCGCCTTCGCCGCTACGAGTTTCTGGAGCGCGTCTGCCTGCAATGCGATGCTGACGTCCTGGCCGTCGGCCATCATGCCGACGATAACGCCGAGACCATCCTGCACCATATCGCTCGGGGCACGGGACTGCGCGGCTTGCGCGGCATGATGCCCATGCGCCCACTCGGCCCCGGTAGTCGCGTGCGACTGGTCCGCCCAATGCTGGGCTGTCGCCGCACCGAGATCATGGACTTTCTGGATCGCCGGCGCATCGCGTATCGAGTGGACGCGAGTAACCAGAGCCTGACTCATACGCGTAACCGCATCCGCCACGAAGTGCTTCCTTTGTTAGGCGAGTCCATCAATCCCCAGGCCACCGAGGCCTTGCTCCGTCTCGGCGAGCAGGCCCGATGGGCCGAGGATTTCGTCCATGAGGTTGCCAGTCGATCGCTCGAGGCGGCGACCGTTCGCCGCACCGAGGAGGAACTGATTCTGGCTCGGCATGCCCTGGCTGAGCGGCCGCGCATCATACAGTTCGAGGTCATTCGCCAGGCTGTGGCCGGCTTCGGCCTGGGAGAACGGAGCGTGGGTTTCGTCCACCTGGCGTCCGTGAGCGATCTGCTGGCAGGGGCGCGCCGTAGCGCCACCGTGGAGTTGCCCGGGGGAATGCGGGTGCGACGTGACGCCGACCATTTGACATTCACCGCAACCACCCCGGAGGATGACGGACCGCCCCTGCCCGAGCTGCCCGTGGCCATTCCGGGGGCCACGGTCATTCCGGGAACCGCCTGGGTAATCGAGACGCAAGTTGCTCCAACAAGCCCCGATACCGCCCACGTGCCGTGGCCAACCGGCCCAGGGCAAGAACGCCTGGACTTCGACCGCTTGACCTTGCCGCTGGTGGTCCGTGGTGCTCGGGCGGGTGACCGCTTCGTCCCGCTGGGTGCGCCCGGCCACAAGAAGGTCGCCGACTTTTTTGTCGATCAGAAGATACCGCCACAGCAGCGGCGTCGGACCCCGATCCTGTGTGACCGCAGCGGCCCTTTGTGGGTCATTCCCTATCGAATCGACGAGCGCGTGAAGGTGACGGATCGGACCACCCGGCTGTTGATGGTGGCGGCGCGGAGTTGAGCCGTGGCCACGCCAATGCAAACAAGCGACCGAGAGGTGGACCTGAAGGCCACGGGTTCCGCCGCGTGCGCAAAGCGCAGAGCCCTGAGCTGGTCGCCCTTGCTTTTGGTCTTTCTCCTGGGCGCCGGGCTTCGGTGTGGGTGGGTGGCCGGCCAAACAGGCTGGCGAGACGGTCCTGAATCGCTGGCTTTTGCGGACGAGCGCGATTACTGGAGCATGGCCGCCTCATTCGCGGCGGGTCAGACCATGGTCGATCAGGACGGTCTGGCCGCCGCGCGCATGCCGGGCTACCC
This sequence comes from Phycisphaerales bacterium, assembly GCA_020352895.1. GTDB lineage: Bacteria > Planctomycetota > Phycisphaerae > UBA1845. Next base: position 3,005,277 of record CP070685.1, read on the forward strand.
CCTGTTCCTCAGCGTGTGGCTGCACTCCGCCTCCCCGGTTCTGTTCGCCAAACTTGCCCAGGCCGTGCTCGGCGGAGTCGGTTGTGTCGTCTGTGCGCTCATCGCTTCGCGTGTGGGCGGACCTGTGTTGGCTTGGATTGCCGGATTGCTCGCCGCGTTGGATCCGTTCGCCATCCTCTTTGCCAACCTTCTGCTCAGCGAGACGCTCTTTACGACGGTCCTCGCCTTGTTCATGTTCGCTACAATCACCCTGTGGGAACGTGCCGATACTCCGCCGGCCCACCGAGCGGCTGGACCCAAGAAGTCGTCCCTATGGCGATGGGCCCTCTGGGGTGCGAGCTTCCTGGTATGCACCTATCTGCACCCTTCGGTGGTGCTGCTACTTCCTCTCGCCGGTTTGCTGCTTGTTCTTCGTCACCGCACGTGGTCTCATCTGGGAGGGTTCGCCGTTGCCCTGATCATCGTTGTGATCGGTCTGGCTCCATGGTCCCTGCGAAACCACCGAGTCCTCGGCGGCCGCTGCCTGCTGAGCAGCCGGCTGGGAATTTCGTTGTACGACGGCGTCGGCCCGAAGGCTGACGGTCGCAGCGACCTGGCCTATACGCGGCAGATTGCCGACGTGAGGGGATTGGACGAGCTGGGTAAGAACAGATGGTTCCTGCAGCGCAGTCTGGAGCATATCCGCGCCGAACCGGGGCGAATCCTGAGGCTGGCGGGTCGCAAGCTGCTGCTCACGTGGAACGTCGTCCCCAATCTGGAAGCACACCGCTCCGCGGCCGAAATGCTGGTCAGTGCCGCCTGGATGGTCCCCGCGCTGATCCTGGGGGTGGCCGGCTTGCTGGCGCCGGGGCCGAGCCGCAGCACCTGCGCGCTTTTGCTTCTGCCCGTGGCCTACTTTACCCTCCTGCACATGTTGTTCGTGGGCAGCGTTCGCTACCGGACGCCCGTAATGCCCTATGTGGAGGTGCTGGCCGCCGTCGGCCTTCTGCTGGTCGCCCGCAGCATACGCCCCAGGACGGGCCGGCCTTCTGTGTGGTAGCTGGGTATGGTTGTCGTTGGTAAACCGAAGGGCTCCTTCGCCGCGGGCAAGGTGCGCAGCCGGCATCGTGTCGGCCCAAGCCGCCGCATCAGCGCCACGGTTCTGCTTGTTCTGATTGTGGCCGTGGCGTTGCTATACCACTATCAGACCCAGCCCGAGCAAGTCTGCGCGCGGGCACGCGACTACCTGACACGCCTCACCGGCGGCGACGTCATCATAGGCCGCGCCACGTTCTCTCTGTTTGAAGGAATCCGTCTCAGCCAGGTATGCGTGTCATTCGCCCCCGACTCCGGCTTTCTTCCTGAACAGACCCGAGCCCGCGACCGCGAAGTCTTCCGAGTGGACGAACTCCACCTGCACACCAGCATCCCCAGGGCGCTCCTGGGGCGTCCCATCATCGACCAGATCATCGCTTCCAACGCTGTCTTCACTCTGGTCCGCAGAACGCACGACGGAAGATACAATTGGCAGGAGTTGCTAACGGGTCGCCCAGCGCAAACACCGGCCCGAGACATGCCCCTGCCCGAGCTCCGCCTGCGCGATGTCCGTATCCGACTCTGCAAGCTCGGCGAGGATGGCCTTACCGACCTGGACAACATTGCGCTCAATGTACTGGCCTGCCCGGTTGCTAGGGCGACCGCTACCTATGCGGTGCGGTGGCGTCAGAGAGGCACGGAGGACAAGCGGGGGGTCGCCCACGTGCGGCTGGATCGTCCCGGCTTTGATGCGGGGACGGGCGGTCTTCCCACCCTGAAGGTCGAATCCGTGTTGGCGGCCATGCCGGGCAATGTCGCGGCGTTCAGCCGGTGGCTGTCTTTGCTGAATCTGCGCGGGCGCCTGGGCGTGGACGCCTTGACCATCAGCGATACCGAACCCGATAGGGCCTTTGTCCGCTTGGATGGTTTGTCCTTCTCCATACCCCTGGATGAGAGTGAGCACGACCTGCCCGCAGACGAGCGCCTCGTCCGCCTGGACAACGTGAACGGCGGGATCCTCTGGACTGAGGGGCAGCTCAAGGCCGACATCGAGGGCGACCTGAACGGGCAGCTTAGTCGAATGGCCGCCACACTCCGCGTGCCCCCCGGTGGCGAGATCACTTGGGATCAGGTCGGCTTCGACGTGCAGCTCAACGTGGACAGGTTCGAGATGCCGCCATTGACCGACGATCCCTCCGACCGTGCCAGCGCGCTCATCCGCCGCTTTGCGCCGCTGCACGCCCTGTACCGGCGATTCAATCCCAGCGGTTGCGTCGGCGTAGAACTCTCCCTGCGCCGAGAGTCGGGCGCCGAAGCCGAGGTTCAGTTGGACCGTTGCACCGTGACCGCCAAGGGCGCCAACGCCATGTACGCCAAGTTCCCCGTTCCCGTGACGGACCTGCACGGCCGAGTGATCTTCACCGGAGATGGGATCACCATAGACGACCTTACTGGGAAGTATCGATCCGGAACGGCCACACTCAGTGGTACCGCTGTCAGCACTCTGCCCACCACCGGCATCGATGTCCTTGTCCAAGGTCGGAATGTCCCGCTCGATGAGACGATCCGCCGATCCCTCGCCCCGAAGTACCAGGAACTCTGGGAGCAGTTCGCGCCCGACGGAAACGTCGACGTGAACGTACGCCTGTTCCGCGATCATAGCTACACCGAGCCATCGGCCCTGTTCCAGAACGAAGTGGACATCGAGTTCCTTGGCGTCAACGGGCGATTCGCTCGACTCCCATACCCGTTGGAGAACGTACGCGGGCGCGTCTTGGTGAGTTCCGGTCGCACACAGATTGAAGAATTGACCTCACAGCGCGGCCCGACTCGAATGCGCGCCGACGGTACGGTCACGCCTGGTGACGACGGCCGCGCCGTGCTCGATCTGAAACTCGACGTCGAGGGTCTGCCCGTCGACGAGACGCTCATCCAGAGCCTGCCGCCCGACGCCCAGGAATCACTGCGACGCTTGGAACTGACCGGACGATTGAATTTCGATGGGCCTATCGGCACCGACCCGGTCACCGGACGCATCCGTTTCGACATGAAGGGCGACCTGGTAGATGGCACGGCGCGCCCCTCCTACATTCCTCTTCTCCTAAAGGATGTGGAGGGCGGCTTCCGCGTCCTGCCCGATCGCGTCGACCTGGTTCGTTGGGCCGGTCACTACGGTCCAACTGAGGTGGAGGCCGACGGCACCTTCTGGCTCGGCGGCGCGCCTGGCAAGGATGGTCGTCCCTGGCGCGTACGCTGTGATGCCGTCCAACTCGACGATGAACTGCGCGACGTTCTTCCGGAGGATTTTCTCCGTGTCTGGGACGAGGTGGGTGCCACGGGGCGCATTGATGTCGAGTTCGTATACGACAAGGGCCGCCCCGATCCGGGCCAAGCCTACCGTGCGGTCATCACGGCTCATCAGATCGGCCTGTGCCTGAAGCGGTTCCCCTGGACTCTGGAGGATGTGACCGGCCAGGTGATCGTCACTCCGTCGCTAGTGGAGCTGCTCGATGTTCGCGCACACCATGAGGACGCGGAGATCTGGATTCGCGGCCTCTACGATCGGCCTACCGGGGCGGCCCAGGGCTCTCTGCGTGCCGAGAATGTGCTACTGAACGAGCAATTGCGGCAGGCAGTGCCGTGGCGCGTTCGCCGGAGTTGGAATGTGATGGAGCCGTCGGGCCGCATCGGCCTCCAGTTGGACCGCCTGTTGCGGCGGGTCGATGCCGAGGGACACGTCGCATGGTCTTGCGAAGGGGGTATAGACCTCACGGGTGTCAGCCTGGAAAGCGCTATCACCGTGAAGGATGCCTTCGGCCACCTGGAAGGAGGCGGCCGTTTCGGTCCTGAAGCAGACTGGTCACTCGATGGCGAACTCTCTATCACTCACGCCGCGGTCAAAGACCACCGCCTGAGTGATCTGCGCTGCAAGGTGATCAAATCAAAGGACCCGGCCACCCTGGATTTTGTCGACGTCACCGCGACGCTCCACCACGGGCGCGCCATGGGGGAGGTCCACGTCGACCTTGAGCCAGGCGGCGGTTATGACTTCTCTCTTGTTGCGCAGGATATGTCCCTGCAACCTTTCCTCGCTGCGCTGGCAGGGGCCGATCAGGTACCCAAGGCGATGCACGGCCTGGTCCGGGGCAAGTTGTTTTACACGGCGTGGTTCGATGAGCCGGACCGTGGGCGGGGCGGTGGCGAGCTCTCTGTCAGCGGCGGCAACGTCTTCAGCACACCGCTGATGCTCTCGGTTCTGGGTGCTCTCAACCCCGTCCCGCCGGTCGGCGATTACCAGGACGCCGCCCTGCGCTTCTACCTCTCCCGGCGCCAACTCGACCTGCATTCCATTGAGATTCGCGATCGAAGCCTGGTCATGACCGGCAGCGGTGTCATGAACCTGCCCGCGAACAGCCTCAATGTCGTATTGCTGGTTGGCGAACCGACGGAGGAGGATTCACCATTCACTGCCTTGCCGGAGTTCATTCAGGGTGCTCTTCGGGAGTTGGTCGAGATTCGCATCGTTGGCGAGCCGGCCCAACCCGACATCCAGGCGCGACCGCTTCGTGGCCTCGATGAGGCTGTGCGCATCCTCACCGAGTCGCGCAAGGGATTCCAGCGGTAGGATTGTTGACGGCTACTGGAACGGTTGGGCGGAGACTGAGGCTGCGTCAACCGAACAGTTGCTGCTGCCCGTCGGTGTCGCGCTCGCTAACCTCTTTCAGCTCGATGACCTCTTCAATGAACTCGTCGGGCTCCTGGAAGTCGCGGTATACGCTCGCGTAGCGGACATAGGCAACCTTGTCGAGTTCGCGCAGACGCCGGGCCACGTAGGCGCCGATCAGTTGGCTCGGCACCTCCCGATCGAATTCGGCGAGTATCTCTTCCTCGACGTGCGCCGCCAGGGCATTGAGTTCGTCGACTGTGACCCGCCGCTTGTAGCAGGCCTTCTCCAGGCCCGCCAGGATCTTGCCCCGGTCGAACGGCACGCGCGAACCGTCTTTCTTGGCCACGAAGATGCGGGCCTCTTCATCCACCCGCTCCTTCGTGGTGAATCGCCTCCCACACGCCTGACACTCGCGGCGACGCCGAATGGCCGCTCCGCTTTCGGTCAATCGCGAGTCGATTACTTTGTCTTTATCCGTAACTTTGCAGAAGGGACACCGCATGGAGGTACCCACTGTGCTGCACAAAAGCATCTCTCTGTGTGCCGCCGTGCTAGCCTGCTGCCGTCTGCGCGGTTGCCCACAGGCCCCCGGTCCCTTACAGTCTCTCGGCTTGGCGTTCGGACCGGTTGGGGGGTGGCCAGGTCCACGCCACTAAGGGTAGGGTTCTCGGCTGGCAGGTCAAGGGCCAGTATCCGGTCGCCGGTAAGCGACCGTAGCTCGGACCGTATGATGGCCTCTCGACTTCTCGACAAGCGGATAGGCGGACATCGCATCCAGGGCTACACCCGGGCGGGCGAGGAAAGCGTCATCGTCTTGCCTGAAATGAACTTAGCGTTCGACGTGGGGCGAGGCCCCTCCGAGGCGGTCTCCATCGACTACATCTGCCTGACGCACGGGCACATGGACCACGCCGCCGGGGTGGCCTACTACTTCTCCCAACGCTGTTTCATAGGGATCTCCCCCGGTTGCGTCGTGGCCCACCCCCGCCTGATCGAGCCCCTGCGTCGCTTGATGGATGTCTGGGCCCTGATCGAGGGGCATCCCTCCCCGCATCGCCTCGTAGCCCTGGCGCCGGGCGAGGAGTTCGAAACCCGCCGCGGCCTCTTCGTCCGCGGCTTCGAGGTCAATCACGGCGGCCCCTGCCTGGGCTTCTCCGTAATCGAGCGACGTCGCAAGCTCAAGTCCGAGTACGCCGACTACAGCGGTCCGCAACTGGTGGAACTCAAGAGCAAAGGCGTTCAAATCACCCGCGACCTGGACCTGCCCCTCATCGCCTATTGCGGCGACACCGCCGCCGGGGAGTTTCTGGACCTCGACTATGTACGCAACGCACAAGTGCTGCTTCTTGAATGCACCTTCTACGACCCCGATCACGTCAAGCGGGCGCGGGTCGGCAAACACATCCACGTCAACGACCTGCCCGCGATCATGGGCCGGCTGCGCAACCCACACGTGGTCATTACCCACGTCACGCGACGAACTGCTCTGGCTCAGGCCAAACGCATGTTGAAGGCCAAGCTGGGTCCCGAGGATTGGCAGCGCATGACTCTGATGATGGATCGTCCGCGCGGGAGCAAGGCACGCCCGGAGGAGGTTGTGCCCGGCGAGTCAGGCGCTCCCGGCTGAGGACGCGCACCGCCTACGTGCCCTCATGCTCCGCACCGAAGCCCATTCCGCTAGTGTCCTGGAGCCCAAAGGTACATGAAACGCGGCGCCGGGCTGGTCATCCAGCTTGGAAGAGCCAGGACCAGCTTGTGATCGCGTTGCGCGCCGGGGTAAGGGCTCTGCGCGTAGATATTCGGCTTCCAGGCCAACGGCCGGTGATAGACCACCACTTGCGGGCTCTCCAGCCCCGTTCGTTCTGCGCAAACCGCCAACGCATCGCGCAGCGTCCCAATCCGGTCCACCAGGCCTGCTTCCAACGCCTGCTCAGCAGTGAATACCCGGCCGTCCGCCAACTCCCGGATACGTTCCGGCGTCAGTTGCGGGCGCCCCTTCGTCACGATCCGCAGGAACTGCTCGTAGAACTCATTGACCATCTCCTGGAACAGTTCGCGTTCGGCCGCCTCCATCGATCGGAAGGGAGAACCGGCGTCCTTGTTCGGCCCGCTCTTGATCGCGTCGGCCGTCATGCCGATCTTTTCCATGGTTCCGTACACGGTGAACATCTGCATCACGACGCCGATGCTGCCGGTTACCGATGTCCGGTGGGCGATGATTTCGTCGCACGCACAGGCTACGTAGTAACCCCCGCTGGCCGCTACGTCCATGAACACCGCCACGATCGGCTTGCCCGTGCGGGCCTTCAGTCCCTGGATCTCCTGGTACATCAGGTCGCTGGCCGTCACCGAGCCGCCGGGTGAATTGATGCGCAGCACCACCCCCTTGACCCGCTCGTCCGCCTCGGCTTTGTGCAGTTTTTCCAGAAGCAGCGACACCGGGTGCTCCCCCTCTTCCAGCAGTCCCCCCGTATCCGCGTTCATCAAGACGCCTTCGACATCGATCAGGGCGATCTTCGGAGGGCTGAAACCCTCGCCACGCATCAGCACGCGTTCTTTCAACGTGCGGTCCACCGGCACCGGGGTGATCTTGAGGCCCCGCGGTCCACAACCGGCCGATGCCAGCACCAGCCCCGAGAGAGTACAGCAAATCTGCGCCCGGACTATCCGACTGCTCCGGCCAAACCCTCGCATACTCACGGCCTCCAACAAGTCACTTGGTTCCGCTGATGATGACGCAGCATAATCTCGCTCTGCAGATCAGGCGAGCGCTGCCCGACCGCATCCTAATTCGCTCTGCCGCGACCCTGCCACTGGCCTCTTCCCTGGCCGCGCATGCCGCGGCCTCGGCCCTGTCCGCGGCCCCAGCCGCGACCCGCGCCGAAATCCGCGCTGGGGAAGTGCCCCGACAAAAGCCGGAACACTTCGCCGGGGGTCATGCCATGAGCCTCCGCCAGCGTTGCCACGGTAGCAGTCGGGTCCTCAACAGCCAGACCCTCGGCCCTCAGCGCGCCGAGCACCGCGTTGATGTTCAAACCGAGTCTGGACGCGAGTCGCTCCAGGCTGGAGTTCTCGGCGTCGGGATAGGGTCTGCCTTCGTATCGCTGCGCCCAGTAGGCTTTGATATCGGCGTTCCATGCCATGATGGTGGCGAAAGGCTGCCATTCGCTAAGCGTGCCGACCACGAAGATTGCCGCGACCACGACGGCCAGGCCGGCTTCCCACTTCATATTGAACACGCGCGCTCCACTCTTGCTTCGGATGTATCCCCAGAATACCAGCCAGTTCAGATACAGGTGCACCAACGCCGCAATGACAAACAGCAGGGCGCTGGTCATATGTACCGCCTCCCACTGGTACTTGCTCAGGCCCCCCATGGTCCAGCCGGTCCAGTTGGCCACACGGCCCTGCGGTGTGAAATACAGCACCACCCCGGACACCGCCAGGACAGTAAGACTGGTCCCCAGGAGAAACGACGTGAAGCCTTTGGCATGAATCCGTCTTTCCGGTCCGCTGTTGCCCATCATTTCATCACTTTCTCAGGTGCTGGCTACGTTCCACTCATGGCTGTCGGGTCCGTTGGCGAAGCATACCGTCGTCCAGTGACCGAAGCGAACCGTGGCGAACTACCAGATGAACGACGCCATCTACCGACCCCATGCGGCCGTGGCGTTCGGCCTGCGCTATGCAATGACGGTTGAGATCGGAGGCAGCGAGAGGGCAGCAAGAGGCTCTGCGATGCAACTCGCGCCGCCTGAGTTCATAAAACGAGGCTTTCGCCGCGGCGGGTTTTGCCATGTCCGATGCCCGCATCACCGTTCGTCCGGAGCCTTCCGCCGATCACGACGCAACAGGCGAAGTTCATCGGGTCGCTTTCGGGCAGGATTGCGAGGCTCGGCTGGTGGCTAGGTCGCGTAAGGCCCAGGGCTTTGTGCCGAAGCTTCCCTGGTGGCCGGGCGAGCCCTCTATGCTTCAGCGATTTGTCGTTCTGGCCCTCCCCAATCTATCCGCCCGGCCGCCCCGATCGCGGACACGTCACACGGCCTTGACAGCCGCGTCTTCTTCGGCGAATAAGGCCCTGCCGGAGTTCCCATGGCTACAGTTCGGACCGCATTTCCAAGGAGGTGACCCATGGATAAGACCGTCACTTTGAAGGATGGGACCGAGGTTCGCATCCGACCGCTGACCAGGAGCGACCTTGATCAATCGCTGGCGTTCTTTCAGGGACTGCCCGAGGAGGACCGCCACTACCTGCGGGGGGACGTGACCCAGCGCGACGTCGTCGAACGCCGTATCCAGGACATGGAGGCTGGCCGGGTCATCCGCCTGGCGGCCTGGGACGACGACCACATCGTCGCCGACGGTGCTCTGGAACTCGCCGGGCACCAATGGACCGCCCACGTCGGCGAGCTGCGTCTCATCGTGGCTCGGCCTTATCAGCGCCGCGGCTTGGGCATGTTGATGGCTCGCGAACTCTATGACCAAGCCGCCAAACACAAGGTCGAACAGATTATGGTCGCCATGATGCGGCCGCAGGTCGGCGCCCGCAACATCTTCCGCAAGCTTGGCTTCCGCGAAGAGATCGTCGTGCCTCAGCACGTGAAGGACCGCGCCGGCCATGCGCAGGACCTCATCGTTATGCGCTGCGACCTGGAGGCCCTGTGGCGCGAGATCGAAAGCGCCTTCACCCTGTCCGATTGGCAACGCGCCCGATAGCCGAGGGATAGGGGCGGCACATTCTCCGTGCCGGATGAGGCCTGCACCGTGCTGGCTCTGGTTCCGGGCGGTCTCGACGGCGTCCTCGGAATGGTCCGCTTCCTGCCGTCCTTCCGCGATTCAAGCTTCGGTCCTCCCACGCCCTCCGCCGAGGCCGCGCTGGATCGGGCACGCGCTGCGCGGCCTTGACAGCCGCGGCGTCTTCGGCGATTAGAACACCGCCGGGTCTCCCGTGGCCCCAGTTCTCGCTGCATTTCCAAGGAGGTGACCCATGGACAAGACCGTTTCGCTGAAGGACGGGACCGAGCTTCGCATCCGATTTGTGACCAGGGACGACCTTGATCGCCTGCTGGCGTTCTTCCGAGCATTGCCCGAAGAGGACCGCCAGTACCTCCGGGGCGACTCGACCAAGCGCGAGGTCGTTGAACGCCGTATCCAAGACATGGAGGCCGGCCGGGTCATCCGCCTGGCCGCCTTGGACGGAGACCAAATCGTCGCGGAAGGGGCCCTGGAACTGGCCGGGCACGAGTGGACCGCCCACGTCGGCGAGCTGCGCCTCATCGTGGCTCGAGCTTATCAGCGCCGCGGCCTAGGCACGTTGATGGCCCGCGAACTCTATGACCAGGCCGCCAAACACAAGGTCGAACAGATCGTGACCGCCATGATGCGGCCGCAAGTCGGCGCTCGCAACATCGCGCTCAAGCTTGGCTTCCGCGAAGAAATCATCGTACCCCAGCACGTGAAGGACCGCGCCGGCCGGATTCAGGACCTCATCCTGATGCGCTGCGACCTGGAGGCTCTGTGGCGCGAAATCGAGACCGCCTTCACCCTGTCCGATTGGCAACGAACCCGATAGCCCGGCCCGCCGGCCTGTGCGACATCCAGCCCCTCGCTGCTGAACCTCTCCTTCCCACGTTCACAGCCCGCCTCTTCATCGGGCGCGCACGAACACGGGCACTTCGACGGCGGAGTGTCTGTCCCAGTCCGTCAGCAGCCGGATTCTGGTATCCAAACCGGAGATGGACGGCCCCGCTTCAGAGGCCGTGAAGATGCGGAGTGTTGCGGTGGCCAGTTCCATGCCGTCCCTGATCTCGGGCTCGCCGGGGACAACCTCGACTCGCAACCGCTTGTCATCGATCTGCGGTTCGCCCAGCTTCACCGGCGCATCCACCGGCCACAGCAGGCGCACCTCGGCCTTGGCCTCGTGCGGCGCGGCCGGGTCCACCGTCATCAGGACGGCCTCCGGAGCGACCCAGATGTACGGATTCACGTTGCCATACACCGGCACGTGCAGGACCGATTCGGCCGGAAGGTCGGTCACAATGGTCACCATGGCTCCGAACGGCCCGGGCGGGGCGTCGGCCGACACCCGCACCGGCACCTCATACTTGCGGTTCGGCTCGACCGGCTCTACCGACACGTCGATCGGCCCGACGGCCGTCGCGCTGAGCACCTGCATCGGCTTACCCAAAGTGGACTCCACCGTGATCTTCCCGATCATCCGCCCTCGCCACGTCGGGTTCACGCTGACCAGAACCTTCGGGTCGAACGCCAACTCGCCCAGTAATGGCAGTTGCACCGGAATCCGCACCCGCTTCTGCTCGTCTCCGACACGAAACGCCAGAATCATCGCATCGCGCAACGCCCCGCGGCGCTGAGCCCCCTTACCCACGAGGGTCAGCTCCTCGCCGACGCGACCGTCGCGCTCGTACGGCTCGCGCCGCACCTCGAACTGATCGGCCTGCATCTGCACGCCGAGCACCTCCAACGGCTCGCCCTGCTTCGCCGGCAGCAGCTTGAGCGTCGGCTCACACGGCAGCCCCGGCCGCTGCGGCTGCAGGCGCAACTGCCCCAGCGGCTCCATCTCATACGCCGCGTCGATGTCCACGGTGATGACCAGTTGCGTCCGCGGCGACTGCGGATCGTTCGTGGTCAGCGTGATCGCCCCGGACTCCTGCCCCGCGTGCCCCGTGGTTACGTACCTGGCCGAGATAAACAGCCGCTCGCCCGGCGGCAGGACCCGCTGCGGGACCTCGAACCGGATGCACGTGCAGGTCGTCGTCGCGTCCAGGATCTCCAACGGCGCGTCGCCGCGGTTCTGGATCGCGAAGACCACCTCGCCGGTGCGTCCCTCCTCGATCCTGCCCAGATCGATCAGGGGCTGATCCACGTGAATCCGGGGCTGATCGGACGATTGCGCCTGTGCCGTGGATAACGCGAGCAGCACCAAGGCGGCCGCGCAGCAGGGTCGAAGCCGAACACTGGTGGGGGGCCTCATCCTCTGACGCTTATGTCGCATATCCATGAGATTCCTCGGTACGGTAGGGGGGCTACGTTCCTCAATCCGGGTGGCCGAGGTCTACGGGTTCGCTTCGCTTGGAGGCAGATACACAAACACCGTGAGCCGCGCCAGCGGCTCTTTCTCCTCGCTGCCGTACAGGGCCAGCTTGCCGTTGATCGTGTTGCCGGAAACATCCTCGGGTATGGTCAACCGCAGCACCACGCCGTTGCCGCTGACTTCCGCCTGAACGAGTTCCGGCTTCAGCGCCGACATCGTGTCACTCTCGGCACGGATCCGCAGGTCGCTCACGTCGCCCGGCCAGCCTTCGAGCTTCAGCGCTTCGGTGACCACCTCACCGCGCTTGGCCTTGCCGCGATAGATGGTCGTCGGCTCGACCGTCACCTTGCCGATCACCTCGGCGAATACCGGCACCTCCAGCTCAGTGTCCGACCAGTGCTGCGTGTGCAGCACGACCGTGCCGCTGAATCGCCCGGGTTCGGTGAATGGCCCGACCGTCACGTCGATCTGGTGCTGCGGGCTCATCCGGGCGTGCTCCTTGCGGCTGTAGTCGGTGCTGATCATGTCGTCCGACGTCTCCGCCTTGGCAACAGCAAAGTCCACCTCGTCCGGCGTCTCCAGCAAGAGTGGCATCGTCCGAGCCTCGCCGACCCGCAACCGCCCGAAGCTCAGGAACGCCGGTTCGAACGCCACGCCCGGAACGATGTCGATCGAGACATCGAACTCGAAACGTTTCTCTCCACCGTCCTCGTATTCGAAGATCAGCTTCTTCGTCGTCTCGCCGGCAGGCTCGCGCATGGTTGCGTAGTTCAGATCGACCTCCAGCACGCCGCCTGGCTGCATCTCCGTCGGCCCATCCAGAGCCAGCCCGATGCACTCGCACTCGGTCTTCACGCGCCGCACCGTCACCGTGCGTTCGCTGACGTTGATCAGGCGGATGCGGCTTTGCGGCGTCTGCCCGCGCACCACCTGCCCGAAGTCAATCGCCTTGGGGTCGATGCGGAACGGAGAGTCGTTGCCGACACCGGTCTGCGGGCTTTCGGCGTGACAGAGCGCCGCACCTGCCAGCAGCACGGCGCACACCGCCACAGCACGATACAACTTCAACGCGCGTTTCATGATGCATGTTGTCGCAGGCCGGCAGGGGGGCTGTCAAGCCGCGATGTGGTATCTGGCGCCCGCGAAAGAATGCTATCCTGGTCGCCGTGCTCGTTCCTCGAGCCAGTCCGCCACAGCCTTCACACAGCGTCCGATGCTCTGCTCTGTGGTTTCGGGCGAGTCCGTCTCGATGGTGTGGTTGCCCGGCACGATAAACGAGTCCGGCTTGGGCCCACATTCGCTCAGCAGCCTGTCCAGCGCATCTGTGTTGCACAGCGGATCGTTGTCTCCACCCACCACGAAGATCGGCAGCTTCAGTTGCACGATCTTGAGGGCGACGGGACGCACCGCCTCCGGCTTGCCCTGATCGTGCATCGCGAAAGTCAGGATGACCAGCCCTGCAAGCTCGGTGTCCGCGCTCGCCACCTCGATCGCGGTCAGCGAGCCCAGCGACTTGCCCACCAGGAAGATGCGCTTGCGGTCAACCCGCCGATCCTCGCGCAGGTAGGCCAGCGCGGCCTGCAGGTCTTCGATCTCGTTGCGCAGCGCCGGGGCTCGCTGCGTCCTGTTCGAATAGAAATCCCAGTTGAAGCGCAGCGCCAGGAAACCTCGCTCCGCCAGCCGCTCGGCCGTGCGCTGCATCAACGGCTTGTCCATGTCGTAACCCACGCCGGGCGCCAACACGACGGCCGGTAGGGGGGCTTCCACCGTCGACGGGTGCGACAGCCGCGCCTCCAGCTTCGCCCCGCGCGGCGTGGTGATCTCCACGTTTTTGGTCTCGATGTCCACAGCCATCACCTCGTCTCGTCGCTCGCATGCCGCTCCCAGCCCCAGACAGACCGGCAACGCCAATGTCAACAGCCTCGTTCGCATGGCTCTTTGTCAACGCACAGACGCAGCAAGACCTGGGCCGCGCCGCCACTCTGCTAGATCGAACTGTGCTCCGTACGGGAGATGATCTCTTCCTGCAGCTCCCGATTCAGATCCACGAAGTAATCGCTGTAACCGGCCACGCGCACGATCAGGTTCCGGTATTCCTCCGGCTTTTGCTGCGCCTCGCGCAGCGTCTCGGCATCCACCACGTTGAATTGCACATGGTGCCCGCCCAGCCGGAAGTACGATCGAACCAGGTGACAGAGTTTGTCAAGACCTTCCTCCCCTTCCAGCACATGTCGGGCGAACTTCTGATTCAGCAGCGTCCCGCCCGTCTTGGCGTGGTCCATCTTGCTCGCGGATTTGAACACGGCCGTCGGGCCCTTACGATCGGCACCCTGAACCGGCGAGATGCCTTCGCTCAGAGGCGTCCACGCCTTCCGTCCGTCCGGCGTCGCCCCGGTCACCGATCCGAAATACACGTGACACGTGGTCGGCAACATGTCGATATGGTACGTACCGCCCTTCGTGTTGGGGCGTCCGTCCACAGCCTGGAAGAATGCATTGAAGCCTGCCCGCATCAGCTCGTCTGCCTCGTCATCATCGTTGCCGTACTTGGGTGAGTGGTTCAGCAGGATTTGCCGCAGCCGATCGCGGTCCTCGAAATCATCCTTCATTGCTTCCAGCAACTCGCCCATCGTGAATGTCTTCGCCTCGAACACGTGCTTCTCGAGCGCCGCGAAGCAATCCGTCAGGCTGCCGATGCCGACGCCCTGGATGTACGTCGTGTTGTACCGTGCGCCGCCTTCGTTGTAGTCCAACCCCTTCTGGATGCAGTCATCGATCAGAAGCGACAGGAAGGGTGCCTGGGCGTGGGCCGCGTACATCTGCTCAATGATCTGGTTCCCGCGAATCTTCAGGTCCACAAAGTGTCCGACCTGCCTCCGCCACGCCGCGAACAGATCGCCGAAGTCCTCGAACTCGCACGGGTCGCCTGTCTTCGGCCCGAGCTGCTTGCCCGTTCGCGGGTCGAGTCCGTTGTGCAACGTCAGCTCCAGGAGCTTCACCAGGTTGAAGTATCCCGTCAGGATGTAGGCCTCCTTGCCGAACGCGCCCGTCTCGACGCAGCCGCTCGTGCCTCCCTCGCGAGCGTCCTCGACGCTCTTGCCCTGCCGCAGAAGCTCCTGCACGACCATGTCCGCGCTGAACACCGAAGGAAAGCCGTAGCCCTTGCGAATCACGCGCCCGGCCGCCTTGAGAAAGCGGTCCGGCGTCTTCGCCGAGATCTGCACGTTCGTGCTCGGCTGCAGGATGTGCATCTCGTCGATGATCTCCAGCAGCAGATACGACACCTCGTTCACCGCGTCCGTCCCGTCGCGCCACAATCCCCCGATGTTGATGTTGGCGAAGTCAGTGTACGTGCCGCTCTCGGCCGCGGTCACGCCCACTTTCGGCGGTGCCGGGTGGTTGTTGAATTTGACCCACCAGCACTCCAGCAATTCCTTGGCGCCCTCCCGCGTCAGCGTGCCGTCCTTGAGTCCCTGCGTATAGAACGGGTACAGGTGCTGATCCAGGTGCCCGGGGTTGAACGAGTCCCATCCGTTCAGTTCCGTGATCACCCCCAGATGACAGAACCAGTACATCTGCAACGCTTCCCAGAAGGTGCGCGGTGCCTGTGTCGGCACCCGCCGGCAGACGGACGCAATGTGCAGCAGCTCCTTCCTGCGCTGCGGATCGAGTTCCTCCGCCGCCATGCGCGCGGCCAGGCCGGCGTGCCGTTCCGCGAAGCGAATGGCCGCATCAGCGGTGATGTCCATGGCCTTGAGCTGTTGAAGCCTATGATACGCGAGTGGATCGCCGCAGAAGTCCAGGCGCTTCATGCTCGCGGCGATATCCCGCTTGAAGTCCAACATGCCCTTGCGATAGATCTTGCCGTCGGCCACGGTGTGCCCCGGCGCCCGCTGCTCCATGAACTCCGTGAAGATGCCCGCCTCGTACGCGTCGCGCCACTCGCCCGGCAACTCCTCGAAGATGCGGTCCCTCATGGAGCGCCCGCGCCAGTACGGGATGATCCGCTCCTCATAGACCTTCATGCTCTCCGGGCTCATCGAGTAATTCGTCTTTTCGCGATCGTTGAGGACGCGCAGATCCTCCATGCTGTGGCAGGTCAGCTCCGGGTAGGTCGGGGTCGCCTTCGGCGCGGGACCCCGCTCGCCGACGATCAACTCGTCTTCACCGATGGTGATCGTCTTGTATTCGCACAAATGCCGGAAAGCCATGGCCCGCATGACCGGCGGCGAATACTTGCCCTCGTTCTCGCCATAGAACCCAGTCAGCAACTCCGCCCGCTCGGTGGAGATGGATGGTCGCGCCTCGGTCGTCCGCTCACGCAGTCTGGCCACTCTCTCGTTCATGATCAGCCGCCTATCCGTACGCTCAGCCCGAAGGTACGCAGTTCCTCAGCCACAGCCTCGATCCGTTTTCTCCACGGAGCCGCCTCCTCCATCAGCCCGCGGTCCCCGATCAGCCGGGCCGCCTTCTCGCGCCCGCCACGATTGTACGGCAGCAAGTCGACGTTTCGTATCGTTACCAGGGAGGCGATGTACTGCCCCGTGGCCTCCACGTTGCGAACGTCATCGTTGAATCCGGGGATGATCGGCATCCGGATCGTAATGTTCTCGCCCGCCGACGCCAGCCGGCGGAGATTGTCCAGTATCAATCCGTTACCGACCCCCGTGAATCGCTCGTGCACTTCGCTGTCCATGTGCTTGACGTCGCACAGAAATAGATCCACGTGCTCCCGGATGCGGTCGAGCACCTCGCGCTCTGTGTGACAGGTCGTGTCTACGACCGTATGGATGTCTCGTTCGTGACACTGACGAAGCAGCTCGACCAGAAAGGCCGCTTGCATGAGCGGTTCGCCTCCCGAAAAGGTCACGCCGCCGCCGGACTGATCATAGAAGACCACGTCCTTCTCGATCTCCGCGATGATTTCTCCCACGCTGACCTCCTGCCCGAGCATCTCGCGGGCCCCGGCCTCGCATGCCTCGACACACTGGCCGCACAGCGTGCACCGGGCCGCGTCCGTCACCGACCGGCCGTCCGACATCGAGATCGCGTCGCACTCACAGGCCTGCACACATCGCCCGCAGCCCACGCAGCGATCCGCTCGCAGACCCGGTTCCGGTCGTCCATCCCAGCTCTCCGGGTTGTGGCACCACCGACATCGCAACGGGCAGCCCTTCAGAAACACCGTGGTCCTGATCCCCGGCCCGTCATGAATCGCGTACCGCTGAATGTCGAAAATGACGCCCGTCGGTCGGTCGTCGCCGCTGACACCCGCACCCTCAGCGCTGACCTTGGGCTTGTGCGTGACATCGTCCTGACTGCCGAGCCGGTGGTCTGATTCCATGAGAATCTCCCGACTGACATTATATCGCGCTGCCTTGGCGGCCTCGAACGCCTCGCCTCCGCCCACATCGCTGCAAGACTTTTGCCGCTCCGTAGAGTATCCTGGCGCCGATGAACCGCGACGAAATCGCCGGCAAGTTCCTCGACGCCATCGAGTTCGACCTCTATCCCTACCAGGAAGAGGCCATCCTCGCCTGGTTCGAGACCGACGACGGCCTGCTCATCACCGTACCCACCGGCATGGGCAAGACCCTCCTGGCCGAGGCGGCCGTCTTTGAGGCTCTTCACAGCCGCCGCCTCTATTACACCACCCCCCTCATCGCCCTGACCGACCAGAAGTTTCGCGAGATGCAGGACAAGGCCGAATCCTGGGGCTTCGCCCGCGAGGACGTCGGCCTGATCACCGGCAACCGCCGCGAGAACCCCGATGCCCCTGTCCTCATCGTCGTAGCCGAGATCCTGCTCAATCACCTTCTGGCCACCGACGACCGGCTACAGGACGTCGGCGCCGTGGTCATGGATGAGTTCCACTACTTCAACGACCGCGAGCGCGGCATCGTCTGGGAACTGTCGCTCGGGCTTCTCCCGCAGCACGTCCGCCTCATGCTGCTCTCGGCCACCGTCGGCAACGCCTACGAGTTCACCCGCTGGCTGGCCACGCAGCACGGCCGCGACCTGCGCCTCATCTCCAGCGACGAACGCCGCGTGCCCCTCGAATATCACTGGGTCGGCGACAAGCTGCTCACCGAACACCTGCCCACCATGCTCTCCGACGATGACGACGCCAGCCGCGCCCCCGCCCTCGTTTTCTGCTTCAACCGCAACGAATGTTGGGAGATCGCCGAGCGCCTCAAAGGCGTCAAGCTGATCCCCGCGGCGACGCGCGACCAGATCGAGCAGAGCTTCGACAGGGAGGAGTTCTCACAGGGCATCGGGCCAAAGCTCCGCCAGATGCTCATCCGCGGCGTCGGCGTGCACCACGCCGGCATCCTGCCCAAGCACAAAGTCGTCATCGAAGACCTCTTCGGTCAGAAGCTCGTACCCTTCGTCATCTGCACCGAGACGCTCGCCGCCGGCATCAACCTGCCCGCCCGCTCCGTCGTGATCGGCAGCCTTATGAAGGGCAAACCGGGCGAGAAGAAGCTCGTTGCCCCCTCCTCCGCGCATCAGATGTTCGGCCGTGCCGGCCGGCCCCAGTTCGACACGCACGGATATGTCTACGCCGTGGCCCACGAAGACGACGCCAAGATCGCCAAGTGGCGGGCCAAGTACGACCAGCTCGATCCCAGAAGCAAAGACCCCGGCATCATGCGGGCCCGTAAACAGCTCGAACGAAAGAAGCCCACCCGCCGCAAGACCGTCCAGTACTGGACCGAGGGCCAGTTCCAGACGCTCATCCGGTCCGGCCCGGCCAACCTCTACAGCCAGTCCATGATTCCCTATCAGTTCCTTATCTTCATGCTGACCAAAACCGGCACGCTCGATGAAGTGCGCGAGTTCCTCTCCAGAAGATTCAACTCACCGGAGCGCATCGCCAAGTGGCAGGATCAGTTCGCCTTAATGATCGACAACCTCGCCGCCCTCGGCTATCTCGCCAAGCAGGAAGACGCCGACCACATTACCCTCAACGACTCCATCTTCGACCTCGTCATCTTCCGCAGCGTCGACCCGCTCTACGGCGCCTTCCTCTGCGAGCAGCTCGCCCAAAGCAACCTCGACGAGAAGATCCAGGCCCTTGAATCGGTGCTCGACGTCTCCCCGTCCATCCTTCGCCAGGTTCGCCTGCCCGACGACCTGCCGCCCGGCCCTCTTTTCGAAAACGTCATCAAGCCGCAGATGATCGCGATGGGTGTGACCGTCGCCCGCCCCGAGAAGACGCAGGACGAGCTTCAGCACGAACGCATGTGGGGCTGGAGCGACGATGAGAACGAGCGCCCGCCCACCTTCCCCGAGATGCTCAAGATCGCCTTCGACGCGAAGCTGCCCGCCCCCGAGGATATCCGGGTCCAGTCCAAGTGGGTCCTCGGTGCCCTGCGCGACCTGGACTGCGACTTCTTCAAATTCGTCACCTCCCACGACCTGACCAAGCACGAGGGCATCATCCTGCGACACCTGCTCCGCCTGGTCATCCTCGCCGGCGAGTTCTTCGTCCGCACCGAGGACCCCGACTACCAGCAGATCGGCGAGCTGGCCACGCGCACCTGCCAGCGCGTCGATCCGCGCTACACCGACCGCTTCCTCGCCGAACAGCAGGACAAGGCCGCCCTCATCTCCTCTTCCTAGGAGAGGCTCTCCCCCTTCTCTATGCTGTCGACGGCCATTGGTTTGATCGCGTCGATGTGAGTCCCGGCACTATTGGCGCCGCCTTGCCGGTAACGGACACGTGCCCCGGCCCGGCGTTTGCGATCCGTAATCACTCGACCCGGTGCAGCGATTCCGACCAGTGGATCAGGCCTTCCTCCCGGTCAAAATACGCCCCCTCTTTCTCCACCGTGCCGCCTCGAAAACGCAGCGCGTCGCAGAAGTTCTCCTGGTATTGAAGCCGCAGCACCGTCGTCTCGCCGGTCCGCAGGCAACTCGCCGTGATCTCGTCGCCATCTTCCGGAGGTCTCAGAGTTAACGACTCATCCTCTTCCGGGTTGAACTCGGCGTCGATGCCGTAGAACAACACCGCCGACTCGGACACGGTCTTGGCCTTGGTCAAAGCCAGCACGATGTGTGTTGCCTCGCCCATGTCCGGTGCCGGCCCCGGAATCCGCCCCCGCTCCGACAGGATCTCGATCAGAATGAACTCGATTCCCCCGTTGTCGACTCGCTCGATCTTGAGGTGCGTCGGGTAGCTGCGATGGATCGTTCCCAGCGCCTCTTCCTGACTGTTGTTCGAAGCGCCCGCGTCCCATTCGTTGTACGTGAACACGCCCCGGCCGGTCCACGTCCCCAATGGCACCAGGTCGACTCGCTCGACACCGACGCAACCACTGAGCATCACCGGCACCAACACAATTATCATGAGCAACGGACGAGCACACATGGCCTGTCCTCCTTCGTCCCGACTCTGGCCGCGACCCGCGGCATGACCGGCCGTATACCCGATCCTGCGCTTCTCGTCCAAGCTCACCTCCGAGCGCTCCCGGCTCGCTCGTGACGCTACCGTGCCATGCATCCGACCGCTTGGCCATACGATAGGCATAGGTCTCGGGACTTGATCGGCCGTCCCGATTGCACTACAAAATCATCACAGGCCCCGCGCCGGTAGCTCAGGCGGACAGAGCATCGGATTTCTAATCCGACGGTCGGGGGTTCGAGTCCCTCCCGGCGCGCTACTCCTCTCGGGCCTGAATCCACAGAAATGTGTTCTTTGGGCCGTTTGCCAGAATGCTCCTTTTGGGCGCTTTCAGCTCCGTGCCAGAGGTGGCCGGAGGACTCTGCGGCACTTCTCCCAGCTTCGCGCCGTGCTTCAAACGACAAGGGATGACAGGGCCACTGCCCGGGTGCAGCGACGCCGAGTTCAATGCTTCGGACGCGGACGGCGATGGTGACGTGGATTCGTCTGACTTCGCCACCCT
The DNA here is from genome assembly GCA_020352895.1 of Phycisphaerales bacterium. Taxonomy (GTDB): domain Bacteria; phylum Planctomycetota; class Phycisphaerae; order UBA1845. The sequence continues at coordinate 3,025,921 of CP070685.1, forward strand.
CGCGCCGGCTTTCACCGGCTGACCTGGCCTCACATAGAAAGCAAGCGCGCTGCAACGGATCAATCCTCTCACGGTCATCGTTGCCCTAGCGTCTACGCGCGCTTGCGCCCTGGCGTTTGTCTCTTACCCTGCTGGCATCCCGTCGTTCGGCCCTTCCCGCAGCGCCTCCGCTTCCGACAGGTGGCACCGACGAGCCTGGCCTGCCCGTACGTCGGGCACCCAGACGGCGCAGCCAAAAAACTGCCGAACGGTGGCATCGCCTGCCTGGTTTCGCTCGAGCTCCACGACCGGCCTGCGATTGTCGTTCCTATGTTTGGCTGGCAAGTCACGGTGGCCAACCTCGCCGAGCTTGCATGAGGGGCCGAACGAGAAGGACCAGTTCCGGAACCCGAGCGCCAGCCGGTTGAAGCGGGCATCATCCGACAACGGCCCCAGATGCGGGGCTGATTAGCCCTGCGCATCGAATGCACCGCAGCGCTCTCTTGACACAAGAGCCCGCATGATGTACACTTTGTCACTATGACAACTTGGCTCCCCAACATCAGCAGCAGTAGCGACCCGATATACTTGGCCATCGCCAAGGCCATCGTGTCGGACGTTTCCGCGGGGCGGCTCAAGCCCGGCGACCGTCTCCCTCCACAACGTGAGTTAGCCCAGGCCCTAAACGTGGCCATCGGAACGGTGACGCGAGGCTACGTTGAGGCATCCCGTCGGGGGGTAACACGCGGCAAGTCAGGGCGAGGAACGGTTGTTCGTGACCTTGCGGCGGAGCAACCCGACAGTCGCCTGCGGGTCGGTCCGGGTGGTGGGCTGGTCGACCTCGGTACGAACGTGCCGATCCATGCGGAAGCCCCCGATCTATCCAAGGCGCTTGCCACGCTGGCACAGGCCCAGGATGCGTCGCGACTTCTGCATTACCAGGCACCACAGCAGGATCCGAGATACTTGGCCGCTGGCGCGAAGTGGATAGGGGAGTGCGGCCTCAATGTGGGTCCGGAGTCGGTCGTCGTCACGGCCGGTGCCCAACACGCGATCATGACTATTCTGGGGGCCCTAACCAAGCCAGGGGACTTGGTATATGCGGATGAGCTGACGTGCCCGGCGCTCTTCGAAGTTGCCCAGTTGCTGCACCTGCGCGTCCAGGGTATCGGCATGGATGAAATCGGTCTCCGGCCCGACGCGCTGCGCTCTGCCTGCCGCCAGCGCAACGGACAAGCCCTCTACTGCATGCCCACGGTTCACAACCCCACGTCGACGATCCTGACTGCGGAGCGTCGCCAAGAGCTGGCTCAGGTCGCTCGTGAGTATGACCTGCTGGTGATCGAGGATGAGGTGCACCGACACTTGGCGCCCGGCGCGGCTGCACCGATTTCGCAGACGGTGCCGGAGCGAGGGTTCTTCATCGCGGGGTTGTCCAAGGCGGTAGCCCCCGGCCTGCGCGTGGCCTATGTCGCGGCGCCGCCTTTCGCCAAAGAACAGCTTAACGACGCCGTGGCCGCATCGCTGGTGATGGTCTCACCGCTGACCGTCGAACTCGCGACGATGTGGGTCGAAGATGGCACCGCACGGTTGACGGCGGACCGAAAACGCGTTGAAGCCAAAGCCCGGCAGGCCCTCGCACGAGAAGCTTTGGGAGACTACTCCTATCGCAGTTACGCGAGCGCCTACAACATCCTTCTCGACCTGCCGGAGGAATGGAAGGCGGGCGAGTTCGCCAATGAGGCCAGAAGGCGCGGGGTCGCCCTCGCAACCGCCTCTGCGTTCTCCGTCCCCGGCTGCCAGCCTCCCGAGGCAGTCCGGGTCTCTCTGGGGGGAGCCAGGGACAGATCCGAGCTTCGTGAGGCACTCGCCGTCATCGCCAAGATTCTGAGCGACGGCTTTCCGGGCCGCGGCACCCGCATGTAAATGCCTTACCTGCCCGCCATCGAATCCCGCGGCACATTCACCTTCCCCCCGATTGCACACGATGGCAAGCGTCACGCCGACAGGGTGAGCCCTACGAAAGCCGATCCGCACGCGGACCAGCGCAGCGGCGCGTCATCCCGACCGCCAACCATTTTGTAATAGTGACAAATATCGGAACAAATATCCACTTGTATCGCTACATGACTCCTGCTAGTTTGTCTGGCGTGGGGAGCCGACCGCAGGCAGGAACCGCCGCCAGAGCGGTCGCCGCGGCATCCCCCGACTGTGCTGTTCAGCAGGATCGGCCTGCCGGCGCAACGAGAAACCGCCACTGAGGAGAACGGACGATGATCTCGCATCAGCTCAAAGAACGTAATGCCCTTCACCAGCACTTCGGGTCCGTGATGCCAAACCTGGCCGACAATTTCGACGATCTGATCCGGTTGAGCTTTGCGGACGGTGCCCTGTCCGCGCAGATCAAGGAGTTGATTGCCCTCGGCATCTCCGTGTCCGTCCGGTGTGAACCGTGCATGCATTACCACATCGTCAAGGCGCGCCAGAAGGGAGCTTCTGATGCCGAGTTGCTGGAGGCGATGACCGTCGGATTCGAGATGGGTGCCGGTGTGTTGAAGCCCCCTCTCGGCAAGGCCTTGTCGGCGATATTCCCGACCGGGGATAAGCGAGCGTCGCACCTCCGCTCCATGATGCCCGACTTGGCCGACAATTTCGATGATCTCATGCAGTTGACCTTTGCGGCCGGTGCACTTCCCGCCCAGGTCAAAGAGTTGATCGCCCTCGCCATCTCCGTGTCCCTTCGGTGCGAACCGTGCATGAACTACCACGCCGAACAGGCTCGCCAGACGGGAGCCTCCGATGCCGAGTTGCTGGAGACGATGACCGTTGGATTCGAGATGGGAGTCGGCGCGTTGATCCCTCCTCTCCGCACCATCCTGAAGGCATGTTTTCCGGCCGGGGGCGATCAGGCGTGACCAGAGCTTGGTTGAGCAGTTGGGCGGGGCCAACGATCGTCGGCAGACATCGCAGAAGCCGCTTCGTGTTCTGCGCGTTGGGGTGCCGCCCCGACCTGCGTGGATAGGCCGTGACTGGAATGAGTGGGGAGAGGTGATTTCGACAGATGGGGAGATGCCGGAAAGGTGACGAGCGTGCAGAAACTTGACCACGCGCGTACTGGATGCCGCCTGCCCGAGCAGGAAATCGTGAATCTGCCCGAGAGGTTACGGTGCACAGGCGATCCGCTCAGTAAGGCTGGCGTTGACGTCCTCTCCAGCGCCACGCCGACCAGGAACCTTGCGGGCCTCTCCCGTGCGCTGGCGGCCTATATCACATGGGGATGCGCCCCTATCTATTACAAGGCCGTGGCCGTTGTGCCGGTCCCAGAGTTGCTTGCCCACCGCGCCGTGTGGTCTGCCTTCCTGTTGGTATTCCTGACGTGTGTGTGCGGTCGTTGGCGTGAGGCGTTGACAGCCGTGTCGATTCGCCGGAACCTCGGTGTGCTTGCCGTCACGGCCACTTTGCTCGGCACAACGTGGGCCGCGTTCCTGTGGGCCGTTGCGCACGATCAAGTGCTCCAGGCCAGCATGGCCTACTTCGTCAGTCCTCTGGTGAGTGTAGCGCTCGGATACCTTTTCCTCGGAGAACGGCTGCGTACGTGGCAGTGGATCAGCGTGCTCCTGGCGACATCGGCGGTTGTGTATCTGTGGGTCGCTGGCGATCAGCCGCCAGCGGTGGTGATTGTGATGGCTACGGCGCGCGGCCTCTACGCGCTGTTGCGGAAGATGGCCCCGGTTGATCCACTTGCTGGTGTCGCGGTAGAGACGATCTTGTTCGTACCGTTCGCCGTGGCCTATCTCGCTTATCTCGGAGCCCACGAAGCCTCGATTTTTACAGGGGGATCTTGGTGGATCATCGCGCTTCTGCCCATGAGCGGCTTGGTCACGGGCGTCCCGTTGGTATGGTACGTTCAAGCTGCCCGCAGGCTCCGCCTGTCGACGCTCGGATTCCTGCTCTATGTCACCCCCTCAATCACGTTCCTTCTTTCGATCACCGCCTTCGGCGAAACCTTGAGTCGGCCCTATTTGAGCAGCTTCGTCTGCATCTGGACGGCCCTGCTGATCTACTCGCTCAACACAGTCCGCACATCGCGGCGGCGGCTGGGGAAAACACCAGGTGCAAATGGAATGCCCGCGGGTCGGAGGGTTTTCTTGGATTCGGTCCCGCAGCCGATGCGTAGCGCAGAAGCGGAGCCGGAAAAACCGGATACCCAATCGAACACCTAATAATTGGCGCGCGGAATGATGTCGAGGGCCGTCTCCTGAGAGCTTCAGGTCTTCCTCGAGCCCGATTACTCAGGTCGGTCGTTCTCCACTGCGGCCAGCTCCCCGACGAAATCCCTGAGCACCCGTATCGAGTCTTCCAGCGCCGCCAGCCCGCCGTGCGGCAGGAAGTACTCCGGCGGGACCTCCAGAATGACCGTCCCCTCAAAGCCCTCGGCCGCCAACTCCGTAAGGTGCCGCCTCCATGGCACCCTGTCGAACACCAGCGGCTGATGATCCTCGTCATCCGCGTCATGACAATGCACGTGGGCCACGCGCCCCAGCAGCACCCGCGGCGCCTCTCCCGGCAGCCCGAATCGCACCGTGTTCATATACGCGTGCCCGAAATCCCAGCATGCCCCGCACCCGCTCCGCTCGACCACCTCCAGCAGCTCGGCGAAGTTGTCCCCGATCCGCTGAATGGGCTCGTACGGGTACGGCCTGATCTGCAACTCCGCCACCGGCCGAGCCAGCGGCCCGTGCCGCTCGCACCACCGCCTGGCCCACGCGAAGAACCGCACCGACTGATCGACCAGCGTTCTCCTGCTCATCTCCAGAGGTCCGGCCGCCGAGTGGATATTCACCACTGATTCGCCCTGCTGAAGTCCGGCCGCCTCCGCCGCCAGCCGAAAAAAACGCTCATGAAGCGCCCGGCACGCGTTGTCCCGCTCGTCGGCAAAGTACGCCGGGTTGGCGGGCGTCCCCTCGGTGTACGGGTGCATGGACAGCCGCAGCCCCGCGGCCGCGCATTGCCTCGCGTGCGCCTTGATCGCTTCCACATCGGTCCTCGCTCCGACCGGCGCTTCGGCCGCCCGCACGCCGAGACCGCGCAAATACGCCAACACGTCCCGCCGGCCGTACAAATGCTGATACGGCTCCCGGTCCGCGAAGCCCACGTTCAACTTGATTCCGATCAGCATCCTGCCAGATCCCTCAACGTCGCCCGCTCACCCGAATCAGGCGGCGACACTCGACTCGCTTGAATCACACGGACCACGCCTCTACGCCAGCAGATGCGTGTTTCCCAGCCGCACGCGCCTCAGCCCTGCCGCCCGAGCCGCCTCCAGACACTCGGCCGCCTGCCGCCGCGATGTCGTCGGCAGATCGTGCATCTCAAACGCGGGGTAAAACGCCAGCAGCGCCCACGGGATGTCCGCGTCGAGGCCCGCTATGAATCGCGCGATACGCCCGACCTCGTCCGCTTCGGCATACCCCGGCACGAGCAGCGTCGACGCCACCACCAACGGCGGGTCCGGACGGCGGCCGATCCACCCGCTCAGATACTCGAAGTTCCTCAGCGTGATTCTGTTCGACGCGCCGCACAACGCCCGGTGCAGACTCTCATCCCACGCCTTCAGGTCGAACTTGACGCAGCCCCCGCTTTCCAGCGACACCTCCGCCATCCGCTTCAGCACGGCCCGCGACATGCCCCCGTTCGTCTCCCAGCACACGCGCAGGTGACGCCCGTCGCGGCGCTCCCGCGCCAGCCGCGCCGCCGCC
>CP070685.1:3031758-3040311 GCA_020352895.1 Phycisphaerales bacterium
TACGAGGCGCAACCCACCATCGACTTGCGCCGCCCCCGCAGCAAATCAGGAAGGAGTTGCTCATGTCTGAAAGCCCACGCGAAGCGACGCCTCCGTTCACTGAGTGGTTCGGTTTTCCGGTCATCTTCCGCACTTTCAAGCTCGCGGTGCAGCCCGGCAAGATGATTCTCGCCGTGACGGGCCTGCTGCTTACCTACCTTGTGGGGGTGTGTCTGGACGGGATCTGGGCAGGCGCCGGAGTCCGCGTCTACAGCGGCGAGATCAGGCAATATGTTTCCGGTACAGAATTCGAGCGATGGAAAGAGCGGCGGGCTCTTGCAGACGATCAGGAGCTGGCCGGCTTGATGGTTTCGCAGGATGCGGCCGACTCTCTTGACGGCGCCCGTGAAGCTCTAGAGCAAGACCGGTCAGGCGCCATCAACAGGCTGCGCGCCCGCATCGACGAGAAATATCAGTCGTTGATGGACTTGGATGAGCGGCGCGAGGCTGAGAACAAGCGAATCGAAGACCTGCCCGAAGACCAGCATGAGGCCGAGCGGGACAGGCTCGACGACGCCTTGCCCGAGATGGTGCGCAAGTCGCGGGTCGAGTATCTGGCCCTGATGGCCGCGATCGAGGCGCTCGACACGCAGCGTATCTTCGGTCAGTGGATCACCCACGAGCTGCATTTTGCCCGAACCGCAGTCGGTGCTCTCTTGAGCGGCAACGTGGCCGCGCGCCGGTTCGCCGAGACGGATGTTCGGGTTCACCCAGTCAATCCCTTCGCTCCTGAGAGCTTCGCGGGTGCTCTGGCCAACATGGGCGGGGCAGGCTGTTGGATGATGCGCATCCATCCCTGGTACTTCATTTGCTTCGTCCTGCTTAACCTGGCTCTCTGGTCGCTGATCGGGGGAGGTCTCTGCCGTATGGCTGCCATGGAAGCGACTCTCGACCAACGGATTTCCATTGGTAAGGCCTTGGCTTTCGGCAGGAGCAAGTGGCGCGAATTCTTCCTGGCGCCGTTGATTCCGTTGGTATTTGTGGTTCTCGTGGGCCTGCTCATGTGGATTGGCGGCCTCGGCACGGCCATCCCGGTGCTGGGCGAGATCTTCGGTCCGCTGCTCTTCCCCCTGGCCCTGTTGGGCGGGTTCGTGATTGCCCTGGTGGCCGTAGGGGCCACGGGTGGCGCGGCCCTTATGTGGCCGACGATCGCGGCGGAGGGTAGCGATTCCTTCGATGCCATCTCCCGCAGCTTCAGTTACGTCTACAACCGTCCCTGGCGGGCGATCTTCTATGGCCTGGTGTTGCTGATATACGGTTCGCTGTGCTACGTGTTCCTGCGATTCTTCGTTTTCCTGCTGTTGGTATGCACGCACGTGTTCGTGTCGTGGGGCGTGGGTGTGTTTACCGATCGTCCTGAGGCCGGCGCGGAGATGAACAAGTTCGACGTGATGTGGGCGCGGCCCACGTTCGAGAGTCTGCGACCGCAGTTCGAAATGATCAACCTCTCGCGGGCCGAGCCGTTCGGCGCGGCTGTGATCTGGATCTTCGTCTCACTGGTCGTCGTGGCTCTCCACGCCTTCGTGATTTCCTTTTTGTTCAATGGGTTCACGTGGATCTATCTGCTGCTCCGCCGGGTGGTCGACGCCACCGACCTGGAAGACGTGTACACGGAAGAGATCGAAGAGGCGACGATTGAGCAGGCGGCCGAGGCCGCTCCGGCCGAGGCACCGGCCGCGGAGACCACGCCATCCGAGGCTTCCGAACCGCCTCCGGAATCCTCGGACACCGAGTCACCGCCCTCGTCTGAAGGATGAATTACTGGACGGGCTTCAAGGCGCCGAGCAACCCGAACCGTCCCGTACTGGCACCGTCGCGTCGGTGGGAGAAGAAGCGCTGATCGCACATGGTGCAGAGGCGGGCCTGTTCGATGTTGGCCTGTGGTACACCGGCCTCGAGCAGTTGCGACTCCAAGGTGGCCCACAGATCGAGAAAGAAGCGTCCCCCACGTGATGGTATCAACCGGTGCACGTGCTCCAGCCGAGTGGCCGCCACGCGGCGCACATCGTCCTTGACTTCGTAGCAGCAGGGGCCGGCCGACGGGCCGATGCCCGCCATCAAATCGCTCGGCCGACAGCCGAAAGACCGTTGCATTTGAGCGACCAGATTGGCCGCGATGCCGCCCAGCGTGCCGCGCCAACTGGCGTGGGCCACGCCCACGGCCCGATGAGCGGGATCGTAGACCAGCACCGTAGGGCAATCGGCCGACATGCTCAGCAGCCCCACGCCACGCCGGTCGGTGATCAGTCCGTCCACGAAAGGCACGGCATTGTGGCGGCCCTCGCGTCCACGCCCGGCGTCGCCTTCCGCCACCGGCAGCACCTCCGCCCCATGCATCTGAGTAGCTGCCGTAAGCTTATCGAACTCCAGGCCCAGGGCGGCGCACAGCCGTCGGCGGTTCTCCGTGGCTAGCTCTCGATCCGCTGCCCTGTGCGGTGCCAGGTTGTGCGGCCTGGTGGTCACGGCGTGGACCAGACCGGCCTGCTCAGACAGCAATTCAAAGCGGAGCAGATTCATCCCTTCGAGACTGATGCTCTTCATGGAAGGCGATCATAGGTGGGCGCGTCCCGGCGGCAAAGTGGGCAGCAGGAAGGAACGGCCCGGCGGGTCTGTAAGCCGAATTCTGTCTCCGCCGAATAGGCGGAGGGCGATCATTCATCTGGGCCGACGATTGCTCGACGGCTCGAGCACCCTACCCGCGGCTCGAACGATGCGGGCCACATCGCGCTCGCCCGAGGGCGAGGCTGGCCGCCTACATGGGCTTGCTGGCGGTGGGGTTTACCCTGCCGCGGATGTCACCACCCGCGCGGTGCGCTCTTGCCGCACCATTTCACCCTTACCTGTGCCCGCCGAAGCGGGCCATTGGCGGTGTCGTTTCTGTGGCACTTTCCCTGGGCTTCCCCGCTGCGCGAAGCGACGGGTCGCCCGGTCGGCGTTACCGACCACCGTGCCCTTTCCAGTTCGGACTTTCCTACCCGCCCGCCCTAGGGCGAACGGATCGATCACCCGACCCACCGGGCTGTCCATATCCATGGTATCTGACGTGCTGGCGGCTGGCTAGCAATCGTCGCGAGACGCGGCACTTGGCCTGGGGCAAGCAGGATCAGTTGGCGTAGTTCACCGGAGGCCATCCGGTGGTGGTTCGGCTGGCGACCTCCAGCTTCCGCCCGAATGCCTGGATCTCCTTCAGCAGGACTTCGGCTCGCCCGGCCATATCCAGTTCCTCCAGCATGATCTGTTTAACGGCGTCCTGCTCCTGCGGCAGCAGGTGAAAGGCCAGCAGGTCCGCCAGCGCCCCGAGATGCAAGTCACTATCGAATAGATCCCGGCAGAACTGTCCGCATGGCAGGCCTGCAAGGACCGGCTTGCGTAAGGCCTGATGCAACGCCTCCTTGAGCCGTATGTGATCGGGCGGCTCGCAGGGGGTGTGATCCTCCCGCAGGCCCTCCAGCCATGCCAGCCGGTACGCTCCGTCTCGGATCTCCCGCTGAACGCGGGCTCGGCACAGCCCCCGAATCAGCAGGTTGTAGCGCCCGTCCGGCAGACACTCGTGTTTGACTACCAGAGCCACACAGGCGATCGGATCGATCTCGGCCCAGTTGGTGTGGTACTTTGCGTGGTATCCCGGCCTCAGGTGGGCCATGGCGATAAGACGCTGGTCGCCCTCCCGCTCGAGCAGGTGCTTGCACATAAGCCGATAACGTTTCTCGAAGATGTGCAGAAACTGCACCGCCCGTGGGAACAGCACAAGGTTGGGCAGCGGGAACACCGGTACCGGATCGTCAAGCTGGGGTAGCAAGTCACCGCTCATAGGCACCTAATTCTAGTTCTCCGGGAGGCATCAAGCTCAACTTTTCTCGAGGGCTGGCGCCGCGTAGGCCCCGCCAGGCTTGGTCCATCGTGCCGGCTATTGCCGAGCCGGCGTATCGCCTTCAGACGGCCCATGGCTGCGCCAGGGCTCGGCATCGCCGGCAGCGTGCGGAGGCTCGCCTCGCCCCAGCCCGTCAGGGCGATAAAATCGCAGATCTCCTGTGGGCGCTTCCGCGCGGGCGCCGCTGGGCCCAGATCGGCCCGGCCGCGTAAAACACAGGCGCGCCGTTCCGAATGATGCGAACGGCCAGAGAGCATGTACGGGCCGCGGGACCAATCGGGGAGGCAATCAGAAGGTGTTCTGGGTAAAGCTACTCGTTGCCACCGAGTGTGTACTGCCCTCGGCGGGGCTGCACTGGTCCTACTTGGCTACCTTCAATCTCGAGGTCACTCAGACCGAAGTAGAGTTGGCGGGTTTGCCGCCGGCGTTCGACGGCTATCGCATCGTCCTGATCAGTTGTCTCCATACATCCGGATTCGGCCCGAGGGAGCTTCTGCTCCGGCGTGAGTTGCGGTACATCGACGCCGATGTGCTAATCATGGCGGGCGACTTTCACAAGTACGGCTCGTCGGTTCACAGGACGTTAGGCGCTACCCGCCGCATCTTTCAGGGGCTTGAGTTTCCTGACGGACTCGTGGCCACCAAAGGCAACCATGATTCCTGGAGCATGGTTCGGCCTCTTCGCGAGATGGGCTTCCGGGTCCTGTTCAACGATTGCTACGCAGTATACCGGGGCGGCGTAGGGCCTGACCGCGGCGCGTCGGGGCTCACCCGCAGCGTCGAGATTGCTGAAGGCGGACGTTGCCGTCCAGCCACCCTCAGCTTTGTCGGCGTGGCGGCCGCCCGGCGGCGGGATCCGGACTGGATCGCCGCCCTCCGCGGCGCGGCCCCGGACAGTTTCAAGATCGGCATCTGTCACAGTCCGGATGGGGCCGTCACCGCTGCCCGGCACCCGATTTCCCTGCTTCTCTGCGGCCATACGCACGGTGGGCAGATTCGCCTGCCGGGCGTAGGGCCGCTGATTACCGAGACTCGTTTGGTCGGCCCTCGGTTTGCCGCCGGTCTGTGCCGCTACCGTGATATGCCGGTTTATGTGAACCGTGGCATCGGCTGGACCCGCATGCCCATTCGGTTCCGCTGCCGGCCGGAAATCAGCGTGCTGACACTGCGAAGCCCCCGTTGACAACGCTGATTCGTCTCCCAGAGACACAGTGCCGCTGTGGTGTTAAGATTCTTCCGATCCGGCTTCTCGTCACGGAATGGCCATGTACATCTATCTACCCAAGAGTGTTCGCAGCATCGGGCGATTACGCACCATCGCTCAGGTGCTCGGTACTCACGGCTTCGAGCACCTCGTTCAGAGGGTCAATCTAGGCCGGTATGTGCCCCTGCCCGGCCGTTGGCGCCGCCCCCGTCCCCTGGAGACCCAGGACCCGATATCGGTGGCCCGACGCCTGGTCAAGGTCTGCGAGGACCTTGGCCCAACCTTCGTCAAGCTGGGGCAGGTACTTTCCACACGTCCCGACCTCCTCCCGGACTACGTGCTGGTCGAGCTGCGCCGCCTGCAAGACCGGGTCGAGCCTTTCAGCAGCGACTTGGCCCGCCGCGTGATCGAGGAGGACCTCGGTGCCCCCGTGGAGCGCTGCTTTGTGCAATTCGACGAGGCGCCGATGGCTGCCGGCTCCATCGCCCAGGCCTACGGGGCCCGCACCCGAGACGGTCGACGCGTCGTGGTCAAGGTCAAACGACCTGGGATCGAGAGCGTCATCGAGCTAGACATTCAACTCCTCAAGTGGCTGGCCGATGCCACGGAACGCTTTATCCCTGAGGTCGGACCTTTTCGCCCCCGGATGCTGATCGAGGAATTTGAGAAAACGATCCGTCGTGAACTGGACTTCGTCAACGAAGCCGCCACCATGGCCCGCTTCGCCGAGGCCTTCCGTGAGGACTCCAACGTCCGAATCGCCGACGTAATTTGGGAGCTGACAGGCACGCGTGTGTTGACCATGGACTATCTTGAGGGTCTTCCCCTCCAGCAGGTCATCGACGCGGGGGATGGTCGCATCGACCGCAGCCAGTTGGCCCGCACCCTGTCCGACGCCTTCCTCAAGCAGTACTTCGAGTTGGGCATGTTCCACGGCGATCCGCACCCGGGCAACATTCTGATCGATGAGCCGCTGCAGGTTGCCCTGATCGACTTTGGGATGATCGGGCAGCTCAGCGAGGAGATGACCGGCCACTTTCTCACCATGCTTGTGGCTGCGGACAACAAGGAAGTAGACATCGTAGTGGACGTTCTCGACGACATGGAAGCTCTGCCCCGGCAGACCGATCGGCGACAACTGTCGCGCGACCTGCGCGAGCTGTTGGAGAAATACCACGGCCTGCCGCTTAAGCGCCTCCGCCTGCCGACCATCTTCACCGAGTTAACCGAGGTAGTGCGGGCCAACGGCGTGGTCCTGCCGCGCGACCTTGTGATGCTCGGCAAATCGATGGTAACGATCGCGGGCGTCGGCATGCAGTTGGACCCGGACGTCAATCTCCTGGCCCTGATTCGTCCGCGTGTCCACAAGATGATCCTGGAACGTTTTCACCCCCAGCGTCTGATGCGGGCAGCCGGCATCACCGGCTGGCACCTATTGGCTTTGGCGCGGCAGATGCCCCGGCAGCTCCGCGACGTCACCCGCCGGTTGGCTCGGGGACAGTGGGAAATCCACATCCGACATCAGAACCTCGATTACTTGGCCAGCGAGCTGGACCGTTCCGGCAACCGGCTTTCCTTCGCAATCGTCATAGCTGCTATTATCGTCAGCAGTTCTATGATCCTTACCGGCGCCGGAGATGCCACGTTGCTCGGGTTGCCCATACGTGCGTTCGGGATTCTGGGCTACGTGTTTGCGGGTATCCTGGGGGCGGGATTGGTCTGGGCCATCGTCCGCAGCGGCAAGCTCTCCTAGGGCTAGGACCGCGGGCGATGGAAGCCCACCCCAGGGTGGTTTATGGGAGCGCTTCCGGGAAGCTGAAGGTTCGTGACGCTTAGTACGAACATGGCGTCTGAGCCGCCTGGGCGTCACTTTTTTTGTCCCCCTTGTTTGATTCCTGAGCGTGGGGCCTCATATAAATTGATTGGAAGCTGTCGTGTCCCCTTTCAACGGTCCCGTGTCTTCGTCTTCGGAGACACGGGATTTTTTTGGGGCGCGGCCGACCAAGCCCTCCGCGCGGGATCCCGAGTATGCCGTTCAGTCTGCTGCCTGCTCGTGTGAAGAAGGCCGGGAAGGCTCGGGGTTCATACGCGGCTCATCATACCTGCGCATGCGGGCGAAGCCGTAGAGACCGATGGCCTGCATGAGGGCGCAAAGCCAGACGATATGCCAACCCATGACATATCGATAGAGATAGGCGCCGACAAACGGTGTGAGAAGCCCACGAACGCCGGTCAGCGCCTGGTGGATGCCCATGTAGGTCGCGTCGTTGTGGCTCTTTGCAAAGGCCATGTGTCCGAGCTGCCAACTGAAGCGGCCGCCAGCCAGGGCAAATCCTCCTGACATCAGACCGATGCCGACCAGCGGGAGAGACATGAACCAGAAGCCCACCCCCAGAACAAGCCTGCTGACGATCCACGCGGCCATGTGAATCACGCGGAAGCGCAGCAGCGGCCAGCGGTCGAACAGCCGGGCCCACATGGGCGTGGCGGCAATCATCACGCATTGCGGGAAGATGGTCAGCAAGGCCGCGCCTGCGGCATAATTGACGCCGAACTTCTCTTTGAGGATCAGGATCAGCGGGACTTCGAGCATCATAGTCCCTACACCGGCGATCATCTGCCAGATCATGTACCGCCGGAACGGGCCGTCCCTACGCAGCAGCGCGACGGCCTCATCCAGGCCCAGGAATACGCCGGCCCACAGGGTTTGCAGCCAACCGGGCAGGTTGAAACTCGCCTCTGCTGCATGGGGCATGCCCGCTTCACGTCGCAGCGCGTTGGCCGCTTCCAAGGCCTTGTGTTCTCGCCGGACCTTCATGCCTCGATAGAACCAAGCTGAGAACAGGGCCAACACGCCAATGAGCGGAAACAGCAGCTGGTAAGCATCGGCGCTGCCGGCCATGGGAAGCCGGCTTAGATCCAACTGCAGGTCAACCCAATCGCCGAAGTCGATGTGCACGCGGCCGTCCAGATAGGATCCGATCAGCGCGGCCGTGGCCACTGCGACCAGCACCTGCCAGATGGCGAAGCGGGCCATGATACGGGCGCGATGAGTTTCCGGGTAGTTCAGGCGCCACAAACAGGTACGCGCAGTGTTGATGGCCTGGATGATGATCCACGCCAGGATCATCTGGAGTGCAAAGATCATCGCTGAGGCCGACCAAGTGCCGCCATCAACGCCGGCCGGGGCCACGCCCCACCGCTGGTCGACTGATCGGAACAGCGGCCCGGCCGCAAAACTGATCAGGATGGCGGCGAGAGCCATGATGCCCGGGATCAGGAACCGCCATGGTGGATGGCGGACCATCACCGAGCCCCACCATACTGCAAACAGATTGGCAATGGCGATGGACGTGATCACCACGCCTACGAGGACATCGGGCGCCTGCAGGCTCTTTGCCGCAATGAAGCCGCAGAAGCGTCCGTTCATGGCTCCCCA
>CP070685.1:3040411-3047386 GCA_020352895.1 Phycisphaerales bacterium
CGCAGCCCGGCGGCATAGGCCACCACCTCGGTATGCGCGTACGCCCACAGTATCAGCAGATACGTCGAGAACAGCAGCACGCCGACGATGATGCTGTTGCGCCGTTCGGTGCGCCAGGCCCGCGCGATCGCCCCGGCCCCCTCGCTCAGCAGCACGCCGACCAGCAACACGGTGGCCGCGCTCACCCACACCAGACAGCCATACAGAAACGCCCCGCGCAGCTCCGGCACGGCCGCCTGAATCAGATCGACTCCGTAGTTGTCCGTAACCGAGTAGCCGCTGATGCACAGCCCGACAGCCCCGGCCCACAGGCTCCCGCGGTTCGCGTAGTTCCGCCAGGCCAGCCCGTCCGGCCCGATCCGGAGCCGCCGCAACGGCAGAATGAAACAGCCGACGCCGACCAGCACCATGCCCACCGCGGCGAACCCGGTCGGGAATCGCCCCAGCATCAGGTCCACCGCCAGAATCAAGAAGATCGGTGCCGCCCGAGCCAGCGGGTACACCACCGACACGTCCCCGTGCCGGTACGCCCACGCCAGGAAGACGAAGTAGAGCCCTTCGAACACCCCCGCCGCCGCCACGCACAGCCACACCCGCCCCGGCAGGTGCGGCACCTCCCCGGCCACGGTCAGGGCAAATAATGGTGCGGTCAGCACAATGGCCGCCGCATTGGCCACCCAGAAGAACGCGGGGGTGGCCGCGATCCGTTTGCTGAGCAGATTCCACACCGCGTGCGTGAAACACGCCCCCAGCACCAACGCTACCGCGAACAGGGACATACCGGCATGGTAGCGGCTGGCGGACGCCCCGAAAGGCCCGCGGCGGATGGCACGAACGGCACCTGCCGCCATCTCCCCCGCGGCCCGAATAACCGGCGACCGACGCCGAATACCCCTGCATAGCGGGAGAGTTCTCCCTGCGCTTTGGAGGACCCGCCATGAACCTGATCGCCTCGTTCGACTGGGACTACGTGTTCGACATGCCTAACCTCCTGTTCCTACTGGCGACCCTAGTCGCCATCGCCGGCATCGTCGCCGCCACGTGGCACAACACGGCCGTTGCCACCGAGCGGCTCCGCCTCAAGCAGATGATGGTCGAGCGCGGCTACTCGCCCGAGGACATCCTCCGCGTGGTCAACGGCGGCGAGCCTTCCGGCCGTAAGCCCCAGGTCCACGCTGCCGTCCTGCGGGGCACAGCGGCCACCGCCGGGCAGGGCTGCTCCCAAGACGCGTGCTGCTGAGCTTCCGCTCCGGGAGCCTTCAGGCGGCTTGGCCGGCGCCCCGAGAGGGCCGCAGCGGATGATACGGACAGCCCAGCCGCGATTTCCCCGCGGCCCGAATAAACGGCCGCCCACGCCGAATACACCGGAATAGCGTGAAAAACATCCTCGCGCCTTGGAGGACAGATCATGGAACCGCTGGCCAGCATCGACTGGAACAACGTTTTTCAGCAGCCGATCCCGGTGTTCATGCTCGCGGCCATCGTGGCCTTGGCCTACATCATCGCCGGCACCATAAGGAAAATCGTCGCCGCCACGGAGCTGACCCGCCTCAAGCAGATGATGGTCGAGCGCGGCTACTCGCCCGAGGACATCGTCCGCGTGGTCAGCGCGGGGGAGCAGCCCGGCCGTAAGCCCCAGGTCCACGCCGCCGTCCTGCGAGGAACACCGGCTGCGGCCGTACAGTGCTGCTCCGAAGACGCCTGCTGCTGAGCCCCCGGCCCATCAGCCGCAAGGTGGCCAGGCTGCCGCGCACCTGGCTCACGGCAGCCAATCGGCGCAGGTGAGCCATCGCCTTGCGAAGTTGTCCAAAACATCAGACTCTGCGCCCTCCCCACCCAAGGAAAGACCTAACGCCCTAGGAACATAAAGGTTATCGGAGGCACCGCGCCCGCCAGGGCCGCACCCTGGCCCCCAATCGCCCCCCAGGCACACGCTTTGCCCAAACTCCCGCGCAGGCACCGGTGCGCCAACTCTGAGCGCTCACGGCGCGCCGGGGAGCCTGCTGCCTGAACGGACAGGGCCGCATCCGCGGCCGATCGGTCGCGGCCGCCCGGCACGGCGGGCGGTCGCCGGATTGCCAGGCACCGGCAGCTCCCCCGGGAAGGGCACGCAATTCGAAAGGAGTCACCTCATGAGCAAGACACGATGGATGGCCACAACGCTTCTGGTCGCGGGGCTGACCATCGGAGCATGGACCCGGCCCGCGGCCGCGCAATGCTTCGCGGACTGGCACTGCCTCTGGCAGGAGTGGATCGTCTACGGCGTCGGCGACTGGGACTGCGTGGATTTCAACTGCGTCGAGAACTGCTCCAACCACCAGTGCGGCAACGGCATCTGCGACGCGCTCTGGGGCGAGAGCATGGAATCCTGCTCCTACGACTGCGTGGATCCGCTCTGCCTCGAGCCGAGCAACTGTATCGGGCAGGAGTGGAACGTCTTCTGCCAGGGCCATTGGGACTGCCAGCAGGGGGCCTGCGTCCCCATCTGCGACTACCAAACCTGCGGCGACGGCTTCTGCGACCCAGCCGGCGGGGAGAGTTTCTACAGTTGTATGGACGACTGTTCGCTCAGTTGTGAGGCTGACATCGACTGCATCGACTATCCCTGGCCCGTCGATTGCGGCGGCGATTGGGACTGCCACGAGGACTTCTGCGTGCCCAACTGCGAGAACCACAACTGCGGCGACGGCTTCTGCGACCGGGTAGCCGGTGAGAGCGACGAGTCCTGCCCCATCGACTGCCCGCAGCCCATCTGCGAGCACGACATCGACTGCCTCCGGCTGCCCTGGCTGGTCGACTGCTACGGCCACTGGGACTGTGTCGCCGGCCGCTGCGTCGAGGTCTGCGGGCTGCCTTGCGGCGATGGCTGGTGCGAGCCGTGGCAGGGAGAGGCGGCGGCTACCTGCGCCCCCGACTGCCCCTGGCAATGCAACCAGGACATTCACTGCTTCCACAAAGACTGGATCATCGATTGCGTCGGCCAGTGGGACTGTCTGAGCGGGACCTGCATCGAGAACTGCGACGAGCCCATGCTCTGCGGCGATAGTGTCTGCGACTATCTCGAAGGCGAGAGCGCCTGGTCGTGCTTCCTCGATTGCCCGGTCTGCATCTGCGGCGACGTCGACTACAGCGGGGGACCGGTCAACCTCGGCGACTTCGCCTGCCTGGCTCTGTGCTTTGGGATGGAGATGCCGGCGGATCATTGTCGGCCGGCCCAATTCGTCTGCGCGGATATGGATGACAGCGGAAAGGTGGACCTGGCCGATCTCGCCACGTTCGCGATTCTCTACGGCCAGACCGCCACCCTCTCGCCGCCCCATTGCGCAGACCATTAGCCCGTGGTCGATCGCCGGGCCTGAATCGGGTCGGTGCCCGGCGAGGAGCTGCGCTGGCGTGGCCGCTGCGGACCGGGACAAACCCCGCACCGGTCCGGGGCGAGCTACTCCGGTGCGAGCAATAAGATACCCACCGTCTCGTGTAGGGACGGTGGGTTCTTGTTCTCACAGGCCTTGCTGGTCAGTCCCCACGCCCCGCGTCAACGACCCGCGACAGTGAGGGAGTGGACCAGCAACGTCGGGATTCGCCGCATACGGCAGTGCCGCACCATGGGCGCGCGCTGTCATCGGCGCATCATGAAGACAACCATGCCAAGGACCGCCGTGAGGGTCAGCCCGACAAGCGCGAGCATCAGAGTCCTCTGTCGGCGGCGCACTTGGGCGGCGTACGCGGCCGCGGCTTCGGGCGAGGCTTGGTCTTCGTCGTATATGAGCCAGGCGCAACCGCACTCCGAGCAGATGGAATTGCCGTCGGCGGCGGTGGGAGTGCCCCGAAGGTCGTAGCCGCAGTGGGGGCAGCGCCGGTGTTTGAGCATGGCCGAGCGAATGTGCTTCATGTAGTTCTGCCGCGTGACGATCCACGGTACCACACAGCAGCAGACGATGTTCGGGATCATGAAGACAGGGTTAGTGATCGTGCTGATCAGGTCCTTCCTCGCGCTGGCGTCGCCCGTGTAGTACAGGAACGCCACGAGCAGGGCGAAGGCGGCCAGCGCCGCAGGGATGATGATCCAGACGTGCCGGCGGAACCGGGCCGTGCCGGGCTCCATCGTCTCGACGATGTCGTGCAGCGCGTCGGCATCGATGGTGTCGAAGCGGTGCAGGATGAGGAGCATGACCGGATCGATCATCCTCACGGACCGCCCGTTCGCGTCGCGCGTGTGGAAGTTGCGCTCGGTTCGTCTCATAGCGTTCTCAGCCATACAGCTCTCAGCTCCATCGTAGAGGCAGCCGAAGGCGTGTTCCATCCGCCTGCGATGGACCTCATGCAGCCTGGAGGCCCCCGCTCTCTACTCTACTCGGACTTGTCGCACATGGGGCCGCACCTACAATGGGCCCTGCAAGTGGAGCGCAGCAACCCCGGCGGCGTGACGCGAAGAGCCGGAACCAGCCAGGGCCGGGGCCAGGAGATCCGAGCATGTTGAACATGGGTCATCGAGCTAGGAGCGTAGCCGGGGCAATGGCATCCGGGCTGGCCGTCGGCCTGCTGTCATGCGGCTGCGCGGAGAACAAATACAACATCGAGGTCAGTTCGGCCTACGGCCCCGGAGTCAAGTTCGGTGGGATCGGCACGACGTACGACCTGAAGCCCCTTGACGAAGAGACCGCCAAAAAACGTCGGACGGTGAATCCCGAATTTGACACGTATCTTCGCGAGACCATCGAGAGGGGGCTTGCGGAGAACGGATTCGTCAAGAGCGACAAGGGCGGCGTTGATTTCTGGCTCGACTACTACGTGGCCCGACTCAAGGGCACGGACCGAAGGGCAAGCGCCCATGGCGTCACGTATGACGAAGGCTCCCTGCTGATGGAGGTCATCGATCCAGACACGCGGGAGCTGATCTGGCAGGGCGCGGCCTACGCCCGGCTCCAAGCGAGTGATCCCCCGGACGTGCGGGAAGAGAGAATCAACATCGCGGTCCGACGGCTCATGGAGCAGTTTCCAACGAAGGACGGCCGGTCCCCGCAACCGCAAGGCACCACCGGCAAGTAGCCTTCGGCCCGCAGCCCGGTTCCGGCGACTGCGATTGCAGCCGGCGAGTGGGAGCATACATGCCAGCTCTGACGGGTTTGCACTGGTCGCCGTTTCTGATCGCCGTGCTGCTCGGCTGGATCCTTTCCGTCTGCTTCCACGAGTTCTGTCACGCGCTCGTGGCCTATTGGGCAGGGGACGCTTCCGTAAAGCAGCGGGGCTATCTGGGGCTGAATCCCGCCGCCTACATCGACCCGCTGATGTCGATCGTGGTGCCCGCGGTAATTCTGCTGATGGGCGGCATGCCATTGCCCGGCGCGGCTGTGCGCATCGATCAGTCGGCCTTGCGGAGCCGCGCGTGGGCCTCTGCGGTCTCGGCGGCGGGCCCCGCGGCCAACCTCCTGCTGTTCCTCCTGTTCGCGATCATTCTCCACCCGGCCGTGGGCCTCGTCGATCACGCCGACCCCAACCAGCCGAACTGGGTGCGCTTTCTCGGCGTGCTCACCGTCCTGCAACTGCTGGCCGTAATGATCAACCTGCTGCCCATGCCTCCTTTCGACGGCTTCGGGATCATCGAGCCCTACCTGGATTACGAAACGCGCTGGAAGCTGCGCCGGCCGGCGGTGGCCTGGGCGGGCATCCTGATCCTCTTCTTCGTCGTGTTCGGCGTGAAGAAGATTCGCATTGCGTTCTACGGCGTGATGATGCTTATCACCGACACGCTGGGCCTGCCGTGGGACACGCTCTACGAGAACTACAACCTGGCGTTCTTCGGATCGAAGTAGCCCAACCCGGACACGCTGGCCGCGCTGCCCGCCGGGCGTTGCGACATGGCCCGGTTTCAGTCCGCCTGCGGTGGATCTCCACTCGCCGGTAGCGCGTTTTGATCTTCCATGTTCGGGTTCCGTGTGCTCAGCACTTCGAGTTGCCTCTGCGCCTCGGTAAGGCCGGGATTGAGGCGGAGGGCCTGCTCGAGCGCGGCGGCGGCCTCGCCCCTGCGGCCCTGCGCGGCCAAGGCTTTGCCGAGGTTGAGGTAGGCCAGCGAAAGGTCCGGCTGCAGAGCCAGGGCCCGGCGGGCCTGGCGTTCGGCATCGGCATGCCGATCCAGCGCGAACAGCGCGGCCGCCAGGTTGTTGTGGGCCATGGCGTGATCGGGCTCCAGGCGCAGGCCCGCTTCGAAAGCCTGCGCGGCCTCTTCGTATCTCCCCTGAAGGTACAGGGCGGTGCCCATGTTGATGTGGGCCTCGGCCAGATCGGGCTCGAGCCGGAGCGCCTCGCGGTATTGCTCGATGGCCCCGTTGAGATCCCCTTTCTGCTTGAGAGCCACGCCGAGGTTGGTGTGCGTCTCCGGGTCGTTCGGCCGGAGGCTGAGCGCCTGAAGATAGTGGACGACGGCCTCATCGATCCGGCCGAGATTCTTGAACGTAATGCCCAGGTTCACGTGGGCCTTGTAGTTGTGCGGTGCCAGACGCAGCGCTTCGGTCAGAGCACTGACCGCCTCGTCGTGTCGCCCCGCGGCGCTGAGCGCCATGCCCAGCCCGTTGTGGGCCCGGACGTTACTGGGACCCTTGGCGGCCGCGTCGGCCCAGAGATTCACCGGGCTCTGGTAGATGACATTGCGGCGGATGGTGGTGATCATTAGCGCGATCACCACGACAGCCACGACCGGCGCCTGCCAGCCCAACGGCACGCGACGTCGCATGCGCCGGAGCACCTCGGCCACGACCAGAGCCAGGCCCACGCTCGGCAGGTAGGTCTTGTACTCCACGAACACTTCGGTCTGCGGCAAAACCGCGTAGGGGATCAGGGCGATGTAGAACCAGAAGACGCCCATCGCCGCCAGGGTGTATCCGCGCAAGGCTGCCCACACCGCCAGTGCCAGAAGTATGGCATGGAAGGCGACCGCCACGAAGGCATAGTGCTCGCCCAGGCTGTGCGATATCAGAA
>CP070685.1:3047486-3055839 GCA_020352895.1 Phycisphaerales bacterium
ACGGGCAAGCGGGCCGTCTTCGGGGCCCGTGGCGACATTTGGACCGTTCCCGCCAAGAAGGGCCATCCGCGAAACTTGACCCTAACCGACGGGGTGGCCGAGCGCGACCCTACGTGGAGCCCCGACGGACAGTGGATCGCCTACTTCTCCGACGCCACCGGCGAGTACCAAGTGTATATCACCCAGTCGGATGGCCGCGGGGAGACCAAGAAGATCACCGACCAAGAGGCTTCCTTCCTGTTCGGCCCGAACTGGTCGCCGGACTCCAAGCACTTGACCTTCACCGACAAAAGCGGGGCTCTCTACTTGCATACGCTGGACAGCGGCGAAACCAAGCTGATCGACACCGACCCCTACGCACGGCCGCTCCGCGTAAGCTGGTCACACGACTCGCGCTGGCTGGCCTATGTCAGGTCCCTGGACAATGGTCTCCTGGCCGTCTGGCTATACAACCGCGAGTCCGGCGAGTCGCACCAGGTAACCTCGGGAAGATTCCTCGATAGCTGGCCCACGTTCGACCGCAAAGGTGACTATCTGTTCTTGGCCAGCCAACGCAATTTCACGTCGCCCATCCACGAGGACGTGGGTTCAACATTTGTCTATGCGGGCACTGACCAATTGCTGGTGGTCCCCCTGCGCAGCGAGGTCGGCTCCCCCTTCGCTCCCAAGAGCGACGAGGAAACCTGGGGCGAGGACAACAAGCGTGACGAAGCAACCGACGACGAAGGCGAGAAGGACGCGGGTCCAGGCGATAAGGCCGCCGACGGCGACAACGATAGCGACGAGGCCGAGGACGCCAACGACGAATCCGAGAAGAAGGATGAGGAGAAGGAAGACGAAGACAAGCCGCTGGAGATAGAACTGGAGGGCTTCGAGCAGCGGGCCATTCTGCTTCCGGTCAAGAGTGGGGCCTTCACCAACCTGGCCTTCAACCACGAGGGCAAGCTGCTTTATGTGCGACACCCCCGGCCAGGCAGTGACGACAAACCCTCCATCAAGATCTATGACCTGAAGGAAGACGAAAAGCAAGACAAACGCGAAGAGAAGACGGTCCTTGACGGGGTGGGACAATTCAGTATCTCCGCCGATGGAAAGAAGCTACTGGTGCGCAAGGACGAGACCTTCGCCGTGGTGAATGCCGAAGCCGATCAGAAAATGGACCAACCCATGTCCGTGTCCGGGCTGGTGACCACCATTGACCCGCGGGCGGAATGGCGGCAGATGTTCGTGGAGGCCTGGCGCCTGCAACGCGACTTCTTCTACGACCCTAACATGCACGGCGTCGATTGGGAGGCCGTGCGCCGGCGCTACGAGCCCATGCTTGAGCACTGCGCCTCGCGCCGGGACGTCAGCTTCGTCATCGGGGAGATGATCGCCGAACTGAATGTGGGCCATGCCTACCTGTGGAGCGCTGGCGACACGGAGAAGGGTCCCGAGGTCTCGGTGGGCATGTTGGGCGCCGATTTCGAGTTGCGCGACGGGGCTTACCGCATAGCCAGAATCATCCAGGGTGCTCCCTGGGACGTGGACGCCCGCGGGCCGCTGAGCCGCCCGGGCCTGGAGGTCAAGGAGGGCGACTACCTGCTGGCGGTTAACGGAGTCCCCCTGGATGTCACTCACGATCCCTGGGCCGCGTTCCAGGGACTAGCCGACAAGACCATCACCATCACGGTCAGCGACAAACCCACCCTCGACGACGAAGCCCGCCAAGTCGTAGTCGAGACCACCGGGAGCGAAGTGTCCCTGCGCTACCGCGACTGGGTCGAAAGAAACCGAACCTATGTGGAGGATAAGACCGACGGTCGCGTCGGCTACATCCACGTACCCGATACCGCAGACAATGGACAGAACGAGCTGTTCCGCCAGTTCTACGGCCAAATCGACAAACAGGCCCTGATTATTGACGAACGCTGGAACAGCGGCGGACACAGCCCATCACGCTTCGTTGAGCTGCTCAACCGCCCCATCGCCAGCTACTGGACCAGTCGCCACGGCAAGGACAGCCCGTCGCCAAGAGACGCACATTACGGACCCAAGTGCATGCTGATCAACGGGGCGGCCGGTTCCGGCGGCGACTCGTTCCCCTATCTGTTCCGGCAGGCTGGCGTGGGAAAGCTCATCGGCACGCGCACGTGGGGCGGGCTGGTGGGCATATCCGGCAATCCGGGCCTAATCGACGGCGGGGCGATCACCGTGCCGACGGTGGCCTTCTATGAGACCAACGGCACCTGGGGCGTCGAAGGACACGGCGTGGAACCGGACATCGAAGTGATAGACGACCCGGCCCTGATGACCGACGGGGGCGATCCGCAACTGGACGCGGCCATCGAACACATGCTGGATGAGATTGAGCGCCATCCGTACCGCCCGCCCGGGCGTCCGGCCTACCCGGACCGCAGCGGCATGGGCGTCGCGCCGCAGGACCGCTGACCGACCGCGGGAGGAAGTGCCAGCCGGAAAGCCGGCCGATATCCAACTAGAACGCAACCGCCGCCATGTACTCCCTCCGGCGCCTTCTTCGCCGTGTTATTGTCGCGGGAAGACGTCTTCACCATGGGAGGAGAATTGCGAAAGGGGTCTGGTCTGGGTATCACGTAACATGACCCCCGGGGCCTTCAGCGGACCATACCGAGAGCACGAGCCTGGCCCGGCTCAGTCGAGCCGCTCTCCAGTGAAGCGATTGCCGTAGTGATTCACGCTGAAGATCTGGTGGGGTGATTTGCGCTGACTCCCATCAAGCGGATGGTTCAAGCCGGGCGAGGCCGGATAGCCCAGCGGTGTGAGGGCCACGACCCGCGCCTCGGCCGGAACCTTCAGCAGCCTCGTGACTCGGTCCTCGTCAAACGCACCGACCCAACATGTGCCCAACCCTTCACTCACCGCCGCAAGCGTCAGGTGGTCCAGGGCAATGGCCACGTCGATCGCGGCGCTGTCGTAGCGCCCGCCCATGGTCTGGTAGGCCTGTCGAGGAAAACCGCAGGCCGCAACGATGACCGGCGCCTCGGCCATCCATGTCTGCCCGTAACTGGCTTGGGCCACTTCTCGTCGCAACTCGGGGTCGGTCACAAAGATGAAGTGCCAGGGCTGGTAATTGCAGGCCGAGGGAGCGAAGCGCAACGCGCAGCACATACGCTGCACGACGTCGGCCGGCAAAGGTCTGGATGCGTAGGCCCGGACACTCCGTCGCGTGGTAATCGCTTGGAGCACTTCCATGACGCTGTCTCCGGTAGCGTACGGCCGCGGCGCTGCCCCGCAGTCAGATCTGAGATACGTTGACACGGTGCGCAGACAAAATAACCCGAGACTACAGAATCGGCAATGTCACTCGCATTGGTGCCCCGTGCCGGTCGGCTTAGCCGCCTGGATACCCTACTGGTATCAGGTACAACGCACGCTGGCCGGGTGGAAGCTTCAGCACCGCGCCGACCTCCTCATCCTCGAAAGCGCCAACCGGCACACCGCCCAGATGCAGGGCGGTAGCCTGAAGGAGAATGTTCTGGGCGACATGGCCGGCTTCCATGAAGCAGTACCGCTCGGCCCTGGGGCCATACTTGCGCGCCGTGCTTTCCACCACGGCCGCGATGACCATGCATGCGGGCGCTTCGCCGACCGAAGTCTGATCGAGGGCGGCCGCCTGCAATGCGGCACGGACGTCTCCGTCCAGATGGCGCTCAAGCGTGTGGCCGCGCGGCCGGTAGTGCTCGACACACTCAGCGCCAACGACGTACAACTCCACTGGATACAGCGCCCCAGCCGAAGGGGCTGTTCGCATACCCTCGCGATTCTCGGTGATGCCCTGAGCCGCCCAGCAGAGCTGAGAGACATCCTCACGCGTCAGGGCCTGGTCAGTGAAACTGCGCACGGACCGCCGCTGAGCCAGCGCCTCCTCCAACGACATGGGCCCCTCAAACGACGGCGACGGAAGGACGTTCCGATCCTCCGTTTCGCTCTTGTCGCAGTGCGCCGCCGCGACGGCGGCAAGTACGGACATGAGAATACAACGCAGAGTGGTAATCAGGATCTGCACGGTATAACCTCCGTCGATTTGTCAGAACGACGACCACGAGAATGCTGCCGGTATGATACGCGGCGCCGAACCACACGGGCAACTGGTTCCTGGCGACAGGGCTCGTGGACATGATTCGAGCACAGGACCTACACACACGCCGTGTAGTCTCGCCGCGGTGACGCACATCCTTGGGTGTGGCTCGGAATTAAGAAAGAGGTGGACGGTCCGCCTGCGGTTTGCCGGCAAACGGGACCGACCGTACGATGATTCGCACAAGACACGACCACGGGAGGCCGACTATGGATATCGCCCTGGCCCAGTTTCAGCCGGGACCGGACCACGACGCCAACCGCAAGCGAGCCGTGGAATTCATGGAGCGCGCAGCGGAACAAGGTGCACAACTCATCGCGTTCGCCGAACTGGCTTTACATCGCTTCTTCCCGCAGCATCCTCGAGACGAGGACGCCGCCTGCTTCGCGGAGCCGATCCCCGGACCAACCACGGAACTCCTGTCGGAAGCAGCCCGTAGGCTGTCCCTGGTGACAGTTGGCAATCTCTACGAACGCGATCAATCCGGCAAGTGCTTTGACAGCTCGCCCGTGATTGATGCTGACGGATCGCTGCTGGGCGTCACACGAATGGTGCACATCGCCGAGATGAAAGATTTTCACGAGCAGGCCTACTACCATCCGGGCGACCGGGGCGCGCCCGTCTACCAGACCCGTGTCGGGCGACTCGGCGTGGCCATCTGCTACGATCGGCACTACCCGGAGTACATGCGCGCTCTGGGTGTCAGAGGCGCAAAGCTGGTGGTCATCCCGCAGGCCGGCGCCGTGGGGGAATGGCCCGAAGGCCTCTACGAGGCGGAAGTACGCACAGCCGCATTCCAGAACGGCTACTTCGCGGCTCTATGCAACCGCGTGGGACGCGAAGACAGACTGACATTCGCCGGTGAGTCCTTTGTCGTTGGCCCGAACGGGACTGTGTTGGCCAAAGCCGCCCGTGGCCAGGACGAACTACTGCTGGCCGAATGCGACCTGAACCTCTGCGCCGAATCCCCGGCACGACGAATGTTCTGGCGCGATCGCCGGCCGGAACTGTACGGCTCGTGGCTCGCCTAGCCGGAATATCGCACGAGTGCGGTGTTGACGGCGCGTGAGAACCCGGACAGCTCAGATGCATCGTTCCCGACGGCATGGTCAGGGCCTGACGCAAAGGCTCGGCACGATATGGCCAACCCGCGTCATGGGATGAGCGCCCGACACACAATGTTCATCGCTTGCGACAGGCGCTCCTCGGGATGGTTGCGCGTGTCGGAAGACCAAGTGATGCACCTACGCACCCGAGTCGGCGCGGTTGTATTGCCACAATTCCAAGGACAGCCCGGCCCGGTCGAACGGCCACCATAGGGCGAAAGGCATGTCAGCTCCCGGCCGACAGACGGCCGGCGCTCCCCTCCCTGAGGGCAACCGCACCCTCCGGTAATCTCACCAAAGCAGAATCGCGGGATCGGGCGTCCCAGGACAGGCGTCCTTGTCAGGTGGTCCGCTTACACTTGAAGCGGGGTGCTCATGCCGAGTACAATAACAGTTTTAGGGGGAGAACTGCGAGGCGCCCGCTTTCCTGGGGCGGACCCGGGGAGATCCGCGACGTGCTCGAGGCGTAGGACGTACCGGTGAGCGCTTAAAACGCATTGACGGCAGCGGTCGTCAGCCAACGAGCTCGCTCTTCGGCGTAGTGTCGGCATTCGGCGCGCCGACGAGCGCGGACCAGGGCAGGGTTACATCGCCGACCATCGGACGGATTGGAATGAGTGCAGTGACAGGCATCGGACACGCAACGCGGGGAAAGCTGCCTATCGTGGCCTTCTTCGTCATTGTCGCGGGCGCGCTTGGTGCATTCGCGTTGACTCGCCAAACCGGCTTGGGAGTCGCCCGGGGAACCGAGCCGACCTTCCGCGTGCGAAAGGGCCCCTTGACCATCAGTGTCGTGGAATCCGGTACGATCAAGTCGCTGGAGCAGGTCAGCCTCAAGAGCGAGGTCGAAGGTCAGTCTACGCTCATCTACCTGGTGCCCGAGGGAACACGTGTTCAGAAAGGGGACCTGCTGGTCGAGCTGGACGCGAGCCGCCTTCAAGACGACCTTATTCAGCAGCAGATCGCCGTAGACAACGCCGAAGCGGCCTTCATCCGCGCCCGGGAGAACCTCGCCGTGGCCAGGAACCAGGCGGTGAGTAACATCTCCAAGGCGGAGCTCGACCTACAATTCGCCCAGGAGGACGTCACCCAATACAACGAAGGTCTGCATCCGCAGGAGGTCAAGGAGGCGGAATCCAAGATCACCCTGACCCGCGAGGAACTGGAGCGCGCCGCGGAGAAGCTCAGGTGGTCCGAGCGCCTCTACGAAGACAAGTACATCTCGCTGACCGAGGTCGAGGCCGACCGACTGGCACACAACCGCGCCCAGCTCAATTACGAACTGGCTGTCGCCTCGCTCCAACTGCTCGAGGATTACACCTCGAAACGCAAGTTGGCCGAGCTGGAAAGCAACGTGGATCAGGCCAAGATGGCCCTGGAGCGCGTCAAGCTCCAGGCCAACGCGGACATCGTCCAGGCCGAGGCCGACCTGAAAGCCAAGGAGACGGAACTGCGCCAGCAGCGGTCCAAGTTCCAGAAGATCGAGGGCCAGGTTGCCAAGACGAAGATTTTCGCGCCGCGCGACGGACTCGTCGTTTACGCGACGTCCGTCGAGGGTGGCGGGCGCCACCGCAGCAGGGAGCCGCTGCAGGAGGGACAGGCCGTCCGTGAGCGCCAGGAACTGATCTATCTGCCCTCGGCCGAATCGATGATGGCGGAGGTTCAGATCCACGAATCCAGCCTGGAGAAAGTGCGGATCGGTCTGCCAGCACTCGTGACCGTCGATGCGCTGCCGGGACAGGTATTCCGCGGTCGCGTGTCCAAGATCGCCCCCCTGCCCGACGCACAAAGTGCGTGGCTCAATCCCGACCTGAAGGTGTACCCGACCCAGATCAACCTGGACACCAGTAACGCGGAACTGCGTACGGGCATGAACTGCCAGGCGCAGATCATCGTAGAGGAGCACCCGGATGTACTGTACGTGCCTGTGCAGGCCGTTCTGCGAATCGGGGCTGAGCCGACGGTGTTCGTGCGCCATGGCAGCGGCTTCGAGCCCCAGCCGGTCAAGATCGGGCTGGACAACAACTCAATGGTGCGCGTGCTCACCGGTATCGAACCCGGGCAAGAGGTCCTGCTGACCCCCCCACTCGACGCGAAAGCCGAGGTTGAGCGACCCCAGGTCCCGGCCAGCCCGGTCGAATCCGCGGACGGAATCGCGAGCGCGGACGCGCCGCCCGAGCCACCGCCTGGCGAACCGCCTACCGAGGCACGCCGCATCCGACGCGGAGAAGAACACGCCGGCCCGGCGTCTGGAGATATGACGCCCGAGCAGCGCGAGGAAGCGCGTAGGCGATTCCAGAACATGTCCCCCGAGGAACGAGAAGCGATGATACGCCAGCGCATGCAGAACATGTCGCCGGAGGAACGCGAACAGTTCCAGCGCAGGCGCAGGGAGCGACAGTCCGGCGACAACGGCCACCGCGCCGGAGGACGCCAGTGACGCAGGCACCCCGCGAACAGGAAGGCGGGACGCCCGCGCCGACGGCGCCCATCGTCGCACGCTTCGAGGATGTCACCAAGGTCTATCCGATGGGAGCCGTAGAAGTCCGAGCGCTCGCAGGGGTAAGTATCTCCTTCGAGCTGGGAGCGTTCTGGGCGATCATGGGCCCCAGCGGCTCTGGCAAGAGCACCATGCTCAATCTGCTGGGCTGCCTTGATCGGCCGACCTCCGGCCGATATCTGCTCGAGGAACAGGATGTCGCCGCACTCAACGACAACGCCCTCAGCGAGCTACGCCTGCGCCACTTGGGATTCGTGTTTCAGAGCTTCAACCTGATTCCCCAGCTCACTGTACGCGAGAACATCGAGCTCCCTCTGTACTACCTCGATTGGAACGCCGAGGAGAGTGCTGCCCGCGCCGAGACCATGGCGGATCGCGTGGGGCTTGCGGGCCGACTCGAACATAGGCCCGCAGAACTCTCCGGAGGGGAGCAGCAGCGCGTCGCAATTGCCCGCGCCTTGGCCGCGAATCCGCCAATCCTGCTCGCCGACGAGCCTACCGGAAACCTCGACTCCGCCACCGGCAGGCAAATCATGAGCCTGCTGGGCGAGCTGAATCGGCAGGGCAAGACCGTGATTATGGTCACGCACGAACCGGAACTGGCCAAGTACGCACGCCATCGCCTGCATATGCGGGATGGCCTGATCG
>CP070685.1:3055939-3065542 GCA_020352895.1 Phycisphaerales bacterium
TGGGCCGCAGGGGCAGTGGTCGGATGGGGCATCGTCGTTCTGGGCTTCTTCGCGGGGGCGTTTCTGGCCGTCGTCGGCATGATCCTGCTGCTGGGCTTTAAGCGGAGCCGAGCCATCCCCTTCGGGCCGTGGCTGGCTTTGGGTGTGCTTCTGGTCGTGCTGGCCCGAGAACCTGTGATCCGGTGGCTACGGCCGGCTCTCGAAGCCGGCCAGGAGTTGCTCACACGTCTGACCAATTGACCATCCCGGGCCGGGTGGTGGAGTCATTCCGGCGCAGGGCCGTCTCACACAGTGGTTTGACAGAGACTAAGCCAATCCATCGTGCACAGCGCGATCCAGAAACGGCTTGTGAGTAAACCTCTTCGGACGTTCGGGAAGTCGCTACGCCACGCCGGACAGAATTGGCGGGTCGGGGGCCTCGCGTGCTGACGCTCAACCTCTGAGGCAGATTGTGATAAACTTGCGGCCAGCGTGGTCGCGGGTACGACACGGTCCTTCAGTCGGATCGGGATCAAGAAAGCATGTCGCTTGCGTTCAGGAAACTGCATACGTATGCTAGGCTCGCGTTGATGGTCGCGGTCGCCGTGGTGGTGGCCCTGGTTCTGTTCAAGAACCGGAACCACCAAGCCACTGTCTGGTTCTTCCACAAGTACGAAGACATCAACGTCGTCTGGCTGTTGGTCATCACTGGGGCCGGCTCGGTGGTGGCTGCTTGGCTGACGCGGGGCGTGTTCCAGGTAATCAAGGAAGTCAAGCGGATGCGCATTGAGGAGGAATCCAAGCGGATCCTCCGGGACCAGGCAACGCGGGCCCAGCAGTTATTGGAACAGGAGAGGCGGATCGACGCAAAACTGAAGGCCTCGCTGGAATCGAAAGGAGAGGACTCGGCCTAGGGCACATTGGGACAAGCCATACAGCGCGGTCTGCGGCTAGCTGAGCGAGGAAGTTGGAGAAAGAACAGTAAACTCGTATATGGAGGTCTGATCATGTGGCGCGGTCGACTGACAGGATGGGCGGCGCTGTTGTGCATTCCGGTGATTCTGGCATCCGGGTGTAACGACCCAAAGGACCAGGAAATTGCAGCGCTGCGGGATGAGAACGCGCGGCTGGCAGAAGAGTTGTCTTCAGCGCGGCTGGCCGCGGATGCCAACCTCGAGGATGCCGAAACGGCACGCCAGCGGCTGGAAGGCGCTCAGCGCGAGATCGAAGACCTGCGAGCTTTGGCGGCGCGGGAGCCGTCGGTGGGCGAGGGGTGGCAGGAGGTGCCCGGCGGGGCCCGCATCTCCTTGGCCAGCGGCATCCTATTCGACTCGGGAAAGGCCACGCTCAAGGACAGCGCCAAAGGCACGCTCGACCGGGTGGCGACGGACATCCAGACGACATACTCGGACAAGGACATCTTTGTGTTCGGCCACACGGACGACACCCCCATCCGCAAGAGCGGGTGGAAGGACAACTTCGAGTTGAGTGCCCAGCGTGCCCTGACCATCGTTCGCTATCTGCAAAGCAAGGGAGTGGCCAGCACGCGTCTGGTCGCGGCCGGATGCGGTGAGTTTCGTCCGGAGGCGCCCAACACGTCAAACGCCAACCGGGCCAAAAACCGGCGCGTGGAGATCTTCGCCATCTCGCCACACAGTCGGTAGGACGGGACGGCGGACAGAAGACTACGGCTTCGACGAGGAGTTCGGTTTCCCCGCCGACATTCCGAACTCCTTATCCAAGTAGCCCATCATGTGTCGCCGTTGAAAGACCACGCGGGCGAGGGCGTGGGCATCAGTCATCTCGCCGCGCCTCTGATGAAGGCGAGCCGCCAGATAGATCAGCCCGTCGTTTCGGGGATCCTCGGGGAGTATCTGTTGCAGGCCCACCAACGCCGCCGCAGGGTCATCGCGGCGCAGGCCTTCGGCCATGGCCCGGCGGGCCTGGGGCCAACTTGGATCCCCCCTACCGGCGGCGATGAAGACCGGCAAAGTGAACAAAACGCACAGGATGATCGCGGCGACAACCGCGTGCCAACGGCGCGCAAAGAGCGGATGCTCGCTCTGAGCCGAATCGGAGGGCGCGAGCAAAGGGTGCGGCCCGCCGGTCAGGACAAGCCATAGAATGACCGGGGCTGCAATGTAGCCGAACGAGATGTAGATGCGCTCTACGAAACTACGAAACCAGGACAGCGGCAGGTACGGCGAATAGACGATGACGATCTGCACGCCTACCATGAACCAGAAACAAATCAGGGCGAAGATCAACTGAGCGAGACGCTGCCGCCAGGTCAGCCAGCGCGAGGCCAACATCAACCCGACCAGCGGTGGAAACAACGGAGAGTGCCAGTAATATGGCTTGACCTCGGCGAGAAGATACGGGGCCGGAAAGCCGGCCACACGGTGCAGGACTCGGGCCAGTTCCAAGGTCGCCTGACGCGTGACGTCCGTGGCGAAAGTGATGTACCAGACTGCGGTGGCGAGCAGGCTGAAGAGAACTGCCTCGATGATGAATCGGCGCACTGCCTAGTCCCCGCGGACGGCCGGCGCGGACGCAGACCGCGAAGAGCGACGGCCAGCTCTCATGACCCACGCCAACCAGACCAGCCAAAGGGGCGTCACCATGACCACCAGGAATCCTTGCATCAGCACATCATGGGTCACATTGAACCAGTCCGGCTTGTGCTGAGCGACCGTTGCCAAAATGACGACGCGGAGCACATTCAGGAGGGCCACGCCAACGACACCCAGGATAACGCCGACCACCTTGACCCGCCACCCTCCGGGGAAGGCAAGCACCGCCGAGACGAACAAGCCGGTCGCCAGAACAGCGGCACATTCGATCGTCACGACCAACTGAATGTTGTTCACGCGCAGCGTGCAACGCTGGCCAGCCGGCATGGAGCCCGCGTCAACGCCGAGCGGCGCCGTTAAGGCCCGCACGGTCCGGGTGATCGCGTCCTGATAGCCAACGCCGATCTGGCGGGCTCGCATCCAGGTTTCCAAGGCGCTGGAGGCTGCCGCCAGCACGGTAAAGACGAGAACGAATTGGAACACCTGGCGACGATACGATCTCGGCTTGATGACGGCCATGACCTGTACGACTCGAGAATCGGGCGACGCCGCAGGCTGCGGCCCGGAACAAGGCCTCTGTTCGAGGCCGACCAGAACGAGCGGGCTGTCAGGCTGTCGCCCACGGCGCGCCGCAATCGGTCAATCATTGTAGCCAGAGCAGAGCAGCGTGCCAGTGTGCGAAGCGGCGGCGACAGCAGCTCTTGAGTCGGCGATGGAAGGCGACGCGCGACGTGGAGCGCATGACCTCGCCGGCCCGAGATGCCTCACCTTCAGCAAGCTCATCGGCGCGCTCATCGTCGTGAGTTATCGGCAAGGGCGAGGCGGGCTACAGCTTCTCCAGCTCCGGAGACGGAACCGGAACGATCCGCGCAAGAATGCGGTGTGTCTTTGATTGGTGTCAGGGCGGCCATGGTGAGCCTCCGTACCAATCGACACCGCTTCCAAGTGCAAGATGCGACAATGACAGGCACAGGCAGCGCTGGCCGGGCCGGTCTTCATTTCGCGGACTGCCCGCACCAGCTCGGCGCTTTACGTTCGGGGCGACGATGTCCGTGGCACGAACGTGACGCGGTTATCAGGCGTCGGGGGCTGAGGCAGGCAACCAGTTGAGCGGGCCACAACAGCAGTGCTCCCTCACGCCCAAGAGGTGCCGCATCCACCTGGTGGGCGCAGGAATGCGCCGCCAAGAAGATCCACGTGCGGACTGCCGGACGGAGGCCGGAGCAGCGGTGCCGAACGGCGCAGGCCAGGCCGGCAGGCAGGCTAGCCGCGGCGCCATCGGCGGCGGGTTCGTCGGCGGACCGGGCAACCGGGACGTGGACCCGGAGTCCGACGCCGGCCATTCTGGGGCCAGCTATACCCGCACACGAGCTTCGGGACTCCTCGGCCGGAGCCACCGCGTCTACAATAGCCCGCTGATCCGGCAGAGTGACCAGCAATGGTGAGAATCTAACCCAGGAGGTGAGACCTCATGGCGCGAGTTGACTTGAAGCCCGAGGAGTGGATCGACCATCCGGCCCTGGCCCGCGAGGCACACAACCGCATGGCCAATGAAGGGATTCTGCTGGCCTCACTGGATGCCAGCGGCAGGGTGAACCCGATGACCATCGGCTGGGGAGTGTTCGGCTGGATATGGGGCCGACCGATCTTCACGGTTCTGGTACGGCCGTCACGTTATACGTACGGCTGTGTCGAGGCCACAGGGGATTTTACGGTAAATGTTCAGCCGGCCGACCGGAGGGATGTGGTCGACTTCTGCGGCACCCGGTCCGGGCGCGAGCACGACAAGATGACCGCACTGGATCTGACGCCGCTGCCCAGCCGCCGGATCAAAAGCCCCGGCATCGCCGAATGCCTCATCGTGTTTGAATGCCGGGTCGCCGCCAAGAACGATATTCTCCCGCCGGAGGTGATCGAAGACATCAAGGGCCATTACTATCCGGAGGGCGACTATCACCGGGTCTACTTCGGGCAAATCATGGCGGTATCGGTCGAGCAGGATTTTCTCAGACGCCAGGCCAAATAATCGCCCCGGACCTTCGACGAGCCTCGGCGACAGTCTCCTCTCGATCATGTCCGCCGCCGCCCCGCAGGGCCCTCTCGACCAGGCGGGGGTCCGATGGCGACAGTCGTTCCCGCGCGGCGGCGGCCGCCGGGCAGCCTTTTCGTCCCAAGCGTGACTGGCAAGAGTGCAGGCGGCGCCCTCTGGAGAAGACGACAGATCGCGTATTCGAGCAGCCGTGGAGGCCCCCGTTCGCCGCGACCGAAACCCGCCAACCTCGGGGGACCCAGGGGTGCTTACTCCGCATCAGGCCAGCACGATGGCGGCCGGACGGGGCCCCTGTCTAGGGGGCCTGCTGTGGAGTCGGCCCCGTATCCACCCGCGGCTGCCCAGCGCGAACGGGGGCCCGTAAATGTGGCCTCCGGATCAGATCCGACTCGCAATTGCCGGATTCTCCTTGACTGACCGGAGTGGTCGGTACAGAATTGGCTCTCGGTGGACAAGCGGCTGGTCTTCGCCAGGCGCCTTCAGGACAGCTTCTCGGAGTCTCCCGGAAAACCGCGGAACGCTGGGGACGGGCCAAACTCCACTTTCCTGACGGGCCGATTGTCAGCCGCTTGTTCGCGTGGGTAGTCCACAGGCGCTCAAGAGGGTCTTTGCGCGGCTTGTCGGTCTGCCGACTCTCGCCGAAAGTGGCCGGCTCATTTTTGAGCTGCGAGCGATCCAGCGGTACCGGGGTGCTCCCCGGCCGACAAGCTGGCGCCCTTCAACGCACCAGCTCCGACCGGGGACATTGTAGGCTGCCCGCCTGACGCGCCCCAGACAGGCGAGGCGCGGATGCAATCCTCGGAACCACAGGTAAGTCCACACACAAGACGCGACTCCCCAGAAGATCGCGCGTGGACGCATACGGTTTGGAAACATGGGCGAAGGGCCGGCAAGTGACCGGCACGACAGACAACTCGTCTTCATCTGAGTACGGAGCAGTGCGATGTCTATCCTCAAAGAAGTTCTGGCAAAGAAGATTCCGGCGTATCGCGAAGAGGTCAAGAAGACTCTCGCCGATTACGGCAGCAAGGCCATGTCCGAAGTGACCGTAGCGCAGGCTTACGGAGGCATGCGCGGCGTGAAAGGAATGATCTGCGATACGTCCGTCGTAGAACCCGACAAGGGGCTCATCATTCGCGGACGCCCGCTGCTGGAACTCAAACATCTCTGGCCGGAGGAAATCTTCTATCTGCTCCTGACAGGCGAGGTGCCCGACGCAAAAGCCAAGGCCGCTCTCCAAGTGGACTACGATAAGCGGGCCGCCGTCCCGGAATACGTCTGGGATGTTCTCGAGGCTATGCCCAGGGACAGCCACCCCATGTGCATGCTGGACACGGCCATCCTCGTCATGGAGCGCGAAAGCGTCTTCCGCCAGTGGTACGACAAGGGCATGACCAAGGAAGAGTACTGGCTGCCGGCCCTGGAGGACGGGCTGCAGTTGCTGGCCAAGCTCCCCGGCGTGGCGGCCGGTGTCTACCGGATCCGTTACAACAAAGGTACGCCGATCGCATGGACACCGGGGCTCGACTGGGGCGCCAACTTTGCCAACATGCTAGGCTTGCCCGATCCGACGGGTTCGTTCGCCGATCTGATGCGGCTGTACCTGAACTTCCATTGCGATCACGAGGGCGGCAACGTCTCGGCATTCTCCTGTCACACCGTCGGGTCCGCCCTTTCGGACCTCTATTACTCGGTCTCGGCGGGGTTGAACGGCCTGGCAGGGCCGTTGCACGGCCTGGCTAACCAGGAGTGCCTGGGATGGATCCTTGAGTTGATGGACAGGTTCGGCGGAGTCCCCGGCGATAAGGACTTGCGCGACTTCGCCTTCGAAACGCTTCGCAGCGGTAAGGTGATCCCGGGCTACGGCCACGCTGTCCTGCGAGTCACCGACCCGCGCTATACCGGACTGCTCGAGTTCGGCAAGGAGCACATGCCCAACGACCCCGTATTCCAGACTGTTGCCAAGGTTTATGACGTCGTGCCCAAGGTCCTGAAGGAATACTCGGAGGAGCGCGTCAAGGCCGGTAAGAACCCGATCGCCAACTGCTGGCCCAACGTCGACGCCGGCTCCGGAGCACTCTTGTATTACTATGGGCTGACCGAGTTCCCGTACTACACCGTGCTGTTCTCAGTCTCGCGTAGCATGGGCATGGTCTCCCAGTTGGTGCTCAATCGGGCTCTGGGGACAGCGATTACGCGACCGAAGTCCGTCTCCACCGAATGGGTGAGCAAGAACGTGGGCGGCTGAATGACGGTCCGCAATCCGGCCTAGCAAATCCGAGCCCGCAACTCAATCGCCCGGTGATGCAGCTTGCGTCCGAGCCCCAGAGTTGTGTTGCGCGCCCCGTGTCCTCGCATAGCCGGGTCAGGCCATTGTCGTCTTGGGTTCGCCCATATGATCCAGTTCTCGGATCGTCTGTGTAACTGCGAGCCCAGCCGCGAGATTCTCAACACAGATGGTGAGGCCGCGGACTCTGACGGAGATGAGGACGGCGACGCGGCCGAGCCGCGCCGCACGCGTTGCTGATGTCTACCCTTCCGGCCACACCTTCTCGCCCGTCTCCGCATCGAAGAGGTTGATGGCCTCCATGTTGCAGTGGCGGGCAGCGCTCAGAATATCTCTGGATGGGTCGCCCTCAGGGTTGATGACGACCGACTTGCCCTCGTCGTCCATCTGGAAGGTGCCCGGGGCCTCCTCAGCACAACGCTTGTCGCCGCCGCACAACTCGCGGTCGACTTGGATCTTGTACCTGCGCATGGAATTCACTCCGCCTGGGCTCGGCTTGGAAACGAGTCCCCTCCCGGGTCCGCCGCGCGCTCGAAGCGGCGCAGGCACTCGGGCTTGAAGCGTTGGCGTTCGAGGCCCAACTCGTCGTAGGGCACTCCCTGTGCGAAGGCCAACAATTGGAAGAAGTAAATGGGGGGCGTGCTGAAGTCCTCGCCGAATTCTTTGCATACTTTCATCTGGCCGTGATCAAACTGACCGAAGCAAGTCGGGCAGATCAGGCATAAGACATCGGCCCGCTCCCCGTGCACGGCGCCGAGCAGGTCGTGCATCATGTTGGAAGGG
Organism: Phycisphaerales bacterium; assembly: GCA_020352895.1. Taxonomy (GTDB): domain Bacteria; phylum Planctomycetota; class Phycisphaerae; order UBA1845. The sequence goes on from CP070685.1 coordinate 3,063,612, forward strand.
ACCTCCTCGGCCTGGCAGGCCTTGCCGCAGCAAAGGTACCAGTTGCGGTGACGCACCGGTATGGCACCCAGGGCGGCCACCAGGTTCTCCATGACGGTCGGGTCGTTGGGATCGTCCACCTGCATGATCCGGCTGGGTTTGAGCAGGTGGCAACCGTAGTGGATGGCCACCTTCAGACCCTCCAGGGGTCGAACGACGGATTCGCGCACCGCGTCAAACCCCACCTCGTCGCGCAGCAGCGTCACCACGTGCCTCACACGACTGATCCCATGGTACCGGCGGCCGATCCTCTTGAGGCGGTCGTTGACTCCGGCCCGAAGCGACTCGTCCTGTAACAGGTGGTATGTCTCAGAGAGCGTAGCTGTGCAGCCCGAGCAATTGGTGAAGATGTCCAGTCCCGACTGTTCGGCCAGGGCCAGATTGCGCGCCGCCACCGCAAGCCAGGCAAGCTTGTCCTTCGACTTGAAGTAGATCGGATCCGGGCAGCAGGAGGCACCGTCCAGGTCGGCGATGTCGATGCCGAGTCTGCCCAGCGTCCGGCGAATGGCGGACTCCATGGCCGGATAGCGGGCCGGGATCAGACAGCCAGGGAAAAAAGCAAAACGCTTCAGTTCTTTCGGGCTCCGCGCGGGGGCCGGCTCGGGCACCTCGACTCGCGGGCGTCGCCCGTCTCCACCCTTGTCGGCACGGCCCCAGGAAGACTCCAACAGCACGCGGACCTCGTCCACAGGCACCGGAGGCATCGGCGGCAGATCGAAACGGGCCCGATGCTTGTCTACCGCCGGGTTGATCGGCACCGTACGCCCGGTCTCCTCGAACGCCTTGATGACCTTCTCGACAGGGTCTGGGTAAATGCCCCGATCCGCCAGCATGTTCTTCAGCGAGATGATCACTTCTGCAGGCTTGACTTCCTGGGGGCAGCGCTCGGCGCAGTTGTAGCAGTTCGTGCATTGCCAGAGTACGGAGTCCTCCTTGAGCAACTCGTCTCCCACCCCGTAGAGCACCTTGAGCATGATCTCGCGGGGATTGAACGTATCGCTGTAGGTCGTGGCCGGGCAGTCGCCGACGCACGCTCCGCACTGATAGCAGTAGTTCGCCAGGTTGCCTTCGACCTTCTCGGCTAACTCCCGGCGGAAACCGAAATCGACGCGCAGCACGTCGTCCTGCTTAGCTGTCGTCTCGGACATCCGCGTTCTCCTTGGCCGCAGGCTTCTTCTTAAGGTGTCGGATGCTATTGGAGCGGCACTTGGGGCAGGAGCGCTCCTTGTCCTCACCTTTCTCCACCGGCTCAGTGTATTGATGCCCGCACATCATGCATCGAAAGGTCTCGATTGTGGTCGTGGCCATGGCGTACTCCCGACTGGCGACAAACTTAGTTGGCCGTCGCGACCGGCTTCTCCTTGGCCGGTTTCTTCTTCTTCTTGGGCTTGAGGGCCTCACGAGCGTGCGCAATCTCCTCCATGGTAACGGTCTTGCGCAGCTCCTCCATCTGCTTCATCACCTTGGCGAACTTCTGCCCTTCCGCGGCACTGATCCACTCCAACTGGAGCCGTTCAGGACGCACGTCCGCTTTCTCCAGTTTGTTCCACAACCGTTGGACGCGGGCCACAGTCTGCCGGTTGGCGTTAATGTAATGACAGTCGGCATAGTGGCACCCGGACACGAGCACGACGGGGGCGCCGCAGCGGAAGGCCTCCAGCACCATTTCCTCAGACACGCGGGCCGAACACATGGTCCGGACCACCCGGTTGGTAGTGGGGTACTGAATGCGAGCAATACCGGCCATGTCGCCGCCAGCATAGGAGCACCAATTGCAGGCGAAGCAGAACACCTTGTCCTGCGGATTCTCGGCCAGCGTGGCCCGCACCTGGGCGATGAGCTGGTCGTCTGTGAAGTGCCGCATGGTGATAGCACCGAACTGGCAGGTGGCG
>CP070685.1:3065642-3072607 GCA_020352895.1 Phycisphaerales bacterium
TGGCCAAACTCAAGGCCGATGGCTGCTTCGCGCAGATGGGCACCACCTATCCGCCGCTCTCGCCGGTAGCCTGGTCATCGTTCAGCACGGGCGTGAACCCCGGCAAGCACAACATCTACGACTTCATCACGCGCAACCCGGCCAACTACCTGCCGGCCATGTCCTCGGTCCGCATCCGCGAGCCCAAACGGACCCTGTCGGTCGGCAAGTACAAGATCCCTCTGTCCAAGCCCGAGCTGACCTGGCTCCGCAAGAGCAAGTCCTTCTGGACCACTCTCGGCGAACACGGCGTCTTCAGCAGTGTCATCCGCGTGCCCATTACCTTCCCGCCGGAGAAGTTTCACGGCGTGATGCTTTCGGCCATGTGCGTGCCTGACATCCGCGGCACCCAAGGTACCTTCACCTACTATGCCGACACAACCGGCAAGTCCGAGCACGTCGAGGGAGACGGCGGCGGAGAACGCGTGGCCGTCGAGCGGGTCAACGGTCATTACCACGCCTACGTCGTAGGCCCGGACAATTTTCTCCGCACAGACTCCCGGCAGATGCGTGTCCCCTTCAAGGTCGTGCCCACCTCCAACAACGGCACGGTCACCGCGAACTTGCACCTCCAAGGGCGGGTCGTCAAGCTGGTGAAGGACGAGTACTCCGAATGGGTGGACGTGGCCTTCAAGGCGGCCCCCGGCATTAAGGTCCGCGGCGTCTGCCGCTTCATGCTCAAGCAGATCGAGCCCGACTTCCAGATGTACTGCACCGCCGTTCAGATCGACCCGGACAAGCCGGCCCTGCCCATCAGCCACCCGTTCGTCTACTCGCAGTACCTGTCCAAGCGCGCCGGCAAGTACGCCACCCTCGGACTGGCCGAGGACACCTGGTCGCTGAGCGAGCGCGTCATGAGCGAGGACGGTTTCCTCAGGCAGGCCTACGACATCCATCAGGAACGTGAACGGATGTTCTTCGATGCCCTGCGCAAGGTGAAACGAGGCACGGTAATCTGTGTCTTCGACGGCCCCGACCGAATCCAGCATATGTTCTGGCGCTTCCTCGACGACAGCCACCCGGCCTGCTCCGACGACCAGCGCGAATCACACCGCCACGCGATCCGCGACATGTACAAGAACATGGACGAGCTAGTCGGACGGGTCATGGCCAAGGTCAACGCCGACGACGTCCTCATCGTCATGTCCGACCACGGCTTCAAGCCGTTCAGGCGCGGCGTCGACCTGAACGCCTGGCTGCAGCAGAACGGCTACCTCGTCCTCAAAGATGGCGCTACGCACAGCGACGAGACCTACCTCCGCGACGTGGACTGGTCCCAAACCAGGGCCTTTACGATGGGCCTGGCCGGTATCTTCATCAACCAGAAAGGGCGCGAGGCCCAGGGCATCGTCGAACCGGGCGAGGAAACGCGCGGGCTGCAAAAGGAGATCGCCGCCGGGCTCACCGCTCTGAAAGACCCCCAGACCGGCGAGCCTGCCATCCACGCCGTCTACCCGCGCGAGCAGGCTTACAAAGGTCCCTACGTCAAGGCCGCCCCCGATCTGATCATCGGCTACAACGTCGGCTACCGCGTCTCCTGGGAGTCGGCCGTGGGCAAGACCGGCGAGGAAGTCATCCTTGATAACACCCACGCCTGGAGCGGCGACCACTGCATCGACCCGCACCTGGTCCCGGGCGTCATGTTCTGCAACCGCAAGCTGCGAACCGAAGACGTGAACATCATCGACATCGCCCCGACCGCCATGGACCTGTTTGGAGTGAAGAAACCACCGTACCTGGACGGAAAGAGCCTATTGTGCGAGCCGGCTTCCAATTAGCCTCCACCATCGCGGTCAGCATCGCCCTCCTGGTCACGACGGCTTCCTGCCGGGACGAACCCGCTGCCGCCCGGCGCGTCTTCGTGCTCGGCATGGACGGCATGGACCCGCAAGTGCTCGAACCCCTCCTCGCCGCCGGCAGGATGCCCAACTTTGCCAAGCTGGCCGCCGCGGGCGGCTACAAGTCGCTCGGCACGAGCATTCCGCCGCAGAGCCCTTGCGCCTGGTCCAACGTGATCACCGGCTGCGACGCCCGCGTTCACAACATCTTCGACTTCATCCATCGCGATCCCAAGACGCTCCAGCCCTACCAGTCCACCTCCACCACGGGCGATACGGCGTTCTCCATCCAGTTGAGCAAGTGGAACATTCCACTGTGGGGCGGCGAGGGGACCGTACTGCTGCGCCGCGGCACGCCCTTCTGGGAATACCTGACCGAGGCCGGCGTGCCCGCCACCGTCTTCCGCATGCCCACGCAATACCCGCCCGGCGAATCCAAGGGCGCTGAACTCATCAGTCTTACCGGCATGGGCACGCCCGATCTGCTCGGCGGCTACGGCCAGTTCTCTTACTTCAGCAGCAATCCCGCCACAGCCCGCAAGACTGTTTCCGGCGGCCGGATATACCCCCTCAAGCGAAAGTCCCGCGACTCGACCGCGGGAGAACTCATCGGACCACCCAATCCCATGCTCCACGTCGAGGAGGGCGAGCAACCGGATGAATTGGCCATTCCGTTCACCGTGGACCGCGATCCCGAGTACCCCGTGGTTCGCGTCGGCATTCAGGGCCGGACCATCCTGCTCAAGGAAGGCCAATGGAGCGACTGGACCCGGCTCAGCTTCGACACCGGCATCCCCGGTGAAAGCGTCCTGCCCGGGGGCACCATGCCGGCCGCCTGCCGCTTCTACCTCAAGGCCGCCCGCCCCTACATCGAAGTCTACGTGACCCCGCTGCAAATGGACCCCATCGAGTCTTCCGAACAGCTCGGAACGCCTGGAGACTTCGCCCGGCAGCTTGCCGAGGACACCGGCCCGTTCTACACGCAAGGCATTCCCGAGGATCACTCCGCCCTCAGCGAAGGGGCCCTGAACCGCGACCAGTACCTCGAACAGGCCGAGCTGGTCCTCTCCGAACGCATGCGCCACCTCGACTACATGCTCGAACACTACAAGGGCGGCTTCTTCTTTTTCTACTTCGGCTCCACCGACCAGGTCGCCCACGTCTTCTGGTCAGAGATGGACCCCGGCCACGTGGAATATGACGCCGACGTCGCCGAGAAATACGGCCAGGTCATCAACAGAGTGTACGAGCGCGTCGATGAGGCCTTGGGCAGGGTCATGGAAGTGGCCCGGCCCGAAGACACGCTAATCGTCATGTCCGACCACGGCTTCAACGATTTCTCCCGCGGCTTCAATCTCAACACGTGGCTGCTGCAAAACGGCTATCTGGCTCTCAAGGGGAACTTCCCTCAGGACAAGTATGAAGGGTTCGTCGACGTCGACTGGTCGGCAACCCGCGCCTACAATCTGGGCATCAACTGCCTCTACGTGAATCTCAAAGGCCGCGAGCGAGACGGCGTCGTCGAGTCGCACGAGCGCGACGCCCTGCTCGCCGAGCTGGCCGCGAAGCTCGAACAGGTCGTCGATCCGCAAACCGGCCAGCGCGTCATCGCCAGGGCCTACCGCGTCGACGAGATCTTCCCGGCGGCCGATCCGGACATAGCCCCGGACATCATCGTCGGCTACAACCGCGGCTACCGGGCCAGTTGGGGCACCATCCTCGGCAAGATGCCGCACGAGCTGATCGAGACCAACACCAACCGGTGGAGCGGCGACCACTGTGTGGCGGCGCATCTGGTGCCCGGCATCATCGTGGCCAACCGCCCCATGAAGGTCGATGATGCTGATCTCCTCGACCTGGCCCCGACCATTCTGGCGGAGTATGACATTCCCAAGCCCGAGCAGATGCATGGGCGCAACCTGTTCGGAGACTGATCGCGGCCGCGGTACGGCCGCCCGGAAAGGAGAACCGAGGCGTGTTTTCCCCCAAGATCAAGATCGACAAGGCCCTGTACGATCGCGTGGCCGAGTGCGCCGCCAAGGCCGGCTACTCTTCCACCGACGAGTTCATCATCCACGTGCTCCAGCGCGAGGTCGAGGCGATGGAAGGCCCCGAGGATGATCCCCGTGTCGAGGAGCGCCTCCGTGGCCTCGGATACCTGGAATAGCTTTGCTCCTGGCAGAGCCCGCTTTCGTTATCCCCCAAGCGATTGATCCTCAGACATGCGCGCCGTCAACAACATGATGAACCTTCTGGGCGACCTCGCTTTCGCCCCCTTCGGCTCGGCTCCCCCCTGGGTCGCCCTGGTCGCACTGTCCGCCGTGGCCGGCCTGCTGATGATGATCGTCTTCAAGTACACCTCCTACCAGACCAAGCTTAAGGCCGTCAGTGATCGCACCCGCGCCGATCTGCTGGCCATGAAGCTCTTCAAGGACGACCTGTCCGTTACCTTCGCCAGCCAGTGGGACCTGCTTCGAGCCACCGGCAAACGCCTGTGGTACTCGCTCTGGCCGCCCATGGCCGTGATGATCGTGCCTTTCGTTCTGGCCATCGCCCAGATCGGCGTGCGCTACGAGTTCCGTCCACTAGCTATCGGCGAGCACGCCTTGGTCACTTTGCGCCTCAGCGAGGATGCCTTCCAGGCAAACGCCGGCGTTCCACTGGAAGCGCCCGACGGCGTCGAGGTCGTGACCGGCCCCGTGCGCGTCCCGGCCGAAGCGACGATCTATTGGGAAGTGCGCGTTGCCGGAAACGGAGACCATGAACTCGCCTGGCAAATCAACCACCAGCGCATTCTCAAGAGCCTCCCGGCCAACGGCGGCCTCAGGCCTGTCAGCCCGCGGCGACCGACCACAGGCTTCTGGGATCAACTACTCTACCCGCTCGAAGAGCCCTTCCTCGCCACTTCACCAGCCCGGTCCATAGAGGTGGGACTCCCGCAGCGATCCACGCCGATCCTCGGCCTGGACATTCACTGGCTCATCAGCTTCTTCGTGCTCTCGATGGTCTTCGCATTGTTGCTCAAGCCCTTCCTCAAAGTCCAGCTATAGTGCATGCCGTGTTGTCCGCGCGATCACGTCTTGATGCGGAGCGTCCGTTTGCAGCTCCCTGCTATTGGCCAAAGCCATTACCTTGGCACCAAGAACTGGGCACCGGAAACTCGGCTGTCACATCGGCTCGTCTGAGGAAATGTTGTCCGACTGTTCGGACAGGTCGGCGTCGCCGAAGCGCCCGTCCGGCCCGGCGCACACCCAGAATGGAATGCCCCCGTTCATCATCACCGCCCGCTTGTTGTGCAGCGCCGTCACGTAGCGCAGCGGCCGGCCCCATGGATCGGTCCACGCACCGGCATCATCGACCAAGCGGTTCCACGGCCGGCCGAGACCGACCAGCCGCTCGCGCGTTTCCGGCACGCCCAGTAACGCCGCAAGACAGGCCTCGGGCGAGCCATCGAACGACCCGGGCGGGTACGTCCGCTCCGGGCGGTCCGCCCCCTCCTCAGGATTCGTCCCCTGCACACGCGCGTAAAGCTCCGTCGCCGCCGCCAGCGTGGTCACCAGCCGCTGGGCCTGCTTTGCTTTGGCCTCGTCTCGCAGACCATCCATGATCCGCGTCAACGCTCCGAGGACCAGCGCCAGCACGGCCACCACCACCATCATTTCCACCAGCGTGAATCCGCGCCCTTTCCGACTCTCGCCGGGGATGCGACAAACAGACAAACGGCCTCGTCCCTTGCTTCTGGGTGCGCACGACCAACGGCGTGAATACGCTACGCACATGTGCCTGCCTGCATCCTGAGACATGAATCAAACCACCAGTGCCGGCCGCACAGGGCGCGCTGCCTCCACCGATCGGTGTTCATTCTGATCTATCCGTAGTTGCCCTACTAGTGGGGATCCGCCGCGGCGTCGGCATAGGCGACGATTAGCTCCGGCCCGATGATCTCCGGCAGCCCGGCGCTGGTTCTGGCCGACTGATATAAACACCGCGTGCGGTCCAGCGTCCACTGGCCGCGGGTCGCCTCCACGTCGTCCGCCGTGTCCACCACCGTCGCATACAGCGTGTACGTGTTGCTCTTGACCGTCAACCAGTCCGGCAGCGACGCCAGAATGGCGACGGCGTGCGAGAAGTCGTTGAACGCTACACTCCCGTCGAATGCGTCGATCCGATATGCTGAATCGCCTGAGGCGTAGTTCGGCGCCGCCTGTCCGTGAACCAGGTTGGCCAACTCGCCCACGGTCGCGAAACCCGGGCCCCTCCGCATAGCACCCACGCCGTACGCCGAGTCGCGTCCCAGCAACCCGCCCGCCGTGGCCCGATCACGATAATCCGCCGAGCCCTCCCACACCCGCCGGGCCTCCCGATAGGCCACGATCGACCGGGCCAACTCCGACGAGATCGTCAGGTCGTTATCGATCGGGCTGGCACCCGGCCCCAGGCTCAGCATGTCGTCGATAGCTTGGTCAATCACCGCAATCGGTCCGACGTTCGAGGTGTTGAAATACTGAATCAGCGGCACGCCGTCGAGAACCGACCACGGCGCCGTGTTGATGTTGATCCGCCCGCGTACCCGCGGGCCGTACGCATAGCCGTCTCTCGTCGGTACCCGCTCGACGATCGGCACCGGCAGCCCCGCGTTGGGGTCCAGGCTGAAGAGCGTGTACCGCTGCAACAGATTGCCATAGGCCTGCCGATACTCCTGCCACGACGTGGACGGCCGGTTGTACCGCTCGTCACCGTCGTAGTCGTCCGTCGTCCCGTCCAGGTTCATCCGCTGTAGCGGCAGCGCCGTGAAGTAGCTGAACACCAACTGCCCCCACGGAACCTGGATCTGCGCGTTCTCTTCATCGTCATCGATGCCCGCATATTGTTCCTGGTCGAAGACCGGCATGTGGCCGTTGTCGATGCGCTTGTCAGGCTCGACAATGGTCGTGCCGTCCGCGAGATCGATGTCCGCCACCGTCTGCTCCGCGAAACAGATCTGCGGCAGGATCCCTACGCCTCCAATTGGAGCCAGATGTGCGTAGCGCGAAACCAGCAGCAGCATCCCCGTACAAGGAAACGCCGTGCCCGGTTCCCCGCTGTCGC
>CP070685.1:3072707-3076532 GCA_020352895.1 Phycisphaerales bacterium
ATATGGCTCATGTCCATTCCGGCGTGCATGGAGCCGGCGGGGGGGTATGAGGCAGAGCAGGACAGGGACGGGAAGGTGCCGGCGTCGGAGGCGGAGCTGGAGTCGTTTCTGGCGATTCGGGCGCCGTATGGCGGGCGGCTCAGTCCGGACGGGACGCTGTACTACATGAAGCGGGCGGAGGAGGCGTATCAGATCTTCGCCCGCAGCGACACGGCCGGGGCGAAGGCGGAGCGGCTCACCGATTTCGAGGACGGTGTCGGCGGGTTCTCGTTGTCGCCGGACGGGCGGCACATCGTCATTACCGCGGGCAAGGGCGGCGACGAGCAGAACGATGTCTACTTGATGCCGACCGAGACGCGTGAGATCAGGCCGCTGCTGATCGACCGCTCTGTGGTGTATGGAAGCGCCGAATGGCGGCGTGACAGCAGCGGGTTCGCCTACCGGGCCAACGAGAAGGCGCCGCGCGACTTCCACGTGTACGATTACGACCTGGCTTCGGGCCGGAGTCGGCTGCTGTTCGAGAGCGAAGGAATGAACGCGCCGGCGGACTGGACGCGGGACGGGCGCCGGTTACTCGTGAGCAAGATGCACTCCGCGTCGCATCAACAGATATTCGAGGTGGACGTGGCCAGCGGTGAGGCTCGGGAGGTGACGCCGCGCGGCGTGCAACGCCGTTTTCGCGTCGTCGGATACACGGCCGATGAGAACGAGGTGCTGGTGGTCACGGACTATCTGGGCAACTTCACGAATCTGGCCCTGCTGGATCTGGAGCCAGGTGAGGTACGGCCGGCCCTGTCGGAGTTCGAGCGGCACGATGTGGACAGGGCCCGGTTGAACGAGGATCGCTCGGTGCTGGCGGCGGTGATCAACGAGGACGGCTACGGGCGGTTGATTCTGCGGAACATGGCGGACATGAGTGCCATGCCGACGCCGCGGATGGCCAAGGGGCTGGTGAGTGGCTTGTGGTTCACGGACCAGACGATGCTGTTCTCAGTCTACAATCCGCAGAATCCGGGGAGGATCGTGGCATGGTCATACCGGCAGCCGAAGCGGGCGCCGCGTGTGTTGGCGGTGCCAGAGGATGGTGGGATTGACCTGCGGACCTTTGTCCTGCCGAAGCTGGTGCGCTACACGTCGTTTGACGGATTGGAGATTCCGGCGCTGCTGTACCTGCCGAGGAATTATAAGAGGGGCGAGCCATGTCCGTTCATCGTGCATTTTCACGGTGGGCCCGAGGGGCAGGCTCGGCCGGGAATGCAGGTGTACCTGCAGTACTTCCTGTCGCGAGGGCTGGGGATCATTCAGCCGAATGTGCGCGGCAGCACGGGCTACGGCACGGAGTACATGAATCTGGACAACTACGAGCGGCGGATGGACAGCGTGCGGGACGGGCTGGCGGCGGCGCGGTGGCTTATCAAGAAGGGTTACGCGACGAAGGGGCGGATCGGCGCGTTCGGCGGGAGCTACGGCGGCTTCATGGTGATGGCGGCGATCACGGAAGAGCCGGAGCTGTGGGGGGCGGCATGCGATCTGGTGGGGATCGTGAACTTCGAGACGTTTCTGGAGAACACGAAGGCGTATCGGCAGCACCTACGGGAGGCTGAGTATGGGCCGCTGACCGATCCGGAGTTTCTGCGCAGCATATCGCCGATTCACAAGGTGGATCGAATTACGGCCCCACTGATGGTAGTGCACGGCCGGAATGATCCGCGCGTGCCGGTAGGTGAGGCCGAGCAGATCGCGGCCGCGCTGCGGGAGCGAGGCCGGCCGGTCGAGCTGCTGGTCTTCGATGATGAGGGGCACGGCATCCGCAAGCAGCCGAACCGGGTGGTGTACTTCGAGAGGCTGGTGGAGTTCTTTAGCGAGCATTTGAAGGGGTAGGAGCCGGCCGGAGCGGCGGGGCTTGCTGCGATAGATCAGCGGGGGGCACTGTACAGGAGTTGGGGCATCGTGGCTGGTCAGGCCGGCCGTGTCTTTGGCCTTGCGTCAGCACACGTTGTGAGTTCATTTCGACGTCATGAGCACTTGGCACGAGGACGATGCGTTTTGGGACACCATGGCTCCGGTGCTGTTCACCGAGGAGCGATGGAAACAGGCACCGGTGGAAGCGGGCCAGATTCTCGAGTTGATGGAGATACCCGAGGGTGCCGCCATCCTCGATATGGGATGTGGGCCGGGACGACACGCGGTGGAATTTGCCGGGCGTGGTTATCGCGTCACCGGCGTTGACCGGACCGTCAAGTACTTGGAGTTGGCGCGGCAGGCCGCCGAGAAGCGCGGCGTGGAGGTGGAATGGTTCAACGCCGACATGCGAGAGTTCCGCCGTGACGGCGCGTTTGACGCCGTGGTCAGCCTGCTCACGTCGTTTGGGTATTTCGCCGACCCGCGCGAGGATCGCCGTGTTGCCGAGAACTTCCTGGCCGATCTGCGGCCGGGCGGCTACCTGGTCATGGAGCTGATGGGCAAAGAGGTCCTGGCTCGCGTGTTTCGGCCCACTGACTGGCACCAGGAATCGGACGGGACGATGGTGTTGGAAGACCGGAGGATTACTGACGACTGGGCGTGGATCGACGTGCGATGGGTTGTTCTGCGGGGCGAGCGTTGTGCTGAACACCACTTCGGCCATCGGCTGTACTCGGCGTTAGAATTGAAAGAGCTGTTGGGAGGTGTGGGCTTTGCGGACGTTCACGCCTATGGCTCGTTGTCGGGGACGCGGTACGATCATGAAGCCGAACGGCTTGTCGTTGTCGCACGGAAGCCGCCGAGCCGATAGTCGTGCTCGGGAACGGCGTTCACAGAGTAGACAGGGCCCATCCTTCGGGTTCGCGCATTTACTTGGGGAGCGCTGAATGGTAGGCAGCTTGCGTAGCGGCCGGGTCTCTCTGCGGTTGCGGAAGGAGGCATGATGAGCAGGGTTCTGTGTGCGGTCTTTGCTGCGGGTTTGACGATATCGACGGCGGTGGCCCAGGAACCAAACGCCGACAGGACGAGATACTGGCCACAGTTTCGCGGTCCGTTGGGCACCGGGTTCGCGCCGCACGGCGATCCCCCTGTGAAGTGGAGCGAGTCTGAGAACATCCGATGGAAGGCCAGGCTTCCCGGCCGCGGGCACGCCACGCCGATCATCTGGGGTGACCGGGTCTACGCGCAGACTGCGGTCAAGACCGATCGGGCGGCCGAGCCAGGGACAGGAGGCGAGCAGGGCGCGGCGGACGAAGGCCGCGGCCGGCGGATGACTGAAGAGGCGCCCGAGCACGTTTACGCGTTCGTCATGATGGCGCTGGATCGTCGCACGGGCGAGACGGTTTGGCAGCGCACCGTGTGCGAAGAGGTCCCACACGAGGGGGGGCATCGCGTGGCCAGCCAGGCCTCGAATTCGCCGGTGACGGATGGGAAGCACATCATTGCATACTTCGGCTCGCGCGGGCTCTACTGCCTGGACATGCAAGGACAGGTGATCTGGAAGAAGGACCTGGGCAGGATGCAGACCCGGCGGGGCTTCGGGGAGGGCAGCTCGCCGGCACTGTGTGGTGACACGGTCGTGGTGACCTGGGATCACGAAGGACAGTCGTTCATCGTCGCGTTCGACACTGAAACCGGCGAGCGGCGGTGGAAGGTGGATCGGGACGAGCCGACCTCCTGGGCGACGCCGCTCGTCGTGGTGGTTGAGGGCAAACCGCAAGTGGTTGCCAGCGCGACAAATCGCATCCGCGGCTACGACCTGGCGACGGGCGGCCTGCTCTGGGAATGCGGCGGGATGACGTTGAATGTGATTCCCACCCCGGTATGCAGTGACGCTCTGATTTACTGCACCAGTGGGTTTCG
>CP070685.1:3076632-3087584 GCA_020352895.1 Phycisphaerales bacterium
TACCCGTTCGCCCTCGGGAACACCCGATGCGCCACTGCACCCAGTCTTCCACCGCGATCTGCAGCGGCCCCGGGTTCTCGAACCAGGCCACCTGCACGTTGTTATCCGTCTGCGCCGCCGAAACGATGTCCAGGTCTCCGTCGCGGTCCATGTCCGCCACGATAAGACCGTTGACACCCTCTCGATCGAAGCGCCCGGCGGGATCGACCCACTCCGGCTCACCGATGATGGTCAGCGGCCAGCCCGTGCCGTCGGGCGCATCGCCCGGATTGAAGAACAGCGAGATATCACCCTGCACGATCTCGATGACTTCCAGCACCCCACCCTCATTCACCGGCGTCAGCGTCACCATCAGGAATCGCGACCCGATGATGTCCGAGTGGCCGTCCAGGTTGAGATCGGCGATCTCCACGTTGATGAACCGCGAGTCCACCTCGATATCGTAGTCGGATAGCGTCGCCCCCGGCGGTAGAACCTCATCGACCATCGCCAGAATCGACGCCTCGTCGAGTTGCACCAGCACCGTGCTCGCCTCAATCGGCGCCACGTTCCAGTACCGCAGGTCCGTCGTGGTCTGCGGCGCCGTCGGGTGCCGCAGATACCATATACCCGTCGAAGCTCCCCCGATGATGTCCCACAAACCGTCGTTGTTAATGTCCCCGACGGCCAGGTCCGACAGATCCTCCATGTCGCGCAGGCGATCCAGTGTCAGACTGAGGAAAGAGCCGGCAGGCAGGTTCGGCTGCGTCAACAGAATCTGCACCACGGCCGTCTCCCCGCCGTAAGCCACCACCGGGTCGGCCCGCCCGTCATCGTTGAAGTCGATGTCGATCGGGTCGTGGTCGCCGTTCTGCGGGTGATAGCGCTGCGTGACCACCGAAGTGCCTTCCGTGAACGTTCGCTCGATCAGCATAAACGCCGTGAACGGCGAACCGTTCGGATCGGGCAATCCTTCGGTCTGAACGCTGAGGACCACAACCGGTTCCTGGCAGCTCACCGTCAATAGAACGAGACCCGCCAACGACAACGCAACTGTGCGCCACGAACCCATGTCTGCTCTCCGTTGTTCCCGGGCCAGAGTGTTATCGGCCGTAAGACATATCGGTTGCCCCGCCCCGCCCTGCGCAACACGCGCCAGACGCATAGGGTCAACCGCAACCTGCATGTATTTTCGGAACGAAAAGCGGACCAGCTTATGCAAAAGTCCCGGCCCGCGAGACCTTACAGGGACGTCCCCCAACGACGGGCGGAAACACGGGGTCGATTTGTCGTTGTCGCCGGGCCCCGACACGCGTCCCCGCGGTGAAACACAGCCCGGCGCCGCTCAGCGCCGACGGTGCGCTGCGGTCCGCGCGCTGTTATCGGCCCGTGCCGACCAGGGGCCGGACGAGTCCAGGATTTCCAGAATGGCCCGGGCCGCCGCCAGTTGCACGCGCGGATCGTCCTGGGCCTCGAGGCGCCTTTTCAAGGCCGGCAGTGCTGCCGGATCCCCGATGGCACCCAACGCCAGGGCCGCCATGCTACGGATGCGCATGATCTGATTCTCGGGCGGGTCCTCGGGAAGGCCCTTGCCCGACGGCACGAAATCGAGCTCCTTGAGGGCCAGCTTCAGACCGTCCTCGCGGCCGTATTGACCCAGGGCCCGCGCCGCCGCCAGCCTGGTCTCCGGGTACGGTCCCTCTTTCAGGCGGTACTCGATCGCGGGCAGGAAACGCGGATCGCGTATACGCCCCATCGCGATCAGGGCCAACGCCTGCCGGTGACCAGCCCCGTCGTGGGCCTGAACGGCCAACTGCTGCCGCGCCTTCGGATCGCCCAGCAGGGCCATCGCTTCAGTCGCCTGCAGCATCACGCCCTCGTCTCTGTCGCGCGCGGCGTGCTTGAGCAGGCGGATCGAGCCCGCCTCGCCCAATTCGCCCAGGATCAGGGCGGCGTTTCGCCGCACTCGGACGTCCGGATCGCGCAGTAGCTTGTCCGCGAGGATCGACGTGTGCCCCTGATCCCCCAGACGATGCAGCGCGTACACGGCAGCCGCCTGCACGCTGCCCTCCTCGTCCTCCAGCCGAAGCCGCAGCAACTCGGCGGCGTCCTTGCACCTGGCGGAACCGAGGGCCATGCAGGCTGCGAAACGCACCACGGGGCTCGGATCGCGCAAAGCCTCGAGGAAGAACGGGGTGCCCTGCCCGGGAGCCACTTTGCCCAGGGCCTCGATGGCCTGGGCTCGAACGACCGCGTTGGCCTCGTATCGTGCGCCGGCCTTCAGCCCGCGCAGGGCCTCCTCGCGAAGCTCGATCTCGTGGACCCGCTCCAGACTCACTTGCTGGCAACCGGTCAGGACCACGAGCAAAACGCCAGCAGCGAAGATGACCTCGCTCGAACCACGCCCGCGCCAGGTGAGGCGACCGGGCCACGGCTGCCCATGCTTAGGCCACACGCGGCAGACCTCCTTCATCGAGACTAGGCCGCCCGTCCCTCCGCCTCAACGTCCCGGCCGCGCCGCCAGCGCCGCCAAAGGGCATCGAGAAAGGCCACGCCCGTCAGGACGCTCAACGTCGCCGGGAACCAATCGCCCCACCGACTATACAGCGAAACGCGCGAGTCCGTCATCACCCGCTCCACGGAATACCCTTCCACGTCCTCGCCGCGGACGCGACCGCCGACCTGCACTTCACCATACACCTCGCCGTTCGGCTTGATGAACGCGCTGACGCCGGTGTTCACCGAGCGGACCATGCCGACCCGGTTCTCCACGCAGCGAAAGACCGCCAGGGCCAGATGCTGCACCAGTTCGCCGCTCCGATGAAACCAACCGTCGTTGCTGATGTTCACCAGGAAATCAACCCGCTTCCGACCGTCCGGACCCATCACGAACCGACGCGGCACATAAGGCATCACGTCCTCGTAACAGATGGGAACGCTGAACCGGTACAGCCTTTCCGGATCCGACTGCGGTGTCATGTCGAATACGGTGAACTCATCGCCCGCGGTCAGGCTGTACTCATAGCCGCCCTGCCCCCACGGCGTGATGCCGTTGAGCCACTCGTAGACCTGATGGAAACGCCCGCCGCGCAAGGGCACATACTCGCCGAAGATCACCAGATGCACCTTGTCATAGCGCTTCGGCTCGGGTTGCCCGGGTCGGTAGACGAAAGCGCTGTTGTACTTCCTCTCCTTGGGATAGACCTCGTGTGGAAAATACTCGCGTGACAGCGCCCCGCAGACCACATACGCCCGGGTCTCCGCCACCAGACGCAAGAAGTCCCGATGACATCGGCGCGACCAAGACTGCCCCGCGGGTGCCGGCGTCGACTCGTGCTCCCGATACTCACGGTTGAGAATCATGAACCACGGCGATTCAGAGAAAACGAACATGTCGGGCTGCGCGGCCCTGGCTTGCTCGACGAAGGTCATCAGTCGTTCCTGTTTCTGCCACGGCGTCGGGCGCGGAACGTTCGGATCGACCTCCAGCAAATAATTGCCCTGGATGGTGGCGACGCGCGGGCCGGGGGAGGTCGTGTCGCGGCCGAGCTGCCAGAAGCCGTACACCAGCGACAGGACCATTAGCCCGAGCACCCCGGCGGCCACATGCGGGAACCTCGGCCGGATCGGGCTGGTCGGCCGGACCCACCGCAACAGTATCCAGTCCGCGATCAGCCCGTTGACCATGGCGATCAGGAAGCTCAGGCCCCAGGCCCCAACGATGTCGCTCATCTGGATCACGGCCAGCCGGCGATATTGACTCTGAGCCAGCGTGAACCAGGGGAAGTCGCCCACGAGCGCTCCGCGAGCGAATTCCGTGAAAACCCACACGGCCGGCAGCGCAATCACCAGCCCCAGCCGTCTGTGCCAATACAGGTGTCGCACCACCATGGCCACGATGGGGTAGAACAAAGCCAGGTAAAGTGCAATGGCGGCCGTCCCGGCGGGTATCTTCTGCCCGCCGACCGGAACGTAGGCGACGTCCCACAACCAGTTGCATACGAAGAAGAAGAACAGCACGCCCCAAAGATAGCAATTCAGCAAGAGCCATTTGCGATACTGGTACCCGCAGACCGCGACCGCCCAAGGTACCAGACACACGTAGGCCAGGGGCCAAACCTCGTTCGGGGGGTAGATGGCCCAGTTCAGCAGCATCCACGCCGCCATCAGGCCGGAAAACAACCACTTGGATCGAAACCCAGGACGAGTACTTCGCCGGGCGACAAACATGCTCTTTCGCTTGGGCTTGCGACGATTCAAGGGTGACCGCTACTCCCCTGGCCTCCACGGCAATGTGGAACCTCGCACAATCTAATGCACCCGCCCACAGATGCAAGTTGGGGATCGGTCACCGCCGGAAGGGGCCATAGCTGCGCGATCACGTAGGGATCTGCCCGTGCCGCAACGATCGGGTGCGCGGACAGGCACACCCGCGTCTGTGGGAACTGCAAGAATCAGGCGGTGCGGCCGCTTCGTCAGGGAGCCTCCCAGCCGAAGCACACGGCAAACGTAGCGAAGTCGGCTAAGTCCACCACCGCGTTCCCATTTAGATCGCACGCCGTCCAGGTCGGCTCCGGGCAGGTCGGGGGATACGGTGCCTCCAGAGCGAAGCACGCGGAGTATACGGCGTAGTCCCCCAGGTCCACACGGGCGTTGCCGTCGAAGTCCGACCAGGAACAGAATGCGGCGGACCTTTCGTACGCCCCCATGTCGACGATTACGCTTCCGTCTTCGTTGCCATCGGCGACTCGCGGACCTCCGCCCAGGTCCCATGGAAGCGGCTCTGTCGTGTCACCGTCCCCGTCCAGATCGGCCAGATCGGCGGGCAGGGCGGCGGTGTCGCCTGCGTCCATGCACGGCGATGCCACGCGCAATTGTAGGTTGTCATCCACGGTGCCGGCCGTCTTGTCAGGACCCAGCGCGTCGGCGAAGACAGGATCTTTGTTGATGTTCCCGCTTCCGATGCCGCTCCACCCGCCCTGGATGCAACTCGTGTAGACTTCCGGGTCGGCGGCACTGGCGTATATCTGTGCCGCCTCTCCGTTTCCCGATGCATCCGTATTGCCCCAGAAGATGCTGTTCACGATCGTCGGCGTGCCGCCTTCCGTGCAGTACAAACCGCCGCCGCCCCAGTGGCCCGGCGAGCGGTTGTTCACCACGTCGCAGTGGATGAGCGTCGGGCTGCAACTCTGGGCACACACGGCCCCGCCTCTTCCGCCCTGGTTGGAGTTGCCGCTGAACAGGCAGTTGACCAGCGCCGCGTCGCAGCCGGAGAGGTATATGGCGCCTCCCGCGTCGAACGGGTCGTGCGGGAGGATCGCGTTGCCCAGAAACCGGCAGTTGACCATCCAGGAGGGCGGCAGATCGGGGTCCTGCCCGCTCACGCGAACCGCACCGCCACCAACGGGATGATACGGCGCGGCGGAATTTCCCACGAAATCACACCCGCTGGCCCAGAAGGCCCCCGCCTCACTGACCAGTGCGCTGCCACCATACGGGCTCGTGTTGCCCATGAAAACACAGTCCAGCAGAGTCACGCCGGCGTACCAGGTGCGCACGCACCCGGTGCCAGAATCCGCCACGTTCTCGATGAAGTCACAGCGAATGAGCGTGGCCGTGCCTTCGTTCTTCAGGCCGCCCGCGTTCCCCTTGAACAGACAGTCGGTGAGGGTGGCCGTGCCGCCTTCGTTGTATATCGCGCCTTGCGTTGCCTCGTTGTCCTCGAACGTGCAACCATGAACCAGGACGTGCGAGGACTGGCTAATGTAGATTCCACTTGCGCCCCAGGGCGACTGCGACGTGTTGGCCTTGAAAAGACAGTCCGTCAGAGTCGGTTCGCTGGAAGAAGTAGCACACACGCCGCCTCCGCCGCGCGAGAGCTGATCCATACCGGCCGAGTTTTGGATAAACGTACATCCTGCGACCGTGGCGTGGCTGTGATTATAGTTGCACATTCCTCCCCCCCTTCGTCTGGCCTGGTTGCGCCAAAACGTGCAATGGGTGACGGTCGGGCTTCCCGCGTCGTTGTACACGCCTCCGCCATAGGCTGACGGCCAGTGTTCCCCGTCCGCACTGCCGCCGCTGACGGTAAGCCCATCGAGCACGGCCGTCTCGTCCGTCCCGCTGCCGGTCACGACGTGATAGGAATTCTCCGCGTAGTTGGTGAAATCGGGCCCGTCGTCCTCGTTGAGGTCTCCGCTAAGAACCGTCTCGAACGTTTCGATGTCTCGGGCGTCGGGGTCGGCCGCACCATACCCCGCGTATCCTCCACGCAGCGTCACGTTGTTGATCAGATGGAATGAGGCATAACGATCTCCCGTCCCGCCCGGCGTCCAGTCGCTGCGCTCGTCGGGACGATGAATCCCCTGGGCGACTCGAATCTCATCGCCGGCCGACGCCGCGGCCAGCGCGTCCTGAAGATAGGCAAACGCCTGTTCCCAACTCGTGCCGTCGCCGGCGGGCGGCGCCCCCGCGTCCACGTACCAGACGTCCGCGGCGGCCGTTACCGGCCACCCGCAGCAACCAAAGACAGCGATCGATAGGAGCGTGCGGCGTGACATGTCTGCACCTCCGGCGGGCGGCCTGGACGGCGCTGCCCGAATGACGTGTCTGTCAATCCTCACCGGGCCGCGTACTATTATACACTAATGATGGTACGACCTGAAAGGGAATCGCGCATGTGCTTTGCGCGCCGGAGCGGTACGGAGTGCATGTCTTCTCACGCGTCTATCTGGGGGGCGTGATCCGGCGGAGAGGCGTTTTCTGCTTCGGGGACGCATGATGCGGGAGCATCGTACATCCCGGCAATAAAGTATCTCGTTACGAATCCCTCACCACGCAGCCGCCAAGACCGTGAGACAGCGCGGCCCGATCTACTCCGGGGTCTGCCCCACGCGGTTGAGGATCATGAGGCGCAGCTCGGTCATGTCTTCGATGGCCCAGCGGATGCCCTCGCGGCCCAGCCCGCTTTCCTTCACTCCGCCGTAAGGCATGCTGTCCACGCGGAAGCTGGGCACGTCGTTGATGACCACGCCGCCGACCTCCAATTCGTTGAACGCGTAGTAGGCCGAGTGGATGTTCTTGGTGAACACGCCGGCCTGCAAGCCGAACACGCTGTCGTTGACCCGCCGGCAGGCCTGCTCGAACGTGCTGAAAGGCTCCACCGTGGCCACGGGCCCGAACGCCTCCTGGCAAGACAATGGCACGTCGTCCGGAACGTTCTCGACGAAAGTCGCTTCATAGAACACGCCGTTGCGCTTCCCGCCGCACAGCACCTTGGCACCGCGCTGGACCGCCTCGTTCACCCACGACTCGATCCGTCTGGCGTCGCCCTCCGTGATCATCGGCCCGAGGAACGTATCCTCGTCCAGGGGGTCACCGGCCTTCAGCTCCGACGCGGCCGCCACCAGCTTGCGCTTGAACTGGTCGTAGATCTTCTGGTGGACAATGATTCGCTGCACGCTGATGCACGACTGGCCCGACTGATAGAACGCGCCGATGATGATCCGCTGCACGGCATAATCCTGGTCCGCGTCGGCGTCCACCACGCACGCCGCGTTGCCGCCCAGCTCCAGCACCACCGGCTTCTTGCCCGCCTTGGCTTTCAGGGCCCAACCCACCTCCGGCGAGCCCGTGAACGACAGCAGCTTGAACCGCTCGTCCGTGGTGAACAGGTCGGCACCCTCGCGCCGGCAGGGCAGGATGCTGAACGCCCCCTTGGGCAGATCGGTCTCGGCCAGGATCTCGCCCAGGATCAGCGCCCCGACCGGCGTGAGCGAGGCCGGCTTGAGCACAAACGGGCACCCTGCCGCGATCGCGGGGGCGATCTTGTGCGCGGCCAGGTTGATCGGGAAGTTGAACGGCGAGATGAACGAGCACACGCCGATGGGTACGCGCTTCCAGACGCCCTCGTAGCCTTCGGCCCGCGGCGAAATATCCAGCGGCATGTATTCGCCGTAGATGCGCGTTGCCTCCTGGGTAGCGATGCGGAAGGTTTCGATGCCTCGCGTCACCTCTCCCCGGGCGTCGCGAATCGGCTTGCCCGCCTCGACGGCCAGCACCTCGGCCAGCTCGTCCTTTCGCTCGGACATCCGGTGCACCACGCGACCCAGGACCGCCGCCCGGGCGTGCGACGGCATCTTGCGACAGGCGTCGCGGGCCGCCTCGGCCGCAGCGATGGCTTGATCGATCACCTTCGCGTCCGCCAGAGCCACTCGCGTGGCTACCTCGCCGGTGTACTTGTTGGTCACCGACAGATCGGTGTTCGCATAGACGGCCTCATTTGCCAGGTAATACGGATACTTCTCGGCCAGCATGGTCAACCTCACTCGCGTCTTTCCACAACCGGTTGTCGGTGCCCCGACGCCGCGCCGATCAGATCGGACAGACGATCTGCCCCAGCCGCTCGGTCAGCTTCGCGTTCTCCGAATAATCCACATCCATGGTCACCAGGGCGGGCTTGCCGCAGGCGAAGGCGACCTCCAACGCTGCGCGTAGGTCCCGCGACCGCCGCACGCGACAACCCCACGCTCCGAACGCCTCGGCCAGCTTCACGAAGTCCGGGTTCTGGAAGCTCATGTCGAAGTGTTCGCCGAATTCGTTGTCCTGCTTCCACGAGACCAGTCCGTAGTCCCGGTCTTCCCAGATCAGACAGACGATGTTGATCCCGTAGCGGACGGCCGTCTCGAAGTCCTGCATGTTCATCATCACGCCCGCGTCGCCGCACACCGCCAGCACTCGCCGATCCGGATGCACCATCTTCGCCGCAATCGCTCCGGGCAAGGCGAAGCCCATGGAGCAGAACCCGTTGCTGATCAGGCAGGTGTTCGACTCGTCACACGGGTAATACCGCCCGATCCACATCTTGTGGGCACCCACGTCTGACAGGAGAATGTCACTCGGGCCCATCATTTCGCGCACGTCCCACAGCGCCTTTTGCGGCTTGATCAGCGGCTCGCTGTCGTCGTCCTTGTGCTCCGCAAAGTCCGCCAGCATCCGGTCGCGCACCACCTCGTGCTCCGACACGTCGAACAACGGAAGCCGCTCGTGCTCCAGCCGCTGGTTCAGCTCCCACAAAGCCCCGGCAATATCGCACACGATCTCCACGTCTACGCGATAATTGTCGTCCACCTCCGCCGGCAAAAAGTCGATGTGGATGATCCGCTTGGCGTTGCCCTGGTTCCACAGATGCGGGTGGTATTCGACCAGGTCGTACCCGATGGCGATAACCAGGTCCGCTCGCTCCATCGCGCAGGAGACATGGTCCCTCGACTGCAAACCCATCGTGAACAAACAGTGCGGGTCGCTCCGCGGAATGACGCCCTTGCCCATGAATGTGTTGATCACGCCCAGTCCGGCCTTGCGGGCGAACTCGGTCAACTGCCGCCCGGCCCGCTTGCGCACGCACCCGTTGCCGGCCAGCACCACCGGATGCCTGGCCGACTTGATCAGCTCCAGGGCCGCCGCGATGGCCTTGTAGTCCGGGCCCGCCCGCCGCAGCCGCTCCCGCGGAATCGGCCGGGCCGAGGTCTCCATCGCAGCAATGTCCTCCGGCAGCTCGATCAGGCACGCCCCCGGCTTCTCCATCTCGGCCAGCTTGAATGCCTTGCGCACCATTTCCGGAATGCTCTCCGGCCGCACCACCGACGCCGCCCACTTGGTGATGGGCGTGAACATGCCCACCACGTCCATGCTCTGGTGCGACTCTTTGTGCCTAAGCTTGGTGTCCGCCTGCCCGGTGATCACGACCATCGGCGATCGGTCCATGTTCCCATTGGCCACGCCGGTCACCAGATTGGCCGCGCCCGGCCCCAGCGTTCCCAGACATACGCCCGCCTTGCCCGTGAGCCGGCCGTACACGTCGGCCATGAATGCCGCCGCCTGTTCGTGCCGACACAGGATGAACCGAATCGACGAACCGCGCAGCGACATCAGCAGGTCGGCGTTCTCCTCTCCGGGCAGTCCGAAGATGTACTCGACGCCCTCGGTCTCGAGGCACTTGACGAACAGATCCGATGCTTTCATGGCACCTCGCGTGGAAGGGTGCAGACCGCGTCAGGCTCAGGAGATTCCACCATTGTGTGCCCGGAGACGAGGAGTCGCAAGCTCGCCATGGGCTCTCGTGATGATAGGCGCTGATTGAGGAGGGCGTGGTCCCAGGGCATCGCCCTGTTGCCGCAAAGCATCGGACGGCAGCCCCGGCCGAGAGGCAACCGCCTACTGCTCGTTCGCCCGTGAATGCCCGCCCGCACCGGCCGACGCCACCTTTCGTCTGTCCTTGCGGACTTTGACCGCAAAACCGATCAGCAGAAGCACGCCGAGGAAGACCGGCAACAGAAGATTCTTCGCCGTGGACGGAGCCACCGGGGCCAGAACGCCCGACACCTCGACACGCCTGCCATCCTCGAAGCCGACTGTCACCGTCACGTGCCCGTCGTGCGGCACGTCACGCACCGTTCGGCTGCATCGAAACTGCAGGGCGCGGTTGCGCAGAATCATGGCTGCGTATCGATCCGTCTCCAGTATGAAGTCACCCTGCTGAAGCCGAGGCTCGTTGGCGATTCGCCAGCCCTCCGGATGATCGAAAGTGTTCACCCCGAACACCGGCACCGCGAAGTAGTTGATCGCCTCGTCCGTATGGTTGGTCACGTCCCAGGTGAAGACAATTCCGTTGACGTTGGTTCCCTCCACCGTCACGTCGGGATGGTCTGGGCCTGGGCCCTGCCCGAGGGCCGCGCTCGCAGGCCACATCGCGATCATGACAGCCCAAAGCAAACGGTTCATCACTGAGAGTCCTTGCGGTTCGCGGCAGACTCCGCGGAGGGCCGCTGTGCTGTCAACGGCCGGACCCTGCGGCCCGCGCGGTCAGCCCCGGCGGCCGACTCACTCGGCGCCGACAATCTACAGATCGTACCGGAGATCAGCAGAACCACGATCGGGTACGCGTCGTAATAGTCGCGCATCTCGTCGAAGTA
>CP070685.1:3087684-3095569 GCA_020352895.1 Phycisphaerales bacterium
CCACCATCGCCCCAATCAACTCTCCGGAGGCGAAAAGCAGCGCGTGGCCATCGCCCGGGCCCTGGCTCAGCAGCCGGACATCATCCTGGCCGACGAGCCCACCGGCAATCTGGACAGCCGTACCGGCGAGGAGATCATGGCCATCTTCGACAGCCTTCACGCCGAGAATCAGACCATCATCATCGTTACCCATGAACAGGAAATCGCCCGGCGCTGTGGCCGGATCATCAGACTAAGGGACGGTCGCATCGTCTCGGACACGCTCAACACCGACGATGACGCGGCCTTCGCCGAAACGGTGGCCGTAGCGTCATGAAACTGGCACGAATACTCTTCCGCGCTCTGCTGTTCATCCCCGACCGTGTGCAGGCCACGGCCGGCAACGTGGCCACCGCCCTCATACAGATATGGGCCAACAAGGTCCGCTCCCTTCTGACCGTGCTGGGCATCATCATCGCCGTGACCTCCATCATCACTGTGGTCACACTGGTGGAAGGCTTCGGTAATTACGTGTCCACTTTCCTGCGCGGGCTCGGCACCAACATGATGGTGGTCTATCCCGAATGGCTGCGCGGTCCTCGCGGTGAGTACCTCCGACCTGCGGAGATGACCCTGGAGGACATCCAGGCTGTCGACGCCGGCGCTACGGCCATCCGCCGTACGTCGCCGGTCATCTACAACCGAGCTACGATCGAGTACGGCCGCCAGCAACTGACCAACATCGCTATGCGGGCCACCAACGAGCTTTTCCAACCCATCCGTAACTTCTATGTCGATGCCGGGCGATTCTTCAGCGCCGTGGACGTGGAGAACGCCACCCCCGTCTGTGCTCTGGGGCGCGAGGTCCTCCGCAAGTTGGAGTGCGACGAGTCGCTGGTCGGCGACTACGTGCATATCGACGGCCAGCGCTTTCAGGTCATCGGCCTGCTGGAGTCCAAGGGCAGCTTCATGGGCGACAACCAGGACGAACTGATCGTCATCAGTTGGACCTCCGGCTTGAAGATGTACCCGGAGAACCGAAAGTACTTGGCCTTCTATGTGGAGGCCATGGGTGAGGACCAGGTCGGTGAGGCCGAAGGACAGATCGTGCGCATCCTGCGGCGCCGGCACGGCCTGAAGGCCGGAGACAAAAACGACTTCGGCATCTTCAAGCAGGACCAGATACTCCAGGAGTTCCACAAGGTCCGCATCATCGCCACAAGCGTGCTGGCCGGCATTGTCAGCATTTCCCTGCTGGTCGGTGGCATCGGCATCATGAACGTGATGCTCGTCTCGGTCACCGAGCGGACCCGGGAGATCGGGCTGCGCAAGAGCGTGGGCGCCCGGCGAAGGGACATCCTCATGCAGTTCCTGACGGAAGCCGTCGTGCTCAGCACCGCCGGGGGCGGCGTCGGCATCGCCGCCGGCTACGCTCTGAGCCACCTGGCCTCCATGCACCCGAACATGGTCGAGGTGGCCGTCCCTCTCTGGTCTGTGAGCCTGGCCCTCGGCTTCAGCGCCGGCGTGGGCATCTTCTTCGGCATCATCCCCGCCTTCAAAGCCGCCATCATCCACCCTATCGACGCCCTGCGCCACGAATAGCACACGCCGGTGCTTCGTGAAGAAAGCGCCAGTGCCAAAGCCGGGACGAAGAGTGAAGCACGGCGTTATCGTTCCGGTCCGCACGATACAGCAGGGCTTATCGATGATCGAGTACCCCCTCAACGCGCAGTGCACGCTTTCATGTCGGCTGAACCTGTCAACTCTTAATGTCGGCTCAGGCAGCCTTCGCAGGCTGGCGCGAACGAGTCACAACGTGCAGCCGAAAAAAATCTGCGCATCATAAAGTCAGCCCCTCCATGGGCGTGCGCGATTCCACGTCCGACTTGCCCCATCCGGTAAACAATTGCTGTTTGACCAAGCCGGATTCATGGGTCATATATAACTCGCTCGCGCGAAGCGCGAGATGTTCGACGGTCTCTCGATCGCCGGCGTTTTCCGGAGCGGGAACGAAGGAGTGGTCTGATCACCGGGTCAAGGAACGACCGGCTCGGTGCGGGACGGCCAGACGGCATGGACGCGTCCGGGTATTCGCGGGGGCCTGCCGCCCGCTGCCTTTATGCCCGGACGGAGGATCGCCCATGTCGGAACAACCCCAAGCCATAGTATCAAAGCCGGACGGTGAAGCCCCCGTGCCCATTCACCTCACCGTGCCTGGCACCTATCTTCTACACGGCGAGGACATTCTGCTGCGATTGCCGCCGGAGGCGCTGGTTTGTGGAGCCAAGGTGGGCGTCAGACTCAACGGAGGAGGAGCTGTACGCGTCACCCGAATCAGCGACGATCCCTGGATCACGGTGACCCAGGCTCGGGGCCTAGCTTGCGATAACGGCCTCCCCGTCCGTTTCTGACGCGGCCAGGCGCAGAATCCACCCCCATCGTTTCTGGCAAAAGGGGTAGCACGAATTCGAGAAACGTGCTATACTCGACGTTGCGGTCGCCGGCCCACCTCGCTGGGGCCCGTTTACCGCACACCAGGACGAGCCAGCCGCGATGCATATATCCGACGGATTGCTGCCGGCCCCCGTGTGTGTTGTCGGCTTTGCCGCGACCGGAGCTCTCACCCTGGTAAGCCTGAGGCGAACCAGGGACCGGGACATCCCCAGGCTGGCCCTCATGACCAGCGCGTTCTTCGCCGCCTCGCTATTGCACGTCCGCATCGGTGCCACCAGCGTGCACCTGCTCCTGCACGGCCTGGTCGGCGCCGTGGTCGGTCCGTTGGCCGTAATCCCCATTGCCGTCGGTGTGTTTCTCCAAGCCCTGCTGTTCGCCCACGGCGGAATCACGACCATGGGGGTCAACGCCGTGGTCATGGGCATCCCGGCCCTGCTGGCGGGCTGGTTGGTGCGCCGCTGGGGCGTACGCCGGAACTCCACGGGCGGCACATCGGGATCGAGGGCCGGCGCGGCCGGCTTCCTGGCCGGCACTGGTGCCACAATAATGTCATTAGGTCTGTTGCTGCTGGTCGGCCTGACGGCCGGCCGGCCCTTCTTCACGGCCATCGGCGCGTTCCTCGTGGCCCACGCCCCTCTTGCGTTTGTGGAAGGGCTGGTCACGGCGGCCTCCGTGACGTTCCTGGCCAGAGTCAAACCGGAGGTGTTCGATGCTCACGAAGCATTCGCTTGCGGCCCTGCTGCCGATTCTGTGTAACGCCGGGCTTGCCAGCGCCCACGGGCTGTTCCTCCAGTACGACGTACATCCGCCCGACCGCATCACCGTATCGGCCTTCTGGCACGTCGACGAACCTGCCGTTGACACCCCGGTCCGCATGCTCGATCCCGAGGGGGAGTTGGTCGCGGCGGGCACCACAAACGCCCAGGGGCAGTACACGTTCACAGCCCCCGCGCCGCGAGCTTACCGGTTCGAGGTTGTTGCCGCCGGCCACCGGGCGGATTGCCAACTGACTCCCGAGGCTGTCACCCTGCTGGGCGCAACCGACGCCCCTGGCACCGACTTTCTCCCACCGCTGACAGCGGCACGCGATGACCACGCGCACCACGATGAGGAGGGCGCCGGCCACCGTCATGCGGACGAGCACGACCTCGACGCCGACCCCTCCGCCCCGTCCCGCCCCCCCGCGGCGCATGGCGGGCAGGCGGAACCCCGGCTCGGATCAGGCCTGGTCTCGGGTCTGGCCCTGATTCTGGCCGGCGCGGCCTTTCTCATGACCCTCTCGCTGCGCCGCGAGGTTCAACTGTTGAAACATCGCGCTGGCGGCCAAGGGAGCTAATCGGCTGCATGTGGTCCCTGATCGATCATCACCTGCACGTCCGCTCGCCACTACATGACTGGCACGCGACCGCCAAGCTTTTCGGTCTGGGCACGCTCGTGCTGACTGCCGCGTTTCTCGCGGATGTGCGTTGCGCGGCGGCCGGCCTGCTCGTTGGCGTCGCGGCCCTTCTGCTCACCGCACTGCCTGTCGCGGTCATCTTGCGCCGCATGCGCGCCGTCCTGGGCTTCATCCTCGTCTTCACACTATTGCTTGCCCTGACCGCCGATGGCGGGCCGACACTCCGGCTTGGTCCTCTGGCTGTCTCTGGGCGGGCACTGACGCTGGCCGCGCTGATCGGCTGCAAGGTCACAGCCATCGCCCTGCTGGCGGCGGCTCTGGTCGCATCGACGCCCTTCGCTGAGCTTTGCCATTCGCTGCGACGCGTGGGCTGCCCGGCCCGGCTCGTGCAGATCATCCTGCTGACCTATCGCATGAACTTCGCTCTGGCGGGCGAGACCGAGTCTGTCCGCTATGCCCTGGCGGCCCGCAACTTCCGCTGGCGAGCGACGCGGCGCGGCCTGTCCACGGTCGGAACCGTTGTTGGCTCTGTTCTGGTCCGCTCGTTGGATCGTGCCGACCGCCTATACAATGCCATGCTGGCCCGCGGTTACGAGGGGCAGATTCGCCGCCTCCCTACGCGCGGGGGCAACTGGTCCGACGTGGCCAAGACATTGGTTTGTGTTGCCATCGCCGCGACACTCATCGCGGCAGAAAGACTCCTATGACCACGGCCATCGAAGCCAACCGGCTGCGCTACGCCTATCGCGACGGTCGCGAGGCTTTGAAAGGGTTTTCCCTCACCGTCGAGCCCGGCGAGTCCGTCGGCATCATCGGGCCCAACGGCGCCGGCAAGACCACCCTGTTCCTCGCGCTGATCGGCATTTATCGTCCGCAGAGCGGCATGCTCCGTGTGTGCGGCCGGGACGCTCTCGACAAACGAAACCTCAGCGAGATCCGCCGCCGGGCCGGCCTGGTGTTTCAAAACACCGACGATCAACTCTTCAGCGCTTCGGTTCGGGACGACGTTTCCTTCGGGCCGCTCAATCTGGAACTGGACGCGGACGAGGTCCGCCGGCGTGTGGACACCGCCCTGCAACGTGTCGACGCCGCCCCATTCGCCGAACGTGTCAGCCACCACCTCAGTGCCGGCGAGAAGCGCCGCGTGGCCCTGGCCTGCGTACTGGCCATGGAGCCTGAGATCCTCATTTTGGACGAGCCGACCAACGACCTGGACCCTCGTGCGAGGCGCGAAACCATCCGATTGATTCGCTCGCTGACCCAGACCAAGCTGATCGCCTCCCAGGACCTGGAGTTCATCCTGGAAACCTGCGACCGCGTCGCGGTGCTCGATGAGGGGCGCGTCGTCGCCGACGGCCCTGCCCGTGAACTGCTGGCCGACCGGGTTATAATGGAAGCGCACGGGCTCGAGGTCCCGCCCTCGTTGGTCGCTCGCGCCACGCCCGCGACCTGCCCAGACGACTAGAGCCGAACCAAGGAGAGTGGATATGAAGGCACGGTTCATAATCACGGGGATTGTTTTTGCCGTCGGTGCCATCATCGAGGCACCGAGAAGCGACGCGTGCACCAATATCCTGGTCACCAAGGGGGCCTCGGCGGACGGCTCGGTCATGATCACGTACGCCTGCGACGGCGAATTCCATCCGCGCCTGCGCTGGACGCCGGCCGCCGACTATGAGCCCGGCGAGATGCTGCCCATCCGCCACTGGGACGGGAAGACCTACGGCGAGATCAAGCAGGTCGGCCACACCTACAAGGTGATGTATCTGATTAACGAACACCAACTCGCCATCTCGGAGACGACCTTCAGCGGCCGCGAGGAACTCATCAACCCCGACGGCATCCTGCATTACTGGGACCTGATGCGGTTGGCGCTGCAACGGGCCAAGACGGCCCGCGAGGCCATCCGGGTCATGGCCGATCTGGTCGCCGAGTACGGATACCGCTCCGAGGGCGAATCAATCTCCATCGCCGACACCGAGGAAGCGTGGATTCTGGAGATCATCGGGCCCGGCCCCGGGGGCAAGGGTGCCGAGTGGGTGGCGATCAGAGTTCCCGACGGTATGATCTCGGCCCACGCCAACAAGGCCCGCATCGGCGAGTTCCCGCTGAACGACCCGGACAACTGCCTGTATTCGGAGAACGTTATCTCGTTTGCCATCGAGAAGGGCTACTACAATCCCGAGACCGACGGGCCGTTCCGCTTCTGCGACGTATACTGCCCTCCAACACCACGCAACCAGCGTTATGCCTCGACCCGTGTCTGGAGCATCTTCCGCCGAGCCGCCCCATCGCTGAACTTCACGCCCGACCACCACCGCGGCGCCGAGGGCGCCGAGCCCTATCCGTTATGGATCAAGCCCGATCGCAAGCTCAGCGTCGGTGACCTCATGGCCCTGATGCGCGATCACTACGAGGGCACCGGAATGGACATGACCGCCGGCGTCGATGCCGGCGACTACGGAACGCCCAACCGCTGGCGGCCGATCAACTGGTTCGTGGACGGCGTCGAGTACGTGTGGGAACGTCCCGTCTCCACCCAGCAGACCGGCTTCTCGTTCGTCTCCCAATCGCGCTCCTGGCTGCCCAACGAGATCGGCGGGGTGCTCTGGTACGGCGTGGACGACACCTACACGACCTGCTACATCCCGCTGTATGTCGCCATCGACGACCTGCCCAAGTCGTACACCGTCGGCGGGCTCGACCGATTCACCTGGGACTCGGCCTGGTGGACGTTCAACTTCGTGGCCAACTTCGCCAACATCCGCTACGCGGACATGATCCAGGACATTCAAGCCGTGCAGCGGGACCTGGAAGGCAACCTGCTGGCCCTTCAGCCGGCCGTCGAGCGGACCGCGCTTCAACTCCACCAGTCCGACCGCGAGCTCATGACCCGCTACCTGACCGACTACTGCGTCTATCACGGCGAACTGGCGGTCCAGCGATGGCGACAACTGGGCGAGCATCTTATCTGCAAGTACAACGACGGCTACGTGCAGGACGAAAACCACAGCCCGCAGGAGATCGGCTACTCGGAAGGCTGGCTCCGTCGCGTGATTGCCGACCGCCCCGACCAGTTCCGCCTGCCTGAGAAGGACGAAGCCGTGCCTGAATCGAAGTTGGTCGATTGATAGGGACAACAGCGGGCCACAAGGATACTCGCGCACATGATGCTCTGGATTCTCGCCGGCGGCTGGATCGCGTTCGTGGTCCTCGCTGTGGGCGCCGTCGGGTTCATCGTCACGTCCGCCGCCGAGCAGAGGTGGCGCGCGGTCATCATCGCCCTGTTGCTCTTCCTGCCGATCCTGGCCGTTTCCGCGGCAGCCCTTCTGATCGACTATGCCGCACGCCCGTGGATGGTTGCTGCATTGCTGGCCGTCAGCATTCTTGCCGCCCTGCTCGTGACCCTGCCCGTCGGCCCCAACTGCCCGCTCCGCATCGTCGGCCCACAGCAGCGCGTCGACGAGCGTGACGCCATCTTCCACCGCTTTTATCGCCTCAGCGAAGGAATGCCGGAGTTCGAGCAGTTCTACCGCGATCAACCCGAAAAGCGGGTCTTCGATGACAAGCTCCGCAAGATGCCCAGGCTTGCCCACCCGGGAACGCGCTCATACGACCGGCTATCCTCCCCCTTTCAGATCGCCACGTTTGAGGTGCTCGAAGGCATCACCCGCGACGTCGAATGGCAGCCCGCGCCCATCGAAGGCGAACCGGTGCGAGCTTCGCCGGAAGAGTTCACGCGGCGTGTCAAGGGCTTCGCCCGCTACCTCGGCGCAGACCTGGTCGGCACGACGAGGCTCCATCCCGCTTACGTCTACAGCCACATCGGCCGATCGCCGGGCAAATGGGGCGAGCCCATCACCCTGAATCACGAATTCGCCGTCGCCATCGGTGTGGAGATGAAACATGAAATGATCCGTCACGCCCCCGAAGGCGCAACGACAACGGAAACTGCGTTCAAGTACTTCGAGGCGGCCAGGATTGCCATGCTTCTGGCCCGCTACATCAACGTGCTCGGCTACGAGGCTCGCGCCCACATCGACGGCAACTATCGCG
>CP070685.1:3095669-3110286 GCA_020352895.1 Phycisphaerales bacterium
CCGTGTCGCTTGCCCAGGGCCGCCAGCCGGATCGACTCCATGAGTCCCCCGTTCTTGCCCAGGCGCAGATTGAACCAGTCAGCCGCACCCGCCTCGATGAGCTCCTCGGCGTCGAGGCGGGTCACCAGGGATTCATCGACCATGACCGCCGCCCCGGTGCGGCCCCGGAAACTGCCCAGATCGGCCTCGCAACCCTTGGGCAAGGGCTGCTCCACGCAGACGACGGGCAGCTTCAGGCGATCGCAGACCTCCATGATGTCGCGACCGCGGTCCTCATCCCACGCACCGTTGGCATCCAGCCTGAGCGTGGCGCGTCCCCGGCGAGCCGCGCGACCCATAAGACGGTTCACCATCTCGAGACGGTCGGGATCGTTGTCAAAACCCACCTTCAGCTTGTGGTCCCTCAGGCCGAAGAGCCACATCAGTCGCCAGTCCCGCTTGACCTTCTCCACGCGCTCGGAAGCCAGGACGGCGCTGTAGCGAACCTTGGGCGCGCTGCCGGGCGGTCCCAGTCCGGGCAGACCCATCCAGCCCACCAGATCGACCACCGGGCGCCGAAAGAAGCGGCTGTAGGCGTCCAGCAGGGCCATCTCCAGGCAAGCCCTGGCGGCCGAGGCCACGGCGCCGTCGGCGTCTTCGAAAGCCAGGGAGTCCGTCAGCTCCAGAGCCTCGGGGAAACTGGCAGGATGGAAGGAAACCACGGCCGGGACGTGCACCCGTTGGATGACGTCGACCACGGATTCAGGCGTTTCGCCCGAGACGTAGGGTCTGGCCAGCGTTTCGCCGAAGCCGACCGTCCCGTTAGCCAACTCGACCTGGGCCACAATGGGATCGGACACGGATCGGGCGGCGGCGGCATGCTCCACGCGTCGGCGCAGCGGCAGGGCCAAGCGATACACCGTGATGCATGTAACCTGGGACTGAACCATCGTGGGCGGAGCATCCTGAATATAGGCAAGCCTCCAACGCGGGCACCATCATAGGGCATGACCCCTAAGCGGCCAACGACGGCTTCACCCGCGGCTGAGGGGCGCGCCATGCGCTTTATGGGCGCGCGAACCGCAGGTACAATGGACTGTTCGAGGAAGTGAAGATCCCACGGTATCCGAAGGCGGAGGTCAAAGGCGCCCAACCTGGGTATGAGGAGCGACATGAGTGCGAAGAAACAGACGAGAGCGGCTGCCAAGCGGCCGTCCGGCCCTAAAGAAGACGGCGGCCAGCCTGAGGCCGGCTCGTCAGCAGACAGAATCCTCGTTCCCGTTTTCACGGCGGTGATCCTGCTGCTGATCGCCGCCGCGGTAGCCGTGGTCCTGTCGCCCGACAAGGACTCCGCAACCAGGCCGGGCGCCGCCACATCCGAATTGGACGCCCGCCCGGCCTTGCCGCCAGCCAGCCACCGGCCCGACGTGGCACCCGTCCCCCCGTCGCAGCAGCCGTTGGCCAGCATCATCCCGGCCCTTGAACTGGAACTGGCCAGGAAGGACCGGAGCCTGGGTCTTTGGCCTGAGGGCCGAACGCCGGATGCGCGAACAGACCCGTATCTTTCCGGCGCACCTGTCGTCGGCAGCCTGGCCGAGGAGCTCGGACGGGGCATCCCCGCCGATGCACCACCGTACGCCGTGGCCCTCAAGGCCATCACCGAAGCGCGGTACGCACAGGCCCGCAAGATCCTCGACGACCTGATCGCGGCTCAAGGCCGGAATCCTGTACTTGGAGCCGAGGAGGAGGCGCGTCTATATGCCGCGAGAGGGGACGCCGACTACTTCGACCTTCGATTCGCGGCGGCTGGCGAGTCCTTTTCGACCGGCATGGAGATCGCTCCGGATAACCCCTACATACGCTATTCCATGGCTCGATCGCTGCTGCGGACCCCGCCGCCCAAGGAGGAGCAGCGACTTGTGATCGCCATCCAGATTCTCCTCGAGTTGGAGGCGAATGACTTCACCCTGGAGAAAACGCCGATCGAGTGGGGGCTTGTCAAGCTGGCTCTCGGCGTGGCCTTCTGGAACTTCCCGTTGGGCGATGCAAGTGTAAACCGAGACCGGGCCCTCGATTCCTATCGAGCATCGCTGCAAGCCTTCACGCGCGAGGCCTTCCCGGTGGAGTGGGCCCGTACCCACGGTTTTCTGGGTGAGCTGATGATGAGCCGGCCGGAAGGCGAGCGTGCGGACAATCTGGTTGCAGCGATGGACCACTTCCGCAGAGCAACGGAGGTCATCACGCGCGAAGGCTTTCCCCGCCAGTGGGCAAGCCTGCAAGCCAAGCTCGGAACCGCCTACGCCGACCTGCCCACAGGCGACCTCCAGAGCAACCTGAAAGCGGCCATTCAGTGCTATGAGCAGGGCCTGTCGGCCCTTGAACCCGACGCCCAGACTTGGGGGCGGGCCTCGATCCTGATGCGGCTTGGAACGGCCTACAGCAACCTGACGGACGACAAGGAGGAGAACCTGGCCAAGGGCAATGCCTGCTTCAACGAGGCTCTGAAAGTGATTACGCGCGAGGGATATCCTGCCGACTGGGCCACGTTGCAGAACAACCTCGCCAACAACCACATCAGCCTGGCCAGCCAGCCCGAGGCGCGGAACAAGCACGAACACATTGAACAGGCCGTAGCGATCCTGGAAGGCGCGCTGGAAGTTCTAGGCCAGACCGGCACTCCGTTCGAGTGGGCGAGCGCGCAATACAACCTCGGAACAGCACTGCGCCTCCGGCACGCAGGCGATCGCCGGGAGAACCTTCAGCGGGCAGTCCTGTCGTTTGACCGGGCCCTGACAGTGTTCAAGCCGGAGCAGTTCCCGGAGTACCATGGCATTGTCCGGGATGCCCGGGACGAAACCCAAGCCCAACTGGACGCGCTGACCGAATGACGACTGCCACCGATCGGCGGTGCGAGGGATGGGGCGCCGGGGGCTTGAATCCCCGCCAGGCCGGTGGAGTCCGGCGCCTTTCCGTAAATGCATGATATTGCTGCAATTACGTAGATCTTGATGAAGCGCCGTGTTGACGGAGATCGACAACCGCTAGAATCTGAACGATCCGGCGCCGAGTCAGCCTATGTCGGAAGCTCAATGCCTGGGGTGACTTGGGGCCGCGCGGCATTTGGACGGCATTCGCTGGCGTATACCTTGCCGTGCCCCTATAATAACCATAGAGGCTGATGTCTCCGGGGACTGCCTGCTAGCGTGAACTGCCTTCGATGTAACGGTTTGCCGAAGGTGTGATCGGGCAGAGTGGCGTTAGGCCCGGCCGTCGTGGCGGCCAAGGCATGCTACTTGCCAAAAACGCGCCCAGGTGCTGTGCTCGGTTTGATTTTGAGCCGATACAAGGGATAGAATGCGTGTCAGTCGTGACAATTGCTTTCTCCCCTAGGGGCTAAAGTGAAACAGGAAAAAAGGACGATTCGGCCGGAACGGCCATAGACATTCGACGATCTTCCACTCGCTGCGGCACCCTTTGACCGCGCCAATGATTCCGGGGTGCCGCACGCCCTTTTTACGTAGTGTAGCGTTCCGCGAACTTCCGGGGCCGTACGCGATTGGCGCTGTAAAGAGCAGGCCACACCGTCAAGCGAAAACGTTCATTCGCCAACATATCCGGTGGTCTCGGATTCGCGATGCGATCAGCGGACCACCAACTCGAAGGGCGGTATGAGAATAACGTTATCGTTGGCCAGCAGTTCGGCGGTGAGCATAGCGCGCACCACAGCGGCCTTCTTGGCGGGAGAGAGGTTGTCAAGCAGGGGAAGGGCTGCGTTCAACAGAGGGGACGCGCTGACGGAAGAGTCCGCGCGCCCAAGCAGATCCGAGTCGTCCGGCAGCCCAAGGGCTTCGCGCAGCAGATCCATGATCGTCTTGGGTTCCGGCAAGAGCCGGACCTTGTACTCGTGCAGGCCGGCGTGCTTGGCTGCGTGGGCCAAAGCATCCTGAAGTCCGCCGATTTCATCCACCAATCCGATCTCGAGAGCCTGACGCCCCGTATACACTCGACCCCCGGCCATGGGCTCCAGCGCACCCTTCAGGCGATTCCCGCGTCCGTCCGACACGCGGCTCTTGAACGTTTCGTAGGTTTCCTCCATGAAACTCCGCAACACTTCGCGTTGGGCGTCGGAGAAGGCCGAGGACGAACTGAACAGCGTAGCGTGGCGGCCCCGCGACTGCTCATGCCAGTTCACGCCGAGCTTCTCCCACATGCCGGTAGTGACCAGTTTGCCGCCCACGACCCCGATCGAGCCGGTGATGGTGCCGGCCTCGGCGAAGATGTGATCAGCTCCGCAAGACACATAGTAGCCGCCGCTGGCCGCCACGTCGCCCATGGAGACGATGAAGGGCTTGACCCGGCGAATTCGCTGCGTTCCATTCCACATGATTTCGCTGGCCAGGGCTGAGCCCCCGGGGGAGGCGACACGCAGCACGACGGCCTTGATGCTGTCGTCCTCTTCGGCCTGCGCCAGGGCCTTGCGCAGTGTCCGACTGCCGGAAATCTTGCCCATCGGCCCACTATCGGTGCTCTTGCCCTCCGCGATGAGGCCCTCGACGTTGACGACGGCGATGGACGCGCCGGTGGTCAACGGCTTCACTTCCTGCATCAGATCAGTAAGCAACTGAAAGACAGCAAACGGCGAGGAGAAGTCCAACGCCGGCGTCTTGCGGGTCCCGTAGATCGGATCCAGATCGGCCTCGTAACGCAACTTCAAACGGTCAAGGAAGTCCTTGCGATAGCGAACCGCATCGATCAGTCCCAGTTCCAGGGCCCGCTCTGAGGTATACGGCCCTTCGGTCAGAGCCGCCTCGGCGCGCTGCCTGTCCATCTGACGAGCCGTTCCGACCGCCTCCAGGATTTGGGCGTATATGTCGTCGAGCAAACGGTTCATTTGCTCGAGGGACTCTTCGGAGGGCTCGGAGCGCACCAACATCTCGCCGGCATCCTTGAAATCACCGATGCGGACGATGTCGGCCTGGACGCCGATCTTGTCCAGGAGGCCGCGTACGTACACCGCCTCGGAGCGGAGCCCCGTGAGCATAAGCGTGCCGGACGGGACAACGGTGATGTCACTGGCCCCGGCACTCAACATGTAAGTTTCCAAATCCAGCGACTCGGCGAAGACATGGACCTTCTTGTCGGCTTCTCGCAGACGACCCATAGCCGCGACAAGCTCCTGGATTTGGGCGAAACCCAGGCTGGGAGATTCAAGCAGAACCACGACGCCGGGCACCTGCGGGTCTTCCGCGGCCTGCTTCATTCGTGAGACCACCTGATACAGAGTGCTGGGCTTGGTTTCGCCCAGGAGGCTTGCGAGTTCGGAAGGTGATTCGGCAAGGGTGCCGTCGAGCCTGAACACGGGAACGGTGGCCCCGAGAACCGCTGACGAAGCCGTCAGATGGAAGGGAATCAGGACTGCCATGAGGAAGGCTGCAAAACAGCGACGCAGAAGAATCATGATCGTTGCTCCCCAGAAAAAAACGGCCCTTCGCGTGGGCTCTATGACTTAAACGTCCCCGGACTCGGATCGTGACGAGGTGGCCCTACGCTGGATCAAGACCTGTGGTGTGGGCTTGGCCCCAAGGCCGCGTAGCCGGTTCAGAACCCGGCGGTTTGGTCCCGGCGGTCAGCCGCGTCACCGCCGTCTCGACGCCCTCCGGCAGAGGCTGACCGCCATCCGACCGGTACTCCGGCACGATCATCTTGAACTCCTCGATCAGGGCTTGGTCGTTATCACGGTCGCACAGCGAGCAGAGCCTCTCGATCGAGCCCAGCAGCGCATCCCAATCGGCCTGTCGCGTTCGCCATATCCCGATCTTGGGATGCCGTGTCTGAGAGACGTCCTCGCCCTTGATGGACAACTCTTCATAGAGCTTCTCACCCGGTCGCATGCCCGTGTACTTAATCTCGATGTCTTCGCCCGGGCGCAGCCCGCTCAGCGTGATCATGTCGTGGGCCAGGTCCACGATGCGTACGGGATCGCCCATATCGAGCACGAAGATCTCCCCGCCGCGGCCCATGGCCCCGGCCTGGAGCACGAGTTGGGCGGCCTCGGGGATGGTCATGAAGTAGCGCACCATATCCGGGTGTGTCACGGTCAGGGGCCCTCCCTGCCGGATCTGCTCCCGAAAGATGGGAATTACGCTCCCGCTGCTGCCCAGAACATTGCCGAAACGCACCGTGACGAACTGTGTCCGGGCCCCTTGAACGTGCTCAGCAAGTTGCTGAACGTACATCTCGGCCACGCGCTTGGAGCAGCCCATGACGCTGGTTGGATTGACTGCTTTGTCAGTGGAGATCAGCACCATCTTGGCCACGTCGAACTCCACGGCCGCGTCCGCCACGCAGCGCGTACCTATGACATTATTCTTCACCGCCTCACCGATGTTCGCCTCCATGATGGGGACGTGCTTGTGGGCAGCGGCATGAAACACGGCGTACGGGCGTCGCTGCCGGAACAGCGAGCGAATGCGCGCCGAGTCGCAGATGTCGGCCACGTGCGGGATCACGCGAAGACCGGGATACTTGGCTCGCAGTTCCCGATCGATCTCAAACAGGTTGTTCTCGGCCTGCTCGATGAGGATCAGGTGGCTGGGGGTGAACCGGGCCAGTTGGCGGCACATTTCGCTTCCGATGGAGCCGCCAGCTCCCGTAACCACGATGCACTTGTCGCGCACGTAGTTCTCGATGATCCCGGTGTCCAGGGTGACGGGGACGCGGCCCAGCAGGTCCTCGATGGCCACCTCCCGAATCTGGCTGACAGTCACCCGCCCCTCGATGAGGTCACTGACCGCCGGAACCGTGCTGAACCGGAGCCCGGTTCCCGAGCACAACTCCACGATTCGACGGATCTGGCGCTGGGTCGCCGAGGGAATGGCCAGGAGAACTTCGTCCACCTGATACTCGGCCGCGATCTCCTTGATGTCGGAAGTCCTGCCCAGCACCTCCACGCCGTGAATACGAGCGTGCAGTTTGTGCGAATCGTCGTCCAAGTAGCCCACCACTTCGTAGGGAGCGCTCATCCGCTTGATCTCGCGCAGGAGAGACTCGCCTGCGTCGCCGGCCCCCACGATCAGGATGCGGGCCTGAACGAACGCTTCTCCGGCGCGGAACTCTTCATGGTACAGGCGTACGGCGACGCGGACTCCGGCCACGAGGATGATGGTACCCACCCAGTCCAGCAGGAAAGCCGAATCGGGCATCAGGGAGAAGAGGCGCTCCTCGGTAAGCCAAAGGGCGACGTTCTCAATGACGTAGAAGAGAATGATGAACAGGACGACGCTGATCTGGGAGGCAAAGACCAGGGAGACCAGGTCGCTGAGCCCGACATAGCGCCAGGACCCCCGCCAGATCTTGAAACGCGTGAAGACCAGAAGTTTGATGATAATGGCCAGGGGAACCAGCGGCAGAAATGCCTGGGTGAACCAGGGCTCGGTCATGTGGAAGTTGTAGGCCAGCCCCAGTGCAGACAGCAGGCTGAAGGCGAACAAGAGGGCGTGAATGGTGACGACGACGACCTGGCGATGCTCACGGAGAAGGTTCATCAGCGCCGAAGGTTCACTCTGTCGTTCGGTCTCCCGCATCGCTGAATGACTCACCCGCAGACGGCGGACTGGCCCAGCCGGCTGCATCCTCCATGCCCGTTCCGACCTAGATGCGTATTCTAACCCTACAGAAGTCCCTTTGCGCGGAAGCGAAGGCCCCGGGACCTGCCACCCGGGCATAAAGGCTTCGGCAGCCCATTTAAAGGGAAAGAATCGCTACGGGCTCTGCAACCAAGGTGGCGTCTCCACTTGAGAATCCTGCATCTGCTCTCCGCGGATGCCGGCGACCAAAGATTCGGACGCAGCCACCAAGGAAGGTTCCGACACGTTTTCGATTAGGAATTCAGCCGTCCGAGTCGCTTCCCTCGTATCCCCTGTCAGCCACAGCGCATAGGCGTACAACAGCCACGGCGTCAGCTCCCCGACGTTGCGGCTTCGCACGTTTGCCAGCTTGTCCACGTGCCTCTCGAAGAGCGCGGGATCGGTGTAGAGGAAATCCACGCCGTAATATGGATCGGCAAACAGCCCGGGATCCTCTGCCATCAGCAGGGCCAACTCCAGAGCTCCCCTGGAGTAATTGCCCGCGGCAATACTGGACAGCACCACCAGCCTTTTGGGGTTCTTGTCGGTGGCGCCCTCAACTCGGTCCGCCAGCACGAACTGGCTGAAGGCTCTCTGGTAATTCTCTTCCTGGAACTCCGCTCTGGCTTTGTTGATCAGCATCTCCCTTCGCCAGGCGATGCGGCGGTGCAAGGCTTCGTCGAGGGACAGGTCTTCGTCCGGTGCGTCCAGGTTTTCGGCGAACATGTTCGCCAAGTAGGCCTTACCCTGGTTCTCCTGACCCCCTACGGCCGTGACGTCCGCGCTGCCACGCAGAGCGGCCTCCCGCGAGAAGGGCAGATCTGTCACGTCGGTGGCCACCAGATACTGCGACATGGGCACCTCATCGATCGCGAACTGACCGCGGGGTCGACGCTGGCCCAACGCCATGGCGTCCAAGCTGAAGCCGCGCAGACGTTGCGTACCGGTTTGGCCGCGGACCAGAGTCGACCTGGCACCCATCCCGTAGGGCGTCGTACTATAAGCCGCCGGATTCATCATGGTGGAGGACGAGCCGAAAGAGGAGCCACCGGAGCCCTGGTACCTGGGCCTGTAGCTGGACCGCGACACCGGGCGCGGAGGCGCTCCGCCACCTCGAATGCCCGTCTGAAAGCCCACCCGGTTCAACGTGTTAATCTGGTCGGCGGGACGGCTGCGTCGGGGGCCGGTACCGGTCGTGAAGGACTGGCCCAGGGCGCCGCTCACACCCCAGCCAGCCGCCAAGACCGCCGCGGCGGTCAGCCACGCCATTCTGTACCTAGGCCGAGACTCCACAACGGTAGCCCTATATCGTCCAATCCTGACTATCGGCAGAAAGCGCCCCCGCCAACCCTAAATCATAGCCTTCAAGGCCCTTAGAGGCAATCGCGCGAGCGGCTCGCGGCCTGCGGGCAAAGCAACGATCCCCGCTCGGGCGGTCTGAGAACGGTTATCCGGCGCCATCGATTTCTATCGGCCGGGGCCCCGGTTGCTCAGACTCTGCTCCGTCCCCGGGTGGCATCGACGGCGTGTCCTGGTCTTCTACCGCCCGCCGCTGGTCCTCAGTAGGAATACGATCCAGGCGAGTCCTCAGTTCCTGGAAGAGGCGTTCATATATTGGGGCCATCCTGACTTCCAGGGGTGCCCCGGCCGCCTCGTGCTCCATGGCGGCACGATGGGCCCCGGCCCGGGCCCGAAGGTCCCTCAAGATGGCCCAGGCGGTTGTGCTCTGTTCCTCGTCCAGGCGATACCGCCTGATGAAGTCCCGGACGTAGCGCTGCCAAGCGTCCTCGTCGGTAGGGTCGTAGAGCACGGTGGGCCCTGAAGGGGCATCAACACCCGCGCGGTCACCGGTGGAGGCCGGGGACGTACGACCACCCGTGTGGAAGGGATCGTCCTGGAGCCCCCAATCCTCAGGTGTCCATCGGCCCTGCTGCCATTCACCCAAGCGATTCAGGATCGTCCGTACCCTGCGGTCCTCGGCAGCGCGATCCTTCTCAAGAATCTCCTTCTGCTCGGGAGTCAGCAGTGGCTCAACCTCTCGGATGAAGGTCTCGAACTCAGCCCTGGCGTCAAGAACGATGGGCTCGCTCAACTGGGACCACCGGGCCACTTCGGCAGGATTAAAGGGGCGCTGCTCGAGACGGGCGGCAAGAACCTCTTCCGAGAGGTCAAAGAGCGTGGTCACGTGTTTGCCCATTACTCTCATGCTGTGCCACAGGATCTTGGGCCTGATTTGGGCGGACTGCTGTTCGGTCAGTGTATACCGCTCGGAAACGCGGCTGAAGGCGAAATTGAAGCGACCCATGAAGTCCCAAGGAGGGATCTGGGCTACGTCGCCGACCAATTGCTCGGCAAAGCGATCCTCCGCGCTGTCCCAGCCATACTGCCGAAAGACATTGCGGTTGGCCTGACGGATCAGCCGGGCCTGCTGTTCCCAGGGCCCCAGGCTCTTGAGATCGCGCACGAGCTTCTGGTTGCGCTCGAACAACGTAGGGGGCCGGTCCTTGGGATCTGCCGTGGACGGGTGAACCGTCTCCTGTCCAGAGGCATGTCCCTGGCCGACGCAGAGGGCGAGGGCGACCAGCCACGTACCCAGCCGGGGCAATCTGAGGCCAGACCAGGACATCGATGCGCACTCCCTGGAGGCCCTGATATCGCCTCCGCGACTGCTGAGTGCCGACCCTGGACTCATGACTTTCCGTCGGGCTGGCTCTTGGCCTCGGAGAGCATCTTGGCCAGCATGTCCATTCCTTTCTCCCCCAGATCCAAGGCCAGGTTCAGCAGCGAGCCGACCGTCACCAGGAACTGGTGCATGCCGCGCAGGCGTCTCTGACATTCCTGAGCCACGTCCCGCGAGTCTCCGCGAAGTTGAGGAATGCTCTGGTCGAGCATCGCCACACACTTGCCAATCGTCTCACCGATAGGTTCCAGTTCGCGTCGACGGCGCTCGCGCATGATCGTCTCGAACAGATACCACGCATCGGTCTCGGCGGCAAAATACTCTTTGCGGTCGCCGCGGAGATGGACCCGCCGCACCAGTCCCCAGTCAATGAGGCTGCGGACATTCATGCTGGCGTTGCCCCGGGAAATCTGCAACTGCCGCATGATGTCGTCGGTGCAAAGCGGTTCGGTGCTGATATACAGCAGGGCGTGCAGTTCGGCCATGGTCCGGCTGATTCCCCAGTAGATGCCCATCTCACCCCAGCGGCGGATGAACAGTGCCTTGGTGTCCTCCAGCACGGCGGTGTCGGAGCGAGTACGAGAGTTGGCTTGGGCGTCTTTCGGCATTCTATCGTCCTTTCAGAAATCACTGAAATCATTGTAAGGCGGCACGTGTATGAAGTCCAGGGATAGCCCCGCTACACCTTGGCACGAGCCCCTGGTTCTTGGGCAGGGTGCCGGTCTGGTCGGCGGCGCATGGGGTGGGTTACACTGGCGCTTGAGGAGCGTGCCCCTTCCGACCGAACGCGCTGACGGTTTGCAGCGTCAACAGGGTTGAAGGCGCGGCCCCCCATTCGAGACGTTGAAGAGTAAGTGAGATGAATTGGCTGCAGAACTCATTGTTCATCACGTTAATCGCCGCCGGCTCCCTGTACATGGGCTACAAGGTATACGGCCGCTTCCTGGCCCGCCGCGTGCTCGGGTTCGAGGCCGGGCGCAAGACGCCGGCAGTGGTGCAGGAGGACGGGCGGGATTTCGTGCCCACCCACCCGGCGATCCTGTTCGGGCATCATTTCGCCAGTATCGCCGGCCTGGGGCCGATCGTGGGGCCGGCCATCGCGGTGTTCTGGGGCTGGTTGCCAGCGCTATTGTGGGTGCTGATCGGCTCGATCTTCATGGGCGGGGTGCACGACATGTGCGCCCTGTACGCCTCCTTGAGGCATCACGCCCGCACGATCGGTGACCTGACCAACGACATCATCGGGCCGCGGGCGCGCATCCTTTTTCTGCTGGTGATCTTCTTCCTGCTGGCCATGGCGATGGGC
Source organism: Phycisphaerales bacterium (assembly GCA_020352895.1). Taxonomy (GTDB): domain Bacteria; phylum Planctomycetota; class Phycisphaerae; order UBA1845. The sequence goes on from CP070685.1 coordinate 3,107,260, forward strand.
GTCTTCGCCTTGCTGATGTCTACCTTGTTCACGGACCTGTCGCCGCAGGCGGTGGTACCGACGTTCTCGCTGATTGCCATCGCCGTGGTCATCGGCCTGTTGACCTACCGCCGCGGATGGAAGCTGGCGCCGGTAACGGCACTGGGCGTGTGCCTGATGTTCGCCGCCACCTTCGCCGGACTCTACGTCCCCGTGCCGCTGTACAAGGCGTACGTGGCCGACGAACCGACACGCGATCTGTTGGCGACGGATGACGAGCTGCCGGGGGCCCACGGGGTTCGGGCGCCGAACGCCAAGGCCACCGCCGCCGTGCTGGATTCCCAGGCGGCCCGCGCCGAAGAGCAAGGCCAACCCGAACAAGCCAGCCTCTATACGCAGGCCTCGCAGCACGTCCGGGCCGCCGCCGCCCGCGCCAAGGACACCTGGACCTACGTGCTTTTGGTCTATGCCTTCGCCGCCTCGGTCATCCCCGTCTGGCTCCTGCTGCAGCCGCGCGACTACATCAACAGCTACCAGCTCTACATTGGCTCTGGACTGCTGGTATTGGGGCTGGTGGTCTGGCACCCGCAGATGACGGGGCCGGCGGTTTCGTCGCCCCCGGCATCGGCCGGCGGAGAGCCGCTCTGGCCGATCCTGTTCATTACGGTCGCTTGCGGGGCCATCAGCGGCTTTCACAACCTGGTGTCCAGCGGGACGACGGCCCGACAGATTCGCCGCGAAACCGACGCCTGCGTGATCGGCTACGGAGCCATGCTGACCGAAGGGTTTCTGGCCGTCTTGGTGATCATGGCTTGTGCGGCCGGTCTCACCCAAGCCCAGATGGCGGAGAATTACGGCAACTGGAAAACGGCCAGCAGCGGCGGTCTGCAGGCGTTCCTGACCGGAGCGGGAACGATTATCGCCCAACCTTTCGTGCCGCTGTTCGAGGAGGCCAGGCATGGAACGGTCGTGGCCTTCACCACCAACTTCATCGCCGTGGTCGCGGTGAGCTTCGCCATGACCACGCTCGATTCGGCCACACGGCTGCTGCGGTACAACATCGAGGCTTTCGGCAAATTGACGGGGATCGCCCCGCTGCGCAACCGGTATGTGGCCGCGCTCATCGCCGTGGCGGCGATCGGGTACTTCGCCCTGATCAAGCTGGGCGGCAAGCCCGCGGGGATTACCTTGTGGCAGCTTTTCGGCGTGACCAACCAGTTGCTGGCGGCGCTGGGGCTTTTGGTGGTCAGCGTCTACCTGCATCAACTGGGCAAGCCAGTGGTTTACACGGCGGTCCCGATGGTCGTGATGTTCATCTCCGTGGGCTGGGCGATGGTGTACAAGCTGCGTCAGTTCTATGCCGGGTGGCGGGCCGCCGGCGACGCAGGCAACGCCTCGCTGTTCCTCGTGGGCCTGGTCATCCTGGTGCTGACCGCGTGGATGATCGCCGAGGCCATCGCCGCGTTCAGCAAGTCCGCCGCGCGCAAACGGGCTTAGGCGTCCAAGCCCTGCTAGAGCTTGTAACAAGTATTCTGGGAACACATCAGGCAAACTGAGTGCCCGATTCTACCCTCTAACATAGAGAACGTGTGGTTATCCGGAGGAGCATTCGACGGTGACCTCCAGGCCCAGGTCGGCAAGTCGGTCCGAGCCTGTCACGTCGGAAACACAATCCGTGTCGGGCACGATAACCGGGTCAAGCACCTCAATGCCCCATTCTCCGTCGAAAACGCCGTTGAACGCGTCAGTCGAACCACCCACGGTCAGGTCCACCGGTGGCCCATTGTAGTCGATCTTCTTGACCGAAACGCGCACGCGGTACGGGCCTGGGTTCCTCACGCCTGCAATCTCGACAAACTCACGCGTATCCAGCACGATCCCGTCCCACGTGGTCGTCGGGCATATCCAGGGGAAGAATATGAGGATTTCGGTCCGTTCGGCTATGTCCAGGACGTGGATGAGTACGGACGCTTCCTCCATCTCGATGTCCGCCTCCCCGGCAATCGCCCTGCCTCTCACGCGCACGATGGTGTCATCTTCGGGCGTGATCACCACTGAGCCGGTCTCTTCGCCTATTGGCGTGCTCGACTCGTCGATGACCAGCTCGGCCTCAAAGTCCGCCTCGCACACCTGTCCCGGATTGCCGCACTCCTCCCCGCAGTACTCCACGTTGCAGCAGTAGTTGTCGAGGCAGATTTCGCCGCGAGGACAATCGGTGGTGCTGACGCATCCGATCGGCTCCGGTCGCAATGACCCGTTCAGGCACTTGCACCATGCCTGCCCTTCGGGAAGTCTCAGATCCCATTCGACGGTCACGGATTCACCGGGACACACCGGGTTCGGCTGGGCAGTCAGCGTCGGAAAGACGGCGTTCAGCAGTCCTTCCCTGGGGTAACGGCAGGCGATACCCCATGCCAGCAACACGATCCCTGCCGATAAGAGCAAAACACAATTCCGTCTGGTACGTTTCATAAACGTCCTCCAATCGTCACTGCCACCGCATCCACCCAGGCGAAACCCGTTTACCATCAGACACCCGACGTCCCGGAAAGCGGGATCATCCCTTGGCAATGCCCCGTTTGCCGACATGCGTTGGCATTCGGCGGCACCGTTCGGGATGGGGAATTTACCGATGAATGCCTGACAACGGCCCGAAACAACAACAGAGATTATAGTAGCGACGAGCTATAAACGGGTTATGCCAGACGGGCAGATTCGCAGGCTTCGCGCCATCTGTTGGAGGCTACTCGCTATGGGCGCCCACGCCCGTGGCGTCGTCCCGCCTGCCAGCCGATGCACGACGCCTGCCCTTCACATGGATTATGACTCCCGCAGCCACGGTGGACATCATCGCCTTTGCGCAGGTGCGATACGTTTGAAAACGGTGGAAGGTAGCGGGGACGCGTTAGAGGCCGAACAGGAAGGCGCCTCGGATGGCTATTCCGGCAGGCGAGTGCGGGAGTCCTCCTTGACGGGCTGGCGGCTCCGGGCTTGGGCGAAGCGGACGGCGAGGCGGATGGCGGCCTTCATGGAGCCGGGGTCGGCCAG
>CP070685.1:3110386-3127095 GCA_020352895.1 Phycisphaerales bacterium
CTTGGTCAGAAACTCATACGCCCCCAGCTTCATCGCACGTACGGCCGAACCCACGTCCCCGTGGGCCGTCACCACCACGGCCGCCATCTGCGGCGCATCCGCCTTCATCCGCTCCAGAAAACTCAGCCCGTCCATCCCCGGCAGACGCAAGTCCACCAACGCCAGATCCGCCTGGTGCTTACTGAGCCACTCCACCGCCGACTCTGCCGACGTGCACCAGTGCGATTCAAACGGCTCCACGCTGAACCGGTCGCGCAGCGTCTTGCCCAAAACGTGCTCGTCCTCGACGACCAGAACTCTCGGCATGACTCGCTCCCGTTCCAACCCACCAACAGCCGACAGAACACCATCCTAGCCGTCCCCTTTCGGCCCGGCAAACGGCGGGCAGCGCCGCGCACTTGTGTTACAATGCTGCCCGACCCGGGTGTGCTCGTACCTCGCGCTTCCCGCGCCCGGCGTGCGGAGTGTATCGTCGTGACCATCCGCTCTAGGCTTTATCTCATTTTCGCCGCCATGCTTGTCATCACCCTGGCGGCCAGCGCCCAGTCCTGGAGGACGCTCGGAGCCTACGACAGGTTCAACAACCGCGCTCGCGACCTGGCTCGCAGCGCCCTGGAAGCCGAAAAGGTCCTCAGCCTCGCCTACCGACAGTCCGATATGGTCCGCTTCGCCCCTGTTGGCGAGGACACGGACGAGGTCAACCGCTTCGAGGCACGAGTCAACGACCTGCTCGATACCCTTCACGACAAGGCCAGCGACACCGGCGCGAAGGACAAAATCGAACTCATCCGCGATCTGCGCCATGCTTATGAAGACCTCGTCGATCTGCTTTTCCAGGAAGTCAACCGCCGAGCCGCCGGACAGGTCCTCGACGAGCCGTCCGCCGAACCATGGTACGCAGCCCATCGCACCGCCCTCGAAAACGTTCGCGCCCTCGCAGACAAGCTCGTCCGACAGTACGAGGGAGAGCTTCTGGCACAGATCACCGCCGCCCAGGGAACCGGTTTCTACGCCCTGATCACCATTACCATCGCCAGCCTGCTCACCGTCCTGGTCCTGACCATACTCCTGCTCGTCGTGGGCCGATGGCTGCTCACTCCGCTGGAACACATGGCCGCCGCCGCTGAACGCATCGGGTCCGGCGACCTGGAACACCGGCTCACCCAACTCAGCAGGGACGAAATCGGCGCTCTGGGCCGAAGCCTCAACGAGATGGCCTCCAAACTCCAAAGCCACCAGCAACGACTCCTCGAGGCCCGGGAGCTGGCCATCATCGGAGCCATGAGTTCCAGCGTGGCTCACGGACTGCGCAACCCGCTGGCCGGCATTCGCGTCGCTGCCCAGTTGATGGCCTCCGCCCTCCCCCAGCAAGACCCCTCCTGTGAACGCGTCCACGATATCATCGACGAAGTGGACCGCATGACGCGGCGCATCACCGATCTGCTCGAATTCGGCAAGCCCACCGAACTCAGGCCCGAGACCGTGTACCTTCGCGAGCTCATCGCCCAGGGAATCCGTGAGGCCCAGGCCACGCTGGACCATCACGGCATCATCGTCACCGTCGACAACTCCACCGACAATCTCGCCGTCAACGTGGACCGCGACAGAATCGTTCAGACCGTCGCCGAACTGCTCACCAACGCCGCCGTCCACGCCGGCGATAGCGCGCCGGTCACCATCTCAGCGCGCATCCTCGAGACCTCCGCCTATGAGCCCGACCTCGTCGAGTTGATCATCGAGGACCGCGGCAAGGGCACCGACGCCGCCACCATCGAGCATGCCTTTGACCTCTTTTTCACCACGCGTCAGGGAGGCTCCGGCATGGGCCTGCCCGCCGCCAAGCGCATCGTCGAATTGCACGGCGGTCACCTCACACTCCGCTCCGAATCCGGCCGCGGAACCACCGTAGCGCTCTCCCTCCCCCGAGCCGTCGCCCCGGGAATCCCCTGAGACCGCCGCACCCATTTGATCCCATCCCCTCCAACGGGTACAAACCGGCTCTACGGCCCGACTACGCCGCACCGTATGCTACCTCAGGGAAGACCCATGCCGACCGCCTCCGCCAAGACCCTCAGGCCGACCCCGGCCCACTCTCAGCGCGAAAGCGTCAAGGAGACCGTCGAGTCCGTCGTCGTCGCCTTCATTCTGGCCTTCGTCTTCCGGGCCTTCGTCATCGAAGCCTTCGTCATTCCTACCGGCTCTATGGCCGCCACCCTCTACGGAGAGCACTGGTCCCACACCTGCAGCGACTGCGGCTATTCATTCGCCGTCGGCGTAAACCGCGAGCCCCGCCATAACCGCATCGCCAACAGTCCATCCCTGACCTGCCCCAACTGCGCCTGGGATCGAGATGAACTCAACCTCCGGACACCCACCGAGGCCGGGGACCGCATCCTGGTCTTTAAATGGCCCCTCGAGTTCTCCCGCCTTGCTCCCGACAGCTTCCTGCCCAAACGATGGGACGTGACCGTATTCAAGGATCCAGCCGACGGCACCACCAACTTCATCAAGCGTCTGGTCGGCATGCCCAACGAAGTGCTCGAAATCCTCGACGGTGATATCTACACCGCCCCCATCGACCGACTGCCCCGCGAACTCGTCGAACAGCTCAACGACGCGCTGGCCCTCAAGCGCCAGATCTGCCGTCAGCAAATGGACTCTCGCCGAGCCGACCCGAGCGACGTCGTCTCCTACCGTCGCCTCGCCGCCGGCATCGCCCGGCAACTCACCCCCTACCTCAGGATTCAAAGGAAGCCGCCCGAGGTTCAGGATGTCTTCTGGGCCACCCTGTACAATGCCGACCGCAACTCCCGCCACGCCAGCGACGGATACCGCCGTCCCCCGGCCCCTGCCTGGCAACCGCTCGCCGACGACACCGCCTGGAAGCCCGAGCCCCCTCGCCTCCTGTTCGAAGGGCTGGACCGCAGCCGCGATGTCATCCGCCTGGAGCATGAGCGCCCCTCGGATTTCTACGGTTACAACACCGCTTTGGATTCGAGCAAGGCCGGAGTCATCCTCCCCGTGAGGGACCTTCGTCTCAGCGCCGTGCTGACACCTCTCGAAACGCCCGCCCCCGGACAACTGGCCTACTTCGAACTGATCCTGACCGCGGACAACCACGAGTTCAGAGCCCGCCTGGAGCCCGACGGCCTCCTCTCCCTCCTCCACAAACCCACAGCATCGAATGCACCGCCTGAAGTGCTGTCCACGGCGCAACTGCCCCCACTGACCCCAGGGAAAGCGCTGCGCCTGGCCCTGGCCAACGTGGACTACCAGGTCCGCGTCAGAATCGACGATGCCATCGTGCTCACCACAACCGACGACACCTACTACCCGGACCTCCCCCAGATTCGCGATGACAGCGCACGCGCTTCGTCACCGGGCGGTCCTCGGACACAGGCCGCGATAGCCGCGTCGCACCTGAGTCTCGTGGTCTCTCACGTGCTTCTGGAGCGGGACGTCTACTACCGGGACGTGGTGTTCCGCGAAAGTGAAAGCCACCGCCCCGGTGAAAGGAACTCATGGTACGATCAGCCCGGCTGGGGAACCGAGGGCAACCCGATCATGCTGGGCCCCGGTGAGTACTATGCCCTCGGCGACAACAGCCCCCAGAGCAAGGACTCCCGCCTCTGGTGGGAGATCGGTCCTCATCTGCGCAGTCGGCCTGACTATCAGTTGGGCACCGTGCCCATGGATCAGATCATCGGAAGAGCCTTCTTCGTCTATTGGCCAGCCGGCTATAAGGCCTGGTGGACCTTCCGCCGTGGCCTCATACCCAACTTCGGCCAAATGCGCTGGATCGAGTGAACGGCCGCGCCCTTCGCCACCAGGCCCCAACGCCAATTGACACCGACGCACGGATCGCTACCATGCCGCCTGCGACGGGATACTCCGGCCGCGTAGCGCCCTGCTACACCGTGAGTTTTCCACATGGCCTCGGGTCCGCCGTATCAACCGGCGCATCACCCGGCCAGGGCACGCAACGAAGGCCGGAGCCGTTTCATTGTGGCTTACAATGTCGCGGTGCCGCTGCCCTGCCACGCGACTGTTCGCCGAGATGTGGCTTCCATCCCGGGTAACGGCTGCCCAAGTCGCTCGACCGGGTTCGGGATGGTAACCGGGACGGCCTGCACCCGAACCGATGCATTGGCCGGCCAGTTATCAACAGGTTGTCCACGAGACGCCACCCAGGTGACAGCACCGAGACACCACACAACGACTCATGCACACATCCTCAGACCTGCTGGCTGTCCAGGACCTCCTCAAGAGCTTCTCTGGACGCGTAGTCGTCAACCGCGTCAGCTTCAGCGTCGGCCGCGGTGAGATTGTCGGCCTGCTGGGGCGAAACGGCGCTGGCAAGACCACCAGCTTCCGTATGGTCGTCGGCATCCTTACCCCCAACGGGGGCGCCGTCCAATTCGCCGGCGAGAATGTCACCGGCCTGCCCATGTACAGACGCGCCCAACGCGGTATGAGTTACCTTTCGCAGGAGCCCAGCGTCTTCCAGAGACTCACCGTCGAGCAGAACCTCCTGGCCATCCTGGAGACCTTCAAGGGATTCACCGCCGCCGACCGCAGAAAACGCGCCGCCGAACTCATGAAGCAGTTCGGGCTGACTCATCTTGCTAGGCAGATGGCCCGCACCCTCTCCGGCGGCGAACGCCGGAAGCTGGAGATCGCCAGGGCCCTCGTCAGCAAGCCCTCGCTCATCCTCCTCGACGAGCCCTTCAGCGGCGTCGACCCCATCGCCGTCCAGGAACTCCAGCACGAGATCGCCCGCCTCAAGAGCGAACATGGCATCTCCATCCTCCTGACCGATCACAACGTCAGGGAGACGCTCTCCGTCACGGACCGAAGCTACATCATCGACGAAGGCAGAGTCTTGCGACAGGGAACGCCCCGCGAACTGATCAACGACCCTCTCGTCCGTCGAACCTACCTGGGCAGCACGTTCCGCGGCGACGAGTTCGACCAGCGCGACACCACCCAGCCCCAGCCCGACACCCCCGAGCCTGTCCGATGAACGGCGCCTTCCCCTCAGGCACCGCAGACCGGGTTTATGTCACGATTTGATAGAGCCCCCATAGACCGATCCCCACCGCGTACATCCCCACCACGATCGTCACCCACAGAATCAGCGACGCCAGAGGAACGTCGCGCGGCCGCTCGCACTTGGTGCTCTTGTAAACCACGGCGATCGCCAGGCACAACGGAAACAACATGGCCGTCTGCTCCCAGCCCGCCACCGTCATGGGATGCACGAACAAGTTCCCCAGCAGAACGCTCATGCCTGTGCCTTCTCCCCGGGACCCGACCGCGCCGGTACGCGGTCCTTCGACTCCGGCCCGCCGCGGCCAATCGCGTCCAGAATCACCAGCACATTCAGCAGACCGGCCACGCCGCAATACACCAGTCCAATGTCATCCGCCGGCCACGTGGCGACGTACGGCGAGGAGTGAGTCGCCCTCACCTCCGGCACCCTCGAGCGCAGAGCCAGCCCACCCAGCGCGTTGCTCGCCGTGCAGAGCTCCGCCACAAACCACGCCGGATGAGATCTCGGGGCCACCGTGTTGACCACCCCGCCGACGGCCACCCCGCACCAGAAGGTCACCGTGATCACCGCCAGAAAAACCACCCCACGCCAGTGTTGTCGAAGATAGAAATGACCCAGCCCCGGAACCAGCCACGCCAGCAGGCCCGCCACAACCGCACGAAACTCTGACCCGCTCTGTTCGGTCCTGGCCATGCCGTCCCGACTATGGGTTATAAGGACAGACTCCGTCCGCTGCTGAGCATCCCCCGCACGGCTTCGGGACGGGTCGGCTCGAACCCTGGTGCGCTGCAAACACGCTCAGGGTCTTTTCCACGTCGATGCCCTGACAAAACGGGCAGGCGACATCTTCCTTCTCCGACATCGAACGCATCAGATGTTCGAATATCCGCTCACAGGACTTGCACCGAAATTCATATATCGGCACTGGGCTGGCCTCCGCGCCTTCCGAGCCGGCCCGGCCGTCCGTAACCTCGCCGCCGACTCGCAAACGTAGTATAGGTCTCGCACCGGGCCCCCTCAACCCGACGTCGGCATCACGCCGAAACCTTCCAGCCGGCCCGGGCACCCACCCTCGCACCAGACCGACCTCGCGCCATCTGCCAGAAACCATCGTCCCCGTATGCCGTGCATCCCAAAATCCATCCACTCTTTCCGGTCGCACCTTAGATCTGTTCGCCACACAGAACCCGCACTCAATTGGACCCATTTAGTTACAGCCGTGTTGGCAATGGGTAACGTTCGGTCATACCGACCCGGTGGACTTCTGCGAAGCCCAAACTATATACTTGAATAAGCCGGCCCGAGAGCCGGCGGCGTGATCGAACGGAAGACGAAGAATGAACCATGCTGCCTTCCAGGCCGGACTATCTGAACCGCGGGCGGACGTCGTCGTCTGGCCCGACGTCCGGCGGGGCCGCTCGGCACGCTTGTGCGCGGAGACAAAGCTGCGCCGCTGCGGTCCCAGCGCCGGCTTCGACAGGCTTCGAGACGCTCTCGACGACCGGCGCTTGTCCATCAGGTACCTGGAATGCACGCGTATGGAGCTCGACAAACCGGGCAACAGAAAGGATGAATCACAATCCGGCCGCGCCTTTGTGCCACGCCGGCCATGACCAACCAGGGGGGATGGAACTTATGGCAACCGTATCCATCGAGAGCCTTCATCAGCATGAACTGATCATTCTCCGGCGGCTGCGAAACGGGCCGTTGACCGAGTTCGAACTCATCCGCGAAATCGCCGGGCACTCAGGCCATACCGCTGAATCGGCCGGGGAGAACATCGAAGCGTGGCTCAGGTCACTGCGCGATGACGGGCTTATCTGGATGGGGCAACTGGAGAACGTCAACGGGCAGCGCATCTACGCTGCCGCCTTGACCCGCGTCGGAAGGGAGCTGATCCAGTAACCCCCGTCGGATGGGATAAAAATACACGATCCGAAATGCGTCACCCGGGCAATCGCGACACGGTCGAAGCCGTTTCTTTCCGCAACGACCTCCGCCCTCCCATGCGGCCAATGACCCCCGGTAGCTGCCACAACGCGTGGGCGCCCCACAGCTCCTTCCTCTTAATTCTCCTCCATGGTGTGTCCGCGCGCCGCACGACATGTCTGGACCAGCTTCCTAACCAGCCTGGCAAACCTCGGCGATCCCACCCCCTCTGCGGCCCGGTCGACGGCGTCGGCCGCCTCAGCAAGCGGCTGGAAACCGTAACTGCCCGCCTCCCCGTGGAGTGATCGGGCCAGCCGGCGAACCTCCTCCATGTCCTGCCGCCCCAGCGCGTTCTCCATCGCCCGCACCTTGTCTCCCAGTTCCGCGACAAACTCCGCGACCAACCGCTCCACTCGTGGCCCACCCGTCAGACTGCTATAAACCGGCTCCCGTCTCGAAAGCGACAACAACCGCTCGAGCGATCCCTTGGACACCGGCTTGACCATGAAATCGTCGAAGCCTGCCTCCAGGAATCGCTCACGATCCTTTGCACCCGTCTGCGCCGTTAGGGCCACGATCGTTTCGCAACAGCCCTGCCGTCGAAGCGTCTCCAGCACGCTCAGGCCGTCCATGTCGGGCATGTCCAGGTCCAGCAGAATCAGATCGAACCTCTTGTTCATGGCCCGATCCGTCGCGTCCAACCCGTTCTCCACCACCTCCACATCCGCACTCATCTCCTCCATGTAATGACACAGGAGCCGACCCATGGCCGCATCGTCCTCCGCCACCAGCACCCGCTGGGCTATGGCATTCGCCAGGAACTCGGCCGCATCAATCTCCCGCTCAAAACGAATGCCCATCTCGTGCACACGCCCCCCCGTGTGCCGACAGCGCACCACGCGGCCGGGGATCTCGCGACGTGTGTCGCGCGCGGTCACCAACTGCACCGTGCATCGCGTGCCGATGTATACGTAACCCCCGTGGACCAGGGACAGGCCCCAGGCACTGATGTTCCGCGTGGGCACCACCAGCGTCTGCAGCGTACCGCCCGGCTGATAGAGTTTCAGCATAACGTCCAAACGCCGGTATCGATATCGTTCCCATTGCTGCATCCCCCGCCCGGGAATCGCCTGATCCTCCTGGTCCAGACGGTCCAGCAGACACTCCAGCTCCGCCCCATCGAGCGGCACGCTCCGCACTCCCGCTAACGTCGTGATTTCGGCCCTACCGACTGCCATCAGCTCGGTACCCCTCTGCGGATGACATACCGCCCCTTTTCAGGATCTGTGCCCAGTGAGTCTGCCAACTGGAATATCGGCGTTTCCTACTGGACGATCCATCACGCCGCTCGCGACACGGCCTGAGATCTCCCCGCGTCCCGCGAGAGAACACAACACACCAGGCGCGCTTTCACGCCGCACGTATCGGACCTGCGGCACACGCGGCCGCAAGTGGACCCCCAAGTCACTTCGGACGATATAGCCCCTATTGAACCGTCATCCCGCGCATCCATGGGAGGATTGGTCCGGCATGAACGCTACCCCCGACGCTTCCCGGCACATCGTCAGCGAGTTGGCCTCTGACCCCGATATGGTCGAGCTGGTCGAGTTCTTCGTGCACGAGCTGCCCGCCCGGGCCGCCGCCCTCGAGACCTGCCTGGCACAAGGCGACTACAAGCAGCTAGTCAGGCTCGCCCACCAGCTCAAGGGAGCAGCCGGGGGTTACGGGTTCCCCACCATCACCGAGAAGGCCGCCGTCGTCGAGCAGAAGGCCCGGGACCGCGTCGCACCAGAGGAAATCTCTTCCGCCATCTGGGAGCTGATCTGTATGTGCCGCGCCGCCCGCACACGGCCCGATAACGCCTGACCTTCGCTCCCCAGGCCCACTGCCCGCCCGAATATCGACGCACCCGTCGAGCCGCGACATCGCGCATCGAGCACGCGGCTCACCGCCACGAGATCATCATCGCCTGCGTGATCGGGCATGCACTTCCAGAATCGGCCTGCTAGCTCCCGCCGTTGTCCCCGTCGCCCTTGCCCTGAAGCACGATCCTCAGCCGCCTGCACGGAAGCTTCGCCACGCTTCCGCTCAACTGATCCACCGCCGCGAACTCCGTCACGTTGTTGATCTTCCGCAGCTCGATCCGCAGCGGCCCCTTCATCTCTGTCTTCAGCGTGGCCACGCGGTCGCCGATCGCAACACTCACACGCTGCCATACCTGCGCGTGGATCAGGACAAACACGCCCTCGGATGGGCAACCCTCACCGAGCATCCTCTCCAACTCGCACCGGGACTCCTCGATCTCCGTCTCTATCGATTCGGCTTGGAACAACAGCTCTGTCGCACGCTCTTTCTGGGCCGCGCTCAGACGCTTCACGTTGTCCAACAACGGCTGGACCCGCTGGCGAATGTATTCCGCCGCCTTGAGACGCTTCTTGTTGGCACCCTCGATCTCCCGGGCCTTCCTCAGAACCTCCAGCGAGGCCCCCACCCGTAGCACCGTTGGCACGGCCGACTCGCTGCCCAGTGTCTTCACCACGATCCCGCGCCGCCCGTAAAGATCGCCGCCGATGATGGAGCCGCGCTCCACGAGCAGACGCCCGTCCGTGAATACCTTCGAGTTGATGATCTCCTTGTCGATGCGGACGTCGCCTCCCGCTCGGATGTCCGCCTCCACACAGAACTTCGCCGACACCTCGTTGGCCACACGAACCTTCCCCTTGCTCCGCCCCAGGATGCCCCCGCCCACCGCCAGGCAGTCCTCCGCCCGCACGTCCGCCGCCTCGACGGCTCCATCCACCACCACGGACTTCTTGCCGTACACCTTGAATAGATCGCGAACCGTACCGTGAATGTGCACGTGGCTGGTTGCGGCAACGTTCCCGATGGCGAAATCCACGTCGCCAGTAATCTCCAGAACATCGTCAACCTGCACCTTGCCGTTTCGGTACGCTACCCGGCCCGCGACCGTGGACCACACCGTCTCCCCGTCCTCGTCCAGACGTACATTCTCTCCCAGCAGCGCCCCTCGCCCCGACCCCTTCGGCTTCAGCTCGTTCCCGTGGACGTCGATCCCCGGCTTCCCCGGATGCGGCGCGATGATCTTCCCGATCACCGTGTCCGCCTCCACCGTGCGAATCGTCTCCCGATCCCGGTAGTCCAGCGGCCCGCTGTCGCCCTCCTGCGCCTCGCCCTTATCAGGTTCGTCCTTCGGCTTCCGAGCCAGCCCCTCCGCCAACTCGAAGCGACCGTCCTCCGCCGCAACCGGCGCGGTGCCTTGTGCAAGCAGAACACGCTCCAACACCCCGCCTGACACCATCTCCTGCACGAATGTCCGGATCCGGGCCTCGACCTGGTCGTCAATCGCGACCTTGGCCTTCTCCAGCTCTGCTCTGATCACCGACGCGTCCAGGTCCGACGGCTTCACCCCCCCCGCCGGTTCCAGCCAGGCGCGCAGATGATCGCTGTCGATGACAATAGACACCACAGGCGTGACTTGTGTGCCCTCGGCACTCATGATCGATGAGCCTTCTGCCTTTTCCGCACGCCCCGCCTACTCATGCCCTCATGTGGCTGCCCCCGCCTTCGCCATCGTCTGGTTGATCTTCTCCGCTAGGGTCTCCGCGGTGAACGGCTTGACTACATAGTTGTTCACACCCGCCTTCAGCGCCTCCATGACCCGCGATTTCTCCGACTCCGTGGTCACCATGATCATCGGCAGGGACTTGTCTGATTCCCGGACCTTCCGCACCAGGGTGATCCCGTCCATGTTCGGCATGTTCCAGTCCAACAGTACCAGGTCCGGACGCTGCGCCTTGATGCAGGCCAGAGCCTCCAGCCCGTCGGACGCCTCCGTCACCTCCGTGATGCCAATGGTGCCCAGGGCTTTCTTCTGAATGTTGCGGATTGTCTTGGAGTCATCCACCAACAAGACCTTCATGACGTCGCTCCCGCTGCCACCTGCTGCGGCTCCACAGCAGATTGGTTGTCAATTCTGTCCGACGACACTTCCACAAACGTCGGCACTCTTCAGCTCCGCGTTCTACAGAACCGGCTAACTCATCCGAACATCTCTACCCAGCATCGTCCTGAATACCTGGCCTATGGTTGAGATGAAAGGATTGATGAATCAAACAGTCACGCTGACTCTTCGGCACCAGCCCGGATCGGCGCATACGCCACGTCGCGCCTTGCGTCGCCGAGGTGCTTCCCCACGTTAATGTGCTATCGGTTCCCAGGCGGCCCCCCTGAAACCCCCTTTATCCCCCCCGCTCGGCTTCGCCTTGTACCTCCGGTAACATCCGCCCTTGACTCCCCAAAGGACCTTACCCTCCCAAGGCTTGACCTCGATCCGCCTCCCGCCTACAACCCGGCCTTGGAACGTCCTCCTCGGACACCGTCCCGAAAGCGGATTCAACCGGTCGGCCCCGCGACGGTACATGACCTCGATGGCCACAAACCCCAACATCCACACGGTCATCACCGGCATGGGTCTCGCTTGCCCGTGGGGTATCGGCCCCGCCGAGGATGTCCTGTACACCCCTGCTTCCGATAACCCGACGCCGGACCACGACGGTGCCTGGCGAATCCCCGACGCCATCCTGCGTCCGGACGCCAAGCGCGTTCCGAACCTCGGCGGCGACCGAGCCGCACTCCTCGCAGAGCCGGCCGTCAACGCCGCCCTCCAACAGTCTGCCTTCGACCTCGCCGCGGCCGACCCTACCCGCGTGGGTCTTGTCCTTGGCTCCGCCTACGCCGCCCTGGCCGATATGCTCCAGTTCGCCACCGAAGTGAAGCGGCAGACCCCCCGATTCGTCTCGCCGCTGCATTTCCCTCAGACCGTCGGCAACTACGCAGCCGGAGCCCTGGCTCGAGCCCTCAAAATCAACGGCCCCAACATCACCCTCGGCGGTAGGTCCCAGTCCGGCCTCGCGGCCGTCGCCGAAGCCGTCAGACTCCTTCAGTGCGACGCAGCCGACCTGATCCTCGCCGGCGGCGCCGACGCGGTCAGCCCCGCCCTGCTCCGGGCCATGATCGCCGCCGACCAGGCCGACCCCGACGGTCCCTTCGCCACCCGCCCGGCCGAAGGCGCTTGCCTGTTCTGCCTCGAATCCGAATCTAGTGCCAGGAGACGGGGTGCGAATAGGATGGCACGGTTGACCGTCCCGAGCGAACCTCCCCCCTCCCAATTGATCTCCGGCCACTTCGTCGGCCGGCCCGAGCAGGACCGCAACGAGATGAACACGCTGCGTCAACTGGTCCGGCCGGCCGGAACCACGCTGTTCCTCTCAGCCCGACACCAACTGGCCAACGCCTGCGCCGCCACCGGTGCCGCCCAACTGGCCCTCGCCGCCCTCGCGTTGCGGCGTCGCTCCGCGCCCCTCCTGCAACCCGAAGAAACCGAGACCGACGCGCCAATGACCCCGCAAAACGAAATCCCACCTGGCCTCACCGCTGCCCTCGTCGTCTCCGCCCCCGACCGCACCGGCCGGCGCACCATTCTCAGCATCGAGTCCCTCCGCTCATGAGCGCTTTGGGCCGCAAGACTGTCTTTGCCATCGTGGCCATCTGCGGCAGCCTCTGTGCCCTCGCCCTCCTCACCGAAATCATCCTCCAGGTCATCGACTGGCCCGCCGACCGCGTCTGCGGGTGGCGTTGCTTCTGGGGACCACAACACGAGAACAACCAACTCGGCTGTCGCGGCCAACTCATCGAATATACTCAGGACCACTTCGTGGCCGTCATGCTTGGTGACTCGCAGGTCCAGGCGCTCGCCTGCGACTCCGAACACATGCCCGAACGCCGCCTGCAACTCCACCTGGCCGAGCGGCTCGGCCGACCCACAAAGGTCTTCAGCCTCGCCGCCGGAGGCTACGGGCAGGACCAGCAGCTCCTCGCCCTCCGTGAGTATTTCCAAAAACACCGCGCCGACCTTGTCGTCCTCTGGCTCACCCCCGAAAACGACGTGTGGAACAACATGTTCCCCACGCATTTCCCGACCGATGGCTGGTCCA
Source organism: Phycisphaerales bacterium (assembly GCA_020352895.1). Lineage (GTDB taxonomy): Bacteria > Planctomycetota > Phycisphaerae > UBA1845. The sequence continues at coordinate 3,123,383 of CP070685.1, forward strand.
AGCCCACATTCTGGCTGGCCGAGGGCAAGCTTCAGGGACCTCACCAGCCTGCGGGCAAGCGCATAGGCTCCGGCCTCAAGTCGGCCCTGCTCTTGAATCAGTTCTTCCCGCGAATCGACGCCGGCTGGGAGCGCGAGCACCTGCCCCCGCCCTACAAGCCCATCCAGCATTCAGGCCCCGCCCACAAAGGCTGGCAGCGCGCCTGGGATGAGAACATTAGCCGCTTCCGCGAAGACAACGTGGCCAATGAAAAGAGCCACGTGGCCATCGGCCTGACGCCCCGCAGCCCCCGCATGCAATACGGCCTCGATCTGACCAACGCCTTGCTGCGTGAGATCGACCAATTGGCTCGCGACCATGGAGCAGACTTCCTGATCTTCTGGATCGCAAGCGGCCCACAAGCTGCGAGCGCACCGGCAACAGCCAGCGCCCCGTCTTCGGCACACTACGCCGACGCCGTCGTCTACGTCCTCAACGGGAAGTACTACCGCTCCTCTCCGCGGCAGCAACGCGACAACATCGCCGAGATGACCCGCGGCCTGCCCGCCTTCCCCGTGACCCACGACGTCAAAGACTGGAAAGCTCCCGACGGACACCTCAAGCAAGCCGCCGTGGACGTCGCCATGAGCAACCTTGCAGATCTCATAGTCAAGCAGCTTCGCTAAGGTCGATTCAAGCCGCGGCTTCGCTCGCCGGGCTGGGCTCGTTTTCGCCCGGTATTTCTCGTAGCCGCGCACCGGCTTCATCCGTCTGGAAGGTGGATGGGATCGACAGTCGATCCCGAACACAAAGCAACCCACAGAAGAACTTGGAGGTGTATGATGGACGCGGCTTATGCAGTATTTCAGTTGATCCTTGGATGGGTGAATGAGCTCGGTCAACTGTGCGGCAATGTCCTGCCCTACCCCTTCTAAACCAAGAGGCCGAACATGCGACACAGCCGAACATGACCCGCCGGACGCACACCAGCACCGGCGGGTTTTTTTTGCTTGCCACGCACCGCCAGCCCAAACCAAATCTCCTGTCACATCCCAAACCGCACAGCATTTACAATATGATGTCTCAGCAGGAATCAAGGCCGACTTGAGACCCGCCAGCCCGGAGCCCCGGCCCGGCGGAATGAACAGCGCCGAATCGTCAAGTCGCCGAGGAGATAGACGCGCTGCCTGTTCACAAGGCTCGCGCGAACAGGATCACAACCACGTCTGACCGATCGTTAGCGTCCTGCGGAGCATCGACGGCAGAATCTACGTGATGGTCGCGAGACGCGAAACAGCCGACCCTGATCCTGACTTCAGGTGACTTTATTATTCCGGCACCTCGGTCACCTTTACCGACGAGGTCGGGGAACAGCCGGCCGCCGGTACCCCCCGGGGTCGCTTCCCGGCGCTGAGCGGATTCCCTCCAAGAGGCACCACCTCCGGCAGCGCGCGGGCGCGACACATCCGGCTCTGCAACCCCTGTGCGTGCGCTTCATTCTCATAGCCGGTGTGATTAACCTTACCGGCACGACGCAAGTACAACGCGAAGTGGGTCTTATGTGCCAGAGCCGTGCAGCACTCCTTCCGGATGTGCCAGACTCACGGGGTCCACACCGCTCCACGACGTTCACGCCAGGGGAACACGACTCCACTCCATAGAAGCAGCGCAACCCCCAGATTCCTTCAACCCACCGTGGAATCTGATTGCGGCCTCTCGTCATGCGGTGTACAAACCCTCGAGAGGGGATGCCCTGCGGGCCAAACGGAGTCCTTTAGTCGCCCAGCCACGGACATCCGGGCTTGGCGACCGGGTACTTCAGGATTGCATCCGATGGCAACCAACCGGCCGTCACATGCTCAACGGCGCGTCGCGCCGAAACTCTGGCCGTCCCTTAGGACTCGCCCTCCGATCGCCCGCCTGCTCTGGCTTCTCCTGGCCTGCATCCACATCCCGGGGATATGGTTTACTTGGCACGCCTTTACCGCCCAGTGGGACCCGAGCTTCCTGATCCGCACCGTGGCTTTGTCCTTCTCCGTCGCCTTCCTCGGCTTCAAAGTGTTCGACATTTCCTGGTTGCGCATGCCTCCAGGCTGGCGTGCTCAGGTCTCCTTCGTCCTGATCGTCATCTTGCTCCACTGCGGAGTCGTAGGACGGGCCCTTAACACCGAACTCCTCAACACGGGCGCCTTGGATACGCCGGCCCTGCTGGTCTTCTCCGTGACGGCCTCGGTTGTGGTGCTCTGGCGTACCGCGCTCCGACGTATATGGTCGCGGCTACGTCGCAAGCCAACCGGGGGCCGCGTCGCCTCTACGTCTCGATGGAGTGGCGCCGGCGCTCTGCTAGCCAGGCACTACTCCGACGCACTTCTATGGCCTGCGCTGGCTCCCCGCGCCCCGCCCGGCACTCGCCGACCCCTGTATTCCATTTGAGAGCACCCTCTCGATAGGGGCTCCGAGCGACCTGCTCGCCATGCCTGTGTGGCGTGCAAAGGTCGAATCGGCCTGAAACACAAACACTCCGACCGATTGGAAAGCTATCCGGGCTTCCCGGTACGGAAAGAAGCGAAGCGCACGATGACAGGCTGCACACAGACCGTACCTGCAATTGTGCGTACTGTTTGTATCGACTGAGCGTGACCGCGGCACTCACGGGTACGACAACCACGAGCGCGGTCACGCTCCGGCAGCATGGGGCTCATCAACGCCAACGGCTGACGCCAGAGAGCCATCCGCTGTTCGGTTCCCGCGGCCGCGCTTGTCCCCAACCATGAACAGGGCTATCAAGAGCAGTCCCTGACCGAATGAGACCTGTACACAGTCCCCCGACCTGCGAGTTGGCGCTCTTTGTCTCGTGCTGCCCCGCCACTACCCCTTGCGAAACACCATCGCCGCATCGTGCCCCGTGAACCCTGTCGCCAGCTTTAGCATACTCTCCACCGAATGCTGCCGGTTGGCCCGCACCAGCTCCAGCGGAACCCGACCGTTCGTCTCTCCATCGAACGGCTGCCCCAGCACCACACCATGCTCCATCATCATCAGCCCCACCGCCAACTCGGCCAGCACGCAGTTGCCCAGCTGGTGTCCCAGATACGCCTTCAGCGGGCACATCGGCGTCCGCGAACCTTTCTCGAAGAGCTGCCCCAGTGTGTGCGCCTCATAGCCGTCGCTGATCCCCGAGCCCGCCCCGTGCGGGACCACCAGGTCCACTTCCTCGGCTTTCACCTTGGCATCCGCCATGGCCTTCCTGGCCACCTCCGCCAGCCGGCTCGCCGGCACATCTGGCATCGCGTGCTTCCAGCTCTGCTGGGCAAACCCACCACCCGCATACTCCGCGTATATGCGTGCGCCCCGCGCTTCCGCGCGCGACCGCGCCTCCAGAACCAACGCCGTCCCGCCCTCGCCCACGTAGAAGCCCGTCGGAGAGACATCGAAAGCCCGCATCTCCGTCCCCTCCGCATAGGTCTCCATGCCCCGCAAGTACCGCACCCGCACGCCCGTCTCGAACGCTTCGGCCCCCGCCACCAGCATCGCCGGCGCCGCCCCGCTGCGGATCTGCTGGGCGGCCATCTCCATCGCAAACGCTCCGCTGGCACACGCGTTGTGCACACACGTGCTCATCCCATGCAGGCCCATGGCCTTGCCCAACACGTGCACGTAGAAGAACGAGTGCGTGTGATAGAAGTGCTTCGACACGAAGGGATACAACTGCGGCTGCTCCACCATCAACGCCT
>CP070685.1:3127195-3136032 GCA_020352895.1 Phycisphaerales bacterium
CGAGGAGGAGTTGCTCGATATGGCCCTGGTGTCGCTGGCGGCGGACCTAGAGGAGATGGAGGACGAGAACGGTTGTAGCGGCGTCGAGGAGTGATGAGAGGGGCGGCGATTCGTAGCGCCGAGGGTGATCGAAGCGGCAACTCGAGTTGCAGCCGTTGGGGGCGCGGCCGATCCACATCTGCAGGATTTCGCATTTCGTTGACAGAGGGCCGATGCAAGGATGACAATGGGCCGGTTCGTTCGGGCGGTTAGCTCAGTTGGCTAGAGCGCCTCGCTTACAACGAGGAGGTCACAGGTTCGAGTCCTGTATCGCCCAGTCCGATATGGCTGGCCAATTCTGAATGGGGCAATATCCAGTTTGCCACTGGTTCTGGGGATGTAGCGTCAAGGCGAGGAGGAGTCTCTCCGCTCCAACCACGAGACCAGCACTTGCAAGCGTGGTGAGGAGTCGATCCTGGCTTCGGCCCACGGGTAGAGTTCGGCGTACGCCAGCGGGTCGGTCATGCGCAGGGTGAAGCAGTCCGGCTCGGCGCGCGTGATGCGCGGCTGCCGTTCGCGTGCCTCGTCCAGGAGCGAGCCGAGGCGTGTTGAGTCGATCCGGTAGATGCGCGTGTGCTCGTCCTCATGCTCGAGCGCAAATACTTCGGGCGCGTCCCCAGCCCAGCGGGCCTCGATGGGGAAGCCGTCTTCGTCGTGGCGGATGGTCAGCATCTGGTTCTCGGCGACCGTGCTGATCACGAGGTAGTTGAGATTCAGGCGGCGGATGTTTCCCAGCCAGGAACGCTGGTCGAGCGTGGCGCGGTAGTACGCGGCCTCCGGCGTGTTCGGGCGGGCGCGGGTCATGGCATTGTCCAGCGCGGCGTAGTCGTGAAATGCGAAGTCGGTGTGCTCGTCGGTGTTGACGGGCATGACGCGGTTTTGCAGCCGCGGACCGAAGAGGAAGTAGGGGATGTTGTGGCCGGCGTAGCCGACGCGGGCGCGGTCGATGTTCGCGTCGCCGAAGGTCCAGGCCGCGCGGAACCGCGGCTGGTGGGCGAACGCGTAGCGGCGGGTTTGCTCCGGCGGGCCGAACAGGGCCAGCGGCCACCAGCAGGCCAGCGCGGCCAGCAGCCAGGAGAGGCGCCGGCGGGCCAGGGCACGGAGCAGGGGGAGTGCCAGAAGCGCGACGCTCCCGACCACGAGCAGCGGCACCAGCATGGCGTACCAGCGGGCACAGATGAGCAAGTGAGCGATCAGCAACGCGGCGGCGAGGAAGCGGAACGCTTGGGAAGCCGAAGCCACTACGGCGATGCCGGCGCAGAGCAGGCCGAACACGGTGAAGAAGAAGCGCGGCTCCTGGTAGGGCACCCAGAACCACTGGATGGCCAGCAGGGCCGGCACGGCCAGGAAGAGACAGCATGCTGGCACGCGTTTGGCGCCGGGTATCGTGATGAACTGCAGCAGGCCGATCAGCCACAGTGCAGGAAGAGCCAGGAAGGCCAGCCACAACGGTCCGGCGAGCGGTTGGCCCAGGATAGGTGTGAAGACCTCGGTAATAGCGGTGACCAGGTCGGGATGAGTCGAGCGGTTAAACAGCCAATGACGCATGAGTTCGGCATCGAAGGCGCCGTCGAAGATGATGTGTCCGGCGAGTGACAGACGCATCGGGTACAGCGGGTTGCCGGTCAGCGCAGCGTTGCGGGCGTACCAGTACACGGCCGGCACGGTCACGGCGACGAGGAAAAGGGTGATCGCCGCGGCGGGGGGTTTGCGCAGGGCGGGCCAGGCCCAGACGATCATCAGGGGAACGAGCACCGGCAACATGGCGAGCACGGGGAACTTGGAGCCGATGGCAAGACCGAGGGCGAGGCCGGCGCATACGATGGCGAACAGGTTGCCCGTCCGGGCGAACGTGAGGCATAGCCCGAGCGCGGACAGCACGAATGCGGCGGTGGCGACGTCCACCATGGCCGAGCCGCTCTGGACCAGCAGGTGGCGGCACAGGAGCAGCAGCGCCGGAGCGAGGACGGCCCAGCGGCGTTTGCGAATCAGGTTGCGGGCCATCACGTAGACGCCCAGCATGCACACGCCGAGAAAGGGGAACTGGGAGGCGCGGGCCAGCGTGTCGTCGCCGAACGGCAGCATGAGCCAGGTCTGGATCAGATTGACGTTGGCGGGCATGTAAGCCTGGCCGTTCGCGCCGAACGGCGTGGGCACGAGGCGGACGCGGCCTTCCTGGAGCCAGGTCGCCGCGGCGGTCAGGTGATAGCCGATCGCGTCGTAGTTGGCCTTGGGGCGGAAGATGCCGAGCCCGCCGGCCGCCAGCACGGTGACGAGACAGAGGAGCTTGGCCAGGTAGGCGGCGTGCGGTTCACGCCGATGGAATAGCCGGCTGCGCAGTAGGGCCCACGCATGGGTGGCCGGATGGCACGCCAGGCGCACCGCCAGCCAGGTCACGGCATGCGCACCGAGGACAGTCCACGGATTCAGCCAGCCGATCAGCCCGAGCAGCAGCACCGTGAGCACGACTATGACGGCCGACGTCGTGGCCGCAGCCAGCAGCACCTCGCTTGGATGGGCCCGCCGCAGGAGTGTTGCGGCGATCCGCCACGCGGCCGTAAGCACGAACGCTGACAGCAACAGAAACGCCGCAAACCGCGCCGCGAACGCGAAGTCGTACGCGCACGCCGCCACAGTGCCGAGTATGACCAGCACACCCAGCACCTTGCCTCCCGGCGACGCACCAGACCGCGAACTCGTAACCCACGCCGAACCGCACATCCCACACTCTGACCGACTCAACCGGCACTCTCAGCGCCAGCCCGGCAGCCTACCGCCGGCGCCCGCGCTTGTCCCGGTCTTCGTCGGCATTACAGACGCCGCGGTCTGGCAAATCAAGCCGTGGCCTGATGATGCTGTGAATGCGAAGCCAGCCCGGTCTCGCCTTCACAGCGGAAGCTACCGCTTTCATAGAGGCATCATGAAGTCCGACACAGAGTGCGTCGTGTCACTCAAGTTCGCGCCGGGGCGCGGGAATCACGTTTGGCGTTGCCACTCTTGCGGTCTTTCGGATCGCGGCGGCCGGGCGGGTTGGCCTGGTCGGGATGGGCCTTGAGGTGCCGGTACACCTCGCCCATGGTCTTGAACCACTCCTCGAAGTCCTCGCTGAACAGGAAGATGCGGTTCTGCTCGAAGCCGTCCTCGTCTTTGCCCTTGGGCTTGGATTCGGTGACCTGAAGGTAGGTGTTGTTGGTCTTGGTTTCCTTCAGGTCGAAGAAATAGGTTCGCGATCCGGCGGACTTCAGCCGCCAGCTTGCCAGGGCGTTGGACATGATGCGTCCTCCTTCCGGTGCGGCGTAACGTGTTCAGCCCTTCCGTGACGTGGGCCAACGCCCTTCTCATGACGTCGGCGGCGGTCCTCCTTGAGGGATTCTAGGTCTCCGTGACGAGAGGGCCGGGCGCCCTCGTCCGTGTTTTCTCGGCCGGGCCACGAGATACCCTCCTATGCGCGTGGTGCCGGCAGACTTGCACCGTTCAGCCCCGCAGCGCGCCTGCAGCGCCCGATTGTCGATGCTCTACACCCATTCGTCGCGCGCTGTCCCGGCGCGCAACCTCTCTGGGCCTGACGACGCTGGCCTGTTTGAGCACGCCCGTGGGCGCTGCTCGAATACCAAGTATTAAGACGCGTCAATTACTCCCGCGACTCGACGATCGCGGATTCTGCTCGTGCCGTTTGTATGGCGCGATGATGGTATTCATGCAGTGCTGGTGGGCACACGCGGGTCCGCCGGGATCCCAATGTACATCGGGACCTCCGCCACGCTCCGACAGGCGGCATTCCGGCACGCCCAACGCATCCCGCTCTGCACGGGACGGACCCGCGGCACGCAGCCAGAAAAACTTGCGGCCTATTGGCCGTCGATTCAGCTAATATCTGCGCAGCACGCCGATGACCACGCCCTGAATGTTCAGCTTGTCGACGAAGATGGGGGCGAAGTCCGGGTTGGCAGGCTGCAAGCGAAAGCCGCCTTTGTTCTTGTCGCGGTAGAGCTTCTTGAGGGTGGCCTCGCCGTCGTCCAGCAACGCGACCACCGTCTCTCCGTCGCGCACGTCCTTCCGCTTCTCGACCACGACGTAGTCGCCGTCGCAGATCTGCTCTTCGATCATGCTGTCGCCGCGGACGCGCAGCAGAAAGGTGCCTTCCTTGGTGGGGAACATCTCGTCGAGACTCACCGTCTCGCGGTTCTCGACGGCCTCGATGGGCGCCCCGGCGGCGATGTGGCCGACCAGCGGCAGCCCGGCCGGCTCGTCCGGAAAGTCAACATGCGGCGCCAACTCCAAAGAGCGTGCCTTGTACGGCAAGCGCCGCAGCAGCCCCTTTTTTTCGAGGGCGCCGACGTGCTCGAACACGGTGACCTTGGTGATCTGGAGACTGTCGGCCAACTCCTGCATCGTCGGGGAATAGCCATTCTTGCGCCGGTAGTCGCGAATGAAAGTCAGGATCTGCAACTGGCGCGGGGTCAGTCGGCGCGCTTCCTGCGATTGGGCGTGTGAGACCATCAAGATTCTCCTTGGTGCGGTCGGGCTTGACCCGACCGTCGGCTGCCAGGGGCGCGGGTCGGCCGAGCGGCCGCGGAGAACGAACCTGCTCGGCGCGAGAAAAAACCGGCTCGGCGAACGCGTCGCGGGCCGGGATCGGCTCGCAGGATCGCGGTGTCACCGAGGGCCACCGGCCGGCCGACGCCACGGATTCGGCGGGCGCGGTTGGCTCTCGATGCACCGGATGGACGACCGCTGCGGTGGCCGAGCGGGCGTCCGTGGCGGGCGAGGGAGGCCACGCGGTTTGGTAAGTCCCTCCCGGACCAAAAAGACACACCGGAACGTCCGGGACAGGAGTGGAACGCCACCATCGCCCGAGGGCTTCGAACAACGCGGTGATGCCTGTGAGCATGTCCGACTCCGCTGAATGAAGGACTCGCTGAGCTCATGAGCACACCACCTGAACGTTCGTACTTCGTTAGGTGGTATGTTTACCCTAACATCGTCCTGACGTCAAGGATTTCTCCAGTTTTTTCGAGACTGTGGGCGAATTCTGTGGATGGCTATAACATCATGTGAATAAAAGCTTTACAGCATGCTCCCGGCGAGGCGGCCCGCGGGTCCTCAAAAATATCCGGTCCGCCCGTGTCAGGCCGGTTCCGGGGACTCTCCGGCGGCAGGCCTCTGGCTCGTACCCTGTGGTCGCGCGGCCTCAGATCAAGCCTTCGGTCGCGCCGACCGAAGGAACACGTGTGATGGACGTTACCTCTCTGGCATCTGCGCTCACGGATCTCAAGGCGGCCGAGCTGCGACAGCAGGTAGCCATTTCGGTGCTCGCCAAGACCATGGACGCAGGGCGGCAGAACGGCCAAGCGGTGGTGGCATTGATCGAGGCTGCGGCCGAGGTGCAGACGGCAACGCAGGATGCGGCCGCGGCTATCGAAGGACTCGGCGAAATGCTCGACGTGAGCGCCTAAGCAACGTCGTGACCGACCGAGGGATAAGGGGGAGAGGCGCCAGCCGCCAATCAAGCGGACTGGCCAGCCTGCCCCCGGCAAGCAACCACGTCGCGGGCGTGGTCTTTTTACCGGACGTTCGTGCGCGACTACTTGGTGTCGTCTCCGGCGAAGGCGGCGAAGTCGGCCAGAGCGTGCCTCAGGACTTCGACTTCCGCTTTCTACGCTCGCGAAACTCTCTGACCTTGATCAGGTTGCCGCACGCGTCGCCGCACCATCTGCGAGTCCGGCTCTTTGTCCGGTCATAGAAAACCCAGCCGCAATCGGCGTTGTCGCAGGTCCTCAGCCGGCTGAGGTCTCCCTCGACGAGAAACTCCGCGAATGATGCTGCGATGGCGAAGCAGACCGCGTCGAGTCCCCTGGCCGTCGGGACGAGCTGGAGACGAAACTGACCCCGTTCGCTCGACAGCCGGCTTCGCACAGGCCTGGCGCTCAGCCAGCGATTCAGCGCCGCCAGGTCGCGCTGTCGCGGCGGGGCCCCCGCAACGATCGATCCCACGATCCCCTGAAGCAGCGAGCGCAGGCGGCTCAGCGACAGGTGGTGCTCCGGACGCCTGGGATCGATGCCGTCGAGCCCCCACTCTCGACGGAACTTACGGAGCCACTGGGGGTCCTCGAGCCGGTCCTGGCGCCGGCCGCTGCCCCGGTAGTCCCGCCAGTCGCTGTTGACGAAATCGATCCAAAGTGCATTCATGCTGTAACTGGCTTCTTTCCTCTTGACTATTACCGCGCCCTGGGCTATAGTCAAGTGTAATGTTCAATTGTTATGTTGACCGTTACAGATCCTCGGGAACCGAAGAGAGGAGCCAGCCATGAGAGCCTCGCTTGTGAGCGATCTGCGGGGGCAGCTTCGCCGTCGCCGTGACGCCCTGACCAGGACCATCTCGGAGGTGGGTGAGGCGGGGGAGCTAGTCCGCCTCCTTGGCGAAGTCGATGGGGCCTTGGAACGGGTGGGAACCGACGGCTTCGGCCGGTGCCAGATGTGCGGTGACCCCTTCGACGACGACGAACTGCTGGCCCAGCCCATGAAGCAGTACTGCCTCTGTCGTCTGACTGCCCAGCAGAAGGCGGAGTTGGAGCGCGACCTCGATCTGGCCTGGCGCGTCCAGGTGTCGCTGCTCCCGAACGAGATTCTCTCCCATGGCGACTGGATGGTCCATTACCGTTATCGGCCTGCCGGTCCAATCAGCGGTGACTACTGCGACGTCGTGACAAACGGCGCGAATGGCAGGTGGATGTACTTCCTGGTCGGTGACGTTGCCGGCAAAGGCGTCGCCGCTGCCTACATGGCCGCCTACCTCAGCGCGTTGGTGCGCACGATCCTTGAGACCCCGATTCCCGTCGCAGATGTGGTTGAGAAGCTCAATGGCTATGTGAGCGAGCGAACGCCATCGACACATTTCATCACGCTCATCTGCGGCCGCGCAGACGCCACGGGGCATGTCGAGATCTGCAATGCCGGCCATTGCCCGCCGATGGTCGTACGGAGGGCCGGCGTGCTGCCTGTAGATTCGACCGGGTTCCCGCTGGGCGTCGATCACGGCGATGCGTATGACACGTATTCGCTGGATCTGGCATCCGGCGAATCGCTCGTTCTCTACACGGATGGGATCACCGAGGCGCTGGATTCCTCGCAGACGACGTACGGTGAAAACGCGCTTCGGCGGGTGCTTGCCGCGAACCGTGCCGCCGCACCTGTCAACCTGGCCGACGCGTGCCTTCGAGACCTCCAGTCCTTTCGGAACGGAGCGCCTCGAACGGATGATCTCACCTTGATGGTCGTTCGGCGCGGCGGCAGCCCGGAAACGAGCGGAACTCAGTAGCACCAGCGGTGGTAAGCGAGAGGATTCCGACGTGACCGGCGTCCGTTCGAAGGTCTCCATTCGCTGAGCCTGTTGGTTAGCGGGCAGAGCAGAAGGTCGCATCCGGACCCGCCCCGTCCGCCAACTTGGCGCGACCGTTGGCGGCCAAATGTTCCAGAACGTGGTACACGGTTTCGACGGCGTCGGCTTCGCCGATCGCCGCGGCGACGTCCTGTGCCGATTGCGGTGAAGCCGACAACGCGCCGATCACCTTGGTTTGCAGAGCCAGTACGGAGGCAGCGGCCTTCTTGCCGGCCTCGACGCCGGGCTGATCATAGGCGTTGATCCCGATCAGTGATGCATACAAGCCGACGGCCCGCTCGAACAGGGCGATCAGAATCCCGATGTTCCGGGCGTCCACTCGCTCGATGGTAATGGTGATCGACTGGCGGTCGTTGCCGCATAGCGCCTCTCGCGTGCCGAGCTGGAAGGCATGCAGGTAATCTCCCGCCGTGATTCCGCCCGGCTCCACTTCAACGGTCCGGCCGCCCGCCTCCAGCACGCGGATGAACACGACGAAGAAGTTGTTGACGCCGTCGCGAAGCTGCTGCACATAGGCGTGCTGGTCGGTGGAGCCTTTGTTTCCGTAGACGGTGATTCCCTGATCGACTCGCTCGCCTTTCAGGTTCAGACGCTTGCCCAGCGACTCCATGACGAGCTGCTGCAGGTAGCGGCCGAACAACAGCAGCCGGTCCTTGTAGGGCAGAATGACCATGTCCTTCGCGCCCTTGCCGCCGGTGGCGTGGTGCCACATCAGGGCCAGCAGGGCGGCGGGATTGGCCATGGTGTCGTGTCTGCGCGTGATTTCATCGCAGGTGGCCGCTCCGGCAAGCATGGCTTCGATGTCGATCCCCTGTAGCGCGGCCGGCAGCAGGCCCACGACGCTCAACTCGCTGGTCCGGCCGCCCACCCAGTCCCACATGGGAAAGCGGGCCAGCCAGCCTTCCGATTTCGCCTGCTTATCCAGTTTCGAGCCCGCGCCGGTCACCGCGACGGCGTGCCTGGCAAAGTCCAGGCCGGCCTCACGGTAGGCGGCCACTACGCACACCATTCCGTTGCGCGTCTCAGGCGTGCCTCCGCTCTTGCTGATGACGAGGCACAGAGTCTCGGCCAGCCTGCCCTCCAGCGCCGCCAGGACGCGGGAGATTCCGTCCGGATCGGTGTTGTCGATGAAATGGACCCCCATCTTGTCCTGACCGGGTTGGCCCAGGGCATCGCTGGCGAACATCGGCCCCAGGGCCGAGCCACCGATGCCGGTGGACAGCACGTCTATGAACCGCGCCCCGCCCGGCGGCACGATGCGCCCGGCATGCACGTCGACGGCAAACCTGCTGATGTCCCTTACCGTCTTTTCGATCGCGGCGCTGATTTCGCCGGAGGGGGCGAGTTTGGGCGTTCGCAGCCAGTAGTGGCCGACCATGCGTCGCTCGTCCGGATTGGC
>CP070685.1:3136132-3144948 GCA_020352895.1 Phycisphaerales bacterium
CATCGAGGCCTATCAGGATGAGTTCAACCGTTCACAGCAGCCGGGATATCAGCCGCCGGCGTATGACGGTGAATATGGGGACAATGATAGCGCGGAGGACCTCGAGGCCGACCAGGAACATATCGCTGAGCCGGCGGACGAGGATGTGGAAGAGCAAAGTGACGAGTTCACGTCGTTGATCGCCGGCCTGAACCGGGACGCCGAATCGCACCACGACGAACGTCGGCGCCGGGAGCAGAGCCAGAGGCGCGGCGGCGGTTCGGAGCGTGCAGCTCCGGTTGATCGACCCAGGCGGCCCGCCAAGGCCGCGACCGGCAGTAGCGGCAGCGCCCTGGACGATTTCCTCTCCAAGCTCGGCAGCTCCGGCGGGGGCCCGCGTAAACGGGGCGGCGGACGGCGCGGGCAGGGGAGCCGCAGAAGAGAGAGGCCTCAGGGACAGCCATCGCCGGGGGGGGACGAAGTACCACGTGCGTCTGGCGAGCCGGAGCCCGTTCCCGCCGCGCCGGTCCAGCCGCCGGAGGAAGAGGCACAGCCGGACAACGATGACTTCGGCGCGGGCATCCTATAAGACCGCTCGACATTCCCAGGTACGTCCCGAGAAGAGAGGGGCGTACCTGCGTTTTACGGGCGTGCCTTCAGCCTTCGGGACCGTGGAACGCAGAGCGGCTCGAGGCGTTTTATGTCGTTGGGAGGCTTGACGGCCTGGCCTGGTGCACAGGAGACCGCGTCGGCCCCCGCCAGCCCGCAAGGCCCTTCCCCAGGGTTGGCGCTGGCGGTACAGGGCGCGACCGAAGCGGTCCTCAAGGACGCCGTGTCCGCCTGCCGATGTATTTCCAGCCATGAGTACACTGGCCATCATTCTGTCGCGAGCGGGCAGCAAGGGGCTACGACACAAGGCAATCCTGCCCCTTTGCGGACGTCCTGTGATCACCTATACCTTCGATCACGCCAAGCAAAGCGCCCTGATCGACGCCACCTGCGTGACCACCGACTCACCCCAGGTGGCGGAGCTGGCTCGCCGGAGCGGCATCGAGGTCATCGACCGTCCCCCGGAATTGGCCAGGGATGACGCCCCGGTGGACCTGGCCGTCAAGCATGCCCTGCAGACGTACGAATCGCGACACCCTTTCTTTGCGGACATCATTGTGCTGCTCTACGGCAATGTTCCCGTGCGTACCGCGGACATTACGGACAGGGCCGTGGGCCAGTTGATCACCACGGGGGCCGACTCCGTGCGGTCCGTCACGCCGGTCGGCAAACTGCATCCCGATTGGATGCATCACCTCGAAGGCGGCAGATTACGGCAGTTTCGCAAGAACCACATCGATCGCCGCCAGAACCTCGAACCGCTCTACTTCCACGACGGCGCCGTGGTGGCCATGTCCCGCGCCTCGCTGTTGGCCGAGCCGCAGAACCCCGACGACCATCTGGCCTTCTTCGGCATCAACTGCCACGCCGTCGTGCAGGAGCCGCACGACACCGTAGACGTGGACACGATCGCCGACCTCTACTACGCCGAAGCCCTGCTCCGCTATCGCACCGAGGAGGTTTTCTTCGGCGGAGCGGCGGTTGCCGGCCGCAAGCGAAACGGGCGCTACCATGAGAAGAGGCAGCCAGTCCTGACTGGTGCCGTCGTGACCGGTCGCTGCGGGAGACGCTGAGCCATGCCGCTTTCCATCGGTGCTCACGAATCCCTGGAGCGACGCGCTTTTGTGGTGGCCGAGGCGGGGGTGAACCACGACGGCTCAGAAGAGCAAGCTTTGAAACTGGTGGACAGCGCCCGTCTCGCGGGCGCCGACGCGGTGAAGTTCCAGGTCTTTTCCGCCGACCGACTCGTCTCTCCCGGCACCCCCACCGCGGCCTATCAACGAGGGGCGGCCCAGGCCGCGGACCAAGGCGAACTCCTGGCCCGGCTCGAGCTGGATCAAGACACTTACGGACGTATCGCCCAGCATTGTCGCGCGATCGGGATCGAATTCCTGGCAACGCCGTTTGACCCGTTGGACCTGGAGTTCCTTCTGACGCTTGACGTACCGGCGATCAAAATCGCGTCGACAGATCTGACCAACCGCCCGTTGGTGGGGGCCGCGTTCGCCAGCGGCCTGCCCGTTCTGCTGTCCACCGGGACGGCGGTGGGGCGTGAGATCGACCGCGCCGTGGCCTGGTATCGGCGCGCAGAATCCTCGGCTCCGCTGGTGTTGCTTCATTGCGTGAGCAGCTACCCCACGCCGCCCGAGGAAGCCAACCTGCGGGCCATCGAGACGCTCGGGCGTCGTTACGGTCTGCCGGTCGGCTACTCCGACCATACCACCTCAGCGGAGACTGGGGCGCTGGCTCTGGCGGCCGGGGCGCGGGTCATCGAGAAGCATCTGACCCTGGACCGCACCCTGCCGGGCCCAGACCACGCCACCTCCCTGGAGCCCGATGCTTTGGCCGACTACGTCGCCCGCATCCGCCAGGCCGAGGCCATGATGGGATCGGGACGGCTATGCTGCGCCGAGATCGAGAAGGACGTCCGCCGCGTGGGCCGCCGCAGCATCGTGGCCAAGTGCGACATTGCCGCCGGGCAGACCCTCACCAGCGAAGTACTGACGGTTAAACGACCGAGCGGCGGAATCGATCCCGGTCGGTTCGATGAAGTGCTCTGCTGTCAGGCCGTGCAAGACATACCCCGCGACACGCCGCTGACCTGGCAGATGTTGCGGTCTCATCCGACTGACGAACAGGCCGGCGCGGCCACACCGCGCACTGCCCGGGATTCCCTCCCCGATTGCCTGCTTGTACCATCCACCCCCACGGTGGTTCTCTGACCGAAGGCCCGGCGTCCTTCCGGCAGCCGGAGATAAGTGGTGCCATCAAGAACGCGGCGAAGCATCGCGGTCGTCACCGGCACGCGTGCCGAATACGGCATCCTGCGCACGACCCTGCGAGCCATCGATGCTCATCCGAGGCTCCGTCTGAGACTTATCGCCACGGGTATGCACCTGCTCCGCCGTTTCGGTTACACGGTGCGCCAGATTCGCCGCGACGGCTGGACCGTCGACGCCGCCGTGCGCATGCAGGGCGAACAGGATGATCCCGACCACCAGGCGATCGGACTGGGCCGTGGCATCAGCGGACTGGCCCGAGCGTTCGCAAAGCTCGACCCGCACATCGTGGTCGTGCTTGGTGACCGCATTGAGGCGTTCGCCGCGGCCTCGGCCGCCGCCATCTCCCGCCGCCTGGTCGCTCACATCCACGGCGGCGACGTAGCCACGGGCGACGTCGACGACTCGCTCCGGCATGCCGTCACGAAGCTGGCCCATATCCATTTCCCGGCCAGCCAGCGCGCTGCAGAACGCATCCGGCGCCTCGGCGAGGACCCGTACCGCATTCACATGGTCGGCGCGCCGGGACTCGATGAGGTACGCGAGATCCTGGAATCTGAGGGGGACACGTTCGATCCGCTGAAATACGCCGCTCGGGCGGAGTACGCTCTGGTGGCCCAGCACCCCTGCACGCGGAACGCCGTCCGGGAGAGGCGCATCACTACGGCGATCCTGCGAGCGGTGCGTGGCTGGGGCCTGTCCGCGGTCGTGCTCTACCCCAACAGCGACCCCGGTCACACGGGTATCTTGCAGGCCATTCAAGGAGCCGAGCATCGCTCCGATGTCCGGGCTTACGCCTCGTTGCCGCGTGAGGTCTACCTTCGCTTATTGCATCATGCCAAGGTCCTGGTGGGCAACTCCTCCAGCGGGATCATCGAGTCGGCATTCCTGGGTACGCCGTCGGTCAACATCGGACCTCGGCAGGAGGGACGAGAACGTGCCTCCCGCTGCGTGCTGGACGCCGGAGAAAGCACCGCAGACATCGACCGTGCCCTCCGCAGAGCGTTGCGTCTCCGCCCTCGGGCTGGGAGCTGGACGGTGTACGGAGACGGGCGTGCGGGCCCGCGGATCGCGGAAGTGCTCGCCGGCATCGGCCTGGACCGGCGGCTCAGCTACAAGAGGATCAGCCTCTAGCGGACGTTGGGGCGACGGCAATCCCGCATTCCAGCATGGCCTATGGTCGTCCCCCCCGGGGGGCGCCCCACTGATTTCCGGCTAAACCACGTTTTGGCCCCAGACGATAAACACGCATCGGACTTCAATGCCCTTGGGGACCGGGCTGCAGCCGCCGTACGGCCGAACATCGTCAACCACGCGCCGGCCGAAGGCTCGCGTGCCGTTAGTGTCCCCGCCGGAGGTGGCCGACAGAAGCGAACAGGGGAACCGAATGACCACCACAGAAACCATGGATATCAAGGCCGTCGTGGACAAGGCCATCAGCAAGATCGGGGACATCGCCACGCTGCCGGAGGTCACCGTCAAGATCATCGATATCGTGGAGAATCCCAGAAGCACAGCCAAGGATCTCCACGAAATCATCAAGAACGACCCGGCCCTGTCGGCCAAGATTCTGAAGGTGGTGAACAGCGCTTTCTACGGCCTGTCCGGTAAGATCGCGAACATGGATCGGGCCATCGTTCTTCTGGGGCTCAGCGCCGTCAAGAACATCGCCATCGCGGCGTCCATATCACACGTGTTCAAAGTGGACAAGCCGCATCCCAGCTTCTCGGCGAAGGACCTCTGGCGTCACGCCGTGGGCGTGGGCGTGGCCTCGCGCAAGCTGGCCGCGGCCTCGGGTACGCGCGGAGTGGAAGAGCTCTTCCTAGCGGGACTCATCCACGACCTGGGCATCCTGGTGGAACGCCAAGCCTTCGGAGACCGGTTCATGGGCGTGGTGGAAAGCTGCACGAACAAACGGCTGGAATGGCGCGACGCCGAGCACCGACACCTGGGGGCCGACCACCAGGATTTCGGTCTGGCCCTGGGCTCTCGCTGGCGGTTCCCGAAGCACCTGCTCGGCGCTATGGGGTACCATCACAATCACGATGCGCTCAACGAGAAGGATCGGAACTTCGTCAGCTACGTTCGCCTGGCCGACATGCTCTGCTGTCAGGAGAACATTGGCTTCTCCCGCACGTGCATCGCGGAGGAGATTCCTTCGGATCTGATGAATGAATGCAGGCTTACCGAGGACCAGATAGAGCAGATCCGCGAGATGCTTCCCGAGGACACCGCAGCCGCGGAGCAGATGCTCCTCTGACGGATGGGGCCGGCCGGACACCGGTCAGCTTTCCAGGCGCAGGAATTCCTTCATGTGATCGTCATAGACTCGCTGCGCCTCCTCCGAGCGCAAGTCGAGGCGCAGCTCGTTGATGATCATGGTTCCCATGCCGATCCATTCCTTCCAGCAGTCGGCGCAGATCGACTCGTGGACTCGCTGCCCGAGTTCTCCCGACATGGGCGGGGTCGGCAGGCGGCCCCCCCCACCGCACCGCTTGCAGGCGAAGCCTTCCGTCGCCGGGGCCGCGGTCCGAGCCGGGGCCGTCTCCTCCACCATCGGCGGAGCCTCACCCAGCTCTCGCAGCAGCACGCCCATCTCGTTGCGAGGCATCATGTCCCCCCGTTCGTGAGCCAACCGATATCCCTTCCGCAACGTCTCGACGGCCTCGTCCCGCCGCCCCAACGCGATGAGACACTGACCCAACAGGGCGTAGGTTTTGGAGAACTCCTGGCTCAGGTCCAACACGTGACGGAAGGAGGAGGCGGCCTCCTCATAGCGCCGCGCGTCGAGATACGCCTTGCCCAGGCTGAAATGACCCAGCTCGTTGTCCGGGTCGGCCTCGGTCATCTTCGTAAAGCGTTCAATCCGTTCGTCGCACATGGTGAATCCTCTCGGATTTCTGGTCTGTCATCCGCCTTGGATCGCCGCCTGCCGCGGTTGCGTTTGCCACTCGCGACCTAAGTATTGTAGTGCGGCCGGCCGAACGCGAGCGTGAGAACCAGATCGGACTCAGGGCGCCACCCCTTGACGCGCGGTCGCTTGGATTACGGACGGTGCCAATGTTGACAGGAAGCACACATCCCGGCGTCGTTCCAGCGACTCGATCGATGAAGGGCGCGCAGCTCCTCAAGCCGAGGACCGCGCCAGAGTTCCCCGAGCGAATTCTGCGGCAGGGTGCCGACCGGCTCGGCCCCGGTGTAGTCCTGGTCGCAACGCACCATCCGACCGTCGGCCAGCACCAGACATCGTGACCACAGACGCCCGCAGGCCCACCGCGACGGCGGAGCCATGCGCATCACGGCGCGGTCCTCTCGCCGCCCGGCCCCGTCGTTGAACGGCTCGATGTTTACCCAGCCGACACGACGCATCCAGTCGTCGAAGAAGGTCTCCATGTCGCCCATCGTCTCGGCCACTTTTACCATCTCCGGCACCAACACCGGCAGGCCGCGCCCGCCCTGTTGCCGCGCACTGACCAGGGCTTCGATGCCCGCCACGGCCTGGGCGAACATGTCCACGCCGTGCACGGCGCGATAGGTCTCGGGGGTCGTCGCGTCCACCAGGAGCGAGACGACGTCGACACCGGCATTGACGATCCGCGCCGCGACGTCGGCGTTCAGGGCGATCGCGTTCGTTCGGACCGCGATCCCGAACACGGCGGCACCACCTGCACCGCTTCGGCAGGCCTGCAAGACGCGGTCAAACGCAGGATGCAGCAGCGGCTCGCCGAATCCTCCCAGGACCACCAGGCTGTCATCGTAGGCGGCAAGTTCCGCCAGCACGGCCTCGACCATTTCGAGCGACATCGGGCCGCGCTGCCCCGCCAGGTTGCCGCGGGGACGCAGCGACGATCCGGACAATTGGTCCTCCGTGGTCAGCTCCAGCTCCACCTCGCGCGGCAGGGCCCGTGGCTGGCTCAGGCTGCGCTCTCGCTGCCAGCGGCAGACCGTCTCGACGTCCAACCCATTCGCGCCGCCACCGGCATCGCTCAACAACTGGGCCAACGTTTCCGCACTGCGGCGATTGTCGGCCAGGAACCGCCCGGCCGTGTGTGTTACCTCGGCCGGGACTTTGTAGCCGCAGTCGGAAACCACCAAATCGTGCACGGGGTCGTCGGGTTGATAATTCAACAGCCGACCCGGCGTATGCCCTGCGGCGCCCAGCTCGATCAACACCTCGGTGTCCCAGACGGTCGCCACCAGACCTGGCGGTGCTTGGGCAAAGGTGATCCGCAGCCGCTCGCCCGCGGCCAGGAAATGCGCGACCATGCGGTCCAACAGAAGTGGATCCAGCACCACTGCCGCCGGCGAGATGCAGGCGGCGCCGGCCGCACCTTCGCGTCTAGCCAGCGCCCCGGCGACCGCGGGATGGAATCCTTCGTCGAGGGCACACGCGCCTCCGGGCCCGCCACGCCAACCATCGAGAGCCCACTTCCGCCCGGCAACAGCGGCGTCGCGCCATGCGGGCGGTGGCTGATCGTGGGTCTCTACGATCACCGGGAGACCGTCGACCAAGTCCTTCGCCGGCTTTC
Source organism: Phycisphaerales bacterium (assembly GCA_020352895.1). Taxonomy (GTDB): domain Bacteria; phylum Planctomycetota; class Phycisphaerae; order UBA1845. The sequence continues at coordinate 3,143,529 of CP070685.1, forward strand.
CCTGCGAAGCATGCACAACCAGATGCAGGCTCTTGAGCTGCTCCGCACGCAATGCTCGCTGTATCGTTCGGCGCAGGACGGCTTCACCACAGAGGTCGTCGGCCAGACGACTGCGCGTGCCGATGCCGCTCAGCTCGAAGTCGGCCTCGATGACGCCGATCACGCTCATGGCCCATGCTCCCGGAGCGCCTTGTCGATACGGTCCATCGCGCCGGCCAGGATCGTGATCAGTTCTTCGGCCCCCTCGAGCAACGCCTCGACGAACTCGATGTCCCGATCCAACTGGCGCAGGACCTTCTTGGCCCCCCCACTCTTGTCCGAACTCAGCTTCTGGTCGGCCGCAAAACGGCGGAACTCGGCCATTTGCGAGACCATGGTGACCATGCCGTAGATGTGGTCCCGGGAGCGCACGGCGGAGCGCAGCTCGTCGACGCGCACGATGCGTCGGTTGAAGTCGGCCGGCTTGTCCACCAGCTCCTTGAGCTCGGCGAGCACATCCCGCATTTGCCTGTAAAGGTCGGCCAGGCCCTCGACTTCCTTGATGCGCTCGGCCAAAGCCTCCCTGGCGGCCGGCAACCGGCTCCAGTCCCGGAGCCTGAACTGTTCGCGGCAGGCCCGTCGCTCGGTGGGGATCTCCCGCTGACAGTGCTGCTCGATGAACTCCGCCAGCCGCATCGGCGTGGTGTGCGCCTTTCGGGCCCCGCCTTCGGTCGCGTCGACGATGCGCACGGGTGTCGCGGCGAAGTCGCTCTCGAACTGTTGCAGGTAAGTGAAGAGCTGATCGTCCGTGTAGACCTCGCGGCCGTGAATGTCCGTGATCTTCCGCAGGTGCTTGCGGTGGCGCACAATGCGCTCCCACTCCTTCGACTCGATGGAATAGAAGCGGTTCATCTCCGGCCGCCAACTGTTGTGAACCTCGACGCCCGGCGTATAGAAAACGCCGTTGGTGAACGCCAGGTCCTGACCCACGAACGCGATCGGATCGCAGCCGAGATACTCGCCCACGTAGAGGGCCAGGTGGGCGACCGTCGCCCCAGCCTTCAACCCGTCGCGGACGGGAAACCGCTCCCCAAGACACAAGCGTGCGAACTCGTTGTCCAGAAGCGAGATGGGCCCGCCATAGATGTCCAGCACGCCGCAAGTGGCCTTTGGTTCGGCGATCAGGTGCACGCCGTGGAAATCTTCCACTCCCTCGAAGAACCGGCGCGATATCTCGGCGTAGTCCAGACTGGTGACGAAGTCGGGCACGATGCCGCGCCCGAGCAGGGTCTTGAACGTGGTCTGGACGGCGATGATCACGGCCCGGCCCTTGACGTCGGCCAGCAGGTCGATGTTGTTCACCAGCGACGGCCCGGCCGCCACCACGATGGCCGGGAACCCCGCGAAGCGGTTCTTGACCACGTCGATCGGCGGCGTGGTC
>CP070685.1:3145048-3154395 GCA_020352895.1 Phycisphaerales bacterium
AGCGTTCCGCCTCGATCGCCTCAGCATGATACTTCGCATTACAAATGGCCGTCGCCACCTGGCTGGCCAGGGCCCGCAACAGGGACTCGTCGAAGGCACTGAAGGTGTGCTTGCGATCCGAGTACACCCGGATCACGCCGACCGGCTGGCCGCGAAAGACCATGCCCGCCACCAGGGAACTTACGATCCCCTCCCTCCTGGCCTCCGCCGGATACAGGGTGCGAGGGTCCGTGGCCGTGTCCTCGATGTAGACCATCTCGCCACGTAGCGCCGCCTGGTCTATGGGGCTCCGCTCCAGCTTGACCGGCCCTTTGGCCAGGTACTTCTCCGTCAGGTTGCTCACCGCCCGGATGACCAGTTCGCCCGTCTCCGGGTTCATCAGACGGACGCTCGTCGCCTTCAGTTTCATCACCCGGCGAACCTGCTCGGCCGCGCTGTCCAGAATGTGCCCCAAGTCCGCCGTCGAAGAGACCAGATCCGCCACCGAGTACACGGCGGTCAAATCGTCGATCCGATCCCGTAGTCGCGATTCCTGCCGGCAAAGCTGCCCCAGCATGTCGGCAATGAGCCGCAGCAGAGTAAGCACGCTGCTACGCTCATACGCCGACCACATGGGCAGAGCCTGGGCCGCCCGCGCTAATGGCCCGGCTTCGATTCCCAGCCCCTGCGACAACTCCCGAATATCCCCTTCGCCCACAGGGGCCGCCGGGTGCTCCGTAGCCACGATGAATCCCACCATGCCCCGCTCCCCCCGAATCGGCACCGCCACTTGCCCCATGCCGCCCAGACATTGCCGCCGGGCCGACTCGGCCCCCTTCGTCAAAGTCTCGGCCAGTTCGCCAAAATCCTGGGGGCACGCCGCCGCGGCCTCCGGCCCCGGAAGAATCAGCCGGAAAAACTCGATGTTCGGCGAAGCGCTCACCACCACCCGCCCTGACGTGTCGCAGATCACGGTATTCACCCGGGCGATCGCGGAGAAGTCGCTCGCAATCTCCTGCAGAACCGCTGTTTCGACGTAGTGGTCAATATGGCCGGATCGTTCGTCACACATCCCTGTCGATACACCGCACATACTGTGGAACTTCACCGCGGGCATTATACGCATTCGCCCGAACCCGTTGAGAGCCCGCGCCCTCACCCTCCCCTGGCTGCGCCTCGACGAGGCGAGGCCCCCACGTTACAATGCTGAGTCGCTACAACAAGTTCGATGCCCCGGGCCGCACACACCTCGCGCGAAGGAGCAAGTATGGCCGGAGAAGTGCCTCTGGACATCCAGACGTTCAAGGACACTACCGTGGTCAACTTCGGCGCCACGACCATCCTGGACACCCAGCTCATCGAACGGATGTCCAAGGAACTCTACAAGCTGGTCGATGACTTCGGCCGACGGAAGCTCATCCTCGACTTCGCCGAGGTCAAGTTCCTCTCCTCTTCCGCCCTGGGCATGCTCTTGAACCTCCGAAAAAAAGCCACGGCAGTCAAAGGCCAGGTCGTAATCTGCGGCATGCGCACCGATCTCCAGAAGGTCTTCAAGATCACCCGGATCGACAAGCTCTTCGATTTCTACGACAGCGAGGAAAAGGCTCTCAACGCCTTCGGCATTTATACTTCCGGCTGACCCGCTGGTGCCTGCGGCGACTCCTCACCGGGGCCCGGCCCTCGGAGACGTCTGCGTGATCACCCGGATACATTACCGGCCACTCGAACTGCCCGACGCCCACCGCCTGTTCCTCGTCCTCGTCATGCTGCTTGTTTTCCTCGCCGTCCTGCTATGGCCGAGACGATCACCCCGGCCCGGTCTCGTTCCCCTCGCGGAGGACGCCGTCCCGGCTGCGGCTGAGACCGAAGCACCCTGACCGGTCTACTCGAGCATTCCCGAAACCTCGGCTACGCAACCTCGTATACAACAATAACCACCCTGCTCAGCCGTTATATAATCAGGGGGGAGTCTGCCCGCCGATGTACGCGACCGGAGGTGTGCTGTGCCGCGGATCACCCAAAGCTCCTGCCATATCCACCGAGCCGTGCTGCTCGCGTGGCTGGCCGCCTGGGTCTTGCTGCCGGCGGCCGTCCCTGCCGCCGATCCACCCGAGGCCCTGCGCGATCGGACGAAGTCCGACTTCGACGAGCAAGCCATCCACGCCCTCGACTTCATGCTCACGCTGTCGCTCACGCGCGAGCAGGCCCGGGACATCCTGCCCATCATCGAGGATGCCTGCCGGCTGCATCTGGACCACCACCGCAGGCTGGCCGAGACTCAGCCCGAACGGATCGAAGCCTACACCGCCTTCCTGGAGGAGGACCGCCTCAACCAGGGCTTCAGCCCCAAAGTCGAGCGCCGTGCCGCTCAAGTCCATCGCCAGGGTGTGGCGATCCGCGATGAGCGGGCCGCAGCCCTCAACGACCTGTCCGATCGCGTCTGGGAGCACCTGACCGACGAGCAGCGACTCGCCGCCGAGGAATACAAACCACGCCGAGAGGCCGTCTCCGATGCCCTCGCCACCCGCAGCGAGAAACTACGCGCCGCGCGCCACCGCGCCCTTCGAGGTGAAACGCGACCGCCTCGGCACCACGACGGGAACCGGGCCCTGGACGAGGCCCGACGCGAGCGCGCCGAGCTGTATCGCTCCGTACACGAAATGCCGGACAACATCGCCACCTACCTGCTCTCACCGGCGGCCGCCGGTTGGCTCTACAAGCGAGCCGGCGAGGAAAGGCCCGACGTGGTTCGCCGAGCGGTAGAATGCCAAAAAAATGGCACTTCCGATTACCCTCTCGAGCAGTGCAAGAAGGACGACACAACCGCGCGTGCGCTCAGCCGCGAGATCAACAACTGGAACCTGGTCAACGGCATGCACTTCAGTTGCGAGCAGATCGAGGAACTGATCCGGCTGATCCACAAAGCCGAGAACCTCAAGGTCGCGCTGCGTCACAGCCGGCCCCCGAGCGGCATGAGCCGCCGGGACTACAACGCCGCCATGGTACAGCTCGAGCTGGCCGCCGAGGACGCCCTCAACCCGGGTCAGCTCGAAGTCCTCAAGAACTACCATCCCTGCCTCGTCCCGCCGCAGAACCTCAAGAACCCCGTCCGCGTGGGCCAAGCCGCTGACAACACGCAAATGACCCGCTGGCTCCAGCAGGCCCGCACCAAGCCCGAGCGCCGCGTGGAAATCATGATCGACCAGCTTCTGGAAAAAGAGGAACACCGCTTCGGCGAATTCGGTCCCGACGAGCTCGAACGCCGCCGAAACCTCCTGCGGGACACCGTGCGCAAGGCCGCGGACATGGATGACGTCGAGTTCGCCTTGAACAAGGACGCTCTGGCCGAGGCCATCCAGCCCACGAACCCTCTCCGCGAACTTGTGGGCCGCATCGACGAATTAAGCCGCGCTCGCCTGATGCCCGGCAACACAGCCAAGTTCCTCCTGCACAAAGAGATGGCCGAGGTCCTGAGAATCCGCCACCAACAACTGACCGGCCCATTCGCCTCGCAGCGGAGCCGCGCCGGGACGGAAGCCGCGGGCGCCTCGGCCCATGAGTAGACGGCCCGATGCCCAGGGGAGCCACACGAACCAACCGGAGCAAAACTGTGCATGACCTGACCCGACGCGCCTTCCTCGGCACCTTGAGTCGTTGCGGGCTCGGCGCCTGTGGCTTCTGCGCCGTAGCAGAATGGGACCTACAGCGGGCCCTAGCCGCCGAGCGCCCGGAATCCGGTCCTCGCCGCGAGGTCGAGTTCTTCGAAACCCTTCCTGGCGGCGCTGTCCGGTGCGGAATCTGCCCGCGTCATTGCGTGCTCAACGACGGGGAAACCGGCGCCTGCCGATCGCGCGTCAACCTCGGGGGCCGGCATTACTCGCGCGGCTACGCCCGCCCCTGCATCATCCGGGCCGACCCCGTCGAGAAAATCCCTCTGGGTCATTTCCTGCCCGGCGCCGAGACCATGACCGTGGCCGTCGGCGGCTGCAACCTGCACTGCCTCTACTGCCAGAACTGGCAGCACTCCCAGGCCCGCCCGGACAAACTGAAGACCTTTGACCTGCCCCCGGACGAAGCCGTCGAGGCCGCCCGACAGAAAGGCGTCAAAGTCATCGCCTTTAACTACACCGATCCCGTCGCGTTCCTCGAGTATGCCAAGGACGTGGCCGTCGCGGCGCGCAAGGCCGAGCTGCGCATCGTCGCCGCCACCGGTGCTTACATTGAACCCGAGCCGCTGCTGGATTTCGCACAGTACGTGGACGCCATCACCATCGGGTTGAAGGGCTTCACCAATGACTTCTACGAGACCGTCTGTGATGCCAAACTCGACGGCGTACTCAACAGCATCACGACCATCGCCAACAAGACCGACTGTTGGCTGGAGCTGGTTAACCTTGTCGTCCCCACCTACAACGACGACCCGGCCACCATCCGCGAAATGGTCGGCTGGATCCGCCGAAACGTGGGATGTGAAACGCCGTTGCATTTCTCTCGCTTCGTGCCCATGTACCGCTTGACCAACTTGCCCCGTACGCCGGTCACCACCTTGGAAAGCGCCTGCAGAATCGCCCGCGACGCCGGTCTCAAGCACGTCTACACCGCCAACATCGCCCCGCACGACGGCGCCAACACGTATTGCCACAAGTGCGGTGCCAGCCTGATTCAGCGACTCGGTCTGAAGATTCTCGAGAATCACATCGCTGACGGCCGCTGCCCCAAATGCCGCAGCCCCATCCCAGGCGTGTGGAAGTAACAGCGGCAGGATGACTCCCTGTCGGATCAAGGCTGGCTTCGGCGGCCGATCGGCTTTCCCTCGCCACCGCCCGCACTCAACCACCGCTGCTGCAGAGGGGCATGAGACCGTCTGTGAAGCTCCACTGCAACGCAACATGCCGGTCTGCCAACGCGGGGCCGAAGCTTGCATCTGCCACCGTAGTGCGTTACTTTATCCGGTGCTAGTTGAGTCTTCGTAAGAGGAAGCCGTTCTGACGATCTGCTGATCCATCCCTCCAGCTTCGTAAGCGAAAAAGGGTTATGGGCGCGCGACCGAGTTCCCGCGACACGCCCCACAATCCGGAAACGAGGGCCGAATCGTGGCCCAACGTGCCAAATTCGAAGCGATAGAACCGGCTACAAGGCACAGCCGCTCTAAGGACCGGCCGCTCAAGGTGGGCTTTCTCGACGAGATCACCGCCGAGGTGGCCGACCGCTTCGAACAGATCACCAGCCTTCAGGTGCTGACCATTCCCGTCAGCCAATCCGAGCAGGACACCTTGCCCCACCCGGTCCCCGTCCACCCCGTGTGCCGGTCCTCCAACGCCCCCGAAGACTGCCCCGAAACGGGTTGGCGAGAACATCTCGCTCGTCTTCGAGAACATGCCGACGCCCACTGGCATCGCTGCGAAGCCGGCCACTACTGCGGCGTCGTGCCCGTGTTCGTGGGCGACTATTGCGCGGCCGCCTGCAAGCTCGTTTGCCCCGGCTCAACCGACGAAGATGCCTTCCGCCGAAACATCGAGCTGCTCCACCGCCTCGCCGAGGGCTACTCAGCTCGGCAGCCCTCCGGGACAGGCGATTTGATAACGAACGAGGATCACGGCCCCACATCCCCATCGGAAGGACCCGCAGCACTCGGGCCGTACCCAGCGCATCCACAAATAGGCCGCGCCGTCGAGTACATCAGTCGGCACGCGACGGATCCCGACCTGAGCGTCTTCCACGTCGCTGAGGCTCTGGACATGAACGCCACCTACCTCGGCCATCTGTTCGCCGAGCAGATGGGCGCCACCATACGCCGGTATATCGTCCGGTGCCGAATTGCCCGGGCCAAGAAGATGCTCGCCGAGACCAACTGGCAGGTGAAGAGAGTGGCCCTCGAAAGCGGCTATCGCAATGCCGACTGGTTCAGCCAAGTTTTTCGCGCCGAGACCGGCATGGCCCCCCGCGCTTATCGGCAGCACCGCCGTCGGAGCCCCCCCTGAAACGAAGAACCTGAAACCTGCTCCCGTACACATTCTCGCCCATCCCAGTTCTGAAACGCGGATGACTGGATATGTTCGGTAGCGGGCACGACGCGGGGCTTCCTCATCCCGAGCTCGTAGAAGCGTGATATCACGGCATCATGCCCTCACGATATGTAACGCTGAGAGACCGCCTGTGCGGCCCGTCGTTCTTGGTCGCTTGCTGCCTCGCTGGCCGGATGCCGCACCATGTGCCAGCCGTAATGGGAGCCCGGCCACCCCATTGCGGACTCCGGCCCGCCCCGTTCCCGATTGACCCCACCAACCACCGCTCCGTAGAATAATCGCATAGGGGCGGGATTCGACGCAAGCGCATCCCCGTGGCGCGACGGGATGTGGCCTCAGCCATAAGGCCGGTGCACTCGGTCTGAGCGACCTGTTCACCGCCTCCGAGACGCGCCGGGAAAGCGAGTCTTCGCACCCATGAACAGACACCTCGGGCGTTTCTTGCTGGCCGCGTTGTCGCCGCGCATGATTCAACGCTGGGGAGGCGTTCAGGCCGTCCGCACCTTCCGCCGGGCCGCGGCCACTGTCCCGGCCTACCGTGACTTCCTTACCCGCCTGCGAGTGCCCATCAACAGCATCTGGACCTACGACGACTTCGCCCGGCGCGTCCCCGTCTGCGACAAGGAGAACTACCTCCGCCAGTACCCCCTTGAGATGCTCTGCCGGCACGGAACCCTCAGCGGCAAGTACACCCTCGAACGCAGCAGCGGATACAGCGGCACGCCGTTCTTCTGGCTGCGAGCCCGCAACGAGGATCGGAAACTTCGCGATCACGTCGAGTACATGTTCCGCGATATGTTCCAGGCCCACCGCACCCAGACCCTGGTCGTCGTCACTTGGTCCCAGGGCACCTGGGTCACCGGCGAGAAGTTCGCCCGCACCGTCCGCCATCTGGGCGAAAGTGGCCGGCTCAAAGTCACCGTCGTATCGCCCGGTATCAACTTGGACGAGACCATCGAAATCCTCACCCACTTCCTCCCCCGCTTCGAGCAGACCGTCATGGCCGGATACCCTCCATTCCTGCGCGACATCATCGTGCAGGGCCGTGAGCGCGGCATCGATTGGCCGCGGCACCGCGTCCACCTGTTCACCGGCGGCGAAGGCTTCCCGGAGAACTGGCGCGATTTCATGGCCGAAGCTCTGGCCATCGAACGCATCAACCGCCACGGGGCCGGACAGATCATCGCCGGTTACGGGTCGGCCGACACCGGCATCGGTGCCGGCGGCGAAACCCCCCTGGCCCTGCTGGTCCGGAGACTGGCTTGGCGCGACCAGGACCTCTGCCGTGATCTCTTCGGCGGCAAGCCCAGCGTACCCAGCGTCTTTCAGTACGAACCCACGCTCCTGTTCGCCGAACAGATCGACGGCGAACTCGTCTTCACCTGCCGCAGCGCTATGCCCCTGGTCCGCTACAACATCCACGACCGCGGCGGCACCATCACCCTCGAGCACCTCACCCGCGTGCTCCGCGACCACGGATACAACCATACCACCATGCTGCGCGACCTGGGCTGGCCCAAGGAAACCCATTACCCCCTGCCGCTGTTTTATGTGTTCGGCCGAAGCGACGGCACCGCCACCATCTACGGCGTCAACATCTACACCGAGGACATATACCAGGCCCTCTCCCAGCGCGACGTGGTCAGCCTGCACACGGGCGAGTTCCGCGTGCGCACCGAGTACACCGGCCGGGCCACTCAGAGACTCACCGTGCAGGTCCGCCTGCGACCCGAAACGTCCCCCTCCCCCGCCCTGTCCAGCGCCATCTCCCGCCAGATCCTCAACTCCCTGTGCGATTCCAACACCGAGTACCGTCACCTCCACGATATGAAGGGCACCCGCGTCGAACCGGCTATCGAACTGACCCATGCCCCCCTGGGCGACGGTGGAAACGGCTTCAAGCACCGATACCATTGACCCCCGTTTGACCTCGCCACATGCCCGCTATAATCAGGACCCCATGAGTACAGGTGCAACCGTCAGCGAACTGCATCGGTTTGTCGATCAGGAAGTCACCCTGTCCGGCTGGCTCTACAACGCCCGCTCCAGCGGCAAGGTCCAGTTCCTCATCGTCCGCGACGGCACTGGCCTCTGCCAATGCGTCCTGGAACGCAACGAGCAAACCCAGCCGTTCTTCGAGACGGCCAGGCGACTCCGCCGAGAGTCCTCACTCCAGGTCACGGGCACCGTCCATGTGGACCAGCGAGCCCCCGGCGGTCACGAGCTCAAGCTCACCGCCCTGAGCGTTGTGCATGAGGCCGAGGACTTCCCCATCAGCCCCAAGCCCCACGGCATCGACTTCCTCATGAAGCACCGCCACCTCTGGCTCCGCTCTCGCCGCCAGACCGCCGTCATGCGCGTCCGCCACACCCTCATCGACGCCATCCGCAGCTTCTACAACGAACGCGGGTTCTACCTCGTGGACACGCCCATCCTGGCCCCTGCCGCCGGCGAGAGTACATCCACCCTCTTCGAGGTCGACTACTACGACGCCCCGGTCTACCTCGCCCAAACCGGCCAGCTTTACCTCGAATCCGCCTGCATGGCCCTCGGCAAGGTCTACTGCTTCGGGCCCACCTTCCGCGCCGAGAAGAGCAAGACCCGCCGGCACCTCACGGAATTCTGGATGGTCGAGCCCGAGGTGGCCTACGCCGATATCGACGACTGCATACAGCTGGCCGAGGACTTCATCATCTACATCGTGCAGCATGTCCTGGAGGACAACCGCGCCGACCTCGAAGAGCTCGGCCGCAACACCGTCAAGCTCGAGGCCATCCAGGCGCCCTTCGTCCGCCTCAGCTACACCGACGCCGCCGAGATGCTCCGCGGCGATAAGGCCCGCAGCCTGCTCGAGAAAGACCTGGCCGACAGCAAGGTCCGAATCCAGAAGCTCAAGAGCAGCATCGCCGGATGGGAGCAGCAACGGACCGCCCCCGACGTCAAGAAGTGGAAGGCCGAGCAACTCCAGGAGAAGATCCTCGAGGCCCGCGAGGACCTCGCCGACCTCGAGGAGACCGTCACCAATATCCCCAAGCACATGAAGCTCGCCGCCAACTTCACCTGGGGCAAGGACCTCGGCGGCTCCGACGAAACCATCATCTCGCGTCTGCACGACCGCCCGGTCGTTGTCCATCGCTACCCCAAGGAAGCCAAGGCTTTCTACATGAAGGTCAACCCCGAGGACCCGCGCACCGTGCTCAACTTCGACGTGCTCGCCCCGGAAGGCTACGGCGAGATCATCGGCGGCTCGCAACGCGAGGACGACTACCAGATTCTCCTCGACCGCATCCACGAGGAGCACCTGCCGCAGGAGGCCTACGAGTGGTACCTCGACCTGCGCCG
>CP070685.1:3154495-3159871 GCA_020352895.1 Phycisphaerales bacterium
ATGTTCCGGATTTTATCTTCGGCTTCGGTGTAGTCGGGTAGCGTTTCGCCTCTGGTCAGGGCGTCGACTTCCTCGCGCGTTTCGTTGAGGCCGCGGACCATCTCATCGAGGTTGGCAATGATGTTGGTGAAGCTGCTGTAGCGGGAGATCCAGGTTCCGGTGTCCCGGAGCTGCCCAAGGAGGGCCGACTGGCTCTGAAGTGTGCTGGTCAGTTCGTCCGCGAGGGTGGTAGCCTGGTTCAGTGCGTCCACGTGCTCGGTGGCCTGTGCGGCGAAGCTCTGGCGGACGCGTTTTTCGAGCTGCCGTTTCTGCTCATCGGTGCGGACGATGTCGATCTCGATCAGGTCGCTGCCCAGGGCCATTTCCTCGAAGAGGTCGCGGACACGGGGGAGGTACTTGGCGCGGGCCTTCTCGGGCTCGTCTGAGGTGTAGACGGCGGTGAGGCGCACGGGCTGGGTGATGCGCTCGATGATGCGTGCAGTGCGGTCGCTGAGGCGGTAGGCGCCGAGCCTGGAGAGATCGCGGCGGTAGTGGTAGCGCTGGGCGAAGAAGTTGATCAGGCATACCACGACGAAGGCCAGGCCGATGGTGATGACGACATTGGCGCCGACGGCGAAGCGGCGGGCCGCGGCCGAGGATCCCTTTTGTCTGTCCCTGGGTTTGGGTTTCTGCGGTTCGGTTACCGCCATCGTTTGGACTCCAACGTTCGTGCAGCGAGGAATAGGAAGAACGCGGTCACGGAAACGAAGTAGATCAGGGCGGCGCTGTCGAAGATGCCTTTGGCGAACTCCTCGAAGTGCTCGAAGATGTTCACCTGGCCGAGGATCAGTCGCCAGACGTCGGGCAACAGGGGGCCGATTTCGTCGGCCAGAAGAGTCAGGGCCGCGAGGATGGAGGCGGCCAGCACGGCCGCGAGGAGCTGGTGGCGGGTCAGGGCGCTGGTGAACATGCCCACGGCGATGTACAGGGCGCCGAGCAGGATCATGCCCAGGTAGCCGAAGATGACCAGGCCGGCCTCGGGTGTGCTGTGTCGGATGATGAGCAGCAGGTACAGCAGGGTGGTGGCCAGGATGGCGATATAGAAGATCAGGACGCCGAGGAACTTGCCGACGATGACCTGGGTTTCGGTGACAGGGGCGGTCATCAGCGTTTCAACCGTGCCGCTGGAGAGCTCTTCGGAGAGGGTGCGCATGGTCAGGAGGGGCAGGACGAAGACCAGCACCACGGACATGGCCTGGAAGAGGGGGCGGAGCGAGGCCTCGCCGCCCGGTGCGAGGGTGACCAGGATGAAGTAGAGCCCGGTGGCCAGCAGAAAAAGAAAGCCGGTCACATAGGCGATAGGGGAGAAGAAGCAGGCGGCCAACTCGCGTTGCATGACAGCGACGGTGTTTCTCATACAGGTTCGCCTCCGATCGTTGGTTCTGGATCAGATCGGTCGATCACATCCTTCGACGCTGCACCTGCTGGGCGGTGATCTGAACGAAGTACTCCTCCAGGCTGCCGACCTCTCGCTTGATTTCGCGGAGGGGCCACTTCCGCTCACCGGCGAGGCTGACGATGGCCTCGCGGAGGTCGGTGCCGTCAGCGGTCTTGATGGCCAGCCGATTCCAGCCGTCAATGAGTTCGCAATCGACGTGCTGGACTCCGTCGAGCTTGCCGATCGCGGCGGTGATCTCGTCCTTAGAGCCGCGCAACTCGGCGATGAGCCGCGATCGTCCGGTGACGGACTCGCGTAATTCATCGGGCGATCCGGAAGCGACGATCCGGCCGTTGGCGATGATGATGGTGCGGTGGCAGACCATTTCGACCTCGGGCAGGATGTGGGTGCAGAGGATGACCGTATGTTGCGTGGCGAGCTCCTTGATGAGCCTGCGGGTCTCGCGGATCTGGGCGGGATCCAATCCGATGGTGGGCTCGTCGAGGATGAGGACGGGCGGATTGTGGAGAAGGGCGTCGGCCAGGCCCACGCGCTGCTTCATGCCTTTGGACAGTTGGCCGATCGGGCGGTTGATGAAGTCGTTGAGCCAGCATCTTTCGGCGACGCGGCCGATCGCCTTGGCGCGGACGTCGCGACTCATGGCCCGGAGCTTTCCTCGGAAGTCGAGGTACTCGCGGACGCGCATCTCCGGGTAGAGGGGGGTGGACTCGGGCAGGTAGCCGACCATGCGCCGGACCGCGAGAGAGTCGGTGAAGACGTCGTGGTCACCCACGCGGGCCGATCCGGAGCTGGCGGGGATGTAGGTGGTGAGGATGCGAATGGTGGTGGTCTTCCCGGCGCCGTTGGGGCCGAGGAAGCCGACGATCTCGCCCTTGGCGATGTGGAAGGAGATGTTGTCCACGGCGAGAGTCGGACCGAAGTACTTGGTCAGATTCTTCACCTGGATCATGGCTGCGGCGGTTCCTTTCTCATGGGTTGTGCGTTGCCCGCTCTCCGGTGCGTCGGGAGCCGGGCCTCGTCGTTCTTTAGGGTGCTGCTCCTCGTGGACGTGCCGCGAGGGGGCCCATTCGTGACGAGTCGGTGCGACCGATGGTACGTCGCGGGTACCCTGCCGGTTCACCGGGAGCGGCACTTGCGGAGGCTTCCCGGTCGTCGTGCCGAGGGAATGAGTAGCAATCTCTTGGGAACGTGTCAACCGGCGGAGGGGTGAAGGGCTCTGGCCGGGCACTGTGGGGGCATTTGAGGGCGAGATACTCGGCGTGGCGGCCACGGGCGGCGCTACCGGTCATGGTGTGGGGCACCTGGCAAGAGCTTGCCGTGAGGCGGGGGCCACACGGGCAGGGAAGTCATCCTTGACCGGACAGGAGGAGGGTGGCTAGCATGTGGGCGAAGCTGGCGTGAGGCGGGATTCTGTGGGCCGGTCGGGCTCAGGCGCGGTCAGGACCGGCGAGAGTCAGCGTGGGGCGAAGGAGTCGCCCGTCATGGAAGCACTCCCTACGGTCAGCGTTGTGATCCCGACGTTCAATCGGGCCTCATTGTTGTGTGAGGCTCTGGACAGCGTCTATGCGCAGACGTTCACAGATTACGAGGTGATCGTGGTGGACGACGGGTCCACCGATGGGACGCCGCAGATGATCGAGCGGTACAACGGGCGGCTGCGGTACATTTGGCAGGAGAACCGGGGGGCGGGCGAGGCCCGTAATCGGGGCATCGCCGAGGCGCGGGGCGAGTGGATCGCGTTCCTGGACAGCGACGACATGTGGCATGCCGAGAAGCTGGCCCGGTGCATGGAATATGCCGAGCGAGAGCCGGAGACGGCGATCGTGTTCCATCCGATGGTGGAGATCGACGGAGCGGGGAACCGGGTGCGGGGGCGGAGCAAGCGAGCGAGGGCCGGGCGGATTGTGGACGATCTGTTCGGACACTGCTTCGTGCACACGCCGACGGTGGTGGTGCGGCGCCGCGTGCTGGAGGAGGTTGGCGGATTCGACGGTTCTCTGACGGTCTGCGAGGACTATCAGCTCTGGCTGCGCATCGCGACGCGGTTTCCGTTCCACATGGTGTCCGAGCCGCTGGCCTTTCGACGATTGCATCAGAAGCGGCTGAGCAAGTCGGCGATGTATCGGAACATGGCCCAGCGGGCCGAGATGCTGGAGCGGTTTCACGACGGACTGGGGGGACGCGAGGCGTTGCGGCCGCGGCGAGCGGTGCGGCGTCTGGCTCGAGTATTCCGCGCGGCGGGGAAAGCGAACTTGCGGGCCAAGCGGTATGCGGATGCGTATACGCTGTTCCGGCGATCTCTGGATTACATGCCGCTGGACCTTCGGACGCGGGCGTACTTATGGTACACGGGGCTGCGGCGCAACTCGGTGATGGATCGCAGTTCCACGGTCCTCAAGACGGCCGAGGAGGTTTCGGCCTGAGAGTCATTCCCCCTGGTGGAGGCCTGCTCACCAGGCCTGCAATTCGCCTACGATTTCCTGGACCAAGTCCTTGATGGTGACGATGCCGAGGCAAGGGCCGGACTTGTCCACGACCAGGCCCATGGGTTGACGGGCGCGCTGGAGTCGGGTCAGGGCGGTGTGGACGTTGATGGAAGGGGGCAGCTTGGGCACGTCGGTGGTGCACTTGTCCAGGGAGAAATCATCCTGGTCGAGCAGGAGGCCATCCAGGAGTGTGACCACTCCGGTGATCTGGCCGGGGCGGCCGGGCGGCCGGACGGGCAGGCGTGAATGAGACGCGTTGCGGGCGATGGCGAGGAACTGGTCGCGGGTCACGTCAGAGGCGATGGTCTCGACGCCATACAGCGGCACCATGACGTCGCGGAGGCGGACCTGGTGCAGGCCGAGGACGTTCTCGGCGATTTGGGATTGCTGGCCGGTGAGGATGCCGGTGTGAGCGGTCTCCACGAGCATGCCGCGGATCTGTTGTCGGGAAGAGAGAAGGCCGCCGGGAGGGGTTTCGTGCCGGACGCGACCGAGCAGCACGTGGCTGATGGAACGAACGAGGTCCACCATGCCGCAGTAGGTCATCGCGGCGGAGGAGATGCGCAGGAGCCAGGTCCAGCGGTAGACGAGGGCCTCGCTGTGCCGGCGGAAGAGGGTCTTGGGGACCATCTCGCCCCACACGAACAGAAGAGGGGTGACGATCAGCGTGACAATGAGTTCGGCGCCGCCGGTTCTGAGGCCGGCGGAGGCGAGGAGCACCGCGGCGGCGGCGGTGGTGCCGTAGTTGACGATGTTGTTGCAGATGAGCAGAACGATGAGAAGCCGGGTCTGGTCGTGGATGAGCTTGTGCAGGACGCGGGCGGTGCGATCTCGGGACTCGCTGCGAATGCGCAGGCGGATTTTGTTAACGCAGTAGACGCCGGTCTCCAGGCCGCTGTAGAGGGCCGAGAAGAACACGCAGGCAAGCCCGACGCTGAGCCAGGACATGACGAGGGGCCAGGAGGCGGTCATGGAGAAGGGCCTCCTTTGGCCCGCGGCGCGGGCGCGTAGCGTGCCAGTTCGACCTGCGTAACCCGACGACCATGCACCTGCCTGACGGTGAGGGTGAGGTTGGCCAGTTGTACGGTGTCGCCCTCTACGGGTAGCCGGCCGAGTGATGCCGTGATGAAACCGCCGAGCGTGGCCACGCGGTGAACGTCCACCGGCAGGCTAAAGGACTCGGCCCAGGAGCGAATGGGGAGGTTCCCGGCGAGGAGGTAGGTGTCGGGGCCGATCTGTGTGACCGGCTCGGGCTGGTCCTCGTCTGCGTCGCGAAGTTCTCCGACGATCTCTTCAACGATGTCCTCGATGGTGATCAGGCCGGCCGTGCCGCCGTACTCGTCCACGGTGATGGCCATCTTGCGGCCACGTTCGCGGAGGATGGTCAGCAGGTCGTCCACGGTGATGATTTCGGGCACGTAGATGACGGGCCGGAGCAGGGCCTGGATGGGG
>CP070685.1:3159971-3167582 GCA_020352895.1 Phycisphaerales bacterium
GCCTGCTCCAGCGAAAGCACGGTCAGTTTATCCATGCTCAAGGCCCCCTTCCCGTTGGCGAGCTTCTTTCAGCTTCTGCAGTACTCTCTCCGGCGTCAGGGGCAGCTCGGTAATACGCAGGCCCGTCGCATTAAAGACCGCGTTGGCGATGGCCGGGGCTACGGGGATCAACGGCGACTCGGCAATGCCCTTGGCTCCGTGGGGGCCGGCCGGGTCGTTGGTCTCGATAAACGAGATGCTGATGTGGGGCAGGTCGGTAGTGGTGATCAGCTTGTAGTCGGTGAAGCTCGGATTGAGCATGCGGCCGGCCTCGAGCTTCACTTCTTCCGTCAGGCAGTACCCGATTCCCTGTGCGATCCCGCCCTCCACCTGGCCTTCGATGCCCAGGCGGTTGATGACTCGCCCCACGTCGTGTGCGGCGCTGATCCTGACTACCTTGACCACGCCGGTGTCCAGGTCCACCTCGACCTCGGCCACGTGCGTCCCGAACGCATAACAGGCGGAGATGTCACCCATGTGCGTTTCGTCCGGGGCGGTGCTGGGGGGCTCGTAGTAATTCGTGGTCATGATCAGATCGTGCTTGGCACCGAAGTGAACGCCGCGGATGATCTTGCCGATCGATTCAAGCGGTTTGGCGCCCGCACGCTCCACCACATTTCCCTCTGCGAGATCGAGCTCCTCGGCTCGCCGCTTCAGTTGTGCAGCGGCCGCGCCAAGCAGCTTGTGCCGTGCCTGGCGGGCGGCACCGAGGGCCGAGTTGCCCGCGATGAACGTGGTGCGGCTGGCGTGAACGCCGACATCCCACGGGGTCAGGTCGGTGTCGTTGTTGATCACGCGGATGTTCTTCAGGGGCAAGCCGAGCTCCTGGGCTACGATCTGGGCGATCACGGTTTCCGAACCCTGGCCGATCTCCGAGGAGCCGGTTAGCACGGTGACGCCGCCGAAGTCGTCCAGCTTGAGGATGGTGCCGCACCCGTCCGAGCGGTAGATCTTGGCCCCACCACCTACGTGAAAGAGCGAGGCCATGCCGATGCCGCGAACCACGGAACCTTTCTGAGCACGGGGACCGGAGCGTTTTTCCTGCCAGCTGGCCCGATGGGCGGCGGTTTGCAGGCATTCGGTCAGTCCACAGGTGCGAAGAAACATGCCCTGCGGCGTCGTTTCGCCGGGTTCCTGGGCGTTCCTGAGTCGCAGTTCCAGGGGGTCCATGTCCAGTTCGGCGGCCAGGCTGTCCACCTGCGATTCGAGTGCGAAGGTGGCCTGGGGATTACCGTAACCGCGGAACGCGCAGGCGTAGTTGTTGTTGGTGTATACCACATCGACGTGCTGCCGCACGTGCGGCACGCGATAGAGAGAGGAGAAGGTCCGCATCATGATCCAGGGCGTGGTAGCACCCCACGAAGTATGCCCGCCGTTGTCCAGGGTCATATGCACGTCCCGGAACGTGAACGTGCCGTCTTTGCGGGCCCCGCTCCTGAGGCGGAAGGCCGCCGGCTGGCGTGTGGGCATGGCCGCGAATTCCTCTTCGCGTGAGAAGACCAGCCGCACCGGCCGCATAGTTTTTTGGGCCAGGAACACGCAGATGGGCTCGAAGGGATGGATGTCCAGCTTGCTGCCGAAGCCTCCTCCTATGGGCGGCTGGATGATCCGGATGTTTTCGGGGGGCACACCCACAATCCGCGAAAGATCGTGCTGGTAAAGGAACGGGACTTGCGTCAGGGAGTGCAGGGTCAGCCTGCCGCGGGCGTCGAACTCGGCGATGAGGCCCGACGTGCCCAGGCAGCAATGGGCCACGCGGTGCGTGACATACGTTTCTTCCACGATCACATGTGATTCGGCGATACCCCGCTCCACATTTCCGTGGGCATAGTCATACTGAAAGGGCGTGTTGTCCGGGAACTTCTCATGGATGACGGCTGCGCCTTCGGCTAACGCTTCTTCGGGCGAGGTGACGACGGGCAGGTCATCATAAGTCACGCGGATGCGTCTGACGGCCTCGGCGGCGAGCGCGGGCGTCTCGGCTGCCACGGCGGCCACTTCGTCGCGACTGCACGTGACCTTGTCCTTCTTGAGGGCCGTGTTGTCCCGGCCAAACCCAAAAGGAACCAGCTTGATGTCCGCAGCCGTGATCACGGCCCGCACGCCGGGAAGGGCCTCGGCGGCGGAAGTATCGATGTTCAGAATTCGCGCGTGGGGCCTGTTCGCGAAAAGGATTCGGCCATACAACATGCGGGGGAGCTTGATGTCCTCGAGATAATGTGCCAGTCCGGTGGCCTTCTCTGGGGCGTCCAGCTTAGGGATTCGCTGCCCGATCAGGGTCTTCTTCTCTGTGTGAGGCGGCTGTTCCAGTTGGATTTGGGAGGCGAGTTCAGTCATCCGAACCACCTCCTCGAGCCAGGGAGAGTACCGCGTCGATGATCTTGCGATAGCCCGTACAGCGGCAGAGATTGCCTTCCAGGCCCCGCTTGACCTGCTCTTCGGTGGGAGACGGGTTCGCTTCGAGCAAGGCAAAAGAGGCCATGATCATGCCCGGCGTGCAGAAACCGCACTGAATCGCGCCGTGGTCCACGAAGGCCTGCTGAATAGGATGCAGCTTTCCGTTGGTGGCCAGGCCTTCAATGGTGACGACCTCGGCACCCTTGCACTCCGCGGCGAGCACCAAGCAGGAGTTGACCACGCGCCCGTCCAGCAATACCGAGCAGGCGCCGCACTCGCCTTCGCCGCAGGCGTACTTGGTCCCGGTGAGTTGGAGTCGGTCGCGGAGGACATCGAGCAGGGTGGCAAAAGGCGGCACCGTCAGCGTGACGGCGTCACCGTTCACATTCAGTGACAGGTCGAGCGTGGCCGGTTCAAGCGCTGGCCGCATGTTCCAGCATCCTCCTGAGCATCACGCCCACGATCTCACGGCGGTAGGCTTCGCCGGCTCGGACATCGCTGATGGGCGAGATTTCCTTTCGGGCGGCGATTTGGCACCGGGCGATGACCTCCGTGGAAAGGATGTTGTTCATCAGTGCCGCCTCGGCGGCGCGACCACGCAACGGCGTCGGGGCCACCGAGCCATAGCCCACTCTCGCCCAGGTGACAGTCTCGTTCTCTAGCTCAAGGGCCAGGCCCACGGAGGCGACGGCGATCTCCATCGACGGCCGCGTGCCGAACTTGTCCCAGGCCGCACATGCACCGGCGGGCAAGGGTCTGAAGCGGACGCGGGTCAGAATCTCCCCAGGCCGGAGTGCCGTGGCGCCGGGGCCACGGAAGAACTCGGTGATGGGCAGCTCGCGCGTGGTCAGGCCGCCCGGCCCGCTCGCTGCCAGTTCCAGCACTGCATCGAGGAGGATCAGGGGGATGGCCGTGTCCGCCGCCGGCGACGCGTTGCACAGGTTCCCGCCGATGGTGGCCCGGTTGCGAACCTGTGGGCAGGCCACACGGCCGGCCGCCTCGGCCAGCACCGGCGCCGTTTCGCAGATGACCGAATCATCGGCGATGTCGCTCAGTGTCATGCAGGCCCCGATGACGACTTCTCCGTTGACGCGTGACACGCCCTTGAGCTGTTCGATTCGCTTGAGGTCGATCACCCTCTCCGGTCCGGCAACCATGCCCTTGGACCAGCGCGGCAGGAGATCGGTGCCGCCGGCGAGAAGTGTGGCCTTCTTCTCCGCGGCAGCGCGTACCAGGTCCTCAATAGTCGTTGGTGCCTGATATCTGTCACACGCCTGCATCGCCACACATTCCTCAAGTAGGGGCCGATGATGGGCCCGGCCAATGGCTAAAAACGCACCGGCTCTTGGTATCTCCCGTAGGCCTCAACGAGGCAACCGGTAAGCTCGCCGACGGTGGCATAGGCCTTCACTCCTTCGATCATGGCGGGCATGACGTTGCGCCCGGCCTTCGCGTCGGCCAGGACGCGCTCGAGGACACTGTCCACCCCGCCGTTGTCCCGCTGAGCCCGAACCTGCTCCAGGCGCCTGATCTGCGCTGCAGAGTCTTCTTCCTTGAACGGATGAAACTCCACCTGCGGCTGCTCCTCCTCCATCCGGTAGCAGTTTACTCCCACCTTCCGGACTTCGCCGCGCTCCACCTTCATCAGTCTCTCGTAAGCCTGCCGGGAAACGGCGTCCTGCACGCGCCCTTCGGCGATGGCCCGCACGATGCCGCCCTGGGCGTCCACTTCGTCCATGGCGGCGAGAATCTTCTGTTCCAACTGGTTGGTCAGGGTCTCCACGTAATACGAGCCGGCCAGGGGATCGACGGTGTCGCAAAGACCCATCTCCTCTGTGAGGATCTGCATGGTCCGGAGCGATATTCGGGCCGCCTTCTCCGAGGGAATCGTGTAGGCCTCGTCATAGCTGCACAGCGCCATGGTCTGCGTACCGGACAGGGCACTGATAAGGGCGTAATAGGCGCTGCGGACGATGTTGTTTTCGGGCTGCTCGATGGTCAGGCCGCCTCCGCCCCCGCCGGCGATCATGCGCAGCCACATGGATCGCGGGTCCTTGGTGTGGTACTGCTCCTTGAGAATCCTGGCCCACAATCGGCGGCCGGCACGGAACTTGGCCACCTGCTCGAACAGGTTCCCGTGGATGTCGAAGTTGAAGGAAAGCCGCGATGCGAAATCGTCGATGCCCAGTCCGCGTTCGAGCACGTGATCGATATACGCCCTGGCGATGCAGAAGGCGTAGGCCATCTCCTGGACAGGGTTGGCGCCGGACTCGCGGATGTGATAGCCGCACACGCTCACCGGGCTGTAGAGAGGAGCATGCTCGGCGCAGTAGAGGATCGTGTCGCCGACGAGCTTGATCGACGGCTCGACTGGGAAGACCCACGTACCACGGCCGATGAACTCCTTGAGGATGTCGTTCTGGGCCGTGCCGCGAAGCTTGCGGACGTCGTAGCCGCGCTTCTCGGCCATGGCGAAGTACATGGCGATCAGGACGGCCGCGGCTCCGTTGATGGTCAGGGAGACGGTGATCTTGTCGAGGTCGATCCCCTCGAACGCGATCTCGAAATCTTTCAGTGTGTCCACGGCCATGCCCACGCGACCGACTTCCCCCTGCGCAGCCGGGTCGTCAGAGTCCAGGCCGACCTGCGTAGGCAGATCGAAAGCGACATTGAGCCCGGTTTGCCCGTTGGCGATCAGATAGTGAAAACGCTGATTAGTCTCCTCCGGCGTGCCAAAGCCGGCATACTGCCGCATGGTCCAGGGGCGCTTGCGGTACATGAGTTTGTGGATGCCGCGGGTGAAGGGAAACTCGCCCGGGCTGCCGATGCCGTCCGAGCCGCCGCTGGCCTCGACGTCGGCCGCCGTGTACACCGGCTTGACCTCCAGGCCCGATTCAAGGAACACGGGTTTGGGTTCGGCGGACTCCTGGTGACTCATTAGAACCTCTCGCGGATGAAATCGACGACATCTTGCAGCGGCGTGCCCACGGCAAAGACGGCGTCCACGCCGATGTCCTTCAAGGCGGCATGGTCCCGCTCGGGGATGTTGCCGCCGACGATCCAGAGGATGTCGCCTCGGCCGCTTTCCTGAAGCAGGGACTTGATCCGCCGGCAGATCGGGATGTGTGAGCCGGAGAGGATGGACAGGCCCAGCACGTTTGCTTTTTTGTCGCAGACGCTGCGGACGATTTCCTCCGGGGATTTCCGCAGTCCCGTGTAGGTTACGTCGAAACCGGCGTCCATCAGGGCCCGCACGACGATCTTGGCCCCTACGTCGTGGCCGTCCAAGCCCGGCTTGGCAAACAGAATTCGGACGTTGCTTTTCATTTGCGTGCTTCCTGTGGCGGGACCGTCGTCAGGGCACCTCCTTTGTGTTTCTGACCGCCCCGATCCCGGCTGTTCAGCCTGACATCTCTCGGGCGATGAGCAACCTGAGGATCTCGTTTGTGCCGCCCCCGTACAGGGTGAAGCGGATATCGCGGAAATACCGTTCGGCCGAGAACTCCTTAGCGTAACCGTACGATCCCAGAATCCGCGTGGCTTTGTCGCAGATGGCCGTGGCCCGCTCGCTGGCGAACAGTTTGGCCATGGCCGCCTCGCGGCGGACCGGCTTGTCGTTGTCTTTGAGCCAGGCGGCGTAGTGAACCAAGTGCGTGGCCGCTTCGAGGTCCGTACCCATGTCGGCCAGTTTCATCTGGATGGCCTGGAAGCGATTGATGGGCCGGCCGAACTGTTTGCGCTCGGCCGCATATTGCAGGGCTTCGTCCAGGGCCGCGCGGGCTACGCCGATGGCCAGGGCGCCGGTCATCACGCGGACCTCGTCGAGAATCGCGCGGAGGCCGCTCTCGCCCTGTCCTTCCTCGCCCAATCGGTGATCGTCGGGAACGAAGCAATCTTCCAAGAAGACTTCAGAATTGGGTGACGCGCGAGTGCCCATTTTCTCGATGCCCCGTCCGACGACCAGGCCGGGAAACCCTTTCTCGACGAGGAAGATGGTCAGTTGTTTCTCTTCTCCGGTACGCGCGAAGACCGTGAAGAAGTCGGCCAGGGGTGCCGACGTGATCCAGGTCTTTTGGCCGGAAAGGCGATAGCCGCCATCGACCTTCGTGGCCGATGTCGAAATGGCGGACAGGTCGCTGCCGGCATCGGGCTCGGTGATGCAGATGGTTCCGATCTTGCGGCCCGCGATGGCGGGCCTGAGCAGACTCTCGCGGATGGTCTGGTTGCCGAAGGCATGGAGAAAATGCGTTCCCATCAGAGATTGCATGGCGGCCGCCGCCGCCAGGGACAGGGAGCCGCGGGCGATCTCGCTGATGGCCAGACAATACGAGAGGAAATCAAGGCCGGACCCGCCCAGGGATTCCGGATAACGCAGGCCGAAGAAGCCGAGCTCCGCCAGTTCCATGAACAGCTCGCGGGGGAACTCGCGGGCCTCCTCAAACTCCGCCGCGCGGGGAACGACGCGTTCGCTGCAAAAACGGCGGAACACGTCCTGCAGGAGACGCTGATCTTCGGTCAGTTCAAAATCCATAGCTTCATCTGCTCTTGCCGCGTGCCTGCTTCACCTGATAGGTCTTTTCGTCGACAACGACGCCGTACCGGTCCCGCGCCGCCCGCGCGGAGATGATGCCGTCGCGCACTTCGCGGGCCACAAGTTCGGCCGGGCGATCGTGCGGGTCCCCATACCCGCCGCCCCCGCCCGCCTGCTGGTGGTAGATGGTACCCTCGGGCACGCCTGTGATCAGGTCCAGACTCAAGGGGAGATACTTCTTGCCGCCCGGATACCGCAGTTTGATTGAATTCAGACTTCCGCAGCCGCCGCTGTGCAGACCGAACGCCGGCTCGACGTCGCCGTCACCGAACACGACCAGTTGCGTGTTAGGTGCCCCGATCTTGAAGATGGTCTCTACGCCCAGTCCGCCGCGCCATTGCCCGGGGCCGGCCGAATCGCAGAGGTATTCATGCCGCATCAGCACGTGCGGCGTCTGCTGCTCGAACATCTCGTAGTCCTGGTCCAGCAGCCCGCCCGACGCATCGATCATGCCGATGTGGTCATAGCCATCCACGCCACGCAGGGCGCCGGAACCGCCTTTGAGCCCCATGAAACAGATGTCCACAAACTTGTCGTTCTTGCGCGGGTCGAGACCCGTGGTCAGTGAACAGAGCAGGTGGTTC
>CP070685.1:3167682-3204821 GCA_020352895.1 Phycisphaerales bacterium
CTCCACGCCGGTCATCGTCGGCGATCGCCTCTACCTGACCGGAGGCATCGCCAGCGAGCCGCCATACCCCTCATTCGGATCCGTTCCGAAGCTGATGTGCTATCGCGACCTGGGCAACTCGGCCGAGTGGCTCTGGGATACCACCCTGATCGGCGGCACGACCTTCCACCTGGTTTGCGCAGCAGGCAAACTCTACGCCGGCCTGGCGCAGCCCTACCCACTCGACTACATTTACGACGAGATGTATGTCTTCGACGTGACGAAGACGCCGGACGGCGACGGTTTCATACTCGATCATTTCGTCGGCGCCGGCGCAAGCCCGGCTCTCGCGGGCGGCACTCTCTACACCATTGGCCCCGACGGGCTGTACGTCTTCGACGCACCGCCGTTCACGCCGGGCGACATCGACTTGAACGGCACGGTCGACCTCGGCGACTTCGCCACTTTCGCCGTGTGCTATGGCGGCTGTGCCACGGCCGGTCCACCGGCCGGCTGCACCTCCGCCGAACTCGAGCGGAGCGACCTGGACGGCGACGGCTGCGTGGACCTCCAGGATTTCGCCACCTTCGCGACCAATTACGGACAATGAGCGCACCCCGAGAAACGACTGACGCTTCCTACGCCGCCCGTGATCCCGGCCTCGCGCGGCTGCGGTCGCTCGCGCACACCGGCTTTACGCTCATTGAGCTGCTCGTGGTGATCAGTATCATCGCCCTGCTGGTCGGCCTGCTGGTACCGTCCCTCTCGGCGGCCCGGGAACAGACCCGCACCGTCAAATGCGCTTCGAACTTGCGTCAACTCGCCATCGCCTTCTCCGCCTACGCCGTCGCCGAAAACGACCGTGCCATGCCCGGCGGTTGGTTCGACCGGGCTCCGCCGACCTACTGGTGGGGACAGGACGGCCCCCCGGGGCAGGCCGATTTCGACCGTGCTCTGATCAAGCCCTATCTCGGCGACACGTCGCGCATCAACAGCGCTCTGGAATGCCCCAGCCAGCCTTGGGGCTCCTACCAAACCCTGCAGGGTTCCTGCCAGCAGCCCACCACCACCTATGGCTACAATGCCTATTTCCTGGCACCACAAACTTACCCGGGCGGCATCGTCGGCCGACCCTGGCAGAAGGTTGCCAACCTCCACTCGCCGGCCACCACGTTCGTCTTCGCCGATACCGCTCTCGACCTGTCCGTCTTCACTGCCCCCGGCACCAACGTGCAGAACAATTGCTGGCTTGATCCTTATTACAGGATCCGCTTCGGCAAGCACGGAGCCTACTGGGTCGCCAATCGCAACCCAACGACCTGCTTCCGCCACGGGGGAGGACGGGCCAACGCCGCCTGCGCCGACGGCCACGCCGAGTTCTTCCGCCTGGAAGACGGCTTGCTCACCACCGATGCGACCAAGTGGAAGATCGGACACGTCGGGCGGGGCAACGCCCCGCACTATATCCCCGACTGGCAGGACTGGGGGCAACTGCCCGGCGGCTTCGCCCCATAGGCCAGCGTATGGCACGCGGCCTTTCGTTCCCCTCCACACGGCGGCGATTCCGCGTATACTTTAGATTCCGCAACTTGAGTGGGGGCACCACCCCGAACTTCAGCATGAAAGGGACCCCGCATGGCGATCGATCTGGCCGAACGAGTTTCCGCCATTCAGCAATCCGATATCCGACGCTTCAGTATCCTGTGCGCCGAAGTCAACGGCGTGAATCTGGGACAAGGCATCTGCGACCAGCCCGCCCCCAATGCTCTCAAAGAGGCAGCCATCCACGCCATCCGCTCCGACCAGGCCACCTACACTCATCTGCGCGGCATCGCCGAACTCCGCCAGGCCGTGGCCCGCAAGCTCAAACACTTTAACAGGATCGACGCTGACCCGGAAACGGAGATTACCATCACTGTGGGCTCGGCCGGAGCCTTCGCCTGCGCGTGCCTCGCCCTGCTCAACCCGGGCGACGAGGTGATCAGCTTCTCGCCTCACTACAACTATCACACCAACATGGTCCGCCTTCTGGGCAACAAGGTGCGCTTTGTGGACCTGGTGCCACCCGATTGGCACTTTTCCATGAACCAGCTCCGGGCGTGTATCAACGATCGCACCAGGTTCATTCTGGCCAACACGCCCTCCAACCCGTCCGGTAAGATTTTCACGCGCCAGGAGCTGGAAGCCATCGCCGATCTGTG
This sequence comes from Phycisphaerales bacterium, assembly GCA_020352895.1. Taxonomy (GTDB): domain Bacteria; phylum Planctomycetota; class Phycisphaerae; order UBA1845. Next base: position 3,169,863 of record CP070685.1, read on the forward strand.
CCGCCGCCACGATCTGATCGCCGTCACCGACGAAATCTACGAATACTTCACCTACGACCTGCCCCACATCAGCCTGGCCAGCCTCCCCGATATGGCCGAGCGCACCATCACCATCACCGGCGCCTCCAAGACTTTTGCCGTAACCGGCCATCGCATCGGCTACGCCGCCGCCCCCGCCCCCGTCATCGAGCGCATGGCCGTCCTTCACGACATCCTGTACATCTGCGCACCCCACCCCCTCCAACGCGGTGTGGTCGCCGCCCTCGACCTGCCCGACAGCTACTACGCTGACATGTGCGCAGACTTCCGCGCCAAGCGCGACCTGTTGGCCGACACCCTGAGAGGCAGGAACTTCCAACCCTTCGTCCCCCAGGGTGCCTATTACATGCTCGCCGAGTTCGAGCCCGGCCGCTTCCGAAACGGCACCGATGCGGCCGAGAGCATCCTCCGGACCGTCGGCGTCGCCTGCATCCCGGGCGACGACTTCTACATCCGACCCGAGGATGGACAACATCAGTTGCGTTTCTGTTTTGCCAAGCAGATGCCGGATCTCGAAGAGGCCTGCCGCCGGCTGTCCCGGTTATAAGCCCGCTATCTTGACCTCCGTTAGTGGGCCATAACGGTGACGTTTCCCACCGATGTGCGCATGACCATGTCGGGCGCACTCGCGCCATGCAAGTCAACGCGGATGGAGTCTCTGGAATGCTGGAGATTGGTCATGGGCGTCGAGCCCAGGTTCACGTGCAGATCGCCGACGCCGACCTTCACCGTCAACCTGCCCTTCTGCTCGGCGGACAGATCGACCCTTATGGATCCCACGTCGGTCACAGCCCGCACCGGCATGGCTGACGGTGAGATGAACGATAGCCGAATGTCTCCTACGCTGGTTTCCAGCCGGGCCTCGCCTTCCACATCCTCAACCCGGATGTCACCCACGTCCGCAGCAACAACCACTCCGCCGCGCACGTTCGCCAAGCTGACGTCTCCCACATCTGTCGAGACGACTACGCCGCTGTTGACGTCCCGCGCGGCAATCTCACCCACGTTCGATCGGAGCTCCAGAGCCAGCTTCGGCGGAGCAGTGATGTCCCATTGGATCTCCCATGATCGCACCGTGCTGTGATGCGGATGCTTCACGCCCGCCTCTAGACCTTCGGCTCCTTCTTGCAGGAAGACGTTGATCTCCGTCAGGGCCGCCTGTGCCTCGGCCGGGCTGATTCCCCTACCGATCTTGGTCACCCGCGCCGTGATCGTGTTGGCTAGTGGATCCCCCACAACCCGGATGTCGCCAACCCGATTGTCCAGATCGAGGCGATCGACCTCGTCAGCAGAGGCCGTGAGCACGAGGATCTCGGTGGCTCGAAAGGAATGCGCGCCGCAGCCCGCAACGCCGACCACCGACCCGAGAGCCAAGTACGCCACAGCGCATCCGCCGCGCAAAGCACCTCTCATCATCGCTCACCACGCCTCATCAAACTCGTCCCGACTCCGTCGTTGGCCCTGTTCGAATTCGACGGCGGATATGCCCCCCTCACTCCACGTAGATCGTGTTTACCAGAACGCCCAGGTCCTCAGCCTCCAACGTCACCGTATCGCCTTCCTGAAGGAACCGACCATGAGCCAGCCCGGAACCGCCGTCAACCGCTCCGGACGAAATCACCGTGCCGGGATACAGCGTCCGGCACTTCGAAGCGATCGTGATCATCTCTTCGAAACTGTAGCGTGGCTGACCGCAGTGCGTTTCGCACCACGACTCCCCGTTGACCAGGGCCCGAAGCTTCAGGTCCCGAATGTCTTCGATCTCGTCTTTGGAGACCAAGCAGGGCCCCAATGATGTGGCGTGGTCTTTCCCGCAGCCCGGCCCCATTCCGATCTTCTGCCCCCGAGCCTGGGCGGCCCGCGCGGACCAGTCATTCATAAGGCAGTACCCGCAAATGTACTCGCCGGCTCGCTCCAACGGCACGTTGCGGCAGCGGCGCCCGATCACACACGCGATCGTCAGTTCGAAGTCCATCTGCGCTTCACCACGAGGGAACGGAACCCGCTGCCCGTGACCATACAGCGCCGTGGAGTTCCCGCTGTAGTACACCGGCTGGTCATACCACTCCGCGGCCACATCCGTGCCGCGAAAGCCGGCCACCATCTTGGCGTGCTCTTCGAAGCCATGAAAGCACAGCAACGCGCTGGGACGCAACAACGGGGGACCCATATACACGTCCGTGACCGAAAGTCCGCCGGTGGGATGCCGGGAGGCCCAGTCCGCCAGTCTGGCCCACGCGCTCCGCGACTCCAGCCACTCCACCAACTTGGTCGCCAGCGGCAAGCCTAACGTCGTGTCGCTCGGGTCCACGCAGTTGGTCACCGGCACGACGTGCTGATGGACCACCAATCCCACGCGCGCCTCCCAGGGAATGCGCCGGGACAGATCAACATCACGCTGTTCGTCGCTCGTATAGTACTGACAGAGTTTCACTAGACCGCCGCTGGCTCTTACGCGCCCCTTCTCGAATCCGCTATGTGTAATGATTCGCGCTCGATATTGCAACTCTCGCCGCTGACTCTCGTCAGAATCCGTCGACTGGCGAGGCATCCATCTGCGTCCTGGATGGGCCGCCCACTAGAAAAACCAGCAAGACCTCACATGTCGTGCGTCCCGTAACTTCATGAACCACAACATGCAGCGCCGCCTGGCCGCGACGGAGTGCACGCGCCTTGGCCGGCGCGTTGGCAATTCCCCGGCGCTACCAACCAGCGAGCCAGACGCCACAAACCCGATAACCGGCGCTTCGGCCAGCCGAATCGACGCTCCCGGCCTCCTTGGCCGGACCAGACTCCAAGACCTGCTGCCGAACGACCCCGTAACGAAGTGCCCCCCGCCGCGATCCGCTCGCGTTACCTTACCTCCAACCCTTCTTACAGCCCCAGTTTAGCCGGCGACCTTTTGTAGCCAGCCGACACTCCACGAGTCGCAGTGCCTCCGGGTCACCGGCCCCGCACGATGATTGCGACCTGCTCCCGGTTCGGACACCTCGAATATTTGCCTCATCCGCTTGAATACCTCCCCGGAGACGGCGAGCGGATTCTCGTCTCCCTAGACGCGTTTTTGACCGTGCAAGAAGCCATGAGTAAGATCAATTTTTCTTCCGTTCTCAGGGACGCGGCCTGCTGCGACAGAACCCGCCCCGCCAGCCGGTGCAACATGCCCGGCCGCCTGGAGGCGTGTTGATGTTCTCCAATCTCACAATGGTTCGACTCAAGGCCGCCGAGAACGCCCTCCGTGACGGCCGCCTTGACGAGGCCTACCGACTCGCCACCGCGCCTGACCTTCGCGACCATCGGCGTGCCCAGAAAGTCCTGATCAAGGTCGCCGGCAAGCTGACCCAGCGTGCCAAAAGCCATTATGACGCGGGACTTTACGACGAGGCCCTCGCAGATCTGAACCGTGCCGCCACGGCCAACGTGGACCTACCGGACATCAATCGGCTCCGAGAGGAGATACGCGAGGCCGCCCGGCAGAGCCGCTACCGGGAACACCAGCAGAAACGCCGCATCGGCGCTGCCCGTCAGCGCATCGAGGCCGGAAGCCTCATCGGCGGTCAGCAGCTCCTTGACCAGGCCGACGCGCTCGATCCTCAAGCTCAGCAACTCCGCAAGATCGCCGAGGCCAATGCCGCTCAGGCCAGCGACGAGCTCGCCGAGGCCGAGAAGCTCCTCAAGCAGGACCAGATCGACGGAGCCGTCGAACGCCTCCGCCGCGCGCGCAGCCTCAACGCCCACGATCCGCGGGCCAGCGAGCTTGAAGGCAAGATCATGAAGCGCCTGCTCGACGCGGCCCACGACGCCGTCAAGGACGGCCGCACCGACCGCGCACAGGCCCATCTGAGCCTCATCCGCCCTCTCGGGCGGAACGATCCGCGCAGGCACGAACTCGAGCGCAACCTGGAACTGATCGGTCGCGTGGCTCGTACCGCGGCCGCCGCTCAGTACGACGAGGCCCTACGCGTCTTGCGCCAGCTCCGCCACCTGCTGCCGGACGTCCGCTGGATCAAAGAAGCGGAGGAGCAGGTCTCCAAGCTCCGCGACATCCGCCTGGCTCTGCTCAGCGGTCCCTTGGGCATTGCTGGAGAGTCGGAAGGTGGTTCGGGCTCTGCAGGAAGGCCTGTACCGGTGCGCGGTGCGGCGGCTCGAGCCATCGACCAGCCGACCGTGCGGCTCGCCTCAGGTTCCCCCGGCCAGATGGCATTCTGGGGCGGCACGACGCCGGGCGCCGAGGAAAGCGGGCTGCCCGCCCGGCTGCTCATGCTCATCGACGGCGTAGGCAGCTACCTGCTCCTCACCCAGCCGCGTGTCTCCATCGGCCGCCTGACCCGAGGCCCCGGGGCCCGTGACAGCGTCGCCGACATCGCTCTGCTGGCCGACATCTCCAGGCACCACGCCGACATCGCCCGCATCGAGGATGACTACTTCATCTTCCCCCACCGCGACGTGCTCGTCGACGGTGAGCGTACCAGCCACCGCCTGTTGTTCGACAAAAACCGCATCACGCTGGGCAAACTGGCCCGCATTACCTACCGGCTGCCCAACCCGAGAAGCTCCACCGCCGTATTGAGCCTGTCCGACAGCGTACGGATGAGCCACGGCGTGCGGGACATTCTCCTGTTCAGCCAACTGGCCGTGCTGGGCCCCGGGCGTCATTGCCACGTGAAACTGCCCCGCGTCAAGGATAATCTGATTCTCTACGCCCAGAAGGGTAAGCTGTTTATGCGGCCCCAGCCCGGACGTCCAGAGGAGCGCTTCGACCCGCTTGACAAACACGAAATCAGACTGGGCCAGCCGTTCACCTTGCTGGACATCGGGTTCTGTTTCGAGCCCTGGCCCGACGAATCGGGAACCTCAGGCGCCAAGGCCTGATTCCTGTTGGAGAGCGACCCGTGGCTTTCACTTTCAAACATGGCGACAAACCGCTGGAAGGCTACGTCATCCAACGCGGCGTAGGCAAGGGCGGCTTCGGAGAGGTCTACTACGCCCTCTCTGAAGGCGGCAAGGAAGTCGCCCTCAAGTACCTGCGCGACAATCCGCAGATCGAGCTGCGCGGCGTTTCCCACTGCATGAACCTCAAGAGCCCGCACCTGGTCACCATCTATGACGTCAAGCAGAACGATGAGGGCGAATACTTCATCATCATGGAGTACATTGACGGTCCGTCGTTGCGCGATCTGCTCGTGGCCGAGCCCTCCGGCCTGGGCGCGCAGAAGGCCGCCTTCTTCGTCTCCGAGATCGCCAAGGGCCTCAGCTATCTCCATGATCGCGGCATCATTCACCGCGACATGAAGCCGGGCAACATCTTCTACGAAGACGGCTATGTGAAGATCGGCGACTACGGCCTGAGCAAGTTCATCTCCCTCTCGCGGCACAGCGGACAGACCGCCAGCGTAGGCACCGTCCACTACATGGCACCCGAGGTCGGCAGCGGCAACTATCATCGCGGCATCGACATCTACGCCCTCGGCGTCATGCTCTACGAGATGCTCCTGGGCAGAGTCCCCTTCGAAGGAAGCTCGATGGGTGAAGTGCTCATGAAGCACCTCACCGAGCAGCCCGAGGTGGACGCCCTGCCGGACCCCTTCGGCGACGTGATCCGCAGAGCTCTGGCCAAGGACCCCAACGACCGCTATCAGTCAATCAACGAGATGGCCCAGGACATCATCGCCGCGGACCACGTGCGCAAGAGCATCGCCGATTTCAAGCCCGGCAGCCTGACGACCATCGCCCGGCAGGCGGTGGAAACGCAGGTCATGGACTCGCCGCACCCGTCGCCTCAAGGGCGGCCCTTCATACCGCCGCCCAGGCCGCGACCGCACGACGACAACATCCTGGACGCCCAGGCCTTCAGCGACCGCCTGGCCCAGCATATGGAGCGTCGGGGCCAGCCGCAGTACGGGCCGCCGAGCCCGGCGGTAATGCCCGCCATTGGTGAGAGGCCCACGCCCGCCGACATGGTCCAGTCGGCCGCGCCGCGCGGCAGCCGCATCGGGGGCTTTGTTCTGTCCGCCATCGTCGCCATCGGTCTGTCGGTCGGCGTTAGCCTGCTCGCCGGAGTGCGCAACACCATTCCCGAGCACACCTTGATGATCTTCGCCTTCATCATGGCCATCCGCATCGGTGTCGGTATCGCCGAGCGTGTCGTGAGCCGCATGGCGGCGCCGGCCAGTTCCAAGTGGGCCAACCGACTGATCGTGCTCGGATGCTCCACATTGCCGATTCTTCTCGTCGGGGCCATCGCCAACGAGCAACTCGGTCGGTTCTATGACCGCACCAACATGTGGATGGACCACAACGACATGTGGATGCTGGCTCTGAGTGTCTGGATCGCCTCGGGCGTCGTCGACTGGATGAAGCGGCTTCGAGACGGACTGCGCGGCCAGGTGTGCTTCGGCAGTGCCTTCTGGGCCGGCCTGTTCTGCTGCATCGCGGCCGCCATCCTGTCCGAGGCCAACGATTCCATCATGATCATGGCCGCCGGAATCGGGGCCGCCGCCTCACTCAGCCTCCAGGCCAGCGCCCTGTTCAAGCGACCGGCACTAGCCGGGGGAGCCATGCCCCCTCAAGGCCCGCCCGGCGCATTGGGTCCCGAGCCTTCAAAAAAAAACGATAGCCGCAATGCCGCGATCGCGGAGGCAGCCGAGGCCCTTGGCGATCTCGCGAGTGTACCCGCGGCACTAGCCGGCGTCGCTTCTCTCTCGCAAGAATGCCGCGAACCTGAGCCAAGTGGGTTCTACTCGCCCGCGCGGCGCTACGCCGCTGCTCCGGTGCGGCGCAGGCGTTCCACGCCGGCTCGGGTCTTCTGGGGCATCGTGTCCGGCCTGCTGCTGTTCGGGGCAGCGGTCTGCGGCCTGGGCACGGGAATGATCGCCCACGGCGACGAGGAAATCATGGGCTTCCTCATCGGAGCCTCCTGCTGCGTCGTCATGGCGATCTTCACCCTCACGAAGACCACCCACTACAAGCGGCTTGGTTTCTGGAACGAGACGGCCCGGCCGTTCCTCACCTGTGCGTTCTTCAGCGGGGCCGCCGCCCTGGCCCTCGTGATCGCGTTCCTGCCCATGATCAAGGATGATCGCTTCGGCGTCGCCGTCGGGCTAGTCTTCTGCCTTGTGTTCGGCCTGTTCTGCGCGTTCATGGGCGGACGCCGCCAACGTCTGGTCGGCACAACGCAGGCCGGCCCATACGAAAGAGATGTTGCCGGCGAGCCTTCCGCCCCGGCCGTGTCCCCGTATGCACGCACGTCAGCGCTGCGCCTGCGCAGGCCCATCGCTCGCGCCTTCTGGGCGCTGGTTTCGGCCGCGCTTCTCAGCGGCGCGGGCATCAACGGAATGGCCATCGGGCTCATGGCCCAAAGCGACGAAGAGATGATGGGCTTCATCATCGGCGCGGCCTGCTGCGGCATCATGGCCATCTTCACTCTTCTGAAGACCACGCGCCACAAGCGGTTCGGCTTCTGGAACGAGACGGCCCGACCTCTGCTTGTGTGCACATTCCTCTGCGGGCTTGTCGCTCTGGCACTGGTGATTGGCTTCATCGACCTGGATGACGCGGGTCTGTTCGGCGTGATCAGTGGCATGATCCCCTGCGGCGCCCTGGCCCTGCTTTTCCTCTTCCTCGGCGGGTTCCGCCGTCACGGCATTGCCGAGGTCAGGCCCAAGCGATCCAGGCGCTGGGCACTCGTTCCCGTGATCGCCGTCATCGCTCTGGCGGCCCTCGCCGGGATGACCCTCATGGCGAGGTTGAGCCGAGGCGGTTTCCTGCCTCCTGAGATCCCGACGCCTGTCCCTAGGTTCACGACGTCCGTCCTTCTCACGCCCTTTTGGGAGAAGGCGATCCCGGTCATTGGGACCGACGACGTCCGCTACACCTGGAAAGTCATCGAGGACGGGAAAGCCGTTCGCGTCACCATCCTCAGCGACGAGCACTACAAAGACGCTCCGCTCGTGTACAGTTGGCAAGCTGCCGACGGAAGCGTTGTCGAGGAGAACGTCTTTTTGGACCTGGAGCCCGGAGCGAGCTACCAGCGCACGTGGCACCCGAGCACCGTAGTCGGCCCAGGCCAATTGATCATCGAGATGAACGACCGATGATCAACCGGAGCCGCTCCGTCCGGCCCAGATCGCGAGGTAGACAGAAGATCTGTTCAACATGCTGCCGACAACGCAAAACCTGATTCCCATGGCGACCGGGCTTCTGACCGACGTGTACTGCGTTAAGTCGGCCTGCCGCGTGTCCGACTTCGTTACGCGTGAGTTTCACGGCCTCTGGCCCATGGTCGGCCTGCTCGGCGCCGCCCTCATGCTTGCAGGGTTGTTTCAGGCCTTCCGCCGCAAGCCTTTCACGGCCATCTTCGCCTTACTCATCGGCGGCCTGGGGCTTGGCGTCTTCCTGTCCCTGACGCGCACCGAATCGCGGAGCATCACCGCGGTGTTCGATGTGGTCAGGCGTCCCATGGTCGTCCGGCGGGCGCCGCCGGCGCCCCGCCCCCCACTTGCGGAGCGTCCACCCGAGCCCCTCATCGACGAGAAATACGCTCTCGTCAATCAGGTTTCGCGCCTGGGCGATAAGTACCACAAACTTCCCGCCAAGAAACTCGCGCACAGCTTCGAGTGCGAAGACACGGTGTGCGGCGTGTCAGACGTGCACAAATCCGCCGACGACGCGAAGGAGCAGGCTTTCGGCCGCGTCGCCGAGCGACTCCGCCGGCAGTACCTGCCGAAGATTGCCGAGAACAGCAGGATTCCCGCCGACAAGATCGAGGAACACGCCGAGGACATCGACAAAGTCATCGCCGAGGTGCTTCGCGGATTGTCCAAGTCCGGCCGTGTTGAGATCGCAAGCGAGGAGTGGGGAACGCCCGCAGACCCGCGACACCGTGCTGCAGTCCGCGTCTTCCCCGAGAAGCTGGCCCGGGAACTGCGTGCTACCATCACCGACTTCGTGGAGACGGAACTGACGCCCCTGATGCGGCGGACCGCGGGCACCCTCCTGAGCATGTTTGCCCTGTGCATCCTCCTCTACCTGGCCTACGTGTTCGTTGACACCGGCACGCGAGGACATTTCACTCGGACGCTGCGCGTCGCCGCCGCCCTCGCTTTTGTGGGCATATGCGGCGCTTTGTGGTACCTTGGGGCCTAAGCGCGGCCGATCGATTTCAATTCTGCGGAACGGCTGACCGACCCGAGCGGCGCTGGACGGGCACGCGTTATGGAGCAGTCACAGGCCGACGAGCTTCTGGTCCAAGACATCTTGCGAGGTGAGCAGGAAGCCTGGCGCAATCTGATCGCCCGCTACGAGGGCCGCCTGCTGGCCTTCGCCCGCGCCCGTCTGGCCGCTCACGCCGACGCCGAGGACGTCGTCCAGGAAGCCTTCGTCGGCTTCCTTCAGTCCCTGAGCAACTACGATCCCTCACGCCCCCTGGAAACGTATCTGTTCGCCATCCTTCGGTACAAGATCCACGACCTGCTCAAGCGGCAGGGTGCACACCCCATGCGCACCGTCGAGGACGACGCCATGCTCGATGACGCCCTGCTCACCGAGGGGCACGCTGGCGAGACGCCCAGCCGCCATCTCGGTGCCGACGAGCACCGCCGGCGGCGGGCCGAGCTGCTGGGAGACGCACTCAAGAGCCTGATCGGCGAGATGCGTGACAGCAACCGGTTCGGCGACCTGCAAGTCATCGAGCTGTCCTTCTACGTCGGAGGGCGAAACAAGGACATCGCCGCGCTGCTCGAACTCGACGAGAAGCAGGTCGCCGGCATCAAGTTTCGGGCCATCCAGCGGCTCAAGGCCGTGCTCGAGTCGTCCTCCATGCCCGACTCCCCGCAACTCGACAGCAGCGAAGTCACCGACGTGACCGTCTCGGAAATCTGGCGACGACGACGCCTGACCTGCTTGAAGCGCAGCACCCTGGGCGCCTACCTATTCGGCATTCTGGAAGACCCGTGGCTCGGCTACACACAGTTCCATCTGGACGTGGTCGCCTGCCCCATGTGCCTGGCCAACCTCGAAGACCTCCGCACGGAAGCCGAGGCCGAACCGACGCCCGACTATACGGAACGATTCTTTCAAACCAGCGTCGGCTTCCTTTCGCGGGCCGACACCAGCCCGCCGTCGCAGGCCTGAGTGGCCGCCCGCGCGCAAAAGGAAGAGCGCCGCAAAGCGCCCTTCCATCTTCTCAGCCATGGGCCGTGCCCACTAATTGGCTACGAAATGAGCGTCCAGGGCCTTGTCGATGCGTAGCTTGGACTCGCGCAGATGGGCGCGGCTGAAGACATCCAGCCCCTTGCCATCGGCCTCCATTTTGTCGCCGATCTTGTTGGCCAGGTCCTCCAGCGTCACAAAGGCGACACTACGCACATCCGAAGGAATCCCCAATGCGTCCGCGTCTCTGAGCACGATCTCGATCATCAGTTGCAGGTACGAGCGCTGCAGACCTCGCCGAAAGCTCGAGATGGCCGGCTTGCCCTGCTCGTCTTCCTTATCAAGCTCGGACCAGATCGAGTCGGTCAGCGTTTCGAACAGCTCGGCGATGGTCATGGTCTTGGTGCCGTCCTCGAGCTGAAGCTCCTGACCGTAGATACGATTCAGCGTAAACGGGTTCAGCATGGTGAACAGGGCCTGGTACTGGATCTGGCGGATGATCTCGTGCACGGGATACTGCACGAACAGGTCGAACTGATCCGATCCCCAGTGTGCGAACCGTCCGGGTGCCATCCGGTTCAACAACTTCGGAGAGAACTCCAGCGTTCCGTCCGCAAAGACCTTGTCACACACCAGCTTGAGAGCTTCGCGCTGCTTGGCTAGATCGACCACCTTCATGGCCGGCTGCTCGTTCGGATCGCCCTTATAGGTGTAGTTGAGCTCCATGCCGCCGACGAACCGCGCAGCGAACTCTACCGCCCGGTTGTACTGGCGCAGGATGCGGAACAGCGTCCGCCGCAGCTTGGCATAGCTCTCCCCGTCGTCCACCGCCCAGTCCTGCATGTCCTTGATCAGACGGCGTGCCTGCTCCATCCGGTAACTGACGAAATCCAGCGGGTCCTTGCCCATGTCGTGCCGGTTCACGTACGGATCCGGCGAGAAAAAGAACGCATCCAGATCGCTGGCGAACTGCAGCCCCTCCTCACCGGCCCGGCCGGTAATCGACTTGAGAAGCTCATCTTCGCTCTTGAACGGCTCCTCCACCGGCTTGTATCCGTACTCGATCGCCCAGTAGTCGTAGGGGCCGATCGTGTTCGTCACGAACTGCGGCGTGTGCGCCTCGCCCTTCAGTTTGAACACGATCGGGCTGTAGTCCATGATTGACCCAACGGTGGCACGGTTGGGCGCCGACTTGCCGTTGACGATCTCGTCCAGGTCCAACCAGGTGCTGGCCTTGAAGTTGTGGGTCAGTCCCAGGCAGTGGCCGACCTCGTGCGTGGCCACCTCCTTGACCATGGACCCCAACACCTCATCGCTCAGCCCTTCCTCCCCCTCCGCCTCGGCCGCCGCCGACGCAAAGGCGAGCTCCTCGGCCATACTCCGCGCGAATGCACAGCAGAACCGTCCCTCGCGGAACATCTGCTCGGCAAACCGCGCCTCCAGCTCCTTCCCGCTCGGTTCGGGAACCAGCCCGTGCCGCAGGCTGTGCGAGCTGATGGGCAGCAAGCGCTCGCGAAACGACGGCGCCCGCCACTGCGGGTGAGCCTCCAGGAACTCGTCCAGCAGAGCGTCGTAATCACCAACCATCGAGTTGGCCGCGTACGCCTCGGTATCCTCCACCATGACACGCAAAAACGAGTCATCCATGACAATGTCCGCGTCGAAGATCTGCCCGGTTCGCGGGTGGGCCCGTGACGGGCCGGCCGCAAAGGGCTGTCCCGTCACGATCCAGCGGAAGAAATTGTAGCGGACGTCTTCGGGGTCCAGGTTGGCGAACTCGGTGTCGGTCTGCTGACGCACCTGAACCGCATCCAGGAAGCCGCACTTCTCGAAGGCCTTGTTCCACTCGAGAATGCCCTCCTTAACGTACTGCCGCCAGCGTATCGGCACTGTCTTCTCAATGTACCAGACGATGGGCTCCTTGACCGGCGACAGCTTCAGCGACGGGTCCACCTTCTGCAGGTTCCACCGCTCGACGTATCGATTGAAAAGCGTGGCGGCGTCGTGCTTCTTGCCCCAATCCATGGTTGCGGTCATGAAGTATCCGATGCGCTCGTCCGCCCGGCGCGGCTTGTACTCCGTCTTCGGCAGCTCGCTCAGGCTGTAATGCAACAGGACGCGCGTGGCCGTCGCCCCGGGCCCTTGTTCGCTCATGGCCGTCTCTACCGGCAACTCCACATTCTTGGGAAACGCCTTGAATTTGCCCCACTTGCTCAGCCCGGGGTGAACCGTGCCGCCAAAGAGACGCGACCAGCCCAGCATGTCAGACTTGAATACCGCCCCCAAGTCGACGAGCGGATCGCCGGCCGGACTCTCCGTCAGGATGTCCACCGTGCTGATGATCCGGGCAGTGAACGAACGCTTGATCACGTCGCTAAGCGTGGACTCGGCCGCTTCTTCGTACCGCACGTCCGGCTGCACCAGCAGCAGCTTCTTGCCCATCCGCTCCCAGTGCACCATACGCGTCCCCCATTGAAAACCGGTGAACTGGGAGCCGCCCGACACGCTTGTGGCCATCAGGAAGTCCGCGCCCAGCAGCCCTTTCGGTATCTCCGCCAGCAGCGTGTCCTCTTTCTCCTTGTACCACAGGGGCAGGAAGGTCTTCTCCTCCGTCGGGTCCGCCGAATCGACCTGCGTGAAGCCCTTGGTCACTGCCTCAAAGGGCGGGAACTCGGGCTTCTCCTCCGCTTCTTTCTTGGCCGCTTCGTCGCCAGCAGCTTTGGCCTCCTGCTCGCCGGCCGCCAGGGCCGGGGCGCCTACAAGTCGGTCGCCCGCAAGAACAACCACGGCAAAAGCCAACGCCGCCACAAATCCACATCGTCGGTACTGCCTCATCATCGCACTCCTTCGTGCCACCATCCGTCAGGTGTTGAATTCCGCAGGGCTAGCCACCCCACCTCCGCCGTTTGCGGCCGGCCACACGACAGGCCGGCAGAAGCCCGCCCGGCCGGTACGCAGGACACGTGTTGCTCAGGCGCGACCTGCTACACTTTAGGAACCGACGCACGTTCCTTCAGAAACGGCAGAATGCTGCTTCAGCCCCCTTATCGTCCCCCCGATCGGAGCGGCATAGCAAATCACCCACCCTGCGGGCCGGTCGAACTGACCACGCTACTTATCAGCGTCGCGCAGCTCACAACGTGAGCCCGGCACGTCGCCGAGACCGCATCCGCTATGGCAATACTGATACACCCGCAGAGCCCCTCTTGTTCCCCCGCCGCGTCAAGGACCTTGCAGAATAGCCGCAGAGAGTCGATAATGCGGGGCTGCTCCGGGCCGCGGCTTGTCCGCATGGCCTCTAAGACCTTGAGATAAAGGCAGTTAAGCCGCCGGCCATGACGGTTCCCGGTGGCTCTCCGCAGTTGTCCCTGCAACAGGAACCGAATCATGAAGACAGACTGCGACGTGACCAAGCTGAAGTTCCAGTCCCTGACCGACGACGACCAACTGGCCGCCGCCACCCAGGCCCTGCAATCCGCCGAGCAGGTCGCCCTGAAAGTCGTGGCTTTGCCCAAGCGTGAGGCTGCCCGCAAGGCTCTCGCCCAGCACTTCGCCAAGGACCGCCTCCGTCCCGCCAAGCAAGCTCCCAAGCCCTTCACGGAGAAGAACCGGGGCGGGCGGCAGTGGCGAAATACCCAGCGCGGCAGCGTCCTGCGCGAGGTCAAAATGGGCGACATCTGCGTGATCCCCAAAGACTTCAACCTGCTCCAGGCACTACCTGGACTTCGCGAATACATTGAAGTGGCCCCGGCCTGACTGCCCGGATTCGGGAAAAGAACACCCTACAAGGCCCCGGCCGGCTCCTGACCCCGTAACACGAGGACTTCGACATGAAAACGCACCGCCCCTTTGTCGCCCTCACGCTGGCACTCTGTCTGACCGGCCTGCTGGCTGCCCAGTTGGCCCTGGCCGCGCCGCCCACCACTGGCGAGGTCCCCACCCGCGACCAGATCGAGGACAAGTACAAGTGGGATCTGACCGACATCTACGCCGACCGCGAGGCCTGGGAGAAAGACTTCAAGCGCATGCAGGGCATCGCCGAGAGCTTTCCCAAGAAGTATAAAGGCAAGCTGACCAACTCCCCGGACATCCTCTACGGCGCCCTGCAAGACTCGGCCCAGGTGGGCGTCGAGTTCGGCAAGATCATGGTGTATGCACATCAGACCTTGCACGAGGACGGCAACGTCCCGACCTCCCAGGAAATGGCCAAGCGCGCCATCGGCCTGGCCACCAAACTCAACGAGGCCACCTCGTGGATGGAGCCGGAGATCCTCTCCATACCGGAAGAGACCCTTCGCTCCTGGATCACGAGCAGCCCGAAGCTGGCTCTGTACGAGCACCACCTGGACAACATCATCCGTGGTAAAGCACACATCCTCGATGCCCGAGGCGAGGAGCTCCTGGCTATGACAGGTCAGATGGGTGCCGCCGCCAACGAGGCCTACACCTCGCTTTGCGACGTGGACCTGCCTTTCCCCACCATCAAGGACGAAAACGGCAACGACGTTGAACTCAGCGAGACGCGGCACTACATGTTCCGCACCTACCCCGACCGCCGCGTCCGCAAGGACTCGTTCATGGGCACCATGAGCGCCTACATGCCCTTCAAGAACACCATCGCCGCGCTGCTGGCCGGCTCCATCCACGGCGACGTTTTCACCACCAAGGCCCGCCACTTTGACGCCACGCTGGAGGCGGCCCTGTTCGGCCCCAACATCCCGGTCAGCGTCTACGACAACCTGGTCAAGACCATCAATAAGAACCTGCCGCTGCTGCACCGCTACGCCAAGCTGCGCAAAAAGATGCTCGGCGTGGACGAGCTGCACATCTACGACCTGTACTGCCCCATGGTGCCCAAGCCCCAAGAGGAACAGTACACCTACGAGCAGGCCAAGGACATGGTCCTGACCGGCCTTGAGCCCCTCGGAGAAGAGTACCTCACCGCGGTCCGCAAGGCCTTCGAGAACCGCTGGATCGACGTTTACGAAACCAAGAACAAGCGCAGCGGGGCCTATTCCTGGGGCACGTACCTGGTACATCCCTACATGCTGCTGAACTTCAACGGCACCTTTGACTATGTAGGCACTCTGGCCCACGAGATGGGCCACGCCATGCACAGCTACTTCACCTTTCTGAACCGGCCGCCCGTTTACGGAAGCTACGCCACCTTCGTGGCCGAAGTGGCCTCTACCACAAACGAGATCGTCATGCAGGAGTACTGGCTCCAGCGGGCCAAGACGAAGGAGGAGAAGCTGTTCCTGCTGGATCAGTTCCTCGACTCGATCCGCCAGACCGTCTTCCGCCAGACCATGTTCGCCGAATTCGAGCGGGCCATGCACCAGGCCGCCGAGGCCGGCGAGGCCCTCACCGCGGAGCGGCTCGGCAAGATGTACATGAACACCATGCAGAAGTACTACGGCCCGACGCTGGTCATGGACCCCGAGGCCGAGGTTTACGGCCTGCGGATCTCCCACTTCTTCCGGGCCTTTTACGTCTACCAGTACGCGACCAGCTACTCGGCCGCGGCCACGCTGGCCGTCGGCATTCTGGATGAGAAGCCGGGTGCCCTGGAGAACTATCTCGGCTTCCTCAAAGCGGGCTCCTCGGAGTACCCGATCGACACTCTCAAGAAGGCCGGCGTGGACATGACCACGCCCAAACCCATCGAAGACTGCATGAAACGCTTTGAGACCCTCCTGGACCGCTTCGAGGAAACGCTCGAAAGCTAGCGCCTCAGGCCATCGCGTGAGCACGAACCGCGGGCGGGCATTGCCGTAGCGACGCCCGCCCGCTTCTTGCGCAGTTCGGGCGTCCGTGCGTCCTCGTCCGCCAGCCCACAGAGTTCCTATCAAGCTCCGGCGCCGCCTGGCCGAAACAGTGGTAATGACCTGAAAAGCCCCTTTCGACCACCTGCCCGGAGTATGTCGCGTGGGATCAACGATCGAGGACATCTATCCGCAGTGGCGGCGGAGCATCGAGGCGGTCGGCCGGCTCGACAAGCTCTTCATCGTGGGCTGCGCCAAGTCCGGCACCACCTGGCTGCAGAACCTGCTGCACGCCCACCCGCAGATGGTGGTCCGCGGCGAAGGCTGCTTTACCTACCAACTCGTGCCCTTGCTCAGCCAGGCCTTCGGGGCCTTCAACAAACACCAGCACGACAAGGACCCCATCACGCACATGCGCGACGCTGAACTGCTGCTGACCGCGCGCACCCTGATCGACAGCCAGTTCGCCCGCTACATCAGCGAGAGCCGCAAGCAGGCGTCCGGTCTGCGGGTCGTCGGCGACAAGACGCCCCAGCACACCATCAGCCTGCCGGCCTTGCACCAGCTTTACCCGAAAGCGAAGTTCATCAACATGATCCGCGACCCGCGCGACGTGGCCACCAGCGCGTGGTTCCACTTCGGCAGGAACGACCAGCGCGGCTTCGAGGAGTATATACGCTACTTCATGACTCAGGTCTGGCCGCTCAACGTCAACGCTCCGGCACAGGTGGCCGCGCAACTCGGCCCGCGCTACCGCACTATTCGCTATGAAGACCTGCACGCCGACGAGCCCGTCCAGCTCAGGGACCTGCTCCAGTTTCTCGGCGTGGACGACTCCGACGCGGCCGTCCGGGCGTGCATGGAGGGCGGCAGCTTCAAAAGGCACTCGCGCGGCCGGGAGCGCGGCCAGACCGACAACGACCACTTCTACCGCAGCGGAACCGTCGGCGACTGGCAAAACCACCTGCCGGTCAGTCTAATCCAGGCCTGCTGCGGGTCTATCAAGCCGCTGATGCAAGAATATGGCTATGACAATGGTCTGCACGAGCAAGCGGACGCACCGGGCCAGGACGGCCGGTCGACCCAGACGGTCGCGGGCAGACGGCGATGACCCCGTCGCCTCGCGGCGCCGCACCGCCCATCCGATCGAAAGGAGAGCCAGATGGTCAAACTGGTCGTCATATACACTGAGCCGACGGACGTTCGCGCCTTCGAGAACCATTTCAGCGAGGTTCACACTCCACTGGTCAAGAAGATGCCCGGCATTCGCCGATTGGAGAAGACCCGCTTTACCGGCGGCCCCCTCGAGCCGGCTCGATACTACCTCATGGCTGCGGTCTACTTCGATACTCGCGACGAGATGATGGCCGCTCTCAGCAGCCCGGAGGGCATGGCTGTGGCCAAGGATCTGATGTCCTTCGCCGCGGGAAAGGCCCATGTGATGTTCGGTGAGGTCGAGCAGATCGGGTAGGCCCCGGGCTCAGACGGCCACCCAGGACGCCGCTTGCCCGGCCCGGGAGCCGGCGCCTTCCCCGGCCGGCCGAGACGCGCCGCATGGCCGCTGGCAGAGTGGAGACCGCCTACGGGCTGTCGCCCCTTGCCCATTTCCCCCATTCGGCGGAAAACCTCCAGCCGGAGCGGCGCGCCGCCTTTCCTGCCTCCCTGCCTGCCGGGTGTCGCACTTGGCGGCAGAATCCGATACAATATCCCGATTGTAGGGTTCCCGCCCGACACTGATGTGCCACTTGAGCAGCGCGTGTAGTCGCGCGCGGGGTTCGTGTTGGATCACGGGCAAGTCGAATAATTGTGAGGTAGACAACATCATGAACGCAGTACTGCCCTATCGCACACAGGCGCGCTCGTGCCGAAGCGCGTCGTGGACCTGGGTGCCCCTGCTGGGGATGGCCCTGCTGCTGATCGGTTGCGCCGAGGCGCAGACCGAACAGGCCGAGGAGCAGTCCGCTCCCACGGCCGAACAGCCTGCTCCCCTGAAGGAGGCCGACGCCAGTACGCTCCAGGCCAAGGAGATGGCCGCGGCCGCCGCCAAGGATCGGAAAGCGGAGGACAAGGACTCCGGATGCGGCACGGACGACAAGACCCCGTTCCCGCCGCCGGAGTTGGACCAGAGCCAGGCGGGTACCCCCCGCTATGTCTGCGCCAAGAAGCAGGTTGAGTCCAAGCCGGTCTGGGCCGGTGAGCGGCTGACCTTCAGCTTCACCATCGGGAACCAGGGCACGGGCGACTTGGCCGTCAAACTGAAGGGTGGCTGAGGGGTGAAGATCGCCGGTCGGTCCGACCGGGTCATCAAGCCCAACGCCACCGAAGAGTTCGAGATCTCGCTTTCGTCGGCCAACCGATCGGGCAAATTCACCCGCAAAATCGGCGTGACCACCAACGATCCGAACCAGCCTTCCGACTCGCTGGCCTGCGTGGGCAACGTGCTTGTGCCTTTCAAGACCGTCCCACGCACTGTGAACTTTGGCCAGCTCAAGCGCTCCGCGGAAGCGCAGACCAAGACGGTCGTGCTGACGAGAGGTGACGGCGGGCCACTCAGTCCCGAGGTGCAGCCCAGCAGAAGGCCTAATGTCAAGACTAACCTGCGCGAGATCGAGCAGGGCGATAAGTATGAGCTCGACGTGACCATCGAGCCGCCCTGGCCCAACACCCTCCGCTTCCGAGATCTCATCAACATCAACACGGGCGTCCCCGAGGCGCCACGAGGCAGCGTTACCGTGCACGCCCAGATCGTGCCCCGGCTGGAAGCCCAACCGAAACAATTCAGCCTGCCCGGCGCCTTCCCCCAGGGACTGCAGCGCACGGCCAACCTCATCTGGGACGATGGCAACCCCGGCAAGATCATCGATGCCACGGTCAACGATCCCGAACTGAGCGTCGAAGTTGTCGAGCAAGGGGGACGGCAGCGCCTGGTCCTGTCCGTGCCCGAAGGCTATCAGCAGAAGCCGGGCCGTCGCCAGGTCACGGTTCGCACGGAGGATGCTGACGCCCCGACACTTCAGGTGCCGGTGAGCTTTACGCGTTCCAGCGCAGGGCGGCCCGCCGTCAACCGGGCAAAAATGCCGCGCGGGCGTAGTCCCCAGGGACGGCCTCCGCCGAAGCGGATGGGAACCACGGCCACCGAGCCTCCGAAAGAGCAGCCGCCCGAGGAGGGGAAGTAGACTCGGCAGTCCACGACTGATGGAAGCGGGTATCCGGCCGCGGAGCCGTGACGACTGCGCGCGCCGAGGCTGCAGGCCATGCTGGCCGGCCATGGATCACCTGGAGGGCCGGGATCCAACATCACCTCGAGCCTAACCGCGAGAGAGACTCCATTCGTGAATGGCCGCCTACCATTGTGATCTCGATGTGTTCGTATCTGAATCTGCGGCGCGCCGGCCCCTGCGGGAACCCAACTGAGAACGCCCGCGGTACACGCAGGCTGACATCGAATCGCCCCCCCTGCCTGTTTGCCAAAGAGGCATGAATCTTCTTTGGGGATTGCGCTATGCCGCGCCGCTACCACACTTCCCCGTGCCCGACAAAGCAAGGTGACAGTCCCTGAGGATCAGCGGTTCAACTCGATCTGCCGGTTGTCGTCTTCGGTCTTGTCGGCCATGGAGTAGTTGGCATCCTGCCGGGCGTGGTTGACCGCCAGTTTCTGGTTGTACAGCTCGAACACGTCCTCGGCGTTCAAGCCGACACACTGGGCCATCGAAATCCAAAAGAACAGCAGGTCGATCACTTCCACACGTGCGTTTTGGAGGTCGTGAAGATAGTAGCGCTGGCCCTTCTTGGCCTCTGCCGCCCAGTGTTTCCACCACGTGCAATCGCGCAGCTCCTCCAACTCGTTCGACATGGCCATGAGGTAGTTGTGCAACCACTCGCCGGCCTTCTGCGGGTCGAACTTCCGACGTAGCCCCTCGGTGTCATACCCGATCCTGCGATTCAGTTCCGCTTGCTTGGCGAACAGTTCCTTCAGCATGTCGCCTACTCCCGGCCGCGTCTGCATGTGCCGCCGTCTGGACCTGGCCCGTTTGAGCCTGACAACTTCTCGTTACCTCAGCCTGGCTCGGCCCGAAACGCCTCTGAGCCGCCTGACGATGGGCCGGACACGCCGCCGCCCGAAACGCCGCTGGCCGCGGCGCGGCGGTGCGGCCTTCCTTGACACCCCTGATGTTAGGGGTAGGATCATAGTAGAGAAAGAGCTAGCCATTGTTCCCGCCATCGGCGGGCCAGCCTGATGTTGCCAACCGGGCCCCCTGAAGGATCAGTGACCAGTTTTCCGCGCTAGTCGCCTGTGTGTCCCGCCTTGCAGGGTGCCTTCTGGTGGCGCCGGAACCATGGCCCTGGCGGCCGCGGAGTTCGGCTCTGCCTTTACTTCGCGGCGCCAGAGAAGGATACTGTGCCCCAACCGAGTCCGCCAGGCGCGGGCTCGCCTTGGAAAGCACCGACAAGCGGCGACCCTCCGCACCCCGATGGGCCGGAATCCCCAGCCGCTCGCGGTTACGTCGGCGCGGTGAACAGCCACGAATCCCGCCGCCGACCGGCCCAGCCCGGTCGGCTTACGAAGGAGTCCCCTATGGCTGCTCCTAAGGAAGCATGGGGCTTGGACGTCGGACAGGTAGCTCTCAAGGCCGTCAGAATCCGCGAACTCGGCGATCGCGTCGAGGCCATCGCCTACGACTACATCGAGCATCCCAAGGTGCTCTCTCAGGCGGACCAGGACGCGGACGAGCTGATTCGTCAGGCCATCGAGAAGTTCGCCTCCCGCAACGAGGTCGGCTCCACGCCGGTCGCCATCGGCGTGCCGGGCCATCACACCCTGGCCCGATTCACCAAGCTGCCCCCCGTCGACACCAAGAAGATTCCCGACATCGTCAAGTACGAGGCCGAGCAGCAGATCCCCTTCGACCTGGACGAGGTCATCTGGGATTACCAGGTCTTCGGCGGAGAGGGCGGCCCGGACCTGGAGGTGGGCATCTTCGCCATGAAGCGGGACCTGATCGGCACCCACTTGGCCCCGTTCGTCGCCCAGGGCATCCAGCCGGGCATCGTCCAGGCCGCCCCGCTGGCCATGTTCAACGCCCTGGTCTATGACGGCATCGCCGAGGTGAGTGCGGAAAACGCCGCCCAAGGCACTGTCATGCTGGACATCGGGGCCGTCAACAGCAATCTCATCATCGGGGCCGGCAACGGACTGTGGACGCGAACCATTCAGATCGGCGGCAACACCTTCACCGAAGCTTTGGTCAAGGTCTTCAAGCTTTCCTTCTCCAAGGCCGAGAACCTCAAACGAACCGCCCCCAGCAGCAAGTATGCCCGCCAGGTCTTCCAGGCCATGCGCCCGGTCTTCGCCGACCTGGTTGCCGAGGTACAGCGATCCCTCGGCTTTTACAGCTCCACGCGCCGTGATGTGAAGATTGTCCGCCTGATCGGCATGGGCAACGCCTTTCAGATGCCCGGCCTGCAGAAGTTCATTCAGCAGAACCTGGGCATCGAAGTGATCAAGCCGGAGACCTTCAACAACCTGGTTCCTACGACCGGCACCCACCCCAAGGAGTTTCAGGAGAACCTTCTGGGCTACGGGGTCGCCTATGGTCTGGCGCTCCAGGCTCTCGGGCGAGGCCGCGTCACCAGCAACCTCCTGCCCACCGAGATCAGCCGCCAAACCGTCTGGCGTACCAAGCATCCATGGTTCGCAGGCGCGGCCGCTTGCCTGCTCCTGGCTGCGGGCATCATTTGGGCCCGCCAGTTCATCGACAAAGGTGCTTTGGCGACGGTCAGAGGAGATTACGACGGGCGCATTCCCACAATGACCTACGAACAAGCCCGCGACCAGTTGGCCCGAGGGGGCGTCTCGGACAAGCCTGCCCGTGAGTACGCGGCCGAGTGGCTGGCGATCGCTAAGGCCCTCAACGACGAGATGGCCAAGAAGCAAGAGGAAGGCAAGGCTCTGCGCGAACAGTTGGAGCGCCTTGGCGACCTGCAGACCAATAAGAACACGGTGCTAGCCGTGCTCAACGCCCTTCACCAGGCCCTGCCCAATGCCGACACACCTTTGAACCGGTCGGCCACCATGAAGGAGTACGCCGAGCTGGCCAAGGATGAACGCTTCGTTCGCGACAAGCGGCAGGAACTGTACATTGACGAGTTCGAATGCTTCTACGATCCCGATGTCGTCAAGCTGGCTTACGACACCATCCCCCAGGACGAAGAACTGGGCAACATGTATGAGTATCCCGACGACTACATAGCCCCCGGCTTCGTGATCCAGATGAGGTTGCGCAGCCCCAACGCCAGTGCTCAGTACCCCGACGAGACCTTCATCGCCAACCTTCGCCGGTTCAGCCGGCAGCCCGATCGCGACTTCTATTTCGACTTCATCCGCGTGGTCTCCCGACGGCAGCTCCGAGGCGGCTCCCGGCTGGACCTGGTGGTCGCCCCCACCGTTGCCGGGGCTCGCGGCGGTTCTGCTCGAGAGCAGGAGGAGGCCGCCAGTCGCCTGGATCCCGTGACCGGTGAATCTATGGAAACCGACTGGCAATACATCGTTTCTCTCATGGTCATTCTGGGCCAGCCGCCACAAGAATTCGCCGGCGAGGCGCCGCCCGAGGCTGCGGCCGAGGCGCCCCGAGAACCCCCACGAGATCGTGCGGATCGTCGCCGCGAGCAGCCGCCGGAGGAAGAAGAAGATATGCCTAGTGAGGATGAAACCAGGCGCGACTAGCCCCAGGCTGCTCCAGCCCGTCTCTGCCACGCCGGCAGAGGCACAGCGCAGAGAGGAGAACCCGGCGTGAAGTTCATGAAGCGGCATGCATTCCTGTTCATCTGTGCGGGCGCGGCCGCGATCGGAATCGGTTTGGCCGCGCTCGGCATGACCCGTGGGGCCGACGTCGTCCAGCAGCTCGAGGAAGGGCGCAGTCTGGCCGGCCAGATCGACACGTTCCTTGACCGCCAACCCGCTACCGTGGCGAACATCGAGCAGATGGACCGTCAGATCGAACAGCTGCGTGAGGCCCGCAATGCCTTCATGGAAGAGGCTGGCCGCGTGAACCGTCGCCCGCCGCTGATCGAAGATTTCTTCCCTCAGCCGACTGACCCCGGGGCCCGCTATGCTTTCCAGGATGCCTACAAGGAACAGTTCGATCGGTTCCTGGCCGACCTGCACGCCGGTACGCTCGCCGACCGCGAGGAACTGAAGAACTGGAAATCCATGATTGATGAAGAGCTCCGGGCCTATAGTGCCGGTGAAACCCCGGTGGGATTCAGCAATGTGGACCCACTCGTGCTTGCCGAGTTGCCTGACGCAGTACGCTGGAACCACGCTGCTCGTGCCGCCATCTGGATAGCACGGCATTCGCGCTGCTACGCCGAGCTCGGCTCCTTCGACATCAAGGCCAGCGTCTACCAGGCCTCTGAGACGGATCCTCCGACCATGGACCGCTACTGGTCGGCGCAGACCAGCTTGTGGGTACAGCAGGATATTGTTGCGGCCATCCTCGCCGTTAACAACGCTCGGGCGGAGGAGTTGGCCTCAGCGGGTCGCGAGGACACGGAAGTCTGGGTAGGCCAGATGCCTGTTAAGCAGATCGTCGGGATCCGGGTAGGCGATTATCTTTACGAGGACCAGGAGCCGCCCCTGCTGGACGAGAGCCCGCTTCAGAGCATCTACCAACGCCGCGGCTTCCAGGTGTCCATCGATGTGGGCAATCCGACAGAGGACGTATTGGCGGTCATCACGGAACGTGGTGGGACCCGGCAATTCGATGTGATGCACGTGCGTATCGTGCTCGTCGTGGATCCGCGTTATCTGCCCACGGTGCTCGACGAGATCCTGAAACGAAGCCTCTACACCCTCCTGAACGTGCGCTATCGCTACGTACCCGTGAGCCGGAATCACGTGGGCCTGCTGTATGGCTCCGATCCGGTGGTTCAGGTGGAGATTGATCTGGCTTCTCACTGGCTGAGCGAGATCTACTTCAGCATGATGCCCGACGAAACCAAGGACAGGCTGGGATTCTGATCACCCCGCACGTCCGCAGTGAACGGACGAGGTTTGCAGCCATGGCCAAGCAGCGAATCAACGTTTTCGAAGCCCACGTTGAAAAGGCGGTGCTCGGTTTGACGGGTGCTGTGCTCGTCGTGGTGGCGTTCTTCTATCTCGTTCAGACTCCCAACGTCATCGAGACCATGGGACAGGCATATGGCCCCGGCGACTACGACAGAGAAGTGGTGCGCACGAAGGCCGACAACCTGAAAGCGTTGTTCAACCGCCCGCCGACAGCGCCGGAGCCGATCCCCGACATGCTCCGCGAGTTCAGGCGGCTTCAGGATCAGCCACTGGCCAGCGTGGGGGCCGCAGCCCACTGGCCCGCCATTCAGCCATGGCGGCCGTCCGTTCCCCCGGCCCTGGGAGTCAAGCCCACCCAACCCGGCCAGATTCTGCTGGCCCAAGTGGTGCCTCCCAATCAGCCTCTGGCCTATCCCGGGCTGACCACCATTGAAGTCGAGACGCCGCTGCCGCTCGGCGGTAAGCAGTTGTCACGATCGGAGCGGGCAGACCTGCAGGCCACGATTCGTGAGAAGGACTCCAGTTGGGTGACCGTTGCGGCCATCTTCGATCTGGAAGCCATGCGCCGCGAGTTCCGCGGGGCCCACTATGACAGCGATCTGCAGGACATCATCATCTGTCGCGTCCGGGCCCAGCGGCAAAGACTGCTACCCAGCGGTGCCTACAGTGGCTGGGAAGACATCGAGCCTTGGACGCCGTACGTCCGCCCCGAGCAACCCGAGATCCAACTCGTCCCCCGCGGTGACACATACTCACTGACCCAGAAACTCGCCGACAGCATCAGGCAATACATTGAGACCATCTGGACCTACGCCCCCGAGATCAAAACCCCGCTACCGCCTTATTCGGTGGCGGGTGATGAGTGGCGTCTGCCGCCGCTCAAGGACATCAATTGGTGTTCCCTGGACCTGGAGTGGCTGCAATTGGCTCCCAACGAAGACGGTTGCAATCCGGTCTACGCCGAATTGCCCGAACCCGTCCAGGTGGCTGAGGGCGCTAAACCCGGCGCGTCGCTGCCGCGCGGCAAGCAGCGTAGCATGGCACGCAAAAAGGCCGCAGAGGATTACCGCCGGGCCGACGAACTCTTCGCCAGCGGCAAGCCGGACGACCTTTATGAGTGCGAACGCCTCCTGCGCGGCATTAAGGACAACAAGGACGCCTCCAAACGACTTAAGGAGAAGGCGGACAAGCTCCTGGCTGGCGTTCTCATCAAGATCGACGAACTTGAGGCCCAGCGAGCACCGGATGCCACCGAGCAGCAGCAAACGGACCAGGCCGCCGTGCCCAAACCGGACGAGCAACAGCCCGCCACGGTCGTCTGGGTCCATGACATGCCGATCGAGCCCGGGCAGACGTATCGCTACCGCTTGGCGGTGGACCTCTACAACACGTACGTGGGCAACTATGACAAGCTCAAAGACCTCTCCGCCGCTTCCAGCCTTTTCGTCCGTGGCGAGTGGTCGTTGCCCAGCAATCCGGCCACGGTCAAACCTGAAACGGCCTTCTTCGTAACCTCGGTCGACGGCCGGGAAGCCAAGATTGATCTGTACAAGTGGTTCCGCGGTCGCGTAGCCTACCGGAAAATCCGGGCCCAACTTGGCGAGCGCATCACCCTCCAGGACTTCGTGAAGCTCCCCGGCGAGAGCGGCCGCTTTGCGGTGGACTTCGATACGGGCTTTGACCTGATGAGCATGGAAGACCGGAACGTGCTGGTCCGGGAGGCGGTGGGCCGCGAAGGGGCCTTTCGCTACCGCGAGGAATCCACGCCGGTCATCGTTTGTGCGGATGACCGGGGGCGACTCATCGAGCGATGCAAGGCCACCGACGAGGAAGAGCAGCGTGAATGGGCAGCCCTGGCCAAGAAATTCAAGAGTGAGTGACCCTTGCCGCCTGCTCCGGCGAGGGCCTGCGAGGCGTTTCCCGCGGGGGTCCCGGTCTGCCCACTGGAGCCCCCCAGCCGTTTGCATTCGGTGCGTCGGGAGACTAAACTCACAGCCTGGGAAATGGCGCGGGACGGGCATTCCCCCCTCCCCCCGCAGAGGTCCTGCCACGGCCGGGCCGACGGGCAGCCATGCGGCACGCCAGACACTGACCTGGGCTTGATGATGTCTTGAACCCACCCGCATCGGTGGCGCTACAGGCTGGCAACGAGAAGCGCCCCCGCCGAGCGCGCCTTCGTGGCGCTCAAAAAGGAGGACATCCTTTGATCACCAGAAGTTCTCCCCTGTGCTTATTCGTGGTGTTGCTCCTGCTGACGACAGTGGCCTTGCCTGCCAACGCTCAAACGCCCGACGAAGAACTCGATCGGGCCGTCGAGCTTTTCGACGCGGGCCATTACACCGAGGCCCAGCAAGTCCTCCTGGCCATCGATCGTGATACTCTCAGCGACGAAAAGCGCGAACTCCGCGACAGATACGTGGACGAGGTGAGACTGGCCATCAGTCTATCCACAAAGGCCCAGCAGGACTTCAGCCAGGCCGAGACAGCTTTCGACAACGGCGACCTGGACCGCGCCGAGTTGCTCTACCGCGCAGTGGTCCGCAACGACTACGCCACGGAGGATCTTCGTGCCGTCGCCCAGGAAGCTCTGGCTCGCATCGACGAGAAACGCCAGCTTGACGCCGCTCTCGAGCAGGCTGAAGAGGCACCCAGCCAGGAACCTTCCGAGCTGCCACGGGTTGAGCCGACCTCGGCTCGGGAACCCGGATTTCAAAGCGATTATCCCACCGAAGCCCGGGCTCTGGTGGCCCGAGGGCAGGCCGCCCTCGCTCAAGGCGACTATGTTCAGGCCCGCGACAGCTTCGAGGCCGCGCTGGCCATCGAGCCCGGCATGCCCGAGGCCGTCGCCGGGCTCAACGAGGCCCGCAACATGGCGACGGTCGATGCCGAGGGGCAGCCTCTGGTAGACCGCATTCGGTTCCAGCGTAACCTGCTGTGGTCCCGGACCGAGGCTACATACCGACAACTCGAGGCCGAAGCCCGCCAGGCCGTGGCCGACGAGGACTTCGATACCGCCAACATGAAGGTCCTGCGCGCGCGCCAGGTGATCGAGAGCGGCCGCGCCTACGCCGACCCTGTCAGCCTGTACGAGAACCTCCGTGACCAGGTCGAGGAGCTGGAACGCTACGTCATGCGACAGGAGGAGCTGTGGGCCGAGCGCGATCTTCAAGAGAAGCGCCAGGATGTTGCCCAGCAGGAGGCCATGCGGCGCCAGCAGATCGAAGAGTCGCGCCGGATCCGCATCGAGGCTCTCATGGATCAGGCCCGTCAGTTCCAGCGCGAGCGCCGCCTCGAGCAGGCCATCGATGCCCTTCGTCAGATTGAAGCCATCGATCCCACCTACGACCGAGCCAAGTGGATGCGCGAGGACCTCGAGAATACGCTCTTCCTTTGGAACCAGCGCGATTTCCGGGAGGATTTATACGTCGCGCAGTCCGAAGCCGTGTTTGACGTCGAGAAGGCCAAGATGCCGGCCCTCGAAGTCATCAAGTACCCGAAGAATTGGCCGGAGATCACCGCCAAGCGCATGCCCTACGGCCTGGGTATTTTCGGCAGTTCCGACCCCTCCGCAGCCGCGCGGGCCCGGCTCAGCGCCGTCGTACCCGAGGTCAAGATGGACGCCCTGGCCTTTGATAACGCCCTTGATGAACTCCACAAGATGGGCGACTTCAACATGCACGTAAACTGGCGTGCCCTGGCCGACGCCGGCGTCGACCCCAAGACCCCCATCACGGCCGACTTGTCCGACATCAAGCTGGAGAAGGCGCTCTCCTTGGTGCTGACCGACGCCTCGCTACCCGACGCGCCTCTGGCCTATGAGGTTGATGACGGCGTGGTCACCGTCTCCACGCGCGAGGATCTCGATCGCCGCACGGTCACCCGTGTCTATGACATTCGCGACCTGGTCGTGCACGTCCCCAATTTCGACGATGCCCCCAACATCGAGTTACGGCCTTCCGCCAACCAGATTGATCCCCGGCGCGACCGCATGACCGAATCGCTGTTCGACACGGACCAGGAGGAGCCGCTGAGCGACGCGAATCCCGACGGTTCCGTCGTGGCCAAGATACTCGACACGATTCGCGATACGGTCTACCCTGGCACCTGGCGCGAACAAAACGGCCTGATCGGATCCATCCGCGAGCTGAACGGCCAGATCATCGTCACCCACACGCTTCAGGCCCAGGAGCAGTTGACCAGCCTGCTGGATCAGCTCCGCGAGGCGCGCAACATCCAGGTCAACGTCGAGTCCCGATTCCTCGTGGTTCGCACCAACTTCCTCGAGGACATCGGCATGGACCTGGACATCATTCTGAACTCCGGCAACGCCGGATTCGACACGGCCATGGTGCCCGACGCAAACGGCATCCCCCAACTGGCCGCCGATCCGGCTACGGGCGGCCTACTGCTCATCCCGCGGCAGTTCAGCCGCCTCGGCTTTCTGCCCGGAACTCCAGGGCTCGGAACGGCCTTCGCTGGCAACATCATCCCCAACCAGCCTTACGGGCAGGTGGGAATGGTCCCGGGAACCGGTGACGTGGCCCCGCACTCAGGGCAGTGGACGCCGGTGCCCATTTTGAACAACGTGTTGGGCTTTGCTGATCCACGCAATATTCAGACCGGCGTGCCCGGCAGCTTCGCCGGCTCGGCCTTCCAGGAGCCGGCCCTGCAGATGTTCGGCAGTTTCCTGGACAACATCCAGGTCGACTTCCTGCTGCGCGCAACGCAGGCCGACGGACGTTCGACGTTCCTCGAGGCACCGCGGTTGACGCTTTCCAATGGGCAACGAGCCTACGTGGCCGTCGTGACCCAGCAGGCCTACATCTCCGCGCTGAATGCGGTCGTGGCCGAGGAGGTCGGCCAGGTCGAGCCGGTCATCAGCACACTGAACACCGGGTCGGTTCTTGACGTCGAGGCCACCGTGGGGGCGGACCGCCGATATGTCACTCTGACCGTGCGGGCCGGCCGGGCCATCCTCGAGGAGCTCGTGCCCGTCGAAGTGCAGACCACGGGCACGTCCACCCGTGGTGTCGGTGCCGTCGTCCAGTTGCCACGCGTGCAGGTCGCCCTGGCCCGGGCCACCATCACCATCCCCGAAGGCGGAACGGTTCTGCTCGGCGGTCTGCGGCAGACCGGCGAGGTCGAGCTGGAGGGCGGCGTACCCATCCTGTCCAAGATCCCGGTGCTCAAGAGGGCCTACTCCAGCCGGAGCACAGCCAGGGACGAGAACGTGCTGCTCATCATGGTCAAACCCTCCATCGTCATTCTCGAGGAGGCCGAGGAGGACGCCTTCCCGAGCTTCAGCATGCGGTAAGCAGCGTGCGCACAACAAGGCATGGCATGTTCGCCGCGGTCACCCTCTGGTGGCCGCTGCTTCTTTGGGGCTGCACGGCGCCGACCGCGCCGCCGGAACCACCCCCGCCCGACCGGGCGCCGCCTCCGCCAGAGCCCGCCGCACCCGATGCCGCCGCCCCGGCCACTTCGCCGCCGCAAGCGCCGACTTCTCGGCCGGGCGGCAATCGCGTCGAATACCAGCCGGGCCTGATGATCGACTTCGCCAGGCGGCGGGTCGAGATCGAATGCCGCGTCGTGCTGCGCGAGGGGCTGCTCGAACTGCTAGCCTGTTCGGCCTACACCAAAGAGCACGAGAGCATCCTGGTCACGCGCCCACGCCCGCTGCACATCTATCAGGCGCTGGGGCTGATCGGGCTGGAACCGGGCCGCCCGGCCGCTTGGAATGAACAGCAGCAGAAGCGCATCCCGCCCACCGGCGACGAACTGACCATTCGCATCGTCCATGAGCAGGAAGGCCGGCGCGTCGAGGTCGACGCCTGGGATTGGCTCAAGGACCTGGGCACCGAGCAGGCGGCCACACCTCGCCCCTGGCTCTTCACCGGATCGCTGTTCTCGCAGCGCGACGGCTCGTTCGCGGCCGATTACGACGGCAACGTCATCAGCGTGGTCGACTTCGGCACCGAGTTGATCGGCTTGGGCGAGTTCCACTCCGCCGACAACGACGCCCTCTGGCTTGCCGCCTTCACCAAACGCATCCCTCCCATCGGCACGCCCTGTACGATTCTCCTCTGCGCCTCCCGGAATCCATAAGCAGATGGTGACTGGCGCGAGTAAGGCTCGTCCTGGGGCCCGGCCGAAGGTTGACTCGGCTGATTCTGGCAATCGAGCCACAACTCACTCCGTGGCACTGGTCTGATCGACCTCTCCATAGGAGAATGCATTCGCGATCGGCAAGTCGGCTATGGTGATCGGCCTTGCACTGGTGCGGCCCTGCAACGTGCCGCCGTGGATGGAGTCTTGAAGAAGCGCCCTTGAATCGCCGAAAGCCCATGTGGTTTTGACTGACAGGCGATGCCTGCCGCGGAGTGGGTCAGACGTCGGGTAAGGGCAATTGGGACACGCGGTCTCGGCAGGCTCTCCGCCTCCTGCGGTATCGATCAACTGCCACCAGCAGCATTTCTGCCGACGGCCATGACGCACCACCCAATTCACGTTCAAGATCGGGGTCGATGTACTGCTTGTCCAAGAATCTGGCAGTCGCCTCGTCAAACAGCCACGATAGCAGCGATCTCAGTTGACGCGGATGCTCGCTCCACCATGGAAAGCAATCCCAGATATCCTGCCGGAGGGGACTGAACGAGAAGCTGTATGTAAGGACCGCCAGGTGGCGACGGGCGCTGAGCTCGTTCGCACACATTTCCTGCATGATGCATAGGTAACCATCCACTTCTTCACATTGCGCCAGGCCGTCGAGCAAATCGTCCACCTGCACCGGAGGATGGTAGCGAGACAGCGTATCACGCCACCAGGCCCGGAGAAAGTTCCTGATTGCTTCCTGCTCTGCGCTCGGCCAGCTCAACCACTTACCGTAAGCTAGCTTCGACAGGATAATCGGCGTGTCAGCCCAATGCTTGGGGCCGGAGGTCGCGATGTCATAAACGCGCGGAAGGAAGTACTTGTAGTCGCTGACGGTACCGAAGGTTGAAATCGCACTGAGCACATAGGTTCTGAGGTCAACAGGTGTCAGTTCGCGTAGTGGCTTCGAGAGGATTCCCACTGGATCGGTTTCCGAGACATCCCCGCCGCAGGCCTCTTGCATGTACGACGGCTTGCCGCACCGGCTGAATAATTCGTACAGGCGCTCAATTGCCTGTCTGAGTTCTAGCTCCGGATCCATGATGCGCTCTCCAGATCCCAAGATAGCCGAAGTGCCCGGTCCGTGTCCCTTCAATCCTCCGGCCGCAGGGTGCGGCGGATGTAACGGCTGTAGATGGCCCCGGCGGAGTTGTGGGCCAGGACGCGGTCCTTGGCGATGAGCGTCGTAACCGGCGCCTGCGAGCACATCGTGAATATCGCGTCGTGCCCCACGCACAAGCCGCACAACACGTTCAGCTCGGCGCCGGCCTCGTTCAGCACCGCCGCCTGTCCCGCGGGGTTGCACATCGTCTCGCGCGGATCTTCAGGTCGTATCTGCTCCAGCCCCAACTCGGCCTTGTCGATCCCGCACACTTCGCAGCAAACCGAAACGACCTCGAACTCCCGCGACAGAATCTCGGCGACGATCTGGCCCTCGGCCGCCAGCCCGACGCAGAACGCCAGCCCCAGCTTGCGGAACTCGCACTCCTTCGCGAACAGCATGATCTCGCGGATCCGCGGCTCCTTGCAGTAGTGCCGCGCCTCGATGGCCGACGCCGCCCGGGCCAGCGCCGCGATCCGCTCATCCTCGTACAGCGCCAGATGCTCTTCGGCCGCGCCGATGCAGTCCTTGCCGTCCACGCAATCCCGCGTCTCGCACGCCGCGCAGGGCAAATCCAATTCGTCGTTCATGGCTTGATACCTCACCGGCCCGCTTGGATGTAATGCTGCGAACGCTACGACGCCAGCTTCTTCCCGAATGCTCGGGCCCGGCCGGCCAGGGCGGCGTCTTTGCGGATGGACTCGAGGTCCTTTACCTCGGCCGCCACGAAGGTCCCCTCCCACTTGCAGCGGCTGAACTCCACCAGCCGCCGGCAGATCTCCTGCACAAGGTCCGCCCCGTCGGTCTCCTTGCCCCCCGCCGTAACCACGGCAGCCATCCTGCGCCCCTCCACCAGGCTGCGTATCTGGCCGTCCTCCTGAAACTTGAACATGCAGAAGAACCGATCCATGGCCATCTTCAGCGGCCAAGCCGGCGACCAGCAAAACACCGGCGTGGCCCACACGATCACGTCGGCCTTCATCAGCTTGCCGAGCACGCCCAGCATGTCGTCTTCGACCTGACAATCGGGTTTGTCCGCGACGCCCTGGCACCCGAAACACTCCATGCACCCTCTGAAGTCCTCCAACTCGATGAGTCTCACGGTTTCGGTCTGAGCACCGGCCTGCCGTGCCCCGTCCAACACCATGTCCAGCACCGCCTGCGTGTTGCTTTCGGCACGTGGGCTACCCTGCAACGCGACGATTCTCATCTCGCGGTCCTCCTTCCTCGGGGGGACGGTCACTTCCCCGGCCATGAGACTAGCATATCGCCCGCCCTTTTCACACCGACCCGTTGCCGGTAGAAAATGGCTTATGTTGTTGCGGACAAGGTCCCTTCCTGGACTCATGGCCGTGCTGGCCGGCCTGGCGGCTCAAACGGGGTGTACGCACGACCGACCGCTGGACGTGACGCTCGACCAGCATGTCCGCCTCCCCGAGCGCGCGGCCGTGTTGTTCATCGTGGATGGCCTGGACCCGGCTCGAATGGACGAGCTGCTCGCCCTCGGCGAACTGCCCAACATTCAGAACCGCCTTATCGCCCGTGGCACCGTCGTCGACCACGCCGTAACCTGCCTGCCGTCGATTACCTACGCGGGGCTCACCACGATTCTGACGGGCCAGCTCCCCGGCACACACGGCATCCTCGGCAACAAGTGGTTTGACCGCGCCCGCCTTCGCGTCCACGACTATGCCACCACCAAGACCTACCGCAACGTGGACCAGCACTTCCGCGTGCCCACCGTGTACGAGTATTTGGAGGACGAGCTGACCGTCAGCATCCAGTGCGCCGTACGCCGGGGAGCTACGCGGATCATCGACAACTGGGCCACGAGCGGCATCAACTGGTATTTCCAGGGCTTCGACGAAGTGAACAAGCTGATCGCGATTCGCTTCGAGCTGATCGCCCAGGTGGCCAATGAGATCGGCCGGTGGCCGCTGTTCGTGAATGCATACTTCCCCGGCCTCGACGAGATCGGCCATCGCTACGGCGCTGATTCCCAGCAATATCATCATTCGATGATCAATGTGGACACACAGATCGGCCGCATTCTCGACGCGTACGAACAAATCGGCCTGATCGACCGGACCTGCTTCGCTTTGGTCTCCGACCACGGCCACGTGCCCATCGACCCGCAACGACGCCTCGATCTGGAGAAGTGGCTCACGCTCCGAGCCGGCTTGCGAGCTTGGACCTCCCCGATTCCGGGCGATTCATTCGAGAAGCGCTATCTGTTCATGAAGCCCTACGATGCCGTTCTGGTTAACGGCGGCAACCGCCGCGCTCATCTGCACCTGCGCAGCACAGCCGGCTGGCACCAACGACCCACGGCTGAAGAGGTCATCGCGGTGCTCGAACGCGCCGGCGGCCTGTACAACCAGGTCTCCGTAGCCCTGATCGCGGTCCGGCGCGACGACAATTCAGTTCTCGTGCTGTCCGGCAAGGGACGCGCGATAGTGACAAGAGCACGACACGACACGACCAGCGGGGCCATCTACGCCCTCGACGTCCTCGAGGGAGATCCGCTGGGCTATGCCTCCGACCCCACCGTGCGGCACAGCCTGGAAGCCGGCGCGCTGAGCTCGCGTGAATGGCTCAGCCTCACGGCTCAGACAGACTACCCGGACTTCGTCCCACAGATCGTGGAGATGTTCAACTCGCCGCACGCCGGCGAGGCGGTCATCTTTGCCGGTCCCGGTGCCAGCTTCAGCCGCACCAATCGTGGCGGGCACGGCTCGGCCCTGGCCCGCGACATGCGCGTGCCCATGATCTGGCGAGCTCCCGGCATCCCGGCCGGCGCGCGCATTCAACATGCCCGAACCGTCGACGTAATGCCTACGGTGCTGGAATATCTCGGTCGGCCGTTGAGTCCGGCCGAGAGCAAACGTGCGGATGGCCTGAGCCTGACCGACCGCCTGAGCGCCGCGACGACGAACAGATCATGAAGAGTACCCTCATGGTATCGGCCACCGCGGCGCTAGCCGCATGCCTTTGTCTGACCCGCTTTGGCTCCTCGGCCCAACAGGCCGGGATCGATTCCAGGAATTCCGTGACGCGGCCCGCGCCCGGCGAGCCTCTTGTTCCCCTGCACGGACTTGCCATCCAGATCCATCAGTCCCATGACGTCGTAGCCCGACTCGCTCCCCTCATCGTGGAAATCGCCGAGTTGGGTGCCAACAGCGTGACCATCAGTCTCTCCGGATATCAGGAGCACGCCGGTTCCTGGCGCATTTGGAACGACAACGACCGCACTCCTCATCCCGACGACGTCGAGCAACTCATCGCCGTAGCCCGGTCCTGCAACCTGCGGGTCATCGTCATGCCCAAGATCCTGCTCAGCGAGCCGCGTGGCTCGGAGTGGCGGGGCCGCATTCAGCCGCCCTCCTGGGGCGACTGGTTCGACCAGTACCGCCGCTTCATCGTCGCCTGGGCGCGCGTCGCCGAACGGGCCAGGGCTGATGTCCTCCTGGTAGGCTCCGAACTGGTCAGTACCGAGAAGCAGACCGAACATTGGCTTCGCGTCATCAATGACGTTCGCCGGGTGTTCCATGGCCAGATCGCGTACTCGGCCAACTGGGATCACTACTCCGGTATCGAGTTCTGGTCCAAGGTCGATCTGATCGGCCTGACCACGTACCACAAGCTCGCTGACCATGAGATGCCCTCCGTGAACGAGCTGGTCGAGG
>CP070685.1:3204921-3220878 GCA_020352895.1 Phycisphaerales bacterium
GAAGTCGGCCATCTTCGACCAGGCCGAGAACCGCATGCACGCCCAGAACGCCCTGATGGTCCTGTTGGCGAGACAGTGACGAGCCGCCTTGCTCGCTAAAGACAATGCCGGCCGGAGCGCGGCCGAGTTGCCCCGGGCAATGGTATACTGGCAATCGGGGTGCAATCGCGCGAACTCCGGTGCGGGCTCACGTCTATGAACGATATGACGCCGGAAGAAGGATTCCGGGTGCTGGGTTTGCCAGCGTCGGCGAGTGAAATCGAGGCGTGGACGGCGTTTTTGCGGCTGGCCCGGCGCAACCACCCGAACCTGCACAAGACCCGGCCGCGCCAGGATCGATTCGTGGAAATCGTGCAGGCGTACCAGGTGGTGCGGGCGGAACTGAGGCGGCGGCGGGCGGAGTCGCTGGACGAAGCTGCGGCGGCCGCGGTCACGACCTACCCCGGCGCCTACGAGATCCCCAAGGCCGGCCCGGATTGGGAGCGGATAGGCGAGGCCGCCCTGCTGTGGTGGGTGCGGATCATGCTGGTCGGCGGAGCTGCGTTTCTGCTTTTCGTGGTTATCCTGATTCTCACGCAATGCATCACGCTGAGTTTCCCCACGGAGCAAATTCCGCACGGCGAGGACCTCGACCCGGAGTACGCGGACTTCTGGTAATCGGACAGCCGGAGCCGGCCCGAACGGGGAACCCGGGCCGGACAAAACAGGTGCCAGGCCATGGAGAAGATGTCGCCGGAAGAGTGCTTTCTCGTGCTGGAGTTGGACGCCTCGGCCAGCCCGGACGAGGTGCGGGCGGCCTTCCGGCGGCTGGCCAAGCAGAATCATCCCGACCTGAGCCGCGGGCGTTCGCGGCAGAAGCGCTTCGAACAGATCGTCAACGCCTACCGCATTCTCAAGAATGAGTTGAAGCTGCATGCGGACGGCAGCGACGTGCGCGTCTGCCCGGCCTGCGGGCGATACAAGGAGCTTCTGGAAGGGCTGGACGGCCGGTCGCTATGCCCGGACTGTCTGCTCGGCGAGACGCGGCGCAGGCACTTCCTGCCGCAGCCGGTGATCACCACGGTCAAGCACCTCTCGGTAGTCGCGCTGTACATGGCCGCGATCGTGCTGATGATCCAATCCTTCATCAGCGAGGACATGGTCCCTGCGGCGTGGAGCTTCGCTTGCGCCCTGGCGGGCCTGATCATCCTGGCCGTCACGGTGCTCCGCATCCGCAACGTGCGTTGACGGCGCGACGGGCCCACGTCCCACGCATCGTGCACCATGCTTTGATGCAGAATCACGGCCCGAAATGATCGGTGATGCCTTCGGCGATGGCCTCAGCCAGGCGGGCCTGGTAGGCGGAGGTGCCGAGCGCGCGGGCCTCATGGTAGTTGGTCAGGTATCCGCACTCGATCAAGACGGCCGGTCGCGAGTGCCCCACGAGAACGCGGAAGCCGGCCTTGCGAACGCCGCGGCAGGCGATCCCCGACGATTCCAGCGCAGCGGCGATGCTGCCGGCCGCACGGCGACTCGCACCGCCAGCGCCGCGAGCGACGTATATCGTAGCCCCAGACACACTCGAACGCGGACAGGCGTCGGCGTGAATGGAAACAAAGAGATCGGCGCGGGCCTCCTCGGCCATGCGGGCTCGGCCGTCGAGCGCGACGAAGCGATCTCCCGTGCGTGTCGCGATGACCTGGGCGCCGCGCTGCTCCAGGAAGGGAATCAGCTTCAACGCAACGCCCAGATTCACAGTCTCTTCGGGCACGGGTCCGACCCCCAGGGCACCAGGGTCATGCCCGCCGTGTCCGGCGTCCACGACGATGACTTTGCCGGCAAGCGGGGTGGACGGCGGCGGACGCGGCGGCGGGCGCGGCGTGGCAACCGGCGCCCGGCTGATGCGCGGGCGAGGTGGTGTGATGGTCGGATCGGGCAGGCGGCGAATGACGCTGGGCGAGGCGCAGCCGCTCGCCGCGAGCAGCAACGCCGCTAGGGTGACTGGAGCGGCCCGCTTCATTCACGCCCCCCGGAGGCGTGCTCGCAGCATGGGGCTTGTTGCACATGGCTCGGGTCGACGGCATCGCTGTCCGTGTGAGCACCGCGGTGGACGGAGACGCGCCCCCTTCGCCAGCCGTGCCGCATCAGGGAGACGAAGAACGCGGTGATTCCACCGAAAATGCCGGCGCTGGCCGCGCCGCCGACGCAACCCACCTGCCCGCAGAATGGACAGACGGTCAGGGAGCAGAAAAAAACGAATACGCCTGCCCACCAGGCGAAAAACCTTGCAAGAGGGCCGAGAAGACGCGAACTGCGAAGACGCTGGCGTACTTCCGCGGCGACGCGGCCGCAACGATCGCCCGGCGATATGTGGCTGGCATGCAACTGGGACCTATGCGCCATACGTCCGGCGCCCTCCATCACGGCCGGGCGGAGTACTACGAAGTCGCTTCAAGCTGCGATTCTACCGCCAATCCGAGACGATTGCACGGCAGAATTAAGCTTCGCATGTCCGCGCCCTGTTTAGCGCCAGTGTTCATCGATCCGGGGTCATCATCGCAGCGGTCGGGAACCACAGTGGGCGCGGATTTCGTTGACGCGGGCCCAGAGTTTGGGGTCCTTGCGAAAGAACGAAGTCAGGTGTGAGGTGCTGATGCCCAGGGCATCGGCGGATTCGCTCACGCGGCCTTCGTGCGCGTACAGGACATCGAGCAGTTCGCTCACCACGCGTGGGTATCGATGATCTCGGCGTCCGCACTGGAGCCGGCCATTGGGGGTCACGCACTCACTGAGCAGGGCCGAAGGGGAATCGAGCTCGGGATCACGGAAGTGGCGGACATGCAGGGCGATGGCCATACGCAGCCTTCGGAGAGCGCGAGCCTTGTTCTCATGCTGGCTGCGGCTCTCGGTGCCGCGCGTGACCAAGCCCGTGGGGCGGTGGTGCAGGCGTACGGCCGAGCTAGTCTTGTTGCGCTTCTGGCCACCGGGCCCGGAGGCTCGATAGGCATGCACGTCACACTGTGCCAGCAGCCCGGCGTCATCCAGGGCCAGGAAATCGCTTCGCTGGGGAGACATCGCGCCTCTTAGGATACCACGGATTGCCCTTGCGGACCCGCCGCGGACGCGCAAGTCAATTGCCGCCGCGCGGGGCGGCTCCTAAGATAGCCATGTTCGACGGCCGGAAGATAGGGTCCATGCCAGGACGCGCCGGGGCCATGCGGCCTCGACGTCGTGACCCACCCCAGCGACAGGAACACGCTCATGCAACCAGAGAAATTCGAATTCGGCAATAAGCTGCCCGGTCTGGTCGACCGAATCGTGGCCAGCTATTACAGCGACGGCCGCACCCATCACATCGGAAAGGCGTATCTGCCGGCGCGGGCGGAGATTATCGACACGATCGAGTTGCTGCTGGAGCTGCTGTACCCGGGGTACTTCGGGCGGCAGAACCTCAACGAGCACAACATCGGCTACCACGTCGGCGAGCTGTTGCCCAAAATCGGTGAGCGGCTTCAACGGCAGATCTACATGGCCCTCTGCCACCAGAGGGAAGTGGAGGGCAAGAGCGAGGACGAAGGCCCGTGCTGCGCGGAACAGGCCCGAGAGATCACGATCGCGTTCCTGGAGCGGCTTCCGGAGATTCGCGAGATACTGGCCGGAGACGTTCAGGCTGCTTACGACGGCGATCCGGCGGCCACGAACCTGCACGAGGTCATCCTGGCATACCCGGGGTTGTTGGCGGTGACGGTGTACCGTCTGGCCCATGCGTTGCACGAGCTGAAGGTACCCCTGCTGCCGCGCATCATGACCGAGTGGGCGCACTGGCAGACCGGCGTGGACATTCACCCGGGTGCGCGGATCGGCCGCAACTTCTTCATCGATCACGCTACGGGGGTGGTGGTCGGCGAGACCACGGACATCGGGGACAATGTCAAGCTGTATCAAGGGGTGACGCTGGGGGCGTTGTCAATTCCGAAGGACGAGCGCGGACGGGCCATCCGAGGGTTCAAGCGGCACCCGACGGTGAGAGACCGCGTCACCGTATACGCCAATGCCACTGTTCTGGGCGGTGACACCGTCCTGGGAAGCGAGAGCGTTGTGGGCGGATCGGTGTTCCTGACCTCGCCGATTCCCGACTATTGCACGGTATCCATCAAGCCGGCCGAGTTACGCATGCGCGATCGCGAGCGGCGCGGCGAGAAGGACTACATTCCGCACTTCGACATCTGATCGGTGCGGAAGCCGCGCTGCCATCGGCAGGGCGTCTCGTGTCCCAGAGGGGGTGGCGCAGGCGGACGGCGCGACAGCTCGAGCAGGTCCGTCACTGCAGACGAGTGGCGATGGCTTGTTGCAAGGGGGCAACAATCAGCGGAACGACGCGGTTGCGGCCCAGCTCGTCGGCGATGTCAATCAGGTCGCGCTGCTCCTGCGTGAGTGGGCGTACTTCGGTGTAGCCGAAGTACTTGCGCACGGTCAGATAGATGCTGATGATCTGGTTCTCGTAATCCTGAGCGCGGACCTCGTAGGTGCTGGTGCGGCCCTTGATCTCGAAGTAGGCTTGCAGATCGCAGGTCGTGGTCAGGGCCATGCCGAAGTAGGGCTGGCACTCGATGGCCTGGAACTTGTTTTCCTCGTCCGGATCGTCGGAACTGAGCATGGCCCCGAAGGGATGTTCGGACATGAGTGCATCGGCGACCAGTTGGTCGTGGTTGCCGCGATATTCCAGATCGAACCCGTAGACCACTTCGAGGCGGTCGGTATCCAGCGGGCTGAGGGTCAGGTGGTAGGGGGCGTGTTCGAGAATCACGTCGCCCAGCCGGCGGATCTCGTCCAAGGAGGGCGGGGCGAAGAAGCCGAAGCGGACGGTTCTGCGATCGAGGCGTACCCAGCGGCGCGGCCCCATGCCCGGCTGGTCTTCTTCCAGGACCAGGGCCCCGTCGTCGCGGCGGCGCAGGCGCGACATCTTGGGAAACTCGCGTTCGAGGCGCTCGAAGAAGTGGAGCACCGTCTCCCGTTCGGTGGGGAAATCCAGCTTCAGAAAGAGCCGCGTGCTGAAATGGAAGTCATCGCACACGCCGCCGAAATGGCCATCCATTACACCGTCCTCTTCATGCTGAAGTACCCCTCATCCGGGGAGAATATTATTGGGCGGCCGCTGGCGCATTTCAAGGGCACCGAACTGTGGTCTGCGGGCGCTGCGGATGAATGATGAATCCGGTAGGCGGGCTCGTGCGGCCCGACCGGGCAGACTTGCAATCCGGCGCGTCCCCGGCAATCATGCCTGCGGACGAGTCCACATGTCAACCCCAGGGCAAGCCCGGGAGATTCGAGACATGAAGATTGAGAGCGGCACAACGCGAGAGACGCTTGTTCGGCTGGGGATTGTCACCCTGGCCTGTCTGATCCTCTGCATCCTGTTTCTGCGAGACGGGCTGGTGGCCTGGCCGCGGGAGAACGCCGAGTACATGGGCGAGAAGTTCCCCGATCCGGCCAAGGAGCCTCCCAGCATGAATCCCTCGATCACCGAAGGCCTGCTGGATCGGATTCACAAGGGTGACCGCCTGGCCAAACTGGAGGAAGAGCTTGGCGAGCCGTCTTTCAACAACGATGTGGAAGTATTCTGGGTAGGCAAGAGCGGCTATATCTGGGCGAAGCTGGACCGGGCGGGCCTGGTGGAGCAGTCCACGTGGGAGGACGCGCCACACACGAGGACTGATCTGCAATGGCAAATGATTGGAGCGGTCATTACCGCGGTGCTGACGGTGATCGCGGGATGGCTGTTGATCCGTGCGGCCCGCACACGCGTGGTGCTGGACGACCGAGGCCTCGTCTGCAACCGAGGCGAGCCGATCGAGTGGAACCAGATGCGCCTGTTGGACTCCTCCCGGTACAAGCGCAAGGGTTTTGTGTGGCTGCACTACGAGCGCGGCGGCCAGCCCGGGCAGCAGAAGCTGCACAGCTTCCACATCGCCCGATTCAAGGAGATCATCGGAGAGATTTGCGCGCGCAAGGGCTTCGAGTCTCCATTGGAGCAACCGGTGAAGAAGAAAGATGCCGGGGACGCATTGCAGCCCCCGTCGGCCTAGCGGATGGGACTGCGTACGGGGGCGCACGGAGCCAATCGAGGCGGGTCATGGGAATTCTGCTTGTGGGTGCCACGATGCTGCTGTCGGCCATGAGCGATGCTGGGGCCGGGCAAAGCGTTCGATTCGCGGCGTTTAACATCAAAGAGCTGAGTGCGGACAAGCTGGGACAGACGGACGCCGAGGGGCGGGGCATTTGTCCGCAGCTTCGCCGGGCGGCGGAGATCATTCAGCGCACCCGGCCGGACGTGCTGCTGATCAACGAGATTGACTTCGATATCGAGACGCGCGCCAACGCCACGCTGTTCGCGGAGCGATACCTGCGCGTGTCGCAAAACGGACAGGAGCCTATCGACTACGCACACGTCTTCTTCGAGCCCGTCAACACCGGGGTGCCCACGGGAATGGATCTGAGCAACGACGGGAGCACGGACGGGCCGGACGACGCCTACGGTTTCGGGCGTTATCCTGGCCAGTACGGCATGGCCCTGTTCAGCCGTTTCCCGATCGACGCCGTTGGCGTGCGCACCTTCGGCCGGCTGCTGTGGAAGGACATGCCGGGCAATCTGATGCCCGACGGACAGGAGGGCAAGCCGGCCTGGTATTCGCCCGAAGAAGCGGCCGTCTTTCGGCTGAGCAGCAAGAGCCACTGGGACGTGCCCTTGCGTATCGGGGCGAAGACGGTGCACGTCATCTGCGCTCACCCGACGCCGCCGATCTTCGACGGTCCCGAAGACCGCAACGGACGACGCACGTTTGATGAGATCCGGCTTCTGGCCGACTACGTCCAAGGGGGCGAGCGGGCAAGCTATATCGTCGACGACCTAGGCAAGCGGGGAGCGCTGGGGTCGGAGGCGCTATTCGTAGTCCTCGGCGACATGAACGCGGAACCGGTCAAAGATGAGGCTCTTTACGGCCGGACGGCCATCAGTCAGTTGCTCGAACTAGCTCGTGTGCAAGACGCCGCGCCGGTGCACATGGGCAGGCGGCCGGGCGAACGCGAGGCAGCGCCGGATTGGGCCCAGACCAAGACCTGTCACTTCGGGCGAATCGACTACGTGCTGCCATCGGTGGAGATGAAAGTCGTCGGAGCCGGGGTGTTCTGGCCTGCCGAGGGAGACCCGCTCGGCCATCTCGTCGCCGGCCCTGAAGCGTCCAGCGACCACCGCCTCGTCTGGGTGGACGTGCTGCTTCCGGCAAATCCCTGAATCACGACAGGCTGGGTCCGCGGCTGGGGTCTTGCCGCTGGGAATAGGGCATGATCCGGCGCGCAGCGACGAGCGCCGGAACCGGCGCTATAGAAGTCCCGTGCTGTTCTCAGCAAGCAGGGCCAAGTTGCTGATGCCGATGTACACTTCGTAGTAGGCCCGCCAGCGCAAGCAGACCAGAATGCTGGTGGCCAGTTCCACCCAGGCGGCCAGCTCGGCCAGAGGGTGCCGTCGCATGTACCACAGCAGGCCGGTGGCGATCAGGAGCATGATCATCTTGAAGACGACGACAGCGTGGGGCCCCTGGCTCAGCAGCCACACGCCCACGGGATTGACCTCATGCAAGACACCCTGGGCATGAGCCAGAAGGGTCATTCCCGCGTCGAAGACATTTGTCAGCCAAAGAGCGACAAGGATCAGGAGCATGCGCGTCGGTCTTGACTCGCTCCCTCGCCTCAGAAGAGACCGGACCTCAGCACATCGGGCGGTTGACGGAACGGCGTGAGCCTGCACTTCCCACTCCTTCGATGGGATCGGGCCAACGGGCCCCTATACCGACCGGCTTTATCGGCGAATGTAGGGAGAGACTGAAACATGGCGAGCGGTTCTCGAAGCCGATCCAATGAGCGTCAGAGCCAACGGGCCAGCCGCGCTTGCTGTCCGGCGGTCGGCCGGGGCCTAGTAGGCACCGCGTCCGCGAACAACGGCCGGAACCGTCTGAACGAGCAGCTTGATGTCGTTAACGAGGGAGTAATTGGTGATATACAGCAGTTCCAGCCGGATGCGATCGTCGAGCGATAAGTCACCCCGGCCGCACACCTGCATCGGCCCGGTAATGCCGGGCTTGACGTTGAGTCGCTTGCGCTGCCACATGTTGTAGCGATCCACCATCTCCATGGCCTCGGGCCGCGGGCCGACCATGCTCATGTCACCCTTGAGCACGTTGAAGAACTGGGGCAACTCGTCCAGGCTGCTGCGTCGCAAGAGCCGGCCGACGCGTGTCACGCGCGGATCATCCGGGATTTTGTACGCCGGCTCGGGAAGCGCATCCAGGTCGACCAAGTCGCCCAGCTTCTCCTCCGCGCCGTGCACCATGGAACGGAACTTGTACAGCTTGAAGGGGCGTCCGTTCTCTCCGGCCCTTCTCTGGACGTAGAGCACCTTGCCGCGCGAGTCCAGCCAGATCAGGAAGGGGATGAGGACGAAGAGCGGGCTGAATAAGATCAGGCATGTCGAGGCGACGGCCACATCGAAGACGCGCTTCATCCAGCTCTGGTAACCTGTGATGGCCGGGTCGCGCAGGCCGATCAGAGGGATGCCCTCAATCTCAGTGACCGTAGCCCGAACCATGACGGCTTCGAACAGGTCGGGCACCACGCGCAGTCGGACGCTGTGTCTCTGGCAGCGGTGGGCGATCTCCAGGACTCGGTCGTGTTCTCGTCCCGGCAGGGCCACGATGACCTCGTCTACCTGCTTGCGGGGAATGATTTCTTCCAGCCGGTCCAGCCCGCCCAGCCAGCGGGCATCTCGTTGGGCCTCGGCCCCATCCGCCAGAAAGCCGACGAATTTGAAGCCGAGGGCGTGCGCTTCCATGGCGGCCCCAGCCAGCCGCCTTCCCACTTCGGTGTAACCCACAATCAACAGGCGGCGCAGCAGGTATCCGCGTCTGTAAAGTGCCTCGCGTATCCAGAACTTGACCAGGCGCGAACCAACCAGCAAGGCCGAACCGAATGCGGCATAGAAAATGACAAACCACCGCGGATACAGAAAGACGCGCGTGAAGAACACATAGGTCATGTAGAAAGCGATGGTGATGGCCAGGGCCGTCACCAGGTTGACACACTCGGCGAAGAGGCGCCGCTTGTAGTCGTAGGTCTCCAGCAGCGTTGTGGTCACCAGCCAGACCAGGGCCACGCCCACGAAGGTGATCAGGGCCTCGTTCCAGCCGAAGCGTTCCGTGGGTATGCCGATCCGCCCGCCCTCCTTGAGGGCATAGGCAAGCACCAGGGCGAGCCAGTTGAGGCCAATATCGAGGGTGCGATGCCGCGCCTGGCTCAGGACGTCATCTCGTCGGATGGTGTTGAGCATGAAGGCTCCCGTCCAAACCGACCCGCGAGCGACCGCCGGGCTGCGATGCCGGCCAGCAGATCCGGGAAAGGCCTGGGAGTATACCGCGCCAATTGAACCACCGGCCACAGGAGCGCCGAAACGGCTGATCCGTGG
Organism: Phycisphaerales bacterium; assembly: GCA_020352895.1. Taxonomy (GTDB): domain Bacteria; phylum Planctomycetota; class Phycisphaerae; order UBA1845. The sequence continues at coordinate 3,214,415 of CP070685.1, forward strand.
CTTCTGCGGCGAGAGTAGGTTCTGCAGTCGGCCGTTGACGGAGAAGCCGTGGTCCTGCTGCGAGCCTGGTGCAGATGTATGGTGCGCTGCAGCGCGAGAGCGAGAACTCTGCAGCTATGGTGGTGGGTGCAAGCTCACCGGAGAGCGGGTCGCGGGGCAGGAAGGGGGGGCAAGAGACCAACTCAGCACTCATCCGGGCCTGGAGGCACGGTCCGTGTGTAAACAGGGCGGCGGCGGGTCGCATTTCGGACTGTCATCATTCGTGCCACTAAGCACGATCCGCGTCCCTCAGTTCAACTACTTTATTCACACCGCAATTCATGTCGCGGAGAGCCTTCACAATCCGCACAGGCGGCACATTATGAACAGCCCGCATTTTGGGCAGTAGCGTTGATGAAGGCCGCGCGGTCGCACCACTGAAGCATTCGAAGAACAAAGGGCCGGTAACATCGCCCGAGGTCGGTGCGTTTTTTTTCATCGATTTTCCGACTCGCCTTAGAGACAACAGGCGGGTAACATACCAATGAAGAAATGGGACGGAGCCCCCGGCGGAGGTCCTGGGAAAGAAGCCTCCCCGCACTATCGACGGCAACTTCGTGTCGCCTGTGTTTTTCACCTCACCAGTATCGCACAGGCGCAACGTGCGTGCGAGCCGCGGCCGGCGTGGCCGGCGACAGGGGAAAGATCGAAATGATCAAGCGAGTCCTCATCGATGTGAGTACTCAGAGAGATTTCCTTTCCGACAACGGCGCGTTTCCCGTACTTAACAGAGAGCAGTTGTTGCCCAGTCTGCGCCGGGCCATGGCCTGGGCCCGGGTAACGCACACGACCGTGGTATCGGCCCTCGAAGCCCGGCACGAGAACGAACCTTTCAACGGCACTCCGCGCCACTGCGTGGACGGAAGTCCCGGGCAACAAAAGATTCGGTTCACGCTGTTCAGCAACCGCACGTTCTTGCAGGTGGACAACAGCCTGTCGATGCCCAAGAATCTGCTGGGCAGTTTTCAACAGGTCATACTCCGCAAGCGGGACAAGGATTTTCTAGGCAACCCCAAGGCGGACCGCCTGCTGACCGAGTCGGCTGTAGGGGAATACGTAATTCTGGGCGTGGGCCTGGAGGCCGCCATCAAGTCGCTGGCTCTGGGTCTGATGGCGCGCATGAAGCGTGTTGCGGTGGTGTACGATGCCTGCGGCTTCTGGAACATAACTGCCGCGGACCTGGCACTTCGTAAGCTTGAAGCCAAGGGTGCCCGCCTGATCTGCGTGGAGGAGCTTTGCAGCATGCGTCGCCGCTATCCTGGACGGAACGGCAACGGGAACGGTAACGGCCACGGCAACGGCCGGAGGCGGCACCTTGTTGATCTTAACGACCTCAGCATTCCTATGCCGGCCCTGGTGCGGGCACGGCTGACGGCCATGCACAACGGCCGACCCTGATATCGCCAAGTTATGTTTGTGGGAGAGTCTGCTCCGGCGTGTCGTCTGTGCCGCATTATCGGACGGGAGGGGCGCAGGGGAAGACGGCCCGTTCCCCAACAGGCCGTTCACCGGAAGCTCGCGGCCCGCAATCCCTTCCGGAAAGCACGCGACCTGCCGCGGCGACCCCCGCATTTCACCCGCGTCGGTCGCCAGCATTTACCGAGCCTGGCTCCGGCCCCCTCAAAGGCAGCAGTACCACAAACGGCACTGATTCTCACAAGGTCCGGTCAGACACGAGCCCACTCGGCCGGGGCGAATCTCGACCGTTCCGTCTCCTGGAACCTACGATACGAAGCCCGCTGCGGCAAACCGGGTTCTCTGCCCAATCACAGAAGGGCCCCGCACCTGTTCGTCCGAGGGGCCCGACCATGTCCAGCGAAGGTCCGATGCAGGTTGGAGAGGGCCCGGCTACAGGGAGTATCGGCCGCCCGCCTTGGCGCCGAAGGTGAGGCAGGCGATGGTAAGTGTGCGTGGCGCTCGGCAGTTTGCCAGTCGCGGTTGCGAGCATGCCAATCATAATCATCAGGGGAGAACATGTGGTGTCCGCGCCGGCGTACCAAGGTCCGGTTTCCGACCACTTCGACGGCAAGCGTTTCTTCAACCACGATCCGATCCAACACTCGTCCGGCCAGTTCATCAAATGGATTCTCACACGACGGCCTGGGCCCTGGCGCCAACGTTCGGAAATCGGGCCAGCGCCGTCACCACCACAGCGTGTCTCGGCCGGCCGGCTCCGAGTCACGTTCATCAACCACGCCACGACACTCATTCAGATGGACGAGCTGAACATCCTGACCGATCCGACATGGTCCGAAGATTGCAGCCCTCTTCCATGGTTCGGATTCGGGCCCAGGCGGCGTTGCCCGCCGGGCCTGGGCATCGAAGAGCTGCCTCCTCTCGACGCGGTGATCGTCAGCCACGATCACTACGACCATATGAACGTCGACACGCTCAAGCGTCTGGTGACCAAGCGTGGCCCGCGGCTGTTCGTGGGGCTGGGCAACGGCGGCTTCCTGACGGCGCAGGGCGTGGCCGGGTGCACGGAAATGGACTGGTGGCAATCGGTTTCGTTAAGCAAAGATGTCCGCCTGACCAGCGTGCCGGCCCGACACTTTTCGGGTCGAGGCCTGTTCGACCGATGCAGGACATTGTGGAGCGGCTTCGTCATCGAAGGCCCCGCGGGAGTGGTGTACTTCGCCGGCGATACCGGGCTCGGGAGCCACTTTCAACAAATTCGCCGCCGTTTCGGTCCGCCTCGGTTAGCCCTTCTTCCCATTGGTGCGTTCCAGCCCCGCTGGTTCATGGGCCCGGTGCACTTGTCGCCCGAAGAGGCGGTGGAGGCTCATCGCATCCTGGGTGCCGGCACAAGCATGGCCATTCACTTCGGAACCTTTCCGTTGGGCGACGATGGGCAGGACGAGCCTGTGGAACGGCTGAATCGGGCCGTGGAGGCCGCCGGCCATGGGAGGGGGGATTTCTGGGTCCTGGGCCACGGCGAATGCCGCGAGGTGCCGCCTGTTGCCGCAAAGCGGACCGGCCCATAAAGGGCGTTTCGGTCCGGCCATTTGACGAGCCAGCCGATCGACCGTATATGATTAGGTAACTTGCTGGCGCGGTCATCACCCGGTCAGGGGAACCGGGCTCGCCAGAAGAAGGGGAGATTACCAGCCGGATCAGCCGATGAAGGCGGTAGGGAGCAGGGCATGAAAGCGTTCGTCCGCTGCATGATGTGTCTAATCTCGGTGAGCCTCATAGGCGGCTGTGAGGGTTTTGATCTGGGCGGTCTTCTCGGCTCTTCGCGCGTCACCGTTGAGCTGGTCAACAACGGGAATCTCCCAGTACAAGTGGAAATCTACATCGCCGACGAGCAGTTGATCCCCGAAGCGCTGCTCACCTCGGTGGGCGAGAAGATAGAGATCACGGTCGATCCCGATTCGACGGAGCGCGTATCGCGAGATTGCGACGAACTCCAGGCCCTGATTATCGAGGAAGCCAGGGTGATGATCGCAGGATTGCCCGGCCCTGGCGATGACACCGAGGTGCTGCGCGACGGCGACGACTTCAGTTGCGGCGACACGGTCACCTTCACGTTCGAATACCTCCCCGTTCCCATTGCGCTGAATATCAGTCAGAGCGTCAACTGATCGAGGGCGGAATGAGACCTCAGGGCCCCTACGTGGGTCCCTTACCTGTGCGCCGCAAGTTCGCCCGGCGCTAAGCGCGTCGGCTCACCAGGCCGCGGCGTACGTCGCTTGTCTGCGGCGATACGTGTTCTACAATATCGGGGGTTTCCAGAAGGACATGCACAGAGGACTTCGCCATGCACACACGACAAGGTTGGATTGGGGTAGCCGCCGTGTTCGCACTGGCGGGCTCGGCCACAGGGCAGACGCCCGTCCCCGGCGACAACATCGAGCCGAGGGCCCGTCAGATCTTCACGCAGATGGGCACGTATCTGGTCGGTGCCAAGCAGTTCAGCTTTCGGTCCCGCGACATGATGGACGAAGTGCTGGAATCGGGCATGAAGATCCAACTGGGCACAACCAAGCGCATTGCGGTGCGTCGCCCGGATCGAATCACGGCCCAGCTCGTGGGAGACGGGCTCAATGAACGGCTTTGGTACGACGGCCGCACTCTCAGCATACACAACCGGGACGAGAACTCGTACGCCGTGCTGGAGGTGCCCGACAATATCGACCAGATGATCGACTACGTGGCCCGAACGTTCGGCGTGGTCATGCCTCTGGCGGATCTTCTGTTCAGTGACCTCCACGAGTCCACCCTGAAGGACGTGTGGTTCGGATTCTACGTCGGGCTGCATGACGTGCTCGGCGCCCCGTGCCACCATCTGGCCTTCAGGCAGAATGCCGTGGACTGGCAGATTTGGATCGAGGCGGGTGACAAACCGCTGCCTCGCAAGCTCGTGATCACATACAAGTCGGTGCCCGGGCAGCCGGAATTCATTGCTTTCCTGGACGAGTGGAACTTTTCGCCTGAGTTGCCCGACGAGGTTTTCATCTTCGCACCGCCGGCAGGCGCCACCAAGATCGACATGCAGGCCATCATGGAGCAACCGAGACTCGGCTCTGATGGGAACGCCGGCGAGCGACAGCAGGGCTCGCCGAGCGAGGAGTAGCCCATGCCCAATCGGGGAACCGCCGCGCGGATCGATGCCAGCGCCGCAAAGAGAAGGGGCGGTCAACCGTGCCGCCCCGCGCCGCTCCTGGCGGGCGTGCTCTCCGTGGTCGCCGGTTTAACGCAAGGCGTTTTGCTGGCCCAGTGGCAGGTGAATCCAGGGGGGCTCGCCAGGCCGGCCGCGGGTTCGATGCGATATGGCGGCTACTACGGAGCAAGCGGCCGCGCGTTGCCGTCCGAGAACCGCTTCGCCCGCGCGTCGGACGGGTTCTTGCCCTCGGAGAATCGTGGGCAGTATTTGCAGCGCGGTCCGCTGCCCTCGGCCAGTGGCTACACGAATTGGGCGCGCGGACCGGCCAGACCGGGAAGTATGCGTTATGCGATGACCCGGCCAGTGCAGTCGCCACTCACCGCGGCCCCCGGCGCGTCTGCGGCGTCTCCCCTCGTCCGCTACACGCCTCCACCTGCCGGTTCGGCGTTCCCCGGGCGGATCGTGCCACAGAACGTGTTCGCCGCCCCATCGCAAACCGGGTATTCGCGGTCCATGCTGTCGCGAGCGGGTTCGGTCTCGCGAACCAGGCCGCTGACTCCGGCGTCGATTCGCTATGCCGACCGCATGGCAGGAAGGCCGCCGAGTTTCGCACGGCCGGTGTCGCCAAGCCGAAGCACCCTGAGCTCTGCCCGGCGGCCGAGTAGCCCGTTTTCCGCGCGCCGCCCCAGCGGATCGATCCGGTACGCTGGACGGTAGCGCACCGTTCGGCGAGGCGCCGGGGGATGAGCGAGCATGGCGAATCGTCTGCATGCTTGCCGCGTATCTGGCCTGGTCGCTCGCGCACGCGATAATAGCCATCCGAAACGCCGCGGCGCGAGTCGCTTCCGCCGACAAAATGGGCCATGAGGCCGCCGCAGAGGACGCAGAACAGGATTCACGTCGGCCGGATGACAATGAACGAAACAGAAGAGTCATTGGTTTACGCCGCCACGGACCCGAGGCGCGATGTGCGGCCACGGACGCGACGTGTCCTCTGGTCTGGGCCGCCACGAGCGTGGCACACCTGGGGCATGATCGTCCTGACAGTGTTGAGTCTTTGGGAACTGTCCAAGCCCTTACAGCCGTCACTCTTTTCGCTGCCCGGGGCAGCGGTCGCCTGGGGTGGGCCGCTGTTCGTGTTCGTGGTCTTTGTGGATTACATGGGACGGGCGCTGACAGGCAGGAATGCTCGTGAGCAGGTCGGGGCGAAGCCGGCCCGACGCCCACGAAGGTTTGTGCATCTCTGGCTGGTGGCGCCCCTGTGCCTAGCCGTCATCCTGACAAGTGCCGCGACGCGCTGGCCTTTGCGAGCGCGTTTCGGATTGAGCCGGCCCGCGCTGGAGGAGGCCGCACTTGCACACGCCGGCGGAAGGCGGACAGCCCAATGCCCCCGCTGGATCGGCCTGTACCGCGTGCTGGCCATCCGGAGCGGCGGTCCCGACGTCGTGCGATTCGTTACCGGTGCAGCTCTGCATGATTGCGGGTTCGCTTTCTATCCCGAAAGGCTGCTGATTCCCGGCGATCCCTCACTGCCCGCCGGTTGGTGCGTGGAGGAATGGTGAAGACGGCCGACGCGACCGCGAGAAGCGGGAACGCCAGGCGGCACATGGCCTGCGGCTGACCGCGCTCGACAGGCTCAAGGTCCGTCACCTTCGCGAGCGCCAGCTAGCCCCCGATTCAGGCGGGCCCTCCGACGCCCCTCACATCGGCACGGTGAGGCAGGTCCCGCACGTCCCGCCCTGGCGTGGCTGACGGCTTGCCGCTGACGAAGCGTCACTCCGGGCGACAAGTGTCAGCCCACCGATGTGCCCGCCCGAAA
>CP070685.1:3220978-3237300 GCA_020352895.1 Phycisphaerales bacterium
CATCCTGGTGCTGCTGTGGCGGAAGGCGTCGTATGCGGGTTGTGTCGCCGGCATGATCACCGGCTTTGCGGTCGCGCTGGCATGGCCGGAGATCTGGACCGCGCAGCGGGAGGCCGCCACCGGCATCCACATCTACAATCTGCCCCTGGCGTTCGTGTGTGCGTTGGTGGTGAACACAGTTGTGTCACACATCCTCCCTGGCTCTGGGGAAGGCAGGTCCCCCAGAGGCTTTCCGGTGGCTTGACACCTGGCGGCCCCGCTGATGACCGACCCGGATCAACAGACCGTTTGGCATGAGCAGAACCTGGCCGAGCCGCACGCCGTGCGGGACAAGGCCCGTCGGGTGCGGGCCATGTTTAACGCCGTGGCCCCGACCTACGAGCTGGTCAACACCCTGACCAGCTTCGGGCGAGATGCCTACTGGAGACGGCGGGCGGTGGAGTTGTCGCGGGTGACCGGCACCGACCGCGTGCTGGACCTGGCCTGCGGCACGGGCGACCTGGCCCGCGCCTTTGCCGCTGCCCGGCCGGCGCCGGCGTTGGTCGTCGGGGCGGATTTCGCCGGGGAGATGATCCGGCGGGCCGCGGGCACCTCGTCCCCTGCCATGAGATGGTGTCAGGCGGATGCCCTTTCATTACCCTTTCTAAATGAACAGTTTACGGCTGTGTCTTGTGCCTTCGGTGTCCGTAACCTCCAGGACCTCAAGGCCGGATTCCGTGAAGTCCACCGCGTCTTGAGCCCTGATGGACGGGCCGTCATCCTGGAGTTCTCGAACCCTTCCGCAAAAGTAACACGCGCTTTATTCCATTTTTATTTTAATCGCATGTTGCCGGCAATCGCTACGCTTATCAGTCGCGATCGCAGCGGAGCATATCGCTATCTGCCACGCTCTGTGTTACGCTTTGCCAGCCGCAGTCAGATCGTGAACCTGCTCCGGGAGGTGGGCTTCGAGCGGATCGAAGTCCACCCGTTGACTTTCGGGATCGCCGTGGTCTATCTGGCAGCCAAGGCGCACATCCATCCGGTGAACGCATGACTGAAACGGGCCGGCCGACCATCCTGCCTGACCAAGATCGCCCTGCCGGGGCGGACGAGCAGGCGGCGTTGCCCAAGCCTCCTTCTCGGACGGAGGTACCCCCGCCCGGCCAGGTGCAGATCGTGGACGTCTGGTCCCGTACTACGCCCAAGTACCGTCGGCGATCCGTGGCCTTCCTGTCCGTCTCAGTGCTGCTGTTCTGCGGGCTGGCCTGCTTCACCCACTGGATTCGAAGCGGCGTGTTCTTCGCGCCCGCGCTGGACGACTACGGAGCCACCCTGTGGAACACGTTCGACTGGCGCGGCGAGCGGCAAATCACCTTGACCGACTGGCTCTTCTATCCAATCAACGTGCAGCGGGCCCCGATGATGCTGGTCATCATAGGCATGACTTTGGGAACCCTTGTGGTCATTCCCATTCTCGTGGCCATCCTGTACCGACTTCCGGCCGCCCTGATTTGTGTCGCCATTGTGGCATTCCTGGCCGTCATGCCCTGGTTGGCCGTCAACATTCTGATCGCCTGCCGCATCGCCACCATACGGCGCATCCGGCTGCGCTACGTTGCGGCCATGCTGGGACTGGTGCCCATGGTCCTGTACTTCGTTCTGGCCACGACAAACCCCAGCGAAGTGCTGAGTCAGCTCGCTCCGGCTGAACAGATCAAGCTCTATTTCCCGTGGCTGTGGTCCATGATCTGGGCAGCCTTGTTGATGGGCGCCGTCCTGCTTCTCGCCCGAATAGTGAATTATCGGCCCGGCGCCATCGCCCCGTTGTTGGCGGTTTCGTTCGCCATCCCCGTAGTCCTCTTCGAAGGGCAAGTAGGCCGCGACGAGCTGTACTACCGTTTGCTCGAAAGGGAGTACGGCCCGCGCTCGCCGGATTACTTCGTGGACCTGGACAGGCAGGCCGTGATCGAGCGCCTGGCCGAGCGACGCCTTCGCGCCGGCCGCAATGCGAGTCAGAGCCTGGAGGCTATCCGGGCCGAGATCCGTGACTGGTGGGCCTTCGCTCCGGATCGGGTCGGCGACGAACTGGCCGCGCTGCAAGAGGAACTGGCCGGCGGGCAGTACATGGTCGCCGCGGCATGTGATCGCTTCCTGAGGGACTACTCCAAGAGCAAGTACGTACCCAGTGTCTTGTATATCAAAGCCCGAGCCCTGGACATGCGCATCGACGAACCGCTGTTTCTGCGGGCGGGTCGGCTGGAGCACTACCTGGATTATCCATCGCGGGTCTCCCGGCCCGCGTGGGTGACGCTACTGACCAAACATCCGGACTCGGACTTGTCGGCCGTGGCACGACTCCGACTGGCGCGGATCTACGCACAGGAGGGGCACGTCGGCCAGGCCATCGACCTGTTGAACGAACTGGAGGACATGGTCCGGCAGGGGCAACAGACCGGCGAGCAGACCACGAGCCTGTTCGAAGCCGAGCCGCCGGCGGCCTCGCTGGCCGTCTCTTTGCCGCGAGTGTTGGAGGAGGGACGGAAGCTACGCAATCTGCTGGAACGCAACCGGGACCCGCAGTACGACGATGCCCCGCTGGTACTCCTGATGCAAGCAGACGCGCGCCACGCGCAATACGAGCGGAACCTGCGCGAGTTGGGTCGGCGCTATCCCCAGTCAGCCCTGGCCGACAACATCGACCTGGAACTGATCTTGCAGGCACGCTCGCGCACCTGGCGAGCGGCCCAGCTCTCCCGGTTCATACAGGAACGGCCTGAGGGCGACGCCATCGAGCAGGCTCTCTTCGAACTGGGGGCCCTGCTGGAACGCGATGCCCAGCCGGAGCGGGCCTTGGAAACATGGGAGCGGCTGCTGAGCCGATATCCCGAGTCACCCTGGTGCGTGGATGCCGCCCCGCGAATCGATCATATTAAGCGCCACGAGCGTCCCCGCGATCGAACCTGAGCGGACCACCCGAGACCGAGACAGGTATGAACGATAAGAGAATAGTCGTAGCCGTTACCGGCGCAAGCGGTGCGGCCTACGCCGTGCGCCTGCTTCAATGCCTGGCCGGGGCGGGCGCAGAGATTCATCTGGTGATTTCACCGCACGGTAGACACCTGTTGTCCGCTGAACTGGACATCACTGACGCGAATCCGCAAGCTCTGGTCGGCGACCATGCCGATCGCCTGACACTGTACGACCACCAGGACATGGGCTGCCGCCTGGCCAGCGGGTCTTTCAGGACCGATGGAATGGTCATCTGCCCGTGCAGCAGCAACACGCTGGCGGCCATAGCGGCCGGACTGGGAGACAATCTGATTCGCCGTGCCGCCGCAGTGACGCTCAAGGAAGCTCGGCGGCTGATTCTGGTGCCGCGAGAAACTCCGCTTAGCCCTATCGATATCGAGGGGATGCTGACCATCAGTCGCGCCGGCGGGATCATCTGCCCTGCGACGCCGGGATTCTACCTGCGCCCGCAGCGAGTGGAAGATCTGATCGACTTTGTAGTCGGCAAGGTGTTGGACCTGTTGGATATCGAGCACGCCCTGCCGACACGTTGGGATGAGAGCCCGGGCACAGGCTGAGTCGCCGACGGGGAGACATGGGAACTTGAACGGTACCCTGTCAAAAGTCCACACTTGGGGGCGGATGATCAAGTTCTCACATTCGATCTTCGCCCTGCCTTTCGCGATCATGGCCATGTTCATGGCGGGCCGCCATCTGCCCGGCGGGCATCCCACCCTCGGGCAAGGACTGCTGATCGTAGCCTGCATGGTCTTCGCTCGCAGCGCAGCCATGACCTTCAACCGGCTGGCTGACGCGGCCATCGATGCCCGGAACCCGCGCACGGCGACCCGTCCTCTGCCCACGGGGAGAATCTCGCCCCGGGCCGCCTGGTCCTTCCTTATCGCCTGTTGCGTGCTGTTCGTGATTTCCTGTTGCGGTTTCTGGTGGTTGGACGGCAATCGCTGGCCAGCCGCCCTTTCTATACCGATCCTGATCCTGCTGTGTGCCTATTCGTACACCAAGCGCTTCACAGGTCATTCACATTTTCTGCTCGGGGCCGCGATCGGCCTGTCTCCTGTGGCGGCGTGGCTGGCCATCCATCCGGCCAGCGTTGGCTGGCCGGCGCTGGCTCTCATGGCAGCCGTGTCGTTCTGGATCGGCGGGTTCGATATCATCTACGCCTGCCAGGACATCGAAGTGGACCGGCGGGACGCCCTCCACAGCCTGCCGGCCATGGTCGGGGCCGCGAGGGCGTTGTGGATCGCCCGCGGGGCACACCTGCTGACCGTCGTGTTTCTGTTGATCCTATGGCGCGTCGGCGGCCTGGGAACGCTCTACTTGGTGGGAGTTGGCGCCGTGGCTCTGTTGCTGCTGATTGAGAACAGCCTGGTGCGAGCCGGCGATCTCTCGCGTGTGAACCTGGCGTTTTTCACCGTCAACGGAGTGGTTGGCGTGCTGCTGGGAGTGGCGGCCGTCACCGATATTCTTCTGACCGCAAACTGAAGGGGCGGCCGATGAGTACCGAACCGCAGGATTTGCCGGCCAAGGCGGCGAATAAGCCTTTCCGGTCGACGAATCCCGCTTTGGAGCGGTTGCTGGGGCATGCGCCCGAGCTATCCGCCCGAGCGCGAGGAGGTAGCGTGATGTATCGATGGTGGTTGAGCGCAATACTTCTGCTCGGAGCGCTCGTATGCTTGGTAGGTATCGGCTGGGGCCTGCCGTCGACGGCCAACGAACCGTACCTGTTCGGCGGCGAGCAGCCTTGGACCGGCGAGACGATCAGCCAACTCGCCGACACAGACGCACGGTTCAGTACTTCTCAGGCGGCCAACATCGACGTCGATGCCGGCCCGCCCGCCATCGCCGGTAGTTGGGAGAACCTGACCCCGAGCCAACAAGCCCGCGCGGACATCACCGTGCGTTACCGCCTCTATTCACATCACCCCGACGAGATGACTGTGTTTCAGGCCATCCGAGCCATGGACCCGACTACGCGGGATTTCGATCCCAAGATGTATCAGTATGGCGGAGCGTTTATCTATCCTGTCGCAGCCCTGCTCAAGCTGGTCTCATATACGCCGTGGCTGGAGCTGCGCAGCGACGTGAGCTACTACCTGGACAACCCAGAGGACTTCGCCCCCTTCTTCCTGGTCGCCCGCGGCTATGTGGCCCTGTTCATGCTGCTCGGCATTCTGGCTGCCTACAAGCTCGGCACCGCGCTGCGCGACCGGACCGCGGGCCTGATGGCGGCCCTGTTGTTCGTGTTTCTGCCCGTGGTCATCAACATGTCTCACGAGGCCAAGCCGCACCTGCCTGCGGCGGTCCTGGCCATGTGGGCCGTGTACGCGGCAATCCGCTACATTCAGAAGCCCCGTGGCGGCGCGTTTATTGGCATGTCCGTGCTGTGCGGATTGGCCGTGGGCATGGTGCCGGCCGCCGCTTACGTACTGGTGCTGATTCTCCTGGCCGCATTCGCCCCGCCCCGTTCCGCAGGCCGGGTGATCTGGCGTCTGGTCGGCGGGACCATCCTGGCCGCGCTGGTGTACCTAGTCTGCAATCCGTACGTAGCCATCAACCTCTTCGCGAATCCTGGCCTGCTGCGGTCCAACTTCGAAAACACCTCCGGCATGTACGCATTCGGCAATCCGCTCGAGGGGCTGCGCAACACGCTCCGGCTCATTCTCGAGGCCACGAGTCCTGTGTTGGCCGTGGCAGCTCTGCTGCCGCTGCTGAGCTTCGGCCATCGCCGCACCTGGCCACGCTTGCTGATGCTGGCCGCGCCCGCCGTGGTCGTGCTGCTGATTATGGTTGTGGTCGGCGCCAATAAACCGGGTGAGTTCGGCCGGTTCGGGATCTACGTCAGCCTGGTCCTGATGCTGGCGGTCGCGACGGAGGTCGCCCGCATCGTGAAGCGCAGCGGCTGGGCCGGAATTCTCGCGGCCCTGCTGTTCATCTGCACCACTGGGGTCTGCGGACTCCGCTATCTACAGCAGTTCCGTGCCGACGCCACCAACGCCAACACGCGGATGGCGGCAGCGGCCTATCTGGCGGACGTCCTGGCGGGCCGGCCGGAAGCGAGCGTCGGAGTCTTCGCCAACCCGGCTCCATACGCCGTGCCGCCGATGGATTTCACGCGAGTGGATGTCCTGCGATGGCGCGTACCTCCCGAGACAAACCGACACACGGCACTTGCAGATCTTCAGGACGGGCCGGAGTGGATCGTGTTCGCGGCAGACCGGCCGCGCTATGAGGGAACGCGTCTGGGAGACTATGAGCTAAAGAGAGTGTTTCGCGGCCCACCCGACAGGCTGGGACAGTACAACACCGTCATCTCCTGGGCCAACAAGCCGATCTGTGTGTGGCAGCGGCAGGCCGGCGAACCCGTCGCGCCCGCGTCGCCCGAGACTGAGCCGCCGCCGGCACCGGAACAACCGGCTTCGCCTGAGCCCGAGCCCGCCGAGGAGGACCCACCGTCAACCTAACGCGTGGCCTGGGCCAGCGAAACGAGCGACCGGGCCAAACCTGACTTGCTGGTGTTCTTGACGTAAGCGGTGGCGAACCGCATTTGCCAACCGGCGGGCGGTTGTTCTGGTCTAAAGTCCGCGATAGCCGGAGGCGCACCCGACGAGCCGACCTCCCCGCCGGACCAGCCCCGCGCGAGAAAGCCGGCCGCAAACGCCAGCAGGATCACCGCCGCATAGCGCAGGACTGGCACCGGCCACGAGCGGCGTTCGGCGGCTCGCGGCGGCACCGCGAAGGCGCCTTCGCCCGGCACTTTCAGCGAACGCATGTCATCCAAGGTGCATCGCAGCGAGGCGACCTCGGCGGCGAACTCGCGGTCCGTATCGAGGTACTCCTCGAAGCGTCGGCGGTCCTCCGGGCTCAACTCGTCACCCAGGTATTCGGCCAACATCCCTTTGATGTCGTCGGCGTTCATGATCCGTTCCTTTCCGGTCCCCATCGCCGGGCCAGGCGGTCGCGCACGGCCCGTAAAGCACGCAGGTAATGTGTCTTGACGGTCGGCACGGCCAGGCCCGACTCGGCGGCAATCTCGGCGAAGGTCATGCCGTCGTAGACCTTCGCGATCAGCACGATGCGCTGCGCGTCGGTGAGTGTCTCCGTGGCCGCCGCGACATCGCAGCGCAGTTCCTCCTGTTCCGCGGCATCGCGATCCCCCGACGTTGAGGGCACCAGCGATACATCCACCGCGCTGCGGCTCTCGCGCCGGCGACGCAGCAGGTCAATGGCCCGGTTGATGGTCACTTGCCGCAGCCAGCCGCGCGGATTCTCCGGCAGCGTGCGCCGCGACTGGGCCAGCCATCGCAGGAACACGTCCTGCGCAGCATCTAGGGCGTCGTGATGACGCCCCAGAAGCCGATAGGCCCAGCCGTAGACCTCCCGGCGATGCCGCTCGAACACGGCTCCGGGATCAGTCGGCTGCGGGAGTGTCATGTTCCGGGCCCTCACCATGCGTGACGCGCGACGTGACCATCAGCTCGGCAACTCGGTCGCGAAGCATCTTGCCGTCGAACTCCCAATTGGCCTCGTTTTCATCGTGGCTGTCGGCGTTGGTGGCCACGATGACACCGGGCATCTCAACGTGAATCTCAAACGTGTCGTCGCCCAGATCCTCGGTGATCTCATAGCGCTTCTGGTGCCACTCAAAACGCTCCATGAACCGGTCGTAGTCACGCCTGGAAAACCGGCATTGGTCGAGCAGCGTCAGCCGCACGGTTTCCATGAGGCGCGCCTCGAAGGCGTCCGCTTCGGCCTCGAGCGCCGAGTACTCGGCATCGGCCTGAGAGGCGACCATCAGTTCCGCAAGGTGGTCCATGTCCAGGTCTTCGAGTACGCCGCGCAGCGCGCTGACGACGTGCGCCCAGCACGTGGGCGGCTGCTCAGCCAGCATATCCTGAAGCGCCCAACGGGCGAAGTTCTCGATCTTGACGTACTCCATGGTCGCGAGCATTTGGATCATGAGTGTCCAGTCCGAGTGAGTCAGCTCCGAGTCCTCTTTCGCTTCGAGCTGCTTCCATTGCTCCTCAGAGAACTCCTTGATCATCTCACGCCAGGCCTCGATCTGTGCCCATGGGCGGCCGTCATAAACGCGATAGAAGTGGTAGTAGGTCCCGTCGGGGCGCTCCTCGACGGTCAGCGTCGTGGGGAAGCGCAGATAAGCGTCGAAGTACGGATCGTCCGGATCGCCGAACGTGAACGGAAGCGGTTCGCCCGGTCCGAAGGTGGCCGCACCCGTGATGGTCATCTCCTTGGTAGGCTCGCCGTTGTCCGTGCCGCTGACGCTCTCCTCGACCGCGACCTGCCAGCCGGAGGCTTCCGAGGGCATGGCGTCGCCTTCGGTGACGTCGGCCTGGCCTCCGTCGTACTCGAGCGAGATGTTCACGCGTCCGTCGCGGGCGACTGTGATGGTCTCCTTGCGTCGCATGCACCCGGCCAACACGCAGAGTAGAACGGCCGCACCGGCTAAGGCCCAGAGGGAACGGTTCGCTGTCATGACAGGTCTCCTTTTGCTTGTGGTAGATGTTCTGCTCATCCACCATGACGCGGCAAGGGGGCCTTTGGATGACAAGGAACCTGACGAACAGCTCAGGCCATCGCCTGCGGCGCCGTAATTCACTGTTTTCAAAAGAATTAGCGCCCATGGTCCTTGAGGCGGGCCGCTCTATAATCGGGCTTCATGCTCGCGAATTCCCCAGCCGGCGGCGTGGATCTGCGGCCCGTGGCCGACAAGGTCGAGTCGGCCGAGCGGCTCGACTTCGAGGACGGCCTGCGCCTGGTCCAATCCAACGACATCCACGAGATCGGCCGGCTCGCCAACCTGGTCCGCGAGCGGTGGCACGCCCGCAAGGCCTTCTACAACATCAACCGCCACATCAACTACGCGAATTATTGTGTGCTGCGCTGCAAGTTCTGTTCGTTCTACCGGCCGTACCCCAAGGGCCGACCGAAAGGCGCCGCAGCCAAGGGCGGCTACGAGCTGACCGTCGAGCAAGTTGCCGAACTGGCCAAAGAGGCGTACGACCAAGGCGCGACCGAAGTGCACATCGTCGGCGGACTTCATCCGCGATTGCCCTTCGAATACTACGTGGACATGTGCCGGACAATCCGACAGGCCTGTCCGCGCATGCACATTAAGGCATTCACCGCCATCGAGATCATCCATTTCACGCGCATCAGCAGGCCGCGACTGAGCATCCGCCAGGTGCTCGAACGGCTGCGTGACGCGGGGCTCGACTCCCTGCCCGGCGGGGGCGCGGAAATCTTCGACGACCGCGTGCACGCTGAGGCCTACAAGAACAAAGTCGGCGAGCAGGGCTGGTTCGATGTGCATCGCGAAGCACACGAGATGGGCATCTTCACCAACGCGACCATGCTCTACGGCCATGTCGAGACCCCGGCCGAGCGCGTGCGGCACCTGATCAAGATGCGCGACCACCAGGACGAGTCGCTCGCATCGCGCAGGGCCCACTTCAACTGCTGCGTGCCGCTGTCGTTCGTACCCGAGGGCAGCGAGCTGGCACACCTGCCCGGACCGACCGGCCTGACCGACCTGAAGACCCTGGCCCTGGCCCGCCTCATGCTGGACAACGTCCCGCACATCAAGGCCTTCTGGCCCATGCTTTCGGCCAAGCTGGCCCAGGTCGGCCTCAACTGGGGCGTCGATGACCTCGACGGAACGGTGGTCTACTACGACATCACCAAGCGCGAAGGCGGCCTCAACCAGACCCACCAGGAACTGAGCGTGGACAAGATCAAACGCCTCATCGTCGAGGCCGACTGCGTCCCCCTGGAAAGGGACTCGCTCTACCGGCTCGTCGAGCGCAGGGGCGACGATTGGCACATCATCGAAAAGCCGATTTTCTCCGTTCGCTAAAGTCAGGCTGCCGCTAACATGACACTCAAGCCAATCAGCCTCATCTGGCACAAGCGCATGGCGAGCCGCCCGCCGGTCCGCGCGCATATCCATTGACTTGCGTATAGCCGGTTTCTAGCATCCCTCGTCCTTAGCGAGCCGAATCTGACAGTATCGGGGCGTCTCCGTCTCAAGCCTTTATCAACGAGGTCCATCGTCATGGCCATCGCATTCTTCATATATGGTCTGATCGCTTACGGAACATTCCTGGTCACGATTCTGTACGCCATCGGCTTCGTGGGGAATCTTCTCGTCCCCAAGTCGATCGACAGCGGCGCGGCCGGATCCACGCTTACAGCAATTCTGGTCAACTCGTCTTTGCTCCTTGCGTTCGCGGTCCAGCACACGATCATGGCACGCCCAGGCTTCAAGGTCCGGTGGACTCGGATCATGCCCAAGCCCATCGAGCGCAGCACGTTCGTGCTCGTCGCCAGCCTCCTGTTACTGCTGCTCTTCTGGCAGTGGCGTCCGCTGCCGGGCGTCTTGTGGAGCGTGGAGCACCCGGCGGCGCGTGCCGTGCTCGTCGGGCTCTCGATGATGGGATGGCTGCTGGTGTTTTATACCAGCTTTCTGATCGACCACTTTGACCTGTTCGGAATGCGGCAGGTCATCCTCCACCTGCGCGGCCGGGACTACACGCATCCGGGCTTCGCCATGCCCGCGCTCTACCGCATGGTGCGAAACCCCCTGATGCTCGGCTTCCTGATCGCCTTTTGGTTCACGCCGGACATGACCTACGGCCACCTGCTGTTCGCCCTACTGATCACGGCGTATATCCTGGTCGGCGTCCGCTTCGAGGAGCGCGACCTGGTACGGCATCTTGGCGAGGATTACCGCCGCTACCGCGAACGCACGCCGATGCTCATCCCCCTGCCCAGGCGACTTCGCCCCCGGCCGGCCGAACCGATGAGTCCTGCCGGCATGGAGCCCGCGCCGGCGCCGGCGACCGCATCCGGCGAATAGACGTCCGCCGCCGACAGCGGCGCCATCTCGCTGATTATCATCCAGCGTCCTTGGCGATCTGCTTGAGCACCGGCGACAGGCTCACCAGCCGTTGGTGCGCGCGGCGGGCGTCCTCTCCTGAGCGGGCGAACAGCGACGAGTACGCGAACAGGGCGAACCCGTCCCCCCACTGCGCGGCCATGCGAATCTGTTCGAATGATGCCCGATCCGAACGGTGGCTGTAGATGCCGATGCCCGGCACGACCGGCTCCCCGCGGGCGTGCGCCCGCCAATCGCTGATCAGCCGGGCGAACTCATCCGGCGTCTCTCGATAAGCCATGGGCAGGATCGCGTCGACCAGCCCCTCGTTCAGCCACGCCTCCGCGTCCTGGAATGACTCGCTACGCGCTCTACGCCGGTCGCCGATCACCGCCGCGGTCAGGGCGATCTCCGGCCTGAACCGCCGCTGCTGGCTGCGGATCTCGCGCACCACAGCCGTGACCTGTTGCTCGCGCCACAGGTGCCACCGCCGTGGGTCCTGATCGGGATGCAACCCCATGGCACCACGATATCGTGCCACGGTCCGATGGTCATACGGATAATCGCGCCCCGCGCCGGACTCGTCCGTCACGAACCGGATGTAATCCAAGTGCAACCCGTCGACGTCGTAGTTGCCGATGATCTCACGGCAGATTGCCGCGATGTAATCCCTTACCTCCGGCAGCGCAGGGTTGAGAATCACATAGTGGTCGCTCAGCGGCTGGCGGCGACCCTTGCGGTCGTAGAGAAACCAGTCCGGATGAGCGTTGTAAAGCTGCCGCAGATCGGCCGGCGGCTTCTTTCCTTTCCAGCCGGGCATGGTATTGATCCACGCGTGCAGGCTCAGCCCACGCCGGTGTGCCTCGGCGACCGCGACCGCCAGCGGGTCAAACCCCGGATCGCGCCCGCCGAATTCTCGCCCCCAGGGTTCATAGCGCGACCGGTACATAACCGTCCCCTCGCCACGCACCTGAAAGAGAATGGTATCGAGACCGATCCCAGCCACGTCATCTACGATACGGGCGATGTCATCAGGGGTCCTGTAGTCCCATCGAGTCACCCAGATTGCGCGCGGTGCGTCCAGTTCCGTGACGTGGCGCTCCTTCTGTGCGCATCCGCTGATGATCAGCGCCATGATGACCGGCAGCGCCGATCGCGCAAGCCGTGTGGATCCGCTGCCCGTTTGCCCGCCATAGACCCTGCCTGCAAAAGCCATTATGGTCCCCCGCATGCGGCCATATCACTTCGAGCGGCCAGAAGCTAGCCGCACGGCCGACGCTTGGCAAGGCGGAGGCGCGGCTCGCGGTAATCGGAGGATTCTTCGCTGAAGCTGGCCACGATGGACATCACGATCCTGGCGGCTTACTTCGCGGCGGCGGCGGCCAT
Source organism: Phycisphaerales bacterium (assembly GCA_020352895.1). Taxonomy (GTDB): domain Bacteria; phylum Planctomycetota; class Phycisphaerae; order UBA1845. Next base: position 3,233,268 of record CP070685.1, read on the forward strand.
CGGCGTGCTGTTCGGGCGGCGTCAGTGCAGCACCGAAGATTACTTCCTCGGCCGGCGGCGCATCCCCTGGGTAGTTGTGGCCGCATCGCTGTTCGCGACCGAACTGAGCGCCCTGACCGTGATCGGCGTCCCCGCCAAGGGATTCGACTCGGACTTCTGGTACCTGCAATACTTCTTCGGATCCGCGCTGGCTCGCGTGGCCATCGCCTTCATCTTCCTGCCGGCTTTCTACGGCCACAGAGTGACGACTGTGTATGAGTACCTCGGGCTCCGGTTCGGGCCGTGGACGCGGGCGGCCGGGGCACTGCTGTTCTTCCTCTCGCGCGTACTGGGCAGCGGCGTGCGACTGCTCGCCGCTTCGATTGCCCTCCAAATGGTCACCGGCTGGGATCTGCTGACGGTCATCGCCCTGACGGCGCTGCTGGCCGTAGCCTACGTCTGCTTCGGCGGGATCAAGGCCATCGTCTGGACCGACGCGTTTCAGGCCACCGTGTTCATCGGTGGGGCCGTGGCGATGATCGTGTACCTTGTCGGGCAGATCCCGGGCGGATGGAGCGCCGCCTGGGAAGCCGCGAGCAGTGCCGGAAAACTTAAGCTCTTCCACTTCGGCGTTTCCCTGAACAACGACATGAGTTTTGTCCTGGGCCTCGCCAACGGGTTCTTCGTGACGTTCGCGGCCCTGGGCACCGACCAGGACCTGACCCAGCGGCTGCTGACCTGCAAGGATGTGCGTGCCAGCCAGCGCAGCATCCTGGTCACGGCCGTCGTGGGCCTTCCCATTGTCATTACCTTTCTGCTCATCGGCACTCTCATGTTCGTCTACGCGACGTGCCACGCGGTCGATCTGCCTCGTGTTGCCGACGACGTCTACCCATACTTCCTGGCCCACATTTGCCCGACCGGCCTGCGCGGCGTGCTGATCGCCGGCGTCTTTGCCGCGGGCATGTCCAGCCTCGACTCGGCGCTCGGGGCGCTCAGTTCGAGCGCAGTGTTCGACTTCTATCGGCCGTACTTCCGGCGCGAGGCCTCGGAGACACACTACTTGCGGGTATCGCGCGTGCTGGTGCTTGCGTTTGGCGCAATCATTGTGGGCATGGCCTGGGCGTTCTCCGGAAGTGAAGACATACTGCGCCTGGCGTTTCGCATCGCCTCGATTGTGTTCGGCCCTATGTTGGGCGTCTTTCTGCTGGGCACGTTGACCCGGCGCGGGCGTGACAAGAACAACGTGGCGGCCATGATCACCGCCGGGCTGCTTCTTCTTCTGCTGGACGGTTATCAGCGCACGACAGGCACGGTCTACCTGGCATGGCCGTGGTACATCGTGGCCGGTACGGGGTTGACCTTCCTATGGGGATGGCTGGCCTGGCCACGCCACGGCGGTCATTCGTCGGGCTTTCCTGTCGTGGATTCCGCACAATAGCGCCGACCGCGATACCAATGCAGGACTAGCGAGAGCAGCATCGCACAGCACGTGATGATCACGAATGCACGGAAAGTATCGCCGTTGATGCCGAGGGCCACGGCGGCATCATACGGCTCACTGACGTCGCGCGGCCCCCAGAGGACGGATCGCCGCATGCCCCACGAAGGCAGCGTGTAGGTGAACAGGTCGATCCAGAAGATGCTCAACATGATCACGACGGCCTTGGGCCAACCGTACCAGCGCCGCCGCGTCCACAGCAGCAGGTTGGCCAGCACCGCCACGAACCAGGTCGACATGCTGCCGGCCAGATCCACCAGGTGCGTCCGCGGCCCGGCCGCGACGCCGTCGGTGTCGATACGGCCGTAGCCCGAGACGATCGGCCAACCAACAAAATCGAGCGAAGGATAGAACTCCACACCCAGGATCACCACACGCGTAACCTGCCCCCCCAGCGCAACAGCAGTCAACCCATGCCCAATGACCTCATGCACGAACGTGCCGACGACCAGGGCGGCGACCAGGACAGCGATCAGCAGCAGTCCGCGTCGTACGTAGCTCACGGTACGGTCATTGTCGCCGAGAAAGTCGCGGCTGAACAGTGAGGCGGGACTATCGCCCCGGGCCCAGAAACAGGCAGGCCACTCCCGCGACCGCGATCAGCGTGCCGCCGATCGACATCAATCCGGCCCGGTCGCGGTAGGCGATCCGGGCCAGCGGAAGCATCAGAATCGGCGGGGTGGCCATCAGCGTCGCGCCGATGCCGACTTTGGCGTATGCGGCCGCGATCAGCGACAGCCAGACGCCGATGAACGGACCGAGCGACGCGCCGATGAATGTATACAGCATGGCCCGGCGATCGCCTGCGGCTCTCAGCGTCCTGCCGGTCTGTCCGCGCAAGGCGGAGATAATCCAGATGCCGATCATGCCGGCGATCATTCGAAGTAGTGTGGCCGAAAGGGGATCGAGGGCGTCGGCGACGTGGCTCCCGCCTTCGGCGGCGGCATGCGCAGCGTCAGCGGCGCGCATGCCCAGCTTGGCCATCACCAGTCCCGTTGCCTGCCCGGTCGCGCCCAGCAGCCCGCATATCACGCCGATCACTTTGCTCGGCGCCGCGCCGGGCGGAGGCTGCCAGGCCACGTGACCGCTGCGATCCGACAGCACTGTCGCCACACCGCCGATGGTCAGCGCAATGCCGAGAATCGCCCAACCCCCCAGCGTCTCGTCAAGCACCGGCCAGGCAAGCACGGCGGCGATGACCGGCCAAGTGGTCAGCAGGATGTGGCCCAGACGCGGGCCGATCACCACAAAGCAATGAAGCAGAAACAGATCGCCCAGCGAAAGCCCGACGACGCCCGACAACGTCAGCCAGAAGACCTGCCGGCCGGTGGCGGCCTGTGGCCACAATTCGCCGAACAGAAGAACATGCGACACGCTCAGCAGGGCGACCGCCATGGGCAGGCGGAGCTGGTTCACCGCCATGGCCCCGATCCGCCTGCCGGCGAACGCGAAGGCAATGCTGCAAAAGCTCCAGCACACGGCCGTGCTCAGGCCCGCGATTTCACCTACAAACGGTATGTCGCCCAGACTCATTCGGTGTCCCGGATGATTTTCCGCCCGGAACCGACTATGGTTTCCGCGCTGCGTATCCTTCGGATAAAGCGTGGCATTGTAATGGTGCGTGTCAGGCAGCAACAGAGATCGTGCCTGAGGGTGATCGAAGGAGTCGCCGGATGCCCGAGAAAGCTTTAAACACCAAGCTGCAATTGAGCCGCGAGGAAATGCGCTCGTTGGGTTATCGCGTGGTCGACGCGCTGGTGGATCACTTTGAACGCCTACCCGGCCAGCCGGTCAGCCGCGTGGCCGGCCGCAAAGAGATGGAGCGGCTGCTCCGCGAACCGCTTCCCGATAAGGGCGCATTGCCCGAAGACGTGGTTAACCAGGCGGTGCGCGACGTCTTTGGGTATATGTTCCATACACAGCACCGGCGGTTCTTCGCCTTCGTGCCGAGCCCGAGCAACTTCGTCAGTGTCATGGCCGAGGCGCTGTCCGCTGGTTTCAACCCGTTCGCCGGAATGTGGCTGGAGGCTGCCGGCCCGGCCCAGCTCGAACTGGTGGTGGTCGATTGGCTGCGCCAGTTGTGCGGGCTGCCGGAGACGGCCGGCGGGCTGTTCGTCAGCGGCGGGTCCATGGCCAATCTGACGGCGCTGGCGGTCGCCCGCCACGTCAGGCTCGCCGGCAACATGCAAGGCGCGGTGCTCTACACCTCCGAGCAAACGCATTCATCGGTCGAAAAGGCCGCGGCGGTTCTCGGATTCGCCGCCGACCAGTTCCGAAAGCTGCCGACCGATGAGGCCTTTCGCCTGCGAACGGACAGCTTGGCCGAAGCGGTGGCGGAAGATCGGCGAGCCGGGCTCCGCCCGTTCTGCGTCATCGCCAGCGCGGGCACGACCAACACCGGTGCCGTCGATCCGCTGAATGACCTGGCCGATTTCTGCGCGGAGCATGACCTCTGGCTGCACGTAGACGGCGCGTACGGCGCCGCCGCTGTGCTGTGCGAAGAAGGCCGGCGGCTTTTGGCCGGACTGGAGCGCGTCGATTCGCTGTCGCTCG
>CP070685.1:3237400-3255654 GCA_020352895.1 Phycisphaerales bacterium
CTGGTGCGCATCGGCATGGGCACGCAGCGGATCGAGGAGGAGCTTGCCCACAGGGTGCCCAGCGCACGGGTTCAGCGTGTGGACTCGGACACGATGCAAGCGACGGAGGATTACCGACGGGTCATCGGGCGGTTCGAAGCCCGGGAGATCGACGTGCTGCTGGGCACGCAGATGATCGCCAAGGGTCTGGACTTTCCGTTCGTGTCTTTCGTGGGGGTGATCACAGCTGACACGGCCTTGGCCCTGCCGGACTTTCGGGCGGCGGAGCGAACCTTTCAGTTGATGACGCAGGTAGCGGGCCGCGCGGGACGATCCAGGGAGACCAGGCACGAGGGCGGGCGGGTGGTCGTGCAGACTTACTCGCCGGAATTGCCGGCCATTCAGGCGGCGGTGCACCAGGATTACGAGGAGTTCGCGTCGCAGGAGTTGCGGACACGGCGTCAATTGGGCCTGCCGCCGTATTCACGGCTGATACGCATCGTGCTGGAGGACGAGCGGGACTCGCGGCTGTCCGAGGAGTCGGACGCTCTGGCGGGGCAGATCCGGGAAGCCTTGGAGACTCCGGAACTGGGGGCGCGGGTCGGTGGACCGGCCCGTTGCCCGCTACGGCGCATCCGCGGGATGTACCGGCGGCAGATCCTGATCGGGGTGACAGACAGCGCCCGCCGGGCGGAGGCCGTATCCGTGCTGCGCCGCGAGAACCTGCTCACGGCCCGCGTCAAGCGACTGATCGTGGACGTGGATCCGGTCTCGCTGATGTGAGGGGGCGGCGGCGCGCGGGGTTGTCAGGGCGTGCCGATGTGCTAGGATGTGGGTGGCCCGTCAGCGAGCGGGCGATTAGCTCAGTTGGCTAGAGCGCACGGATCACACCCGTGAGGTCACAGGTTCGAGTCCTGTATCGCCCAGTCGATGTAAGTCATGCCGAACGCGTTGTTTAGCGTACCTGTCCGCGTGGGGCAGTGCGGCTCGGGAATCCACGAAGGAACGGTATATACCGTTCTTCGTCCCGGAGGTCGCACCATGCCCAAGAAGCCAACCAAGGGAATCCCCAGTTACCGGCACCACTAAGCTCGCGGTCTGGCCGTGGTCACCCTGAACGTAGTGCGCCTCCAGCTCAACCATCACGCGGCCGTTCTCGTCGCCGTACCACTCGATGTACGGGTAGGCCACGTCTTGACGCCACGCGCCGGTCGCGGCGCGCGGTCGTAGCGCCGATCGCCGGCGTACGGTTGCCACCTGAGGCCGGGGATACGGAGCCACGCTTGGTTCCCCAGAGTCGTGATAGCGTCTCCATGCTCGTCGATCTGCAAGGCGCGTCACTCGGCAGGACCGCCGGCGTCCCACAATCTGAGGGTGTGGTCGTTGCTGGCGGTGACGAACCACCGACCGTCGGGACGCATCGCCAGGCCGGGGATGGCCAGCTCGTGGCCTTGGAGGCTCAGAAGGCACGTGCCCGTATCAACGTCCCAGATGTTGACTTGGTGGCCATAGTCGGTGGAGACGAGCCGCGAGCCCTCGGGGAAGAAGGCCACCTCCTGCACGACGCTGATGTGGCCCGTTAGTTTGTGAAGCAGTTCGCCGGTCTGTGTGGTCCAGACGTACAGAGCGCCGTCGTTCCCTCCCGAGGTAACACGCGTGCCGTCAGGCGAGAACGAGGCACACTGCAGGGAGACTCCAGGAACCACCATTTCACGGAGCTGTGTTCCGCTCTCTGCGTCCCAGATTCGCACGGCGCCGTCACCACCAGCCGTAACAGCGTGCCCGCCGTCCGGGGAAAACGCCAGCCCTCTGAAACCCGGAGCATGGGCGACGACTTCGAGAGTCATGTCGCCGCTGTCAGCATCCCAGCAACGGAGCTTTCCGTCCCAGCAGGCGGACGCTATCCGCTCCGAGCCGTCCGGGCTTGAAGACCAGGCGAGCGATCGGATCGCCGACGGGTGCGCCGCAAGGACTGCGACCGGTTCGCCAGTCCCTACATCCCAGATGCGAATGACCTTGTCATCGCCTGCGGATGCAAGACGGCGACCGTCTGGGCTGAAGGCCACCGTCTCAACGTCGCCCACATGCCCGCGCAATACTTGGACCTCTCTTCGGCTGTGGGCATCCCACAGACGAACGGTATCGTCGCGGCTGGCGGAAGCGATGGTGGAGCCGTCGGGCGAAACGGCGACGCCGCGAACCTCGTCGTCGTGACCACGAAGCACGGGCGGTTCCTCATAAGGCTCCGCGTCCCAGACCTTGATGGTCTCATCGGCGCTACCGGTGTAGATGCGCTTTCCGTCCGGGTGGAATGCGACGGATGTGATGGTGTTCGTATGGCCAAGCCGGGCGCCCTCGGCCGTGCCCGTCTCGATGTTCCAGACCAGAAGGGCCAGACCCCAGCGCGCGGCCACCCGCGCGCCGTCCGGACTGAACGCCAGGGCCCAGCCGTGACCGTCGAGTGTTCGCACGAGTCCGCCCGTCTCGGCATCCCAGATCCGCAGGGTGTTATCCCAGCTCGTTGAGGCGATGTGGCGGCCCGTGGGACTGAAAGCGACGCGCTGGACCTTCTCCGTGTGCCCTTTGCAGGTCATCAGTTCGAAGCCAGTTCGGGCGTCCCACAGCCTGACGGTGGTATCGTAACTGCCGGAGGCGAGTCGGTCCCCGCGCGGCGCCCAGGCCACGACCGTCTCGGCGCCTTGGTGCCCGCGCAAAACGTGCAGGCGGGCGCAGGTCGCGGTGTCCCAAACGTAAATCTCTCCGTTCCTGACTCCTGCGGCAAGCAGGTTTCCGTCGGGCGAGAAGGCGATCGATCCTCCGAGTTGATCGTCGCCGGTGAAAACCCGTTCAACCGCGCCGGTGGTCGTACTCCACGCCTGAACCAGGCTCCTGCCGCGGCTGCCGCCCGCCAGCCATCTTCCATCAGGGGAGAACGCAAGCATTTCCACGTCGAATTCATCAGCGGTCGGGCCCGGGAATTCTCGTCCGGTCCGGGTGTCCCAGATCCTTATACGATGGCGCCAAGCCGTGGAGGCCAGGAGTGTGCCGTCTGGAGATAGCGCAATCTCAGGAGACTCCGCCCCAGCGCGGAGGGTCTGAAAGCTCGTGTCGGAGAGCCGGTTAAGATAATGCCATTCCCAGCCGCGCAGGTCGGGCGGGCACTGCTCCAGAAGCTGGCGCAGGATGGGCGTGTTGGCGGACTTGTATGCCTGATGCGCCAGGGCGATGGTCTTGAAGTAGTCGCTGCGTCTGGCAACCGCGGCCGACTGCTCGGCCCGGGTCCGCTCCTCCTCGGCGGTGCGATACATCAGCCCGAGCCCGACGGCCGAGGTGCTCGTGATCAACAGGATGAGGGAGACAATTCCAACAGCGACCCGGTGCCGGGACAGGGTCTTCTTCAGCATGTACCACCGCCGGCCGCGCCGGGCCTCGATCGGCTCGTCGTTCAGATACCGCCGAATGTCCTGCCCAAGCCCTATCGCCGACTGGTAGCGATGGCCGCGGTCCTTCTCCAGGGCCTTCAGCACGATCGTCTCCACGTCGCCCCGAAGCCTCCGGTTGATCGCGGAAGGCCGCCGCGGCTCTTCTTCGCGAATCAAGCGGGGGACTTCAAAAGGCGACGCTGTCGAGAGCTCATACGGAAGCTGGCCGGTGAGCAACTGGAACAACACTACGCCCAAGGCGTAGACATCCGAGCGCGTGTCGATCTCGATCGCATCGCCCTCGCACTGCTCCGGGCTCATGTAGCGCAATGTTCCGACGATATGGCCCACGTCGGTCTGTAGGGTGGAGATGGTGATGTCGGCGTCGGTCGAGCGCGCGACTCCGAAGTCGATGATCTTCGGCCGGCCCGACTCGTCGATCAGGATGTTGCCCGGCTTGAGGTCGCGGTGTATGACGCCGCGCTGGTGGCCGTGCTGGATCGCATCGCACACCTCCACGAATAACTCCAGCCGCGCGCGTGTGGACAATCCCTCTTCGTCGGCGTATTGCGTGATCGGCCGTGCCCCGGGGATGAATTCCATGACGAAGTACGGTGTGCCGTCGGGCTCGCCGTAGGTGCCCGCCTCGAAGACCTGGGCGATTCCCGGGTGCCGCAGCCGGGCCAGAATCTCGGACTCGTGGGTGAACCGACGCAACGCGGAGTGAGACGCGAGGCCCGCGCGAACGATCTTCAGGGCCACGCGGCGCTTCGGGCTCTCCTGCATCGCTTCATAGACCGTGCCCATGCCGCCTGAAGCGATCGTGCGGACGATGCGATAACGGCCGACCTGACGGCCGTCGACCTCGTGGTCAGCCACATCGCAGATGATTGTGGGCCTCTCATCCTGGGGCCGCCCTTCAAGGAAGGCGGACGGCACAGCCTCGTGGTGACGCAGAAGTGTGTCCACCTCCGCGCGAAGCCCAGGGTCTGCGCCGCAGTGTTGCTGGAGGAATGGCTCACGCTGTTCCGCGGGCAGATCGACCGCCTGCTGAAACAGCTCCTCGGCCAGCCTGTCTTGTTCTGTGGCCATGGCCGTGTCCTCGTTCAGTGCCCGGCGGTGCTCAGACCAGGTCCCGATGCAGCCTGGCCCGGATGTACCGCCATTCGCGCTGCACCGTGCGCGGTGATATGTTCATGACCTGTGCCGTCTCCTCTTCCGTGAGCCCCGCGAAGAACCGCAAGAGCACGATCTGGTGCTTGCGCGAGTCATCCTCTTCGAGCCGCGCGAGGGCCTCGTTCAGCGCGAGCATGTCGTCGGCGGGCGCCTCGATTGGCACGACGAGATTCTCGGCGTTGACGCGCTTGCGATCGCCGCCGCGCTTCAGCGCGGCCTTGCGGCGGGCCTGCTCCACGAGGATGTCGCGCATGGCCCGAGCGGCGGCGAAGAAGAAATGCCTTCGGTTCTCCCAAGGCAGGTGCTCCGCGCCGAGCAGTCGCAGATAAGCCTCGTGCACCAGGGCGGTCGGCTGGAGCGTCTGACCTGGCGCCAGTTTGCCCATCCACGAGTCGGCCAGTCGCCGCAACTCGTCATAGACCAGGGGTAACAGTTCGGCCGAGGCCCCTGCCTCGCCTCGGCCAACCGCCTGCAGGATCTGTGTGACGGCCTTTTCGGTCGGCCCGGCCATGCGATTCCTCAGGAAAAGTGGCGGGCCCCCGCGTCGGCTTACAGCTTAACACGTGACAGGCCAGATGGTTCGGCCCGCTCCATGTTCCATTGTGACATGTCGGGCACCGCGAAAACAAGGGACCAGATCCCGATGTGGAGGTTCTGCGCCCTTAGCACCTACAAAGGAGGCATTCCAATGAGAAGGACAGGACTCTTAGCCATGGTGAGCGCCCAGGCCGTCGCGATTGCGAGTCAAGTGCCACTGTACGCGCAGGTGCCTGTGGGCACCGACTTCACCTACCAGGGCCTGCTCAAGCAGGACGGCGGGGCCGTCAACGGCGAGACGGACTTTCGGTTCTCGCTGTGGGGCACGGAGGGCGCCGATCCCGGCACGCAGGTCGGCCCCACGCTGCTCTTCGACGGCCAACCGGGCCACTCGGCCCCGGTCGGCCTCGAGGACGGGCTCTTCACCGTGGCCCTCAACTTTGGCGACGCCGTCTTCACCGGTGAGAAACGCTGGCTGATGATCGAGGTTCGTGTCCCGCACGATCCGACGGACACCGATCCCTACACCGCGTTGGCTCCCAACCAGCAGATCGCCGCGGCGCCTCATGCGCTGGCCCTGCCGGGCTTGTGGACCGACTACCCCGCGAGCGCCGGCAGCCCCAACATCCTGGGCGGGCACGCAGACAACGCCGTGACGGACGGCGCGGTGGGTGCGACGATTGGCGGCGGCGGTGACAGCGTCAACCCCAATACGGTGACCGACGACTACGGCGTGGTGGGCGGCGGTTCCCACAACCAGGCGGGAGACAATGCCGGCACCACCGCCGACGCGCCGTACGCTACGGTGGGTGGCGGCTGGAGCAATGCCGCCAGCGGCCAGTTCAGTACTGTAGCTGGCGGTAGCAGCAACACCGGCAGCGGTTTGTACGCCACAGTCGGAGGCGGGGAACTTAACGCCGCCAGCGATGTGTCGGCGACGGTCTCCGGCGGCAGCCATAACACTGCGGTTGCACAGGACGTTACTGTCGGGGGCGGTTATTCTAACGAAGCCAGCGGTATCGGCGCGACTGTCGCAGGGGGCCGGTATAACACTGCCAGCGATGAGTCGGCGACGATCTCGGCCGGCTATGCGAACGTTGCTACAGCGCGTGACGCAACAGTCGGCGGCGGTTATTTGAACCGAGCCAGCGGTATTGGCGCGACTGTCGCGGGGGGGCAGTTTAACGAAGCTCTGGCGGACTTCGCGACTATCGGCGGTGGCTCATCCTACAACCGCGTCTACGACAGGTACGGCACAATCTCCGGCGGCGGCGCAAACCGGGCTGGCAGCGACGACGCGGACCCGGCAACAGCCATGAATGCGACCGTCGGTGGGGGCCAAGCCAACCAAGCCAGCGACGCTGATGCCACTGTAAGCGGGGGCAACAGCAACATTGCCAGCGCCGATGGAGCCACCGTTGGCGGGGGTCAAACCAATACTGCCAGCGGTGTGCTTGCGACAATCGCTGGCGGGTATGACAACGCGGCCAGCGGAGACTACTCCGCCGTGGGCGGCGGCGCCAACAATACCGCCAACGGCTACGTGGCCACCGTCGGCGGTGGCTATGACAACCACGCGACTGGCATGTACGCGACTATCGCGGGCGGACACTCAAGCACCGCTCTCGGAGACGGCTTCGTCGGCGGAGGGTTCGGGCACACCGCGTCGGGTGGGTGGTCTGTCGTTACGGGAGGCCGGACTAACCAGGCCGCGGCGGACTATGCCACCATCGCAGGCGGTTCGTACAACAGCGTCCTGAATGGGGCCGAGTATGGCAGCATTGCCGGGGGCGGGCCATCCGACCCCGACAACCCGACCACGACCAGCAACGTCGTCTACGACAAGTACGGCGCGGTCGGCGGCGGGGCGAACAACCGAGTAGGCAGCGACGACGCAGACCCGGCAGCTCAGATCTACGCCACCGTCGGTGGAGGCGTGAACAACACGGCGGCCGCAACACAGGCCACCGTCGGCGGTGGCACGGGAAACAACGCGAGCGGCGTGTCATCGACGATCGCTGGTGGGTCCGGGAACGAGGCTAACAACACTTACGCCACCGTTGGCGGCGGCTGGCAGAATACGGCCGCCTACATGGCCGCGGTCGCCGGTGGTGCACTGAACACGGCGAGTGGTGAATACGCGAGCGTTCCCGGGGGGAGCAACAACACCGCCGGTGGCTTCTACAGTCTTGCCGCCGGGCGCCGGGCCAAGGCCGACCATGACGGCGCGTTCGTATGGGCGGACTCCAACGACTTCGATTTCACCTCCACGGTGGCCGACACCTTCAACGCGCGGTGCACGGGCGGGGCCGTCTTCGTCTCGGCCATTGACGGCAGCGGCGCAGCGACTGCAGGCGTCGTGCTCCCCGCCGGGGGCGGCAGTTGGAGCAGCGTCTGCGACCGCGATGCGAAGGAGAATTTTGCCCCCGTCGATCCTCGGGGAATCGTAGAGCGACTCGCAAAAATCCCCATCGAGACCTGGAACTACAAGAGCCAGGATCGGTCGATCCGACACATCGGGCCGATGGCACAGGATTTCAAGGCGGCGTTCAGCGTCGGCGAGAGCACCACGCATATCACAACTGTTGACGCCGGCGGAGTGGCACTCGCTGCCATTCAAGGGCTCTACGACATGGTGCAGGAAAGAGACACCCAGATCGCCGAGCTACAAAGGCGACTGGAGAAGCTTGAGCGCGAGCGCGCTGAAGCGACTGTTACGAGAAAGGAGGCGTCGCGATGATCCGCGTCGAGACAACCACGCACTTGCTCCGTATTCTGTGCCTGCTTCTAATGGCGTCGGTCACCCGTGCGCAGGTGACGATGGACTGGTACACCTTCGACGGCGGCGGGACCATGGAGTGCACGGGCGGGGACGAAGGCACCACGTTTGAGCTGTCCGGCACGGTGGGGCAGCCCGACGCGATCCAGACGCTAATCGGCGGGGAGGGCTCTCAGTTCGAGCTGACCGGCGGTTTCTGGTTCACGCCGGTCGGCGGCGAGCCGAGCTGCGTTTGCGGCGACATCGACCAGAGCGGCGGGGGGGGCAATCTGGGCGACTTCGCCACGTTCGCCGTGTGCTACGGCCTGTCGAGCCCGAACCCGCCGGGTTGCGATGCCGCGGCGTTCACGTGCAGCGACATGGACGGTGACGGCACTGTGACCCTAAGCGATTTCGCCACCTTCGCCACCTTCTATGGTCTGGACACCACCTATACGGTACCCGACTGCGTCCTGCCGTAGCGCCTCGGTCCATTCACGCGTCGGCCTGATTCGGTGGCCAATCGACGACCAAGGCCGCGTCGTGGGCAACCCCGGCGCGGTCGTCTTACCTGTGCCGGGCGTGTTGGGCGACCCAGGGATGCAAGTCCCCCGACCAACCCGAGGGAGGCGGAGGGGAGTTCCCCGTTGACGGGCACACGCTCCAAGCCGTGCCCGACGAGGTACACGATGCCGAGGCCCGGAACCTCATGGAGATCGAACGCTACCTGACGTTCCGGATCTACGGCATCTTCCCAGCCTTTCCCCTATCACTGCCCAGGCCGAGGATTGACTTGGCGGGCGCCATGAAGCGGCACGCAGAGACCCCACCCCTACGGCCAGCCGAGTCGGCCCCGCCGGGCAGCGCCGTCTTGTATTTCAACTGAACCCGGGAGGGTGGCCGGGGCTGGCCCAGCGGTCGTGCAGGCGGCCCTCGGAATCGCTGTGTCAGTTTTCGCCCAATACCCGTCTGGGTCGGACGCTACTCCGACGCAGGACCCGTGCGTACGGCGACGCAGTTCGACACCTGCGAGATGACCGACGTGGCTGCAGAGCGTATTAAGAGGTGCCATCGCCAACGCGTTGACCCAGCGCGGCCATTTGACCATCGTCGATTGGCCTCACAGGGCCAGTACCGTACCGTTTTTCCTCGTCGTACCGCGATTAGGCGCTCAAAAATGGTGGCGATTGTTTGCGGTTGCGAATCGGAAGGGAGGCGGGTAAGCTCCGGTCACAGCGTGAATTCCCGAGCTTTTCAGCGTGTTCCGCAGGCTCGATCACACCCGTGAGGTCACAGGTTCGAGTCCTGTATCGCCCATGTTCAGGCCCGTGAGTCGCAAGGACCTACGGGCTTTTTTCGTGCTTGTCGGCGGGCGCTTCCTCCAGGTACCGCGACCGCGCTTGGGCTCGCCGTAGCCTCCCGAATCCTCACGGAACCCTCCAGCGGGCCGGCGATTCCAGTGGTTTTGAACATACCGAAGGGCGGTAATCGCGGGGCCTGAGTCGAGGAAGGCCTGGGACAGCCCCGTCATTCGACGATACCCGCGCCGGGCCGTGACAGGTAGTATCCTTCACGTAAATACGCTAGGATCGGGGAGTTCGAGCAAGCCGTCACGTTCGCTTCGGCCAGCGCCCCGGAGAGGAGGCACCGGCAGTCGGCGACGCCGCTGTTGGTCGGTTTTTCTGTGGTACGCCGAGCCGCGGTGGCGCGGCAGGCTGGCGACCCGTACCCAAGGCGACTGGTGCTCTGAGCGTGCACCGGCCGCCCTGTACGCACGAGAAGCTCCTGTGACCTTCATTCTTCCATTCGAGGCCGAGATCAGCGCGTTGGACGAGCAGTTGGCGGCGCTGCCGGAGGACGCGCCGGAGCGCGAGGTGCTGGTGGGCAGGCTGGAGGCGATGGAGCGGGAGCTTTATCGGCAGCTCAGCGCGTACGACACGTTCCTGCTGTCGGGGCATCCGCTGCGTCCCAAGGCCCTGGACTACATCGGCTTCATCTTTGAAGACGTTCGTCTCTTCTATAACCCGGATGTACGCGGGGACCATCTGGTGGTCGGCGGCGAGGCCCGGCTCCGGGTTGGTCGGAGACTTCTCGACGTCGTGGTCGTCGGTCAGCAGACGGGGCCGACGTCGCAGCGTGACGAGCTGTTGAAGCTACCGGTGTCCGAGTACCAGCGATGGAACCAGGGGATGGGGTTCCCGGACGGGTACCGCAAGGCGGTGTACTTCATGGAGCTGGCGGAGCAGCGTGGCTGGCCGGTCGTGGTGCTCGTGGACACGCCGGGCGCTGATCCATCGGAGTTCTCGGAAGAGGAGGGCCAGGCCTTCGCGATCAACGAGGTGATCCACAAGACCACTGCGCTGAAGGTGCCGAATCTCTCGTACATCCTCAGCCTCGGAGCCAGCGGGGGCGCCATCGCAATCACACCGACGAATCGCACGATCATGAACCAGTACGCCACGTACATGGTGATCAGCCCCGGCGGATGCGCGTCGATTCTGTTCAGGAATCGCAGTGCCGAGTCCATTCGCAAGGCGGCTGAAGGGCTGCGTCTGACATCCGCCGACGCGGTTCGCCAGGGCACCGTAGACGAAGTCGTAGAGGAGGGTCTGCATCCGGGGCACCGTTACCCGCAGGAGCTGCTGGCCAAAGGCAAGGAGGCGGTGGCGCGGAACGTGGCCATGCTCATGGAGTTGCCTGCGGACCAGGTGGAGGAGGAGCGCAGGAAGAAGTTCTATGCGATGGGTATGTGGGGCGAGACCGACAGCCGCCGGCGGCCCGACGCTCTGGCCCGGTTAGCCGCCGAGCAGGAGGAGGCCTTCGGGCACGTTCGCGAGGCGCTGACGGGCTTTCTGGGTGAGCAGGCGGTTCGGGCGACGATCGGCAACGGGAGGCCGCTTGATGAGGCGTCGCTGTTGGCGCGGGCGGAGGCACGGTGGCGTGTGGCTCGGACGATTTATGCCGTCGAACAAAGGGACCCTGAATACCTGTCTCGCGAGTTTGGCGGGAAGGTCTCCGCGCTCAGCCGGGCCCAGTGGGCCGAACTGCGCGAACACGTCATGAAGTGCCGCTATGGCGATCTGGAGGGTGCCGAATCGCTGCGGCCGCGCGGGGGCCCCAGGCCGGACTGGCGGCTGCACCCCGTGGACTGGATTCGGCATCTGACGGATAGGGGAACGTTTCGGGAGTTCGAAGCGACGATTCGATACTGCTCGGTGGATCAGCTTGAGTTTCCCAAGTATCGGGAGGCCTTGGAGCGGGGCGTCAACAGTTGCGGGTTGCATTCGGGCCTGATCACGGGCACAGCAACGATCGGCGGATACAACGCCGTGGTGGCGGTGAACAATTTCGGCTTGGTCGGCAGCAGCCTGTGCGATGAGATCGGGGAGAAGTTCCGCTACGCTGCTGTGGAGGCCCGCGAGAGCCGAACGCCGCTCGTTTCCGTGGCCATGGGCGGTGGAGCAAGGATGCAGGAAGGCACGCCCTCGATGCACCGCAACATTCCCAAGGTCCAGCACGCGTTGAATGAGTTGGAGGAGCACGGTGTCCCTCACATCTCGATCATTGCCGATCCGACGCTGGGCGGGAACGCGATCAGCTACGGACTGCGGGGCGACTACATGATCGTGGTAACCGGCTCGGCCAACATCGGGTTCAGCGGCAAGCGTGTGGTAGAGCAGTTTCAGGGGCGGAGAGTGGCCGCTGATTTTCAGCACGATCGCTGGTTGTTGCACCGCGGCTTCGTGGACGAGCGTGTGGCGACCAAGGACATGCGACAGAGGGTGGCCGAGTTGCTCAGGCACGCTGGCGAACACGAGCGGATGGCGGATTTGCAGACACGGCGGGCGCGTCCATGGCGGCCGACCCAGGAGGTACCGCTGGACGGCGTCGACGGGGGCATGTCCTCGGGCGATTCGGCGGTTGCGGAGGAGGCTGGGGAGGCAGCCCAGGTCTCGCAGCCCGGCGCGGGCGTTTCCCGCTAGGCGAGCACAAACAGATCGTGGGGCCCGGCGGCCTGTTGGGCGCGTGCGGCCCGCTGCCCTTTGAAGAGACGTGCACAACGTTCCCGGCGTCGGCTGTCGCTGCTGTATCGCCAGTGATCTACGAGGCCGAGGGCGTCGGCACAATTCATGGCGCTATGGGGGTACTGCCGCCAGTGTTCGGCCCCCAGCAGGCGGTGGAACGCGGTGGGGCCGCAGGCGGGCAGTCCTGAACTGGCCCGCAGCACGAACTGGTAGGCGATGCCCATCGCGGCAACGATGCCGTTGATCACGTCGTTTCCGTAGCGCTCGGCCAGTTCGGCGAGGTGGGTCATCATGCGCTGGTCGGGGACGGGGATGATCTCTGTGCGGATGAAGGACGCAAGGGATTGTTCGAGGCGCTCGGTCCACTCGTCGATGTGGCGGGCGGCGGCGGCCCTGGCGCGGTGAGCGAAGAGCTCCAGGGCGCTCCTGTCATACTGCTGGGCGGCAGCCAACTGCCTGAGCGTGTGGGTCAGCCTGCGCTTGGGCGAGTAGGTGCAGAAGACAGCCTCGGGGTGGGTGCGTTCCCAGTGTGTGACCGTCTCGCTAAGCAGTCGACGGCCGAGGCCGTGCCAGGCACGGTCAGGGGTCGCCGTGATCTCGTAGGCGCAGACGTAGCGTGCGGGCGGGGCCGACGGGAGCGACTCGTAGGCCGGATCGGACAGCTCGTCGCGCGACAGGTGGAAGTCCGTGGTGGCTTTCCACTTGATGTAGGCCAGCAGAGCCCCCCTGCCGCCGCGGCCGTCGGGTTCATAGAGCACGTCCACGTGGTCGGCGTCGAGCTCGGCCAGGAAGCGGTCGCGTTGCAGGCGGCCCTCCCAGGGTCTGGCCCAGGCCCGGCAGTGGAGGTCGTATGCGGCGTCGTGCCAGTGGGTCGGGAATTCCCCGGGGGCATGGCCCGCGTGATGAACAAGCTCGGTCGCGGTGACGGCGTCGATCATGGTACTGGCCCGGGCGGGCCGGCTCGGCCTTAATCTCGGACGCGCGGGCGTTTCGCGAAGCCCGGGCACCCAATTCTATGCACGGCGACATGTTGACGGGGGCCATTTACCCCATCGGCCGAGCGCCGGATCGTGTTTAGGCTGGCGTCCGGGGGATTCGGCAAACGGTTTATGAGACGGTTGGGACGAGGTGGTCGGAAAGGGCCGGGAGGAGAATCGTTTCGAATCGCCCGGTTCGGCGTCACACCCCCCCGCGGGTACCGCTTACTACAAAAGTAGGAGAAAATTTGAGCAAGTGGGTTGCAGGCGACGACACTTGTAGTAGACTATCCACGACGTTTGTAGTAGATTTTGGGCCGGCATTTGGAATAACCCATGAGCGAAAGGGAATACGACATCGGAACGGCCGAGTTGGAGGTGCTGAGTGCCCTGTGGGAGCTGGGGCCCTCGACGGTGCGGGCCGTGCTGAACCATCTTCACGAGCGAGGCCGACGAGTGGCCTACACGACGGTGCTGACCTACATGACGCGGTTGGAGGCGAAGGGATTCGTCCGAACCGACAAGAGGGAGCAGGCGTACGTGTACCGCGCGGCCGTAACGCAGTCGAAGGTGCGGCGAAGCCGGCTGCGGCAACTGCTCGACCAGCTCTATGACGGTGCGTCGGCCCCGCTGGCGCTGCAACTAATTCGCCAGGGTCGGTTTACAAGAGAAGAGATCGACGAGTTGCGACAGCTCATTGACCGGCTGGACGTCAAGCGCGGCGGCTCGCAGCCGGATTGAGGCGCGTCGATGACCGGGGTGACAGCAGCGAGAGACATGCTGTGGCAGAACGGGCTGGCGGTGATTCCGCTGGTTCTGATCGTGGCCGGGCTTTGCCGGTGCGTGCGTTGTCGCCCGGCGACCAGGCATGTGTTGTGGCTGATAGTGCTGGTATGGCTGGTGTTGCCGCCGGTGGCGCCGGCGATCTGGCGGTGGGAAGCACCCCCCCCACCGCAGGAGCAAGCTGAGACTGGCACAGATGTCGTCGCGCTTTCCCAGCGGCCGCGGGCGCAAGTTCCATCTGACCGCGTGTCGCGAGCGGACTTGCCAACGAGACTGCATTGGGGGCCTGCCAGCAAGGCGGCCCAGGAGCCCACTCAAACGGGTTTGCCCCGCACGGAAGCGGCAGCGCAGTGCAGCCGGGGGCTGCGGCGTGCGTCTGAGCCTGGCACGGCTGAGTCCCGGGCGCCGGCAGTCGATGCGGTCGCGGTGGGAGCGCTGAACTCGTGTCACGAGCCCGTAGCGGCCATCGAAACCGAGGTCGATGCGCCGGCACTCATTCCGTCAGGTTTGGTAAGGCAAGACATGTGGGGGCGGTGGTGGGCTGGGCTATTGGCCATTCGGGACGCAGCAGGGCAGTTGCCGCCGCTGCCACCGTGGTTCTGGTTATCGGGCGTTGGGGCGCTAGTGGTTCTGTGGGTGCTTCAGGCCTTGGCGCTTGCGAGCCGAACGGCCCGGGCGCGTCCGGCTCCGAATCCAGTCAGAAGGATGGTGGTTGAGGCGGCAAAGGCTTTGGGGCTGAGCCGTGTTCCCAAGGTCTTCATGTTAGAGGCGCCTGTTGCCCCGATGATCTGGTGTCTGCCACTGCTCGGCGGACCGCGTCTGATTCTGCCGGTCACGCTCTGGTCGCAACTGGACGAGCGGGGTCGTCGGGCGGTCGTGTATCACGAGCTTGCGCATCTGCGTCGGCGTGATCACTGGGTCCGCTGGATCGAGGTCGCGGTGGGCGCCGTGTATTGGTGGCACCCGCTGGTTTGGTGGGTGCGACGCCATCTGCAGGAAGAAGCGGAACTTTCCTGTGACGCGTGGGTCACGTGGTTGATGCCGAAGGCAAGGCGGACGTATGCCGAGGCGCTGGTACACGCCAGGCAGGTTGCCGATTCGCGGGGAGATTCCGTCTCGGCCGTGGCCCTGGCGTTCACGTCGAGACGAAGCAAGACATTTGCAAGGAGACTAACCATGGTGATGACAGAGAGTGTACGACCGAAGTCGTCTTTCGCAGCACTCGCCGTTGTTGTGGCCCTGGCCGTTGCGGGCTGGATGGTGATGCCCGCCTGGGCCTACCCTCCCAAGGGCAAGTGCAAGGAGGCTGCGAAGGCCTCCGCGGCATCGAAGTGCGATGCGAAACCTGGAAGCAAGGGGGCGGCGGTGTGCGACAAATCGAAGGTGGCGCAGGAGATCAGGGCCGACCGACTGGTGGTCGTACCTCGTGTGCCGGCGCCGCCGGCGGCGGCGGCAGCTCCGTGTCCACCCGACGTGGTTATGCCTCTCGGCGGTCAAGATCCGGGTTTGGCCCTGGCGCTGGGAGCCCTTCCTGACGCGCAACACGTCTATCTGGCTGGATCCGGGGACGAGGACCTGGAGGCGCGCCTGGAGCGGTTGGAGCGCTTGGTGGAGCAACTGGCCAAGCGTCTGGGCGCGGCCCCCGATCCGAGGCCCCGTCCCAAGGCGCCGCCTGCCCCGCCGGCACCGCCGGCGCGCTTGCCTCCTCCGGCGCAGCCTCCCGCATTCGTGCCCGGAGAGCAAGTCGTTCGCGCTTATTCGCTGTCGTCGGCCGGGAAGCTGAAAGACCTGACCCAATTGATGGCGCGTCCGGACGTGCCGGTGCTCATCTCGCCGGGGGAGGACGCCATCGAGGTTCACGGTACTGAGGTCGAGCACGCAATCTTCAAGGCCTTCGTGGACATGATCGACCCCAAGGAAGGCAGCAAGGGCACCGAAGAGGTGGCGGCGAGGCTGAGAGATCTGCTGCAAGGCAAAGCCCTGTATCTGCGTCCCGGGGCGTGCGATCCTGAGGAGGCAGGCGGGCTGGAGGCGCGCCGGCGTGTCTTTGACGCCCAAGTGCTCATGCTAGAAGGGCAGAAAGAGGCATTTGAACGACAGCGCGGCGCTTTGAAGGAAGCCATCGAGTTGGAGCGAGAGGCCCTGCGCGAGGCGCTCGAGGAGCAACGCGAATCGCTCCACGGGGCTGTGGAGGCCGAGCTCGATTCCATGCACGGTGAGCGAGAAGCGATGGAAGAGCACCGCGCGGAGTTTGAGCGTGAGCGGCGCGAGCTGCGGGAGGAACGGCGGCAACTGGAGCGAGAACGGCGGGAGCTCGAGCGGATGCGTAGACAGCTGGAGCGCAGCCGGGAGCGCGACAAAGACAGGGATGAAGAGACCCTGTAGTCCAGAGGGCGTGTTGAAAAGCACTGCTTCAGCTTCGATTGCGTCGGGACTGCGATACTTGTGTGGCGCTGCTTCACGGTGATGATGGTGGAGCAGCGCCCGCTTTTATTGCGGTGTGGGTGAAAGAAGGCACTGCATAGGAACGGGTCTGTTGTGCGGACCACCGACAACCCCGGCGGACATCGTGACCGACAGGTATCCAGCAAGCCATCGTTGCGCGATAGCTCAATGAACCGCTTTATCCGATGACGGCGGCACTCAACTGACCGTAATCTGAGCCGAACGGCTCGTTTGCATCGTCTAAAGGCAGGGAGGGAAGGTTACCTCGACGGGCGCCGGGCCCTGTGCGCCTCGGAGACCACCTCATGATTAAGCGATTTCACATCCTGCCATTGGTGGGACGCGGAGCACTTGTACTTGCGGGAGCCGTGATCCTGGCGGGGTGGGCGCGGGCGGACGTCCTGGAGGCGGAAGACGCGGCCGATCCGGCGCTGCGCGGGTATCTGAGCGGCAACGGGCTGCTGAATCGCGGCTTGTACGATCTGGCGGCGGAGGAATACGGGCGGTTTCTTGCGGAGCACGAAGACCATCCCAAGGCCGACGTCGCTCGCTACGGGCTGGCGGTCTGTCGGTTCCGCACCGGGCGTTATCAGCAGGCCGTATCTGAGCTTAGGCAGCTTCAGGAGCTGGAGGGATTTCCGTATGCCGCGGAGGTGGCCACGATGCTGGGCCAATGTTACCTGGAGCTGAACCAGTACGAGGCCGCGGGCGAAGCCTTCGAGCATGTGGGGCGACGGCACAAGGGCCACGACCTGGAGGACGACGCGATCATGGGTCGCGTCGAAGCGTGGTACTGGCTGGGCCGTCACGACGAGGCCGCGACTCTGGCTCAGCGCCTCACGGACAAGTGGCCGCAGAGCCCCTTGCGTGAGCGAGCCAACTACTTCGCGGGTCTGGCCCTGGCAGCGAAGGGCGAGTATGCGGCTGCGACGCCGATCCTCGCGGAACTATTGGAACGGGATCCGGAGGGGCCTTTTGCCGAGCACGCCAGTCTGCTGCTGGCCCAGTGTCATCATCGCACGGGAGCTCTGGAACGAGCTGTTGCTCAATATCAGCAGTTGCTCCGGAAAGACAAAGGGCAGTTTGCGCCTGATGCGATGCTGGGGCTGGCTACGGTGCTCCAGCAGCAGGGCCATCCGCAGCGGGCGGGTGAGATTCTGGATGAGTTGCTGGAGCGTCACGGTGACACACCGCTGGTGGCGATGGCGCGACTGCAGCGCGGCCGGGCATGGTTTGACGCCGGCGAGATGAATCGAGCCCTGGAGGTGTTCGAGAGTGTGGCGGCCGCGGGTGGTCAATACGCGGACGAGGCAGCCTATTGGGCGGCGAAATGTACGCTGCGGCAAGGCAAGCCGGCGGAGGCGGCCGGGCAGCTCGCCGAGGCGCTGGAGCATTTCCACGACAGTCCATTGCGGGCAGAGATGCACTATGACCGGGCGGTAGGGCTGGTGAAGGCGGAGGAATACGGGGCGGCCCTGGATGAGTTGCAGAGGTTTCGCCGGGAGTACCCGGAGCACGAAATGGCAGCGGAGACGTTGCACCTGATGGCCGTGTGCGAGCACCGGTTGCGCCGTCACGACCGCAGCCTGGAGCACTGCCGAACCTTCGCCGAACAGCATCCGGGGCACACGTTGATGCCGTCCGTCGCGTTTCTGTCGGCCGAGAATCAGTTCCTCGAAGGCCAATACGAGCGGGCGGCGACGGAATACCAGGAATATGTGGTGAAGTATCCGGACGGACCTGAGGCCGACAATGCCAGGTACCGGCGCGGTATGGCCCTGTATCGACTGGAAAGGTTCGAGGAGGCAGAGAAGGCTCTGCGGGCGGTAGCGGAAGACGCGCGAGCGGAAGAGCGGTTCCGTGCTGCGCTGCTGAGCCTGGGCGACATTGTTTTTCGCCGTGGCGAGTGGAAGCAAGCGGAAGGGTATCTGCGGCACTACCTGGAAGATGGGCCGGAGGTGGAAGGCGCTGATGAGGCGATGCTGAAGCTGGGGCTATCGCAGCAGAGACAGGGTCGGTACGCGGAGGCGGTGGAGACATTCGCGCTGCTGGTGGGAGAGTTTCCCCGAAGTTCCCAGCGGCTGCAGGCGATTTTCGAGCGCGGCCAAGCTCTGGTTGCCCTTGGGAGACCTCAGGAAGCGCGGGGAGCCTT
>CP070685.1:3255754-3259834 GCA_020352895.1 Phycisphaerales bacterium
GCTGCGGTTTTCCGCTGTGCAGCGCCCTGCGTGCTTCGGGGGAAGGTCCCGCGGAGGCAGGATCCCCCGCGAGCCAGTTTGCGATGGTCATCGACATCGAGAAGTGCCTGCAAGAGGAGGTGCGCCGGGCTTGCACCGAGGCCTGTAGTCGCGAGCACAATGTACCGGAGATTCCGGATCCCGAGGATGAAGTCAAGTGGATCTGGGCCGAGGAATACGAGCACGTGTTTCCGGATCAGGCCCATGCGCATACCGAGGCCGCCATGAAGGCGGCGCCGGTGCTGGTGCTGTGCAACCACTGTACCAGGCCGTCCTGCGTGCGGGTCTGTCCCACGGCCGCGACGTGGAAAAGGGAGAAGGACGGGCTGGTGATGATGGACATGCACCGGTGCATCGGCTGCCGGTACTGCATCGCCGCGTGTCCTTACGGAGCCAGGAGCTTCAACTGGAGGGACCCGCGTCCGTACATCAAGAAGGACGAGAACGGCGAGTTGCCTTCGAATTACCCCACGCGGTCCAAAGGTGTCGTGGAGAAGTGTTCGTTTTGCGAGGAGAGAGTACGCTTCGGGCGCATGCCGGCGTGCGTGGAGGCCGCCAACCGCGTACCGGGCGGGGAAGGCGCGTTGACGTTCGGGGACCTGAGCAAACCCGACTCGGAAGTCAGGAAGATTCTCCGCGAGAAACGGACCATTTGCCGGAGAATCAGTCTCGGGACGGGCCCTAACGTTTATTACATCGTGTAAGGCCGTACCGAGGGAGATGTGGAGAGCCATGAGGTAGACGCCATGCTGCAGGAGGCATTCCGCGGAGGCAGACGATACTGGATTCTGGTCGGAATCTGGGCGGTGCTGCTGCTGGTCGGTCTGATTGCGTATAGCCGGCAGTTGAGCGAGGGTCTGCACATTACGGGGATGAGCCGTGACGTTACCTGGGGGCTGTACATCTCTCAATTCACGTTTCTGGTCGGTGTGGCGGCTTCGGCCGTGATGGTGGTCTTGCCCTACTATCTGCACAACTACAAAGCCTTCGGCAAGATGGTGATTCTGGGCGAGTTCCTGGCCGTCTCTGCGGTGCTGATGTGCATGCTGTTCATCTTTGTCGACCTGGGCCAGCCCATGCGGGTCATGAACGTGATCCTGCATCCGACTCCCAGCTCGGTGATGTTCTGGGACATGCTTGTTCTGACCGGCTATCTGGTGCTGAACCTGGTGATCGGCGCCCTGACCTTCGAGGCTGAGCGCAAGGGAGGGGTGCCTCCGAAGTGGATCAAGCCGTTGATTTACTTGTCGATTCCCTGGGCGGTGAGCATCCACACGGTCACGGCTTTTCTCTATTCGGGGCTGGAGGCCAGGCCGTTTTGGTTGACGGCCATCCTGGCTCCCCGTTTTCTGGCCTCGGCGTTTGCGTCCGGCCCGAGCCTGTTGATTTTGCTGGCGCTGATTCTGCGGAACGTCAGCAGGTTCGATCCCGGCAAGCAGGCCATCGAGAAGCTTTCCACGATCGTCGCGTATGCCATGGCCATCAACTTGTTCTTCGTGCTCGTTGAGCTGTTCACGGGACTGTACAGCGACATGCCACACCACCTGCACCACTTTGAGTATCTCTTTGTGGGCCTTCACGGGCACGCCGCTCTGGTTCCCTGGATGTGGGCGAGCGCGCTGCTTACTGTGGCATGCGTGGTGCTTCTGCTGGTGCCCAAGGTGCGCAGGCAAGAGAAGTTCCTGGGGATTTTGTGCGTCGGCGTGATCGTAGCTATTTGGATCGAGAAAGGCATGGCCATGGTGGTGACGGGTTTTATTCCCTCACCGCTGGGGAAGATAACCGAGTACAGGCCGACGGCACCGGAGATCGCGATCACGGTGGGTGTGTACGCGTTGGGCTTTCTCGTTTTGACCATGCTTTACAAGATGGTCGTAAGTATCAGGGAACGACTGGAAGTGACGTAACAACAACAGTCACAAGGGTGAATGTAGGAGGCTCTTGACAGCGCTGTTGTCGTGTGGTAGGCATCCGGACCCGAGGAACATGCTCAGCAGAACGAGAATGGGCGGCTGCGAGCTCCGAGGCCGGATCAGAAGGTAAGCCGTAAGGACAAGACCGAACGGAACAAGGAAAGGCCCTCGTTCTAAGACGAAGGGAGACAACATGGCAGACTCAGGCAACAAAGGGACCCCGTTACTGGACGAACTGGAGAAAGGACCGTGGCCCAGTTTCGTCAAGGAAATCAAGTCCATGGCGAAGGACAACAAGATGTCCCAGGACCTGCTGGGGCAGCTCGAGAAGAGCTACAGGGAGAAGATAGGCTTCTGGAAGCACGGTGGCATCGTCGGTGTCATGGGGTACGGCGGAGGCGTCATCGGGCGTTACTCTTTTCTGGCCGAGGAGTTCCCCAACGTGGCCCACTTCCACACGCTGCGGATCAACCATCCCAGCGGCTGGTTCTACACCTCCGACGCCTTGCGAACTCTCTGCGACATTTGGGAAAGGCACGGCTCGGGGCTGACCAACATGCACGGTTCGACCGGCGACATCGTGTTTCTCGGCACGGTCACCGATGAGCTGGAGCCCACGTTTGCCGAGCTGACGGCGAACGACTTCGACCTGGGCGGGTCCGGTTCGGACATGCGTACGCCGAGTTGCTGCGTGGGTCCGGCCCGGTGCGAGTGGGCCTGTTACGACACGCTGCACATCACCAATGACCTGACCCAGCATTTTCAAGACGAGCTGCACCGCCCGGCGTTCCCCTACAAATTCAAGGTCAAATGCGCGGGCTGTCCCAATGACTGCGTCGCGTCGGTGGCCAGGGCGGACATGTCCATCATCGGCACCTGGAGGGACGCGATTCAGGTGGACCAGGCCGAGGTCAAGGCCTGCGCGAAAGCCGGTCTGGACATTCAAAAGGACGTGTGCGGCAACTGTCCCACGAAGTGCATCGAGTGGGACGGGACCGCGCTGAAGATCGACAATGCGAACTGCGTCAAGTGCATGCACTGCATCAACGCGATGCCCAAGGCACTGCGGCCGGGCAAGGATCGCGGAGCGACCATCCTGCTCGGGTCCAAGGCGCCGATTGTAGAAGGGGCGTTGCTGTCTTCCGTTCTGGTGCCGTTCATCAAACTCGAGCCGCCCTACGATGAACTGAAGGACCTGATCGAGCGGATCTGGGAGTTCTGGGGCGAACACGGCAAGAACCGCGAGCGCGTGGGCGAGCTCATGCAGCGCGTCGGGCTCGGCAACTTCCTGGAGGCCATCGAGGTGGAGCCCGTTCCGGAAATGATCGCGCACCCCAGGGAGAATCCCTACGTCTTCTACGAGGAGTATTACGAGGAAGGTGAGGAGGAAGAAGAGGGGTAAGGGGCCTCGGGAACGCGCACAGGGAAACTCTGGGAACGAACCAACGACATGAACGGACTCTGACAGACAAAGGAGATCAGCCGATGATAGCGGATAGAAAGACAGATATCGGGCCTCCAAATTACGAGAAGTTCCTGCCTCCCATCATCAAGAAGAACTACGGGAAGTGGAAGTATCACGAGATTCTCAAGCCGGGCGTGATGGTCCACGTGGCCGAATCCGGTGACAAGCTTTACACGGTGCGGGCCGGCTCGCCCCGGCTGCTGGGCATCAGGAAGATCCGCGCGTTCGCAGACCTTGCGGACAAGTACAGCGGCGGACATTTGCGTTTCACCAGTCGCAATAACGTTGAGTTTCTGCTCACTGACAAGTCCAACGTCGAGCCGCTCATAGCCGACCTCAAGAAGCTCGGCCACCCGGTGGGTGGCATCGGTAACGCCATATCGAACATCGTCCACACCCAGGGCTGGGTGCACTGTCACTCGGCCGCGACGGACGCCTCCGGCGTGGTCAAGTGCGTGATGGACGATTTGCATGAGTACTTTGCGGACATGAAATTGCCGGGCAAGCTGCGGATCGCTCTGGCCTGCTGTCTGAACATGTGCGGCGCCGTACACTGCTCGGACATCGCGATCCTAGGCATCCATCGTCGGCCGCCTAAAATCCAGCATGACAATCTGAACAAGATCTGCGAAATCCCCAACGTGGTGGCCTCCTGCCCGACGG
>CP070685.1:3259934-3269848 GCA_020352895.1 Phycisphaerales bacterium
GCGCGATCCGGTAAAGAGATCAAGTGCTGAAACGTAATGAAAATCTTTCGGGAATGGGCGTGGACGGTTTGACGCGAGGTTAAGCAGGAACGGTGGGCGCTCCTTCGTGTACCGGACCCCCAGGTTCTCCCCACACCATTTCTCCACCCGATCGAAGTAGTCATCGCCCCGGCCCGACTGGGCATATTCGTCATGACGAGCCACGATTAACGCCAACTCGCTGGTGAACAGCGGCTCGCTTGCATAGATCTTCCCCAGGCTTTGCAGGAGCCTGTACCGCAATGAGTACTCGTCGCTCGGTCCGCGGACTGCCAGCGGCGACCGCAATTCGGCCGCCAGCGCCTCCGCACAGCGCCGTGTCCCAACGTAGCCCAGGACGAGTGCTTTGTATCCCTTTGCCCGGCAATCCGGTTCCTGCTCAAACTCCGCGATCAGGCGTTCCTCGATTTCCCGGTTCCCCAGGCGAGCCCACACTTCATCGGGCACCTTGTACCCCGGCCCGCGCGCGTCTATTTCTTCCAGGATAGGAATCACTTCGGGCGAATCGGTCACGCCCAGCAGGCGGCAGAATTCCGCCCCGCCCAGCCGCGGCGCGACCGCCATCAACCGGTTCGTGAAGCGCTGGACATCCTCCGGGCGGGCGTGCTTGTCCATCAGTTTCAGCGCCGGACCAGGCAGTCTCTCATCCTCGTCCTCTATCGCCGCCATCAGGAGGTCCAACATCGCCGACGAATCGATGTAGGGTACGCGCGCCTGCAACTCGGGCGCATAGAGAAAGACGTGTGCCAGGCCCGTAAGAACAGCATGCGGCTTCAGATCCCTGAGATTCCCGGTGCGACGGATATTGTCAATCGCTCCAAGGCCACCGGCATCGTAGCCATACTTCGCTTTGAATCGCTCCAATTCAGGAACGATTTCGTCGGCGTTACGTTCAAGTGCCGCCAGAAACGTCTGTTCGGCTGCAGTCTGAGCTGCGAAGGCAAATCCCATCGCTAGTCCTACGGTCATGACTCTAAGCATGGTCAGACTCCCGGTTTCTGGGAGGATGGGGTCAGAGCCCATTCAGTCAATAGTGATGTTCCACTCCAGACGGTTAACCCGACGGCGGAATGCGGAGGCGGCCGAATCGATTCGGCGGACAGCCTCGCTCCACCGCCCGCCGCGGCTGTCGCCGCCGGTCAGATCGCCGTCCACCACTGTATTATTCGCCGACGGGTCATCCGGGTCGCACTCACGAAGATAGATCGTCAACCCCTCCAGCGCGAGCCCGTCAGCCGCCGGGGCTCTCGGCACCGGGCTCGGTCGCCGGAGCCCGGACCTTGTTCCAGAAGCACTCCGCGGCCACGTTCATGTTGGACACGTCATCTCCCCATTCGGTCTTGATCAATCCCAGAGAGCCCTCGTAATCCCTGGACCACTCGGTCAGATTGCTCTCGCCGGCGAAGGCGCCGCCCATGTACCGCAACCCTAGGTTCCTGTAGAACGGGCCCGCGTTCCTGATCGTTCCGAGACAATCCTCACTGTACCACCAGGTGACGGGAATCACGCTCTTGTCCAGCAACCTCGCGGCGTCTGAAGTTCTTCCCGGCTTGCCTCCGTACGGAAGCTGGTAATTCTCGTCGTCCCCGTTGTGCCATGGGTTCAGCATGTCGTCCCACATCATGACCTTCACGTCGGGGTTGAACCCTTTGAGGATGGCTACGGCCCGGTTGATCCCTTCGGCGAGAGCCTCGCAGTTGGCTCTTCCCGCCTTCTCGGCGCGGCCGTCTCGATTGAAACCCCGAATCTCGTCCATCCCCAAAAACACGTATTTGTAGTCGAACCGGCCGAAAGCAGGCTTGACCAGAGCGGTCCGGAAGGTGTCGTATGTCGCCGGATCGGCGAAGGAGCAATACTCGTATCTCCCCGGCGGTTGGAAGTTGACGGCGAAATCGTACGTTACAGCGATTTCTCCGGCGGTAGGAATGTTGCCGGAAGGGACTCTGCGCAGGGAAAGCCTCTTGCCTTCCAGCGGGCTCACAAAGTTCAGAGCCTTGCCGTTGGACGCGACAAGGTAATCCGGGCCCTCCTGGTATTTCACGGACTTGTCGGTATTCCACACCTCCAGTTTCGTGTCCGACGTCCGGAGAACGCCGGCGAGCTTGTTGTCCAGCTCAACCACGTTGAAGTCGTCCAGCCACAGCGTAAGCGGCCCCGCGTCCATGACCCGCGAGTACAACTCCACCGTAGACACCAGATCGGTGGTGGAACAGGGAAACTGATATTCCGTCCACTCGCCGGCCTCTACGGACCTGGAAACAGTAAACACGACGTCCTTGGACGCGTTTCTCGCAACCAGCGTCACCTGGCCCGAATCGCCGGAGATCTTGCCCCAAAAGGAAAAGAAGAAGGTCCTATCGGCGGGCACGTCGTAGCGGTCGCTCATCAGATAACCGCTGGAATGGACAATCGGAGCAATCACCTGCAGCCTGGCGGCGTGCCCGCCCGAATGGCTGTCCAGATCCGTGATGTCCCACTTGTACTTGCCCTGTTCCTGTAAATGTCCCGGAGTGAACCGCCATCCGGGCAGACCTTCGACCTCAAAACCGGGGTTGGCCAAAACCAACGATTCCTCCAGCGGGACGGCCACGTCGTCCACAAATCGCAACCTTCCGTGGGCAAAAACGCCCTCGATGCAGTCGCGGTTGTGGAATGTCGTGGCGAGGAGATTGGTGTTCGCCACCAGGACAAAATGCCGGCGCTGCAGATACCCATCGAGTCCCTTCTTCCGTCTCGCTCGCGGAGGAATCCACATGTTGAACTTGTACCGGGTCAGTAAGTCCGCCCACTGCTTCTCGTCGGAGTAATAGCCCGAGTCCGCGAGACACTCTCCGTAGAAGGCTCGGATCTCCACGTCGGGCCAGTCGGCCACGGTGACATCCGGGAATGAAACGCCGGACTCCGATTTGCGCAGCAGAGCGGAAGCAGTGACGGCACCGTAAAACGTGCCGGCGCTGCCGTTCCCCAGCACGAACAGTCTGTCCGGAGTGGCGCGGATCGTATATCCCTGCCCGAAGCCCTCGGATCCGGGCATGATGCCGTGATTCTCCGCCAACACCCGCAGGAAGCCGTCGGTGTAGGGATTGCCCATCAGGATTCTCTCCCCGGAGCCATCCAGGCCGGTCACCGGCAGCGTGACCTCGGAGACCTTCTTCACCGCCTGCTGCAGATAATTCGCGGAGAACAAATCGTCCTGGTTGGTCATATCCACAGCGATTTTCCACCCGCTGCCGATCTCCACAGCGGTCGACGAGTGGACGACGATTTTCTTGGGCGACGGAATGACGGAATCAACGCCCTGCGCCTGAGCCGCCGCCCTCATACTTGTGCAAGCAAGCAGCGCCGAGCAGATCACCGGTACAAAGATTCTCTTCATCGCACGTGTTTGGGGTCAGACCGCATTTAGAATGACAGCGCTACCGAACGCGATTCCAGCCCGCGAACGCCGGTTGGCGAGCCTGGCCAACCGTGTTCTCGGTACGGCCAGCCACGATTCGGAGCGAATCCAGCGCCGTCGCATTAATCATTAGTGACAGTCTCGAGCGGTCGGTTGATCCTCCGACGGAGCGCGGAGGCGACCGACTCGATTCGGCGGAGGGCCTCGCTATACCGGCCGCCCCGATTGTCGCCGCCGGTCAGATCGCCGTCCACCACGTTATTATTCGCCGACGGATCGTCCGGGCCGCACTCACGAAGATGGATCGTCAACCCCTCCAGCGCGAGCCCCTCATGAGTCGGGTCCAGGGAGACCCGCGCCATGATCGCCTTGTTCCACCCGGATCCGCCTCTCGCGCACACAGCAGCATGCCACCGAACGCCATCGCTCATTCAACATGCCGGCTCGCATAGGTGGGGCCGCAACGCGGTCTCGGTCGGGTGGGGGCGGGGGCTATCCGGCTGTGTAGAAGTTTCGGATGGTCTCGCCGACGTACTCGATCTGTTCGGCGGTCAGTTCGGGGAAGACTGGAAGGGCCAGCACTTGGCTGGCGGCCTTCTCGGCTTCGGGCAGGTGGCCTTCCCGATAACCCAGGTCCGCGAAGCACTGCTGCAGATGCAGTGGTATCGGATAGTAGATGGCCGTACCGATCTCGGCCCTGGTCAGATGTTCGCGCAGGGCGTCGCGGCGCGGTGCCCGGATTACGTACTGGTTGAAGATGCTGACGTTGCCTTCGGCCACGACCGGTGTCACCACGGGCGTGCCGGCCAGCCTGTGACTGTGGGCCGCGGCGTTCTCTCGTCGGGCCTGATGCCACCGGTCCAGGTGACGCAGTTTGACGCGCAGCACGGCTGCCTGAATCGCGTCCAGACGAAAGTTGCCGCCGACGACGGCGTGCACGTATTGGGGTTGTTGGCCGTGGTCGCGGAGGGTGATCATGCGGTCGGCCAGCTCTTCGTCCGTGGTGGTGCACAACCCGCCGTCTCCCGCGCCGCCCAGATTCTTGCTCGGGAAGAACGAGAAGCAGCCGACGGCTCCCATGCTGCCGGCCTTACGCCCCTTACAGGTCGCGCCGACGGCTTGAGCGGCGTCCTCCACCACGGGCAGCTTGTGCCGGGCGGCGATCTCCAGGATCGCATCCATGTCCGCGCACTGCCCGAAGAGATGGACCGGAACGATGGCCTTGGTGCGGCGGGTGATGGCCTCCTCGATCTTGTGCGGATCGATGTTGAAGGTCTGCGGGTCAATGTCGACGAAAACCGGCTTGGCGCCAAGCCGCCGCAACGAGCCAGCCGTGGCGAAGAACGTGAACGGCGTGGTGATGACCTCGTCGCCCGGCCCGACGCCCAGGGCCATGAGCGAACACAGCAACGCGTCGGTGCCGCTGCTGACGCCCACCGCCCGCGGGCACTCACAATACGCGGCCATCTCCTCTTCGAACCCGCTCACCTCCGGGCCCATGACGAAGCGCTGCGATTGCCAGACGCGATCCACGGCCTCGCGGACCTCGCCCTCGATCGCTGCCCACTGAGCTTTCAAGTCCAGCAAAGGTACTTTCAACGGATTCACACCCCGGGCGGTGTCCGGCCGGAAGCGCCGGCCGCCATCATGTCCTTGCCCGAAGATTCCTGTCGCGCGCATGCCGACGCGAAACCGTCCGGCTTTCTTCTCGAGCGGGCATGATAGGTATTGAGCCAGAGAGCATCAAGCGTGCCAAGTCGCGCCGCTCAGTACCGGGTGTAGGCGTAAGGCATCGCTGGAGACTCGGCACTCAGATCCGGGTAAGCTGCACTCTGTGCCTCGTGCCTCGGTATCGTGTAGGCAAGCGCAATCACAACCGCGATCATGTACCAGATGATCTTCAAGCCCATCAGCGTCGAGATGAGGGACGACGACGTAATGAACGCGGTGATGGCAAAGCCCAGGTTGGCCTCAGGGCCGGGGCGGATGCGGAACGCGTAGATGGCCAGCCAGATCATGATCGCTACGGTCAACGAAACCCCTATGGGGCCCAGTTCGCACAGGGCCTTCAGCCAGGTGTTGTGCGGATCGCGCTCTGCGCCCACGCCCCAGCGACTCTGTTGTGCGGCTTCCTCGGTGTAGCTGGACATGAAGCTATGGTAGCCCACACCCAGGGCCGGGTTGTTCCACCAAATGGCGATCCCGGTTCTCCAAATGTAGGTCCGCACCGACACACCACTTCCGACTTGTCCCCAGCGCTCCAGGTAGCCGGCGCCCAGGATGCCGGTCCTCTCCACAAAGTAGAACCCCCCGAAGGTGCAGGCCGCCAGCACGCCGAACATCAGCAGGCGCTGCGCGATGCTGCCCCGAAGGCCGAGGATGCTGCCGCCAACCAGCCCCAGGAAGACCCCGCCCAGAGCGGCACGCGTCCGCGTGGCCAGAATGCCGACAAACGTGGCCGTGATTGCTCCCATCATCACCAACCGAAGCAGCCACGAGCGGCTGACCCAGATCACGTAAACGCCGGCGAAGATACCGATGGTCAGCGTGCGGGCAATCGTGTTCGCGTTGGTCGTTCCCATGCTCGCCCGATCCGCCGTGGCCGTTTGCGCACCGGCAAGCTGGGGGAACGCCAGCATGATGACCGCGCCGGCCGCGCTGGCCAGCGTCACGCACGCCAGCAACGTGGCCAGGCGCGCTCTCGTGGTGATCAGTTGCGAGGCCATCAGTACGGTGCCGGCCAGCAGTACCTGTGTGATGGATGCCAGGAAGGTGAACTTGGGGTACACCGACCACATGGAGCTGATCATGCAGAAGAATCCCCAGGCCAGAGCCAGCTTGGCCAACGGTTCCGGCGGGATCAGTGAGTACTCCCTTCGCTGACAGCGGAAGAAAAAGCCAAAGGCCACGAAGATGGCTAGGAACTTGCTGCTGGTGAACCTCGCCGCCGCGACGGCCACTTGCTCGTCGAACAGGGTAAACGCAAAGAGTGCAGCCAGGCCTATGAACGGTTCGAACAGCGAGGCGATCAGCGCCGGAAGAAGAGCTGCCAACATGAGCCAGAAGTTCTTGAGCGGACTCAGCCCCAGAGCCAGGAGCACGGCCAGCTCGGCCATGACGAAGATCAACGTCCCCATCAGCAGTCTGGGTTGTGTCTGCTGGGGCTCTTCCATGACGACCGGATAGGCCAGGGCGGGCATGGTGCTCATGTTGGTCCTCTGCGTCGATCGGCCGGGCGCAACTTCTCTCTTGTTCTGTTTATCGGCGCGTCACGCCCCTGGCTTCCACGTCGGCGGCGATCGTTCACCTCGCTAGGCGAATCCCCCGAGGTGAGTCGGAGGGCCGGCTTCCTCCCGTCGACATGGAAATGATACGCTCGTCAATGCCGCAGGATCGATCCGAACCGGCAAATGACCCCGGATAGTCAGCCGCCCGAGAGCCTTGCGGCCGACAGCAGTTGGGCCAATTGCCCCGCCTGATACCGCCGCCCATAGTGCTCCGGGATCGGCGTCGTGAGCCGCTGCGACTGCCCGGCCTTGAACGCCTCATAGCAGTCGCGCAGGTACCTCATGATGGCTTCGACGTCGTTGCCGTCCAAGGCGTGCCCCGCCCTCGTATCGGTGACGAAATCCCGGATCGGCCCCGGCGGCACCAGTGCCAGAATCGGGCGCCGGGCGTAGAGATACTCGTAGAGTTTGGTGGCGATGCAAAGATCATCCGTCCGGGGCGAGCCTATGACCACCAGCAGATCGCACTGGCACATCAGCTTCAGACCCTCTCGGTAGGGTACAAGGCCTTCGACTCGCACCACTTTCTCCAGGCCGAGGGTGTGGATCTCCCGCTGCAGCTTCGGCGGCGGAGGACCGTACAACTCGAGGCGAAATCGGTCC
The DNA here is from genome assembly GCA_020352895.1 of Phycisphaerales bacterium. Lineage (GTDB taxonomy): Bacteria > Planctomycetota > Phycisphaerae > UBA1845. The sequence continues at coordinate 3,267,261 of CP070685.1, forward strand.
TCGTCAATCGCTGCCGATTCCAGCAGGTTCCGCAAGGCCGTGAACAGACCGGCGGGATCGCGGCCAGCATATAGTGTGCCGAAGTATGCCGCCCGGAAGATCCCGGCGTCGCCTCTGCTCGCCAGGATCTCCTCTTCCGGCGGAAAATCCCAGGCGTCGTATCCGTTGCGGATGGTGTGAAACTTGTCGGCGTGTTCCTTCGGATACGTCTGGCGAAAACGCCGGGTGATGGCGTCAGTCGTGCTGACCACGAAGTTGCACTGCCGCACGGAGGCGCGCTCCGCGCGGCGGACGATCGCCCGCTTCCACGAGGCCATGTGCGCCACGATTGTGCCCTGGCTCCAGGGATCCCGGAAGTCGGCGATCCAGGGCAGGCCGAACTGGCGCGACAGTCTCAGGGCCACGTAATGGGCGCTACCCGTGGGGTACGTGGAATAGATGCAGTCGCACTCTCGAACGGCTTCTCGCCCCACTTTGAGGGCACTGCGGATCCAGGGTATCCCCAGGTCCGGCAGGGCCCGCACCCACCAGAAGGACTGGTAGCGAGCGTTCGATGCGGTGCGCCTGAGCAACCAGTCTTGGTCGCGCCAGCGAAGGTAGGCCGCGCGTGCGGTTTCCAGAGGAACCTGTAGCGCCCGTGGCAGCGGGCGCATGGGGGCGCGGATCACCTCCGTGCGGGCCACCATCTCCGGGTCGAGGCTGCCGTCCCGGGCGCCGAGGCAATCCTCGGTCGTGGTCAGGACTCGCGGAATCCAGCCGAACTCCGGCAGATACTTGCAGAACTTGGCAGGGCGAAGGGCGCCCACACTGGTGGCCGGGTAGAACTCTTGGGTTACAACGAGAACGCGGCCTTGCGGTGCTTCCTGACTGCTCTGGCGGCTGTCGCTCAAGGTGCCGTCCCCCCGCCCTGTTCACGTCCCCTACGCCAGCTCGCGCCGCCGGGGGCCGTGGCCCCTGCGGAGCCCATCAGTCCGTGCCGATTCACCGAGGGTCTCACTGTGAGCTCGGGGTCTCCGGACCGTGGCCCGAATCGTCTTTCGCCCCGTCGCTGGTGTCAGCCTGGTCCCCGGCTTCAGACTGCGCCTCGGCCTCTGCGTCCTGTTTCTGCTTCTTCTTGGACTTGGGCAAGGCCCGCTTAGGCTTGTCCGGCTCCGGTTCTTCTGGCAGGTAGTCGTAGTACGTGCGGAGTTGTTCGCGGAAGTAGCCTCCGCGGCGGATTTGCGCCGCGTTGAGCACGGTGCCCAGAATGCGGGCGTTGACCCGTTGCAGGAGCGATGTTGCCCGGCTCGCCTCGCCGCGCGAGTTGGCTCGGGCCCTACAGACCAGGATGACGCCGTCCAGCATGGTTCCCAGGACCAGGGCGTCACTGACCAACAGAGCCGGAGGCGAATCGAAGAGTACCTGGTCATACTCGGACGTGGCTGCGTCCACGAAGTCGCGCAGGTACTCGCTGCCGAGCAATTCAGACGGGTTGGGCGGCGCGGGCCCGGCGGCAACATAATCCAGGTTGTCCATCGGGCTCTTGCGCACAAGGTCGCGCCACTGGGCCTGTCCGACGAGCACGTTGCTGAGGCCCGCCTCGTTGGTGCCTCCGAAGATACGGTGCAGGGCCGGACGCCTGAAGTTGGCATCCACCAGGAGGACGCGCCGGCCGCTGAAGGCGATCGACGCCCCCAGGTTGACCAACACCGATGTCTTTCCGTCATCGGGCTTGACGCTCGTGATGACCACAGAGCGCTGGTGTTCGGCCGCCGCTGCGAACAACAGGTTGGTGCGCACGGTCCGGAAGGCCTCGGCGATCATGGAGTGGGGGGCGTCCAGGACGGCCGTCTCTATTCGCTCGATCACGATTTCCTCGTCGTCCACGTCCGGGATCGTCCCCAGGATGGGCACGTGCAGATGACGAGCCACGTCCATGGGAGCACGGATCTTCGTGTCGATCAGGTCCAGGACCAAGGCCAGTCCTACCGAGACAATCAGGCCCAGGAAGACGCCCACCGGCACGTTGATATGCCACATAGGACTGCTGCGCTCCAGCGGAGGGATGGCACTCTGGGCGATGGTCGCCAACGTCTTGGACCGCTGCTGCAGAAGAAACTGCAGTTGGTTGACGTATGAGGTGACCTGGTTGTACTCCTCCTCCAGCAGGGCCTTCTCGGACAGCAGCTTCTCGTAGTGGGCCAGATCGGCGTCCAGGTCGCGCTGCTCCGCCTTGAGCTGCTCGTACTGTTCAAGCATGGACAGCTCCTGGTCCACCATGTTGAAGTAGGCGACGCGGGCCTGTTCGACTTGATAATCCTTCACCTCCGCCAGCCGGGTGCTCCGCTTCTCGTCCAGTTCCTCCTCCACCACCTGCATCCGCCGGTCGAGCTGGCGGACTTGACGGTGTCGGTCGCCGAACTTCGCGCGAGCTACGGCCCGCTCCTCCTCCAGCGACTGAAGCCGGAAGTTCAGGTTCGCGATCGCCGGGTCGGCCTCGACCATCTGCTTGACCTGCGGCGAGACGGCCAAGTCCTCAGCGGCTGCGTAGGTCTCGTACAGGGCCTTCAGCTCCAGCTTCTCGACCTGGAGCTCGGCCAGCGAGTTGG
>CP070685.1:3269948-3275126 GCA_020352895.1 Phycisphaerales bacterium
CCCTGCTTGTGCAGACCGTGAAAAATATCCATGATCTGCTCCCCTGTCTTGCTGTCCAGATTCCCTGTGGGTTCGTCGGCGAACAACAGCTCAGGCTCATTGACCAGAGCCCGCGCGATGGCCACCCGCTGCCGCTCCCCGCCCGAAAGCTCGCTCGGCGCGTGCCTGGCTCGCTGGGTCAACCCCACGCGCTCCAGCGCTCGCATGGCCGGCCGGCGCGTCGCCCTCTTGCGCGCATAAAACATGGGCACCGCCACGTTTTCCATGGCGCTTACCCGGCTGATCAGGTTGAACGTCTGGAAAACGAATCCGATCCGCCGGTTCCGCACACGGGCTAACTCTCGATCGCTCATCTCGCTGACCTCGCGCCCCCCGAGCATATAGCGCCCGCTCGTCGGCCGGTCCAGACATCCCAGCACGTGCATCATCGTGCTCTTGCCGCTGCCCGACGGCCCGATCAGCGACACGAACTCCCCGGCGCCGATCTCGGCGCTCACCCCGTTCAGGGCGTACACCTTCGTCGCCCCCATCTTGTATATCTTGGTCAGGTCTTGAAAGGATATCACCGCGCTGCCAAAACCTCGCGGCCCGCGCCGAAACTTCGCCCCCGTCCCGGCCCCTACTCCGATTCCTCCTTGCGGTCAAAGCGGATCGGCTTCTTCTTGTAGACCTCGTCGCCCTCGGACACCCCCTCCAGGATAATCACCTGCACTCCGTCGCTCAGCCCCACCTTGACCTCACGCTCCACGGCCTCCTTGCGGCCCTCCTTCATCTCGGGCACCCACACCACGTACCGGTCTTCGGTCTGGCGCACCACTGCCTCGTACGGCACGCACACACCCTCGGCCTGCTCCGATTGGAAGTCCGCCGTTCCCTGCATCCCCAGCCGCACCCGACGCAGATCCTCGGACGCATACAGAACGATCCGTACGTCATACGTGATGATGTTGGCTCGGTCCTCCGGCTCCTGGGCGATTTCCGTGATCCGCCCCACAAACCGACAATCGTGCAGGCCCTCGAACTCCACGAAGACCTCGTCCGGCCGCTCCGGTTCCGTCGGTAACAGCCTCTCCGGCGGAGGGTCGCCCAGGGCCAGCCCCTGCCGGTGCAGCTCACTGACTTGATCGATGTCCGCCTCATCCACCTTGGCCTCTAGGATGATCTCGCTCGTGTCCGCCAACTCCAGCAGCGGTGTCCCACCCGTCACCGTGATCGTTGCCGAGCTGATAATCGCCCCCACATCCACGAACCGCTTGACCACCAGCCCGTCGATTGGGCTGAAAATGTCCGTTTCCTTCAGACGCTGCTGCGCATCCGCCAGGGCCTGTTCCGCCGCTACCAGACTCGCCTGCGTCTGCTTGAGCTGGTTCGAGGCCCGCTCGATGTCCAACTCGCCCTGCTCGGCCCGCTCCACTTCCGCCTGCAACCGCGAGACGTTGGCCTCCGCCCGCAGGTACGAAGACTCCGCCGTGATCAACGCCTGCTCCGTCTCCTCCCCCTTTTCATGCAGACCCTTGATCCGATCGTATGTGAACTTCGCGTTCTTGCGGTCCGCGGTCACAGCCTCCAGGTTGGCCTTGGCAATGTCCAGGTTCAGCGGCACGTCACGCTTTGTCTGACGGTAGGCCGTCTCCGCCTCCGCCACCGTGGCCTTTAACCGGTCCACCTCCGCCTGGGCCCGATCCACGTTCCGCTGCTCGTCGATCTTCTCCAGTTGGATCATCAACTGGCCTTCCTTCACGCGGTCTCCCTCGTGGACCAGCAGCTTCAGCAGCGTCCCGCTGGCCTTGCTCTTGATCTGCACCCGACGAGATGCCGCTGAGATCCCGCTGGCACTGATCGGGATCTCGATCCGGTCGGGTTTGGCCTCCACCAGGACCCCTTCCTGCTCGAAGAGCGATCCTCGGCCCCGCCCCACCATAACCAGGCCGCCCACGACGGCCGCGATCACGACCAGTGTGATGATGCCTTTCTTCATGTCGTGCCTGCGATGTGCAACCCCTTGGATTCGCTACAGCTTGGCCGGCTCGTACCGCAGCTCGAAGAACTCTGCCACGCTTGGATGCGTAATCTTCCCGTCCTGCATGTTGATCCCCCGGGCCAGACCCGGATCCGCCCGGCAGGCCTCCACATAGCCCGCCTCCGCGAGTCGCAGCGCGTACGGCAACGTGGCGTTGGTCAACGCGTATGTGCTCGTTCGCCCCACCGCGCCGGGCATGTTGGCCACGCCGTAGTGCAGAATGCCGTCCACCATGAAAACAGGATCGCCGTGGGTCGTCGGCCTCGTCGTCTCGCAGCAGCCGCCCTGATCCACGCCCACATCCACGATCACCGCCCCCGGCTTCATCAGCTTCAGATCCTCACGCTTCACCAGCATCGGACAGCGCGCCCCGGGGATCAGCACCGCCCCGATCAACAGGTCGGCCTTCTCCAGACCCATCCGAACCGTGTGCGGATCGCAGTACACCACGTCCACGTTCGCCGGCATCACGTCGCTCAGGTACCGAAGCCGGTCCAGGTTGATGTCCAGGATCTTGACGTTGGCCCCCATCCCCGCCGCCACCTTCGCCGCGTTCGTGCCGACCACTCCTCCGCCCAGGATCATCACCGTGCCCGGCTCCACTCCCGGAACGCCTCCCAGCAGAATCCCGCGGCCCTCCTGCGGTCGCTCCAGGTACTTGGCCCCCTCCTGAATACTCATCTTCCCCGCCACTTCGCTCATCGGTGTCAGCAGCGGCAGACGCCCCTCTTCGTCCTCGATCGTCTCATACGCGATGGCCACGCATCCCGAGTCGCGGACCCCTTCCGTCAGCTCCCGGTCCGCTGCGAAGTGGAAGAACGTGAACACCATCTGCCCCCTCCGCAGCAGCTTGATCTCCGACGACAGCGGCTCCTTCACCTTCACGATCAACTCTGCCTCCCCGTACACCTGCTCCGCGCTGCTGACGATCTTGGCTCCGAGGTCCCGGTATTCTTCGTCCGAAAAACCCGAACCGACCCCCGCCCCGGTCTCCACGAGCACGGTGTGCCGCGCTTTCGTGAGCATCTCCGCTCCCACCGGAAGAAGCCCTACGCGGTACTCATCACTCTTGATTTCCTTAGGGACGCCGACAATCACGGTTTTCGCTCCTTTGGCCTCGCTACAGTAACGATAAACACGGATGCAGTGCCTTCCGGCCTCCGTCAGGCCGCGGTGGGCTGTCCAGCAGTGCCTGAAACGGCATACCGTAGCAGTGCCCAAGGCCATTTGCAACGGGAGCGCAAACTCCGTGATCCGCCTCGCGAAAGCCATGCCCCGTCCCCCTTGCAGCGCAACATTGGCAACGATTCTCCTGGCCTTCGCCGGCGCCGCCGGCTGTCAGAGCCTGACCGAACGCGTCACCTCCGAACCCGGCCCAAGCGTCGAAACGCTCTATCCCGAGCTGACCTGGAATTTCCGGCTGACCAGCGCGGACGCCCTCCCACCCGATGCGGCCATCCCCCTCAATGACCAGTACCAAGTCCTCGAGATCCGCGATCCCGGGACTTGGCACCGCATGTGCCAAGCCCTGAACCTCCGCGACGTAGACGAGTCCCCCGATTTCAGCCGCGGCATCGTCGTCGGCCTCACGGCCACTCTGGGTGATCCGGTGTCCCACAGGTGGCCGCTCCGGATCGACCACCTCAAACGTAGCGGAAGCCTGGGCTCCGTTGCCCTCCGCGTCGCCGAGGGTCTGTACAACCCAACCTGCGGCTCACCCTATTGCGTCCTGACCTACGCCCCAGGAATCAGCCGCCTGGCCATCGTCCGCGTCAACCACCGAGTCTTCTATCTCGAGTAACGATAAGCCCTTACGTGAGACCCGACCACCGGCTTCGACGTGCCCGCGCCCTCGGTCCCCGGTTCGAAAGCGGCCGTGTTCATTTATTTCAACATCTCCTTGGTGTTCGCCGAAACCTAATCTGTGTTGACCGAGAACAACATGCACCGCTCGTCGGTACGCCTCGAAGCCACTGCGGCTTTAACCCGGGGCTGGCGGCGGAGGCCCTGGACCGGCCCACCGGCGACACACCGAAGTCGGATGACCTCGTGACCAAAACCCAGCACCACGACATTCAGGCCCGCGATGCCGACTCGAATCCCGCCCGCCACGCGCGCGGCCTCATCGAAAGCCTCCCCGTGGCCCTGGTCATCTTCGATCGCGACCTCCAAGTGCTCGCCCGCAACCGCCTCGCCGAAACGCTCCTCCCCGCGCATGACAACATCGCCGATTCCCTCACCGAGGCCGGCCACGATAGTTCCTTCCAGGACTGGCCCGCCATCCTTCGCCGCGCCATCGACGCCCAGCGCCAGGCGCGTTTCGAGAATGTCGCCTTCCGCCTCCCCACCGTGGACCCCGGCTTCCTCAACATCGCCGTCAGCCCACTCTTCGACGACCGCAACGAATGTGTTACCGGCGGCGTCCTCGTCGCCGAGGACGTCACCGCCCGCATGAGCATGGAGCAGCGCCTCGCCGTCTCCGAGCGCATGGCCGCGCTTGGCAAGCTCGCCTCCCGTGTCGCTCACGAACTCAACAACCCCCTCGACGGCATCCTTCGCTACATCAACCTTGCCCTGCGAGTGATCGACACGCCCGACCGCGCGAAGGCCGCCCGATATCTCACCGAGTGCCGCCGCGGGCTGCAGCGCATGGTCGGCATCGTCAGCGACCTGCTCGAGTTCTCCCGCAGCACTCGGGCCAGCTTCGGTGCCGGCAGCATCAACGAGGTCGTCGAAGAGGCCCTACGTTCCTACGAAGCCCCAATCCGAGAGCATCGCATCGCCGTCGTCTGCAGTTTCAACGAAAACGTCCCCACCGTCCGGGGCAACAACCTCTTCCAGGTCTTCTGCAACCTGATCAAGAACGCCATCGACGCCATGACCGACGGCGGAACCCTCACCATCACCACCGATCTGCGCGGCCCACTCGTGGACATCATCTTCGAGGACACCGGCGTGGGCCTGCCCGAAGAGCAAGAGCGCATCTTCGACCCGTTCTTCACCACCAAGGAGCCCGGCAAGGGGACCGGCCTGGGCCTGTCCATCTGCAAGGAAATCGTCGAACGCTACCAGGGGCGCATAACCGCCCATCGCCGCGACGGCGGAGGCACCGCCTTCCGCATCCAGATCCCTCTGGAATCCTGCGGCCCGGCCGCCCG
>CP070685.1:3275226-3291181 GCA_020352895.1 Phycisphaerales bacterium
AGGCCTTTGTCATCGATCCGGGGTCGGACCCGGCCCTCGTCCCGCAGTTGACGGCCTCGGAGCAGCACGCTGCGCCGGGGTCCACCGTGCAAGTGACCGCCACGTTGCGAAACCTGGGGCGGACGCCGGTGAGCGATCCGACGGTCAGTTTCTACGCCGGCCCGCCCGAAACGGGGACGCTCCTGGCGGCCGTCACTGTTCCCGGACCGCTCGGGTTCAAAGAGTGGATTCTGGTCGAGCTGGACGTGACCCGCTTCGGAGGACTGCAATTGATCTCGGCGGAGGTGACCCACAGCGGTGACATCGAATTGGACAACAACCAGGCGGCCGTCGACCTGGGGACACTGCCTGCCGCGACGTTCCTGACGGTGACTGACAGCCAGATCCATGCCGATGCCCTGAAGCTCTGGTGGCTTCCACCGCCGGTTTACGGTGTGGACGGGTATCGCGTGTTGCGCAGCGACGTACCGGGAGGTCCCTACGAACTGGTGGGTGAATCGACAACGCCCATTTATCACGATCTGATGCTGGAGGTGGGCGGGACCTATTACTACGTCGTGCAGGCTTATGATGCGGACTGTGTTCTGTCAGACCACAGCCAGCAGGCTGCCGGCACCTGCCCCGGCTGCCCGCACGCATGCGGGGACCTCGACGGGAGCGGCGGGGCCGTGGACCTGAACGACTTTGCCACGTTCGCTGTCTGCTTTGGGCAGATCGGCCCGATTCCCGGGTGTGACATGGTGGCCTTCGCATGTACCGACATGAACGAAGACGGCACCGTGGACCTGAACGACTTCAGCACGTTCGCAATCGTCTACGGACAGATCAGCTCCAACACCGTGCCGAACTGCCTCGAGTGAGTGCGGGTCCGGGCTGCTTCCTCATGGTCGCGGCTCCTCGGCGCGGCGGTAATCGCTTGTCGGGTAGGGGAATGGGCGCGGGGAGGGTGACACGGGGGCGGGGGCACGTGCGCTGATGAGTATTGGTCAGGGGTGTGGGCGGGGGCTATAATCGCGGCCTTGCGGGTGGGGCAGTAGAGGGCAAGGACCCCGACGAGCGGAGCGGTGGACGACAAAACGGTAGGTGATCGGCTGGCGGCGTGGGCGAGGGAGTTCGACCCGCACCTGGAGGCCCTGCTGAGCGAGTCGCCGCAGGTGTCGGAGCGGCTGAGCGAGGCCATGCGCTACTCGGCGCTGCTGCCGGGCAAGCGGGTCCGGCCGTACTTGGTGACCGAGGTTGGATCGCTGCTGGGGGCGGCGCCGGCGGACACGCGCCCGGCCGCGCTGGCCATCGAGTGCGTACACGCGTTTTCGCTGATTCACGACGACCTGCCGGCGATGGACGACGACGACCTCCGCCGCGGCAAGCCGACCAACCACAAGGTGTTCGGCGAGGGGATGGCCGTTCTGGCCGGCGACGGGCTGTTGGCGCTGGCGTTCGAGGTGCTGGCGACGCAGGCGCGGTCGCCGCAGGTGGCGGCGGGCTGGGTGGCGGAGTTGGCCGAAGCGACCGGCCGGCAGGGCATCATTGGTGGGCAGGCCGCGGACCTGCAGGGAGAGACGCAGCCGCTGGATGCCGAACTGGTGGGTCGGATTCACCGTAGCAAGACAGCACGGCTGATACAGAGCGCGTGCCGGTTGGGGGCGATTGCAGCGGGGGCGAGCGCCGAAGACTATCGGGCGGTCAGCGACTACGGATTGCAGGTGGGGCTGGCGTTTCAGATGGCGGACGACTTGCTGGACGCGACCAGCAACAGCGAGGCCCTGGGCAAGCAGACGGCCAAGGACACGGACTCAGGCAAGCAGACGTATGTCCGAGCCCTGGGGGTGGAGCGAGCGAGGGACCTGGTTCGCGACAAGCTGGACTTGGCCCTGGAAGCCTTGGCGAGATTCGGTGCGAGAGCCGATAATCTGAGGGACCTGGCCCGCTTCGTCGTGGAACGGGATCACTAGGAACCGACTTTGCGATGCCCGTCACGGAACGCGGACGGGCTTTGCGTTGTTCGAAACGCGTCTATTCGAGTACGAGGGCATGAGGAGCATCTTAGAGACCATCAGCGGGCCGGCGGATCTGCACCGATACAGCGTTGACCAGCTCAAGATTCTGGCCGGCGAGATGCGGGATCGGATCGTCGAGGCTGTGGGGAAGAACGGCGGACACCTGGCCAGTAATCTGGGCATCGCAGACTTGACCATCGCGCTGCACTACGTGTTTGACTTCTCGAAGGACCGGGTGCTGTGGGACGTGGGGCACCAGTGTTATCCGCACAAGCTGCTGACGGGGCGGGCGGAACGATTCGGCACGATTCGTAAGGCGGGAGGGTTGAGCGGCTTCCCGGACATCCACGAGAGTGAGTACGACCTGTTCAGCGTGGGGCACGCGGGGACATCGATCGCGACGGCTGTGGGTCTGGCCCGCGGCGATCAGATGGTGGGGCGGGACGCGCGCGTGGTGGCCGTGATCGGCGACGCGAGCATTGTCAACGGGCTGGCATTCGAAGGGCTGAACCAGGCGGGGATGCTGAAGCGGCAATTCCTGGTGGTGCTGAACGACAACCAGTGGGGCATCTCGCCGACGCAGGGCGGGCTGGCGAAGTACTTGGCCAGGTTCCGGGCTTCGAGCCTGTACGAGGAAGTGCGCGCGAAGATGCGGCATTACGTGCCCAAGATGCCGGTGCTGGGCAAGCCGGTGTATGACGCGATCGAGCACATCAAAGGTGGCATCAAGGCGACGGTGTCGCCGCACCAGATCTTCGAGCAGCTCGGGCTGATGTACGTGGGGCCGTGCGACGGGCACGACATCGGTCATCTGATCGAGTTGCTGCAATTGGTCAAGGACGTCAGGCAGCCGGTGCTGCTGCATGTGCACACGCAAAAGGGCTGCGGGTGCGAGTGGGCCTGCGCGGAACCGGGCACGTTTCACAGCCCCCGGCCGTTCACGATCGAGTCGGGCAAGGTGACCATCCAGCGCGGCAGCGGCAAGAGTTGGACGAGGGCGTTCGCCGAGGCGCTGATCGCGCTGGCCAGGGATAACGAGAAGGTCTTTGCCATGACCGCGGCCATGCCCAGCGGGACAGGGTTGGACCGATTCGCGAAGGTGTATCCGCAGCGGTTCCTGGACTGCGGGATTGCCGAGAGCTGCACGGTGGACATGGCGGCGGGGATGGCCAAGGCGGGGCTGCGGCCGGTGGCGGCGATCTACTCGACGTTTTTGCAGCGCGGCTTCGACCAGGTGTTCCAGGAGGTGTCGCTTCAGGGACTGCCGGTGGTGTTCTGCCTGGACCGGGCCGGGCTGGTGGGCGGCGACGGGGCCGTGCATCACGGCTTTCTGGACATCGCCTATCTGCGCGGCCTTCCCGGGATGGTGCTGATGGCGCCGGCCGACGAGCCGGAACTGACCGCGGCCATGAAGCTGTCACTGTCGCTCGACGGACCGAGCGTGATCCGGTATCCGCGGGACACGGTCCCGGAGCCTTTCGGCGAGGCTCCGGCTTTTGAATTGGGCAAGTCTCGAGTGATGCGCGAGGGGACCGACGCCACGGTGCTGGCATATGGTGCGACGGTGGCGATGGCGATGGAGGCGGCCGAACTGCTGGCGGCCGAGGGCATCGATCTGGGTGTGGTCAACGCCCGTTTCGCCAAGCCGATCGACCGGGACATGGTCATCGAGGCCCTGACGCGCGGTCACCCGGTGGTAACGGTGGAGGATCACTCGGTCAGCGGCGGGTTCGGCAGCGCGGTGCTGGAGGCCGCCCGGGAGTTGGAGTTGCCGGCCGATCATCTTACTCGGCTGGGCATGCCGGCGGATCGTTTCATCGCCCACGGTTCGCGAGCGGGTCAATTGGCGGAGGTGGGCATCGACGCGGCCGGCATTGCCGCGACGGTCCATCAGCGACTGGGTGACGCGCCGGCCCGGCGGCCGGGCGCGGAGGCCCAGCGCTTCGATCGTCATTCGTCGCCGCGTTCGGCGGGCTCGCGTTGAGAGTAGTATCGGCCCGAGCCGGGCGGCGACAGTGCAGTACATCCGCCCGTTCATCTCAGTGCGATCGATTTTCGCTTGGTGGTCGGCTTTAGCAGCGGTAGCATGAAGGCATGGGCAAGCCCCGCATATACATCCTAGCTAATCCGCGCAAGGACAGTGCGTTTCGCACGCTGGCGGACCTTCGCAAGTGGGTGAGTCAGCGGGCCGAGGTGGTCGGCGCGGAGATCACCGAGGACTACTCGAAGATTCTGCACAGCAACCCGGACCGGCTGATCGTGCTGGGCGGAGACGGGACGATGCTGGGCGTGGCCCGGGTGCTGAAGGAGCGGCAGGTTCCGCTCATCGGCGTGAACCTCGGCAAACTCGGGTACCTGGCGGAGTTCTCCGTCGAGGACCTGAAGGAGACGTTCGATCTGGTTGTGGCCAACGACGCCCTGATCTGCAGCCGGATGATTCTGGAGGTTCGATTGGACGAGGCGGCGAACACGCTGCTGGCGGTGAACGATTGCGTGATTCAGGCGGGGCCGCCGTTTCGTGTCATCGAGCTGGACGTGCATGTGGATGGGGAACACCTGACCACGATCTCGGGCGACGGTCTGATCATTGCCACGCCGAGCGGGTCGACGGCGCACAACATGTCGGCCGGCGGGCCGATTTTGCTGCCCGGGATTCGGGCGTTCGTGCTGACGCCGCTGTCGCCGCACTCGCTGACACACCGGCCGCTGGCGGTAGAGTCCGATTCTCTGATTCATGTCTCGGTGAGTCAGGCGAACCCCGGGACGGTAGTGTCCATCGACGGGCAGTTGACGCTGCCGCTGGAGTCCGGGTCCGGGCTGACGGTTCGGCGCAGCCCGATCGAGTTCCGCATCGTTCGCAATCCGAAGTACAGCCGGTTCCACACGCTGGTGACCAAGCTGCAGTGGGGCCGACTGCCCACGCAGTAGGAGCGGGGTCAGCCCGGCGACACATCTTCGCTTCAAAACGATTAGGATGCCGTGCATGAGCAAGGATGAGCGCAACGCGGTGTGGGATCGAGTTTTTCTTCGTCCCCAGAAGAGCTCTGCCACCACTGTGGCAGTGTACGAGAGCCCCGTGCTGGAGGTGCCGGGGGGATTTCTTCGGGCTGCGCCTTCGTGGAACCTGAGCTTGGCAGCGGGCGCTGATTTTCGCGTGGAGCTGCGAGTAAGCAGCGGCGGGGCGTGGTCGCCGTACGTGGCGGTGGGCGATCAGACGGGCGGCGCTTCAGAGTCATCCGGGGGTGCGGCCGCAGGGTTCGGGGCGATGGACGTCGATGAGTTCGTCGCCGCCGGCGAGCCGCTGCGGCGTCTGCAACTGCGCGTAGAGACCGAGGAAGCGGATTCGGTCAGCAGGCTGGCCGTGGCTTTGGATCGGGCCTGGAGCGCGGAGCCGCCGGCGGACGGTGAGGTATCGCTCACGCGGATAGACGTCCCGTTTCGCAGTCAATTCGAGGGAACCGACGTGCTCGGGCCGCGTGTGTGCAGCCCGACTTGCGTGGCCATGGTGCTGGTTCATTATGGACACGCGCTGTCCACGAAGCAGGTCGCCGAGGCGTGTTACGATCGAAGGCACGATATTTACGGGAATTGGGCGCGTGCCGTGCAGGTGGCATTCGCGCAGGGTGTGCCGGGCGCCGTGAGGCGTTTCGGCGGTTGGCCGGACGTCGGTGGTTTGATCGAACGCGGGCGACCGGTGATTGCGAGTGTTCGTTACGGTCCGGGCGGACTGCCTGGCGCGGCCGTCGGCCAGACGCGCGGGCATCTGGTGGTGGTGACGGGATTCGCAGAAGGCGGGCGGGTGTGCGTGAACGATCCGGCGTTTCGATGCGCCGACGACGGGGTGCGGACGTATCCGGGCGAGGCCTTGGCGCGGGCTTGGTTCGGCGGCTCCGGCATCGGCTACGTGCTGGGGGAGTAGCCGGTAGGAGGTGGGGAGCGGGGGCCCGGAGCCGGGGGGCCGGCGGGCCGATGAAGTTTCCTCAACGGAAATATTCACATTTGGCGAGCAAGTCGCGCCGCGTGGAGTATATTGAAGAGGGGAGATGGGGCATGGGAAGGCGACCGCCATGCCGGCACGTCGGATAGCAGAAAGGCCGGGGCTGTGGGGCGGGCTGGCGGGGCTGGCGATTAGTGCGGCGGCCTTGGCGGTAGAAGGGTCGAGGGGGACTGAGGCCGAGCCCGCGCCGGAGGGAGCACCTGCGCAAGTGGCGCCCATATCTGAAGATACGAAGCATCAAGCGATCGACAAACCGCGCGAGTCCCGGGGGCGTTCGCACCGCCACGGCGAATCGACGATTGCGGCGGCCCGGATGCTGAGGATCGAGCGGGCGTGGCGGCGAGAAGACGAGACCCCGCGGTCAATCCACGTGCCGTCGCCGGACCCTGCGGAGGAAGCACTGAAGGCGGCGGCGCTGGAGGCGAAGTACGAGCCCGAGCTGTGGCGGGTGGCGAGGAGCATGATGAGCGAGCCCTACCCGCGAGGGTTCGGGCGGCAGGGCACGCGCCGCCGGGCGACGGACGGCCGCTGGCGTGCGCCGACGCCCTCGGCGCAGCGGGCCGAGCGGCGGGATGCGTACCTGTTCATGCTGGGCAAGGGCCCCCGGGTCATTCTTCAGTCGGCCGAATGGGACCGTGTGACGCTCGAGTTCGCGAAAGAGCTGTCGCGGCAGTGCCGGGAGTGGTGGCTGAAGGAGATGCTCGGTACGTGGCCGCGCGACAAGAGGGCCCGCCAGGAACTGCGGGTGAAGATCCCGGCGCTGATCCGGCCGCACGAAGCGGGCCTGACGCTGAGCCACCACGTGTTGGAGCTGATGTACGGGATGACTCGCGAGCCGAGGTTCCGCTGGCGAGTCAGTAAGATGTGGGTCGCTCTCGCAGATAAGAATCTTACCTATGACATTGTTACGCAGGCATCTCAGGGTGTCGAGGATTCGTTCGTGAAGATGAGGCAGCCTCCATGGATCCGCTCTCCGGAGACGTGGAGGTGGCGATGGTCGAGGTGGGACAGATGGATGGAGCGCGAGCGGAGGGAGAAGCACATGAAGGCACTGGATCAGAACCTGTGGGTGACCTGCCCGTTGTGCGATCTGAAGCTGCTGGTCCCGGCGGGCGGAGTCGAGGTGGAGTGCCCGACTTGCGGGGGTCTGGTGCAGACACCGCGCGAGAGCCCATGAGGCCGTACGATGCCCCGATCTCTTCGCCTGTGTATCGCGTTGGCGCGTCATCGTTGGCCGCGATCCGGGTTCAGCGCGTAGGGCATCGGCTGATTCGGGGGGTAGGGGGATGCTCCGGGGCGAGGGTCACATCACGGAGACGAAGGGGCGGATGCGGGCGACGAGTTGACTCATGTCGGTGGGCTTGCTGAGGTCGATGGGCAAGAAGACGCCGTGGTTGTGGTCGCTGGCCAAGATGAGCAGTCTGTCGAATTGCACGAACCAGCCGGTTTCCTGGGGCTGGTGTCCGACGATGAAGTAGTCGGCCTTGTAAGCTTCGGCGAGCCGGTTGAGTAGTTCGGGGGTGTGGTCGCGCCCCCAGACCAAGCGGTACAGATCGCTATCCTCCTTGCGGTCATGCGGGCTGGGTGGGCGTGTGACGAAGGTGGGATCGAAGAGGTCCAGATCGCCGGCGTCGGGCAGCGAATGCGACAGGAAGATGCGGTTGGGCGTACGCGCCGCGTAGGGGAAGGAAGCGATGAACTCGCCAATGGAGCCGAGAATCTCGCCGGTGTTTTCGCGGCCGTACAGTTGGGCGACGCCCTCGTTGAAATCCTGGATGACGGTGCGGCCGCCTTTGGTGATTTCCTGGCCGGTGAGTTGGGCCAGTTCATGGTTGCTTTGCAGGAAATGGACCTGGTCGGGGAACTCGACCTTCCATTCGGCAGCGCGCACAAGAAGCCGGGCGGAGAATTCGGGCTGGCTCAGGCGTTCGGGTTCGGCGTGGACCAACTCGTGCAGGATGACATGGCGGACGGGATAGCGCTCCAGGTGGCAGAACTTGATCAGCTTGTCGAGGTTTCGTTCGTGCCCGTGCATGTCGCCGGTCATGACCAGTTGGCCGTAATTGGGAAACTCGAGGAGCGACCCCCGGCGCAGGGGGTCGTCGCGGTTGTAGCGGGCGGCGAGCCGAAGGGTTTCGGCGATGGTGTCGGCGTCGGTCATCTGCGTTTCGTTCACGGGGAATCGAGCCCGGGGGCCTAGCCCCCGCTGTTGCCGGGCGGCGCTTCCACGCCGGCCTGCTGCTCCCGCATGAGGATTCGGCGGATGACCTCCAGGCGGGCTGCGACCTGGCGCATATCATCGGGGCGGTCCTGGGGCCGGGTCTTGCAGCAGTCCATGATCAGGTTCGACATAGCCACGGGTACGGCGGAATTATAATCGTGGGGGGGTTTTGCGTCCTTAGGACGGGCGATATCCATAGTACCTTTACCGGGCAATACGGTGGGGTAGGCCCGCCCGGTGAGGACCCAGTAAATGGTAGCACCGAGATTGAAGACGTCGGTGCGGCGATCGATCGGCCGGCGGTGGGCCTGCTCGGGGGCAATATAGTCGGGCGTTCCCTGAATGCGGCTTTTGATGTGCCCGATTTTGCAGCTCTGACCGAAGTCGATCAGTTTCAGATTACCGTCCTGGGTGAGGATGATATTGTTGGGCTTGATGTCGGCGTGTACCCACCCCTGCTGATGGAGGGAGTCGAGCCCGTCAGCGACTTTCTGGAAGATGTCCAGGACCTGGGGAACATCTCGTGGGCGCTCTTCCTCCAGAGTCTTGCCCTTGACGTGCTCCATCAGGATAAGCAGGGTCCGGAGCTGCCACCACTTTCGGATACGACGCATCTCGAGGCAGCGTCGAAGGGCCGGATGGCGGACTTGGCTGCTGACCGTGAACTCGTTGAGGGCCTGCTCGATGAAGCGGTCGTCCTCCGGCCCCTCGCGGTCCACCTGTTTAAGGGCGAAGAACTCGCCGGTGTCCTCTTTGCTGACCAGATAGATGACCGAGCGGGCACCGAGACCCAGACGGGCGACCTGACGATAGCCGGGGAAAAGCATGGGCGAAGCTCGATGCTCCAGAAGTCACGTCATAGGGGGACCGGGTGTTCTGGCCGTCCGGCCTGGCTCGGGCTGGCAGGCCGAGGCCGGCCCCATTCCCGCGTGCAGCCTGGGAGCCCGGTTCGTCGGGGCGGGCTGCCTACCCGCCGAGACGGATAACCCCGTGGGCATCTTATTGTCCGCGACAAGACGGTCAACTTCAGGCCGAATCGGCAGATCATCTGCATCTCTGCAGTCGGCGGCTCGGGGGCACTGGGTTGCGGGTGGTGTCAGCCTGTGATTCCCACAGACAGCAAAAACCGCCGAACACGTTCGCGATGGTCGGGAAACGCGTCGATATCGGACGCTTCGGCGAGCTCGATGCGTTCGGGGTCCAGGCAGAAGCGTTGCTGGAGGTGGGCGAGTAGTTCGCAGAAGGCGTTCCATTGCAGCCGGGGGATTGCGGTTCGAAGGCGCCCGCCGGCCAGAGCAATGTGCAGACCGAGGGGGTCGGGGCCGATGGGCTTCTGCTGACGCCAGGCGGGCGAGGTGATGATGGTGCCATCCGGTCGGACCACGAAGTGGTAGGCCTGGGGCGCGGGACGGTGGTCGGTGGCGAAGAGCAGCCGGCGGCGTGCCGGAGCCTGCGGGGCCGTGCAGTGCACGACGACGCCCTGCCAAGTGTGGGCCGCGCACGCGGTGATATCGTCGATAGCTTCGGCTGGTGAGGCGTCCTGCTCGGGGCGTGGCGTGGCAGGCGGTCGAGGCGGCTCGGCCAGGCTGAGCACGGCGGCGCCGGCCGTCATACACACGACCAGGTAACCCACGGTCCTGAGCATCCGCGAATGGGACTGCATTGTTATCAGAGCGATAGGGGTTGGTGCTTCGTCGCCTCCGCGACAGGTCTCCGCGCCTCCTGCGTGTTTGTGTTATCGGCCGATTGCCGTGGAAGACTCGCGAAAACGTTGCGAAAAGTCTCGAGAACTTCGCAACCGGCAGCCGGGTTTTGCCGATATAAACAAGTTCTCTCCGTCCTTCGGCTGCTTTTCCAGGCCACCGATTCCGATAACAAGTGAGCTGGGCGCGCTGGTTGTGCACTGTGAGTGGAACCGCGCCGGCTTGCTGGCCGCGCAGCGGGGTTACGCGTAAGCGATGCCGGTTCACTTGCCGCAATAATCGATGATGCGGGCGACTTCGGAGCGGAGGTGGCGGCGCTCGACGATGCGGTCGACGAAGCCGTGCTCGAGCATGAACTCGGCTGTCTGGAAGCCCTCAGGCAGCTCGGCCTTGATGGTGTTGGCGATAACGCGCGGGCCGGCGAATCCGATCATGGCCTTCGGCTCGGCGAGGATGACGTCACCAAGCATGCCGAAGCTGGCCGCGACGCCGGCGGTGGTCGGGTCGGTGAGGATGCCGATGTAAAGGCCGCCGGCTTCGTCAAACCGGCCCAGGGCGGCGCTGGTCTTGGCCATCTGGGCGAGCGAGACCATGCCCTCCTGCATGCGGGCTCCGCCGGAAGCGCAGACCAGCACGAGGGGCAGATCCTCCTCGGTGGCCATTTCGATCGCGGCGGTGACCTTCTCGCCGACGACGGCACCCATGGAGGCCATGATGAAGTTGGGATTCATGGCCCCGAGGATAACCTTACGTCCGCGGATGAAGGCGCGGCCGATGACGATGGCTTCCTTTTCGCCGCTGGCGTTGCGGACCTTCTTGAGGCGTTCCTTGTAGGGGATGCGGTCGGCGAACTTGAGCGGGTCGGTGGAGACGAGGTTGGGAAGGCACTCTTCGAAGGTGCCAGGGTCGCTGAGCTGCTCGATGCGGGTGCGGGCGTCGATGCGGTAGTGGAAACCGCATTCGGGGCAGACGTGCAGGTGCTCGATGACGACCTTGCGGAAGACCATGGAGCCGCAGGCGTCGCAGCGGGACCAGAGGCCCTCAGGCACGTCGGTCTTTTTCTGAGTCGGAATACCAGCCACGGGTCGTAGGCCTCCAGGGAGGATGTCGATCAATCAAGACGGCCCGCAAGGATCGATCGGCGGTCGCCGCGCCACTTGACCATCATAGTGTCCGATCCGCGGGCTTCAAACCAAACGGAGGCGAGGCCTCATTTCCGGGCTTCCAGGCCGAGTTTGTGGAGTTCGGCGTAGGCGGTGGCAGGGTCGGGCTGCCCGAATATGGCCGAGCCGGCGACGATAGTGTCGCAGCCGGCCTGGACGGCACGGATGATGGTGTCGGGGGCGAGGCCGCCGTCGATCTGGAGGCGCTGGTCGGGGCGGAGGCGGTCGCGGAGCTGGCGGCACTTGGGCAGGACGGAGTCGATGAATAACTGGCCGCCGAAGCCGGGCCAGACGCTCATGACCAGGACGAGATCCACGTCAGCCAGGATCGGTTCGATGCTGCCGACGGGCGTGGTGGGGTTGAGGCTGACGCCGACGCGAGTGCCCAGCTTGCGGAGGTGATCCACCACCGGGCGGAGATCGTCGGTGGTCTCGGAGTGGAACGTGATCAGATCGCTTCCGGCCTTGACGAAAGGCTCGGCGTACTTGAGCGGGTCGGTGATCATCAGGTGAGCGTCGAGGAACATCTTTGTGACGGGGCGGATCTTCTCGACGACGGGCACGCCGAAGCTGAGGTTGGGGACGAAGTGGCCGTCCATGATGTCGAGGTGGAGCACTTCGGCGCCGGCCGCTTCGACTGCGGCGATCTGGTCGGCGAGGTGCGCGAAGTCTGCGGCCAGCAGCGACGGGGCGATGCGCAGCTTCTTTTCGGCCAGGGGCCAAGTGGGGTTTTCAGTCGGCGTCATCGAGGACCTCGATCGGCTTGAAGGGCTTGCCTTCCAGGAATTCCAATGATGCTCCGCCGCCGGTGGAGACGTGGGTCATGCGGTCTTCCAGCCCGGCTTTGTCGACGGCGGCGGCGCTGTCGCCTCCTCCGATGATGGTCACGGCGCCGCGGTCGGTGGCCTCGGCGACGGTCCGGGCGATGGTCATGGTGGCGACGTCGAAGGGCGGGGTCTCAAAGACGCCCATGGGCCCGTTCCAGACGACGGTGCCGGCGCCCGCGATCAGGTTGCAGAAGGCAGCAGTGGTTTTGGGTCCGATGTCGTATCCGGCGAAACCAGGGGGGATGGGGCCCTGGGCGACCTTGGCAGCAACACCGGCCTCGAGTTTCTCGGCAACGAGGGTGTCGAAGGGCAGCTTGAGCTTGTCGCCGGCCATGTCGCGCAGGCGCCTGGCCTCATCGAGCTTGTCCTTTTCGACGAGGGAGTTGCCCACGTCCTGTCCGGCGGCGAGCTGGAAGGTGAAGCACATGGCCCCGCCGATGAGGATGTGGTCGCACTTGGGCAGCAGGCTCTCGATGACCCCGATCTTGTCGGAGACCTTGGCCCCGCCCAGGATGGCGATGAAGGGCCGCCTGGGTTTGGCCAGGGCTTCGCCGAGGAACTGAAGCTCCTTCCGGACGAGGTAGCCGACGACGCGAGGCTTACCGGCCATGAGCTGGGGCACGGTGAGCATGCTGGCGTTGTCGCGGTGGCAGGTGCCGAAGGCGTCGTTGACATAGACGTCGGCGAGGTCGGCGAGCTGCTGGGCGAAGTTCTGCTTCTGCTCTTTGAGGACGGAGTCTTTGGCCGCGTCCTTGTCCTTGATGGTCTCGGCGGCGTGGAAGCGGAGATTCTCGAGCAGGCAACATTTGCCGTCGTGGAGGCCGTCGACCAGGCGTCGCACATCGTCGCCGACACAATCATCGGCCATCAGGACGGTGTCGCCGATCAGCTGGCCAAGGCACTCGGCCACGGGCGCTAGCGTGTACTTCTTGTCTTTTTCAGGGTCGCCCTTGGGACGGCCGAGGTGGCTCATGAGGATGAGCCGACCGCCGGCGTCGAGGATGTGCCGGATGGACGGCAGGGCCTTGCGGATGCGGCGGTCGTCGGTGATGTTGCCGTTGTCATCCTGCGGCACGTTGAAGTCGACGCGCATCAGAACGCGTTTGGAACGGAAGTCCACCTGGTCGATGGTTTTCTTGGCCATAGTCCGGGCCCTCGCTTCGGGTTGGCTGCACTCCGCTTGTCTAACAGCGAACCCCCGAGCGAACTCGGGGGCTCGGGTCTATCTCACGTGCGATGGTAACCGACGTCGCCATGGTTGGGCGGCTCGGTCCCGGTTTCCTACATGGCCGCGACGCGCTGAATCAGGTCGGCGGTGCGGACGGAATAGCCCCACTCGTTGTCGTACCAACTGACGACCTTGACCAGATGGCCGCCGTCGGCGGGCATGGTCATGGTGCTGAGCGAGTCGAAGATGCTGGAGTGGGGGTTGCCGATGATGTCGCTGCTGACGATCGGGTCGGTGCAGTACTCGAGGATGCCCTTGAGGGCGCCTTCGGCGGCGGCCTTCATGGCCGCATTGATCTCTTCGGCGGTGACGCTTTTGGACAGCGTGGCGACAAAGTCGGTGATGGAACCGTTGACCACGGGCACGCGCAGGGCGAAGCCGTTGAGCTTGCCATTGAGGTCGGGGATGACCTTGCCGACGGCCCGGGCGGCGCCGGTGGTGGTGGGGATGATGTTCTGGGCGGCGGCGCGGGCCCGGCGCAAGTCACGGTGGATCATGTCGGCGACCCGTTGGTCGTTGGTGTAGGCGTGGATGGTGGTCATGAGTCCCTGCCGGACGCCGAAGTTGTCGTGAAGCACTTTGACCACGGGAGCTAGGCAGTTGGTGGTGCAGCTCGCGTTGGAGATACACTTGTGCTCGGGCTTGAGGGCGTCGTCGTTGACGCCCATGACCAGGGTGAGGTCCGGGTCATCCTTGGCCGGGGCGCTGAGGACGACCTTGCGGGCCCCGGCCGCCAGGTGGTCGCCGTAGCCGCCCTTCTCGCTGGAACGCCTGGTGAACACGCCGGTGGATTCGAGGGCGACCACGACGCCCAGGTCCTTCCAGGGGAGGTTGGCCGGGCTTTTCTCGGAGAGGACTTTCACTTTCTGACCGTTGACGAGCAGGGTGGTGTCGTCGGCCAGCTTGACCGTTCCGGGGAATCGGCGGTGGACAGAGTCATACTGGAGCAGAACGCGGAGGTCCGCGGCCGAGGCCAGATCGTTGATCGCCACGATTTCGAAGTCGTTGGGCCGCTCGGCCATGGCCCGGAATGCCAACCTTCCGATGCGCCCGAAACCATTGATGCCAACCTTTACCTTTGCCATGGGTCAACGCTCCTGAAAGAACCGAAGTCAACTGATGTCCGGCTCCTGCCGGAAGGTCCGGAGGCTAACACGCGTGTTGGGGCGGGTCAAGGAATCGATTGGTGTCTCGTGTCGGCTGCGGCGCGGCCGCGCCGGCACCTTTGCGGCAAGACGTTGCGTTGCGTGGGTTTGGCACGTTCTCGATCAATCGCGGTAGTCCTCGGAACGCGACCCGATGTCGATAATGCTGCACGCCTGGACCGTTTTCAGGCCCAACTCGCGGGCGCGGCTGACCAGCTCGTCGCTCTCGGCGCCCGGGTTCAGAAACACATCTTCGGGTTGAGCGTCCGCGATGTCGGGCAGGGCATCGAGGGTGACGGCCGGCGGCAGGTAGATGCTCACGCGGTCCACCGGGCCGGGCAGGTCGCGGATCGAGGGGTAGCACTTGTGGCCCTCGATCGTTTCGGCCTTGGGGTTGATCGGATAGACGGTCCAGCCCTTGGCGGCGTAGGCGCGGACGGCCTTGTTGGAGTACTTGCGGCGGTCGGTGGAGGCGCCGAGCACGGCCACAGATTGCGGCATGAGATCACTCCCGTTGACGATAAGGTTCCATCGGATGTTCATGCGGGATTATAGCGGGAGGAAGGCCGGACAAGTGCCCAGTGCTCGGTACTCAGTGACGCGGAGGGCCAGCAGCTATTGGCTCTCGGCTGTCGGCGTCATAGCGGGAGCGCGGCGTCGTGGTTCCGGCAGAGCGATGCCCTGCTCGGCGGCGAGACGTCGGAATATCCATTCGGGCACGACGTGGATCCCCCGGTGGGCGAAGGCGACGACGCGCCGGGGCTTAGTGAAACCCCAGGGCTGCTTTTCGAATGCGATGATTTGCTCGCTTTTGCCGTCCTGATCGGACCAGTCGAATCCCTGGATATAGACGAAGTCGGAAACATAGCCGCGATGCGGGCCCGGGAGCACACCGGCGACGAGATACGCGTGCGCTGCGAGCACGCCCGCTAGCAGAAGGGCGATACACAACGGGCCGAGCCACCTCCGGGCGCGATGGGGACCGGCCAAATAGAAGAAACCGCAGTATGCGGCGAGGAAGCCAATGTCCCAGGAAGCTCGGCGAATCATCCAGAGCGCGGCACTCTCGCGCGCGTAGTATGAAAGCCAGTCGGATCGTGGGCTGATCCTGGGTGGCACGCAGGATCGCACCTGCTCTACATCGAGATCGCCGGCCAGGCAGGGGTCGTCCGTCTGCCATATCCAGCACCGGAGGGCTTCACGTAGATTCTCTGCCATAACGGCGGGAGCGCTCTCGCGGCTCCGCGGGTCCCAGTCCAGAGGCGCCATCGCCATGTGCCCGCAGATTTGCACGAAGGCGGCGCTGGCAAACGCCACCATCAGCGACTGCGGACGCATGGGACGCATCCGGAAGCGGTGCCAGAATGTGGGGCGCTGAGGCCAATAGGTTGTGTCGTCGTCCGGGTCGAAGGGGGTGCCGCACTCGGGGCAGCGGTTCTCGGGAAGGCCGTAGAGGTTGTAGTGGCAGCGGCGGCAGTACATAGCGAGGCTCGCGACAACGCCCCGATCAATCCTATTCGTGAGGCTCGCGGAAGATCAAGGCGGAAAGGGAGCATGGCAAGAGAACGCAACGCGGGGCGGGGGCATGTATACTGGCGGGCGTTGGTTGAGGGGCCGGTGGTGGCGTGCATTTCTGAGTGGGCGCGGCAGGAGCAGGATTAATGAGTGGCGAGC
>CP070685.1:3291281-3312367 GCA_020352895.1 Phycisphaerales bacterium
GGCGTGCAGCTTGCCGATCTTGACGCCGTATTGAATCCACGCCGTCACCGTCTCTTGTTGTACTGCCGCGTCATCGCCCGTGAATACCGCGTTCAGAGTCTGTGGAGTGAAGTCTTTTCCGGTCGGCATGGCTGTGGTGATGCGCTCCAGAGCGTCTGGGAAGAAATGCTGCGTGAGATTGCCGAAGGTGTTGTCGAGCTCGGTTCGGGTGCCGGTCCAGATGCCGCGCAGGGCCATGCCGGCCACGCGGTCGGGGTGCTTTTCGGCGTAAGCTAGGGCGAGGGTCGAGCCCCAGGAGCCGCCGAAGATTAGGATCTTGTCCTCGATCTTGAGGTGCCTGCGCAGCCGCTCGATATCCTCGACCAGATGCCAGGTCGTGTTCTCGCGCAGCTCGCCGGCGGGCCGACTCTGCCCGGCGCCGCGCTGGTCGTGCAGCACGATGCGGAACTTGGCGGGGTCGAAGTACTGCGTCAGGCGCGGATAGCAGCCGAAGCCCGGCCCGCCGTGCAGTACAAACACTGTCTTGCCGGCGGGATTGCCGCAGAGGGCATAGTGGATGCTGTGCAGGTCGCTGACATCGAGGTAGCCCGATTGATAGGGCTCGGCGGGCTCGAAGAGCTGGGCTTGTTGCGGCAGCGTTTCCCGGCCGCTGCCATCGGCGTGATCATTTGCGCATCGCGCCGTCCGCCTGGTGTGGAAGCCGGCTACCAGAGCAAGGGTCAGGAACAAGAGCCAACGGGGATGGTGTTTGGGGAGCAGGCGGTTTGTCATAGCGATGTCCTTTCGCATTGTGGGAGGCGTCGCCGGTTGACTGGGGTGCTCGCAGAGGCGACTCTTCTGTATCGGCTCCGGCGAGGTCCACGCCCGGGTGGATGCGATTGTACTCGCATTAAGCCGTTGGTGGGTCGCTACAAGCACGGGCCGTCCGGCGACAACAGCCGACGCACTTGGGCCAAAGGCCCGAGGCAGTAAACCATAGTGTTCTGGCGACGTAGGCCGATATAGGTAGACTGGGGTGCGGAGCGTTGGATGTGGCAGCCGGAGGAGGTGGCGTCGTGGGCCTTGAACGATTCATTCGAGTTATCGTCGTTCTGGCGTTGGTTTGTTGCGGCGGGGCGGTCGTGGGGGCGCCGGAAGAGGGGCAAGCTACTCAGGCGGCGGAGCAGGGGCAGGTGGCCGAGGCTGCATTGATGGCCGCGCCGGAGCAGCGGATGGCGCCGGTGGCGGGGGACATTCAAGCGGCGCGGGCGCGGCTGGAGGCCGAGTTGGTGCAGCGGGGCGAGGCCGAGCCGGATGCCAGAGTCCTCGTGGCGGGCCTGAGCGACGAGGACGTACGCGTGCTGGCGGAGAACCCGCGGATGCTGTCGCGGGGCGGGGAGGCGACGGCCGAGCAGAAGTGG
Organism: Phycisphaerales bacterium; assembly: GCA_020352895.1. Lineage (GTDB taxonomy): Bacteria > Planctomycetota > Phycisphaerae > UBA1845. The sequence goes on from CP070685.1 coordinate 3,292,682, forward strand.
GGGATCGCGGCGCTGATCGGCGTCGGCCTTGGGATTGCGGCCGCGTTTACGCTGGCGACCATCCTGGCGATGTGAAGCGGCGGCGCAGGAGCCGTCAGTCGTGCGCCGTTGGCCCTCGGTTACCGATTCTTGACCGGCGTCTCTCTGGATTATTAGGGGAGTTTGGCTTCGGGGAAGCCGCCGCCGCTGGGGACGGACCAGGGGGCGGCGGTAAGGACGCCGGGGGCGTTGCCGTCGCCCAGCCAGCGGTCCAGTTGGGTGCGCATGGCGGTCGAGGAGTCGTCGCCGCCGGCCATCATAGCATCCGCCACTTTGGGGGTGTTGGACACGCCCTCGGTGGCCAGGATTCTCGCCAGCAGGGTCTCACCGCGATAGATGATTCGCTCCAGGTCCTCTCGCAGCGCGTCCTGGATGTTGTCTCCGCCGATGTGCATGACCACCGCGTAGTGGACGAGATTGGCGACTGCTTTGACGACGGTTGGCTTCTCGTTGGGGGGCAGACTGTCGGTGGGCAGCGCGCTGAGCGTCTCTACGGCAGCCAACAGCGGAGCCACGTCACCCAGCCCGTCACGACGGTAGCGATCCGTTTGAAGGGTGATCACCTCGGCCAGCAACGGGATGATCGTCTGGGCATATTGTGGGAGGTGCAGGGCGCGGCAGAGTTCGGCCCTAACCACGGGCACGGGCTCGGCGCGAACGACTTCGCCGAGCCGTCCGACCACACGATCGGGCTCGGAGCCGAGAGTTCCCTGGAGCTCGGCAAGGGCAGTGGCCGCCATGAGGCGCGTGGCCGGATCGCTGTTGGAGAGCGCCTGAAGCAGGCCGTCGACGGCCTCGGGCGTTCGTGACGAAGCCAAAGCCAGAACGACGATGCGCGATTGGTCCGCGCTGAAGCGGTTCATCATGCTGCCGCTCTGCCGGACGAACTGCTGAGCCAGCGCGTTCCGAAAGGCAGGGGTGGCGTTGGGGCCCGTGAGAGCCAGGATGTCGGCCCGGGCCCGTTGCAGGGCAGCTTCCTGGCCGGTGCCGATGGACCGGACGCAGACCGTGACCCATCGTGTGATCTGCTGAAGCTGAGCATCCGAGATCGACTCGCTGCTCATGATTGCGTAAAGCTCCTCCGGGGCGGTCTGACCGAATCCGGCCGGGACGGCGATCAGCATGAGCAGGAAAGTCGCGAGGAGGCGCGGCGCGCGAGGTATGGTCATCGTGGTTGGACTCCTGAAGTTGGATCAGCCTCCCCTGTGGGGCCACGGCCGCGAGGCCAACAGTCAGCCCAGGTCCGCGGGGGAGCGAGGAGGCGTGCCCGCTGGGGCCCGGCGCGCCCTCAGGGGGCAGCAACCGCCTTGGGAGCAGGCTATCAATTGGCGCTGCGGGGTGTCAAGGAGAGGCTGTCAGAGCGGTCAAAAGCGCCGATCGGGGAGTCCTGCCAGATTGCTTGACGGGGTATATACTCACCTGTTCAATGGTCCTGAGGCTGATTCGTTGCTGTCCGGGCTCGGCCGGCGGATGTTGTGACGATGGCCGCGCAGGCGACCAGCAAACGCTGCTGGGTCGGTTTGGCTGGCGGCGGGCGAACTTGGCCTCGTCACACGGTCCCCGCCTCAGCGAGGGCGAACTTGCCAGCGAGCCGCTATCACCGCAGGGCCGGCGGCGGTGGGCCTCGGAGCTGACATGCGACCGGACGCTGTACCAGCGCCAACCGTTCGACGTCTTTCACTGTATTTACGGCAGTTGGAGGCGATGCAGGAGGGCGGCAAGTCCACTGTTTCAAGCAGGGAGCTGGGAGCTGCGCTGGATCTGACCGACGCCCAGGTGCGCAAGGATCTGGCATGTTTCGGGCAGTTCGGCCAGCCGGGCATCGGGTATCGTGTGGCCGACCTTGCCGCGCGAGTTCGGACCATCCTGGGCGCGGACAAGCCGCGCAACGTGGTGCTGGTTGGCGCCGGGAGACTGGGCTCGGCTTTGGCGCGGTACGAAGGCTTTGGCGAAAAGGGGTTTCGGCTGGTGGGGGTGTTTGACGAGGACCCAGATCGGATTGGCCGGGACGTGAGCCCCGGTGGGGACCTAGTGGTCCGAAGTATGGATGATCTGGCGGCGATGGTTTCCGAGCAGAACGTGCGGCTGGGCATCATCTGCGTTCCGGCGTCGACAGCGCAGGCGGTGGCGGATCGGCTGGTCGCGGCGGGCGTGAAGGGTCTGATGAACTTTGCTCCGACGCCCCTGAAGGTGCCGGCCGACGTGACCGTGTCAGGGGTGGACCTGGCGGTGCAACTGGAGCAAGTTTCTTTCCAGGTGGGTGTCTTGGCGGCCGGGGGCGAAGGCCCGTGATGGGTGAGGGCAATACTGGATGCCGTCATGGTTGCCCAATCAGGATCAGCCGATATAGCGGGTAACTGAGTCATGAGCAATTCCGGAGCGCAACAGACGGACGATTACCGGCGCTACTGCCCCGACGATCCGAAGGTGCATATCTCGGACGCCATCTGTCACGGACGGCAGCGGGTGGGCTATCCGCTGTGCAAAGAGTGCCCATTCAACGACACGGGAGGAGACGGCATTATTGCGGTAATGGGAGATGGGCCCGGTACTCAGAAAGAGAGTCGGCCGATGATCGCATCGATGTTCAAGGCGTATGACGTGCGGGCCACGTATCCGGAGCCTTTGGACGAGGAGGCGGCCTGGCGAATCGGCAACGCGACGGCGCAGTTCCTGCGGGCCTCGTTGCATGGTTCCGATCGGGGCAGCCCTGAAGCGAACACGATTGTGGTGGGATACGACATGCGGCGGCACAGTCCTTCGCTGAGCGAGGCTTTGATTCAGGGAGCCTTGGCGGCTGGGGCCAACGTGGTGAACATCGGCATGGTCGACACGCCACAGGTCTATTTTGCGGTGAATCATCTCGGGGCGTGCGGGGGCATCCAGACCACGGCCAGCCACAACCCGGCCGAGTACAACGGGTTCAAGATCTGCGGCCAGAAGGGCAGGCCGGTCGGGGAGAACACGGGTCTTCAGGACATCTACCGTATCGCCTCGAAGATTGCCCGTCACGACGCGGTGGCACAGGGCACAATCCGCAAGCAGGATTTGTCCGAGCCGTACAAGCGGTTTGTGCGTGGGTTCCTCAGGCCGACGCGGCCGGTGAAGGTGGCTGTCGATGCGTCAAACGGCATGGCCGGGCGGTGGTTTCCGATTCTGTTCGACGACGTGGAGAACCTGGAGATTATCAAGATCAACTTTGAGCACGGCGGGACGTTCGTGCACGAGCCCAACCCCCTGGTGGACGCGAATCTGGCCCAATTGTGCAAGGGGATCAGGAAGCATCGCGCCGATTTCGGCATCTGCTTTGACGGCGACGCGGACCGGCTGCGGATGGTGGACGAGCGGGGCGAGATCATCCCCTGTGACATGCTTACCGCGGTTCTGGCTATTTATTTTTTGGAGCAGGCTCCGGGCAGCACGGTGGTGTACGACTTGCGCTCCAGCAAGGTGGTGCGGGAGGAGATCGAGAAGGCCGGCGGCACCGCGCGCAGAGATCGCGTGGGGCACGCATTCATGAAGAAGGCCATGGCGGACAGTGACGCGATCTTCGGGGGGGAGCTGAGCGGCCACTTCTACTTCCGGGACAACTGGAGTTGTGACTCGGGCATGCTGGCGTTCGTGCACATGCTGAACGTGATCAACCGACGCAACAAGGCGGTCTCGGAGCTGATAGCGCCGGTCAGGCGTTATGCGGCATCCGGCGAGCGCAACTTCGAGAACGAACATAAAGACGAGACCATCGCGAAGCTGGGCGGGGTGTTCGAGGGGGCTGAGGTCGACCACCTGGACGGAATCACGGTGCAGTATCCCGACTGGTGGTTCAACGTGCGCAAGAGCAACACCGAGCCGCTGCTGCGCCTGAACCTGGAGGTAGAAGACGCCTCCGTTCTGGAGGCGCGGGTGGCGGAGGTGGCCCGGCACCTGGGCAAGCATGTGGCGCACTGAGGCGGCGCGCGAGTCGTGGGGGCGGGGGACGGACATCTGGTCTGCAAACCGGCATTCAAGAAGGCCCGGCGGGATAGAGGGCCGGAGACGGCATGATTGAGACGCGGCACGAGTTTCTGGAGTGCGGGGTGGAGATGGCGGCGGCCTTTTTGCCTGATCGCCGTGTGGTCCATTTCGAGTTCCGGCTGTACGCGGGGGCGGCACATGAGCCCAGCGAGCGGCTGGGCCTGGCCCACCTGGTTGAGGAGACCGTCACCAAGGGAACCGAGCGGCGCAGCGGGCGAGAGCTGTCCGACGCGTTCGATGCAATTGGGGCTTCGCACAGCACCTGGACCGGGCGCGAGTGTGCCGGTTTCGGCAGCACCTGCCTGCCGGAGTATCTGGAGGAGGCGCTCGGTCTGCATGCCGAGTTCCTGCGCACGCCGACGTTTCCGGAGGACGCGTGTTCGGTGGCGGTCGAGTTGGCCGAGCAGGAGATTAACTCGCTGAACGACGAGCCGCGCGACCTGTGCGACAAGCTGCTGGCCAGACAGACCTACGGGGAGGTGCTGGGGCGGCACGTCCTTGGCGAACCGGAGACGTTGAAGCGCATCACACGGCAGGACATCGCGGGTTTCTGGCAGAGGATGTACGTCCCGGGTCGGATGCAACTGGTGCTTGCCGGACCTGTGGACTGGGAGCGGACCAAGGCGTGCGTCGAGTCGTTGTTTGCCGGTTGCGGCGGCGCCAAGAGCTCCGGGCGCGAGCCGTTCACGTTCCAGTTCAATGCACAGCGGGCTCACCACCAGCAGGAGACCGAGCAGGAACAGATCGGCGTATGTTATCCGGGTGTGGCCGTGCCCTCGCGGGAGTTTCCGATCGAGCGGGTCCTGCTGGGCGTGCTTTCGGGAGGAATGAGCAGCCGGCTGTTTACGGAAGTGCGCGAGAAGCTGGGCCTGGTTTATTACGTGCAGGCCTGGTCGGAACATCCGCGCGGGGCGGGGATGATCCACATTGCCGCGTCCACGACGCCGGAGCGTTGTGCGGAAACGTACGCGACGCTGCTGAGAGAGATATCGCGGCTGGCCGACGACGTGACCGAGGAGGAACTGGAGCGGGCCAAGACCGGTCTGCTGGCCCGGGCGGAAACACGCGGGGAGACGACGTCGGCGCGGTGCGCCGAACTGGGCAACGATCTGTTTCACTACGGGCACCCTGTTTCCAGGGAAGAGAAGCTGGACGCGATTCGGGAAGTGAGCGTCGAAGACATCAGGCGCTACCTGCACGAGCATCCACGCGATCAATTGAGCGTATTGACCCTGGGACCGAGCCAACTGGAGGTATGATGGAGGGCCCCTTTGCGCATCACCGTTTGGCCAACGGGCTTCGGTTGTTCATCGAGCCGATGAGCGGTGTCAGATCAGTGGCCTGCGGATACTTGGCCCGGGCGGGGTCGCGCGACGAAACGCCTGAGACGGCGGGCGTGTCGCATTTTCTGGAGCACATGTGCTTCAAGGGGACGCCGCGGCGCAGTTGGGAGCGGTTGACGGCCGACTTCGACCGGCTGGGCAGCATCTACAACGCATTCACCTGGAAAGACAAGACGGCGTATTACGGATGGGTGCCGGTCGACGAACTGGAGCCGCAGCTCGAGTTGCTGACGGACATGATGGAGGCCACGCTGCCGGGGGAGGAATTCGACACGGAGAAGCAGGTGATTCTGGAGGAGATCGCGCAGTCCGGCGACGACCTACAGCATCACCTGGTGGATTTGGTTTTCGAGAAGATGTTTGCCGGGCATCCGCTGTCGTGGCCCGTGCTGGGCCACGAACGGACCGTGGGCCGGATGACACGTGAGCAGATGGCCGAGTATCACCGCAGTCGCTACTCGGCCGACAATCTGATGCTGATCGTGGCCGGGCGTGTTGATCCCGGCGAGGTTATTTCGTTGGCGGAACGCATCTGCGGAGAGTTGCTAGGCAGCGGCGGGCAGACGCATCGGGAGCCGCCGGCGCTGCGGGAAGGAACGGCCGTCCAGCAATTGAAACGGTTCAACCAGCAGGCGCTTGCCATGGTGTTTCCGGCGCCGCCGGCCGGAAGCGAGCATGAGGAGGACGCTCAGGCTCTGGCGGCGATCCTGGGGGGCTCCAACTCGCGCATCTACTGGAACGTGATGCAGGAGGGGTTGTCGGCCTCGGCGGGGGCGACGCACTTGGACTTCCATGATTGCGGGCTGCTGGCCATCTCGGCGATCTGCGAGCCGGCGAATTGCGAGTCGTGCACGGAGGCCCTGCAGGCCGAGGCGGAGAACATTACGCAGAACGGGGTCCTGGAGAAGGAAGTGCAGCGGGTGCGCAACAAGCGGCGGACCAGCCTTGCGGTCGAGGCCGAAGCGCCCTACTACCGCCTGATGCAACTGATGGACGACATCGATTATCATGGGGGGCCGCGTACCATCGAGCAGCGCCTGGCGGCGGTGGACGCAGTCACCACCGAGTCGATCGCCCGGTGCCTGGAGAAGTTCCCCATCACCGAGCGCGGTTATTTCGTCAGCGTGGGGCCGCGCGACTGGCCCGAGCTCTGATCATCCCCGGAGGATTCCCGGCCCTTGGGCACGAAGCTTACAGATTCCGCGTCCTCGTCCCGCCCGCGCCGGGTCAGAATCATCGGACTGCTCAGCGTCGTGCTGTCGCCTGTGTGGTGCTATGCCGCATACCGCGTCTTCAAGCACATTCTGCACCTGGAGTTTGTGGCCCTGATGAGCATGGCGATGAGCGGGAGCATGGGCGGAGGCGAGAACTCCGGGGCCATCAACGTGGGGGTGATCGAGGGGACGGCGCACATCTGGCTGGCTCTCATGTGGGTCGTGGGGCTGCTGTTTTTTGTGGCGGGTGCGATAGGCACGGCGGGACGCGTGAGCGGGCGGGCCTGGCTGCTGGCGGGCGGCTACGGTGCGCTGGCTGCTACGGCGTGCACGCTGGCGGGCATGTGGGTGCTGATCCGCTGGGGCGGGTTTCCTCCGACGGTGACGCCTCTGGGCTACCTGGTGATCGCGTTGGTGCAATCCTTCTATGGATGGGTGCTGCTCGGGATGTTCGTGCGCAAGCCCCAAGCGTTTCATAAGAAGGCCCGAATAGGCTCGGGCCTATCACAGTCGTGAGAATAAGCGTGCGACCGGCAGGGGCCTGTCAGGCGGATTCGCGGCGGCGGGTGGGGGCTTGGTCGTACAAGTCGGCCTCGCCGCGGACGACTTCTTCGGTGACGGTGTAGCTGCCGCCCCGCCCCTGGTCGGGCAGGCGAAACATGATGTCGGTCATCAACTCCTCGGTGACGGCGCGCAGGGCCCGCGCGCCGGTGTCCCGCTTGATGGCTTTCTCGGCCATCAGGTGGAGGGCCTCTTCGGTGAACTTGAGCTTGCAGTTCTCCATTTCGAAGAGCCGCTGATACTGCTTGACCAGGGCGTTGCGCGGCTCGGTGAGGATGCTGACCAGGGCTTCCTGACCCAGCGGGTCGAGCGTGGTAATGACCGGCAGTCGTCCGACCAGTTCGGGAATCATGCCGTATTCGATCAGGTCCTCGGGCGTAATCTGCGGCAGGATGTGGGACAGTTCGGCCTTCTCGTCGCCGCGCCCACCGCGCTCCATCTCACCGCCAAAACCGATAGAGGCGTGGCCGATGCGCCGTTTGATGATCTCGTCCACGCCGACAAACGTTCCGCCGCAGATAAACAGAATCTGCGAGGTGTCCATCTGGATATATTGCTGTTCGGGGTGTTTGCGGCCGCCCTGGGGCGGCACGTTGGAGATGGCCCCCTCCAGCATTTTGAGCAGGGCTTGCTGGACGCCTTCGCCGGAGACGTCGCGGGTGATGCTGACGTTCTGGCTGGTCTTTCCGATCTTGTCGATCTCATCGATGTAGATGATGCCGCGCTGGGCGGCCTCGAGGTCATAGTCGGCGTTCTGGAGCAGACGGAGCAGGATGTTCTCGACGTCTTCGCCGACGTACCCGGCCTCGGTCAGCGTGGTGGCGTCTCCAATGGCGAAGGGCACGTTGAGCAGGCGCGACAGGCAGCGGGCCAGCAGGGTTTTGCCGGCGCCCGTCGGGCCGATCAGGAGCACGTTGGATTTATCGATTTCGACGTCGTCTTCGTCGGCGCTGTCGGTGTGGGCCAATCTCTTGTAATGGTTGTAGACGGCCACCGCGAGGACCTTCTTGGCGTTGTCTTGGCCGATCACATATTGGTCGAGGAATTCCTTGATGCTCTTGGGCGAGGGGATGGAGCCCAGAAGGGTCTTGGAGGTTGTAGCCCGGCGTTTTTCCTGTCGGATGATGTTGTGGCAGAGCTCGACGCAGGCGGCGCAGATGTGCACGTCTCCCGGGCCCTCTACCATGGGGCCGACGTCGCGCTGACTCTTGCCGCAGAAGCTGCAAGGCGTCGTTCGGCGGGTTCGGCCACTTCCACTGCCACTCTTGCCTGAACTGGGCATGACCTGCCACTCCCTCGTAGATTGTAAGCGAGGGCGGGGCTGCCGCCTCTCGCCCCATCTCATCGTAATGCAAGGACCGGTAACTTGATCTCAAAATCCTCGCCGGGGCGTCAGATCCGCTCTGAGCCGCTGGCGTCAGCCCGGCTTCGAGGCCCGCCACCCGGCTTGGCACCGGCCATCCGGGCGATGACCCGAGCCCGCAGAGTCTCAAACTCCTCCTCGGAAAGCTGGCCGCGTTCCCGCATCTCGCGCAGGTCTTCAAGCGTCCAGAGCTGATCCGGAGGCGGTTCTTTCTCGGGAAAGACCCGCCGTCTCAGGGCCCGGATGCCCATACCCACCACCAGGGCCAGCACCAGCAGCACGGTCCCCCAGACGAGGACCGCCCGCATGTGGCGCTGGGGGGCGCCAGACTGGGCCAGGACGGCTCCGAGCGCCGTCACCATCACGGCGGGCCACGACACCATCACAAAGAAATCCTATCTGTGGGCGAGGGCCTGATCAAGCAGGAGTCGTCGGCCTGGGGCAGCTTGCTCTGTTGAGCCGGGAGAACCGGGCGGGGCGGCAGCAGTATTTCCCAGCCGGCGGGGGCGCTTTGCCATGCCGGCGCCTACGGTTTACCATGAATGCCGTGAAGAGAATGGCAAGCGGGCATCTCCAACCAAGGCGAGGGTCCTGAGCAAATGAGAGCTACAAGAACCATCATCTCGGCGGTTGTGATTGGGGCAGGTGTCGTGGCGTCGCCGCTGGCGGCGGACGAGCCGGTCGGTGAGAGGGCTACCTTCCAGACACACGACAACGAGCAGGTCACCATCGTGGGGGATTTTTATGCGGCCCAGACCGAGGGCGGGGAACTCCCGCCGGTGGTCATTCTGCTGCACATGTACAAGCGTGATCGCTCGGACTGGAAGCCGCTGATTCCCGAGCTACAGCGGCGCGGGATCAGCGCTCTGGCCATCGATCTTCGCGGTCACGGCGAGAGCATCGAGCCGACGGAGGCCAATCTGGCCGAGCGTGTCGCCAATCGAGAGAAGCGGGTCTATGAGAACATGAAGCACGATGTTGCTGCGGCGCACACCTGGTTGGCCGAGCAGGGCAAGGTGGACCTGTCTCGCTTCGGGTTGGTCGGAGCCAGTGTGGGCTGCACGGTGGCTTTCCAGTACGCCGGTGACGATCTCTCGGTGGATGCCATCGTGGCCATGTCGCCCGGCACGAGCTACATGAAGATCAGATCCGAGAAGGACATAGACGACATCGTCGGCCGGGCTATCTGGTTGGTTTCCCCGGCGGCAGAGATCGCCAACGCCAACGCCCTGAAGGCCGCCAATCCGGACGGCAATATCAACGTCAAGGAAGTCACGGCCGAGGGGGAAGATCCTGACGTGAACATCCACGGCACCAACATGTTCGGGAAAGTGGGTGGCATCGAACGGGATATCGCCGGATACCTAGAGAGATTTTTGGGGGATCCGGCCGAGGAGCCCGTGGTCTACGAGCTACGGCGCAAGTTTTATGTGCCCGCAGATGCCGAGCGAGCCGGGAAGATGAGCGTGGAGAAGAAGCGCTATCTGTCCTCTCCCGAGGAGGCCGAGGAGCGCGGCCTGAAGGAATTCGGCCAATCCGGTCGCGAGCAAGGCGCTTCCGGCGTCGTCGATGCCTGATTGGGCTGACAGATCCAAGCTCGGGGTACATATGCTGAAGATCGGCGCGGTACAACTGGACGCGCCCGTGGTGCAAGCCGCGCTGAGCGGTTACAGCGACTTGGCCATGCGGCGGATGGCCCGCCGGCACGGCGCCGCGTTCGCCCTGAACGAGGTCGTGCTGGACAAGCTGGTTCTGACGCCGGGCAAGGGGAGGCGAGGCATCTTCAACGTGCCCGAAGACGACCATCCGGTCGGCGGTCAGATCATGGGGGCCGAGCCGGAGCAGTTCGCCCGGGCGGCCGACCTGATGGTCAGCGGCGGGTACGACACCATCGACATCAACTTCGGTTGTCCGGTGCGCAAGGTGCTGGGCCGGCGTCGCGGCGGCTTTCTGCTTTCGCGACCGGACACAGCATTGGAAATGGTCAAGCGGGTCGTCGAGATGGTGGCCGGGCGAGTCCCGGTTTCGATCAAGATGCGTCGCGGAATGGATGACTCCTACGAGAGCGAGCGAGGTTTCTTCCGAATCCTGGATGGAACGATCGGCCTGGGCATCGCGGCGGTGACGGTTCACGGGCGGACGGTCAGGCAGCGTTATGTGGGCCCCAGCGACTGGTCGTTCCTGGCCCGGGTCAAGCGGCATGTGGGCGAGCTGACCATTTTGGGCAGCGGGGACCTGTTCTGCGCGGAGGATGCGGTGCGTATGATGCGCGAGACGGGGGTGGATGGAGTTTCCCTGGCCCGCGGGTGCATCGGCAATCCGTGGATTTTCAACGAGACAAGGGCGCTGCTGGCGGGCAAGCCCGTTCCGCCGCCGCCGAGCGTGGCGGAGCAGGGGCGAACGATCCTGGAACACTACGAACTGGCTGACAGATTATATGGGGACAAGAAGACGCCCAGGGTGATGCGCAAGTTCGGCATCCGATATGCGCGGTTGCATCCGTGCTACGTTCAGGTGCGCGACGCGTTTGTCAAGGCGAGCTCCTGCGAGGAGTGGCACGAGGTTATCAGACGCTGGTACGATCCGGAGAGGGGCTGGCCGCCGGTCACACGCCGCACGTCGCGGCCTGATCTCATCGCGGCGGGAGCACGCACGCAGGCCGCAGATTGCTCGGCGACGGGTTGAGAACCGCCATTAATCTTAGGTCGGTTCATCGTGGCCCGGTCGTGATTCTGTCCTGGCTCATATCGGCACCGCCGTCTGCTCGCCGGGCGGTCGTATCACGCGATGGTTCCGGGCGCTTGATCAGGCTTAATTGAACGCGCAATAATGGGCAAGGCGTGGCATTGGGCTCGCTGATAGTGCGGGTCATTGGCGGGCCAGCACAATGTGGGGACATCCGGGCGGCCGAAGGGAACCAGACATGAAGCACTTGCCGGTGTGTGGGTACTTGGCGGTACTGCTGATTGCAGCCGGGTTGGCTATGTGCGGAGGGTGCGGCGCCTTGGCTCAGATGCTGCCGCAAGTCGGCCCCATCGGCGTGGGCCCGTTCCACATCAGCCAGGCTTGGGACTGCAACTTACCCATCCTGCCTGAGATCCGGTTCGACAATCTGTCGGCAGACGCCCCCGACACCGGCACGCCCTTCAATCCGCAGCGGGCCACCGTCGTGATCATCCACGGCGCGAATCCATATGCGAAGGCCATGGGGTGCGGAGCCTATGCCTGGCCGGACACGTTTGCCCGTGCGATTCAGCCAGCCGTCGGCGACGCGGCCAACATATTGGTCTGCCGTTTCGACGGTGCCGCCGTCGGGGAGGCCCATACTGTTCGGCCGCGGTTGCCTTACGTCGCTCAGGATTTGGCAGACTTCATACTGGCCAGCGGCCTGGATCACGATTTGCAGTTGATATCTCATTCGGCCGGTTCGATTGTGGCTCACGAGGTAGTGCGGGTATTGGGATACGTCGAACAGGTGACGTTCCTGGACTTTGCCGAAGAGACGGGCGCGAGCGTTCTGGCAGAATGGGAGGACTTCATTGCCAGGGTCGGCTACCTGGAGAACTACTGGGTGCCGGGGCCATACGGAACCGGCTTTGACCTTCAAGCGGCGGACAACGTCTCGAACGTGCTGATTCTGTCGAATTTCGCGAACGGATCGAACCTGCTGGTGCACTTCGTTCCGGTATTCTGGTACCAGGAGACGAGCCGCGTGCCGGAGGCGGTGGGTGGCTTTCGTTGGTCTCTGGCTGGAGGGACGCGTAAGTTCGCCGGCATCGATTTCATCGAGTACCAGGGATTCATGTTTGCCCGCCCGGGGGACGGCTCAATGTCGCAGTTGGTGGACGATGGGCACCCGGCGGCCCAGGGCGTGCGCGCGGCGGCAACGGAAGGTCGACTCACGGCCGAGACGGCGCCGCAGGTCGCAGGTGAACTGGGCATGACCTACATAGTACCCTGAGAGGGTTGGCACTACGTTCATGCCCTTCTTGCGGCAACTCAGTGACGCTTGAACAAGGGGAGGGGGCCGCATCAAGAGCGCTGATCGAGGCGGTCCTAACCGTTCAGTGCCTTGTTCAAGATATTGATGGCCTTGTCCGCATCGGCGGCATTGTCGAAGGCAATGTGAACCTGGGCTCGATCCCCCAGTCTCGCACCTGACACCCCCCGCATATTGATGCCGGCATTCCCCAGGGTTCGTGCGATCGCGGCAGCCAATCCGGGTCGATTAAGTCCCTCGACGCAGACCGACGCGGCCGTAGTCCATTTGGAAAGACCGAGCTTCTCGGCGGCGCGGGCCGCCCCTTCTCCAAGCAGCGGGGCCACGAAGAGCTTCGTGATTCCGGGCTTGTCATGTGCTCGCCGGGCAATCATGAAATCCAGGCTGGCTTCGGCCTCCAACAGGGGTTCCAGCTTGTCGGCTAGGCCGCCGGGCCGATCCTCGATTTCGCCCACCCAGACCTCTTCTCGCATGATTTGGTACGGCATGATTCGTCTCCTCGCCGGGGAGATACATGGGTTCGGGGATTTCCCTCTCGGCCCATGGAATCAGGCTACCCGCGGGCTGTCCGGGGGTCAACTCACATCGTGCCGGTACGTTCAGCCTGCGAGGTTCGGACCTGGAGATGGGTATGACTGGCCGGTCAGGCCATCGGCGGACCGGCCCGGTCGGATGACGGGAGTGGATGGGAATCGAACCCACCAGGGACTGCGTGAGCAACCCCTCGACGGCTTTGAAGGCCGCGGCCACCACCAGGTATGCGGACACTCCCCGTGTACACAAGAAGCCTAACCTGCCGCCGCTGGTCAGGCAACGCCAAGAGAGCGAGCCGCTGCCCCGGCGGAGCAACGGCTCGGTGGATTCGCACGCAAGTGCCGCGCCGAAGGGTGCTATTCAGCCAGGTCGGCGAGCACGGCAGCGTAGTCCTTCTTCGGTCGCAACCCGACGAGCTTCTCCTTGATCTCGCCACGGTGGAACAGGATCACTGTCGGTATCGAACTAATGCCGTACTTGATGGCCACGTTCTGGTTGGCCTCGGTGTCCAGCTTTCCGACTTTCACCTTGCCCTGGTAGTCGTCTGCCAACTGGTCGATTACGGGGCCCAGGGCTTTGCAGGGCGCGCACCACTCGGCCCAAAAATCCACCAGGACCGGCCCTTCCGACTGCAGGACCTGCTGCTCGAAATTGTCCTCGGTAAACGTCAGCGTGTTCGCGCCTGCCATGTCAATCGCTCCCTTGGAACCAATGGTGTTGACTGCGGGAAGAACATTGGGATTCTAGTGAGGGTTCCCTCCCGGGTCAACGCGGGTTCCATCGACCGGGGGAGGCCCCGAGCGGCGGCACGGATGTCCCTAAGTTCTTTCGGGCGCAGCCGCGCTCGGCGCGGGCGATGATACCGCCTTGCTTTGGCGCGTCTGCGTCGTAGCGGCGGCGCCGGTCCTGGTGCCGGCGGACGGCTGGGTCTTCCATCGCCGATGCATCCACAGGTATTGATCTGGCGCCTCACGAACAAAATCCTCCATAGCTCGGGAGAACTCTTGGGTCAGCCAGTGTAGCTCATCCTCACGGTCGTGCCATTCGTGGGGATGGATCACCCGATTCACCCTGATTTGGTATTCGAAGTTCATGGAGGTGCGCTTGGCGTAGCCGACCACCACAGGAACGCGGTGCTTGATGGCCAGAAGGCCGATCGATTTGTAGGTGGACGCAGGGCGGCCGAAGAAGTCCACGAAGATCCCCTTGCGGCCGGCGTCCTGGTCGGCGATGAAGCACAGGGCCCCGCCGCTCTCCAGGACGTCGTCGGCTCGGGCCATGGCGCCCTTCTTGTAGAGCAGCTTCAGGCCTCGCTTGCCGCGGGTCTGCTCCAGGTACTCATTGAGATATGGATTGTCCAGGGGCCGCATCACGGCATGAACCGGAAATCCGAGCGTGGCCAGAACGTAACCCAGCAGCTCCCAATTCCCGAAATGGGCTGTCAGCAAGATGGCCCCCCGCTCATCCAGGAGGACATCCAGTGCCGGCCCCAATTCTTTCAAATGGATATGGCGTGGCCAACTCCACTCGGTGATACGGCGCGGCGTGAAGAGTAACTCCATGGCCATCATAGTCATCTGCTGCATGGAGCGCCGCGCCATTCTGGCCACCTGGGCGTCGCTTAATCGATCGCCGAGGGCCGCGCAAAGATGCTCTGTGGCCCGGCGACGGTGCCGTCCCATGAGCTTGAACCACAACCAGCCGAAGACCCGAGCTGTGACCAAGTTGAGATTCGGAGGGAACATTTGGAAGATCATGACGCCGAGTCGGAGCGTCGCGTAGGTGCACCAGTGCACCCACAAGGGGGTGCCATGTTTGTTCCGGGCCATAAGCCCCATTGTAGGAATGGGTTTCGAAGGTTCCAGTGCGGCCTGCAGGCGTCGTCCTCTCGACAAGGTGGGCTGCCGTGCCCATAATGGCGGAAGCCTTTCAGGGGTGTTCCCCAGCCCCCGGCCTGAGCCGGGCTCGCTTGATATGGAGAGGGCATGTTGCGTTTCGAGGTGTACAAAGACGGCCGGCCTGCCGAGCAGGTCAACCTGCAAGGGGCCTACTTGGTGGCGAGCGATGGGGTAGCGGTGCGGGCCGACATCTCGTTCAAGAAGGGCATGATCACGTGCGCCAAGCGTACCGCCGGGCCTGCCGCCCTGGCCCTGCTCTGGCCTGTGCAGGGCATGGGACACATCATGCAGGAGACCACGAGGCTTCCGGAGCGCGACCGCCCTTACAATCTGCACGCGGAGTTAGTTCGCGGGCGTTTGCTCCGGATCGCTCAGAAGCGCGAGGATTGGGGGCTATACGACTTCGAGGGTTCCGAGGACATCTCAGCCCGGGTGGACAAGGCCCGCGACCTGCTCATCGAAGCTTTCAAGGCCGACAGCGGCGCCGAGGCCGCCCGCTACGGGGACGACGCGCTGCGCGAAGCGGTTGTGGCGGGCGAAGAGTTGGCCCAGTTTCATGCCGAGATTTTTCTCCGCCGCCGCGTGCAGAGTGATGCTCTGGGGCGTCAGACGGTGGGCTGCGTCATCGATCTGGACAGTACCGGCGAGCTCTACCAGAAGCGCCTGTTGGAGGGCTTCGATTTCGCCACGTTGCCCGTGCACTGGCGAGACATCGAGCCCAAGGAACAGGAATTCACATGGAATAAGCTCGATGCCTGGGTCGACTGGCTGACCAAGCGCCAAGTTCCCATCAAGGCTTCGCCGTTGGTGTCTTTCGGAGAGCGTCACCTGCCCGACTGGCTGTACATTTGGGAGCACGACTTCGAGACGGCCCGGGATCTGACCTACGATCACGTACGGCGTGTAGTCAAGCGCTATGGCCACGTGGTGCAGCAGTGGAACGTCATCAGCGGGCTGCATGCAGAAAACGGCTTCAACTTCAACTTCGAGCAGATCCTTGAAGTGACCCGCATGGTTTCGGCCATCACCAAGCAGCTGGCTCCACGGGCCAGCACGGTGATTGAGATTGTCTCTCCGTGGGGAGAGTACTACGCCCGCAATCAGCGTACTATCCCGCCGATGCTTTACGCCGACATGGTTGTGCAGAGCGGCGTCAACTTCGATGCTTTCGGCATCACCTTCTTCTTCGGGCGGAGCACCGAAGGCATGTTCGCCCGGGACATGTTCCAGATCAGTTCGATGATCGATCGCTTCAGCAATCTGGGCAAGCCTTTGCACGTGACCGCGGTGCAGGTGCCCTCGGCCGTCCCCGCACCCGAGGGGAAGAATAAAGAGCCCGTGCCAGCCAACGCCGCGCAGGGCGGCGGCTCGTGGCACGAACCGTGGAGTGAAGAGGTCCAGGCCAAGTGGCTCCAGCACTTCTATCTCATTGCCCTGAGCAAGCCCTTTGTGGAATCGGTCACGTGGCGAGACCTGGTGGATCCGGTTCGCCCTGCTTCCGGGCCGGGGGTGAGTCTGGCGGCTGGCGGCTTGGTCAACCCGGACGGCACGCCCAAGGCCAGCTTCCGAACTCTGCTGCGGCTGCGTGCGGAGTTACGGCGGCGCGAAGGCATGGAGTTGGGCCAAGGCCTGTAATCGCGGCACCATGTCGGTTATGCAGTCACGAACGGACCCGGACGAGGGCAGCGCCGTGACGTCCGACGATTCCAAAGCATGGTATAAGAAGTTGGTTGAAGACTCGTCCTACCGTCGAGCCATCGACTATGGCGTGTTGGCGGTATTGGTGCTCGTCTTTATCTGGGCTGTGCTTCAGCGGGTCTGGCGGCCGGTGGTCGTTGACGAGGCCTTGGTCGTGCGCTCGGCTTCACAGCCCCGGTCGGTCGAGGTGCGGCCGAGAAGGGAGCGTGATGAGAGCGCGCGGCTGACTTCGGCGCCGATGTCACGAGACCGGCACGCCAAAGGGGGGCGGCGTATCGATAATGATCGCCTCACGCCAGAGGACCTGAAGGCAAGCTCCGACACGGTGGCACCGGCCGAGTCGCCTCCTCCCTCGCCACCGACGGAGCGGGCGACCCAGATCAAGATCAATCCGAATACGGCCGAGTGGTGGGAGCTGGATGAGCTGCCCGGGATCGGCGAGGTGAAGGCCCGAGCCATCGTGGCCTATCGCGAGGAGTACAGGAGCGCGGCCCTGGCCGCCAATCCGCGGGCTGAACCATCGCCTGCTTTCCAGAAGCCCGAGGATCTGGCCCAGGTCAAGGGTATTGGCCCGGCCACGGTGGAGAAGATGCGTTCCATGCTCACGTTCGACGAGCCGGTCGTGCCTCCTTCAAGCGGGTCGGGGGACGGGGGGATATGGCGGCCCGTCCGTCGGCGTTCCCCGGACGGATAGGCGTTACTTTGCACTTCTGAGCCAGTCCTCCAGGTTGGCGGCCAGTATCTTGGGGTCACGGGCCTCCATGATGTGCTCGACGAGCGCGGGTTTGATCTTGAGGTTCACTAGCGCCTTGTGGATGCGCGTCCAAAGCCGGTCGCGCTTCTTGTCCGAATCGGCAAGGTACAATTCGCCCACCAGGTCCTGGAGCCTGGCGAGCATGATCCGGTCCAGGCTCCGGTAGTAGTCCTTGATGATCCGCTTTTGATGTTCCGAGTACTCGGGCATGTCGTGCCGGTCGCTGCGAATTCGGGCGCGCGAGCGTGATCACTGCGTGGCCGCAGGGCCGATGATCGCAGCCCAACGGTGGATTGTCCAGACGGCCGGGGCCCGTATGATGTCGGCCGAACGCGCGATGGGCACAACACCCTCGCACTGCGCCCGATGGCAAGGGGATCGTGATGGCGCGGAGCAAGAATCCGATTGATTTTCTGCTTGCGGAGCTGGAATCCTGGGAGGCGGAGGGCATGATTTCGCCGGACCTGCGGGCATTGCTGTCGGAGCGGTACCGTGACCATCCGCATCGCCGCGGGCTTCGGCGCCAGCTGACCATGTCCGAGTGGTTTTTGGCTCTGGGAGGGATTCTGCTTACGGCCGCGTTCATCACGTTTTTGGTGTTTCAATGGGAGCACATTCCGTCGGTGGTTCGTGTGGCCATTCCGGCTGGGGCGGCTGTCGCAGCCACGTGGCTGGCTCTGGCCGGGCGCAGGGCGGGCAACCGGCCGCTCACCACGGGGGCGCTGACGGCCGTTGCGGCTGCGGCCATCCCCACGACCCTCAGCATCGCCGCTCACGAAGCCGGCCTGTTTGACGGCACGGAGCGGATGGGCGCCGCAGCCGTTCTAGGGACCGCCGGGGTGAGCGGTCTGATCTACGTGCTGATGGCGGAGTGGCTGGGCTCGAAGCTGTTTCGATATCTCTATCCGGCCGTGCTGATGGTGATGTTTCACGCCGGGCTGGTGGCCGTAGGAGTTGTCGACCGGGCGCACGTTCCGTATGGCCTGGCCATGTTGTTCGGCGTGTTCCTCTGTGCCGTGGGGTTGCGTGTCTTCATCAAGCAGGAGCACCCCACGGAGTTGTGGACCGCGCTGGGGGGGCTGTACTTCACGGCTGCTCCGTGGATATGGGGGTTGGAAATTGGGCACAGTGTCTGGGTCGAGACGCTGCATCTAGCGTCTTCGGCTGTTCTGCTCGGCATGAGCGTGGTGCTCCAGCAGCGGGTGTGGCTGGTGATCGGCGGTCTGTCTCTGCTGGCCTATGTGTTCACCATCGGCTTTGAGTACTTCAACGATCAGCTCGGCTGGCCGTTGGTGCTGCTGGTATGCGGGGCGGTGTCGATGGCGGTGGGCTGGGTGCTAGAGCGGTTGCGGCGGCAGTATTTGCCCGCGGCGGGCACCGTTGCAGGCGACGATGAGGAGCGGCGGGAGCCCAGGTGACCGCGCCCCCAGGGGCTACGGATTCACGGTACGCGGATGTTCCTCTGGAACGAGACACGTGGCCTGCGGTGCGGGAATTCTTTGTCACACAAACGCTTATGATGCTTTCCCCTGCGGCTCTCCGTAATGATGGTCTCGATTCGACGTTGCAATCGGGCGTCGCACGGTCGAAGATAAGGGGTTATGCCTGCGTTCGAGATCGTCAGTGAGTTTGAGCCACGGGGGGACCAGCCGGAGGCCATCGAGAGACTGACCGAGGCGTATCGGGCCGGGGCCCGCCACCAGACGCTGCTGGGGGTCACGGGCTCGGGCAAGACCTTTACCATGGCCCACGTGATCCGGAACCTGGTCCGCCCGACGCTGGTGATCTCGCACAACAAGACCCTGGCCGCGCAGCTTTACGAGGAGTTTCGCGAGCTGTTTCCCCACAACTCTGTGTCCTACTTTGTCAGCTACTATGACTACTACCAGCCCGAGGCGTATATCCCTCAGCGGGACATTTACATCGAGAAGGACGCGTCGCGTAACGACGACCTGGACCGGCTGCGCCTGGCGGCGACCAGCGCGTTGATCTCGCGCCGAGACGTGATCATCGTAGCCAGCGTGTCGTGCATTTTCGGCCTGGGCTCGCCGGAGACGTACAAGGCCAGCGTCATTGCTCTGCAGGTCGGCGAGACGTGTGATCGCGACGAGTTCCTGCGGAGGCTCGTGGACCTGCAGTACACGCGCAACGACACGGCGTTAAAGCGTGGCACGTTTCGCGTTCGCGGCGACGTGGTCGAACTCTACCCCGCGTACGAGGAATTCGGGTATCGGATTGAGCTGTTCGGCGACCAGATCGACCGGCTGG
>CP070685.1:3312467-3326769 GCA_020352895.1 Phycisphaerales bacterium
CATCAGGTCCGGCTACCATACTCGTTTCCGCCTCACGTTGCCTACATCTGATGGGCAAGGCCAATGGCCCTCATCTGTTCTCGGCGCGGCTGCCAACTTCGGCTAAGCTCTATCCTTGAGATGACATCGCCCAAGCGCGCCATGACCATCGTCTTTGCTTCCTATGTGCTCTTCATGCTTCTACTCTCAGTCGAAGGCTTGATCTCTCCGGACGGTGTGCCATTTGATCGTAGCGGTCTCGGCCAGATGTGGAATTTGACCAAGTGGTGGCTCATTTCGATCGTGGGAGTCGGCATCGTTCTGGGGTGGCTCAATGGTCTGTTGATGGAACCTCATCATTGCGTCGTGGGTCTGTGCTTGGCTTCATTCTCCAACCTCATCTTATGTGTGGGGCGCTTCTGGTTTCCGGCCTTCCTGGTTCATTACGTTGCGTACAACACCCTACTGTGGGCCTATCTGCGCCGCCGGACGGACCGCCCGATCGTCAGCGCGCTGGTGGCCTTGGAGATCGCCCCCTTCAGCCTCGCGTTCACGTACATCACGGCGCTTCAACAGAACCTGCCTGGTTTTGATGCGTACTTCTCGACGTCGTTGCGTGCAAGCATCACGGTCAGTGCCACGCTAGCGGCAGTCATCGCGTCGTTCTGCGTCGTCGAATGGAAGTCCTTTCGATGCCCAGGCCACCCAGACGGTCACACCCTGTGCCCGCACTGCGGGTACGATCTATACCGCAATATTACCGGCGAGTGTCCCGAGTGCGGCCGACCCACGTCTGGCGACGAACCGCCGAACATCTGGGGGTAAATGACTGCCTCTGGCGAATCTCATGGACAGCGGTCGCTACTTGAGAGTTGCTACCTCGCTTCCTCGCCCAACCTTCGCCACATCTCCATCAATCGCGTGTCGTCGGCGCCGGCGGCGATGCCGGCGCGGAGGTTGTCTGCGGCTTCGGCGGTGCGGCCGGCATCGGCGAGTTCGCCGGCGAGGTTCAGGTAGGCGGTGGATAAGTGCGGGTCCAGTTCGATGGCTCGTCGGTACGCCTCGATTGCCTCGTCGCTGCGGCCGAGGCGGCTGAGGGCGTTGCCCAGGTTGTTCCACGCGGCGGCCTGGTCGGGGCGCAGGCGGGCCGCCTCCCGATATGCGGCTACGGCCTCGGCGTGCCGTCCGAGCGCCGTCAGTTGCATCCCCATGCCATAGTGGGCCTCGGGCATCCGGGGCAGCAGTTCGGCCGCCTGCCGATAGGCCGCCAGCGATTCCTCGGTCCGTTCCAGCTTGGCCAGAGCCCCGCCCAAGTTATGCCACGCCTCGGCCATCTCCGGTGAAAGCCGGATCGCCTCGCGATAGCACGTGACGGCCTTCTCGTTGTCGCCCGCCCGCCGATACGCGTTGCCCAGGTTGTTGTGGGCTTCGGCGATTCCGGGGTCGATCCGCACCGCCTCGGACAGCACGTTCAGGGCCTCGTCCAGCCGACCCTGGGCCAGCAGGGCAAGCCCGAGATTCGTGCGCGCGGCCGCAGCCTGCCCGGCCGGTGACCGCAGCGGCCAGTTGGCCAGCAGGGCTCCGGCCAGGAGGGCCACAAGACCCCAGGCCAGCAGCGCTCTTCTGCGCTGTCGCCACAGACCCGGTACCGCGGCCACGCCAGCCCCGCACAGAATCAACAGCCCCGGCACGAGCACCAGGCGGTAGCGGCCCATCACCAGGAAGAGGGCAATGGCGGCGGTCAGGGTCGGGACGACGACGTACAATACGCTCAAGTCGCGGCGGCGCGCCGAACTCCACACCACGCCCGCTGCCGCGAGCGGAAACAGCACCCCGAAGTGCAGCACCCGGTTCAGCCGCCTCAGCAGCGAGGACCACTCGGCGAACATGTAATAGTCCACCGTGTCGGCGATCTCGATCCGGTTCCACACGCGCAGCCATTTGAGCGCCATCAGCCGCGCCCAGTCCCCGGGCTGCTCGCGGATGTACGCGAACGACTTTGCGAGCCAGTAGCGTGACACTTCCTGCGGCGTCAGCTCCCGCCCCATGGCCTCCTCGGCGATTTCCTTCGCGTCTGTACGCTCGTACATGCTCGATCCGTGCCCCGGACGCAGTGACATGTACGCCCCGTGCGCGTTGGGGTTGTTGCCGATGTAGAAGTTGGGCCCGATGTTGGACGTGCCCAGCGCGAACCGGCCCGTCGCCCGCCAGTTGCGTACCGCGGCCGGCAGCAGCGCCAGCCCCGCCCCCGCGAGGAATACGGCCATCCCTGCCAGTCGCGCCTTCCACGCGCGCTGTCGAAGGTACATGGACAACCACACCGGCAGCACCGCCGCAAGCACCAGCCCGTTCTCCCGGTCCAGTGATATTAGCCCCAGAGCTACCCCGGCCAGGAGCCATCTCCACCAGGCCGGTCGCCGCGCTGCTGATCCAAGTGCCCATAGCATGGCACACATGAACGTCAGGGCCAGGAGGCCCTTTTGCAACTGCACCTCGTAGTAGATCGCCGGCGGATACAGGGCCAGCAGTATTGCCGCTACGCCGCCGGCAGTCCTCCCCGCAAACGCTCGCCCCGCCCAGTACAACATCACGCATGCCAGCGCGCCGACGACGGCCTGCACCAGGCGCATCCGCCAGTAATCCCGCCCGAACAGCCTTTGCACCGCCGCCAGGAAGTACGGATAGACCGGTGCCGATTGCTCGGTGAAGCCGGGAGCTGTCACCTCGTCGTCGTGTTCCGCGGTGCCGGCGATGCGCGCCGCCCAAGCGTCGAAACCCGCCGCGTCGCCGATCGCGTGCGCAAACAGAGGCGTGTCCGAGATCTGCGCGAGGTATCCTACGCGCACTGCCAGTGCCGCCGCGAATACGATGACGCTGACAACGACATCGCGTCGCCTTGGCGTCAAGTCGTTGGCGTTCATCGGTATCATCGTCGGCGTCCGTTAACGTCCGCCCGGCATCGCAGATCAAGGCCAAACTAATCGTCGCCGCCGCTCCTGACAACGGCTGCGGTGCTGAAGCTCGGAAATGGCACGGGAGCGGCAAAGGAGAGCGGAAGATACCCCCTCAGGCGCGGGATGGGGCGCGAGGTTGACGGATGAGCGGGCAACGGTTGTGATCGGGGCGGATGGGGCCGCCAGCGCGTCGGGCGACTAGAATCGTCAGTACCGAGGTGCGGGACGATTCGGGCCGAGAATCGTCTCAAATCTTGAGTTTGTCGGAGCCAGCGATGAGCGATTCAGAGAGTCCAGAGTCAGCCAAGCAATCGAGTGTGCAACGTCGCCAGAAAATGGGCGAGGCCCCGAAGTCGCGGCGGCGCGGTCGTCTCGTCGGTGCCTTCGTGCTAGGTGTTGTGATCGTGCTGGCCGGGCTGTGGAGCGTCGGTGCGGTGTACTGGTCGAACCTGCCGTGGGTGCCGCTTCGCACGGTGGCGGCGGTGGTGTTCGGGCTGATGACACTGATGGCGCTACTGAGGCGGCCGAAGCGGCTCCGGCCGGTGCGGCTGTTTCTCGTGGCGTTCGTCGTGGTGCTGGTGTGGTGGTGGCTGATCCCGCCGTCGAACGGCCGGGACTGGGCGGAGGAGGTGGCTGTTCCTGCGACCGCGACCATGGACGGGGACGAGGTGATCATCTTCGACGTACGGGACTTCGACTACGACTCGCCGACAGAGTACACGCCGGGCTACTACGACAGGACGTATGATCTGACCAAGCTGAGGACGGTCGATTTCATCGTTTCGTACTTCGGTCCCGAGCCGATCGCCCACACGCTGCTCAGCTTCGGGTTCGAGGGCGGAGAATACCTGGCCATCTCTGTCGAAGTCCGCAAGGAAGAAGGCGAGGGATATTCACCGCTGAGAGGGCTGTTCAAGCAGTACGAGTTGATCTACGTGGTGGGAGACGAGCGCGACGTGATTCGGTTGCGGACGAATTTCCGCGACGAGCGGGTCTACGTCTATCCCACCACGTTCACGCAGGAAGAGGCACGGGCGCTGTTTGAGAGCATGATCCGGCGGGTGGACAAGCTGGCGGAACAGCCGGAGTGGTACAACACGCTTACAAGGAACTGCACGACGAGCATCGTGGAGCATGTACACGATGCGTCGCCGCGTAGGGGGCGGTACAACTGGCGGATATTATTGAACGGCTTTTCGGATGAGCTGGCTTACGATCGCGGCCGGATTGCCACGGATCTGCCGTTCGCTGAAGCAAAGAAGCTGCACCACGTCGACGAACTGGCCAAGCTATACGGAGACGATCCAGGCTTTTCGCAGAAGATTCGGGCGCCATGGCTGGCGGATTCAAGGAGTGAAGGATGACGAACGTGATGCAGAGAGAGTGGACGGCTCGGGGAACGGGAAGCGGTGGCCGCAAATGGATGATGGTCTTGGGCCTGGTGGTGGTGATGCTGACCGGGTGTGCGCAGCCGGTGGGTGTGCGCCGCACCAGCGACGAGGCGTGGTTTCAGCGCATGCAGCGTAATGCACTGAACAGCAACTCGCCGAGTCATACAACGGGGCAGTACCTGCGGCAGCGGGACCTGGATGGGACGCAGGTCTGGCATCCGGAGGACGTTCTGGAGGAACTGGTGACAGAGTTCTACGTGAGTCCGTCGCGGAACTGCGCTGCCGTGCTGGCCGAGTTGTGCTATCTGCGGGCGAAGAAGGAGGACATCTGGAAGCCGGAGGAGGCCGCGAAGCTGTATACGACGTCCATGCTGTTTGCGTGTGCGTACCTGTTCGACGAGGAACTGGGGGCGGCACCGAGCGCGTATGACCCGCGGTTCCGGCTGGCGTGCGATCTGTACAACCGGTCGCTGGCGAAGCTGGTTCTGCGGGTCACCGAGAGCGGAGGCAGATGGGGCGACGAGATTCGGCTGGAGTCTCTGATCGGCCCGGTGCAACTGGCCTACGGCGTGCGAGAGTTGCACTGGGCGCCGGGAGAGTATCACGAGGCGCACACGGTCTATGAGTACGAGGTGGAGGGTTTGAGCAATCAGTTCCGGACGGCCGGGCTGGGGGTGCCGGGAATCCTGCTGCGAAAGCCGCCGCCGGAGGGCGAGGGGACGGTGTACGACCGGTTCCTGCCTAACCAGATGGACCAGACGTATCCGGTGACCGTGGTGCTACAAACCGAGGGGTCGATTCGCAGCAGGCTCGCAGAGGGGGAGACACACAGGACCATGGTGAATCTGTACGACCCCATGAAGACGAACGTCATCGAGATCGGCGGGCGGCAGGTGGAGTTGGAGACGGACATCACCACGCCCCTGGCGTACTGGCTGGACAAAGCGCCGAAGCTGCGGGGCATTGAGGGATTCCTGGACGTGGAGGCGTGGGACCGGCAGCGCGGTCTGTACATGTTCGAGCCGTACCAGCCGGAGAAGATCCCTGTGGTATTCGTGCACGGGCTGGTCTCGCGACCGATGACATGGCTGCTGATGGTCAACGATCTGCTCGGCGATCGTGAGCTGCGCGAGCGTTATCAGATCTGGTGGTTTCTGTATCCGACGGGCAATCCGGTGATTTACTCCGCGCGTACGTTGCGCAACAGCCTCCTGGAGGTTCAGCACACGTTCGACCCGGACGGCAATGATCCGGCGTTCCAGCAGATGGTGCTGGTAGGGCACAGCATGGGCGGCCTGCTGTCCCGGACGATGGTGCAATCGAGCGGGGACCGATTGTGGAGTGCAATCACAGACGTGCCCGTGGATGACCTGGACATTTCGGATAGAGAGAAGCAGTTCCTGCGGGAGATTTTCTTCTATGAGCCGCTGCCGTTCGTCAAACGCGTGGTGTTCATTGCGACGCCGCATCGCGGGTCGACGCTGGCCGACCTGTGGATAGCCAGGCAGGCTGCGTCGAAAGTGAAGCTGCCTATCGAGCTGGTCGATGCGGCGGAGGAGGTGAAGGCGGCACTGCTGAAGGCGGATCCGAGCTTGGAAGGCAAACTCCGCAAGAGAGTAAGCACATCGATCGAGGGGCTGTCGCCGGAGAGCAGGGAAGGGCGGATCATGGCGGAGATCCCGATCGCGCCGTGGGTGACGTATCACTCGATCATCGCCAACAGCAAGGCGGCCGACACGCCGGGTGGAACGGACACTGTGGTGCCGTACGAGAGCTCACATCTGAACGGCGCGGCTTCAGAACGAATCGTGAAAGGTACTCATACCTGCACGGGGCATCCGCTGGTCATCCTGGAGGTCAAGAGGATCCTGATGGAGCACCTGGGGGACGGGGCTGGGGTCGAGTGAAGCGGGCATATTTCCCGGCACGCTCGGATCCGCTTCCGGAACACCAGTGGCACTCGGCCCCGTTTTCCGTTGCAGTCTGCCCTGTCATGGCAGTCAACCTTATGCGGTCGGCGAGCTTCGGCCTCAGAAGCACGGGCCCCGGCCCGCACAATAGAGACCGTCCTCGTCATCCGGTGAGATGGAGGGCGAAGGTGGCGAAGTCGTTCAGGTCCACCCGGCCGTCCTTGTCCAGATCGCTATCGGCGGCGGCTTGGAGAGAGCAGCCCGGCGGCGGGGCATTCATCAAGGCTTGGTAGCAGACTGCGAAGGTGGCAAAGTCGTTGAGGTTGACACGCCCATCGTGATCGATATCACCGGGGCCGTCGCAGGCGTCGCCAAACGCGTCGCCGTCAGCGTCCTTCTGAGTACCGTTGGGCTGGCCGGGGCAGTTGTCGCACGCGTTGCCGACGCCGTCGCTATCCTGGTCGGCCTGCAGAGGATTCCCCTGTTGTGGACAGTTGTCGCACGCGTCGATCGTACCGTCAGCGTCGCCGTCTGATTGGCACTCGTCGGGCAGCCGATTGGAATCGCAGTCCTGACTCGTGCCAGCCACCACATCACAGGTATCCTGTTCGCCGTTCTGATTGCAGTCCCCGAGGGGTTCGCACTCTTCCGGAATCCCATTGGTGTTACAGTCCATGCTGGTCCCGCCCAGGATGTCTTGTAGATCAAGGACTCCGTTGACGTTGCAGTCTTCCAACGGACCGGTGTACAGGGTCATGAACTGGGCGAAGTCGTCGGCATCGACGTCGTCGTCGTAATCCTGGTCGAAGGTGAACACGCACCAGACCTCTGGGGTCTGGACGTCGGGTTGGTCACTCCGGGTTCCGAAGCAGTTCTCCAGGCCGACGAAGTCGTCCAGGTCCACGCCGCCGTCGCGGTCGTAGTCGGCGAAGAAGGGAGCGGGTGGAGCGTCGAGCATGTGCTGAACGATGTTAGCGGTTACCAAGCGGACCTTTTCGTAGTCGCGCATGCCCTCTTCGAGAGCGGCGGGCCAACCGGCTTCGCTTCCAGAGGAGAATACTTGCCCGCCGAGTCCATTGGCAAAACCGTAGGCGGGGTCGTCTTCGTAGTAGACCGCGGCCACCTCCACGTAGTCGACGGGGGGATTCTTGCCGGGCAGAGGCGTGGCCCGCTGGGCGTACAGAACCACGTCCATGTCGGGCGGAGAGAACTCGGTCAGATAGTCCGTCTCGCTGGCGGCCAGCAGTTCGCCCAACGGCTCGCCGTCGGCCAGACCGGTACCGGCGAATATCCAATGTGAACTGATCTGCACCGTCAGGTCTTCGGGCTCAAAGGACAGGCTGGGCCCCACGAAACGGATGCCCTGTAAGGCTTCCGCGGGGCGGTTGAGGGGTGGCCCATACCAAACCGTGGTCACCAGCTCGTCGTTGACCCCGTAAAAAGGATCCTCGGTGAAGGCATAGGACTTGTAGCAGACCATGGTGTGGGCGCCTTCTTCAAAGCGGACCTGCCAGTAGATGTCGTTGCCGGAGAAGAAGGCCAGATGGCCGCCGCGCAGGTGATGGGCCTCGATGGCGTCATATGTCCTTCGCGATATGTACTCATGGTGTCCGGCAAATATGAGCAGATCGTAGGCTCGGGTGATGTTGGGATTCTGATAGATGTCAGTCTCTGTGACGTACTCCAGGGCGAAGCCGGCTGCCTCGAGCGTGCTGTAGACCGTGTGTTGCCGGAAGTAATGCTTGCCCAACCCATCCACCACATCGAAGGGCCTCTGGAAGGAGACCTCCACGGCCTTGTGCGGATCGTCCGGAATCTCGCTGAAGTACAGGCTCTTACCTCCCCAACGGTTGTAAGCGTTGCGGGTGTTGTAATTCATCACGAAGGCCGCCCTGCCATGGGCTCCGGGCATCGGATGGCGAAGCGTAAACGGATGCCAAGTGTCGCTGCCGTCTTCGGTGACGAAGCGCGCCGCGTAGCTGCCTGTGGGCCAGGCATCGGGCACGACCCAGGAGTAGCTGACCGGCCAAGCGGCGCCCCGCCAGCCCTGCTCCTCGGGCAGGGGGTAGGGAATATAGGTGCCCGGGATGCCGCTGACGATAGCTCGCAGTTGCGGCGTCCAGAGGAGGTGCTGAATCTCAATGCTAAAGGTCGGCGAATCCGTGGAGACGTGGAAGTGAATGATGTCGCCGGGGAGGTAACTTTCTTCGCCTGTATAGGCTTCTATGTACTGCTCGGCGGGGGAGACCCTTACCACCCCTATGCAGCACAGGCTGCTCAGGACCATAGTCCAAGCTCTGGTTGCCACGCATCATCCTCCAGCAAAGGGATTGCGACGAATATAGATATCCCCCGTATCAGGTAATGGAGGCCCGTTCTGTCTTGAGGCCTTCCGGCTAAGCGGTAAGACTCGGTGGCGCCGACGGTCACCTGACGCCGGAGTGTCCGGTCGACAACGGTGCGTACGCGGCCATGGAGTCAGGATGTATGGTGTCCATGTCGCCGCGCCTGCCATCGCGACTTCCGCGTAGTCAAGTCAGGAGGCTCGCACAGCTGCGGATGGGCAAGTCGCCCCGTCAGCCTATCCTTCGAATGACTATTTTATTTTACCGGCCGCGAGGCCTTTGGGCAAGCGCTTGGCGGGCAACCAGCGGACCGCGGAGCAGGCTTGAGTCGACCTAATCCATCAGGTTATAAGACAGGCGGCTGCCACGCGCGCGCCTGGGCTTGGCCGCGGCGAGATGCCAGTCGACCTCGACAAGCTTCGACATTGGGGATTGAGGGCAGCCCGGCCTTGACCAGAAGCCTCGCTGTTGAGCCGAGTCAGTGGCGGTCTTCGCCCACTTCAAGGACAGGAGCAGAATGAAACGTGTTTCCATGAGATGCGTTGTGATCGTGAGCAGAAGAGGCGGTGCGTATGTTCATTGATCTGGCCGAGACAGAACATTCGTGGCGGGCGATGTATCGCCTGTATTTGACCTTTGTGCAGCCGCGGCCGATCGCGCTGGTGTCGACGGTGAGCGCGACAGGCGTGGCGAACCTGGCGCCATTTTCATGTTACACGCTGATCTCGTCGAACCCGCCGGTGGTGGTGTTTTGTCCGGCAATCGGGCGGGACGGGCGGCCCAAGGATACGCTGGCGAACATCCGGGCGACGGGAGAGTTTGTAATCGCAACCGTGACCGAAGGGATTGCCGAGCGGATGAATATCTGCAGCACGGAGTTCCCAGCCGAGGTGAGTGAATTCGAGGTCAGCGGCCTGACACCAGGTAAAGGGCGGAAGACACGTCCGAACCTGGTGGCCGATAGCCCCGTGAACATAGAGTGCAGGTTGCGGCAGATCGTGTCCATAGGGGAAGGGCCTGGCGGGGGGCAGGCCGTGTTCGGAGATGTCTTGGCGGTGCACGTCGATGAGGGGGTACTCGTGGAGGGAGATCTGCGGTGCGATCCGGCGAAGCTGCGGGCGGTTGGACGGATGGGCGGGTCGCTGTATGCGCGGACAACTGATCGGTTTTCGTTGGAGTCGCTGCGCGATCCGACGGAGTTCGCCAGGCGCGGTCCGGCGAGGCTGGAAGGGGCATAGAGCGTCCAGAGCTTAACCGAAGGAGCCGCCTGACCATTACTCTCGGGTCTGGAGGAGGTCGGCCATGGTGGCGTGGTCCTTTACGTGGGTCACGATGCCCTTGCCGTCAAAGTGGACCTCGAAGGAGGCCTGGGCCGAGTAGTGGTAGAGGAGGTAGAAGCCCTCGGGGACTTCGTTGCTGTCGATGCGGTAGCGGACGTTCTCGAGAGTGAAACCCATGAGGCCAGTCTCGTCGATGTATTCCTGACCCCGCTTTTCGATCCTGACCAACTCGGCGTACTTGGTGGGCTGGTCGATCGCATCGACGACTTGCTCAAGAGTCATGCCGGGGCTGATGGCGGCTTTGGCCTCACGGCCCTTCTGGGTGGGGTCGTACGAGCTGTAGCCGCCGAAGGAGTAGACTGCCGCGCCGGCGATAACCACGAGGATGATGAGGATGAAGAGAGCTTTCATGGCTGGGGTCCTTTCGGGCTTGAGTTGATGGTGGCCGTCGTTCACCAGCGGTCACGAGCGTGTGTATCGTATAGCCACGCGTAGGGCTCCTTCCAACCTCAGGCCTTGGTCCTGCTTCTTCCCGTTCGCGGCTCAGGGGACAGGGCGTGTGCTTCACTGTCTCGGTAGGGACAGGGCAGGCGACGCCCCCTCGCCATTCAGTGACTGTTCGCTGCAGGTGGCCAGCTGGGGAATTCCCTGAGTCGTTTCTGCAGGTCAGCGAGAAGATCGTAGTCATGCTCGTCCACCGCCATGGGGACAATGACGATGTAGTCGGATCCGTAGAGCGCGACATCACTGTCGGCTGGTGCGGGATTCGCCTCCTTGAGAAAGTGCATCGTCCAGGCTTCACGCTTCCTTCCCGTCTTAGGGTCTTTGTTTTTTTTGCCTCTCTCGAAGAAAGGAGCGCCCAGTAGGGGAGCCCTCGGGGCGACGCGCACTCCGCGAATCTCCGAGGGCAGCTTCCGCGGAAGACTGACCGTCAGATACTGCCCGGGTTCCAGGTTCTGGACAATCCGGCTTTGAGCAAGTTGAACGACCCACCTGGTGGCCACGGCTACGGACTCGGCCTGGTCACTTTCCAATCCCGACACCGCAATGGCGGGCACGCCGCAGAACGCCGCCATGCGGGCGCCGCCCACGGTTCCCGAGCCCAACCATTCGTGGCTGAGATTGGGGCCCCCGTTGATTCCAGAAACCACAAGATCGGGCGGGTTGTCGCGCATGATGCCCATTAGGCCCAGAACTACGCAGTCGGCCGTAAAACCATCGACCGCGTACACGAGTACTCTCTCCGAGTCTGATGATTGCTCTCTCTCAAGGACGAGCTCAGCGCCCAGAGTATCTTTGTACTTCCCCAGGCTCATGTAGGTGGAACCTCCGCTTCGATCCTGGGAGGGTACGATCGCGCAGGTTTCCGCCACGCGCGCGAACGCCTCCACCAGGGGCATCAGTTTCTCTTCCTCGATGCCGTCATCATTCGTGATCAGGACCCGCTTGAGCCACGTGTCGTGCGGCGATTCACCCCGCGCCACACACGAAACCGAGAGAAGTATGCCAGTGACGGTCAATCCCATCAGATAGCGGCATCTACGGCTCATCGTGAGGTTCTCCATGGTTAGGGCATGCGGCTCCAGTTTGACTGGCCTGAGCCTGGTGGTTTTTCGAGGCGAGCAGCCGAGTGCAAGACAGAGTCGATCCGCCCACGTTGTTGTTGGGGCAATCCACCATGCGTGGCGTCTGCGCGCACAACTCCTACAGATCCTGTATTCTGCCGTGCGATCGATTTATTTCGCAGGATCCTTTTCTGTTTATTCCGAACGTTCGCTTCAACCTGGGTTTCCCGCTTGCCCCGGGCAAGTGCGGATCTTTCGGTCGCACTCGCTACTGCGCTTTCTCTGGAGCGGCTTCGGCCAGGACGCGTTTGAGGTTTTCGGGATCGTCGGGCATGAGGCCACAGTCGACGAGGCGGGGCACGAGGACGGCCCAGTTCGGGTTGTCCTTGAAGCAGCGACGGAACAGTGGAAGGGCTTCGTCGTGTTCTTTTGCGTCAAAGAGGCTTACGGCCTGCCAGAAGACCAGCTCGGTGACTTCGGGAGCCAGGCGGGCGGCGGTCTCGTACTCGATACGGGCCAGGTTTTTCTTGTCCTGCGACAGATAGGTGTCACCGCGATCGACGTGGCGGTAGGCACGCTGAAGCCGGATCAGGCGGGCCAGTTCGTCGAGCGGTTGCGGATGGTCCTCAACGCGGAGGTCGAAGAGCTTGGCGGTCCAGGGCCGGTCGGTGCGGCGGCCCTCGACGATGAGGATGGCGGCGGACTGCCGGCCGCGCAGGTCGCCACCGGCGTCTTCGGCGGCCTGGAGAGCGGCCAGGATGCGGTCGGCGAGATCGCCAGTGGCACTGCGATAGGCCGCGGCCATCGCTTCGGGGACGCCCTTGTTGAGCATGAGGTTGGCCTGGACGGAGAAACCGTCGCCGGTGATGTGGCTGGCTTCGGCGATGCAGCGAGAGCCGGTGTGGGCGGCGACGCGGCCAGCGGCATCAATCATGGCTACCTGGCGGACTTCGCGGCCGTCGTCTTCGGCGAGGAGCTGTTTGAGGGCGTCTGGGGCGGATTTGCCGTCACGCATGAGGGCCAGGCCCTTGGGGCCGTAGGAGACTTCGACGAGGGACTGCGTGGCGACGGCCCCGACGCCGGGTTCGGCCCAGGGGACGATAGGGCCGACGGAGAAGTAGTGGGACTGCACGCCGACGCCCAGTTGTTCGGTTTCCGGGTCGCGGGCCACTATGGAGTAGGTATGAACCGGTCGGGGCAGAAGTTCAGTTTGCTCTGCGGCGAGGATGGGTGCCACGAAGACGGCCGCGAGAGCAAGTCCGCAGACGGGGCACGGTTCTTTGAGCATGGTTATTCTCCGAATGGAATGTTTGCGTGCCGGACATTGGTGCCTTGGCAACCGACAGGATAGCGGAGGGAATGGCGAGTGGGAAGCGCCCGGCATGAGTGGAGAGAACGGCCGCTCTCGATTCAGCGCGGATGATGAAGCGGAGCTGAATGCTGCAGCCGGCTCCGCAGGTACGGGCGAATCGGGCGCACGGAGATCCAATCCGTGCCCGCATATTACCGGGAGATCACTTACTCATGGTCGTTCAGCATTCCGGGGGGCACTTCGGAGGGTGCCAGCGTCCAGGGATGGGTGGGCAGCATGATGCCGCCGGACATGATCAGGCCGACGGCCTGCTCGACGTTGAGGGCCAACTCGCGCACCTCTGAGGAGGGCAGTAGCAGGTAGAAGCCGGATGTCGGATTGGGCGTGGTGGGCAGGAAGACGCTGGTCATGGAGGCGCCTGTCTTCTGGTCCGTGAAGGTGTTCGTTACGAATGCGAGGGCGCGCAGGGGCGCGCACGGGTACGGGATAAGGACGGCGCGTTTGAATTTGCCTTCGTCAGCGGCGCCGAGGGTTTTGACGACCTGCTTGCTGGCCGTGTAGATGGTCCGGGAGATGGGGACTTTCTCAAGAAAGCGATCGAAAAGGGCCACGAATCGGTTGACGACGGTGCCGGAGGTGAGGAATCCGACTAGGTAGAGCAGCAGAAACAGAGCGACGAGGCCGGCCCCGGGAACGACCCACTCGGCGCCGGGAACCTCCCGGGGAACCATCTGGAGGATGACGGGCAGTATGTCTTGTGCGGGGACGTGGTCCAAAAGGTAGGACATCTCGGAGGGGCGCAGGTCGATGAGCGTCTCGACGAGGGCGTCATGCTGCCCGGATTGCAGAAGCGCACGGGCATGGTCGGGTAGATCTTCGAGCCTGACCCTGACTCTGGTAATGGCGGACGGTTCCCCGGTGATACCCTGTTTGACGAGGGGGATGGCTTTCTGGGCCAGGGGTTGCAGAAGTCCGTCGAGCCAGCGGAAGACCAGTTGCAGGACCCAGACGGTGAAGGCCACGGGGACGAG
The DNA here is from genome assembly GCA_020352895.1 of Phycisphaerales bacterium. GTDB lineage: Bacteria > Planctomycetota > Phycisphaerae > UBA1845. The sequence continues at coordinate 3,326,235 of CP070685.1, forward strand.
GACGATGATGCCAGTGCGGATGCGGCTGCGGATGAGGGCTTTGAGAAGGGTCCACAGTCTGGGCTGCCTCGTTTTCTTCTTCTGCTCGGTGGCGTTGCTCATGGCTGCCTCCCTGAGATACGGCGTGGGGCCGGCCGCGTCCGCTTATCATACGCAGGCTGTGGCAAATCGGAAGCGCGTTAAGGGCAGGGGTTTCGGTGCTGCCGCCGCCGGATAGAATAGGAGTGTTGGTGCGGGCTTGATCGATCCCGTCTCTCTGTGACAGGGTGATCCATGTTGGACGAGAAGGCACCTTTCGACGCAGACATGCCCTCGGTGGATTTCGGTTCGCTGAACGATCACGTGCTGCAATTGCTGAGTACGGGGGATCGGGAGGGATTGGCCCAGCTTTTGGCGGGGTATCACCCGTCCGAGCTGGCCACCCTGCTGGAACAGATACCGATGCCCGAGTTGGCCGTGGAGACGTTTCGGGCGATTCCGGACGAGGTCTCCGGCGAGGTCATGGCCTCGGTCGCGGAGAGCCTTCGGGATGATC
>CP070685.1:3326869-3355063 GCA_020352895.1 Phycisphaerales bacterium
CTTGGCAAGCAGGGATTGGGCAACGCCGCGGATCTGCTCGCGCCGGGCCGGGTTCTCCGGACGTCGGTCGGCCGCAGCACGAGCCAGGGCCTGCAGGCCATAAACATAAGCCCACGTGTTGTCCACATCCCAGTCGGAAGGGCGCTTCACCAGCGCGTTGGAGATCAAATAATCGAGCCCGTGCTCGTAGGCCGCCTGGGTCGCTTCGCTCAGCCCGACCTCTCGGAGGGCCATGCAGCACAGTCCCGTGGTCGCCACGGTCCACGAACGATGCGTCTCCGGATTGGACCAGAATTCGTGGGCCGCGTTGCGGTGCGAACCCCAGGAGCCATCCGCGTTCTGGTCTTTCAGCAAAAAGTCGGTCGCTCGCCCGACGGCGATCTGAACCTGCTCTGCGGTCAGCGTCTCCGGCGAGAGATTCTCCGGAAGCTCGGCTCCCGCGACCGCACTCGCGCAGACCAGGATCAACACCCATGGGGCGAATCTCATTCGCCGCCCTCCTCGTCCAGCTCGTCAATCTCCGCTTGCAGGCGAGTGACTTCGGCTTCGGCCTCCATCAGGGCAATCTGTTTATCGAGAAGGTTCGTTTCCGAGGCCCGCTGGAGGCCTTCCAGCTCCGAGGCTTTGTCGGCAGCTTGAGCACGCAGTTCGGCGGCCTCGCGCGGCAGATCATGCTCCTCGAGGTTCGCCAGCGCGGTACGCTTGAGGTCCAGATCGCGGCGGGCGCGTTCCAGGCGACGGCGGCCCCGCTCCAGTACGATTTCGCGCGTCTTGTCGGCCAGGTCTTCCTCGGCGTACATCATCTCGAGCTGGGCCAGTTCTTCCTCGGCATCCTTTACAGAATCTTCGGCGCGGCGCAGTTCTAAGCGAGCCTCTTCAATCCGTTGCGGCGCGTTGTGCCCCTCGAAGTCCCTGAGCTTCGTCTCGACCAACTCACGTTCGGTGGATTTGCGAGCAATCTTGTCCTGATCTTCGGCCTGCTGATGGGCCAGGGCCAGACGGGCTTTCTTGACCTTCTCTGCGGCGATGGCCAATTGGCGGGCCAGCAGGGCGCGCTTGCGTTTGGGATCTTCCTTCCCTGCCTCTTTGGTCGCGTCCTTTGGCTTAGGCTCATCCAGATCGGCGGCCGGTCGTCGTTCGGCCGACACCGCGGGCCCCGAATGTGGTCGTGGCTTTTGTGTCGTCTTGGAAGAAACGGACACACATCCTGCAGCGAGCAGCAGGACACTCAACCCGATGAGAGGAATACATCTATTCACAGTTTCAGCTCCTCACAAGTGCGCGTGGCTCGAATGGCCGTCTGCGGCCGCGAATTGTCGCTTCCAACGCTTTTAAGATACCAGCTTTCGGGTGTGCTCGGCAAAAGGACCGGATCGGCGACTCTAAGGGCCTACCCGCCTCTGAATCTCAGATGTCCAGAATGACGGTGGCGGACCAGCCGTCTTCGGTGGGGCCGGCCGAGAGTTGGTGGTAGGTGACGGCCTTGACCTCGCGGTCGATGCGGCTGGCGGCCTGGTCCAGGGGGGCGGTCGTCACGAGAATCGTGAGTTGATGATCGTTGACCGTGAAGGGACCGGCAGGCAGGCAGAGCAGCCCGCGGCTTTCCAGCCAGAAGAGCACCTCGCTGAGCCAGTCGTGTATCACCTCGGCGAAGTCGGCCCCTTGTACGTGGATGGCGACGGGCGCGTCGACCGTGGGCACCGGCCGGGCGGGGCGCAGCTCACCTACGACGGCGTACAGGGCGAGGCGAGCCTCGTCGCAGAGACCCTCGCGCGTGTCAGCAGTGACGCGGAGCATAATATCGGCGGTATGGTCGAGTATTTCGAAAGGCATGGCTCGCGCCACCTTGCCGGCCATTCTGATTCGCCAGAGAACATATTATGACGCGTGCGCGCTCATATCCAATGCATCAGTTCGGTGTTGTGTGCCCCGCGCGGTCCGTCGTTTGCCGGGGGCGAGAATGAATCGTATCTCAATACTGACGAGGCGGGTCATCGCTGAGTCAAGAACAGGTCCAGGATGACAGGCCTGGGCCCAGTAGCCTGGGCGCCCTGCGACGCCCAGACGCGGACCCTACATGAGGTGGCCCGCAGGGCGCGAGCAGAGACAGACGCCACCCGGGCGGCGGAGCCTCCTCCGGCCGAGAGGCGGACAACAGAGTCGGCTGTGCGGCAGTCCGAGTTCGGCCGGCAGGACGAAGACCGCCCAGAAGACGATTGGGAGCAATGCGATTCAGCGGACCGAGGCTCGCTCCCGGACGTCGTAATGCGAAGTGAGATTCCTGTGGTTGAGGCGGGTGGCGGGCCGCGCGGGCAGGCGTTGGCCCCGCGGGGGCCTCAGGGGCAGCCGGCTTCGCGCGGTTCGTCATCCCCGTAGACACTCAGCCGGGTGCGGGCAACGGGTTGTTTGCCCTGCACCGTCTCCTGGAGCACAAGGCCGGACAGCGGAGCCTGGTCGCTGAACCAGGAGCGCTGTTCATATGCCAGCCCTTCGTCGTCCCAGCGGGCCGTCGCCCTGACGCAGAGCCACTCCCTTCCTGCGACGGAGATTCGATCCGGCGCGAACGTGATCGTCGCACGATGAAACCTCGACTCGGCCAGCGGTGACAGTTCGCGCCGGTTCTCTATGCGAGGCGCGGGCAGGCCGGCGGGTTGCCCGGCGCAAAACATCTCCATGGTCAATTCGACCTCACCTTCGCCAAGGTGGTTCACGGTCAGGCGCTGACTGAAGCCGTCAAGCATCTCGTAGCAGGCCCACTGCCCTTCGCGCACATTCGGCCATGGTGCCACATCTGTGGCATCAAACTCAGGGACCCCTGAATCGGCCTGCTCATACACCTGCGAGTCCGCCTCATCGGGTTCGTCAAGGGCGGCAGCCGGCCGTGCGTCTGCAGCCGCCGTATCGACCCACGTCGAAGGCAAAGGTTCGGGCGGCGGCGGGGCAACGGTCTGGTTCGACGTGTCGGCCCTTCGACACGCAACACTGACGGCCGCGAGCAGCAGTGCCGCCAGAGAACCGGCAGCGAAACAGGTGCGATTCGGCAGGCAGGCGGCGCGCTTCATAGGGCCAGTATGCTATCGGAACCGGTCCTCCAGGAGGATTCTTTTCTGATGACCCTCGGAGTCACGAACCGGCCGGCAGGGTAACAGTGAATGTGGCCCCCTTGTTGGGCGCGCTTTCGGCGGTGAGGGTGCCGCCGTTCTCCTCGACGATCTCGCGGCTGAAGGGCAGGCCCAGCCCCACGCCCCCGCGATCGATGCGGTCGGCGTGCTGCTTGGTAGTGAAGCCGGGTTCGAAGATATGCTCGAGGTGTTCACGCTTGATGCCAGGGCCGGTATCGCGGACGCAAATCACTGTCCGGTCCGGGCTTGCGGGATTGGGAGCGGCGTCGATGGTCAGTTGGCCGGGCCGCCCCAGCATGGCTTGCCGGGCATTAATGATCAGGTTCATCAGCACCTGCAGCATGCCCTTCTCATCCGCAAAGACAGTAAGATCAGGGTCGATCTGCAAGACGAGGTTGATGTTGTCCTTGGCCAGGTCGCGCACCAGAGTGGCGACGGCCTCCTGAACTAAGTTCAGGACAACCACCGACTTACGCTCGAGGGGCTCATCGGCGGCGAGCCGAAGAATGCGATCACACATACCGCCGAGCAGCTTGGCCTGCTTGAGAGTCCGATCCAGGGCTTTCCTCATGAGGGTGGCGTCTTCGCTGTCCAGGGCCGCACGGCAGTAGCCCATGACGGGCGTCAGCATGTTGTTGAATTCGTGAGCCAGCGCGGCCGCCCCGGTGCCCAGGCTGGCCAGCCTTTGGGCCCGCCGCACTTGCTGCCGCAGAACCTCGAACTGCTGCTCAAGATGGTCGAGCTGGGTCTGGAGTGCCTTCTCCTCGGGAGCTATTCTGACCGGAGACATCCGCTGGGACGTAGGGTTGCTGGTCATGGTTCGATCGTGTCCTGGTGCTACCGGTCGTGGTCCCGCTGCCGGGGGCCATGTGGGAAGCCAGCCATCCGAAACGCACAATGGCCTGCGTGTACAGTGGCTCTGTATCGTCATCGGCAGCGGGGTCGGCGAAACTTGAAGGGCCGCCAGGTGGACGTCGAGGAGAGGCTGGACTGGCTGACGGGATGGGCCGAGAGGGCGGAGATCGGCGTGCGTCGCGAACGACTGGGGGGCGAAGGCGGCGGGCTGTGCACCCTGAAGGGGCGGCGAATCCTATTCCTCGACCTGGATGCCGACGTCCAGACGCGATACGAGACGACCCTGCTGGCTCTGGGCGGGCTTCCGGAACTTCAAAACCACCACATCCCGCCGATCGTCGCGGAGGATCTCGAGCGATTGGAGTCAAGCGGAGCTGACTGACTGCTCAGGTGCTAGCCTCATATCCCAGAATGGATTACCGCCGGGAGATTATTCCGGAGCCTTGAGCTGCTCGACCTGGGGCAGGTCTTCGAGATTGGCCAGGCCAAAAACCTCGAGGAATCGCTTGGTGGTCCCGTAGAGCATGGGGCGGCCGAGGTCCTCGGCCCGGCCAACGATCTTGACCAGGTTCATCTCCCGGAGACGGTTGATCACTTCTCCGCATTGAACGCCGCGGATGCCCTCGATCTCTGCCCGCAGGACAGGCTGCTTGTATGCCACGATGGCCAGGGTCTCGAGCGCGGCCGGGGAAAGCCGGGCGTCGTTCCGCGCCCGGACCAGCTTGGTCAGCCACGTGTTGTACGCCGGGAGGGTGAGCATCTGGAAGCCGCCGGCGATCTCCTCGACGCGGAAGGAATGGCCCCGCTGCTCGTAGCCCTCGTTGAGCTCGCCAATGTGCTTTCTCATCTCGCGGGCGTCGCCCACCCCGACGATCTGGGCCAGCCGGCCGGCCGGCAGCGGGGCGTCCGAGGCGAAAAGCACCGCCTCCACGATCGACCGCGTGGTCAACTCCAACCGGGCTTCGGCGGACTCCCGCTCCTGCCCAGACTGGCCTGCGTTCTGGCCAGCGCTCACAGTCTCACACACCTGGTTCTTGCTCGGCTCTGTTTCAGAAACTGCCGCCATGCCCTGCATCATACGTGCGCGGGCGGTTTCAGGGAAGTAAGACGATTTTTTCTTGATCGGCGCAGCCACGGTTCACACGCCGAAGACGCGGCGGCGTGTGAGGCGGTCGATAAGAGAGACGAACGGGTTGAGGATGAGGATGGCCCAATAGGCCGCGCCGGGGATGATGCCGAGCATGCGCAGGCATATGGTCAGCACGCCGACGCCGAAGCCGAAGACCACTTGGCCGCGGCCACGCATGGGCGAAGAGACGATGTCGGTGGCGATGAAGAACGCGGCCAGAAGTAGCTCGCCGGTCGTCAGGTGATACAGCACGTAAACCAGGCCGAGCGGCTTGTGGCCTTCGAGAGTCAGGCCGGGCAGCCACATCCTGCCGATCACCTCGCCTTGCTCATTCCACGAAGAGGCGATCGGGAAGACAGCCGCAGTGACGGCGGCCCCGAGGAGCAGGGCGACGGGCAACTGCCAGCGCACCAGGCCTCGGTGAATCAGGTAGAGGCCACCGACGATGATGCACAGTGCGCAGGTCTCACCGAAGCCGCCACCCACCGTTCCCAACAACGTCTCGCCCCACGGCGGCAGCACATCGTTGAGCAAATCGGCCAACGAGGTGATGCGCTCGCCGCGAAGGGCCGGAGGGCCGGAGTGAATCAAGCCGTCGTGCGTGCCGGCGAGGAGCGAATCGAGGCGGGGCAGGAGCCAAGAGTCTACGCCGTCGGGCAGGTTGGCGTTTCGCCATGCAAAGAAGGGAGACGAGTCCGTGGCGTTTGACAAGTCACCGACGAGAAGCCGCCCACGCCCGAGCACGGGCCATGATGCAGGCAGCATTGCCGCGGGGTCGAGAACCTGGAGTCCGACCCGACCGACCAGAACGGGAGACCAGAGATAATTGCCGTAGCCGCCGAGCAGGCCCTTGCCGACCAGTATGGCGATCAGAGCACCGACCACGGGGATCCCCCAGTCCACGTGCGGCGGCAGCGTCAGGGCCAGCAGCAGGCCCGTCATGACCGCGTGGCCGGTGCCGATGACGCCGCCGCGGCGGGTCAGGTACCCGAGGATGGCGTTGGTTAGCAGGGCTGTAGCCACGCTAAGGGCCATGATGATGGCGCCGTGGCGGCCGAAGAGAACGACTCCGGCCGCCGCGACCGGTAGGGCGGCGGCCGAGGTCAGCCAGGCCAGGGAGCCCGAACTCGGCGCGGGCCGGAGGAAAGGAGCACTGTCCGCAGGCCATCGCGTTGGTGTGAGTGGGAGCATGGGTGGCCCGGCATCGCTCACGCATAACTCCTCATGCTGGACAAGTGGCCCCGTTTCAAATCAAGCATCGCCCGAGTGAGATCGAGATGGGCCGGGCATATGTATGAGCAGACGCCGCACCCGATGCACGCATCCGGGGAAAGCTCGGCCGCGCGGTCGATGGCAAACTGCTCGGCAAGGCTCATCAGTGCTGAAGGTTCGAGGCCGACGGGGCAGGCGTCCCCGCACCAGCCGCAGCGCAGGCATGCCTGGGCATCGTGGGCACGGGCGGTGCGACGGGCCAGCACAGTGAGACACGTGGTGGTCTCGTCGATGACTACATCAGGGTGGGGCATAGCGCGTCCGCTCAGGGGTCCGCCGGATACGACAATCCCTGTCGGTTTCGTGGTACCCACGCTCTCGAGCACCTCGCCTACGGTGACGCCGGCGGGAATGCGGTAATCGCCGGTGCGCGCCAGGGCGTCTCCTGTAATCGTGAGCGTGGAGGTCGTCGCCGGCAAGGCATACAAGGCGGCATTGGCCAGGGCCGTAAGCGTCGCGGTGTCCACCACACAAACGCTGTGTTCTTCGGGCCGCTGGTTGACCGGAACGGTCCGGCCGCACACCGAAGCCACGAGAAGATGGATGTTGGCCTGGGGGTAACGAGCCGGTAAGACGACGGGAGTCAGCCGCGTGCCGCGCGTGATTCGGGCCAGCAGCCGCCGGCCCTGCTCGAAGTTCTTGCCTACCGCGAGCCACGTGTGGCCGGCACCAAGGGCTTTGGCGAGCAGTTCGGCGGCTTCGATGATCGTGGTGCCCTGTTCGAGGAGAACGGCCGGGGCGGCGGTTTCAACCGGTTCGGCCCCCATGGCCCGAATAATCAGGTGCTCGACGATCTTGCCGCTCATGTCGCGGAACGTGCTGGATAAGGGCCTGCCGTCAATCGTATTGACCAGGCTGAAGTTGTCACACAAAGCGGCCCAGCCGTGCGAGTCGCTCGGCCGGGCCGGGGGCTGACGCGGCTCTTCCAAGGACCCGTTCCGATTGCCCGAAATGGCCAATTCGACGGCGATGCGCACGTGGCCGGAGGAGGTGGGCGTCCGACCTATGGCCGTAACCACTCCGGCGGCGGGCGCGTACGTACTCATGGGCGGCGCCGATGAGCGGGCCAGAAGATCAAGAGCCCTTACGGACTGACCAAGGCGAACAGTGGGTTCTACAGTGCTACCCTCGTGGTAGCGCAGGGGCACGCGGAGCCGCCGACCAGGAGGGAACGGTTCGACGCGACCCACGCGCAGGGGCTGATGTTGTTCCGGCAGCATGATGCCGCCGGATAAGTGCCGCGAACGGAGCCAACTGCTAAGACCCACCAGGCTTCACCAGCGAGCGGTAACCGCGCGCCTCCTCATCAATAACAATAGAATCATTCCAACTGTGGGCTAGGCGGGCGGCCCTGGTTGGCATGCGGTTGGGATTCGGCGCCGATGGGCGCCGCGGGTTGGTCCGCCTCGGCCTCCACGCCGGCTGAAGTCCGCTCGCTTGGCGATCCCGGCCACGGCGAAACGCTGGGCATCGTGGCCGGCGCCGGGAGGTCCGGTTCTGCTACCGGTGCGGTGGCCGTGGGCGGCGCGGGAATGCGGCCCGCGGCTACCAACTGCTCGTGGTATTCGCGAAGCGGCGCAGCGTCAGGGCGATCATTGACCGCCGCCTGTAAGAATAGGGCCACCCGCCGCGGGTCGTCCAGCTCCAACAGTCGGCTCAGGACGGCGATCACACGGTCGTAATCCTCGTGGCGAAAGGCCCATCGGGCGTCGGTCCACATGGCTCGTGGCGCTTCGGGAGCCAGGCGGCGTGACTGTTCGACGAAGTCGAACGCCTGGGGCAGGTCCTTACGCATGAGCAGGTCCGCCACGACGGCCGCATCCGTGCCGATCATGACCTTGAAGGATTCGGCATCCAGATCAGGATACAACCGCTCGGCCCAGGCCCGGGCCATGTCGTGATCCCCGACGGCCACCGCAAGCGTGATCAGTTGAGCATACATGGGGTTCCGGAAGACTTCGCCCCTGCCAATGGGCGGCACCGTGTAGACGGCTTCCTGACTGAGCCGAATAGCCTCTTCCGGATGAAGCGGATCGTTGAGAAACGTGAACCAGGCCTGCTCCAGAAGGGTCTGGGAGCGGCACAGGCTGAGCAGTTCGGCGTTGCGGCCCTGGGAGTAGAGCCGCACGGCCCTGTCGAGCAGAACGACGGCGGAAGCGAAGCGTTCGCCGCGGCCTTCCAGCGCCGCAGCGATCCGGCACGCCTCCGGAGAGAAGACGTACTTCCACCGCAGGGGATCACCACTGCGCAGGTCCTCCTCCGCTTGAGCGAGCAGGAAGCCTAACGCCTGAGCGAAGGGTTGCTGAAGGGACAACTGCTCGGCCGCGACATAAAGACTGGGGCTGGCAGTACCGCCACGCAGGGGACCGCAAAGCATCTCGATCTGTTCCGCGACGGGAATGCCGACGGCCAATCCCAAATAACGAAGCACGAGCGGCTCGGAAAAGCGGTGGCGGAGAAGCTCGACCTGCAGAGCCCGCGTGGCGCGAACGCGAAGTTCGTCGGCAAGGGCGGGCCGACTCTTGCCTTGCAAGACGGCATGTTCAAGGAGCAGGCGGCAAAGATCGGCTTCGATCATACCCAAATCGGCATATCCGATGGCGAAGCCGTCTCGCAGTCTTTGCGTGAGCTCCAGGCCCTTCTCCAGGGGCTCTTCAGCCAGAGCCAGATCCTCGTCGATGAGCGGCTGTGCGGTCTCCATCTCAATCTCGCCGGCACGCACGCGGGCCGCCCGCTGATGGGCGCGCTGGATGCAGGCCTCCGCCACGGCGGAGTAGATGCCAGCCAGGCGAACCCGGGACTCAAGCTTGCGATGGGGCTCCAGGCGGGCCGCCGCCGCGAATTCGGCGGCCTGGATAGCGCCGCCGTAACGACTCTGATTAAAGGCCCGCGACGCGTCATACTGGGCCCGAACCCCCGTCCAGTCGCGGTAATAGAGGGCGGCGTTGCAAAGTGCCAAAACAGCGACACCCAAAACGATCAGCTTGCGCAGCGAAGGGGCCGGGCGCCGGAGCCCCGCGACTTCGTCTGCCTCGTCCTCGCGGCTCATGGCCCAGATGAGCCCGAGCACGGTGAAATACACCGCGGGAAGCCCCGGCACACGAAGAGCCACGCTGGCGAACTCCTCTACGCCCATGGCGATCAAGGCTGCCATCAGCCCGGCCAGTACCCAGCGGTCTGCAGGGCGGGGCATGCGTCTGATCGCGCCGGCGCCAGCGAGAAACGTGAGCAGGTAACCGGCCACCAGAAAGGCCAGCCCGATCGTGCCCAGGTCCGCCCAGGTTTCGATCCACTCATTGTGGGCATGGGCCAGGCGCCCCTGCATGGACAGCGGGTCTGTGACGGCGTCGCGCCCGGCAAACTCGGGGCCATCGGCGATGAGCGAATAGCCGCCCTGACCGACGCCGGTGAGGCTGCGCTGCTGGACCATCTTCAGTGCATAGGACCAGGCATATAGACGCAGGCGGACGGTGGCGCCGCGACCGAACTCAGATACGCTCTGCCACTGCGGCACCATGACGATAACGACAAGCACGACGGCCAGCACTGCGGCGACCGTCAGAATCACCCGACCACGCTTGGACGACAGCCAGAACGGAATGGCCAGGATACCGAAGATCAAGCCGAGCAGCGCCGCGCGCGAGCCGGCCATAGCGAAGGCCTTGATTGTCGCGGCCACGCCGGCATCTGCCGGAGGACGGGCTCCGGTCAGAGCCAAACACCACACGAGTACACCCAGAGCAATCAGCCCGCCGAAAACAAGAATCCAGGCTTGGGGCCGGGCCCGCCGGCGCAGCACCTCATGCAGGTAACCGCCAATCCCACAGATACTGAGCAGAATGGCTGGCAGGAGAACCGCAGCAAGAAACAGGGGATTCCCCAGCGGATACTTGGCCCGGAAGTTGGGATTGCGCTCATAGAAATACCAAATGGCTAGGGCAGCCGTGAGGACCGTCACAACGACGAGGATGCGGGCCCCAACGCGAGCCGCACGCGGATTGAGGCCGCGGCCCAGAGCCACCGCCCAGGCGAACTGACAGGCGAGCACTACCGAACCGCCGAGGGAGATGTCCCAGGCCACGGACCAGTTGGCACTGATGAACGAGTAGATCACCAGGATGCCGAGCATCATTTGAGCGCCGGCCAGAGCGGACATGTTCGCGGCGAGGATCCTACCTCCGTTGGACGCATTTGCGGGAACAGTTCGCGCTGCGGACACCCCTTCTTCCGCGCTGAGCGCCGCGAGGCTCTGCTGCCGGTCCACACGCGCGCACGTAAGGTACCAGCCAATGACAGCGACGATCATGACCGCCGCAGTACCTGCCCCGAAAACCCAGGACTTGATCTCCACCCCTAAGGGCGTGGGAAAGGCGTAGCGAAGGTTGAGAGCCTCGGCCAGAGGCTGGAGCAGGGAATCGGCTGACCAGGGTACGGCGCCTTCTTCCTGACCGCGCCCGGAGCTGGTCAGGAAGCTGCTGCCAGCCAATACTAGGGTGAGCAGGAAGACCAGCACGACGTGGTGCGTCCGCATCGTCATGCGTCAGATGGTAATCGTTTGGCAATCGTACGGCGAGGGGATTGTCGATCGCGCGGTTCAGTCCTTTGGCGCCGGCCACGTGGTCTCGGGATGACCGGCCTCGTGGTTGGCCTGCCGCGCCCAGGCAAACAGCAGGTCGCCGAGGCGGTTGAGATAAACCACGGCCTGATCGTTGATGGTCTCGGCATTCGCGAGGGTGACGGCCTGCCTCTCGGCGGCGCGGCACACGGTGCGGGCATGATGAAATCGGCAGGCCAGTTCGCAGCCGCCGGGAAGCACGAAGGACCGTAGCGGAGGCACGTCCTCGGTGGCGTCGTCAATCCATTCCTCCAGCCGCTGAGTCTGGGCCGCCGTCACCCGAGGAATGTCGTTTTTCTTGGCGGCGTGCGGCGCGGCCAGATCGCCGCCGAGAACAAAGAGCTCTTCTTGGATCTGCCCGAGCTTCGAACGCAACTCGTCGCCTCCGCTCGCCGCGCGACACAGGCCCAAGAGGGCGTTGAGCTCGTCAACCGCGCCGTAGGCGCGGACGCGCGGATGGTCCTTGGGTACGCGCGAACCGTCAGCGAGGCCCGTGGTGCCGCGGTCGCCTGTTCTGGTATAGAGCTTGGCCATAGGTCAACTCAGGACAAGGAGAAAGGTCCATGATGCCCGCCTGTTCGCGTTTCACGGATTATATGGAATCTCCGGACGACGAAGCGCTTACTCGCCGGGCGCGGCCGGTTGAGCCAGCCGGGCGGCATCGGCGGTGCGTCCTTGTGCTTCGTAAAGCTGTCGCAACAACTGTCTATACGTGTCATTGGCTAGGTAATACCTGTGCAGCGCCTCCATGGCCTCGGTGGCTTCGGGCACACGCTGTTGGCTGTAGTGGATTCGGAACAGGTCGAAGAGGGCCGGCTCGTGATCCGGCTGGACCTGAACGGCGCGATTCAACAATTCAACGGCGCGGTCCATCTTGCCGGTCATGCCCTGCAACCGGGCCCATCCAGCCAAGGCTTCGACGTTTCTGGCATCTAGTTCGACGGCCCTCGAGAAAGCCTGGTCGGCCTCCTCCATGCGCTGCTGATAGAACAGGGATTGGGCAAGTCCCTGCCAAGCCCCGGAAGATGAATCGTCGAGGGAAATCAGTTGGCGATAGTCCCGTTCCGCGTTGCCTGCGTATGTGAGCTGCTGTTCGTGAGCCTGCGTGGCCGCGGCACGGATCTGCTCTTGTTGCTCGGGCGTGGCGTTACGTAGACGCGAGGGCGCCATGAGGCGCTCCGCGCGAGTGAATTGATCGATAGCGCCCTTCAGGTGAAAGGCGGCTCGCTCGTTCAGGGAGGCCGGATCGTCGGCGACCGTCGCCTCGGTCAAGAGAGCGGCGGCACGATTGCGGAGATCGGCGGCCTCATCAGCGCGGCCCAGCCGGTCGAGCAGGCCGGCCTCCTCTTGAAGAACCATACGCAGGGACTCGGTGGTCTCAGCGCCGGGGCTGCGAGCGGCATCGGCCTCTGCTCGGCGCCGAATCTGTCGCAGAACGCTGGCCAGGTTGCGGAGAGCAGTGCTGTATCCGGGGTCGCGTTTCAGAGATTCGCTGAGGGCTTCCCTGGCCTCGTCCAGGCGCCCTGCACGAAGCAAGGCAACACCCAGCCCGTTCCAGGCCCCGGCGGCAATGGGGCGAGCCTCAACGGAACGCTGGTACAGATTCAGGGCCTGTTCGTTACGCTGGCGCTGCTTGTCGTCGGCCGCGTCGGCACCCTCCGAGTCTCCTTCCGCCCGACACTGGTTCCCGATGTTCTTCCAATCGTCCGCACGAGTGACGCACAGGGCGCCGTAATTCTCGAGCAGTTGGCCGTCCTCCGGGCTGAGGTCCAGACCGGCCTGCAGGGCCGCTTCGGCGCGGTTGAGCAGATCGGTGACCGTGTCCATGTCGCCGTCCTTGCGCACGGCGCGGGCCTTGGTGATCAGGGCGTTGGCCAGTTGGCCGTACGCCGTTCGGTGGGGCGTGCGGGCGACAGCTGCCTCCCACAGTAGCACATCATCGGACCAGACCTTCGCGTGGGCACGGCTCTGTGTGATCAGCCAGCCGCAGATAAGCACAATCAGGATGGACGCGATCCAGCCGCCTGGGCCGCGCGGAGGTATCCTGGCTTCATTAAGCTTGACCGCCTCTCTCTGCTCAGGCGGATTGAACCAGCGGCTGAGCAGCCAGGCGATGAGCAGCGCGCACGCGGCCAGCGGTACGTAAGCATAGCGATCGGCCGTGACGGTCTCACGCACACGGATTGCAGCCAGCGAAGGAATGAACAACACCAGCCAGCCGAACACACAGAGCAGCACTTCGATCCGCTTCCTGGCCAGGGCCACGACGGTGATGAGGACCACGACCGCCGCCATGACCAGGCCGAACACGGTGCTCCCGGGTGAAGCGCCCCAGGGAGATGCGCTTGCGCCATAGAAAACCGACAGGTCGTGCGGGAAGAACGTGTTGGCCACGGTCCAGGACGTGCCGACCAGGCCTCGGCTGATCAGGTCGGCGACGGAAACTTCGGGAAGCGGGTCGAGGCGCTCAGCGCCGAACATGCGCTGAGCATTGAAGTACACGAGCACGGCAACGAGGACCAGGATAGGAAGCTTCTCGAGGATGATGGCGACCCAGTTGCGCCGCCGGCACCACAGGTCGAAGACCAGCGGCAGCAGAAAGATACCCATGAACAGCTTGGCCAGCATGGACAGGCCGAAGCAGAACAGGCTGAGCAGATAAAGCCACCAGCGCGGGCGGCGAGCGTAGCTCAGGTAAAAGTGGCAACCCAGCACGATCCAAAACCCGGCCAGCATGAACGTGCGGCAAATGAGCCAACTGACTGGCTCCACAATAAGTGGGTGCAGGGCGACCAGGGCAGCGCCAAGCCAGGCGGCGAAGACGTTGGCGGTCATCCGCCCGATAAGCAGGAACAGCAGCACCATCGTGGTCAGGTGGATGGCCAATGAATGCAGGTGCCAGCCGGTCAGATCACTGGCGGGCCAGTGTGCTTCACGGTAGGCGTTCGGGTCGCGGCGGTTGAGGGTGTGATCGATAGCAAGCGAGAAGGTGAGCAACGGCTGATAAAGGTCGTGGTGATAGCTGGTGAACATCTCCCTGATGCCGTCGACGCTGAGGTCCTGAATCTTGGGCTCGCGAGCGATCAGCAACATGTTGTCATAGCGGGTCCAGCCGTCACGGATGATGGGCGCGTAGATGATGAAGCTGAGGATAATCAGCAACACGCTGCCCAGAAACCAGGCCAGACTCGCCGGGGCGATGCGGGCGTCTTCGTCCTCGGCCACGGGCTGGCGCGGGGCGCCCGCTTCGTCGCCTTCCGGCGGACTCTCGTTTGCCGGAGCGTCGGGTTGTTCGACCACGGCTTCACCCTCGTCTCTCAAAGTTTCGTATCGTGGCGGCAAATCGTATCGCAGAGGCCGCCCGATGTCATGGGCGCGAAAGCAGACGGTCAGGTTTCCAACGTTGCCGGGGCGCCATACGCTTCGCGGTACATCTGCCGCTCAATCATCTCGCGGTAGAACGTATCGCCGGCCATGAGGGTTTCGTGCTCACCGGATTCGACGATCCGCCCGTCCTGCAAGACCAGGATGAGGTCGGCGTGGCGGATGGTGGAGAGCCGATGGGCGATGACGAACGTGGTGCGGTTGGCCAACAGGTCCTCAAGGGCAGCCTGGATGAGTTGTTCGGACTCGGTGTCCAGATTGCTGGTGGCCTCGTCGAGGATGAGGATCTGCGGATCGGCCAGGATGGCCCGGGCGATGCTGAGCCGCTGCCGCTGCCCGCCGGAGAGCTTGACGCCACGCTCACCGATCATGGTGTCGTAGCCGCCGGGGAAGCCGATGACGAACTCGTGAGCGTTGGCCCGTTTGGCGGCCTCGACGATCTGATCCGCCGTGGCGCTGCGCCGGCCGTAGGCTATGTTCTGGCGGATCGTCCCGTCGAACAAGAACACCTCCTGTTCGACGATGCCCAAGGGACACCGGAAGCTCTGCAGGCGGATGTCGCGTAGATCGACGTCGTTGATGAAGATGGCGCCGGCCGTCGGGTCGTAGAACCGGGCCACCAAGTTGGTGATGGTCGTCTTGCCGGCACCGCTGGGGCCGACCAGGGCAACGGTCTGCCCGGCGTGCACGCTAAAAGTCAGATCGCGGACCACGAGGCGCTGGGGATCGTATCCAAAGCTGACCTTATCGAAGCGGACGGACCGTAGCGGCTGGGGAAGGTCGGCGGCCCCGGGCCGGTCGGGCTTGTCCACCGGTTCGCTGAGCAGATCGTAGATGCGTTCCATGGAGGCCATGGCCCGCTGGAGCTGGCTGTAGGAGTTGACAATCTGCGAGATCGGGTAGAGCAGCATGAATATGTACATCTGGAAGGCGATGATCGATCCGATGGTGGTCTCGCCAGCAAGGTAACGCGTGCCCCCGTACCAGATAATGACCAAGCTGCAAAGCGGGATCAGCAATCCCCAGCCGATGGTCACCACCAGTTGAAGTATATGAGCAAAGACGTTCTTGCGAATGATCGTGTGTTGGATGGCGGCGTATTCCCGGGCTTCGCTGCGCTCACGCAGGAAAGCGCGAACAACGCGGATGCCCCCAAACGTCTCGGCCACCCGAGCATTCGCGGCGGCCCGGTCGGCGCGCATGGAACGATAGATCGGGCGAATGCGACGGACCCAGAAAAGATTGACCAGGATGATGGGCGGGATCAGGGCGCAGGCCACCAGGGCCATCTTCCACTGAAGGTGAAACAGCATGACCACGGTAAGTACGACGCGCAGAATCGCCACGCCCGGCGTAATCAAACCCATCTGCAGGAGGCTGCTGACCTCATCTACGTCGTTGGAAAGATGGGTGACCACCCCGCCGGTACGCAGGTGATAGATTTTGCCAAGGGGCAGGCGAAGCAGGTGGTTGTAGAGCTTTTGGCGAACGCGCTGGACAATACGCGCGTTGAGCACGGCCATGCGGTACCCGCGCCAGGCTTCGAAGGCCTGCTGGATGACCAGAAGCAGCAGCACGGCCGCACCGACCGTGTGAAGCCGCACGATGCGCCGGCCGTGTTCGACGGCTTCATCCGTGAGAACGGTGTCAACGATCCACTTGGTAGCGTATGGAGGAATCAGAGAGAGCAGAGCGCTGACCGTGGCCAGGACGAACACGAGGAGGATGCCGGCCCGGTGGGGGGCGAGCCACCGGGCGTACTCGCGGAGCGGTGCCCAGCGGCCGCGGCCCGCAGGCGCTCCCAGCACTGGGGGCAACTCCGAGCCGTCTCGGGCCCTCGGCACCTCGGGCGAACCGCGGTATTCGGCAAACCGGTGTCGGCTGGAACGACTCAAGTGGCAGCGTCCTTTGCGGCCCCAGTGGGCGACAGGGCTCCCGTAACCCCCTCCCGGGCCGTGGCCCTCCGGCTTTCCGCGTCGACACAGTATAATAGAGGAAACGACCGCCCGCCGAATCCGCTTTAACTGTGGGGAAAACCGATGGTGCCATCCATCAACGACCAAGCCAAGCACTTGTACGATAGGCTGGACGACCTGCGCCATAACATCGAGCGTGTTTTCTTCGGCAAGCCTGATGTGGTGTCGCAGTTGTTGATCGGGCTGTTGAGCCGTGGGCACGTCCTGATCGAAGACGTGCCCGGGGTGGGCAAAACCGTTCTGGCCCGGGCCATGGCCAAAAGCATCGCTTGCAGCTTCGCCCGGCTGCAACTGACGCCGGACCTGCTGCCTTCGGACATCCTCGGCGTTAGCGTGTTCAACGAGGCCGCGCGGGAGTTTGAATTCAAGAAGGGGCCCATCTTCGCCAACATCATCCTGGCCGATGAAATCAACCGCACCACCCCCCGGACGCAGTCGGCCCTGCTGGAGGCTATGAACGAAGCCCAGGTCAGCATGGACGGACGCACCATGCCCTTGGATCGTCCCTTCATGGTGATCGCCACGCAGAATCCCTTCGAGTATGAGGGCACCTACTTCCTTCCGGAGAACCAGTTGGACCGGTTCACCCTGCGGATCCGCATCGGCTACCCGGACCGAGACATAGAGCGACGGATCCTCCATGAAGACCCATCTCATCGGGCCCTGGAGACGCTGAAGCCGGTGATGGACCGGCAGGAGGTCAGTCGGCTCCAAAACGCGGTCAGCTCAGTCCGCGTCGACGATGATCTAGTCGGGTACGCGCTGGAGATCGTGGAGGCGACGAGAAATCACGAACACCTGGAGGTGGGGGTCTCGCCGCGAGGAACGCTGGCCCTGATGCGAGCGGCACAGGCCGGGGCCCTACTGGCCGGCCGTGACTATGTGGTGCCCGACGACATCAAGTCGCTCGTGGTCTCCTGTTTTGCTCACCGCGTGACAAGCAAGTCCTTCCTGCAAAACGGCCGGGCAGCCGACAACGAACAGATTTTCCGCGAGATCCTGAGCCGTGTCGCCGTGCCGTAGCGATCACCGTCGGGAGGTGGGGTTCCGCCGATGATTCAGATGCCCCGGGCCGCAGAAATCCCTGCAATCAGCGCTGGTCCCCCGGGCCGAGACCTGGCGTCGACAAATGAGAAACGCTGGGGGTTAAGCGGAGTCCGTCTGACCAGGGCTGGTTGGATCGGCGTACTCATGATGGCACTCGTTTGGTATGGCTCAGTGGTGGCCGAGTCCAACCTGTTGTTGCTCTTGTGCGGCATGTTTGCGGGCCTTCTGATCATCAGCACATGGATTGTGACGCGGGCCGTACGGCGGTTGTCCGTGCAGCGGCTCGTTTCTGAATCAGCAGTGGTCGGGACGGATTTCTCCATCCACTACCGCATGCACAATCCCAGGCGCTGCCGCGTGCGATCGGTCTGGATTAGTGAACTGGTGGGCCAGCAGGACCGCCTGGCATTGCCGGAAACCTACGTTCCGGCGTTCGAGCCCAATTCGACCATTCTGATCGAGCAACGAGGACGGGCCTTGCGCCGAGGGCCCACGTCTCTGGACCGCGTGGCTTTGTGGAGCCGTTTTCCCTTCGGACTGGTTCGGGCCCGCCGGATCGTGAGTCTGCCCCGCGAGTTGATCGTGCTGCCGCGCCTGTATTCGGTTCGGGGCGACGCGTTTGGCTTGCGAGGCCGACACGTCGCCCACAGCAGCGCCAGCCGGCGCAACTTGGTGGTGCGGCATCAGAGCGGGGCCGACGATTTCCTCGGCCTCCGTGAGTACCGGCACGGCGACAGCCTGCGGTGGGTCTACTGGCGGCGCAGCGCTCGCACCGGCCAGTTGGTCATTCGCCAGATGTACCCCTATCGCTCCAGCGGTTTCACCATCGTTGTGGATCATCGCATGAACGGCACGCTCGCTGATCCCGAAGAGCAGCGCGAGCGTGCGGTCAGCGCGGCCGCATCGATGGCCTGCCATGCTTTAGAGCGCGGTCTCCGCGTGGGGCTGATCATTCTGGCCCGCCGACCCGGGGCTGTTCCGCCGGTCAGCGGGCGTATTCATCGGGCCAAAATCATGATGGAGTTGGCCCTGATGCAGGGAGAGCCGAAGGATGATCTGGCCGAAGCGTTAGGAGCGTCAGGCCGGCGGGCACTCCAAGGCTTACCCTGTGTCTTGGTCACCTGCCACCAGGATAAACAGGTCCGGTGCCTGGAAGAGTCCCTGGCCGGCACATGCGGAGAGGTAAAAGTGTGTCGGCCGGGGGCCGAGGATTTTGACGCTGTGTTCGATCGGCCTCTCGGCAGTACCGAAGCCACGGTCAACGGTCCACCACGGCCTGTCACACAGGCGAGCCACGGTACCGGAGGTGCGGCATGAGGGCGGCTCCGGCGAAGGTACAATGGCTTGTGGTCGCGCTCCTCCTGATCGGCGCGGCCCCCGTCGTGGTCACATCGGCGTCCTGGCCGTACGGCGTTCTGCTGGTCGCGGCCGTGGTTCTGAGCGAACCCTTGGCGAGGCGCGAGCCACGACCCTCCTGGCTTAACAAAGCCACCAATGTGGCGGTCTTGCTTTCCCTGATGTGGATTCTAATCGAATGGAAGTGGCTGGATCGCCCGGGCGTGCTGATCATCGCCGACTTCATACTGCTGCTCAGTTGCTGCAAGCTCTTCGAGTCGCGTCGGTGGCGCGACCTGGCCTTGTTGTGGGTGGTCTCCCTGATGCTGCTGCTCGTGGCCTGCGTCGTCAGCGCGGAACTGGCCTTTCCGATCGCGTTGGCCGGATTCGTAATTCTGGGGCCCTACGTGGGAATGCTGCTGCATCTTGAAAGAGAACGCGAGCGCGTTCACCGGGGCTGCAGGGCTGGCGCCCAGGCACCAAACCGACCTGCGTTTCGGGCAGCGGCCAGCTCGCTTCGGGGGCTTTCGATGGCCATAGGAGCAGGTTGCCTGCTCCTGGGAGCGGGATTCTTCCTTTTGTTCCCACGTTTCTCCGGCCGCTCCACCGCCTTCTTGGGTCCAGCGCGGACGCTGACCGGTTTTGCCGCTAACACGAACCTCGACCCGATCGATCCGATCGGCGAAAGCAATGAAGTCGTCATGCGTGTCGAGGTGACCCGGGACGGCGAGCCGGTGGGCGCAGGCGCGCACACGCCCTACCTGCGGGGCTACGCGCGGCCCATGTACCTGCGCGTTCCCCCGCCGGCGGCCCGGCCGCGCCGACGAACCTACGCGTGGCCGCAAAGGTATCCCCCGCCATTTCGGGAGATCAGCTTGGCCGGCGATGACGAGATCGCCGATCTGCTGCCGGCGGCTCCGGAGCCTGACCCCGAGAACGAGTTGCGCTATGACATCGTGCTGGAACTGCGTTACCGCGGGCGCCTGTTTGCCCCATATCCACCTCTGGCGATGTACAGTCCGCAACTGTCGGCAGTGAGAAAGTACATCACAGATCAGTCGCTCAGGGGCATCCCACAGGCACGTTTTCGTCGCGGGCCGCTGCGGTATTCGGTGTGGATCCCGGCGAGTGTGGGCCAGGAGCACGCCAGGCCCCTCGCAGCCGAGCGCGAGGATCTAGGAAGCCCGAGTGCCCCGCCGCCGGAGTTCATCCCTGTGGGAGAAGCGGTGCGCAACTTTGCCGTTGGCCTGTGGCGCGAGGCGGGAGAGCCCGACATCCACGAGCCGGCCGAACGGTCGCGGCTGCTCGACTACATTGCCGCTCACCTGCGCTCGAACCGCTATACGTACACGTTGAACGTACCGGAACGTCCGGATGAGTCTGAGCCCGTGGAATACTTCCTGTTTACGTCACGCCGGGGGCACTGTGAAATCTATGCCACCACCATGGCGGTCATATGTCACATCCTCGATATCCCAGCCCGATACGTCAGCGGCTTCGTCGCCACCGACTACAACCAGGTGGCTGATTGTTTCATCGTACGTCAGAAGGATGCCCACGCCTGGGTCGAGGCCTACGTGCCCGGCCGGGACTGGGCGAGGTACGACCCGACGCCGATGCTGGTCGAAGAAATGCAAACCGGCAGTTGGTGGGAGACCCTGGCCGACTATGTGGACTACTGGCGATTGCAGTGGATCAGCCTGGTGGTCTCCTACAACGCCGTCCAGCGCAACGACGCGTTCGGCCGCCTGAGGGAGTGGTTCGCGGACATGACCCGCGGTGCCCAGGAAGCACCGGAGCGGCCGGCTCGTAGCTGGCTGAGAGAGCTGCTGTTCGGCTCGGCGGAGCTGGATTGGGGACGCCGAGCAGTGTACTGGTTGGCGGTGGCCCTGACGCTGAGTGTGCTCGTGGCAATCGTCCGGGCCGGTTATTTGCTGGCCGCACGCGGAGCCCGCACCATACGGGGGAGACGTCGCCCCGCGCCCGGCGCGGAGTATTACCAGCGCCTGCTCGCCGTGCTGGCCGCTGCGGGCTTTCGTCCCACCGATGCGCAGACACCCCGCGAGTTCGTGGCCCACGTGATTCACGAGCGGCCGTTCCTGGCGACGGCCGGGGAAGTTGTGGAACGCTACTACGCCATTCGATATGGCCGGCGCCGCGCCGAGCCATCCGAGGCAATGGCGCTGGGCCGGCTGCTTGCCCAATTGAAGGCAGCCGTGCGCGGGGGATGATTCATCAGGGCTATTGTTGCAGGACCCCTGCAGGAAGCCTACACTGCATCTCCTATGACAGACGTTGAAAGCTGGTGCGAGGCCTAACGCCATTGAAACCGGAATCTGAGCGAAAAGAACTGGAGCAGATGGCCGGCGAGATCTTCGAGCTGACCAAACTGAGTTGGCTGGCCCGCCATCGGCCCAAAGATAAGAAGAAACGCGGCCTCGATCTGACCGAGACGGAGTTCCTGGCGCTCGACTTTCTGGCCAAGGCCGAGCCGATAACGGTCGGACGCCTGCAAAAGAGCTTGCACGTGCTGCCGGCCCAGATGTCCCGAGTGATCCGGTCGCTGGAGAGCAAGACGGCCAAGCCGCTGATTCGTTGCCAGATCAACGCCCAGGATAAACGCCGTGTGGACGTGTTTCTGACCGACGCCGGGCACAAGGCCCGCGATGAGTATCGGGCGGCCAGGCTCGAGGACAGCGTACGCATCCTGAGCCAGCTACCCGACCGGGACCGCCGCGAGTTCATGCGCATCCTCTCCCAGATCCACGAGATGATCGTCCAATCGATGGAGAGCTGACACGGGCCTTGGCTCCGCATCGGTTTGTAACCCGCCGGGGCTTGTGCGTGCGTAAAGCGCGTCCATCCGGCAGGGGAAGGACGCTCAAGGCAATCACCGTAGTGAAAGGGTCCAAACCGTGGCAAGAGGACACACCCCGTTATACGTCGGGACAAACCGGCACGTCTTGGCGCTGGATCCGCGCACAGGGGCCGAGCTGTGGCGGGCCAAGCTGCCCAAAGGCGGCAGCGGCAATCCAGTGACCATGGTCATCAAGGGCCAGAACCTGTACGTGGGGCACCACGGACACGTGTTCTGCCTTGACAAGCGCAACGGCAGCATCCTCTGGGACAATGATCTGCCCAAAACCGGCTACCACGCTGTCCTGCTGGCCATGGAAGGAGCGGAGGGTACCGGGGGAGCCGGAGCCGCTGTGGCTGAGCAGCGGCGCAGGCAGCAAGCCGGGGCTGCGGCGGCCACGACGACGGCCGCGACGTAGGGTGCTGACCGCATCCGCTCGACTCCGCTGGATTTCGATCCTCGGCAGCGCTGCGGTTGGCGCGCCCCCCGGCCCTGCCGATCATTCTCGCTCGGCGAGTTCCTCAGCCCGACTGAGAACACGCAACAGGTTGCCGCCGAGAATCTTGTGAATGTCCTCTTCCGAGTAGCCTCGATTGAGCAGTTCCTGAGTGATGTACGGATAGCCGGACACGTCCTCGAGCTGGGCGGGAAGCTGCGAGACGCCGTCGTAATCGGAGCCGAGGCCGACGTGGTCGATGCCGGCGACCTTCACGATGTGGTCGATGTGATCGACGAGTGTGGCCACGGTGCCGGCCGGGATGGGATGCTCCTCTCTGTGCTTGGTGAAAGCCTCTTCCATTTCCTCCTTGCTGAGGTCTCGGGCCCGCATCTCACGCCACATCTCGAAGAATTCGTGGGCCGTGCGGGCGCCTCGGGGGGTCAGGAAGCCCGACCCGAAGTTGACCATGACCAGGCCGTCGTTGTCGGCCATAAGGCGGAGCAGGTCATCGGGGATGTTCCGCACCCAGGGGGACAGGGCCTGCGCGCAGGAATGTGTGGCCACGACCGGAGCGCGGCTGATGCGAAGCACATCCTTGGCCGTGTCGACGGATACGTGGGATATATCCACCAACATGCCCAGGCGGTTCATTTCGCGAATCACGTCTTCACCGAATGAGCCCAACCCGTCGTGCCGGGGCCGGTCCGTGCCCGAATCGGCCCACTCGTGCGTGTCCACGTGCGTTAGTGTCATATATCTGGCACCCAGGGCGTAGAACATGCGCAGCGTCGCCAGCGAGTTTTCGATGGCCAGTCCGTTCTCGATGCCGATCAGGCAGGCGATCTTGCCACGCTCACGGATGCGGCGAATATCCTCGGCCCTGTAGGCCATCTCGAAGTGCTGCGGGTAGCGCCGCGCCATGCGGTGGATCAGGTCAATCTGCTCCAGGCAAAAAGCGGCCGCGCCGATGTCTCTCGTGGAGTCCGGAGGTACGTAGGCGGCCCAAAACTGGGCATCGACGCCGCCCTGGATGAGCCGGGGAATGTCCGTGTGCAGCTCTTCCTGCCGCCGTGAAATGTCCATCTTGTCGAAAGAAGAATTGGCCTTCTCGCGCAATCTCCAGGGCAAATCATTATGGCCGTCAATGACAATGGCGGCACGGTGGATACGCTGGGCCTCTTCAGTCAGTTCAACTCGATAGTCTTGCTGATTCATGGTTGCTGGCAGGCCTTCTGTCTGGTGGCTCTGCGGCTCCGCAGTGTTGGACGCGCAGCCCGATGCGGCCGCAATGAGCACGAGCGTTTGAATTGTGAGACAGGTCGTCCTTACAGCCATAGTCTCTCCACGGAGGGTAGATTCTACCGGTTGCATGCGCTGAGCGGTACAGGACGCTGACCGGATCGCTCACGGATTATTCGCGGATGGCGCCGTGACGCTTGCAGATTTCAACCAGGCGATCCACAGGGATGGCTTCTGTGTCATGCCCTTGGTGGCCGGTGACCGTGGTGGCCTTCAACAAGCTGTTGAGGACGGCTTCCTCGGCCGCTTCGCGGGCAGCCTGGAAGAGGGGAGACAGGGCCTCGTCGCGGAGCAAGGTCGGTGTTTTCGTCTTTGCCCTAGCTTGGTGAGGAGTCCGGACTTCGGCGCACGTGGAGAAGGCGATGACATAGTCACCGCTGCCGTGCGTCATGGGCGAGCCCACCGCACCCAGCCCGAGCAAAGCGCGCTTGGCCAACCGCTTGAGCTGGCGGGCGTCGAGCGGCGCATCCGTCGCCAGAACGATCATGCAGGACCCAGCCTCGCCCGGCGGATCGTGGCGGAGCCCCTGCAGGTAGTACCGGCCCAGCTCCTCTCCAACCGGGGCGCCGTTGACCGTCAGGATGCCGCTGAAGTTCGTCTGCACCAGAGCCCCCAGCGCATGGCTGCCAAGCTTGTCCGGCAGTCGACGTGAGGCCGTGCCAACGCCTCCCTTCCAGCCCAAACAGCGCGTGCCCGTGCCGGCCCCGACGCAGCCTTCCCCAACGGGGCCGCCTTTGGCAGCACGGATCGCCTCAAGCACATCCTCAGCGCGCACGCGGCGGCCGCGGATGTCGTTGAGGTAGCCGTCGTTGGTCTCGCCGACCACCGGATTGACGGAACCGACTTCCTCATTGCCGGGCTGTGCAAGAGTGTAGGTGATCAGTGCGTCAGCGGCGGTGAAAACGGACAGCGTGTTGGTGAGCACGATGGGCGTCTCAAGCGTGCCCAGTTCTTCAACCTGAGTCGAGCCGACCAGCTTGCCGAATCCGTTGCCGACCACGATGGCGGCCGGCACCTTCTCCTGGAACATGTTGCCGCCGTGAGGAACGATCGCGGTTACACCAGTGCGAACACTCTCGCCCTCGATAATCGTCCGGTGCCCGACGCGCACACCCGCCACGTCGGTGATGGCGTTGAGCGGCCCGGGCGACAGGACGCCGATGACCAGGCCGATATCGCGGGCCCGCGGGCGTTCGTTGGCGGGGTTATCGGCGTATACGTGCGATGACCCCGCCCAGGCCCAGACGAGTGTGACGACCAAGCACAATAAAGAAAAGCGTTTCATGTTGTGTACCTCCGGCGTGACCCCGGATTGTCGGTCGGATGGGCGCGGCGCCAAGGGGCGTCAGACGCGCATGGGCTGGAGGCGGCGGTACGTAGCGGAGCGCCAGACCCACTCGGCCGGGCCGAAGCGGAACCACCGCAGCCACCAGTTGCTGAACCAGACCTGCACAACAAAAATCAGGACGGTCAGCCCAACGGCGACCGGCGGGCGGACATGGCCGTAGAGGCCCATCCCGTAGCTGCACATGAGTGTGCTACAGATGACCGACTGGACAAGGTAGTTCGTAAGGGCGGTGCGTCCAACGGCAGCCAGCGGGGCCAGCACCCTATGCCCAAGCGGTCGCCGGACAAGCAGGGCCAACCCCGAGGCGTAGCAGGATGCTAGCGACAGCGCGGCCAGTGGAAGAACAGCCATAGTCAGGACCCACGACCAAGAAGGTCGTATCCAACTGGAGGCCTCCACAACCGCGACGTACGCTGCGTTTGCAGCCAGGGCCAAAGGCAAGACCGTCAGCAGAATCCTCCGCAGCGTGCTGGCGTGGGCGGCCGGATCATGCAGCCACCTTCGGCGGCCGCCATGAAGCCGAGCAGGAAGACGCCCATTACCGAGGGGGCCATGAATGCCAGCATGAACCAGGCCTGCTGAAGATCCAACAGGCGGCGGGCCTGGATGTCGCCTAGCGAGCCATGACGGTAGATGGTCACCGCTTGCCAGGCACCGCTGATCATCTCGCGTTCGAGCTGCTCGAACCGTTCCTGCACATCGGCCGCGCCACCGGGATCCAGTTCGGCCAGGGCGATCAGCCCGCAGATGGCGGCTACTATGACGGCCGGCAGCAGCAAAAAGCAGCAAGCCCAGATGACCAGCGTCTTGTCGCGGCGGTTGCGGAACAGCAGGAGCAGGACGAAGCCGAGAATCGAGTAGGTCACGAGAATGTCGCCGGCCCAAAAGAGCACGCCATGAAACGCGCCGATAAGCAGAAGAACGCCGAGCCGCCGAGCGTACAACGGAACGAAGCTGGCCTGCCTGGCTACGGCCCGCGCCATTTGCAGAGCCATGCCGTAGCCGAACAGGAAGGAGAACTGTGTGTAGAATTTTGACTCGGCGAAGAAGCGCACCAGCCAGGTGGTCCGCAGATCAGTTGGCTCCAGCACGCCGTCGGTCGCGAAGATCTTGATGTACGTCGGCGCGACGAAGTACTCCATGTTGACCAGCAGCACGCCAAAAAGAGCGAAGCCGCGGAGGATATCGATAAACGCGACCCGTTCACCAGCGGCCGTCGGCCCCAGTTCCGCCGGCCGTGCCACCGGGATTTCGTGCAAGGTGTGACCTGAAACGGACATTGTTTCTGCCGTGACCGTCTTGATAACGCAATTCGCACCGACAGAGCAGAGGACCGCAATGTGGCTATACAGAGTTACCGCTTGGATGCGGCCCGCCTTCCGGCGGCGCTCTTGGGTGGCGCGGCCGGCTTCTTCTTGGCCGCCGTTCTCGCGGGCCTTCGCTTCCCTGTCACTGTGCCATCAAAAGAGAAAGCCGAAGGGCAAAGCTTGTTGAGCGTGCAGCCCTGACAATCCGGTTTGCGGGCCGAGCAGACCCGTCGGCCGTGCCAGATGAGCGCATGCCCGGCAAAGGTCCACTCCTTCCGGGACAAAATCTCCATGAGGTCGTTTTCGATGCGCACAGCGTCCTTCTCGTTGCGGCCGGTCCATGCAAGCCCCAGCCGGACAGCTAGGCGGCCGACGTGCGTGTCCACGACGACGCCCTCGTTTTTCTTGAACCAGGTGCCGAGGATGACATTGGCTGTCTTGCGAGCCACGCCGGGCAATTGGACCAAATCATCCATGGTATCCGGCACCTGACCGCTGAACCTCTCCTCGATCATCGCGCTGGCATTCTGGATGCTCTTGGCCTTCTGACGAAAGAAGCCCGTCTGGTAAATGATGCTCTCGACTTCCTCGCGATCGGCCCCGCCAAGGGCCTTCGCACTCGGGAAACGGGCAAACAGGATTGGCGTCACCTTGTTGACCGTCTCATCGGTCGACTGGGCCGACAGGATAGTAGCGACCAGGAGCTGGAGCGCCGATTTGTGCTCCAGGGCGCAGTCGGCATCGGGATAGAGCTTGTGCAGGCCGGCCACGATTCTGCCGGCGCGTTTCTTCCGCTCCGCGAGGGATTCTTTTTTCGCCGCCATGTCTGGACTCGCCGACGGGCGGCCCGAGGCTCGGACTCACCCGCCCAGGTACACGCTCAGCTCCATGCCGCTTCCGACCGGCACCAGCGTGGAGAAGAACGCCGGATGGTTGCGCATGTGCTCCACGAAGGGGGCCGCCTCCGCGGCGTGGCTGGTAATGTTGTCGGTAAGAATGACCGCGTGCGGGGCCAGCTTGCCACGCAGCATTTCCACATATGTGGTCAGATTCTCCTTGTCCGCGTCATTGAGCACGAAGTCGAACGGACCCTCAAGGGCGCGGACGATATCAGTAGCGCGGCCGGTCATGCATTCAACCACATTCCCCAGCCCGGCGTCGGCGAAGTATGCCCCTGCGATATCGCTCTTGCGCTGGTCCTTGTCGATGGTAACCAGTTTGCCACCGTTGACCTGGGCGGCTCCCCCGATCCACAAGCCGCTATAGCCGTAACTGGTGCCGATCTCCAGACACCGCTTGGCCCCTCGCGACAACACTAGGGCATGGGCGAAGCTGGCGGACTCCGGCGGCAGGGCCAGGGCATCGTCCCGCCCGTCGATGAACTTGCGGCACTGCCCGATGGTCAGCTTGAGGGCGTTGTTCATCTTATCCTTCGCTGCCAGTGTTCTCCGGAGCGGCCGACGACTACTCCGTCGACGAGGCTGCCCCGGCCTGCGGCATGAGACTCTTGATACTGATCTGTCCGGCCAGGTTCCCTACCACCTGTTCGATCGAGCGACTCAGGTGAGTGTCCGGATCGGACAGAATACGGCCCGGCTCCCCGGAGTCACCGTACTGCCGAATCTTGGCGTTCAGCGGAATCGCCCCGAGGAAGGCCACGCCCAATTCGCGAGCCGCCCTCTCGGCCCCGCCGTGGTCGAAGATCTCGTCGCGGTGGCCGCACTTCGGGCAAATGTAATAGCTCATGTTTTCGATGATGCCCAGGCATTCGACGTTGAGCGCGGCATACATGCCGATGGCCCGGCGGGCGTCCGCTAGAGCTACGTCCTGCGGCGTGCAGATCACCACGGCACCGGCCATGGGGATGGACTGGGCCATGGTCAACGGTACGTCCCCCGTGCCGGGCGGCAAATCGACGATCAGGTAGTCCAGCTCGCCCCAGTCCACCTGTTCGAGGAACTGCTTAACCACGCCATGCACCATGGGGCCGCGCCAGACTACGGCCCGCCCGGGATCGATCATGAATCCCATACTCATGACCTTCACACCTTCGGCCTTGACGGGGATGATCTTGTTGTCGCGCATGTCCGGGCAAGCGCCCTCCAGGCCGATCAGGGTGGGGATCGATGGCCCATACACATCAGCGTCCAGCAGGCCCACCTTGGCCCCCTTGCGCTGCAAACCCAGGGCCAGCAGTACCGCCGCGGTG
>CP070685.1:3355163-3424051 GCA_020352895.1 Phycisphaerales bacterium
CACTGTAATGAGTGTCAACCTCCTTATGGTGAACGACCAGACCGCACCGATTCTCCGCCAGATCGGGCAAAGCGACCCCGAAATCCTCATCCTCCAGGAGTACACGAGTTTCTGGCACGCCGAGCTGCAGAGTGCCCTCGGTGATGAGTACCCGTACTGGTGCAGCATCCAGCGGGAGGATTCCTTCGGATCGGCCATCTACTCACGGCGCCCTTTCGCCGGCGACCCCCAACGGGGCTTCGTGCTATCCGACGGTTGGCAGCCACTGATCCGTGCCGTGGTTCAGATCGACGGACGCGACATTGCGATTTATAACGTCCACTTGCTCCCGCCGCGGCGATACGACTACACCATCGTTTGGAGACGCCACTTCGCAGACGTGCTCGGACTTTTGGAAGAGGAAGCGCTTCCGGTCATTCTGGCCGGGGACTTCAACTTCACCGACAACAGCGTATTCGCGGATGACCTCCGCCGGGCCGGGTTCCGCAGCGCGTACTCGATCGCCGGATGGGGTCGCGGATGGACTTGGCCGGCGCTCGACAGCCTATGGTGGTTCCCCGCTTGCGGCTCGACCACGTGTACCTCAGCGGTGGTTTGACCTGCGCCAACGCGAAGACGGGCGAGCCCTTCGGCTCCGACCACTTACCCCTGGCCGTCAGACTCGGCTACGGCACGCCGTGAAGACGGCCCACAGACCGCACTCCGAACCGATCGGCGCTCTCCCCGCGGCTGCGCAAAAAAACCCGAGGCGGTGCCATCCTGCGGGGGGACAGGATGGGCTTTGGGAGGGATGCCTCGGGTTGCGGGCATTGTAAGGGCCCTGCCGAATCTGTCAAAGAAACTAAAAGTCTTTTTCGTGCCGGTTGCGTCGTCATGGCAATCTCAAACTGGCTTCGCGCAGCGGCAGCACAACGCTTTGTCCTTCTTCGCCAACTTGCCTACAATGCCACGCCTGCGAGGAGCTCCTGTTTGTGAGTAACTCTCATTCCAAGCCGCAAGACTTCGTTTTCGCCACTCGCCTGGCCGACTGCCCCCGCCGCGCGCCGACCTATCTCGAGATCGGCGGCCGCAAGGTCGTGCTCGTGCGGCTCACAAGCCCGGACCGCTTGTGCTGTGTAGACGCGCTCTGCCCGCACGAGGGCGCCAGCTTGGCCGCCGGTGAAGTCGTTGGCCAGAAGCTGATTTGCCCCCAGCATCACCTCAAGTTCGATCTGATCACCGGAGCGTGCGAGCAGATGCCAAACATGGGCTTGAATCGCTATGCCACGCGCATTGAGAACGGCGACGTGCTGGTGTGTCCCGTGCCGATCATCCACAGGCCACCCACCCTTGGTACTTAGCCGTTCAGACTGCTCCCGCACGCCACCTCCACAGCGGGCCCTATGAACCGCTCGCGGTATGGAGTATGGTTCCTCGAAGCTCAGCAGCCCTCCGCCGAAGACTACGCGCTTGGAGGATCTCCAGTTGACGCGGTGTTTCGGTCCCAATATATGCCGCGACTTCGACAAGGCCACCAGCCGCGAATGGCTGGAGACCAATGGCTTGGGGGGCTACGCCTCCAGCAGCCTGGCCTTATGTAATACACGCCGCTACCACGGCCTCCTCGTCGCCGCCACCGAGCCTCCCGTCGTCCGCAAGGTTGTCCTGGCCAAGCTCGACGTCAGGGTATGCCAGCAGGACGCAACCTGGGAGCTGAGCACGAACAAGTGGCCCGGCGCCGTCCACCCCAGCGGCCATCAGCTTATCAGCTCCTTCGCCAACGAACCGTGGCCTACCTGGGTCTACGCCGCCCCCGGTTGGCGTCTCCAGCAGGAGATCCTGATGCCCGACGGGCTGAACGCAACCGTGGCGCGCTGGACGCTCCTCCAGTCGCCGGCTCCACTGCGCCTGGAAATTCGGCCCAAGGTGACTTCGCGCGACTTTCATTCCCTCGCACGGAAAGGCGACTTAGGCAAGCCGACTGTGCGGCCCTACAAGCGCGGCTTCCAAGTAACCTGGCTCGACGGTCGGCCTGGCGTCGAGATCATCCACGAAGGCGCCTTCTGCCCCGAACCGGACTTCTACTACAACTACGTTTACGACCGCGAATGGGAGCGTGGCTTTGACTGCGAAGAGGACCTCTTCCAGCCTGGCATCATTGAATTCACGCTGGCGCCGGGCTCAGCCGCGAGCCTCGTCGCCGCCGCCGGCCATACACCGGACGCTTCCCCGCAGGACATCATCGCCGCCGAGCAGGCGCACCGTCAGAGCCAGGTCTTTCCCATGCTGGGCAGCGACGAGGAGGCAATCGAATTGGCCCGCGCGACGCGACACTACCTCGTGCGTCGAGGGGCAGGCTGGACCGTGATCGCGGGGTATCCCTGGTTCGGCGACTGGGGGCGCGATACGTTCATCGCCCTGCCCGGGCTCACCCTTGTCACTGGTCGTCACCAGGTGGCCCGCGCAATCCTGACCGCCTTTGCCCCTTACCTTTCCGAGGGCATGATGCCCAACCGGTTCCCCGACTCGGGCCAGCCACCCATCTACAACACCGTGGACGCAGCCCTGTGGTACATATACGCCCTGGGGAAGTATCTTGACTACACCCATGAAGACGCCCTCGGCCGCGAGCTCTTTCCCGTCGTTCGCGAGATCCTCGACCGCTACGAGCGCGGCACGCGCTATGGCATCCGCCTGGACCACGACGGTCTCCTGCTCGCGGGGATTCCCGGCACGCAACTAACCTGGATGGATGCCAAGATCGCCGATTGGGTCGTTACGCCGCGGATCGGCAAGGCCGTGGAGATTCAGGCGCTCTGGCACCACGCCCTTCAGGTTGGCCGCCGCCTCGCCCGCGCCTTGGCCTACGAGGATGCTGCCCGACACTATGAGACGCTCACGAGCCGCGCCGAGGCTTCGTTCGCCCCGACGTTCTGGAACCACGGCGCCGGCTGTTGCCACGATGTTGTCGCTCCGGACGGCACGCCGGACACATCGATCCGCCCCAACCAGCTTCTCGTGCTGATGCTTGCCGGATGTCTGCTTCCCCCCTCACGCCAGCGCAGACTTCTCGACACGGTCAGCAGCGCACTACTGACCCCCATGGGCCTGCGCACGCTTGCCCCCGACGATCCTCAATACGTGCCGCGCTATCAGGGCGATCCTCGATCACGCGACGCGGCCTATCACCAGGGCACGGTGTGGCCTTGGCTGATTGGTCCCTTCATCTCCGCATACATGAACGTCCACACGCCCACCGATGAGGTCCGTCGTCGAGGCCGGTCCCTCCTGGACTCACTATGGGACCACCTCGACCAAGCAGGCATCGGTCACATCAGTGAGTTGGCCGATGGAAACAGGCCGTGGATACCGCGGGGCTGCATCGCCCAGGCTTGGTCGGTAGCTGAGCCTCTTCGCGTCCTTCATGAGCATCTGCGGGTCGAGCCAAGCTCCTGCCGCCCAGCTAGCACGCGCGTCTGAATCCCGCCCTTCATTCAGGCGGCCTCGCCACGCATTCATCCTGAATCGACCACCTCACCGCCGACTTCCCGCCCATTCACGCCGTCCCCTGAATGCGATCCATATGGCGGTCACTAGAGGCCAGGCCGAGTGCGACAGAGGCGTTGAGGCTCTAACCTCACCAACGGCAGCTCGTCGTATCGGCCTGTTATGCTGTATCACTGTATATTGTGCGTCGCCACACTACGATAGCTGACGTTTAGACGAATTAGTACAAAAAAAGTGCCAAAATATCGAACAAAGACTTGCCTTTCACGAACATATCTGTAGATTTAAACATAATAAAGCGGTCAAAAGCAGTCGGAAAGCAACCCAGACCCAAGGAGTCTACACATGAATACCCCCCCAAGCCCTCGCACGAGGAAAACCCGCCGCGGCACTCGGTCGGGCAGCGGAGCCATGAAGTTTGTGTCGCACCCCAGTCTCACGAGGCCGGGCGCTGAACAGCGCTACCTGGTTCCGGAGATCAGCGAACTCGTGACCCAACAGGGCCGCCTCACGACGGACGAGGAAACGAAGCTCTTCCAGGCCTTCCACATGTGCGGCTACCTGGCCAACCGCGAGAAGCGGGCCAATGGCAGCCGGGAATCCAAGCGATATACGGAGCTGGCCGAACTCCGGCAGAGCATCCGCCAGCGCCTGGTCGATGCGAACCTCGGGTTGGTATACGAGCTGGTCGGCCGGAACCGCTTCACCAACGTGGATAACGACGAACTTGTCAGCGACGGTCTATACGCCCTGTTGCAGGCGGTAGACGCCTTCAACCCGTGGCGCGGCTTCCGTTTCAGCACCTACGCCTGCAACGCCATCCTGCGGGCCTTCATCCGCCGCTCCATGACCGAGTCCCGTCACCGACAGACGGCGCCGATCAGCTTTGACCCCGACATGGACCAGGGTAACCAAGTCCAGATCTTCCATGACAACGCGAAGGGCTTGTACACCGAACGTCTGGCCAGTCTGCTCGATGGGAACGATGTGGACATGAACGAAACTGAGCTGTTCGTACTATCGAGGCGTTTTCCGTCGGATCCCAGCCGCAAGCGGCAGACTCTCGAGCAGATCGGACGCGACATTCGCGTAAGCAAGGAGCGCGTTCGCCAGATCCAGAACGGCGCCCTGCTCAAATTGCGTAGCGCTATGGAGGCAGATCCGGTTCTCCGATAGGCCGGCTACCGAGACATCAAAGCACTGGCAAGGCTTTTCCCCCGCTCCCGGCCCGGATAGGAAACGACTCCGGGCTTTTTTTGCCTGCGGCTGGCCGGCCCTCAGCCCGCGGGCCCCATAGGACACGAGGCTCCGATTCACAAGGCAATCGGAGCCCACATCACGTGCGAGGGTAGCCAGCTTGCGTCGCGCTACCCGGCCAACTGCGGATGAGAGGACTCGAACCTCCACGGGCCGAAGCCCACAGGCACCTGAAGCCTGCGCGTCTGCCAATTCCGCCACATCCGCTTCGGGCGCAATTCCTTGTCTCTGCTCGTCTTGCGCGTTTCGCCAGCTCGGCGGACCCCAGCATCGAATCCGGGGCGACCGCGCCGCGACATGCTCGCCACGACGGCCGCCGCCCAGCCAATGTATAGTATCACCTCGCCGGCATTCCGCAATGCCCCGTGCAGCTTGCTAGTTACGCCCGTCTCGACTGGCTTGGCGGTCTCGCGGCTCATGGTCGCCACCGAAGCGCTAGGGCGATGCGTTCCGCGCGTGGGCGCGGACCGGGCGTGTGAACAGCGGGGCCTCACCCGAGGAACGTAGCAGGCGGCGCCCACGATGCGTGACCTCCAGCCAACCTCATTCACCGTTGCCATAGAGCCGGGCACCGGAACAGACACCGCCGACCGACTCTATACCGCACAGTTCTTTGAAATCTTTGCTGCCGTGATCCTGTTCATGACGGGCGCGGCCTTGCAGTTTCACTTCGGGCAATACCTCGAATACCTCGGACATGGCGTGGACACGCTAGGCAGAGTGCTGAGCATCGCCGTGACCGGCACACTGCTGATCCGCTTCCACATCGGCCGCTGGGTCGATCGATTCGGCTGCCGACCTACTTGGTTGGTCGGCACCGCGGCGGTGGCAGTAGCCGTGGGCTCGCTCCAGTTTGCCGAACGGCTATGGCTGATCGTGATACTCCGTACTATTCAGAACATGGCCTTCGCCGCCGTAATGACCACGGTCGCCGTCTTCGCCGCACAGATTGCCCCTCCCCATCGCCGCGCCGAGAGCATCGGGACCATTGGCCTGGCCGGCTTCCTCGGCCTCATCCTCGGCCCGACCCTTGGGGACGTGATCTTCTCCGGTAGCGCGGATTCGATACTGCCCTACCGTGTGTTCTTCTCCGCCAGCGCGGCATGCAGCCTGGCCGCTGGGGGCATCATGCTGCGAGTGAAGCTGCCCGCTCACGGACACGCTCAGAGTGCCGCTTCAACAAGTGCTGTCCGGACGGGTGACCTGTCGACCTTTCGCATCATCATCCAGAACTGGCCCGGCACAGTCCTGCTCGTCGGAGTCTGCTTCAGCATGGTGTTCTGCCTGCAGATGTCGTTTCTCGAACGCCTGGCCGAAGCGCGCGGTTTTCGAGACATCAAAGTCTTCTTCCTCTGCTACGCGCCCACGGCGATGGCGCTTCGGGTGCTCCTGCGACGCATGCCCGAGCGTTTCGGCCGCTCGCGAACCGTGTTGACGGGCCTGGCCCTGCTGTTCGCCGGGCTGCTCTGCCTGATCGGCATTCGATCGCAGGCCCAGCTCATCCTGCCAGGGTTGCTCATGGGTGCCGGGCATTCTTTCATCTTCCCGTCCATGGTCGATATCGCCGCGGGGAGTCTGCCTCCCGACTACCGCGGCACAGGGACGGCTCTCATCCTCGGGGCCGGCGACCTGGGTCTTTTGACCGGTTTTGCTTGCATGGGGGAGGCAATCGAAGCGAGAGGCTACGACGTAACCATCGCTGCGCTCGCGGGAACGATCCTTGTGGCAGCCGCGGTTTTCGCGGCGTCCCGCTGGTCATCCGTTCTTCAAGGTCCATCTCGCAGAACCACGCCGCAGACCTCGTGACCGCTGCAGTTGACTGCCTGGGAATACGCTCGGCAACTCGAACACGCTACCATCGCCTGACGGCCCCTCGTCGTTGAGACACGAGCCGCCGGTTGGAAGCAGCCCGCGCCTGGTGTACTCTGCATCGCGTTAGCGCATGACATTGTGTGTATGGCGTGATCCCTGAGCGACTGACGTCTCTGGGACTCCGCACCGAAATCGCGCCGTTGTGCTCCGCTGCCCATAGGCCCATGGGAGGACGTAGTATGTGCCGACTCGCCGGCTTCGCTGCTATGGCTTTGGCTGTGATCGGCTGGCCCCCTTCCGCCCCGGCCGTCGGAAGCCACTTCGATCCCTCCGGCTGCCTCGCCTGCCACGAAGGCATTGAGCCCATCCGCGAGCCTGAATCTGAGATGCTCCGCGTGATCAATGAACTTGGCGTGACAATGGGCGATCCGGAAGGTTGCATCATCTGTCATGGAGGTGACGCTGAAGCACGCACTGAGGAGGACGCCCATGGAGGTCGCTTCTTCTACGCAGACCCGGGCAGCCCCTGGGTCAACAGAAGTACCTGCGGAAAATGCCACGCGGACCATGTCCGCGCCCAGTGGTACAGCCCCATGATGACCGAGTCGGGCAAGATTCAGGGTACGTCGTGGTCCTTCGGCGCATTGCAGGGCTACGACCACGTCTGGGCCAACTACGACGCCCGCAATCCGGAGAGGCCGAACGAGCGGCTGGGCACGGCGGATTACCGCGCGTACATGGCCGATCTTGCGGCCAAGGAACCCGGCGCCTTCCCGGATGAGCAGAAAACCATGCCGGAAGCACCCACCAACCTGAGCCAACTCGCCGAACATCCGGAACTGGCCGGCTTCACCTACCACCGCGCCGAATGCCAGCGCTGCCATCTGGGCGTCAAGGGCCGCGACAAACGCGGCGACTATCGCGGCATGGGCTGCTCCGCCTGCCACATGCCCTACGGCAACGAGGGTCTGTACGAAGGCGGCGACCCGACGATCCCGAAGGACGAGCCGGGACATCTGCTCGTACACATGATTCAGTCAACACGCCAGGCCAAGGTCGCCCTGGGCGGCAAGACCTACTCCGGCATCCCCGTCGAGACCTGCACGACGTGCCACGACCGCGGGAAACGCATCGGTGTCTCCTTCCAGGGCCTCATGGAAAGCGCATTCCATTCGCCGTATCAGGCCAGCGGAGAAGGGCAGGTCGATCTTCACATTAAGCATTACATCGCCATGCACCAGGACATTCACTCCACCGAAGGCATGATGTGCCTCGACTGTCACACATCGATCGACGTGCACGGCGACGGTTTCATCGCGGGCACAAACCTCGCCATGGTTCAGATCGAATGCACGGACTGCCACGGCACACCCTCTGCATACCCCTGGGAGCTTCCTCTCGGCTACGGTGACGAATTCGGCACTCCACCCCGGATCGGTGAAGCGCGCGGCGTTGCGACCGACCTCAACGCCCGCCTCAGCCAGGGCACGCTCTACGCACCGGAGGACGGATACCTCCGCACCGCGCGCGGCAACCCGTTTCCCGAAGTCGTGCGCCGCGGAGACCGGGTGATCGTTCACACCGCCGGCGGCAAAGATCTGGAATTGACGCCGCTCAAAACGCTAGCCTCCGATGATTCGCTGGGTAGAGAACCGCGCGTCGCCATGGTCGCCATCCACAAACACATCGACAAGATGGAATGCTACACCTGTCACGCAGTCTGGATACCACAGTGCTACGGCTGCCATCTGAAGATCGACTACTCCAACAGCCTGCGAAGCTTCGACTGGGTCGCTGCCGGCCACATGCACGCCGAGCCCGAGCATGCTGCCGACCGTGG
Source organism: Phycisphaerales bacterium (assembly GCA_020352895.1). GTDB lineage: Bacteria > Planctomycetota > Phycisphaerae > UBA1845. Next base: position 3,363,559 of record CP070685.1, read on the forward strand.
CGAGGCAGGCTACGACACCTACCTGCACGGCAAGGTCTCGGAGCAGCGCTCCTACATGCGATGGGAAGAGCCACCCATGGCCGTCAACGGCGAGGGCCGAATCTGCACCTGTACCACGGGATGCCAGCCTTGCGTCACCATCATCGGGCCCAACGGCGAGACCATTCTCCACAACCACATATTTCGCACGCCCCCCGGTCTGGAGGGCTCCGGCAGCGAAGGCCAGCTTACTCTTGATATGACCCCCGGCCAGCCGCATACCACAGGTCGGGCACGCTCCTGCGAGTCTTGCCACATGTTGGAAAAGGCCCTCGGTTACGGCATCGGGGGCGGTGCGTACACGCGGCCATGGGACGAGCCAATCACCGTCGACCTCATGACGGCTGGGGGAGAGATCCTCTCGGAACACGCGCGCCCGCAAATGGAGGGCATTCCGGGGCTTCGGGCCGATTGGTCACAATTCGTCACGCCCGACGGCGAACAACTCATGACCGTCGGGCACCATTGGACCGGCTCGCGACCCATGAACGATGCCGAGCGAGCCAACACCGATCGCCGGGGACTCTGCCTGGCTTGCCACCAGGAGATTCCCACCGAGTCCCTGGCCGTCAGCCTTCTCCATCATGCGGCCGCCTACGCCGGCGCATTGCCCAAGACCAACGAGCAGCACGCCTCCCTGGTGCACAAGATTCTGCTGTTCTCCGCATGGGGACAGGCCGGCGGTGCCGTGGGCACGCCCGCCGTCGCGCTTGTCATCGTCGTCTGGCTGATTGCCCGGAAGCGTCGGCGGACGCGGCCGTCTGAGTCGGCCGATCGGGAGGCCGGGCCGCAGGGTCCGTCCGACCGCAAACGGTAGCCGCCCTGAACGGGCCCTCGCACCCCAGACTTCGCGGTGACCCGGGCGCGCCTGCCGTATTGCCACGCTCTCCCACCAGCCATCTGTGAACATCCATCCCCCATGTGCCGATTACAATGCAGGTCAGCTGACGGGAAATCCGGCTACCCGAAATGGAGAGCACCCTCATGGCGACTCGTGCGTGCCGCATACGGATTCTCAGCCTGCTGTTGCCCGTGGGGCTTTGTGGATGTTCTGAAACGCTGTTCATCTTCGGCGATCGGCTGGGCGACCTCAGCGATGGCATCGATACGATCGAGCAATGCGTAAGCCCGCTGGAGCCGGCCGATCTCGGCGAGGTGTTCGCCGGGGCCGTGCCGGTGAACTGGAACGGTGACACGGCGCAGCTATCCGACGACACCCACCAGACTGTCGCAGACTACTACGCAGGTCAACTGAGCAGCGAAGTACTCCCCGCGTACTACCTGAACGAACGCATCTTTCACCTTGGTTCCATGACATCCGGCGATCGGCTTGAAGTAGAAATCCTCAGCGACGTGGTCAGTGATGTGTGGTTTTACGACTCGGGGTTGACCTTCGCCGGCGGCCGAGCGCACGACCTCGACGGCAACCGCATCATGCTAACCTTCCCGATCAACAGCGAGAACCCGGATTGTTTCCTTCGATTCAACTTCTTCTACCTTTCCAACACGGGCAAGCCGATCGCACATATCACGCGAACGCAAGGGACGAGCCCGGGTGAGCCCCGCGGACAGACCGTGGTGCTCAACTTTGCCGGCTGGTCTCAACTGACGTTCCGCAGCGGTTCACTCAAGCCAACCGACGTAGGCCCAACGGAGAATGCCATCGTCCGTGCGGCCGTCGTCCAGACCTTTCGAGAAACCTTCGCCGGATACAACGTGGTCGTATTGTCGAGCGACGACCCGCCGCCGGCACAGCCCTATAGCATCATCCACATAGGACCGGCCGACCCTCGCATCGGGACGCTCGGCCAAGCCGAGCACATCGACTTTCAAAACGCCGTACCGGACGACGTAGCCGTGGTCGACACCAACCATCGGGCGCTGAGCGCCGCCAGCCTGCTCGGCCCCGAGGTGCTGGGCGCCGCCCTCGGCAAGGTGGCCGCCCACGAAATGGGCCACCTGCTGGGTCTTCACCACGTCTCGGACCCAAACGAACTGATGACGGGTGCCGGCTGCCAGGGAGTCGGCCTCGACCCGCTGGCCATGCTAAACCGGCAATTTGCGCGAGCGCCTGTCTCGTCGTTCACGAACGATTTCTTCGTCGGATACCAGGATGCACCCGCAATCCTGCGCGATATCGTGGGCATAAGCGCAACGGATACGCCCTGATCCCGCCGACTTTCGGTCTCTCCCGCCACGGCGGCCTGCAACGTCGCTATTTGCCCGTATTCAAAGTAACGACTACTATCAGCGGACGCTTTCGCTCAGGTGGTAGTTGAAGTGAGCCTCATGGCGAGGAGCGGCCGGTTGCCCGGGGATCAGACCGGCCGAGGCAGAGCAAAGCGATTCCGGCGAATTCACTATATAGGAGAACACAGATGCGACGGTTCCGTGACCTCTGGACGTTCACCACGGCATGCCTGATGGCCGGCCTGCTCGCTGGCTGCGCCGATCAGCAGGGCAAGAAGATCAAGATCACCAAGCTGGATGACCTACCCCAACACACGTACCCCGTCGAAGGCAAGGTCTCTGACATGGTCAAATCGGAACAGCGGACCATGGCCTTGGCCAAGCAGATTCGCGCCGACATCGAGAAGGACCTGGCCACCTACGAGATCGATGATCCTACCACTTTGCAGCGCATCTACGGCAGGCTGGCTACCATCGACATGCTCGAGGGCAAGTACAAGGACGCCCTTAAGCGCCTGGATCAAGTGCGCGCGCTCGAGGACAAGGAAGCCGCCAGGCTGACCTCCGGCCTGACCAGTCGGTCGATGATTGCCGCCAGGAATGAAGCCGATCCCAACAGCGACATGACCGCCTACAAGAAAGCCTACCGCCGCATCCTCGCCGAGCAACTTGCCAGGCTTCCGTGGGAGATCGTGCAGGACGAGATCGAGGGAGCTAAAGGCATGCTAGAGATTCGCAGCGAGACGCTGATGATGGGCATGATCGAGGCGCGCATGGAGCCCGTGGTGGCCAAGACTGGCGAGCTGAATGCCGACGATGCTTCCAGCGTGGTCGGCATCTATTACACGATAAAGGAACGCCTACCCCTGAACGACGAGACCATCGGCGTCTATCAGGAGATCATCGATGCCAACAGGAAGGAGAAGCCCAACATCTGGGCTGACCGTTCCGTGGCTCTCTCACCGGGCGATAAGCTCAACCCAGTGCTGATAGCCGTGTGGGACTCCGGAACTGATCCGAAGGTCTTTGATAAGGCCCTCTGGACCAACTCCAAAGAGAAGCCTGACGGCATCGACAACGACGGCAACGGCTACATTGACGACATCCACGGCATCGCCTACGACATTCACGCCCGGCGCACCACCGACATGCTCTGCCCACTGGAGGACACCGCCGAGCGCATCCATGAGGTCATGAAACACATGAAGGGCTTCACGGACCTCCAGGCGGCCGTGGACAGCCCGGAGGCCTCCGCCCTCAAGAAACACCTGTCCACCATGGAACCCGCCCAGGTCAAGGGCTTCATCGAAGACCTGATGCTCGCTGGCAACTACGCCCACGGCACGCACGTGGCCGGCCTGATGGTCGACGGCAATCCGGCTGCCGAGTTGCTCATTGCCCGGCTGAGCTATGACCATCGCATGATACCGGTAGCCCGCACTGTCGAGTGGGGCCGGCGCGACGGAGCCAAGTGCCGCGACACGGTCGAGTACTTCAAGAAGGCCGGCGTCCGTCTCGTCAACATGAGCTGGGGCGAGGCCAGGCAGGACGCCGAGGACTCACTAGAGGCCAACGGCATCGGCGCCAATGCCGAGGAGCGCCGCGAGCTCTCGCGCAAGGTGTTCGAGCTCCAGAGACAGGGACTCTACGAAGCCATCAACAACGCACCCGACATCCTCTTCATTTGTGCGGCCGGCAATGCCGACAACGATGTGGAGTTTGACGACTACATCCCTTCCTCGTTTGACCTTCCCAACCTCCTCGTCGTCGGGGCCGTGGACCAGGCCGGCGAACCGACCTCCTTCACCAGCTCGGGCCGCACTGTCCAGGTCTACGGCAACGGCTTCGAGGTCGACAGCTACATCCCTGGGGGCGAGCGCATGAAGATGTCCGGCACATCCATGGCGTCGCCCAATGTCGCGAACCTCGCCGCCAAGTTGCTGGCCATCGACCAGGAGTTGACACCGCCAGACGTGATCGAACTGATCAAAAAAGGAGCAGACAAGAAGACGTCCGGCGAGGTGACCTATCTGTTGATCAATCCGCAGCGAACCGTCCGGTTGCTGAAATCCAGAACGTGATCCGCCGCCGCAATCGCGCACTGAATCTGAATTACGGATCTTTGCCGCCGGTATCAGTCCATGGTGCCGGCGGTTTCTTTGAGCGACGGCTATGACCGGAGCGAACGTACCAGGGCCATCAGCCCGAAGGCCGTCCCGTACGGCCGGTCATACCGATGCACGTCATAGTCCCAGATCGAACCGTTGTCCTGCTGGACCTTGAGAATCTCCCGCTGCAGTTCGGGCCACCAGCGGGCCTGCTCCTGCGCGTCCAGCCGCTCAATCACCAGCGCGGCATAGTAGTGACCGAACAGGTAGAAATAACCGGAGTTGTAATAGTACGCCTCGTGCGGAACTGGTTTGTGCATCGCGATCTCGAGGAACTTGTGCTCGCGGAAGAAATGCCCTAACCCCATCACCATCTCCTCCGATGGCACCTCATGCCCGGCCAGCAGCAGCGCCGCCTGGCACACCTCAATCCGAGACAGCGAGCCCTTGACCATATCGATGTACTCGGGATGCAGATTCGGTACCGTCCGCACGTGGTACGAATAGCCTCCGTTGGGGAGCCGGCAATGGTGGATGATCCGAACGGCGCGCTCCAACACGGCTTGGTCAATCTCGAATCCCGCATCCCGAACTTTGGCCAGAGCCACGACGGCCGAGGCGGTCATGAAGCTCGTCGCCCACTGCGGCCGCCGCGTACGCGGCACATCGAATTCCAGGTATCCCCACCCCCCGTTGATCGACTGAAACCGGGCCAGGCTCGCCAGATAACGCGGGACCACCTCCGCGATCTGCGCTCGCAGCGGTGAGCCGGCGTACCGCGGGCACACATACGCGTCCGCCAGTCCCTCCAACGCGTAGATGTAGGCCCAGTTGTTCATCGTGTCCCATTCGTTGGGCCGCTTCACGTCGGCGTTGTCGATCAGGTATCTGATGCCGCGGTCCGTCGCCGCCGCGACATCCCCCGATCCGCCCATCCGCACCAGGGCCGCCACACACAGCCCCGTCGTGGCCACCTTCCAGGCCCGATGTGTCTCGGGGTTCGACCATGTCGGCCCACTCCACGTGGTAATCGAATCCTGCGGCCCGCCCCACGAGCCATCGGAATTCTGATCCCTCAGTAGAAACGCGACACCGCGCTCGACACCCGCGCGGACCTGCTCGGCCGTAGGCAGCTCCGCCGCCCGGGCCGCGCCCACCGTAACAGGCACGAGAGCCAGCCACGTCACCGTCCTCAGCCCCGCCATGCCCGGCTACTCCTGTTCCTTTTCCCGCGCCTCGTCCTTTTCTTCGCGCTTGGCGATTTTCTCTCTCAATGCCTCGATCTCGCCCTCTAGCCGGGCGAGCTCCGCCTCGGCGCTGATAATCCCGATCTGATTATCCAGGGCGGACGCCTCGGCATCCCGCTGGGCCTTGCCGAGGACCTCGGTCTTCTTCTCCACGTTCAGCTCATGCTCCCGCAGCTCGGTCGGGATCGTCTCCTCGGTCAGGATTGCATGATCCTGCGTTCGCAGCTCAAGGTCGCACCGCGAGCGCTCCAGGCGGCGGCGTCCCCGCTCGAGCACGATTTCCTTGGTCTGGTCCGCGAAATCTTCCTCTGCGTACATCAGCTCGAGTTGGGCCAGCTCCTCCTCCGCTTCTTTCAGGCGATCCTCGGCCCGTAGTAACCCGAGCCTGGACCATTCGATTCGGTTCGGCGCCGACCGACGCTCGAACGTCGCCAATCGCCGCTGCTCGAGTTCCAACTCTCGCTCCGCCTCAGCCACAGCGACCTGGTTCTGTATCTGGCCATGCTTACCCGCCACCTGCGCCTTGACCAGCTTCTGCCGGGCAATCTCTATGTCTCGCTCCAGCTTGGCCAGCTTCCGCCGGTCCTCCGCCTGAGCCTCGGCCTCCTTCTCCTCCTGATCCGCTTCGGCCTGGACCTCTGCCAAGGTCCCTTCTTTCTCCTCCCCGGCCACGGGGGGACCGGTCTTCTCGGCCTCCTGGATCGGCTCAGCTGCGCCGCCGGTCGCCGCACAGCCAATCTCCCCCACCCCAAAGGCCAGAAACAGCATCAGGCCGGCCAAACATCGAGTCGTCGAGGTCCATTTCACGCACTGTCGATAGGCTGGGCAGGCAGTCATGTTCGGTTCTCACATGCAACGGAAGGAAACTGCAAACGCCGCTTCGGGCACAGGAGGCTCATGGTAGCTTCGCCAAGCAGGCGTGTCGAGCCGAACGCCTTCTTCGAAGGTCGACATCCGGACACTCACCCAGCCTGACACGTATGAGCATTGCCAGCGTCCTGATTCTGGCGCATACTTCCGAGCATAGAACGTGATACCCCACCCGCCGTGCAGCAAGGAGGTCAGGCATGTCCGCACAATACGGATCCTCCGGTCAGGTCGATATCGAGCAGCTCGCCCAGCAGTTCCGCCGCTTCCGCCGCATATTCGCGGCCGTCATCATCGCGATCATTATCGTCGGCGGGATCGGCTCGATCATTTACTCGGTCCCCGCCGACAGCGAGGGCGTTGTGCTGCGCTTCGGCGAGTACCGCCACACCGTAGGGCCGGGGCTGAACTTCAAGCTCCCCTGGCCCGTTGACGAGGTTTACAAGGTCCCGGTGCGGCGCCCCCAAACGCTGGAGTTCGGATTCGTCACCCTCGAAGCTGGTAGGATCACGCGCTATGCACCGCCCAATGAAGACCAGCGAACCGTCGCGAGGATGCTCACCGGCGACCTGAACCTGGCCCACATCGAATGGATCATCCAGTACCGGGTCAAGGACGCCAAGGACTACTTGTTCAGGGTCGGCGGTCACTCCAACGTGCACATTGCCGTCGCCGACCTGATCCGCGACGTATCCGAGGCCGTCATGCGGCGCCTGGTCGGCGACCACAGCGTCGACGAGGCCATCACCACGGGGCGAGACGAAATCGCCGCCGAGGCCGAACGCCTCTGCCAGGAACTTCTTGACGAGTACCAGGCCGGTGTCGAGGTGATCTTCGTCAAGCTCCAGTCCGCCACGCCGCCCGAACCGGTCAAGGACGCTTTCGACAACGTCAACCGTGCCCGCCAGGCGAAGGAGCAAATCATCAACCAGGCCCGCGGCGAGCGTAACAAGCAGGTGCCCGCCGCCCGCGGCAAGAGAGACCGGGCCATCGCCGAGGCGGAAGGCTATCGGGAGAAGGTCGTTCGTGCCGCTCAGGGCCAGGCCAATGCCTTCCTCTCCCGCTTCACCCAGTACGAGAAGGCCCCGGAGATCACCCGCATGCGGCTCTACCTGGAGACCATGGAGCAGGTCATCGGGCAGGTGAAAGAGCTCGTTGTCATCGACAAGGAGGTCCGCGGTGTCTTGCCGCTGCTGAACCTCGACGCGCCACAGTCCGGGGCGAAAGGAGGTGGCCTGCGATGAAAGTGCTCAACGCGCTCATCCTGCTGTTCGTGATCATCATCGTCATCTTCATCGCCGCCTCGGCCTACACCATCAACGAGTGGGAGCAGGCCGTCATCACCCGCTTCGGCCGCCCCGTCGCCCACAAGACCGAGGCCGGTCTCTACTTTCGCAAGCCCTTCATCGAGAAGGTCCACAAGCTCGAGAAGCGCCTGCTGCCCTGGGACGGCGATCCCGAGAACATGCCCACTCGCGACAAGAAGCGTATTTTCATCGACGTCTGGGCCCGCTGGCGCATCACCGACCCGCTCAAGTACTACCAGACGCTGCGCACCGAGCAGGCCGGCCACAAGATCCTCGACGACCTCGTCGACTCGCGCGTGCGCGACGTCATCGGCAAGTACAACCTCATCGAAGCCGTCCGCAGCACCAACCGTGAGCTGACTTATGAGAGCGAAGAACTCGAGGACGCCCTGGCCGCCCGACAAACCGAGATCTTCGTCGGCCGCACGCGGATCGAGGAGGAGATCAGGGACGAGGTCGTCGACGACCTGAAAGGCAAGAACTACGGCCTCGAACTGGTCGACGTCCACATCAAGCGCGTCAACTACATCGAGTCCGTCCGCAACGCCGTATACGAGCGGATGAAATCCGAGCGTGACCGCATCGCCCGCCTGTTCGAGTCCGAGGCTCAGGAGGAGCGCGATCGCATCCTCGGCCAGACCCGCAAGGAGGTCGACGAGATCGAGGGCGAGATGGAGCAGCGCTCCGCCGAGATTCGCGGCGGCGCCGAGGCCGAGGTCATCCAAATCTACGCCGAGGCCATCGAGAAATCGCCCGAGTTCTACGAGTTCCTTCGCCGGCTGGAGGCCTACAGGAAGACGCTGGGACGCGACACGCGTCTCATCCTGTCGACCGACAGCGAGTTCCTGCGCCTGCTCAACGAGATGGACCGCGGCAAGCAGGATTGACCGCCGCCCGCCCCCCGGCCGTAATCCGGCCGCGGCGGGTCGGGATAATCGGTGCAGCCCGCCCGATCTCCCCCCGGCGCGGACGGAAACGTCCTCGAAACGGCCTTCCGGGCAGAAACCAGCCCAATATAGGTCCCCGACTACGCAATCGAGTGCGATTTCGGGCCGCCGATCGGGACCGCGCAGGCATATCATTAGGCAAGCCGAAAACCCACGAGGATGCACCCTGCGCACCGGATGGAGGGTGCCCTCCGACAACCCCAGAGGGGGAGCAAGCCGTGCGAAGATTCATATGTTCTGCCATCGCGATCATGGCTCTAGCTATACAGGCGCCGGCCGCAGAAGTGACTTACGACGTTCGTCCGGGCGACGGGCTGAGTTCGCCGGTGCAGGTCGCCCCCGGCGGGACCGTGCCGTACGAGGTGACCATCGAAGTCAGCAGCGGCGACAACGACGGCCTGCTCCTGTTCATCTTCGATCTGCTCACTGACCTCGGAGTCCCGCAGAGCACCGACACCATCACGTTTGATCCGCTCATCGCCAGCCTGTTTAATTTTGGAGGTTTCATGCAATACGGCACTGCCGTCGACGATGACATCACCGACATCGGCGGCACGCAGGGCTTTGGCCTGGGGGGAGAAACGCCTGGTATCGGCCACGGCAGCCCGCAGCTGCTGATCCGGGGCGAACTCCAAACGCCGACGAACCAGCTCGGTGACTTCAACGTGACCATCGGGGCCAACACCAAAACGCAACTGATCGCCCCTGGCGGCGGGATCATCGACGACCCCGCCATCACCACGAATCTGGGGCCGGGCTTCGTCATTCAGGTCCTGGCCGACAGCGATCAGGACGGCACGCCGGACATCAACGACAATTGTCCGGACGACGCGAACCCGGGCCAGGATGACAGTGATGGGGACCAAGTAGGTGACGCCTGCGACGCCTGCCCAGACGATCCGGACAAGATCGGCAAGGGCGCTTGCGGCTGCGGCACCGCGGACACGGACACTGATGGCGATGCCACCCCAGACTGTATCGATCCGACTCCACAGGGTGGTGTCACGCCGTCAGGGCCGCCCTCCAATGGCGATCAGCCTCCGGTCGTTGCACCACCGGGCTGTGGCGCCGGTGTGGGCATGGCCAATCTCGTGGGCTTCGGCGCACTGTGTCTGGTGGGGCTGGTTGGTCTGCGAAGGGGCCGATGGTACTAGCGCCGGCGCGACTTCCCGCTGAATCCCACCCGAGAACCGAACCGCGGCAGACGCCTGGATCCTGCCCACCGCAAGCCGGACGCCCTCGCTCGTTCGGCTACACGATGACGCATAGTCCCTGCGGCAGTAGAGACAACCCAGACCGGTAGGGCTTGCGACGGTCCTACGTCCAGTGTATATACACTCTTGCCCCGTTAGCTCAGTTTGGGAGAGCAGCTGGCTCTTAACCAGCGGGTCGTAGGTTCGAGCCCTACACGGGGCAGTCTAAACCCCGCAGCGTCAAGGTCTTGTGATTCGCTGCGGGGTTGTTTTCGTTCAAAGGGGGCCAAAGGGGGGGCCTTGACTGCCGGCCGACTCGGTTGACGGCCGCGTTCCCCGCTACGTAGAATCCCAGCCGCTTGATCGCCGGCGGCAAGCAGCCGAGCAGACCGTCGGCAAGTGTTTCGTTGCGGTCGTGTTGCCGTCGGAGAGCCCGTACCCAGGTAAGGCCGGTGATAGCCCCGGCAGTCGCCAGGCAGGCGACGCCTGAACGGGCGTGCTGCCTCGCGTAATGCAGGTCTGGCTGGTAAACCCTTTCGATCCCTGTCCAGGTGGTGCCGAGCAGCTGGGGCGCTACGCTCATCTGGTTCACGCCTTGCGCGACGCAGGACACGGCGTCGTGTGGTGGTCCAGCACGTTCTCACACCGATTCAAGAGCGACGTAGACGCCGAGAGTCTGCAGCGCCAGGCCGCTTCCTGGGGTTTCGATCTGCGGCTGATCCCCACGCCGCCCTATCGTAGTAACGTGTCGGTTGGACGCCTTTGGAGCCACGTCGTCTATGCCCGTAGGTTCCGCGCGCTCGCCGAAAGCCTGGAACGACCTGATCTGATCCTGGCCAGCTCGCCCCCCCTGGAAGTCGCCGGTGAAGCCGCCCTTCTCGGGAGACGTTGGAACGTTCCCGCGATCATCGACATTCAGGACCGCTGGCCGGATGCGTTCGTGCGTGTGTTGCCGAAGGCAGCCCGGGGCCTCAGCCGGGGGCTTCTCCTGCCCTGGTACCGGGCCGAACGTCGGGCCTATCGCGCCGCCGACGGGATCATCGGCGTGGCCAGAGGCTACGTCGAGCGCGGCCTGGCTGTCGGGGGCGAAAAGAGATACCGCGGCGTATTCCCTATCGGAGTCCATCTCGGCGACGTGGACGAGGCCATCGCGCGGGGGGCCCAATCCCATGCCGACCGGTGGACGAAGCCCGACGACCGCATCTGGATGGTCTACTCCGGAAGCTTGACCCGCAATTACGATTTCCTGACCGTAATCCGGGCGGCCGCCCTGTCCAGGCAGCGCTTTGGCGGACGCCTGCGCTTCCTCATCACCGGGCAAGGCCATCTGGCCGAGAAGGCCCGCCGCATCATTAGGCGAGAATCGCTAGACAATGTTGACATGTGCGGCTTTCTGGGATTCGAGGAATGGGCGTACCTGGTTTCCCAGGCGGATGCGGGCTTCAATGTGTCTTTCCCCGACGCCCTGATCTATATGCCCAACAAGGTATTCTTCTACATGGCTGCGCGGCTGGCTTTGTTGAATACCATCCCGGGTCAGTGCGCCGAACTGATTGCCAAGCACGACTGTGGAGTGAATTACAAGGCGGGCGACGTTGACGCCTGCTTTGCGTCCATACGCGGACTGGTCGAAGCGCCGGACGACCTTCGCCGTATGCAGGCAGCTTCGCGCCGCTTGGCCGAGACGGCTTTCGACCGCCGCATCATTGATCGCGAATTCGTCCGGTTCCTGAGAGACGTGGCCGAGGATTATCGCGACGTGCGGTCCGGTGAGCCAAGCCGCTTCACCAGAGACCAAAGGTCTGCTGAATTCGCCTTGTGGGAGTAGACTGGGACGCCGGAGCCCTGTGATGGACAGCCTCCCAGTCCGCGACGGCCTTGTTCTCACCATTGCAGGCGGAGCCGCCGCGATCATTGCTGCCGGGCGTACCCGCCCTGCTTGCGGTTACATCAGAGCGTGGTCCTAGGAGATGGACGGTGCCCGAAGAAGATCACGTACCTGGTCGGCGCATCCTGCTGCTCAGCCGACTGTTTCCCAAGGCGCCGGATCCCCGTCTGGGCATCTTCACGCTGCGGCAGGCGGAGCGCCTGCGCCACGCCGGCTTTGACATCGAAGTCATCTCGCCTGTGCCGTTCATCCCACAGGCTCTGACCCACGTCCCGCGCTGGCGGCGATACCGCAACCAGACGGCCCCTTGTGAGGTCAGCGGATTCAATGTGCATCGCCCGGCGTACTTCCGCCCACCCGGCAAGTGGTTCATCGGTTACGAACGGCAAGCCATGTGGTGGGGCATTCGTTCCACAGTAGAGCGCCTGGCGGCAGCCCGGCCCTTCGACCTGGTCTACGCCTGGGACTTCAAGGTGGACGTGGGGGCCGGCTGTGACGCCGCCCGGCAATTGGGAATCCCCTGCGTCGGGCTGGCCATCGGCGGCGACCTCAACGTGGACGTGCGCTGGAACTCCAAGGCTCTCCAAGCCATCACCCGGAGCTTGCTGGAGTGCGACGCCATCGCCTGTGTATCCGAAGCGTTGCGTAAACGGGTGCAGGCGCTGACCCGCGGCCGGCGCGAGGCCACAGTCATCACCACCGGCGCCGACCTGACCGCCTTCCGCCCGGCGACGACCGAGGAGCGGGTAGCCATCCGCCGCGATCTTAACTGGCCCGCCGACGCCGTCGTCGTGCTCTCGGCCGGCTACCTGCTCCGGGCCAAGGGTGTGTTCGAGTTGCTCGCGGCATTTGACCGAGTAGCTGCCCGACACCCGCAGGCCATGCTCGTCTATCTGGGCGACGGGGCTGAGCGCCAGGCAATGGAAAGCAGGATCGCCGATTCACCGGTCAAGGAGCGCATCCGCCTACTTGGGCACATTCATCACCTGGACGTGGCCAGGTACTTCCGAGCGGCTGACATCCTCGCCTTGCCCTCCTATCACGAGGGGATGCCCAACGTCGTCCTGGAGGGCATGGGCGCGGGCTTGCCGATCCTGGCCACGCGAGTAGGCGGCATACCGGAAGCCGTACCCGACGAGCGGTACGGAATCCTGGTCCCGCCGCGGGATGAGAACGAGCTGAGCCAGGCCCTGGAGCGCATGTTGGCTGACAAGCCTCTGCGCCGCTCCATGGGCGCCGCCGGTCGCCAGCGGGCCGTGGAGCACTACGATATCGAGCGGCTCACCCAACGTATGGGGGACTTCCTGGATCAGAGCGCCCGCCAAGGTCGACGCCAGCCCGAGCCCTCAGTGCCCACGATCGCCGTGATGACCGACATCAGTAGTAATGCCCCGTATTACATGGAACCGCTGGCCGCCGCGCTGCGCCCTCACCTGGAAGTCACTTGTCGGGCGAGTACCTTCATGCGCCAGCCTCTCTGGTACGACGAGTGCGGACTGCGCGAAGACCTGATGTGCTGGGTCATCCGCCTCCTGAGCAGCCACCCCAGGCTGAACACGAAAGGAACTCTCCGCAACCTGATCCGGGCGGCCGGGTATTTTACCGGCTGGCTGCAGATCATCACCGGCGCCATGCGCGAGCGCGCCCGCGTCATCCACATCCAATGGTGCATGATCCCCACGCTGGACATCTTCATGTTCGTGGTGCTCCGCTTGCTGGGCTTCCGGTTGATCTACACGGTGCACGACGCGATGCCGCACAGCGATCGCCGCTGGCGCTCAAGAATCAAGTACCGGCAACTCTATCGCCTGGCCCACGCCCTGGTGGTGCTCTCCGAGCAGGTGGGGCGAGACCTTCAAGCCTGGGTTCTGCCCGGTATCTCCCACAAGATTCACCAGATCGAGCACGGGTTGCTGCGACCGAAGGCGCCCTGCCCCACGCGGGACGATGCCCGCCGACAACTCGGTGTCCTCTCAGATCAGGAGATGCTGCTCTTCTTCGGGGCTATTTCACCGTACAAAGGCATCGACGACCTGATCGAGGCCGCGGCGCTGGCCAGCCGGGCACGGCCCGGACTGGTCCTCTTCATTGCGGGCGACCCTCGCGAACCCTTCGATCGCTATCAGGATCTCATCGACAGGCTGGGCGTGACCGATCGGGTCCGCTCCCATCCGCAATTCGTGGACGAGTCCTTCAAGGTGAGGCTATACGCTGCCGCCGACCTGGTCATACTTCCTCACCGCGACCCCTCGCAAAGCGGCATGGGATGTGAAGCCCTGGCCTTGGGCAAGCCCCTGGTGGCTACCGATCGAGGGGGGCTTCCCGACTTGGTCGAGCCGGGCAAGACGGGATACCTGGTACCGGCCGAGGACCCCGCAGCAATGGCCCAGGCCATAGTGGCCTTCTTCAGCCAGTCGTGCGAGCAGCAGCAGGCCATGGCCGAAGCGAGCCGACAACTCGGACTTCAGCGGTTCGATTGGAAGGTTATCGCCCGCAAACACGTGGATCTGTACCGCGCACTGGCCCGTGCTTAGGCCGGCCAGACGCTCATTCTCCAGGCCTGATACGCCGGAGCCGACCGGCCCCTCCGGCTGAGCTGGAAGGGGCCCGCTGGCCCCTCGCCGGCCGCCTTGAACGAATCCTGGTGAATGGGGCAGCGGCTACTGAGACTGGCCCCTGGCGGCGCAGACAAGAGGCGCACAGCACCCCACCCCACGGAAACACTGCGCGCCTGATACAATTCTCAGACCGGCAGACCGGATCGCTCAGCCAGCCCAAGCCGCCCATTCGGACCCGATCACGCCTCCGGCTTCTCCTTGGCCAGCACCGCGCGGATCTTCTCACCCTCATGCTTGGTGGTCATCTCCAGCTTGTCAGTGAAGCTGTTGTAGGTAGCCCCGTACGTGCGGACGGCGCCGTCTTTGGGCTCGAGCTTCAGCTTAAAGCCATCGAAGGAGAAGTTTCCGCTGGACTGCCGGCTCTTACCTTCCTGCGTGGCGGCCGCAGTGTAGGTCCCATCCTCGTTAAACGTGACCTTGACTAGCTGGAAGACCTTGGCGGACTCGGGCGGGTCCACGCTTTCGGTGTGCCAAGTACCCACCAAAGCGTTGCTGCACCCGGACAGCGACACCAGCAGACCCAATGACAAACAGGCCACTGCAATCCTTCTCACGGCTCAGCTCCTTAATCTTCTGCGTTTCTCCGGATCACCCCGGCGCCGCGACGGCATCAGGCATCGTCCGGCATCCCACCAACGCCGGGCAGTATCCTCCCACCCGTCGCCCTGTCAAGCGATCGACGGAAGCACCCCGCAGTGGCCACGAACACGCTCCGGCCGGGAATCTGGTTCACTCAGCGCGGCCCATATACCAAGACTTGGACCCCAAATGTGGACCCAGCGCACCACGCCCGTAACAACCATAACCGATTTGATGAAAAGCATTTAGAGCGATGCCGCGGGAAATGCAGGACCTCTTTGCCCGCCCTTTCCTTATATCTTACCGTCGCTGGGTATCAACATTCGCCGCAACCACAGGGGTCCAATTATGGGGTTGACAGTCACAAACACAGAATCGCTACGCCTGCTGAACATCATTAACAACATCTCCCAGTCCCAAACCAGAACGCTCGAACGACTCTCCACCGGCTTGAAAATCAACAAAGGCGCGGACGACCCCGCTGGCCTGATCGCCCTGACCTCGCTGCAGGCCGAGCTCACCGCGGTCGATGCCGCCATCGATAACGGCCAGCGCGCCGACGCCATCCTGAGTGTCGCCGACGGCGCCCTCCAGGAAGTCACCAACCTGCTTCTGGACATTGAATCGCTGGCCGCAGCCTCCACCAGCAGTGGCGGCCTGACGCCCGCGGAAGTCGCCGCCAATCAGGCCCAGATCGACGCGGCCGTCGACTCCATCGACCGCATCATCCGGACCACCACCTTCAACGGCAAGCGTCTCCTTGACGGCAGCTTCGGCATCGAAAGAAGCGGCATCGATACCACCGAGGTTACCGACGTCAGACTGTTCTCGCGCGGCAACTCGACTGCAGCCACGACTATAACCGTCGACGTGACTTCCGCGGCAGCGCAAGCCTCTTTCCAGCTGGTCGACCACGGCAACGCCACCAACGCCACCAGCGGCGTCACGCAGATCTCCGTCGCCGGCAAGCTCGGAACCACCACGGTCACCATAGCCGACGGCTCCACCGCCGACCAGGTGGCCACCACCATCAACCTCTCCACAGACCTCACCGGGGTCGCAGCTTCCGCCACCAACGGCGTGGTCACGCTGTACAGCAACGGTTTCGGCTCCAGCCAGTTCGTGGCTACCGAGGTGCTTTCCGGGGGCGACGTCAACGGCACCTCTGACACCTACACCGGCAGTAACGGCAACCAGACAGGTACCGACGCATCCGTCCTCGTCAACGGACAGGCAGCCTCCGTCGACGGCCTCAGCGTGTTCTTCAACGTGGGAGGGATCAGCGGCTCCTTCAACATGACCGAGACCTTCGGTACCCAGACCACAACGGACTCGACCTTCACGGTCGCCACCACAGGAGGCGCCACCTTCCAATTGGGCACCGATGCCACAACCCGTTCAACAATCGGCATCGACGCCCTGTTCAGCTACATGCTGGGCGGCGGCGACACCGGCGGAGTGCTGAGCGATCTGAAGAGCGGCGGCAGCGCCAGCCTGACCAACGACGTAGCCACCGCCCTGACCGTAGCCAAGCAGGCCATCAGCGACGTGGCCACCGCCCGCGGCCGCATCGGTGCCTTTCAGAAGTTCCAGGTCCAGACCACCCTGAACAGTCTGGACGCCACCAAGGCCGGGCTCACCGACGCCAAGAGCATCATCGGTGACACCGACTATGCCAGCGAAACGGCTGAGCTGAATCGTCAGCAGGTTCTGCTGAACTCCTCGATCGCTCTGCTCGGCCTGGCCAATCAAAAGGCCGCTGCCGTGCTCTCCCTGCTCGGGTAGGATCCCGGCGACGGTTCATCCGCGACAATCTGGCGGGCGGTCTGAAGGTCAAACCTTCCGGCCGCCCGCCGTCTTTTCGCTTCTCAAGAGAAATACAAGTTCAGGAACGCTTCCGCCGGAGCAGCTTGCCAAGCTGGGCACATGATCGCGTGTTCAGCACCAGGTCCTTGCCCGCCCACCCGCGCCGGGCCGTCATCACGCCGTAGACCATCTGGCCGAGCTGATCGTAGTGGTGCGCGTCCGTGCAGATACACAGCATCACACCGGCCTCGACCGCCTGGCGGGCATGAACGTCCTTCACGTCCAGTCGCTGCCAACTGGCATTCAGCTCCAACATCGTCCCCGTCTCGGCCGCCTTGGCGATGATCGCGCCCCAGTCGACGTCCATGGGCTCGCGCTTACCCAGCAGGCGGCCCGAGGGATGCCCGATCATGGTCACGTAAGGATTCTCCATGGCCGCCAGCGTCCGGGCGGTCACTTTCTTGCGATCCTGTGACAAACCGGAATGGATGCTGGCCACCACGAGATCACACTCGGCCAGCAGATCGTCCGGGTAGTCCAGCTTGCCGCTGGAAAGAATGTCCACCTCGGTCCCTACCAGAACCTTGAGTCCTTTCATTCGCTTGTCCGCTTCGCGAATGTCACGGATGTGCTGCTCCATCCGCTCAATGCTCAGGCCGTTGGCGATCGCGCTGCTCTTACTGTGTTCGCAGATGCCGATGTACTGGTAGCCCATCTCCTTCGCCGCCCGGGCCATCTCTTCGATTGTGCACCTCCCGTCGCTGGCCACCGTATGCATGTGCAGATCACCGCGGATGTCCTCCAGCGTCACGAGGTCGGCCGACCGGGCGGCCGCGTCTGCGTCAAACTCGCCGCGATCCTCGCGCAGCTCGGGGCCCACGAACGGTGCCTTGAGCTTGGCGTAGATGCTCTTTTCAGTCTTGCCGGCGATCTGCGTGTCGCCGTCGAACAGCCCATACTCGTTGAGCTTCCATTTCTTCTTGATGGCCAGCTCGCGCAGACGGACGTTGTGCTCCTTGGAGCCGGTGAAGTACTGCAGCGCCGCCCCGAACGACGCGGCTGGCACCACGCGAAGATCCACCTGAAGTTCCCCGCCGCCCGGGACCTCCACCGTGACCGATCCTTTCGTCGCACCGGAAGCCAGCACCGAACGTACAACATCGAATTGGGTGAACGCCTCCACGGTCTTCTTGCCCCGGGCGCACTCGCACAGCAGATCCACGTCACCCACGGTCTCCTTCCCACGCCGCAGCGAGCCGGCCACTTCCACGCGCTTGACCCCCGGCAGCTTCAGGATGCGATCGGCCACGTCGTGAGCGACGGGCCAGGCCACCCCCAGCGGTGTCCGCCCGCTTGACTTCTCCAGGAACGCCAGCCCTGCGGCGATCTTCTTGACACTCTGCGTGCCCATTCCCGGCAGGGCGGCCAGTTGGCCGGACTCGATCGCCGCCTTGAGATCATCCACGTTCTCCACACCCAACTGCTTCCAGGCCAGGGCTACCTTCTTCGGGCCCATTCCGGGAATCCCCAGCAAGGCTGGCAGGCCCGCCGGCACCTGGGCCTTGAGTTCCTCGTGCACTGTGATCTTGCCCGTCTCGAGGTACTGCTTGATCCGCTCGGCCTGCCCCTTGCCCACGCCGGCGATCTCCGTCAGCCGCCCCTCGCGACACATTTGCGTCACGTCACCGGCCAAGTCCTTCAGCGAGCGAGCCACGCGGCGGTACGAATTGATGCGAAACGGATCCGCACCCTGAATCTCCATCAGATCAGCGATCTGCTCAAACACAGCCGACAGCTCCCTGTTCATCTTCCGCGCCTGCCTTTCACCCAGTCGGTCTCATATCGGTCGCCGCCTCAGCAACTGAATATAATACCACATGCATGAACCGCTTCCCTGCGCCAAGCGGCCGACCCCACCGACACCGACGTTGAACACGCGGCAGCGGTCATAACCGCCACCGTTGCCACCCAAGCCCATGGAAGGTATCCTGTATCCGTTCGTGTCGCTCTGGCGGCAGAACCCACACGCCACCAGGAACGCGGACTGTAGTCGGGCCACGCGGGCAATAGTCCATGACGACGCAGCGGGACAGGCATGCTTCGGATGATCACGCCGCCGACGGCGTGGAGTCCGAGCCCCAGGCGCCGCCTACTCAGGGTACCACCGGACCCGCGAAGGACAAGCAAGCGCTTCCGCGGGAGACTGCGGCACAGCGCCCCACGGAGGACATGCTCCGCGAAAGTGCGCAACGATTCCAGATTGCGGCGCAATGTACCGCGGACCTCATCTACGAATGGGACGTGACCAGCGATCGCCTCGAGTGGTACGGCGATATAGACGCCATCCTGGGATACGAGCCTGGTGAGTTCCCGCGGACCCTGGGAGCCTGGCAGGAGTCGATTCACCCTGATGACGCCCACCGGCTCGCGGTGGACGTCGAGCACCGCCGAGAAAATGCAGATCCCTTTTGTACCGAGTATCGGATTCACCACAAGGACGGATCGTGGCGATACTGGACCGATCGCAGCGCCGCAGTCATGGATGATCAGGGAAAGCCGCGCAGGTTCATCGGCGCCTGTACGGATGTCACCGAGCGAAAGAAGGCCGAAGAGATCCTGCTGGAGAGCGAGGAGCGGTTTCGAATCCTGTACGAAAGATCGCCGCTGGGGTACCAGTCCTTGGACGAGGACGGCCGCATCATCGAACTCAACAGTGCCTGGCTCGAGACGCTCGGCTACGAACGCGAAGACGTCCTGGGGCGATGGTTCGGCGACTTCTTGACACCGGAATATGTCCCGCATTTCCGCAGGAACTTCCCGTGCTTCAAGGCCGCCGGAAAGATCCACGGCATTCAGTTCGAAATGATTCGCAAGGACGGAAGCCACATCCATGTCGAGTTCGACGGGAGAATCGGCCACGACGAACATGGCGAGTTTAAGCAGACGCACTGCATCCTCCGCGATATAACGGAACGGACGCGGGCCCAGGAAGCCCTCCTCAGGTCAAACAGACGGATCGCAAATATCCTGGAGAGCATCAGCGACGGGTTCTTTACCCTCAGCGACAAGTTGGTCGTCACGCACTTCAACAAGGCAGCCGAGCGGCTCCTCAGCCGCTCCAGCAAGGAGGTACTCGGGCGCAAGCTCCTCGAGGCCTTCCCGGAAGCCAAAGGCTCCATCTTCGAGCGCAAGTACACCGAGGCAGTCAGAGAGAAGAAGACCCTCTCCTTCGAGGCGTATTTCGGCGTGGCGCCTTACGAGAACTGGTACGACGTCAGGGTATACCCCTACGAAGACGGCATATCCGTCTACTTTCGAGTCACCACCGACCGGAAGCGCTCCGAAGAGATCTTCAAAGAAGGCGAACAGAAGTACCGACAGCTCTTCACAACCGTGCCAGACGCCATCATGGTCTTCGACGCCGAGACTCGACACTTTATCGATGTGAATGAGGCGGCCGTGCGCCTCTATGGCTACACCCGCGAGGAGTTCCTCCAACTCACCCACAGCCACATCACCGCCGAACACATAGCGTCCGAGCAGTCAATACTCGAGACGCTTAACGGTGCACGCTCCGGAGTGCCGCTCCGCTACCACAAAAAGAAGGACGGAACCGTCTTTCCCGTGGAAATCTCAGCCGGAACACTGGGTCTCGGAGGAAGACGGATGATTTACGGCGTCATCCGAGACATCGGCGCGCGCAAGCGTGTGGAGCGCGAACGCGAAGCCACTATCGAACTGTTCCGACTCGTCAACGAGGCCAAGAGCTCCCGAGAGCTCGTCGCCACAGCGACGGATTTCCTGAAGGACTGGCTGGGCTGCTCCGCCGTCGGCATCCGGCTGCGTGACGGCGACGATTTTCCGTACCACGAGACCCGAGGATTCCCGAAGGAGTTCGTGCTGGCCGAAAACAAGCTGTGCCACGCGGATGCGCAGGGCAATATTTTGCGTGACGCAGAGGGGAATCCCGTACTCGAGTGCATGTGCGGCAACGTGCTCGCCGGCCGCTTCGACCCCTCCAAGCCGTTCTTCACCGAGCGGGGGAGTTTCTGGACCAACAGCACGACACACTTGCTGGCCACCACCTCCGAAGCTGATCGGCTGGCTCGCACGCGGAACCGCTGCAACGGCCAAGGCTACGAGTCCGTGACCCTCATCCCCTTGCGTCTCGGCGATGTGACCTTCGGACTGCTCCAGTTCAACGACGAGCGCCAAGGCCTCTTCTCGCCGGAGACAATCTCCCTTCTGGAACGGCTGGCTGACCAGCTCGCCATCGGTCTCTCCCAACGGCTCGGCGCCGAAGCTCTTCGAGAATCTGAGGACCGCTACCGAAACCTTGTCGAATGCGCCGAAGACAGCATCTACACCATCTCCCCGGAGGGCATCATCACTTCTCTGAACAGCGCCTTTGAGACGATCACCGGCTGGCCGCGCGACCAATGGATCGGCAGGAGTTTCAGTGAACTGCTTCACCCCGAGGATCGGAACCTTTCCGCGCAGATGCTCAAAGCCGTGTTGCGCGGCGAGACCCCGCCGACACACGAGGTACGCATCCGGACCAAGTCGGGAGACCACCTGGTGGGAGAGTTTACCGAAACGCTGCACACGCGAGGCAACAAGGTCGTCGGGGTGCTGGGCATCGCCCGCGACATCACCGCACGCAAGCGGGCCGAGGAGGAACTGGCCCGATACCACGATCAACTGGAGGACTTAGTGCGAGACCGAACCACCGAGCTCCAGGCTTCGCAAGAACGTCTGCGAAGGTCGGAGCGGCTCGCCAGTCTTGGAACCTTCGCGGCCGGCATCGCTCACGAAATGAACAATCCCCTCGGGCTGATGAAGCTGGAGATCGCCAGAGCGCTGCAGACGCTGGACAATCCGGCATCTCTTCGACACATCCTGGAAGCTGCCAACACCCAAGTGAGCCGCTGCGGCCGCGTCGTCGAGAACATCCTGCTGTTTGCCAGGAAACCCCGCCCCATCAAAGGGCCCGCCGACCTGAACGCCATCATCCGCTCTGCTTGCGACCCAGCCTCCGAATATGCCCGCAGACGCGGCGTGACTCTCCGCCTCGACTTGGCTGACGCTGTCAAGCGCGTTCCGGCGGACGCGACCGCCATGGGACAGGTCATGGCGAACCTGATCTACAACGCTGTCCAGGCTTCAGACCGGGGAGCGACTGTCATCGTTCAGGTTCGGCAAACCCCTCTGGCTACCCGTGTCGTGGTTCGCGACAGCGGCTGCGGAATGACCGAGGAGCAGCGCCGAAAAGCCTTCGACCCCTTCTACACCACTCGCCTCCACGAGGGCGGAACCGGCCTGGGCCTGAGCATCTGTCACAGCATTGTTAGCGACCACGGGGGAACGATTCACCTCGAGAGTGAACCCGGCGCTGGGACCACCGTAACCGTGGAACTGCCCATGCAGGTTGCCGCGCAGCAGAATGGAGACTCCCATGTCAAAAGTGCTGGTAGTTGACGACGAACCGGGTTACTGCCGTCACCTCGAACTGCTCCTCTCCCGCGACGGCCACGAAGTCGAAAGCGCCACCAACGGCCGCGACGCTATGGACATCGCCCAACGATTCCGCCCCGATGTGCTGGTGGCAGACTGGATGCTGTGCGACACACAGTGCGGCCTCGACCTGGCCCGCTCTCTGCGTCAGCTCAACCCGCGCCTGGCTACGATCATCATCACGGGCTACTACGCACCGGACCTGCAAGCCTCGACAGAAGAGGCTCTCGTCCATGCCTTCATCCAGAAACCCTTCGAACCGGCGGATCTCTGCGAGGCCGTTCGCCAGGCCGCCAGGCCGGCATAAGCCTGACCTCCCGACGGAGCGCGGTCACTGCGTTCCCCGGGCATCTCATCTCAACCGCACCACTCCAGTCACAAGCCCGCCGCCAGCCCCCCGTCTCTTGCTAGACCCGGCCTTACCGTCTACGCTATCGTCCATGAGCGACCGTGACAGAGTCACCATTGCGACGCTCAAGGCCCGCAAGAAGGCCGGGCAGAAGTACTCGGTCATCACCTGCTATGACCACCCCACCGCCCGCATGCAGCAGGCCGCTGGCATCGACTGCATCCTGGTCGGCGACACGCTCGGCGAGGTCATCCTCGGTTATGAGAACAACCTCCGCGTGAAGATGGACTTCATCATCACGCTCACGGAGGCCGTCCGCCGCGGCGCCCCCAGTGTGTTCCTCATGGGCGACATGCCGTTCCTCTCCTACCAGGTCAGCATTGAGGACGCCATCCGTAACGCTGGGCGTTTCGTCAGTGAGGCCGGTTGTGACACCGTCAAGATCGAGATCGACCGCCGCCACCTCGACGTGCTCGCCGCCATGACCCGGGCCAATATCCCCGTCACCGCCCACTTGGGGATGCGGCCCCAGGCCGTCACCCAGAACGGCGGCTACCGGGCCGTCGGCCGGAGCGCCGGAGCGGGCGCCGAGCTGGTCCGCCTGGCCCGCGACGCCGAACAGTACGGCGCCCACGCCCTCCTGCTCGAGGCCGTGCCTGCCGACGTTGCTCGAACCATCACGCAGAACACATGCCTGCCGGTCACCGGCATCTGCGCCGGACCGGATACAGATGGCCAAGTCCTGGTCATGCACGACGTGTTGGGTATCAGCGTCGGCCACACCCCCAGCCACGTCAAGCCATTTGCGGACCTGACAGGGGTCATGACCGAGGCATTCACGCGATATCACAAAGACGTGATCGAAGGACGCTTCCCCGACCCCAAAAACAACATCCCTATGGGAAAAGGCCAGCTCGAGAAGTTCCGCGAACTGATCGCAGCCGGTTAACCGCGCCACACCGATAATGAGTACTAGCCGGGCTGGCTGATTCTCCGCGAAGTCCGAGATATGAGGTTGGTGAGCGGGCCGCGTTCCCCAGGAGAGTTCCGTGGGCCTAGGCGGGTGCTGTATCCCGGCACGCAGACATGACCAGCTCGGAGATCTCCTCGACGCGCCCGTCCCAGCCCTCCCCGGCCACGAATGAGGCCCGCCATCGGCGACGCTCAGGCGAGTCCGACGCCACAGCTTCCTGACAGGCGGCCACGAAGGCCTCAGCCGAATCGGCGATCCGGACGTGTGGTTCGTAGACGCGAACTTCCGGCAGTGGAGTCGACACCACTGGCAGACCGGCCGCCAGATACTCCCGCAACTTGATCGGATTCACGTGCCGCGTCAGCTCGTTCGCCACGAACGGAATCACGGCCACGTCGAAACCCCGACAATAGCCCGGCAGCTCATCGTAGCTCACCCGTCCGGTCAAATGCACGTTCGGCCGCCTTCCCAGCCCGGAGACATCACACCCCGCTGCGCCGATCAACACGAATGACCAGTTCGGCCGCAGATCGGCCAACTCTCGCATCAGATCCATGTCGAACCAGTCGCTGATCAAACCGAAGAATCCGATCACCGGCCGCGGGAGATCAGCAAGCAGTCTCGGAATGCTCGTGTCTCCCATCAGAGCCTTACCGAAATGGTCCACATCCACTCCGTGCCGGATCAGGTGCGTCCGCGGATGCAGATGCCGCTTGGCCTCATACAAGCCTTCTGCCGATGTCAGGACAATGTCGCTCTTACCGATCAGTTCGCGCTCCAGCCGCCGAACCAATTCCCCATCATAACCAGCGAACTCGCTGAACTCGTCCACGCAATAATAAACCACTACCTCTTCACTGAGAGAGTCGATCAGATCCGCCACGTCCGGCGCGAAGCTCCATACCTGTATCGGCCGTCGCGGCCAGCCCCGCATCGCACGGCGAATCTGATGAAGAACCATCTTTCGATTGATGCCGCGGATGGCTGGTGAGCCTGGGACGGGAACAAGCATAGGCGTCATCGTGGTGATACCGTCAGAGACGCGCCGGCTTCCGCAAGTCACGCTGCTTAACGTGCGGACCGAATGCAGCACATCGTGCATGTTCGGCCGGGGCAGTCTCGAGCCGTGGTAGTTCACCCACAGGACCTCGTTCTCCGCGGCCAGCCGGCGCATGACCTGGTGCTTGCTCGTGGGATCAATGCCCCAGGAACTGGCCAGGCAGATAATGTTGCGCCCGCGGATCATACCGCCACCTCTGCTGTCACCGAGCGACCGACCAGAACGTCCTTTGCGGCCGCCCGCCGGGTCTCCAGTACGCAGGGTCCCAGAAGGATGCGCTCCATCCGCTCCAACTGCTCCGGCCAACTGAAGTTCTCCCTTACCCAGGCTTGGGCCGCCAGACCCTCCTGCTCGGCATAGCTGTCCACGACCAGCAACTGCTCCAGCGTCGAGATCCACTCCTCCCGCGTGTCCGCCACGGCGAGCCCCGGCAGAGATTCTTCTGCAATGCCTCTGGCCGCATCGCGGCTTGCCACTACCGGCCGGCCGCAGGCCATCCCCTCCAGCACCTTGTTCTGCAGCCCCCGGGCGACGCGCAAGGGAGCGATGACTACGCGCGCCCCGCGGAGATAGCTGACCACGTCTGGCACGCGGCCGGTCACCATGATGCCCGGACGGTCTCCAAGCCGACTGACGCGCCTGCGAGGGTTACGCCCCACGATGATCCACTCCGCCTCGGGCACGCGACGCTGGAGCGCCGGCCATACGGAGTCCGCGAACCAGCAAACGGCGTCCTCGTTCGGCCAGTAGTCCATAGCACCCACGAAGGCGATGACCGGCTCACGAGCCGGCACCCCGCAACCCGCCTGCTGCGCCGTCTCCACCCCGTTGCCGACAACGTGAATATTCGCCTTGTCCAGGCGGGCGCGTAGACCGGACGCCTCGTGTCGGGTGATGAGAGTGACCGCATCGAACTGGTCAACCTGAGCCATCTCCAGTTCAGCCACGCGGCGGTGTTCCCAGGCGTACAGCCACCGCGCAGGAGCATGGCGCCGCCTGGCATAGTCGCGCCACTTGAGACTATCCAGGTCGCAAAGGTCCAGACATCGCCGCCGGGCCCGAGCCCGAAGGCCGTATGGCCCCATGCCCGCCCCAAAACACAGCACCGCGTCGAAATCAGTCCGCCGGGACCAATGATCCACAACCCCCTTCATCCTGGTGCTTTCCAGGTAACCCTCGCTCACGCTGCGGCTGCGCAGCAAGTTGACCAGCCCCTTGGCCGCGGACCACCAAGGCGATAACGGCACCGGCTCGAACTGCGCGCACATGCGTGCGCAGTCCCCGACGTGCGCCCAGTCTGCCAAGTCATCCACGAAACATGCACACCAGACTTCATGCCGTTCGGCCAGAAAGGCAAACTGATGAGACGTGCGAATCTTGTCCCCTCTCTCTGGGGGGTAAGGCATTCGTGGGTAGATCAGCAGCAGCCTCATCTTCTCTAACCCGGAACCCACCCGGCCAGCCACGCTCCCAACGGCCGGGTTATAAGCAGAGGAAGACGCCGCCACGTGCGGATGGCCCACTGCAGACGGCTGCTGTCCGGCGTCAGATCGGCCGCCTGCGCTCCGGGTCGCACCCACACCTGGTACCGAAGCGGCACCGGCTGGAAGCCCTGATGACGCTTGAAGTCGAACGAGCCATGGTTGCCCACGCGGGACCGCCCGAAATCGAAACGCCTCAGCCCTGCGCGCACGCCCCACTCCATGGCCGTCAGGTACAGGAAGTTGTTGGGGCTGCACCGCTCCAGCCGCTCGTCGCATCCTGCAAAGTACGGCATCAGCGTGTCATTGTGTATGAACGAGACGAGACCGGCCGCGGGCCGCCCCTCATGGCGCACCAGGGATACGACGTGGCGCGCCGGTGTGCCGCGGATGAGCCGCTCGAAGAAGCCGTACGGATAGTTGGGGGATCCCAGCCTGCGCATGCTGCGGGCGTACAGCTCCCAAACCTGCCTGAGATTGGCATCAGCAAACTCAACCGTCAGCTTGTGCTTATCGCGGGCGTTGCGTGCCGCCGCTCGGGCCTTGCGCGGCAAAGCGGCCAGCACGTCCGCCTCCGCCAGCGGGAGCGGCTTCTGAAATGCAACATAGCGGTCCTCTACGGTGGTCAACTCCGGCCAGAGTGGACGCACGCTGCGAAGGTCCACCTGCCGCACGCCGTGCTCGGCAGCCAACTCCTTCATGGCTCCCAGAAGCAACGCGGCAGCCTCTTGGAACTCGACCACCGCCCCGCCGTACACGGCGTACGGAACGCTGACTAGCAGCCTGCCTGCCAGCGGAGTGCGTACCAGAAACAGCGGGAGCACGCCGACTATTCTCTCGCCCTGAAAGGCCGCGAAGTAGAACGGCTGATGACCGAACGTCTCTGCGACGGCCCGCCGCCACGCCCACGTGTGAAAGAATGTGCCTTCCGGATGTCTCTTGACATAGGCGTCCCAGCGATCCGCATCCTCGTGTCCGGCCATGTGGACACGGACAATCGGCCGGGAGGCTGGGTGCGGAGGTGTCGGCCGCGTGCTGGGCGCCTCGAGTGTTTCAATCACCGTGGGCCGTCCCCCGTCTAACGGTAGTAGTTGTAGTACCGATCGTAGTAGTAGCCGTAAGCCCCCGCGTCATCGTGCCGCCCCAAGGCCACACAGCCAAGGATATTTACGTTGTTGGCTTGCAACTGTTTGACGGCACGCTTGGCCATGGGTTCGTGCGTATGGTGCATGCGCACGATCATGATGACCCCGTAGCAGTTCTGGCCGATGATTCCTACGTCCGCCACTGTGTTTACCGGCGGGGTGTCCACCAGCACATAGTGGAAGCGCTTGCGGAGATCGTCAAAGACATTCTGGGCAACGGCGGAGCTCAGAATCTCCGCTGCGTTCTCATCACCCATGTTTCCGGGCGCAAGATAGCTCAGGTTGGGGGTCAAAGACCGGAGAGGCAGGCAGGGAAGATCTTCGCGAATCATGTCCGCTAGCCCTTGCTCCGGCGGCAGGCTCAGCATCTGCGACAGGCAGCCGCGGCGCACGTCACCATCCACCAGACAAACTCGCAGGTGCTTGAGCTCCGCCAGGGCGAAGGCCAGATTGACCGTGGTCAGGCTCTTCCCTTCGCGGGGCGCGCTGCTTGTGACCGCAATCACGCGGTGCTCGTTGTCGGGATTCTGATTTAACAGACGCGTACGCAGTGCGCGAAACTGCTCGGCTTCCATTCCCTCGCTCTGACGCACGGTCACAATGCGCTCGTCGAGCCCCGGCATGCTGGCCAGGATCGTGTGGGCTCGGTCTTCACCGGTGGATGCCTCGTCCCGCTCGCCGCCCAAAAGCCCGCCAAACGTGGGGACATCGACGATGGGCGCGTCCTCGGACGCTGGATCGTACCTGCGCGCCGACCCACGTTCTCTTCCTGCCTTCTTCAGTGCGTCCGAAATGATTCCCATGACACCTCAAACCGTATCGCTGACGGCCCTTTCACCGAGGCGATCGCCCGCGTGCCAGGCCAAGTGCGACCTCCAGCGCGACCACGTCGCAGGGTGCTCGATGCTGGTATAGGCCGCGTACGCCGACAGGCCGGTCACCAGAATCAACAGTGCGGCCAGAGCCGGTTTGAGCACGACCTGGCGCACAAATCGAGACCGACGTTCCGCAGGAGTCAGAATCTCGCCAATGGTCTCCAGGATGGGCAGCCCGGTTGCCCGAACCACTTGGTTGACTGTGCGGAACTTACGATCCATCAGTTCGGCCAGCAGAACCACGCCGACGCCGACGCCCAGAGCTAGCAGCACACTCAACATCACCACCATGCTGAATCGCGGGGAAACCGGCCGACTGCTCGGGCTGGCCGGTACCACCACCGAGAAGCCCATGTCCTTGCTGTGCAATTCCACGTCGATGGTCCGCTCCAACTCGTCGAATCGGTCCGCCCACGTCTTGACCTGGCTCCGGGCCCGCTCCAACTCGGCGCGAATCTGCTCGTATTCCCGCTGCCGCTCGAAGATGCTGGCCCGCATCTGCTCAAGCGATGCGATCTGCTGCTCGACGGCCTTGCGGTCCTCCTCAATTCGCTGCCGGTTGGCTTGCAGTGAGGAGATCTCCAGCTCCACTCGGGACTTCTCCATGTCCCAGATCTCCTCGGCCACATCCGAGCGATGTTCATCCCGACCGCGTGCCGAAACGATGGCCACGGCCGTCTCACGCCTCACGCGCTCCGGCTCGTTCGCAAGAGCCTCGGCCGCCGCCCGCATACCCTGACGCAGAGCTTCGATCCGCGGGTGCTGGTCCGTCATACGCCGCGTGAGCTGCAGATCGGCAATATCCGTCTCGAACTGCCGGATGCGGCGTTCCAGGTCCGCACGGCGCGGGTTCGGAACAGTCTCCTGTGCCGGCCCTGTCTCCGGAAACGCGGAGTCCTGAGGTGCCACCAGGGGGGCTCCCCCTATAAACGCTTCTCGGCTGGCGATTTCTGCCTCCAACTCCCAGGCTCGGCGCTCCAGCTCGTCCCCATTGTTCTCCAGCAGCGCGACCTTCTCGGCGATCGTGCCCGGCCGACTCGGATCGATCCCCGGGTACTCGATTTCGAAGCGTAACATCTCCTCGGCCAGTCTGGCTTCCTCAGCCTGGCTCTCGTCCAGTTGGCGCCGGTAGTAGGCTCGCGCGTCTTCCAGCAGATTCATGATCCGCGCCCGCGTGCGGCGGAGGTAGGCGTCGCGAACTCGCTCCACCAACAGACGCGGCGTCTCTGCGTTGTCTGCCGTATAAGTAAGCTCAATCTGGTCCAGATCATCTGTCCGAAGATGGAAGCTCCAACCCAGCCCGGCGGCGTAAGACTTGGCCAGATCGCGACGCATCCGCTCTCCCTCGGGCGCCAGTTCGCCGTTGGTATCTCGCGGGTAGTCACGGGCCCAGCCAAGGTCATCCACCACCTCGCACCACAAGTCGGGGTCAACGATGTCGAAGCTGAAGGACCACAGCAGCGCCTTGAACTTGTGCGGGCTCCCTTCGCGCGCCAGCCGGGATGTGGCCACATCCGTCCGCCGCTCGAACACAGTCGTCGCTTTGTATTTCCTCGGAAGACGATGACTGAACACCAGGGCTGCCGTCAGCGTCAGGCAGAACGGGACGAAGAGCATCCACTTGCGCAACATCAGGATGCGCAGCAGCTCCATCACCGTGTGGCGCATGTCGGCCCAGCCCGACTCTCCGGTCACCGGGGAGCTACGAGCCTCATAGCCTGCCGGTTGTTTGCCCTCGAGCATCCGAATCTCTCATTTGGCGTTGGGGGCCAGTCGTGTTCTCTGCTCCATCCCCCGTCCGACAGGGGGCCCCGGCGTGCCGCCTCCATCCGCCGTCATCGCAGGAGCCTGCCGGGCCGGATTAGGTTGACGTTGGTGTCTCCGTCATCGTCGCCGTTAAAGTGCTCGTCGTAATCGTCTTGAGCATCCAGGAAGCGTGCCGGCATCTCATAGGCCTCGAGCGCTGGAGTGATGGGGAACAGGAGCTCACGAAGCCTCAATCCCAGCCATCCCAGCGGCGTCGGTGGCACGTACAGTATGTCCCCCTCCTGCATGAGCATGTTCATCCGCATGTCGCCGTTGGTGGCCATCTTGTCGAAGTCGACCTTCATCTCTCGGCGCTCGTCAGGATTCGGTGACGAACGAATCAGCTTGATCTCGCTCTTCCAGGCAATGAACGTCGGGTTGGCTGCCATCAGGACGTCGAAGACCGTGTCGCGCCCCGTAAACGGGTATGATCCCGGCCGGCCCACCTGACCGAAAACATAGATCTTCTTGCTGTTCTGCGTCACTACACGCACACGCAGGCTGGGATCCTTGTAGAACGGTACCAGTTGGCTCTCCACCTTGTACTTGATTTGCCGCGGCGTTAGACCGGCCACATGAACTCGATCGATCAGGTCCAGATCGATCGCTCCGTCGATGTCCACCTGCTGGCTGATCCCGTCGATCTCCAGGACGTGCGGCGACGAGAAGGAGACCACGTCGCCGGGCATGACCTTGAAGTCGCTTCCGGACGCCGCGTATGTGTGGCTCTGAAGGAAGTCCCCAACGTCGTACTTGTGATCACTGCAACCGCCAGCCACCCATAGAAGCAGCACGATGAGGGCGCGCGGACAGGCAGCACCGCTCATAGCAGTCCACATCCCCTGCCGCCGAGTCTGAGGGCCCGTCATCTGCTGCCCCCTCAGGGCACAATTCCCCTCTTCCAGACTGGTCATGTTCGAACGCGTTCGGCACTCCCGGGTGCCACGAGCAGCCCGGTCCGCCCAGGCAGGCGCTTCCACGCCCGCCGGTCTGCAGGCCGGCCGTTCTGCCCATCCTCGGGTTTATCGGATTGACCTAAACCTGAATTGACCTTGGCGGCTCTTTTGCGGCCGGGGCTATAATCCGCCCTGTTTTTGCCATAAAGCCGCCACCTCCAGAGACCGATATCCCTTGCGAAGGTCCGAATTCGTCTCGCCGAACCCGCGCAGGGAGCCTAGCCTGTGTACCGCTCATTCTTCAAGCTCCGCGAAGACCCTTTTGACAACTGCCCCGACCCGCGCTTCTTCTATAACAGTCCGGAACACGAAGAAGCCCTGGCCTCGCTGCAACATGTCGTCACCCACCGCAAAGGGGCCATCCTGCTGACCGGCGCCCCGGGGGTCGGCAAGACCCTCGTAGCCCGCCTGGCCTTCCGCTGCTTGGGCCCCGACGTTCGCGTGGCATGGCTGCGAAACCCGCAATTGTCCGCCAAAGAGCTGCTGGTGGAGGTTTGCCGTGGACTTCACCTGGAGGCAGACGGCAAGGCCTCCCAGGTGGATCTAATGAGCCTCCTGGAGCGCCACCTGATCAGCCGGTTTAGCAACGACACGGTGGTATGCATTGTGATCGACGAGGTCCAGGACTTCTCCTGTGAAGCCGTCCGGCTGCTCAAGACGCTCAACAACTTGGAAGTCGACGACGCCAAGTTGGTCCAATTGATCCTTCTGGGCCACCCCTCTGGCATCTCGCAAACCGTCGCCGGGCTCTGCAATGATTTTCGGGAAAGGCTCTATCGCATCCTGGAGTTGCCCCCGCTCGATCTGCACCAGACGGATGCCTACATCGCCCAGCGGCTCACGCTGGCCGGCAATGACGGGGAAGTCTCCTTCACCGCCGAGGCCGTCGCGCGAATCCACGAGGTCTCCGGAGGCATCCCGCGCGCCATCAACAAGATCGCCGAGTTCGCTCTCCTGACAGCGTTCGCCCGTTCCGCTCACCTGGTCGGAGCCGACATCGTGGATCACGCCATCCAAGAGAATCAGCTCGATGCCGCCAAGCTGATGGAGCCGCCCGCGAACGCCGGCCCTCAATCCAACATCGGGCCCGAGCCAGCAACACGGCCGGCCGCCGAATCTGGCGGAGCGGCGCTGACAGGAGAAGTCAAGCACATGCACCGGATTGCCCGAGGCCTGCGCGCTCGAAGGCAGGACCTGCAGGATGCCGTCACGCTCGCGGACGCCACGCTGGAACACCTGCAGGATGCCAATGCCAACAGCCACCAGAACCTGACCCGGTTGGAGAATACTCTTGAGCACACCCGCCTCATGACCGAAGCGGCCCGTACGGCCGAGACGGACCTCCGCTCCGAACGTGACCGCACCGAGAGCCAACTCCGCGATCGGGCTGACGCCGTGGCTGCTCAGGTGGATGACCTCATTGGCAAGCTCGACGCCCATCTGGCGGACTTCGACCGCCTTCAGGAACGCGCGCGGCGCGCTGTGGCCGATGCCCGCGACCAGATCGCACTACTGGAACAAGCCAGCCAGCACTCGGCCGGCCTGGCAGCCAATATCGAAGAATTGCACGGTCGAGCCCGCGGGGTCGGAGACCTTTACCGCAGCCTCCAGGCCCGCCTGGACGCCACACAAGGACGCATCGACAACGCCACCGCCACGGCCACCGACCAGATTGC
Organism: Phycisphaerales bacterium; assembly: GCA_020352895.1. Lineage (GTDB taxonomy): Bacteria > Planctomycetota > Phycisphaerae > UBA1845. The sequence goes on from CP070685.1 coordinate 3,396,183, forward strand.
TCGCCTGAACGACTACCAGACCTCCTTGAATGATCGCCTCGATCAGGCCAGAAGCGTCATCGCCGCGTTGGCCAAGGTCAGCGCCTCCGAGCTCACCATGAATGAACTCCTTCAGGCCGCCCAGGGGACTCAGGCCGGTCTTCAAGAAGCCAACAGGATGGCCCAGCAAACCCTTAGGGAAAGCGAGGACCACGTTGGGGACCTGACCGAAGCTCTCGACCGCAGTCGCCAGCATCTCAAGGACGCCGAACTCATTCTGGCCAGCGCCCGGGACGATCGGAAGGCCGCGGAGAATACGCAGCAGAACACTCGCGAACTCCTCGAGACCCTGACGGAGCAGAAAGCCCTGTTGGACGAATCCATGGCCCGCGCGGAACCAAGCGTGAGCGCTGTCCAGCAGGCCCGACTTCAGCTTGAAGATCTCCTGGCCAACAGCCGGGTCGCTGTCGACGAGCTCCAGCGCACCCGCTCCGAGAGCATCAAAGCCGCTCACGACGCCGCCGAACAGGTCCACGAACGACTCGAGAAGGCCGGCAGACAATTGACCCAGACGGCCAACGCCACGGAAACCTCTCTGGCCGCCTACGGCGCCCAAGTCAACCAAGCTACCGAGCAGAAGGCTGCCGAAGCGGCACGCATCCTCACCGCCCGGCAGAAGCAAGTCTTACAGCAGATTCAAAACGCCGCCACCGAGGTCGAAGCCCGGGCGGCCGCCGCACGCGAGAACATCGAGGACGCCACCGCCTCCGCTCAGCAGAGAGTCTCCGAAGCGGCACAGACTCTCGCCGACCGGCGGATGGAGGCTTTGCAGCATACTCAACAAGCCGCCGCCGAAGCCGAAGACCGGGCCGCCGCCACGCGCGAGAACATCGCCCGGGCGACAGCGTCCGCCGAACAGCAACTGCACGATGCTGGCCAGGAGGCAGCCGAGCATCTCGAGGCCAGGATCAATGCTGCCGGCAATAAGTGCCGGTCCGTTGTTTCCTCCAGTCAAGCCACTATCGCCGGAGCCACCGACCGACTCGCCAAAATCGTCAATCAAGCGGTCCAGGACGCCACTCGCCAGCTCACCGCCAGACAGCAGGAGTTGATCGACAGCGCAAACGAGGCCACCCAGGCCGCCGAAGCCGCCCTCTCCCTGGCCCTCAAACAATGCGAGACCGCGGCCGCCGAGGCCCACGCTCGCATCGCCACCGCCCGAGAAGAACTCACCGATGCAGTCGCTGAGACCCAATCGAAGATCGAGCGGCGCGTCGACCAGACCTCCCGGCAGTGCAACGACCTGCTCGCACAGGCCGAGCAGCGTCTGGGCGCCCTGGAGAGCGCCAACGCCGACGCGGCCCAAAGCGCTGACTCGATGCGTCGCCTCATCAGGCAGCTTGATGAGACCCAGGAACGAGGCCTGATCCAGCATCGGGACGCCCAGCGAGCTCACGCCGAGCTGTTCGCGCAGACCGCCCGGGCCGAAGACGCCCTCGGCCGCCTGGGCGAGCAGCTTCCGCACGTCGAGGAAGCTCACAAGCGCACCGGGGAACTATTACTGCGAGTCGATCACAAGGTAGATGAGCTCCAGCAGAGTCTTCAACAGGGCGACGCCTTCCTAGGGAAAGCCGCCCAATTCCTGGCAGACTTCCGCAGCTGGAAGCAGGAACTCCAGCGCGACCGCACCCAGGCCGCCAAGGTGCTCCGAAGGGCCCGTAAGCATATCGCTAGCGTGCTGGAGGCCGAGGCACGGGCTCGTGGCACCATCCACATCGCCGACGAAAAGACCGCGAAGTTCGACGCGACCCTTCTGCGGGCCGATAAGCTCCTGTGTGAGACCGCGAACGAATTGAACCGAATGTCCGAGGCTCACGAAAAGACTGAGCAACTCCTCGATCGTGGGATGAGGCAGCTTAGCGAGCACCAAGTCAAGGCCGACGCAATCGTCACCGCCCTGGAGGAGAAGCGGCTGGCCGCCGGAAACGCCCTTGACAAACTCGGGCAGAGCACACGGGCAGCCCTGCAAATCAACAAGATACAAGGACGTACGAGGGATGATCTTCGCAGAGAGACCAAGCGAATAACCTCCAGGGCCTACGCCGAGAGGGAAGCGGCCCAGGAAGCACTCGGGAAGCTTCAAGATGCCACACGGCAGGCGGTAGAAGCCGTCGCCCAGCCTCGTGCTGTCTTGGAAGAGGCCATGCAGCGCGTCCCACAACTACAAAAACTCTGCAAGACGTTGCATGAGATCTACTTCAAGCTGAACACGCACGTGCCCGAAATCGTCACGCCCGGCGACTGGGAGAAGATGTGCGACAGCGCCGAAGGCGCCACCCGCCAACTCCTTATCGCCAACACTGCCCGCATTCGCCAACTCGTCGATGTGACACGACGGCTGTTTGAGAAGACGGCCGAACGCATGGCTCATTTGCAGAGCGAGAACGAGCGCGCCTCGACCCTGTGCCGCATGTTGCCCCGGCGGATTGAGGAGTCCGCCAACCACCTGGCGGAGGGCAAGACCGAACCCAAGCAATGCACAAGAACCGGCATCCCTCAGGCGCTGGGTATCGTGAGAAGCGCCAGGTCTCGCATGCCGGCTCAAGGGGCCTCGACTGTTTCACGAATCGAAACCGATCTCACCGAGCTGTCACACCAGGAGGATTCAGAGAAGGTGGCCGCTTTGGCCAGGCGCGTCGCGAGGCTGGCTGAAATCGTCCAATCCGGCTCCGGCTTGCCGAAGCCGAGTCCAAGGGCGGATCGGGCCGAACCGGCTCCAGCCTGCGAGGCAAAAGTGGAAAGCGCTGGGACTGCGTAATCACCGCAGCTCCGTACGTTTCACCGGCGCTGCATCAACCGTACATCTCACAAAGTGTTATGGTGAAAGTGCTTACCGACGGGTGGGGGTCATCGCCTCCACGGCCCCGTCCATCAGGCGCTGCTTCATCACGCGCCCGACTTTGAACTTGACGGTTCGTTTCGAGGGAACGTTGACCCGCTCGAGGGTCTTGGGGTTCTGGGCGACGCGAGCCGCCCGCACCTTGCTTTCGAATACGCCGAAGTCTCGAAACTCCAAGCGGTTACCCTTGCCCAACTCCTCGATGATCGCATCCAGGAAACTCTGAATGATGCGTTTGACCAGAACTCGCTTGCAGGTGTGTGAATCCGCAATCTGGTCTACCAGTTCCTTCTTTGTGATCGTTGCCATGGTGTCTCTCGGTGCTTGAGGTTCCAGCTCCAAAACACCCGGTGGAGGGTGCCGCCCCTGTATGAAAGTGCAGCGTCTGGACGTGGCAAACCGCTGCATCCAAGTGCCCATGGAATTAGGGTGAATTCACGCAAGTCATCGTACTGCAACCACTTCCCGAAAGCAAGACTTTTTGAGCGGCCCGCGAGCACAGAATTCGCTCCCGTGGAGCCGCCCGGAAAAACGCCCAGCTGGAGGCATCCTTCCGCCCCAGAGCCCGGTGCCTTGAAGGGCTCCCGAAAAGCTATTCCTGTGTGACTTTAAACGCTGGAAGGCGGCAAATGCCTCATCTGAAGGTCACCCCTTGCCGTCGGCTGGAGAACCTTCGATAGGTGAGGTCGTTGGTGTGGTTGAAACCTCGCTCGCGATCGATGAGGCGCTCTTCGAACTCTACCCATTCCCCGGCGGAGAACCCGCGCTCGGCAACGGGCCAGGTCCTGCGAATCGCGAAGTTCTCAGGCACGTAGACCGGCGACGGTCGTCTATCGAATAGCAGGTATGGCTCGACCTGACGTGCGAGCATCACGGGCTGCGTCTCTGCCGTCGCGGGCGGTTCACTCCCATCAATCATCGGCTGCAGCTCGGCCTGGGGGCTCTCCTGCACGCCCGACGGAACCGAGCAGCCAAGCGCCACCAGTACCAGCCCCGCGACCGCCCGTAGTAATGCGCTTCTCATTCCTGGCCCTCCTGGGCCAACGGATATGCAGGAGGCGCGCCTGCTCCTGCCCAGCCCCAGGTCCTAGAAGGCCATCGCTAAGCCGATGCGCAGTCAAGTCTTGCGCCCACCGGGCCCCGGGCAACACTTGCACCACTGGTAGGGCCCGTGACGCCTGCTGCCTTGCTGCAACACTTCCCGCTAGAATCGTGGGCCTTGATGCCCTCGCGTTTTCCGACCAGTCCCCGTGGCCCCCGACGCTGCAGCCGCCTTGCATTGGCCTTTGCTGTCCTCCCGCTCTTTGGCTGCGCCAAACCAACGTTCTTTCCGGACGCTCCCATGGCGCGGGAAAGCATACACGGAGCCACGCATATCGCCTTCGATCTCGATGGCGATGGCTCACCCGACTACACCCAGGCCTACCGAGGCCCTGTCAAACGCGTCTTCCTCTTCCGCGCGGCGGACGATGCCAATCCGAGGCACCACGTCGTCGACTGGGATGACCTTGATCCAGCCAACGAGCGACACCTGTTCTTGCTGCTCGACGGCGTGCCCTACGACGCGATGGCGGAACTGTGGAGCGAGGGGCGATTTCGCCTCTTTCATCGGCCGGGGTTGCTTATCAGCACACTGCCCTCTCTGACGGACCCGTCGTTCGCTCAGATTCTCCAGGCAGAACCGCCCTGCGGCTACGAATCCTGCTACTTCCAGCGTGGCCGTAACCGCCTGACCAACGGAACACAGACTTACCTGAGAGGAGACAACGAGCCGTGGAACTCGGCCCTGGATTACCGCCTCAACTTCATCGAGGACGCCATCATGTACCTCTTCCCCGGTTACGTCTTCCGACGCGAACTGGAGAACGCGCGCCGAACCCTCCTTCGCTCAGAGCGACACCATCCCGTGGTCTACCTGCTCTCGACGGACGGCCTGGGACACATGCAGAAGCGGACCGAGGTCTTGCGGTACCTTCGCCTGCTGGACCGCTGGATCGAGAGGCTAATATACGAGCAGGGCGCGCGGTTGCAGATCACCATGCTCGCCGACCACGGGAACAGCTTTGTCGCCACTGAGCCGTTCCGCCTCAAGGAACTCCTTCAGCAGGCGGGCCTTCACGCGAGCCGTTCCCTCAAGAAGCAGGGAGACGTGGTCGTTCCCGAGTTCGGCCTCATCGATTTTGCAGCCTTATACGTGTTCGACGCAAACACACTCCATCGGGTCGTTGAAGTGTGTCGCCGCGACCCCGCGGTCGAACTGATCTGCTATCGCCAGGCACAGCCGCCCGGCATCATCGTTCTGAACGGGCGGCAGCGGGCCCTGATTCATCGCGTGGAACAACCGGTTCGGTACGGGTATGTCCAGCTCTCGGGCGACCCGCTTCGCCTCGCACAGACAATAAGGAGACTTAAGCAGATCGGTCAGCTCAGCGAGGACGGCCTGGCCCACGACCGGGCATGGCTCCAGGCCACCCGCCATCATGTCTTTCCCGACCCTCTGCATCGCATCTGGCAGGCCCTGACCGAGAACACGCGGAACCCCGCAGATGTCCTGCTGAGCCTGACCCCCGGTTACCACGTCGGCGATCCTTCTCTGGACGCGTGGGCGCGGATGGAGGGCACCCACGGCGGCCTGCGTGCCGCCAGCAGCAACACCTTCATCATGTCCACCGCCCTGCAGGTCCCCCCTTGGCAGCGCCCGGCTGATGTCCTGAAACGCATTCAAGCTACTGTCGCCTGGCAGCCCCGCGTCGGCGGTTCTGCCTCACGTTCACCCGCGCATCAAAAAACCCAGGACATCTCCCAGGTCATTCCTTAACGCAGCCGTGAAAATCGGCGCAACGCCCGCGCTCTATGGCGCGGTCGAAACATGGCAACCTATATATTGTACCACGCCCCACCCCTCACAAAAAGCCGAGTCTTCCCGCAAATCCTTCACTCCTGCCCCTTCCGACAAGGCTTCCCGCTTCCCGGCAACTCCTCAGCCCACACGCCGACTGGCACGGACCTTGCCTGAAGCCCGCCGTCCGTTTTTTTCTGTAGACTCCCTTCCATTCGGACCGATCACCTGCTATACAGATAACAGAAGAGCCGCTTCTGCTGTGTGCGACAGGGAGTGATGTTTGAACAGAACCGATAACGCGAACCCAGGGAGACAAATGAGCGTGTGACCCGATCGATCCGCTTCGTGCCGACCGTTTGGGACATGCCTACGTCACCCACCTTGAAGCAGGGTTCCGTCAAACTCCTTCCACCGGCATTTGCGGTAGCGGTTGTTCTTTCGTAAAACATCAAGGAGTTCGCTCACGCGGACTCCTTTGGTGTTTTTACGAAGAGGCGCGGATTCTCACCTCCGCATGGCCGATCCGGAACCAGGAACATGAAACAGCCCCGAGTCATCGTCTTCGAGGACAGTGCCTATCAGCGTCTTCTCCCTCTGACGTATTGGCGCACCGTAGGCGAGTTGCGCTGCGGATACCACACGCTCCTCGTTCGCCAAGCTACTGCATTGGCCTTTCCCGTCACTGAACTGTGGGTCCGCGAGGAGATGATCGCCATAACTGCCGAGCGCCATCCTCTGCGCGTGAACGCACCGATCGCACCGGATGAGTCCCGATCTGCCCTGCTGATCAATGCTCGCTATCTTCCCGGCAAGCCCGCACATCCGCCACGCCCCGGCACCATGGGCGTGGTCGGTGATCAGATGGCTTTCGCCCACCTGCCGAGCAGAAATGGGGACGGTCTCGAACCACGAGCCATGACCTCTCTCGGTCCGGACGACATGCCGTTCCGCCACCTGACCGCCGTTGAGGCCCCCGGAGCCATGATCAACTACCCTTGGGACCTGGTCCTTTACAACGAAAGGTTGCTACGCGAGGATTGGCCCGGCTCGCCCGAATGCCAGGGCTACCTTTCCAAGGGGGCCCACCTCATCCGCCCGGAAGACATCTTCGTCGGCACCGACGCCCGGATCATGCCCGGCGCAGTCCTCGATGCCTCCGACGGCCCCATCCACATCGGGGCCGGTGTCAAGGTGTCCCCGCTCGCGGTCGTCCAGGGACCGGCCCACATTGGCGACCGGACCGTGATCCAGCCAGGGGCCGCCATCCGCCACGGCTGCACCTTCGGGCCGGCCTGCAAACTCGGCGGCGAGATCGAGGCCACCATCATTCAGGGCTACACGAACAAGCAGCATGACGGGTTTCTCGGGCACGCCTACCTGGGCGAGTGGGTCAACCTTGGGGCCGACACGGTCAACTCGGATCTGAAGAACACGTATGGCGCGGTTCACGTCCCCATAAACGGTCGTGACGTTGATAGCGGCCAGACCTTCGTCGGCTCCTTCATCGCTGACCACGTGAAGACCGGTATAGGCCTGACCCTGCCCACCGGCTGCGTCATCGGGTTTGCCTCCAGCGTCGCCCTCAGCACGCACGCGCCAAAGTTCGTGCCCTCTTTTTCCTGGATCACCGACCAGGGCACACAACAGTACGTCCCGGAACGATGCCTGGCCGTGGCTCGAAAGGTCATGGAACGTCGAGACGTTGCGATCACTCCCGCACAAGAGCAGCTTTTTCTCAGGCTGCCAGGGCTCTGTGCCCGGCACGAGGGGGATGCCGGCCGATAACTTCGCGTTCCGGTCCGCGGCTGACTAATTCCGACGGTCTTTCATCCAGCCTCCGCCCGGCACCAGCAAATACCGATTTGAGGACGACCCCCAAAATGCCGAATACTCCACTGGTCCGGGGATCATCGCCGGTCCGGATGCATCGGCCAGCCAACGGCCAACAGTGATTCCCGTGCGCTGACCTGGAACCAGCGCTCGCTTGTCGCGGCCGGTGCCGCTGGGGAAGCTGCCTTGAAGATCGCTGCCATTGCACACTGCGCAGATGCACTCTCACTGGCCGGTGTCCCCGGCCTGGACGTCATCGCCGAGACCACTGACGAGTCATCCTTGCATCGGGCGGGCCAGTCGCTCTGCGACGTCGTGATCTGTGATCTCGATCAGGCAGAGCCACACGAGGTCAAGGCCGTTATCAACTTCTTCCCGAGCACGCCCGTGGTCGCCCTGATCTCCGAGCACACCCCGGCTTTTCGCGTGGTTGACGCTCAGTCATTCGGCTGCAAGGAGTTCATCCGCAAGCCATTCGATGCGAAGAACGTCGCCATCGCTCTGCAAAGCGTCGTCGTGCAGGGCGGCAGCCGCGGCAAGTCAATCTGCCTGATTGGGGCCAGCGGTGGTGCCGGCGTCACGACCATTGCCTGTAATCTCGCCGTCGCCCTGGCACCAAAGGGACGCGTCGGGCTCATCGACGCTGACCTGAGTTTCGGCAACGTGGCCCAGTACTTCGACCGCACGCCGCAGTACACTATCGCCAATGTATGTTCCTGTGATCACATCGACCAGGTCTCCCTGAAGGCGGCCATGATCGAGACGGAGCACGGCGTCTCCATCCTTGCCCGCCCCAATGAGATAAGCGAACGAAGTAAGGTCACGCCCGGCAAAGCCGCCGGATTGATGCACGCCGCCAGCCGGACTTTCAATTTCATAGTGGTGGACCTGTTCCGGCAATTGGACGAACGGGTCGGGAGTTTCATGCTCCGGTCGGATCTGGTCCTTATTGTGACGGAGATGAACGTCAGCAGTGCCAACAACGCCCGCCGCATCCGCGACGCCCTCGTGAAAGAGGGATTCGATACACGCTGCGTCGCCCCCGTGCTCAACCGGGTCTCCAAGCGGTCGGCGCATGCCCTTACCCCCCCAGACGTGGAGAAGGTGCTGGGCCCCATCTTCGCCACCATCCCCAATGACTTTCCTGCGGCCCTGAGCGCTTCTGATCGGGGTCAGCCGATCGAGCCACACAGCCCCATCGCCAAGGCCATCCAGCGAATGGCCGAGAGCATAGCGGGCTCTAAGACCGACGAACCTCGTACCGGCGCTCGCCTCATGCGCCTTCTCAAAGGAGCGGCGTCGTGACTGACATTGACAATAACGGCATCCTCTCTTCCCCAGATTCTGCGGCGCGGCCTGCGTCCCCCCTCTTGGCTCGCCTGTGGGGTGCCTCCGAGGAAAGCGACTCCAATGAGGAGTGGCGCCGCGCCGACCGCCGCCGAAAGAACTGCAGCGGCGTCCGCCTCGAACTCCAACGGCAGAACGGAACGGTCTACAATGTCCGCCTTCACAACGTGTCGCACAATGGCGTCTGCGTGATCTGCCCGAAGAAGATCCGCCAGGCTGACATCGTCAAGCTCCGCTGCCAGGGAGAATCCGTTCCAGATGAGGCCTTCAAGGTGGTGCACGTTACCTCCACGGTTGGCGGCTTCAAGCTGGGCTTGACCTTGCTTCGCGACTGAATCGCAGCTCCCAGAGCCTCAGCCCCTCCGTGAACCGACGCTTGCACCCGGTGTTGAATTCCACGGCCCGTACGGAATATGATAACCGTGTCGCGCAGGCTCTCCCTGGTTCTCCTCCCGCCAGTGAGGTTCCCGACCATGAGATCCGCTCCTCGCACAGCCATCTTGGCATGGGCCACGGTCCTCGTGCCAGCCGTCTCGGGCGTGCACGCGGATACGTTCTTGCTCAAGGACGGCACTGAAGTCGCGGGCACTGTCACCTACGAGTCTGACGACGTAATCCACGTGGACACCTCGACAGGATTGGTGATCATCGACCTCCGCGACGTACGCCGAAGAGTCGTCTCCCCGCCAACCGCCGAGCCCCTCGATCCCGCCAAACAGGAGCGCATCGACAAGGCTGTCTATGAGTACACCCGACAGCTCCGCGCCATCAAGCGGACCTACCTGGACCGGCCGCGCGACTCAAAGTACGAAGGAGCCTTCGCAAAGGGGCGCAAGCGCGTCCTCGCCATGAACGACCCACTGGCCATTGATCCCCTGACTCGCCTGCTTAGCGACGGCGACGAGCGCTGCCGCGTACTGCTCGTCGAGGCCCTCGACCGCTTCGACGATGACCAAGCCACCATGAATCTCGTGGTCGTCGCCCTGTTGGACCCTGCCGAGTCCGTTCGTCTCAAGGCGGCCGAAGCCCTTCTCAAGCGCAACGACCCCCGTGTCGTCTCCGATCTTCGTTCCGCGCTGCAAAGCGATGAGGACTTCGTGGTCCGAAACGCCGCCGTCGCCCTTGGCATATTACGCGCCCGCGAGGCCGCCCCCGACCTGATCCACTTGCTTAGCTACGAGCGCAAGGTCTCGTACACCGTCCCTCGCGAAGCGCTGCTCACGACCATCCAGGGTAATTACATCGCCGGCTACCGCGCGAAAGTGGCTCGCGGCGTGGCCCAGGTCGAGCCCATCATCGGCGTGATCGGCTCCGGCAGCGCTATTTCCAGTGCACCGATCACGGTGCGGCTCACCCAAACCGTGTACCGCACCGAGGTCCAGGAGGCCCTCATCGCCATCACCGGCCAGAACTTCGGCTTCAGCCACGACAAGTGGCTTCAGTGGTTGGCCCAGAATCCACCACCCAAGAATCCTTAGCGCCGCCGGAGCCGCGCACGAGAAAGCCCGGCCAACGCCGGGCGATCGACCGCAAACACGATTTTTAACTTCAACGCCTTACGCTTCCGCCTGGGACGACTCCGTCTGCTCATCCCGCTTCCACGTACGCTTGGGAGGCTTGGTGATCAGCCCCAGCCGCAGTGCCTTGGTGGACACGTAGACCCGACAGACCTTGCCGTCCACCACGGCCCGTACGCGCTGCATATTGGGCTTGAATCTCCTCTTAGTGCGGCTTGTGATCTTGCGACCCACGCCGCCCAGATACTTGGCCTTCCCGCGTCGAGAAATCGATCGACCCGCGCGGGTCTTCTTACCGGTATAGGGGCATTGCCTGGACATATTGCTCACCCGTCACTACGAATCCCCACCACAATCCGAATCCGTTAGTATAGCCGCTACTCACAGAGTGGCAAACCTCTACTTTACCTGGAACCGGAGGCAGGTGTAAAGTAACACTCTAAGCAATGATCTGCCGCCTCTTTAGTCGCGCCCCGTAATCAGCACGCCGGCCGCCTCCGGTCGCCTCCCTGAGGGCCCCCTGCCGGAATCTGCTCCCAAAGCGGGACAAAATACGACGAGACGGAACAACCCTCCGGTTATAATGCAGGCATTAAGGCCAGACGTTGTTGAGTCGATGCCGGGGCTAATCGCCGCGGGACCGGTGGTATGGGTCCTGACGAGGACATCGCGATGAACCTGCCGCGCGTTTGTGTGCTTCTGGCCTGTCTGTTGGCTCCGGGCCATGTCCAGGCCGACCTCATCGGCATCCAGCTTCGCACCGACCCACTCTGGGATGATGCCGCGTCCGCGCTGCTGACCGCCGATGCGCATGTCGTACGCCTGTACGCCGTCTTCGACGGGCCCGCCGGACCCAACAATGAGAACGTCGTCCTCGCCGCTTTCGACTCGACGCTGTCGGTCGCAGACGCTGCCGCCGCCTTTTACCAGACACCCGCACCCCCGGGCAGCGACACCGCACCCAGCAGTGATCTGTTCGCCACCTACCCGGCCCTGGAGTGGGATACCTTCGTCAGCGTCGGTGTGCTCGACAGCCTTTCCGGCGATACCACGGCCGTGTTCCCTGACTTCGTCATGGGCATCAATACGATCACGGGCGGCTGGTATAACTCCTACCCGCCGAACCACCAAGGCGCCCCGGACCAGGATTTCGCTGTGGTGCTGGTCCAACTGACCATCCTGGGGCTCCCGCCCGACGTGGACGCCGCCGCCGAGCCGGACCTCCTTGTCCACAATCCCGTCCTGGACGGCACCTTGACCGTCTCTCACAACTCCGCCAACGGTCCTATCAACACCGAGGTCACCTTCACCACTCTGGTCGACTGTAACGGCAACGGAATCGATGACCAGATCGATATCGACGAGGGCACCAGCGAAGATTCCAACCGAAACGACGTTCCCGACGAGTGCGATGATTGCATCTGCGGCGATCTGGATCTCAACGGACGTGTCAACCTCAACGACGCCGTGACTTTCTTCGGCTGCTACTGGCTGCCCGAACCCGATCCCAACTGCAGCGCTTGGCAACTGGAGTGTTCGGACCTCGACCAGGACGGCAACGTCAGCCTCAGCGACTACGCCACTTTCGCCGTCATCTACGGCAAGGAAATGACTCTCTCACCCCCACAGTGTCTCGACGGGGCTCGATCCCCGGTCCAGTCGCCGGAGCCGACGCGGCTTCCTCCCTTCTTCAGCGAGGAGCCTTGAGGCGGGCCGGCCACCCCACTAAGGCATTCGCTCAAGTAACATCCAGGTTACACCCGGCCGCGTACGACTCTGAAACGTGTAAGCTTCGGTGAAGTGCCCCTCCAGCCACGCCTGAAGAAACTTGTTCACATACAGGTATTTGCCCCTCTGGCGGGATGCAAACACGAATCGCAGCTCCGGAACGTCGATCTTTCGAGCCAGAACATCGACGGTCAACTGCCCGGAGCTGATACGCTTCGTGTTCGTATCGGCCACGAAACCCACTAGGTCCCGGTCTGACAGAAACGCCACGAGCGGGGCCAGACCGGACTCCCCAAACAACCGATCGTCCGGCCGCGAGTGCTTCCGAACATAGGCGGCCGCACCGCGAACCTCCTCCAGATGACGCATCTCGTGCCACAGATAATGCGTCAGCCCGAGATAATCCCGGTCGATCCCTCGCTCCTCCCGCCACAGCGCCTTCCGGACCGCCGTGTTGACCGCGCCCAATGGCGGAGCGTCGAACCACTCCATGCGCCGATCCGCTGCGTTCGGGTACTCGTCGCGCAGCGAGTGTTTCACAAAGCCGTATCCGATTGCAACGACACCGCACAGCGTCAGACTGCGCAACACCAGCAGCCACCGAGTCCGATCGCACAGCACCCGCAAACCGCAACCGATCTCGCCCACCACGTACGCTGCCAACAGTGCCAGCGGGGCAAACACCATCAGAAAATAGAACTCATACCACTCGCGCAGTTTCGAGAAGAAGGCCGCATATCCGACCACGTAGGCCTGCAAGCCAAGCACGAAGCCGGGACGCGAATTCAGAAACGCCATAAAAGCCCCGGGCACCTGGGCACCCGGGCTCCGCCGCCTCTCGCGTGAGGTGTCCCGGCGCGCGCCTTTCCTGGTGCGGGCATCACAAGAAGGCTCTCCGTCCGCGCCCTTCCTCAATCTCGCTGGAGCCGCAGGCGTGGAGCCTCTCCGCCACCAAGCTAATGCCGCGGCCCCCACGATCGGTGCCCAGGCCAGGTAGAAGTTGTGGAGCAGGAACATCCGCGAAAAGACCCGGACCTTGTCCGTGGAGCGTACCTCCTTCATCAGGTGATACCGGAACACCGCCTCGGTGTAGGCCGCACCCCCCAGAACGAGACAAGCCACGCTCACCAGCAGATATACGCCGGCTGCTGCAACAATCGCCCGCAAGGCCCGCCGTGGCTCGCCCGCGAACCGCCACAGCAGGGCCATAATCACGCCCGGCACGGCGTACACTACGGTCTGCGCACTGAGCCCCAGGAGCAACCCGCCCGCCACGTCGCGCCTCCGCAGGAGGCAGTAACAGCCCCAAAGCAGCAACGCCAGTCCGAGGTTCGCACCGGTGTAATGGCTGCTGGCCCGCAGCACGTCATAGCCCAGCAGAAACGCCGCCTGCGCGGCCGCTCCCTCCAGTGGCCCCAGCCGACGGTACCCGATCCCGAACACAGCCAGACCCGAGGCCAGCCCGGCGAATATCGGCAGCGACCGCGCCACCACGTAGGAGGCACCAAATGCCTTGAAGACCGCTGCTGCCACAAACAACTGCAGGGGCGGATGTGCAAAGAAGAAATCTCGATAGGGCCACGCCTTCCCCTCGGCCATCACCTTGGCCATGTAGTAGTAGATGTTCTCGTCGCCGGGTACGCATCGATATGAGTACTGCTTCAGCACGAGGTAGACGAGCCCCGCGACCACGCAGGAGGCCCACGCCACATACGCGACCCACCGGGGCTCTGCTTTGACTTCGTCAACGGGAGACATGCTCCCGCATTGAAACAGCCCCACCTGCCCCGGGCAAGGCGCACGCCTGGGCCTTGTGCACATGGAGGCAACCACCGGTTGACCCGAACCCGCGTCCCGGATAGCTTCCGACGCGAGTCGGGGCAGGGATTACTGATGGGTCATTGGCTGTTTCTCGATGATGAGTTCGTGCCTCCCGACCTGGCCCGCGTACCGGCCAGCGACGCCGGGCTGCTTCACGGCGCCGGGCTGTTCGAAACCATGCGGGCGCACAACGGCGTGGTCTTTCGACTTCGCCAACACCTGGACCGCCTCAGGAATTCGGCCGAAGCCCTCCATCTGACCCTGCCTGAGAATCTCGACCGTGCTCCCCAAATCATCTCCGAGTTGCTGCAACGAAACGATCAGCGTGAAGCCCGCGTCCGTCTGACGGTCACGCCCGGGCACTGTGAGCGCAGCAGCCCCCTGCTGATCATCGCCACCCAGCCCTACGAGCCCTACCCAGACGAACTGTATGAAAGCGGCATGACCGTGCTGGTCACCGATCGGCGCCAGACTCCATACGACGCCTCCTGCGCCCACAAGACCCTCAGCTACTACAACCGCCTGCTGGCCCTCCGCGAGGCCGCCCAGAGGTCCTGCCACGAAGCCCTTTGGTTCACCTATGAAGGTCGGCTCGCCGAAGGCAGCGTCTCCAACGTCTTCCTGGTAAAGGACTCCAGCCTGCTCACAGCGCCGCTGGACACGCCCATACTGCCCGGCATTACTCGCGCAACCGTTCTGGAGATCGCCGCGCACCGCGGCCGCGCGCTTCAAGAACGAAGCCTTGCCATCGACGACCTGCTGGATGCCGACGAAGTGTTTCTGACCAACGTGATCATGAAGGTAATGCCCGTCTGTCGCATCGAGGCCAAGGAAGTCGGCGACGGTAAGCCTGGACCGGTCACTCGTGAAATCGCCAGAGCCTATGACGAGTTGGTGGAGAAGGAGTGTGCCCATGGCGGGCCAAAGTAAACCCTCGCACCCCATCAGCGTCGGCCGCGTGATCGCCGACGTGTTTGGGCCCATGGCCCCGCTCAATCTGGCCGAATCCTGGGACAACGTCGGTCTGTTGGCAGGAGCCGAGCAAGCCGCATGCACCGGCATACTCCTCTGCGTAGACTTGACCGAAGACGTCCTCGCTGAGGCCATCAAGCAAGACCTGAACCTCGTCATGGCCTATCATCCGCCGATCCTCAAGCCCATCACTCGGTTGACGTCCTCGAGCACCGGCACCGACCGCGTGGTCTGGCTGGCGGTGAGCAACGGCATCGCGGTCTACTCCATGCACACCGCCCTCGACGCCGCCGACGGCGGTACCAACGACGTGCTCGCCGGGATTATCGGCCTTGTCGATGTCGAACCGCTCAGCTACGCCCCGGCCGCCCCGGCAGAGAAGAAGCTCGTCACCTTCGTTCCCGCCGAGCACGTGGAGGCCGTCGCCGAAGCCGTCTTCCAGGCTGGCGCGGGCCGCATCGGCGACTACGAAAAGTGCAGCTATCGTCTTGCCGGAGAGGGCACCTTCTTCGGCACGGAGTCCACCAGCCCGGCCGTTGGCGAGAAAGGCAAGCTCGAGCACGTCCCGGAAATCCGCCTGGAATGCGTGGTCCCTGGCCACCGCCTTGCTCACGTCGTCCACGCTCTGTGCCGGACACATCCTTACGAAGAGCCTGCCTTTGACGTCTACCCGCTCGATCCGCCCCTGGCCGGAGTGGAAGGCCGCATCGGCCGGCTCCCCAAACCGGAAACGCTCGGGTCCCTGGCACGGCGTCTGAGCAGGAGCCTCCCCGCCGCCTGCGCACAAATAGTGGGAAGGCCCAACCGCCGACTCTCGCGTATCGCCGTCTGCGTGGGCGCCGCCGGGCGTCGCACCTTGGAGAGTCCCGCCGCGACCACGATCGACGCCACTGTCACGGGTGAGATCCGCCACCACGACGCTCTGGCCTACCTGCGGCGAGGCCAGTGCGCCATCGCCCTGGGGCACTGGGCCAGCGAGCGGCCCACCCTCGCCGTCCTTCAAGAGCGCATCAGCACCGCGGTCGGCCGGCTGTCCGTCCGTGTGGCCCGAGCCGACCGCGACCCCTTTGCGGCCGTCCCGGACGCGCGAGCAGCCGACGCCAAGCCGGCCACTTGATCCTCACCTCCGCTTTTTGGTAAGCTCGTTATCGAACCCATCGCCCTGGTAGCACGCCGATGCCAACAGCGCTGCGGCGCGCAAACAGGGCTGAACCGAGGAGCGGGCGCGACGTGAGCCTCGATGCCCATCAGCCAACGCCAACCGAGCAGCCAGGACCATCCGCACCGGTCCCATCCGCCTCCGCAGGCCAGGCCTCGACCCAGGACATGATCGTCAGCCAGCACATCTTCGACCTCTACGACGGCATGCTCGGCGATGTGCGTATTCCCCGTGTTCTCCAGGATGTCGCGGAGGTCACCTGCCGCCGACTCAACTCCGAACGGGCCTCCATCTTCCTGATAGACCATGAAACGCAGGAACTCGAATCCGTCGGCGTCATAGGAAATGTCGCCCGCACCATTCGCGTTCCCATCCGCAAGAGTTCCCTGGCCGGATACTGCGCTACCACCGGTCGGGCATTCGTGGTGCCCGACGCGTACGGCGACCTGACCGCGATCGATCCGGAGCTCCACTTCGACGCGAGCTGGGACCGAATCAACAACTTTCGCACCCGCGACGTCATGTGCGCTCCGGCCCGCTTTAAGGACCAGATCATGGGCGTGGTCGAAGTGATGAACCGGCGAGGCCGCCCGTTCCAGGCCACCGACCTGTCGCCACTTCAAACCATCTCGCGCCTCGTCGGATACGCTCTGTATCACGCCCGCTTGTACCATGACCTCATGAACCTGAAACGCCTGGAGAAGGAGAAGGCCGAATTCATGCGCATCATGGTCCACGAATTGAAAGCCCCGGTTGGGGTGGCCAAGATGCTCGCCGACGGCATCAAGCACCATGAGCACGTGCATCCGGACATCACCCCCATCGCCACGCGCATCTCCAACCGTCTGGCCCAGATGCTCGAGATGATCAAGAAACTGCTCGAACTCGCCAAGGTGAAGTCGGGCGACCCCTTCGGCGAAGTCGCCGTCATCGACCTCGTGCCCGAGACCCTCGCTGGCTGCGACCCCTACCGTGAACAGGCCGAACAGAAGGGCCTCGACTTCGTCGTCAGCACCCCCGACCGCCCCGTCTGCATACGCTTCGACTCGCAGGGGTATCACCTGGTCCTGTCAAACCTGGTCTCCAACGCCGTTAAGTACACGGCCTCGGGCTTCGTTCACGTCAGCCTCAAGACCGACGAAGACTGGGCCGTGCTCGAAGTCTCCGACAGCGGCATGGGCATCCCCGAGGTTGACATCCCCAAGCTCTTCCGGGAATTCTTTCGCGCCTCCAACGCCAAAAGCAGCAAAGTCCAGGGCAGCGGTGTGGGCCTGGCGACCGCCAAACGACTGGTCGAGCGCTTTGGCGGGCAGTTCACCCTGCAAAGCCGCGAAGGCAAGGGCTCGACCTTCATCGTGCGATTTCCGCTGCACTCCGAATAGCCTCGCTGCGGGGCGTGTGTCGGCCGTCACGTATTCGTTTGCCGGCAAGCGCACGGACCCCTACAATGCCCCGCAACAAGTAAATTCGCACGGGTCAAAACGGACCAGTCACATGAGGCTGAAAGGCTGCAAGGAAGGACTCGCCGTGCTCATGATCGCCACTCTGTTATCCGGCGCCGGCGGCTGCGAAGGCCCCGCGTCCGGCCTCAACGACCTCAGCGCCATGAACAAGGCCACGATTACCATCAACAACCACACCTTCGAAGTGTGGCTCGCCCAGACGCAGGATGAGATCACCAAAGGGCTCATGCAGGTCGACAGCGCCGAACTCGCCCCCACAAAGTCCGGCGCCGAGCGCGGCATGTTGTTCGTTTTCGAGGACGACCGCCTCCGCGGCTTCTGGATGTTCAACACCCCGACGCCACTCGACATCGCCTACATCCGCAGCGACGGAACTATCGTCAAGATATGGACCATGCGGCCGCTGGACACGAGCACGTATCCTTCCATCGAGCCGGCCCGCTACGCGCTGGAGGTCCGGGCCGGCTGCTTCAAGGAACTCGGCATCTTCGAGGGTGACAAGGTCATCCTTCCGGAAGGGCTGTAAGAATCACGTTCGCCACCGGCGCCCGGTGGGCAAGTCAATCGCGCGGGAGCCAACGGCGTGGAAGATGAGTATGAGGCTCCCGGTTCCGGAGCTGTGCCCTGGACGCCAAGCGCAGCCCGGTAGGCACGACGCGGGCCGTGATACAGAATGAAACCGCCGATAGACGCGAATGGACGCCGACTTGATTCGATCACCGGGCATATCATCGGCTGGGCCTGCCCGGTCGCCAACGAGTTGGGCCGCGGGGCCTGTGGCGCCCCCGCAATCAGCGCCGAAAGCACCGACATGCAGCGCGAAGATCCCGGAAAAGTAGAATGTCCCCCCTTTTTGGGAGGAGAAGATGGGTAGCAAGCCAGTCTTTGTCGCGTTCTTGGCGACGCTCCTGTCTGGATTCTCAGGAGCTTGCGAGGCACAGGAAGCCAAGAAGCGCGTGATTACGAGCGGACCCTGGTCGGCATGGGTCGAATCAAGTCCGGCGACCGACGCACCTCTTCGGGCTATACCATACCGGCAGGTTGTCTATCGCCGGGGACCAGGCGATGACGCCCCGGTGGAGATCTTCCGTGAGACTTCTGAAAGGCGCTTGACGATCTCCTTGGCCGCCGACGGCAGACTCTTGGTCAATCCTGTCGGGCAGGGACCGCGCGTATACTTCAAGGACCCCAAGCAAGTTGTCACGCTGCCACTGTTGCCTCCCAACCAATGGGACAAGGCGTTCCCGCCGTATTACCGATTGAACGGGGATGCGTGGTTCCTCGGCGACGTTCTCTTCTACGGTCGATACGCGTATGTCGGGCACTACCTCATCGGCTTCGTCCGCTTCGCGCCGAACCGCGCTTGTATTGTTGAGCAACGGTTGGTCGCTGAAGTCATGGATGACCCCGGCCAGACAGTGGACAACGTGGACGGCGCAAGGTTCGCCAGTCCTGCTCCGGTTCGTGTCGGTGACTACGTGTTCTGGAGGAACCGTGGCGACGCCACAGCAGACCCTCCGTGGAAAGAACAAAGAACCTGGATTGTGGATTTGGAACAAGCCCGACTCTGCGACATACGGGAACTGGACAATGGTTTTGTCAACCAACAACGCGACAAGCTTCGGGCTTTCTTGTCAGACGGGGGCCCAAATAAGCCGGACGCGGGCGACGACAAGTAGCCGCGCCTGAGCCGTCACGTTCACATCACCGTAAGGTTGCTCCAAACACATCACACCCTGCGCGTTCCGGAAAAAATGGCCACATGTTTCCGGAAACTCCGGCCACATCGATGGGGGCGCTGCTCGCCATTCGTTCCGCCCTTCGGGCGGGAGTTTTCGGAGGCATGAGCGGACAATGACGCTGGGGGCCAAGGGCCAGGGAGGCCCGAAGGCCTCCCTCGACGCCTCGACGTGTCCGTCACCGCCCGGCCCGGACATCCCTGAGGGATTCGGAGGGATTCGGGGGACATAAGAGGGATTCGGCGGATTCGGATTCGGATTCGGTGGACATAATACAAAATGCCACATTGGTGACACACTGAGCGTGCAGCAAGTCGGGCCGGGAAAAGCGATATTCTGCTTCTTTGTTGCGAGGCAGGTGAGGGGGCGTAGACCTTCAGCGTCAGGGCGCCGCGGGCATTGCTCGGGGCCGTTTGCTGACGCGGCCGAGCCAGCGTGATGGTGGGCGTGGTCACGCTACGGGCTCGGGAAGAACTTGGGGTCACCCATTAGAGGGCTCGTGTCAACCGCGCGCGGTTTCCCTGTTGGCATGTTTCTTTGCCTTGATCATTGAGCGTTCTGCGGCGTCTCGCAGCCAGCGCACCCGATACGCACCCTGGTCTTCGTTGGTTCGATGCCGTGCCACCGGCACGCAGCAGGTGCCCTTCAGGATCAAGGCTCGCCGGCGTTTCGTGCGCGCTCCGCCCGGCGCCGCGCAAACAAGGCGAGAGAGCACCCACGGGCGACCACTCATGCAAAGTGCGGGCGAGGCACCGTCTTAATCGCACAACCCGGACGCGATCTGCTGGCCCGTGGCCAGGTCATACAGATCGACCCGCAGCTTGAACCGGCCGCGCTCCGGCGGCACGGGCAGCGCCCAGGCCATCTCGTGTTCCTCGTGCACGATCCGCCGCGGCTCCCAGTCCAGGCTCGACGAGGCCATGCCCCCCGCCGGCCGAACCGCCGACGCACTTACCGACTTCATCCCCCGCTCGGCGTCCACCAGTGCGAGCCCGATCCCCATGTCGATCCGCGGCGTCGACTCGACCCGCACATACGCGTCGACATACGCACGTCCATAACGCCGGCCCGGTTGTGCAACCTGGAACTCCCGAATGCGCCAACCCTCCAGCCATAGTCCCGGCATCAGCCGCACAGGTACCTCCAACGCCGCCCCTTCGGGGATCGCAGCCACGTACCGCACCGCACCGACTGCAACCGCGCCGCCGGGACGCAGCACGGCCACCGGCCCGCGCTCCTCCGCAACCGCGTAGCCGTCCGCCAACGTGCGACGGTGATTCGACCGGACCTGCCTGAGATAACGCGGCAGGTTCAACCTCCCCCAATCGTCCGCATAATCCAGCACCAACACGTCCGGCCACCCGTCCACGTCCGGATCGAAGGAGGACAGCACCCTCACCTCAGCCGCCTGCACACAATGCGCTGCCATGCAAATCGTCGCGGCCACGGTATCTCGATCTCCGACCTGACTGCGCACCAACTCCACGGCGTCTGCGCGCGAGGCCAGCCGATCCAGCGGAGTCGTCGCCCGCAACTGTGGCCACCAACCCATCAGAAACGACGCCGTCGCCGCCGCGCCGAGCAGCGCCCATGCCCTGTGATGTTGTTGCGGCCGCGCCACGCAGCTCAGCGCAATCCAGAACACCAGCACGAGCACGACGGCGTGATAGTGATACGCGATGCTCCGAAGCAGCGGGTCCTCCCACAGCATCAGCCACACCCCTCCCGGCAGCACCGCCACCCAGCGCCATCCCCCGCGCCACAGCGGAAACAGCGCCACGCTCGCGAGCACGACCAGCACGAACATCAGCGACTGCCACGAGAACACGGTCCCCCAGAATGCCGCCGGCCTGAACAGCGGACTCAGAAGAACCTCCCAGATGTTCCCGCCGAGATATTCGAAGCGATGCTCGCCAAGATAGGAAGACCCGCCACGAAACGCCGGGATGATCGCACCCACGACCACTGCGAAATACGCCAGCGAAACGGCCAAAATCACGATGCCGTGCTTCCGGCGACCACCCTGTGACAGGAGCCCAAGGCCTATCCCCGCGTAGGCGAGAGCCACCGTCTCGCGTAGCGAGCACGCCAGCGCGGCCAGGATCGCCATCCAGACCCACCGCCCCTTCTCCATGCACAGCAGGCTTCCCGCCACGAGCGGTACGGCCAGCATCACCCCGTGGAACCCCCGGCCCATGCTGAATGCCATCTGCGACAAGCTGGGGAGCAGCAACCAGGCCAGACCGACTGCGGCTCCTCCCCGTGGGCTCAGGCCGCAACGGCGACCGTATGCATACCACACCAGCGCGGTGGCTGCGGCGGCCACGATCTGCGCCACCAACAGAAGCCGGACCGGATCAGTGATTGTGGCAAGCGGCGTCAGCACATAGAACCCTGGATTCAAATGATCCCAGAATGGCGGCACCGAAGGGTTCTCACGAAACGGTGCCGACCAGCGCAGCGTGTTCACCAGCCGCGACGCAAAAGTGCCCGTGTCGAAGTAGCCTACGTGCCCCGCCGCGTACATGCCGAGGAGATTCGTCGAGCACGCCGCCGCGAAGGCCGCGATACACGCCATTAAGAAGAGGAACGGCCACAACGATGATGGGCGATCCGGTGTCTGTCCTTCGCCGATACCGACGTGATGCCACGCCAGTGCGATCTTCCCGACCGCCGCCCCGACAAGCGCCGCCGTCGTGGGAAGCATCACGAAATGCCCGCGGCCCCCAATTGCCACGATCAGGCCAAACAGACAGACCACCAGGGCAAACGGGGCCATCGACCGGCACCGTGTACCGGCACTTGCCGCCCATGTCTCGCACGCACGCCAGCGCCCGGCCGCCCACCGCTCCAGGGTGCAAGCCGCTAAGCAAGCGCACGCCCACAGGCATACGCCCACAAACGCGGTATAGCTTGGCGGGCGCAAGGCGTAGTCGTACCCGGCCACGCGGATGTCGGCGCAGCCGATCCGAACCACTGCCCATCCAACGCACGCAAGAAGCACCCAGAATGCCAACGACCACAGTCCGGATCGCGCGCCCTGCGGTGCCGACTCAGATGACATGGCCCCGGTCATGCACGCATTATGAGTGAAATGCGTTGTCGAAGCGAATGGAACGCCGGGCACCGTTACGCCCCGACGTCACTACATGTTTCTCAGTGCAATCCAGATCGGGCTTGAATAGACCCATTCCCCGTCAGCCTGTTCGATGCGCACGTAATAATAATCCCCGTCGCAAGCGGGTGCCGGGTCGACCCATTCCCAACTCTCCAGCAGGCCCTCGCATGTTCTTTGACCCACAGTCTCGTTGTTCTTGACTACAGTGACGCTCTTGACCGGCGCGTCGCCGAGAACCGAGACGCTCAGCTTCCGCTCCTGGTTCGGGTCATCGAGCGTCGCCACCCCTCCCATGTGCACGTCTCCCATGTGAAACCGCAGCACCGCCCGGCATCCCGTGGTCGCGTACACCCTCCGCGCCCGGAGAGCCTCCAGCACGGCCTCCCGCGTCAACGCCGTTGCATAAATGCCGGCCAGTCCTCCACACCCTCCGCCCAGGGCCCGCATGCCCGGATGCCCGTCGTGCGTGTCGCCGGAACCGACGATACCCAGCCTGTATCCCCGGGCCAGCGCACTCTGCACCATCCCGGACTCGACTGGGTTGTAAATGCACTTCGGATGTCCCATCGCCTCCGACACGCCGTGCACCGACGTGATCTCCACGACGGGCTCGAAATGCGGATCATAGTACTTCCAGAACGTTGGGACAGGCCCGCCGCCCGGATGATGATCCACCGTGATGCAATCCCGCTCCGCCAGCGCCGCCCACAACTCCTTCGGCTCGTCCGTCTTCTCGTCGAAGCTGGTGATGACTACGGCCTCGCTCTCGTCCGCGAAGATGACATGCTTGTGCCCATACTGCCAGTTGGTCCACTCGTACCCCGGAAACGTCACGAAGCGTCCCGGCTCATGGTAGGACCGCGACACCTCCAGGATATGCCGCCACGCCGCCTTATCCTCATCCAGCAGCGTGTAGCCCCAGTGACCGTGGTCCGTCAGCACCGCTACGTCCAGCCGGGACACGTCCCGCGCATACCGATACCAGTCCTCGGGCAGGGCTGTCCCGTCGCTGAAGTTCGAATGGCCGTGGAGGTCGGCCCAGTACAGCGTGTACTGCGAAGGCCCCCTCTCCGTAACCACGATAGGAGTGGATTGTGCCTGCTCCAACGCCCCGTCCGCATCCTGGGCCGCGAACCACAACACGCCCGCGGCTTTCGGCGTGACGCGCACCCGGGTGCTACCACGATCGGATTCCTCAAACGTGACCTCTGCCTCAAAGTCCGCCGACGCCATTAGCGCCCTCAGCGCGGCCTTACCCTCGTATGACTCGACGAGGTTGTTGCCCGGATCGACCGCCGACAAACGCAGATCAAACGCTCCGCCCACGGTCGCGTGTGACGGCCCGAACAGCACCAGACGGCTGGCCTGCCGAGCTTCCACCCGAATCGTGGGCTGCTCACGGATCGCCGTGAAGAACCCGTCGCCGTCGCCGTCCACCTTGATGAAGAAGCGCTCGCCGCGCTCGGCGTACCGATCCGTTAATCCCCGCGCCCTCGCGTTCCTGCCTCCTGACGTGTCGCCATATACGAAGTTCAGTGCCGTCCCCGCCTCCAATGGACGCTCCCGGATGATGGCCACCACACTACCGTTCTGACGGTCCACGTACGTGTCAAGTTTGACCTGCTCATCGGAACACCGCACCGTCACGTACCCGGGAATCTGCGGACTCACGTCCTGCGGCTGGGACCAACCCCAGAACTGCGACACCATGCACGCCACACCACCGCCGACCGCAATCCCTTCCCCCGCGGCTGTGTAGACGATCGTCATCGTGACAGGCTCGCGGACGCCCACAACATCGGGCGTCACCGCCGCCCGGCCCTTCCCGTCGTGCGGTGATGGCGCATAAGCCGACTCGTCCGGAAGCACCACGCGCGGCTTCGGATCAGACTCGTCGTCCGATTCTTCGGCCCGGCCTGCAACAAATGCATGCAGCACCGCCGTCACCATCGCGAGCACACAGAGGATTGTCAGAGCTTTCGACATGTCCGTACTCTAGGAATCTGCGCGGCTCAGCCCCCTTCGTCGACCAACTTCTTCCTCAACAACGTCTTCACTAGTTGCGGTGGGGCACTCCCACGAGACAACTGTATGACCCGACCCTGGAGATACCTGAATGCCTTCTCGGACTTCTTGCCTCCCGTCTTGAAGTCACCGACCGCCTTGGAGTTCTCCGTAATCGCCTGGTCCACAAACCGTTCGACCGCCGAAACGTCCCGGCTCAGTTCCAGCCCTTCGGCTCGGGCGATCTCTGCCGGCGGTCGCGGGTCGCACAGCATTCTCCCGGCGATCGTCTGCGCGGTCGTGGCGCTGATAACGCCGGCCGCTGTCATGCGGCTGAGCTCCGCCATCCGAGTAGCCTCCACACCCAGGCTCGCAATCGTCGTGTCTCCCTCGTTGGCGTGCTTTGCCCAGAAATTGACGAACTGTCTACCCAGCGTCGCCGTATCCGCCCGCTCGCCGATGGCCTCCTCGAATAGGTCCGCTGTAGGGCGGTCCGCCACAATCATGTCCGCCTCGGCCGTGTTCAATCCGTACTCGCGGACAAATCGCGCCCGCCTCGATATGGGCAACTCGGGCAGCCGATCCTGCATCCGGCCCAACCAGCCCTCGTCCACACGGACGGGCATCAAGTCAGGGTCCGGGAAGTAGCGGTAGTCGTGTACCTCCTCCTTGGTTCGCTGGATCTCGGTCCGCCCAAGCTCCTCCCGCCAGCCACAGTTTACCTTGCCCACCTTGTCCAGCACGTAGTCGTGATCCTGTGCCCACGTGTCCAGTTGTCGTCGGATTTCGTACGCGACCGCATCCCGCAGGGCCCGGAAGCTGTTGAGATTCTTCACCTCGGCGATCGGCGTACGGTACTCAGTGCCTTTCTCAGTGATGGACAAATTCACGTTCGGCTCGAAGCGCATCTGCGCCTTCTGCATGTTGCCTTCGCTCACCCCCAGGTACGTCACCAACTTCTGCAACTCGATCGCAAAGATGGACGCCTCCTCGGCCGAAACCAAGTCCGGCTCTGTAACAATCTCCAGGAGTGGTGTACCCGCCCTGTTCAGATCCACACCCGTCCCTCCGGCCAGATCGTGCACGTTCTTGCCGGCGTCCTCCTCCAGGTGTGCTCGGATAATGCGTATTCGACGAGGCCGCGCCCCCTTGTCCGCGGGCAGCTCGAAATACCCGCCCGCGGCCAGAGGGAGGTCATATTGCGAAATCTGGTAGTTCTTCGGCAGATCGGGATAAAAGTAACTTTTGCGGTCCCATTTTGTGAATCGAGAGATCTGGCAGCGCAAGGCCAGACCCACTATGACGGCGTACTCGAACGCCTTTTGATTCATCACCGGAAGGGCTCCCGGCAATCCCAGGCATACAGGGCACACACGAGTGTTCGGCTCTGAGCCGAACTCCACCGGGCAGCGACAGAACATCTTGCTGCGGGTGTTCAACTGGACATGAATCTCCATCCCGACAATGGGGCGCACTTGGAGGCTGCGACGGGGCATGCTGGAATCATAACCGGTCGACCGGCGTACGCCATGCACGGATGACAGTGCAAGTCTCTTGCCGGAACCGGGACGCCGGACACGCGGGCTCGACCCAAGGCCCTGTCACGAGGCACCTCGGGCCCAGCTCAGGCCTCCAGGTCCTCGCCTCTCGACAGGGCCGCCACGGCCCGAAGGAAACGATCCAGCGCCTCCAACCGCCTCTCGGCCAGCTTTCGCATCACGGCAAACCGAAATCGGCCCAGGCGCGCCTCCCAGAAATGATACTCCTGCTGGCTGAGCCAGTGATCCACGGAGTCCTGCACGCCTTTGCCACGGAACGCATTCAGCCGCACCGTCTGCCATAAAGCCAGCGGGCCGATTTGATCCAGACCGTCCGTGTCAGCCAAAACGTGAATCTCCGGCAACTGCGCGTCCCTGGAATGCAGCCCGCGAATCACGTTGATCGCCGTTTCCAGGCTGTTTCCGGAAATACGACCGGCCAAACGTTCCTCCGCCCGCCCGGCGGCCAGTTCCTGCTGAACGTCCGTCCCCGGCCGAGAGAGAACGTCCCATCGACTCAGGGTGCCGTCGCGGACTTGAAACGCCATTCCGGCGTCGTGATATAGGCCGGCCACGAACAGAGCTACCCGATCCGTCTCGCCGGCCTTCTCACCTAGAAGCCTGAGCACCGAAGGAATCGAGGCCACTACCCGCTTGGTGTGCTCCCAGAGGAATACGTCGACCGGCCCGTCCGTTTCCTGAACGGTCAGGTCCTCCTCCGCCAAGGCCCATATCTGCCTGACACCTGGCGGCAAGTCTTCCCACCCGCCAGCCAAATCCGCAAGACCGGCGCTCCCCATGCTCACCTCGCACCCCAGGAGATCTGCGTGTCCTTCATCTCTCCCGGCAACCGAACCGGTCTGTCAGAGGAGTGTATCTACAGAGATGTCCGCCAAGTGTCCCCTCCAACTAGATGGTCGGCTCAATGATCTCGTAGTAACAGTTACGCTTCCTCGGCTGCCACCCGGCATCGAGTATCAACGCCGCAATCTGCTGCTCCGTTAGCCTGAACGTCGTCCCGGCCGCCGAGACCACGTTCTCTTCCATCATCACGGACCCCATGTCGTTCGCGCCAAAAAAGAGCGCTAACTGGCCAATCTTGGGGCCCTGGGTCACCCAACTCGCTTGGATGTTGACCACATTATGAAGCACAAGACGGCTGATTGCCAGTGTTTTTAGATAATCATGGGCCTCCGAAAGCACCAGTTGCACGCCGTCCGGCGATCCCGATTGCTCGGCCGGGCGCATCTTCTTTCTTCCCAAGGGAGTACGTGCGGGCTGGAAGGTCCAGCAGATGAACGCGGTGAAACCCCCGGTCTCCTCCTGCAGATTGCGAATATGGGAAAGATGCTCGATGCGCTCGGCCCACGTCTCGAGGTGGCCGATCATCATAGTCGCGCTTGTGCGCATGCCGATGAGATGGGCCTGCCTCATGACTTCCAGGTATTCGTCCGTCAACGTCTTGCCATGGCCGATCTTACGGCGGACCCGATCCGCCAGAATCTCCGCCCCCCCGCCCGGAATAGTGTCCAGACCCGCCTCCTGGAGCCGCAAGAGCACATCCCGCACGCTCATTCCGAACATCTTGCCTAAAGCGTGTATTTCCGGAGGGCTGAAGGCGTGGATGTGGATTCCAGGAAAGTAGCTCTTGATATAGCGCAGCAAGTCTTCGTACCAGGAGAAAGGCAGCACCTCCGCCGGCACCAGCCCGCCCTGCATCAACACTTGGGTCCCCCCGATGTCCACCAACTCCTGGATCTTCCGCCCGATCTCCTCCAACGTCAAGACGTATGCATCCGGAGCGCCGGGCTCGGCCTTGAAGTTGCAGAAGGCGCACTTGGCCGTGCATACGTTGGAGTAGTTGATGTTCCGATCGACCACGTACGTGCGGTAGGGCTCCGGGTGCAGCAACA
>CP070685.1:3424151-3442667 GCA_020352895.1 Phycisphaerales bacterium
CGAAGAATCGAGGAACTCATGGCCACGGCGGTGATTCTCAACACCAATCAGATGGGACACGGCGATCGGGAGCTCGGCCTCAAGATCCTGGCTACCTGCCTGCGCAAGCTGGTCAGCATTCCGGACCTGCGCAGCATCGTGCTTTACAACAGCGGCGTCCATCTGGCCACCACCGATTCACCGGTGGCCGTGGAGTTGCGTCAACTGCGCGAGAACGGCGTGGATATTCTTCCGTGCGGGACCTGCGCGGATTACTATAAGCTCACGGACAGGCTGATCACGCGCCGGCCGAGCAACATGGACGAGATCGTGGCCGCCCTGCGCGACGCTGATAAGGTCATCACGCTGTAACAGCCTCTATTCCGACGGCGGAAAGGAAACGTCGGCTGGTGCTGTCGGGGGGCGGTCATATCGAACCCATGCCCCCGAAAGTGCCGACGCACTGGCAGGCCAACAACGTGCCCCCGATGATCACTCCTGCAATGGCCGTCCCCTTGCGCTTATTGGGCCTGGTCAAGCCGATGACGGACAAGACCACTGCCACCAGGGCGAAGAACATGGCGGCCAACCCGAACAGGGCTGGAACGCGTCCCCTCTCGGGATCCTTCATGATCTCCAAGATCACCTGCTGCACCTCCTCGGGAGTGGGCTCGGCAGCATCTTCGAACGCCGGCGAACTGGCGACCTCCACGAACAGCCATCCAAGCATCACCAGGATCGTTCCCCAGGAAAGGAGGGAGATGGCCAATCCCCAATTGCCGAATGCGTTGCCCGTCCTCGGCGGCGGCGGGGACCCATGGTATGGAAGAACCGGTTCGGTTGGCTGAACGGTCGTCGGCTGCGGACCGGGGCTGCGTATAACGGGCTGGGACGCGGTGCCGGGCTCGGCCGGAGCGGCGGCTTCAGACGTCAGGGTGGTCTTGTCCGGCACCTGCACGGTGGACTGGCAGTAGGGGCACATGGCCCACTGCCCGGCCAGTTCATCGTCGACCTCAATGAGTCTGGTGCAACTCGAACATGCAAACTGAATGGCCATCAGTGTGATGCCGCCTTCCCGTGGCGAGCGTCTTTCCGGTTACTCTGCCCGCCCAGCTACTCCCGGCATTGTCGATCCGTCGTCATCGGCGTCAACCCGCCGTCTCCAGCATCCGGTAGCCGATGGACATGACGGCCACGTCGACCAGCAGGTGACTAATCCAACTCGCGTACAGCGAGCCATAGCGGTCGTACAGCCAGGCCCAGAACACGCCGCCGATCGCCACGCCGAGCGTCAGTCCCGCGCCCGCGACCGAGCCGAACATGACCACGAGCACGATGCAGTGATGTGCCGCGAAAGCCAGCCCCGACAGTATGGCCGCACCCGCGAGCGCAAGGTGTCGCCGGCACCGCCCGAACACAAACCACCGCCAGTAGTACTCTTCCACCGCCGAATTGGCCAGCGACAGGAAGGCGGCGAACAGCACGTAGTGTTCGCGTACGTGCAGTGCCGCCGCCTTGCGCTTCACATCGGTGAAATCGAGTGCCTCATTCAGCCAATATTGGTATAGCGTCCATGCGGCCGCGCCGACCAGCAGCGCGAACGCCGCGCCGAGCGCCGCAGCCCGCGTATTCCACGTCGGCCACCGCACCCGGCCTCGCTCGACCAGCAGAAACCACGTCACGGGAAATGCGATCAGGAACGCACGCGATACCGCGTAGACGACCCGCGCTGCCGGTGACTCCCCAAGGAACACGAAGTACGCCAGCGCCGCCAGCGACGGCACACACATGCTCAGCAGCAACGCGATGATGTCGTTACGTTTGGATTGCATCGGTGCCCGCCGCACGCGCCCCGCTCATAACTCCGCCAGCAGCGGGCCGTAGGCCTTCTCGTGTAAGTCCGTCCAACGATGCCGCCACGCCGTCGCCACGGCCTCCTCGGCCAGCCGGTTCAGCAACGCGCGGTCGTCGAGGATGCGGGCCATGGCCTCGGCCAAGGCGACCGGGTCATTGGGCGGCACCAGCAGGCCGTTCTGCTCCGGCACGATCAGGTCCTTGAACCCACCCACGGCCGAGGCGATCAACGGCCGACCACAGGCCATTGACTCGAGCGCCGACAGCGGTAACGGCTCGGGCCAAACCGGGGGCAGGACGCTGCATAGCGCTGACTCGATAACGCCCGGAACCTGATCGTGCGGCACCGGCTCGAGCGCCTCCACGAAATCCGGCAGGTCCTCGTTCGTTTGCCCGGGCGGGAGCCCGGTGACCGCGATGGTGAAATCTCGCCCCTGCTCGTGTAGCAGCCGCCCCGCTTCGATCAGCACATGTGCCCCTTTCAGATAGTCGTACACGCGTCCGTGCAGGAGGAAGCGGTTGCCTGTCGGAGGAGAGACCGGCCGGAACATGTCCAAGTCCACGCCCATCGGCTGGAGAATCACCCGCTTGGTGTGCGGGCTCAGCCGCCGGACCATGTCCGTGTTGGTCACCACGACGGCCCGCGCCGCCGCCAGCCCACGCCGCAGTTCGTCCAGATACGTTCCGTCCTCGATGGCCGCCAGCTCCATCTCGCGATCAAAGACCTTTGTCGTCGTCGCCTCCGCCCACGCCTGCCGACAGGGCAGGCATTGCGACTCAAAATCGGTTGGCCGCGCCAGCGTGTCGACCGGGCAGACTTGCTCGTCACGGTACTGGTGTCCATGCCCCTTCAGGCACAGACTCTCATGGGCGTAGAATCGCACCACCGGGGCGTAGTCCGTCAGCGCCGCCAGCAGCCGTGCCTTGAGGTGCCAGGCGTCTCCGATGACCAGCAGGTCGGGGCTGAGCTCTTCCAGACGATCGCGGATGATGTCGCACAACTGACGGTGATCGGCCACCCCGATTGGAACCGGCATGACCTCGAGATCAATGCCCAGTTCCTCGTGCGAGAAGTCGACCCGACCGCGCGGGAACGCGTCCGGAATCCGTGGCACCAGCATGGTCGTCCGATGCCGGGCGCTGAGGAAACGCGTCAGCTCCAGCGTGTCCACGCGGGCCCCGCCCTCGGGTGGCCAGTTGAAGAGCAGATCAAGAACGACGATGCGGGCCATGCGGGAGCTCCACGGCTCATCGTACCATCCCTGCACGCAGTCCGTGTGTCAAGCACGATTGCGATCATCACGTCTCGCGAAACGACGGCCGAGCCGGGCGACCACCCTCTGACCGTCGAACCCATCGAGCGGCGCATACAAACCGGGCGGAACCGCCGCGACTGCGCTACAAAGAGGTAGTCGGCCGCAACAGCCCCGCCCGGGCTAATGGTGAATCAGATCATCAGGCTGGCGATGACGCCGGCGACTTCAACTCCATCACAGCTCGAACTTGATGCCCTGGGCGAGGGGCAGCTCGCGGGACCAGTTCACCGTGTTGGTCTGCCGCCGCATGTACGCCTTCCACGCGTCCGAGCCGCTCTCGCGCCCGCCGCCGGTCTCCTTCTCGCCGCCGAAGGCCCCGCCGATCTCGGCGCCGCTGGTGCCGATGTTCACGTTGGCGATGCCACAGTCGCTGCCCCGCGGCGACAGAAACAGCCCGGCCTCCTGCACGTTGTCCGTGAAGATCGCCGAACTCAGACCTTGCGGCACGCCGTTGTGCAGGTCGATCGCCTCTTCGATGGTCTTGTAGGTGATGATGTACAGAATCGGGGCGAAGGTCTCTTCCTGCACGATGTCCCAGTCATTGTGCGCCTCGGCGATGCACGGCGTCACGTAGCAGCCGCCCGGATACCGCTCGCCGCTCAGCTTCTCTCCGCCGACCAGCACCTTGCCGCCGGCCTTCTTGATCCGCTCCAGGGCCGCGAACATATCGCCCACCGCGCCCGTGTCGATCAGCGGCCCCATCAGTGTGTCTGGGTCCAGAGGATTGCCGATCCGCACCTGCTTGTAGGCCGAGACCAGCGACTCGCATAGGGCGGCCTTCATCGATTCGTGCACGATGATCCGCCGGGTCGAGGTGCACCGCTGACCGGCCGTCCCCACCGCGCCGAACAGAATTGAGGGAATGGCCATCTCCAGGTTGGCGTGCGGCGTGACGATGATCGCGTTGTTGCCCCCGAGTTCGAGGATGGTTCGGCCCAGCCGCTCGCCCACGACGGCGCCGATCCTGTGTCCCATCCGGCAACTGCCGGTCGCCGACACCAGCGGGACGCGGTGGTCGTGAATCAGCTTCTCGCCGATGGTCGAGCCCGAGCCGACCACCAGTGAGAAGACCGCCGGATCGACGTCGTTGTTGTGGGCCACGCGCTCGGCGACTTTCGCACAAGCGATGCCCGTCAACGGCGTCTTGGACGAAGGCTTCCAGATCATCGAGTCGCCGCAGACCGCGGCGATGGCCGCGTTCCAGCTCCACACCGCAACGGGGAAGTTGAAGGCGCTGATGATCCCCACCACGCCCAGGGGATGCCATTGCTCGAACATGCGATGGTCGGGCCGTTCGGACTGGATGGTCAAACCGTAAAGCTGCCGCGACAGGCCCACCGCGAAGTCGCATATGTCAACCATCTCCTGGACTTCGCCCTCGCCCTCGGCGATGATCTTTCCCATCTCCATGGTGACCAGGGCGCCCAGGTCCCGCTTGACGGTGCGTAACTCCTCCCCCAACTGCCGCACCACCTCGCCCCGCTTCGGCGCCGGCACCTTGCGCCACTCCAGGAATGCCTTGTGGGCTCGCTGGGCCACCTGGTCGTATTCGGCTTCGGTGCACTGCCGCACCGTGGCCAGCACCTTGCCGTCAATGGGCGAGAGCGAT
Organism: Phycisphaerales bacterium; assembly: GCA_020352895.1. GTDB lineage: Bacteria > Planctomycetota > Phycisphaerae > UBA1845. Next base: position 3,428,910 of record CP070685.1, read on the forward strand.
TCCAGCACCTTGCCGGACCCGAGCCACTCACCGCAGAATGCGCCGGGGTTTTCCTGTTCGATGCCGAGCTTCGCCAGAATCTCCTTCATGATCGTTCCTCTACAGCTAAGGCGGTTCAATGACTTTCCCCTGCAGGCTTTCCGGCCGGGATGGCCATGGTACAAACCTGCTTGGCCCGATGCCACCCGTCCCGACGCACCGCGACTGTCGTGCCGCCGTCGCGCGATCGATCGCGGTTTAGTGCGTTTAAACCGTGGTCTTCCAGCGGCTCGCGGCGCCGCCTCAAGCGCCGCGCCCCAAAGCCATTGACCCAACACCGCGGCTTGCTAGCATGATGCCTTTCGTCGCTGAGGGTCGTCGCGGCTCTCCGCGCGGCCCGATTGGTCGTGAGCCAGCCCATGAGAATCGGCATCCGTAGAGAAGACAAGAACGATTGGGAGACCCGCGTTCCCCTGACGCCCCGACAGGTCGGGCAACTGACCCAGTCCACGGACCTGCGGTTTGTGGTACAGCCGTCGGATAAGCGCATTTTCCCCGACGTCGGGTACGCAGACGCCGGGGCCCAGGTCCGCGACGACCTGTCGGACTGCCCCGTCATCATCGGTGTCAAGGAGATCCCCGTCGCCAAACTCGACCCGAAGAAGACGTATGTCTTCTTCGCCCACGTGATCAAGGGGCAGCCCGCCAACATGCCCATGCTCCGCAAGCTGATGGAGTTGGGCTGCAACCTGATCGACTACGAGCGCATCATTGACGACAAAGGCCGACGTTTGATTTTCTTCGGCCGCTACGCCGGCCTGGCCGGCATGATCGACACGCTCTGGGCCTTCGGGCAGCGCCTCAAATGGGAAGGCCTGGACACTCCCTTCGCCAGAATCGAGCCGACCCTCAAATATGCTGACAGCGAGGCTGCCAAGAAGGCGGTCGCGGCAGTCGGTGACCGCATCCGGCAACAGGGGCTGCCGGGGTCGCTGCACCCGCTGGTCTGCGGCTTCGCCGGGTATGGCCACGTTTCACAGGGCGCCCAGGAGATATTCGACCAATTGCCGGCCTCGGCCATCCCGCCTGAGGCCGTAGCCTCACTCCGCGATGGCGGTCCGCAAGCCCGGCACCGCCTGTACAAGGTGATCTTCAAGGAAGAACATCTGTTCGAGCCGAAAGACCGCGAGGCCCGCTTCCAACTTCAGGACTACTACGACCACCCGGCCAAGTACCGAAGTCGCTTCGGTCCGTACCTGGACCACCTGACCATCCTGGCCAACTGCATCTACTGGGACACCCGATACCCGCGGCTGGTCACCAAGGAACGGCTTCGCGAGATGTACGGCGAGGGAGCCTCGCCCCGACTTCGTGTCATCGGCGACATCACCTGCGACGTCAATGGCTCGATCGAGTGCAACGTGCGCAACACCGATTCCGGCAACCCGATTTACGTTTATGACCCGGCTACTGATCGGACGCATGACGGCGTGGCCGGTCGCGGTCCTGTGGTCCTGGCGGTGGACAACCTCCCCTGCGAACTGCCCAGGGAGGCCTCCGCCGACTTCGGCGCCGTGCTGACCAGGCTCCTGCCGGAGATCGCCAGGACAGACTGGTCGCAGGACTTTGAGCACTGTGGTTTGTCGGACAAGATTCGGCGCGCGACCATCCTGTATGGGGGACAACTGACTCCGGAGTACCAATACCTGACCGAGTACCTGTGACACCGCTCCCCGGAGAGGCGGGGAGTGGATCCGCGTACCGAATCCCCGCGCGAACGGGCTGAAAGCTCACGGTGCCGAGGAGACACCGCAGCATACCACTTGGAGGAATGTTCTATGAATAAGGTCCTGATGTTGGGCGCGGGGCTGGTGGCCCGTCCGCCGGTCCGTTATCTGCTCGCTCAGGGGTTTGAGGTTACCGTGGCCAGCCGTACCGTGAGCAAGGCCGAACGAATCGTCGGCGACGCGCCCAACGGCAAGGCCGTGGCCTGGACCGTGGACAAGCGGGAAGCCCTGGCCGACATGATCGGCCGACACGACCTGGCCATCAGCCTGCTGCCCGCGCCGCAACACCCGGTCGTGGCCCGGCTCTGCATCGAGAAGGGCAAACACATGGTCACGACCAGCTACGTGAGCCCGGCCATGAAAGAGCTGGACGGCGCGGCCAGGAAGGCCGGCGTGCTGGTCCTCAACGAGATCGGTGTGGACCCCGGCATCGACCACATGTCCGCCATGAAGATCATTCACGCCGTCAAGGCCAAGGGCGGTCGGGTCACCGCCTTCCGCTCCTATTGCGGCGGGTTGCCCGCTCCCGAGGCCAACACCAACCCGTGGGGCTACAAGTTTTCCTGGGCGCCGCGCGGCGTGCTGATGGCCGGCAAGAACGACGGGCGATACCTGCTCGACGGCAAAGAGGTGCATGTGCCGGGCCCCGGCTTGTTCACCGATGTGCACATCCTCCACGTCGATGGGCTCGGCGACCGCGAGGCCTATCCCAACCGGGACTCGCTCGGCTACGTCAAGCTGTACGGGCTCGAAGGCATCAAGACCATGTACCGTGGCACCCTGCGCAACCTCGGCTGGTGCGAGACCTGGAAGAAGATGGTCGATCTCGGGCTGCTTGACGAGACCGAGAGGGACTGGCCCAAGGACACGACATTCGCCCGGATGCTAGGCTCGATGGTCAAGAATCCCTCCGGAAACCTCCGCAAGGACCTCGCCGAACAACTCGACTTGGCCGAGGGCTCACATGTATTCGACTGGTGGAAGTGGCTCGGGCTGTTCAGCGACAAGCTCCTGCCAGCCGAAAAGATCGCTCCACTGGATGCGTTGTGCGCGTTGTTCCTTGAGAAATGCTCCTACGAGCCGAATGAGCGCGACATGATTATCCTGCACCACGACTTCCGAGCCGAGTACCCCGACAAGCCGGCCGAGAGGATCACCTCCACCTTGATCGACTACGGTATCCCTGGCGGCGACTCATCCATGTCACGCACCGTGGGCCTGCCAGCGGCTATGGCCACCAAACTGATCCTGGAAGGAAAGATCGACATGACCGGCGTCCACATCCCAGTGGAGCCGAGAATCTACGAGCCGGTTCTGGCCGAATTGGAAACGCAGAACATCAGGTGCGTCGAGCAGACCATGCCGGGTGCTTAGTCGCATAGTGGCCGCGCCGTCCGGCCGCGGTTTCTGCTGCCCGCCCGGACGGAGCCGCGCCTTCGGCACGATGGCGGGTTCATGGGCGAGTGTCCAGGTGGCGGAGGGAGGCCCGGAGGGGGCGGGAGCGGGCGGTGAGCTGGTAACAGGTCGCGGGGGGGTATTCGGTAAGGACGCGGCGTTGGATCAGGCCCGCGTTCTCCATGTCCTTAAGAGCCAGGGTCAGAGCCCGCGGGGTGATGCCGGGAAGCACGGTTTTCAGGTCGCAGAAGCGGGCTTGGCCAGCTTGCAGAACGGCCAGCACGGGCAAGGACCACTTGCGCAGGACGCTGGGCTCGAGCCGTAGGGCCCGCAAGGCCCGGACCAGGCGGAGGCACCAGGGTGCCAAGCGAGCACCTGCGGGCGTCAGGACGTATTCCGGGCGCATAGGGTGGCCATAGCCGGGGTTGCGTTTGAGCAGGCCGTGCTCCATGAGGGCGGCCAGGGTGCGACTGAGGGAATCACGGCTGACGCCCAGGCGGCGGGCCAGGGTGACGAACTTGGCTCCCCGCCCGGCGTGCAATTCGGCCAGGACGGGTAGGGACCAGCGGTGGTGGCACAGCACGGTCAGGCTGTCGAGATTTTTCGCCCGCATGTCCAAATTATAGCTTGACCGGAAAGTATATCAAGTATAAAATCCGTACCAGTCGAGACCGGAACGCAACACCGCTACGAAAGGAGAACGAATATGGCTTCACCGTTGAGATACGACGGCGGGCTGACCTGCGCCATGTCGGTGCGGGATCTCGCGGCGTCGATGCAGTGGTACCAGAAGGTCCTGGGTTTCACGCTGCTGTACCACCTGGAAGACATGGGCTGGTGCGAGCTGGCGACCGAAACGAAGGGCGTCAACGTGGGGCTGTCGCAGGTGGAAGAGCCCGAGGTCAAGGGCGGGGCGACGCTGACTTTCGGCGTGAAGGACATCGACGCGGCACGCAGCATCCTCGAGGAGCAGCATGTGCGGTTCGACGGCGAGACGCAGACGATTCCGAGCATGGTCAAGCTGGCCACGTTCTACGATCCGGACGGCAACAAGCTCATGCTCTATCAGGATCTGCAGAAACAGGGCGCCGGCTGCTGAACAAGGAGAGATCGATGAAATCATCGAGATCCAAGCTGGCGGCTGCCGCCGTCGGCATCTCGTGTCTGCTGGTTGTGAGCGTGTATGCGGTTTCGGGCGGGACGCCTTGTCCGGAGGACAAGTCGGGATTGGAGGGATTGTCCTGGCTGGCCGGCCAGTGGCGCAGCGAGAAAGACGGCGTGATCAGCGAGGAGCATTGGTCGGCGCCGGCGGGCGACTGCATCATGGGCATGTTCCGGCAAATCAAGGCCGGGAGCATGCAGTTCGCCGAGTTGATCCTGATCCAGCAGGAGGGCGACTGTGCCGTGATGCGCCTCAAGCATTTCGGGCCGGGCCTGCGCGATCTGGACGGCGGGCGTTCCTACGAGTTCCGCCTGACCCGTGCGGGTGACTCCGAGGCCGTCTTCGAGCACCCGGAAGAGAGCTTTCAGGGGCACCGGCGCCTGTTGTACCGCCGCGAGGGCGGGATCATGCACGTCCGCATCGAGGATGATCGAGAGGGACGGGACACGATCACGTTCCAGCTTGAACTCCTCGACCAGGGCTGATTCGGCAGCATCGTCCTGACATGGAAATGAGGGCTTTGAGTCTCGGCCAAAGCGCTGCCCGACCGAGTATTGCCGATCGGCGGACTCTCGCATGTGTCGTGGAAATCGTCCGGTGCGAATCCTATTCTCTCTCGGGCCGATCGAGCGGTCTCCCTTTGTCCTCACCGTTCCGGCGTATGACTCGGTGCTTCTTTGCGTGAAGGCTAAGGGACCACGATCCGGAGAATTGTTCCAGGCGTCCGGTCCGCGAACTCCAGCGGGAACGCCGTGGCCGACCCGCAGACGCCATCCGGACGGCAGAGTTTGTTCGAACCCGCGAACGTGAGGCCGTTCGCCCGAGCCGTAAGGAGAACAACATGGCGAATCCGATTCCCCAGGGTTTCCACACGATTACCCCTCACATGGTTGTGCGTAACGCAGAGCAGGCCATCGCTTTCTACAAGAAGGCCTTCGGGGCCGAAGAGGTGTATAGCATGCCCGGGCCGTGCGGCGAGGGCGTCATGCACGCTGAGCTTCAGATCGGCGACTCGCGGCTCATGATGTGCGGCGAGTGGCCGGGCATGGAGCATCTCGTTTCTCCTGAATCGCTCAACGGCACGACCGTCTGCCTGCACTTGTACGTCAATGATGTGGACGCGGCGTACCGCAAGGCCGTCGACGCTGGCGCGACGCCGTCGATGCCGGTGATGGACACGTTCTGGGGTGATCGGTACGGCAAGGTGGTCGATCCGTTCGGGCACGAATGGAGCATCGCCACGCACACCCAGGATCTGACGCCCGAGCGCATTCGCCAGGGCGCCGAGGAATGGTTCGCCCAGATGGCCGCGCAGGACGGCAAGGACTGTCCATCGTCGTAGCCCCTGCGAAGGATGTTTCTAAGTGGCCAGAGAGACCATGCAACGGAGCGCAATCGTGAGAAAAGCCACAACGGTTCTTGCCGTGGCGGTCATGATCGGATCGCTGACCATGCTGGCCCGACAGGCGATCTCGCAGAGCAAGGACGGCGCGCGTGAGAGCAAGCCGTCATCGCCGGACCAGATGCAGGAGATGATGGCCAAGTGGACCAAGGTGGCGAGGCCGGGCCCGCACCACAAGCACCTCGATCCGTTCGTGGGCAAGTGGAATACGGTCACGAAGATGTGGTGGGGCGGACCGGGCACACCGGCGAGCGAGACGAAGGGCACGGCCGAAGTCAAGTGGGTTCTCGACGGGCGGTTCATCATGGAGGAGATGACCGGCGAGATCATGATGCCCGGGCCCGAGGGACAGATGCGGCCGGTGCCCTACGAGGGGCTGGGGCTGACCGGCTACGACAATTTCAAGAACATGTACATCTCGACCTGGTGTGATAACCAGAACACGGCGTTGCACACGCTGACCGGCATGCGGGATCCGTCGGGCCTGTTCACATACTACGGCCAGATGGACGAGCCCATGATGGACGTGTACGGAAAGACCGTCAAGACGGTGACGCGCATCGTGGACGAGGACACGCATGTGTTCGAGATGTATGACCTGCACGCCGGAGACGACTACAAGGTGATGGAGATCGCCTACAAACGTTTCGAGTAACTCCTTGGGTGGGGCGTCCGTCCTCGGATGGGACGGGCGCCTCAAATTTTATTTTTACGGCGTACAATCCGTTCCTGGCTTGTGACACGGAGATGATCATGTCCACAGGTGTTCTTGGTATGGCCCGGACCGGCCTGATCCTCTGGACTCTGGGCGTGGGGCTCAACAGGGTACCTGCCGGCTTGGCGGGAGAGTCCGGAGCGGAAAACACGGAACCACGAATACTGCGCAAGGAGGTCACGGTCACGGCTTCGCCGCAGGAGGTATGGCTCGCCTGGACCACGACCGACGGGGCCAAGAGCTTCTTCGCCCCGGAGGCGCATATCGAACTGCGGGTAGGCGGTCCGTACGAGTTGTACTTCAATCCGTCGGCTCCGGAAGGGCAGCGCGGTTCGGAGGGATGTCGGGTGCTGAGCTTCCTGCCGGGTGAGATGCTGTCGTTCAGTTGGAATGCGCCGCTGAAGTTTCCCGAGATCCGCAAGGAGCGGACCTGTGTGGTGCTGCGGTTCGAGCACCTGGGCGACGGGCGTGTCCGGGTGAAGGTGTACCATCACGGCTGGGGGGAGGGCGCGCAGTGGGACCAGGTCTACGCCTACTTCGATCGCGCCTGGGATCTGGTGCTCGGGCGCTTTGGGCAGCGCTTCTCACCGGCCGCGACCGAGGCCGGCACCCCAAAGGAACGGCTGCAGTTCGCTTATTATCTCCGGCCGGCGCGCGAGACCTTCGTGCAGGATGCCACCGAGGAGGAGAACCGAATCGTCGGGGAGCATTTCCAATATCTGACGGGGCTGTTGAACGAAAGGTGCGTGGTGATGGCCGGCCGCACGCTGGAGGACTATCCCGTCGGAATCGTCGTATTCGAGGCGGATGATACGGAGGCGGCCGAGAAGATCATGCGTGACGATCCGGCCGTCGCGGCGGGCATCTTCAAGGGCGAGGTCCATCCGTTTCGAGTGGCGCTCATTCGCGAGTAGGCCATAAGCTGCGCGGACCGCCAATCACGGAGGTTTCCCGACCCCGGGCAGCCTCACAGGCCGTACAACCCGTTGGAGGAAGAGCGCCGGGTTGTTACAATGGCCGCTGCGCATGAGTGGCTACCGCGTTCAGCTTGACACCTACAACGGTCCCCTCGATCTGCTGTATTACCTGGTCCGGCAGGAAGAGGTGGACATCTACGACATTCCCATCGCTCGCATCACCGAGCAGTACATCCAGTACGTCAACCTGCTGAAGGAACTGGACCCGGACGGGGTGGCGGACTACCTGGTGCTGCTGGCCACGCTGATCGAGATCAAGTCGCGGATGTTGCTGCCGCGGGTGCCGGCCGAGGAGGACCAGCCGGAGGACCTGGGCGACCCGCGGATGGATTTGGTGCGGCGGCTGTTGGAGTACAAGAAATATAAGGATGCGGCTTATGAGTTGGCCGAGGCGGCGGACGAGCAGGCCAAGCGTTTTCCGCCGCGGCCGGTGCGGATCAGTGCGGACCAGGACGCGGCCGAACTGGAGGATCTGGCGATCTGGGACCTGATGGCCGCCTTCAACAAGCTGATGGCCCAGATCGGGCAGGGGCCGGTCACCCACGACGTGGTTTACGATGACACGCCGATGGCGTTGCACGCGGCCGACATCGTGGACCGTCTGCAGCGCGAGGACGGATCGCTGTCATTCGAGCGGGTTTTTCTGGGCCGGGGCCGCGAGGAAATCATCGGGCTGTTTCTCGCGCTGCTTGAGATGATCCGGCAGAAGCGGGTGCGTGCCGAGCAGGAAGGATTGTTCGGGATGATCGTCATTCGCCTGCTGGATGCGACACCGCTGGAACTGGTGCAGGAAGAGACGGCCGCGCTGCCCGAAAGCCTGCAGGCGGAATCGGCGGAACCGGGAGAGGCGACCGAAACGCACCGAGCGGAGGATGAACCGGACGAGGATTTGCTCGGCCAGATGGATGAAGAAGAGGAGGAGATGGAGGCCGACGCCGAGCTTCATGCCATAGATACGGCACTGGACCAGATCGCCAATCGGCTGGAGGTGGACCGCCGGCAGCGCAAGGAAGCCGATCGTACCGCCTCCAACAGCACAGAAGGCTCCGGAGAAACCGCATGAGCGCGCAGGAGAACCTCAAGAAGCTGGGGATCACACTACCGGTAGCGCCCGCCCCGGTGGGCAGCTACGTGCCGGGAATTCGCACGGGCCATCTGGTCATGACCAGCGGGCAGCTTCCCTTCGCCGAGGGCACACTGATGCACCCGGGGCATGTCGGGGGGGAGGTGTCGTTGGAGCAGGCCCGGGAATGCGCAAAGACGGCGGCGCTGAACGCCTTGGCCATTGCCGCTCAGACGGCCGGTGGGTTGGACAAGATCAAGCGCGTGGTGCGCGTGGCCATGTTCGTCTCATCGGCGCCCGGTTTTCACGACCAGCCCAAGGTGGCCAACGGCGCCAGCGACCTGCTGGTGGAGATCTTCGGCGAGGCAGGCAGGCACGTGCGCGCAGCCGTGGGGGTTAACGAACTGCCGTTGAATTCCTGTGTGGAAATCGAGCTGACCGTCGAGGCGGCATAGGGCGCAGAGGCGGCGGGCATAAGCCTGTTCCATCCTCATGCGTGCCGAGTCAGGCCCCGGCCGGATCGGCGATCAATTGTCTTCTCTGCCGAGGCTGACCTCGATGGTCAGGCCGCGGGCGTCCTTGCATTCGAAGGCCACCTGATCGAGTCCGCAGTTCTCGTCGGCGATGATGACAATCTGCTTATCGGTCATCTCCTCCAGGCCGTACAGGGCCGACCGCCGGCGGTTGAGCAGATGCGACGCCACCCCGGGGCTGACCCGGGCTTGCACCGTATGCACGTCCTCGTGGTAAATGGCCAGCCGCAGCATGCGCATCACATCGAGGGTCATGGACTCGACACTCTTGACCTGCCCCGTGCCCCCGCAGTGCGGACAGTCCTCGTAAATGCTGCGCTTGATGGAGGCCCGTTGGCGCTGGCGAGTGACCTCGATGATGCCGAACTGGCTCATGCGCAGGGTGCGGGCCTTCTCTTTGTGAGCCCGCAGGGCCTTGCGCAAGGCCTGCTCGAGCGTGCGCTTGTTGCGATCGTGCCGCATGTCAATAAAGTCGCAGATGATCACGCCGCCCAGATCACGAAGGCGCAGCTGCCGGGCGATCTCCTCGGCGGCCTCCAGGTTGATGCGCAGAGCGGTCTCCTCGGCGCTGGTGGGCTCGCGGAACTTGCCGCTGTTCACGTCGATGGCCACGAGGGCTTCCGTCGAGTCGATCACCAGTGAACCACCTGAGGGCAATGGCACGTGGCGGGAGTGGATCTTCTGAATCTCCGACTCGATGCCGTACTTGTGAAACAGCGGCTCCTTGCCGGCATAGACCGTGACCGGGTTTTTGCTGCGCGGCATAGCGATGGAAAGGAACTCGCGGGCCCGTTCGGCGACCTTCTCGTCGTCCACGATGATCTGCTGGATGTCGGACGTGTAGACGTCACGGATGGTGCGGGTGACCAGGTCGGACTCCTGGTAGAGCTCGGCCGGGGCGGGCTTGGATCGGATACGGCCCGCCACGGTGTTCCACAGCCGCTTGAGGTAGTTCAGATCCTGTTGCAGCTCGCGCTTGGTCTTATCGACACCGGCGGTCCGCAGGATAAAGCCCATGCCCTTGGGCAGGTCCAATTGGCTGAGCATTTCGCGCATGGATCGGCGGACGTCCTCGTCCTCGATCTTCCGCGAGACGCCCAAGCGACTCATGCCGGGCATCATCACCAGGTAGCGCCCCGGTATGGCCAGGTAGGTGGTCAGCGTGGGGCCTTTGGTGCCGATGCCCTCTTTGGTGATCTGTACGATGACGGTCTGGCCGCGGCGCAGACACTTTTGAATCGGCGGGCGGTCCCGCCGAGGCGTTTTCTTGCCCACGTCCTCGGGATCAATCTTGCGGTTGGCGAAGTACTGAGGCTGCAAGTCTGAAATATGCAGGAACCCGTTCTTGCCCAGGCCGAAATCGATGAAAGCGGCCTGAATGCTGGGTTCGACGTTGGTGACGATGCCCTTGTAGATGTTGCCCACGTGGGATTCAGCGCTGGTTCGCTCCATGAAGAGTTCTTCCAGCTTCCCGGCTTGCGTGATGGCGATGCGGCACTCATCTCGGTCGGCCACGTTGATTAGCATGGTCGGCTTGGACGCGTCGATCTTGTCCGCGGCTCGCCCGGCCGCGGCCTGAGCGGCGTCTGCCTCTCGGGCGGCGGCCTTTCTGGCGGACCTCCTGGCCCTCTTGCGCTTGGTGGTCTTGGCGACGGAAGATGCCGCGTCAGCGGCCTTCCCTGCGGGCTCGGGGGCCGTCTTTTTCTCCGCGGTCGAGGCAACGTTGGCGCTGGTCGCCTTTCTTTTCCCGGCGCGGTGCCTGCGTTTCCTCTTGGGACCCGTCGGCGCGCCGTCCTTCGGCGGGTCCACAGTCTGTTGCTTGGCCAAGGGAGTATTCCTTTCCGGGGTGAACGGCTGACTAATCCGTCAGAGGCGGGTTCCACTCCACCTGCACGCGGCGTAGGCGGTGGCTCCATTGCGCGGCCGACAAACCCAAGGCCTCGAGCACTTCGCGGGGCCTGGCAGAACCGCTTTGACGGACAGGCAGCCCGAACTGCAGCCGCGTGTGGCTCCGACGGATCTGTTCCACAAGCGGCCGCAAGTCCATGTGCCGCGTCGCGGCTCTACGCCGTCCGCCGGCCGTGCGCCGGATCGGCCAGGAGGTACTGTCGTTGAATCGCTCGATGGCCTTATCGAGGGTCTCGAGGTCCACGTCGCCGCAATCGGGTCGGAAGCAGTCTCCGGGCGCAAGCGCCACCTCGTAGAGAGCCCGCACGGGGCGTGGACGAATGGACTCTGCCAGGGGCCGCAAAGAGCGCATCCGCAGGCCGGCCGGCGATTCTACCTGCATACGTCCAAGCGTCGCGGCCGGCGCCAGTTCCTCGGTCACCTCGAAAATCAGCACCTCGTCTTCCGCGCTGGTCCCCACGCTTCGCGGCAAGGGCAGCCACAAGCGGACACGAGGGTTGAAGCCTTCCGAGTAGCTGACCGGCAGACGGGAGCGGACCAGCAGACGCTCGAACATGCGTATGGTGTCTTTGTGCGAGATGAATCGCAGGTCACCTTCGATGGCAAAGCGGAGCAGGTACCTCAGCCTCAATGCCGTTCATGTTCCTCTCAATAAATCGTGTGTGTGTTCCATTTCCGATTGGCTCTCGAAACGAAGTCGTCTCGGCAGCCGAATATCCGGATTCGAGCAACGCGCTCGATACGTTCTTGTTCAGGCCCAGAGGTCGCGGGACGTCCCGCATTCTAGAGGACCTCGGGCAGCAGTCTGGCGGTCTCGTCGCGCAAGTAGTTGCGTACCTGGCGATCCGTGTCGAAACTGAGGGCGCGAGCCGCCACGCGCTCGGCGTGCTTGACAGTCGTGCTGCGGATCAACTTCTTGATCTGGGGGATATTCCCCGGAACCATGCTGAACTGCCGCAGCCCCAAGCCGAGCAGCAAAAGAGTGTATACCGGTTCGCCGGCCATTTCTCCACACACCCCACACGAGACTTCCATGCGCACTGCGGTGCGGAGCACATCACGGACCAGGCGGATCACAGCCGGGTGCGAGGGGGTGTAGGAAGTGGCCACGCGCTGGTTAGAGCGGTCCACCGCCAGAGTGTATTGGACCAGATCGTTGGTCCCGATGCTGAAGAAATCGACCTCCTTGGCGAACTGCCGGGCCAGCAGCGCGGCCGCGGGGGTCTCGATCATCATGCCGATCTCGATGCTCCGGTTGAACTCGAGGCCTTCTTCCTCCAGATCCTCCATGGCGTCGCCCAGGGCCATTTTGGCTTGCCGCAATTCCATCAGGCTGATGATCAGGGGGAACATGACCCGCACATTCCCCAGCCGGCTGACCCGCAGGATGGCGCGCAATTGCGTCTTGAACAGATCGAGGTTCTGAAGGCAATAACGGATGCTGCGCAGCCCGAGGAACGGGTTGCGCTCGCTTTCGGCGCCGCGCAGCGGACCATATTTGTCGGCGCCCAGGTCCATGGTGCGGATGGTCAGCGGCTTGGGATCGCAGGCCTCCAACGCCGTCGTGTACGCCTCAATGTGCTCCTCTTCCGACGGCTCCTTGTTGCCGCGCAGATAGAGATACTCGGTTCGGTACAGGCCGACGCCGTCGGCGCCGTTCTCCATACAGGTGCGGGCTTCGGAGGGGAACTCGATATTGCCCAGCAGGCTGACCTCGACACCGTCGCGCGTGACCGCGGGCAGGTCACGAAGCTGCTTGAGGCTCAACTCGAAGACCCGGAATTTCTCAGCCTCCTCCCGGTAGCGGGCCAGCGTGGACTCATTGGGCCGGCAGATGACCAGTCCGTGGGTACCGTCGATAATGACGGTATCGCCGGCCTTGACCTTGGAAGTCACCGAGCCCAGGCCGACCACTGCGGGGATGTGGAGCGAGTGGGCAATGATGGCCATATGCGAGGTCAGCCCGCCGACGTCGGTGGCCAGGCCCACCACATAGTCCGTGTTCATCTGAGCCGTCTGCGAGGGCGTCAGGTCGTAGGACAGGATAATCGAGGGCTTCTCAAAACGCGTTTCGACCTCGGCCTGGTCGCCCAGCAGGTTGCGGATCAGGCGCTGCTCGACGTCTCGCACGTCCTCGGTACGCTCCACGAAGATGGGATCTTTCATCTTCAGGAAGCGCTCTTTGTAGCCGTGCATGACCTGACTGACGGCGGCGGCGGCCGACATGCGCTCTTCGCGGATGAGGTCCTCGATCTGCTGGCGAAGGTGGCGATCCTTTCCCAGGACGCCCATGTGCCAGTCGAAGATAGCCGCAGTCTCGTCACCAAGCTGTTCCGTGGCGGCGCGGCGCAGGGTGCGTACTTCCTCGAGCGAGGCCTTGAAGGCTGTCTCCAGTACTTGCAGCTCGCCGTCTGCCTCGCCGGGCTCGACGTACCGACGCTTGAGGTGGTGAGCGCCTCTGTCCAGAATGACAGCCTCGCCAATGACCACGCCGGGCGATACGGCGATGCCCTTTACGATATCCATCGAACGGCTCGCTTGGTTCCCGTCCATGCGTGTTGCCTCATTCGCCGCGCAGGCTTCGGGGCCCAGAGCGCGCCACTCGACCCTCGGGCCGCGCAGTGGCCCTGGCCGGGCACCGCTGCCGGAAGGTCAGAAGGGGATTCAATCTTCGTCGAATTTCCGGGCGACCAGTTCCGCCAGGGCATCGATCGCCTCTACGGCGTCGGTTCCGTGGGCACTCAGTCGCAGCGTGGTGCCACAGGTGCCCTCCAGGAGCATCATCTCCATGGGAGACTTGGCGTCGACCTGCAAGTCGCCTTTGGACACCGTGATGA
>CP070685.1:3442767-3449958 GCA_020352895.1 Phycisphaerales bacterium
TTTCGGACAGATCGTGATCCTGATATTGATGCAATTGGGGGGGCTGGGCATCATGATCTTTGGGGGTATCTTCGGATTGCTCCTGGGGCGGAATATCACCCTGCGCGAAACCATGGCCCTGCAGGACGCCATCAGCAGGGACACCATCGGGCAGATCGGCTCGCTGGTGAAGTTCATCGTAGCGTCCACGTTCGCGTTGGAGGCGATCGGGGCCGTGTTCCTGTACCCCATGTGGGATGTGTCGGTGGCCGGGCCGGCACGCTGCCTGTACCTGAGCGTCTTCCATGCAGTCAGCGCGTTCTGCAATGCGGGCTTCGCTTTGCAGCCGGACAGCCTGATCGCCTATCGAACGGCGTGGCAGGTATACGCTGTGGTCATGCCGTTGATTGTCCTGGGCGGCATCGGCTTCCCGGCCGCGCACGACATGTACACCGTCGCTGGGAACCGGTTACGCTACTGGCGCGCCCGCCGCCGGTACGTACGGGGCGATGCGCGCCGACCGGTTCGGCCTAATCACATGGGCCTCTCATTGCACAGCAGAATCGTGCTGGTCACCTCGGCGATTCTGATCGTGGTCGGCGCCGCCCTGCTGTTCGTGGCCGAGACGCCGCTGCCGATCAGCTCCCGTCATGCGCCACCGGCAGAAGGGGCCGTGCCGGCGCCGCCGCATCTCGACTCGATGGTAGGCATGAGCCGGGGACATCGGATCGGGGCGGCTCTGTTCCAGTCGGTCACGGCCCGCACCGCGGGCTTCAACACGGTGCGGACGGACGAGGAGTCCATGTCGCCGGGGAGCCACTTTCTGCTCTGCGTGCTCATGTTCATTGGCGGCTCGCCGGCCTCTACGGCGGGCGGAGTCAAGACCGTGGCTGTGGCTGTGTTGGTGCTGGCTGTTGTGGCGCGCCTTCGGCGCCGCGAGAATGTCGAGGTCTTCGCGCGGACGATCGATGACGAATATGTCGCCCGGGCTTCGACCCTGATCATTGGCATGTTCGCCCTGGCGACACTGGTGACGATCACCCTGGCCTTGACCGAGAATGCTTCGTTGCGGGAGGTAATGTTCGAGTCGGTGTCTGCCTGCGGGACGGTGGGCCTTTCCACGGGCCTGACGCCGCGTTTGACAGTCCCGGGCAAGGTGGTGATTATTCTGGCCATGTTCGCGGGCAGAGTTGGTCCGCTGACATTCCTTATCGCCCTGGCGGGCAAGACGCGGTCGCCCCGGTATGAGTACCCGACCGAGGCGGTGATTATCGGTTGAAAGCCTGAGGACAGCACAGGAGAGCCATGCTTCGTTTCGCAGTCATTGGACTGGGACGCTTCGGCATGCAGTTGACGCGGTCGCTGACCGAAGCCGGTGTCGATGTGGTGGCGATCGACAACGACCGCGATCACGTCGAGCAGGCCCGTGACTACGCCACACTGGCCATCCGTCTGGACGCCACCGACGAGGAGGCCATGCGCGCTCAGGGACTGAGCGAAGTTGACGTGGGCGTCATCGGCATTGGCCATGATTTCGAGGCCGCCGCCCTAACCACAGCCTTACTCAAGACGCTGCGCGTGCCTAAAGTGATTGCCCGCGCCTCGACCACCACGCAGGCCAGGATCCTCCGCAGCATCGGGGCCGACGACATTGTTTATCCCGAGGGCGAGTCGGCCACGCGCTGGGCCAACCAACTTCTGATGTTCCGCGTGCGTAACCTGGTCGAGTTGGGGGAGGGTCACAGCCTGGTGTGGATCACGGCGCCCCAGGTATGGCACCATAAGACGCCTCATGAGCTGAGACTTCGTCAGAAGCATCATGTCAACCTGGTGGCCATTAGTCGGGCCGTGAAACCCGACGCCGAGGAGGATGCCCTCAGGCACACCAGCACGGTCATCATCGTCCCCGGCGCCGATGAGGAACTCCTGCCCGACGACATTCTCATCATGGCCGGTGCCAACGACGCGCTTTCGAGCCTGCCCTCTGACTGACCACCCAACTCCATGTCACGATGACCAGGTTGCCGCGTACGATGCGGTGGTGAAGATGCTCATCGTGTGGCGGTCTTGGAGCTGAGCTATCGCGCGGATCGATGAATCCAGGCCACATAGCGTGCTACGCCCTCCGCGAAGGGAGTCCGCGGATTGTAGCCCAGATCGGCGCGAGCGCGGGAGACATCGGCGTAGGTCAAGCCGACATCGCCCGGCTGCATGTCCAACTGATCTATCGAGGCGCGCCGGCCCAGCGCAGCCGCTATGGTCTCGATCATTTCGCGAAGGGCGATCGGCCGGGCGTTACCCAGGTTGTAGATGTGGTATCCCTCGCAGTGCTCGGCAGCCCGCACGACACCATCGATGATGTCGTCGACGTAGGTGAAATCCCGTTTCATGGTCCCGTCGCCGAACATGGGGACCAGCTCGCCGGCCTCGATCAGCCGCGTGAACTTAGCCACGGCCAGGTCCGGCCTGCACCGCGGACCATAGGCGGTGAAGAACCGCAAGCAGGTGACCGGCAAGCCGTGCAGGGCCCAATACACGTGGGCGGTCAGCTCGCAGGCCCTCTTGGTGGCGGCGTACGGTGAGATGGGGTGGTCCACGGGATCGTCCTCGGAGAACGGCACCTTGGGGTTGTCGCCGTAGACGCTGGAACTGCTGGCCAGCAGGAACCTGTCCGCGCCACCGCGCACGGCCGCCTCCAGAACCGACACCGTCCCGCCGACGTTGACATCGCTGTACAGGTCCGGACGCTCGATTGAAGCTCGTACGCCCACTCGAGCCGCGAGGTGCACAACCGCTTGGGGACGCCGGTCGGCCACCAGTCGCTCCATCGCCACCCGATTGCGGACGTCGACCTCAAACAGCGTGAACCGCGGGTGCCGACTCGCGTCGGCCAGATTGGCCCGCTTGATGGACTCGGCGTAGAAGTCATCGAAGTTATCCACCGCGTCCACGCGATGGCCGTCACGCAGCAGGCGATCCACCAGATGTGAACCGATGAATCCCGCTCCTCCGGTGACTAGATAGCTGCTCATGGCCGTCTCGCCTTTGATCGCGCGGTTGGGCCGCGACGCTCCGGCCGCGCAGTCTAACAGAATCCCGCCCGGCCGGGCACTCCGGACTCACGATCGGACACTCTCGTGTTCTGAGGGGGCTTGACATGGGGGCCTCACATGGTATTATGACAATATGGCCATGAAACGAAGAGCCCCGAAGTTGTACGAGGCCCGGGCCGCCATCGCCAAGGCCCTGGCGCATCCGACCCGGCTGCTGGTCCTGGACGCCCTGCGCCAGAAGGACATGTGCGTGTGTGAGCTTACCGAACTCGTCGGGGCGGATCAGTCCACCGTGTCCAAACACCTGGCCATACTTAAGAACACAGGACTGGTGGAGGCTCGCAAGGAAGGGGCTATGACGTACTACAGCCTGACCTGTCCGTGCCTCGACGGATTCTTCCAGTGCATCGAGTCCGTGCTGCAGAAGAACCTCAAGGAGTTTCGCGCCCTGGTCGGCCGGTGAGGAGGCTTTTTTTCTCGGCCAACCATGGCGATATGGGCATAAAAGCATAGGATTCCATGAAACAAGCCAAAATCCTCGCAGTGTTCGTGGTCGTCTTTGTGCTGGCCTACTGGCTGCCTCTGTCCAATCCCAAGGTGGCCGAAGCCATCCTTGAGGCCTTCAAGATGCTCCAGTGGTACGCCCGGAATCACACGCTGGCTTGCGTCGTGCCGGCTTTGTTCATCGCTGGAGCAATCATTACCTTCCTCTCGCAGCAAGCCGTGCTTCGCCACCTGGGACCCCAGGCAAACAAGGTCGAAGCGTACTCCGTAGCGTCCGTTTCGGGGACTGTCTTGGCGGTGTGCTCTTGCAGCGTACTGCCCATGTTCGCCGGCATCTACCGCGTGGGGGCCGGGCTGGGTCCCGCATCCGCTTTCCTTTACTCCGGACCTGCCCTGAACATCCTCGCGATTTTCCTTACGGCCCGTGTGCTCGGCTTTCAAATCGGGCTCTGGCGAGCTGTGGGCGCCATCGTCTTCGGCATCGTCATCGGTGTGATCATGGCGGTCGTGTTCCGCAAGGACGAACAAGAGCGGGTCGACGCAGCGGCCACTGTTCCGCAAGCGTCGCCTGCTCGGCGGCGATTGTGGCAGACCGTGCTCTATTTCGCCTGCATGATGGCCTTCCTGGTTTTTAGCGACTGGTACAACCCCGGCAACGTGGTCGTACACAGGAGCGATGGCGTGCAGATTCCCGCCGTGCTGTTGCAGGAGACAAAGGACGAGCTGCTCGTGCAGTTGGACCGACCCATTGCCGGCATGAAGGTAGGCGACAAGATCACGCTCGCGAAAACGGAAATCGAGCACATTGAAGAAGCGCAGGGCCTGGTCATCACGATCTTCCACATGAAGTGGTATCTGGCCGGGGCGATGGGCTTGGCTGTGCTCTTGATGGTCTGGCGATGGTTCGGACACGACGAGGTCAAGGAGTGGATGCACAACACCTGGGATTTCGCCAAGCTCCTGGTGCCCCTCTTGTTCGGCGGTGTGTTCATTGTAGGATTCCTTGGGGCGCTCCTTCCAGACCAGCAGGTGGCTGCTCTGGTGGGTGACAACAGCCTTAAATCCAACCTGGTTGCGTCTGTTGTGGGGTGTCTATTCTACTTCGCCACGCTCACCGAGATTCCGATCCTTCAGGCGCTCTTCGAACATGGAATGCACCAAGGACCCGCGTTGGCTTTGCTACTGGCGGGTCCGGCATTGTCGCTGCCAAGTCTGCTTGTGATTCGGTCAGTCATTGGATTGAAGAAGACGGCAGTATTCACGGTGCTCGTTGTCGTGATGGCGACCACCGTTGGAATGGCTTACGGCTCTTTGGTATCACGCTGAGGAGAGATGTTATGAAGATCGAGGTTCTGGGGCCTGGCTGTCAGAAGTGCACCGCTCTGGCAGCCAATGTCAAGGCGGCGGCCGACCGGCTCGGGATTCAGTATGAGCTCAGCAAGGTGACGAAGGTAACAGAGTTCGCGAAGTACGGAGTCATGCTTACGCCGGCCCTGGTTGTCGATGGGAAAGTCAAATTGTCAGGCAAGGCGGCCACCGAAGCCGAATTGACGAGCATCTTGACAACAGCGCTGGCCGAGAAGGAGGCTGGCCAATGACGACCGGGTGGCAAGGCGGTCCCGAGGACATAAGCTCTTGCTACGACGGCGCCACCGAATCGGCTGAGGAGTTGTGCCATGAGTGAACCAAGTGGTTGTGAATGCTTGTCAGGGCCCACACTGATTTTCGCGTGCTCTGGGGCTGCCGACGTCGGCGAGATTTCGGACCTCGCGGCAAGGAAGCTGACCAAGGACGGCGTGGGGAAGATGTTCTGTCTCGCGGGGGTCGGTGGCCGCGTCGGTGGGATTATGGATAAGACCAAGGCGGCCAGGCGGGTCCTGGCAATAGATGGATGCCAGTTGGACTGCGCCCGACTGACGCTGGAGTTGGCGGATATCCAGGACTTCTCGCATCTTCGCATCACCGACCTTGGGATGGAAAAGGGGAAGACTTCCGCAACCCTGGACGCTGTGGCCCAGGTCGCAAGCCAAGCGGAATCGCTTCTGGGTCGACAAGTGGCGGGAGGAAAGTAGCCATGAAGGTCAAGAATGTTGTCTCGGTTGTGCTGCTCCTGTTCGTGGCGGCGAGCGTCGTCTATCTCGTTGCCGGGGAGTCGCTCTCGCGGAGCGAGCCGAACCAAGCAACCCAGTCGGCTACGGTGGCGGAGCCGATGCCCGCGGAGACGGCGGCCGGGCGGGCCGCAAGACCAACAGAGGCGCCAGCGGAGTCCACTGACGAGCCGGTCCAAGTCGTTGAGAAGCCGACTGAGCCGCAGCACAAGCTGGTCGCGTATTACTTCCACCGGACGCAACGTTGCCGCACTTGTCTGACCATGGAGGCCTACGCCCAAGAAGCGCTGGAGGAATCGTTTCCCGCGGCCATCGAATCGGGCGAGCTTCAGTGGCAGGCTGTCAACGTGGAGGAGCCGGCAAACGAGCACTTCGTGATCGATTTCGGCCTGACGTCGAGCGCGCTCGTGCTGGTCAATATGCATGATGGCGAGCGGGGAGAGTGGCGGAACCTGGAACAGGTCTGGGAGTTGGTCGGCGACGAACTGAAGTTCAAGGCCTACGTGGCCGCCGAGGCGATGCTGTTTCTGGAGGACGCATCGTGACCGAGGGTCTGTTCCTGGCAGTGGGATCGGCCGCCTGGATCGGCGTGTTGACTTCGATCAGCCCGTGTCCCCTGGCCACGAACATCGCCGCAATCTCCTTCATCGGCCGGCGGATCGAAAGCCCGAGGGCGGTGCTGGCCACAGGCCTTCTGTACACTCTCGGCCGGACGCTGGCTTACGTGATTCTTGCGGCCTTGCTCGTGTTCAGCCTGCTTTCCGCGTCGGCCGTCTCGCACCAGCTACAGAAGTACATGAACAAGCTCCTCGGCCCGCTCCTGATTCTGGTCGGCATGCTTCTTCTAGACCTGATCCGGATCAACACTAGAGGGTCCGGCCTCGGCGAAAAGATTGGCCACCGCGTTGAGTCCTGGGGGGCATGGGGCGGGCTCGTACTGGGTGTAGTATTCGCCTTGTCCTTTTGCCCAGGGTCGGCCGCGCTGTTCTTCGGAGGCCTGGTGCCACTGGCGGTTAAGTATCAGTCAAGCCTTGTGCTGCCCACGGTGTACGGCGCCGGCACGGCCGTTCCGGTGCTCGTCTTTGCGGTTTTGATTGCCATGGGCACGCGGGCCGTCGGTTCGGCTTTCGACCGGATCACCCAGTTTGAGGTCTGGGCCCGGCGGGTCACGGGAATTCTCTTCATTGGGATCGGCGTGTACTTCTGCCTGAAATTCATTTTCCGGATTCTGTAAAGAGATTCGCCGCCGGCGCGGCTTGGAGAGAAACGGATGTTCGCGTGGATGTCAGAGGGTGAGTCATGACTGATCGGCCTGTGAAACGTCTGTCGTTCCTGGATCGATACCTGACCTTGTGGATTTTTCTAGCCATGGCCGTTGGCGTCGGCGGTGGTTACCTGTTTCCCGGCGTGGAGGGCTTCTTGGGTCGCTTCCAGGTGGGCACGACCAACATCCCCATAGCCATCGGCCTGATCCTCATGATGTACCCCCCGCTGGCCAAGGTCAGATACGAAGAGCTCGGCGACGTGTTCCGCAACATCAGGGTGCT
>CP070685.1:3450058-3457493 GCA_020352895.1 Phycisphaerales bacterium
CTGGCCGTCATGCTCTTTGTGGTGGACGTTATTTTCCTCCTGTTCTTCTCGTGGATCCAGGTTGTCAAGGTAAGGCCCGAGGTGCTGCGACGAATCTTCCAGGGTATCTTCGGTTTGGATTGACCAGGCCCATGACAGAGGATCAGACCGACAGAACGGAGCAGACCGAGGCTGAGGAAGGCACTGTGGAGGAGGGCGCGGCCGCGGAGGGTGTGCAGGCCGCGGAGTCGTCCGAAGCGCCGGCCGCCGAGGACCAGGCACAGCCCGAGCCGGGCGGCGAGGAGCAGGAGGGCATCTCCCTGGCCTCGCGGGAGGGCATGCGCTGGTACGTGCTGCGGGTGGCCTCGAACAAGGAGGACCAGGTCTGCCAGGCGCTCTCGCGCAAGGTCAAGATCGAGGGGCTGGAGGAGCGGATCGGGCGCATCCTGGTGCCGACCCAGAAGGAAAAGAGGATGCGGGGCGGGAGCGTGCGGGTCGTGGAGCGTAAGCTGTATCCCGGCTACGTCTTTGTGGAGATGGCCACGGAGGAGGATGGCGCCGTTCCGGAGAACGTCTGGTTCATGGTCAAGGAGACCACCGGTGTGGGCGATTTCATCGGCTCCGGGGGCAAGCCCACGCCCATGCGCGACTTCGACGTCGAGAAGATGCTCCGGGCCGCAGAGCGGCGCGACGAGCAGCCGGGTCTGGGCATCCCCTTTAAGAAAGGCGACCGCGTGAAGGTGCGTGAGGGCTCCTTCGAGAACTACGAAGGCGATGTGGACACCATCGACGAGCAGAAGGGGATGGTCACCGTGCTGCTGACCATATTTGGACGAGCCACGCCGGTAGACGTAGAATACTGGCTTTTGGAGCGTGTCTAGAGGCAGAGGCCCGTTGCCGTGGCCGATGCCCCGGGCAACGACGAGGAAGGACAGTGGCGAAAGAGGTTGAAACGCTGATCAAATTGCAGGCTCCCGGGGGGCAGGCTACTCCGGCCCCTCCGATCGGGCCGGCCCTCGGCCAGCACGGCGTCAACATCGGGCAGTTCGTCTCGCAGTTCAATGCGCAGACAGAGTCGCTGAACGGCATGACCGTGCCCGTGGTCATCACGGTTTACAAGGACAAGTCGTTCACCTTCCAGGTGAAGAGCCCGCCGGCAGCGGTGCTGCTCAAGGAGGCGGCTCAACTGGCCAAGGGCAGCGGTGTGCCCAATCGCGAGAAGGTCGGCAAAGTGACTTGGTCGCAGATTCGGGCCATCTCCGCACGCAAGATGCAGGACCTGAATGCGTTCGATCTGGAGCAGGCTGATAGGATCATTGCCGGCACGGCCCGCAGCATGGGCATTGAGATTGTCGAGGGCTAGGTCCAGATGCAATTGATGCTGTGACCAACCCGCCGCGGCCGGGGGCCTGACCACGGGCCCGGCCGACGGCCGCACGAGTTACAACAGTGGGAGGCTGTCATGCCGAAACGATCCCGACGTTACAGAGGAATGCAGGAAAAGCTCGGTTCCGCCAAGGAACGGGTGGCCGTCGATCAGGCCATCGAACGACTTCGGGAGATGGCCGACGTCAGTCTCTCGCGCAGCTACAAGAACGCCCGGAACCGTAAGAAGTACGACCAGACCGTGGAACTGGTTATGCATCTGGGCATTGACCCGAAGCAGGCGGATCAGATGATCCGCGGGTCAGTCTCCCTGCCGCACGGTATAGGCAAGACCAAGCGGGTGATCGCGTTCTGTGAAGAGGAGTTGGTCGACAAGGCCAAGGCTGCCGGGGCCGTTGAGGCCGGCGGCGAGGACCTTGTGGAGAAGATTCAGGGGGGCTGGATGGACTTCGACGTGGCCGTGGCCCACCCGAAGCTGATGGGCAAGGTCGGCAAGTTGGGACGGATACTCGGACCGAGCGGCAAGATGCCTTCGCCCAAGTCAGGCACGGTGACGCCAAAGGTTGAGGAGGCGATCAAGGAGTATGCTGCCGGCAAGATCGAGTACCGTAACGACGCCGGCGGGAATATCCATGCCATCGTGGGCAGGATAAGTTTCGAGCCGGCCAAGTTGAAGGAAAATATCGATTTCTTCGTGGGGCATATCCGCAAGGCCAAACCGGCCACGGCCAAGGGCCAGTTCATCCGGCGGGTGTGTGTCTCCGGTACGATGACGCCCTCTGTGTCTTTGGCCATCGAGTAGGCCCAAGGGGTCTCGCCGCGGCGGGCGGAGGATCGAATACCGACCAACAAGACGGGAAGCAGCCATGAGCAAGCCTTTGAAGAAAACCATGACCCGGGAGTATCAGTCCATCTTTGAGGACGTGGCCGGTGCGTGTGTGGTGGACCTGACCCGGATGGATGCAGGAACTGTGCATGAGCTGCGCGGCCAGCTCCGTCAGCACGGCATGAGGCTCCGCGTAGTGAAGAACCGTATATTCCGGCAGGCCTACCGAGAGGGCCCGCTGGCCCCGCTGGCTGAGTACCTCCAGGGGCCGTGCGCCGTTGTCACCGGGGAGTCAGTCATCGACGTGGCCAAGGAGCTGGTGCTGGCGGCCAGAGACTTCCCGGCCTTGACCCTCAAGGACGGTCTGATCGAGGGCGATGGGGGACTCACACCGGTCAAGGAACTGGCCAAGATGATGAGTCTGGGGGAGACACGAGCACACTTGGTTTTTCTCTTTCTGTCTCCAGGCCGGAAGGCGGCCGCTGCGCTCCAGGGCGGCGGCAGGATCGCCGGCTGCCTCAAGTTCATCATCGACAAGCTGGAGAAGGAAGAGACGATCGGGCACGCAGCATAGGTTTCGGGCCCGGAGCAGAAGACGAACACGGCTTGAGCGAGCTGCAGATTGGTCCCGGGGCCCGCATGCATGGGCAGCAAGGCTGCGGTCGCGTGCGGGGTGGGATTAAATGGCGTCAGCGGGATGCCACCTATCAGGCCGCTCGAGGATGTGCATAGATTAGGAGATGCGAGAACCATGTCAGAGGCACCTGCGAAGGAATTCGCCGCGGAGATCAAGGAGCTGGGCGACAGAATCGTGGCCCTGAGCCTCAAGCAGGCCCAAGACTTGGCGGACTATCTAAAGGAAGAGTATGGCATCGAGCCCGCAGCAGGCGGTGCTGTGATGATGGCCGGTCCGGCGGCCGGTGGCGCGGCGGCCGAGGCCGAGGCCGAAGAGAAAACCAGCTTCGACGTGGAGCTGAAAGAAATCGGCGACAAGAAGATCCAGGTGATCAAGGTCGTGCGGGCCGCCACCGGTTTGGGGCTGAAGGAAGCCAAGGACTTGGTCGAGAGCGCTCCCAAGGTGGTCAAGGAGGGGTTGAACAAAGAGGAGGCCGACAAGCTCAAGTCGGAGCTCGAGGAAGCCGGGGCCGCAGTAGTCGTCAAGTAGGATCCCGGCTCACCCCGATTTCAGGCGATGCAGGGACGGCCCCGGCCCGCTCTGCTCGTTCTGGGCGGGCCGCCCCCGAGGCAGGCCGGGGAGGCGTCGGGCATAATGCCTTTCGCGACAGGCGCTTAGGTCAATGGCATCCCATGGGTGACGGCGAGGGGTTTTTTGCTTGCAAAATCGCTTAATCGAGATACACTATGGGGTTCACTTGCCCGTGACGCGGGAACTGCCAGCCAGGTCGGGACGGCTGGTACACCGGAAGCGCCGGGCCAGGGTCCCCCTGATAGCATTCAACCTTATTTCTCAAGCAGGTAACTGACCTGACTGATGGTCTTTCGCTTCGCTTAACGGCTGCGTTGAAGTGCGGCGTTTTGCCATGCGCACCAGGAAAGGATTGCGCTGATGATTCGAGTGCATCAGACCCGTAGTTATGCCAAGGTCGGCGACGCCATCGGCATCCCCGATCTGATTGACATTCAAACCAAGTCGTACGAGCGCTTTCTTCAGGCCGAGGCGGATTCAAACGCCCGGCAGAACATGGGTCTGGAGCAGCTGCTCCGTGAGGTCTTTCCGATTCAGAGCTATGACGGGAATATGACCCTGGAGTACCTCAGCTACGAGCT
This sequence comes from Phycisphaerales bacterium, assembly GCA_020352895.1. Classification (GTDB taxonomy): domain Bacteria; phylum Planctomycetota; class Phycisphaerae; order UBA1845. Next base: position 3,454,038 of record CP070685.1, read on the forward strand.
GGGTGCCCCCCGCTATTCACCCGACGAGTGCCGGCAGCTGCACCTGACCTACGGCATGCCCTTCCGCATCCGGGTGCGGCTGTTTCAGAAGGGCAAGGACGAGATCATGGAGGACATGATCTACCTGGGCGAGATGCCCATCATGATGGGGGGCGGCGAGTTCATCATCAACGGCGCGGAGCGTGTCATCGTCTCACAGCTTCACCGGAGCCCCGGCGTGGACTTCGTCCGCGAGCAGGCCGAGGGCGACCGTGCCCTGCACGGCTGCCGCATCATCCCCGAGCGGGGAAGCTGGATCGAGATGAACGTCAGCAAAAAGGACCTGCTGACCGTGCGGATTGACCAGTCGAGCAAGATTCCGGCCACCACGTTCCTGCGGTCCATGGACGAGCGTTATTCCACTGCAGCAGCGATCATTCGTGAGACCTACGGGAACCTGATCAAGACGGTCAAAGTGGGCAACCTTCGGCCGGACATGTATGTGGTCGAGTCGGTCATCGATACCGAGGCGGGCGAAGAGGTGGTCCGGGCTGGCTGCCAGATCGGGGATGCGGTGACTCGCATCCAGGACATGAATCTCAAGCAGCTTGCGGTGCTGCCCCGGGTGCCCGACACGCTGATCCTCAACTCGCTGGCCGAGGACGGCATCACACCTCCCATCGGCCCGGAGGACCCCTCGGAATATGACCAGGCTTTGCTGAAGATCTACGCCCGGCTTCGCCCCGGAAACCCGCCGCAGTTGGACAAGGCCAAGAAGCTGTTCAGCGAGAAGTTCTTCGACGAGAACCGATATCGTCTCGGCCGGGTGGGGCGCTTCCGCCTGAACCGCAAGTTCGACCAGAACGTGCCCGAATCAGTGATGGTTCTTCAGGTGGAAGACATACTCAATTCGATCAAGTACCTGATGTTTCTGCGCGGTGGAGAAACGGGCTACGTCGTGGATGACATCGACCACCTGGGCAACCGGCGGCTGCGGACCATCGACGAGCTGGCCACCGAGGAGCTGCGCAAGGGCTTCCTCAAGCTCCGGCGCACAGTGCAGGAGCGGATGAGCCTCAAGGACCCGGAGCAGCTCGGGCGCGTGGCTGAACTGGTCAACAGCAAGAGCATCTCAAGCAGCATTGAGTTCTTCTTCGGCCGGGGCGAACTGAGCCAGGTGGTGGACCAGACCAACCCTCTGTCGCAGTTGACGCACGAGAGGCGCTTGTCTGCTCTGGGACCGGGCGGCCTGAACCGAAAGCGGGCGGGCTTCGAGGTGCGTGACGTTCACATCAGCCACTACGGCCGTATCTGCCCCATCGAGACGCCGGAGGGCACCAACATCGGTCTGATCGCCTCGTTGAGTATCTACGCCCGCGTGGATGACTACGGCTTTTTGATTGCCCCCTATCGGGCCGTGGAAAAGGGCAAGATCAACGGCAGAGTGGAGTATCTCCGGGCGGACGAGGAAATGCGCAAGAACCTGGCTCCGCCGAGCGCCGTCGATCCTCAGACGGACAAGCTGCGAGAGGGGCTGCACCTCGTGCGGGTCCGCGGCGAACTGGCTCAGCTGACCAGCAAGGACATCGACCATGTGGACATCTCGCCGAAGCAAACCGTGGGCGTCTCGGCCGCGCTGATACCGTTTCTGGAGCACGACGATGCCAACCGGGCTCTGATGGGTTCGAACATGCAGCGGCAGGCCGTTCCCCTACTCCGCGCAGAAGCGCCCATCGTGGCTACGGGCATGGAAAAAGCGGTTCCGGCCAACAGTGGCATGGTGGTGCGGGCCCGGGAAGACGGCACGGTCACCCACGTAGACGCCCTGCGGATCGTGCTGGACCACACAGACGAGTATGTGCTCCGCAAGTTCCAGGGGCTCAACGAACGCACCTGTCTCAATCAGAGGCCCGTTGTGAGACTGAGGCAGAAGGTCAAGAAAGACGAGATCATCGCCGATGGTCCGGCGACCTGCAACGGAGAGTTGGCCTTGGGCCGCAACGTACTGGTGGCGTTCATGTGCTTCGAGGGCTACAACTTCGAAGACGCGATCTTGATTAGCGAAAAGCTGGTCAAGGAAGACGTGTACACCAGTATCCACATCGAAGAGTACGAGGTCGAAATACGTGAGACCAAGCTGGGGCGTGAGGAGTTCACGCGGGATATTCCCAATGTGTCGGAACGTGCCCTGCGCAATCTCGACGAGAACGGCGTCGTGCGCGTCGGCACCAAGGTGGGCCCCGGCGACATCCTCGTAGGCAAGGTGAGTCCCAAGAGCAAGACCGAGCTGTCGCCCGAGGAGAAATTGCTTCATGCCATCTTCGGCAAGGCCGGTGAGGACGTAAAGAACGACTCGCTGGAAGTGCCCGCAGGGGATGAGGGCATTGTCATTGACGCCAAGCGTTTCAGCCGCCGGATGAACATGACCGAGGAGCAGAAGCGGGCCTTGGCCAGGCAGATCAAGGAATACCGGGACGGTATGGATGCCAAGATCATCCACTTGTTCCAGCAGTTCTGTGAGCGAATCGAGGAGTTGACCGGCCAGATCATGGTTGACCCGAGCACGCGCCAGAAGGTCGGCAAGAGTGATATCCCCGAAGTGATCATGGAGCAGGTGGAGTCGATGAAGGCGCAGTGCGACGCGCGAGATCTGCGCTGGGTGAAGCCGGCGGACAAACGCGACGAGGCCCTGAAGATCGCGAACGAGTACTGGCCGCGGATTGATGAGATCGGCCACGAGCGCGACCGCAAGGCCGCTCAGATGAAGCGCGGCGACGAGTTGCAGAGCGGCGTTCTGGAGATGGTCAAGGTGTATGTGGCCACCAAACGCCAGTTGTCCGTGGGAGACAAGATGGCTGGTCGCCACGGCAACAAGGGCGTGATCGCCCGCATCGTGCCCGAGGAGGACATGCCCTTCCTGGCCGACGGAACCCCAGTGGAGATCCTGCTCAACCCGCTGGGTGTGCCCAGCCGCATGAATGTGGGGCAGATTCTGGAGACGCACCTGGGCTGGGCCGCGGCCGTGCTGGGCTTCCAGGCGATCACGCCGGTCTTCGACGGGGCCACCGAAGAGGAGATTCACCAGGTGATCAAGGAGGCCAATGCCCACATCCGGCAACGCAATCAGAACGTGGAAGCTCTGCAGAACGCCGGGGCCACCGGCGAGCTGTTTGTGGAGATGCCCCCGGCCGGAAAGATCACCCTCCACGACGGCCGCACCGGAGAACCGTTCGATCAGCCCGTCACGGTGGGCTACATCTATATGCTGAAGCTGCACCACTTGGTGGATGACAAGATTCACGCTCGGTCCACCGGCCCGTACTCGTTGATCACTCAGCAGCCCCTGGGGGGCAAGGCCCGCACAGGCGGTCAGCGATTCGGCGAAATGGAAGTCTGGGGGCTGGAGGCTTATGGAGCGGCCTACGTGCTACAGGAACTCCTCACGGTCAAGAGTGACGATGTGGAGGGCCGCACCAA
>CP070685.1:3457593-3467626 GCA_020352895.1 Phycisphaerales bacterium
GAGCTGATGATCCGGCACGTGCACCTGGAGCAGGCCGACGCCGAAGAGATGGCCGAGGTGCTCCGGGAAGCCCTTCAAGTGGAAGAAGGCGGCGGGGCGGCGGCGGGCCGGGCCGATGAGGCAACGGTCATTTACTCTTACCTTTCCGGGGAAGAGGAAGACGCGCCGCTTCGCAAACTGTTGAGGCAGAACGTCAGCATTGTTCCCGACACGCGCACCAACTCGCTGCTGCTGGTGGCCCCGCCGGAAAGCGTGGTCATGCTGGAGGGTCTCATTCAGCAGATCGACCGGGTCCGTCCCGAGGTGGCCAAGATTCGCGTCTTTACGTTGCGCAACGCAAACGCCGAGGACATGCTGACCACACTGGAGGAGGTCTTTCAGCAGGATGAGCAAGCCGGCGGTGGGACGGAGGAGGAGGAGCGTGAGCTGGTGCTGGGAGCCGGAGGCCCAGCCGGCGGGAGGCAGCGACTAGGCTTCACGGTGGACGCGCGTACGAACTCGATCATCGCGGCGGGCACGGATGAGTACCTCGATCTGGCCGAGCTGCTGATCCGGGAACTTGACGCCCGCGACGTGGATGAGCGTGTCAGCCGCGTATACGCCATTCGCTACGGGAAGGCCGAGGACCTAGCGAGCGCCCTGAGTGACTTCATTCAGGAGCAGACCCAGCGGTATGAACGAGCCGGCGACCAGGCAGCCCTGATGCGGCAGATTGAACGCGAGGTTTCGGTGGTTCCGGTCGAGGACACCAACTCGCTGCTGCTGGATTTCGCGCCGCGGCGCGAATCGGAAATCATGACGCTGGTCCGAGAGCTGGATCGTCCGCCCCCGCAGGTCATGATTCAGGTGCTACTGGCCGAGGTCAGCCTCGACGAACGTCTGGAACTGGGCATTGAATGGGCCGTACAAGACCTTCTGTACACCCAAACGGGTACGAAGAAGGATGTCGTGGTCGGCACGGATGTCGGCGCCTCCGGGACCAGCGCCTTGGGCGGTTTCACCTTCACCATCACCGGTGAGGATTTCAACTTCCTGCTTCGTATGCTACAGACGGAGGGCACGCTGGAGGTGCTCAGCCGTCCCCAGATTCTCGTGCAGGACAACCAGGAGGCGAACATCAGTGTGGCCGACGACGTGCCCTTCGTGCGAGGTGTGACCGTCACGGAGAGCGGCTCCACCCAATCGCAGGTTGAGTATGAGGAAGTGGGCATCATTCTCGATGTGACCCCGCAGATCAACCCCGATGGTTTCGTGACCATGGAGATTGCGCCCGAAATATCCAACCTGACCGACTCCAGCATCACCATCACCGAGGGCCTCACCGCCCCCATTTTCAACCGCCGCAGCGCCAGCACGACGGTTACGGTCCGTGACGGCGAAACGGTGGTCATCGGGGGACTGATCCAGACCCGCGAATCAGGCACTGAGTCTAAGGTGCCCGTGGCCGGCGACGTCCCCGTCCTCGGTGCGCTGTTTCGCGCCCAGACCAAGCAGCGCCGCAAGAACGAACTGCTGATCGTGCTGACGCCCCGTGTGGTTCGCTCGCCGGAGGACATCCGCGCCCTGAGTCTGGAAACGCGTGACATCGCCGGCCAGATTCCGGACGAGGCTCTGCGCAGTCCGTTGTTCGACGGCCTTCAATTGCGGCCGGGAGAGAGACGCTTGCGCCCCGAGGAGTTCTCCGAAGAGGAGTGGCCGGAGCTCGGTCCCGAGGGGGCGCCGGCCGAAGCCCCGGATCGCTACGCGCCGGAACTGCAGGCATACGGCCCCGCCCGCGCCCAAGCGATGATTCCGCCGCTGCCCCTGGAGACGGACGGTGAGGCCGAGTTGGCCCGATCCATGCGCTATGACGTTTATCCGGAGGTGATTTACTGGAGCGAGCGGTGAACCGGCAGCGAGCTGCAACAGCCTTGGGTGTGCTGGCGTCGATCATGGTGGTGACGGGCTGCGCCAATCCCAACGAAGGGCTTGACCTGCGCCCCGGCCAGAATGTCGGCGATATGGCCCTGCGGCGGGATATTGTTCAGGTGAAGAAATTCTATCCCGGAAGTCCCTGGCTGTCCTTTGACGAAGCAGGCGATCCCAACCCCGAGGGCTTCAAGGTGAACGTGTACTTGGTCTCTGCGGCAAACGGCAGGGGCGCCTTTGGGGACGGGAATATCATCGTCACGATGTACAGCCTGCCCGGGCGTCGGCCCGACACGGCACCGCCTGCCGAATCCAAGCTGGAGAAGCGATGGGTTCTCACGCCGGGGGACTGCATGCCGTTCCGGGCTACGCGAAAGACGGTGATGGGTTTCGGGTATGGGCTTCGCCTCAACTGGGGCGATGTCGATGTGTTGGGCGAGACCATCCTCATTACGATTGCCTTTGAGCGGCGGGATGGCACCATCATCAAGTCTCAACCGCAGACCTTCCGGGTTCCGCCGCGGCGTACGGCGTATTGACCGGAAGTCGGTTGCCACAATCCACTGAGCGAGCCACAATGCCTGCGTGAGTTTCAGCGGGTGTTGCGCCGCCCGGGGTGGAGACGCCATCATGTTTCGGCGGTTTGGCAAGAATGCCGTCTGGGTACTGATAGCCCTGGTTCCGTTGGCCGGCTGCGACCGGCAGTGGTCCCATGCGCCCAAGCTTGAGGCGACCAGCGCCGACTCGGATCATGCTCCGGCTGAGGCGGGCGAGGTTACGTCACGGGCCGCATCGGTTGTCCTGCCGGGCGAAGGCGACGCAACTCTGCTGGAGCTGTCAGCCGCCATCACCCAGTGGCGGCAGTGGCGTGACAGAAAGCAGTATCGCCTGCTCAGGCCCCACATCGATCCGGCTAACCGGGCGGTGTTTTTGGACACTCTGGTGGCCGCCGACCTGGTACTGGCCGCGAACCAGGAGGCGTGTGGGGCGATCGAGGACGTGCTCGGTGCGCACCGCACCGAGCTGTGGGATCTTTCCTCCCTTGGCGGAGACTTGGGCCTCTTCAGCAGCGACTTTCACATCATCCAGGTAGAGCGGAAAGGGGCTCAAGCCACGGTGACCTTCCAGGTGGGCGAACGCCTGCCGTTAGAGGCCGCTTATCTGCGCCTGGGACCGCAGGGCTGGATCTACTTTCCGGGGCCGGGGCCTTACGAACTGCCGAGTCTGCTGCGGGAATTGGCCGTGACACTCTCGGAAACCGCCGAGAGGGTGCGGCAGGACCGGCCTGACGTCGCGGATATCAACCAGGAGTACCGGCTTCGAGTCTTTCCGCGGCTTCTGGCCCTGCAACGAGCCGGGCGCCCGTTGAACGATAGGGATCCGTGATCGATACCGCTTGAGTCCGGCGCGGATGCGCGGCAGCAGTGAACCAGACTATTCTTCGTCCTGGAAGGCTTGCACCCAAGCCATCTGCACCGCTTCGAGCTTCTTTTCATTGCAGGTCTCCGGGTTGCCGCCGAACTCGGGCAACGAGCAGACCCATTCCTTCAGATCGGTGAAGCGGACGGCGAGGGGATCGACTTCGGGCATGCGCTCGTGCAGGATCTCGCCGATTTCCTCGTAGTCGCTCCAGTCCAGCTTGCCAGCCATGGCTCAACTCCGGGGGCGTTACTGGTCCTCGCGGGCCAAATTGCGATTCCACTCTGGAATTTCCACCACAACATCCCTGCTGCCGTTGGGCACGGCCTGACAGGCCAGTCGGCTCGACAGGGACAGGCTCGGGGCATTGTCAAGCATGTCCTCTTCGTCTTCGCTGGCTTCGGGGCAGGTGTCCAATCCCTCCCTAATCAGAACATGGCAGGTGGCGCACGCGCACACGCCGCCGCAGGCATGGTCGATATCGATGCCGTGGGCCAGAGCGACATCCAGGACGCTGCCCGGCAAGCCGTGGCCGCTGTAAGGCAGCTTGCCCGGGTCCACCTCCACCATGATGTCTGCCGGTAGATAAGTGATCCGGTATTTCTTTGTGGGAAGGGGGGTGTCGGTCTCGCTCAGGTATGGGTTCTGCCCGCCCATAATCTATAACCTCGTCGCGGTGTAGCGTGTAGGGCCTGGCCTACGGGAGTCGGCGCGAACCGACACTACCCCGTCCGGCTCTCCTTCAGGCCGGCCGTGATGGCCACCTCCGCCAGATGCACGGTCATCTTTCCGAAGCGGTCCAAATCCTGAAAGATCCTTTCGGCGTCGTCACTCTCTTCCGCCAGCCGGCGAAGCTGTCGAATGGAATCCTCGATCCTGCGGCGTTCGTCGGGTTCGAGCAGGTCGCCTACTTTGGCCAAAGCCTGCTCGGCCTTGTGTGTGTCAAAGGCGACCTGGTTTCGCAGATCGATCAGCCGGTGGGCGGTCATGTCTTCACGGGCGAAGGTATAGCTTTCCTCCTCCATGCGTCGGACTTCCTCGGCGGTCAAGCCGTGGGAAGGAAGAATCTGCACGCTGGCCTGCTTGCCGCTGCGCTCCTCCCGGGCGGTTACATTGAGAATGCCGTTCTGGTCGATCAGGAAGGATACGTGTACCTTGGGCAGGCCGGCGGGCATGGGCGGGATGCCCTTCAGTTCGAACACGCCCAGAGAGCGGCAGTCCTTAGCCAGCTCTCGCTCGCCCTGCAGGACGTTGATCTTGATGTTGGTCTGACCATCGACAAAGGTGGTGAACATCTCGGTGGCCCGGGCGGGGATACGGGCATTGCGCATGATGAGCTTGCCCATGGCTCCGCCCAACGTTTCGATTCCCAGAGACAGCGGTGTGACGTCCATCAGCAGCATGTCGCGATTGACACCGGCCAAAATGGAGGCCTGAACGGCAGCCCCGAGAGCCACGACTTCCTCGGGATTGAGCGCCGTATACGGTTCTCGGCCGACCACCTCGGCCACGCGTCGGCGTACCAGAGGGATTCGGGTCGAGCCCCCTACCATGACCACTTGGTCGATGTCTCGGGGCCTGAGCGATGCGTCCGCCAGGGCCTGGTGAAAGGAATCGACGGTGCGTTCCACCAATGGCGCGATCATCTTCTCGAATTCATCTCGCGTCAGGGTGCGCCGGTACACGCGGCCTTGTCCCAGATCAATCTCGATCGGGGCAGAGCCCAGCTCACTCAGGCGTATCTTGACGTTCTCAGCGAAGCTGCGGAGTTGCTGCTTGATAGCGGGCGAGTCGATGGACAAGCCGAATTGTCTGCCCACTTCGTTCTGCACCAACTGGATGATGCAGCGATCGAAGTCGTCGCCGCCCAGGTGGGTATCGCCGTGAGTGCTGAGCACTTCGAGAACGTCGTCGTGGCACCCGAGAATGGACACGTCGAAGGTGCCGCCGCCGAGGTCGTACACAGCCAGAGTGGCATTCTCGGAGCGGTCCAAGCCGTAAGCCAGGGCGGCCGCGGTCGGCTCGTTGACGATTCGCAGCACTTCGAGCCCAGCGATACGGCCTGCATCGCGTGTGGCCTGACGTTGGGCGTCGTCGAAGTAGGCCGGAACGGTGATCACCGCCCTGCGAACCGAGCGGCCCAAATGCACCTCGGCCCGAGCCCTCAGGTCGCGCAGGATCATGGCACTGATTTCCGGCGGTGTGTACTGGCGGCCATTGATCTGGATCGCAGCCACATCACGCCCCTCGCCGTTCGCCGCGCGCCGCACCACACGGTAGGGAAGAAACCGTAGCTCGTGCTCCACATCGGCGAAACCTTTGCCCATCAGTCGCTTGATGGAAAAGACCGTGGTCAGCGGGTTCTCCACCGCGTGGGCGCGAGCCTCAGCGCCTATGGTGATACGCCCGGTTGCCGGGTCGAAAGCCGCGAACGAGGGGACCACGCCTGAGTCCTCTGCGCCATCCGGCGTGCGCCGGATGATCACCGGGCCGGCTTCGTTGGCAACAGCGACCAGTGAGTTGGTCGTTCCCAGATCGATGCCGATGATCGGGTCGTTCTCGCGGTTCATGGTCAGACTTTGTCGCTAAGCAAATCCTGTAGGTTGCGAACGTACTTGATGCCGTTGAGGTAGGCCCGCAGCTCCTGAAGGTCCTCCGCCTCCGGTTGATCCGCAACGGCCTCGGCCAGCGAGGCCACGGTCTCCTGGACTTCTGCATGCATGTCGTTCACGCGTCGGCGAAGTTCCTCCAGGGCCGTCCGATCATCTCGTGAGACGGCCTCCTCGATCTGCTCACGCAGTTCCATGACTTCGGCGAGCATTCCCCCGGGGGCGCCCTTCTCTTCGGAAGGACGTTTGCCACCGGCTTGCTGGAGCAGGTACTCTGCTCGCAGAACGGGATCCTTCAATACCTCGTGAGCCTCATTGACCTGCGCGGCCAGGCGCATGGTCACGTTGATCGTTTCCGGTGCACTGGTGGCGAACCGGTCCGGGTGAACGTCTCGGGTGAGGTTCAAGAACCGCTTGTGCAACTCCTTCTCGTCAAGCTGATATCGCCGGGGCAGACCGAAGATGGTGAAGTAGTCCGTGTCCGGCGGCACCGGGTTGATCACGCGGCAGTTCTGGCAGAACACCGGCGAGCGCATGGGCTGGTGGCAGTGGGTGCACTTGGTTGGCGGGGTCGCGGCTTCCATAGATCCGGTCATGTTATGTCTCGCCAGCGGGATGGCAACACGGGAGGACGTCCGGCCGGGGCGTATCCTGGGCGGTGCAGGGGCCGCCACGGATGGATTGAAGTCTCGCCCGATGGTGCCCGCTTGAGGCCGGGGTCGGGGCGAGCTAGGTGGCGAAGCTGCTGCCGCACCCGCACGAATGGGTAGCGTTGGGGTTGTTGAACACGAAACCCCGCCCCTGAATCTCGTCGCGGAAGTCCACCGTTGTTCCATCCAGGTACAGATAGCTCTTCGGGTCGCAGAGAATGTTCACGCCGTGGGCCTCGAACACTTCGTCCCGCTCTCCCTTCGTATCGGTCAGGTCCAGCGTATATGTAAACCCGCTGCAGCCCCCGCCTTTCACGCCAACGCGAACATACGTGTCGGCGCTCATCTTCTCGGATTCCAGGATATGCCTGATCTCACGAGCCGCTCTCTCGGTCAGCATGATGGCCATGTCAACGAATCTCCTTGTGTTGCCGCGCCGCGCGCCGGTGCCAGGCCGACCTTAGCCGGCGGGCTGAGCCTCCTTGGCTTTCTCGTGGGGCCGCGCGGCCTGCTTGCGCTTGAGGTCGGCCACTGCCGCCTTGATGGCGTCCTCCGCCAGCACGCTGCAGTGGATCTTGACCGGCGGCAACGACAGTTCCCGGACGATGTCGGTGTTCTTGATCTCCATGACCTCATCAAGCGTCTTGTCGCGTATCCACTCCGTGGCCAGCGAACTGCTGGCGATGGCGCTGCCGCAGCCGAAGGTCTTGAACTTGGCGTCCACCACTCGGTTGTCATCGTCCACCTGGATCTGCAGCTTCATCACGTCGCCGCACTCAGGGGCGCCCACGATCCCGGTGCCTACGTTCGGGTCGTTCTTGTCCAACGAACCGACGTTTCTCGGATTATTGAAGTGGTCTACGACTTTGTCGCTATAGGCCATATCTGTTATCTCCCGCGTATTCGGGTGTCTCCGAATCAGTGTGCTTGCCATTCGACCTTGGAGAGGTCGACGCCTTCCTTGGCCATTTCGTACAGCGGGCTCATCTCCCGCAGTCTCTTGACGGACTCGATCACGCGATCGGCTGTGTATTCAATCTCCTCGTCCGTTGTGAAACGGCCGAAGGAGAAGCGAAGCGAGCTGTGAGCCAGGTCTTCTCCCACGCCCAGGGCCTTGAGCACGTAACTCGGCTCCAGCGAGGCGCTGGTGCAGGCCGAGCCGCTGCTCACGGCAATGTCGTTGAAACCCATCATGAGCGACTCGCCTTCCACGTAAGAGAAGCTGACGTTCAGCAGGTTTGGCAGATGCTGCTCAGGGTGCCCGTTCAGCGTGATCTGCTCGAGTTCGCCACTGATCCGCCCCCACAACCGTTGGCGATGAGCGGCGGAGCGTTTGGCGTCCTGCTCCATCTCGGCCTTGGCGATCTCGGCGGCCCGGCCCATTCCCACGATGCCGGGTACGTTCAGTGTTCCGCTGCGCATACCGCGCTCGTGGCCGCCGCCGTGCAGGACCGGCTCACAGCGGACGCGCGGATTCTTGCGTCTGACGTACAACGCCCCGACGCCCTTGGGGCCGTAAATCTTGTGCCCCGAGCAACTCATCAGGTCGATGCCCATGGCTTCCACGTCGATGGGCAGCTTGCCGAAGGCCTGCGTGGCGTCGGTGTGAAAGAGGATCCCGCGCTCCTTGCAGAGCCTGCCGATTTCGGCGATGGGTTGCACCGTGCCGATCTCGTTGTTGGCGTACATGATGGATACCAGGATGGTGTCGTCAGTCACGGTCCCGCGCAATTGGTCCAGGTCAATCACGCCGTACTTGTCCACCGGCAGAAAGGTGACCCGAAAGCCCTGCCGCTCCAGGTACTTACAGGGGTCGATGACGGCTTTGTGCTCCGTCGCCTGGGTGATGATGTGATTGCCCTTCTCCTTGTAGATGGCGGCCGAGCCCTTAACGGCAATGTTGTTGCTCTCCGTGGCCCCGCTGGTCCAGATGATCTCGGAATCCTTGGCTCCGATCAGGGAGGCAACTTGCTGCCGGGCGTTTTTGATCGCCTCCTCGGCCGCCCAGCCGAAGCTATGGCTTCGACTGGCGGCGTTGCCGAAGTGCTCTGTGAAGTAGGGCATCATGGCTTCGAGCACGCGCGGGTCCACCGGTGTGGTGGCGGCGTAATCCATGTACACGGGCATTTTCATGCTTGTACTCCAGCAGCGAGCTGCGCCTCCGGGGCGACCTCGGGCCACTCCATGGCGATCTCGGCCAGGGTGATCTTGCTGAGGAACTCCTCCAGTTTCCCTTGCACACGGCGCACGGGCGAGCGCAGCGGGCAGGTGTCCGCCAAGTCGCAGTTCTGACCGTTTGCGGCCTGATCGTGCGGCTTGCAGCGGGCAACCCGTAACGGCCCTTCAACGGCTTCAATGACCCGTGCCAGCGTGATGTCTTCGGGCTCTTCAGCAAGGGCGTATCCGCCTTTGGCCCCTCGCGAAGATCGCACCAGCCCGCGGCGCGTCAATCCCTTCAGGACGTTCATAAGTAGTGCAGGGGACAGGTGATAGAGGCTGGCGACTTCGCGGGCGCTACAGACCGCATTGCCGGACCGCGTCATGTGGCTCAAGGCGATCAAGGCGTAATCACTCTTTTTTGTAAGGGCAAACATGTCGGCTCCTGCGATAATAGCCTCCTGCCAGAATATAGCACCCAATAGGTGCCAATTCAATGGAAATAGGCCCCTATTGATACTATTTCATAAAACGTTGTAAATAAAAGGATTATGTTTGCGGGCGGGCCTTGGAGAAGTCCGATGACCTAGGCCAAGTCCTTGTCCGCCTCGACCTGCATGACCTTTCGGGGCCGGCCGCGCACGATTCCCCGGGGACCGGGCTTCCTGCAGAACCTCACGATCTGCCTGACTTCGTCGCAATCGGCCCAGGATTCCACCTCATCGAGGGCGCGACGGAAGGGCAATCCTGAGCGATAGAGGGTGACGAAGGCTCGGCGGCAGGCCTTGATGGTGGCTGCGCTGTGGCCCTGACGGCGCATCCCGATGGCGTTAACGCCGATACAGCCGTATTCGCCGGCGCAGGTCATGAACGGCGGCACGTCGGCCGGCAGCCGCGTCAGCCCTCCGATCATCGCTTCCTCGCCGATGCGGATGAACTGGTGAATAGCGCACATGCCGCTGACGATGGCTTTGCGGCCGACCTCGACGTGCCCCGACACGCCGGTGAAGGTGTAGACCTTGGCCTCGTCTTCAATGACGCAGTTGTGGCCGATATGGGCGTTGCAGAGGATGAAGCAGTTCTTGCCGATGATTGTCGAGGACTCGGGCTGGGTGCCGCTATGGATGGTGGCCATTTCGCGGATGATGGTGCCGTCGCCGATCTTCAGGTAGGTTCGCGTGCCGGGCTCGAAGTGAAAGTCCTGGGGCATGTGGCCGAGCACCGCGTTCGGGTGCACCTGGACGTTTTCGCCAATCTCCACCCAGCCGCTGATGTAGGCGTTCGGATAGA
>CP070685.1:3467726-3477230 GCA_020352895.1 Phycisphaerales bacterium
ACGCCGACCCTGACAGCCGACAGCCTGCAACTGTATGAGCTGACCACAGTGCTGCCGCGAGCACTCCTCATCGAGAATGTCCGCGTGATCCCTGACCGCGACGCCATCTTTGAGGCCATGCGCGAAACCACGTTCGACCCGCGGCGCGAGGTGATCCTCGAACGCCAGCCCGGCATCAAGACGAGCCCGCCCGCCGACGGCAGCCCTCCAGGCACGGTCACCGTGCGCGACCAGTCCACGGACGAAACCCGAATCGAGGCCGAACTCACGCGCCCGGCCGTGCTGGTGCTGACCGACGCCTATCACAGCGGCTGGCGGGCCGAACCGGCCGACGGCAGCTCGCAAGCCTCTCACGAAGTCATACCCGCCAACTACGTCCTCCGGGCCATTCCGTTACAGGCCGGCAGCCATCACATCCGCCTCGAGTATCGGCCCACGTCGTTTCGCGTCGGGCTGTGGGTCTCCATCATCGCGGCCCTGGCCTATCTGGCCGCCTGGGCATTCGTGTGGCGAAGGAGGCGGGTCCGTGAGTGAACACGATGCATCCGCTCTGAGAAAGCCGGGCTGGCGCGGCGCGGCTGCGATCGGGCTGGTGCTGGTCGCGAGTGTTCTGCTGTTCGCGCGCCTGGGCCACTATCCCCTGTGGGACGACGAGGCCACCACGGCCATGTTCGGCCGCAACGTCCTAGAAACCGGCGACACGTCGGCCGTGGTCGGCCACAACATCATCGCCTTTCGTGGCGGCCGCGAGCTCGTCAACCTCAAACTGAGGTATCTCCCACCATTGCAGTACTGGGCCGTGGCGGCGGGCACCGCCCTCTTCGGAGACGCCAACTTCGCCGCCCGCTTTCCCTTTGCCCTGGCCGGCCTGCTCACGTTCCTGACTATCGCCGTGTGGATGACCCGGGAGCAGGCTTGCCCGCTGACCTGGGCGGGGCTCTCAGTGGCCCTGCTCTGCAACGTCTCCCTGCTGCTGTTCTGCCGACAGTGCCGGTATTACGGCCTGGCCATCTTCTTCTCGGTGCTCGTGGCTTACCTCTACATGACCTGGGACGGGCGGCGCTACAGGCTGCTCGCCCTCAGTGCCGCCTCGCTGGCCCTGCTGGCCTCCAACTACCTGAACTTCATCGCCCTGTTCGCGGTCATCGCCGTGGATTACGCGTTCTGGCGCCGCAAAGGGCAGCGGCTCGCTCCTGCCGACTGGGCGACTTGGCTGGCCCCCGTGCTCGTACTGGGCCTGCCCATCGTGCTTCTCTTCAATCCCCTGGGCAAAGGCATCGTTCACGAAGAGCAGGTCAACTGGCTCGTCAAACGAGTCACACTTCTGTGGTGGCACGTGCGCGACCTGAACGAGTGCGAGTTCGGCGTGGGTCTGCTGCTGCTGGCCGCTCCCTTCGTCGCCCTGGCCACGCGCGATCGGTGGCTGGCACGAGCCTGGGTCGCCTTCGCCGTCTTCATACTGGTCACCAGCCTGATCAGCCCGCAGCCGATCACCGTGACCACCTACGCCGACATTCGCTATCTCGTCCCCCTGATCCCCCTTTGTGCGTACATCGGGGTACGCGTGATCTGCCTGGGGACCGGCGGTCGGACGTGGTTGGCGTTGCCGATCGTGCTGATCTGCTTCGGCACAAACATCGTGCACGGCACCTGGACGCACGCCCACCGCGTGCGGAATCCCATCGCCCGCTCCGACTTGCGCAGCACCATCGCCATGTTCTGCGGCGAGCTGGCTCGCCCGCAGCGCAGTCCCTTCGGGCTCACCGCCGATTGGGTCAACGACAATATTCCCGATAACGCCAACGTCTGGGTCGTGCCCGATTACGCGCTGTACCCGCTCATGCTGTATGCCCCGCATCCGGTGTACGGCTACCAGCTTCGCGAGCCGGTCGATCCGCAGTTCGCCGACCTGCCGGACGTGCACGTGATCGGCCGGGTCCCGCCCGACTACGTAATATGCTTCGGCCCCCCGGGCCTGCGCGAGCTGCAGGCCAATCTCGAGGCGTTGGCGCGCCTCGGCGCGCGCTACGAGCCGGTCGCGGCACTCGATGTGGCCTATCGGGACACGACCCGGCCGGAGCTGTTCTGGCACGAATTCAAGACGGTGACCGCCTTTAACAAAGACGTAGAAGGCGTCTACGTCTGGCGGCGATTCGGAGCACCGACGCGCAACACGGCCGAGGCAGCCCCTGCGCGAAACCCTGAACCGGCGGCGGAATGACCGGGCATTCATCCAGAAGCGAGAACCCACCGGCGCGGCCTCGGCCATCGTACGCGCTGGCCCTGCTGGCCGTGCTGCTGATCGCGGCGCTCCTGCGCCTCTATCAATTCGACCTGATCGAATTCAAGACCGACGAGGCGATGATCTGCGACATCACCATTGACATGCTCGAGTCGGGCAGACCGGCCACGCACGGGTTGCTGTCCGGCAAGGGCATCACCAACTTCCCCATGTTCGCCTGCCTCCTGGCCGGCCCCATGATGCTCAGCCGGGACCCGTCGTTCCTGACCGCGCTGATCACCCTCAGCAACCTGGTCGCCATCGGGCTGCTGTTTCATTACGCCGCCACCCGCTGGGGATGGCCCGTAGCCCTCTGGGCCGCTCTCCTCATGGCCGCCTCCCCCTGGGCCGTCCTCTACTCGCGGAAAATATGGGCTCAAAACGTCCTGCCTGTCCTCATCGTGCCGGCACTCTTCTCGCTCATGCGATTGCTCGACGGCGAGAAGCGAAGCACGTTCTGGCTGGTCCTTCTCACCGGCATCGCCGCCATGACACATCTGTCGGGCTTCTGTGCCATCGCGGCGTCGCTCGTCGTCCTGGCGGTGTTCCGCCCCAGCATCGACTGGAAGCACGCCGGCTTGGCCATGGCCGTCCTCGTCGTGCTGGCCGGTCCGTACCTGTACTACCTCGCCACCGAAGGAGCCACGGACCGACAACGGG
This sequence comes from Phycisphaerales bacterium, assembly GCA_020352895.1. GTDB lineage: Bacteria > Planctomycetota > Phycisphaerae > UBA1845. The sequence goes on from CP070685.1 coordinate 3,470,668, forward strand.
CTGTTGAGTATCTGAAAGGCGAAGGCACACCAGCCGCGTATAAGCCCTCGTTGAACCAGATCGCCGCGACCGGCCTGAACATCATCAACGACTACGGCTTCGATCATGTTCTGGGCAGCCCGCCCGAAGGGCCGCCCCCCGTGTACGGCTCGCAAAGACCGGGCAGCATCGTCGGACGCATCGTCGCCGTCGCCGCCGTGCTGACTCTGCTCGTGCGCGCCGCCGTCGATACGCGGCGCAGGAGCGGCACCCCAGGCGCGCGAGACATTCGGCGATCCCGCGCGGTCCTGCTGATCTGGTTGGCGACGCCCTTGGTGATGTACCGGCTGGCCGGAATCCGGGTCCACACCCACTATTTCATCGTCATCATGCCCGTGCTGTTCCTCGCCATCGGCATAGCGCTCGAGGACCTCCGCCGGAGCGCCGCAAACCTTCGGTGGACCCTGCCTCGCAATCTCCTGCAGGCGCTGCCCATCGCGCTCGGCCTGGGCATCGCCTGTTCCGGCGTCGCGTCCAACTGGAGATTCCATCGCATCATCGAGAGCAACGGCGGCGCCCCCGGTGGATATGAAGTGGCCCTCAGATACAAACAAGCCGCCGTCCTACACATCGTCGCACAGGCAGGCGACCACCCCGTTGCACTCGTGGGCGACACCGTGGCACGCACACCCCAACCCGGCGCCGAGGACTACGAGTATCTTCTGAGGCTGGCCCGCCGCCGCGCGGGCTACGCGGACGACTCGACCACCAGCCCCCGCCGCGACTTTGTGATCGTCGATCCCTATCGATACAATCTCTCGCCGGCCGAATTTCAGATGTTGGCGCGGTACGCTCCCAGGCAGTTCGGTCCGGTGTTGGTGTGCGCCCTGCCCGAACAGGACACCTCTCGGACACACGATCCGGCGCTTGGGGTGGAGAACAGGTGACCGTAAACACCAGCGAGCATGCCTTGGACGACGCGCGGGCCCGACGGCTCCTGGCCCTTATGATCGCCCTTTACGCCCTCCTCGGCGCGGCCTTCGGATACTACCGTTGCTGGTACGTCTACCGCAGTTCCTGCGACAGCGCCATGCTCAGCCAGATCATCTGGGCCACCGCCAAAGGCCACGGTCTCCTCTACTCGCCCATCTGGGCCGAGAACTACCTGGCTCAGAACTTCTGCCCGCTCGTTCTTGTTCTGACCCCTGTGTTCTGGGTGCTGTCCTCACCAGTTGCCGCCTTCATCGTGCTGCTCTTCTGTCAGTCGCTGGCCATCGGCCTGTGCGCCTGGCCGGCCTATCTCATCGCCCGCCGACGCATCGAGGACAACACGGCCTGTCTCCTGCTCGCTCTGGTCACGCTCCTCTACCCCACCGTGCTCAGCCAGAACTTCTTCCAGTTCATCCCCCACGTCCTGGGGCTGCCCTTCATTCTGGCCGCGCTGTATTTCTACGAAGCCCGCGCCTTCTGGCGCTTCGCGCTCTGCTGCGCCCTGGCCGTCACGGGCAAAGAGACCTTCGCCTTCGCCGTCTTCATGTTCTTCCCGGTGACCCTGTTTCATCGGCGCGGCTGGAAGTGGAGCCTGTTTCCGCTGGCCTTCTCCGTCGGTTTCCTCGCCTTGTACTTCCTCTGGATCAGTCCGCACTTCCGCGGCGATCATCCCATGCACTCCGGCATCTATCTGGCCTACCTGGGCGACTCGCCCGGCGAGATTCTGCGCAGTCTCTGCACCGAGCCGCAGACTCTGGGCCCCGTCGTGTTCGCACCACGAAAGCTGGTCTACCCGTTCCTGCTCCTGGCGCCCCTGGCCCTGTTCGTCCCTCTGCTCGGCTGGCCGGCCCTCCTGTGCCTCCCCGACTTCTGCGTAAACATGATCTCGAACTCGGAGTCTTTCACCCTCATCGGCCATCACTATGGAACCGTCATCGGCGTGTTCTTGTGCGCCGCAGCCATACACGGTGTCGGCCGGCTGAGCCGCCGACTGACCGAGCGCTGGAACGGCCGGCGCAGCGCCCTCCTGCTCTCGCTCGGGCTTCTGGCCACCTGCGTCGCAGCAAGCAGCTCCGCCTTCCGGCTGAGCGAATGGGATCCTCTCCCCCATCGGCAAACACTCACCAGAGCCATCGAGATGATCCCGCCCGACGCCTCGGTCATGTGTTCGCAGAACCTGCTCGTCCATTTCATCTACCGCCTCAACGCGTGCGACGACACCATGCTCAAGTGGCGGTTCGAGCCCGCCGATCAGTTCCCCGCTCTCACCCGCTTCGACTACGTCGTCTTCGACCTCTCCCCGCCCTTCTCGTGGAGCCAGCAGATTCAGGAATGGGCCTCGCGAGTCATGGCCCATCCGGCCTATCGAACGCTGCTCTATGAAGACTGGACGCTCGTCCTCGAGCGTCGCGAGAAGGGCCTGATGGATGACTTCTGGAAGGGCAACCCCGAATTCTGAGAGCCGAGCCTACCGCGTCAGGGAGGCAAACAGCTCCTCGTACAACCGCCGCGTGACCGGACCCACCTGACCATCGCCGATCATCTTGCCGTCGATACTCACCACCCCCAGCGTCTCCGTCGTGGTTCCTGCCAGGAAGACTTCGTCGGCCGCCAGCAGGTCGTCCAGGTAGACCAGGCGACCACCGCCTAAAATGCCCAGCCTCGGCAGGCTTTCCACAATGTAGTCACACGTGATGCCCGGCAGGATCTTGTCGCTCCGCTGTGGCGTCCACACCTCGCCCGCCCGTACCAGGAACACGTTGGAAGAACTCGCCTCGTAGACAACCTGGTCCGGACCGACAAACAACGCATCGTACGCACCGCGGTCGAGAGCCTCCTGCTTGGCCAGCACGTTGGGCAGCAGCATGACCGACTTGACGTTGCACGAGCCCCAGCGATTGTCCGGCCGCGACATCACCGACACCCCCTGTGCGCGGACGTCGGCGGGCACCCGGATGGCGGCCTTGAAGGTCATGACCACCGTGGGCTCGGCCCCCGCCGGAAACGGGTGAGACCGCGACGCCGCTCCTCGCGTAAGCTGCATGTAGATGTGGACCTCATCATAGCCGCTGCGGCGCACGCCCTCGCGGACCAGCTCGGTGATCCGCTCGTCGGACAGCGGAATCGGCAGGTGAATCGCCCGGGCGCTGTTGCGCAGCCGTCGCAGGTGCTCGGTCAATAGGAAGGGCTCTCTCCGGTACGTCGTGATCCCCTCGTAGACCGAGTCGGCGAACTGAAAGCCGCGGTCCTCCACCGAGACGCGGGCCTGACTCAGTTCGCAGAACGTCCCGTTGATGTAGGCCACATCGCCCAAAGCGGACGCCTCCTGTGACGAGTTGTGAGCTGCGAGGAATGCTCGATCGCGCCTCGTTTGACCATAGCATAGCCCCCTTTGAACACGCCGCAACGCGACGACTACAATTACCGAGCAGCAGGACCCGCAACCAAAGGAGGCCATACGTGACACCGAAAACCGCACGTGTGCTGGACGTCGGGCAGTGTGGCCCGGACCACCTGATGATCAGCCGAATGTTGAGGGCACACTTCGACGTGGAGGTTGATGCGGCCGCCGACGTAGCCCAGGCAATCCAGGCCCTGCGCCGATCCGACTACACACTGGTCCTGGTAAATCGTCTGATCGACGGAGGCGGCGGCGAAGGGCTCCACTTGGTGCGCGAGACCCGCCAGGACGAACAACTGAGCAGCATCCCTATCATGCTGGTCAGCAATCTCGAAGACGCCCAGACGGCCGCCGTCCAGGCCGGCGCTGTCCGCGGCTTCGGCAAAAGCGCGCTCGGCGCCGCAGCCACCATGGACCGGTTGGCCGAGTACCTCCCGCCCAAGGACGCAGACCGGTAACCCCTCCCCGATTCAGTCGTTGGTCAGCGGAAACAGCTTGATGATCTGGGTCACTTCCAGCAGCCGCTTCATCTCAGCGGACACCCCGCGCAGACGGAGCCCCCCCCACGGACTCAGCGCTTTTCCTGCGGTGACCAGTATGCCCAGGTGCCGGGAACTCAGACCCAGCAAGCCGACCAGGTCAAAGACCAGCGGTAGATTCCTGAACGCCTCCGCATCGCCGGCGGCCAATGTCGCCAGGTCCTCCTCCAGATTCGGCGGCACTGCCAAGTAACTGTCCTGGGCCGCACAAAACCGGAGCACGATCTCCTGCGGCTGTTTGTCTACCACGAGAGGACCGATTGTCTGGGGCTCGCTCACGGCCGCACCTGTCGCTCGAAGTGACCTTGTTGTGGACACCCGTGAATCACGCTTGACGTATTGGACACGCCAGAAGCTGGAGTTGCAAGAGAGACCGAAGCTCGCATCCGATCCGTCACGTTCTTCCCAGAGAAGAGAAGCGACAGAAGGTGCCGAGGAGCCTCCTGTCGCCCCTCGTGGTGATCTCGTCCCCCGGCTCGGCCGCAGGGACAAGCCGAGCGGGGGGCGTCCCCCTGTATCTGACCTCCACATCCTCTGGCCGGCTCGCCCAGCGGCCATCCAATCGATGCGGCTCCGTTTCGCGATCACTCCCCTCCGCCCCAGTTCCTCGCCGCGGCTACCGACTTTGTTCAGGACTTCAAGCTCGTCTCTTTGATAAGAGACTATGGAGAAGTAGGGCAAGCTGGATGCCAAACACCTCAAACACGGCCATACGCCCATAAACTCCTGTAAATAAAAGACTTATAGACTCTTGGCCGCACTTGATTTGCGCCCGCTCTCCGCCGTTGGTTAAAATGGGACGTCCCCACGACTTACCCACCGGGCACATATCCCCAGCCGCCTGGACCACTCCCCCACCCTCACCGGTTCCCTCCTTCCTCTCAGCACATACCCCTCAGCGCCCGCTCCTTTTGCATTCGGGCGGCGATATCGGCAAGCTGGTTAACAGCATGTCCCATCAGCCATAGGAGGACTCGCCGTGAAAGCTCCCAAAGTGCTCGTTGCTATCGTTGCCCTCGCCATCGTCGGCTTCGCCTGGAATGGCTACTGGTCATCGGCGGAATCGGTTGCACCTGAACCGCAGTTCCCAGCGCGACCAACGGAGTTGGACAGCCTCGACCCGTTCGTCGGAACTTGGGAAGTCACGTGCAAGGCGAAGATTCCAGGCTTCACAGATCAGATGATCGCTACCGGCAAGGACAAGGCTGAATGGCGCTTTGAGAACATGTTCCTCGTCAACGAGTTTACCTATGACTTGGGTGAAATGGGCACCATGACTGGAATGAACATATTGGGCTGGGACCCGCGGGCGCGGAAGTATCGTTCCTGGTCGTTTAGCAGCTTGGGAGAGACCGCCACCGGCACCATGACGTATGAAGAAGAAGTACGCCTCTGGCATCTGGAAGTCGAGTGGCGTGATGCTGTGAGCGGCGAGATGGCTTACGGTGAGACCAGGATTAACATGATCGACGAGAACACCATCGAGACACAGTTCAAGCAGTGGGACAACGCCGCACACCAGGGCCAGCCTTCCGAACTCGTATACCTAGCCAGGCGCCTGAAGTCGTAGGGCGGACACCGGCCACCACATCAGACCGGCAGCCATCACCGCACCGCAAACGCCGCCAGGGGCGCCGATGGGTGAACCGCAATGGCCGCCGGGGCAGAAACAAGAAACCGTACGATCCACGCGGGGCTCCTGGCGGAGCCGCACAGGAGCTGGCATAATTGCGGGTGGCGAACGTGCAGGCCCCCGGATCGGCGCGGCGGGGCATGGCACGATGAGTAATGCCCGTACGCACTAAAGCTTTCGGCTTTCAGTGATGAATCGTCTTTTACTGTTTACCCATTCCGCACGGAGGTGCACGCGATGACTCAGAATCAAATCCAACGGATCAAACGAATCGGGCGGTCGATGAGCAGGACCTGCCTGGGCGCGGCCGCGGCCCTGGCCGTCGCCGGGTTGCTCGCCGGATGCTGTCCGACCTGGATGGACGCCGCGCTGGAAGCTGCCTGTGTTGACTCCGGCGGAACCGTGGTCACCGTGGATTGCAACTGCCCAGGGGTCTGCAGTTTCTTCAACAACTGTGCCGTAGGCGCCTGCACATGCTCTCCCGAGCTGCCCAGCCACGAAGTGACAGCCTGCGACTGTGGGGCAGGCCGATGCTTTGACGGAACCGAATGCGTTGTGCAGGATCCCGCCGTGCTGGAGGCCGCGTGCGTTGACTCCGGCGGAACCGTGGTCACCCAGGCCTGCAACTGTGAAGGGACTCCCGATTTCTACGACAATTGTGCCGTAGGCGCTTGCTCATGCCCTCCCGGGTCTCCCGAACATGACGTGACAACCTGCAACTGTGGGGAAGGCCGATGCTTTGACGGAACCGAGTGCGTGACGCTGGAGTTCGCCACGCTGGAAGACGCATGCGTCGACTCCGGCGGCACGGTGGCTACTCAGCCCTGCAACTGCGAAGGCGTTTCCGATTTCTACGACAACTGCGCAGAGGGCGCCTGCACATGCTCCCCCGAGTTTCCCTCCTACGACGTGACCGTCTGCGACTGCGGGGAGGGCCTGTGCTTTGACGGCACCGAGTGCGTGACTTGGGAGTATGCCATGGGGGAAGACGCCTGCCTTGCCTCCGGCGGAACCGTGACCA
>CP070685.1:3477330-3482056 GCA_020352895.1 Phycisphaerales bacterium
GCCGCCTGCGAGAGCTAGCCGGTTGTACCGGAACTCTGCGGTCACCAGGAGCACATATGCCGACACACACAGAAAAGTGAAAACGGATGTTTCCAAGCCGCCCGTCGCCCAGATGTTCCAATCTCCGTGCAGGGCCGCCATGAACGCCGCCACGGGAATCGCCGGGCCGGTCGCCCCGACCAGTCTTCGCACGCGCCGGTGGTACACGGCCAGCAGACCGATTGTGCCCCCGTAGAAGATCAGCCCCCAGGCCATGGACCACACCTCGGCGTCGGCTCCGAAGCGGAGCCCCAGGGCGGTCCACATGACCCACAGGAAGTTCGTGTACCCCTCGACCCGCTCACCGGCGCTGAAGACCAACCCCAAGCCGTTGACCAGATTCTCGGAATATCGAAAGGAGATGAACGCGTCGTCGCACACCCAGCGCGTGCCGGCGGCCAGCAACATGCCCGGCACAACCGGAAGTACAACGAGAGAAAGCCCCAATAACTCTGGCGAAGCCCTCCTCGCGCTGCGAGGCTGGCTGCCCACAAGCTTGTTCTCGCCGGCCATGTCCCGGTCCGCTTGCCGTTGTTCCTGGCACAGCGTCGAGAACGGACTCGACGCCGAGGGGCTATACTAACCAAGGATCACGGCCGAACAAATCTCCTGCCGGCAAACCCGCAGATCAGCACCACGGCACCCGCAACCGCAACCCAGACGCCCATATAGACCACGGTTCTCAGTTGAAGCGGATAGTGCTGCTCCGGGTCAATGGCAGGGATGTTCCCCTCCCGCTCGATTAGCACGCTGCGACGTAGAATCACCGCCCGGATCGGAGCCCCCTCCTCGGTGCCGATCTGGCCGGTCAACTCCCGGCGAATGTCATCGTACGGGTTAATCCGCTGCACCTCGATCGAGACGGACCACGCCGCCAGGATCGTCGCGCCGCTCAGAACTACCAGCGCGGCCCCGACGTACGTTCCCCACTTCATCAAGCTCTTCAACACCCTGGACCCGGCTCCTACTTGTCGCGGTGCGGCTTGTTGTTGGTGAAGCCGAAGATGTCCACCGTACAGGTGACTGTCTCGGCAACCTTTGCCGCCAGGTTCTTCGGTATTTGCACGCCGTGTTCGGCCACATTCACATCGAACTTCGCCGTGACATGCACGATGTCGCCGACATAGCCGTAGTTCTCCAGGTCGGGTCTGGCCGGCAGCTCCTTGACCTCGGCCTCGATCTTCATCTGTTGGTCGACGCCGTGGCACGAGAACACGCCGTGCAGCACCCAGGCATTATCCTTGTCCTTCACCGGCTCGACCCTGGTGGTCTTGAAGCCGACCTCCGGGTACCGCTCGGCGTCCAGCCAGTCGCCGCTATACATATGCTGGTCGCGGAGCTCGATGCCTGTCTTGATCGACCGCACCGGTACCGACACCTCGATCCCAGACTCGGCCGGGTTCTCTGCGTCCCATCGCACCAGCCCATGAGCCTCGACCGTACGCCCGACCATCGTTTCAATCGCCGCCCGGGACTCCCAGGCGATGTTGATCTTGTTCTCACCGTTCTTGCCGATGTCGTAATACGTGACCTTCGCGGTCACCGGCACAGCGAACAACAGAATCGCCGAACATATGCTTGCTACAACACGCATGGTACTCCTCCCGGTCTGTCTGTTCTCTTCAGTAATCCAAGAGCTCCGTGACTGGCTGCGGAGCTTTACGTCCTGAACGGTGGCCTCCGACCCACGTAAGAAGTGTAGACGGGCCGCCACCAGGGTCAAGCAGCCGCGACAGGTAGTACGCCGCCGCCGGCGTCACGCCGGCATTAACTCGAAGAGCTGGACCGGACGGCCTATCCCCCGGAGCGTCACGGTCTGCCACTCGCGGAGCGCCAGCGAAGCATCGACTTTCACGGCCACCTCGCTGCTCAGGAGGATTTCGCCCCTCCGCGTCAACTCCTCGATCCGGGCCGCCACGTTTACCGTCTCGCCAACAACCGTGTAATTCGCTCGTCGTTCTGAGCCGATGTGCCCCACCGCCGCCGGCCCGCTGTGAATCCCAATGCCGCAGTCCAGCTCCTTCTGCCCGCGGGCCGCGCGCTTCGCGTTGAGATCCGCCAGCCTGCGTTTGATCGACAGCGCCGTATGCGCCGCCCGTACAGCATGATCCGATTGCGCGATGGGAACGTTGAACACCGCCATCAGCTCGTCACCCACGAACTTGTCCACGAACCCGTCCTGTTCGAACACGGCCGAAGTGATCGTCTCGAAATACTCGTTGAGCATGGCCGCCACGTGTTCCGGCTCGAGTGCCGCCGACGCCGTAGTGAAGCCCCGGATATCACAGAACAGCACTGTGATTTCGCGGACCTCAGTGCGAGCGACGCGCGTTGGGTCCGCCTTGATCGCCTCGAGCACTTGCGGCGAGACGGCCCGGCCAAAGAGCGATTCAATCTGTCGGCTCCGTTGAGCCAGGCGCCTTGCATTCACCGTGGAGACGCTCAATTGCAGCGCCAGGCCGGACACAAGAACGACTCCCACTGTTGCCAGCGGCGCGGCAAGAGGCACAACCACGTCATCGTCAAACGCCCGCTTCGCTACCAGCCACCACCCACCGAGGAACACGACTGCCCCCGCCCCGAAGTACACGCTCATCCACAACCAGCCCGCCGGCCGTGCCCACCAGTCGCGCAGAAACCAGAAGTAGAAGCCGGCCGTCGCCGCCAGTACGAAGACCAGCACAGCCGAGGGCAGAGGCTCGTCGGGCCACTCTACCAGCGAGCGATCGCTCAGAATCTGATCCACGACGTTGGCGTGGTAATACACGCCCGGTGCCAAGTCCACTGTCAACGGCAGGCGAAACTGATCCAGTACGGAACGTACCTCCCCGATCAAGACGACAGCCCCGTCGATCGAGCCAGAAGGAAAATCGCCGCGCACTGCCTCAGTCAGCGACAGCGCCTTGAATCCCTGGCCTGGACCGGCCACGAAGTTAATCAGCCGGCCGTACCGAACCACGCGCCCCGCTACAACTGCCTGGGTGGGATCGGAAACGTCCAGCAACGGAGGCTCCTGGCCCTGCTGCCGGGACTCCTCCGCCAACGCGAACCACGCCACTATGAAAGGGAAATGCGGTATTCGACTGAACTGACCGTCGCCGACCGCTTCATCCAGGTACGCCCGTCGAGGAAGTCGCCGAAGGACGCCATCCGGATCCGGCTCTACCACTAGCGTGCCCTCTGGCGAATCGGTTTGGCGGAAAGGCGCGGCCGCGCGTACCTTGTAGCCCTCCGAGTAGGCAATGCCGAGTACGGTGGTGGTCTCGGCCAGCTCAGCAGCCAGGGCCGCATCGATCTCGGGATCTCCGCGCCCCGGCAGCCAGACATCCAGTGCGATGCATACGGCGCCGGCGTCGGCCAGTTTCCGGACGGCATCATCGAGCCATGCCCGCAGGTCGAACCGCACTTCTGTACCGCCCAACTCGCGCCTGTCATGCTCACCGATTTCCACGATGACAATACGCGGATCAGGCTGTAAAGGGCCGCGCGCCTGGAAGCGTGCATCAATGCTCAGTCGCTCAAATGCATCCAGCCACCCCGTCAGCGTCAGGGCGGCGCAGCACGCCGCGATCGGCAACGGCGTTAACAGCCAGATCAACAATCGAGCGCGCCGACTCAGTGCGAGACGCGTGTATAGATAGGACTGGGGCAGATTATCGGCTGGCTCCATGTCGGCGCTGATATAGCCGCCAGGGCCCCGTCAGGCAAACTCCACAGCCGACCTTCGGTCCCCGCCGCGGCAGCATCTACCACGACCAGCACCTGCGCGTTTCGCAGAGCGCTCACTCCTTCGGGAGACCCGTACAGTCGATCCACATCCTCTCGAGTGAGCACAAGCTGCGTCTTGCCGGGACCGGACACGTCGATGCCCTGTAACTGAAGACGACGCTTGGCTCGCCGCCGAGTCATGGGGGCGGGCTGCGTGGTCGGCTGAGTACTTGGCTTCGTGGCGGGTTCGGGCTGGCTGCCCAGTTGATGTGCCTTCTGGGCCGGATCGCTCCGGAGTTTGATAAAAAGCACGCGCGCGCCCAATCGCGCCCGCAACCGCGTCTCCATCACTTCGTATGGATCGCCCGATTCCACAAAGCGAAACAGAGCCTGACGCGTGACCATCTGCGGCTCAGCGACATAGACGTCGTAGACGATTTTGCCACTGTCTTCAACCAGACACGGAAACAAACACGGATTCAGTTTCAGACCGCGAGCGTCGAGTACCAGCACGAAATCGGATACATCCGCGCGGCTGTCCGGCACGGGCCGGCGCCGTGCGGTGCGCCGCCCGTGTTGCGCCCGCAGGGTACCGGCGTACAATGAAGCCACGCTCTTGACGCCCCATAGAGGAACGCGCAGTTCCACCCTGCACTCCGGCGGCTTGGCATTGGGATCCCAATGCGACGCGACGACCTTGTGTCCTTTCACCACTCCCTCCAGGCGGATCAGACCGTCGCGCACGTCGCCGACAGTGGTCCAAGCATCCAATCTGATGCCTTTGGCGATTGCCAATGCGTTGCGTGCAGCCACGACCGTCGCCGCCCGCTCGGCCAACAGCTCCTGCTGCTTGTCCACGCCCTGGGCATAGCCCACGCCTTCGGCCAGGATGAAACCGCCGGTCCAGTCGATCCGGCCGCCCTCGGTCCACACGATGTGATCGAGGAATCCCTCGGTAAGCAGGACCTCGTCGGCCGCC
>CP070685.1:3482156-3488003 GCA_020352895.1 Phycisphaerales bacterium
CGACCGTAAACTTCCAGTCCGGACAGATGCTCGGCACGCCGCAGTTCTACCAGCTATGGCTCATGTTCATATTCGGCGCGCTGGCCGGGCTGATGGTCATCGGCATCATCAAGCTGTTCGGCATCGACGCCTTACAGGCCCGCGCCGGCATGACCGAAGAGCAGGCCAGTGCCACGGCCGGCACGGCCATGGCCGTCTTCCTGGCGATCTTCAACGGCCTCGGTCGAATCTGCTGGGGGATCATCTCCGACAAGATCGGGCGCAAGGCCGCGCTGACCCTGATGATGCTTTTCCAGGGCATCATCATGTTGCTGTTCTTCCAGATCGGCGGGGCCAAGTGGGGCCTGTTCATCGGCGCGGCCATCGTGGGCTTCAACTTCGGCGGCAATTTCGCGCTGTTCCCGGCCGCCACCGCCGACTATTTCGGCAACAAGAACGTCGGAGCCAACTACGGGTGGATGTTTACCGCGTACGGTGTGGGCGGCATCGTCGGGCCGATTATGGCGGGAGTGTTCAAGGACCGCGGGGTGGAGATGGGCGTCGCCGCCTGGCGCATGCCGTTCATCATTGCGGGCATCGCCTGCCTGGTGGCCATGGTGCTGGGCCTGCTGCTCAGACCGCCCAAGCCGAAGCAGTCGGCGGCCTGAGTCCGCACGACGGATCATATTCATCCGACATGAGTTCGACGACTTTCAGAGCCCCCGGGCCTTCCGGGGGCTCGTTCGTGCGCCGCTGGGCGACTCGCTTGCAATTGCCGGGCTCGTCGATAGAGTGGGCCCCACATTGTTCGCAAACGGCGGTGGAGGCTCTGGCTACGGGAGGAGTACCATGCGTAGGAAATGGATGGCGGTTCTTGCGTTCGGCTTTCTGTTTCAGGCCGACTGCCTGCCGAATATCTGGACGTGGTTCCGATAGGCGGGGCCGGCTCGTCCGACCGGGCCTGTTGCCGTCGTGTACTACTGCCAGATCGCCCCGGGACATCCGTGGCACGGGCCGTATCACGATCGCGAATACGGCTTCCCCACGCAGGATGATACCGTGCTATTTGAGCGCCTGGTGCTGGAGATCAACCAGGCCGGGCTGAGCTGGCTCACCATTCTCAAGAAACGGCAGGCCTTCCGAAGCGCGTTCGACGAGTTCGATGTCGAGAGGGTGGCTCGCTATGGGGCGCGGCAGCGGACCCGGCTGTTGGCCGATCCGGGCATCGTCCGCAACCGGCTTAAGATTGATGCGGCCATCGAGAACGCGCGGCGGGTTCTGCGAATCCGCGAACAGTTCGGGGCCTTTGCCGTCTGGCTCGATGCCCATCATCCCCTCACCAGAACCGACTGGCTTCAACTCTTTAAACAGCACTTCGTCTTTGTCGGCGGCGAAATCGTGGGCGAATTCCTCATGAGTGTCGGGTATCTGCCCGGTGCTCACACCCCTGAGTGCCCGATCAATCGCCAGATCGCCCGAGTGGTGCCGCCGTGGATGCGGACTTGATACAACAAGGTCTTGCTTTGGCGGTATGATGTGCGCCCATGGCTGAGGACGCCACATCGTCCGTGCCTGCGGCGTCGGCGCATCGCTCCCGGTGGGCATGGGGCTTCGTCGTTGCGCTGCTCGGCCTGCAGTTCTCGCTCGGCTATACCTCCGCGTGGAACAAGTCGCCCGTGTACGATGAGCCGGCCCATCTCTTTGCGGGCTACACCTACCTGAGGACCGGCGACTTCCGCATGATGCCCTCGCACCCGCCGCTGGCCGAGATGCTGGGCGCGCTGCCGCTGCTGGCCTTCGACGTGACCATGCCGGACCTGGAGACGCCCGGCTCGCCGACCGCGGGGAACTGGGACGAAGGTGCCCAATATCGTTTGGCCACGCATTGGCTGTATCACGCGGGCAACGACCCGGATCGGATCATGCGCATCGCCCGCGTGCCCATGCTGTTGCTGACGGCGCTGGGTGGCCTGGCCGTGTACTGCATCGCGACCCGGGCGCTTGGCATCGGCGCGGGATTGTTCGCGCTGGCCTTGTGGGCGTTCAGTCCCTCGATTCTGGCCCACGGGCGTTGGGTGACCACGGACCTGCCCGCGGCCGTGTTTTTCGTCTTGGCCGCGTACAGTTTCTGGCGTCTGACCGCCAGCGTGTCCATACGGAGTTTCCTCCTTGCAGGGGTGTGTATTTCGGTCCTCTTCCTGACAAAGTTCAGCGCAGGTCTGTTTCTGATCATGGCTGGGGCGCTGGTCGTCGTCCGCGTGGTGCAGCGAACGGCGCTCCCCGTGTCCCTGGGGCCGTGGGGGGCCTGGGTCATCGAAGCACACGATCGGACTCGGAGGGGACTATGTCTTCTGGCCGCAGGCGTGGCCTTAGGCGTGTGCCTGTTTGTGGCCGTTTGGGCCGGGTTCGGCTTTCGCTATCAGGGCGCCCGCGACGAGGGGCTGCACTATGCTGTTTACGGATTCGGCCGGTTCGACGGCTCCATGGATGATGCCTGGCAGTTCCTGGCTACCGACAAGCACGGGCACGGAAGCGTGACGCGGCGGACCATTCTGTGGATGGCCGATCACCACGTCCTGCCCGAAGCGTATCTGTACGGGCTGCTCTACACGCTCAAGAGCGCCGAGGTCCGGCTCGGGTACCTGCGCGGCCGGATCAGCACCGAAGGCTGGTGGTACTACTTTCCGTATGTTTTTGCGATCAAGACGACGCTGCCCCTATTGGCGCTAACGATCGTCGGGGCGTTCGGCTGGCTGCGGTGCCTGCGCGTTGGCAGTCCGCGAGAACGGCAGGGTGCCGCGGAGCTGCTCTGGCCGGCCTTGGTGGTCCCCGCGGTTTACGGTCTGGCCCTCCTGGGTTCCTCACTGAACATCGGACACCGTCATCTGCTCGTGGTCTATCCGTTCGTGATGGTCATTGCGGCGGGGTCGGCCTGGTGGCTGCGGGCCGAGCAGCCTCCCGCCCTGAAGTGGCTGGTCGCGTTGCTCCTGGTTCTGCACGCCGGCGCGGGACTTCGTACGCATCCGCATTACTTGCCTTTCTTCAATACGCTGGCGGGCGGCCCAGCCAACGGGTGGCGCCACCTCAGTGATTCGAACATCGATTGGGGCCAGGACCTGGTTCACCTTAAGCGTTATCTGAAAACTCATCCCGAGTTGCTGGCCGACGGCGAGCGCCTCCGGCTGGCGTACTTTGGCACGGCCGATCCCGCCCACTATCTCAGTGCCATCGAGCCCCTGCCCAGTTGGCCGTTCATGCCGGAGCCGGACCTGAACCGATTCATCCCCGGCCTTTACGCGATCAGCGTCACCGAGCTCAGCGGGCTGTACCTCAACGAGATGGAGCCCTGGGACGCTGAGCTCCAGTGGCGCTGGGAAGCACTTCTGGCCGCTCGAGAGGAGCTGGTCACTGCCGGCCACGATGCCGATGCGCTCGCCACGCTGGTGAACAAGAACCGGCAGGTCCTCGCGACCCTGTTTCCACCGGAGGCCCGCCGCAGTTTCCTGGACGACCCTATGCAATACGCGCCGTTCTTCGCAGCGTTGCGCGACGAGGTGAACCGGGCCTTGTTTGATCTGCGCTTCCTGCAATTGATTCTGCGTCTGCGCGAGCAGGAACCCCTGGCCCGCGTCGGCTACTCGATCTACGTGTACCGCGTCGGCCCCGAGAACCTGCGGGCGAGCGTACGGCCGTAGGGCTCGTCCGCGTTGGACAATTCGGAAAACAAACGGGGCGCTCCCGCGAGCGCCCCGCTTGGTTTCTGTCACGCTGAATCGAATCCGCCTCTTCTTCGGCGTTCTTGCGGTACGGCTGCTTCCGTCTTTAGAAGCTATCTTCCTGCGGGCTCGGTGCGACGGCCCGGAGCGACTCGATGAGGACTTCCACCGGCGTGGCTACTTGCTTCGCGCAGCCCGCGGGGCCGGATTGTGAACCGCATGCCGGGACGTTGCCGGGGCCGCAACTCGGAGCACAGACCGCCTTTTGTCCACAGCCGGCGCCGGCGCACGAGCCGCGCTGTCCGCATGCGCTCGGGGGACAGCAACCGGCGCAGCAAGGCGGACGGCACCCCGCGCCAGCACCCGGACAGCAGGTCGCCGGGCGTCCGGCCTGCCTCCCGCACGGACCGCCGCAACACGGGTTTGCGGCCCAACCAAAGCCACCTTGTTTCCCACAGCCCGCGGCCGGGACCAATCCAGGCGCGCCCGGTGGGCAACAACCCATGGCGCCCGGTGGGCAACAACCCGCGGCGCCCGGTGGGCAGCAAATCACCACACATACGACCTGTCCTCCGGAGGGCGCGCCGCCACACGGACCCGCGAACCCGGCGCACGGTCCAGTCCTTCCGTAGCCGCCGGCGGTACGACAGCCGGGCGGGCATGGCGCGCAGCCGCCACGGCCGGCACAAAAAGTAGCTGCGCAGGCTGCGAGCTTTGCGCCGCATGGGCCTTGCGCTGGGATTGCGCTCGTGCCGCTGCAGCCTGAGCAGCCCGGCTGGCCGCAGCCGGGGGCGTCAGCCGGACCACACTTCGCGGCCGGGCTCGGCTGCTTCACGCAGCCGACGACGCTGCACTTATCGACGGCCTTCTCCGTCTCGGCCGGAGCGCCCGCAAAGACTGCTGCAATGCCGCAGCCCGGTGTGCACTTGTGAGTCCAGGTCACACTTTGTTCCTGGTTGGGTGGCTGCGCCGCCTCTGCGGCGCGCGCCTTCGCGCCGCACTGGGCCAGCGCGGGACTCGCCGCCAGGGCAATAACGACAGCCACGATGAATGGGCTGATTCTCAGTTTCGGTAGCATGGTTTCTCCTTTCAGAACCGTATTCGGTGTCACTGTCTGCCACAGCATTCCGCCAGCCGTTTGAGCTGGTCGGGCGTCAATGTCTTTCTCACCAGCAGAATGTTTTTGATGCAGCTCTTGAGTTCTTCGGCGCGGGCTTTGCCGATCTCGTCCGCGATTTCGTCGATGCGCTCGGCATTAGGACTCTCGGCGCACAACTCCTGCTCCAACTCTTCCGCGAGGGCATCGATTCCCTTCTGGAGTTGTGCACGCCGCTCTGTGTACGCGGGACAGCAGGAGGCAAAGCACTTCTTCTGGTCTGCGGTCAGGCCGACCCTGATTGCGAGTGGTTGACAAGATTCGCTTTCCGCCGGGCCTATTACTTCCCACACCACGCTGGGCTCGACCGGCTCCGGTGCCCTCCTGGCTTGGTAGACGTTCAGGGCGGTGCTCCCGGCGAGAGCCCCGAGCGAGAGACACAATGCAACGATCGTTTTCATGGCTTGGCATCCTTGACCAGCTCGCTCAGGAGGCGGGCTTCCGGCGTGTTCTCGAGCAGGCCGATCTGCTCGCGGAGCGGGCTTTTACCGGCCAGCACGTCGCCCGTTTCCTGGAGGATCTGCTCGACGTGAGCAGCCTCCGCCGCGTAGGCGGTTCCGTTTGGCTGCGGGGACGACCTGAGCGTTCCGTAGCCCAGCATGTACAAGAGAAAGCCCGCCGCCACTGCGGCGGCTCGGGCCAACCAGCCTCCGGCCCACGAGCCTCTCGTAGGCCTCGCGCCTTGGGCGGCCGCAGCGATTCTTGCCCACATGTCTTCGGGAGGCTGGCATGCCCGATCCTGCCGCAGCAACCGCCCGATCTGGCCGAGGTCGCGCAGATACGCGCTGCACGCGTGACAGTCGGCCAAGTGTGCGGCGACCACATCCCGCTGTGCAGGCTCCAGTTCGCCGTCATGGTACGCCGAGACCTTCGATCGCATTTCAGCGCAGTTCGTCACCGGCTCGTTCCTCCTGTGTGTTGGACAACCCAGCGGCCGGCGTTATTCCCGGGGGCCGGGGGCTCTCTTCAGATTGCTGAAATCGTTCGCGTAACACC
>CP070685.1:3488103-3498965 GCA_020352895.1 Phycisphaerales bacterium
GAACAGGTTGGCCGGGTCCACGTCCCACAGACCGACATGCTTCAGTCGCTTCGTGATCGCCTCCGGAATCTCGGTGGGATTCCTCTGCTGGGCGAACGTGGGGATGATGATGTTTCGCTGGCGACATCGCTCGACCGTCTTGGCGAGCACGGCTTCGTCAATCTTTTCGATGATCCTCAAGTCACTCGCTCCTGTGTGTAGGCCGGCCGGCCCGGGCCTGCAAATATAACCTTGCTAGTCTCGTGAGCGGGCCACACATTGTCAACCCTGCGGTCTGTGTGTCCGTTTCACCATAGCGTGGCTGCAGCATCTCCCGCCTGCATGGACATGTACTGATCCGACGCGACCAGACACACGAGGCTTGGTGGTTACTCCTCGTCTGCCTGCTGCGCCCTCGTGTAGATGATTTCGAGCACCTTGAACTCGGTGCCGTCGCGATCGGGTTCGTACAGCTCCAGCACGTGCCGATCCTTGCTCTCCAACCGCGTGACCCCCCTGCTGTTCCGCATCTGTCCCGACCAGGGATCGCCATGCTGCCCCGTGAAGGCGATGAGTGCACAATCGTCGCGGCACGTGCCCAGACTTCGCGTGACCGCCGTGCTGGTCGTGTCCACCCAAACGCAGGTGTACCTGCCCGTGAACGCGTCATACCCGTAGATGCTCAGCCCTTGAAAAGGCAGGCCCAGATTCCCTCCGTCAAAATCCTCCAGGACGAACCGCCCTCCCAGAATCCACTTTCGCGTACAACTCCCCGCCGACTCCACCACCGGCGCCTCGGCGTTCATCCTGTACCGCACCGCCATGTCCCATCGGCCCACCAGCTTGCCCAGCAGTTTGTGATGCTCGCCGGGCATGGCGTGCCGCACCCAGATGTCCACCAGGCCCTCGCTGTCCTCGCCGCTTTCCTGCGTGGCCGCGACGGGATCTCGCTCATCCCCCAGACCGCTCCGATCCTGCGAAACGACGTCTTTTGTTACGAGGAGGAATGCGCCGACCAGCACTGCCGCGCCGAGCCATAATCGCAATACCATGATTCTCTTCCTTTCGCTGTCGACCGGCGCCTACCGTTCGTTCCGGCCGCGCGGGGAGCCTACCGCGCTGACGCCGTCTTGTCGCCTCTCACATCCGCGGCCGCGCGCCTATCACCTGTCGGCCATCTCGGCTACCATGCGCAGGACTGGCCGCCGGTGCGCACTCGGCAAGGTAGTACCAATGACCCGTTCACCACTGCAGCCTATAGGTGAAGAACAGCCTGTGACAGACGACGCGGCCCCGCGCTCCACAGGTCGCAAGATTCTGTACTTTCTGATTCTGCTCCTGACTCTGGCCTGCGCCACCGAGGTCGGCCTCCGTGTCGCCTACCGCATCGTCCGCGGCTCCTGGAACTTCGCCGGCTCGTTCGATGCCCAGCAGCGCCTTTACACCCCGCATCCCTACAACGCGTACTCCCTCGCCCCCAACGTGACCCTTGACACGCACATCGGTACGGTCCACACGAGTCCGTGGGGCACTCGCGGCCCGGAGCATAGTTACGAAAAACCGCCCGGCGTCATCCGCATTGTCACCCTGGGCGGCTCCACGACATTCTGCGTCTACGCCAGCGACGACGGCAAAACGTGGCCCGCCCAGCTCGAAGCCGTTCTCAATGAACGCCTGGCGCCCAGGCGCTTCGAAGTGATCAATTACGGGGCCGCCGGCTACAACAGTGCCGACAGCCTGGCCACTTTCGCCCTCCGAGCCATCGACCGCGATCCGGACATCGTCATCGTCCTTCACGCCTGGAACGACATCAGCCTGGCCATCAAGCCCGGCTTGGTCAGCGATTACACGCACCACCGCGACGTCGCCTCCCACCACCAGAGAGGCTGGTGGTTCCAACTGGCCATTGCTCGAACCCTCTGGTTGGTCCGCGGCAAGTTGGCCAGGGCTCACCTGACCCCCGCCGGAACGGCCGAAGACATCGACCCCCGCGCCGTGGAACTCTACGAACGCAACGTTGAGTCCATCGTTCTCTTGGCTCAACCTCGCGGCATCGAGACCGTGCTGGTGACCTTCGCCACCAGGCTCCCCCCAGACAACGATCCTGATTGGAGAAGCCGAATCGATCAGGTCAAGTTCATGCCGTTGCGTCATCATTTCACCCCCGCCGGCGTGTTCCACGCCGTCACGGCGTACAATCAGGCCTTGCGCCGTATTGCCCAGCGCCGTGGTGCCACCCTCGTGGACTTGGCCAACACCTATCCTCGCGACGTCAAGTATTTCGCGGACTTTGCACACAAGACGGACCAGGGCCTGCGCCTGTTCGCCGAAATGCTGGCCGACCAGCTTATTGAGCAAGGTGTCATCGATCGAGTGCTGGACGGACCGCAGAAGCCCGCTGCGGCCGGCTCCGACTGAACGGCGACCCGCTCCGGCAGCCGGCACCCTCCGCCCGCACACGGGTCTGAGTCCACGCAGTGCTGTGGCCCCCGGCCGCCGTGAGAGTCCTCGCCACCCTCCCCCCGCTTAGCCACGCCGGATGCCTCTGCCCGCTGCGCCGGGCGGGTTGCTTTACACGCCTAAGGCCGCTAATATGGCCTACTTAGAGGAAAACACCGATCACCTAGGGCTGCTCCTGGTAGGCGTATCGCCCCGCTGGGGAACCCACCGTCCCTGAGGGACCGCTGAAGGTGAACCGGAGCCACCCCGCAGGGGACCTGAGCTCCCCGGGGCATAGGGCGTGCGGGCCAGGACTTCATTGAGAAAGGACTATGCAAGGCGCACCGGCTACAAACAAGAACCTTCGCATCTTCGGATTGGCTTTTGTCGTTGTCTTTGTGCTGCTGACCCTGTTCGGCAAGTACGTCTGGAAATGGGAAACGGCTAACACCTGGGCTGTCATCTTCCTCGCTCTCGCCGCCGTTTTTCTTGTCCCCTCGCTGTTCGCCCCGGGCGTGCTTCGACCGCTGTACGGTCCCTGGCTCAAGTTCGGGTTCGGGTGCGGAGTCATCATGACCACCGTCCTGATGACCGTACTCTTCTTCATTGTGGTACCGGTATTCTCACTCATCCGCCTCAAGGACCCCTTGCGGGTACGTCGCAGTCGCGACCCCAACGAGAGCTTCTGGGAGCCGCACAGCAACTCCGAGCCGACCATCGAGCGCTTCACAAGACCCTTCTGATGCAATAGGAGACTTGGCTTGTACGTTCTGGGTATATCTTGCTTCTACCACGACGCGGGCGCCGCCCTGATCAAGGATGGCCTGCCCGTCGCCGCCGCCGAAGAGGAACGCTTCAACCGTCGCAAGCACTACAGCGGCTTCCCCGAGCTGGCCATCCGGTACTGCCTCGCCGAGGCCGGCATCACCATCGACGACGTCGACTACATCGGCTTCTATGAAAAGCCTTTCGTCAAGTTCGACCGCATTCTGGAAACCTGCCTGGCCGGCTGGCCCAAGACCTACTGGAGCTGGGTTCAGGCCATGCCCCTCTGGCTCAAAGACAAGCTGCGCATCGGCCATATTCTCCAGACGCGCCTCAATACCAATAAGGACATCCTCTACTGCGAGCACCACCTCTCCCACGCCGCCAGTGCCTTCCTCGCCTCACCCTTCGAGGAGGCCGCCATCATTACCGCCGACGGCGTTGGCGAATGGACCACCACCGCCTGGGGCGTCGGCCGCGGAAGCCAGATCGATATGATCAAGGAGGCTCGCTTCCCCCATTCGGTGGGCCTGCTATTCAGTGCCATTACTGCCTACCTGGGCTTCAAGATCAACGACGCAGAGTGGAAGGTCATGGGACTGGCCCCCTACGGCCGACCCAGCTACGTCGATAAGTTCCGCGAAGTCGTCGACATCCGCGAAGACGGCAGCTTCCGTCTCAACATGAAGTACTTTGCCCACACCTACTCGACCGACTCCATGATCAACAAGAACTGGGAGCGGCTCTTCGGCCAGCCCCGCCGTCCCCGCGAGACGGAATTGAGCGAGTTTCACGAGGACGTCGCTCACTCCGGCCAGAAAATGGTCGAGGAGATCATGGTCAAGACGGCCCACCACGTGCACAAGGAAACCGGCCAGAAGAACCTATGCATTGCCGGCGGCGTGGGCCTCAACTGCGTGGCCAACTGGAAGATTCTGCAGCAGACCGGCTTCGAGAACATCTTCATCCAGCCGGCCGCGGGCGACTCCGGCGGCGCCTTGGGCACCGCCCTGCACATCTACAACACGCTGCTGGGCCACCCCCGTAAGTATGTCATGACCAATGCCTACCTGGGACCGAGCTTCACCAACGATCAGATCCTCGCCGAACTCAAAGCTCAGGAGGCCCGCTTCGAAACCGTCGAGGACGAGAATGAATTGCTCGAGCTGACCACCGACATGATCATCGACGGCAAGGTCATCGGCTGGTTTCAGGGCCGCATGGAGTTCGGGCCCCGCGCCCTCGGGTCCCGTTCCATCCTGGCCGACCCTCGCCGCAACGACATGAAGGACATCATTAACAGCAAGGTCAAGTTCCGCGAGCCCTTCCGCCCCTTCGCCCCCGCCATCCCCCGCGAATACGCCCACGAGTACTTCGAAATGCCCGAGGGCATGGACGCCCCCTTCATGCTCCTGGTCCCCCGCGTCCGCGACGAGAAGACCTCGGTCATCCCCGCGGTCACGCACCAGGACCAGACCGGCCGCGTCCAAACCCTCACCGAGCAGGAAAACGGCCTCTTCTACCGAGTGGTCAAGCGGTTCGGCGAGAAGACCGGTGTGCCAGTCGTAATCAACACCTCGTTCAACGTTCGCGGCGAGCCTATCGTCTGCACACCGCGCGACGCCTACAGGACTTTCGTCAACACCGGCATCGACGCCATGATCATCGGCAAGTACGTCCTCACCGAAAAACCCTCCCAGGTCGACTTCGAGGCCGGCATGAGACGATCCATCGCCCTGGAGGCTGGCGCCGCGGTTTCCTGAGAACCGCCGCCGGGCCGGAGACGCTGCTGCCGCAATGCGCTATACGCCCAAAGCCCTCGTCTACGCCCTCTTCTTCCTTTCCGGCGCCACGGGCCTCGTCTATGAACTGGTCTGGACCCGTGAACTGATCTTCGTATTCGGCGGAACCACCTATGCCATTACCACCGTCGTGGTCGCCTTCATGGCTGGCCTCGGCCTGGGCAGCTACCTCGGCGGGAAACTGTCCTCTCGCCTGCAACAGCCCGGCCGTGTCTATGGCCTCATCGAAATCCTCATCGGCCTGTACGCTCTGCTCGTGCCCTTTCTTCTCGGCATCGCCGAACCGCTGTACCGCGCCATGTACCCCCACGTCGGCGATCATCCCTGGGTCCTTACCCTTGCCCGCTTCTGCGTCGGTGCGCTGGTCATGATCATCCCCACTACCCTGATGGGTGCGACGCTGCCCATCCTGGTCCGACACGTGACCCTCGCAGGGCTCACCCTCGGCCGGTCCGTCGGTCTCCTCTACGGCATCAACACATCCGGCGCGGCCATCGGCACCGTTCTGGCCGGCTTCCTGCTCATTCCTTCTTTGGGTCTTACGCACGCCACGTGGGCCGCCGCGGCAGTCAACGTCCTCATCGGTCTCACTGCTGTCGTCGCGTTGAGAACCGTCGCTGAATCGCCCACGCGTCGAGTCCGGGCCGAGCCCGCATTATCCCGGCGCCCCGCATTTGAAAAGACCGTCGCCGGCCCGCAGGTCCGCGCCGCCGTCCTCTGCGCCTTCGCTCTCTCCGGCTTCGCCGCGATGGTCTACCAGATCGCCTGGACCCGGGCTCTGGTGATGTCCCTGGGCTCGAGCACTTATTCCTTCACCTGTATCCTCTCCGCCTTCATCCTCGGCCTCGGCCTCGGCAGCCTCATTATCGCCCGCTGGGTGGACCGATGGCCCAATCCTGTGCGCATCTTCGGTATGCTCGAACTGGCCATCGGCCTCACTGCCGTGCTCATCATACCCATCCATGGTCAGGTTCCGCACATCGTCGAGCGAATCGTCGCCGTCCAACACCAGAACTACTCTGTCCTCCTCGCCCTCGAGTTTCTGCTCATCATCGCCATCACTTTCGTCCCTACGTTCCTGCTCGGCGCAGTCTTCCCCCTGGTTACTCGAACCGTCGCTCGACGCCGTGATGATGCCGGCGCCGCCACCGGCCGCGCCTATGCCGTAAACACCGTCGGCACCATCCTCGGGTCTTTCCTCGCCGGATTCGCCCTCATTCGCAGCGACGTCCTCGGCATTCAGAACTCCATCGTCGCCGCTGCCCTGCTGAACTGCTTTATGGGTGGCTGGATGCTGATCCTGTCCCGATCCTCCCGCGATAGCCTCGCCAGGACGATCCTCGCCGCCGGCATTCCCGTCATCCTGGTCCCCATCGTCTCCACCGTGACCGGCGAGTGGAACCGCAAGGACCTCATCAGTGCGCCGTTCGTTCTGCCCACCGAGCGGGACACGCACCGCCAGAGTGAACTCGAATACTTTGCTGACGGTGTCGATCTTACCGTGGCGGTTACCCGCCTCACCGGCATCCCCGACTACTACTCCATAAGCGTCAACGGCAAGGTCGATGCCTCCACCGATCTGCTCGACATGACCACCATGCTCCTGCTGGGCCACATTCCGGCGACCTTGGACGACGGCGGAAAGGACGCTTGCATACTCGGCCTCGGCTCCGGCCTTACAGTCGCCGCCCTCGCTCGACACTCCGACTACCGCACCATCGACTGCCTCGAGATCAGCGACGAGGTCATCAAGGGCGCGTCCTATTTCGCCCCCTACTGTTACCATGTTCTGCGTGATGACCCGCGTGTCCGAGTCATCCGCGCAGACGGTCGCAACCACCTTCTGCTTACTGAGCGCACCTACGACGTCATCATTTCAGGACCGTCCAACCCCTGGCTGGCCGGAATATCCAACCTCTTCACACGTGAGTTCTTCCAGATATGCAAGGACAGACTCGGTCCGGGCGGCGTTTTCTGCTCCTGGCTGCACGGCTACTCCATGTCACTCCAGGACTTCCGCATGGTGGCCCGCACGCTCACCGACGTGTTCGCTCACGTTTCCATCTGGGAACTGTCCAAGGACGACTACCTGTTCGTGGCCGGTGACCGCCCCCCTGCCGTGCCCCTCAACCACGTTCTGGAACGATTGAGCCTCGCTTCGGTTCGTCAGGACCTCTACCGCATAGGGTTAGGCACGCCTGCCAAGGTCCTGGGTCGTCTCATCGTCTCCGGAAACGTCCTGCGCGAATGGGCAGCAACGGCCCCGGTCCATACGGACGACAACGCCCTGCTCGAATTCTCCGCTCCTCGCCAGTTGTACGCGCAAGAGAACACCGAGATCGCCCGTGCCCTCTTCGCCCGGCAGCGTTCGCCATTCGAGCAAGACCTGGTCCCCGCCCCCGAAAACCCCGCCCACCAGGCGCTCCAGGAAGAAACCGCCGATGTCAGCCGCGCCCGCAAGCTGCGCCTCGTCGCCCTCGAACATCAGAAGCAGGGCCGATACGCCCGAGCCCTCGACGCCCTTCTGCAGGCCTATCGCCTCGACCCCGGCGACCCGCAGGTCTATTACCTTCTGCTCGACATACGCCGACAACTCGAGGCCCAAGCCCCCGACGCGGCCCGATCGCTCGCCCTGCAGCCCCAGCTCGAGGCCATCGATGAACTGCCCGTTCCCACTGTGGCCGCGCCCAAAGGGTATACGCTCCTACAGATCTCCCAAATGCTCCAGACCCAGGCCACCGCCGCAGGGCGCCGACAACAGTGGTCCCTGGCGGCCGGTTACCTGTCGGAGGCGTTTGATCTGGAGCCGGACAGTGGCGTCGTCGCTCGCCGCCTGGGATTCGCCCTGACCAAGTCTGGACGTCCGAACGACGCTGCCGGACTCCTCGACACCTTTCTCTACCACCATCCTACCGAAAGCGCTGTCAGCTATTTGCGCGCTGAACTGGCTGTCCAAATGGGCGATTTTGACACAGCGCTGACCCGCCTTGAGACAGTAC
Organism: Phycisphaerales bacterium; assembly: GCA_020352895.1. Classification (GTDB taxonomy): domain Bacteria; phylum Planctomycetota; class Phycisphaerae; order UBA1845. The sequence goes on from CP070685.1 coordinate 3,496,088, forward strand.
TCCGGTCCGGCCGTATCACTGTCGGCAGGCTAAACGCTGACAAGGCTCTCGACCCGCTCCGCTCCGACCCACGATTTCAGGCTCTCCTGGAACTTTACACGGACGCTTCCAATACGGCGCCCGGCGAGCCCTAATGGCGACCCAGGCTGTCCTGATTCCGGCGCAGGCGCGCGGTTTTGAGGAACCAACCATGCGACAGCCAGCAAGCCCCCTCTGAGCACAGTTCATCCTTGAGTTCGGACGCCCGATCTGTCAGAATTGAGCTTGAGATTGGCAAAGCCGGGCCTGCGGCTATACAATGTATTTTTAGCGGCCACGCAGGGTCTCTATTTGGCGATCGACCACTCCCGTCGCGGTCTTCTCCCCGTTCGCGGCGGTGGGCAGCAACCTCACTTATTCGGGCACAACAGCCGCTAGGAGAGGATCGATGAAACGCGTGAGGTTCACCGTCTGCCTCGTGGTTATGTTCTTCTCGTCCCCGGCCGCATTGGCCGAAACCAGGTTCCACTTCGAGCTACTTCCCGCTCAGGTCGTTCCTCCGTCCGCCAGCATCGCGGATGGCCACGCCGCCTGCACGCTGAACGACACCGAAACCGAGTTGGCTTTTGTGATGGAGCACACCGTCGCCGATGCCACCACCGCCGCTGTTTACAGTGGGGCGGGCGGCACCAACGGGACGTTGGCCTATACATTCTCTTCTGCTACGAGCCCCATAGTCGAGACTTGGAACCTTGGCCCCGACGACGTCACCGACCTGCTCGCCGGTAACCTCTACGTTCAGATCGACTCGACCACCTATCCCGCCGGCGATATCCGCGGGCAGATAGCTCCCAAGGATGAGCCCGAACCGGGCGACGTGATTATCTCCGAGATCATGTACAACCCGCGCTCGGACGAGCAGCTCGTCGGCTCGGCTCCCGAGTGGATCGAGCTGTTCAACACCACCTACGCCGACATCAGAATCGGTGGTCTCTCCTTCCAGGATGAGGACCGCATGGACGGCAATCCCTGTATACTGCAACGCAGCGGCCATATCCCCGATTATGTTCTGCCGTCCTTCGAAGTCGTCGTGATCATCCCCGACGGAGACACGGCCATTCCTACCGTCGCCGATTTCAAAACGGCCTGGGGTCTGACCGACGACGCCCCCGTAATCCAATTGAACAGCGACGGAACGGCCAACGGCGGGATCGTGGGCAGCAACCTGGCCAACAGTCCGTTCAGCGACAACATCGACGCCAACGACCTGCCTCTGGTCCGTGCAGGATGCGCCTACCACGACGAGAACGAAGTTCTGACACTCAGTAACGGCTTCGAGATCATCGATCTCGTCAACTACGATGACTTCGATCCGTGGCCGGTGGACGACGGTTACGCCAGCATCTCCCTGGTCCCGGCCGATTACCCCATCAACGACGACTACTCCAACTACACGGCCGAAGGCAACAACAGTGGCGCTTACTGGGTGCTGCACAGCAACGGGGACGCGGCCGGTGGTCGCGCCCAGGCCGCCGCCGCGGGCGTCTACGGCGGCGAGGATATTGGCTCGCCCTGCTACCTTCTCGGAGCCACTAGCGGAAACCAGCCCCCAACCGCCGATCCGCAAGACATCTTCATGGCACCCGGCGACACGGTGGACATCACCCTGACCGGTGCCGATGCCACCCGCCCGTTCTTCGGGCTGCTCTTCTTCGTCGTCCGGTCGCTCCCGGAAAACGGCGAACTGTGGGACATGACGGCCAACCACCTCATCAATGAAACCGACGTGGGTGGCCCCGGTTACCTGCTGCCCTACCAGCCGTTCAATCAACTGCGTTATATCCACGATGGAACCGAAGGCGTGACCAGCTTCAACTTCCGGGCCTACGATGGCATTCTGGGCTCGCCGGATACACCGGTTAACCTCATCATCCAATCAGGCGAGATCGCCCTCACGGAAATCATGTACAACCCCAACTCGAACGAGCCGGTTCCCTCGGTCGCCGAGTGGGTCGAGCTGTACAACACCACCAGCTCGCCCATCGATCTTGCCGGCTGGTATCTCGAAGACGACGAAGGTCGCTGCGGCGACTTGCCATCCTACATCCTTGGCGCGAAATCTTCGGTCGTGCTCATCCCCTCGGCCGGCGATCCGTACCAGTTCGCCTACTCCTGGTCCGCCGCCTGCGTCCAACCCACCCTGAACGGCGAAACCTCCGAGGGGGCCCTCACCGGCCAGAACCTCAAGAACACCGGCGACGAACTGCGCTTGGTCAAACCCGGGGGCGATCCCCTGAAGCTGGTTTCCGACGCGGTCTATTACCTGAACGAAGATCCCTGGCCCGTCACGTCACCGAATGACGGCCCCAGCATCTACCTGCTGCCCCCGGAAAGCCAGTACAGCGCCTACGAAAACGATGATCCGACGGCCTGGGCCCTGTCCAGCCTCGGCGTGGATGGCGCCTACGCCAATATCCCCACGCCGATTTATGACGGCGCTGACGTCGGCTCGTCCTCTGTTCTGCAGGGCGTGGCTCAGGGAGATTGCAGCGCCGCGGGCACCGACGACGACGGCAACGGCGACGGGAACGTCGATCAGATGGACTACGAGCACTTCCTTCTGTGCTACACCGGCCCTCTGATCGGTACGCCGCCACTTAACTGCGCGTGCTTCGACACCGACGGCGACGGAAACGTGGCCTGCGACGACTACGCCGACTTCGTGGCCAACTGGACCGATCCGCCTCCCGCGCCCGTTCCGGCGCCTTGCGAACATTGCTGCGCGGACTTCGACGCGAGCACCGTCATCGATCTGAGCGATTTCGCCACCTTCGCGCTGTGCTACGGCCTGCCCGGACCGTCGGCTGAATGCCCCACGCCCGATTTCGCCTGTGCCGAC
>CP070685.1:3499065-3514688 GCA_020352895.1 Phycisphaerales bacterium
CGGCTGGCCTGCCGGGGTGGCCGGCCGAACACGCGGATGCGCCCGCGGTCGGGCGCGAGCAGGCCGAGGATCAGCCGCAGCAGCGTGGTCTTGCCGCCACCGTTGGGGCCGACCATGCAAACGAAGTCACCCGGCTGCACAGTGAGGCTGGCGTCTTCGAGCACGGCGGCGGTGTGGTAGCTGAACCACACGCCCTCGACTGATATGACCGGGTATCCGTTCACGGCAGGAGTCCTTCTCGGTTGCACGGTCGGCTCGCTGTTGCGCCTACTCAGACGCCCGGACCTCCTCGAACCGCAGTGCTTCGCGCACCTTTACGGCCATGTCGCGCAGGTTCGTCATGTAGTCTTCGGCGAGCGGGTCCACGTCGACGACCGCGCCGCCAATCTCTGCGGCGAGTGTCTTGGCGCTGTCCCTGGAGAACTGCGGCTGCACGAAGATCAGCCGGACACCCGCCTTTCGCGCTCTCTCGATCAGCGCGGCCAACTGTCTGGGAGTGGGCTCCTTGCCTCCGGTCTCGACGGCCACCTGCTCCAGGCCGAACCGTTCGGCGAAGTATCCATAGGCCGGATGGAAGACGAAGAACTCGCGCCCTTTCAGCGGGGCGAGGGCCTCCGCGATCTCGTTTCGCAGCGCGTCCAGCTCACCGTGAAACAGCGCGAGGTTGGTCTCATACTCGTCGGCGTGGTCTGGGTCGATCTTCTTGAGGGCGTCGCAAACGACCCGCGTCTGGAGCTTGACCAGCTCCGGGTCGAGCCAGACGTGCGGGTCCTTCTCCTCCTGATCGTGATCGTGATCCAGGTTCCGGTCATCCGGCTCGGCGCCCTCTCCGTGCGCGTGGTCTGCCTGATGCCCGTGCTCCGGAAGAGAACGCCGGGTAATGCCCTGTTGCGTATCGACCACCTTCAAATCGCGGAAGGTCCTTTCGATCTTGTCGGCCAACTGCTGCTCGAAGGGCACGCCGACGCGGAAGTAGACGTCGGCCTCGGCCAAGCGGGCCAATTGCCTGGGCGGCGGGGCGTAGGTCACCGGCGATTGGCCAGGGCCTACGAGGACTTCGACGCGAACGCGCTCGCCGCCCACGCGCTCGACGAAGTATTTCTGCGGCAGAATGCTGACAAAGACGGCCAGGGGCTCGCCGTTTGACGCGGGCGCCACAGGTTTGTCGTGGGCTCGCTTGCACCCGCCCACGGCCGCCGGCATCGCCAGCAGCATGCATGTCAACGAGACCCGATGTAACCCCGAACGCATCTCAGCATTTCTCCGGACGGCCCCAAGGCTCCAAGACATTCGGGTGATCAGTGCACGTTTCGGCGGCGTTTTTGTGAGCACACCAGATGCAACTCGTGGCATTCGCCGCACTCCTTGACGGCGTGGTCCTTCGCAAAGGCCTCCCAGTGTTCGTACTGTCGGGGCGTGAGGATTCCCGTGCCGCGGCACAGCGGACAGACGCTGTCCAAGGCCATCAGGATCGCCCCGCGAATGAACTCCGAGCGGTTGGGAATGCCCTTCATGGCATCCAGCAGGGCCCCATCCACCTTGAAGGAAACAATCTCCTGCTTGCGTTTGGGCATGTGTCACCCCGTTTTCTCGGCCACCGCGAACACACGCGTGCCTCGACCGACGGCTATTAATACATTGTATTAGCCCAGGGTCAAGGCTCCGCCGCGGGCGGAGGATTCGCGTGGCGGATGCAGGACGGCTAGGCGAACTCCTGGGGCGGGAGCCCGTCGGCGACGCCGGACAGGCCCGCGGGATCAGTGATGCGGATGACCTGCGGATCGGGCATCTCGATGAGCTTGCACTCGACCAGCCGGCGGAAAGTCCGAGACAACGTCTCACTGGTCAGGTTCAGGTGGCTGGCCAGCTCCTTCTTGAGCGTGGGCAGCCTGAACTCTGCGTTCTGGCCAGCCCCCTCCCGACGGAGCAGGTACCGGGCGACCCTCCCGGTCGCGTCGCGGAGCACGATGTCCTCCAGCAGGCCGGTAAGCTGGCGGACCCATGCGGCCATGGAGCCCATCAACTGAAGGCACAGATCGTGGTCGCTCTTGAGGGCCCGCAGGAACGGTTGTTGGGGCAGCAGGACGCAGACGGTGTCTTCCAGGGCCTGGGCGTGCGCGGGGCAGGGAAACTGCCCCATGGAGGCCACCTCCAGGAAGGTCATGCCCTCCGAAGCGAAGTGCAACACGTGCTCCTTGCCTGTGGGCGCGATCTTGAAGATCCGGACAACGCCGGAGCCGACCACGTACGTGCCGGGGCACTCGCTTCCCTGCCGGAAGATGGTCTGGCCCTTCCGGAAGCGAACCAGCCGGGCCATGGCCCCGATCCGCTGGAGGGATTCCGGGCTCAACCCGCCAAAGAAACGGCAGCGGCTCAGGACATCCAGGACCGACATTTCACCGGACATCTCAAGAAACCGCTCCAAGAATTCGTGCAGGCTTGATCCAGATCAAGGTCTTTTGGGCCGCCGTGGTACATCCTCTAGATAGAGACAGGGCCAGTGCCGCCTGGCGAACCAACGGCGGCGGGCCTAGGAGGCGACGACATGATACGCGAGATTGTGATGATCGACGAGGAGCGGTGCGACGGGTGCGGCCAGTGCGTGCCCGCGTGCGAAGAAGGAGCCCTGCAGATCATCGACGGCAAGGCGCGGTTGGTCTCGGACCGAACCTGCGATGGGATGGGAGCCTGTCTGGGCCATTGCCCGCAGGATGCCATCCGGATCGTGCGGCGGGAGGCCGAGGCGTTCGATGAGCAGGCGGTCGCGGCCGGCAGAGCGGCAGAACCTGCGGTCGAGTCGGTGCCGTCGGGGTGCCCGGGAAGCCGGTTCATGCAGTTCCGCCCTGCGGACCTGCCGGCCCCGTGTGCGGCCGAACGGTGTGGCGGGAATGAGACAGCCAGTCCGGCGCAGTCGGAACTACGTCATTGGCCGGTGCAGCTTCGGCTGCTCTCGCCGCAGGCGCCGGTGCTGCGGGGGGCCAGCCTGCTCGTGGCGGCAGACTGCATCCCGGTGGCCTGCGCGGATTTTCACCGTATCATGCTCCGCGGCAGGGCCGTCGTGGTCGCATGTCCCAAGCTGGACGACCCTGCCGGCTACGTGGAGAAACTGGCTGAGATGATCCGGGCCAACGAGCTGCTTGAGATCGTCGTGGCTCATATGGAAGTGCCCTGCTGTGTGGGTCTGTTGATGATGGTTCTTCAGGCCCGACAGCTTAGTGGCAGGAACGTTCCCGTCAGCGAGATCATCGTCAGTACGCAAGGTGAAATTCTCAGGCAGCGCAGGCTCCCTGCGGACGCGGCCTGAGCGCGGCCCGTGCCGCCACCGCTGGGCGGACGGCCAGAAAGGAGACCCAGTTATGTACTGCAATCAGTGTGAACAAACGGCCCACGGTACCGCCTGCGTGGACGTCGGCGTATGCGGTAAGGACCCGGATATCCAGTCGCTGCAGGAGACGCTGTTGTACGGAGTCAAGGGCATGTGTGCCTACGCCCACCACGCCCGCCGCCTGGGCATGGTCGATGAAGAGGTGGACGCTTTTGTCGAAGAGGCCCTGTTCGCGACGGTGACCAACGTCAACTTCGATCTGGAGACGCACCTTGAGCTGGTGATGGAGTGCGGACAGAAGAACCTTCGCGTCATGCAGATGCTGGACGAGGGGCACACCAAGCGATTCGGCACCCCCTCACCGGCCACCGTGTTCGAGGGCACCAAGGCCGGGCCGGGCATTCTGGTGACCGGGCACGACATGGTGGACCTGTCCGATCTGCTGGAGCAGAGCGCGGGAAGCGGCGTGAACATCTACACGCACGGCGAGATGCTGCCGGCCCACACGTATCCCGGGCTGCGTAAGCACTCGCATCTGGTCGGGCACTACGGCGGTGCCTGGCAGAAGCAGCGCGTCGAATTCAAGGAGTTCACCGGTCCGGTGCTGGCCACGACGAACTGCGTGCTGATCCCCAAGGAGTCGTACAGGGATCGGCTGTTCACCACGCGGGTCACGGCGGTACCCGGCGGCACGCGGCTGACCAGCAACGATTTCTCGGCCGTGATCGAGAAGGCCAAGAAGTGCGCGCCGCTGCCGGACGCCCCGGGGAAAGAGTCCATGGTCGGGTTCCATCACGGCGCAATCCTGGGGTTGGCGGACAAGATCGTCGCAGCGGTCAAGGCGGGCAAGCTCAAGCACTTCTTCGTGATCGGCGGGTGCGACGGAGCCGAGCCGGGGCGCAACTACTTCTCAGAATTCGCCAAGAATGCGCCGGCCGACTCGATCATTCTGACGCTCGGCTGCGGCAAGTACCGGATCCGCGAGCACGACTACGGAACGATCGAGTTGGACGGAGCCGGCCCCGTGCCGCGTCTGCTGGACATGGGACAGTGCAACGACGCTTATGGTGCCATTCAGGTGGCGGTAGCTCTCTCCAAAGCCTTCGACTGTTCGGTAAACGACCTGCCCCTGACCATCGTGTTGTCCTGGTTCGAGCAGAAGGCCGTGGCCGTGCTGCTGACGCTGCTGTCGCTGGGCGTCAAGGGGATCCGCATCGGCCCGGCGGCCCCGGCCTTTGTGACGCCGAACGTGATGAAAGTGCTCCAGGACAAGTTCGACCTGCGGCTGACTGGTGGCAATCCGTTGGCGGACCTGAAAGAATCGCTGGCGTCGGTCGCATAGGAAGAACGGAGGGAATGATCTGAATCAGGCATGCGGGGGGGCGGCGTGCAGGTTGACCGGACCCAGGCCGTGCCCCAGTGCCGGAGCGGAGCGGATGGCCGCGGTCACGAAGTCCTTCGCTCCGCGCACGGCCGACACCAAGTCATCCCCCTTCGCCAAGCGCGCGGTGATCGCGGCGGCGAACACGCAACCTGTGCCGTGGGTGCTGGTCGTCTCGATGCGTTCGCCGCGAAACCAGTGAAGCTGGCCCTCCGCGAAGAGCACGTCGTCGGCCCCTTCGGCCAGCCGGCCGCCCTTGACCAAAACGTTTGCGGGGCCGACTTGGGCGATCGCTTGGGCCGCTCTCTCCATGGCGGCCAGATCGTCAATTTCGAAGCCCGCTAATGCCGCCGCCTCGGGCTGGTTGGGCGTAACCAAATACGCGCGGGGCAGCAGCCTGCCTCGCAGCACTTCGGCCGCGTCTTCGTCGATCAGCGGCGCGCCGTGCTTGCTGATCATCACCGGGTCGACCACCAGCGGGAACGAGAACGATGCGGCCCGCTCAGCAACGGCCTCGATGATCGCGGCGCTGCCCAGAGCGCCGGTCTTGGCCGCGGCGGGTGGGATGTCCCGCAGGACCGCATCAAGCTGCGCCGTGACGAACTGCGGCTCAAGGACGCGCACCGCGTCGACCGTCTGCGTGTTCTGCACGGTGAGCAGCGTGACCACGCTCATGCCATAGACGCCGTGCTGGTGAAAGGTCTTCAGATCGGCCTGCAGACCGGCGCCGCCCGACGGGTCGGACCCGGCGATCGTCAGAGCCACGGCGGTCACGGCATGTCCTCCAACGGCGCCGAAAAGAAGTCGAGCTCGCACTGCATAGCGTAGCGGTAGGCGTCGCGCACGGCCGGCGTATCTTCAGCGACGGCATCCAGCAGCGCCTCGACTTCGCCGGCCAAACGGTCAAAATCCTCATCGCCGTATGTATGGATCCATTCCGCGTAAGGGTGGTCGGGCCACAGCCTGCCCCTGAGCTGCTCTCCCAAGTACGCATAGAGGCGCATGCACGGCGTCATGGCGGCAACCGTTTCGGCCACGCTGCAGTGCCACGCGGTGCGCTGGAGGAAATCAATATACGCACTTGTGGCGGCGAATGGCGTTACGGCGTCGAGGTCGATGCCGAGTTTGGCGGCGTAGTCGGCGTGCAGTTTGAGTTCATCGAGCACCCCGCCCATGAATCGGTGAAAACACCTGGCGTGCTCAAATTCGTCGCACCTGGCGGCGCCGATCGCGTAGGCCCGCAGGAATGCTCGCATGAAGAACGCGTCCTGGGCGACATAGCGATTGAAGGCATCGCGGTCCAATGTGCCGTCGCCGAGCCCGCGCACAAATGGATGGTCAAGGCATGCCCTGGTAAGATCCCGGTTCCGGTTCCATAGCTTTGCGGCGAGCATTTATCCCTCCCAGGTCATGCCCCAGAAGTCACGCTCATGGCGAAGGACCTCGTTGAAATGCTGCTGCTGATTTGAATGCGGGTGTATTTCGGCAAGGTCGCGCAGTCCCTGCACATACTCGACGAAATGCTGGTTCGACCACCGCTCGATGAACTGGACGTATGGGCCCTCGGGCTTCAGCCGACTCCAGGCGACCAGATAGGAGACCTCGACGCCGAAGAGGATGGCCAGCAGCACCTCAAACGGCTGAGCGTAGGCCGCAGCGATCAGATAGTCCACGTAGCGGCGGCAAATTCGGTGGGGCTCGACACTCAGATCGATACGCATCTCTGTCGCGTTAGCCTCGAACCAGTCCATCTCATGGTCCATAGCCACCAAGCCCTGGATCAGCAGCGACTGCGAACCGCGGGGCGTCTTGGCCGCAGCCACGGCCTGAAAGCTGGTCAGTCCCTTGGCGAACAGGTAGTCCTGGGCCAGCCACCTACGGAAGGCTTCCTCGGGCAATTGGCCCTCGGCGATGGCATCGAGAAATGCGGCCCGCGTAGCCTGGGACCAGAGATCGCCGGCGGCGACGATTAGCGATGACTCCTCGAACCCATTCATGAACCGGCACCTCCCGCACCGCCGCCGTGACTGGCCGTACCCAGGGACGGCAGTGCGGCTCGCCGCTATGGTAGAGCGCGGCGGACTTCCTGACCACACGGCAGGCGTGACCGCACGGCGCAGCCTGAAACTGGGCCTTCTTTACGCGTGTTTCCCATGAGGGAATCAATGTTCCGGCCGGAATGTGCACTTGCAAGGCCCATGTGGACCCGTCAACCGGCGTGTCGGAAATGCGCGCAGGAGCACCTCTGTTTGTCCGACGGTGTATCAGATATGGAACGATGGCTTTGCATATCGTGGCCACGCGTGGATCATTGACAGGATGCAGAAAGGCATACCACGATTGCCGAACTAATAACTGGGCACTGGCCGGAGGTGACATATGGCAGAGAAGAAATTCCAATGCTCCACGTGTGGGCGGAAGTTTTCCATGGCGGCGCATCTGGCCCGACACAGGAGTGCCACGCATGCTCGCGGCAGAGTCAAGGCCGCGCGCAAGAAGGGCCGAAAGCGGGCGACTAGAAGAAAGGTTCGCCGCGGCACCGCCCGGGCCGTAACCGGTGCCAGCGCAGCCAGCGCGCGCCGGGAACTGCGCGCCTACCATCGCCAGTTGTGCTCGCGTCGCGACCAACTGGACGCGGAGATCGCCAACATCGAGAGTGTGTTGCAGACACTGGGCGGCACCCGACGGCGAAGAAGGGGCCGGCCGCGCCGGCGCTGACCGCCATACAGGCGATAGGGCCGTAGAAGAGGCGGGCTTGGCGGCCGAGAGCGAGCCACATGGGCGTACAGGCGGAGTCCGCACGTCGCGCGTTTGGTAGGCGTGCGGTCCGACGATGTGCAGACGGGCCAGACGCCTGGAAGACAGGTGAATCTCGCGGCCATACGGTGCAACGAACCGTTCGGCGAAGACATGGTGATCAAACGCCGCGCCGTGGAATAGTGGTTCATGGTATGAGCTGCGAACAAGATCGTCCGCGCCTTCTCCTGCACCCTAGAGCATTTCCTTGCAGACCCGAGTGATCCCGGCTCTGCCGATCCTTGCACGAACCCATCCTGTCTCAGCGCACGACCGGCTGTGCAGGCATGCCTTGAAATAGGGTGCATCATTTGTGAGGGCTCACCGCATCAGCGCGAGCGACGCCTGAAAAAAGACGAAAGAGGACCCTCATCAACTGCTTTGTCTCGATCGTGTCTCCGTTGTGCTATCGGACCATGTGAATCCTCGGGCAGACCCCGTTTTGGTCATGCCGGAGAGGCGATCGGCCGATCTTGTACACGAAATCGCCCTCTGCTGTAACGAAGCCACCTGCAAGGTCCCAGGGCGATCTTCAGAAGGGCAAACCTTCGTGGTGAGAGAGCCGGTCGGGATTCGCCCTGGTCGCCGGCAGCTATGTCAGCTTGAGGATCTCCATGGACGTTCGTTACATCAACCCTTTCATCGAAGCCGTTCAGAGTCTGTTCCGGACGACGCTTGGAGCCGACGTGCTCATCGGCAAGCCTGCGCTCAAGGACAAGAACACCCCCCGCTCGGAGATCTCCGCTCTGATCGGGTTCTCGGGGGGCGCGGCCGGTCACGTCGGGCTGTGCTTCTCGAAGACCTCCGCAGTTCGAATCGCCAGCCGGTTTGCCAAGGAGGAGATCGCTCTGGGAAGTCCGGACTTGGCCGATGCCCTGGGTGAGATGGCCAACGTGGTCGCCGGCCAGGCCAAGGCGAAAATGGATGGGATGGGAATCGCCATCTCGCTGCCGCGCGTGCTCGCGGGCGACCACATCCCCCAGGTCAGTTCCAGCCGCGTGCCCATACTGGTGCTCCTGTGTGACTCGCAGCTAGGCCGGTTCAACGTGGAGGTCTGTATGGAACTGAATCGGCAGAAGGCCGCCGAGCCGCATGCCGAGGTGGCCACGGCCTAGACGCGGCCGCTGCCGAATGCCCCTCGATTCGCGCAGTGACCTGTCCTCGGGCGCTCGTTTTTCAGACGATTTCGTACCCGGACCAGTGCAATTCACGTGGAAACGGCCGCCGGAACGGGTCCCATAACCGCCGTAGTCCCCGTATGCGCTTTTGACGTCAGAACGTGACCAAAACGGTGGTCGTGCGCCTCCGATAGACCCGAGAGAGCTGGTGCGCGCTGATGAGATCAGCGTCAGTGGACCGCAGTTGCGCAGGAGGCGCCCGCAGGTTCGACAGGCTAGAACCGACATCCGCGACGGCAGGATTGGGATCGGCGCAGTGGCATGCTTTCCGTGGACCCTGCCGTGGCCAGGATTGTCGGCCAGGCAGGTTGGCGCAGATGCGGCGCAGAACGGCATGCTCCGGTGAGTCTCACCGTGCACGCGTAGCGCAACGACGGCGTGCGCCTGCGCTGCCGTGCGCTTTCCTGGCGGCGGTCGTGCTGTCGGTGCGATGTGGTAGCGCGCTGGCCCTCCTCGAAGCGGGCACGGTAACCGTCGGCGACAGCCACGTCACCGTTCCGCTGGTTCGCACCTACGTGAGCCCGGTCGTGGTATGCACGATGCATTACAACAACAGCACGACACCCACGGTCGTGCGCGTCAGCAACGTGACCGGCACGAGTTTCGACGTTCGTCTGGTGGACCCGTCCGGCGGGACGCCTGTGGCCGAGACCGTCAGTTATCTTGTGGTCGAGGAGGGCGCCTGGACCATCGACGGCGTCAGCGTCGAGGCCCAGAGTTACACCTCGACGGTGACCGACGCGAACGGCAGTTGGACCGGCGAAGCGCAGACGTATGCCCAGGGCTACGTCGACCCGGTCGTCCTCGGGCAGGTCATGACCGAGAACGACGCGTGGTCGGTGTACTGGTGTTGTGGCGCTTCCTCGACCGACCCGCCATCGTTGCTCGCGCTGCGAACCGGGAAGACCGTCTGCGAGGACCCCACCATTGGGCGTGCCGACGAGACCGTCGGCTTCATTGTCTTCGAGGCCGGCCACGGCACCATCGCCGGCGTCGAGTATGAGGCCTTCGTCGGAGGCGACACAGTCCAGGGCACGGGCAACTCGCCGCCTTACGCCTACACGTTCGACACGGCCTTTGCCTCGGCTCCCCAGGTCGCGGTCGCGACGATGGCGGGCATGGACGGCAACAACGGCGGCTGGGCCCAGACCCACGGCGACACGATGGCCTCCGCGACCACGTTGTATCTGTCCATCGACGAGGACATGATCAGCGACAGCGAACGGAACCACACTACCGAGCAGGTCGGCTACGTCGTCTTTGCGGGGCCGGTGGTTTACCCCGAGTGCCTGGTCCCGGCCGAATGCGACGATGGCCTGTACTGCAACGGCGCCGAGGATTGTGTGGCCGGAAGCTGTGTGGCGGGTGCACCTGTGATCTGCGACAACGGCGTTGCCTGCGACGGTGTCGAGTCTTGCGATCCGGTGCTCGGCTGTCTGCCGGGCATCGCCGTCGACTTCTCCAGCGACACCTACAGCGGCTCAGAGGTCGGCGGGGACGTCCTCATCACGGTCGAGTTGAGCAGTGCCTCGTGCCGGACGGTAACAGTAGACTATGCCACGATCGACGACACCGCCCGCCAGCCGGAGGACTATACGCAGGTCTCGGGTACACTGACGTTCGGGCCGGGCGAGACCGAAAAGACATTCCGCGTATTGCCCACAGAAGACGCTGAAAGAGAAGGGGACGAGACGGTCACGCTGGCGCTTTCGGCCCCTTCCGGTGCCGCACTGGCCGACGTCTGCAACCCGGCCACGCTGATCATCAGGGATCCTCGGGAGGTAGAGATCGTCAGGTACACGACCACGCGATACGGGTTCTGCGGAGCATTCGGCACAGCGCCGCTTTTCATGGCCCTGCTCGGCATGTTAGCATGGAAGAGCGCGAGCAGGTGTAAACCGCAGGAAATGGGAAGACCGGGGAAGAGCGCGACGGAGAGAGTTGATGCGCCATCCAGTCGGTAGTCGATTCTTATTGAGCCTGCTTCTGATCGGAACGCTGTTCGGCGCCGTCGGGTGCCATCCAGCCTTGTGGATGGCCGGGGCGACCTCATTCGAGCTGGGCTATCTCGTGGCCGCACTCCTGCCGACGACCAGCGTCGAATACATCTGCTACCAGGACGGCGTGGAAGTTGACTGCTCGACTCTTTCCGAGTTTGCCGGGTGAGCCGCGTTCGCGGCGTCCGGCCGAGCGCAATCGGTTCTGGGGCGGGGCGGCGTCCGGATCGATGCCCGCGAGTACTGCAGGCACTCACCGCGTAGTCGGAGACGTCGCGGACGAAGTACCGCAAGACATGCGATACCAGAGTGGACTCGCCGCCAAAGTCGTCAGGGTCCTACTCGAATATCGCCGACAGCCATAACAGCCGGCCCTTCGAAAGAACAACGCCCCGCACGGCATCGGCGATGAAACGCCGCATGTTCTCCTTGCAGGAAGACTGAGATGCCATCGGGTCAAAGCCCATGCACGGCGGGCCTCCCCGTCCGTGCACGCGAGACAGCGTCGCCCGCCGGGCCTTGCTCCGAACCTGCGGTCTGGAAGAGTGCTTCGCGATCAATCTTGGCCTGTGTAGCCTCGACAGCCTGCTGTGTTCTCAAGAAGACATCAACCGGCGCGCCCCAGGGCGAGCGCGGGGCAGAATGCGCTTCCTTGACCATGCAACGGCGGCAAACTAGAATCGCCGCCGGCGCGGCCAGGGCTAGAGCCATTCAGGATGAACGCATTCATATTCCCCAAGTGGATGAATCAACTGCGGCCGGTGTTAGCCGTGGTTCTGATCGGCTTGCCCCTGTATGTGATCGTCGTGTTCGCGTACGGTGCGTCACCTAAGACAACGGACGCCGGTTACGCGCCGACCCAGCCTGTGACCTACAGCCACGCCCTGCATGCCGGCGAATTGGGTATCGACTGCCGTTACTGCCACACCGGCGTCGAGGACGCGGCCCACGCGGCCGTCCCTCCCACTCAGACCTGCCTGAACTGCCACAAGAGTATTAAGGCTGACAGCGACAAGCTCGAGGCCGTCCGCCTGAGCCACGAGACCGGCTTGCCGATTGAGTGGGTACGCGTCCATGATCTTCCGGACTATGTGTACTTTAACCACAGCGCCCACGTACGGCGGGGTATCGGATGTGTGAGTTGTCACGGGCGGATCGACACGATGGAGGTCGTTTACCAAGCCGAGCTGCTCAGCATGGGCTGGTGTCTGGATTGTCACAGGAATGCCAGACCTTGGCTCCGCCCCTCTGACCAGATCACGGAAATGACCTGGACACAGGAGCAGGCCACGGCCGCCGAGCTTGAATGGATCGAGACCTACGACGTGAACCCGTCGACGGATTGCAGCACATGCCACCGGTGAGGAACGCAGAAACGGGGCAGGCATACTGGCGCAGCCTGGATGAGCTGGCTGACACGGCGGAGTTCCGCGCGTTTCTGGAGGCGGAGTTCCCCGGCGTCGCTCCGGAGATTCTGTCCTCGCCGTCACGGCGGCAGTTCCTCAAGCTCATGGGGGCATCGATGGCTCTAGCCGGCATGACCGGCTGTCGCTGGCCGGAGCAGAAGATCGCACCGTACACCAGCCGGCCGATGGGCCGCACGCCCGGTGTGTCGGCGCAATACGCAACCGCCATGGACCTCGGCGGCTCGGCGCAGGGACTGCTGGTCACGAGCTACGACGGTCGGCCGATCAAGGTCGAGGGCAACCCGTCGCACCCGCTGAACCGCGGCGCGGCCGACGCCATCGCCCAGGCCAGCGTGTTGGAGCTGTACGATCCGGATCGATCCAGAACCTGCCGCCGGCGGGACAACGGGCAGACTGCCGAACGGGCCTGGGAAGAGTTCGAAGCGTTTGCCAAAGAGCACTTCGGCACGTTGCGTGATCGTGGCGGCGCCGGGCTGGCGGTGCTGACGGAGCTGTCTTCGTCGCCGAGTCTGGCCGACATGAGGGGGCGGTTGCTCGCCGCATTCCCACAGGCGAAATGGTACGAGTACGACCCGATCTCCCGCGACAACGAGCGGCGCGGAACGGCGATGGTCTTCGGCGCCCCGTACCGGCCTCACGTATCGTTGGAACACGCGAACGTGGTGGTGTGCCTGGATGCGGACCTGCTGGGCGAGCATCCGGAAACCATCCGCCTGACACGGGAGTCCGCCGCGGGGCGTGATGTGGATGAGCACGGGCGGCGCCGGGACAACGGCGGACCGATGTGCCGTCTCTACGCGATCGAAAGCACGTACACGATCACCGGCGCGATGGCGGATCATCGCTGGGCCGTGCCTTCTTCGTCCGTTGCGGCCGTAGTCTGCCAATTGGCCCGCGCTCTGAGGGAGATGGGCCTGCCATTGCCAGACTCCTTAAGTACTGCGCTATATCAATCGGACGGCGTTCCGCAGGAAGAGCAGGCCGTCGCGACCATGGCGCGAGACCTGTTCGGCAACCGACGTTATGGCATTATCGCGGTCGGAGAGCGGCAGCCAGCCGAGGTTCATGCCCTGGTTCACGCACTGAATGTGGCGCTGCAAAACGGCGGACACACGATCGGCTACTCCGACGAGCCCGATCCGGACCGGCCAGCGTGCGTGGACGCCATCCGCTCGCTCTCGGCCGACATGCAGGAAGGCGCGGTGGATACGCTTCTCATCCTGGGCGGCAACCCGGTTTATGACGCCCCGGCCGACGTAACGTTTGCCGACGGCCTCGCCAAGGTGCCGGCGAGCATTCATCTTTCTCTGCACGAAAATGAGACCTCCCGAGCATGCGTCTGGCACCTGAACCGCGCGCACTACCTCGAATCGTGGGGCGACGCCCGCGCCTACGACGGGACCATCGGCGTAGTGCAGCCGTTGATCGAGCCGCTGTGGGGCGGCCGCACGCCGATCGAGATTCTGGCTCTGACCCTCGGAGAGGAATCGATCCGAGGATACGACATCGTCCGGCGCACACTCAAAGGTCTGGCCGGCGTTGCGGACTTCGAGCGGTTCTGGCGGCGGTGCCTGCACGATGGCATCGTGGCCGATACCGCGTGGCCGACCGAAACGCCGGAACCGCACTTCGGCGCTTGGACAGACCGGCTGGCCGACCTGGGGACCGAAGGAGCGAGCTCGAGTCCGAAGCGGCTCGAGGTCGTCTTCACGCCGGACGTGCGGCTGTATGACGGGCGCTTCGCCAACAACGGATGGCTCCAGGAGATGCCCGAGCCGATCACCAAGCTCACCTGGGACAACGCCGCCCTGATTGCACCGGCGACGGCCGAATCGCTCGGCATCCAGCGCGGCGACCTGCTGATGCTCGAGCTGGACGGGCGTCAGATTGAAATCGCCGCGTTCGTGCAGCCGGGCCAGGCCCCCGGCTCAATCGCCATACCTCTCGGGTTCGGCCGCAGTGCCGCCGGCCGCGTCGGCAACGGGGTCGGCTTCGACACATACAAGCTTCGCACGACTGATGCCATGTACATTGCCCGCGGCGCCAGGGTCGCCCGCACCGGCCGACGATACCAACTGGCTACCACTCAAGATCATCAGGCCATGGACTCAACCGTCGGCCGCAAGGAAGCCAGGCAGCGCGTCGACTGGCTGGTTCGCGAGGCCACGGTGAATGAGTTCAGGCATCACCCCGACTTCGCCAAGCACAAGGTACACCACCTGCCGCTGATCTCCCCGTGGACCGAGCCTTCCTATGAAGGTCAGCACCGCTGGGCGATGGCCATCGATCTGAACCGCTGCGTCGGCTGCGGTGCGTGCGTCGTCGCCTGCCAGGCCGAGAACAACATCCCCGTAGTCGGCAAGGACGAGGTCGCCCGCGGCCGGGAGATGCACTGGATTCGGGTGGACCGCTACTATCGCGGCGAGCCGGGCGCGCCGCAGGTCGTGCACCAGCCGGTCACCTGCCACCACTGCGAACTGGCCCCGTGCGAACAGGTTTGCCCCGTGGCCGCCACGGTCCACAGCCGCGAGGGGCTGAACGACATGGTCTACAACCGCTGCGTCGGTACACGGTACTGCTCCAACAACTGCCCGTACAAGGTGCGGCGCTTCAACTGGTTCAACAACCACAAGGGCCTGACGAAAACGGAGAAGATGTTGTTCAATCCGGATGTCACGGTCCGGTCCCGGGGGGTCATGGAGAAATGCACGTATTGCGTGCAGCGAATCAGCGCGGTCCGGATTGCGGCGAAGAACGAGCGGCGGGAGATCCGCGACGGCGAGATCACGCCGGCGTGCGCCCAGACCTGCCCGGCGCAGGCCGTCGTGTTCGGCGACCTGAGCGACCCCGAAAGCAGAGTGTCCAGGCTGCACGCCGACGCGCGATCGTACGCCATGCTGGCGGAACTGAACGTCAAACCACGTACGACGTATCTGGCCAGACTGCGCAACCCGGCCGACGGCACAGAAACCGATCCCCACGGAGAAACGACGCACTAGGGACATGACGGCCATCCTCACCGACAACACGATCGAAGACCCGACCAGGCGGCCGGCGCTGGTCCTCGGTGGCCACGACTTCACCACCGTCACCGAAAAGGTGTGCAGCATCGCCGAGCGTCCCAAACCTCCGCGGGCCTGGTACGTGGCCTTCGCCATCTCGGCCTCGGCCACCGGCATGCTCGGGCTGATGGTCGGCTATCTGGTCGTGACCGGTGTCGGCGTGTGGGGGCTGAACAATCCTGTCGGCTGGGGCTGGGCCATCGTCAACTTCGTTTTCTGGGTGGGCATCGGCCACGCTGGCACGCTAATCTCGGCCATCCTGTTTCTATTCCGTCAGAAGTGGCGGACCAGCATCAACCGCTTCGCCGAAGCCATGACCATCTTCGCGGTCGTCTGCGCGGGCCTGTTCCCCGGGATCCACGTCGGCCGTATGTGGGTGACCTACTGGCTGGCCCCCGTCCCGAATCAGATGCAGATGTGGCCGAACTTCCGCAGCCCCCTGCTGTGGGATGTGTTC
>CP070685.1:3514788-3528624 GCA_020352895.1 Phycisphaerales bacterium
AGGCGTTTCGGCGGTTGGCCCTCGAGTATCATCCGGATCGCAATCCCTGGGATCCTTCGGCGGCAGAGCGGTTCAGGCGCGTGGTGGGTGCCTACCGTCAGGTCCTGCGCCAGGCGCCCATCGGGCCTCCAAGCCGCCGTCCCCCGGTGTGCCCGCTGGTGGACTTCTGGTTGAGCCAGCCGTACGCGGTCTGGCCGCGTCGCAGAGTATCGGCCAGGCGCTTGTTTCGATGGACGAGGGCGGTCAGAGGTTTCGCTCTGGCTCACGGCCGACTCCTCCCGATCGTGACGTCGATCATTCTATCCGTCCTGGTTACCGCGGCAGGGTTGGCCTCGGAAGGCAGTCTGTAGTCCGGCCGGGCCGGAGGAAAACGGCGTCGGCGTAGGGCACCGGCCCTGCATGTTGAACCGCCAGCCGCGCGTCCCTACTGTATTTTGAGAAACACCGGACTAGGTGATGTCGACATGGTCCGATTTGGGGCCCGGCGGTGAAGTGATGTACGAGGTTTCGGTAAGGGGTTCCTTTCGCGCGACGCATCAGGTGGCCACGCCGTCCGGTGAGCTGGAGCCACGGCACGAACACGACTGGCGCGTAGAGGCGGTCTGGAGTGGGCACGGTCTGGACGGCCGGGGCTTGTTGGTGGATTTCGTTCGCGCCGAGCAGGTGCTGCGGAGGCTGGCAGCGGATCTCGAGGGGGCGCACCTCAACGAGCACCCCGTGTTGGCTGGTTGCCCGCCCAGCGCCGAGAACGTGGCCCGGGTACTCTTCGAGAAGCTGGATTTGGTCCGCGGCGGCGTCGACGCGAGACTGAGCTTGGTGCGTGTCAGGGAGGCGCCGGGGTGCAGGGCGGTTTACGCACGGCATTGAACAGCCGGGCCTGTGGCGCGAGCGAAGGCGCTCGGTTCCTTGACGGAGAAATCCGGCGGCGCTAGTATTGGACCGTCCGCACCTGGGAGACAATGGGGAATCATCATGCTCTGTCAACGGTGCAAGAAGTCCGGCGCGACCGTTCACGTGACCGACCTGGTCGGTGAGCCCAAGGAATTGCACCTTTGTGAAGAGTGCGCCGAGGAGGAGGGCATCAGGGTCAAGTCCTCCGTGCCGATCAACACGATTCTGGAAGATTTCATCAAGCATCAAGTGGCCTCGCAGGAGATGTCCGATCTGACCTGTCCAGAGTGTGGGACCAGCTTCTTGACGTTTCGCCAGCAGGGTGTGCTCGGGTGTCCCCACGATTACGAGGCCTTTGACAAGCCCTTGACGTCCCTGATCGCTCAGGCGCACGAGGGGGCCACTCGGCACGTGGGCAAGGTTCCCAATAAAGCGTCCAGCACGCAGAAGAAGCAGCACCTGGTGATCAAGCTTCGGCACCAGTTGCAGGAGGCCGTGGAGCAGGAGAAGTACGAGGAGGCAGCCAAGCTCCGCGACCAGTTGAAGGAGCTCGAGGACAAGTGAACATCGACGAGTTGGCGCAACGCGCAGGTGAGTGGCTGAGCGGCACCGGTCCGCAAAGCGACATTGTGATTTCCTCGCGCGTTAGGCTGGCTCGCAATGTGGCCGGGTTTCCGTTCCTTTCACGAGCGTCGGAGAGCCAGCGCAAGGAGCTTCTGCGGCTGTTGTGCAACACGATCTCGAACACGCCGATCGGCTCAAGAGTCACGTTCTTCGAGATGGAGACGGCGCACCGTCTGGATCGCCAGGTGTTGGTGGAGCGGCACCTGATCAGCCGGCAGCATGCCGGAGGGCAGGGTTGTCGCGGAGTGGCCGTCTCGGAGGAGGAGACCGTTTCGCTGATGGTCAACGAGGAAGATCATCTGCGGATTCAGAGCCTCCGCAGTGGGCTGCAGCTTGGGGCCGCCTGGGATGAAGTGGGCCGTCTGGATGACGCGATTGAGGCCCAGTTGGACTATGCGTATCACCCGCGTCTGGGTTATCTGACGGCCTGTCCGACGAATGTGGGGACGGGCATTCGCGTCTCCGTGATGCTTCATCTGCCGGCCCTGAAGCTGGCAGACCAGATGCACAAGGTGTTCCGGGCCACAAGGGACATGCACGTGGCCGTGCGCGGCCTGTTCGGAGAAGGAACCGAAGCGCTTGGTGATTTCTATCAGATCTCCAACCAGACCACGTTGGGCAAGAGCGAAGAGGAGATCATTTCCGCTTTTGAGGGCTCGGTCATCCCCGGCATCGTCAAGTATGAGAAGCGGGCCCGCGAACTTCTGGTCAATGAGCGCCCCGCGCTTCTGGATGACAAGGTCTTCCGGGCATTCGGCGTGCTTGAGAACGCACGGGCCATGAGTACGGAGGAGACGCTTGCCCTGCTGAGTCATCTTCGAATGGGGGTGAACCTTGGCCGCGTCAGCGAGATCAATATCAACACCATCAATGAGTTGTTCGTGCAGATGCAGCCGGCCCACCTCCAGAAGCTCAAGGGCGAGGAGTTGACGCCCGAGCAGCGCAGCGTGATTCGCGCTGAGACCATCCGCAAACGCCTCAGTAGAGACAACTGATTTCCGTTCCGCCTGAGTCCGATCCGACGGAGAGGCCCGCGCTCAAGCCGGCCCTGGGGCAGACGGGCGAATTGCCGGCGGCGAGTACGGCCGCGGAACGGCGGCTGACACGCCCACGCACTTCATTTGGCAATCTTGAGCAGAACTTTGATGTTGTGCGGGTCGGCGGCGGCTTCGAGGGCTTCCAGGCCGCGATCCAGGGGGAAGCGCTTGGAGATCATGGTCAGCACGTCGATCTGTTTTCGGGCCAGCATCTTGATGGCGTCGGGGAATGGGCCGCACCGACTTCCGCGGAGCTCCACTTCGTTGACAACCAGTGGAGCGGTGTTGATGGGAGCGGCCTGGGCGAACGTGCTCTTGAGGACAATGGTTCCGCGGGGCCGGACCAGGCGCATAGCCAGCTCGAGTCCCTGGGGGGAGCCGGTGCAGTCGATGACGAGGTCTCGGTCATTCCGCGGGGCGATATCTTTGACCAGGCTGGACTGAATCCCTTTCTTCTCTCCCACGAGCAGCGAGTCGGGATTCCGGCCGATCAGTTCCAGGCGGCATCCGACCGTGCGCAGCACCTGGGCCACAAGCAGGCCGAGCCGCCCGGAGCCCAGCACGGCCACGCGCATGCGGGGATCTATGGGCACTTGCTTAGTGACTTGGACGGCGGCGGCGACCGGCTCGACGAAGACGGCTTCCTCATTGCTGATGCTGTCGGGTACTTCGTGCAGGTTGCCTTCGGGGACAGCGATGCGTTCGGCAAAGCACCCGTCGTGCCCGGCAATCCCGAGGATGGTTCTGTTGCGACAGTGGGTGGAGAGGCCCGACTGGCACATCTCGCATTTGCCGCAGACACAGTTGATTTCACAGACGACGCGCTTGCCTTTGAGGTGGCGTGGTCCGGCCAGCACCGTGCCGACGAATTCGTGGCCGAGCACCCCTTCGAAACTCATGTAGCCTCTGACGATTTCCAGGTCCGTGGCGCAGATACCGGCCATGGTCACTGCGAGCAGGGCCTGGCCAGGTCCCGGTGTGGGCTCGTCACAGTTGCCGTCCATGGCCGCCTCGCCGTTGGCAAAACGAATCGCCTTCACTGTGGTCCCCCGGCTTGGTCTGCCGTGGTATATGCCTGTTCGTCGGCGTGGAGGCTACTGGCAGGGGGGACATTTGCCTGATATAGCCATTCCTGCCAGGCGGCCGACCCCATATCCTCTTGCAGACCGGTCATATAGCGCAGAGAGGCTCGAGCCTCGTAGGCCACGCCGAAGTCCCGGGCCGAGAGGGCCCCAGCCAGGGCGGTGATCGATTCGCGGCAGAAGAAATGGCGGAGGGCACGAGCGGCCGACACTTGCACGTGGTGATCAGCCGAGTCGTACAGCAGTGTGGTCAACGTCCGGACGACCTCCGGCCAGCGCGCCGCGGGGATAACGCCCCGCTCGGCCAATCCACCCAAGGCCGTGACCGCATCCCACCGGATGGCGTCGTTTACGGGCCGGACCGTTGTTCGGTGGTCCTCGGCATGCAAGAGTCTGAGGAGCGTTTCTGCGGGCCGATCATCTTCGTACTGGGCCAGGACGGCGATCGCAGCCCGCCTGACAGCGTCGTTCTGGTCCGTGCGTGCGATCAGGTCGAGGGCCTGATAGGCTTCCGGGCTGCGCGCGGCCGGTTCGTAAATCAGGCTCAGCAGGGCCTTGCGTCGCTCATCGGGCTGGTCGGAATCGAGCGCCACGGTGAGCTGGCGATTGGTTCTGGTGTCTGAATCGCGGGTTCCGAACGGGCCAACCGGCCTGTCCGCGGTGCAGGCCAACGCCTGGAAAAGCCCCAAAAGGGGAATGCTGCGGAGCGCGACGCGGGTTCCGGGCGAGCGGTTCACCGAGGGATTCCTCGTTCGACGGTGGCCGGGCAGCGGGGATCTCCGATGCCGGGCGGCAGTGTATCGTGCCCAGGCGAGCGGAACAAACCACAGTGGGGCGTTTCTGGGCCTCTCGTGATCGTATCAGCAACGAGCGCCGGTCGAATTGCGGCCTGAGCGGGGCTTGCCCTCCCGCGAATCGCACTTTATAGTTGATGGGCTGCGGGTTCTATGTAGTTGAAGTGAGGAGAGAATCCTTGAGCGCTCTACTTGAAGGCAAGAAGATCCTCATCGTCGATGATGATCGGGACATTCTGGGGGCGATCAGGCAGGCGGTGGAGGACGAACAGGGCGAGACCCTCACGGCCGAGGACGGCAACACGGCGGTGGAACTGGCCGAGAAGCACAAGCCCGATCTGATCATCCTGGATGCCATGCTGCCCAAACGGAGCGGCTTCTTGGTCATGGAGAAGCTGCGTAATTCCATGGAGCCTGAGAGCCGCCCCAAGATCATCATGATCACGGGGAATCCGGGCAAGCGGCACCAGGAATGGGCTACCAGCCTGGGGGCCAACGCCTTCATCAACAAGCCTTTCCGCATGGACAAGCTGATCCAAACGGCCGGGCAGCTTCTCAGCTAGGAGCTGCCGGTTCGGACGGGGTTGCAGCCTGCGGCTCGGGCGACTATCCTTTCTTTAGGAAAATCGGGAGAAACTGTGTAGGTATGTCCAGTAAGGTGTTGGCTGGCCGGGGCGGCCATGCTGCCGTCGGCGGTAGACGAGGTTTGTTCCGTTCATGTCCATGACCCAGACGAGGAAGAAGGAGATCGTTGAGCAGTTCAGGCGACACGACGTTGATACGGGTTCGCCGGAGGTTCAGATTGCTCTGCTCACTGAGCGTATCAGCCAGTTGACGGAGCACTTGCGGCAAAACCTGAAGGATCACTCCTCGCGCCGCGGACTGCTCAAGATGGTGGGCAAGCGCTCTAGCCTCCTGAAGTATCTCCGGGGATGTGATGCTCAGCGGTATCAGACCGTAATCGGCAGGCTGGGCCTAAGGAAATAAGGCCGGTCCGCCGTACGCGAGATGGCTTCGTCCAAAGGTCTGGGATTGCCGGGTAGTATTCCAACCACTTCCTACCACAGTAGGGTTCTCCCGATTTGCATCTGTCGGCCGGTTACCGCAGTGTCCGGTTGACCAGACAGTCTGTGCAACCTGTGGCGAGTGAGCCGAGGTGTTTAAGCATTAGCTATGACCATAGATGGAGTGGTTGTGTCGTGTCGGATGAATCAGACGGTAAGGTGGAACAGAGAATGGACGAAGTAATTGTAGAGAAGACCATCGCCGGCCGTACGCTGACGATGAAGTCCCGCGGGGTGGCCAAGCAGGCGGACGGGGCGGTCTGGGCCCAGTACGGCGACACCGTGGTCCTGGCCACGGTCGTCCGCGACAAGCCTCGGGAAGGGATCGATTTCTTTCCTTTGACGGTGGACTATCGTGAGAAGACCTCGGCCGCCGGGAAGTTTCCGGGGGGCTTCATCAAGCGTGAGGGTCGGCCCACCACGAAAGAGATTCTGACGATGCGCATGATCGATCGGCCGGCGCGGCCCTTGTTCGCCCAGGGGTTCAGGGACGAGGTTCAGATTCAGGTGCTTGTGCTTTCGGCCGATCAGGAGAACGATCCGGATGTCCTGGCCATGAATGGGGCCACGGCTGCGCTGGCGCTGTCCAGCATACCGTTTGGGGGCCCGACGGCGTCCGTTCGGGTGGGGCGCGTTGACGGTAAGTTGGTCATCAATCCGACCATCCCGGAGATGGAATACAGTGATCTGGATCTGCTTCTGTCCGGGCGTCCTGACGGGATTTGCATGATCGAGGTTGGGGCTCACGAGCTGCCCGAGGAAGTCGTGAGTGAGGCCATTCGGCGTGGGCATGAGACCATCAAGGAGATTTGTGGACTCATCGAGCAGTTCGCGGCTCGGTGTGGGAAGGAGAAGCTCTGGGAGCCGCCCGAGGAACCGGTCGAGCTGAAAGCCAGGCTTCGGGAACGGGCCCTGGAAGAGTTCCGCCGGCGTCGTCTCATCGCCGGGAAGCTGGAGCGACAGGAAGCGATCGAGCAATTGTACGAGGAGGTGATCGAGGAGTTCGCTCCGGCGGACGCGGAGGAGCCGGAAAACGACGCCGTCTTGACGCAGACTTGCCTGCATGAGCTGGAGGAGGAGGTGGTTCGCGATCTGATCCTGAACGAGCAGAAGCGGGCCGACGGCCGGCGGCTGGACGAAGTCCGTCCGCTGTCGTGTGAAGTACGTGTGTTGCCGCGCACGCACGGATCGGCCATCTTTACTCGCGGAGAGACTCAGGCCCTGGTCACCACCACGCTGGGCACGGTGCGCGACGAGCAGATCGTCGACGGGTTGATGCAGGAGTACAGCAAGAAGTTCATGCTGCACTACAACTTCCCGCCGTTCTGCGTGGGCGAGGCCCGGCGGATCATGGGGCCGGGGCGTCGCGAGATAGGGCACGGGGCGCTGGCCGAGCGGTCGCTGGAGCCGGTGCTGCCATCGCCGGAGACGTTCCCGTATACCATTCGCGTGATGAGCGATATCCTGGAGTCCAACGGCAGCAGCTCGATGGCCACGGTGTGCGGCGGAACGCTGGCGCTGATGGATGCCGGCGTTCCCATCCAACGGCCGGTGGCGGGCATCTCCATCGGCATGGTCAAGGACGGGGATCGCGAGGTCCTGTTGACCGACATCATCGGGGAGGAAGATCACTTTGGAGACATGGACTTCAAGGTGGCCGGCACGCAGCGGGGCATTACCGGCGTACAGCTTGATCTGAAGGTGCAGTGCATCTCACACGAGACGATTGCCAACGCGCTGGGGCGGGCCAAGGAGGCCCGTATGCATATCCTCAAGGCGATGTTGCAGACCTTGCCGCGTCCCCGTAAGGAGATCAGCGACTACGCGCCGCGCATTCTGAGCACGCAGATTGCGCCGGACAAAATCGGAAAGCTTATCGGACCGGGCGGCAAGGGCATCCGCAAGATCGAGACCGATACCGGCGCCAGAGTGGAGATCGAGGACGACGGCACCGTGGTGATTTCCTGCTTGAAGATGGAAGGGGCCCAGGCCGCGTTAGCGATGGTAGAGGCCATCACCGAAGAGGTGAAGGTGGGCAAGATCTACACCGGCCGTGTGGCCAGCATCAAGGACTTCGGTGCCTTTGTCGAGATCGCCCCGGGCCAGGACGGTCTGTGCCACATCAGCGAGCTTGACGAGGGCTATGTGAAGAATCCATCCGACGTGTGCAAGGTCGGCGACGAGATGCGGGTGAAAGTGATCCTGATCGATGACCAGGGGCGTGTGAAGTTGTCGCGCAAGGCGGCCCTGAAGGAGGAAGGAGCGAGTCGGCGGTCCTCCTAGCGGCGCGGCGTGGGTCTTGACGGGGCCTAACCACTGGGAAGCGTACTACAGTCCGGGGTGGCTGTCTGAGACGGCGCCCCGGTTCTTTTTGGTCGAGCGCGCCGTGGTGTGCGGCACACGCGGAAGGGCACTTCGATCGGAGCGCCGGCCGTCGGAAGCCTACGGGAGCGAAAGCCGGAGGGTCCGGGTCTGGGCCGGCGGGCAAGGTACGTACAGCCCGGCGCGTGGGACAGGTGTCTGAACGTGGGCCTGGTGGTATGATCGCCCCCGCGGGGGGCGAGGCAGGCTGATCTGTGTCGGAAGATCACCCGGATATGAGCGAATCCAGGCGTGGTGAACGCGCCAAGCGGCGCGTCCGTGCCGTGGCCGTGGCCTTACTGTGCAGCGGTGTCGTTGGAATCGTAGAGGTTCTGATCGGGGTGGTATACCGCCTGGACAGCGTGCTTTCCGAGGGAATTCACACCCTGGCAGACATGTTGGATTCGATGGTGGCCTTCTGGGCCGTTCGTCGGGCCGCGGACCCGCCTGACCGCGAGCATCAGTTCGGGCACGGCAAGTACGAGTCGGTGGCGGCCATGGTCGAGGGGCTGGTCATCGCGGGCACCGGCGTGTGGATTTGCGGCCGGTCGCTCTCGGCTCTGATAAGCGGTCGCTTCGAACCGAATCTCGATGCGTTCGCCATCACGGCGATGCTGGTAGCCTCCGTCTTCTATCTGGTGGTGTCGCGATGGTTAATGAGGGAGTCGCGGCAACTGCGCTCGCCTGCCGTTTATGCCGAGGCGGCCCACCTGCGTACGCACGTGGTGATTACAGGAGGGCTGTTTGGGGGCCTGCTGGCGGCTCGCATGGCAGGCTGGATGTGGATGGACGCCGTGTTGGCTTTGGGAGTGGGCCTGATCCTGATGCGCACGGCCTGGAACGTGACCAGGCCGGCGTGGTGTCAACTGACCGATGCGTCACTGGCTGCGAAGGACGTGGCCGCGATTACGGATGTGCTGAAGGACTTTTCCGGGGAGTACATCGAGATTCACGACGTTCGCACGCGGGCGGCGGGCGTGGAGTGGCACGTGGACTTTCACCTGGTGGTGGGGCCGGAGACCACGGTGCACGAGGCGCACGAGCTGTGCGATCGGTTGGAGAGAGCCGTAGCGGCCCGTTTCCCTGAGGCGGTCCTGACCATTCACGTGGAGCCGCAGACGCTGGCCGCGGGGCGTCCCCTCCGGTCTCGCCAGGTCTACTTGAAGCGTGGGGCCAACGGCGACGTTTCGTAACGAGCGGACCGTGTCTGCTTGGTAGGTGGGCGTCTGGGCACCGATCGTGCGGCCCCACGGGCACTTTAAGCATATCTTTACGTTTTATCTGGTCCTGAGCTCCAGCTCTTGCCGTGTTGACGAACAAACAAGTTGTTTTATACTTAAAACAAGGTAGGCTGAGGGCCCTTTCACCAGACGAGTGGGCAAGATGAGTACCGACACCTGGAAGGAGTTCGAACACAACCCCGTGTCGCATTCGGTGGCTCACCACGTTGTGGCTATCGCCAACCTGAGGGAGAAGAGCGGCTATGCGCGTGTCTCCGATGTGGCCAAGGTGCTGAATATCACGCGAGGCAGTGCGTCGTTGACTCTCAAGTCCCTCAAGCAGAAGGGACTGGTGCTGGAGGACGAGAATCGCTTTCTCCTGCTGTCGGACGAAGGGCAGTTCATCGCTGACTCTGTTCGCGGAAAGCGGTTGGTGATGAGGAAGTTCTTCAGCGAAGTGCTGAGCGTTCCCGCCGATCAGGCCGAGGTAGACACGTGCAAGGTTGAGCACCTGATCAGCGAGGACGCAGCGCACCGGCTGGCGATGTTCCTGCGTTTTCTAGGATCCGAGGATCCGAAGGCAAAGGCGTTTCGCGAGGCTTGGGAGGATCTCCACTCGGCCCGAGGAGGCGATTCGAGCACGAGTCCGACCGGTGCCCCCGATGGTCTGGATGCCACGCGCGAGGTTAGGGAATGATCGCGGGCCGGTCGCGCACGGGCGGACCGTTCCTCTTTTTTTTCTTGTTAGGCGATGCCGGCGAGCGTGTATCGGTTGTGCGGCAGGAGTGCTGAAATGGCGCGTACCCTGGTGGATTTGGCTCCGGGCGACGAGTCGGTGGTGCTCAGGATCGAGGGTAGCGGAGCCATCCGTCAACGTCTCTTGGACATGGGCATCACGCGGGGCGCCAGCGTTCGCTGTTACCGTCTGGCGCCTTTGGGGGACCCCATCGAGATTAGCGTCAAAGGGTCGCTGTTGGCCATACGCAAGAGCGTGGCTAAGTTCGTACAGATTGAGTCCTAGTCACACGCGATGCCCCCCACGGAATCCTCACCTCGTCACTTGCGAGCCGCCATCGCCGGGAACCCCAATTCCGGTAAGACTTCTCTGTTCAATGCGCTGACCGGATCGTATCACGCTGTGGGGAACTACCCCGGCGTAACGGTCGAGCGCAGGGAAGGGTACGCCCGTGGCAACGGCTGTATTTTCCGCGTGGTGGACCTGCCGGGCACTTACTCGTTGACCGCATACTCGGCGGAAGAGGAAGTGGCCCGGAACTTTGTGATCGAGCAGCGTCCCGATGTGGTCGTGGACGTGGTGGATGCCGCCAATCTGGAGCGGAACCTCTACCTGGCGGTTCAGATCATTGAGATGGAGGCTCCGCTGGTGGTGGCGTTGAACATGATCGACGTGGCCCGCCGCCGCCGGCTGGACATAGACGTTGACAAGTTGAGCAGTCTTCTCGGGGTACCGGTTGTGGCGACGCAGGCGCACCGGGGGGTGGGCACCAGGGAGCTGCTGGCTGCCTGTGCCCAAGTGGCTGCGGACCCGGAGCGGCACATCCCCAAACAGATTCGTTACGGTCACCACGTAGATGAGCAGGTGGGGCACCTGGCGGGCCTGATTTCCCACGACGAGGGCCTGCGAGGCCGCTTTCGCCCGCGCTGGCTGGCGGTGAAACTGATCGAAAAGGACTCCGCGGTGGCCGATCAGGTGGCTTCTCTGGCCGCGGACCCGGGCGCCATTCGCGCGGCCGCCGACCACGCCATCCATAGCATCGAAACGCACTTTGGGGAACACTCAGAATCCGTCATCGCCGAGGGGCGGCACGGATTCGCGGCGGGCGTGGTCCGTGAATGTCTGCGCCTGCCGACTGTTCCTCTTCGTACACGTACCGATCGGATCGATAGTGTGACCTGCCATCGTGTCGGCGGGCCGATCATCCTGGTCTGCGTCGTGTACGGCCTGTTCGTATCCGTCTTCAAGGTGGCCGACGAGTGGTCCTGGCTCTTCGGGAAGAGCCCGACGGAGTGGATGGAGTGGGCCTTCGAGCGGTTGGCCGAGTCGTGCTCAAGTCTCCAGGCGCGTGCCCCGCTGCTTCACTCGCTGCTGACCGACGGGATCATCGGCGGTGTCGGCGGCGTCATGGCATTCGTGCCGTTGATTCTGGTGATGTTCGCTTTTGTGGCCGTACTGGAGGACACGGGCTATGTCGCCCGTGTGGCCTTCGTGATGGATCGGCTGCTCAAGGTCTTCGGGCTGCAGGGAAAGAGCATTCTGGCCATGATTGTCTCGGGTGGCCTGGGGGGCGGCGGCTGCGCCGTGCCGGGCGTGATGGCCACCCGAACTCTGCGGGAAGAGAAGGACCGCCTTGTCACCATGCTGGTGGCGCCGCTGATGAATTGCGGTGCAAAAATGCCGGTGTATCTCATGCTGATCGCGGCATTCTTTCCGCGTATCCAGGCCCGCATACTCTTCGTAGTCTGGCTGATGAGCTGGATCGTGGCCCTCGGCGCCGCCTGGGTCCTGCGCAAGGCCGTCGTTCGCGGCGAGCAGACTCCCTTCGTGATGGAGTTGCCGCCCTATCACGTGCCGACGTTACGTGGCGTGCTGATGCATACGTGGGAGCGGACCTGGGCCTACGTTCGCAAGGCCGGCACCGTCATCCTGGCCGTCAGCGTCATCATGTGGTTCCTGATGTATTTTCCACGGGTCGATGCGAGCCCGTTTGAAGAGCGCATTGCGGTGGCGCAGGCGGAGCTTGGCGGGGAGGAGTTGGTCGCCGTGATTCAGGCGATCCGGAATGATCAGGCCACCGCCCAGTTGCGTAACAGTGTCGCGGGTCGGCTGGGTAGCGGCCTGGTTCCGGTATCACAGTGGGCCGGATTCGACTGGCGAACCAATATCTCATTAATCGGAGGGTTTGCCGCGAAGGAGCTGGTGGTGGGCACGTTCGGCGTAGCCTACTCCATGGGCAACGTGGATCCGGATGCGACCGATTCGCTTTCCAATCGTCTGGCCACTGATCCGCAATGGTCGCGTGTCAAGGCGTTCGCCCTGATCATGTTCGTCATGGTCTACGCCCCGTGCATGGCCACGCAGGTGACCATCTGGCGTGAGTCGGGATCGGTGCGATGGGCCCTTTTCTCGACGGCCTATGCGACATTGTTGGGCTTTGCGTTGGCGGTGCTGGTTTATCAGGGCGGGCTGGCTCTGGGGCTCGGGCAATAGATGCAGGGGAATGTCATGTGGTGGGAAGTCCTGACGGCAGGCGTGTTCGTGGCGGCGGCCATCGTGTACGTGGGCTGGTTCGCCCATCGGAGCCTGCGCCGGCGAGACCCCTGCGACACTTGCGGTGCCGCCCCGTGCGAGGCCGAAGGATCGTCGGGCAGGAGGCTGTATCAGCTTCAGGTTCGGCCGTGCTGCGAATGTCCGGAGGATCCGGGAGACGGAGACGAGGGAGAACAGGCGTCGGTCACTTCTTCCCGATCCGGCCGATCAGACCGGTCGAGGCCGTCGTGATACCTTGGATGGCGCTCTGGAGGGCGTCGCGGTTGGGAGCGTGCTTTAGGGCGGTGTCGTAGTAGACCAGCTCGGCCTCAACCAGTTCGCACAGCGAGTGGGTGAAGTTACGCATCCCGTCGTTTCTGGATCCGGCGATAATGGCGGCCAGGTCCTCGTCCTCTCCCCGACGGATCTTGTCGCGGACCGTGGCGTTGGCGATCAGCACTTCACAGGCGGGCACGCGGGCGACCTTCTCGTCGATGGCCGGAAGCAGGCGCTGGCAACAGATAGCAGCCAGGCTGTTGGCCAGCGAGGAGCGGATGAACTCGTGCTGGTCCTGGGGGAAGTATTCCAGGATGCGCGAGAAGGTCGAGGGGGCATCTGCGCAATGGATCGAACCCAGCACGAGGTGGCCCGTCTCGGCGGCCTGCAAGGATGCCAGCATGGTCTTGGCGTCGCGCATCTCGCCGACGAAGACGATGTCGGGATCCTGGCGGACCACGAATTTAAGGGCTTCTTCGTAGTCCGGGATGTCGGTGCCGATCTCGCGCTGGCTGATGACCGACTTTTTGGGCTTGAAGACGAACTCGACCGGATCCTCGATGGTGATGATATGCGTGCTCTGGGTGGCGTTGATGTGGTCGAGGATGGCGGCCAGCGTGCTGCTCTTGCCGCTGCCGGTGATCCCGCTCACCATCCAGAGACCCTCGTGGGTTTTGTCTGCGAGCTCCTCATAGATGGGCGGCAGCCTGAGGTCGGTGAACTGAGGGACGACATTCTGTACACGGCGGATGGCCACGTGCATCTGCCCGCCGGCCCGGAAGATGTTGATGCGGAAGCGCTCTCCATTGGGCGCCTGGTAGGAGAAGTCGAGATCGCCACAGGTCTCGTATTCGCCCCTTCGCTTTTCAGGGACCATGGGGGCGACGAACTGCTCGATCTGCGCGCTGGATGTGATCGGCGGCATATCGATTTTCTTGAGTTCGCCGGCGACGCGGTAGTAGGGGCAGTAGCCAACCTTCAGGTGCAGGTCCGAGGCATTGAACCTGCCCATGCCGTTGAGCATCTGCTCGAAGGCACTGCCTTGCATGCGCTCCTCCGGTCCTTCCAGGGGCAGCCGCGCCTTGTTGGCATCACGCGCGGACCGCTGGATCTTCTCGCTTAATTGTAGCGGCCGGGGACGGCGAGGGGAAAGTGGTTCATGCTCCCGCCCGGTAATGCATAAGTATGGCGATCAGAGCCCCCACAACGGCGATGCCGG
>CP070685.1:3528724-3531967 GCA_020352895.1 Phycisphaerales bacterium
ACATCCTCAAACTGCTCAGCACGCTCAACGGGGCCGGCCAGACCATCGTCATGGTCACCCACGATATCCACGTTGCCGACGTCGCCCACCGCACGCTCACCCTCACAGACGGCGTGTTCGAACAGCCCCCCCCCCGGCCAAGCCCCATGCACCAGAAGGACCCGTAGCCCCAAAGCCCCCAGCCACGTATCGAAACACGCCCTGTTTGATGTAGGATACCGCGAATGATCGATCCGGCCAGCGCGATGGCTTCACGCAGATGCTGATCTCATTGACATGGCCGAGCAGCAAAACGACCCGCCAGCCTGCCCTCCCTTCGACGCGTGTCCCCGCTGCGCCTACTCTCTGCGCGGCCTGCCTGCCGATCACTACTGCCCCGAGTGCGGGCTGCGATTCGACCGAGACTGCGTGCTTTATCGCGTCACCAATCCCAAGCTGTTCCTGCTGCTGTGGGCTCTCATTCTCGGCGGCGGCTTGGTCAACCTTCGATACCTCCGGTACTGGAGTTCGTGGTCATCAGAGACGGTCTACAACAAGGTGTTCGCCGTCATGGGCCTAGTCTATCTGGTCTGCCTGACCTTCGGCGTCTTCTGGGCCCGCAAGAAGTATAAGAGCGGCCAGAAGGTAGCCATCACCGCCGACGGCGTCTTTTTGCAGATGGGCGCCATCGACGACGGTCTGATCCCCTGGTCCCACATCCGCCGCGCCAATACGGGGAAGAGAGGCAGGCACTACATCGCCGTGATCACCCGCCGCGACCCCAACAGGATCATCACCCTGGGCGAGTACTACACTTTCTTCCCCGCCGAGCAGGATGCCCAGCGCTTCGTAAACCAGATCCGAAACCGGATCGCCTCCTAGTTCCCCAGCAGCGCCTCGATGCACTTCCCGGTCAGGTCCGCCGAATTGTGTCCCACTCCCTCAACAAGTGACAGCCGGACCCGTCCTCTACACTCATGCTCGCTCGCCAGCCGGTTCATCGCCCGGACCCACCGCCGCGCCCGCTGAATCCGCGTCCGGCCGTCCTGACCTTCGATACCCGGCAACAGCTCCGTGTCCTCCGCTCCTACCACAACAGTGATGGGAAGCGTCGCAGCCTGGACCCAGCCCTTCGGATCGGGCGTGATCAAGATGTGCTTCGTCTCGTCCGATCCCGGCCACCGCATGCTCCGCACCAGCGGCTTCATCCCGTTCGTCCAGGCCACCTCCGGGTTCGGAAACGCATACGTGCCGGCCGCGCTGATCACCGCCGCGATGACGCGCTGCGGATGTCGCACCACATACCGGCTGACGAACTGCCCGCCGGCCGAATGCCCGTACAGATAGAACCGTCCGTCGTACTCGGAAGACAACGCCCTGTATTGATCGACGATCTCGTTGACGAACGCGTCCGCGCCGATCTCCCGCCCGAACAGCCCGCGATAGCCTCCGCCGGGCCCACGTCGCCCGCCGAAATTCTCCTGATCGAACGCGGGCGCTACCAGGATGATGTTGCGCTCGTCCGCGGCGCTGGTCCATCGCTCGATGAAACGCCGAGCCACGTCGACAGCGTCCTCATCCCGCCCCAGCATCCCGTGCACCAGCACGGCCATCCGCCAACCTTTACTACAGTCTCGCGGCACATACTGCACATACCGCCCGTGCTCTACCGCCTTCACCACGACGGTGCCCTGTTCACCCGCCGCGATGCGAGAATCACCCGCCGGCTCGGCCCGGACGCTGCCGATGCTCGAGCACAGTACAATCGCCCAGCACCACACTGGTGACCTGCAAATCCAGCCCTGAACGCTAATCACCAGAATCTGAACTCCCACGAGGGCGCATGCGGCCTATTCATCGCGGTGCCCCCGCCTTCGTCCCCTTATACCGCTCCCAGATGTTGAGGTACTTCCCTTCGATCGCCGGCCATGAGTAATTCGCTTCGGTGAAGGCCCGGCCTGCCGCGGCCATCTGCTTGCGCAAACGCGGCTTGCTCAGCATGACCGTCAGCCCCTCGCGCATTTGGTGTGCCGTCTCGTAGTACAGCCCCCCGCCGGCCGCCACCGCCTGCTCACGCAGCACCTCGCACCGCCCGTTCACCATCACCGGTGTCTCGCACAACCACGACTCCAGCAGCACCAGCGACAGGCTCTCAAAGACCGACGGTTGAATCAGCACCGACGCCCCCTGCATCAGCGCGTGCTTGATGTCCTCCTCCACATACCCGATCACCCGAATCTTCGGGTGCTTCTGTACGTCCATCGACACCGGCCCGACCAGCACCAACTCCGGCCAGCTTGCGTCCTTTTGGACCATGGCGACGTACTGATCCAGCAATTCGGCCACGTTCTTGGCCAGGTCCACCCGCCCCACATACAGAAGATACCCTGGTGCCAACGGCCGCCCGTCCGGCGGCCTGAAACCCATCAGCCGATCGATGTGCCCCACGGCGACTGCGTCCACCCCGCAACCGACGATCTCCTCCATCGGCGCCCGCCTGGCAAATCTGCCCGCACAGAATCGCCTCTCCGCAGCCGTGTTGTAGACAATCACCCGCGGCGCCGCGAAGACCCGGTCATACACCGCCAGCCGGATCGGTTTTTCGTCGTGCGCTGTGGGCACGAGCCACGCCTTGTTCCCCACCTCCACGATGCCGCGCACCGTGCTCCAGTAGAGATAGGTGAAAAACACGAACGCGTCGCAGTTGTCTCGCTCGGCGCGCAGGTACTCCGCCAGCGATGGCATCACCGGCCCCTGCGCCTCGATCCACCGCGCCTCCATCTCCGCCCCGGCCTCGCCTGCCAGAACCGGCACGCTCAGCCGGTCAAATGCCGGATAGTCCCGCTCGACAGACGTCGGAAACCGAATCAATCGCACCGCCTCGTCCTGTGACTCTCCTGCCGGATATGCGTTGGCCCACGTGCGATAGTCCTGTGCGCAGCTTGTCAGCACGGTCACATCCCAGTGCCGAGCCATGTGTTGAGCCACGTCCCGACAGTGTCGCTCCGCACCGCCGGCGATGTCCGGGTGATACCGGTGCACCACGAAGGCCACCTTCGGTCGTGGTGCCACCCCGCTTTGGCTATCCTGACTCAAGCCACTTCTCCACCAGCGCCGCCAGCCGCGTTAGGAACCGCTGCGGGGAGAAATCTTTCAACCGGTTCGCCTGCCTCGCCAGTATGGCCCGCCGCGCGTCCTCGTCCCCCAGCACCCCGCGCACCAGCCCGCCGACCGTCTCGAAGTCCGCCCCGTTGAACATCACGC
>CP070685.1:3532067-3543239 GCA_020352895.1 Phycisphaerales bacterium
TAACGTCGGGGCCGCTACCGAGGTCGAGATGAAAGAGAAGAAGGCTCTGGTCGAGGACGCCTTGCACGCCTGCCGGGCCGCCGTCGAGGAAGGCATCCTGCCCGGTGGTGGGACAGCCGCCCTGACCGCCTCTCAGGCCCTCGACAATATCCGCAATCGGGTCACCGGCGACCAGAAAACCGGCGTGGACATCGTCCGCAGAGCTCTGTCCGCGCCCATCAAGCAGATTGCGGACAACGCCGGCCTGGACGGCTCCATCGTCTGGCACGAAGTGACCAACTCGGACAAACCCAACTACGGCTACAACGCGTTGACCGGCCAGTATGGCGACATGATCGACATGGGCGTGCTCGTGCCTGTCAAGGTCGAGCGCATCGCCCTGCAGAACGCAGCCTCGATCGCGTCGTTGCTACTGACCACCGATGCCGTGGTCAGCGAAATCCCCGAGGAAAAGAAGAAAGCCAAGGCCGGGGCCGGCGGCCACCCGGGAATGATGTAGCCATGTGACGCGACGCTGCGCCACAGGTCGGCGCGCAGACGATTCATCGATGCCCGGGCGGGTTGACTTGTTCACCCCCGCCGGGCATCTTCTATGAATCCCCGGGCCGGCGAGATGTTCCCAGTGATCGCCGCGAAAACGCCATGAACGAGAATCCGACACCCTCCGGATCAATCAGCCCCGATGCATTCCTTAAATGGGAGGCCGAGATTCGCTCGGCTGAGCACCGTCCGCTGACCACCGGTGCCCTGCGTAGATTCCGCCAAGTGGTCCGGTCAAGCACAAAGCTGTGGCTGGCAGGCCCCGGCCGCCGCCTTCGGGCCGCCCGCGTCTCCGACGGCTGCCGTCTGCACTTCCAGTTCCTGCATCAGGACCGATGGTTGACCTGCTTCTTCGTGCAGGCCCACCATCTGGACGGGCTGTTCACCCTGAAGGGACCCTGTCCGGAGAGAAAGCGCCTTGGGGTTTCGCGTTCGGCCATGCACAGCCTCGACGGTCTTTGGGAATCCTGGCGACAATGGCCCGAGTCTGAAGGTCTGGGAAGACTGACAGTCACCGTGTACCTGCACGACTGGCCACCCACCCGAATTGCCAAGTATGCTGCCTCGGCCGACAAGGCCGTCGCCGCCCTGCAAAAACACGCAGGCAAGCCAGCCGGCAAAGCGGCCGGCAAAGCCACCCCAGCCCGGACCCGCACCGCGTCGCCAAAGGGCCGATCGGCCACCGCCAAACGGCGCAACTGATCTGGCCCCGATACAAACGGGCCTCGGCTGATTCGCGGATTCCAAAGAGTCACGAAGTGGGCACGCCGACGGTTTCGCGTCGCCAGTGCCACAGCGAGAGAATGGTCAGGCGCGTGCATCGCGAGATCATGGCGTAAATAGCCAAGAGGGTTAGCCCGGCGTTCTCCAGTACCTTGCGACAGATGAACACCGGTCCGTGTCCGCAACCACAGTCGAATCGAATGCCGCAGAAGGCGATATCCTGGGCCGCGTAGATTCCCCAGGACCGATACAGAAGCGCCACGCTGAAGAAGATCATCAGGCCTGTGAACAGCGTGGCGGCTCCGCGGCGGAAGACGCCGAGGATCAGCGCTACGCCCCCCAGAAACTCGACCCACGGCAGTGACACGGCCACCATGTTCATCAAGATCGCGGGCTCTTCCGGCATGATATGATAGTTGCGGATCTCCTTGAGAAACTCGAGCGGCGCCGCGATCTTGGGCACGGCGAACGAGATCATCACGGCACCGAACAGCAGCCTGGCGATCAACAGGGGCACGCCGGTGTCATGAGCCCGCCTGAAGATTCCGCCCGTGGCACTCATGGCTCGTTGCCCTTGCGCGTGGGCTTGCCCTTGGCGATCCACTCCTCGATGCCGCCCTCGTACACGAATACCGTGTCCGAAGACAGGCCGTGATCATAGATCAGAGAGCTGGCCAGAAAACGGCTGTCCTCGCAGTCCCCGCCGCTGCAATAGACGAAGATGGTCTCGGCGTTCATGAGCCGGGGCATAACCGCCGGCAGATACTTGGCTTGCCGATAATGGTTTACCAGGACGGCCCCGGGGACGTGGTCATCCACGTAGCCGTCCTCGTCGCGGGCATCCAGGAACACGATGGCTGCCTCACCTTGCTGCGCGGCCACCCAACTGCTGTATACAAAATCGAAGCAGGCCAGATTCAGGCCGTTCTCGTCGACCCTGATGCATTCCTTATCCGGCGGGTTCTCACACACCTGGCCGTTTCGGTCCGCTGCTGGCGAAACCTCCGCCGTCTCGCTGGCCGGCTCTTCGACACGAACCGGGGCCGTTCGCTCCCCCTTCTGCTCGTCGCTGGCACCTAGCTTGAAGTAATTCTTGGCCAGAGCGATGCCGTCCGGGTTGATCGCGTTGGCGGCCACGCCGCACACGCCCGCCACCACACAAAGCCCCAGGATCTCGACGCACACGGTCTTGATCTTCATGGGCAGGCTTCTCCTGAATGCTCGCCTGGCAGGGCTCACGGCAGCGCGGGGGTGTCCGGGCCCAGCTCCACGCCCCTGTCCACGCGAGCGTTGAGCGTAATGCTGATCGCCTCGGCCTCCTCAATGTTCGTCTTCAGCGTCATCGTTGTGGCAATGATCTCGCCCGCCGTCTCCAGAGGAATGCGGAAAGCCAAGTCCCACAGATGATCATCCCCCGGCACCCGGGTCGCCTCGACCTCGATCGTCGGATACCGCGCCACCTCAAGGTCAACCCTGTCTACGGTATACCCCGGCGCGGGCATCAGCTTGATACTGCGGGTTACCGTGCTCCCTGCTGCGACATGCCCCAACAAGAACATCCGGGGCTTCGCCGTTAGCAGCCGCATGGCCTTCAGATTCAGCCGCACCTTGACGTCTTTCATCCGCGGATGGGTAGTCACGATCGTGCAGGTGCCTTTGAGCTCCACGCGAAGCCCCGGCCCGATCACCAGCTCCACCTCGTGGACCTTGGCTTCGATGCCCTTCTCGAAGCGGGCCCGGATCGGCCCGTCCGGAAGCCGCACCTCTTCGATCGCGAACGGTTCGTCGCCGTAGGATGTCAACACGATCTTCTCGGTTCGCGGCACCGTGGGCTTCACGTCCTCGACGAGCACCGCGCTCGGCTCGGCGGCCACAGGAAGAATCAGGGTCGTGGAGACCCAGTAATTCGCGCGCGGTTGCTGAGGGTCGTTGCATAACACGACAAGCGGCTTCTTAAACACGGACTCCTGCTTCGTGCCGCTGGGCTTGAGGCTGACCTGCACCTCGGTAAATTTGCCGGGCGCGATCGTCTTCTGATCCTTGCTCAACCGCACCACCGCGCAGCCGCACGATTTCTGAATGTCACTAATGATTAGCGGCGCGTCTCCCCGGTTCCAGATCTGGAACGAGCCCTGCCCGACCTCGCCCAGGTACGTCTGCCCCAGGCGCAACTCGGCCGGCTCGAACTCCACGCGGGGCGCCGGCCCTTCGATGCCCTGTCCATGGGCGGCGTTCGGGCGGCCCGGCAATGTGCCGGCGCACGCCAGCAATGCTAGCGCAAGGCCCCCGGTCCGAAGCGGCGTCTTATCATGGCGGAACATCTGGCCTACCTCGGGTGTCCTGACTTGCCCCGCCTCAGGCTCCCCCGGGCTCGGCTGCGGCCGGCCCCGTTACCGTCACACTCAGCGTGATCTTGACCGGGCCGGCCTTGTCCACGTTCGTGGTCAGCAGTACCGGCGAGATCAGCTTGCGCGCCTCCATCTCCTCGGGAATCTTGAAGCCCAGTATCCACTCGTTCGGCGAGCCCTCCACCGGATGAGCTTCCACGTCCATCGGATACCGCGTCACCTCTACATTCACCGATTCGATCGGCTGGCCGTCCTTGGTGGTGAACTTGACCTTCCGCTCCACCATACTTCCCGCTTCGTTCCTCCCCAGGTTCAGGTAAGGAGGCGAGACCGTGACCAGCTTCTCCACCTCCACGAGCAGCGGAACGTGCAACGTCGGCATCTTGCTGTGCGTGGTGTTGATCTGCAACCGCAGATGCATGTTGTTCGGGTCCGGCATGGGCCCCACGCTCACGTTGACCGTGTGCTCCGTGGCCTCAAGAGCCCGGTCATATCCCAACACCACTGGGCCGGAGCCCCCTTGAATCCCCGTGATCTTGAACGCCTCGCCCGTCATGCTCTTCAGCTTCAACTCCTGCCCCCGCACCTCCCCGTACTGCATCTTCTTGAAGATCAGACTGTAGGGAATGGCATCCACCCCTACCTTCACCTGAGCCTCTACCCGCACCGGCAGCGCCGGCTGAAGCGGATCGTTGCTCATGATGGTGATGGACTTGACGAACCGATCGCCCTGCCGGATCTTGCTCGGCTTCATGGTCACCGGCAGCGTCACTTCGCCCCCCGGAGGAATCCTGTGGTCCGCAGCCTTCAGCTTCGCCGCCGTGCATCCGCAACTGCTGCGGACTTTGAGTATCTGCAACTCCGCGTCCCCGGTGTTGCGAATCTTGATCTCGCCCTTGCCGTCCTCGCCGACGAACACTTCTCCGACGTTCAGGGACTTCGGCTCGATCTCAATCCGGGGCCATCGCTGCGGTTCGTCCTGGCCAGCCTTCTGGCTCGGCTCGGGTCCCTTCTGCTCCTGGCCCCAAGCCGTCGCCAGCCCGGTCCCCCAAACCAGGACCGTTAACCACAGTACCGACATCGCACACCGGCCATTCCGTCTAACCTGAATCATGGGCAAACCTCAACTGTCTCTTCGTTTCCGTCCGGGTTACAGGTCGATTCTCGAGCGGGACCGAATCGCCCCGCCGCTCGTTCGCATCGTCGCTGGAGTCTTCCAGCGCAGGGGCATGGCATCCATACTCTAGGGCCGCCGGCGGCCTGGATCAATCGTCGCTGACTCCCCTCCGCACGCGGCCTTACGGACGCTCTCTTCGACTCTATTCCCGTTACTACGCCCGGCGCTCGCTCCAAGATTGCCTGCCGCGTGGACTTCCCGACCGCCGGCCGATAGTATATCCGCAGGGCGACACGCCCCGCCGGGGACGTAGCTCAGTTGGGAGAGCGACGCGTTCGCAATGCGTAGGTCAGGGGTTCGAGTCCCCTCGTCTCCAGTTCCCCCGTAATTGCTTCAGTCAGAATGGCTCAGGCTCCCAACTGGGCGGCCGCCATGAACAGGTCTTGCTTAATCCGGACCTGCCCGCACGCTTCGCTCGTGGACACACCCGGGCCGGCACTCACTCCAGGGCCGCCTGCATGGCCAGCAGGGCGTACGACGTCACCAGGGCCGGGTTGCTCTCGTACCACCGGTCCGCCTCGTTCACCCAACTGCCGTCCCGGTTCTGCAGCCCGGCCAGCCGTGCACACAACTCCTCCCGCCAGTCGTGGGTCATCCCCTCCGCGTCGGTCAACGTCGGCTCGCCCCAGGCCCGCAGCGCCTTGGCGAAGACATGGTAGTAGTAGTACAGCCCCTCCTTGGACTGGGCCTTGGGCATGTTGGGGTTGCTGGTCAGCGTGTAGTAGCTGCGGATCCACTCGTACGCCGCCTTGACCCGCTCATCCTCCCGGTCCACGTCGGCATACAGCATGCTCTTGAACCCGGCGTACGTCATGCTGCCATAAGAACGCAGCCTCTTCTGCCCGCCCTCGACCGTATTGTAGCCCGCCTTGCTCTCGCCGCCGT
Organism: Phycisphaerales bacterium; assembly: GCA_020352895.1. Taxonomy (GTDB): domain Bacteria; phylum Planctomycetota; class Phycisphaerae; order UBA1845. The sequence goes on from CP070685.1 coordinate 3,537,741, forward strand.
TGGCCGGCGTGTAAATGAACCCGCCGTCATCCGCGCCGCGGGCGAACGCCTGGTCGTTGCTCGCACTGTTCATCTGACATCGCGACACGAAGGTCATCGCCTTCTGCATGGTCGGGTCGTCGGCCGGCAGCCCGCTCTCGCGCAGCGCCTCGATCATCATCTGCGTGTTCGACAGATCCGGCCGCTTGTTCCGACCGTAGCCCGCTCCGCCGTACCACGCATTGGCCCGGTCGATGTCCTCCTGCTCGTCCCATTGCAGGCCTTTGAGGAACTGCTGCGCCTGGGCGATGACGGGCTCGAGCTTCGGATCGTCCAGACGTGCCAGCGTAGCCAGGCACACGGAGGTGTAGTAGTTTGGCAGGCCCGCGTCAGGCAGATAGATGCCTCCGTCCGGCTGGCGATACCTCAGAATGAACTCGACGCCTCGCTCCACCACCGGATGTTCGGGACCGTATGCGGCCGCCTGTATGAAGCATCGCGTCGCCAGCGCCGTGATCGCCGGGTCGCTCTGCCCCATCAACTCCCATCCGCCGTCCGGCCGCTGCGTCGCCGCCAGATACGCCAGCCCCCGCCCCGTTGCCTCCTCCATTTGCCTCGCCAACTCCGGCGGCAGAGACGTTTTCACGTCCTCTTGCGGCGCGGGCTCGCCCGCCGCGGCCTGCATCGCGATCGTACCCGCCACCGTTATGCACATCATCAGGACCGTCGGCCGTATTCCTGGCTGCATCGATGTTCTCCGCCACGCCACGGACAATCCCATCGCATCACACGCTGTATTATAACCGCCCCTCTCGCCTGGCGTTGTCGGCTCGCCAAGGGTCCATCCCCTGACTACGATGCCGCGCATGGATGCGGACTCCTCTCAGCCCGTCGTCTGCGTACGCGGCTTGGCCAAGCGATTCGGCGACATTCAGGCCCTGGCCGGCATCGACTTCGACGTGCCCGCCGCCCGCATCGTCGGCCTGCTCGGCCCCAACGGCGCCGGAAAGAGCACCACCCTGCATTGTATGCTGGGCGTCATCGAGCCCGACGCCGGCACGATCGAGCTGCGCGGCCGGAGCCTGGCCACCCACCGCCAGCATATCCTCGCCGAAATCGGCTTCGGCAGCGCCTCCGTCTCGCTGCCCCAGAATCTCACCGTCAACGAAAACCTGATCACCTTTGGCCGTCTTTACGGCGTCCGCGACATCCGGGCGCGCATCGCCGAGTTGCTCGAGATGGTCGAGCTGCCCGATGTCGGCGACCGCGTCCTCTCCCGCCTCTCCACCGGACAGATCATCCGGATCAACCTGACCAAGGCCCTGATCCACCGGCCCAGCGTGCTGCTGCTCGACGAGCCCACCGCCAGCCTCGACCCGGACATCGCCGACAAGGTCCGCACCCTCATCCGCCGCATCCAGCGTCACGAAGGCGTCACCGTGCTCTACACCTCACACAACATGTACGAGGTCGAGCAGCTATGCGACCGGGTCATTTTCCTGAACCGCGGCCGCATCATTGCCCGGGGCAGCCCCCAGGAAATCCTTCAGCAGTTCGGCAGTGAATCCATGGAGAGCTTCTTCGTGCAAGTCGCCCGCGGCGGCGAGCTGATCGGCCGGCAGGAGGAGGACGCGTGACAAGCTCGTTCTCCTGGCGCCGCTCGTATGCCGTCTTCGGCCGGTTCTACTTTCTTTACCGCCGCTCCATCCCCCGCACGATGGAGCTGTTCTTCTGGCCGGTGATGGACCTGTTGGTCTGGGGCTTCCTGGCCATCTGGCTCGAGCGGCAAACCGAGCAGGTGCCCGGCGCCGTCCTCATGCTTGTCGGCGCCGTCATCTACTGGAACATGCTCTACCGCGCCCAGATGGGACTGACCATCAGCTTCATCGAAGAACTCTGGTCGCGCAGCGCGATCAACCTTTTCGCTTCGCCGATCAGCCTGCCCGAGTACCTGACCGCCACGTGCGCCGTCGGCCTCTGCAAGGCGGTCATCTCCAGCGCCGCCATGGTGCTGGTCGCCTGGCTCATGTACCGCGCTGAGCTGTGGACCATCGGCCCCAACGCCGTGTGGATGTTCTTTCATGTCCTGGTCTTCGGCTGGGCCATCGGCATCATGACCATCAGCATGATCCTGCGCTGGGGACATGCGGCCGAGGCGCTGACCTGGGGCGTGCCTTTCCTGCTTCAGCCACTCTCAGCCGTGTTCTATCCTGTCTCGGCCATGCCCGGTTGGCTGCACCCGATCGCCTACGCCCTGCCCAGCACCCACGTCTTCGAGGCTCTGCGCGGCACCCTCGCCGGCGGCGGCTTCCCCCTCCGCGCCTTCCTTACCGCCGGCGCCCTCAACATCGCCTATCTGTTGCTCGGAGTGGCCCTGTTCGTCCGCACCTTCCGCCACGCCCTCCGCCGTGGCTCACTTCCCCGCCTCGGCCACGAGTAGCGGTGGCCTGCCCCCGCGTTCTCACTGCCCGTACCGCTTCTGAAACTCTTCCCGCCGCCGCTCGCGTTCCTGCTGCTCGGCCGGGTCCGTCTTGTTCAGAAACCACCGGTGGTCCGCCGAGTTCAGCACCTCGTCGAGCTTCGCCTCCAGCGCTTCGGCCGCGGCGACCTTCTCGGGCTCCCCGGATCCCTTCCCCTCCAGAATCAGGTGCTCGAGTTCCGGTACCATCTCGACGTAGAAGTGTTGGGCCACCTCGTACGTGCCGTGCCAATGCGTGTAGTCCGGCCCCATCATGGAGGCCCCGTGCCGCGCCCGCCGCCCCTCATGATGCCAGATCTCGAACCACACCCAGGCCAGGTGGTTCGCAAACTCGGCCGGCCGCATCAGCGGCTTGGCCAGCCCATACAGCTCCAGCCCCGGCCGGGCAAACTTCGCGTGGTACAGCTCGATGAGGCCGTCGTACTGCACGTAGAAGTTGTCCACCCACTGCTGTTCGTGACAGTTCAGGCACACCGTCTTCATGCTGTTGCGTCGCGTCTGCCAGTTGATCTCCGCCCCCGGAAGCCCCATCTTCTTGTCGCTCACCTCCGGCCGAATCGAAATCGCAGGCCGGTTGTTCCAACTGATCCGCAGGCCCACGTCGTGCGACACCGGAAGGCCCGGCGCGGCCGGACGGCCATCTGTGGCCTCCTTCGCCGGCGTCGCGCTCATGTGACACGTCGCGCAGGTCGGGGCCAAGTGGTAGTCCTCGCCCACGACCCACTTGGCCGAATCCATGTTCAGCTTGTCCTTGTACGCCAGAAACGCGATCCCGTGCTTCGACTCGTAGTAGATCTCCATTTGCGGATGGTCGGGCCCCATGTGGCACTTGCCGCAGTTGTCCGGGTGCCGTGCCTGCCAGGCCGAGAACGCATGCCGGCTGTGGCACGCCGAGCACGATCCCTCCGAACCGTCCGGGTTCAGCCGTCCGATACCCGTGTTCGGCCACGTCGCCGGGTCCAGCTTCCCGCCCGGCAACACCTTGATCTCGCTGCCGTGGCACTGCCAGCATCCGCTCACCGCCGCCGCGCTGTTCCCCTTCTGAAACGCGGGCGTGACCAAGCCCCGGTTGCCCTCGACTACCTCAGCCAGCACGTTGTCCAGCGAGCCGAGGATCCGCCCGCCCTTCGAATGGTGAGAGGCGGCGAACTCGGCCGCCTCCTTGGTGTGGCAGCGGGCGCAGTCCTTGGGCGAGACAATCGTCGCGATCCAATGTCCCTCGTGGTTGAACGCGTCCGGCTCACCCTCCTTGGCCCCGTGGCACTCGTAGCAGCCCACGCTAGCGCGGTAATGTTTGCTGCCGCCCCACTGCTGGTAAATCGGCGCGTTATCGACCTTGTGGCACTCCACGCAGGCTTTGGTCTCCTCGGACAACTCCGGGAGCCCCCAGGTCTGCGCGGCCACATGCCGCGCGACACCAAGCACCGAGACCGTGGCGACCAGCAACAAGACGAACATCCGCGGATAAGTTGCGTTGCGCAGCATAGTCAATCACTCCATCATCGGTTGGGTTGTGTATCGCTGCCTCGATCCCGACGCGGCGCCGGCCGCCCGAGTCGCTTCTCGCCGGTGACCTGGCCCGCGAGCACCGGCACCGAAATCCTCACGAAAATCGTGTACAGCAGCAGCCCGAAGGCCCAGATGCCCAGACAGACCATGATCTCATGGGCCGTGGGAACGTATTCGACGATCTCCCCGAGCGGCGTGGGCAGGAACGCCGGCACAATCAGGCCCATGCCCTTCTCGATCCAGATGCCCACAATGGACAGCACGCAGGCCACATTCAGCAGCTTGAGGCTGCGCGACGCCGGAAGCACCAGCAGCAGGGTCGCGACCAGGCTCATCACGATCGCGCACCAGATCCACGGGACCAGGGCGTTCCGCCCGTGCAGACCGAGATAAAGATACTGGGCAGAGACGATGTGCGCCGACTCCGTATAGAACTCGGTGAACACCTCGCAGCCCAGAAGGAACACGTTGATGATCATCGCCACCTGCATGATCCGGCGTAGTGTCAGCAGCGCGTCGTCGGTCACGCGGTGGGCCGTGTAGTGCCGCACGATTTGCAGCGTCAGAACGATGAACGCGGGGCCGGCCGCGAACGCGCTGGCCAGGAACCGCGGCGCGATGATGGCCGAGTTCCAGAACGGCCGCCCGCCCAGCCCGACGTACAGGAACGCAGTGACTGTGTGAATGCTGACCGCCCAGACGATGGCAACGAACACGAACGGCACGTAGAAGACCCTGGAAGGACTTCGCCCGCAATACGCGCAGTAGATCAGATACCCGCAGATGTGCAGGTTCAGCAGGAGGTAACCGTTCAGCGCGATCACGTCCCAGGTCAGCATCGAGATCGGAAAGTTGAACCGCTGGAACAGGTGCAGGAACTTGTCCGGCCGTCCTAGGTCCACCATGACGAACAGCAGGCACATGATGATGACCGCCACCGCCAGCAGCTCGCCGAAGATGACCACGTCATGCAAATGCATGTTCCGGTAGATGTACACCGGAATCACCAGCATCGCCGCAGCGGCGGCCAGCCCCACCAAGTACGTGAAGTTGGCGATGTACAGTCCCCACGAGACCTGGTCGGTCATCCCCGTCGTCACCAGCCCGTGCACGAGTTGCTGACTGTAGGCATACAGGCCCGCCAGCGCGACCGCCGTCAGCGCCGCCATCCACAGGTGATACCGCCAGTCCCCCACGAAGCTGAGGCGGAAACAATCCCACAAGAACGCCGCGTACCGCCTCACGCTTCGCCCTCCGGTTCGACCGGCGCAATCGGCTCGTGGTATCGGCTGCCTCGCTCGTCGAAGTAGTAGAAGAACCGCGGGATCGTGCCCACGTCCTCCTTGAGCACATACACGCGCTTGTGCCGCAGGATGTACGCCACTTCGCTGGCCGGATCGAGCACGTTGCCGAACTTCCGCGACCCCGTCGGGCACACCTCCACGCACGCCGGCATCCGCCCCACCCGTGTGCGGTGCAGGCAGTACGTGCACTTCTCCATCACGCCCTTGCGGCGCGGCCGGTTCGACAGG
>CP070685.1:3543339-3573142 GCA_020352895.1 Phycisphaerales bacterium
CTGGGCCAGTCTGAGACTCCCCATCTGGTGCTGATGGCTGACGCGTTTTTGCGGGGGCAGTTTTTCGTTCGCGCCGAAGCGCTCGAGGAGTTGGACCGACGGTGTCGGGAACAGACGCTTCGCCCCAGGTTTGATGAGCAGGTTCGGCGTTACCGCCTGCCGCTGACGGAGGAGCAGAAGGCAGAGCTTCTAACGCGGCCGCGTTCGCCGGTGCAGCACGATTGGTCGCCCGTCGGCGAGCGTTATTACGGGTATTGGGCGCCGCTGCCGGCCGTGTTGCTGATGCCGTATGTGGCGGTGGCCGGGCTGGAAGCTTCGGACCGATGGTTTACGGCGGTGTTCGGGGCGCTTTCCGTCCTGGCGACGTATCTGATGCTGCGCGAGGCGCGGCGGGCATCGCTGCTGCGGCTCAGTCCTGCAGCCTGCATCGGGCTGGTGCTTTTGCTGGGGCTGGGGACAGTGCATTTCTGTTACGCGTCCGTGGCGGGCGTGTGGTTCACGACGCAGATTGTGGCGGTGTTCTGGCTGACTTCGAGCGTGTGGCTGCTGTTGCGATCGCGCGGGCGGATGGGATGGGTGGCGGCGGCGGGGGCTGCGTTGGGAGCCGGCGTGCTTTCGCGAAGCCCGGTGCTGTTGACGCTGCCCTTCTTCCTGGCGGTTGTGTGGAAGGCGGGGAGCGCGGGACGAGCGGCGCGGCTGGCGTGCTTGCTTGCACCGGTGCTGGCGGCGGGGTGCGTGCAACTGGCGTACAATCAGGCGCGTTTCGGGCACGTGCTGAACAGCGGGCAGGGGATTCAGATCGAATCGGAGTCGGCCAACCCGCGCTTCGTGGAGGAGTACCGCCGGTACGGGCATCTGAACGTGCACTATCTGCCCAGGAATCTGTATTACTATTTTCTCAATCCGAGTCTACCGGTGAGCCGGCGGACGGGCGTGCGCACGTTTGACCCAGAGGGGAACAGCGTGTTTCTGGTTACGCCGGCGATGATTCTCGCGCTGCTGTCTGTCCGGCGGCGGGACTGGTTCACGGCGGCGCTGTGGCTGGGTGGAGGCACGACGTTGGCGGCGTTGCTGCTGTTTCGGGCGACAGGCTACTTTCAGTTCGGGAATCGGTATCTGCTGGACCTGATGCCGCTGTTGATTCTGCTGGTGGCTGTGGGGATGAAGGGGCGGACGGGGCTTGGGACGGGCTTGCTGATTGTGCTCAGCATCGGAGTGAACGCGTGGGGGGCGCACGAGTTTCGGCGCGAGATTCAGTGGCGTCCGGCGTTGGCGGCGGAGCCGGCGCTGCTTCTGATCGAGCGCGGCCAATACGGCGAAGGGATCGAAGCTCTGCGACGGCAGCTCGATCGCGAGCCGTTCGACTTGTGGGCGGCGGAGAATCTGGCCTGGGCGCTGGCGACGTGCCCCGAGGATGGGCTTCGCAAGGGCGAAGAGGCGGTCGTTCTGGCCAAGTGGGTTGCCGGCGAAAAGGGGCACGACGAGCCGCGCAGCCTGGACACGCTGGCGGCGGCTTATGCGGAGGCCGGGGACTATCAGCAGGCGGTGGAAGCGTCGCGGCGGGCACTTCGGTTGGCCAGGGAACGCGGCTTTGCGGACCTGGCTTCGGGGATCGAGCAGCGGTCGGCGATGTACGAGGCCGGCGTGCCGTACCGCGAGAAGCGGTGAGAGTCCATTCCGCCTTGATCGCGGGGGGCCGCCGGCATGACGGCGATCGGCTCGTTGGAAGACCTGACTGTCTAATCGCGACGGCGTGCAAAAAAAGTGGCCGAGGGGCTTGACAATAGTTCGATATCGTATTATACTATATCCGACTATTCGAAATCGGAGGATGTGGCCATGGACACTCAGCAAGCCAGGCGGTTCGTGCTCGGGCTTATGGATGTCTCGCCGGCGGCGTACCTGACTACGATAGGCCCTGATAGGCGTCCGTATACGCGGGCCATGCTGAACCTGCGGAACCGGAAGCAGTACCCGAGACTCGTCGAGCTGTTCGCCCCGCACAACGAGGCACTGCTCATCTACTTCACGACCAATACGTCGTCGGGCAAGGTACAGCAGGTTCGGGCGAACCCGGCGGTGTGCGTCTACTACTGCGAGCCCGAGAAGTTCCACGGCGCGATGTTGGGCGGCGATGTGGAGATCGTCGATGACGCCAAAGTGAGAGAGAGTCTGTGGCAGGACGGCTGGGAGATGTACTATCCCGGCGGGCCGAACGATCCGGACCATACGGTGTTGCGGCTGGCCCCTGCGTTTGCCCAGGGTTGGCACGGCGAAGGGAGCTTTGAATTCCGCGTAAGCGAATGAGCATGAAGCAGCAGCGTCAGGGCGGCTTCCTGATCGCCAAGATCCATCAGGTGGCCGGAAGGGTATTTGCGCGCAAACTGAAGGAGCATCGGATCAGGGAGATCAATCCCGCGCAGGGCCGAATCCTGTTCGTGTTGTGGCGGGAGGACGGCATCGCGATGAACGAGCTGGCTCGTCGGTCGGGCCTGGGCAAGTCAACGCTGACGAGCATGCTGGATCGGCTCGAGGAGGCGGGATACGTGACGCGGGTGCCGTCGCGCGAAGACCGGCGACAATTCCTGATCAGGCGCACGGAGAAGGACAAGGCTCTCGAACGCGTGTACGTGGAGGTCTCCCAGGAGATGGCCGGTGTATTTTACAAGGGCTTCTCGTCGGGCGAGATCGATCGCTTCGAGAGGTACTTACAGCGCATCCTGGACAATCTCACGGAGGCGGAAGCCGGCGGCGATTGACGGAAGTGTGGCTGGTAGCGCCTCACGGAATCGTGACCATTCAGCATAAGGCCATCTGGACTGAGAACGCTGAAGGTGCGCGCAGAACAAAGGAGTCACCTGATGAACGCACAATGTGTCATGAGTTTACGGGTCGGTCGACCGGCTCGGGTGGGGATTGCCGCCTTGTTGTGGTTTGCGGTCGGCGTGGACTTGGCGTACAGTCCTGCGGTTTCGCAGGGGGCCATGTCGATGGCGGCGCCCACCGGCGGCGTGTTGTTCTCCGATACACTGGCCGGCCAGCCTAATCCTGAGTGGAAGATCCCGCCGGACCAGTTCGTGGACCATCCGAACCACGGGCGGGCGTGCCTGTTGGGGCGCGGCTCTCCGGAGAAGGAGGTACCGCTTCCGCTGGCCGGCGACGCGAGCTGGTCGCAGTATCGCGTGGAGCTCGAATTCATTCCGAAGGCCAAGGGCGGATATGCCGGGCTGAGCTTTCACGTGCAGGAAAACGGGGATGCCTGCAACGTGAGCTTTGCGTTCGGGGGCAGCGGCATGTGTGAGGCGGTGGAGCCGATGCACATCTGGGGCGGCAGTCAGGCGTGGAAGCTGTACCCGGAATCGCAGGGTTATGCTGTGTTCCGGCTGGACGAGTGGAATCATCTTCGGGTGGACGTGGGCGCGGCGGTGGCGAATGTGTACGTGAATCACACGCCGGGGCCGACGCTGACCATGTTCGACCTAGCGTTCGATCGGGGCGGAATCGGTTTCTGGGCGTTTTACGGCCAGATGTATATCCGCAACGTGAAGGTGACGGATCTGAAGGGCGTGGAGGTCTGCCCGCTGGCAGACGATCCCTGGCAAGTCTATGAGGAGGCGGACGTGCTGCGAGAGTGGCAGGTGGCCTTGGCGAAGGATGCTGAGGCGCAAGGTTCGGCATCAGCGGTGGGCAGGCCGGCCTCGTTGGGTCTCGAGTGGCGGCCCGTTCAGGCGGACAGACGGGGCGTCGTGGTTTTGTCGGAGGTTTTCCGCGACAACAACACCAAAGCGGTGGCCTACGCGCGAACGCACATCGTGTGTTCATCGCCGGGGAAGCGCACTTTGCGGCTGACGTACACGGATCGGCTGAGCTTGTGGTGCAACGGGGAGCCGGTGTTCCAGGGGCCGCCGCGAGGATGGGACGACCCGGATCGCGAGCGGCACTATGGAGGGCGTCTGATCCCCGATGAGTATGAGGCGACGCTTTCGCTTCGTGCGGGGAAGAACGAGCTCATAGTGCGCACGGAGGTCACGGAGCCGTGGGGCTGGGGCTTCTGGATGAGGACCGAGTAGCACACGCACCTGTCACGTCCGTTACTCACAAGCTGGTATGCCGACAAGCTGGACATTGCTCGCGCAAAGGAGAGAATGGGCCAGGACGGTTCCTTGGCGCGGAGGCACCAGCACCCACCCATGCAGCAGATTCTCGAACGGCCCCGCAATCTGAAGTGGTACCACGCCGGTCCGCTGCTGTTCGGCGACTGGGGGACGAGCCGTCTGTACGTGCTGGGGCTGGCGTTTTACTTCGCCGGCCACGCTTCGCTGTTCTACATCGGATCGATGGCCCTGCTGGTGATCGGCGTGGGCTGGTCGTACACGATCGTGTGCCGCAATTTCCCCGACGGCGGGGGCGTGTACTCAGCGGCGAAGCGGACCCACCGCACTGTCGCTCTGGTGGGCGGGCTGCTGCTGGTGACCAATTTCTCCGTCACGGCCGCGCTGTCCGGGTTCGAAGCGTTTCGCTATCTGGGTCTGAGCCCGCAGTGGTCGGTGCTGGCGACCATCACCGCGATCCTGCTGCTCGGTGGACTGAACGCTATCGGCTCCGCCAAGGCGGGAGCGTTCGCCCTGATTGTGGCTGTCGGCTCGATCGCCACGACATTGGTCCTGGCTGCGTTCTGCCTGCCTTCGCTTCCGGACGCCCAGGGGATGGTGCACCTGCCGGTCGGCCGGCCGCGCGAGCAGTGGATGATCTTCGTGGGCATTGTGCTGGCCCTGTCCGGCGTCGAGGTGGTGGCCAACATGACCGGCATCATGGTCCAGCCGGTGCGCAAGACCGCCAAGAAGACGATCTGGCCGGTTGTGGCCGAGGTGACCATCCTGAACATCGTGCTGGGGCTGGCGATGAACGCCATCCCCAACGTGATCGAGAATCAGGCCGACCACGAATACCGGGACGCCATGCTCAAGGTCGTGGCCGATCATTACATCGGCCCCGGCTTCGCCATCTTCAGCAGCTTTCTGTTCGCACTGCTGCTGTTGTCGGCGGTGAACACGGCCATTCTGGGGCTGGTCTCGATTCAGTATGCCATGGCCCGCGACGGGGAATTGCCGGGGCCGTTCACCAAACTGAACCGGTTCGGTGTGCCGTGGATCTGCCTTCTGGCGGCCTGCGTTCTGGCTTGCGTGGTTGTCGGCTTCACGGGCGACCTGGAGACGCTGGCGGAACTGTACGCCATCGGCGTCATCGGGGCCATCTCCATCAACCTCGGGCTGTGCACGCTGGATCGCAGGGTGGACAGTACGGTTTTCGAGCGGCTGGGCATGGGCCTGGTGGCCCTGGTGCTGGTGGGCATCGAACTGACCATTATCGTGACCAAGCCGCACGCGACCATGTTTGCCGGGTCGGTGGTGGTGGGCGGGTTGGTGCTGCGGACCGTAGCGGTTCGCGTACGTGCTCGGCGCGTGCCGGTTCCAGTGGAGGTAGTGCCCGAGGTCGAGGTGGTGCCGCTGCTGGCCCAGTTGCAGCAGCGAGTCGGACCGATCAAGCCGGAGGCGCCGCGGATCATGGCAGCGATTCGCGGCCCGACGAGACTGGTGGACTTTGCGCTGGAGTTTGCCAAGCTAAAGAAGGCCACACTGTTCATGATCAATGTGCGCGAGGTGGCGGTGCCGCCCGGCGAGCAGGTCATGGTGCCCGGTCTGGAGGAAGATCCGCGGGCCGTGGAGCTGATCGAGAAGGTCATGGCCAAGGGCGAGGAGATGGGCGTGCAGGTGTACCCGATCTACGGCGTCTCGACGGACGCCGCGGATGTCATCCTCGATTTCGCCCTGAGCTACAACGTGAGCACGCTGCTGATGGGCGTGACGCGGGAGCTGGCCGTGGTTCGGGCTCTGCGCGGCAATATCCTGCGGGCCATCGCCAGACGCCTGCCCAGGGAGATCGAGTTGTTGATTCACGCGGCGTGATCTATGATCCCGACGAGGGTTCTGAGGGTTCAGGGTAAGTCACGCAGGAACAAGGAGCGTCACGTGAGCAGACGGGGACGATGGGCGGTCTTTGCGGCGGCGGGTCTGATGGCGGCGGGCGGCTGTGTATATCCGGCGGATCGACTGGTCGACACTCAGGCCCCGGATTTCACGCTGGAGAGTCTGGACGGTGAGAAGGTGACGTTGTCGGAACAGCGCGGCAAGGTTGTGCTGCTGGCGTTCTGGGGCGGGGGCTGACCGCCCTGCCGTGCGGAGGCTCCGCACTTGGCCGCGTTGTACGACAAGTACAAGGATGACGGGGTGGTGGTGTTGGGGGTGCACGCGTGGAGCGGGCGTGAGTCGAAGGGGGACGTGAAGAAGTTTGTCAGCGAGCACAAGGTCACGTATCCGATTCTGCTGGGCGGGACGGAGGCGCACCGGAAGCTCTACAAGTGCAAGTACGTGCCGCGGGTGTTCTTCATTGACCGGACGGGGCGGATCGCGGCCACCAAGCTCGGGTTCGACCCGGGTGACGAGAGGAAGATCGAGAGACAAATCCGAGAGCTGCTGTAATGCCGCGTCGCAGGGTTCGCCGAGGAAGTCTGGCGAGAATGGGACATGGGCGCGGGCCGGGGGTTTGCCGGCAGGCGTATGAGCCGGGGGGAGTATTCACCGGCACCAAATGTTATTCGGGCGGGGCACCACAAATCGGCCCGTAACCCCGCGCAAGCAGTGAGATATCGGTACTACCTATCCGGGGGGAATTACTGGTAGACCGGTCGGAGATGCGGTGCCAACAATTCCGATAGATGCGGAACGCGCGACCCCGTGCTCATGGGAGGGCGGGAGTTGCGGAGCGACCCGAGAACAAGCCTGGGGGGCTGAGACCGATGGCGACACCGAACAACGTAGAGAGCGGCGAACGGACGGCGGCGGCGATCTCCGAGATGAGTCGGGAGCAGTTGACCGACGAACTGCTCCACTTCGAGGCGAAGCGAGTCCGCCTGGATTTTACGCGGGAATACCTGGAGGGGCTGCCCGTCGATGCGCTGCGTCATCTGCTTTGGGCTGCGCTGACGCGATTGACGCCGGCCGCATAGCGGCGCCGATCCGGGTTACAGTGGTTATTGATTGCCGGTGGCGATCAATCGGCGGCGGAGCCAGGCGCAGATCTTACCTGCCCCAAGACTTCACTTCTCCACGCACCGAAGGAAACCGGAAAGATGTTGTCGCAGTCGGCGGCGGTACGCCTCAGATTCCGAGCGCTTCAAGACGTCGATAGAGTCGGGAACGGGAGATACCCATCTGCGCGGCCGCATCCGTCCGGCGCCCGCCCGTGCTACGCAGGGCGGCCAGAATGGCCCGCCGCTCGACTTCCTGAAGTATCTGGTCGAGCGTCTTGGCATCGGTCTTGGCGGTCACATAGTGGTCGCCAGCATCACTGCCGTTTCCGGGGTCATTCGTGAGGCTCTCCGAGGGCGAGGTGGCCGCAATGGTGCAGGCGAGGAAGGCGACCTCGTTCTGGGCGTTGCGAATGGGCGTATAGACGGCGTCCAGGATGATGGGATGCCCGTCCTTATGAATCATCCGCAGGCGACGCCGGTGACCGGGACCGGCCTTGGCAATCTCCCAGTAATCGGGGAACAGGCTGGTGGCGACGTACTGCCGCTTTCCATCGTTGGTGTCCTCCAGCGAGTAGCCTATGAGGTGTTGACAGCCCGCGTTGTAGGAAACGACATGGCCCTGCTGGTCCAATACGAGAAATCCTTCTGCCGCCATTTTCCGTCCTCCCTATTCCCAGGGTTCCCCGGTAGAGCCTACCGCCCCTGCTGTCCAGCAAGGAAATGCGGAACTCCGAATTCGGTTGGCGGAGCGGTTTTGTCCTAGCCCGTGACTCCGCCGACGTGTCTCTGGTTTACGACTGTAGTATCGCCCGGGAATGGGACGCAGGCCACAGGGTATCTACCCGGTTTCCCTCATTTGGGGCGCTGAGTGCACAACGTTGCAGCGGCGGAACGCGGTTGCTCTAGGGCTCGGCCAAACCTTCGCGGATGGCGAACCGGGCCAATTCCACGCGGTCGTGGATGTCGAGCTTGTTCATCAGGGAAGCGCTGTGATACTCGACCGTCTTGACGCTGAGGTGCATGGTCGCGGCGACTTCCTTCTTGGACATTCCGCGGGCCAAATAGCGAAGGACTTCAAGTTCTCTCGGGGTGAGCGTGTCCGCCCGGGTCTGGCGTCGCTGGGCCAAGTGGGCGCCCGAGGAATCCACCACGATGCGAGAGCGTACCGCAGGGGAGAAGTACGCTATGCCCCCGACAGCATTGCGGATGGCATCCACGACGGTCTGGGTGGGCTCGTCCTTGGTGATGTAGCCGGAAGCCTCCACGGCCAGGGCCTGCTCAATAAAGCGGTCGTGGGCGAAGGCGCTAAGGAAGATGACTCGCGTTCCGGGGCATCGGGCGTGGATGGTTTCGACGGCGCTGAAACAGAGCAGCCCAGGCATGTCGATGTCCATGAGGATAACGGCGGGCTTGAGTCGGATGGCTTCGGCGAGGGCCTCGTCGGCGTCGCCGGCGGTGCCGACTACGGTCATGTCCTGTTCGTCGTTTAGTGTTCGGGCCAGGGAAGAGCGTACGATGGCGTGATCGTCGACGACCAGGATGGAAATCGGGGGGTTCATGTTTGACTCTCTTCCAACTGCCGGGGGTTGACCAGCCGGCATACGAGCCGGCCGAGGTCGGACATCTGAAACGGTTTGCGTAGGATCACGGTGAGCTCGTCGTAGGCATCATCATGTTGTTCGTCGGGGGAGCCGGTGAGGATCACAGCCGGAGTCAGCGGATCGGTAAGGCGGATCTCCTTCAGGCAGGCGGTGCCGGGACGTTTGGGCAAATCGGCGTCGATCATCAGGAGGCGTATATCCTCTCGATGGGACCGATACAGGTCGAGCAGTTGGGCGCCGTCGGCGGCCTGGAGGACGCCGTACCCGAGGGACTGTAGGGTGGAGGCGATGATTTCACGGACGTAGCGCTGATCCTCGGCCAGCAGAATCAACTCTCCCTGGCCGCGGACCTGCTCTCCCGGAACCTGGGATTCCTTGGGGATTGCGCTGGGGTCGATGCAGGGCCAGTGGAAGGCGAACGTGGTTCCGTGGTCCTGTCGGGAGCGCAGTTCCATTTGGGCGCGATGCTGCTGGACGATTTCGCGAACGATGGTCAGGCCCAGGCCGCTGCCCTGGCCCCGTGGTTTGGTGGTGAAGAACGGCTCGAAGATGCGTTTCTGGATTTCGGGGGCGATGCCCGAGCCGGTGTCGCTCACGGTCAGGCGGGCCCAGGGCGTAGGGGATTGGCCGGCTGGCGAGGAGAGGGCGTCGGGCGGGGCGGCGGCGCGCTCAAGGGCGAACCGCAGCGTGCCGCCCTCGGGCATGGCGTCGCGAGCGTTGATGGCCAAGTTAAGGAGCACCTGCTGCATCTGGGTCCGATCAGCCAGGATGGTGACCGAGTCGTCGCAGGTCTCGAGCACGACCTCGATGGCGGCGGGCAGCATGCGGCGGATGAGCCGGGTCGATTCCTGGAGCAAGGACCCGAGCTGGATGGGCTCTTTTTCTATAGGCAGGCGGTGGCTGAAGGTGAGCAGAGAACGGGCCAGCCCGGTGGCTTCGGTGCAGGCCTGCTCGATCATGCCGTAGGCCTCGCAGGCAGCCTCGTCGCCGAGGTGTCCGCGGAGCTTCTCGGTACCACTGAGGATGACCTGTAGCAGGTTGCTGAAGTCGTGGGCCATCCCGCCGGCCAGTTGGCCCACGGCCTCAAGTTTCTGGGCATGGTGGAGTTGTTCCTGCAGCTTGGCCCTGGTTTCTTCAGCTTCCTTGCGGTCGGTAATGTCGGTATGAATCCCCAAAATGCCGCAGACGTGGCCCTGGGCATCGCGGCGGGGCACCCTGCTGCCCAGGATGATGTGCTCCGTACTGTCGGCGTGCCGTAGTGTCTCCTCGACGCGAATCAAAGGGCTGCCTTCCTTGATGACTCGGCGATCGTGGCGGCGGAGCCGATCGGCGTGTTCCCGTTTCCAGGGCATGTCGTAATCGGTCTTGCCCACGACCTGGTCGGGGTTTGACAGGCCGGCGGCACGGGCGAAGGCCCAGTTGCAGCCTTCATAGACCGACTCGGTGTTTTTCCAGAATACGGCGCTGGGGATGTTGCTGATGATGTTGCGAAGCAGCATCTCCTGCTGGCGGCGCTTCTGCTCGGCTTCGACCCTCGCAGTGACGTCGTCGTAGATGGCCACGATTTCGCCGCTGGGCAGCTTGTAGACGTAGTTCTCGACCCAGTGGGAAACGCGTCCGTCGTCGTAAAGCCTCGCGGGAAGGTGGTCTGGTATGCCCGTCCTGAAGACCCGCTGGAAGACATCGAAGAGGCCGATTTCGCGCACGCTGGGGAAGGCCTCGAGCACGCTGCGTCCCACGATTTGCTCCTCACGGATGTTGTCGATACGAAGCCCGGCCCTGTTCATACCCGTGAAGATGAAATCACTTCCGTCCTCTTTGGGTCGATAGACGGCCACACCACTGCTCATCGTGTCGTACAGTTCGCGGAAGCGTTCCTCACTCTCCCTCAGGGCCTTCTGGACCCTTTCACGATCGGCTCTTGCCCGGAGACCAACGATACCGTAGGCCAGATCGTCGGCCAGGCTAATCAGGAGTTGTTCTTCCTCGGCGTCGAAGGCATCCGGCTCCTCGGAGTAAACGTTGAGCGCTCCGAAGGTCTGTCCGTCGGCGCGAAGGGGAAGGGCGATTGAGGAAGCGTACCCGCGCTTGAGGGCCTCCGCGCGCCAGGGCGCGAACATGGCGTCTGTGTGGATGTGGCGGGCGGCTCGGGGCTGTCCGGTTCGGATGGCCGTGCCGGTGGGTCCGCGTCCCCGTTCGGTGTCCGCCCAGGTGATACTCAAAGTGTCCAAGTAGCCCTCCTCGCACCCGGCCTGGACCACGGGTCGCACCGTCTTGGCCTCGTCGCATTCGGCGAAGCCGACCCACGCAAGGCGATAACCGGCCTCTTCCACTATGATCTGGCACACCTCCTCAAGAAGCTGCTTCTCCCCTTTGGCGCGGATCAGGGCTGTGTTGCACCGTCCTCGAGCGCGGAGAGCTCGGTAGACACGGGCGAGTCTCTGCTCAGCCTGTCTGCCTTGTGAGGTGACGTTCGCTAGAAGAGCCACAAGGAACAGGGTCAGGGCACCGGCGGCCAAGCCGGAGGCTTCACGAGGGCCAAGGTCCAGTGCGATCACGAAGGGGCGCGTATCGCGTGTCGACTCATAGACTTGAGTCCCGGCCGTGAAGAGCAGAAGCGCTGAGAGGATACCGGTCCCCCAGGCCAAGCGCCGGCGCCAAAGCACGAGGGACCAGGCCAGCGCCGCGAGGTATGCGAAAGCGGACACGATCGCCCACAGAGTCATCGGGACCTCAAATCTGCTGGGAGCGGGACTCCGGTTGTGAAGTGACGACTGCGGCCTCTCACACTCTTCCTAACCCGAGCGCGGCTCACCGCAGATGCGCACAAGACCCGCACGGCCACATGTTCGGCGGACCCAACCGCCCCTCGGTATTTTCGTTCGAAACTTGGATAAGTAAAGGTAATTTTCTCTCGTTTCCGGCGATTCGTGTCGCTCGGGAGGGCTCCTGTGGCCAGGGTCCACCCTCCCGGCCAGGATACGCTGGGAGCCCACCCTGCTCTTGGGCCGCGGCGGGCCGGAGGGACCGGAGCGCAGATCCCGAGATTGGCGGCTCCCACCTTGTGGACCGGGCAGGTCCAGGGGCGACGGGGTAGGCGCAACAGGCTTGGCGGGAAGGGGCTTGGAGGCTCGGGCGGACTATGGGGGATAGGCGGCGCTGTCTGCGGATTCGTAGGGAGCTGGTTGCTACTCGCGGGTCACCACGGCCGTCAAGGCATCGATGATGGTGGGATCCATCTGGGTGCCCCTGCTCTTGGCGATTTCCTGCAAGGCGTGTTCGACGCCGGTGGCCTGGCGGTAGGGGCGGTTTGAGGTGAGGGAGTCGTATACGTCGGCGACGGCGATCAATCTGGCGGTGAGGGGGATGGCATCGCCGACGAGGCCACTGGGGTAGCCGAGCCCGTCGTAGCGTTCGTGGTGATGGCGGATCCCTTCGGCGACGGGTTCGAGTCCGGGCACGTTCTCGACGATGCGCGCGCCGATGTCCGTGTGGGTCTTGACCACGGTGTACTCTCGGGAGGTAAGGGGCTGGCTTTTGGAGAGGATGTCGTCGGGGATGCCGATCTTGCCGATGTCGTGGAGGAGGCCGGCCAGTTCCACTTCGCGGCAGGTGCCGGCATCGGTGATGCCCAGCTCTCGGGCGGTGGCCACGCAGAGTTGGGCGACGCGGGCCGAGTGATCGTGGGTGTACTGGTCCTTGGCGTCGACCGCGGACGCCAGGGCCTTGATGGTGCACATCATCTGATTGGCGACGGCAGTGTGCAGGCGGCAGTTCATGAGGGCGGAGGCGCCCATGGCCGAGAGGCCATCGAGCAGTTTGCAGTCACGAGCGGTGAACTCGTCGGCGTGGGTGCGTTCGGTGGCGGTGAGGACGCCGACGGCCTGCCCGCGAGCCCGCAGAGGGACGCGGACCACCGCGAAGGAAGCGCTTTCGTAGCGGCCTTGAGAGATAGCGGCCAGGTCCGGGCGCGTGGCGATGTCGTCAACGATGAGCAAGTCGTCGGCGGTCAGAGCCCGTCCGGCGATGCTGGAGGCAATGGGAATGGTCACGTCGCGGGCATGGGGCGGCAGGCCGTGTGAGGCCAGGACTTTGAGGTTCCGGCCGCTCTCGTCAAAGACCAGGAGGGAGACGCGCTGACAGCTCAGGGTTCGGGCGGTCTCTGCGACCAGGACTTCGCCGATTTCGGCGGGATAGACGTTGGAGGCGATCTTGGGCAGGAGAGAGTAGAGCAGGTTGAGCTCCTCATAGGAGATCATCATGGCGCCGGCCAGGTCCGCGACGGCCATTTCGCGGTCGAGAACGTGTTCCAGCAGGCAAGTCATGGCCCGGGCAGCCTGATCGAGTGAGGGGCTGTCGCCGTTGCCGCGGCGGTGCATGGTCCCCAAGGGACGCCCGGCGTAGCGGATGGGCAGACCAGGACTGCCGGGTGCCCCCGGGGTACCGGGAGGTAAGGGTTCGCGGGGGGCTTCGACGGTGAACTCGGCGTCGGCCAAGCCGGCGATGTCGGTGAGAGCATCGTGGAGTGGAGCGGCCCGAACGAACTCAAGGATCTGTTCGGGACTGATCAGATGGAGCTGGGCTGGGGGCATACGCCATTCTCGAGGGTGTTGCTAACCAGTTCGCGGAGCTTGCTGGGTTCGAAG
Source organism: Phycisphaerales bacterium (assembly GCA_020352895.1). Lineage (GTDB taxonomy): Bacteria > Planctomycetota > Phycisphaerae > UBA1845. The sequence continues at coordinate 3,556,677 of CP070685.1, forward strand.
GGTTTGGCGACCACGACGGCGCCCCAGACCTCCTGGGCCATGGTGGCGTCCTGGGCCTGTCCTTTGGCGGTGAGAATGATGATGGGCAGATCCCTGGTGCGGTCGGCGGCCCGAAGGGAGGCGACCACTTCCAGCCCGCTCATCTCGGGCATCATGATATCAACGATGAGCAGATCGGGTTTCTGCTGCTGGATGCATTCCAGGGCCTGTTTCCCGGCGCTGGTCGCTTGAATCACGCGATCCGGTGCGCGCAGTAAGTAACGCAGGCCTTCGACGATATGGGGTTCATCATCGCAAACAACGATCCGTTTCATGTCATGTGCTCCGCTGGACGGGTTGACCAGGGTGGTTGGACCGAGTCGAGAATGCGGCTTTCATCTCCGGGGCAGTAGGCCAGGGCGGTTACGCCATGATGATCGGCGAGGCGTCTTTCTTTCCTTCGCAGGTTGGTGCAAAGGACGATGATACGCGGGCTTTGTTCGGGCCCGTCGGTGAACAGCTTGAGCTTGGCCCAGTCATGGCCCAGGGTCTCTGCGGACAGGAGCACGACGTCAATGGTGTAGTTGTTGAGCAGGGCGGCAGCGTGCGGAACGGTATCGGCGGCGATGGGAACGTGGCCGGCTTCGGCCAGAGTTCGTTTGAACTGTGCCAGGTCCAGGGTAGGCGAGTCGACCATCACGACGGCCAACCCGCTGGCGGACTGACTGCGCAAGGCCACATGTACGGCCTGGCGGAGTTCTTCTTTGGTGGCCGGTCGGCGCAGCACGATGTCGGCACCCCGTCTCCTCAGGTCGAAGTCATCACCGGCATAGCTGTGGATGATGAGCCGGAAGGGGCGTGGCTGAGTCTTGTTGAGGGCTTCCAGAAGGGCAGTGGCGTTCATGTCCGGCATCAACAGATCGGTGATCACGACGTCGGTGTCGCCCTGGTCGAGCTGGGCGATGAGTCGCAGGCCGGAATGAGCCACGCGGATGTCGAAGCCATCGTGACGCAGGGTCTGGGCGATCAGGGCGGCAATCTGAGGATCGGCGTCGCCAACCAGGATGCGTCCGCGGGAGCTGGGGGTCTCAGGGCCGGGCTCGGGTTCGGCTCTGACCGTTCTGGTGGGCAGCGACACGAAGAACTCGGAGCCGCGTCCCTCTTCACTATCGAGCCAGACGGCCCCGCCGAGGATCTCGACGATCTGTCGTACGATGTAGAGCCCCAGGCCGACGCCGGCGATCTCGCTGGTGTTGGGGTTGGACAGTTGCGAGAAACGGTCGAAGATCTGGTCCCATTTTTCCCTGGGGATGCCCGGGCCGGTATCGGCGACGCAGATGACGATTTCGGAGCTACTGGACCTGGCGGAGACGTGGACTTTGCCTCCGGAGGGGGTGTACTTGAGGGCGTTGGAGAGCAGGTTACTGAGCAACTGGGAGATGCGGTCGGCATCGGTTTCGACGAGCGGAAGAGTGGGCGGGCAATCCACGGTGAGGCTGATGGCCTTGCTGTCGGCCATGGCTTCGAAGACATCGACGCAGGCGTGAATGGTTTCGGAGATGTTCAGGGGCTTGATGTCCCAGCGAGCCCTGCCGGATTCGAGCCGCTGCACCTCCAGAAGATCGTCCACCAGTCGGGACAGTCGGGTGCACTCATCGGAGATGATCTTGAGGAAGTGGAGCTGGTCGTTCTTGGGCAGGGTGTCCAACTCTTCGGCGAGCATGCGGGCATAGAGGAGAATGGAAGTCATGGGGGTGCGGAGGTCGTGGGAGACGATGGACAGCAGGTTGCTCTTGATCTGGTTGAGTTCCTGGAGTTTCTGGCGTTGGGCGCGTTCAGCGTCCTCCCGGTTGCGCCACGCGGTGCCCACTTCCATAAGGGTGTTACGCAAGGCCAACAGTTCGGTCGAGGGCGCTGCGGCGAGCGGGGGCGGATTGGGGAAGCCCTTGGCCATTTGGCTGATGAACTGGTGGAAGTCTCTGATGAATTTCAGGTCGTTTTTGACCAGCCATGTTCCGGCGAGCCATCCAAGCACAAAAGCCCATGCGGCGGCGACCCAAAGGGATGCACCCCAAAACGACCAGGGCTGCGCCTGATCACTGTGGAGCAAAAGGGCGACGGTCTCGATGGCGGCAAAGCCCGCGGTGGCGGCGGCCAGCCCGCACTTGGTGCGCAGGGACATGGGAGGGACGCGCTGGCTGATCCTGTCGGTGCGAGTGTGGGGCCCGGGGCCGGCGTGAGAAGGGGGATCGGGATCGGGTTCGGCGGACTTCGCAGGCGGTTCCGGCTCTATCGGGTGGATGAAGGCCGCCCCGATGAGATAGCCTCTGATACCGACGATGCAGTTGCGCACAAAAGCGGGCAGCCACTCGGCCGCATGGTCCTGTCCATGTTCGCGGACGTAGATAGTGCTGCGTGGGGCCACGCTCTGCTTGGACCACAGTCCGAAGCCACCCCCTGAGATATTGTGCATGATGACCCGCCAGGCGGCGGAGGGGTTATCCGGGTCGGTGGTCACCTCGAGGGGCATGCCCAAGGAGTAGCGAACCCACTTTCGCTTGCCCAGGTATGTGTCGGCCTCGCCGTGCTGTCGGGCGAAGGCGATCAGTCGGCTGATTTCGCCTCGTGCGGCGGGGCTGGCGGTATCGGTTCCGACGCTCATGGCACCTCGCTGTGGCCAAGTCGGCATCAATGCAGGGGAGCGCGATCGGTCCGACGGAGCCGTCGGCTGAGGGGGACCGGACCGGCGTGCCGGCTCAGAGCAGAGGCCCTAATTGACAACGGTCAGTACAGGTAGATATGTCGGCCATAAGGGTAGGAACATTTGGCTGAAGACCCGGCCGTTGTGGGCGAGAGGGCGCGCCAGCGGTCAGCCGATAATCCGTGGCTCGGAACCGAAGGAGGGGCGTTCCTTCTATAGGCGAGGGCCGCTTGGGAGCGGGTTCCCATAAGTTGGCGGTCAGCGATGCGTCACGGGCGGCGGTGATGTTTGCCGGTCGGGTGACGGGTCGACCGAGCGCTGGAGCATTTCGGCGACGATGCGTGCGGTGTTGGCCGAGGCACCGGTCTTGATCAGTGGGGTCATGAGCTCGTCCAGTTGTCGAGAGACCCTCTCCAGCGTCTGAGGGGCAGAGAGCATCTCAGCGGCCTTGGCGGCGATCGGATCGGCGCTGCGGTAGTAGGGCATGAACTCCGGGACGATCTGGCGTCCGGCGATGATGTTGGGCAGGGACAGCCACGGCGTGGCGATCAGCCATCGACCGATCAGCTCATAGGCCCAGCGTGAGTGGTTGTACATGACGATCATGGGCTTGCGGTAGTAGGCGACCTCCAGGGTGGCCGTGCCGGAGGCGACGAGCACGAGATCGGCCGCGGTGATCAGCTCCGGGTTGCGGCCCTCCTGAATCTCGATCTGGAGGCCGCAGCCGGTGACCCGGGTGTGGACCGCAGGGCGGACCGGCTCGCCAGCCAGAGACAGAAGGAAGCGGGCCTGTTTAAAGCGGCGGGCAAGCTGGCGGCAGACCTCGAGTTGTCCGGGCAACACCTCTTGAACGACGTGCCGACGCGATCCGGGCAGCAGGGTGACGACCGGCTCGCCCCCGCGGCGGAGGCGGGAGACCAGCTCTGCGTCGACGGTGTGGGCCGCGAGCACGTCGAAGAGCGGGTGGCCGACATAGTCCGCCCGGATGCCTCTGGACCGGAAGTACTCTTCCTCGAAGGGCAGGATGACGGCCGCGCGATCCACGCGCCGGGCCACTTTACGATGGCGGTATTCGGCCCAGGCCCAGGTTTGGGGCGCGATGTAGTAAAGCACGGGAAGACCGTGTCGCTTCATTCTCCCGGCCAGGGGCAGGTGGAGGGTAGGGGAATCGATGACGAGGCCCAGGTCGAACTGCTGTTCGGACATGAGACGATCGAGTCGGTGAAGGAGCCGGAGGGCGCGACCGACGAGCCGGAGCGTGCCCAGGAGCATGGAGGCGTGGGCGGTCAGATCGTCGAGGGTGTGGGCGCCGGCCTCGCGCATTCGCGGGCCGCCGAGCCCGACGAAGCGGACTTGGGGCAGGATTCGCGAGACTTCACGAATCAGCGAAGCGCCGTGCAGGTCGGCGCTGGGTTCGAGAGCGGAGATGAGGACGCGGGGATGTGAGGCTGGGCAGGGCTGGGAAGTAGCCCTGTCGGGCTGTGGAATGCCGGACATGGGGCCCGAATCTAACTTTGGGGTCGGGGCCGGACAAGTCGGGGGAGAATTGGCGGCCCTTGACAAGGGCCGGGGGAGCGGCAAGAATCTGCCTGAAGGTATTTGCCCAATCGGTCAAACTCCTTTAGACTAACTCGTTTTGTGCAGTATCGCGAGGTGAATCTGCCTTTGGAGGTGGTCCTTGGCGTCGGAGGTGGTCCGACAGTTGATTGACGCGGGAATCCATTACGGACATCGGGTGAGCCGATGGAATCCCAAGATGCGCCCGTACATCTACAGGCGTCATAATCTGATCCACATCATTGACATCAAGGAGACTGTTCGCGGGCTGCTTTACGCGCGAAAGTTCCTGGCCAATGCGGTGGGCGACGGCGGCGACGTGCTGTTCGTGGGTACGAAGCGTCAGGCCAGGCAGGCGATCAGGTCGGCGGCCGAGCGCGTGGGGATGCACTACGTCTGCGAGCGGTGGCTTGGCGGCACGCTGACGAACTTCCGGACGATCCGGAGCCGCCTGACGCGTCTTGAGGAGTTGGAGGCTCTTGAGGAGAGCGGCCAGATTTCGCAGTTCGGCAAGAAGATGATGTCTTCGCTGACCCGCGAGAAGAACAAGATCAAGCGCAACCTGGACGGGATCCGCAAGATGTCGCGGCTGCCGGCCGCCGTAGTGGTGATCGATGTGCGTCGGGAGCATATCGCGGTGAAGGAAGCCAAGAAGCTGGGGATCGCCACGGTCTGCCTGATTGATACGGATTCCGACCCAGACTACGCGGACATTCCCATTCCCGGAAACGACGACGCAATTCGAGCCATCGAGCTGATAGTTGGCCAGCTAGCCGACGCGGTTGAGGAGGGGCTGAAGGGACGCGCGGTTCGGGTAGAGGAAGACGGCGGGCAGGGGCAGCGGCGTCGCTCGCGTCGCCCGACGACGGCTCGGGCCGTGCAGGCTCCGAAGGCGGAAGAGAAGGCACCTGAGGTGCCGGCCGCCATGGAGCCCCCGGTGGCCGCGGAACAACCTGGCACGCCAGCTCCGGAGGGCGCCGTCGCCGACGCACCTTCCGAGTAGCCCGGGGCCGCCCAGTCGGCGTTCCGGACAGACCATGACATGAGTTGGAAAAGGCGGCCTGAGAGGGTCGCCTGAACGGTCGCCAGACCTTGGTGGCTTGGCGTCCGGGGACGAATGGTGTCCCCGTTCGGCCGGGCGCGGCCCTGGGGTTTCGCACTGTAATAGGCAAGGAGAGAACCGCCCATGGCCGAGATCACGCCCGCACAGGTGATGGACCTGCGCAAGAAGACAGACCTGCCCATGATGGATTGCAAGAAGGCTTTGATGGAGGCCAACGGTGACGAGCAAGCGGCCCTGGAGATTCTGCACAGGAAATACAAGGGCAAATTCGAGACCAAGGCCGAGCGCGAGACGACCGAGGGCGTGGTGGCGGTGTGGGTGGCGTCCGACAAGAAGTCGGCCGGCATGGTCGAGTTTCGTTGTGAAACCGCGCAGGTGGCCAAGACCGAGCAGTTTCAGAAGCTGGCCCGGAAGCTAGCTCAGATCGTGGCGGGGCAGTCGGAGACGGAGCCGGCCCCGGACGCCGTCATGGCGGCCCAGGATCCTGAGAATCCCTCCAAGACGATCAAGGACCTGTTCGGAGAGATGTTTGGTCGGCTTGGGGAGAACATGGTGCTGGCCCGCTGCCGCAAGATGAGCGGCGAGTATGTGGCGGAGTATTCTCACTTCACCGGCAAAATCGCCACGATGGTGGCCCTCAGCCATGTGCCCTCTCCGGAAGAGGCGGGGCGAGACCTGTGCCAGCACGTGACTTTCTCCAAGCCGATGGCCATTACCAAGGATGGGCTGCCCGCGGACATGAAGGAGAGGGTGAAAGCCGAGGCCCGGCAGGATGCGCTCGAGGCGGGCAAGCCCGAGCAGATCGTGGACAAGATCGCCGAGGGCAAGCTGAACGCCTGGTGCGCCCAGCACGCTCTGATGGAGCAGGAACACGTCAAGGTTCCCAAGACCGCGGTCAGGAAGGTTCTGAAGCAGGCAGGCGTGGAGCAGGTCACGGACATGGCCTTCTTCGATCTGGGGACGTAGCGGCGGCAGGCGCCGCGGCGACGGCGAGGCAAATCTTGTGAGCAAGCCCAAGTACCGACGCGTGGTGCTGAAGATCAGCGGCGAGGGTCTGTGCGCTGAGAACGAGCAGGGGCTGGACGTCGCGGCGATGAAGGCCATCGGCGGGGAGATCCGCTCGGTGACGGAGCAGGGCGCGCAGGTCGTCGTCGTGGTTGGCGCGGGCAACTGGATCCGGGGACGGGTGCTGGCCCAGAGCCACGGCATCCCGGCGGCCACGGCGGACTACATGGGCATGTTGGCCACGGTGCTGAACGGGCTGGCGCTGCAGGAGACGCTGATCTCGCTGGGCGTGCCCACGCGCGTGCAGAGCGCGATCGCCATCGACCGCGTCTGCGAGAGGTTCATGCGGGAGCGGTGCGTGCGGCACCTGGAGAAGGGGCGGGCGGTGATTCTCGTGGCCGGGACGGGCAATCCGTTCGTGACCACGGACACTTGTGCGGCTCAGCGGGCCGTGGAGCTGGGGGCCGACGCCGTGCTGAAGGCGACCAAGGTGGACGGCGTGTACAGCGCCGATCCTGTGACCGATCCGAAGGCGCGGCTCTATCCCGAGTTGTCGTATCAGCAGGTGCTGGATGAGCGGCTCGGCGTGATGGACCTCAGCGCGGTGGAGCTGTGCCGCCAGCACGGCATGCCCATCGTCGTGTTCAACCTCCGTAAGTCTGGCAACATGGCGGCGGTCGTCGAGGGCCAGAAGGTCGGCACCGTCGTCGGAGGGCCGGGGAAGTAACGCCTCACATCAACGGCCTCGATCGGCACTAACTCACTACCATCGTCCGGCGCATGCTTGTCTCACATTCGCGCGCCACGAGTCTTCCTCCCAGAAGAACTTGTGTCTGCAGCACTCGCAGCCTCTATGTAGCCAGAAATTCGCCTTTGCGTGGCTGTTTGGCTCCTGTACTATGGCAGCGTCTGACTGAGAGATGCGCGGCCACACGCCCTTTTCGGGCAGGAAGCGTGTGGGCTCTGAAGTACGGAATCTGTGTCGAAGGCGGAGCCGGGCGCCTTTGACCGCGTCAATTACCCATGTCGAGGAAACGCAGGGAGATACAAGCATGAACGCGAGATTTGGATTCGCGGTTTGGAGAGTCGCGTGCCTTATCGTACCGCCCGCAACTGTCGGTGCGGCCGTGGATCGAGTGAAGGCGGAGGATCCACTGCTGTTCACGCTGTCGCTTAGCGGCGTGCCCATGGGCGAGTCGTCTCTTCTTTTCCAGGAGCAGGGGCCCGAGGAGCCCAGGGAGATGCCCGAGGAGCGGCTGAGCCTGGACGAGGAAGAAGTGACTGAGGAGTCCGGGGAGTTCCGGGACGACAGCGGCAACGACCCGCGCGATTTCCGCAACAAGTTCATGCCGTACTACCGCTACACAGAGCTTCGAAACGGACTGCAGGCCCACGAGTGGACGCTGTTCGGCTTCTACGCGTTCACGCCGCGCATCGGCATGACCTTCGAGTTGCCAGCGTTCAAGTATGTGGACGCCTCGGATGCGGTTCCGGGAGGCTTTCGCTTCAATCCGCCCGGTCCTATCGGGGGCCCGGGTATTCCGGGCTTTGCCGCGAGCCGTGGGCCCAACGCGGACGCTCACCAGTTCGGCATGGGTGACCTGATTCTGCGATTCTTCATCAGGCCGGAGGCGACGGAATGGTACTACGATGCGCCGGGCTGGAGCCCGAGGTCAGGGACGAAGATGAACATCTCGCTGCTGCCGCTGATCGAGACGACGGTGCCGACGAACACGGATGATCTGCTTGGCAGCGACACCTGGATCCTGTCGCCGGGCTTCGCCGTCGTGGGCGACACGCCGACCATGGGATTCCTTGCGGCGATGTTCTTCTACGACTTCAACGCGGCGAAGGACAGCGACGAGCCTTATGTGTCGCGGTTTCGCGCCCGGATCTTCCTGTTGCAGCCATTCAGCAAGCCCGGTCCCGGGCTGTTCGACGGCCTGTACATGATGCCGGAGTTCCAGCCAATCTACGACTTGCGTGAGCAGCGCTTCAGCCTGTGGATCGGGCCGGAGTTCGGCAAGATCTTCCTGCCGGAGGGCGGATCCATCGAGTCGATCGCCGTGTATGCCAAGCCCGGGTGGGGCTGGAACAAGGACTCCTTCGGCGGCGACCGCGAATTCACATTCGAGACGGGCGTGAGGATCTCGTTCTGATTCGGCGGTGCGAGCGTGTGCGGGTCAAAGCGATGCCTGAACGGAGCCAGAGAACTCCGGTGAGCAGGAGGTGTTGTATGCGTTTGTTGGGTTTCGTGTGCAGTGTGTTTGTGGTTGCGGGCTTTGTGGCGGCGGCGGGCGGGCAGCAGTTCGATGCGCCGTACTACACGCTGGCCAAGAAGAGCGAGGCGAAGTGGTCAGCGGAGGACAAGCAGATCGACGCGAAGCTGGCCGCGCTGGAGAAGCGCTTCGGCAAGAAGCCGAACATCATTTACATCCTGGCCGACGATGTCGGCTGGGGCGAGTTGGGCTGGCAGGGCGGCGGCAAGCACCGGGGCACGCCCACACCCGAGCTGGACAAGATGGCGTTTGCGGGGATGCGGTTCTGGCACGCGTATGCCGAGCCGTCGTGCACGCCGACGCGCATCGCGATCATGACCGGGCGGCACCCGGTGCGCACCGGGCTGCTATCGGTGCTGTGGCCCGGTCAGACCGAGGGTCTGTCGCCGGAGGAGGTGACCGTCGCGGAGGTGCTCTCGGCGGCCGGGTACCACACCGGCATGTGGGGCAAGTGGCACTTGGGCGAACTGCCTGAACACGCGCCGGAGAACCAGGGTTTTGACTACGCCTACTACGGGCTGTTCAACGGCGCACCGGACGCCTGGCCCGACAGCCACATGCTGTACAACGAACCGACGAACTTCGCATCACCCTTCTACGATTTTCCCGGCACCGAAAGGTATGCCAAGCAGTGCGGGATCGATCTGTCGGTTGCGGGCTACATCGGCCGCAAGGGCCAGAAGCGCGAGCCGATACCCGGCCCGGCCGGCAGGCTGAGCAACAAGCGGCAGGCGATCTTCGAGAAGGAGTCGATCGAACAGATCGCCCAGTTCATCAAGGACAAGGCCAAGACCGACAAGCCGTTCTTCATCTATTGGGCCACGTTCACCCAGCAGATCTGCGGATCAGCGGAGCACCAGAACGACCCGTACGTGGATCGGGTCAACGCGCAGGCATCCATGATGGCCCAGCACAACGTCCACATTCGCCGGCTGCTGGACACGCTGAAAGAGGAGGGGGTCGACGAGAACACGCTGGTCGTGTGGATCAGCGACAACGGGCCGATGTACGCGTTCTGGCCAACCGCCGGATATACGTGGCTCCGCGGTGCCAAAGGCGACGTGCTCGAGGGCGGCGTGCGTGTGCCGGCCATGGCCTTCTGGCCGGGCATGATCGAGCCCAATCAGGACCCGCTGGACATCATGCACGTCACCGACCTGTACACCACGGCCGCGCGGCTGGCCGGGGCGATCGACAAGATCCCGGCCGATCGCGTGACCGACGGCGTGGACCAGACGGCGCTGTTGTTGCTCGGCGAGGGACACTCGCATCGCAACTACATGTTCCACTACTCAGGTGGGGCGCTCGGAGCCGTGCGTCTTGACGAGTACAAGATTGTCATGCCGCCGGGACCGGCGCACGGCGGGCTGCCGCATATGGACTTCTACAACATCAAGCGCGATCCGCGCGAGACGCGAGGTGCGATGTACAGCGGCCTGTATGCCGTGACTCCGTTGCAGAACCTTCTCCGCGACCACATGATGATGATCAAGAAGTTCCCGCACCGGAAACCCGGGATGCCGAAGGGAGCAGAGATCACGCCGCACGATTGAGGCGGCGCCTCGAAAGTTGTCATTCACGGGGCCATCCTGCCGACGGCGGTGGGATGGCCTTTCGTTTGGCCGTCGACGCAACCGCCGCGCCTCTGTATGATGGTTGTGCGCGACGCCACGGGAGCCCGAGTATGAACGCCTCCAGCACATTCGCCGCACAGGCCGTCCTCGATTCGGTCAGCGACGGCCTCTACGTCACCGATGTGTCCCGGGAGATCATTTACTGGAACGATGCGGCCGAGCGGATGACCGGATGGTCCGCCGCCGACATCATCGGCAAGCGCTGCTACGACGATGTTCTCTGCCACGTGGACAAGGACGGCCATCGCTTGTGCGGAGAGGAATTCTGCCCGCTGCATCGGGCCATCGTGACCGGCCAATCGAGCACGGTGCCTTTCGTCGTGTTTGCCAGACACAAGAACAAGAGCGAGCGCGTGCCGCTCCGGGTCAGCGTCGCCCCGGTCCGCGCAAGGAGCGGCAAGGTGATCGGGGGCGTGGAGACGTTTCGCGACGCATCCCACGAGGTGCGTGACATCAACCGGGCCAAGGCCATCCAGTCGCTGTCGCTGCAGCGGGAATTGCCCCAGGACCCACGCGTTCGCTTCCGCGTGCAGTACATCCCGCACGACGTGATCGGCGGCGACTACTACGCGGTTGCGCCGCTTGACAGCGACCGGTACGGGTTCCTGCTGGCCGACGTGACCGGGCACGGCGTGCCGGCGGCGCTGTACACCATGTTTCTGCGGTCGCTCTGGGAGAGCACGAACGCTCTGCTGACTGAGCCCGGCGAGTTCGCCCGCTCGATGAACGAACACCTTTGCCACCTGATTCGCGAGGCCGAGCCGTTCGCCGCGGGCGTGTGCGGCGTGCTCGATCTGACGAACAAGAGGCTGCGTCTGGTCGGTGCGGGCAATCCGAGCCCGTTCCTGATCCGCGCGGATGGCGTATGGCAGCACCTTGACGCCGCGGGGTTTCCGTTCGGCATGCTGGGGGAAGCCGATTATGAGGAGCACGTCGTCGAGGTGAGCAGCGGCGACTGCCTGCTGTTCTACAGCGACGGCGCCGTCGAGATCCGCACGCCGGCCGGATCGTTGCTGGGTGTGGAGGGACTAGAGAAGGTTCTCAAGGCACTCGGCTACCCGCTAGCGGAGGTCGAACTCGCCGCCGTCGAGCAGGAACTCCTGGCCTGCTCGGATTGCATCCGGCTCGAAGACGACCTGACCCTGTTCGAGATCCGCATTTCTTGACCCGCCGACCGCCTGCGGTGGTGAACGCGCCACGGTTGCCAAAGCCTACCAACTCGACTACAAGACCAGCGCGATGACAAGGTTCCCGGGCGGACGACGGCCGAGGCGCGGAGTGATGGTCCTCGTCGGTTGCTCTGGGAACCGCTGCTTGCGTTGTGCAGTTCAGTGATTTCAGGAGCTTGAGCGCGCGGAGCCCGATTCCGCCGACGGGAGGCGGGATGCTCGGCCAGCTAAGTCGAGAAAGGAAGAGGTATGAAGTACATCAAGAAGATCCAGATGCTGTTGGTTGCGTGTGTGCTTCCGGCTATCGGTTGTGCACAGGCGCAGCTATCCCCCGAAGTGGCCCGGAGCATGGTGCAGGTGCGGCGGGATCTCAGCAATACCAAGGCTCAACTCGAACGCACCTCCGCAACCTTGCGCGACATTGAAAAGAACCCGCGGTTGAACACGGAACAGCAGATCGGGTTTTTCCGCGAGGAGATGGTCAAGCTGGAACAGGCGATCCAGCAGGTCCGCGACGTGCGCATGGACATGGAGACGAAATCCGAGGAGTACTTTGAAGCCTGGGGCGCAGAGATGGGCAAGATGGAGGATCAGCAGCTCGCGGCCGCCGCCAAGGCGCGAAGGGATGCTAGCATGCAGGCGGTGAAGGCCGTCCAGGCCAAGCTGGAGGAGGTCAGCACGACGGGCTCGCCGCTGATGTCAGGACTGCGGGATCTCGATCGGTACTTTGAGCATGACGAAACGGCGGAGGGAGCCCAGGCTGCCGTGCCCACCATTCAGAGGACCCTGGGGCTGAAAGACCCCGTCATCTGGAAGATCGACGAGGCCATCGCTCAGATTGACCAGGTCACGCAGTCGGTGGAGTAGCCGCACTCGCGGGCTCACGCAACCGGAGATACAGGGTGCGCGCGGCGCGACGGGCGCAAGCCACAGGCGCTTGGATTACCGCAAGTCATAGCAGACTGCACGGCCGAGGTTGCGGGCGTACAGCCGGCCGCGGTGGAGCACGGGGACGGTCCAGCAGCGATCGGAGAGGATCTCTGCGGTACCAAGCGGCTCGAAAGCGGTCGGACTGGCCTTGGCGATTCGAAGCTGGCCGTTCTCAGTCAGCAACAACAGGTAGCCGTCGGCCAAGACCACGGTGCCGTGCTTGATGCGGGGCTGCTCCCAGCGCTTTTCGCCGGTCATAAAATCGACGCAGAGCAGGGACTGTTCGTCGCTGCCGTATAGATTTCCTTCATAGAGGATGGGGGTCTGGAACTTGCAGCGGAGGGCATCGGTCTTCCAGACCTGGTCTGCGGCGAGCTTGTCGCCGTCCTTTCGCAGCTTGAACAGGGCGCACCCGGTCTTGTAGCCGGAGGTGAGAAAGAGATGCCCGTCGTGGTAAATGGGTGTCGCGGCGTTGACATCCCAGTCGGTCTTCCAGGGCATCTGCCAGACGAGCCGGCCGGTTTCGGCTTCGGCGATGATGGCCGAGGTGCCGGCGAAGCCGACCACGTAGCGCGTGTCCTCAAACGTGAACGGGTAGGGGGTGGCGTATCCGGCGATATCTTCGCCACAGGTCCACACAGGCTGGCCCGTTGTCTTGTCGAGCGCGGCCAGGGCACCGTCGCCTTGGCCTCCCGTGGCGATGGCCAAGTTGCCTTCGATCAGGACGGAGCCGCTGTAGCCCCATTTGGGGGGGTAGCTGAAGCCGTGCTTCCAGACCCTCTCACCGGTTTCCGCATCAAAACACCAGAGAGTTCCTTGGGCTCCCAGGATGTACACCCGTCCGTCGCTGACCGTGGGCGTGGCGCGGGGCCCGTCGCCGCCCGTGGACTCGGGGAACTCCTGTTCGATGTCCTTTCTCCAGACCGTTTTGCCGGTATCCGCCTCGAAGCAGAAGATCACCTGTTTCTTGGAGCGTGTGCCGCAGGTGTAGACCTTGTCGCCGAGGCAGGCAAAGGAGCTGAAGCCCGAGCCGATCTCCCTTTCCCATACCTGTGGGAGGGATTCGTTCCAGGACGTCTTGAATCCTGTCTCGTCGCTGATGCCGTCATAGCGGGCACCGCGGAAGTTCGGCCAGTCCGCGTGGGCGACGCCAAGGCCGAACGCGCACACGATCAGCATGGACCCGGTAAGACTTCGCTGAAAAGCGTGAAGCATGATTGCCCTCCTGGATTGTGTGGATAGCGGTAAGGATAGTGATATCTCAAGTCGGCTGCAAGGCGTGCGGCCTGAAGCCGGGCGAAGGAGCCGCCGTCCGCTGCCAGAGGCCCGCCCGGCCGCGCGGCTCATGGGCGACGCTTGCGGGTCGATCACCCTCTGAAGAGATCGGGGACGGGTGGCCTGCCTATCCGAGCGGCCTCAGGGCGAACCACCCAGCTCGACTGCCCCATACGGCGTTCCCAGGGAACCGGTGGGTCGCAGTTTCACGTTGCCGACCGAGGCCCCGCGAGCGAGTTGCATCAGTGCCCGCTTGGCGGTGAGCTCGCCCGAGAGTGTGACGAGGCCCGTGCCGCCGGCCGCAACCTCCCCCAAAGTGGACGCGGTGACGCCGCCAAGCTGCACATCGCCCATGTGCACGACATACCCGAGTTGACGACTGTCGATGGAGAACACGTTTGGATTAGAGACCTCCACGTCGACATCGATACGCGCGCTCGAGAGCGAGGCCTCGCTGACGTCCACGTCTTTCACAGAGAAACGCGGCAGCCGAAGTACGGGACAGGTGCCCTCATGTTCCAGGGGCAGCTCGAACGACTCGCCGAGGGCGGTCACCAGGAACGCTCCGTGCAGCCGGTACTTGAACTCCTTGGATTCTCGTAGCGATGCCGCGAGGGCCCACAAGTCGGCGTAACGGATCTGGACCGGGAGCGAGGCCGTACCGACGGTGGCGGCCGGCAGGTCGACGTTGGCGGCCGAGCCCGATGTTACGAACGGGTTCTCGTCGATGTCGAGGCCGTACTTGAAGTTCGGTGTCTTGAGCGGCACGGGATAGGGGTTCTTGACGTCGACGTCAAACGTGAGGCTGACGCCTTGCATGTCGATGGATGTCACACGGCCGCGGACGTCTTGAATCTCTGGGCGCACGCCCAGGGCGGCGCACCCTGCGCCAGACAGAAGAGCGGCAAGCGACGCGAGAAGCCAAGCGTATTTCATGAGCGGGTCTCCAGCTTGAAGGACGCCAAGAGGGGATCAGGAACGCGGCACAGGGTAAATGGTTCCGAACGGTCTGACAAGCGGTTGCGGAGAGGCAGGGTAGGTCGCCGATCCTGCGGTGTGAGGAGCCCTGCTCTCGACTCAGACGGCCTGTCTCGCGGGGCGGTACGGCCGCGGCGCATCGGTCCCTCTAGGGCGTGGTTCGGGTTGGCCCGTGTGCAGGTCGCCGACCGGTCGGGTATACTTGTGTAGCGCGGCGCTCCGGCTGACAGATGGGCCGATGTGCGCCGCCGAGAGCGTGATTGCGCCCGTAGCTCAGGAGGACAGAGCAACGGTTTCCTAAACCGTAGGTCGCAGGTTCGAGTCCTGCCGGGCGCGGTTTTCCTCGTAGCCAAACGACAAGTGATTCTGTGGTACGGTCGCTCGTGCGCCGAAGGAGCGTTCGAGATCGATGATAGAGCGCGCCTGCCGGGACGCGCTCCGGTAGAGTCCCTGTCGCGGTCGTTGTCGATCCTGCGGTCGCAACGGACGCCGGGCACTTCGCTGATCGGTAGTTGGGCGCGGTCGTAGCCCGTGGCGAGCATCCGGGCACACGTGCGATTGCATTGGGGGCCGGCGCACGCCGGCATTATGGGACGCGGCCGGCGGGCGTGGCTGGTGAACAATGGCGAAAGCCCCGGTGGCCGATGCCCGATATTGACGATGAAGGACGGGATTGTCGGGGCCACGAAGTACGAAACCGCTCACCTTGAAGGGAGAATGCAGGTGAACGTGCATCCCGTAGGTCATTCGAACAGCATGGATTCATTGGCAAATGCGCGGCGCGCCAAGCACTCGGAGGAGCCCGCTCCTGCCGACTTGAACCGCAAGCAGTCGGCTAAGCCAGAGCGGCATGCCTCGTCGGCAGCTGACGAGCCGGTGGACACAAGTTCGCGGGAAGAAGACGAGGGTACAAAGGCCGCGGGCGTGTTGCGCCTGCTGGAGGAAGGGCACTTCAAAGGTGTGGCCGACGTGCGTTCGCGGATCAACTTCTTCGACGAGCTGTCCGCTCAGGCGGGCAGTCGGGCCGCCGCAACCGCGCGAGAGCAGGCCGCCGAGTTCGTGGAAGGTGTTCGTGGGCAAGTGGGCGAGTTGATTGGGCCGCTGGCCGAGGACGCGGACGCGGAAGCCACGATCGAGGAACTGCTGGGGCATTTCGACTCGGCCGTTCAGGCCGGACTAATGGAGCACGTTCGCGACGACGGGGTTGACATCGAGTCGCTCTCAGGCGCGCTGCAGTCAGCGCTTGGTGCGCTCGTTGAAGGATTGCGGGCACTGCTAACGGCCCCCGGCGAGGGTGAGGATGCGGTGGACCACACCCAAGACCCTTCCGATCCGGTCGAAGAGGTGCAGGAGGAAATCAGCGGCGTCGGACAAGAGGCTTCCTTCGAGTTGGCGGTGCCGACGGCACCGAGCGCGGTGGAGGATGTTGCCGACACGCCATCGAGTGGTGGGGCCGAGGACTTCAACGCAATCCTGGACGGAGCCCTAGCTTCGTTGAGCAGCACCTTCGAGGATCTGTTGTCGCGGCTGCTGGATGCGGTTCGTGGCGCCGCGCACCTGCCGGACCCGTCGCCGCCTTCGGGCAAGGGGGCGGCCTACGACAAGTTTCTGGCCATCTACAACGAGCTTCGCGGCTCGGCCGCGGGCGTTGATCAACTCGCGTAACGAACAGATTCGCTGACAGGGCCAATCCGGCAGGCACGCTACGCTTGTCGTTTGTGTGACGGACACGCGTCCCGCGCGAACACCGGCCGCGCTGCTACTGGGCCCAACTCAGATGGGTCGTGAAGCCATCAGGAAGCGTCAAGCCGCAGGAATCGCGGCGGCAAGGGCCAACGGCAAGACCTGGGGCGGCCGGAAGCGCGGAAGCTACAAGGTTGATCCGGCCAGACTGCA
>CP070685.1:3573242-3577357 GCA_020352895.1 Phycisphaerales bacterium
ATCATCGCGGAACTCATCCGGTGTGACGAAGTGGCGGGTCATCCGCTTGGTGGAGAAGGCGTAGTAGGTCGGGCCGCCGTCGCCGTCGATTCGCAGCGGTAGCCAGGAGATGATTTCGCCATGTCGGAGGGGGCCGCGGGCGTTTATGGCTCCGAGTCTCTGGCACATGAGTCCGTCGATCGCGGTAAGGATGCGGGAACTGTGGATGTAGTACTGCAGGATTTTACCCAAGGGCAGCTTGTAGTCTTCAGGGTTTTCAACCCACTCGGCGGAGCGGAAGTCGTTGCCCTCATAGATCATGCAGATGACCAGGCGCGGCTGGAGCCCGGGGCCATGCTTGCGCAGGGCGGCCAGGTAGTGTTGGGGATCGTACCCGGACATGCCCAGGCTACAGATGCGCAAGCCAGTGCGCTCGGCCACCAGGGCCTCCCAAGTCTGATCGTCGGAAACGCGTGATCCTTCGGCGAAGGAATCTCCCAGCACGAGGATGTCGCACTGCTGGTGGTCGGTTCTGTTGCGGTATCCTCGGCTGTCCACGGTGAAGGTGCAGGCGACGGTGCCGTATCCGCCGTCGGCCGGAGCATTGGGGTAGGTTCGATGGGCGGCCGGGCGATCGGTGAAGGTGATGACCTGCTGCGATCCGGGTGGGCGGTGGTAAGCCAGCCCGTCGAAGATGTACACGGGATTGGAGATGGCCGGCGGGATGGTCAGGGCCAGGTCGATCAGGAACAGGAGGGGCAGCCCGATCACGAACACGGCGGCGACCTGAAAGGCTCTTCGCTTCTGTCGGGCGGGCGCCCCCAAGCCGATGTAGAGGGCCGTGAGCGAGGCCACCAGAAGGACCAGAATCCAAACGAAATGCTCGCGAGAGTAACGCCCGAGGATAACGTGGCGGTCGCGAGCGATCAGTTCGACGACGTTACTGGGAATGGCCCAGAGGACGAGGTTGGCCGCCAGCACCACGGCGAGCAGGATTCGTTTGCGGGTCTTGGCTGTCATGGGCCTGAACGCCGGATGTCTACTACCGGTTCCTCAGACGGATTTCGGGCGGCAGGCTACCGGGCCGGGTGGCCCGATGTCAAGCAACGGGGTGCCGCATTTTGTGGTAGACGGGGGCCAGTGCTCCGTAACATGGGCCTAACCTCCTCCGAGGTGGCCTTGGAGCGGTCCTGCCCGATATTTCACGAAGGGACTGGTTTTCGCGGGCCGATTCCGGTAGAATAACGAACACGGCGAGCGGATTCGCCGGTATGGGCGGGAGTGCTTTCAGTGCCTCTGATGGCGCTCCCGGCCGGGGGTATGGGAGAGAGAGCCATGTCAGTACGTTATTTGCCCTTTGTTTGGGGACTCGTGTCTTTGTTCGCGCCGGCCGCCTGGGCCATCCCCATCGACTTGCTGGCCGATCCGAGTTTCGGGTCCACGAGCGGCACTGGTGCCACCGCGCTGGTCTCGTTGTCGTTCAGCGAAGACGGGGCGGAGGACCTGATGACGGTTTCGATCCATAACACCACGCCGGTGTCGATCGGATCGAAGCTTACGGCCGTCGGGCTGGAGATTCCCTACTGGATATCTACGAGCATCGACTTCGCCAAGGACGGCGAGAGCAGCTACTTTGACACGCTGACGTTCAATAAGTCGGTCTCGCCGTGGTGGCTGGACGCACCGGGCGGATATGACCTGATGATCACGAGCGACGGGCGCTTCGAGGGGGGCAGTTCGAAGGGAGCGCCGGCGGCGGGCGAGATGCAGACCGTGGTCTTGTCCCTCAGTGATACCGGGCTGTCTTCGACGCAGTTGCGTAACGCGTTTGCGCAATACTACGCAGGGCTGACCGACAATTACATGATTGTCCGCTTTCAGGCGGTTGGGCCTAACGGCAATCTGTCCGACAAGGTCGTGGGCCGGACGCCCGAGCCGAGTTCGCTGGGTTTACTGGTGCTGGGGGCTGGCCTGCTCGTGCCGAGGCGTGGACGGCCGGGCCTGTAATCCAACCTTCGCTTCTATAGAGTTCCCGGCGGGCTTGCCGGGACTGATCCGAACGCCGTAGAATGTAAATGGAATCGACGAGGGCCCCTTTCGGGGGGATCCCCGCTGTGCCGTCGTAGGGAGCGGGGGGAGTTGCCTGGAGTCCGGCGATATGTTGTTACGCTCGAGAGGTCTGGTTGTCGTCTTCTGTGTCCTGTTCGCGGTTGCGGGCGCGTGGCTGATGGGATGCGGCGCTGGCAACGTGTCATCGTTGCTCTTCACTTCCGGATTGTTGCTCCCGGGGGCGGGTCCACCGGATCTGCCCGACCCGGATCCCGGGCCCGGCGACGGGGACGGGGACGGCGACGGCGGTGATGGGGGCGGCGGGGATAACGTCTGCGTCGTCTGGCGGAATGACGCCGATCTCGATGCTCGGGTCATGCTCTGGGCCAGCACGAGCGGGACGATCAGCTTCGAGGACTTGCAGACCTTTGGCAACCTGGAGTCGATACCGGCGGATGACCAGGGCTGCATCGACCAGGCGGACATTCAAGGAGATCGTATCATCCGGCCGCTGATTCCGGACGGAGCGCAGCTCAGCTACCAGCTTACTTGCGAGAACTCGGCATCATTGCTTTTCGGCGTCGGTGACGAAAGCGTGGTCGTGAGCGATCCCGATGACACGTTCGGAGTGTTGCGGCAGGGCGTGGATTTCGATTGTGGGGACACGCTGAACCTGACCATCACCGACGACGATCAGGACGGCGATCCGGAGATCGGCACGTAGGCGAACGAGCGAGAACGAATGGATGAACGGCCGCCGAGGCCCCCCGGGTCTTCGGCGGTTTCTTTTGCGCGGCCGCCCCGCGAGCGCCCCTTCTTGACAGCGTTGCTCCGGCCCGCTCGTCTATTCCATGGATCGTGACCCTTCTCTCAGCAGAGTAAAGTGAGGTGCAGCATGACGACGGCTTGGCGGCGTGCGTTTCGGACGACCGGTGTGCTGGTGGCGATCTGTTGCCTGCTGCTGTGTCCAGCGGCGGCGCGGGGGCAGCAGACCATGGGGCCGTACCGGGACGTGGCCGAGTTGCCGGACACGCCGGCGGGAAAGCGGGTGCAGGAGTTCGTTGACGTGGTGAACTCGGGCGATGCGGAGCGGCAGCGCGCATTCTGCGAAGCGGCGCTGGCGCCGGCGTTTCGCGACGCGATGCCGATGGACGCGCATCTGGGTTTTCTGGCGCGGTTTCACGAGGAATGCGGGCGGCTGCGATTTCACAGCGTGCGGCTGTACGACGAGCCGCTTCCGAAGGGCGAGATCGTGGCCATTCTGCACGCGGAGTTGCCCGACAGTTGGCGGGAGCTGCGCGTGCAGGTAGGGCCGGAGCCGCCTCACCTGATTGCGGGGATGATGATCATGCCGGCGCGGCCGCCGAGCGACGTGCCGGCGCCGGGCAAGCTGAATGAGGAGGCGCTGGTCGCCGAGCTGGGGGCGTTCCTGGATCGGCTCGTGGCGGCGGACCGGTTCAGCGGGGCGGTGCTGCTGGCCAAGGACGGCAAGGTGCTGTTCAAGAACGCGTACGGGCTGGCCAGCAAGCGATTCGACGTGCCCAACCGAATCGACACGAAGTTCAACCTCGGCTCGATGAACAAGATGTTCACGGCCGTGGCGATCGGGCAGTTGGTCGAGCGGGGCAAGCTGTCGTTTGACGATTCGGTGAGCAAGTATCTGTCCACCGACTGGCTGCCGCGCGATGTGGCCGAGAAGATCACGGTGCGGCATCTGCTGACGCACACGTCGGGGCTGGGCAGCTACTTCAACGAGACGTTCGACAAGTCGTCGCGGATGCTGTTCCGCGACCTCGACGATTACAAGCCGCTGGTGGAGGGGGACCGGCCGGCGTTCGAGCCGGGCAGCGGATGGCAGTACAGCAACACGGGCTTTCTGCTGCTGGGCGTGATCATCGAGAAGGTCACGGGGATGAGCTACTTCGACTACGTGCAGCAGAACATCTGCGGGCCGGCGGGGATGATCAACACGGCGTGCTATGAGATGGACCGGCCGGTGCCGAATCTGGCCATCGGGTACTCCAAGGTGGGGCGCGGCCAGGACGCCTACTGGGAGAACAACCTGTACAAGCACGTGATCAAGGGGG
>CP070685.1:3577457-3603440 GCA_020352895.1 Phycisphaerales bacterium
AGGTTGACGACGACTGGAAAGCCGAAGCGGCCCGAGAGAAGCAGAAGCTGGCGGAAGAGACCAAGGATGTAGGGCGGAAAGGCCCATTGCCCGATCCGGTCTTCGCCGAGATCGTCAATATGATTGTCATGCAGGTACTGGTGGCACTGGGCGGCATGAACACGCCGGACGGTCAGCAGATTCCGCCCGACCTGAACGTCGCCAAACATCAAATTGACGTGCTGGGACTGCTGGCCGAGAAAACCAAAGGCAACCTGACCGACGACGAACAGAAGATGCTGGACAGCACCCTGTACGAGTTGCAGATGCGGTTCGTGCAAGCGGCCAGTCCGCCCGACGGCGGCGAGGGCAAGCCGAGCGCCTGACCGGCACGGCGATGCTCGTGTGGCTCTGCTGATCCACCCCTGGGACTTTCATGCTGCTCATCCCCGTCCGCACCGACTCGCCGATTCGCAGGACCCCCTATGTAAATATCGGCCTGCTGGTAGCCAACGTGCTCATCTTCATGGTGGGCAGCATCAGCCCCGGCTTCCACCAGTTCGAGAACCGGCACCTGGTGCTGGACGCAGCCTGGCCGCAGCTCTACCAATTCTTCACCTACCAGTTCCTCCATGCGAAGGGTTCCATCTGGCATCTGGCCGGCAACATGCTGTTCCTCTGGGTGTTCGGCAACCCAGTGAACGGCAAACTGGGGCACGTGCCCTACCTGCTGCTCTATCTGGCCGGCGGCGTGTGCGCAGCCGCGGGGTACGTCCTGGGCAACAGCAACCCTTTGATCGGCGCGTCCGGCTCCATTGCGGCCGTGACCACCGCGTATCTCGTGCTCTTCCCACTGAGCAACATCCACATCTTCTACTGGTTTTTCTTCATCGGTTTCTTCGAGCTTCCCAGTCTGATTATGATCGTGGTCAAGATCATCCTGTGGGACAACATTCTAGGCCCGGCTCTGCAGCCGGGGCCGAGCGCGGTGGCCTACTCGGCGCATCTGGCCGGCTACGCATTCGGCTTTGCAGGAGCCCTCATCCTGCTGGTTGCCGGAGTCATCCCGCGCGACCAGTTTGACATGCTGGCCCTGTTGAAACGTTGGCGTCGCCGGCAGGTGTTCGCTGAAGCGATGCGCGACCCGAGCATGCAGGCCCGGGCCCGCTTTGGGCGTGTGGCACGCACCGACGTCGTTCGGGCCCGCCCTGTGGCCGATTCCGTGCGAGAAGTTGCACAGCGGCGGGTCGCCGAGACGCGGGCACAGATTCACAGCGCATTGGCCGCCCAGGACCGTACCCAGGCCGCTGAACTCTACGAGCAACTACTAATGGAAGACCCCGACCAGGTTCTGCCCCGCCAGGCGCAACTCGACGTGGCCAACCAGCTCTACACCCTGCACCGCGCGCCCCAGGCAGCCGTCGCCTATGAGCGGTTCCTCAAGCACTACGCTGCGGCTCCCGAGGCCGACCACGTCCGCCTACTCCTGGGCATCATCTACGCTCGGGACCTGCAGCGATTCGAGACGGCCGAGCAATACCTGGGCGATTCATTGGAGAAGCTCACCGACGCCCGCCGCCGCGAGCAGTGCGCCCACTGGCTCAAGGTGGTGCGAGAAGCGCTGAGCCGCCCGCCCTCCGGGGAATAATGCAACCTTCGTGGTCGCGCCCAGTTCCGGTTGCATCCGGGCCGGTCCGCAGTAACCTTCTAATACGCGCGGGGGGGCGGTTCTTCCCTGGAGTGATGCGTTGTCATTGGTGGTGCAGAAATTTGGCGGTACCAGCGTGGCAACGGCGGAGCAGATTCACCGCGCCGCCCGACGGGCCATCCGAGAGAAACTCGCCGGCCGTCGAGTGGTCACGGTCGTCTCGGCCATGGGCGACACCACTGACCGGCTGATCAGGCTAGCCCGCGAAATCTGCGACGCCCCGCCCAGGCGCGAACTGGACATGCTGGTCACCACGGGCGAGCAGGTCTCCATCGCCCTGATGGCCATGGCCATCCACGCGGCCGGGCACGAAGCGATCAGTCTCACCGCAGCCCAGGTGGGCCTGGTCACCGACAGCGCCCATACCAAGGCCCGAATTCATTCGATCAGTGCCGAGCGCATTAACCGGGAGCTGGACGCCGGGCGTATCGTCATCGTGGCCGGCTTTCAGGGCATCGATCCGGCGGGAGAGATCACGGCCCTGGGACGAGGTGCCTCCGACACGACGGCCGTGGCCCTGGCGGCGGTGCTCGACGCGGAGGTTTGCGAGATCTATACCGACGTGGACGGGGTGTATACGGCCGACCCGCGGCTGGTGCCTGAGGCCCACAAGATCGATCGGATCAGCTACGACGAGATGTTGGAGTTGGCCTCGCTCGGTGCCGTCGTGGTGCACTCTCGGGGCATCGAATTCGGCACCAAGTATCAGGTGCCCATCCACGTGCGCAGTTCCATGACCGATAGCAAAGGAACCATGATCGTGCCCGAAACGCCCGGTATGGAAGACATCGTGGTTCGCGGCGTGACACTGCGTCGCGACCTGGCTCGAATTCTGATCAACAACGTGCCCAACAGGCCGGGGCTGGCCTTCGAAATCTTCGATCGAATCGCCCAGCACCACATCGTCGTCGACGACATCATTCAGAACGTCGTCAATGGCGGCAGTGAGGTCGATATCGACTTCACAGTCGAACTCGATGACGCTTCGGAGACGAAGGCCGTCTGCGAGAAGCTGGCCAGCGAAATGAATGTCGGGACGGTCGTGGCCGACGATCAGGTGTCCAAAGTGAGCATCGTCGGCGTGGGCATGCGCTCCCACACGGGGGTGGCCGCCCGCATGTTCCGCGCTCTGGCCGCGGCTGGCGTCAACATCGAGAACATCAGCACCTCCGAAATCGTCATCTCGGTCATCGTCCGCCGCGAAGACGGCGAGAAGGCCCTCCGCGCTCTCCACTCCGCCTTCGAGCTGGACAAAGGGCCATAAGGATCGGCTCCAGACTTACCGACCAGGCGACACGTTTCGCCGCGCCTGGTATCCTCGATGACATGACTCGGAACCGTCGCCGCAATCTCGCCGGCCGTCGACTGCTGCCCAACCGTTTGCGGCGACATCCGGTGGCGAGCCTTCTGGCCGTGGGCGTGGTTCTACTGATAACGGTCGAGCGGCTGGGCTGGGTGGCGCTGCCTCGACCGACCGGCAACGACTACGAACGATATGACGGCGTCGTCGCCCTTGTGACACGGGTCATCGACGGCGACACGCTGGACATCGCCCTCCCGGATGCAGACAAGTCGACGACGCGCGTCCGTCTGTGGGGCGTAGACACACCAGAGGTCGCGGGGCCATTTACGGAACAGATGTACTTCGGGCCCGAGGCCTCCGCCTTCGCTCACAACATGTTGCAGGACCGCGAAGCCCGGATCGAATTGTCGCGCATCGACACGCGCGACAGGTACGGGCGCCTGCTCGCCTACGTCTACCGCGCCGACACCGGCGAAATGCTGAACGAGGCGCTGCTCCGGAGCGGCCACGCTTACGCAGACCCGCGGTTTGATCACGAGCACAAAAGCGAATTCGCCCGACTCGAACGCGAGGCCCGCGGTAACAAAGTGGGTCTGTGGGCCGAAGTCACGCCCGAACAGTACCCGCGCTGGAAGCGGCGCGACAAGGCGCGCTAAGCGTTTCGACGAATCGGACTGGAGTCGTCGGCCTGAGAGTCCGGACGGGGCCGCTTCCCCCCGCCGACTCCGATAATCAGGCGGATATCAATACAGCCAGCGAGCACTTTTTCACCCCTGCCAAACCTCGGCAGTTTCCGTTTGAGCGGCAGCCGAACGTATTGGAGATTTCTTATCGAGAAATGGGGGCCCGTCCGCGTGGTCCAGGGGGGACGGTACGGACCGGCTTCTCCGGGAGGGAACGATGCATTTCCGATACGTCGCTGCCGGGGTCGTGAGCCTTGGTGCGTTCCTGACTTTGCTGTTTGCATCCCGGGCATCGCAAACATCCTGGAGAGACCAAGCCGCAGCCGGCACCGCTGCGACAGAGAACGAATCGGGAGCCTCGTCTCTCGGCGGCATGCGTCGCTGCCCATACGGACCACGAGCCGCATGCTTCGCCCCAGGCACGCCGCTGGACGTCCTGGAACAGCACGACGATGCGGCCGCCTATAGCGCCATTTCCCGCTGGAGTATCACGGCCAGCGGATCGACCGGCGGCAGCGGCTATCCGGTCACGCTGACGTACAGCTTCGTGCCGGACGGCGTGGACATTCCCGACAGCGGGCTTGGGGGGGATCCCATCTCCCCGAATATCCTGAACGCGACACTGGCCACCCTGTTCGGCTCGGCCGAAGCGGGCAAGAACCACATCCGGGACGCCTTAGCCCGCTGGGCGGAACTGACGGGGGCGACCTGTGTGGAAGAGCCCAACGACGACGGAGCCTCGTTTCCGAACACGTCGGGGCGATTGGGCACGCGGGGAGACATCCGGATCGCCATGCGCGTACTGGACGGCGCCGGCGGTGCACTGGCCTTCAACTACTATCCCAACCTTGGGGACATGGTCCTCGACGCCGAGGAGAACTGGAACAACGCGGCCAACTCGTACCTGTTCTTACGCAACACGGTCATGCACGAGTCGGGACACGGGCTCGGGCTGGGCCACGTCTATCCCATTGACTTGTCAAAACTGATGGAGCCGATTCTGACCAGCTTCTTCGACGGCCCACAGGACGATGACATCCGAGGCGCCCAGGGTTATTACGGCGACATTTTCGAGGAGAACGCATCGGCCGCGGCCGCCACCAACCTGGGTACGGTCAGCGGCCCCCTTACCACGTCCAACGCCGCGGTCGGTTCGACCCTCGACGCAGACTGGTACAGATTCACGGTCGCCGACCCACAGCAAGTCAGTATTAGAGTAAGCCCGGTGGGCTCTACTTATGAGGTCGGGGTCACGTCTGATTACACGCCTACTATCAACACCAAGGCCGTGGCCGATCTCGGCTTTCACCTGCGAAGCCCGGACGGGAGCATGATCCTGGCCGCGGTCGATCAGCGAGTCGCCGGGCAGGACGAAATCATCTCGGTCTCGGTCTCCGTCGCGGGCACGTATTATGTGGACGTGTTTGCCAGCACGTCTTCCGGGCCGCAGCGGTACGACCTGACCGTGACGGACGGCGTGCTCTCCGATCCGTGCGGGCCCGATACCGATGGGAACGGCATCGGAGACTATTGCGAGTCCCGGATCGCCCTGACTGACTGCCCGGGAGACATCACGATCTCGGCGAATGGCACCGACGGAGCTTCGGTGAGTTGGCAGCCTCCGGAGGTCACCGGCGCCTACGGTTCCTGGACGTTGAGCAGCACCCATGAACCCGGCCACTTCTTTGACGTAGGAGAGACGGTGGTAACCTACACGGCCACGGACGCCACGGGCAGGAATGCCGAGTGCAGCTTCCGGGTCATCGTGAACGAGACTGTGGTGGCCGGCGAGACCGTTGATGGAGGCGGTTTATGCGGCTTTGGCGGCAGCGTCACGTACGCGTTGATGGTGGCCTGTTACGCTCTTGTGCTGGCGGCCCGACGAAGGTAGCACGATTCCCAGCCCCAACTGGCGTCCTTCCCTCCAGGTCCTATACTAAGCACGAATGAACACAGATGGATCAGAATCAACCGGCCCGGACGCGCCGGCCAACCAGCCCCTCCGATTCCGCGCTGGGTTTTTCGGCAACGCGGGTCGTGCGCTCGCGATTGCGTTGCCGCTCATCGTCGTCGCATGGGCCCTGTGGCCCGAAGGGAACGGCGAAGTGCCCGACGTGGAAAACCCACAGCACGTGATTATTGTCCTGGTCGACACCACTCGCCGGGACAGCTTCGGCTGCTACGGGGCCACGCGTCCGGTCACTCCGCGCATGGATGCCATCGCCGCCGAGGGCGTGCGCTTCGACAACGCCATCGCGCAGTCGTCCTGGACCCTGCCGACGGTGACGACCATACTGACCGGAACCTATCCGAGCATCCATGGTGCCGAGGGCAAGTTCACTGGCGAGGCGAACACCTCATTCCATCGCAGCCGGGATGAGATCGCACACGGCCCCGAACTGCTTTCCGGGCACGGATTCAAGACGCATGGCATCGTCAACGCCGGATTCCTCGACCCGGTGCTGGGTATCGAACGGGGCTTTATGGTATACGACTACTTCCCCAGCTACAACTGGCGCGTGCGACGGGCCGACAAATCGGTGGACGCCGCCCTCGAGTTCTTTCAAAAGAACCAGCGCAAGAACACGTTTACGTTTCTGCACCTATTCGATCCACACCTGAACTACGACCCGCCTGGCGAGTTCCGTGAGATGTTCTCGAAGGGCTATACCGGTCCGTTCCGAACGCTCACCGGGCCGCAGATCCAGAAACTCATCGCCGAAAAATGGACACCGGAGGTCGAGGGCCGCAACTACCTCCGCGGGGAGTACGACGCAGAGATCCTGTTCATGGACCGCGAGATCGGCCGCCTAGTAGACGGGCTGCGCGCCCTGGCTCTCTATGATCGCACCATGCTGATCATCGTGGCCGACCACGGCGAGGAATTCTGGGACCACGGCGGCTTCGAGCACGGGCACACCATGTACGAGGAATTGATTCGCGTGGCTCTGATCGTCAAGCTGCCAAGCCGCTACGAGCCCGTGCGCTCGGTGGTGCTCGCTCGGGTGTGTCAGGTCGACATCATGCCCACGGTTTTCGACGTGCTTGGCCTTGAACCGCCCGCCACGTTCGACGGAGAATCGTTGCTGCCCGTCATGATCGATGAGGCGACGCCCAAGGACCGTCCGGCCTACAGCGAAGGGACGCTGTACGGTGTCGACAAGGTGGCGTTCTATCAAAATCGGTATAAGTACATCCTCGACCTCGGCGGCGGCGATGGCGAACTGTACGATGTGATTGACGACCCGCTGGAAACGGACAATCTGGCTGCGTCGCAGCCGGACATCGCCCTGCGCATGCGAGCCGCGCTGGAGGCGTTTCGCAGCAAACTGCAGGATCGGATGGCACAGCTATCGCCAGCCCGGCGGGTCGACATGCAGGCCGAGCAGAACAGGCAACTGAAGGACCAACTGGAGGCCCTCGGCTACCTACGCTGATGAAGACCCCCGCACAAAACGCTATCTGCGCTTGTCTACTCTTGCCGGCGCTGATCTGCCATGGTCTGTCGGCAGCAGGGTGCCGCCGTCAGGAGCCCCAACCGGTCATTGTCTACGGCACGCCATCCGACAGGGCTGATCGTGAGATCCAACATGTCATCCTGATCTCGATCGACACCGTGCGCGCGGATCATCTGGGCTGCTATGGAAGCCCCATAGTCAAGACGCCCCACATCGACCGACTGGCATCCGAGGGCATGCTCTTCGAGATGCACCTCAACACCGCGCCGACAACGCTCAACTCACACACCAGCCTTATGACAGGCACCTGGCCGCACACCCACGGCGTTCCGCGAAACGGCTTTGTGCTCAGCAACCGGAACGCCATGCTGGCCGAGGTGCTCAAGGAGCACGGCTTCACCACGGAGTCGTTCATCGGTGCTTTCCCGCTACACAGCCGATTCAATTTCGACCAGGGCTTCGATCACTCCAGCGAGGAGTTCGCCATCTTTCGCGGGAAGGCTCAGGTAGATCAGGACCAGCGCAGGGCCGAGCAGGTCACCGACGCCGTGGTCGACTGGCTGGACCTGCACCATCCAGAACGCCTGTTCCTGTTCGTGCATTACTTTGACGCGCATTGGCCTTACGATCCGCCGTCGCCCTATGACATGATGTACCGCGAGGATGACCAGCCGTTCTCCGGATCGCTGATGGAAATTAGGCTTGTCCGGCAGGCGCTGCACAAGGATCGCAGCAGCATGGGATGGCAGAGTGCCGCACTGAATGCACTATACAGTGGCGAGATCAGCTATATGGATGATCACATCGGACGGTTGCTGGACGCGCTGCGAGAGCGCGGCCTGTACGACAACTCTCTGATCGTGCTGACCGCCGACCACGGCGAGGCGATGAACGAACATTGGGAGATCTGGGATCACGGCCATTCCACGTACCAGACCACGGTGCGCTCGCCGCTGATCGTCCGGCAGCCGGGCGGCAAGGCGGGAGGCAGGCGATGCGACAACCTGGTCAGCAACATCGACGTCATGCCCACCATCCTGGATCGGCTGGGCATCGGCCACCCCGAACAGGTCGAGGGCGTAAGCTTCGCCCCCCTGCTGGATGGTGAGCAGACCCCCGCTCGCGAGCCGGTCTTCTGCGAGGCAACCAAGCCGTTCAGTTTCGAAGACGATCCGCACTGGCGGAACACGCTCAAGTGTCGCGCGGTCTGCGACGGGCGTTGGAAGCTCATCTACCGCCCCGTGGGCATGGTCAAGGAGCTCTACGATCTGGAAGCCGATCCGGAGGAGAAGATTAACAGACTCGACAATCCCGATGCCGAGACACTCAAACGCTCGGACGAGCTGGCTGCCCTGCTGCAGGCCTGGACCCAGTCTGCCCGTCCCCTGGAGGCTGAAGCCGACGAGTCGGATGAGACCCTCGAAAGGCTCAAGGCCCTAGGCTACGTCCAGGACCAGTAAGAGCGGCGCTCCACGTTTCAGGCCGTCGCGGCTCGCCTCCGCAGGCCCTACCCAAAGACCGCCCCCGCTTGTATGATACCCGCCCCCATGGACCCGAGGTTAGCCAGACTGACGGCACTGAGTATCGCGGGGCTGCTGAGCCTGTCCACGGGCTTGCAGCCACTGCTGGCCCGCGTGCAGCACCGGGCCTCCGGCGAGAGCACGCCCACTGAGAATGCGGTCGCTACAGAGCCGCCCCTCGCCGCGGACGGGCCCGAGTCGGAAGAAGAGCAGCAGCAAGACGAAAGCACGTTTACAGGCGCTGGGCTGAGCGACATGGTGGACCGCCACGAGCGCTCCGTCAAGCCGTCTCTGTTGGGGGCGGCCCTCGCCGACTTGCCGATACAGACGCCGGTCTCGACTGCCATTCATTCGCGCGGCCTTACGGCGCGAACAGATTGGCGCGCCGTTTCATACAACTGGGGTCTACGAGCTCATTGGCCTTGCGGCCCGCCGGCGCGTTGAACCCCCGACTCCAAGGAATCCTCAGAATCTGAACTTTCTGGCGCGGCCTTCATCAGCCCCGCAGGCCCAGCTAAGGATACTAACGACCGGTCGTTCGCCCGTCCTCCGAGGTTGTGATTTGCGGACCGGCGCGCACGGCAGGGAGCAAGGAGCTACAGCGATGTCGGACAAGAATCTCTGGTGGAAACTGCTGTTGGTGGTGGTGATCGCCGGCCTGGCGGCTTTGATGCTTTACCCCCCCACGCAGCAGCTCAAAGGCGGGATCGACCTTGTGGGTGGTTACAGTCTGCTTTACGAGATCGATACCGCAGGTCTCGAGGATGAGCAAACCACGAAGTTGGCCGAGCGCGTCATGATGGTGCTCAAGGACCGTGTGGATCCCAAGGGACAACGAAACCTTGAGTGGCGGCCCATCGGAAACAACCGTCTGGAAGTGCGCATGCCGGCCCCGCCCAGGGAGGCACAGGAACGCCGCGCGGCCTACGATGAGGCCGTGGATGCCCTCAAGGCCACGAACGTTACGCGCAACGAATTGAGCGCTACCCTGGCCCATGCCGCCGAAGGCGACCTGGACGATCTGCTTCGCGGGGTTCCTCAGCGCCGCGACTTGTTGAACGCCGTCCGGAGGGCCTATGACGCGCGGCTCGCTGCGATGGAGGGCGATGACGAGACAGCCCTCAGCCAGGCGACCGAAGAATACAACGCCGCGGTCAGCGAGCTGATAGCCACGAACGTGGACCTGGCTGTCTTCGGGGACATCCTGGATATGGAGAGCGCCGCCGAGCGACAGGACCAACTAGCTCGTTTTCGGAGCCAGCATCCAGCCCGGACCACGCTGATTGAGCAGGCCGCGGAGGCCTACGAGGCCTGGTCCAAGTACAAGGGCAGCCTCGAGGGCCCGGCGGACCTGGAGCGCCTGCTTCGCGGCGCCGGTGTGCTCGAGTTCCGCATCCTGGCCGAGCGCGACTCGTCCACACGCACCACCATCCAGGCGCAGGAGGAGTACCTGCGCCAGCCCATCGCGCAATACACCGAAGCTCTCACGACGCGCGGTCCGCGTTTCCGCGCAGGCGACCGATACCGGTGGTTTGAAATTGAAGATGCCGTCGCTTTCCTAAACCTGGACGACCGCAGCGCGCTGGAGAATTTCGATGCCATCAAGCAGGCCAGAGACACCATCGTCGAGCGATACGCGGACAAGTACTACGTGTTGGCTCACACGGACAGCCGCATGGTTATGCTCCAGGAGGCGGGCGGAAAGAAGTGGTCGCTCAAATTGGCCCGGTCCGAACGCGATCCACAGACCAACCGGCCGGCCGTCAGCTTCGAGCTCGACGCTCCCGGGGGGGCGCGGTTCTTCCGCCTGACCGAGCCGAACGTGGGCAAACCTCTGTGCATCCTGCTTGACGACATCGCCATTAGTGCTCCTACGCTCCGCAGCGCGATCCGCGAAGCCGGCCAGATCACCGGCGACTTCACCACCGACGAGGTGCTAGAGCTGGTCAACAAGCTGGAGGCTGGAGCGCTGCCGGCCCGCCTGAAGCCGAACCCGATCGCGGTCAAGAGCATCGGCCCGAGCCTGGGAGCGAGCAACCGCGAGCGCGGCCTGCAATCCGCTTTGTACGGTCTGGCCCTGGTGCTGGTCTTCATGGCCATCTACTACTTAGTCGGAGGTTTCATCGCCAACTTCGCGGTGCTGTTCAACCTGCTGGTCACGCTGGCCTTGATGGCCTGGCTGGAGGCCACGCTGACCTTGCCGGGCATCGCCGGCCTGATCCTGACGGTGGGGATGGCCGTGGACGCGAACGTGCTCATTTTCGAGCGCATGCGCGAGGAGCAGGCCAAGGGCTCGTCCCTCCGCATGGTGATCAAGAACGGCTACGACCGTGCCTTTTCCACGATTTTCGATGCCAATGTCACGACACTAATTACCTGCGTGATCCTGGGCTATGTGGGCAGCGAGGAGGTGAAAGGATTCGCCCTGACGCTCGGCTTTGGCATTGCCACAAGTATGTTCAGCGCCTTGTTCGTGACGCGCGTCATCTTCCAACTGCTGGCCAAGTATCGTCTGATCAAGACGGTACCTATGCTGCATATCCCTGGCTTGATGAACGCCAACTTCGATTGGATGCGGCTGTGGCGCGGCTTCTGGCCAGCCTCTACGGTTTTGGTGCTGGCGGGCATCTTTGCTTTCGATGCCCAGCCCATCGAGAACATCTATGACATCGAGTTCCTCGGCGGCACCAGTGCCCAGCTCGAGCTGAAGGAAACCGAGAAGATGACCGACGAGGAGGTCCGGCTCGCTCTGGTAGACGAGGATGCCGGCGCGGCCGCGTACCTGAACGAACAGGCCGACGCGTTCGAGAATGTCACGGTAAGCCCGCTGGGAGCCAAGAGGTTCCGGCTGACTTCCGACGTCATCCGACCGGCCCAGTTGGAAACCTATGTGACTCTGTCTTTCCCCGGGTCCCTGGACGAGAAGCTCCGCCGCGGCTCCCTGATCAGCGCGGACGAAGGTGTCGAGTTTGAGCTGGGCGAGGGAATCGAACTGGACGACGCCGGCGTCAGGGCGGCCCTGCGCAGGAACGCCAGTTACCTGCGGGGGGCGGGCGGGAAGCTGACG
This sequence comes from Phycisphaerales bacterium, assembly GCA_020352895.1. Taxonomy (GTDB): domain Bacteria; phylum Planctomycetota; class Phycisphaerae; order UBA1845. The sequence continues at coordinate 3,589,176 of CP070685.1, forward strand.
GCATCCCGCATTCAACTGGTGCGCGAAATCGGCGAGGCGCTTACCAAGGAAGCGACTACCTTCGAAGTAGTCACGCTGGAAACGAACCAAAAGCTCGTGCGCGACGCGATCGAGCACGTACTGGGCGACAGACTAAACATCACACCGTCGCTCGACTTCGTCGTCCGGAAGGACGCCGAGCTGGGCCCCAATGGGACATACCCCATACCCGAAGAGGCTCAACTGCTCGGGGACGTCATCGGCATCCCGTCCCCGTTTGACGTGATGCCCTACCGCGGCGGCGTGGCCATGGTCTTCGAACAGATCAACCCGGCGCCGACGCTAGATGCCGTTCGGGCGCGGCTCCGAGATATGCGACTTCAGCCCGACTACGAACAGTATGAGTGGCGTGACTTTGACGTCGTCGGCCTGACTCCCGCGGGGCAGAGCGACAGCGGCGAACCGCTCTACTCGGCCATCAGCATCGTCGTCGTGGACGAAAACTTCCTGTACGACGAGGACCCGCTGAACTGGGAGCAGAACGTGGCAGCCCCCGAACTGGCCCTGGCGGAGGCCGCCCTCTCGACCGAGAAGGCCCTGCAGAAAGTCGTGCAGTTCGCCCCCTCCGTTGCCAAGCAGTCCCGAAACCAGGCCTTCATCGCCCTGGCCCTGGCCATGTTGGGCATCATGGGCTACCTGTGGTTCCGCTTCGGGTCCTTACAGTACGGCTTGGCGGCCGTTCTGGCCCTCGTCCACGACTCGGCCATTGCCGTGGGTCTTGTAGCCCTCAGCTACTTCATTGCCCCCACCATTCTCGGCAAGGCATTCTTAATCGACGACTTCCGCATCGACATGACGCTGGTGGCCGCCTTTCTCACCGTGATCGGCTATTCCACCAACGACACCATCGTCGTCTTCGACCGCATCCGCGAAAACCGGGGCAAGCTGGCCACGATCTCGGCCACCGTAGTCAACAGCAGCATCAACCAGTGCCTGTCCCGAACCGTGCTGACCAGCGTCACCACCCTGATCGTTATGGTAGTCATGTATCTGTTCGGTGGCCCGGGGATCCACGGCTTTAATTACACCCTGATCGTCGGGGTGCTGGTGGGGACCTACTCCTCGGTGGCCATTGCCTCGCCGCTGCTCCTGTTCCCCCACCTGATGCGCATCGCCCTGTATGGCGTCGTGGCCCTGTTGCTGATCGGCGCCTGTCTGACCATCGCCAGCATGCAGCTCAAGATCGGCTTGATCGCCGGGATCGTCCTCGTGGCCGCCGTCCTGATGCTGCGTGAGCGAGCCCATTGGACCCGCCCCATCGTCACGGGCGCCCAATGAGCCGACAGGAGCCCAATCGCCGGCCGGCTCGCAGGCCGCGAGTCGGCCGGCGCTCCTCCCCTATGAGCGCCCACGGTTCAGGGGCGCTTTTCGCTTGACCCCCCTGTCAGCGGTAGATACCATTACCTTGGAGTGCTCGGCAATGGCGCGGTCGTGCTTCTCCTTTGAACAACCTTCCTACGAAGACAGGCTCACAGCCACTGGCCAATCTGCGTCACGGAGGAGACTCTCATGAGTTCGGAACTCAAGATCGGTGCGGTATTGGGCATTTTTGTGGTTGCAGCGTGCGCGTGGTTCTTCTCCACGCGGTCATCCAACGATCAGGACATCCCCCTGCCAGCCGACCCCGGAGCGTCCACGGACGCGGCGGGTCAAGCAGACCAAGCAACACCGTTGGCCGCTCCGGCCGGACACCCCAGCCCGGCGAAGGCCCAGCCTACGCCCTCCCCGGCGCAGAGCGGGAAGGTCAAAGGCCCAGGGACTGGGGCCACTCCAGGCCGCTCCGTGAGCGCCCGGCCCAGTCCCAGGCGCACGAACGTTCAGCGAAACGGGACGGAGCCAGGCCAGATCGGCGACCGGGGCCAAGATGGGGCCCCGGCAAGGAGCCAGCGGCGACGCGCTCCTTCGCAGGCAGGAGCCCCTGATGCCGGGATGCCGCAACAGACTCCCGCGGCCAGGGGCAGCGGCGTATCCGGCCAGGCGCCCGCGCAGAGCGGATCGCCGAGCCGGGCGGGCCGACCCGCACAGGGCGACGCCCGGCTGGCCTCCAGCAGTCTGCCTTCGGAAAGCGGGTCGACGACCACCCCGCCGGGCACGCCTACGGTTCAGCCACAACCTTCGACGACCCCGCCGACGAGCCCCGGGCACGCACGGGCGCAAAGGATGACGCGAGGACAACAAGCAGCCTCCGCCGTACAGCCGCCGCAATCGCAAGACCGCGAGCACACAGTCCAGGCCGGCGACTCTTTCGCGAAGGTTGCAGAGCAATACTACGGCAGCCAGAAGTACACGACCTTCCTAATTCAAGCCAATCCGCAAGTCCAGAATCCGAGGCGGTTGTCGATCGGGCAGAAGCTGCGCATCCCGCCTGCACCGTCCGAGACGAGCGACGCGGCTCAGGCAACGGCTGGCCCCGAGCAGGACCGACCATTCGAGCGGACTTACGTCGTACAGGAGGGCGATTCGTTCTATGAAATCGCCCGCCGGCTGCTTGACAACGGCACGCGCTGGCCGGAGGTCTACGAGATGAACAAAGACGAGGTGGGTCTGGACCCGAGCAACTTGCGCGTCGGCCAGGTACTGAAGATTCCGCTTCAGTAGACTCGCGGTCGGGCGGACGCCGCCGTTCCCCAAGCGCGCCACGGGGCAGCCGATAAGCGCGACATCTCATGCCCAGCCGACTGCAACGCGCCCTGATACTGCTGGCGATGGTGCTCTGCGCCGTCCTGATCGCAGACGCCGCGTACAGGGCGCGAGGCTATCGGGCGGGCACCAGCGACTTTGACGACTTCCATCGCACGGTGACAGCCGACCTGTTGGCCCGTCGCACGGTCACGCCCGACCACGGCGTTCACAACTATCTCCCGTTCTTTGTGGTGTTCATGGCTCCGTTCGGGCTGCTGCCCATGTGGCTGGGCTGCGCCGTCTTCGTCGCGCTGAGCCTGGCCCTGTTCGCGCTGGCCGTGGCGATAATCGACCGGCGCCTCGTCCCCATGCCGACGGGGCCGTGGTGGCTGCGCGTGGCCGTCCCAGCGGCCATGGTGACGCCGTTCGTGGTCAGCGCCGCCGTGCTGGGGCAGGTCAGCCTGCTGGTCACATTCCTGATCGTGCTCTCGTGGTACCTGGTAGAGACGCGTCGGGAGTTTTGGGCCGGCTGGGCACTTTCGCTGGGCGTGCTGGTCAAGGTGTTCCCGGTGGTGCTGGTCCTCTACTTCCTGCTCAAGCGTCAGTGGAAAATGCTGGCCGGCGTAGCGGCCGGGCTGATTCTTCTCGGCGGCCTGCTGACGACGGCCGTGTTCGGCCGTTCGGAGAACCTTCGTCTCCATCGCGAGTATTGGAGGCAGGCTGTCGTGGGTCACGGCCCGCTGGCGGAGATGGTCAAGATTCAGCAAGTCAAGTCAACTTCGCACAACCAATCGCTGCCCATGGTCCTGCGCCGCCTGCTTACCGAGACGCCGGCGGTGCATCACGAGGACGGGTACCACTCCGTGAATCTGGCCCGGTTGCCCGCCACCGACATTAGCGTCATCGGTATGACACTCAAGCCAATCCAACTGGTGTATCTGGGCGTGGTGATGCTGCTGATGGTTGGGCCGTGTTGGACAGCGCGTCATGCCGCACGACGGACACCGCTGGACCGGGCCCGGCTCGAGTTCGCGGCCTTTACGCTGCTGTGCCTCGTCCTCAGTCCCCTGCTTTGGGTGCACTACGTCGTCTTCGGGTATTATGCCCTGGCCCTGATGACGGCCGAGTTGATGTGCCGCATCGAGGCCGGGCGGCGGGCGGTTGCCGGCCGGGCCGTGTGGTTCGCGTGGCTCTTCTCGCTGCCGCTTTTGGGCTCGGACTACTGCCGGGCCGTCGGCGTGCACCTGTGGTGCATCGTGGCCGTCATGCTGGTGCTCGTGGTGTGGGCGTCACGGGTGCCGGCCCGGGACGAGGCCCTGCTGGCCGGTGTGCACGAGGCGAGCGAGAACCAGAAGGGAACGGCGACATGAGCATCCGGACTTATGGCGAAGCCGATGCCGATGTCAGCGCGCTGAAGAACAAGACGGTCGGCGTGCTGGGTTACGGTGCCCAGGGCACGGCCCACGCGCTGAACCTGCGCGACAGCGGGATCGACGTGCTGGTGGCGCAACGGCCGGGCTCGCCCAATCACGACCGGGCCTTGGCCGACGGGTTCCAGCCGGGCTCGCTGGCCGACGTGGCCGCGCGGAGCGACCTGGTCATCATGGGCCTGCCGGACGAGTCGGCCGCCGAACTCTACGAAGAGTACATTGCCGGCGGACTGCGGTCGGGATGCGCCCTCGGATTCCTGCACGGATTCAACATCACCTTCAAGTTCATCGAGCCGCCGGACAACGTCGACGTCGTCATGATCTCACCCAAGGGGCCGGGCTCGCTGGTACGCAGCACGTACCGGGAGACGATCGGCGTGCCCGCTCTCATGGCCGTGCACCAGGACGCGACCGGGCGCGCTCGTGACATCGCCCTGGCATGGGCGGCGGGGATAGGGGCGACGCGCGCGGGCGTGTTCGAGACGAGCTTTCGCACGGAGACATGCGCTGACCTGTTCGGCGAGCAGGTTGTTCTGTGCGGCGGGATGAGCGCCCTGATGCTGGCCGCGTACGAGATGCTGACCACGGCCGGCTACGAGCCGGAGGTCGCCTATTTCGAGTGCATCCACGAGATGAAGCAGATCGCCGACCTGATCTATGAGCACGGCATCAGCCACATGCGCGAGCAGATCAGCAACACGGCCGAGTACGGCGACCTGACCCGCGGCCCGCGGCTGATCGATACCCGCACCCGCGAGACCATGCGCATCCTCCTGGCCGAGATCGAGTCCGGCCAGTTCGCCCGCGAGTGGATGGAAGAGAACCGCTCCGGCCTCAAATGCTTCAAAACCCTCTTCGAGCTTGGCGCCGGCCACGACTCCGAACCGGTCGGCTCCCGCCTCCGCCAACACATGCCCTGGCTACGAGCAGCTACAAACAACGAGTAGGCCCCAACCAGCTTCGATGACTCAACCTCACTGCAATGCCGCAGATGTGAAGGTGAGGTTGCGAATGAGCCAATTGTTGTTCACGTATATCAAGTCTACCTGAATCTTGAGTGTGCCCTTCGCACATTTCGCGGCTGCCTCGTATGTTCCTCGCGCGGCTTTCCCCTCATCCAAGGTATACGAGAGCGTTACTTCGCCATCGCATCCTTCATATGTCTCCATTGGGCCTAGACGCTCATGTAATGCCGCGAACATGGCCGTAACCTCGTCACGCGGCATCGCGAGGCGCAGTTCCGGGCTGGCCCGGTGATCGAGCTCGTCGGGATCCCAGGTTGACATGATGGCCGGAATGCTAACGTCAACGTATTGCCTGCCGGACTGACGAAGTCGTTGAGCCTGGATCATGAAGAATGCCGCCACGCCTCCGATGATCACCAGGAGACAGATGACCAGGACGCCCAATCTCCTCAGTGGCGGTTTCACAAGAGAATCGTCTCCTGTTCAGGACGCGCCGCACCGGCGTCTCGCGGCATCGCATGAGCTCGCACTTTGGGAGGATATCAGACGACCTGCTCTAGGCAAACTGCAGTAGCCTCCGCGATCACGAACCTCGGCTATGAGTGGTGTGCAACGTCGCCGCGTCGTCGGACGACCGAGTTGCCACCAAAGTCAAGTCACTGATTATGGCAATTCGCGGAAGAAGCGGTGCCAGCGGGGGCGGTAGTAGTGCTCTTTGTCGACGGACAAAACCACGCGGTTGGCCCGGCCGAGGATGCGATCGGTGTGCACGAAGCCCCAGAAGCGCGAGTCCAGGCTGGCGTCCCGGTTGTCGCCCATGACCAGCACGTGGCCCTCCGGTACGACTACCGGTCCGAAGTACGGCTTACCCTTCAGCCGCGGCGTGGTCATCATGGGGTGGACATCGCCGTCGAGGTTCTCGGCGGCGTAGCGGTGCTCCGGTCGTTCCCCTTCAGCGAGCTGACTGACGATCTCCGGGTCGAGCGCTTCGTATTCGACGGCCTCCCCGTTGACCCACAGCCGGTTGCCGCGCAGGGCGATCTCATCCCCTGCAAGGCCGATGACCCGCTTGACCATCCGCGTCTCGTTGTGCGGGGCGTAGAAGACCACGACGTCGCCGCGTTCCGGCCCGCTCCAGCGAGCCAGCCGCACCTTGGTGAAGGGCAGCTTCAAGTCGTAGGCCAGCTTGTTCACGAAGATGCGATCGCCCTCGAGGATGCTCGGCTTCATCGAGCCGGTGGGCACATCGTACCAGTCGGCCACGGCCGACCGCAGCACCCCCAGTACGATGACTACGATCAAGATCGGCTTGACCCACTCTCGCCAGAACACACGGAGCCTGGTCTTCCACTGCATGTGCTTGTGATCTCCCCGTTTGCAGGGCCTGGTCGCTCAGAGCAATTATACGCCTGTTGGCGACGAACGGTTCCGGCCCGCCGGCTGCGGGACCTACCAGAGGCCCGGCATCAACCTGTATCGGACTCGGCCGGCGTATTCGCCATAGCCGGGCAGGTTCTCATGTAGGAAGCGGTCTTCGAGCCGGGTGCGCTTCAGCATGGCAAGAAAGGCGATCCCCATGGGGATGAAGGCGAGGTAGGAGTTCACGGCCAGCGGACCACAAAGCACTATAAGCACGATACTTAGATTGCCGGGATGGCGGACCAGGGCGTAGGGACCTGTGTCGACCACCTGGTGACCTCGATCCTCTTGAATGACCAGTAGCCCGGCGAAGAACTGGTTCACCACGACGGCCCAGATCCGCAGGGCGTACGCGGCGAGCAGAACTGCCAGGGCGATCCACCGAACCACGGGGGAGACCGAATTGCTTATGTGCAACCGGCCGAAGTCCACGGCCGCCCAGATCAGGGCGATCAGCGTGCACAGCCCGACGATCAGCTCGGTTGCCCTGTCCTGGCCTTGGCGGTTGCGTAGGGAAACCGGATCAGCCAGGCCAGCCACAAGGCCCGCCCCTACGATGCTGATGGCGCAGTAGCAGACAAGCGTGGGCGGCAGTTCGCGTATGACCGGCCAGCCGATCAGAACGAATGGCACGAACCAGACTAGATTATTGAGGCAGCCGCGAATGAAGCGTGCCTGCGGCGTCTCCGCTGCCGTCGACGGGGCTGCCTTTGTCGTGTCGGTCTCCATGTGGTGGAGCATTCTACGACACCGATGGTGATCGCGACAGAGCCATCATTCGGCGGGCGGATTGCGAACCAGCGGTCGCGCGTCGCCGCCCGAGGTGACTCCTTCGGGCCGATGTGGCACGTCCGTGTCGCCGATGTGGTCGCCGTCGGTGTCGCGGCCGGTGAAATCCGACCAGAAGTTGCCCGCCATCGGGCCCGTGCCCAGGATGTTCTTCGTCACCTCTTCGTCCGCGGACACGCGCGACCAGGACACTTCACCGGAGGCGCGGGCGTTGACCGCGTTGTCGAAGTAGTTGTCGTACACGGCGAAGCCGGTGACGTCCTCCAGCTCGAGGCCAACCCCCGCATTGCCGCTGATGTGGTTCGTGCGGATCAGGACATCGCGGCCACGCTGGTATCGGATCCCGACGTGGTTGTTGGTGATTTTGTTTGCGACGATCTCGTCACGCTGGCAAAGTCGCTTGCCCATCTTCTCGTCGGTCCAGATCATCACGCCGTATCGCCCGTCGTCGATGGTGTTATCGAGGATGCGATTCCGTTCAGAGGTGGCCAGCATGGGGAAAGCTTCCACGAAGTCCTTGTCCTCGTCAGTCCAGAGCCGGACCGCGACGCGGTTGCGGTGGAATTCGTTGGCCGTGATGCGGTTGGCGTGGCCGTGCTCGATGGCCACGCCCGCGTAGCGATTGTCGCTGATCTCGTTGTTCTCGACAACGTTCTCGGTAGAGTAACCCAGCCAGAAGCCGAAGTTGGAGCCGTTGGCCCGGTTGTCGAGGAAGCGGTTGCGGGAGGAGAAGGTGGCCTCGAAGGCGTTGTTGGGGCTGAGGGAACAGTCGTTGCGGCTGAAGACGTTGTCGTTGCATGGGGCTACGATGTCAGGGTGGCGGTAGCCGGCCAGGAAGACCCCGTCGCCGCCGCCGCGGAACATGTTGTCCTCCACGACATTGCGGCTGCTGTTGACCACGATGAGCAGAGCGGCGGCGTCGGCGCCGGCGTGATAGCTTCCGTCCTTACGGACATAGATGCGGCAGCACCAGTCGGCCGTATTCCCGCGGATCACGTTGTCGCTGGACGAGTTGAGATGAACCCCCCAGCCGCTGCAAAACGAGGCATTGTTGGCGGTCACCGTGCAGCGGTGGCAGTCGTACATGCTCAGGCCGTTCTGTTGATGTTGCAGGTCGTTGCCGGTGACGGTCGCGTTGCGACAGCCGGCGAGCATAATCCCGGCGCCGTACGCGCGCTCCAGCGGCGTCCAGATGTCAAGAAAAATATCGTTCGGCGGGATTTCATGAGTGCTTTGGATCCGGCAGTCGCGAATGGTGACACGCTCACAACCCTCGAGCCGCACCCCATGATAGAAACCCCGGATGTCAAGGTTGCGTACGGTGACGCCCTTGCGGCCGACGGCCCGCACGGCCACCCCTTGGTGGCCACCGCCGATCAACACCGCTCCGCCGCCGTCGAGAGTCACGTTGTCGGCCGCGATCTCGATCGGTTCGTCAAGCACATATGTTCCGGACTGAAGAACCGTGCCCGAGTCAACGCGAAGGCCGCTCGAAGGCGGCACTGGTTGCTGCGTCAGCCAGAAAGACACCAGGCAGAAAGGAACTGCAGTCATGCGCTTCTCCTTGTCATCCTGGAAGAGGGAGCCGGGGCGGAGTGTATAGGCAATGCTGGCAGACGAGAACCACGGACGCCCCACGCCAAGGGATGGACGCCGGCACCGGGTGACCTACTAGACCTTGACGATCAGGATGCAGCCGGCTGGGTTGCCGAGGATGCTTTCGCGGGCCAAGCCGTGCCGCTACCGGGCAGTCTGGAACTGCCCAAGCCCGTTATGAATCAGGTGATTAACTCTCGCTCTTGCGCTCAAACTCGCTGATCTTCTTGATGCGTCGTTCGTGCCGACCTCCGTCAAACTTGCCGCTCAGCCAGGCATCGACGGTGCGGCGGGCCAACTCCTCCCCGATGAGGTCCCCGGCGAGACAGAGCACGTTGGCATCGTTGTGATGCCGGGCCATCTGGGCGGTCAACTCGTCGTGACAGAGGGCGGCGCGGATGCCGTGCACTTTGTTGGCGGCGATGGACATGCCTATACCCGTGCCGCAGATCAGCACGCCCATGTCGGCCTCGTGGTTGGCTACGGCCTGCGCGGCCGGGAAGGCGGTGTCGGGATAGTCGGAGCTTCCGGCGGATGCAACGCCGAAATCCAGAACATCGTGCTCGAGGCTATGAAGGTAAGCCTTGATTCTCTCCTTGGCCTCGAAGCCGCGATGATCACTGCCGACCGCGATTTTCATAGCTCCACTTCCTCAAGACGAGTCCGCAGACCTCGGGCGAGTTTCTCGGCGCACTCATTGTAGCATTCCTGCGGCTGGCCGATAGGGTCCTCGATCTCCTCGCCGTCCGCCAGCAGTCTGGCGCGGCCCCGAACCGACGGAACCATCGCGGTAATACCTTGGAGGTGGGTATCACACATAACCCATATGTAATCGGCGTCGCGGAGCATGCCGACATCTACCGCGCGAGCGACATGGCGGCTGAGGTCCAGACCGCGTTGCTGCACGGCCTGAAGGGCGCCCTGCGAAGCTGGAGCGCCGTCGAGCCCGTGCACGCCCGCGGAGTAGACATGGTAGCCCGCCTCACGCAACAACTCAGGGGCGATGTCCAGCTTCCTGGCCAGCATGTCACGGCAGAGGGCTTCGGCCATCGGGCTACGGCAGGTGTTGCCGGTACAGACCAAGAGGATCCTGAGGGCCGCGTGGCTCCGCAGCATCCGCTCGTCCAGGATGCCTTGGCGGACGATGCGGAAGGTCTTGCCGGTCACGTCGGCGACGGTCGAAGGCTGGGCGTAGCGGGTGCGTCCATCGTCCACGATGAGGTCGACCTGCTGGTCGAAATGCTCGGCGATGCCGCCTGCCTCAACCGGGGCCGGCCGGCCGGAGCGATTGGCGCTGGCGGCCACTACGGGGACGTCCAACCGGTCAAGCAGGGCTCGGGCGAACCGATGGTCAGGGCACCGCAGGCCAATGGTGTTCTCATGATAGAGGCTGGCCGAGGGGCGATTGGGGTGGTCGCGGGCGATCTTGGTCCGGGCGGGGCCGGGAGCCGCAAGAATCAGGGTCAGCGGACCGGGCCAGCCTCGGGCCATCATGCGCTTGGCATACGGCGGGATGTCCTCCACATAGCGGTGAGCATCCTCGGGCTGGCCAATGTGCACGGTGAAAGGGTGATCGGCCGGGCGCTCCTTCAGGCGTCGCAGGCGTTTCATGCTCTCGTCGTCAAGCGCGTTGGCAGCCAGCCCATACACGGTCTCGGTTGGAATGACTACCAAGCCTCCGGCGGTGAGAATCCCGGCAGCCCTGGCCAGAACACTGTCGTAATCGGCCCTGCCCCGGATATCACAAAACTCTGTCGTCATGGCATCTGAACCAACCTTCCGAGATTATCCCGGCCAATTGAAAACCTGTCAAAAGCAGGAGTTGCTTAAGCTGCCAAAACAGGGCACTACCGAGCCGTGTGGTGCGGACGATGTGCGACGGGCCAATCCCTGGCCGCGCGGTGTTTGAATCCGGTCGTGCCGCTCGCACCCGCGCCGGACGAGCGTTAAGCTGCCCGTATGACCAGGCCCGATGGTTTGCAGCAATTCGAGTTGGAATGCCCGAAGTGCGGGCTCGAGCTTGACGAGTGGATGGAACAATGTCCAAAGTGCGGACAGAACCTGCTCGAAGTGTACTCGGGTACGTATCGGGCACGGCGAGCGCGGTGGATCCGGGCCGTTATCGTTTTTCTCCTGTTGGCCATTCTGTTGGCCCTGGTGCACATCATCTTACCGGGGGCGGGGCTGTAGGCGTTTGTCCGCGCCGGCCGGACGCAAGCCCGATCGGCCGAAGCCCAAAAAGCAAAGCCCCGGACCAATCTCCGAGGCTTTGAATCGGGCAAAAGGACTGGCAAGAGCTCGGCGGATCAACCCTCCAAGGTGAAGTCAGCCGGGCTAAGCCCAACGTTCAACTCGATGTCCGTAGTAATATAGACACCTAGGGTTTCCTGCTCCAGGTCATCGGCGTAGGTGAACACAGCGGTCGGCAGCAGGTACTCTTCATCGATGTGGCAGACCAACACGCGATCCGGGTACATTCCCCCATCGCCGGTATAGGGCAGGTGCCTGACGAGGACGTAGGTCGGGCGACCGGCGATACTGGAACGACCGCGGTACTCCAGTCTGAGTTGCCCCTTGGCCTTGGCTTTCTCGGCGTACTCGATGATCAGATCTAGCGAGCGTCCGAAGCCGAACTGGTTGACACGGCGGCGGGCCTTGGAGCGAGCCAACCGGTCGTCGATGGGTCGCTTGATGACGCCTGTCAGGAGCTTCAGGACCGGCTCAGGCTCTACCATGGCCATTGGCTGGCCATCGGAATCGGCCCATTTGTCTTTAACGTACAATACGCGCTGGGCGGGCCGTGGGGACTCGGGCCACGTCATGAGCACGCTATAGGGATCTTCCATGAACATCACGTTCATCTTCTCGATGGGGCGAACCGCGCGGCCCACGCGCTCCTGCTTGGTAAAACGGCAGCGATAGTCGCGGACCTCCGCCCGGTACCGGTCACGCACCTTCCGAAGGAAGCCCAGGGGGTCCCTGCGAGCCTCGGCTTCGATGGGATCGAGTTCTGGTTTCTGAACGCTGGCGTGAAGGGCATTTCCGTCCCCCGGCTGGGACACAGAGCCGACATAGTCACTATGGTCCAGGGCCTGTTGCGTGGCCAGATGCTGACACTGGATAGCCAGGGCAGCCGTCAGGGCAGCGCCCAAGATGACGCTGGCCCGGGGGCGGCGTTTCGACTTGCCCGCTTCGGTCATGCGACGTTCCTTATCAGTAGTTCTTGAGGCAATCACGCGGTCCGCGTCATGGGCCGCCACAAATAGCGGGTGTTGCTGCTGCTCGCTGTTCGCGCCCTGGAGGCCGAGGGTCGCCCCCTGCGACCGGGAGACTCAGGCCTTCGGCATTAACAACGCAATTGCGGAGGGTACCCTCTACCCTAGTCTGGTAGGACCGATATCGACTTCGCTTGGCCGTCGGCTTGATCCAAAAACCGCACCTGGCGGCCTACCCAGAATCCCATCGCGTGGTCTCCGATCCACACCACGCCTCCGACGGAAACACGTCATCGCCGATGCACCAGCGCGGCTTCGGACCACACAGAGATCATGTTAGTCTTCCGACCGGCCTATGGCAACAGGAAAGCCGGAAAGAAGCACCGTTTCGGGCAGAGCCCGATACTCCGCACCAGCCTATTGTATGCAGGACCGGTTGTACGGTGGCAGAAGCCTAATGAACTGTCTCTGAAACGAGCGCCACGGGGAGCCGTTTGCACCTTGCTCTGGCGTGCACTCCGCTGCGATATGCAACTTTTGCAGTGTGAGTGTTAGTCTTATCTGCGGCAATCAGCCCTCCCTGGCGAGAGATCCGGCAGTGCCCGCCTTCCGAACCAGCAGTCTGGGCGTAATGAAGAAGACTCGCTCGAACTCGATGCCGTTCCGCTTGGCGCAGAAGAACTCGGTGCCGATAAGAGACTGGCGACCCGCCCGACCACTGGGCCCTACCACGATGATGCCGTTCTTCGGCGTTACCATTTGCACGGCCAACTCGGTGAAAACCTTGCCCTGGTAGATCGGAATCTCACGTAGCCCGGTTTCGGTAGCAGCCAGGGCGGTCTGAAAGTGGGCGCTGCGAGCTTCCGGGACCAAACGAACGTTAAACTCGACCAGCCGCTCAGGGTTAAGGGTATGCTCAATGCGCAACATGGTGAGGCTGTCGGCATAGGTGCTGCCTTTGAGCGCCCCCAGGCGGCCATAGTGGAATATGGTACGGTCCTTACTGACTGGATCGACCTCGATCGCGAACGGAAGCAGGTCATCCTGGGCCAATCCGGCTCGGGCGGTCTGGGTGGCCCCCGCGCTATCCAGGGCGGCCTTGATGGCCGGCCATGCCTCGGGGTCAGCCAAACCGATACGGAATCCGTTCACGCGCAGCCGTCGCGTCACGGCAAACGCAACGACAGATTCGTCCACATGATTCCAGAGGGTTTCGGACTGCGAGACGGTGCCGCGGGGCACCTCAACACGCAGCACGTCATACCCCAGGTAGTATCTCGTAGCGGAAGTCTGGTCGCCAGGGTCATCGAGCTCGAACCGGCCGCCGGCAAGCGAGCCGGCATCGTCCCGAGGTTCAGGGAGCCTGTCGGAAGACTCGGGCGACAGGGAAGCTCCGCATCCGATCAGCCAGACGGAGGCCCACCAACCCAGAAGAAAGGCCAGACCGCAGCGCCATGGCATCAGCACAAGGACCTCGCGAGCAACAACGCCCGGCAATGCCTGGCGCCTGATGCCAGGCACGCATTGCCCAGTATAACCCAAACGCTCGAGGCGAGCATGGCGGCTCCCGGTCTCGGCGGTGTACTCGTGCGTCGCGGACCATCCTGACGGTGAGGCACACTGCCCTCGCATTCACTACCCCGAGATGGCTGGTTCGGCCGCAGCTCGCAGGCACTGGGCGAGAACACATAGAACACAAGAGGCTGCCCGTGAGTCTGAATACGGGCAAGCCAGGACTACAGGCAGAGCTGCCTCCGGCATGGTTTCCTCGGCCGAACGCATGGAACTGCGATTGGCCGCGCTGTGGCGGATGCGGCGCGGGAGAATCAAGCTGGTCAACCACCCAGGATGAACTTGATCGCTTTAACCTGCTCTTCGACCCTGTTCTCTGGATATGTGTGGCCGACCCCTTGGTATGTGGCGAGTTGCACCTTGCACCCGGCGGCCTCAAAATCCTTGACGGCCTGCTTACTGGTGTCAAGGACCGTAGCCCGATCCTCAGCGCCAACCATGATGAAGACTTTAGATAGCTTGGCCGCCGGTTTGTCGGTGATCTTGCCGGCGGCAGAGCCCTCAGCGGCGGTGTAGCGGCCGGCCACGGGGATCAGGCCGGTGAACAGCTCCGGGTGACTCAAGGCCGCTTCATAGGCCAGCGATCCTCCCTGGGAGAATCCGGTCAAGATGACCTTG